>NZ_CP029562.1:0-2542500 GCF_004136315.1 Mesorhizobium sp. Pch-S
GAAGCGCTCTACCAACTGAGCTAATCGCCCGCTCCGGCGCGGACCTTTAAGCAGTTCGCGAACGCTTCGCAAGACCAAATGACAAGATTGAAGGGATGTTAAGCTTGCGCTTTCGCGGCTTTCCGATGGCTTGTCAAAAAACCTTCGCATGAACTGCAATTAGCCGTGACGGGCCGCTTGACACCCGCCGGTGAACCCCTTATCCAGCCGCCAACGACGACACAAACACGTGTCGTTGGTGCGCGGGTGTAGCTCAGTCGGTTAGAGTGCCGGCCTGTCACGCCGGAGGTCGCGGGTTCGAGCCCCGTCACTCGCGCCATTCTAATTTTCAGCAGAAAGCTGTTGTTTTTCAATCTTCATGCGGCATTGTCTGCATGAAGATGCGGCATGCTCGGCTGCGTCGCGGGCACCATCATTTCTTCAGCACGACAACATCCCTGGCCGCCGCGACTGTCAGCCACGAAACAGCCCGGTGAAGAATGGCCATGATTATCAACACCTCCAAAATCTCTACAATTTAAAGACTGGCGCTGCGGCGCGCTGGCCAAGTTGGTGATTCTGCATGTAAAGCGTGCTTCGATCGGAACGTTAGAACCGCGACATGGATCTCCCTATCTTTGCCATCAATCTCGACACCGAAGTCGACCGCTGGGAAGAGCTGGCGGGCAATGCCAGTTCCGCGGGACTTTCCTTGCGCCGTGTATCGGCGATCGACGGCAGAGGTCTGCCGGTTGAGAATTGGAACGGTGTCGACCTGGCAACGGCCAGGGCACGAAGCGGTCGAGAGATCCTGCCGACGGAGTATGCCTGCTACCAGAGCCATCTGACCGCGTTGCGGACATTCCTGGACGAAGGCAAGCCATATGGACTGATCATCGAGGACGACGTCGCGTTCAACGAGGATACGTTGAGCCGGATTGAAGCGATCGTCGCCGCCGTACCGAATTTCGACGCCATAAAACTCACCACCCACAGAACAGGGCTGTTCATCCGAGCGGTCACAACCTCGCAAGGCGACGAGATCGGGCGGGCACTCCATGGCCCGCAGGGCTCCGCAGCCGCCTATCTCGTTACAAGGCAAGGCGCGCAGAAGCTGATCTCGAAACTTGCAACGATGACCCTGCCTTGGGACATCGCTCTGGAACGGTTCTGGGATTCCGGCCTCGAAGTCTACTCGACCCGGAAGAACGTATTGAGCTTCACATCGCGCAGCGCTGTTTCCAGCATCGCAGGGCCTTCCGGAAGCTACAAGGGCGCCAGATTCTCGTGGTGGAAACGGCTGGGAACGGCCTCCTTCCGGGCGCAGGATCAGTTTCGACGTTTGCATCACGTTTTTTTGCGCCCGCCGCTGGACAGCGAGAGGGCGGACTTTGCGGCCTCCACACAGCCTTTGTTGTGGCAGATGCTCGCAACACTTCTCGTGCTGGCTTTCATCTCACCAGTCTGGCGGGAGGCAGATACCTATCGTTACGCCGGGGTCCTCCTTTTCTTGGCGGGCATCTTCCGCTGGCTGGGCAAGGATTTGTGGACATACGGCAAGCCGTTGATCGGCGGGGTCGGATATCTCTGTTTTGGCTGGACCTTCTATGTGTTCGCCCGCCTCGCGGTCGTCTATTTCACGAGCGGTCAACTCGGCGCATCTGAAGGCATCTACTTGTTTCCCGCCCTCTATGCGACGACGGGCTTCACACTCCTGGCCTATGTCAGGCGCCCGTCGATCGCAGCCGCAAGTTTCATGGCTCTGAGCCTGGCTTTTCTTGCAGCGACCACCGGCTACGCGGCTATACTTCAAGGTTTGAAACCCGAGCCAGTGCTGTTCAACAACCCCATCCACGCAGCGATCGGCGCCGGTTTCATCTTCCTGTGCGCGCTGCAGTTTGCGATTTACACCATGCAGCGCAGCGATCTCGGAGCAGGAGGCAAGGTGCTGTTCTGGCTGCTCTCAGCAGCCGTACTGGCTTTTGCCGTCGTCAACATCGTCGCGCTGCGATCGAAGGGCGTGTGGTTTGCCCTGGCTGCCGCGCTTCTTCTGCTGGTTGTCCTGACCGTGCTGCGGGGAAGTCGGCGCCACGTACTCGTAGCTATGGGCGCCCTGGCTCTGATCCTCGTTGGCCTTTTCTTCTCCTACGGTATCCTGTCGTCGACTGCGGGCGACACGGTTGCTTTCGTCGGAAGGTCCATTGCGGACGCAGCCACCAACGGCGTAGGCAATGCCCTCGAACATGCCATCCAGAACGACCTGACGCCTGTATCGGCCAAAGAGCGCTTGATGTTGTGGTCCAATGCGCTCGAAATCTGGAAACACCATCCGATTTTCGGCGCCAGTTCAGCCTGGCTCACCGAGTGGCAAAACAGGGCCTATCACACCCAAATCTACGATGTCTTCCACAACGGCTATCTTGAGATCGCCGTGCGCTACGGCATCGCGGGGCTGGCGTTCTATGCCTTTCTGTTCGCCTGGTCGGCAAGGCAGGTACAGCAAGCGGCGCGGACGAAACTCATCGAGCCGGCCGCATGGCATTGCTACATCTCAACGCTGGTCTTCTTCGCCATCACACTGCTCAGCAACTCCAACAACCGGTTGGCGATCGGTGAGGCTTACATGTGGTTCGCGGCGGCTTTCGGCTTCTATTGTTTCTACCTGCGCCAGCGTGCCAGGCAGGTTCAACCACAGACATATTTCTAATCCGGGCCAGGGTTTGGCCATCTGGCCAACAAAAAAGCCGGGCGCTAGGCCCGGCTTTTCGCAGTTCTGAACAAACAGCGCGCCTTAGTTGACGGCGTCCTTCAGGCCCTTGCCGGCGGTGAACTTCGGCACCGTACGGGCCGGAATCTTCACTTCCGCGCCGGTCTGCGGGTTGCGGCCGGTCGAGGCAGCGCGCTTCGAAACCGAGAAATTGCCGAAGCCCACGAGACGTACATCGCCACCCTTCTTCAACTCGCCGGTGATAACGGCAAACACCGCATCCACCGCCGACTGCGCGTCACCCTTCGAGATCTTCGCGGCATCGGCGACAGCGGACACCAGTTCGTTCTTGTTCATCAAAATTCCCTTCCATGAGAAAACCGGAACTTGCGACTCATCCGGCAGGGATTGGACTTTAGAAAGAAGCGTTCCGACAACCAAGCCAAAAGACCGACAAAACAATGAAAAAAGCCCGGAAAACCGGGCTTTTTCACAAAAAAGCCGGGCGTGAAGGCCCGGCTTTTCGTTTGTGCATTGCACTCTTAGCCGATGCTCATGCAACAACCCGAAAATCGAAACCGATTCTCGTCGCACACAACGACGGCTCTAAAGTCCTGGATCAGCTTCGCGCGCCCCAACGGACGCGCGACGCTCTAATGAGCAAGCGACTTTCCAGCATCATCGACATCGGCGCTTGCCGGGGCGTTGACGGGCTCCACCCACTCGATCGGCTCAGGCATCCTGACCAGAGCGTGCCGCAGCACCTCGCCGACACGGGAGACCGGAATGATTTCCATTCCGTTCTTCACATTGTCCGGAATCTCGGCCAGGTCCTTGGCGTTGTCTTCCGGGATCAGCACCTTCTTGATGCCGCCGCGCAATGCCGCGAGCAGCTTCTCCTTCAGGCCGCCGATCGGCAGGATGCGACCGCGAAGCGTGATCTCACCGGTCATCGCCACATCGGCCCGGACCGGAATACCGGTCAGGATCGACACGATAGCGGTGGCCATGGCCGCACCAGCGGACGGACCATCCTTCGGCGTGGCGCCTTCCGGCAGGTGCACGTGGATGTCGCGCTTGTCGAACAGTGGCGGCTCGACGCCGAAATCGAGTGCCCTGCTGCGGACGTAGGATGCCGCCGCCGAGATCGATTCCTTCATGACGTCGCGCAGGTTGCCGGTGACCGTCATCTTGCCCTTGCCGGGCATCATGACACCTTCCACCGTCAGCAACTCGCCGCCGACCTCGGTCCAGGCCAGACCGGTGACGACACCGACCTGATCGTCGGACTCCGCACGGCCGAAACGGTACCGCTCCACGCCGAGATAGTCAGCCAAGTTGGCGGCGGTGATCTTCACCGACTTCTTCTTGGTCTTGAGGATCTCGGTCACGGCCTTGCGACCGAGCTTCATCAGCTCGCGCTCAAGGCTGCGGACACCCGCCTCGCGGGTGTAGGTCTGGATGACGGCACGGATGGCATCCTCGGAAACCGAGAACTCCTTCGGCTGCAACGCATGATCCCGCACCACCTTCGGCAGCAGGTGCCGCTTGGCGATCTCGATCTTCTCGTCCTCGGTGTAGCCGGCGATACGGATGATCTCCATGCGATCCATCAGAGGCGCAGGGATGTTCAGCGTATTGGCCGTCGTCACGAACATCACGCTCGAGAGATCGTATTCGACCTCCAGATAGTGATCCATGAACGTTGCGTTCTGTTCCGGATCGAGCACTTCGAGCAGCGCCGAAGACGGATCGCCACGGAAGTCCTGGCCCATCTTGTCGATCTCGTCGAGCAGGAAGAGCGGGTTGGACTTCTTCGCCTTCTTCATCGACTGGATGACCTTGCCGGGCATCGAACCGATGTAGGTGCGGCGGTGACCGCGGATCTCGGCTTCGTCACGCACGCCGCCGAGCGCCATGCGGATGAACTCACGGCCTGTCGCCTTGGCAATCGACTTGCCGAGCGAGGTCTTGCCGACGCCGGGAGGGCCGACGAGGCACAGGATCGGCCCCTTCAGCTTCTTCTGGCGGCTCTGCACGGCCAGGTACTCGACGATACGGTCCTTGACCTTGTCGAGGCCATAGTGATCGGTATCGAGCACGTCCTGCGCGAAATTCAGGTCCTGCTTGACCTTGGAATTCTTGCCCCACGGGATCGACAGGATCCAGTCGAGATAGTTGCGCACGACCGTGGCCTCGGCCGACATCGGCGACATGGTGCGCAGCTTCTTCAGCTCCGCCTCAGCCTTCTCCCGAGCCTCCTTGGTCAGCTTGGTCTTCTTGATGCGCGCTTCGATCTCGGCGGCCTCGTCGCGGCCGTCCTCGCCCTCGCCGAGCTCCTTCTGGATCGCCTTCATCTGCTCGTTGAGGTAGTACTCGCGCTGCGTCTTCTCCATCTGGCGCTTGACGCGCGAGCGGATGCGCTTCTCCACCTGCAGGACGGAGATTTCGGCTTCCATGAAGCCCATAGCCTTCTCGAGACGCTCCTTGACGGAAAGCGTGGCGAGCATTTCCTGCTTCTCGGGGATCTTGATGGCAAGATGCGAAGCAACGGTATCGGCGAGCTTGGAATAGTCGTCGATCTGGCTGGCAGCGCCGACCACCTCGGGCGAAATCTTCTTGTTCAGCTTGACGTAGTTCTCGAAGTCCGAGACCACGGAACGCGCCAGCGCCTCAACCTCGACCTCTTCCTCCTCCGGCTCGGCCAGAACACCGGCCTTGGCCTCGTGATAGTCGGTACGATCGGTGAAGGTCACGATCTTGGCGCGCGCGACACCCTCGACCAGCACCTTCACGGTGCCATCGGGAAGCTTGAGCAGCTGCAGCACGTTGGCGAGCGTGCCGATGTCATAGATCGCACCGGGCTCGGGATCGTCGTCGGCTGCATTCATCTGCGTGGCGAGCAGGATCTGCTTTTCCTGACCCATCACTTCTTCGAGGGCCTTGATCGACTTCTCGCGCCCGACAAAGAGCGGAACGATCATGTGTGGGAACACCACGATGTCGCGAAGCGGGAGAACCGCAAAGGCGCCGTCACCGGTAGCCTTGGATATTTTGGCCATTGTCCAACCTTTCCTTCACGATCGCCTTTGGCCAATCGCGAATCTCATATTAACGACCGCGGACCATTCCGCCTACCACCGATTGTGACGGGAGTTTTGCAGCACAGAATTCGGCCCGTGGCCTTCGACTGTTAAGTGGATAAGACACCGGCAAAGATCAAGGTCCATCTCCACCTACCTTTAGTGCTAGGCAACCTGCCCCGCAGTGACCTCGTCCACGAAATGAAAACGGCGCCGAACGGCGCCGCTTCAACCTTGAAAGAAGACACGTCAGGCGCTGACGTTACCCTTCTTTTCCTTCTGTTCGGAGTAGATGTAGAGCGGCCGGGCATTGCCCGAAACGACCTCCTCCGAAATCACGACTTCACGGACGCCTTCGAGCGCCGGCAGCTCGAACATGGTGTCGAGCAAGATGGCTTCCATGATCGAGCGCAGGCCGCGCGCGCCGGTCTTGCGCTCGATGGCACGCTTGGCGATCGCCGACAGCGCGTTCTCGTGGAAGGTCAGATCGACGCTCTCCATCTCGAACAGGCGCTGATACTGCTTGACCAGCGCGTTCTTCGGCTCGGTCAGGATCTGAATCAGCGCAGGCTCGTCGAGATCCTCGAGCGTCGCCAGCACCGGCAGACGGCCGACGAATTCCGGGATCAGGCCGAACTTCAGCAGATCCTCGGGTTCGACCTGGCGGAACAGATCGCCAGTGCGGCGATCTTCCGGCGAAGCCACCGTCGCGCCGAAACCGATGGAGGTCTTGCGGCCGCGATCCGAAATGATCTTGTCCAGCCCGGCAAACGCGCCGCCGCAGATGAACAGGATGTTGGCGGTGTCGACCTGCAGGAATTCCTGCTGCGGATGCTTTCGGCCGCCCTGCGGCGGCACCGAGGCAACCGTGCCTTCCATGATCTTCAGAAGCGCCTGCTGGACGCCCTCGCCCGATACGTCGCGGGTGATCGAAGGGTTGTCCGACTTGCGGCTGATCTTGTCGATCTCGTCGATGTAGACGATGCCGCGTTGCGCACGCTCGACATTGTAGTCGGCCGACTGCAGCAGCTTCAGGATGATGTTCTCGACGTCCTCGCCGACATAACCGGCTTCGGTCAGGGTCGTGGCGTCAGCCATCGTGAACGGCACGTCAATGATGCGGGCGAGCGTCTGGGCAAGCAACGTCTTGCCGCAGCCGGTCGGGCCGATCAGAAGGATGTTCGACTTCGCCAGCTCGACATCGTTGCTCTTGCCGGCGTGCGCAAGGCGCTTGTAGTGATTGTGGACGGCCACCGACAGCACGCGCTTGGCGTAAGGCTGACCGATGACATAGTCATCCAGCACTTTCAGGATTTCCTGCGGTGTCGGCACGCCTTCGCGCGACTTCACCATCGAGGTCTTATTCTCCTCGCGGATGATGTCCATGCACAATTCGACGCATTCGTCGCAGATGAACACCGTCGGTCCGGCGATCAGCTTGCGCACCTCGTGCTGGCTCTTGCCACAGAAGGAGCAATACAGGGTGTTCTTGGAGTCACCGCCGCTGTTGCTGACCTTACTCATCGTCCCAGTCCTTTCATGGGCACCCGCCGATGGTTTGGCGTATGGCACACCTACATATCTATCGCGGGAATCCGCGCCGGCCAGTGGTCTGGCTCCTGCAACGCATTCCGTACGAAACACAAATCAGAAAACGTGGCAATGATTCCTGCAGCCCCACGGAAAGCTAAGCCGCCGAAAATCAACATAGCCTTAACGTAGGCAATCGTCGTCGTCGAGGAAACAGCCAATTGTGGCTGAAATGCCGCAAACCACACCAAAAGCGTGGTCTGCCGCCGACAACTGACAATTTTCGCTGGTCCGGCTATCAGCTTGCAGCCGTTTCCGCCGGGTCGCGGCTTTCAATGACCTTGTCGATGAGACCGAAATCCCGGGCCTCGTCGGCGGTCATGAAATGGTCGCGGTCGAGCGTCTTTTCAATGGTCTCGTAGTCCTTGCCGGTGTGCTTGACATAGACCTCGTTCAGACGACGCTTCAGCTTGATGATATCCTGCGCGTGGCGCTCGATGTCCGAGGCCTGGCCCTGGAAGCCACCCGATGGCTGGTGCACCATGATGCGGGCGTTGGGCGTGGCAAAGCGCATATCCTTGTGGCCGGCGCAGAGCAGCAGCGAGCCCATCGATGCAGCCTGGCCGATGCAGAGCGTCGAAACCGCCGGCTTGATGAACTGCATGGTGTCATAGATCGCCATGCCGGACGTCACCACGCCACCCGGCGAGTTGATGTAGAGGTTGATTTCCTTCTTCGGGTTCTCGGCTTCCAGGAAGAGCAGCTGCGCGCAAACCAGCGTCGCCATGCCGTCCTCGACCGGGCCGGTGATGAAGATGATGCGTTCCTTGAGAAGACGCGAGAAGATATCGTAAGCCCGTTCGCCGCGATTGGTCTGTTCGACCACCATCGGAACGAGGTTCATGTAAGTTTCGATGGGGCTCTTCATAAATGGTCCCTTGCCTGGATGGGGTTTCCGCTCCGAATGGGCGGAATCGATGCTGACGGTCGTTTCCGTAGATAGGATGCCGGCTCACCCTAGCGCAAGACCGGGCCGCCTAGCCATCCGGCCAGCGCATTTTATGGCCTTGCCGCCGTTAACGAATTTTAAAGAATTCACTTTCCCGCCCACCACCGTCCGTTAAAGTTGAAGCGAGCGGCGTCAGTTCGCGTAAAAAGGGGTGGCATATGTTGAAGAAGCAGCTTTCGCTGGCCGTGTCCGCGCTGATCATGCTCGGCACCGCCTCGGAAACAGTGGCCGGCGGCCGCGCGGTCGAATGTTACGAACCATACCGGACGCGTCCGGTCTACGACACCATCTATGGCGAGGAACAGGTCAGCCCGGGCTACAGCCGGGTGGTCAGGACGCCGCCGATCTATGGCACGCGCCAGCGCGCCGTACTGATCCGCCCTGAACGCGTCACCTACGAGGTGATCCCGGCTGTGGTCGACACGCGCTACCGCACCGTGCAGGTCTCGGATGGTGGCTATGGCTGGGAATGGCGCTGGATCAACGGCCGCCGCGTGCTCTGCAAGATCAAATACAAGCCGCGCTACGAGAGGGTAGCCGAAACCGTCGTGATCCAGCCGGAATCGCGCCGCCGCGTCGTCATCCCCGCGGAATATGGCTACGAGACCGAGCAGGTCGTCGTCCAGCCGGGATCCGAGCGGGTGCTGGAGGTGCCGCCCACCTACCGGCAGGTCGCACGCCGCGTGATGGTCTCCGAAGGCCAGACCGGCTGGCGCCGCGTGCACATTCCACGGCACTGCCAGTACTGAGCAGGCAGCGTGCAGACAAAGCCGGGCATTTCCTCCGGCTTTTTTGCCGGCGCCAGCAATGACCGTAGCTCAAAGCAACCAACGGAATGCCCGACGCAGGAAAGCCTGCCCGTCCCGCGTTATCGGGTCGCCATGAGCCATCAACACGTTGTCCGCCGGCCAGGCCAGGATCTTCTCGATTGAGCCGCGCGCCGCCCGCCTGTCCGTGAATGCGATCCGAAACTTGCGCGGCACGGACGCCTCGGCGCCGGTCATCAGATCAAGCCGCGCCACGACCCCGCGCCAGCCAGAGAACCAGCCGGGTTTGAATTGCTGGATCAGATCGCAGAACAGAACCGTGCGGCTCGCCAGGTGAAAAAACACGACTTCGGTCGTGATGCGATTTCCGCCCATGACGACCTGCTTCATATCCGTGTTCCAGGCCGACTGGCCGATGTCGGCGAGATCACCATCAAACGGGATATCGGGTCGTTTCTCGCGCAGCCCCTGCGGGGCATAAGTCTTCGCTTGTGGAAAGGCACCCTGCCAGTCACCAAGGAACAGGTGATGCAGCGAATTGGGCGGGACGAGATAGGCCACCTCGCCCAACGCACTGACCGCCGCCTGCAATTCGGCTGTAAGGGCAACCGGCGACCAGATGAACAGCTGGTTGCCGGACAGGCGAATGACAGCCATGAGCGTCGGATAGTGAAAACCGGCCGCGGCTGTTACGGTCGGGCCTTCGGCAAGCCAGATTTCAGGCCCGAACTGCGTCAGGATGGAAGCCACGTCATCACCAATATTTACAGATGAGTAAATTTACACATATGTATAAAAATGCCAAGCTTGAAACGCACTGAACGGTCCAGAAATCTGATCCTCGACGCCGCCGACGGCGCATTCCGGGAATTCGGGTTCGAGAACACCTCGGTCGAGGAAATAGCCGGGCGTGCCGGATTGACCCGCAAGACCGTCTACAATCTGTTCGCCTCGAAGGAGGACATCGCGTTAAGCCTCATCGCCCGCGTGGAAGCGAACGATGCCAGCTATCGCGAGCTGATGACGCGCAACACGAACGTCACCGAATTGCTGGAACTGGTTCTGACAGACAGCGCAGGCTGGTGCATGGCCAACCCGTCACTGGCACGCCTGGCGCTTGCGCCTTCCACACGGCCGTCCCTGGAGCCACCGTCCGGGCGCCCGTCTTTTCAGGGGCTGGTCAGGGACATTCTTGCTCTTGGACAGCAGCAGGGCCTGGTACGCAGGGATGAGGAAGCAAGCTACATGGCCCTGGTCCTGCTCGGGATCTATGGCCAGGCGATGCTGAACTCGCTTGCGGGAGAAGCGTTCGATCACAGCCAGGTGCGCCGGCTTGTCCGCATCGTCGTCGAGGGCATAGGCCCACAGGCATAGGCCCCGCACCTTCTTGTGTTCAACTCACGCTTGACGTGCCTGAGGCACCTGCGGTAGCCATCCACCCGCAGTCACTCTAGCGCTGCCGTAGGCGTTACCGTCATCCAACGCGCCTTTTCGAGAAGGTCCCGGCTGGGAGATCTCGATCACGAAGGCGCAACGGTATGTCCATTCTTCCCGCACAGCGGCTTGTGGCCCGCTCGACACATGCATTGGCAGGCACGTGCTGCCAGGATGCACGCTGTCGCGCCGCGCACAGCCAGGCTCCCCGTCCGCCTTTCTCCAACAAGCACCTGAAAGGCAAAACCTATGAAAATGACTGGCAACACCATCCTCATCACCGGTGGAACGAGCGGTATCGGTCGCGCGCTGGCCGAGGCTTTCCATGCCCGTGGCAATCGCGTCATCATCACGGGACGGCGGCAGTCACTGCTCGATGAAATCACGGCGGGCCGGCCAGAACTCCACGGCATCCAGCTCGATCTGGCCGATCCGGCCTCGCTCGCCCGCGTCACAGCCAACGTCCGGCTGCATTTCCCCGAACTCAACGTAGTCGTTGCCAACGCGGGCATTTCGCGGGCGGAAGACATGACTTCCGACAGTTGGGATGCTTCTGACGCCGAGGCGATCGTCGAAACCAACATATTGGGCGTACTGCGCGCCACAGCAGCCCTCTTGCCGATGCTGAAGGGACGGCCTGGTGCGACGATCATCGCCACCAGTTCGAACCTGGCCTTCGTGCCTCGTGCCGATTTTCCTGCCTATTGTGCAAGCAAGGCGTTCCTGCATTCCTGGCTGCAATCACTGCGGCACCAACTCCGCAACGTTCCCGTCGAGGTGCTTGAGCTTGCACCGCCTTACGTGCAGACACAGCTCACCGGCGCCCAGCAGGCCATCGATCCACGCGCCATGGCCGTCGATGCCTATGTCTCGGAGGTGATGCAGCTGCTGGAGCTGGGCGAACATCCCGGAGGCGAGGTGCTGGTCGAACGCGATCGTGCCCGGCGTTGGGCTGAACGCGATGGCAATTACGAAACCACCTTCGCAGCCATGAATCCCGCTTGAAAAATCGTCTGATGGCGGTGGTGGCTTCCCGCCAGCAGCCACGAGCGCCAGCCCATCGAAGAAGCCGGGTCGATGGCCCGGCTTCTTTTCTGTCAATTGTCGCCAGGACTTGTCCTTTCGGCGATCCGCGGCGTCCGGATCCATGCAATTCCTCTAATATGGATCTGTTTCGAACGCTCCCTCCTGCCCGCGCGCCACTGGCGGTGCCTCGCCTGCGTCGGCTGCTTGCGGCTCAGATCCCGGCCGATCTCGCGGATTGGCTGGATCTCGTGGCGCTGGGAACATTGCTGGCATATTCCTGGCAGGAGGGGCCGACCGCACTGGCTTTCCTCATGCTGGCGATCAGTCTGCCTTATGTCGTGCTCGGGCCCGCCATCGGTGTGGTCGTCGATCGGGCGGACCTGCGCGTGTTGCTCGTCGCCAGCAATGTGTTTCGAGCTTTGGCAACCGCAGCCTTCGCAATAGCTCCCGATCTGCCGATCCTGTTGACGCTCGTGGCGCTCAAGTCGAGTGTGGATGCCGTGTTCACACCCGCAAAACAGGCCGCGATCCCGTTGCTCACCCCTCCCGACCGCCTCATGGCCGCCAACGGGCTGAGCCACACCATCAACCAGACGACGAAGGTGGCGGGACCTGCTTTGGGCGGCGCGTTGATGATCGCCGTAGAACCTACCGTCGTCTTCTTCCTCAACGCCGGCCTATCGCTGGTCGCAGCCTTTCTCGTCCTGGGGCTGCCCTCCGCGCTGCGCCCCCTGCCCGACAAATCGGAGCGTGCCGGTTTCCGCAGTGAGCTCAGGCAGGGGATTACCCACATCCGCAGCCGTCCCGTTCTCGCAACTGCCATCCTTGCCATGACCATCGGCTTCCTGGTCATGTTTCTGTATGACGGGCTGATCGCGCTTCTGGTCAAGGAGGTCGGCTACCCCAGCTCAATGTTCGGCACCGCGATCGCCGTCCTTGGTGCCGGTGGAGTGGTTGGCGCGCTTCTGCTTGGACAATTCGGCGAGCGACGCGATCCGCTTGTCCTCATGGCCTTCGCGGGCATCACCAGCGGCATTCTCGTCGCCACCATCGGCCACGTGGGCCGCAACGACATTTCGATGCCGCTGCAGCTGTTCCTCACCACGCTGTTCGCCGTGCGGATTGCCTGCGCCGGGCTGTTCGTGCCCTACCGAACCGTTCTGCAGCGGGAAACGCCCGCCAATCTGCTGGGCAGGGTCTCGGCTATCGGCGAAGCCGCGATCGCGTTGGCGACACTCGCAGGACCGCCGCTCGGAGCCTTCCTGGCCAATGAAGCTGGAATCGCGTCACCCTTCCTGCTGGGTGGCTATCTTACGGCGCTTTTGGGACTGGTCCTCCTGGCCGTACGGCACCGCATCGGCCAGCCCGACTTGAAGTGAGGCCGGAAGTCGATTTACCGACCGCACTCGATCTGCTCAGGTCGACGTCGTATTGGCTCACACCCGGGAGGGTCTCTTGCATCGCCTTGTGCGCATCGACTGCTCCAACGTCACCGATCTGCACCGCCTCTTTGCCGAAACCTTTGGTTTCCCGGATTTCTATGGCCGCAACTGGGACGCCTGGATCGACTGCATGTCGCATCTGGACGAACCGGATGCTGGCCTTTCAACCGTCCATGTGGAAAAAGGCGGCATCGTCGTCATTCAGCTGGAGCAGGCTGAAGCGCTCAAACGCAACCGGCCGGATCTGCTCGTCGCCTTGTGCGAAAGTGCTGCCTTCGTGAATTGGCGCCGCATCGAGGCGGGTTCCGGCCCGATCCTATGCCTTTCCTTTGCGAGCTGAGACCGACATATGCCGACCAAGCCAGCCTATCTCTCCTTCGATCCGGCCACCCGGCACGTCAGTCTCGATCCGCACGAGCCGGCTTTCGTCCAGAGTCCCTATGAGGCCTATGCCTGGCTGCATGCCAACAGTCCGGCCTTCTTCTGGAAGGAATTCGGCTTCTGGTGCCTGGGCGGCTACGACATGGTCAACGGCCTGCTCCGCGACCGCCGCTTCGGTCGACAGAACCCGGCCGGCATTCCAGACAGCCGTGGCGTCGACCGGGATCGCAGCCATCTGGCCGCGTTCGACGCGATTGAAGCCAATTCCATGCTGGAGCTGGAGCCGCCGGTGCACACCCGACTGCGCACGCTGGTCAACCGCGCTTTCGTCTCTCGCCAGGTGGAGCGGCTGCGGCCCCGCGTGGAAGCGCTCGCCAACGAACTGATCGATCGCTTCGAGCCGGGCAAACCCGTGGACCTGCTGCCTGCCTATGCAGCGCCTTTGCCAATTACCATCATCGCCGAGATGCTCGGCGTGCCTGTGGCAATGGGGCCGCAGCTGCTCGACTGGTCGCACCAGATGGTGGCCATGTACATGCACGGGCGCACGCGCGAGACCGAGGATACGGCCAACCGCGCGGCGCGCGAATTTGCCGACTTTCTGCGCGGCTATGTCGCCGAACGACGCAAGCAGCCAGGTGACGACCTGCTGTCGCTGCTGATCTCGGCTCAGGAGGACGGACAGAAACTCTCGGAAGACGAACTGGTGTCCTCGACCATCCTTCTGCTCAACGCAGGCCATGAGGCAACCGTGCATCAGACCGGCAACGCAGTGCGTTCAGTCCTCGCGCAGGGCGGCGACCCTCGACGTTTCTTCACGTCGCCGGAAGCTACCGCCGCAGCTGTCGAGGAATGCCTGCGCTACGATGCACCGCTGCATATGTTCACCCGCTACGCCTATCAGGACATCGAAGTCGTACCGGGGGTAACCATAAAGCAGAACGAGCAGATCGGTCTCCTGCTCGGAATGGCCAATCGCGACCCTTCCGCCTTCGCGGGACCGGATGTCTTTACCCCAGAACGCGACGATCAGAAGAATGTCTCCTTTGGCGCCGGCATCCATTTCTGCATCGGGGCCCCATTGGCCAGGCTGGAACTGCAGGTATCGCTGAAGACGCTGTTCGAGCGCCTGCCGACATTACAGTTCGCCGAAGAGCCAAAGTTCCGCGACACTTATCACTTCCATGGACTGGAAAGGCTCAGCCTCCGCTCCTGATTTGCTTACATAAGCGCGAGATGAAGTTCCCACGCCAACGCTGCCTTTTCGTGCTATCCTTGCTTCTTTCGAAGGCATTGTTTCGCATCGCCGTACGTCTCGATGAGGGGGAGCGTGCACCATGCGGCAGGACAAATATCTGCTCGGCCGTGGCCCGGCCGAGGAAGCAAGGCTGAAACGGCAGATCGCCAATCTGGCACCGGATTCCGATGCACAATTCGAGCGGATCGGCATCAAGCCGGGTGAACGGGTCATCGACCTGGGTTGCGGACCAGGCGGCGTACTGCATCTGCTTGGCAAGCGCGTCGGCGTGACCGGCTCGGTGCTGGGCCTTGAGCGCAGCCCGCATTTCGTCGACATGGCACGTCGGTTCGTCGCCGATCATGCGCTGCCGCAAGTCGAGGTGCGTGAGGGCGATGCCTATGATACCGGGCTGGAACGCGGGTCGTTCGACGGCGCGCATATGCGGCTGGTCCTGGTCAATGTGCCGGAGCCGCAGCGCATCGTGCGCGAGATGGTGGCGCTGGTGCGGCCGGGGGGCTGGATCGCGAGCTTCGAGGCCGATTTCGTCGCCCATTTCTGCGATCCGGTACTGCCGGCCTGGGAGCGGCTGCTCAACGCCTACATCGCGTACTCAGCGGCACAAGGCATCGACCTGTTTATCGGCCGGCGCACGCATCGCCTGTTCCACGAAGCGGGCCTGACCGACATCCATGTCGACGCGGTCTACCATGTCTATCCGCTCGGACACGACCGGCGGCCGATGCTCTACGAGTTCGTCAACAATGTGCGCGAGAAGATGATCGATCAGGGGTTCATCGCACAGTACGACCTCGAAACGGACATGGCCGCGCTCGAAACCCATCTTGCGGATCCTGACGTGCTGGTGACCTCGCACACTTTCTTCAGGGTATCGGGTCGGGTACCGGGATAGGCATGCCGTCAGAGCTTGATGACATATTCCTTGCGAGTCGTTTCAAGCACTTCCCAGCTTCCCTTGAAGCCGGGCCTGAGCACGAAACTGTCGCCTGCCCGCACGGTGCGCGCCTCCCCACCTTCCTCCGCGATCACGGAGACGCCTGAGAGGATGTGGCAGAACTCCCATTCGTCATAGACGATACGCCATTTGCCCGGCGTTGATTCCCATATACCGGCGTAGAGACCGCCACCGCGCTCTTCGGCATTCCAGGTACGGAATTTCGGATCGCCCGAAACCAGACGGTCCGGAGCCGGCGCGCCATGTTCCGGCTCGATGCCGTCAGTGGAAACGGTGAGGAATTTCGGCTGGCTCATGAAAAAGGCTCCGGTCTGATCCGGAGCCTTCTGTGCCATGCCGATCAGACTTTGGCGAGCGCCTGTTCGAGATCCGCGACGATATCGTTCACGTCCTCGATGCCGACCGAGAGACGCACGGTGTCCGGACCTGCGCCAGCCGCAACCTTCTGTTCGTCGGAAAGCTGCCGATGCGTTGTCGATGCCGGGTGGATGACCAGCGACTTGGTGTCGCCGACATTGGCCAGATGCGAGAACAGTTCCAGCGCCTCGACGAACTTCACGCCGGCTTCGTAGCCGCCCTTGAGACCGAAGGTGAAGACAGCGCCCGCACCCAGTGGCGAGTACTTCTTGTGCAGCGCATTGTTCTTGTCCGTCGACAGTCCGGGATAGGACACCCAGGATACTTTCGGATGGTTGGCGAGCCAGGCCGCCACGGTCGAAGCGTTGTCGCAGTGGCGCTGCATACGCAGCGGTAGCGTTTCCAGGCCGGTCAGGATCAGGAAGGCGTTGAAGGGCGAGATCGCCGGACCGAAATCGCGCAGGCCGAGTACGCGGGTCGCGATGGCGAAGGCGAAATTGCCGAAGGTCTCGTGCAGCACCAGGCCGCCATATTCGGGGCGCGGTTCGGACAGCATCGGATATTTGCCGGACTTCGACCAGTCGAAAGTGCCGCCATCGACGATGACGCCACCGATCGAATTGCCATGGCCGCCGATGAACTTGGTCAGCGAGTGCACGACGATATCGGCGCCGTGCTCGATCGGTCGGACCAGATAGGGCGTCGCCAGCGTGTTGTCGACGACCAGCGGAATGCCATGCTTGCGGGCAATATCGCCGAGCTTTTCAATGTCGACGAACTCGCCGTTCGGGTTGGCCAGGCTCTCGGCGAAGATGAACTTGGTGTTTTCGTCGATCTGCTTCTCGAAGGTGGAGACATCATTGGTGTCGCCCCAGCGCACTTCCCAGCCGAAGTTCTTGAAAGCATGGCCGAACTGGTTGATCGAACCGCCGTAGAGCCGACGTGCGGCAACGAAATTCTCGCCGGATTTCAGCAATGTGTGCGCGACCAGCAGTTGTGCAGCGTGGCCCGATGCCACGGCAAGTGCAGCCGTGCCGCCTTCGAGAGCAGCGACGCGCTCCTCGAGCACCGCCTGTGTCGGGTTCATGATGCGGGTGTAGATGTTGCCGAACGCCTTCAGGCCGAACAGCGAGGCTGCGTGGTCGGCATCATCGAAGACGTAGGATGTGGTCTGGTAGATCGGCGTGGCGCGAGCACCCGTGGCCGGATCGGGTTTGGCCCCGGCGTGAACCGCGAGCGTGTTGAAACCTGGTGCGCGCTGGCTCATCGAAAACCTCCTCAAATCGCCCCAAAAAATCGCCGGGCATTCTTGGGCGAGCCGCGCACCGAATGCAAAGAAGATTTTGCCTGTTGAGTGCTATTTTTCAAACCCTCGACCAAGGTTTTGGCAAAACCCTGGAATATTATTGCTGGCTACCTCTGGCGAACGCCAAAACTCTGGAAACCCTGGCGCATGATGGGCTTCTTGGAGGACAGCACGCCCGAATTGACGCCATTCCATCCGATCTCGCCGGAGAGGCGGCCATATTCGATCTTGGGGCAGCGGTTCATCACCACCTTGATGCCGGCGGCCTCCGCCTTTGACGCCGCCTCGTCATGGCGCACGCCAAGCTGCATCCATAGCACTTTGGGCAGCGGATCGAGCGCCAGCACTTCGTCGACGATGCCCGGCACCGCGGCCGGCGCACGGAAGATATCGACCATGTCGATCGGCTGAGGGATATCCGCCAGCCTGGCATAGGTCATACGCCCGAGGATCTCCTTGCCGGCATGGCCGGGATTGATCGGGAAAACCGAAAACCCTTTGTCCAGCATGTATTTCAGTACGAACCAGCTCGGCCGCACGTCATTGGCCGAAGCGCCGACGATGGCGATGGTCTTCACCGAATTCAGGATGCCGGCGATGTAGGCATTGTCATAGCTGTCGTGGTTCATGCGGCATCCGGTGCGAAACGATAATGATAGCTGTAAAGCGAGGTGTTGAAGCCCAAAGCCCGGTAAACCGCAAGGGCTGGATGATTGTCGGCCACCACCTGCAGGCAGGCCTTGTCTGCTCCGGCGCCGCGCGCCCAGTTCATCAGCGCACCGACCGTCCGCTTGGCCAGTCCGTTGCCACGATGGTTCGGGTGAGTGGCGACAGATTCCACCACCAGCATGCCGTGGCAGAGGACACCATAGGCGATCGAGGCGGTGCGACCACCGGCGCGCGCCGAGGCGAAAGCTTTCGGCAGATTGATCGAAGCGACCATGTCGCGGAAGATCACCGGATCCTTCGCCAGGCGGTCTCGTAGATCGAACCAGTTTTCTGTTGGTTCGGTCGTCACCGTCACATCATTGGCATCGGATAGAGGCTGGGTCGCCAAAGGCGCCAGCAATGTCAGCGTGCTCGCCTGTGTCGTGTAGCCGCGCCGGTCGAGTTCGGCCGACATCTCGCGCGTGAAATCGGTGAGCCGGAACACCGGCACCTGGCGGAAACCACGATAGAAAGCTTCGACCCTGTCGATCAGCGCAGCATCGCAATGGCGCTCGCCCGCCAGCGGATTGGCGGAGTTGGTCCGGCGGATGCCGCCGCCCGAACGGCGCAGCAACCAGCCCTCGGCAACCTGCTCCACCGCTGCTGGCCAGGCCTGGCGACAGGCCTCCTCGACGTGCCAGACAGTGTTGGGCCGGATGTCGAAAACGAGGCTTTGGCTCATTGGGGTTTGAGGATCATTATCGATCCTTTTAGGCCAGTTATTTGGTCTCGAACTTCAGCAAATATACCATCCGTTCGAAAAAACCATCCAGGAGCTAATTCAAGTTCTGGGTATTCGAAATTCGAAGATCGCCTCGAAATCGCAGCTAGACCGACAAGGAATTCCTTTATCTCTTCGATCGTAACGTCCCCATGGAAAACAGCATTTTCAATCCTAGAAAATACCTTCGATTTGTACTTGTCCTCTCTGATCTTCTCAGCGTTATCACGCGCCAAGCCTGCAAGTATTCGAGCCATCGTTAAATGCGAAACGATTATTGGCGCATCAGTGAAGGTTCTATCCGATTTCACCAGATTGCAGCGCGCACAAATGGGTGCCCAATTTTCAAATGATTCCACTTCAAATGCTTGATCGAGCCCATATTTTTCTTTGATCTCGGCAAATCTGCTCTGCTGGCAGCCAACTGACTTTGGAACAATGTGATCAACTTGGCAGTCTTGGAACTGCACAGGTCGTCCGCACCAAGTACAACGACCATCGCGCGACATCCAAACCCCATAGGGTCCAGTTTGTCCAATGATTATTCCCCCTTCCATTCCGGCTGCCGCTTGCCGATGAAGGCACCGATGCCCTCTTCGGCGTCGCGCGCCAGCATGTTGTCCACCATCACGCGTCCCGCATAGTCATAAGCGTCCGAGAGCCCCATCTCTGCCTGAGCATAGAAGGCTTCCTTCCCAATGCGGATCGTCAAAGGCGATTTTGAAGCAATGGTTTGCGCGTATTTGGTCACGACCTGATTCAAGTATTCGCGTGGCACGATGCGGTTGATCAGGCCGAATTCCTTGGCGGTCGCGGCGTCGATGGTTTCGCCGGTCAACAGCATTTCCATAGCCTGCTTGCGTGAGACATTGCGCGACAGCGCCACCATCGGCGTCGAGCAGAACAGACCGATGTTGACGCCCGGCGTGCAGAATGTCGCCTCATGCGAGGCAATCGCCAGATCGCAGCTGGCGACGAGTTGCAGGCCGGCTGCTGTCGCCAATCCATCGACAGCCGCGATCACAGGCTTCGGATGACGCACGATGGCCTGCATCAAGGTCGAGCATGCGGCGAAGGTCTTTTCAAAGAAGGCCCTGCCGCGGTCGCCTTCATTGCGATTGGCGGTGAGTTCCTTGAGGTCGTGTCCGGCACAGAACACCTTGCCGGAAGCGGCGAGCACAATGACGCGCACGGACGGATCCTCGCGCAGCCGGTCGAATTCCGCCTGCAACGCAGCCATGACAGCCAGGGACAAGGCATTTGCGGGCGGGCTGGCAAGCGTGATCCGGGCGATGCCATTGACCTGCTCGGCCAGTACCGGCCCGACGGGTTCGGTCTTGATGGCGACGATTTCGGCCACGTCTTGATCTCCGCTGTTCGACGAACCAGCCGTCGGTTTCGTTCAGTATGGAACAAAAGAACTAGCACGCTGCCGATTGAAGGAAAGGCTTTGGGCATGCTTTCTGGACCTTAGAGCGTTTCCGTTTTCAACGGAAACTCGGAAACGCTCTAACTCTTTGTTTTTTCGCAATTCCGGACGGAAAACCGTTACACACTTTTCCTGGAATTGCTTCAACACCTTAACAGGCGTGAAGCTTCAACCGAAGCGCCACGACAGCGAACGGACGATGCCATGCCGATGCAGGACGATCTCAAGCCGGTGTTGACCGCCGGCGAGGCCAATGACCTCCTGAAGTCGGTCTACCCGCAGCTCAACGACGATTATCTCGCCTATGAGGCGGTCGACATCTTTCCGGGCGGCTGCACGGTTCGCCTCAATGCAGACGAGCGGCACCTGCGCCCGGGCGGCACTGTCTCCGGCCCCTGCCTGTTCACGCTGGCCGATATTGGCGGGTATGTCTGCGTGCTTTCCCACGCGGGCCCTGATGCACTGTCCGTCACCACCAATCTCAACATCAATTTCATGCGCAAAGCCGAAGCAGGACCGGTTCTCGGCCACTGCCGCATCCTGAAGCTGGGCAGGAGCCTGATGGTCTACGACATCGATATCGTCGCAGGGGCGACGGGACACACGGTCGCGCAGGCCACCGGTACCTACTCGATTCCTCCGAAGCGCTGATCGCATTCACTCGAAAATCGCCACATCCATCCCAGCCAGGCTGTCGTGTTCCGCGACCGCCTCGATGCCGGCGATGCGATCGCCTTTCAGTGTGACACGCAAGACAAGCAGTGTCCGGCCACCGGCCTCGACCACGACGCCGAGCGCACCATCGAGCATGGCCGGCTTTGCGCTACGGGCACGGCCGTTGAACGCATTGGCAACCGCCGTCGGCCCATGCAGTTCGGCCTCGGAGCCCAACCGCATCGCGGCCTCATCAGCCCGGAACACGACCCCCGGATCGAGAATGGAGAGCAGCGCCTCGAAATTGCCGTCACGTGACGCCGCGATAAAGGCTTCAACGACTTTGCGCTGGCGGGCACGGTCCGCCTCCGGCGAGACCGAAGTGCCCTGTACGCGCTGGCGGGCGCGGCTGGCCAGCTTGCGTGTTGCATCGGTCGTGCGCCCGACGATCGGGGCAATGTCATCGAACGGCAGGTCGAACATGTCGTGCAGGACGAAAGCGACGCGCTCGGCCGGCCCAAGCGTCTCCAGGACGATGAGCATGGCAAGACCAATGGAATCGGCCATGGCGAGTTGATGCTCGGGATCGTAGGAAATGGTCCCAGCCTCCGACGGCAACTCCGGCTCTCCGTCGCCGATCGGATCTTCGCGGCGCAATTTGCGTGAGCGCAGCATGTCCAGGCAGATGCGTGCCACCACCGTTCTCAGCCAGGCACCGAGATTGTCGACATCGCCGACATCGGTCCGGTTCAGCCGCACCCATGTTTCCTGCACGGCATCCTCGGCCTCGGTGCGGGATCCGAGCATGCGGAAGGCAACAGCTTTCAGATGAGCGCGGTTCGCCTCGAACTGGCCTGCCAGAATCTTTTTTTCGTCCATCGGTCACATTCCCTGTCTGCCGTGCGTCATGCCGATGACGAACGAAATCCGACCGATGTGACCACAAGGCGCGGAAATCGTCGCGAACCCGATCTAACACGGAGATGAAAACCATGCAGGCGAGAATGAAGAACCCGGTCTTTGTAATCCCCGAAGCCATGCAGGCGCTGATGGCGCTCAACAAGGCGACGGAAAAGAGCGGCCTTTCCGAGGTCACCACCAAGCTCGTCCACCTGCGCGCCAGCCAGATCAATGGATGCAGCGTATGCGTGGACATGCATGCCCAGGAATTGAAGAAGGCGGGAGAAACCGACCGCCGCATCTTTGCCGTGGCAGCCTGGCGCGATACGCCGTTCTTCAACGAAGCCGAACGCGCAGCGCTTGCACTCACCGAGGCTGTCACGCGCATTGCCGACCGTTCGGACGCCGTGCCGGACGATGTCTGGAATGAAGCCGCCAAATATTACGACGAGAAGGCCATATCCGGGCTGCTGCTGCAGATCGCACAGATCAATGTTTGGAACCGGCTGAACGCCAGCGTGCGGCAAGTAGCTGGCGCCGCGTGGAATTGATTGAGGACACGCCGAAGGCTGGGAGGTGCCCAGCCTTCGGCACGATTGTTTGCTATGCTGCCTGGAGCCGGCGAGCGACGTCGCCGATCGATTCTTCAAGCGAGCGGGGCTTGCTTCCCGACAAGGTCTCGACCGCATCGGTCGTCGCAGCCACCCATCCCTCAGCGACAGGATGGAAGATTGCCGCCAGAAGTTCGGCATAGCCCTGCGACAATCCACCGGCCACCGTTTCATCAATGAAAGTGCGGTCATCTACCGGATTGTAGCGGATCGTCCGCCCGAGCGCCTTCGACAACAGCGCGGCCGCCTCGGCATAGCTGTAGGCCTTGGAGCCGGTCAACGCGAAGGCCTTGCCGTCGTGACGGTTCGTAACCAGCGCGCTGGCGGCGGCAGCGGCGATGTCACGGGCATCGACGAAACTCGTCCTGCCCTCGCCCGCCGGCACGCGAATTTCACCGGCCTGCACGCCCCGCACCCAGTAAGTCGCGAAATTGTCGCTGAACCAGTTGGGGCGCAGGATCACGAAAGGCGTACCGGAGCGCTCCAGCTGCAATTCGAGTTGTCGGAACGGAATGGCGTCGCTTGCGTCAACGCCGATCGCCGTCTGGAGAACCACCTTGATCTTGCGTGGCGCCGCGGCTTCCACCACGGGCCCCAACAGCCCGAGTTGGTCGAGGTAACCCGCTGGGGAAACGGCATAGATGCGGTCGACGCCGTCCAGCGCCGGATCGATGCTGCGCGGATCGGACAAGTCGAGCCGAGCGGGTTCGGCACCGGCCGGCAGGCTCGGGGATGCCGCACGGCTTGCCGCCTTGACCTGCTCTCCCTTGCCTAGCAGCTCAGCCACCAGCGGTGCTCCGACATTGCCTGTCGCCGCCAGAACCAGGATCTTTCCCTTGGACATATCAAACTCCTTACGCTTTCTTTTTGAAAGCGAGTTTCAAACAGAAGCTTGTTAGCCAAGGGAAACGTGCATAAAAAGAAGGCACTATCCGGTTACAAGGTGGCACGCGCCGTCCCCAAGTTACCGGCAGGTAATTGCCTCAACGGACGAGCAGCCATGCGCAACTATGACGTCTATGCCGAGAACTGCCCGACAAGGCTGCTGCTCGATCATATAGCGGACAAATGGACCGCGCTGGTTCTGTGGAAAATTTCGGATGGACCGGTGCGCTTCAACCAGTTGCGCCGCGACGTCGAAGGCATCTCGACAAAGGTGCTGTCGCAGACCTTGAAACGGCTCGGCCGCGATGGGTTGATTGCGCGCAAGGTCTTCGCCACCGTACCGGTCACCGTGGAATACTCGATCACCCCGCTGGGCAACACACTCGCGGAGAAGCTCTCGGCCATCACGGAATGGGCCGAAGCCAACATCGAAGCGGTGATCGCAGCCCAGGAACGCTTCGATCGCGAATGTGTCTGCGCAGGCGGGCCCGAGGCTATGAGCGGCCCGAAACGTGGCCTCATTCAGCCTGCCGGAATGCGGTAAAATAATACCACAAATCCAAGCTACTGTTTTTGAATACTTTTTTAGAAAACACGCGATTTCCGGCCGCTTGACGAGGTCGACGGCCTCTCCTATAAGCCACACAAAGCAGCGGCCCGCAAAGGCCGCCGTTTTGTTATTGGCAGTTGGCGTATGCCAGCCGGCAATAAAAGCAACAAGAAACGCCTTCTTTTGAAGGTCCGAAACGAAAGCATGTAACCATGGCAACCTTTTCGCAGAAGCCTGCGGACGTGGTGAAGAAGTGGGTGCTGATCGACGCCGAGGGTCTCGTCGTCGGTCGTCTGGCATCGCTCGTCGCCAACATCCTGCGTGGCAAGAACAAGCCTACCTTCACGCCCCACGTCGACGACGGTGACAATGTCATCATCATCAACGCCGACAAGGTCGTTTTCACCGGCAAGAAGTACACCGACAAGGTCTACTACTGGCACACCGGTCACCCCGGCGGCATCAAGGAGCGCACTGCGCGCCAGCTGCTCGAAGGCCGCTTCCCGGAGCGTGTTGTCGAGAAGGCCGTTGAACGCATGATCCCGCGCGGTCCGCTCGGCCGTCGCCAGATGAAGAACCTCCGCGTCTATGCTGGCGCTGAGCATCCGCACACCGCCCAGCAGCCTGTGACGCTCGACGTCGGCGCGCTGAACGCCAAGAACAAGAGGGCTTGATAATGGCTGAGCTTTCCTCGCTCGCAGAACTCGGCTCGGTCGCGCAGACCGCGCAGCCGGCTGCTCCGGTCCACGTCCAGAAGCTCGACAAGTCGGGCCGCGCTTACGCCACCGGCAAGCGCAAGGACGCCATCGCCCGCGTCTGGGTGAAGCCCGGCTCCGGCAAGATCACTGTCAATGACAAGGAATTCGGCGCTTATTTCGCGCGTCCGGTCCTGCAGATGATCCTCAACCAGCCGATCATCGCGGCCAACCGCGCCGGCCAGTACGACATCGTTGCCACCGTTACCGGTGGCGGTCTCTCCGGTCAGGCCGGTGCAGTGCGTCATGGCATCTCCAAGGCGCTCACCTATTACGAGCCGGCGCTGCGCGCAGTGCTCAAGAAGGGTGGCTTCCTGACCCGCGACAGCCGTACCGTCGAGCGTAAGAAGTACGGCAAGGCCAAGGCCCGCCGCAGCTTCCAGTTCTCGAAGCGCTAAGCGGTTCAACGGATCAAAATCGAAAAGGCCGCCTCCGGGCGGCCTTTTTGCTTACACGGCTAGCCCGCATACGCTCAATTGATGCTGGCTGTCGTCGTCGGCAGATCGGGCCGCCTTTCGCCATACGGCACACGATAACCCTTGGTGGCCAGCCACTCGATCGCAGCCCGCGGCTCATCCGTCTGGATGATGGTGGCGCCGCGCTCGGCCCAGAAACCCCAGCTCTCGGCAGGCATTCCCGCCGCGACGGCCAATTCGTCGCCACGACCGCCAGCCAGGAACCCGCCCGGCTTGTTGAGGATGGCGTAGGTGTTCGCCCACAAATGCCAGCCGCCGCGCACCGCAGCCGCGCGCATGCGGGTCGAAAACAGCGCGCCACCGTTCGTGGTCAGCGCTTCGCCACCGTTACGCCAGTTGATCAATTCCATGGCGCGAGAATTGAAGGTGCGGGCGACCTTCTCGACGAAAGCCGCATCACGCACGGCGTCGTCAGCGATGATCGGCATGAACTGAAAGCCTTTGCCTGCCGCCCTCAGCGCGGCTCCGACCTCGGCGATGCGGGCATCGTTCCAGATGTTCTCCTTCACCACGACCTGTTCGGCCATGCCGAGCGCCCTCGCCTCGGCGATGATGCCGGGCAACGCATCGGTACCGAGTTTGTTGTCGACATTGACCAGGATCCGGCCGCGCGTGACGACAAGCAGTTCGGCGAGTGTCGATACCGCTTCATTCGTTTCGACGCGCCCAGCCTCGATCACAAGCCGGCAGCCTTTGAGTTCGGCCACTGTGCGTTCAGCAGCCTCGCCCCTGCACGTCGTAGTGCGATCCAGCCAGCTGTCGTGCATGACGATGAAGGTGCCGTCCTTGGAGCGGCGCACATCGACTTCGATCATTTCCGCACCGGCAGAGATCGCATCCTCGATGGCAGCCAGCGAGTTTTCCGGGAAACGCGCCTTGCCGCCCTGCAGACCACCGGCGCGATGCGCCACGACCATGACATGATCACGCCACTGGTTGGCATGCTGCAGCCGGTCGAGAATGAGCGCCGTACGATCCTGCCCCGCACCAGCACCAGGTGTCATCGTCAGCATCGCGGCCAGTGCCGCGCCGAGCCGTGCCATCCGCATAAAGAATCGCTCCGTGCCGGAAAAGGCGATTTGAAAATCGCCTGGATCGAGGCCGCTCTTAGCGGCCCGGCATGACGACGGCGTGAACGAAGCCGGCTTCGAAAGCGCACTAGCAGCGCTGCTGCAGGCTGCTCGCAAACAAAAAAGCCCCGGTCGAAACCGGGGCTTTTTCATTCAACATCATCCGGCCTCGCGGCCGGCCGGCGATTACTGCGCCGTCTTGGCCTTCTCCTGCTCTTCCTTGAGCTTCTTGGAGAAGTCCTGGTTGTTCTTGTTGACGAACTCCTGCAGCTTCTTCTGACGGTCTTCGATGTCAGACTGCTGCATGGCCGGGCCGTCGAAAGCAGTGCCGAAACCGGTCAGCGGGATCTTGATCGGGTTCGGCTGTGCCTGGAAATTGATCGAGGTCAGCGTGATCTGCTGGCCCTTCTTGAAGGAGGTGACGAGCTGGTCGGTCAGCGGCACCTCGGCAACGCAGCGATCCGGGAAGCAGATGACATAGTCGAGCTTCTGCGCCTTGTTGTTGTCGATCTGGAGGGCGATGCCGGGAGGAACCAGACGGCCGCTCGGTACGGTGACCTGGAACACCTTGCGGTTCACCTTGCCGCGCAGGTCGATCAGGCTGACGCCGGTGATCAGCTGGCCATTGCCGGCGGTCTGGATGTTCTGCACGTTGCAGATATCGACGTCTTCCTGCTTGGTGCAGGCCTTGAACCAGCCCTGCGGGATCTGCTGCTGAGCGGAAGCAGCCGGAACGCCTGCACCCAGGATGCCGACGACGCCAGCGGCCATGAGCGAAAGACGATGAGCTTTGCTGTTCAGGCTCTTCATATGATGAACTTCCTCTACCTTGATCCCCGTAGCGGCCTTCAGACCTTGGCGTGCTACCTCTTGCCCAAATGAGGCAACAGAATGACTTCGCCCGGCGTGTTACACCGGCATTGTTCCCGAATCCAGCCCACCAGAGCATTTCCTGCCCAGTTTGAGCGTTCTGTTCTTTGCCAGCTTCGTCAGCCGGCTTGCACCAGCTGCCCGACCATTTCTCGACTATGGCCACGGTACGGCCACAGCTCATGCTAGGTTGCGTCTCGAATCACATGTCCCGTTCGAGGCTACGGCATGAGCCGCTCTTTCTACTGGCTGACCGCCGCGTTTCTCCTGGCTGGCAGCGCATCGACCCTGGCCGAGCCGAAATACGGCATCGCCATGCAGGGCGAACCGGAACTGCCAGCCGGGTTCACCCATTTCCGCTACGCCAATCCCGATGCGCCGAAGGGCGGAAATGTGACCTATTGCGTTGTCGGCTCGTTCGACAATCTCAACCCGTTCATCATCAAGAGCCTGCGCACGACCGCGCGCGGCATGATCGACACGATCTACGGCAACCTCGTCTTCGAGCCGCTGATGCAGCGCAACTACGACGAGCCCTTTGGCCTCTACGGCCTGCTTGCCGACAGCGTCGACATGGATCCGGAGCGCAAATGGATCGAGTTCCATATCGATCCCAAGGCCAAGTGGTCGGACGGGCAACCGGTGACGCCGGAAGATGTCCTGTTCACCTATGACGTCTTCACCGAAAAGGGGCGCCCTCCCTATTCCGATCGCATGAAGCGGGTGGAGAAGCTGGAAAAGACCGGCGAGCGCAGCGTACGCTTCACCTTCAACGAACTATCGGACAGGGAATTCCCGCTGATCATCGCGATGACGCCGATCATCCCCAAACATGCCTTCGACAAGGAGACATTCGACAAGACGACCCTGAAGCCGCTGATCGGTTCGGGCCCCTATACGGTCGACAAGGTGATGCCGGGTCAGCGCATCATCTTCAAACGCAATCCGGACTACTGGGGCAAGGACATCCCTTCCAAGCGCGGCTTCGACAATTACGACCGCATCACGATCGAATATTTTCTCAACTCCAATGCCCAGCTTGAGGCGTTCAAGAAGGGAATTTGCGCGGTCAACATGGAGACTGATCCGGTCAAGCGCGAGCGCGACATGGATTTCCCGGCCTTCAAGCGCGGCGAAGTGATGGCGGAAACGTTCAAGAGCGGCATTCCGCCCGTGATCACCGGCTTTCTCTTCAACACCCGCCTGCCGAAATTCGCCAACGCCGAGGTGCGCCATGCGCTCGGCATGCTTTACGACTTCGAGTGGGCCAACAAGAACCTGTTCAACAACCGCTACGCGCGCCTGAAGAGCTTCTGGCAGGATTCCGAACTTTCAGCCCTCGGTCACCCGGCCGGTGACAAGGAGAAGGCGCTCCTGGCACCCTACCCCGGTCGCGTCCCCGCCGACGTGATGGATGGCACATGGTTGCCTCCGGTCACGGATGGCAGCGGCCAGGACCGCAAGGTGCTCAAGGCAGCCTTCGAGATCCTCAAGGGCCAAGGCTATCATATCGAAAGCGGCCAGATGCTCGACAAAGAGAGCCAGCCCTTCACTTTCGAAATCCTGACATCGTCGCAGGATGAGGAACGGCTGGCATCGCTCTATCAGCGCACGCTCGCCAAGATCGGCATCACCGTCTCGATCCGTTCACTCGATGGCGACCAGATCCAGTCGCGCAAGCAACGCTATGATTTCGACGTCCTGATCGGCGCCAGCGGTTTCAACAATTCGCTGTCGCCCGGCATCGAACAGCGAGGGCGCTGGGGATCGGAAGCGGCCAAGGTCGACGGTTCGTTCAACCTGGCCGGCGTCGCCGAACCCGCCGTGGATGCCGCGATCAACGCCATGCTGAACGCGCGCACCAAGGAGGATTTCGTCGCCGCGGTGCGCGTACTCGACAGGTTGCTGATCTCGGGCAACTATATGGTGCCCATGCAGTACAATCCCGACCAGTGGGTCGCATACTGGACCTATCTCGAGCATCCGAAGGTAACGCCGCTGTTCGGTTATCAACTGCCGGTATGGTGGCGCAAAACTGACTGACCCCGGGTGTTTCCGATTTTCGGAAACTCTTTGTTTCATGCAATTCCGGACGGAAATCCGCCGCGCACTTTCCTGGAATTGCCATACCGCGAAAGGACGAAGCGATGAGCGAGACCCTGAGCATAGACGTGGTGTCGGATGTCGTCTGCCCCTGGTGCTTCCTCGGCGAGAAGCGGTTGCAGCATGCGATCGGAAGCCTGAAGGATGTAAGTGTCGAGGTGCGCTGGCGTCCGTTCCAGCTCGACCCGACCATTCCGCCGGAAGGCAAGGACCGCAAGGCCTACATGCAGGCCAAGTTCGGCGACGGTGATCGGTTGAAGCAGATCCACGCCAATCTGGTCTCGCTGGGTGCCGTCGAAGGCATTTCCTTCGATTTCGACGCCATCAAGGTTGCCCCCAACACCTTGGACGCGCATCGCGTCATCCGCTGGGCCGGGACCGCTGGCGTCGCCGTCCAGAACAAGCTGGTCGACCGCCTGTTCAGTGCCTATTTCGAGCGCGGCGAGAATACCGGCGATCCTCACGTACTGATCGAGGCTGCGCGCGAGGCCGGAATGGACGTCTCCATCGTCGAGACGCTGCTGCCAACCGACGCAGATGTCGAAGCGGTGCGTGCCGAGATTGCCACCGCCGCACGCATGGGCATCACCGGAGTGCCATGCTTCCTGATCGAGGGGCGCTATGCGGTGATGGGTGCACAGGACACCGACACGCTTGCCGATGCGATCCGCCAGGTGGCCGAAGCCAAGGCGCGCGGAGAACTGGAAAAGGCGGTCTAGAGGCCTACACCGCCAGTTTCGCGAGCTGCGTCATCACGACCGCGGAACCCGCCAGGCGCTTTTCGGGGGTTGGCCAATCGCGGACAAACACCACGCTTTGATCCGGCCTGATCTTGGCCAGGGATCCCTGCTCGCCGATGAACTTGACCAGCCCAACAGGATTGGAGAACTCCTTCTTGCGGAACTGGATGACGACTCCCTTGGGGCCAGCATCGAGTTTCTCGACATTGGCCTTGCGGCACAAGGCCTTGATGAAGACGATCTTCAGCAGGTGCTTCACCTCCTCCGGCAGCGGGCCGAAGCGGTCGATCAGTTCAGCACCGAAGGCGTCGATCTCCTCGGTGGTCTCCAGGTCGCCCAGGCGCCGGTAGAGCGCCAGCCTGAGCTGCAGGTCCGGCACATAACCTTCGGGGATCATGACGGCTGTGCCGACGGTGATCTGCGGCGACCAGCCGGTGTCAGCGACCTCGCCGGTGTCCTTCACCTCCGCAACCGCCTCTTCGAGCATCTGCTGATAGAGTTCGAAGCCGACCTCCTTGATATGACCGGACTGCTCCTCGCCGAGCAGATTGCCGGCACCGCGGATGTCGAGGTCGTGGCTGGCAAGCTGGAAGCCTGCCCCCAGCGTGTCCAGTGACTGCAATACCTTGAGGCGACGGTCGGCGGTGTCGGTGAGCTTCTTGTTGGCGGGCAACGAGAACAGTGCGTAGGCGCGCACCTTGGAACGGCCGACGCGACCGCGCAGCTGATAGAGTTGGGCGAGGCCGAACATGTCTGCGCGATGCACGATCAATGTGTTGGCTGTCGGAATGTCGAGGCCGGATTCCACGATGGTGGTGGAGAGCAGGACATCGTACTGACCGTCATAGAAGGCGTTCATGATGTCGTCAAGCTCGCCCGGCGGCATCTGGCCATGGGCGACGGCTACTTTGAGCTCCGGCACTTCTGCCTTCAGGAAGTCATGGATCTCCGAGAGATCCGATATCCGCGGCACGACATAGAACGAATGGCCGCCACGATAGCGCTCGCGCAGCAGCGTCTCACGGATGACCAGCGGATCGAAAGGCGAGATGAAGGTGCGTACCGCCATGCGGTCGACCGGCGGCGTGGCGATGAGCGACAGCTCGCGCACGCCGGTCAGCGCCAGTTGCAGCGTACGCGGAATAGGCGTCGCCGACAGTGTGAGAACATGGACGTCGCTCTTCAGCTCCTTCAGCCGCTCCTTGTGCTTGACGCCGAAATGCTGCTCCTCGTCGACGATCAGCAGGCCGAGGCTCTTGAACGAGATGGAGGAACCCAGCAGCGCATGGGTGCCGACGACGATGTCGACCGTGCCGTCGGCGATGCCTTTCTTGGTTTCCGCCAGTTCCTTGGTGCCGACCAGCCGCGAAGCCTGACGGACGCGGATCGGCAGGCCTGAAAAGCGCTGCGAGAAGGTCTTGAAATGCTGACGCGACAGCAGCGTCGTCGGCACCACAACAGCGACCTGGAACCCTTCCATGGCCGCGATGAAAGCGGCGCGCAGCGCCACTTCGGTCTTGCCGAAGCCAACGTCGCCGCAGATCAGGCGATCCATCGGCCGGCCGGCAGAGAGATCCTCGGTGACCGCGTCGATGGCCGACTGCTGATCGTCGGTCTCCTCATAAGGGAAGCGTGCGGCGAACTCGCCATAGAGCCCGTCCGCAGGCACCATGGCAGGCGCTGCACGCATCTGACGTTCGGCGGCGATACGGATCAACTGGCCGGCCATGTCCAGCAGCCGGCGCTTCAGCTTCGCCTTGCGCGCCTGCCAGGCGCCACCGCCCAGCTTGTCGAGCGTGGCCTCTGCCGAGTCCGAACCGTAGCGGGACAGCAGTTCGATGTTCTCGACCGGCAGGAACAGCCGGTCATCGCCGGCATAGCGGATTTCCAGGCAGTCGTGCGGTGCGCCGGCGGCCTCGATGGTTTTCAGGCCGACGAACCGGCCGATGCCATGATCGGCGTGGACGACTATGTCGCCATGCGACAGCGAAGCAGCCTCGGCAATGAAATCGGCCGCCCGCTTCTTGCGCTTGGAGCGGCGTACCAGCCGGTCGCCCAGAATGTCCTGTTCGGCAACGACGACCAGGGCATCGGTCTCGAAACCGGTTTCCAGAGGCAGGACAGCCAGCCCCGCCTCGCCCGGCGCCAGCTTTTCTGCTTCGGCCAGCGACACAACCTGCTTGATGTTGCCGAGATGGTGTTCGGCCAGGATCTGGCCGAGACGGTCAAGCGAACCTTCGGTCCAGCCGGCGACGATGACCCGGCGCCTGGCCGCACGCTCCTCGGCAATGTGTTTGACCGCCACGTCGAAGACATTGGCGTTGGGGTCCGCGCGTTCCTCGGCGAAGGAGCGGCCGGCACGGGAGCCGGCGTGGAAAACCTTGCGTCCCCCGGCGTCCGGTGCATCGAACGGCGTGAATTCGATCTGCTCGCGTTCTCCGGTTGCCGCCTTTACGTCATCCGGCGCCAGATACATCTGCGCCGGCGCCACCGGCTTGTAGGGCACGGCATCCTTGAGCGCGGCGTCCGCCTGTTTGCGCCGTGCCTCATAGTGGTCGAGGATGAGATCGTGTCGCTCGACCAGCGCCTCATGGGCCAGATGATCAAACACCACCGGTGCATCCGGCAGGTATTCGAACACTGTTTCCAGCCGCTCGTAGAAGAACGGCAACCAGTGCTCCATGCCGGCGAAACGGCGGCCTTCGGAGACCGCCGCATAGAGACCGTCGTCGCGCGACGGCGCACCGAAGGCCTCGATGTAGGAGCGGCGGAACCGGCTGATGGTTTCCGGCGTCAGCTCCACCTCGCTCATCGCCTGCAGCGTCATCGACTTGCGCTGGCCGGTCGTGCGCTGGCTGGCGACGTCGAAGCTGCGGATCGATTCCAGCGTGTCGCCGAAGAAGTCTAGGCGCAGGCCTTCGCTCCAGCCCGGCGCGTAGAGATCGAGGATACCACCTCGTACGGCGAACTCCCCGATATCGCGCACCGTCGGCACACGTTCGAAGCCAGAATTCTCCAGCCGCGAAATCAGCTTGTTCATGTCGACCTGATTGCAGGTCTGGCATGGAAGGTCTGGCTTTCCAGCAGTTCGGCAGGTGGCATGCGCTGCAAGAGCGCGTTGACGGTCGTCAGCACGATGGCCCGGTGCGGCTTCCTGGCCAGAGCGATCATCGCCGCCAGCGCGTCCAGCCGGCGCCCCGCAGCGTCGGAACCTGGTGAAACACGATCGTAGGGCAGGCAGTCCCAGGCCGGCAGTTCCAGCACCGGCAGCCCGGGCGCAGCAAAGGCCAGCGCCTCGACGATGGCGGGCAGGCGCTGGCCGTCACGAGCCACGAACAGCAACGGCCCGTCCGGTGCGATTTCGTTCGCCGCCTGCACCAGTGCAAAGGCTTCGAAGCCGTCGGCAACGCCGTCAACGATATAGGAGGCGGCGCGGCCCTTGGGCAGGCCGATTTGGGGTATCAGGCTCATGGTCGTTTCAGAATTCGAGCGTTTCGCGCGACGCCAGGATCTTGTGCAGGATCGGCAGACCGATGTCACCCGGAACCGGTTCGCCGCCGGTCAGCCAGGGCATCAGCACCGTATCGGAAATTTCGAGAAGCTTTTCATATTGGTGGATCTCGTCAGCGGTCAAGCTGGCGATCTCGCGCTCGGCGAAGTTGCCAAGGATGAGATCCATCTCCTTCATGCCGCGATGCCACGAGCGGAACAGGAGCTTCTTGCGATGCGGGTCCAGTTCATTGTTCGCCAGTCTTGCGTTCGATGGTGTCGTTGCGGTCATGGCGGCGGCATCCCTTACTTGCAGGGCGCATATAGCGTGGATAGGCGGCGGTGTCAGCCTGTTCGCCGATCAAGGCCTGCTCACGGCTCGGTTGCGATGCTCCGGACTGTGATTGATCTCACAGTCGCACGCCCGGCTTCGTGATCAGATTTCCGGTGCACTCAAGCACCTGGTCACATGAGGGAGCATGATTATGGTCAAAGCAGTCACCAAAAGTCCCGTCAAGACCACTGCCGCCAGCCTGAAAAGCACAGATGTAAAGTTCGGCGACAGTTTTCTCAGCGATCCGTCGAAAGCCTTGAAAGCCAAGGGCCTGGTCATTTCAGACGCCGAGGCCACCCGGCTCTCCCGCGAAGTCGCCAAGCTGAGAACGCGCCCCGGCGGCGCGCTCACCGGCTCCGAGGCCGCGGAAACCGAAGTCACAGTGTCCGTCGGCGTCAAATTCTGACGACGACTGGAGGATCGACGGCGGTAAACCGCCGTCGATCCGGCATGCGTTCATCGTGCAGAGCCCTCCGCGCCATGCGTCCGACGCGACGCGGAGGGAGTTTCCCCGACAAAAAACAGAGGTGCACCATGTTCGACGCAGATTACAGAACAGCCGACATCCTTGTGGTCGTACCGCCTTTCGCGAGCCCGGATCGACCGGCTCTCGGTCCGCACGTGATTGCCGCGCGCGCAGCGCAGGCCGGTTACGAAGCCAGAGTGATTTACGCCAACCTCTCTTTCGCCAGCAGGATCGGCGTTCGCCGTTACCAGAAGCTCTGTGGAACACCGACCGGACTGCTGATCGGAGAGCGGATTTTCGCGCGCGCCATGTTCGGAACCAAGGCGCATGGGCGCATGGAACCCGAAGTCGAACGCGCCATTGCCGCCGCGACCGCCCCATCAAGCGTCACGCTCGACTGGCTCCAGCAAACCGCCAGGCAATGGGCCGACGATTTCTCGGCCTCACTGGCAGCGATGCCCGCAACAATTATCGGTTTCAGCACCGTCTTCGAACAAACCCTGGCTGCGCTGTCCATCGCAAAACGAACCAGGAAAGCGGCACCGGGAAAGATCTTCCTGCTCGGCGGCGCCAATGTCGACGGCATCATGTCGGAAGGCATCCAGCCATTGGCCAGCTCGATCGACCACATCTTCTCGGGCGAAAGCGATGTCTCCTTCGTCGATTTCCTGACCAATCTCCGCGATCAAAAAACGGGCAATGGCAAGATCATCCGTGGCGAACCGCTCGAGGCCCTCGATGACTCGCCAATGCCCGACTACGACGACTATTTCGCGCAACTGGCGCAGACGGTAGCGTGTGACATTCACCCCGACGGACTGCGCCCGGAAGAAATCTGGCTGCCTTATGAAACAAGCCGCGGCTGCTGGTGGGGCGCCAAGCAGCATTGCACCTTCTGTGGCCTCAACGCCAACGGCATGCAGCATCGGCAGAAATCGGCGGAAAAGGCATTCGCCGAACTCAATGACCTTGTTGCACGACACAAGTCGACGAGGATCATGATGGTCGACAACATCATGCCGCACTCCTATTTCTCGACCCTGCTTCCGGAGCTGGCCAAGGCGGAAAAGAAGGTCGGCATCTTCTACGAGCAGAAGGCCAATCTCTCCTTCCAGAAGATGAAGCTGCTGAAATCGGCTGGAGTAGAGCGCATCCAGCCTGGCATCGAGTCGCTGGCGACCTCCGTGCTGAAACTGATGCGCAAGGGCAGCACTCTGAAGATCAATCTCGACTGCCTGCGTTTCGCCAGGGCACTCGGCATCGAAGCAGCCTGGAACCTGCTGACCGATTTTCCCGGCGATGAGGACGCTGCCTATGAGGTTACGGCGCGCCTGATCCCGCTGCTGCAGCACCTGCAGCCGCCTGTCGGTGTTGGCCAGCTCAGCATCGAACGTTTCAGCCCATACTTCGACAGGAAGGACGACTACAGGATCACCAACGTCCGCCCCATTCCGGCCTACAGTCTGGCGTTCCCGACCCTCGAACGTGCCGACGACATCGCCTATCACTTCATTGGCGACTACGATTCCAGCCTTCGCCGCAGACCGGACCTGGCACGATGGCTGGGTGACGGTGTCGAAGCCTGGAAAGCCGCCTGGGCACCGGACCGCGTCATGCCCGTCCTGTGCGTGCTTGATTTGTCGCCCGGTCGTTACCTGCTGGCGGATACGCGGGCCTGCGCTCAGGTGGATGCCGAAATCCTCAACGAGGCTACCATGTCAGCCTACCTTTCCGGGGTCGGCGACCGGACAGTGCTTCAGCGCGCGCTCGACCGGGGCTACCTGCATGACGACTATGGGCTGCTGTTGCCACTGGCGACCGCGACCGAACATCTGCTCGAAAGATTCGAATCGCCCCGCAATCACGCGGCCGGGTTCGACCAGCATGGCCCAGGATCTGGAAACACTCGATCCCTGAAAACCGCCAGCGCCTGACAACCGCCGTCTGGATGGAACAGGAACCGGCCGCATATGCCTTGCGCATGCGGCCGGTTCCGCGCTTATTGCTGCGATGCGCCCTTCCCTGCTCGACCCGCTGTTTTCGCACATCACGACGCTTGCCGGTGTCGGAGCAAAGGTGGCAGCGCTCATCGAGCGGGTGCTGCCGGTGGATCTCGGCGACCGGGAGGCGCGTGTCGGCGATCTTCTGTTCGTGTTGCCGAACTCGGTCATCGACCGCCGCAATCGCCCGGGCATCGCCAATGCGACCGAGGGCGCGATCGTCACGCTGGAAGTGCGCATCGACCGGCACCAGCCGCCGCCGCGCGGCAACAGGTCCGTCCCCTACCGGGTCTATGCGCATGATGACACCAGCGAGATCACGCTGACCTTCTTCCACGCCCATGCCAGCTATCTCGAAAAGGCAATGCCCGAGGGCGAGCTGGTCGTGGTGTCCGGACGCATGGAGTGGTTCAACGGCCGGCCAAGCATGGTGCATCCCGACCATATCGCGCTGGCAAGCGATGCCGGCAACCTGCCGCTGGTAGAACCGGTCTATCCGCTCACCGCGGGGCTATCCTCGAAAGTGCTGCGTCGTGCCATCGGCCAGGCGCTGGAGCGTGTGCCCGTGCTTTCGGAATGGCAGGACGCCGGGTTCATGCGGCGTCATACCTTTCCGTCATTCGCGGCAGCGCTTGGCCGGGTGCACAATCCGGAAAGCCCGATCGATGCCCAGCCAGAAAGTGCGGCCTGGCGCAGGATCGCCTACGACGAATTCCTGGCGGGCCAGCTATCGCTTGCCCTGGTGCGCTCACGCATCCGCAAATTGTCCGGCCGGCCGTTGAACGGTGACGGCCGCATCATCGAACGGCTGCGCAATGCCCTGCCCTATTCCTTGACCGTTTCGCAGGAAGCGGCACTTGCCGAGATCCTCACCGATCTTGCAACGCCCGAACGCATGCTGCGCCTGCTGCAGGGCGATGTCGGCTCCGGCAAGACGGTGGTTGCTTTGCTGGCCATGGCGCGTGCCGTCGAAGCAGGCGGGCAGGCAGCGCTGATGGCACCGACCGAAATCCTGGCACGCCAGCATCTCGCCACCATCGCGCCGCTGGCCGAAAAAGCCGGGCTCACGACAGCCATCCTGACCGGCCGCGAAAAGGGGCGCGAACGCACGGAGACGCTGGCAAAACTCGCCGACGGTTCGATAGACATCGTCGTCGGCACTCATGCCCTGTTCCAGGAGACCGTTTCATTCAACAACCTGGTCTTTGCGGTGATCGACGAGCAGCATCGCTTCGGCGTGCATCAGCGGCTGGCCATCACCGCCAAGGGGGATGCCCCCGACATGCTGGTGATGACGGCGACGCCGATCCCTCGCACACTGGTGCTGACCGCATTCGGCGACATGGACGTTTCCAAGCTCACCGAAAAACCAGCCGGGCGACAGCCGATCCGCACCGTCACCTTGCCGCTGGAGCGGCTGGAGGAACTGGTCGGCCGCATCCGCGACGCAGTGGCGGAGGGCCAGAAGATCTACTGGATCTGCCCGCTCGTCGAAGAATCCGAAGAGATCAAGCTGATGTCGGCGGAAGATCGCTTCGCCTCGCTGAAACCGGTGTTCGGCAATCGCCTGGGGCTGGTGCATGGCCGCATGAAAGGCGCGGAGAAAGACGAGGCGATGCGCGCCTTCAAGGAAGGCGAAACCCGCGTGCTGATTGCCACCACTGTCATCGAAGTGGGCGTCGACGTGCCGGACGCCACCATCATGGTGATCGAACATGCCGAGCGCTTTGGCCTTGCCCAACTGCACCAGCTGCGCGGTCGCGTCGGTCGCGGCTCGAAACCGTCGAGCTGCGTGCTGCTTTACAAGGATCCTCTCGGTGAAACGGCAAAGCGACGGCTTTCGGTGATGCGCGAAACCGAGGACGGCTTCGTCATTGCCGAAGAGGATTTGAAGCTGCGCGGCGAAGGCGAGCTTCTCGGCACGCGCCAGTCGGGCACACCGGGTTTCCAGGTGGCACGCATCGATGTTCACGCCGACCTGCTGGAGGCGGCACGCGACGATGCAAGGCTGATCCTTTCGCGCGATCCAGAGCTTCAGGACGAACGCGGCGAGGCACTAAGGCTGCTGCTTTATTTGTTCGGGCGCGACGAGGCTGTGCGGCTTTTACGGGCGGGTTGAGGCAAGGTACCTGTGGCCGGATTGCCGATATCGATCAGTTGCCCATCCGGTCCCTTGACCTTTTTCCTCGGATCCGGCGCGACAAGGCCGGCCGAAACGATCAGGCGGGCGCCCTCCTCGATGGTCATGTCGAGCATGACGATCTCCGACTTGCGGACATACATCAGGAAGCCGGTGGTCGGGTTCGGCGTGCACGGCATGAACACGCCGATCAGAGGATCGTCGCCGACATCCAGCTTCTCGTTGATCTCGGTGTGCTTTTCGCCGGCGACGAAGACCAGCGACCAGACATCCTTGCGTGGATATTCGACCAGTCCGACCTGGCGGAACATCTCGCTCTTGTTCGAAAGCACGGTCTCGAAAATCTGCTTCAGAGAACCATAGATGCCGCGCACCAGCGGCATGCGCCCGAGCAGGCGCTCGCCGAAAGTGACGATGGCGCGGCCTACGATGTTGGCGGCCAGGAAACCGATCAGCGTGATCAGCACCAGCGCCACGATGAGCCCGAAACCAGGGACCGGAAACGGCAGGTAGGTATCGGGATTGTAACGCCATGGAATGTAGGGTTTCACCCAGGAATCGACCCAGCCGATGAACGACCACGCAATATAGGCGGTGATCGCCAGCGGTGCGCAAACGACAAATCCGGCGAGGAAATAGTTCCTCAGCCGGGTTATCGCTGATGTTCTGGGGGTATCCGACATTCCGTGCTTGGCCATGCTCTAAGATTGTGCGCTGCACCTATCTTAGAGCATCAACACGAATGGGCGACAATCTGACTTTCCATCGGAGCATGATCTTTTCCGAAAACCGGCTCCCGCTTTGCGGGCTCATGCTCTATCGCGACAGCCCGATCGTCACTCCACCGTGACGGACTTGGCCAGGTTGCGCGGCTGGTCGACGTCGGTGCCCATGAACACAGCCGTGAAGTAGGCCAGCATCTGGACCGGCAGTGCGTAGAGGATAGGCGCGATGATTTCCGGCACGTCCGGCAACACGATGGTGTCGATGGTCTTGACCGTCGACTTCTCGGCGCCCTTCTTGTCGGTGATCAGGATGATCTTGCCGCCGCGCGCCGCTACTTCCTGCATGTTCGAGACGGTCTTCTCGAAGATGCGGTCGAACGGAGCGATGACGACAACCGGCATGTTTTCGTCGATCAATGCGATCGGCCCATGCTTGAGTTCACCCGCCGCATAGCCTTCGGCGTGGATGTAAGAGAGTTCCTTGAGCTTCAGCGCGCCCTCGAGCGCCAGCGGGAAATTGGTGTCGCGGCCGAGATAAAGCACATCGCGGTGATGGGCGAGATCGCGCGAGACCTTCTCGATCTGCTCTTCCAGCTTGATGACCTGGCTGGCCAGGCGCGGCGCCTCGGCGAGCTGTTTGACCAGCCTGGCTTCGTCATCGGGCGAGATAAAGCCGCGGGCAACGCCCGCGCGTACAGCCAGCGCCGCCATCACCGAAAGCTGACAAGTGAAAGCCTTGGTAGAGGCAACACCGATCTCCGGCCCAGCCAGGATCGGCAGCACGACATCGGCTTCGCGCGCCATGGTCGATTCGCGCACGTTGACGACGACACCGATCGGCACGCCTTCCTTGCGGCAGTAGCGCAGCGAAGCCAGCGTGTCGGCGGTCTCGCCAGACTGGGAAATGAAGAGCGCAGCACTGTTCTTCGACAGCGGCATTTCGCGGTAGCGGAACTCCGAGGCGATATCGATATCCACCGGAAGCCGTGCCAGACGTTCGAACCAATACTTGCCGACGAGGCCGGCGAGATAGGCGGTGCCGCAGGCGGAGATGGCAAGGCGATCGATCTTGGCGAAATCCCATGGCAGGTCCAGCGCCTTGGCCTTGCCGTTGGTGAAATCGATGTAGTTGCCGAGCGTGTGGGAAATGACTTCCGGCTGCTCGTGGATTTCCTTGTGCATGAAGTGGCGGTGGTTGCCCTTGTCGACCAGGAACGAGGTGCCGATCGACTGCTGGCGCTTGCGCTCGACCTTGTTGCCATCCATGTCGAAGATGGTGATCTCGTTGCGGCGTACCACCGCCCAGTCGCCGTCTTCGAGATAGGTGATGGAATTGGTGAACGGCGCCAGCGCGATGGCGTCCGAACCGAGATACATCTCGCCCTCGCCATGGCCGACAGCCAGCGGCGGGCCGTTGCGCGCGCCGACGATCAGGTCTTCGTCACCCTTGAACATGATGGCGAGTGCGAAGGCACCTTCGAGGCGCTTCAAAGCGTTGTGAGCGGCCTCCACCGGCTTGGCGCCGCGCGCCATTTCGCGCGAAACCAGATGAGCGACGACCTCGGTGTCGGTCTGCGAGGAGAATTCATAGCCATCCGCCGAAAGCTCGGTGCGCAGCTCGGCAAAATTCTCGATGATGCCGTTGTGGACGATCGCCACGCCATTGGAGAAATGCGGATGTGCGTTGGTTTCGTTGGGAACGCCGTGCGTCGCCCAGCGCGTATGACCGATGCCGATGGTGCCATCGAGCGGCTCGGCCTGCAGCCGGCGCTCAAGATTGACCAGCTTGCCCTCGGCGCGGCGCCGGGACAGCTCACCATGTTCGATCGTGGCGACGCCAGCTGAATCATAACCGCGGTATTCGAGCCGTTTCAGCGCGTCGACGATCAGAGGTGCAACCGGCGAATGGCCGACAATTCCTACAATTCCGCACATAAAAAGTTGCCCCGATTCCTCTTGGCGATCACCCGGCCGCTGTTTAAGCGACCGCTGCCGCCCACGACAATCACATTGCGTTTCGTCCAGTCTTTTGACTTAGAGCGTTCCGCTTTTTCCGGAAACGCGGAAACACTCTAACTTTTTTGGGCAATTCCGAACGGAAAACCGCTACGCACTTTTCCTGGAATTGCCCTGGACCTGTTCCGATGCCTCGTATGACAGGCTTCTGGCGAAGTCCAGCCGCAACAACTTCCTATTTCTTGACAGCAGAAGCCCGCCGCTCGCGCAGTTCCTTGCCTTTTCCAGGCAAGGTTTTCTGGCGCGCACGACCAAATGCCAAAGCATCCTCTGGCACATCTTCCGTAATCACACTTCCAGAAGCGATGTATGCGCCATCGCCAAGCTTGATCGGCGCAACCAGCGACGAGTTGGAACCGACAAAAGCTCCGGCACCGATATCGGTGAAGAACTTGGAATAGCCGTCATAATTGCAGGTGATGGTACCAGCGCCGATGTTGGCGCCGGCGCCGACCCGCGCATCGCCGATATAGGTCAGATGGTTGACCTTCGCGCCGGCCTCGATCCTGGCGTTCTTGACCTCGACGAAATTGCCGACCTTGGCCTTGGCCGCGAGATCGGAGCCAGGGCGCAGACGTGCATAGGGGCCGATGTCGGCATTGGCCGCGACGGTAGCGCCTTCCAGGTGACTGAACGCGTGGATCTTCACGCCGCCGGCGATCGTCACGCCCGGGCCAAAGAACACATTGGGCTCGACCACCGTATCCTGACCGATCTCGGTGTCATGTGAGAAATAGACCGTCTCCGGCGCGATCAGCGTCACACCGGCAAGCATTGCCTCCTTGCGCCGGCGCTTCTGCCAGATGGCCTCGGCTTCGGCGAGCTCGGCGCGATTGTTGATGCCGAGCGCGTTCTCGTAACCTGCCTCGGTGGCGACGACATCCAGTCCCTTGCCGTTGGCAATCTCGACGATGTCCGTCAGATAATATTCGCCCTTGGCGTTGGCGTTGCCGACGCCGTCCAGCAGGGCGAGCGCGTGCCTGCCGGAGACCGCCATCATGCCGGCATTGCAGAAGCCGATCTTGCGTTCCTCGTCGGTACAATCCTTTTCTTCGCGGATTGCGGTGAGTTTGCCGCCCTTCTCGATCAACCGGCCGTAGCCTGCCGGACTCGGCGGACGGAAGCCGATAACCACGACGGCAGCTCCTTCGGCGAGTTGCGCCCGCGCCGCGCCGAGAGCGGCCGCATCAATCAGCGGTGTATCGCCGAACATGACGAGGACATCGTCATAACCCTTGGCGAGGGCTTCCCGCGCAGCCAGCACCGCGTGCGCGGTCCCCAGGCGCTGCTCCTGAACGAAGGTGCCGGCCTCTGGCGCGAATTTTTCCGCCGCCTTGCGCATCTCTTCGGCGCCATGGCCGATGACCAGGGCGATATCCGTGGCACCCGCTGTTTCCGCTGCCTTCACCACATGCGCCACCAACGGCAGGCCGGCTATCTGATGCAGCACCTTCGGCAATGCACTTTTCATGCGCGTGCCTTCACCGGCAGCGAGGATGATGGAAAGGCAGGTTCTGGATGTCATGAGCAGCTACCGATGCGGGAAAGACGGATGGTTTCTAGAGCATTTCCGGCGAAAACAGAATCGCCTTCAATGCTCTATGTTCTTGTTTCGACGCAATTCTGGACGCAAAACCGCTGCGCACTTTTGCTGGAATTGCTCTAGCATCGGCGCATTATGGTACCAATACGGTTAAATTTCGGGCTGTAGCAATTCCAGGAAAAGTGGGCAGCGGTTCCTGGAATTGCGTAAAAACAAAAATTAGAGCGTCTCCGCGTTTCCGTGAAAAACGGAAACGCTCTAGCTATCCGAGACGCCCAAGTGCCGGAAAGTTTTCGAGCAGCCAGTAGGCCATCACCTGAACGCCACCGGTCAGGAAAAAGACGCCGGCAACAACCAGCAGCGCACCGATCACCTTCTCGACCCGACCGAGATGAACACGGAACCTGCCCAGGAAGCGCATGAAGGCGCCAGAGAACAGCGCGGCAATCAGAAATGGAATGCCAAGACCAAGGGAATAGGCGGCAAGCAGCAGCGCGCCTTCGCTCACGGTCTCGCGACCGCCCGCCAGCGTCAGGATCGGCCCGAGCACAGGACCGATGCAGGGTGTCCAGCCAAAGGCAAACGCCAGGCCCATGACATAGGCCGCAACCGCGCTGGCCGGCTTGCCCTGCGACTGGAAGCGCGCCTCCCGCGACAGGAGCGGAATGCGCAGGATGCCCAGGAAATTCAGACCCATCAGAATGATGAGAGCGCCGGCGATCATCGCCAGCGGTTCCTGGTAGACGCGCAGCAGCCGTCCGATCGTTGAAGCGCCCGCGCCCAATGCGATAAAGACGGTGGAAAAGCCAAGAACGAAGGCAATGGAGGCAGCGATCAGCGCGCCGCGGGCTCCAGCCTTGGCGGCGACACCGGCATTGCCGCGAAAATCTTCGACGGAAACGCCTGCCATGTAACACAGGTAAGGCGGCACGAGCGGAAGCACGCATGGCGACAGGAAGGAGATGGCCCCTGCCCCGATTGCGCTGACATAGCCGACATCCAATGCCATAGGTGATGCTCCGTCCGTTGCGCAGCAGGATATAGCCTCGTCGCGGCGCGGTCTCCAATCACCATTCTGTGGCAAGTCAGCGCAGAACGTCCTTGTCAGCAATGACGACATCGTGAGGACGCGAATTTCAAAAGAGCCGGATCGTGGGCGCCTTCGGGCATGTTCAGGCCTCCCTGGCACCCGTGGGGTAACCCGTTGGTCAGAACACGTACACGGCTGGCCAACAGTCCTGTTGCAATCGCCTTTCGAGGGACCCGGGACCGCTTCGAGGCGGGTTTGGGTGAGTGGAGAGACCGTCAAAGCCAGTCTTCGACAACACCGCGCCACAAGCAACTCCAGCAGCATAATATGACCCGCCAATGCGTGATTTACGCCCGGCTCAAGGCAGGCAATTTGAGGCGACCTCTTGACCGAACTGAAAAGCACGGCCATGTGACGGGCGGATTTTTCAGCTTCCGGCGCTTCCATTTTCTGGTTTGACGCCGCACGGGAACGCAGCCGCTCATGGACATCGTCGTCGTCGAGTCGCCGAACAAGGTTAAAAGCATCAACAAATATCTCGGCCGGAACTATAAGGTTCTGGCCTCCTTCGGCCATGTCCGTGACCTGCCCGCCAAGGATGGTTCGGTGAAACCCGACGAGGATTTCGCCATGTCCTGGGCCGTCGACACGGCTTCAGCGAAGCGATTGACCGATATCGCCAAGGCCGTGAAGGAAGCTGACGGCCTGATCCTTGCAACCGACCCGGATCGCGAAGGCGAAGCCATTGCCTGGCACGTTCTGGAAGTCCTGAAGCAGAAGAAGGTGCTGAAGGACAAGCCGGTCAGGCGCGTCGCGTTCAACTCCATCACCAAGCAGGCGGTGCTCGATGCCATCGCCAGCCCGCGCGAGATCGATCCACCGCTGGTGGACGCCTATCTGGCGCGCCGCGCCCTGGATTATCTGGTCGGCTTCACGCTTTCACCGGTGTTGTGGCGCAAACTGCCAGGCGCCCGTTCTGCCGGCCGCGTGCAGTCGGTGGCGCTGCGTTTCGTCTGCGATCGCGAGGCCGAGATCGAGCGCTTCGTGCGCGAGGAATACTGGCAGATCGCCGCCGTTCTGGGCACCCCGCGCAACGAGAGCTTCGAAGCCAGGCTGACCGCCTATGAAGGCAAGAAGCTGCAGAAGCTCGACATTTCCTCGCAGGTCATGGCCGACGACATCAAGGCGATGCTGGAGGGCGCGTCCTTCCGCGCGCTGTCTGTCGAAGCCAAGCCGACCAAACGCAATCCCGCACCGCCCTTCACCACCTCGACGCTGCAGCAGGCCGCCTCGTCGCGCCTCGGTTTCTCGGCCCAGCGCACCATGCAGGTTGCCCAGCGCCTCTATGAAGGCATGGACATCGGCGGCGAGACGGCCGGCCTGATCACCTACATGCGTACCGACGGCGTTCAGATGGCACCCGAGGCGATTTCGGGAGCCCGCGACACCATCGCCAAGGAATTCGGCGCCAGATATCTGCCGGAAAAGCCGCGCCACTACACGACCAAGGCCAAGAACGCGCAGGAAGCTCACGAAGCGATCCGGCCGACCGATTTCAACCGCACGCCGGCCGAGATGCGCAAATATCTCGATTCTGACCAGGCGCGGCTCTACGAGATCATCTGGCAGCGGGCGATCGCCAGCCAGATGCAGCCGGCCGAAATCGAACGCACCACGGTCGAGATCGAAGCACGCAATGGCGCGAAAGTCGCCGGCCTGCGCGCGGTGGGTTCCGTCACCCGCTTCGACGGCTTTATCGCAGCCTATACCGACCAGAAGGACGAGGATTCGGAAGACGAGGAAAACCGCCGTCTGCCCGAAATCCGCGCCGAGGAGACGCTGAAGCGCGAGCAGGTCAACGCCACCCAGCACACGACCGAGCCGCCGCCCCGCTACTCCGAAGCCTCGTTCATCAAGAAGATGGAAGAGCTCGGCATCGGCCGTCCCTCGACCTATGTCGCGACATTGAAGACGCTGGAAGACCGCGACTACATCAAGATCGAGAACCGCAAGCTGATGCCCCAGTCCAAGGGCCGGCTGGTTACCGCCTTCATGGAAGGCTTCTTCGAGCACTATGTCGAATATGACTTCACCGCCTCTCTCGAAGAGAAGCTCGACGAGATTTCCGACGGCAAGCTCGCCTGGAAGGACGTCTTGCGCGATTTCTGGAAGGATTTCTCCGGCGCTGTCGACGGCATCAAGGAACTGCGTGTCACCGACGTGCTCGACGCGCTCAACGAAGAGCTGGCGCCGCTGGTCTTCCCCGAGCGCGAGGATGGCTCCAATCCGCGCATCTGCCCGAAGTGCGGCAACGGCAACCTGTCGCTGAAACTCGGCAAGTTCGGCGCCTTCGTCGGTTGCTCGAACTACCCCGAATGCGGCTATACGCGCCAGCTCGACGGCCAGAACGGCAATGGCGAGAACGGCGCGGTCGAAGACGGCACCAAGCTGCTCGGCAAGGATCCGTACACCGCCGAGGAGATCACGCTGCGCTCCGGGCGTTTCGGTCCCTATGTGCAGCGCGGCGAAGGCAAGGATGCCAAGCGTTCCAGCCTGCCCAAGGGCTGGACTGCCGCCACGATCGATCATGAGAAGGCGCTGGCGCTGCTGTCGCTGCCGCGCGACGTCGGCCAGCATCCCGAGACCGGAAAGATGATTTCGGCCGGCCTTGGCCGCTACGGCCCGTTCATCCTGCACGACGGCACCTATGCCAATGTCGAAAGCATCGAGGATGTGTTCTCCATCGGCCTCAACCGCGCCGTATCGGTGCTGGCGGAGAAGCAGTCGAAGGGACCAGGCGGACGCAATGGCGGCACGCCGGCAGCACTGAAGGATCTCGGCGACCACCCTGCCGGCGGTGGCAAGATCACGGTGCGTGACGGCCGCTACGGCGCCTATGTGAATTTCGGCAAGATCAACGCGACCCTGCCCAAGGGCAAGGATCCGCAGACGGTGACGGTGGACGAAGCCGTCGCGCTGATCGCCGAGAAGGAAGCCAAGGGCGGAGGCGGCAAGAAGCCGTTCCGCGGCAAGAAGAAGGGATAGGGCATTGGCGCGCAGGATCTCCGGACGAAGCCATGGCGATCCCCGCGCTGCCGATACCCGCCGGGGCACACGCGACCAGTATCGCCCCTCGCGCGATGAAATCCTGCGCTACATCGCGGAAAACCCCGATCGTTCCGGCAAGCGCGAGATCGCCAAGGCCTTTGCCCTGCGCGGCGACGATCGGGCCTGGCTGAAAGACCTGCTGCGCGACCTGCAGGACGAAGGACTGCTCGAAAAGACGCGCAAGCGACACATTCGCCCCGGTGCGCTGCCCCATGTCGCAGTGCTCGACGTGATTGGGCGTGACAGCGAAGGCGGCCTCCTCAGCCAGCCCGCCGAGCATCAGGGCAATGGCGAGCCGCCGCTGGTTTCGATCCGGGTCTCGCGCACCGGCCCCGTGGCTGGCATCGGCGACCGGGTGCTTGCCAAGACCTTCCCGACCGACGATCCCGCTGGCCCCGCCTACACGGCGCGCATCATGAAGGTGTTCGAGAAACGCAAGGACGCCGTGCTCGGTGTCTTCCGTGTCTTGAAGGACGGTACATTCCGTATCGAACCGGTGGAACGCCGGCAGCCCGAGCTCATCGTCGACCAGGAGTTCCAGAACGGTGCCCGCAATGGCGACCTGGTCGAAGTCGAACCGTCGCGCCCCGGCCGCTATGGCCTGCCGCGGGCGAAAGTGCTGGCGGTCCTCGGTTCGCTGACCAGTGAAAAAGCGGTCTCGATGATCGCCATCCACGCACACGACATCCCACACATCTTCTCGCCCGATGTGCTGGCTGAAGCCGAAGCCTTGAAGCCGGTGACGTTGCAGGGGCGCGAAGACTGGCGCGACCTGCCGCTGGTCACCATCGATCCGGCGGACGCCAAGGACCACGACGACGCGGTCTATGCGGTACCGGACACGGACGAGAACAATCCCGGTGGCGTGGTGGTGACGGTAGCCATCGCCGATGTCGCTGCCTATGTGCGGCCGAATTCGGCACTCGATCGCGAGGCCCTGAAGCGTGGCAATTCCGTCTATTTCCCGGATCGCGTCGTGCCGATGTTGCCCGAACGCATTTCGAACAATCTCTGCTCGCTGCGCGAGGGCGAGGACCGCCCGGCCATAGCGACGCGCATGACCTTTTCGGCAGAAGGGCGCAAGATCCGCCACAGCTTCCACCGCGTGATGATGAAGTCGGCCGCCAAGCTTGCCTATCCTCAGGCACAGGCTGCCATCGACGGAGTGCCGGACGACAAGACTGGCCCGCTCCTCGACAGCGTGCTGAAACCGCTGTGGGACGCCTACGCCGTGCTGAAGCGCGGTCGCGATGCCCGCCAGCCGCTGGAACTCGACCTGCCGGAACGCAAGATCCTGCTCAAGGAGGACGGCACTGTCGACCGTGTCATCGTTCCGGAACGGCTGGACGCGCACAAGCTGATTGAAGAGTTCATGATCCAGGCCAACGTCGCCGCCGCAGAGACGCTGGAAGCCAAGAAGCAACCGCTGATCTATCGAATCCACGACGGCCCGACGCTGGCCAAGCAGGAATCGCTGCGCGAATTCCTGCAGACGCTTGGCCTGTCTCTGGCGCGTGGCGCGCAGATGCGCCCGAGCCAGTTCAACTCGATCCTCGAACGCGTACGCGGCGCCGACAACGAGGCACTCGTCAACGAGGTGGTGCTGCGCTCGCAGAGCCAGGCCGAATACAACCCCGACAACATCGGCCATTTCGGGCTGAACCTGCGCCGCTACGCGCATTTCACCTCGCCGATCCGTCGTTATGCCGATCTGATCGTGCACCGTGGACTGATCGCGGCGCTTGGCCTGGGGCCGGACGGCCTGACCCATGGCGAAGAGGAAAGACTGGCTGAAACCGGTGCACTGATCTCGGCCGCGGAACGCCGCGCCATGGCCGCGGAACGCGAAACCGTCGACCGCCTCATCGCGGCCTACCTGGCCGAGCGCGTCGATGAACGCTTCGACGCGCGCATCTCCGGTGTCGCCAAGGCAGGACTTTTTGTCCAGTTGCCACAATTTGGCGCAGATGGTTTTATCCCGGTGTCATCGCTGGGTGACGATTATTATATATTCGATGAAACGGCGCGTTCGCTTTTCGGGGAACGCAGCGGCAAGGGATATCAGCTTGCGGACCGCGTCGAGGTCCGACTTGTCGAAGTGGCGCCGCTGGCCGGCGCGATGCGCTTCGAAATGCTGAGCGCACCGAAACCACTGCCTGGCTCGAAACGGTCGTTTCACAAGGCAAAGGGCCGCGCCCGAGCCTCGCAATCGCGTTCTGGACCGCGCGGCAGGAGACGATGATGCAACAGCAGGTTTTCGGCGGCGAACAGCATTCCGGCAGGGCAACGCGTCCACTGTGGACGGCGATGAAGCGCGGCTTCCTGTGCCGCTGCCCGAATTGCGGCGAAGGCAAGCTGTTTCGCGCCTTCACCAAGACCTTCGATCACTGCGAAGCCTGCGGCGAAGAGTTTCATCACCATCGCGCCGACGACCTGCCGGCCTATCTGGTGATCGTGATCGTCGGCCACGTCATCCTCGGCGGTTTCATGGGCGTCGAGGCGACCTCGACGCTGACCATGTGGCAACACCTCGCGATCTGGGCGCCTATCACCATCATCATGTCGCTGGCGCTTTTGCAGCCTGTCAAGGGCGCAGTGATCGGCTTGCAGTGGGCGTATTACATGCACGGTTTTGGCGGCGAGGTCGATCACATCGAAGGTCATCCCGAGACCTGACCTCGCGGCTGGTGCAATGCACCGGCCCAGACCACCCCTTTAATTTGACATGAGTTTCCGCTAGGTCGGTCACATGCAAGGGATGACCAAGGCGGAAGTCGACAAGGCCGAGCGCAACGAATCCGCGCTCGGAGACGGGCCGAAACGTCCGCGCGACGCGGCGACGCTCATTCTGCTCGACCGCAAGGGCGACGACTTCCGCGTGCTGATGGGCCGGCGCCACGCGGCACACGCCTTCATGCCCGGCAAATTCGTCTTCCCCGGTGGCCGCACCGACCCTGCCGACAGCCGCGTTCCGGTTGCGACCGGCCTGCATCCCGAAGACGAAAGCAAACTGATAGCCCGCGCAGGACGCACCGGATCAACCCGCGCCCGCGCCATTGCCCTGTCCGCAATCCGCGAAACCTACGAAGAGGCTGGCCTGCTGATCGGCCGGAAGGGCCCCCTCACCACAGGCAAGCGCGACTGGCAGGGTTTCGTCGAACATGGCGTGCAGCCTTCTCTGGAAGCCGTGCGCTTCATTGCCCGCGCGATCACCCCACCCGGGCGCGTGCGTCGCTTCGATACCCGTTTTCTCGCTGCCTGGCGCGACGATGTCGCGGTCGCCTTGCCCAACGGGCCGACCAACGAGCTCGAAGAACTGGTCTGGCTGCCACTGGCCGAGGCCAGGAAAGCCGATATTCCGACGATTACGCGAACGATCCTCGATGAGCTGGAGAAGCGGCTCAGCGACGATCCGCTGCTGCGGCCCGGCGGAGCGGTGCCTTTCTACCGGATGCTCCACAACCGCTTCGTGCGTGACGTTCTCTAAGACAAATCCATAATCAGGCTGGCATGACGGACGAAACCATGGCGCAAGACGAGGAGCGCGTACATTGGCTGCCGATGATAGCAGCCATTTCCTCGATCAGCGTCGTTGGCATTGCCATCGGCCTTGGCATGCCGCTGCTCAGCGTCATCCTGGAATCGCGCGGCCATTCGGCCTCCATGATCGGGCTCAACACGGCGGTCGCCGGCCTCGCCTCGATCGCCGGGGCACCATTGGCAACACCGATCGCCACACGTCTCGGCGTGGCCTGGGCCATGCTGATCATGATCGCGGCAGGCGCACTCGCCTTTGTCGGCTTCCATTTCGCACCAGCGTTCTGGATGTGGTTTCCGCTTCGCATCGTGCTTCACATCGCATTGACGGTGCTCTTCATCCTTTCCGAATTCTGGATCAGCACCTCCGCGCCGCCACAGCGACGCGGCCTGGTACTCGGCATCTACGCCACAGTGCTGTCGCTGGGCTTCGCAGCCGGACCATGGCTGTTCTCGCAGATCGGCAGCTCCGGTTTCCTGCCCTTCGGCGTCATCATCGTGCTCGTCACGGTTGCGGCGATCCCCGTGCTTGCAGCGCGCAAGGAAAGCCCACCGATCCGGCCGGAGGGCGAGGAAACCAGCGGCTTCCTTCGCTACATCTGGCTGGTTCCCACCGCCACGGCCGCTGTCCTGGTGTTCGGCGCGGTCGAGACCGGCGGCTTCGCGCTTTTCCCGGTCTACGGCAACCGGATCGGCTATTCGGAAGCGGATGCGGCGCTGCTGCTCACCATGATCGGGCTCGGCAATGTCCTGCTGCAGATCCCGATCGGCATGGTCAGTGATCGGGTCGGTGACCGTCGCTACCTGCTTCTTGCCTGCGCCGCTGTCGGGCTCATCGGAACGCTGGTCATGCCGCACCTTGCCTCGAACTGGCGCCTTATGGCCGGACTTCTGTTCGTATGGGGCGGCGTCGTAGCGGCGCTCTACACCGTTGGCCTTGCCCATCTCGGCTCGCAGCTGTCCGGCCACGAACTTGCCTCGGCAAATGCTGCCTTCGTGCTCTGCTATGGTGTCGGCATGGTGCTTGGACCGCAGGCCATCGGCCTCGGCATGGACGCCTTCGGGCCGTCCGGCTTCGGCGGAGCGCTGTCCTTGTTCTTCGGAGCCTACATCCTGCTGGCCGTGGGCCGCCTTGTCCTGAAAGCAGGGAGGGGCTGACGGCTATCAGGCCGCAAGCGGCCGGGCTTTCAGCCACAGGAACAACGGAATCCGATCCCAGTTGCGCATGGCAGCCCATTGCGATCCGGTATCAGGCGTAGGCTCCAGAATCGAAGTAACTGCCAATCCGGCTGTCTCCAGCGCGGCCATGTAGTGCTGCAGCGGCTGTGACCAGCCGGCGAAACGCATGCGCAAGCCGCCGCGTTCCTCCGTGCCTTCAAAATGCTCGCGGCCGAAATAGCTGCCGTCGACCACGAAAGGGGCATGTGGACGCTCGCGGTCGAAACGGCCGCGATCGGCAAAGGGATGCACGATCGAGACAAACAGCGTGCCGGATGGGCGTAGCACGCGCCGCATTTCCTTTACTGCGGCGGGCACATCGTCGATATCCATCAAGACGTTGTAGGCCATGACGAAGTCGAAGCTGGCCGCTTCGAACGGCAGGCTGGTGGCCGGCGCGACCTCGTAGCGGTCAGCCGAATCGACCTCCCTGGCGGCAGCGACAAAAGCTGCAACCGTGTCCGTCGCGGTCACGCGATAACCGTGTTCCTTCAGCAAGCGCGAAACCCTGCCTTCGCCGCAGCCTACCTCCAGTGCGTCACCGGCGCCCTTGCCGATGAACTCGTGCAAGGCCGGCCGATACGCCCAGAAGGCGTCGTGGTTGGGTGCGCGGGCCCATTCGATCCATTCGGACGCGACATCGGACCAATGATCGTGATCCTTCCTCGGATCGGTCATGGCGGGCTCCCTGGTTTGCGACGAAACGGCCCTGATGGCTCATTCATCGGGTCCGTACAACGTCCAAATCCGGCCCGCTTTTACTCCAGTGGCCAGTCCCGCAGACCTCGAAGAGGCACCGCCCTCAGTCGCCGGGTTTCTTCTTGCCGGTCAACAGGGCATAGACTGCCATGGAGTGACCGTGACCGAGATCATAATCCGTCTTCAGCCATTCGATGATCTGGCCAGCCTTGATGCCAGGCTTCAGCTTTCCACCCTCCGAATAGCCCTTTGCGTCGGCGAGGCGCATCAGGTCGTCCGGCCCCTGGCCCGTCTTGTTCTTGATCGTATCGAGATAGGCCTGGAAAGACATGAACTTCTCCGGTTATTGAGACGCCGGAATATGAGATGCACCATCGCCACCCGCAATGGCCCTGATTTGCGCCGTCCCCAGCCAGCATCTGCGTGATTTGCCGTAGCACGGCCGGTCAGGGTTGTGTTCCAGCCAAATTGCTGTATAGACGCGCCCAATCTGCCGGTCCCAGCTGGGGGCTGAACGGAGGGCCGGAGGTTTCCCAGGGAACCACCGTGTGGAGCGAAAACGCTTCCGCCTCCCGTGTCTCCGCTCTCGACCGTCTCGTCATGCTCCTTTCTTCTCCGCTTCGCGGATAAAGAGAAGTTGCAGAGGCTTTAGCCGCCGGGAACCGGGAGAGAAACGAAGAAAGGCAAGACAAATGGCTCTTTACGAACATGTGTTCCTTGCCCGGCAGGATCTGTCGCAGCAGCAGGTCGATGAGCTCGTTGAACGTTTCAAGGGCGTCATCACCGCAGGCGGCGGCTCGGTTGGCCGGGTCGAGAACTGGGGACTGAAGTCCCTCACCTACCGGGTCAAGAAGAACCGGAAGGCTTACTACACGCTCATGGACCTGACCTGCCCGCCGGCAGCGCTCAGCGAAATGGAACGCCAGATGGGTCTGTCGGAAGACGTCCTGCGCTTCCTGACCATCAAGGTCGAGAAGCACGAGGAAGGCGTCTCGGCAATGATGCAGAAGCGCGAAGAGCGCTCCGAGCGCGGTGGCTTCGGCGACCGTGACCGTGGCGATCGTGGTCCGCGTTCGTTCGGCGACCGCGGCGATCGTGGTCCGCGCTCGTTCGGCGACCGTGACGGTGGCGATCGTGGCCCGCGTCCGCAGCGCAGCTTTGAAGGGGGTGCAGAATAATGGTCGACATCAACCAGATCCCGACCCGGCGCCCGTTCCATCGCCGCCGCAAGACCTGCCCGTTCTCCGGCGCCAATGCTCCGAAGATCGACTACAAGGACGTGCGTCTGCTGCAGCGCTACATCTCCGAGCGCGGCAAGATCGTGCCGTCGCGCATCACCGCCGTCAGCCAGAAGAAGCAGCGCGAACTCGCCCAGGCGATCAAGCGCGCCCGTTTCCTCGGCCTGCTGCCCTACGTGGTTCGCTAACAATTTACCCGCGGGCGGCAACGCCCGCGGGTTTTCTCCGACCATGATGGGCATGGCCGGTATGCCGAGAATCCCAAGTTGGGCATGAGCCCTAACTGCCTCGACAGGCAGGACAGCGAAACCGGTGCCAAAGCGCCCTTCTCTTCCTGACTGTCTCCCGAACAGCGTCGGCTACGACGCATATGGAGAAAACAATGGAAGTCATTCTTCTCGAACGCATTTCCCGCCTCGGCCAGATGGGTGACACCGTCAAGGTCAAGGACGGCTTCGCCCGTAACTTCCTGCTGCCGCAGGGCAAGGCGCTGCGCGCCAACGAAGCCAACAAGAAGAAGTTCGAAGGTCAGCGCGCCCAGTTGGAAGCCCGCAACCTCGAGCGCAAGTCCGAAGCCCAGCAGGTTGCCGACAAGCTCGACGGCAAGAGCTTCATCATCGTGCGCTCGGCCGGCGAGACCGGTCAGCTCTACGGCTCGGTCTCGACCCGCGACATCGCCGATCTGCTGACCGCCGAAGGCTTTTCGGTTGCACGCAACCAGGTCGAACTGAACCACCCGATCAAGACCATCGGCCTGACCAATGTGGCGATCGCGCTGCATCCGGAAGTCGAAGTCACCGTGACGCTCAACATCGCCCGTTCGTCCGAAGAGGCCGAACGCCAGGCCAAGGGTGAGACGCTCACCACCGCCGAAGCCATCTATGGCGACGACATCAACGAAAACGCCCGTCCGGACAGCTTCTTCGATCCGAACGCCGATTTCGAAGGCGAAGAAGAGAACGCCTGATCTTTTAGAGATCTGTCATAAAGCCAGTCTTGTTACTGGATCAAGAAACCGGGCCTGGCGCCCGGTTTTTTTATGCCAACGGAACTTTTCGACGCTTCCGCCTTTTTTGAGGGATTGGACAGCAGTGCTGTCACTATCGTTCTTTGAGGGCACGTCATGAATGTTTTTCTGGAACGCATTGCCGAACGCGTTGTGCGCAGAGGCAATCTGGTCATCACCGGGCCGAATGGGGCGACCCGGACTTTCGGCGACGGCAGCGGCCCGAAAGTGCATATGGTAATTCACACGCGCCATGCAGAGCGCGCCATCACCCTGCACCCGTCCCTGGCCATTCCCGAAGCCTTCATGGAAGAGGAACTCGACTTCGTTGAAGGCGATGTGCTCTCGTTCCTTCACCTCGTCTATCAAAACACCGGCATTTCCTGGATCGAGTCGACCTGGGGCAAGCTGGTCAATTCGGCGAGGCTGACCGTCCGTCCGCTGCAGCAGCTCAACAATGCCCGCCAGTCGCGCCGCAACGTCGCGCATCACTACGATCTGTCGGGCGATCTCTACAAACTGTTCCTCGACACCGACATGCAGTATTCCTGCGCCTATTTCGAGCGGCCGGACATGACCCTTGAGGAAGCGCAGCTTGCCAAGAAACGGCATATTGCCGCGAAGCTGAAGGTGCGGCCCGGCCAGACCGTGCTCGACATCGGATCAGGCTGGGGTGGGCTCGGCCTCTACATCGCCGAAGCCTTCGAAGCGGATGTGCTAGGCGTCACGCTCTCGACCGAGCAGCATCAGGTTTCGACCGACCGGGCGCATGCCCAGGGCCTCGACCGGCGTGTCCATTTCGAGCTGCGCGACTATCGTGATCTGTCCGAGCGCTTCGATCGCATCGTGTCGGTCGGCATGTTCGAGCATGTCGGCGTCAACCACTACAAGACCTTCTTCGACAAAAGCGCGAAACTGCTGAAGCCGGACGGCGTCATGCTCCTGCACACGATCGGACGGACCGGGCCGGCCACCACCACCAACGCCTTCATCCGCAAGCATATTTTCCCGGGCGGCTACATCCCGGCACTTTCCGAGATGATGCCGCATATCGAACGCTCGGGCCTGGCAGTCACCGACGTCGAAATCCTGAGGCTGCATTACGCCGACACGCTGAAGCACTGGCGCGAACGCTTCCTGGCCAACCGCGACAAGGTCAAGGCGATCTACGATGAGCGCTTCTGCCGCATGTGGGAGTTCTACCTGTCCGGTTCCGAAGCGTCCTTCCGCTGGCAGGACCTTGTCGTGTTCCAGATCCAGCTCACGCACAAGAACGACGTCCTGCCGATGACACGCGACTACATCAGCAAGTGCGAAAAGGCGCTTGAAGTGCGCGATGCACCGCAGAAGCCGCTGTTTGCCAAGCCGGTGCGGCGGCGCAAGGTGAAGGAATAGGCGCGCGTATTCCACGTCCGGCGTTCTGCCGGACTGATGCCATGGCTATTGATATCGACTAAGAGAGGAGGATGAACATCCTCCTCTTTGTCGTTGCAGCTATCGCCGAGATCGCCGGCTGTTTTTCGTTCTGGGCCTGGTGGCGGCTGGAGAAATCGCCGCTATGGCTGCTGCCGGGTCTCGCCTCTCTGGTTGCCTTCGCCTGGCTGCTGGCGCTGGTGCCGGTCGACGCGGCCGGGCGCGCCTACGCGGCCTATGGCGGCATCTACATCGCTGCATCCCTGCTCTGGCTGTGGCTCGCTGAAGGCATTCGGCCCGATCGCTGGGATATCGTCGGCGCCGCGGTCTGCATGGCGGGAGCGTCCGTGATCCTGTTCGCACCGAGGAGCGTCTAGGCATGGAACTGCCCGCACCGCTGCGCCAGGCCGTCGAGCAATTGCTGGACAACGTACCGCTGGCAACACTGAAGCAGGCTTCCCGGACGTTGTCCGATCGCTACCGCGCCGAAGTGCGCGACGGGCGCCTGCACATGGGGGATGACATTGCCGCCAAGGCCTATCTCGCCACCCGCCTGCCCGCCACCTATGCAGCCGTCCGTACCAGTATCGAAGTGCTTGCGGACACATTGCCGGATTTTGCCCCAGGGACGATGCTCGATATCGGCGCCGGACCCGGCACGGTGTTGTGGGCTGCGGCAGACCAATGGGCTTCGATCGAATCCGCAACGCTGCTGGAAGCCAGCAATGCTGCCCGCAAAGTGGGGCAGACGCTCGCGACAGGCATCGATGTGTCGCAGGTCCGCTGGCAGGCCGGCGACGTGACGATCGATCTCGCGGACATGCCGGCCGCCGACCTCGTAACGATCGCGTATGTCATGGATGAAATCGCACCGGCATCGCTGCCTCGGCTGATCGAACGCCTCTGGCAGCTGACTGCCGGCACGCTGCTCGTCGTCGAACCGGGCACGCCTGCCGGCTGGCAGCGCATCCTGGATGCCAGAACCAGGCTGATCGAGATCGGCGCGTCGATCGTGGCTCCATGCCCGCACCAGGCACCCTGCCCGCTTGTTGCGCCGGACTGGTGCCATTTTTCGCGACGCGTCGCCCGCTCACGCCTGCACCGGCTGGCCAAGGATGCGGATGTGCCCTGGGAGGACGAGAAGTTCATCTACCTTGCCGCATCCCGTATGCCCCGCACCGCGCGGGCAGCCCGTGTTCTGGCGCCGCCGAGAACCGGTTCGGGCAAGGTCGCACTCAAGCTGTGCCAGCCTGACGGCACCGTATCGGAGCGGCTTTTCACGAAACGTGACGGAGACCTCTTCAAGACGGCTCGCCGGCTTGATTGGGGCGATGCGCTCGACCTCGAATCTGCCTGATCACGGCAATAGTTCTTGATCTGTTCCTGTTGCTCGGCTAGGCTTTATGCCCCACCGAGTCAATCGGATTCGGGGTGCCGGAATATCGTCCTGTGGACGATGTGGCAGTTCTGTGAATCACGGGCATTGGTTGGTCGTTCGGGGAGTCTGAATGGACCGTTGCCGCGATCCTTCTGCTAACGACACACCGGAATAGATTGGGGATATCATGGCAGAGGCAGCTCTCAAATTCGGCGCGGCGGAAACGCCGCTCTATCGGGAAGCCCCCAACAACATCGAGGCCGAACAGGCTCTGCTCGGCGCCATGCTCGTCAACAATGACGCCTTCTACCGGGTCTCCGACTTCCTCAAGTCCGCCCATTTCTACGAGCCTCTGCACCGCAAGATCTTCGAGGTCTCGGCGGAACTGATCCGCATGGGCAAGATGGCCAACCCGGTGACCATCAAGACCTTCCTGCCTGCCGACGAAAAGGTCGGCGACATGACCGTCGCGCAATATCTCGCAAGGCTCGCCGCCGAGGCCGTCACCGTCATCAACGCCTCCGACTATGGCCGCGCCATCTATGACCTGGCCACCCGCCGCGCGCTGATCACCGTCGGCGAGGACATGGTCAACATCGCCTACGACGCGCCGGTAGACATGTCGCCTTCGGAGCAGATCGAAGACGCCGAGCGGCGCCTGTTCGAACTGGCCGAGACCGGCCGCTACGACGGTGGTTTCGAAGCCTTCACCGACGCCGTCAAAACCGCGGTCGACATGGCCAATGCCGCCTATATGCGCGACGGCCATCTTTCCGGCATTTCCACCGGCTTGCGCGACGTCGACCGCAAACTCGGCGGCCTGCAACCCTCCGACCTGATCATCCTTGCCGGCCGTCCGGCCATGGGCAAGACGTCGCTGGTTACCAACATCGCTTTCAACATCGCCGAAGCCTATCAGCCGGCACAGCAGGCCGATGGATCAATCAAGGCCGCCAATGGCGGCGTTGTCGGCTTCTTCTCGCTGGAAATGTCGTCGGAACAGCTGGCGACCCGTATCATCTCGGAGCAGACCGAAATCTCGTCCTCGAAGATCCGCCGCGGCGAGATCACCGAGACCGATTTCGAGAAGCTGGTCGCCTGCGCGCAGACCATGCAGAAGATCCCGCTCTACATCGACGCCACCGGCGGTATCTCGATTGCGCAGCTTGCCGCGCGTGCGCGCCGCCTCAAGCGCCAGCGCGGCCTTGAAGTCATCGTCATCGACTACGTCCAGCTGATGCAAGGCTCCGCCAAATCCTCACAGAACCGCGTGCAGGAAATCACCGAAATCACCACCGGTCTCAAGGCGCTGGCCAAGGAACTCAATGTGCCCATCATCGCGCTGTCGCAGCTGTCGCGTCAGGTCGAAAGCCGCGACGACAAGCGCCCGCAACTGTCCGACCTTCGCGAATCGGGCTCGATCGAGCAGGACGCCGACGTCGTGCTCTTCGTCTATCGCGACGAGTATTACATGCAGAACAAGCAGCCAGAGGAAGGTACGCCGGAATATGAAGACTGGCGGATCAAATTCGAGAAGGTAAAGGGCAAGGCCGAACTGATCATCGCCAAGCAGCGTCACGGTCCGACCGGCACGGTCGAGCTTGCGTTCGAAGGTCAGTACACCCGCTTCTCCGACCTCGCCGAAGAGCATCAGTTGCCCGAGCGGTTCGAACATTGATCCGTATCCCTGCACCTCAGCGCAGAACAGGCCGTGTTCGTGGCTAAGTCGCGCGTTCAGTTCATCTGCCAGAATTGCGGCACGGTGCATCAGCGCTGGGCGGGCAAATGTGACGCCTGCGGCGAATGGAACACACTGATCGAGGAAGGTACCGCCGGCGGCATCGGCTCGGGACCCGCTTCGCTCAAAAGCGCCCGCAAGGGCCGCGCCGTCGCGCTGACGACACTGTCTGGTGACATCGAGGATGCACCCCGCATCGCCTCCGGCATTGGCGAACTGGACCGCGCCACCGGCGGCGGCTTCGTGCGCGGCTCGGCGCTCCTGGTTGGCGGCGACCCCGGCATCGGCAAATCGACATTGCTCACCCAGGCCGCAGCGGCACTCGCACGCCAGGGCCACCGCATCGTCTATGTGTCCGGCGAAGAGGCCGTCGCACAGATCCGGCTGCGCGCGCAGCGGCTGGGTGCCGCCTCGGCGCCGGTGGAACTCGCCGCCGAAACCAATGTCGAGGATATCCTGGCCACGATCGCCGACGGCAAGCGCCCGGATCTGGTCATCATCGATTCGATCCAGACCCTGTGGACAGACCTCGCCGATTCGGCCCCCGGGACGGTCACGCAGGTACGCGCGGCGGCCCAGGCGATGATCCGCTATGCGAAATCCACAGGCGCTGCGGTGGTGCTGGTCGGGCATGTGACCAAGGAAGGACAGATCGCCGGACCACGTGTCGTCGAGCACATGGTCGACGCCGTTCTCTACTTCGAAGGCGAAGGCGGCCACCACTTCCGCATCCTGCGCACGGTGAAGAACCGTTTCGGCCCGACCGACGAGATCGGCGTGTTCGAAATGTCGGACAAGGGCTTGCGGGAGGTCGCCAATCCTTCCGAGCTTTTCCTCGGCGAACGGCATGCAAAGTCGCCCGGCGCCGCGGTTTTCGCCGGAATGGAAGGCACCCGGCCGGTGCTGGTCGAGATCCAGGCTCTTGTCGCGCCCTCCTCTCTCGGCACGCCGCGCCGTGCGGTTGTCGGCTGGGACGGCGCGCGGCTGTCGATGATCCTGGCCGTCCTGGAAGCGCATTGCGGCGTGCGTTTCGGCCAGCACGACGTCTATCTGAATGTCGCCGGCGGCTATCGTATTTCAGAACCGGCTGCCGACCTCGCGGTGGCCGCGGCGCTGGTGTCGTCGCTCACCGGTCTTGCCCTTCCCGCTGATTGCGTCTATTTCGGCGAAATCAGCCTTTCCGGCGCCGTGAGACCGGTTGCGCATGCGCAACAGCGTCTCAAGGAGTCCGAGAAGCTGGGCTTCGGAAGCGCAGTCCTGCCCGTGGGCAGTGAGGAAATTGCCGGGGGTATAGGCGCCGGCGCTTTCCAGCCTACCGAGCTCGCCGATCTTGTGGCGCGCATCGCCGGCACTCGCCGCGGTCGTGCCACAGAGGACGAATGATAGGGCATATGGAGTAGGCGCAGGACATGCCGATTACGCTGCTAGACGGGATTCTCGCCGGCTTCACGCTTGTTTCTGCAATGCTTGCCATGGTGCGCGGCTTCTCTCGCGAGGTGCTGTCGATCGCCTCCTGGGCGGCAGCGGCGGTCGCGGCCTACCTGTTCTACAAGCCGGTCATTCCTTACGTTCAGCCTTATATCGACAATGAAAAGATCGCGATGGGCGCTGCCGCCGGCATCGTCTTCCTCATCGCATTGATCGTCGTGTCGGTCATCACCATGAAGATCGCCGACTGGATCATCGATTCCCGGGTTGGCGCGCTCGATCGCACGCTGGGCTTTCTCTATGGGGCGGCACGCGGCATTCTGGTCGTCGCTGTCGGCCTGATGTTCTTCAACTGGCTGGCGGGCGAGAAGGCACCGAACTGGGTTGCCGAATCGAAGTCGCGCCCGCTGCTGGAATCGATCGGCAAGTACATCGAAAGCGTGCTGCCGGAAGATCCGGAAAAGACGATCCTCAAGCAGCTCAACAAGAGCGGCGTGGTGCCAAACACTGGAACACCGCCCGCGGGTGCGCAGGCCCCTGCCCCCGAAGGCACAGTGCCTGAAAACAACGAGGCGCCGGCACCGGACGACGAGGCGCCGGCCGACCAGCCGCCTGCCGGCGGCAATGCGCCGGCTACAAACAACTGACGATCGTGTGAAACGCCGCGAGAGCACGTTGCTTTCGTGGCGTCATAGCCTTATATCGCGGTTTTAGCGGGCAAGAGGCTTCCGGCATGGCAGACGCAACCGACGTGCTTTGCGCCGAGGCAGATGACCACTTCCATGACGAATGTGGTGTCTTCGGTATTTTCGGCCGCCAGGATGCGGCCGCCATCACCACACTTGGGCTTCATGCCTTGCAGCATCGAGGCCAGGAAGCGGCGGGCATCGTCTCCTATGACGGCAACCAGTTCCATGTCGAACGGCATGTCGGCCTGATCGGCGACACCTTCACCAAGCAGTCGGTGATCGACCGGCTGCAAGGCAATCGTGCCATCGGCCACACACGCTACGCCACCACCGGCGGCGCCGGCTTGCGCAATGTGCAGCCCTTCTTCGCCGAGCTCTCCACCGGCGGTCTCGCCGTTGCCCACAACGGCAACATCACCAATGCGCTGACCGTGCAACGCACGCTGCAGAAGCAGGGTTCGATCTTCTCCTCGACATCCGACACCGAGACGATCCTGCATCTGGTCGCCACCTCCAAGGAACGCGACATCAATTCGCGTTTTATCGAGGCCATCCGCCAGCTGGAAGGCGCCTTCTCTCTGGTGGCGCTGACCTCGAAGAAGCTGATCGGCGTTCGCGATCCGTTGGGTATCCGCCCGCTGGTGCTGGGCGATCTCGACGGTGCCTGGATCCTCGCCTCTGAAACCTGCGCCCTCGACATCATCGGCGCCCGCTTCGTTCGCGACATCAAGCCCGGCGAGATGGTCGTCATCACCACCAAGGGTATCGAAAGCCATTTCCCATTCGAACCGCAGAAAACGCGCTTCTGCATTTTCGAATATGTCTATTTTGCCCGCCCGGACTCTTCGATAGAGGGCCGTAACGTCTATGACGTTCGGAAGCGCATCGGCGCCGAGCTGGCGCGCGAAAACCCGGTCGAAGCCGACATTGTCGTGCCGGTGCCGGATTCCGGAACCCCAGCCGCGATCGGCTTCAGCCAGGAAGCCGGCATTCCGTTCGAACTCGGCATCATCCGCAACCACTATGTTGGCCGCACCTTCATTTCGCCGGGCGATTCCATCCGCCACATGGGCGTCAAGCTGAAGCACAACGCCAACCGCCGCATGATCGAAGGCAAGCGTGTGGTGCTGGTCGACGATTCGATCGTGCGTGGCACCACGTCGCAGAAGATTGTGCAGATGGTGCGCGATGCCGGCGCCAAGGAAGTGCATATGCGCATCGCTTCGCCGCCGACCCGTGCGTCCTGTTTCTACGGCGTCGATACGCCGGAGAAGTCGAAGCTGCTCGCTTCACGCATGTCGGTGCAGGAAATGGCGGAATTCATCCGTGTCGACACGCTCGGTTTCCTCACCATCGAGGGGCTCTATCGCGCGGTCGGCGAGGCCGGCCGCAATGAAGAGCAGCCGCAGTTCTGCGACGCCTGCTTCACCGGCCAGTATCCGACGCGCCTGCTCGACCATGAAGGCGCCGACAATGTGCGCACGCTGTCGCTGCTGGCGAGCGGCGGTCAGTAAGTCGAGTGGCTTTCGCGTCAGTTCGTGGAAGCCTCCGATCCCTTCCACAGAGTACCCTGGCGCAATGTCAGCCGCTCACCCGGGCCGTGAACCGCGGCGTAAAGCAGCCCTGCGAAAAAGGTGAAGTGGTCGACAAAGAAGCCGAATTCGGCCTGGTTCGCCTGCCAGTGCGACGGGCCGTGGAACGAGAGCGCCAGGAAGATCACATAGGCAGCTGCCAGCAAGGCTGCTTCCGAAAAGAAGGCGCCGCTCAGGAAGGCCAGCACCAGCGCGACCTCGAAGATCGCCGCCAGCCAGGCCAGCAGCAGCGGAACCGGGAAACCCGCCGCCGCGATGTAAGCGGCCGTATTGGCCATCCCCGCAAACTTGAACGTTGCGGCCATGGCGAAGACACCGGCAAAAATCAGTCTTGCGGTGAGAATTGCAGCAGTCCGGCCCATCTTGTCCTCCTTTGCAAGCCGTGTTCGCTTCAAGGACGTCTGGACGTCGACTTTCCCGACATGCCCCGCGAAAATGCTGCGACCATTCGTCGAACCGGCCGTCGGCCGGGGCCGGCGGGGTTTCGTTTGCGTGGATTTCGTCCTATCTGGTCGCGCTGACCGTTCTCGTCATATTGGATGACCGCATGACTGCTACTCCAGACCTCACCGGCCGCCTCGCGGTCGTCACCGGCGCTTCGCGCGGTATCGGCTACTTCATCGCGAAGCAGATGGCGGCCGCCGGCGCACATGTCATCGCAGTTGCGCGTACCGTTGGCGGATTGGAGGAACTGGACGACGAGATCAAGGCGGAGCACGCCAGGACCGGCAAGGGCGAAGCGACGCTGGTGCCGCTCGACCTCACCGACATGGCCGGCATCGACCGGCTGGGCGGCGCGATCCATGAACGGTGGGGCAAGCTCGATATCCTGGTCGCCAATGCGGGCGTGCTCGGCGTGATTGCCCCGATCGGCCACGTCGAAGCCAAGACCTTTGAGAAAGTGATCAACGTCAACGTCACCTCGACGTGGCGATTGATCCGCTCGGTCGACCCCCTGCTCAGGCTTTCCGATGCAGGCCGGGCCATCCTGCTCTCGTCGGGCGCAGCACACTCGGCACGCGCTTTCTGGGGTCCTTACGCCGCCTCCAAGGCCGCGGTGGAAGCAATGGGGCGCTCCTGGGCGGACGAGACCCGCAATTCGCCGCTGCGCGTCAACATGGTCGATCCCGGCGCCACCCGTACCGCCATGCGCGCGCAGGCAGTGCCAGGCGAGAATCCGGACACCTTGCCGCACCCTTCCGAAATTGCAGCGCGCATCGTGCCGCTTGCCGGCCAGTCGGTCACCGAGACCGGCATGATCTTCCAGGCCAAGCCCAATCGCTGGGTCTCGTACCAGATGCCCGCCTAAGTCACGGGATCCGCAACGGGCATGGTTGCAGGATGAATTGCCCTCCCGGTATCGTTGCTCCTGGCAGGGGCATCAAATCGGGAGGAGTTTCCATGCGCAAACTGCTTTTCTTCTCCGCAACCGTGGCACTGATTCTTGCCGGATCCGCTCACGCCCAGGACAAAACGATGAGCTTCTTCGTCACCAGCGCTGGTTCCGGCAAGGGCGCGGATCTCGGCGGACTGGCTGGCGCCGATGCCCATTGCGGCAAGCTGGCCGAAGCTGCCGGTGTGACCGGCAAGACCTGGCACGCCTACCTTTCTAGCAAAGATGCGGACGCACGCGACCGAATCGGCAAGGGCCCATGGTTCAATGCCAAGGGCGAAAAGATAGCGGATGATGTCGCGTCACTGCACAGCGACAAGAACAACCTCACCAAGCAGACCGCGCTCAACGAAAAAGGTGAAGTGATCAATGGACGCGGCGACAAGCCGAACCGGCACGATATCCTGACCGGCTCCAACCCGGACGGCACCAGGGCTGCCGACAAGACCTGTGGCGACTGGACGCAGAGCGGTGCCGAAGGCGTCGCGCTGATGGGGCACTCCGATCGCACCGGGCTGGACGATTCGGCAGCGGCCAAATCCTGGAATTCGTCGCACGGCTCGCGCGGCGGCTGCAGCCAGGACGCGCTGAAAGGCACCGGCGGCGACGGGCTGTTCTATTGTTTCGCGGCGGAGTGAGCGAACCCGTGGCAACCGTCTGATCCAAGCCACACTTAAATCCAAGTTCGGTTGCTCTGTTCACTTTTGAAGGCAGCTGGCTCCGAAGGTTGATTCAGCTTTCGGGGCCATGCGTCATGGGCGCGCTTTCACGCGCGGCCAAGACTTGCTAGGTTCCGTCAACTCATTCATTCCCAATCCCAAAGTGAGGACTTTCCATGTCATCGACCGTTGCTCTGGTCTGGTATCTCGTGGTTGCCGGCCCGCAAGGCGGCATGGTCGTGCTGCCCAGCACCTTCGACAATCGCGAGCAGTGCGCGGGCGCCATCACCGAATTCCAGAAACAGCAGCCCGCACCGACCGGCTGGACGGTCCAGTGCGTGCCGAGCGCCTCGCCTTACGCCGACATGGGCGATGACGAGCCCGGCGCCGAACAGCAGCAGCAACAGCCGGCGGCACCGGCTCAGTAAGCCCGGCACGTTCAGGCGCCAAGCAATTCCAGCAAAAGTGTACAACGGTTTTCCGTCGGGAATTGCGTAGGCAAAAGCTGGAGTGTTTCTGCGTTTCCGTGAAAAACGGAAACGTGCCGAAACTGCGCCAACGCAAGCATTTGTCTGGCTCAGCAGCGCTGAGGCAGCCTCTCGTGTAGCTTGACAGCTACGGAGGGGCCTGGACCAATGACGATCCTGGCTCGGCCGTGCATTCCGCAACCGAGCCCACAATGACGGACGTCATTCTTTCCGATACGCGTGAAAAGGTGCTGGCAGGCATTCTGCTGACCAGCCTGGCCTATCTGCTGTTTTCGCTGCAGGACGCCTCGATCAAATTGCTGGTGACGGCTGCCACGGTCTGGCAGATCCTGTTCATTCGCAGCGCCACGATCCTGGTTGGCTGCCTTGCAACCGGCGGTCGGCGGCTGGTCGTCGATTCGGCACGCTCGCCGATCCTCAAATCCATGCTCCTGCGCAGCTTCCTCATCCTTGCGGCCTGGCTTTGCTACTACACGGCCGCCAAGACCTGCAGCTCGCCGAGCTCACCACCATCTATTTCGCCGCACCGATCATCGTGACGGCGCTGTCGATCGTGATCCTGAAGGAGCAAGTCCCGCTGCTGCGCTGGGTGGCCGTCCTGATGGGCTTCGGCGGCGTCTTCGTCGCCTGTGACCCGGCCAGCCTCGGCTTTTCACTGCCTGTTCTGCTGGTATTGGCCGCGGCCGGCTTCTGGGGGCTCTCCATCGTGTTGCTGAGCAAGGTCGCCACACAGGAGCGCACCACAGTGCAGCTCGTGCTCAACAATGCATTCTTTCTGGTGATCGCCGGAGTTCCACTGCTGTGGACCTGGCAGACACCGAGCTGGCAGGAGCTTCTCCTGATGATCGCCGTCGGTGTTCTCGGCGGCCTCGGCCAGTATTTCCTGTTCGAGGGCATGAAGCGGGCACCGATCTCCATCATCGCTCCGTTCGAATACACAGCCCTGCTCTGGGCCTTCGCGCTTGGTTTCCTGATCTGGGGCGACGTGCCGCGCGACGCCGTGTTTGTCGGCGCGGCCATCATCGTGCTTGCCGGTCTTGTCGTCGTCGCCAGCGAACGTTTCCGCAAGCCTGCAGCCTGAAGGACCGGTTTCCTGCCAGAAGGCTGTCAGTAGCCCGCAGCTAGTATGATCGGCACGGAGGGGCTGATGGCACAGGCGAATGAGGCTGAAAGGAACCGCGCACTCGGCATCCTGCTGGTGGCAGCATCGGCAATCGTCTTCGGCCTCAGCGGTGTGCTGACCAAATCGATCACTGCCGACGCGCTGACGGTTACGTGCTGGCGCGGATTTGTCGGCTTCCTGTTGATCGGAGTCTATGTGCGCTGGCGACCCGGGCAGACCGGGAAGCGGCCTGACATGCGGCTCGGCTGGCGTGGATGGCTCCTGGCCGTCGAAGGGGCCGCTGCCAGCATCGCTTTTATCGCGGCCTTCAAGTTCACCTATGTCGCCAATGTCGCGGTCATCTATGCAACGGCGCCATTCGTAACCGCCCTGCTCGCCTGGATACTGGTACGCGAACCTTTCCGGCTGCCAACCATGGCAGCGGCCATACTGTCGCTGTGCGGCGTCGCCGTCATGGTGCATTCCGGCCTCGGTACCGGCAATCTATTCGGCGACGGGCTGGCACTGCTGATGACCATCGGCAGTTCGCTCTACATGATCATGGTCCGTGGCTTTCGCGACACTCCCGTGGTCTGGGCCGGTGCGGTTTCCTCGTTGCTACTGTTCCTGTTCGGCTGGTTCGTCACGGATCCGTTGGCCATCAGCCGCCAGGATATCCTCCTGCTTGCGGTTTTCGGCACCTCCTTCGCGGTCGCCTCGGTGCTGTGGACCGAAGGCAGCAGACTGATCCCCGCCCCGGAGGCAGCGCTGCTCGGTGCCGCCGAGATTCCTGCCGCCGCGTTGTTCGCCTGGCTTTTCCTGTCCGAGTTCCCTCCCTATGCCAGTCTGGCAGGCGGAGCCGTTGTCCTCTGCGCGGTCCTCGCACACGGTTGGCATGACTGGAGTTCCGCGCAACGCCTGATGCAACTTTCCACAGGCAAGGCTGTAAAATAATTGCGCTGTCATGGAACCATCACAGAGCCCGCGCATTATTTTGGTGCGGGCCATGCTCTAGTCCCCCCAACCCCTCGGCCCGCCCCCCTCCAGCCGACCTCATGGTCGGCTTTTTCTTTGCACCCAGTCGACCTGACGGTCGGTTTTCCCCATACGTGCGCTCTCCCGTTTCGCATTGACCTTGATGTCACTTTCGATAGGGTCTGCGCGGTGCGGCCGGTGATCGGAGCGCACGAAGCGTCCGCAGGGACGCGCGACACCCTGAACTGCATTGGGAGTGACGCGGTATGATTCTCGGCGTTGGCCTGTTTGCCGCTGTCGCGATTGCCTGGCTGCTGATTGCGGCGATCGAGAAAGTGCGCCTCGGCCTCAGCTTCGCCCAGGCATTCCTGTACACGCCGTTCAAACTTGCCTACCGGATCACCGATCACAATCTCAGGACCATCCGCGACGCCAACGCGCCAGTGATCTATGCGATCGTTCACCAGTCGAAACTCGATCCGGCGCTGATGCTGTCGCTGTTGCCGGAGAACACGCTCCATATCCTCGACGAGGCCTCCGCACGATCCTTCTGGCTGGAACCCTGGCGCGAGCTCGCCCGCACCATCGCCTTCAACGCCGAACATGTTTTCGTCAGCCGGCGTCTGGTGCGCGTCCTGAAAGGGCGAGGTCGCCTCGCGGTCTATTTCCCGGATGCCGTCGAGCCGGACGTGAAATCGTTCCGGCTCTACCGCGCGGTGTCGCGCATCGCCTTGCAGGCGGATGCCCGTATCGTGCCGATCTTCGTCGGTGGCGCCCGCTGGCTTCCCAGCTCGCTGACCCCCGCAGAGCTGGCCCCTCGCAGGCTGTTCCCCAGACTCGTGGTCAGCGTGCTGCCCCCGATGACACTTGAGCAACTGGCTGCGCGAGATGGCGAACCGGCGCGAAATCGCGGCAATGCGCTGTTCGACTATGTTGCGGAAGCACGCTTCGGCGCCACCGATCTCAGCCGCGGCCTGTTCCAGTCGATCCGCGATGCTTCCGATCGTTTCGGCGCTTCCCATCCCGTCATTGAAGACGTGGTGAGCGGAACGCTCAGCTACAGAACACTTTTTGCCGGCGCCCGCGTCTTCGGTCAGCGCGTCGAAGCACGCACGGCCCCCGGCGAGGCCGTCGGCGTGCTTCTGCCCAATACCAACGCCATGGTGATCTCATTGCTTGGAATGTGGTCATCCGGCCGGGTCGCAGCGATGATCAACTACACGGCAGGCCCGGCCAATGTGACTTCCGCCGTGCGCACGGCGGTGATCCGCACCGTCGTCTCCTCGCGCGCCTTCATCGAAAAGGCGTCGCTTGCCGATGTCGTCACCGCTGCCGAAGAAGGTGGCGCGAAGTTCCTTTGGCTCGAGGACATTCGCGAGACCACGTCCGGCCTCGAAAAGCTTGCCGCGGCAGCCTGCTGGCGCTGGCCGCTGCAGCCGCAGGACGCACAGAAGCCGGCAGTGATCCTGTTCACGTCAGGCTCGGAGGGCCACCCGAAAGCCGTCGTGCTCTCGAATAGAAACCTTGTGGCCAATGCCATGCAGGCCGAGGCACGGCTCACGATTTCGCCCAGGGATATCCTGTTCAATGTGCTGCCTGCCTTTCATTCATTCGGCCTGACCTGCGGCACCATCCTGCCGCTTGTGAGCGGGATGCGGGCGTTTCTCTATCCCTCCCCTCTCCACTACAAGATCATTCCCGAGATTGCGGGCAAAAAGCACCCTACCGTGATGATCGGTACCGATACCTTCCTGGCAAACTATGCGCGCCACGCGGGCGATGGTGATTTCGCCAGCCTGCGGTTCATCGTGGCAGGTGCCGAACCGGTGAAGGCAGAGACACGCCGTATCTACCGTGACCGGTTTCAGGCCGAGATCGTCGAGGGTTTCGGCCTGACGGAGGCCGCCCCGGTCGTCGCCGTCAACACCGCGATCCACAGCCGCGAAGGTACCGTCGGCAGGCTGCTGCCAGCCATCCGCATGCGGCTCGATGCCGTCGAAGGCATCAAGGATGGCGGCAGGCTATGGCTCGCCGGACCGAACATGATGATGGGCTACATGACCGCAGACCGGCCAGGAGAGCTGCAGCAGCTGGAGAACTGGCACGATACCGGCGACATCGTTTCAGCCGATCGGGATGGTTTCATCACCATCCGCGGCCGAGCCAAGCGTTTTGCCAAGATTGCCGGCGAGATGGTTTCCCTGGGTGCAGTCGAAATGATGGTGCGGTCGCTTTGGCCGGAAGACAATCACGCCGCTGTCGCGGTGCCCGACAAACGACGGGGCGAACGCATCGTGCTGGTGACCACTGCCGACGATGCCGACCCTGAAGATCTGCGCAAGTTCAGCAAGCAGCATGGCGCGGCCGAACTGATGGTGCCGCACGATATCGTCAAGGTCGACACACTCCCGGTTCTGGGATCCGGCAAAACCGACTATGTCGCCACGAAAAAGCTGGCGATGGAGCAGCTCGGGCTAACCGTCTGACGCTCCGGAAAATTTACTCGGACGCGGGAAACGCCACTCAGCTTTCGCTTTCGATCCCCTTGTGGTCGACGTCCGGCGGCAGGATCGCCTCGCCTTCCTTCTTGGCGCGACGCGAATAGGCCCGCACGCTGAAGGGCAGGAAGATCAGATAGGCTGCCACCGATGCCGTGAGCGTATGCCAAGGGTAGCTGACCAGGAGCAGCACATAGAGCACGACCGCAAGGATCACCGGCAGCACGCGGTCTCCGGGAATTTTGAGGCTCTTGCCGGAGTAGACCGGCAACCGGCTGACCAGCAGGAAAGCAATCAGCACGGTGAAGGCGACCCCAGCGAATGCGATCGGCCGTGTCGGCTGCATGCCGAGGAAAGCCAGATAGAGCGGCAGCAGGACAAGGACGGCGCCCGCAGGAGCAGGCACGCCAACGAAATAGTCGGCCTGCCAGGCCGGCCGATCCGTTTGCTCGTCGAGCACGTTGAAGCGCGCCAGGCGCATACCGCAGGCGATGGCGAACAGCAAAGCGGCGATCCAGCCGGGCGATCCAGCCCTGTCAAGCAGATAGGCGTAGAGGACCAGTGCAGGTGCGACACCGAAATTGACGATGTCGGCCAGCGAATCCATCTGTGCGCCGAACTTGGATGTTGCCTTGAGCAGCCGCGCCAGACGTCCATCGATGCCGTCGAGGAATGCCGCAAGCAGCACCATCACCACCGCCGTCTCGAAACGGTTTTCGAAAGCGAAGCGAATACCGGAGAGGCCGGCGCAGATCGCCAGGACGGTCACCAGGTTCGGAAGAACCATGCGCAGCGGGATCTCGGTGATGCGCGGTCCGCCGTGACCATGCGGCTCGAATTTCTTGAAAGGAGCGCCCATCGCGCCGTCCTTACGAGATGCGCACAAGTGGCGCCGCCTGCGCGCCACCGAACTCGGCAATGATGGTTTCGCCGGCAACCGCCGTCTGGCCAACGGCGACGCGCGGAGCGGCATTGGCAGGCAGGAAGACATCGACACGTGAGCCGAAACGGATCAGCCCGAAACGCTCGCCAACCGCCAGTGTGCCGCCGGCGTCAGCCCAGCAGACGATACGCCGCGCGACAAGGCCGGCGATCTGCACCGCTGCGACCGTGCCGTTCGGGCTTTCGATGACGAGGCCGTTGCGCTCGTTTTCCTGGCTCGCCTTGTCGAGTTCGGCATTGAGAAACTTTCCCGGCCGATGCTCGATACGTGTGATGCGGCCGCGCACGGGAGAGCGATTCACGTGGCAGGAGAACACGTCCATGAACACCGAGATGCGTGTCATCTCGGTTGTGCCGAGACCAAGCTCACGCGGCGGCACCGCTGGGCCTACCGCCGAGACGACGCCATCGGCAGGGCTGACGACCAGGCGATCATCAACAGGCGTCACACGCTCCGGATCCCGGAAGAAATAGGCGCACCAGGCGGTGAGGATCAGGCCGATCCAGAACAGTGTCGACGAAAAATAGCCGAGCAGCAGCGTCGCCGCGGCAAAGCCCGCGATGAACGGATAGCCTTCGCGGTGGATCGGAACGAACGCGTTCTTGACCGTGTCGACAAGATTCATCGGGCTGGGGGCGGCTCCGTTTCGGATGCGCCTCTCTACCGGAAAGCGCCCGCCATCGCAACGCGCCAAAGCCGCGCGGGCGGCAGCCAACGCATAGACGCAGCCGCGGACGCTCCGATGTCCGGCGACTCATCTGGCTAAGGGATTGAGATCCCTCTAACTTTCCTCGACTTGCGTAACCGGGAACGGAACACCCGGCAAATAGACCGGAACAGGACGGATCTCATAGACTGCGGTCGGATTGGCGCTGCGGAGGCTGCGTGCGGCCTCGACGGCTTCCTCGCGGGTCGCACAGTCGATGACATAGAAGCCAAGCAACTGTTCCTTGGTCTCGGCGAACGGTCCGTCGATGACCATGCCGGCTCCCGGTCCCCTCAGGGTGAAGGCACCTTCGGTCGGCCCGAGGCGTGCGGCAGGACCCAGCTTGCCCTCCGCAAGCAGTCTGTCGCGCACAATGGCGAGATCCGCCATCACTGCGGCGTCCTCGTCCGGTGTCCAGGATTCGACCACGCCCGAGGCGTGGTAAGCAAGAATGGCGTAGAGCATCGGTTCCCCGGCTTTTGTGTAGCGAACGTCCCTGCCCCTGACGCACGTTAGAGCAATTCCAGGAAGAGTGCGTAGCGGTTTTCCGTCCGGAATTACGCAAAAACAGAAAGATTGGAGCGTTTCCTTAAAAGGCGGAAACGCTTCAGCCCGGCCGTTGATGTAATGCAGATGCGTGTTGCTTACGACACTTCTTCCGTGCGCCTGCGAACGACGACGCCAAGATCGTCCGTTTCGCGGGCAATGCGCAGGCGTTCTTCCGCTTCCGTCGCTTCGCGCTGGCGGTCCCACATCGACGCATAGAGACCATTCTGGCGAAGCAGATCGCCATGCTTGCCACGCTCGGCAATCTGACCATCCTTCAGGACAATGATCTCGTCCGCCGAAATCACGGTCGACAGGCGGTGCGCGATGACGATCGTGGTGCGGTCCTTTGAAACCAGGTCGAGTGCCGCCTGGATTTCCTGCTCGGTATGGCTGTCCAGTGCTGACGTGGCTTCGTCGAGGATCAGGATCGGCGGTGCCTTGAGGATCGTTCTGGCGATGGCCACGCGCTGCTTCTCGCCACCCGAGAGCTTGAGGCCGCGCTCGCCGACCATGGTGGCATACCCCTCCGGCAGACGCTCGATGAAAGGGCCGATCTGGGCCAGCTCCGCTGCGCGGCGGACTTCATCCTCGCTGGCGTCCATGCGGCCATAGCGAATGTTGTAGGCGACGGTATCGTTGAAGAGCACTGTATCCTGCGGCACCATGCCTATGGCCGAGCGCAGGCTTTCCTGCGTGACGTCGCGGACATCCTGCCCGTCGATCAGCACCGCGCCCGACTGCACGTCGTAGAAGCGGAACAACAGCCGCGAGATCGTCGATTTTCCGGCGCCTGAAGGCCCGACGATGGCGACGGTCTTGCCGGCCGGGACCTCGAAGCTGACGCCCTTCAGGATCTTGCGGTTGGGATCATAGGAAAAATGCACATCGCGAAATTCGACATTCCCGCTGCCGATGGCGAGCGGCTTGGCGCTCGGCTTGTCGACCACCTCCTGCTTGACGCCGAGCAGGTCGAACATGTGTTCGATGTCGGTCAGGCCCTGACGGATTTCGCGATAGATGAAGCCGATGAAATTGAGCGGCACCGAGAGCTGGATCAGCATGGCGTTGATGAACACGAAGTCGCCGATGGTCTGTGTCTTGTTCATCACCTCATAGGCAGACATGCACATGACGACCGTGGTGCCGAGGCCGTAGATGACGCCCTGGCCGAAGTTCAGCCAGCCGAGCGACGTCCAGATGCGGGTAGCCGCGGTTTCATAACGCGCCATCGACCGATCGAAACGCTGGGCCTCCATCGCCTCGTTGCCGAAATATTTGACCGTTTCGAAATTGAGCAGCGAATCGATCGCCTTGGTGTTGGCGTCGGTGTCGCTGTCGTTCATGTCGCGGCGGATGCCGATGCGCCAGTCACTCGCCCTTACCGTGAACCAGACGTAGAGCGCGACGGTGACCGCGACGACGGCGACGTATTTCCAGCCGTAGGTGAAGGCGAAGATGCCGGCCGTCAGCGCAAACTCGAGCACGGTCGGCGCCGTGTTGAGCATGATGAAGCGCACGATGGTTTCAATGCCCTTCGTACCGCGTTCGATGATGCGCGACAGACCGCCGGTGCGACGCTCCAGATGGAAGCGCAACGACAGCTGATGCATGTGCACGAAAGTGCGAAATGCCAGCTGACGCACCGCGTGCTGGCCGACCCGTGCGAACAGCGCATCGCGCAACTGGTTGAAACCAAGCTGTACGAGGCGCAGAAAATTGTAAGCAATCACGAGCGCGATCGGCGCCAGCAGGATGTCCGGCAGCGGCGGATGATATTGCCCGGTACCGGCAAGGGCGTCGGTTGCCCATTTGAAGAAATAGGGACCTGCCACCAGCACCAGTTTGGCAATCACCAGCAGCAACGTCGCCCAGGTGACGCGCCAGCGCAGGTCGGGCCGGTCGGCCGGATACATGTAAGGCCACAGATTGCGCAGCGTTTGGAAAGTGGTGCCGGTATCGGCAGCGGAAACGGTCTTTTCGGCCACTGTTCTTGCCTTATGAAATCAATTCGGCCGTGCGACGGCAGGCGTCGACCAGCGCGACGACAGATGCTGAGACAGCAGCAAGCGCCTTTTGGTCAACCTCGTAGCGCGAACGCTGCCGGTCGGGCGTGAAGCGGACCAATCCTGCTTCGACAAGGATCTTCAGATGCTGTGAAACCGTCGACTGCGCGAGGTCGAGATGATCCACCACCTCGCCGCAGCAGCAGGAACGGCTGGCGGACAGGCACTTCAGGATCTCGATCCGCGCAGGATGCGACAGCGCCGCAAACTTTGCGGCGACTGCGCGCGTATCGATGGGGTGGCCGGCGCCACAAAGTTCAAGTGGAGAGTCCATGGTTCATCGTCGATAAACGATGAACCAATTTTGCGCAACCTGGCCAGATGGACGAAACGAATTCTATTCAGTGACGGTTGCCTGGTCGCCCAATGTCTTCATGTCGGCGGTTTCGCCTTCCTTCGACTTCTGCGGCACCTTGAAGACCTGGCCCGGCCAGATGCGATCCGGATTGCTGATCTGCTGCTGGTTGGCAAGGTAGATCGTCGAATAACGCACGCCGTGCCCGTAAACCCGACGCGAGATGCGCCACAGTGAATCGCCGCGACGGATGATGACGGCGTGGTCGACCTGCTCGAGCTTCGGCGCGACGGTGGTCGGAGCCTTGTCTGCCGACGCGGTTTCCTGCTGAGGCACGGTCGGAACCGCTTCGGAAGCCGAAGGCGCGACCGCGGCGACGGCTTCGCCGGGCTCACGCTGGAACGGAACCGTCGCACGGGCAAGCACCTTGGAGCCGTCGGCATCCAGAAGATCGACCCGAACGGTGTAGTCGCCGACCGGCAGATCGCGGGTCGCCTCGACAAGGAACTGTCCCTTTTCGGATGCCACGGCCTCGCCGAGCAGGATCTCGTTGGCATAGGCGCGAACCTTGCGGCCTGCATCGGCGGTACCGGCGACAAAGATCTTGCCGCCGTCGATTTCGACAGCGCCGACCGAGACCTTCGGTGCCCCAGCCGCAGGCTGAGCTGCAGGTTCGGCAGGCTGAGCCGCGGAAGCCGTCGGCTGTGGCGAGGTAGCCTGTGCGCCGGCAGGTGCGGAGGCTGACTGCTGTGGGCTGGTTTCACCAGCCTTCTCTTCAACCTTCGGCACCGAGAGCAAGGTTGCGGCCTTGCCCGGTTCCTCGACCAGGGCCAGCACCTGACCGTTCGACTTCTCGGGAATAGCGACGACGGCGGTCTGCGCGGAAGGTACGACAGCGTTGGATGGAGCGGTCGAACGCAGCTGCAACTGGTAGTTTCCAGGCTTCAGCGGATCGTTCAGAACGATTGCAAAGTCGCCATCGGGACCGGCCGTCGTGGTTCCGAATACGGTTGCGCCCTGCACGACATCAACCTTTGCATTCGGGGCGGCCTTGCCGGCGACAACGACAGAGCCATCGCCTTCGGCACGCACAACGTCGAACGTCGGCGTGACAGGGCCAGACGCTGGCGCCGGTGCGGCCGGCTTCTCCGGCGTCTGTGTCACGGCGGCCTGCTGCTCAGCCGGCTGCTGCGACGCCGCGGGCTGCTGCACCGCTGGCTGTTGCGTCGACGGCGCAGGTGGCTGAACGGCGGCGATCTGCGCGGGTGGAGTGGATTTCAGGTAAGGGTCGAGCGCACCGGAGATATACGCAACCCCGGCAACCGCTGCTGCGCCGCCTCCCGCAAATAGCAATGCCCTGACAAGCGCTGTTGTCATATTCTGTTAGCCCCCTTAGCCACCTATAGTCGGTCTAGCTGCTTTTCTCAGAGCCGACAAGAAAAAGCCCGCCTTCAGGCTTGACCAGGCCTGCAGACGGCATCACCAATCCAATCATGAACACGATTCGATCCGTCTGCGTTTATTGCGGCTCGTCACCTGGCCGCGATGGCATCTATCTTGAAGCCGGTCGCCAGCTCGGTCATTCCCTCGCCCGTTCAGGCCTGCGCCTGGTCTATGGTGGTGGCACCAAGGGTATCATGGGCGCGGTTGCCGAAGGCACCATGCGCGCGGGCGGCAAGGTCATGGGCATCATACCACGCTTCCTGATGAACAGGGAGGCGACGGAGAGCGCGCTCGATCGACTGCATGAGCTGGTCGTCACCGACAACATGCACCAGCGCAAGCACAGGATGTTCGAAGAATCCGATGCTTTCGTGGCGCTGCCGGGCGGTATCGGCACGGTCGAGGAAATCGTCGAGATCATGACCTGGGCGCAGCTCGGCCATCATCGCAAACCGATCGTGTTCGCCAACATAAAAGGTTTCTGGGACCCGATGCTGGCATTGATCGATCATATGGCGGCTGAAGGCTTCATCCACACGGCTCACAATGTGAAGCCCCTGGTGGTCGAGGATCCCGACAAGATCGTTGCGACCATTCTCGCGACAGGCGCTGCCGTCGACGCCCCGACCGGCGGCGTCTCCTCCGTCATCGACAAGATGTGATGCCGATGACGGCGGACCGCTTTCCTTCCGACCGCTGAACTCTTTAATTCTTCTGGGCAAATCCAGGGACGCAAAACCTGCGTACCATACCTGGATTGCCTCAGCCGCGCCGGCTCGCGGCCAGCATCGACCACGTATAGATCGCCAGCGCAGCCCAGATCAGACCGAAGGCGATCGCTTTCGTCGTGTCGAACGGCTCGCCAAAAACGAAGACGGCGATCAGGAACACGATGGTCGGCGCAATGTACTGCATGATGCCGATGGTCGAGAGGCGAAGCAGCTTGGCGCCGAAGGCAAAAAGCAGCAGCGGCACGGCGGTGACGATGCCACTGCCCATGAAAAGCAGCGTATCCGTCGTGTTGCCTGTCGCGAAATGTCCCTCCCCCTTCAAAGCCAGCCAGACGACATAGGCAAGTGACGGGATGGAAAGGAGGAGCACTTCCAGCAGGAACCCCTGGCTCGGACCGATCGGCAAGGTCTTGCGGAAGAAGCCATAGGCCGCGAAAGAGAAAGCCAGGGCCAGCGAAACCCAGGGCAAGGTGCCGCTTTCGACGGTGAGCACGACCACCGCGACTGCCGCCAGCGCGACAGCCACGATCTGCAGGCGGTTCAGGCGTTCGCCAAGCAGAAGCGCGCCGACCAGGACGTTGACGAGCGGATTGATGTAGTAGCCGAGCGCAGTCTCCACAGTACGATCGACCGCAATCGCCCAGACATAGATGCTCCAGTTGACCGTGATCAATGTCGCCGTCAGCGCGGCCATCGCCAACATGCGTGGCGAACGCAGCGCGACCTTGAAATCGGCGGTCCGCCCGAGCCAGATCAGCACGGCCGCGGCGATCGGCACCGACCAGATGATGCGATGGGCAATGACCTCCGCCAGCGGCAGATGGGCCACTGCCTTCATGTAGAAAGGCAGGAGCCCCCACAGGAGATAAGCGCCAAGGGCCAGGAGAAAGCCGCGACGCGCGCCGGAATCAGTTTCCATTGGTACAGTCTGGGTGGTCATGGCCCAAAGCTATGCGCCAGCGGCTACGCCAAGACCATCAACTAATTCTGATGCATCATGGACTTTCGCTGATGAATTGCTTGAGGTCGTGGCTCCTTCCGGGCTCTATTCGGCAGCAACCAGCCCGGCCATCTCGCGGTTCTTCATCAGCTTGTAGATGATTGAATCCATCAGTGCCTGGAACGAAGCGTCGATGATGTTTTCCGACACACCGACCGTCCACCAGCGGGCGCCGGTGGAATCATGCGATTCGATCAGAACGCGGGTGATCGCCTCGGTGCCGCCATTGAGGATACGCACCTTGAAGTCGGCGAGCTCAAGGTCGACAATCTCGTTCTGGTACTTGCCGAGATCCTTGCGTAGCGCGAGATCGAGCGCATTGACCGGACCGTGCCCCTCGGCCACCGACATCTTCTCCTCGTTGTCCACCATCACCTTAACGATGGCTTCCGAGACGGTCTTCAGCTGGCCATTGGCGTCGAACCTGCGCTCGACCATGCAGCGGAACGAGGTAACGGCGAAGAATTCCGGCAGGCCGGACAACATCTTGCGCGCCAGCAGCTCAAAGGAAGCATCGGCTCCTTCATAGGCATAGCCTTCTGCTTCGCGTTCCTTGACGACGGCGATGAGCGCATCCAGCCGCGCATCATCCTTCGGCACGTCGATGCCGCGCCGCTTCAGCTCGGCGAGGAAGTTGGCTTTGCCACCCTGATCGGAGACCATGACGCGGCGACGGTTGCCGACGGCTTCTGGCGGCACATGCTCATAGGTCTGCGGCTCCTTGATCAGAGCCGACGCATGGATCCCGGCCTTGGTGGCGAAGGCTGAGGAACCGACATAAGGCGACTGGGCCTCAGGAGCGCGGTTCAGCAACTCGTCGAAAGCACGGGAAAGGCGCGAAATGCCGGCCAATTGCTCCGTCGAGATGCCGGTCTCGAAGCGATCCCTGTAGGCCGGCTTCAGCATCAGCGTGGGGATCAGCGTCACCAGATTAGCGTTGCCACAACGCTCGCCGATGCCATTCAACGTGCCCTGGATCTGCCGCACGCCCGCTTCGACCGCAGCGAGCGAGTTGGCCACGGCCTGTCCGGTGTCGTCGTGGGCATGGATACCGAGATGGTCACCCGGGATGCCGGCCGCGACCACCTTTTCGACGATGACGCGGATCTCGGCAGGCTGGGTGCCGCCGTTGGTGTCGCACAGCACCACCCAGCGCGCACCGGCTTCATAGGCGGCTCTGGCGCAGGCCAGCGCGTAGTCCGGATTGGCCTTGAAGCCATCGAAGAAGTGCTCGCAATCGACCATGGCTTCCCTGCCGGCGGCAACAGCAGCGGCGACGGAGGCGCGGATTGCCTCGAGGTTCTCCTCATTGCTGCAGCCTAGCGCGACGCGAACATGATAGTCCCAGCTCTTGGCAACGAAGCAGATCGCGTCCGAGCGGGCCTGCACCAGCGCTGCGAGTCCTGGATCGTTCGACGTTGAAACGCCGGCGCGCTTGGTCATGCCAAAGGCAACGAATTTCGAGCGCGTCGTGCGTTTCCTGGTGAAGAATTCGGTATCGGTCGGATTGGCGCCTGGATAGCCACCCTCGACATAGTCCATGCCGAACTCGTCCAGCATACCGGCGATCGCAATCTTGTCCTCGACCGAAAAGTCGATGCCCGGCGTCTGCTGGCCATCGCGCAATGTCGTGTCGAAGAGGTAGAGGCGGTCGCGTTGCATGGTCATTTTCCGGCGTATCTGTCCGTTGCGCGGATCAGGCTGTCGAGGATGCCTGGTTCGGAATAGGCGTGTCCGGCGCCTTCGATGAGGTGGAAATCAGCTTTTGGCCAGGCCTTGTGCAGCAACCAGGCGTACTTCGCCGGGCACGGCATGTCGTAGCGGCCATGGATGATGGTGCCGGGGATATCCTTCAGCCTGTAGGCATCGCGCAGAAGCTGTCCCTCCTCCAGCCAGCCGCCGTGGACGAAATAGTGGTTTTCGATGCGCGCGAAGGCGACAGCGTAGTCGTCCTGCGCGAACGGGTCGCTGGTCGACGGTTCCGGCAGGAGCGTGATGGTCTCGCCTTCCCATATCGACCAGGCCTTGGCCGCCTCGATCTGCTCCCGGCGATCGTTGCCCACCAGTCGCTTGCGGTAGGCGGCCATCATGTCGCCGCGCTCGTCCTGCGGGATCGGCGCCAGAAAACGCTCCCACTTGTCGGGAAACATCTCCGAGACACCGAACTGATAATACCATTCGAGCTCGGCACGGGTGAGCGTGTAGATGCCGCGCACCACCAGTTCACTGACACGTTCAGGATGCGTTTCGGCATAGACGAGCGACAGCGTCGACCCCCAGGATCCGCCGAAGACCAGCCACTTGTCGAAGCCGGCCATCTCGCGCAGCCGCTCCATGTCGGCGACCAGATGCCAGGTGGTGTTGGCCTCCAGCGAAGCGTTGGGCGTGGACTTGCCGCAGCCACGCTGATCAAACAGGATCACGTCGTATAGCGTCGGATCGAACAACCGGCGATGGTTCGGCGAGATGGTGCCGCCCGGTCCACCGTGCAGGAAGACGGCGGGCTTGGCACCCTTGGTGCCAACCCGTTCCCAATAGATCTGGTGACCGTCGCCGACATCCAGCGTGCCGGTCTCGAACGGTTCGATCTCGGGATAAAGCGTACGCAACTCCAGACTCACAATTTCAGCCCCTTCTCAGGCCAGTTTTCGGTTTCGTGGTCAGGATGCTGGAAGGAGATGATGTGCTCCTGCCGCGCGTAATAGTCCGCATTCTGGTGCGCCGGCGTCTCGAAGATCTTCTCCACCCAGGGCAGCCGCGAGGCGTAATTGACCTGGTGCGTCGGTGCCAGATCGGAACGGTCGTCGAAACTGCCGATCGAAATCTCCAGCGCATCGGGGCTCTTGTAGGTCATCGGCGTGCCGCAACGCTTGCAGAAACCGCGCGCGATGTTGACGGACGACTGGAAATAGCTCGGCTCCTCATGCACCCATTCGACGCCCGCCGACGGCACGGTGACGAAAGCACCGAAGAACGAGCCAAACTGCTTCTGGCACATGCGGCAATGGCAGATGGACGGGCGCCCCAGCTCGCCGCTTATGCGGAAACGCACGGCCCCGCACTGGCAGCCGCCGGTTCTGGTGGCATCGGTCATGATATGTCCTCCGGGGGCCAGGTTGCGGTGTCGTGATCGGGATGCTGGTGGTTCACCATCGAGGCGATGAACGGGACGGAGGCGGGGTCATCCTCGGTTACGCCGCCGGGCAATGAGGGAATGTCATCCACATAAGGCAGCTTGGCCTCGATGCCCCACTGGACCGTGGGTGGAATTTCTTCCGGATGATCGAAGGCTGCGATGGCGAGCGCGATGCCATGGGGATCGCCGAAGGTCAGCGGCGTGCCGCATTCCGGGCAAAAACCGCGCTTGGCGAAACTGGACGACTGAAAAAACTTCGGCTCGGCACGCGTCCATGTCAGCTTGGCGCCGGCGATAGAGACCAGCGGCTGGTAAAAATTGCCGCTCGCCTTCTGGCACATGCGGCAATGGCAGATCGAGGCATCACCGAGCACGCCTTCGACGCGAAAACGCACCGCGCCGCATTGGCATCCGCCGGTATAAATGGGTTTGTTATCGAGGCTCATCACGCCGGCCCATGGCAAACGGCTTCGATGTTGTTGCCGTCGGGGTCGAAGACGAAAGCCGCGTAATAATGCTCGTGATAGTGCGGGCGCAGCCCCGGAGCCCCGTTGTCCCTGCCGCCCGCAACGACCGCCGCCTTGTGGAAAGCATCGACATCGGCCCGGCTGTTGGCAGCGAAAGCATAGTGACGGCCCGGCGCCGACGTCCTTGTCTCGTGGAGCCAGAACACCGGCCGGTCACGGCCGTAACCACCAACCTTGGCTCCACCGGTATATTGTTCGGGCACCATGTAGAGCAGCGAGGCGCCAAGTGGCGCCATCGCCTTGTCATAGAACGTCTTCGCCGCCTCGAAATCGACGACGGAAATGCCGGTATGGTCGATCATCTTTTCACCTCCCAGGTCGTCACCCGCTCCCCTGTCACCGGATCCTTGCCGTCCTTCAACTGGATACCTTGTGCCAGCAGTGCGTCACGGACACGATCCGCCTCTGCCCAGTTCCTGGCTGCAATGAAGGCGAGGCGCTCCGCTATGGTGTTCGAAACAGCCTGCTCGTCGACGACTGCAGTAGCAAGACTGAAACCGAGGAACTGCAGCGCCGCCTTGAGGCCGGCGGCCGCGTCATTTCCTTCGGCGGCATCCGCTGCAAGTTGTGTCAGCACCTGGAAAGCCTGGTAGGTGGCGAGATCGTCCGACAGCGCCTCGATGATGGCTTGTGGAACGTCAGCAGCTTCCCCGGCAGCCAGATCAGCGCCACGCTTCCACTTGCGCAGCGTATTCTCGGCTTCTTCCAGCTTGCGGACCGAAAAATCGATCGGCTCGCGATAGTGCGTCATCAGCATGGCCAGGCGCAGCACCTCGCCCGGCCATTTGCGGCCGCCGAAAGTCTCCGTCTCGAGCAGTTCGTTGATCGAGTAGAAGTTGCCCAGGCTCTTGGACATCTTCTGGCCTTCGACCTGCAGGAAACCGTTGTGCATCCAGACATTGGCCATCACGGCGGTGCCGTGGGCGCAGCGCGATTGCGCGATCTCGTTCTCGTGGTGCGGAAAGATCAGATCCAGGCCGCCGCCATGAATGTCGAAGACTTCACCGAGATAGGCCGCACTCATTGCCGAGCACTCGATGTGCCAGCCGGGCCGTCCCCGGCCCCATGGGCTCTGCCAGCCAGGCTCTTCCGCGGATGAAAGCTTCCACAGGACAAAATCGCCAGGGTTCTTCTTGTGCGCGTCGACAGCGACGCGCGCGCCGGCCTGCTGTTCGTCCAGGGGACGCTTGGAGAGTTCGCCATAATCCGGCATCGACGCGGTATCGAACAGTACCTCGCCTTCCGCCGCATAGGCATGGCCGCGGTCGATCAGCTGGTGGATCAGACCGATCATATCAGTCTTTCCGTCGGCACGCGGTTCCACGAACTCGGTGGCGCGCGGCTCGTAGGTCGGCTCAAGGCAGCCCAGCGTGGCGACATCCTTGTGGAACTGGTCCGCCGTCTTTTCGGTTACGCGCCGGATTGCTTCGTTGAGCGACAGCTTGCCGGAGGCGATATCGTTGCCGAAATCACGCAGCGCGCGCGCGTTGATCTTGTCGTCGAGGTCGGTGATGTTCCGCACATAGGTGATGTGCTCGGCGCCATAGACGTGACGAAGCAGCCGGAACAGCACGTCGAAAACGATCACCGGCCGGGCGTTGCCGATGTGGGCGAAGTCGTAAACGGTCGGGCCGCAGACATACATGCGCACATTGTCGGGATCGATGGGGACAAAATCCTCCTTCGCCCTGCTCAACGTGTTGTAGAGGCGCAAGCCGTTCGAACCCTCAGACATTCATCCCCTTCCCGACCGGTCCCGGCCGCCGCGCATTTTCGCGCACAATCAAACCCCAGCCTGCTGGCCGGGGCGTTGTCCACTCAGAGAGAAAGTTGAGGCGAAAACGTCCAGACCAGCGCGAGCGCTAGCCAATAATGCAAATGCCACAAATGGCGAAAGACGTTCTCATGGGCGGCTTTATCGCGCCCGCCCGTGTTGCCGTCAAGTCGCAACTTTCAGCATCAGGTCGCCCTGACGGGCGTAAACCATTTGAAGAAACTTTTTCTTAAGCATGTGCGTTCAGTGCTATAATATTTGTCGGCTCACGTGGAAAACGCCACGATTTGGTCGGAATCGACCATCAAATGCAGCGCCTTCCAGTGACCTTGACCTTGGGGAAGTCGAAATGCCACGCAGCAAGCAGGAAGCCAGTCGAGCGAAACAACCGACACTCGCCAGCCAATACCGGGCAATCGGCCCGGCGGCAGTGGTGGCGGCCTTGCTCCACACGGCTAAGAAGAAAAAGCCCGCGCACAAGATCACTTCGCCACGCGCGGCCTGAACAAACGGTCTGTGGGCGCAGGCCGTCGCTGACGAGCCGATGCTCGTTCAGAGGCAGAGCGTTTCCGTTTTTCACGGAAACGCGGGACGCCCTGAGTTTTTGTTTTTACGCAATTCCGGACGCAAAACCGCTACACACTTTTCCTGGGATTGCGCGAGAGACTAGAATAGCGACATCTGATCAGCATCGTCGCCTCCGGGTTTCTTGCGCGCTGGTTTGGCCGATGCTTGTTCGACCGCCAGGTCGTCGGGCGACGCGACAAACCTCTCCTGGATCTCCGGACCCGAATTGGCGACCTTGTTGACGAGGTCCGAGACCGGAATCGCCTCGAAAAACCCCTCCTCGACCGGACGCAGAAGATCGGCCACGGCACGCGGCTCCTGGCGCCGGCAATCCAGCCAGCGCGAAAAATCCTCGCGATGGATGACGACCGGCATGCGGTCGTGGATATGGGCGATGTCGGCATTTGCCGACGTGGTCATGATGGCGCCCGTATCCATCTCGGAGCCACCGGGCTCGGCGTATGTTTCCATGAGCCCCGCAAAGGCAACGATGCCGCCGTTTTTCGGACGCACCCAATAGGCCTGCCCCTTCCTGCTGCCCGCCTGGCGCCATTCATAGAAGCCGCTGGCCGGCACCAAGGCGCGGCGATGGCGCATGGCGGTACGGAAAGAGGCTTTCTCGGCTGCGCTCTCGGATCGGGCATTGATGAGAAGCGGGAACTGGCGCGTGTCCTTGACCCAGGTTGGTATCAGCCCCCACCGAACCAGCATGGAGCTCCGGTCGGAACGGTTCGAACCAGGCGCCTGCGGAGCACCCGAAAGCACCATCGTGATGGGTTGTGTCGGCGCAATGTTGTAGCGCGCTGGAAAAGGCTCGATATCGTCCAGCCCCAGGAATGTGGTGACCTGGTCGGGCGTGGCTGTCAGGGCAAAACGTCCACACATGGCGCAATCTCTTCTCTGTCTGGCCCCGAAAGTGGTGGTGGAAGCGCGTGGCTGCAACCGCTAAAGCTTGATTTGGAAGTGCGATCCACAGCCATCGCGCGGTCTGGCAAACAACGGAAAGACACAGCGAAATGACGCGCAGGCAAACCATACCGTCGGTTTCCGTGGCGGTGGTGCGCGGCGACACAGTGCTTCTGGTGAAGCGAGCCAGGCCGCCCTCCCAGGGCGTCTATGCCTTCCCGGGCGGCAAGGTAGAGGCCGACGAAAGCCTGGAAAGCGCAGCCAAACGGGAGCTTCTCGAGGAGACGGGCCTCGACGCTGCCGACCTGCGTCAGCTGATCGAGATCTTCATCGACGGCTCCGCTGAGGGCCATCCGGTCGACTATCGCCTGACGGTGTTCGGCGCCCGCTACATCGGCGGCGAAGCCAAAGCCGACGATGATGCCGAAACGGCCGCCTTCTACACGCTTGCCGAGATGGAAACGATGCCCCTGGCCGGTTCGGTCTTTTCCGTCGCCATTGATCTGTTGAGACCGGATAAAAAGCCGTTGGGCTAAGTCAGTGAGCGCCTTGCAGGAGACAAATTGTTTCTTCACAAAAGCTTATGATCCGCGCGCTCGCCTCTTTCATGCTTGGCATTGCCATATTCGCGACGGCTCCGGCGCGCCCGACGGCGGCCGCCGAGGCCCCGTTCGAGCCCGGGCTGATGCGACTGGCCGAGGTTCTGGGGTCCCTGCATTTCCTGCGCAACCTGTGCGGTGAAAAGGGAGACCAGTGGCGCGGCGAGATGGAGAAGCTGCTGGAATCCGAGAACCCCGATCCGGAGCGGCGCGCACGTTTCATTGCGGCCTTCAACAGGGGCTACCGCTCGTTCGGCAGCACCTACACACAGTGCACATCTTCTGCCAGCGAGGCGATCAGCAGGTACATGAAAGAGGGCGAGAAGCTCTCGCGCGACATCGCGTCGCGCTACGGCAATTAGCGAGCTGTTAACTTTTTCACCATTGTGGCAGCACAGCACCAAAGTCCTGTGGTAGGAACCTTAATGGGACATTAAAGGGACGGGTCAAGTTTGATCCTCATTTGAAGGATCGCCGCTTGAACAAGGGTGGTAGTTGCGTATGGGACACACAGCCAACGATATCGATGCCCTCGTCAGGGAAGAAAAACGCCTGACGGCCGTCGAAAGCCATAGCGAAGCATGGGCGGAAGGGCTTTCTGCGGGTATCGAGCCAGATATCATCGCCGAGGCGGCACTGGAAACCGCATTTTGCGAGATGCTGCGCGCCAATGGCGAAACCGCGGCCCTTGCCCTGCTCGACAGGATGCGTGAAAAGGTAATTGCCGGGGCGTTCGAGCCCGACCAAGTGCGGCACTGAACCGACGCCCGGCGCCGCGCCGGCGGAATAGCCTTTCCGCCGCGCGGCGGCATACCGACCGGGCAAGCCCGGCAGCATGGAGAGGCGGCCGTTGAAATTCTCGTCCTTCGACAGACCCCGCGGCCTGGCGTTCGGCGCTGGTTTCCTCGCACTGACACTTGCGACACCTTCGGCCCTGCTCACGACAGCCCGGCCGGCCGCCGCACTCAGCGAAATCAAGCACGATGACGTACAGGTCCCCGGCAAGCGTCCGCAAATGGGACCGGAAGCGCCAAAACCGGGTACCGTGCCACTGCCGGATCCCATCCAGACCATTCCGCCGGCCCAGAAAGCAACGCCGCCGGGCCAGGACGAGCCGGAACAGGTCGAACCCGCCAAGCCCGGAGAGGGTACAGGCAACCTCGCGCGGCCGCAGATTGATCCGACCGCGTCGTTGCCGCCGGTTCAATATGACCTGGCCAAACTGCCGGAACCGGTACGGCGCATGCGCGACCTGATCATCGAAGCCTGCAAGAGCGGTGATATCGAGAAGCTCCGCCCATTGATCGGCATCGGCGATTCGCTGACACAGCTTTCGCTGACCGATATCGAAGGCGATCCGATCGCCTTCCTCAAGGGACTGTCAGGCGATACCGAGGGTCAGGAAATCCTGGCCATCCTGCAGGAGGTTCTGGACGCGGGTTACGTGCAGCTCGACCCCGGTACACCCCAGGAACTTTACGTCTGGCCCTACTTTTTCGCCTATCCGCTGGCCAAGCTCGACGCCAAGCAGCGAGTGGAGCTCTTCAAGATCGTCACCGCCGGCGACTACGAGGACATGAAGCAGTACGGCACCTACATCTTCTATCGGGTCGGCATCACGCCGCAGGGCCGCTGGACCTTCTTCGTCGCCGGCGATTGAGGTCGCGATCCGCTTTTCAGGACGAGACCTGCTGCCAAAGAGGGAGCCGGCGGGACAGTATGCCCGCCAGACGGTCCTTAGTATCCGCGGCGGCGGTAGTAGCGTTCGTCGCACGGCGCGGTGAAGATGCGGCCGTAGCGATCCTGATAACGGCACATCTCCCGACCACGGTCGCGCGGTTGCGGACCGCCAGAGGTTGCCAGAACCGCGCCGAGCAGCGCGCCGGCACCAGCGCCGATCAGGGTGCTCTCCGTATTGCCGCCAATCGCCTGGCCGACCAGCGCGCCACCAGCTGCGCCAAGGGCGGCACCACCAGTTGCCCGCTGCTGTTGTGCCGTCTGCGAGCATGCGGCAAGGCCAAACGTCATCACCAGGGCCGTGGCGGTGGCGAATTTCATCAGATTCATCAGGACTTTCTCCGTTGGGTCCGTGCGGACGTCAACGCGACCTTAGCGATCCAACATGAACGCAGCCTGTCTAAATCTCAGCACGATCCGCTGCAGAACCTGTTCGCCGCCATGACGCCCAAAGTCGGGAAAACCACGACGTTGACCAGATAAATCAACAGCAATACCGGCCAGGCGGCCGATGCAGTCGACCGACTAGCTGACAAAAGCTTCCGAGAATTCGACCGCCCTGCCCTGCGATGGCGTGACGATCTCACCTTCCCACATGACGCGAGTGCCACGCACGATGGTGCCAACCGGCCAGCCGGTGACCTCTTTGCCGTCATACGGCGTCCAGCCTGCCCGCGAGCCCGCCTGCGCATTGGTGATGGTCTCGCGCCGCTTCATGTCCACGACGGTGAAATCGGCATCGTAGCCGGCGGCGATACGTCCCTTGCGCGCCATGCCGAAGATGCGGTTCGGACCATGGCTGGAAAGATCGACGAAGCGCTCCAGCGTGAGCCGACCGGCATTGACGTGATCGAGCATGATCGGCACCAGTGTCTGCACTCCGGTCATGCCCGAGGGCGAAGCCGGATAGGTTTTTGCCTTCTCGGCCAGCGTATGGGGAGCGTGGTCCGAGCCGAGCACATCGACAATGCCCTGGCTGATGCCATGCCAGATGCCGTCGCGATGGCGAGGCGCACGCACCGGCGGGTTCATCTGCAGAAGCGTACCGAGGCGGCCATAGTCATCAGAACTCATGGTCAGATGATGCGGCGTCGCCTCGCAGGTGGCGACATCCTTGTGCTGCTGAAGGAAAGTGATCTCCTCAGCCGTCGAGATATGCAGCACATGGATGCGCGCCCGGGTCTGACGCGCAATGCGTACCAGGCGCTCCGTGCACTGCAGCGCAGCGATCTCGTCGCGCCACACAGGGTGCGAAGACGGGTCGTTCTCGACCCGCAAGCCAAGACGCTCGCGCAGGCGGAATTCGTCCTCCGAGTGGAATGCCGCGCGGCGACGGGTGTTGCGCAGGATGGAGGCCACGCCTTCGTCATCCTCCACCAGCAGATCACCGGTGGACGACCCCATGAACACCTTGATTCCGGCCGCTCCCGGCAGCCGCTCCAGTTCGGCCACATCACCGGCGTTGTCGCGCGTGCCGCCGACCCAGAAGGCGAAGTCGCAATGCATGCGCCCGGTGGCCCGCCCGATCTTGTCGGCGAGCGTCGCTTCGCTGGTCGTCAGTGGATTGGTGTTGGGCATCTCGAATACGGCGGTGACTCCGCCCAGAACCGCAGCGCGGGAGCCGGTTTCAAGATCTTCCTTGTGCTCGAGGCCCGGCTCGCGGAAATGCACCTGGCTGTCGACGACGCCAGGCAGCACGTGCAGGCCGCGACAATCAATGGTTTCTCCGGTGGAAGCGGAACCAAGATCGCCGATTGCGGCAATCCTGCCACCATTCACACCAACGTCGCGCTGGCCGATGCCGTCATGATTGACGACGATGCCGCCCTTGAGGATGAGGTCGTAGGTCACAGCCATCCACTCCGGCCCTTGTGTGGGAATTGCCTGCGGCTTACGTAATGGCTCTTCGAAATGCAAGATCAGGCCCATGCCGACAACTCTTATTGCAGACCGCGCCCTCGTCTCCGTTTCCGGCCCTGAGGCCGAGCACTTCTTGCAGAATATCCTCACCGTCGATCTCGATCCGCTTGGTCAAGGCGAGGCCAAGCCGGGTGCCCTGCTGGCGCCGCAAGGCAAGATCCTCTTCGATTTCCTGGTCTCCCGCACCGGTGAAAATGCCTTTCGGCTGGAGTGCCGTTCCGACATTGCCGATGATTTCATCAAGCGGCTGATGTTTTACCGGTTGCGCGCAAAGGTCGATATTTCCAAGCAGGAACAGGATGTTGTCGCCGTTTGGTGGCAGGCTGATTCAAATGCCTCGCAAAATGATTCCGCGACCTCAACCAGTGAATCAAATGCCGGCGTGCGCGACAGCCGTTTCAGCTCTCCGGTCCTGCGCTTCTACCAAGCGCCATTGCCTGCAACAAACGCCACGCAAGCCGAATGGGATGCCTTTCGCTTTTCACAGGGCGTCGCTGAAAGCGGTCCCGACTACGGCCTGAACGATGCCTTCCCGCACGACGTCCTGCTCGATCAACTGGACGGCGTCGGTTTCAAGAAGGGCTGTTTCATCGGCCAGGAGGTTGTTTCGCGCATGCAGCATCGCGGCACAGCGCGTCGGCGTGTGCTGCTGGTGGAGGCTGCAAGTACCCTGCCCGCTTCCGGTACCGAGCTGACCGTCAATGGTCGCCCTGTCGGTACTCTGGGCTCGGTGTCAGGTACGCACGGTCTGGCCATTGCGCGCATAGACCGCGTCAAGGCTGCAATGGACGCTGGCCAGGACATCAGCGCCGAAGGCATCTCTGTTTCGCTGACCATTCCAGGCTGGGCACGCTTCACATTCCCCGAAACCGCCAGTGCGGAAGACGCCTGATGGCAGACCGTGTCGGCGCGCCGCCACGAGCCTGGCAGCGCATGCTGTCGGGACGCAGGCTCGACCTGCTCGACCCTTCCCCGCTCGACATCGAAATCGGCGACATTGCGCATGGCCTTGCCCGCGTCGCGCGCTGGAACGGCCAGACTTCCGGCGATCATGCGTTTTCCGTGGCACAGCACTCGTTGCTGGTCGAAGAGATATTCCGGGCCATCGTGCCATCAGCGTCGCCCGCCGCGCAATTGACGGCCTTGCTGCACGATGCGCCGGAATATGTCATCGGCGACATGATCTCGCCGTTCAAATCGGTGGTCGGTGGCGGCTACAAGTCCTGCGAGGAGCGGCTGCAGCATGCCATTCACCTGCGCTATGGGTTGCCCGCTTCGGCAAGCCAAAGCCTGAAAAAGGACATCAAGCGTGCCGACCAGATCGCTGCCTATTTCGAGGCGACGACGCTGGCAGGTTTCGGACTGGCGGAGGCAGCGGAATTTTTCGGCCGCCCACGCGGACTGTCCGCCGATCAATTCGACCTCACACCCAAGCCTGCGAAGCAGGTGGAAAGGGCATTCACGGCCCGGTTCCACAAGATCGAAGCCGATCTGCGCTAGAGCGTCTCCGTTTTTCACGGAAACGCAGAGACACTCCAACTCCTTGTGTCAGCGCAATTACGGGCGGAAACCGCTATGCACTTTCCCTGAGATTGCGTCAGGTCACCCTTCGACGAAGCGTAGACCGACCACGCCGACAATGATGAGCGCGATGCAGCCAAGCCTCAGTGGCGTCGCCGGATCGCCAAACAGCACGATGCCGAGCGTCGCGATACCAACAGCGCCGATACCCGTCCAAACTGCATAAGCGGTGCCGGCCGGCAGGTGTCGCATGGCGAATGTCAGCACAAAGACGCTGAGCAGCGCGAAAAAAATACCGCCGACGCTCGGCCAGAACCGTGTCCAGCCCTCGGCATATTTCAGCGAAACGCCCATCGCGATCTCGATGACACTCGCGACAAGAAGCAGCAACCAAGCCATCCCGGCCCTCCTTTGGTGTTCTGATGCAGGCTCATGTGTGATAACAGGAACCAAAGGGCAATTACGCACCTTTTGGTGCCTACGGGTTTTCGATGGCCGCGCCAAACGTCTACGATTCTGGCTGTTCCGCACGGGATGCACTGGAACTTATCGCGTCCAAATGGGCGATGCTGATCCTGCCGGCTCTATCTGGAGGGCCAATGCGCAACAGCGCGCTGCTCCGGAAAATTGGCGGCATTTCGCAGAAGATGCTCACCCAGACGCTGAAAGACCTGGAGCGTAACGGGCTGGTGATCCGCCAGGACATGCAGACAGTGCCGCCGCATGTCGAATACAGGCTGAGCGCTCTCGGCAGCTCACTCAGCGAAGCCCTGATCACGCTCGACCGCTGGGCGGAACGTCATTCCGGCGATCTCGATGCCGCCCGCGAGCGCTTCGACGCTGACCGAAAGTCTCTTGATTAGCGCCCCTGGCGCTCCAGACGATCCAGGAACCACTGTGTCAGCCGCACCCAGACTTCGTCTTTCTCGCCGGTGTCCTCACAGCCGTGGTCGAGGTTGGGATTGTCGTTGACCTCGATGACGAAGACGCCATCCCTGGTTTCCTTCAAGTCAACTCCGTACAAGCCATCACCAATGCAGCGGGCTGCCTTGACTGCTGTCTGGACCGCATGTGCCGGAGCATCCTTCAGGGTGAAGGTCTTGAAGCCGCCTTCATCTGGTTTGCCGGCGCGATCGTGATTGACGATCTGCCAGTGCTGTTTGGCCATCAGATACTGCACGGCAAAGAGCGGCTCGCCACCCAGCACGCCGATGCGCCAGTCGTAGTCGGTGGGAATGAACTTCTGCGCAACGAGCAGGTCGGAATCCTCCAACCACTCGGTCGCCAGTTTCTTCAACTCGCCAAAATCCTTGCACTTCTTGACGCCGCGCGAGAAAGCGCTGTCGGGGATCTTGAGGACCAGCGGGAATCCGAGCGTGTCTGCCGCCACTTCCAGGTCTGAGGGACCGGCGATCATCACGGTGGGCGGAACCGGTACGTCGTTGAAGGCCATCAACTCGTTCAGATAGACCTTGTTGGTGCAGCGGATCATCGACAGGGGATCGTCGATCACCGGCATGCCTTCCTGCTGGGCCCGGCGGGCAAACCGATAAGTGTGGTTGGAAATCGAGGTCGTCTCTCGAATGAACAAGGCGTCGTAGTTGGCAACCCTGGCCAGGTCTTTTTTGGTGATCGGCTCGACCTCCACGCCCATCTTCTCGGCTATGCGCGCCCAATAACGCAGCGAGGAGATCGCCGAAGGCGGCAATTGCTCATGCGGATCGACCAGGGTCGCGAATGTGTAACGCGCCGGGATGCGTGCTTTGCTGTCTCGCCATTCGCGGCCGGTGTAGACATCGAGGCACTCGAGAAAACGCTTCTCTTCCACCTCGGTCATCCGCGCCAACGGATAGAAGCCTATCTTGCGGATCGTCGCCCACTCGCCGGCGTCGGCTATCGCCACTTCCAGTGCTGGTGCACGGAACCAGTCGAACAGGAGTTTGGCGAAACGATCCCAGGCCTTGCCGGGACCGATACCGAAGAAGATGTGAACCTTGGCTGGGAAAGTGCCGCCGAGATCCTTGCGGCACTTGTTAAGCGCCAGCTCCAGTTCCGGCAGCGCATGCTCGTAGAGCTTGCGCTCGGAGAGGTCGATCATCGTCTCGACGGTCGGAATGACCTTGTGGCCGCGCGAACTCGCCAGCAGCGAGGCGTAGTAGCCGCGGCTCTGATAGTCATAACGGTTGGAAAGGTTGATCACCTTCGGGCGTTGGCCGCGAAACAGGCCCGGATGGGCCAGATAGTCTCGATTGGTAATGACTTTGTGCGGCGTTGCCACCTGGTCGAGATCGTTCTGCCTGCCTGTGAGGATGACCCAGGTCATTGTTTCGCGCGCGCTCCAAGAATGATGGCGGCACGCAGTCCGTCGCGGCCGAACTGCGCCATGGAAATGAAGATGTCGTACGGCACCGGAATGTTGGCGGCATCCACCTGCGTTTCTTCCCGCTCGTCCTCGACCCATGGGTCGTGAATGAGGATATGGTCGCCGTCGTCGCCGATCGCCAGAACCCAGTGCGGGACTTTCTTGCCGAACATCAGGAAGCCGCTGATCAGGACAACAACCAGCTTGCCGGCGGCGATCGCGGCGCGGATGTCTTCAATGGAGAAGGCATTGTAGCGCACCGGGATGCCATACTCTCTGGCGCGACGCTGGAAATCGATCTGTGCCAGTTCCATGACACGGCGTTTCTCGACACTGCGGACCGATTGCAGGAACAGCGGCCCGTCGAACGAAACGAAAATCTCGGCCGAAAGTCCGTATTCATAGGCAGCCACCGCCAATCCGAACGGCTCGCAGCCGCCGGGCCCTGACATCATGAAAACTGTGGTTGCCTCCCGCCACAGCCGCACTTCCATGACCGGGTCTGGCCTGAACCCGGTGTCGAAATGCGCCATGGTCATCATCAGGCAGCAGGGACCGCAGGTAAAATCGCAGGTCTGCTCATAGAACGGGACCGAGGTAGCGACTGGCACGTGGCCGCGCAGCATTTTCTCGTAACGCAGCGCGGGCGCACCATCCTCGTAATAGTCGCTCTCGCGGCCAATCTTGCGATAGCCGGATTGTTCATAGATGCGGATCGCGCGCGCGTTGTCCTCGCGCACTTCCAGGCGCAACATCATGCGATCGTGTTCGAAAGCGGTGTCCTCCGCCGCCTCCAGCAACAGGCGGCCAACGCCGCGCCCACCGAAATCAGGGCCTGTGGCCAGCGAATAGAGCCGTGCGACGCGGCTGCCCTTGCGAAAAAGGATGATCGCATAACCCGCGATGTTGCCGGCGCTCTCAGCGATCAGGGTCTCGGCCGTTTCCCGCTCGATGAGCTGGCGGAAAGAACGGCGCGAAATACGATCGGTTGCAAAGACGGCGTTCTCGATGGCGGCGAGAGCATCGACGTCGGAAGCGCGGGCCGTGCGGACTTCGGCAGGCATGAAGGCTTGAAAAACCTCGGTGCGTGGCAGAAAACAGGCCTATCGAAACATCGAAGACGCCGACGGGGAAAGCCGACCCGTATCCAGCGTTTCGCGCTTCGATTTCGGCTGAATTGTGACAGATTCGACTTGCTTGCCAAGACGTCCAACAACTTCCGTCACCGGACATATCTGAGGAGTGGACCTCAGACGACAGTCGCGGACAGGTCTCTGGCAGGTGATACGAAAAACACAGAAAAAGGCTTTGCTGTCAGCCGGAGCCGTGCAACCAAAGGGCATGATCCGTACCGAACGACAACAGTTCCTGCGCCCCTGGCCGAAATGGCTCGGATGGGTCGGCATTGCCATCCTCGTTGCGGCTATCCCGGCAGCATTGGCTGCAATGACGGTGCCGGCGAATGAATACAAAGCCTGGGGCGTGGAGGCGGTCGATTGTGACGGGCCGATCTCGGTCTATCTGTTTGCGATCCCCACGCTGCTGATCTACGGCACCGGTGCGATCGTGAACGGCCGCTATTTTCGCAACCGGCTGAACCTGGTCTTCGCGGTCTTCTCTGCCCTGCTCTGCGTCCTGATAGCCGCCAATGTCGCCAGTGCAGTGAGGGAACAGGTGCATCTGGAGCGCGATCTCCGGGCCTGTCTATAAGCCGGACGGCTGACAGCTCCCTCAGACCTTGCTTTCGGCGCCTTCGATCAACTGGCGATAGGCATTGCGGGCAACGCTGGCGAGCCGTTCCTGCGGCAGGACGCCGACAACGGCACAACCATAGCCTTTGTCGAGCCAGTAGATCGCCGCCGGGCCATTCTTCTCGGCATAGGTGCCCTTGGCATAGCTGCCTGCTTCCGAAGTCACGAAAAGCGAGATGCGATTGCCCTCGGCATCCTCATAGAGCAGCATTGCTGCCTTGCCGGTGCCAGAAGGCAGCAGCCGGCCACCGACCAGCTGGAATCCGTCGGCCGTGAGATCCGGGGTCACCAGTCGCAAGCCGATCCGCGCCGACAGCCAATTGCGCATATGCTCCCCGTCCGAGGCGGGTACCTCGACGGCATGACGCTTCTCGGCAGCATAGACGATGTAGGCAGCGACAGCCTCCTCGGCGAACCTGTCGGCCGAAACGTCTTCCGAGCCGATACCGCGTGAACCGACGACGTAACCTCCTGTGCCACCCATTGCCAGCAGGACCGCTGCCGCAGCGGCTTGCCACCAGCGGGAACGCAGCAGCGGCCGGCGGCCGCTATCACCGGCAACCAGCTTGGTGAAGCGCGCCGGAACCGGTTCATCAAGAGTGGCCGACAAAGCGCTGCGCAAAGTTTCGCGATCGGCACTGAACCGATTGCTCCTGGCATTCATCTCCGGATTGCTCTCGAGCCATGTCTCGAAGGCAGCACGTTCTTCATCGGGCAATTCACCGTCGAGTGCCAGATGGATGTCGCGTTCTGTGAAATCGCGCGTGGTCATTTTTCGACCACCTTCAGCGAACGGCGCCGCGCGCGATCGTCGAGCAGTGCACGCAGATCCTCCCGGCCGCGCGAAATCCGCGACATCAGCGTCCCTGCGGGGATGCCGAGAATGTTGGCTGCTTCAGCGTAGGAGAAACCTTCGATGGCAACGGTTACGATCGCCGCGCGGCGCTCTGGCGCGATCGCCTGCAAGGCATCGAGGATTTCCCTGGAGGCGATGCTCTCGACCTGGATCGATGGCACTGTCAGCGCCTCATCACCGTCCAGCGGCAGCATCGCCATTTCGCCGCGGCGGCTCGCCTTGCGCATCTGGTCGATGAAAAGGTGGTGCATGATCGTGAACAGCCATTTTCTCGGGCTTTCGCCGGTTTGCCAGTTGTCCAGCCTGGCCAAGGCGCGCTCGAGACAATCCTGGACAAGGTCGTCCGCGGAATCGCGATTGCGCAGGAGCGCGCGCGCATAGCGGCGCAAGCGCGGAATCTCGCCAAGGATCGCAGCCTTCCTGTCGTCCATGGGTGGCGGTTCGCCAATCTTTCCCGTTGCCCTGGCGATTGAACGCGCCTTCGCCGGCTAGCGCAAGCGGCGCCAATGCCCGCTCTGTTGCCTTCAGGAACAGAACGAAGCCAGCGAAGGGATTATTCCCAGCTCAATTGGCGGGGTAAAAAAAATAACGCCGCCAGCTCGGGGAGCCAGCGGCGCTGGAGAGCGATAGATATCAGAACCGGTAGTTGAGACCCATCTTGACGGTGTGGCTCTTCAGGTCGTCCGAGCGCTTGGCGCCGTTGCGCAACGTGTAGTCCACGTCACCATAATTTACATAGTTGTATTCAACCTTGGCCGAAATGTTGCCGGCGAATGCCTGCTCGATACCACCACCGAGCAGATAGCCGCCCTCCCACTTGCCACCCGAGGCAACGGTGCCGCCCGGCTTGACCTTGGTCATCGAATAGCCAGCCGTGCCGTAGACCAGCGTCCTGTCGAAGGAGACACCTGCACGGACCTTGGCGGCACCGGTCCAGGTACGCTTCAGCTCGGCACCGTCATCCAGCTTGTGCTTGGTGCCCTTGGAGTAGGTGCCGTCCAGTTCCGCGCCGTAAACGAAAGGGCCGCTCTGGAAGTTGGTGCCGACCTGGCCGCCGAATTGCCAGCCGCTCTTGCTCGAAAACGGGTTGGGAAAGCCCGAGGACGATGCACCCAACTGGCCGCCAATATAGCTGCCCGACCAGTTGTAGGCGGGATCCGAATAGGTCTGGTCGGACACGAGGTCGGCCGCCACGGCCGGCACGGCGAAAGGTGCAAGGCCAGCGAACATGACGAGAAACAGATTTCGCTTGGACATGGTTTTAGCTCCGAAAATGATTGAGCTGCGGAGCATTTAGCTCCGCAGCCCGTTGACGGGGCTGACGGCCGGTCGGCGACTGGGGAAGCAATCCGCCGGCTGGGCCCCGTGCACCAGCGCGCTGGTTGCATGGGGACAATGGCCGGCATGGATTACGCCAACATTGCGCAAAGTTTAGCGAAAACAAATATTTATGGGTAATATTTCAGTAAGATTCCTTAAGCGTTCCTGAAGGCGCTACCCTTGCCTTGGCGCCCGCGACAACAGTCGCTGATAGAACAATCCAATGCCGATGAGCACCGCGCCCAGGCCGATGAAGGAAAGCGCCCGCAACACGCCTTCCAGTTCCGACATGTCGAACAGGAAGACCTTCAGCACGGCGATCGCAATCAACGCTGCCGAAGCGACACGCAGCACATAAGAGCCGAACCGGACACCAACCACGAGCAGCACAACGCCGAGCAGTAGCCACAGGGCGGAGTAACTGTAGGTCTCAATCTGCTCCATGCCGCTCCACAGGCCGATGAACTCCCCCTTGAAGAAGCGCCGCACCGACAGGGTTGCGTAGGCAAAAGCCAGCAGCGCCCCGATCAGCGCAAGCATGGCGGAATACCATTTAGGGCGTTTGCCGCGCGCGTAATAGGCCAATGCCCCAGCTGCGACGGCCGGCAACAGATAGGCCAGGAAAAGCAGATTGAAGACCGGGATTCCGCCCGTCGACTCGTCCGTGAAGAGCGGATTGAGGACGACAAAATGCTGGCCGACGATGGTGAGCGCTGAAACGACACCGACGATGAGCGAACCATAACGCAGCACCGAACTGGGCGAACGCATGTCGATGCTGATGAGGATAGCGCCCGCACCGAGGGTTATCAGCGTATAGATCGCCTGTTCGGCAAGCGACACCCGTCCGTCGTCGATGACGCCACCATGCATGGCATGGCGCACCAGCATGGCCACGCAGAGCAAGGCAAACAGCGCCGCTCCGGCTTCCATGGCTAGGCGTGGGCGGCCGTTGGTGGTGCGCGCCAATTGCCAGGCGGCAAAGCCGAAGCCAAGCGCCGGCACACCGTAACCGGCCAACAGCCAGTTGAAGACTGGTGTCCTGGACAGGAACTCCGCACCGACGATGGTCGGATCGAAGGCTATGCGAGCAAGAACGGCCACGACAGCACCGACCGAAAGCCAACCGAGAACAGGATAACTGCGCCAACGCGTGGCCAGGGCAGGCACGACGGCTGCTGCGCCCAACAGAACCGTGGTCAGGCCTGAACCAAAGGCCATATGCAGCAGCAGCAAGGCTGCGAGCCCCGCGCCAGACAACACGAAGGAAACGGCCAAACCGCCGATGAGCGGAGGTTGTTCGGCACGCGCGATCCATTCGCCACCAAAAACCAGGACGGCGAGCAACAGTAAGGTGAGCGCAGCATAGACGAAGTCCCGATCGATATCGCCGAACGTCACCCAAAGCGACAGCACGATCACGAGAGGCACAGCCGCAGCCCATGCAGCCCACGAAGCCGATTGGGCGGGGCTTGTCCCGACATGTCGCCTGGCACTCCACAGGCCCGCACCCAGGAACAGCAAGCCAAGCACGATGCCGATGCGGACCATCGCGGCGTCTGCAACGACGGTCACTGGCGTCGTGTCGAAGGTGGCGTAGCCTGAAAGATCGATGGACGCTTCAGCCAACGGCGTGACCTTGAGATAGGCAAGGAGGGTCGTCAGAGCGGCTCCGTACAGAACAGGCAGGGCCTGCGGCCGAAACACGACGGTACCGATCATCGCAGCGACGATCAGGGTTGCAGGCCAGGCACCACCAAGATCGGCGAAACGCGGCTCCGCAAACAACACCAGGCTTGCCGCCGCGACGAAGATCGCGGGGGCGATCGAAGTTGGGTCGAAGCCTATCCTTGCTTCGGCTGGGCTTGGCTCCGAGCCGGTCCAGACAAAGCCAAGGATGACCAGCACAACGAGATTGATGAAGACGAGGACGCCGAACCCAGGCATCGGCGCTTCGACCATAAGAGCACGACCCACAAACCGACGCCGGCAAAGGCCGCCGCCATCAGCAGCGACCAGCGGCGGATGCGCGCGATGAAACCGGTCGCCGCGAGGACGATTGCCAGATAGCCGAACAAGGCCCAGGGGTTGGGGGATTGGGAAGAGACCAGCATCGGGGTCGCCAGCGCACCGAGCAGTCCGACGCCGGCGAGCGCCTGGCCGTGCACGAGCGCAGCAGCGATCGTCGCGATGCCGATCAGCCCAAGCAGCGTGAAAGCCACCGAGGGGCCGATGAAGCCGTAGATGCCGTGTGCGGCATAAACGGTACCGAACAATGTGAAGGCTCCGGCCGCGGTGAGAATCGCCGGGATGAAGGCGCCGGCTGCACCCTGCACAGGCACCTTGAAGCCGGTGCGGCGGATGAATTCACCGCCGCCGGTCAGAACCAGGCCAAGGATTGCCGCCATGGTGAGCCGTACACCCGGCCCAAAAATACCCGCCTCGATGCTGTAGCGCACGAGGAAGAGCCCCCCAAGGGCCAGTGCAACGCCACCGACCCATACCGCCCATCGTGTGCCGAGCGCGGTTTCGATATCCGGCTTCTTCGTCGCCTCTTCCGGTTTCGCAGCACCGTCTTCGCCCTTCGGCTCGGAAACAGCTTCCTCATCCCGTGCCGGGCTTCCCCAGGGACCAGCTGCCGCAATATCCTGCACATCCCCCGGTTCGGAACTCTGAGCAACATCGTCGGGCCTGCCCTCAAGCAAGGTTTCGCTTGAGTTCCGCGGCGATGGCTCGGTCGCGAGCGCCTCCGCGGGCTTCAAGGTCGATCCGGCGGCACCCGGAATGACCAGTTTGCGTACTTCGCCAAGCTCGCGTTCAATCCTGCCGAGCTGCGAGCGCTGTCGAGCCACGATAACAAGCAGAATGACAAAACCGACAATGCTGAAAACATCCACCGAGGCATCCCCCTGAAGCCGCGTTCCACCGTGTCGCCCGAATCGCCTATCGGGCCGCCAGATTGGCCACCGAGAAGATCGAACAGGTTTCGGTACCGAAAGCCAGTAGCCTGCCTGCACTGTCCTTCAGGGTCGCTTCCGATACGGCCAAGGTGCGCCCTTTGTGCATGATCTTGCCCTCGCACACCACCTCGCCGATGTTCGCCGTAATGGGTCGCATCAGGTTCACCTTGAATTCCGCCGTCGCATAGGCTTCGCCCTTGGCCAGCAAGGTCTGCACGACGCAGCCGAGCGCCGAATCGAGGATGGTTGCGGCCCAGCCGCCGTGTACCCCGCCCATCGGATTGAGGTGCTTTTCGTTGGGCATGCCGCGAAAGACGACGCGCCCCTCCTCCGCCTCGGTGAGGGCGAAGCTCAACTGATACGCCATAGGCGGCGCTGGATAGCGCCCGTCGATGACCCGCTGCAGCAGCTCCAGTCCCGAATAGGTCAGCATGTCGGCATGCGGGATGGTGCCGACGCCCATGGGCGAAATCCGGCCGGGATAGAGTTCAACAGCACTCATGCAGCGGTGTCTCCCTTGCTCGTGCCATGAACAGCGTGGTGCTTGCGCAAGGCGGCGATGAAGCCGGAGCGGGCATCAGGTGGTTCGACGCCACGCGGCTCATAGACATGACGGGTGAAAAAGAACGACGTCAGCCTGAAGGCTTGCTCCACTGCGAAAAGATCCGCGTTCAGCGCCGCGCCTCGCTGCAGGAACATAGGCAACGCCAGCATCTTGTCGTGCCAGGGTTCGCCCGCTTGGCGCGACACCGCCCTGCCCGACTTCGGCGAGACATAGACCAGGTTCTCCCTGGTTCCGGTAGCAGCGCACTCGGAAAGGTCGAGGCCGAAGCCGAGTTCGTCGAGGACCATGAGCTCAAACCGCGCAACCAGCCCGCCTGCGACCTCGGCGTCCTCCAGATGTGCGATGATGAGGGCCAGTGTCTCATAAAGCGCATCATGCGGATCGCGCTCTGGCAGAAGACGCAGATTCGCGGCCAACAGTTGCAAGCCGTAAACGGCGATCGCGCTGTCCATCAAACGCGCAGCATTCATTTCGATGGCTTCAGCCTGAAACGTTCCAAGATGTTCGTCGAGGCGAGCGTGCCAGATCAGGTCGACCCGGTTTCCGGCCTGCAAAACCGGCTGCATCTTGCGGGCGCGGCCACCGCGTACCAGACCGAGATGCCGGCCATGCGCGCGTGTCATCACCTCGAGGATGGCGCTGGTTTCGCCATGCTTGCGGGTGCCGAGTATGATTCCCTCGTCGCGCCATTCCATGGCGGGAGATTTGACGCCTTCTGCTGCGAAATCAAGAAGCAGACAGGACAGCCGGCAAAGCCTCCCGCCAAAACAAACGGCCCGCGGCGAGTGCCGCGGGCCGCAAGAGATCGACTGGAGGTCGATTAGAAGTTGCGCTGGAAGCGGATGATGCCGCCGAAGCTGTTCTTCTTGTCAGCCCTGGTCCAGCTGCCGAGGTAGCCGGCCTTGCCGTAACGGCCTTCATTGACGAAGTCCACTTCGGGGGTGATCACGAAGCCAGGAACGATTTCGTAGGCAACGTTGGCCGCGATCGCGAGGGTGCGGTTGTCGTCATACGAGACCTGGGCATTGAACTTGGTCTTGGAGTCAAACTTGTAGGTACCACCACCCCAGACAGCCCAGTTGCCGCCCCAAGGCTTGTACTGGTTGCGGTCGATGTTGTCGTCGGTGCCGTAGCCAGCCATCACGAAGAGGGTGAGGTCGCTGGTCGCGTTGACATCGAGGCGAACCTTGCCAGCCCATTCTTCGAAAGCGCTGTTGTAGGCGGCGACGCCGGTGATCGAACCCCAGTCGCCCTTGTACTTCAGACCGCCGACCACATGCGGAACGTAGCTGTCGATGGTGTTGTCGGCGCTGCCCCAGGTGTCGCCGACGCGCTTGAAGCGGGAGTAGCTGCCCGAACCCTGTTCCAGCGACACGATCGCCGAGAGGCCGTTGCCGGCGTCGAAGGTATAGCTGATCAGGTTGGTGTCCTTGCCACCGTAGGGGATCAACGTGTCCTGGATCACGTTACCGGCGTAGCCGATGAACGAATCGAACGCCGTTTCGTCCTTACCGACGCGCAGGCCGCCAAGCTGGATCCAGGCGAAGTTCAGCGAAACGTTCTTGTTGATGGCGTCGCCGGCGGTCGGCGTGTTGCCGAACTGGAAACGGGTCTCGGTGAAGGTCTTCAGGGTGCCGAGTTCGGTCTCCTGGCCGGTCCAGGTACGCAGAGCGAAACGTGCGTTCTTGGCGTAGGTATGATTGCGGTCGCCGTCCAGGCGATCGGTGGCGACGGAACCATCGAAGGTACCGATATCACCGAAACCGGCGTCATAGCGGATGTAACCACCAACGCGCAGGCAGGTCTCGGTGCCCGGGATGTAGAAATAGCCGGCGCCGTACACGTCGCAGATCTTGACGTATTCAGCGGGTTCCGGCTCGGCGACCACAACAGCGTCGGCGGCGCGCGCACCGGAAACTGCGAGCAGTGCCGCAGCCGAGCCGAGAAGGAGGCTCTTGATGTTCATTTTTGACCTCTCCAGTCAATTTTCAAAAATATGTTTTCAGATTTCTGGCTGAAGGCCATTGCCACCAACCGCCACTCGAAAGGCGACGCCCGAGCGCCCCTTTCTGCCGGGACAATACCCATCGAGTTTCCACTTTCAACGAATATTGCACTGCACAATGAGCAGACAGGACATTCGCCTGCGGCTTGTTGTATATTTACAACTAAGATATTGATATTAAACGATTTTTGGCACATACGGCACATCGACAGAAAACTGTCACAAAAGCCCAATCATTCGTCGAATAACTTTTCGCCGGCCAATCAAAAATCGAAAAGCGGAACCAGGGACCCGAAGGCTGTCAGGCGGCTTCAGTGGGCCGGCCAGGACTTACCGAAAGGGCCTCGGCGGCGCGAATGACATCGTGGGCCTGGTCCCTGATCAGCAGGGTAAGTGGAGCTTCGCCGCCAAACTCCGATGCCGGCCGCACCAGCCACGACCATGCGGCTCTGGGATGGCCGACAAGTCCGAGCACTTCACGAATCCCTGGCACAGGTCGCCCGTCGACAAATTGCGCGAGCGGGAAAACATGCTTCCTACCGCCGGTACGCAGGGCAATGACTTCGCCTCGACGCTGCCAACGATGCAGGGTCGAGCGCGGGATGCGCAAGGTCTCTTCCAGATACGTTGAACCCGCCACCGGGCCTGCCCATTCTTCAACCAGAACAGACGTCAGACCGTTGCGTTGCGGCGCAAGACGCTCCGAAGCTGGTTCAGACAGCGGGCTTTCCAGCAAGGAAGCGCCACCTTGTGCCTGCAGCGTCCCTTCCGATGCCTGAGCGGCATCGACCAGCAAGATTTTGACAATATTGGCAGCAAGCTTGGATTGGTCCTTGAGCCACCGGTCAAGTGCCCGGTGCTGGCGCGGAGAGAGATTGACGATAGCCGTGGCGATGCTGCCACCGACAAATGCGGCAGCTCCAATGGCATCCTCACTCGAGGGATCAACGCCGCTCCGCAAGACACGCTCAAGCTCAGCTACCGTAGCGCGCTCGAGGTCAAGCCGAGACAAGCCGCCCGTGGTACGGGTATGTCCATTCATGCGCATCATTCCGCCGTAGCCCCGGCGCAGAACGAACGCCATCGGGACACCGATGGCTATAGGTGCGGCACATGACAGTTACGTGACGAACCGATGACAGTTATGCGGCAGGTGGACAACCCCGTTCAATGCGGGAAATCCAGTCCCATCTGGCGATAGCGCTCAGGGTCGTCCCCCCAGTTCTCGCGCACTTTCACAAACAGGAAGAGATGGGCCTTCTGCTCCAGGATTTCGCCGATCTCCTTGCGCGCGGCTTCGCCGATCGCGCGGATGGTCTCGCCCTTGTGGCCCAGCACGATCTTTTTCTGGCTGTCGCGCTCGACATAGATCACCTGTTCGATTCGTACCGAACCGTCCTTCTTTTCCTCCCATTTCTCGGTTTCGACATGGGAGGAGTAAGGCAGTTCCTGATGCAGGCGCAGGTACAGCTTCTCGCGCGTGATCTCGGCGGCGAGCTGGCGCATGGGCAAGTCGGAGATCTGATCTTCGGGATAAAACCAGGGACCGACCGGCAGAGCTTCGCCGAGATAGTCGAGCAAATCCTTGCAACCGGAACCGGTCAACGCAGAAACCATGAAGGTGCGCTCGAACGCAACGCGTTCATTGGCAGTCTTCGTCAGCGTCAGCAGCATTTCAGGTTTCACACGATCGACCTTGTTCAGGACCAGTATCTTCGGCTGGCGCACTTCGGCCAGCTTGTCGAGGATCGCATCGGCATCGCCCCTGATACCGCGTTCAGCATCGATCAGCACCAAAACCAGATCAGCATCCTTGGCACCACCCCATGCGGTCGTGACCATCGCCGTGTCGAGCCGCCGCTTCGGCTTGAAGATGCCCGGTGTATCGACCAGCACGATCTGAGCGGTTCCATGGGTGGCAATCCCGCGCACCAGAGCACGGGTTGTCTGGACCTTGTGGGTGACGATCGACACTTTGGTGCCGACGAGTTGGTTGATGAGCGTCGACTTACCTGCGTTGGGCGCGCCAATCAGCGCGACAAAACCGGAATGCGTCGTCTCTGCATTCATGTCAGCCGTCATCGTGTATTGTCTCCTTCGACGGCCCAAATGCCCTCACGGACCAGAAGCGCCGTGGCGGCGGCCTGTTCCGCTTCACGCTTGGAGCGGCCGGTGCCCGAAGCCGATTCCTTGGAGGCAACGCTCACCGTCACCGTGAAAAGCGGGTCGTGATCAGGCCCCTCCCGGCTATCGATGCGATACTCGGGCGTGGCGGCTGCCGCCTGATGCGCCCATTCCTGCAATTCGGTCTTTGGATCGCGTCTTGCTGCACCAGCGGCTTTGGCGCGCGGTCTCCAATATGCGTGGATAAAGCGCCTGGCCGCGTCGAGACCGTCATCGAGATAGATGACGGCAATCAGCGATTCCAGTGCATCGGCGCGCAAATTGACCCGCTTGCGTTCGGCGAGGTTCCGGACCTCGCTGCCCGCGCGGATCAAATCGGCCAGTCCGATCTCGTCGGCAATTTGTGCCAAGGTTTCGGCGTTGACCAACGCATTCAGCCGCACCGACAGCTCGCCTTCGGGCGCGTCCGGAAAGTCGGCCAGCAGCATATCGGCGACAGCAAGACCGAGTACCCGGTCGCCCAGGAATTCAAAGCGCTCATAGTCGACCCCGGCATGGCTACCGCGAGCGCTGGCATGTGTCAGCGCACGCTGCAGACGTTTGGGATCGCGGAAACTATGACCGGTTCGACTTTCCAGGACAGCGGCCAACGCCTCGGGAGTTAAACGCTTGGGCGCCGTCATCTGTCAGTGGACAAAAGTAAAGAGGCGCGACGGACGCATCTCGGACGGCCACTTCCAGATCTCAAGCGGGCTGGCACCGCCGGCGATGGAGAAGAAGATGATGTTGGCGCGGCCGACAAGATTGTCCGCAGGCACATACCCGACACTGAACCGGCTGTCGCTGGAGTTGTCGCGGTTGTCACCCATCATGAAATAGTGGCCTTCCGGCACGACGAATTCGCGTGTGTCATCGCCGATGCCGTTTGGCGTCAGGTCGAGCGTGTCGTAGCTCACCCCGTTAGGCAGCGTCTCGCGATAGACGTCGACCGGCCCGTTCTGCTCGGTGATATCGGGGTTGTCGATCTGGCCAACCTTGGTGCGCGGCACGCCAACGCCATTGATGAAGAGCTGGCCGCCCTTCATCTGAATCTTGTCGCCCGGAAGGCCGACTACCCTCTTGATGTAGTCGACGGACGGATCCGGCGGGAACTTGAAGACGGCGACGTCGCCGCGGTTTGGTTCCGAGCCCCAGATGCGACCCGAGAACAAATCTGGCCCGAATGGCAGCGAGTAGCGCGAATAACCGTAGGCCCACTTGGTGACAAAGAGATAGTCGCCCTCCAGCAAAGTCGGCCGCATCGAACCGGAAGGAATCGAAAAAGGCTGGAAGAACAAGGTACGAATGACAAGCGCCAGAAGCAGAGCCTGCACGATAACGCTTACGGTTTCGCCAAGTCCGCCGCTTTTCTTATCGGATTTGTCAGCCACGCTCATCTCATCCTCACTAGAGCACCGCGCGTTTGTTCGGACGCACATGGAACGCTCTAAAATTTTATCTACACATCCTTCTGGCCGAAAATCGATTCCGACTTTCAGGCCGATGCATTGTCCCGCCGATCATATACGGGGTCGCTGGCTGCCGGGCAACGCCGTTGTCTTGCCAGGCAACGCCAATAGCCCTCCAGCCTCCATCACTGTGGCGCTTCTGCGACCGGCAGTGCCTCGATGATCACAAAGGCTTGAGCGAGCGGAAAATCATCGGTGATCGTAAGATGGATCACAGCGTGATGCCCGGGCGGCAGAAGCTTCTGGAGCTGGACTGCTGCACCACCTGTCAAAACCATGGTCGGCTTGCCGCTCGGCAGGTTGGCTACGCCCATGTCACGCCAGTAGACGCCCTGCGCGATGCCCGTTCCCAGCGCCTTGGCGCAGGCTTCCTTGGCGGCAAATCGCTTGGCGTAGGAGGCTGCCCGGGCTCTACGGCCTTCCGACCGGGCCTGCTCGACGTCGGTATAGACCCGCATGACGAAACGCTCACCATGTCGCTCGAGCGACTTCTCGATGCGACGGATGTCGATCAGGTCGGAACCGATGCCGATGATCATCGTGTCGCCGAACCCAAGGCATCAGGGCCGGATACCCGGTGATGCGCGGCCCTTTCGGCAAGCCGCCGGCGTCGACGTTCCCGAAACACCGTCATACCCCAACGCGTGAGCCCGTAAGCGACAACGCCGGTCAAAAGACCAAGCGGAACCGCGCCGATCGTCATCGGCTTCAGCACCGGCTCCCAAAGCTGCGACAGGCTGAGATGCTCCATCATGGCACCGAGATGCTCCGGCACACCCTTGCGTGGCAGGTGCTGGTGCAAAATAAGCTTGCCGGTCTCCCAGGACGCTCCCCACAGGAACGGCATGGTCAGCGGATTTCCGAGCGCGGTGCCGATGGCAGCAGCGACCAGATTGCCGGCGACCAGCCAGCATACGGCCGCGGCAACGACGAAATGCAGTCCAAGCGGAAAGAAAGAGGCAAACACGCCCGCCGCCACCCCGGCGGCGACGGCATGTGGCGACGCCTCCAGCCGCACGATACGCCTGGCATAATAACGCAACGATCGCGACAACGAGCGGCGTGGCCATAGCCACACCCTCAGGCGTTCACCAAGACTTTCCGCTTTTCTGCGCTTGAACAACATGTCGATCAGGTCAAACCGGCCCGGGCCACTCAGAGCGTGCGACTGCCCGGCTTCACCGGCGGAATGGCGGCCAGCTCAGGCGGCAACTGATCGGCAGGATACGCCGGAACCTCATACTGCGCGAGTGCAATCAACGGCACGCCGACGTCGGTCTTGCCGGCTGAACGATCGATGATGCAGGCCGCCGCCAGCACCTCGGCACCGAGACCATGCAGGCATTCGATCGTCTCGCGGATGGACAGGCCCGTCGTGACGATGTCTTCCACGATGACGACGCGCGCACCCTTCTCGATGTCGAACCGCCGCAGTCTGAATACACCCTGTTCGCGCTCGACCCAGATCGCCGGCACGCCAAGATGGCGCGACGTCTCATAGGCAGGGATCAGGCCACCTACGGCAGGACCGACGACATAGTCGATCGGTTCCCTTACCTCGGCGCGGATTTTTTCGGCCAACGCCTTGCAGAGTCGCTCAGTCTTGTCCGCATGCATGAACACGCGTGCCTTCTGCAGGAAAGTCGGGCTGCGCAGGCCAGAGGTCAGGATGAAATGACCCTCGAGCACCGCGCCCGCAGAGCGAAAGATATCAAGCACTTCAGCCGTGTTCATGCCTTGCGGCTCCAATCATCCGTTAACACGCCGCGCATCGCTGACGCTCGAGTTTTCCTTGAGCTGCGACAGCAGCCGGTTCAAGTGCTTCAGATCCCAGACTTCCAGATCGACCAGCATTTCTGTGAAGTCGGGCGCCGTGCGTACCATCGACAGCGTGTGGATGTTGGCGTCGTTCGAAGCAACGACCTGTGCGATATCAGCAAGAGAACCCGGCGCATTGATGGCCGTTACCGAAATGCGTGCCGGAAAGCGCTCGCGGTTGTTCTCGTCGATATCCCAGCGCACGTCGATCCAGCGCTCCGGCTGATCGTCGAAAGCAGTCAGCGACGGCGACTGGATCGGATAGATGGTGATGCCGGAGCCCGGCTGGATGATGCCGACAATGCGATCCCCGGGAACCGCACCTTCCGGCGCGAAGCGCACCGGCAGATCACCACGCACGCCACGGATCGGCACCGCAGCATCGTCCCGCGGCTGTGTCTTGTCGCGGCGAGCGGCACGCCCCGGCATCTGGAACAGCATGCCGGCTGCATTGCGGATGCGTGACCATCCTTCCTCGCGCTGCTTCGGCGGCGCCACCGTGACGCGCTCGTCCTTGTAGTCGGGAAAAACCGCCTTCAAGACATCTGCCGAAGCGAGTTCGCCACGCCCGACGGCCGCCAGAACGTCCTCGATATCCTTGCGTGCCAGCCGGTGCAGCACCGACTTCAGGTTTTCCTTCGAGAAGGTTTTGCCGCCACGTTCGAAAGCGCGCTCGAGGATACGCAGGCCAAGTCCTGAATATTGCTTGCGGATAGCGTTCTTGGTGGCGCGGCGAATCGCGGCGCGCGCCTTCCCCGTGACCACGATCGATTCCCAGGCTGCCGGCGGCACCTGCGCCTTCGAGCGGATGATCTCGACCTCGTCGCCATTCTTCAATTCGGTCATCAGCGGCATGACGCGACCGTTGACCTTGGCGCCGACGCAGGTGTCCCCGACATCGGTGTGAACCGCATAGGCGAAATCGATCGGCGTCGCGCCACGCGGCAGCGCGATCAGCATGCCCTTCGGGGTGAAACAGAACACCTGGTCCTGGAACAGCTCCAGCTTGGTGTTCTCCAGGAAATCTTCCGGATTGTCGCCTTCGGCCAGCTGCTCGATGGTACGGCGCAGCCACGCATAGGCGTTGGTCTCCTTGGAGATGATGTGGGTGCCGCCATTGGCCTTGCCGGCGGCATCCTTGTAGATCGAATGGGCAGCAACGCCGTATTCCGCGATCTTGTTCATCTCACGCGTGCGGATCTGCAATTCGACACGCTGGCGCGAAGGACCAACGATGGTGGTGTGGATCGATCGGTAATCGTTCTGCTTCGGCGTCGAGATGTAATCCTTGAAGCGTCCCGGCACCATTGACCAGGTGGTATGGATCAGGCCAAGCGCGCGGTAGCAGTCCTCGACCGTGTCCATGACGACACGAAAGCCGAAGATGTCGGACAATTGCTCGAAGGACAGCGCTTTGGCTTCCATCTTGCGGAATACCGACCATGGCTTCTTCTGGCGGCTTTTGACGCTGGCCTTCATTGCGTGCTTGTCGAACAATGCGGAAAGCGCGTTCTCGATCTCGGTCAGCACACCCTTGTTGCGCTCCGAGATTTCGGCGAGCCGCGCGGTTACCGTGCGATAGGCCTCCGGATTGATATAGCGGAACGCGATCTCCTCGAGCTCCTCGCGCATACCCTGCATGCCCATGCGCCCGGCCAGCGGCGCATAGATTTCCATTGTCTCCTCGGCAATGCGCAGACGCTTGTCCTCGCGCATGTGATCGAGCGTGCGCATGTTGTGCAGGCGATCGGCGAGCTTGACGAGAAGAACGCGCACATCCTCGGAAATCGCCAACAGCAGCTTGCGCAGGTTTTCGGCCTGCTCGGCCTTCTTGGAGACGAGATCGAGCTTTTTCAGCTTGGTCAGGCCCTCGACCAGCTTGCCCATGTCGGGGCCGAAGAGTTCATCGATCTCGGCACGAGTGGCCGTGGTGTCCTCGATCGTGTCATGCAGCAGGGCAACGGCAATGGTTGCCTCATCCAGATGCATGTCGGTGAGGATGGCTGCGACTTCGAGCGGGTGCGAAAAATAGGGATCGCCGGAAGCACGCTTCTGGTGGCCATGCTTCTGCATGGCGTAGACATAGGCCTTGTTGAGCAGCGCCTCGTTGACGTCCGGCTTGTAGCGCTGGACGCGCTCGACAAGCTCATACTGACGCATCATGGGCGGATTCTCGCAACGCTGAAATGAATCATGCGCCGCTCGCCGAGCGACGCATGTCACAAATAGCCACGAAAACTATGGCGCGAAAGGGCTTAGGCCCCGCCGGCTATCAATAATCGTCGTTCTTTTCCGGTGCCACCAGGCCTTCGATACCGGCCAGCAGATCCTCTTCCGACATGCGATCGAAAGTGATGTTCTCTTCCGGCTCGTCGGCGTCGACAGCAACAGCGGTACCGGTCTGATCGGTGATCGCCTCGGCTTCCGGTGCTTCCGGCTCGTCGACCTCGACATGCTTCTGCAGCGAATGGATCAGGTCTTCCTTGAGGTCGCCGGGCGAAAGCGTCTCATCGGCGATCTCGCGCAGCGCCACGACCGGGTTCTTGTCGTTGTCGCGCGGCACGGTGATCATCGCACCCTGGCTGATCTGGCGGGCGCGGTGACCGGCCAACAGCACCAGCTCGAAGCGGTTGTCGACCTTGTCGATGCAATCTTCAACGGTTACGCGGGCCATTCGATGCCCCTTTCATGCTCTTGATCTATTGGAAATCTGGCGGGCTCCATAGCCCGAACCGGCCCGGAATACAAGCGCGGCGCGCCTCAAGCACCCGCCAGGCCTGTCTCCGATCACAATTTCTTGCTCAATCCCTGCCCACCCTTGGAATGCCATCATCCGGGCGTTATTTCCAAAACAATATGGGCTTGGCGGTTTTCTTTAGAAACCTTGCCAGACGTACTTATCGCATTGCCTATTTTCAAGAAGGATATTGCCATGTTCGACCCACGCGAAAAGATCGCTCTTTTCATCGACGGCGCCAATCTTTACGCCACTTCCCGTTCCCTCGGCTTCGACATCGACTACCGTAAACTTCTGGCCAGCTTCCAGAAGCGCGGCTATCTCCTGCGCGCTTATTACTACACCGCGCTGGTCGAGGACCAGGAATACTCCTCGATCCGGCCCCTGATCGATTGGCTCGACTACAACGGTTTCAAGGTTGTGACCAAGCCGGCCAAGGAATTCACCGACGCTGCCGGTCGCCGCAAGATCAAGGGCAACATGGACATAGAACTGACAGTGGATGCGCTGGAACTTGCCGATGTCGTCGACCACTATGTTCTCTTTTCCGGTGATGGAGACTTCCGCACCCTGGTGGAAGCCTTGCAGCGACGTGGCCGCAAGGTCTCGATCGTCTCGACCATGGCATCACAACCACCAATGATCTCGGATGACCTGCGCCGGCAGGCCGACCATTTCATCGACCTGATGACCTTGAAGAACGAGGTTGGCCGCGATCCGACCGATCGTCCGGTCCGGCGTCCCGAACCGGCGGCCGCCCAGGATGAAGACGACGACCAGTATTGATGGACCTGTATTGATGACGGGGGCCGGCAGATGGTAGCACCCGAGCATGCTTGTCTCCGCCGAACCCGATCACGACTGCCCGCTTTGCCCGCGCCTGCACGACTTCATTGCCGGTTGGCGTGAACGCGAGCCTGGCTGGTTCAACGGTCCCGTACCGGCATTCCTGCCCAAGGGCAGTGCCCCAGGCCGGGAAGACAGCGTCCGCCTGCTGATCGTCGGGCTGGCACCTGGCCTGCGCGGCGCCAACCGGACCGGCCGGCCCTTTACCGGCGATTATGCCGGCGACCTGCTCTATTCGACGCTGATTGCCCATGGTTTCGCCCGTGGACGCTTCGAGGCGCGACCGGACGACAGCCTGGAACTTGTCGACACAGCCATCGTCAACGCGGTGCGGTGCGTGCCACCGGAGAACAAGCCGACCGGTCCGGAGATCGCAACCTGCCGAACCTTCCTGGTCCCGACGATAGCGCGTTTTCCGAATCTGCGCGCCATTCTGACGCTGGGGGCGATTGCGCATCAATCGACCGTTCGAGCTCTTGGCCTCCGGGTCGCAGCCTTCCCGTTCAAGCATGGCGGCAGCTATGACACTGGCAAGATCCAGCTGTTCTCCAGCTATCATTGCTCGCGCTACAACACGAACACCGGCGTGCTCACGACGGAGATGTTCGTGAAGGTATTCGCAAATATCGCCGAATTTCTCCGCAAGTAGACTGCTATCGCACCAGCTCGATCAATCTGGATGGCGTGCCCTGCAACACATTGAGGTCGACCGGACCTTCAATACCATCGACGCTGCCACGATTGTGATACTGCCAATAGACCCACTTCTCATGGCCCGGGTGAAGCACCAGTGACCGCACCCAGCGTTCGCGCACTGGCATGACCGCGTCGTAGAAATCCATGGCCTCACCGATCAGGTAGATGATCGCAGGTTTGCCGAATTGAGCCTCGACCGGTTGCAAAAATGCGTCGAGCTCCGAGCGCAGTTCGTCCGGGGTCAGGCGACGTGGGCAATTTCCACCGAACTCGATGTCGACCACGGGCGGCAGCATTGGCTGGACGCGCGGGACAACGGTCAGGAAATTCTGCGCCTGCTCCGCTCCAGGGCGACAGAAGGTGAAAAAGTGATAGGCCCCCACGGCAAGGCCGGCGGCACGGGCCTCATTCAGATTGGTCGCAAAAGTATCGTCGACATGATCGCCGCCTTCCGTCGCCTTTATGACGGCAAAGGCCACGTCATCCGCCGCGACGCGACGCCAGTCGATCTTTCCCTGATGATGGGAAACATCGATTCCGCGCACAGGATACCTCTGCCGATCAGGCGAGAAAGCCGTGAAATACAAGTAGCCTGCAGCAGCGAAGGCGCCTGAGATGATCAAGCCAGCAGCAACCCAGCGCCGCAGCCGACTTGCCATGTCAGCTTCGCCGCACGTTGGCGGCTCCTCGCGGACAGGACCGGCGCTTTCGGCTCATCCCCTCTCCTTCAACAGCCTGCCCTTTTCCCGGGCCCAATCGCGCTGCTTTTCGGTCTCGCGCTTGTCATGCAACTTCTTGCCGCGCGCCAGGCCGAGCAGGAGCTTGGCCCTGCCCTTGTCGTTGAAATAGATCTTGAGCGGCACCAAGGTCATTCCGTCGCGCGCGACGCCCTGCCCCAGTTTGGCGATCTCACGCTTGTTGAGCAGCAGTTTTCTACGTCGCCGCGGCTCGTGGTTGAAACGGTTGCCCTGCAGATATTCCGGCAGATAGGAATTGATCAGCCAGATGCCGCCATCCTCCACGGAAGCGTAGGATTCCTGGATATTGGCCTGGCCCTGACGCAGCGATTTCACCTCGGTGCCAGTCAGCACCAAGCCAGCCTCGACCGTATCGAGCACTTCATAGGAAAAACGCGCCTTGCGGTTTTCCGCGGCGGTCTTGTTGTTGGGGTCGGCCTTCTTCACCTGGTTCATGGCATTCAATTTCAATCAAACTGTCGACGCGCCATGGCTTCGCCACCCGGCGCGCCGGAAAAGAAGCCATCACATGGCAATGCGGGCCGAATTCCGCAAGAGCAATTCCAGGAAAAGTGTGTAACGGCTTTCCGTCCGGAATTGTGAAAAAACAAAGAGTTAGAGCATTTCAACGTTTCCGCGAAAGCCGGAAACGCTCCAAACCTATAACAGCTCAGTTCAAAAGACCTGCAAACTTCATCGCCGCGTCGATCTTGGCAGCAGTGCTTTCTTCCACCGTCATGAGCGGCGAGCGCACTGCATTCTCGACACGGCCGAGTCGCGAGAGCGCATATTTGGCGCCCGAAACGCCTGGCTCGACAAAGATCGCCTTGTGCAGAGGCAGCAACCGGTCCTGCAACTCCAGCGCGCGCTCCTTGTCGTTGGCAAGCGTGGCTTCCTGGAACTCGGAGCACAGGCGTGGCGCAACATTGGACGTGACCGAGATGCAGCCAACGCCGCCATGCGCATTGAAGCCGAGCGCCGTCGCATCCTCGCCGGAAAGCTGGATGAAATCCTTGCCGCAGGTAGCGCGCTGTTCAGACACGCGCTCGATCTTGCCGGTGGCGTCCTTCACGCCAACGATGTTCTTGAAATCATTGGCCAACTGACCCATCGTCTCCGGCATCATATCGATCACCGAGCGCGGCGGGATGTTGTAGATGATGATCGGCAACCTTGTGGCCTTAGCGACGGCAGCGAAATGCTGATAGAGGCCGCGCTGTGTCGGCCTGTTGTAGTAGGGTGTCACCACGAGGGCAGCGTCGGCACCGGCCTGTTCGGCGAACTGCACCAGACCGACCGCCTCTTCGGTGTTGTTGGAACCGGCACCCGCCACCACCGGCACTCGGCCCTTGGCGACTTCGATGCAGGTCTTCACAACATGACGATGTTCTTCATGCGACAGCGTCGGAGATTCGCCGGTTGTGCCGACCGGAACCAGCCCGCGGGTCCCTTCTTCGATCTGCCAGGCAACAAGCGCGCGAAAGGCTTTCTCGTCGAAGCGCCCGCTCTTTTCGAACGGTGTCACGAGCGCAGTCAGCGAGCCTCTCAGCATGTCTTCAAACTCCACGGAACCCAACGGTTTCCAAGCTTCTTTTTCAGGGTATCGATCGAGCCAGGCCGATCCTGAACGGCTCTAGCCCATCGAAAGGCCGGGCACCATAGTCTCGACACTGTTCTGGGGCAAGTAGAGCCGGCGCGGAAGACGGCAAAGGAAACGGAACCGATAACCTTTCTTTTATCGGCTTTGCGCTAGCGACTGCTGGGGTTTCCGCAATCCCAACCTATTTGTAGCGCGTAGACACCTTGAACAGACCGGAATTATGACCGCCAGACGGCTCTATCGTTTTGCTATCCTGGGAGCGATCGTGGTGCTGGCGCCGGCGATCGCCATTGGCAGCGGCGTCGACAAGCGCCTGTCCGGAGCGCTGCCGATGTTTCCCGTGCCGAGCAAGCAGGATCTGCCGGCTTTCAATCCTTTGCAATTGAAGATCGGGCTCGACGCGCTTGCCACCAAGGATTTTGACGGCGCGCGCGCAGCCCGCGACAACTTGCCTGTGTCCTCGCTCGACCATCATATCCTGGCTTGGGCCATCGCACTTTATGGCGGCGACAGGGTGCCATCCGGCGAAATCGCAGCGGCCGCAGAGCTGCTCCCCGGCTGGCCCGGCATGGCAACGCTGCGCAGGAACAGCGAGCGCGCCCTCGTCCGGGAAAACCCCGGCGCCGACATCGTCATCAAGGCTTTCGGTGGCAGTCAGCCGCAGACGGCAGAAGGCATCATCGCACTCTCCCGCGCCTATGTCGCCAAAGGCGACGTTAAAGCGGCGCAATCCGTGCTTTCCCCATTCTGGCGCACGGAAAAACTGGAAGCCAAGGACGAAACGGCGATCATCAACGAGTTCGGCCCGATCATTCCAACGGCGGATCATCGTTATCGCATGGAGCGCATGTTCTATGCCGACCGGGTCGGCTCGGCTCAGCGTGTCGCCATGCTGGCCGGCGCCAAAGAACTGGCTGACGCTTGGGCTGCGGTCTCGGAAGGTGACAAGAACACACCGAAACTGCTGGCTGCGGTTCCGACGGAGCAACGCTCCGCAGGCTACCTCTTTGCCGAAGCGGAATATCTGCGCAAGCGCAAGAAATTCGGCGACGCCGCGGCCTTGATCCTGAAGGCCCCCACCGACCGCACCGCACTCGTCGACCCCGACGCATGGTGGGTCGAACGGCGCGTGCTTTCGCGCGAACTGGTCGACAAGGGCGACATGAAGACGGCCTACCGGATCGTCTCGACACACATGGCGGAAAGTCCGACCAACGCCGCCGACGCCGAGTTCCACGCCGGTTGGTATGCCTTGCGCGGCCTGAAAGACCCGGCCAAGGCGGCCGAGCATTTTTCTCGTATCGCCAATCTCGCCCAGGGCAACCTTTCGCTATCGCGCGCCTACTACTGGCTTGGCCGCGCCGCCGAAGCCGGCGGGCCTGGCGACGCCAAGGAATATTTCACGAAAGCCTCGGCATTCGGCACGACCTTCTATGGCCAATTGGCCGGCGAGCGCGTCGGCAGCCGCACACTCAACATTGCATCTCCACAACCCAGCGACGTCGACCGGCAAAGTTTTTCGAAACGGGAGGCGGTTTCCGCTATCGGCCGACTGCAGGAAGCAGGCTATGAGCGCTATGCGAATACGCTCTACGTCGATCTGGCTGGTCAGTTGACCAGCCCTGGCGAGGTGGCTTTGCTTGCCGAAATGGCTGAAAAACGGGGCAATCATTTCCTTGCGTTGAGAATCGGCAAGATTGCAGCGGCGAATGGCGTCAATGTCGGGGCGTTGTCGCACCCGATCGGGGTCATTCCAGAAACCGCCAACATTTCCGGATCCGGCAAGGCCCTTGCTTATGCCATTGCGCGTCAGGAAAGCGAGTTCAACGTCAGTGCGGTGTCTCGTGTTGGCGCGCTCGGCCTGCTGCAATTGATGCCGAGCACGGCCGAACAGCTGGCGAAAAAGGCCGGCATGGCATTTTCACAAACCAAGCTGACCACCGACGCAGGCTACAACGCCACATTGGGTGCGGCCTTTCTCGGCCAGCAGCTTGATCGCTACAACGGCTCCTATGTGCTGACCTTTGCAGGCTACAATGCCGGACCGCGCCGGGCCGACCAGTGGATCAAGCGCTACGGCGACCCGCGCGGAAAGGACATCGACACCGTCGTCGACTGGATCGAGCGGATTCCCTACGCCGAAACAAGAAGTTATATCCAGCGCGTTATGGAAAACTACGAGGTCTACAAGATGCGGATCTCAGGCGAATTCGATATCGTTGGCGATCTCGTCAACGGACGGAAATAGGCGGTAAAGCCGTATCGGCGGTCCTCCGCTTCCATTCACGGGCACCCGATTTGACGCCGCTCGTCCTCGCCTGTAGCCCTTGTAAAGCAGCACTGAGGGAAGGAGCCGGGCGTGACGGCAGGTTTTTCCGATTTTTTCTATTCTTCTCCGGATGGTTTGAAACTGCACGCCAGAATCTATGGCGAACGCAACCACGCCGGCCTGCCGGTCGTGTGCCTGCCGGGCCTGACGCGAAACGCGCGGGATTTCCACGAACTGGCGCTCTATCTCTCCAACGAGGCCAGGCCACAACGCAAGGTTGTTTCATTCGACTATCGCGGGCGCGGCCAATCCGCCTATGACAGCAATGTCGCCAACTATACGGTGGGCGTCGAAGCCAACGACATCCTGGCAGGTCTCGATCAATTGGAGATCAAGCAAGCCGCCTTCATCGGCACCTCGCGTGGTGGCCTGATCATCCACGTTCTGGGGATGTTGAGACCCACGATCCTGAAGGCGATCGTGCTCAACGATGTCGGACCGGCGCTCGAGATCTCGGGGCTGGCCCATATCAAATCCTACCTCGAGAAGGCGCCGAGGCCGCAGAACCTGGCGGAAGCTGTCGAGGCTCAGAAGGCCGCTCACGGCCAGGATTTTCCTGCCCTGACCGATGCAGACTGGCAGCGCATGGTCGCCGCCATCTATCGGGAGGAAGATGGCAAACTCGTTCCGGACTTTGATGCAAAACTGGTAGAGACGTTGGCAGCCGTCGACCTGTCGAAACCGCTGCCAACGCTCTGGCCGCAGTTCGAGGCGCTTGGCAAGGTACCGACACTGGTGGTTCGCGGCGCCAACTCAAGGTTGTTGTCGAAAGAAACCCTGCAAGAAATGGCGCGGCGTCACCCCAAGCTGCAAACCGTGACCGCGGCAGGCCAAGGTCACGCTCCATTCCTGGAAAGTGGCGAGTTGCCCGGAATGATAGCCAGCTTCATCAACGCTGCGGAAAAGCAGCAATCGCAGGAAGAATCAGTTCACCAACGCTCTTAGGACGAACGGGCATCGAACCCATTCAGGCGCGTTTCTTGTCCTCGGCCTTGGCTGAAGCCGGATTCTTCTTTGCCCGCTGCTTGCGCGGCTTGGCTGCAACGCTCTCCAGAGGTGACAGGTTCGCTCCGCCAGCGGCCTCCGTGGGCCGGGTTTCCAGCACGACAACGCAGCTATCGAGATCATTGGTCGCGAGGTGCGCATAGCGCATCGTCATCTGCAAGGTCTGGTGGCCGAGCCACATCTGCACGCGGCGGATGTCGATACCCCCCTGGACAAGCCGGGAGGCGCAAGTGTGACGCAAGATATGCGGCACCACCTGCTCGTCGGCGCCGAGACCGACTTCCATCTTCGCCTCGTTCCAGATCTGGCGGAACTGCGGTTGGTTCAGCATGGCGAACGGACCCTTCGGTCGCCGGCCTTCGCCTGAAAAAGCCACGACTTCCCGCGCACGCAGCGTCAATGGAATGGTGCGGCTGCGCCCCGATTTGGTAATCCAGAAGCTGACACGTGTCGGCTGCAGGTCGTTCCAGATGAGCCCGAGAGCCTCGCCGAGTCGACAACCCGTATCGACCAGGAAGATGGAGAGCCTATAGGCGTCCTCGCTGCGGCTGCGAATGGCCGCGAACAACCGCGCCTCCTCGTCCTTTTCGAGGAAACGGATTCGCCCTGCCCGCTCCTTCTGGCGGCGGAACTCGGGCAAGCTGTGGATATCCCCCATCTTGTGAGCCTTGCGCAGCAGTTTGCTCAGTGCAGCCATCTTGCGATTGATGGTTGCGTTGCTGTTGCCGCGTTGGCGCAGGGTGCCGACCAGATTATCCAGGGTGCTTTGATCGAAAGCGCTGAAGCGCTCGCCAAGCAAAATCTCGTCTATCTCGCCGATGAACGAGCTCACATTGTATTTGTGCCGCCCATCATCCCACAATATGTCGCGATAGGCCGAAAACAGCTCACTGATCCGATAGGATTTTACCTCTCGTATATTGCCGGTACTGTATTTTATCCGGACGTTCTGAGACGTAAATGCAGCGAATCGATCGGAGAGCATGCTCTCCTGCAGCGCGTCTTGAGACATCTTTTTGCCACACCCCCCTGTGGATGCACCAAGGCATACTCACAAGGAGACATCCTTTCAAGAGAGCAATTTGTGATCGCCTCATCCCGGAATGATCGGGATCCCTTCGAGACCATCGCCAAACTTGCTTCCAGTTACCGTTCCACCCCCTGTTTCCTTTGTTGTTCCCAAGCCCAACGCTAAACAAAAGAACCCGGGCGCAGGACGCCCGGGTTCGATAGATGCTTAAAGAGACAGCATCTCTTAGAAGTCGCGCTGGAAGCGCAGGATGCCGCCGACGCCGTCGTCCTTGACAGTGCGCCAGTTGCTGACAGCCTTGTTGTAGTAGTCAACTTCAGCCGTGATGGTGAAGCCTGGGACCAGCTGGTGAGCGACGTTGGCAGCCAGACCGAAGGTCTTGCCTTCGTCATACGATGCCTGGATGTTGAACGAGGTCTTCTCGTTGAACTTGTAGGTACCGCCACCCCAGATGGCCCAGTTGCCATCCCAGAGCTTGTAGAAGTTGCGCGGGCTGTTGTCGTCGGAACCCCAGCCGCCCATGATGAACAGGTCGATCTGGTCGGTTGCCTTGACATCCAAACGGAGCTTGCCGGCCCACTCTTCGCGAGAGCTCTCATAGGCGACGACGCCAGTGATGCCACCCCAGCCAGCGGTGTACTTGGCACCACCAACGACGTTCGGCACATAGCTGTCGATCGTGTAGACACCCGAGCCCTGCTCCAGCGAGACGATCGCCGAGAAGCCATTGCCGGCGTCGAAGGTGTAGCTGATCAGGTTGGTGTCGAATTCGCCATAAGGAACGATCGTATCGTCGATGACGTTGCCGGCATAACCCGAGAAGGTGTCGAAAGCCGACTCGTCCTTACCGACGCGGAGACCACCGAGCTGGATCCAGGCGAAGTTCAGCGAAACGCCCTTGTTGCTGGCCACGTTGAAACCACCGACGTTGCCGCTGTCGAAGTTGAAGCGGGTCTCGGTGTAGGTCTTCAGGGTGCCGAGTTCGGTTTCCTGACCGGTCCAGGTCTTCAGAGCGAAGCGGCCGCGCTTGAAATAGGTGTCGTTGCGGTCGGTCGGGTTCAGGACATCGATGACATCCGTCGTGCCTTCACGATCACCAACGCCGATGTCGTAACGGACATAGCCGCCGATGCGCAGGCAGGTCTCGGTGCCTGGGATGTAGAAGTAGCCAGCGCCGTAGACGTCGCAGATCTTGACGTATTCAGCGGGTTCCGGCTCGGCGACGACGACTGCGTCGGCGGCGCGCGCACCGGAAACTGCGAGCAGTGCCGCAGCCGAGCCGAGGAGAAGGCTCTTAATGTTCATTTTCTGACCTCCAGTCAGAATCGAACATATTCGCGAAAGGATTCGCGCCCCGAATGCCTCAAAGTGCTGTTATTGTTCATCTTTCTGGAGAACGGCGGCTACGCCGCGATGGGAGCCACGCTCTTCGCGATGCAAAAATAGCCGTCGCGAAACGCCGGAGCTGCCCGTTTGAGGCGGTTAAAAACACGGGAAGGGTGAGGAACTGGCGGAGAGGATGGGATTCGAACCCACGAGACCCTTTTGAGGTCTACTCCCTTAGCAGGGGAGCGCCTTCGACCACTCGGCCACCTCTCCGTTGCGGCGCTGGATAAAGAAAAGGGCCGGCACAATCAATAAGCCAGCGCATATGACCCCATAAAAAAGACAGCGAGAGATAAAGAAGTCTGTTCCCAGGTCGGTATTGCACCGTGATTCTGCGCAGAATGGGCCAAAAGGCTGCGTTGCAAGGGCCGGTTGGAACCACATGGTTAACGAGAGCTTTCGACCATGGGCAAAATCGTGTCATTTGTGCAACAACGCTATCCGATAGCACCCGGGCATCGCTTTTGCCGGTACGTTCCTTGTTGAACCGGACAGCCCGATGGGTAATGTCGACATCGAAGAAGCGGCGCGCAGCGCATCTTTTTCAGTAAGGGGATGGGGCAGGGAACGCTGTCCTTCAGCAAAAAATACCCAGACCCGTTTTTAAACTTTTGACTGGAGGTCAGAAAATGAACATTAAGAGCCTTCTCCTCGGCTCGGCTGCGGCACTGCTCGCAGTTTCCGGTGCGCGCGCCGCCGACGCAGTCGTCGTCGCCGAGCCGGAACCCGCTGAATACGTCAAGATCTGCGACGTCTACGGCGCTGGCTACTTCTACATCCCAGGCACCGAGACCTGCCTGCGCATCGGCGGTTACATCCGTTACGACGCCGGCTTCGGTGACGTTGGTTCCTTCGACGGTGCTCGCACCACCGATCGTCTGAATCCTAGCAAGGAACAGGATACCTGGTCGAAGAAGGGCCGTTTTGCTCTCAAGACCTGGACCGGTCAGGAAACCGAACTCGGCACCCTGAAGACCTACACCGAGACCCGCTTCAACTTCGGCAATGGCCAGGGTGGCAGCGCTACCAACAGCTTCTCGCTGAACTTCGCCTGGATCCAGCTCGGTGGCCTGCGCGTCGGTAAGGACGAATCGGCTTACGACACCTTCTCGGGCTACGCCGGCAACGTGATCCAGGATACCCTGGTTCCTTACGGTGAGTTCGACACCAACCTGATCAGCTACACCTTCGATGCCGGCAATGGCTTCTCGGCGATCGTCTCGCTTGAACAGGGTTCGGGTGGCTACAACACCTTCGTCAAGGACGGCGCTGGCAACTGGGTTGCCGCTACGACCAACAACACAATCGACAGCTACGTTCCGAACGTCGTTGGCGGCGTGAAGTACACCGCTGGCTGGGGTGGCATCACCGGCGTCGTCGCCTACGATTCGTCGTGGGAAGAGTGGGCCGGCAAGGTTCGCCTGGACGTGAACGCAACCGACCAGATCTCGCTGTTCGTCATGGGCGGCTACGGCACCGACGACAATGTCGCTCGCAGCTTCTACAAGCCATGGGGCGGCAACTGGGCCATCTGGGGCGGCGGCACCTACAAGTTCAACGAGAAGACCTCTTTGAACGCGCAGGTTTCGTATGATGACGCCAGCACCCTCGGTGTGGCTGTCAACGTTGCTCACCAGCTGGTTCCGGGCTTCACCGTCACGGCCGAAGTTGACTACGTCAACGAAGGTGACTACGGCAAAGCCAACTACATGGGCGGCTGGACCGGCGCTACGGACAAGAGCAGCCTCGGCGGCCTGATCCGCTTCCAGCGCGACTTCTAAGAGAAAGTCTCTTCCGACTTTCAAGAACCCGGCGGGCAACCGCCGGGTTTTTTGTTTGTGAAACGACGGCAAGAGAGATTCTGCCAGCCACAGAATCGGAGGGCACGTGAAAGGCTGATCCAGACGCCGTCGCACGGAAGCAATCTCAATGCTTGCGCGGGCCGGCACCTCGCTGTAGCCAGAACCGGAATACAATCCGGGTTTCGTCCATGCCAAAACTCCCACCGCTTTCGCCCATCGTCGCAGCGCTGCCGGCCACGGTGCCGTTCGTCGGTCCCGAGGCGCAGGAGCGCGATCGCGGCAGGCCGTTCCGTGCACGTCTCGGTGCCAATGAGAGCAGCTTCGGCCCCTCTCCTCGCGTGGTCGAGCGCATGCAGGCCATCGCCGGCGACATGTGGATGTATTGCGACCCGGACAACCACGACCTCAGGCAGGCGGCCGCCGTGCATCTCGGCATCTCGGCCGACAATGTCGTGGTCGGAGAAGGCATTGACGGCCTGCTCGGCCTGCTCGCCCGCATGTATGCCGGACCGAACGATCCGGTGGTGACCTCGCTCGGCGCCTATCCGACCTTCAATTTCCATGTCGCAGGCACTGGCGGACGGCTGGTGACGGTGCCTTATGAGAACGACCGCGAGAACCTCGATGGCCTGCTCGCCGCCGTAAAACGCGAGAACGCGCCGCTGGTCTATCTCTCCAATCCCGACAATCCGATGGGAAGCTGGTGGGAAGCGGACGACATCAACGGGTTCATGGAAGCCTTGCCGGAAACGACAATGCTGGTGCTGGACGAAGCCTATGGCGAACTCGGACCGACCTCGGCCTCGCCATCGGTCGATGTGACGCGGCCGAATCTTATTCGCATGCGAACTTTCTCCAAGGCCTATGGGCTGGCGGGCATCCGGCTGGGTTATGCCTTTGGTGAAAGGCAGGTGATCAGCGACTTCGAGAAGATCCGCAACCACTATGGCGTGAGCCGCATGGCACAGGAGGCCGGCGTCGCGGCGCTGGCCGATCAACCATGGCTGCAGAACGTCGTGACCAAGGTCGATGCGGGGCGCCAGCGAATCGCGACAATTGCTCGCGACAACGGGCTTGTTCCCCTGCCCTCGGCAACCAATTTCGTTACCGTCGACTGTGGTGGCGATGGCGCTTTTGCAGGAAAGATCCTGCAAGCGCTGCTGTCGCGCGACGTTTTCATCCGCAAACCGATGGCAGCGGGACTGGATCGCTGCATCCGCATCAGCGTGGGGCTCGACCACGAGCTCGACATTCTGGCCGAAGAATTGCCTGGTGCCGTGGCCGCAGCCAGGGGCAACTGAGCCACTGTCCTGGCAACCGGCCGACAATCAGGCGGCGCAAATTAGCGACGTTGAGCCTTAAGCGCTGTCACCCCGCTTGCCCGCAGTTGCCAGCGGATGCCGTCGCTGCGGAAATCGGCGAGGCTAAGGGGTTCGACATCGATGAACCGGAAGCCAGTGAGCGGCGCCTTCAGGACATGCAGGATCGCCGCCCGGATCACGGCCGGATGTGTGACAGCGATCGTATGGCCAGGTTCCGCCTTCTGCTCGTCGAACAGAGCGCCTATGCGAGCGGCAACGCTCTTGAAATTCTCACCATCCGGCGGTGTCGTGCCAGGATCTACTAGCCAGGCGCTTGCCGCTTCCGGCTGGGTACGCTGGACGTCCTCGAAAGCCCTGCCTGCCCAGGCGCCGAACTCCTGATCCTTCAACGCAGGCACATCTGCTGCCTGCAAGCCTAAGGCGTCAGCTGTCTGGCGGGCGCGAAGCGCAGGGCTTGTCCAGATACGTGTTGCCGTATCCAGCTTTTCAGCCAGCGCGGGAATACCGGCAAGCGCCCTGTCTTCGAGTGGTTCGTCGGCAGGAAAGAAGCCGCGCCGGCTGGTTGCGGTCAACCCGCAGCAGATCATGGTGAGACGGACAAGCATGCGGAATCGCGACCCTCGTGTGCCAGAGAAGCTAGCACGGACACAGATCAGCGCCGCAGGATGAATGCGAGCTGCAAAAAGCTGCACAAGCATCGACGGGTCGATGATGAACTAGCCAGGCGCCGCTGAAATTTTCGTCGCCGAATCGCAATAGAATGCAACGTTGACGCAATCTCTCGGGCATAGTGCGCCTGCAGCGACAGACTGGACCGGAAAGACTGAATGCAGGCGTTTCGCTTCAACCGTGAAAGCGTGCCCTATAGGGCTTTGTCGGTCAGCCTCTGGCCGCTGATTTTTGCCGCAAGCATGACCGGAAGCCATTTCGCATTCGAAAGTAGCCACCCCATTTTCTGGTTCAACGTCGTCTACCTGGCGACCATTGCTGTGATCGCCTTGTTCGAGCGCATCATGCCTTATGAACGAAGCTGGCTGGAACCTGATGGCGAGACCTTCAACAATGTCGCGCACACGCTGGTCACCAAAGGCCTGACCCAGATCGCGGCAGCTGTGACAACCTCCTTTCCAATGCTGTTCGCAACAGTCGCGCAGCCCGCGCTGCAGCATTCCCATGCATTCTGGCCGAGCGAAGCGCCGATGGTCGTGCAGGCGATTCTCGGCCTGGTCATCGCCGAGTTCGGTCTCTATTTCGCGCATCGTCTCAGCCATGAGCGCCTGCTGCTCTGGCGCTTCCATGCCCTGCATCACAGCGTCGAGCGGCTCTGGGTGCTCAACACCGGGCGTTTCCACTTCGTCGATTCGCTGATCAAGATGCTGCTCGGCCAGTTGCCGCTTTATCTGCTCGGCGCGCCGCTGCCGGTGTTTCTCTGGCTCGGCGCGGCGTCAGTGTTCATCGGACTTTTGACCCATTGCAACATCGATATGCGCACCGGCCTGCTCGACCGGATCTTCACCACGCCGTGCATCCATCGTTGGCACCATTCGCGCGACCTGCGCGAAGGCAACACCAACTATTGCGAAAACATCGTCATCTGGGATCAGGTGTTCGGTACCTATCACAATCCCGCACGCCCCTCCTCGACCGACATCGGCATCAGCGGAACGATCGACAGAAGTTTCTTCGATCAGATCATACAGCCCTTTTCCAAAGCCGGTGTACGACGCATCCTCGGCAGGCCGCCACGGAAAACAAGTCGGGACGAATCCGAGCGCCAGGAAACCTAGACCGGCTGTGACGCCTGCCAGTGTCACGGCGGTCTCAGGCACCATCCGCTGGACCATTGACATTTTCTTTCGTCGAACCCTCGTGAATTGAAACCTTCCGCACTTGAATTAATTGAACGTTCGTTTTATTCCTATCTTCGCGGAGAGAGGACAATGGCCAGAACGACAGGTTCGGACGGCGAACGGACGGAAGCGGCGATCCGCGACGCGGCGCTGCTGCTGATCGCGCGTCATGGCTACGAGGCGGTTTCAATGCGCCAGCTGGCTGCGGAAGTGGGCGTGCAGGCTGCCGCGCTTTATCGCTATTTCCCGACCAAGGAAGACCTGCTCTACACACTGATGCAGGATCATATGGCGGGACTGCTGGCGGCGTGGCAGGTCGCTCGCCCTGACACAGCCAGCCCGGCGGTGCGTCTCGCGGCTTATGTCGAAAACCATATTGCCTTCCACATCGAGCGCCGATCATCGACGCATGTCTCCAACATGGAACTACGCAGCCTCGCACCGGAGCGGCTGACCCATATCCTGAAGCTCCGCACGGCCTATGAGAAGGAACTACGCTCAATCCTGCGCGACGGCGCCGAAGCTGGTGTCTTCGCTGTTGACGACATTGGCCTCACTGCCATGGCGCTGATCCAGATGATGACTGGCGTCATCGTCTGGTACCGGCCCGGCGAGCGCCTGTCGATCGGCGGCGTCACTGAAACTTATCTGTCCATGACCATGCGCCTTGTCGGGGCGCCACAGCCTGCTGGGGAGCAAAGGCATGTACACGAACACGCTTAATTTCGGGCTCGGCGAGGATATCGAAGCGTTGCGCGATCTCACCCGCCGCTTCGCCCAGGACAAGATCGCGCCGCTGGCAGCGGAAATCGACGCCAGCAATGAATTTCCACCGCATCTGTGGCCCGAACTCGGCGCGCTTGGCCTGCTCGGCATGACAGCCGATCCCGATTATGGCGGCTCGGGCATGGGCTATCTGGCGCATGTGGTGGCGATGGAGGAGATCAGCCGTGCGTCGGCTTCTGTCGGCCTTTCCTATGGCGCGCATTCCAATCTTTGCGTCAACCAGATCAACCGCTGGGCGACGCCGGCGCAGAAGGAAAAATACCTGCCCCAGCTCTGTTCGGGCGAACATGTCGGCGCACTCGCCATGTCGGAACCCGGCGCCGGCTCGGACGTGGTATCGCTGCGTCTGCGCGCTGAAAAGAAAAATGACCGTTATGTCCTGAACGGCACCAAGATGTGGATCACCAACGGTCCCGATGCCGAGACCATGGTGGTCTATGCAAAGACCGACCCGGAGCGGCATTCGCGCGGCATCACCGCCTTCATCATCGAGCGCAGCTTCAAGGGCTTTTCGGTGGCGCAGAAGCTCGACAAGCTCGGCATGCGCGGCTCCAACACCGGCGAACTGGTGTTCGAAGATGTCGAAGTACCGTTCGAAAACGTGCTTCACGAAGAAGGACGCGGCGTCGAGGTGCTGATGTCCGGCCTCGACTATGAGCGCACCGTCCTTGCAGGAGGCCCGCTCGGCATCATGGCCGCGTGCATGGACGTCGCCCTGCCCTATGTGCATGAGCGCAAGCAGTTCGGACAGCCGATTGGCACCTTCCAGCTCGTCCAGGGCAAGCTGGCCGACATGTATACGACGATGAATGCCTGCCGCGCTTATGTCTACGCGGTGGCTGCCGCCTGCGATCGCAAGGAGACCACGCGCAAGGACGCCGCCGGCTGTATCCTGTTTGCCGCGGAGAAAGCGACCTTGATGGCGCTGGATGCCATCCAGTTGCTCGGCGGCAATGGCTATATCAACGACTATTCGACCGGCAGACTGCTGCGCGACGCCAAGCTCTATGAGATCGGCGCCGGCACCAGCGAGATTCGCCGCTGGCTGATCGGTCGCGAAATGATGGCAGAAGCGATCTAAGGTGGAACCCCGCGCGACATTTCCCGCCGTGCTGGACATCTTTCATGCCAAGGCAGCAATGGATGCCACCTGTCAGCGCCTGAGGAGGAAACATGCCGGTCATTAAGTCTTCCATCTCCACCTCCTCAGAGGGCTTCCGCGCCAATGCGGAGCGCATGCGCGCGCTGGTCTCAGACATTTCGGACAAGGCAGTCTTGGTGCAGCGTGGCGGCTCCGAGGAAGCTCGTGCTCGCCACACTGCACGCGGCAAGCTGCTACCGCGCGATCGATTGGCGCAATTGCTGGATACGGGCTCGCCCTTTCTCGAGATCGGCCAGTTCGCGGCGTGGGATATGTATGACGACGCGATTTCCGCAGCCGGCATGATCGCCGGCATCGGCCGTGTCGAGGGCCGTGAGGTCATGGTGGTGGTGAACGACGCCACCGTCAAAGGTGGCACCTACTATCCGCTGACAGTCAAGAAGCATCTGCGCGCACAGGAGATCGCGCTGCAGAACAGGCTGCCCTGCGTCTATCTGGTCGATTCCGGTGGCGCCAACCTGCCCAACCAGGACGAGGTCTTTCCCGACCGCGAGCATTTCGGCCGCATCTTCTACAACCAGGCCAATATGAGCGCGGCAGGCATTCCGCAGATCGCCTGCGTGATGGGCTCATGTACGGCGGGCGGCGCCTATGTGCCGGCGATGGCGGACGAATCGATCATGGTGCGCAAGCATGCCACCATTTTCCTCGGCGGCCCGCCATTGGTTAAGGCGGCGACCGGCGAGGACGTCAGCGCCGAAGAGCTTGGCGGTGCCGACCTGCACACACGCGAAAGCGGCGTTGCCGACCACTACGCCATGGACGACGAGCACGCGCTGGCGATTTGCCGCCGCATCGTGCGCAATCTCAACCGCAGGAAGCAGATCGGGCTCGACCTGCGTTCACCTTTGGCGCCACTCCATGATCCGCGCGAGATCCACGGCATCGTGCCTGCGGACCTGCGCCAGCCCTATGATATACGTGAAGTGATCGCGCGCATCGTCGACGGCTCGGAGCTCGACGAATTCAAGCAGAACTACGGAACAACACTGGTCACCGGGTTTGCCCACATTCACGGCATGCCCGTCGGCATCATCGCCAACAATGGCGTGCTGTTTTCCGAAAGTGCCGTGAAAGGCGCGCATTTCATCGAACTGTGCTGCCAACGCAGGATCCCGCTGGTGTTCCTGCAGAACATCACCGGCTTCATGGTCGGCAAGAAATACGAAGCTGGAGGCATCGCCAAGGACGGTGCCAAGCTGGTGACCGCGGTCGCAACCGCACAGGTGCCGAAGGTGACGATGATCATCGGCGGCTCATTCGGCGCCGGCAATTACGGCATGTGCGGCCGCGCCTACTCGCCCCGCTTCCTGTGGATGTGGCCGAACGCGCGCATTTCGGTAATGGGCGGCGAGCAGGCGGCGATGGTGCTGGCGCTGGTGCGGCGCGAGAACATCGAGCGCAAGGGCGGCGCGTGGTCAGCTGCTGAAGAGGCGGAATTCAAACGCCCGACGCTGGAGAAATATGAACGCGAGGGCCACCCGCTCTATTCTTCCGCCCGCCTGTGGGATGACGGCATCATCGACCCGGCAAGATCGCGCGAGGTGCTGGCGCTGTCGTTGTCGGCTGCGCTGAATGCGCCGATCGAAGATACGAAGTTCGGCGTATTCAGGATGTGATGCCGTGGGTTTTTCTTACGCCACATTGAGGCACACCCGAATCAGCGGCTGGCTCAAAGAATTCAGTTGGCCGCGGCCAAGAATCTCCTCTACCCACTGGCGTGTTCTGCTTTGGGCATATGGGGGTAAAATTGCGACATCTTCGTTCCTTGAATATATCCATTCTTGCTGGCGTGATTCTTGCGGCGATTTCAAACACAGCAGGCGCGGAGCCTCTGGCAGGCAGTCAGGGCGACAAGCGTTTCCCGCCGACGTTGCCGGACAGTCCGAAAGATCCCTGCACCAAGGCCTGGAAGGCCTATGTGGCGGCCGGCGGTCACTCGGCCTACGCGATCACGCCCTATTCGCGGGTGAGGGATATTTTCGTCATCTGCGGCAGTTCGCTCAACGCAAAGACGCAGGCCGCCGCGGAAGAAAAAGCGATGGCAAGCTGCGTACGGACCCGCGACAGCTACAAGGGCAAGATCAACATCGGTGGCGTCTGCGAGATCGCCGCTTCGAAGTAGGTCGCGCCTGCTCCAGCCACAACGCGGCGTCGCAGACTCGATCGGAATGTCGGCCGCACCAGGCATGGGGTGGCCGGCACGGTCTTCTTCCGACACATTGTTTCCTCCAGTAGCCAACCATCGGAGGAGAGCATGCAATTCCACCGCGGCCGCCTGATCGACCATATTCACCTTCGGGCAGCTGACCTGGAGGTGACCAGACGCTTCTATCGCGCCGTGCTCGCCGCCATCGGCCGTGCCGATTCCATTTATGAAGGCGACAGCTTTTTCTCCGCCGACGAATTGTGGATCGACACTGCAAACGGGCCAACATCGCGTGTGCACCTCGCTTTCCAGGTGCCCGATCGCGAGACAGTGGCGAAATTTTACGAGGCGGGGCTTGCCGCAGGCGGCAAGGACAATGGCGAGCCAGGTGAGCGCAATTATCATCCCGGCTACTATGCCGCCTTCCTGTTCGATCCGGACGGCAACAACATCGAAGCGGTCTTCCATGGCCCCTCCGAGCGTTCCGCGCCTTCTGTCGTGATCACGCCGGAATAGATGCAAGCGGAAGCAGGATGCCCAGGACAGGTTTCGTCGAAACGGATTTCGCAAGGGTCAGCTTGGTGCAATCGCACGCCGGCGCGCCCCGCGAAAACCACGAGAATTCAATTCGTTGCTGGTGGAGTTCGCGAAGAGCGATTGAGCCGTCTTTTCGCCGATGGAGGCCCCAATGTTCTCAAAGATCCTGATTGCCAACCGCGGTGAAATTGCGTGCCGTGTCATCCGCACGGCGCGCCGGCTGGGCGTGACCACCGTTGCGGTCTATTCGGATGCGGATGCCGCCTCGCTGCATGTCGCTATGGCCGACGAAGCCGTGCATATCGGTGCCTCTCCGGTTGGCGAAAGCTATCTGAGGGGAGATCGCATCATTGCCGCGGCAAAGCAGACAGGAGCCGAGGCCATCCATCCCGGCTACGGTTTCCTTTCGGAAAATCCGGATTTTGTGGATCAGGTCATCGCCGCCGGCCTGGTCTTCATCGGCCCGTCGGCCGATTCCATCCGCGCTATGGGCCTCAAGGACGCTGCCAAGCGGCTTATGGAAAAAGCCGGTGTGCCGGTAGTGCCCGGCTATCACGGTGAGGCGCAGGACATTGTGCTGCTTGCCGGCAAGGCCCGCGAGATCGGCTATCCCGTGCTGATCAAGGCGCGTGCCGGCGGTGGCGGCAAGGGCATGCGTCGCGTCGACAACCCTGACGATTTCTCGGAGGCTCTCTCCGGGGCCCGCCGCGAGGCCAAGGCAGCCTTCGGTGACGACCGCGTGCTGGTCGAGAAATATGTCGACAAGCCACGCCATATCGAGGTGCAGGTGTTCGGGGACAATTTCGGCAACGCCGTGCATCTTTACGAGCGCGACTGCTCCGCACAGCGCCGCCACCAGAAGGTCATCGAGGAGGCCCCCGCTCCGGATATGACTCCGGCCCTGCGCAAGGCGATGACCGAGGCAGCGGTAAAGGCCGCCAGGGCAATCAAATACTCGGGTGCCGGCACCATCGAATTCATCGTCGACGCATCGGAAGGGCTCAAGGCCGATCGCTTCTGGTTCATGGAAATGAACACGCGTCTGCAGGTGGAGCATCCGGTCACCGAGATGATCACCGGCGTTGATCTGGTCGAGTGGCAGTTGCGTGTCGCCTCGGGCGAGAAACTGCCCAGGACGCAGGACCAGATCACCCTTTCCGGCCATGCCTTCGAGGCGAGGCTCTATGCGGAGGACGCCTCGAAAGGCTTCCTGCCCGCCATCGGCACGCTGCACCATCTGCGTTTCCCCGGGCAGGCACCGGCCGAGGCCACCATGCGCATCGAAACGGGCGTCCGCGAGGGCGATGCCATTTCGCCTTATTACGATCCGATGATCGCCAAGCTTGTCGTGCATGGAAATGACCGCACGGCCGCACTTTCTGCGCTGGAAACCGCGTTGGCGGGAACGGAAATCGCGGGCTCGGTCACCAACACGGCGTTTCTGGCGGCGCTGGCTGCAGACCCGGATTTTGCCACGGGCGACGTGGACACGGGACTGATCGGCCGCAAGCAGGAAAGACTGACCACCATTCCTGCCCCCGGCGACGAGATCATCGCCACGGCGGCACTCGCAGCCGCCGATGTTGCGGAGAATCGCGATCCGTCGGACCCGTGGTCATCGCTTGTCGGCTACGCCCATTTCCACGCGGGTGCCCGAAACATCGCGCTCAAGGCGGGCGAGAGCACCATCACGGCCCGGATCACCGCACGCACCGACGGTGGCTTCGACGTCGCCACCGACAATGGCATCCATTCGCTGCGTGCTGGTGCGGCAAGCGATTGGCACGCTGGCCGGAGCACGTCACCGTCTTCTCTGGTGCGACCGGTTACAATTTCGGCGTTCCGAACCCGCTCGCCAGGGCAGACGATGCCGGTGCAGGCGCGGGCAACCTGCGCGCGCCGATGCCCGGCCTGGTCAAGGTGGTGCGCTCGGGACCCGGCGAGACCGTGGTCAAGGGACAACCGCTGCTGATCCTCGAGGCCATGAAGATGGAACACACGATCGCGGCGCCGCATGATGGCACCATCGCGGAGATCGCCGCCGAGGGCGCGCAGGTGACCGACGGCACCGTACTTGTGAAATTTGTCGAGGCAGACGCCTGAGCGATGATATCGAACGCCTCCAAAAAAGAATGGCCGGGACAAGCCCGGCCATTCTTTTTTGGAAATCGATCTTACGAGATCAGTCCAGCTTGATCGGCGCGTATTTGCCGTCGTGCCACTGGTTGATGTCGAACTTCGGATCCTTGATGTCACCCTTCTCGTCCAGCGTGATTTCACCAACCACGGTGGCGATCGGCTTGCCGTCCTTCAGGGCCGCAGCCACCTTGGCCGGATCGTCGGAACCGGCACGCTCGACGCCCTGGGCGATTGCCTGGATAACGCCGTAGGAGAACAGGGTGAAGCCTTCCGGCGAGAAGCCGCCGGCCTTGATCTTTTCGACAGCTTCCTTGGCCTCAGGCTTGGCCTGCGGGTCGGACGGGAACACGAACATCGTGCCTTCGCCAGCCGGGCCGGCGATCTGCCAGAACTCCGGATTGGAAAGGCTGTCGGGCATGATCAGCTGGAAATCAAAGTTCTGTTCCTTGGCCTGACGTTTGATCAGACCACCTTCCGGGTGATAACCGCCGAAATAGACGACATCGGCCTTCAGTTCCTTCAGCTTGGTGACCAGCGCCGAATAGTCCTTCTCACCGGCGTTGATGCCTTCGTAGGCGATTTCCTTGAGGCCACCCTCATTCATGGTCTTCTTCACCGCATCCGCCGCGCCCTGGCCGTAAGCGCTCTTGTCATGCAGCAGCACGACATTCTTGCCGGCGTATTTCTTGGCGATCCACGGACCGACGAAATTACCGCCGGCATCGTCACGGATGTAGAGGCGCAGGATCGTCGGCCAGCCCTTCTTGAAGGCAGCTTCCGTCAGTTCCGGGTTGGACGAAGCCGGCGTGATCATGACGATGCCATTCTCGGCATAGATGGCCGACGCCGGAATGGTGGAACCCGAACAGGCATGACCGTCGACGAACTTGATACCCGCGGCCGCAATGCGGTTGGCGACCGAAACGGCCTGCTTGGGATCGCAGGCGTCGTCTTCGACGACGATCTTGATCTTCTTGCCGCCAATGCCACCCTTCTCGTTGATCGCTGCGGCAGCGGCATTGGCGCCCTGCTTGAACTGATCGCCGATCGGAGCGAGCTGACCGGTCATCGGACCGACCACCGCGATGGAAATATCTTCGGCGTATGCCGCCGAGGCGCTGAGCACCGTGGCAAACACGGCTGCGCCCAGGAATTTTGCTGATTTCAACTCGAACCCTCCCATTGCTTTGCGCAAGCCCTCCCGGCTGCGCTTGCGTGCAATGGGCGCAAAAATTTGCTGTTCGTCAAGCCCATGCGGGCTGCATTGCATGTGTCCGGTTAATGCAATGATCAATTCCTGTGATTGGTGTCAGAACCGGTGCCAGTGTTGCCACAGCATCGAAAATAAGAATGGCCGGGATTATCCCGGCCACTCTTCTGTTCAGCAGGAACCTGCCATGGATCAATCCTGTTTGATCGGCGCGTATTTGCCGTCATGCCACTGGTTGATATCGTATTTGGCGTTCTTCAGGTCACCTTTCTCATCGAAGACGACCTCTCCCACGACGGTACTGATCGGCTTGCCGTCCTTCAGTGCTGCAGCGACCTTGGCCGGATCATCGCTGCCGGCGCGTTTGACACCTTCGGCGATCGCCTGGATCGTGGCGTAGGAGAACAGCGTGAAGCCCTCCGGAGCGAAACCCTTGCCCTTGATCTTCTCGATGGCTTCCTTGGCTTCCGGCCGCGCCTGCGGATCCGACGGGAACACGAACATCGTGCCTTCGCCGGCCGGGCCTGCCACCTGCCAGAATTCAGGGCTGGCGATGGAATCCGGCATGATGAGCTGGAACTTGAGACCCTGCTCTGCCGCCTGCCGCATGATCAGCCCGCCTTCCGGGTGGTAGCCGCCGAAGTAGACGACGTCAGCCTTGAGGTCCTTCAGCTTGGTGACGAGCGCCGAATAATCCTTCTCGCCGGCGTTGATGCCTTCGTAGAGGACATCCTTGAGACCGGCATCGTTCATCGTCTTCTTCACCGCGTCGGCGACGCCCTGGCCGTATGCGCTCTTGTCGTGCAGGACGACAACATTCTTGCCGGCATACTTCCTGGCGATCCAGGGGCCGATGAAAGCGCCCTGTGCATCATCACGGGTATAAAGACGCATGATGGTCGACCAGCCCTTCTTGGCCGCGTCGTCGGTCATCAGCGGGTTCGAGGAGGCCGGGCTCATCATCAACGCGCCGGCTTCAGCGTAGACAGCGGAAGCCGGAATGCTCGAGCCCGAGCATGCGTGGCCATCAATGAACCTGACGCCGTTGCCGACGATCCGGTTGGCGACCGAAACCGCCTGCTTAGGATCGCACTGGTCATCTTCGATATCCAGCTTGATCTGCCGCCCGCCGACACCGCCAGCAGCGTTGATCGCCTCGGCGGCGGCTTGCGCGCCTTGCTTGAACTGATCGCCGATCGTGGCGAGCTGCCCCGTCATCGGCCCCACAACCGCGATGGAAATGTCTTCGGCGTAAGCCGCTGAGGTGCTCAACGCTGTCAGCAACAGCGCTGCGCCCAGGAATTTTGTTGTTTTCACTCTAACTCTCCCATTTTGCGCTCCCCTTTGTCGCGCACGATCGAGAATGGGTGAAAAAAACCGTCGTTCGTCAAGCCCGGCCGAACACCGTCGTTCGTCAAGCCCGGCCGAACAAAGCGAAAACCGCGCCGGTCTTGTCACGACCGGTCGCGGTTTTCTCGCAATTCCCCCGAGCACAGCTTCTTGGAGGAAGTCTTCCCTGTTGCCTGGTCGATCCGACTAACCGGTCGCCTTTGTGTTCGCCGTTGGAGCGGCGTCGTCATGTCTTTCAGATGGAAATCAATGCGTGGTCATCCACTCGCGGGCATCGCGCAGCGCTTGTGCAATCTCGCCCTTGGACATTGCCGACGAGAGTTCCGAGCGCCATTCGGCGGCGCGCAGTGACCCCTTGATGGCCGCAATGTTGAACCATTTGTGAGCGGCAATGACGTCGGTCTCACAATCACGACCGGTCGCATACATCACGCCAAGTTCGAAGAGAATGTCGGCCTGCGCGGTCGCGCCCATCGTGCCGACCCCAGCTTCAAGCATTTCGAAACGTGCCATTTGAAATCCCCTTGTCTGACCCTGTTGCTCCTGAAAGCCGCCGTCCGTTTCTTGGTGTGGACGTGCGCTCTTCCGATGCTTCGAAGGATGCCGGGGACGCTTGAATCCGTCGTTAAATGGCTTGCTTAATTTGAGGAAAACAAAGCTAAAACAAGAAGTAAACGTGAGAAACCGTTAAGGATAGGAAGGGCGCGATCGCTGGGTTTCCATTCAAATTCGATGAAAATTCGCGACTGCGAAAACAAGGTTTCGCTAACCACGGCGAAGCTTCCATTTTAGTAAGAAATCAAAAACGCGCATTTCCAACGTCTTGCGGAGGTCAAAGAAAAGCAGCTTTCCTTCCCCAGCGGCACGGCTTTTGTTTTACCGGGGACTGGATTAGCTTACCTGAGCGTAAGGGATGGAGAGGCTGGACCCGGCGTCCAGTTGAAGCGCAAAGGAAGGAACTCGATGTTTCGCAAAGTCAGCCTGGCACTCGCTGCCACATTGATCATGTCGGGTGTGGCGCTCGCCGACCCGATCGAAGGCAACTGGAAGACCGCATCCGGCGCGACTGCCGCGATCTCGGGCGGCGGTTCGTTCTCGATCACGCTGAAGACCGGCAAGCACGCCGGCAAGACCATCGGATCGTTCAAGGCCGCCGGCGAGGGCAAATATTCCGGCACGATCACGGATCCGGACACCGACAAGACTTATAACGGCAAGGCTTCGCTATCCGGCAGTTCGCTGAAGATGAGCGGTTGCGTGCTGGGCGGGCTGATCTGCAAGAGCCAGACCTGGACCAAGCTGTAACCGGACAGCCGGTAACGACGTCAACGGCAAGGCGTTTCCGCCACGCGGGAACGCCTTTTCTTATGGTCCCGGCTTCTTGCAGCCCCGACAAGGCAAGCTCTTCTCTCCCCCCCGGAAGGGAGACATGTCGGACCGTCTCAATTTCCCGTCAATCATTTTGAACCCCGGATGAACGGCAACCTCAGAAGGGGTTCAGCCGCGTTGATGCATTCTCTCCAGCATTGAAGGAGAGGACCCAGATGCTCGCGCGCCGCTTTACCATCGTCTGCCTGCTGACGGCGCTGTTCGGCATGGGTTTTGCGATCCTCGTTGCAGAGAATGCACGGCTGGACCACGGCTGGAACCAGGCCGGCCTGCGATGCGGCACAACCTGCTCCAGTTCATTTTGATCGAGACGAAAACGCCATGACCTCGTTTGCGCAAAACGCCATCGCCATCCTGAAGCTTCTGCCCCGTGCGACGCTGATCCTGATGTTGCTTGCAGCACCGGTTCTGGCGGTACCGACGATGCGGGCCGATGCCGCTTCGACCATCGAAGCGCCGGCACTCAAGAAGAAGGGACTTGGGCTGGTTCTTCTGGTGAGCCTGCAGCGCGCCTGAGTTCAGCGATTTGCGAACGCATCTGGAAAAGCAAATAGCGAACCGCCTGAGGAACCACCCCTCCCAACTGTCATTTTCCATCTCTATAATGGGTCATGGAAAAGCGAATCTACCCACAAGCAATCGAAACCGTGGTCATGCCGGAGCCCTACGCCCGGCAATCCTTTGACGATGCGGGCAAGGCCGTCGCGGCGTTGCGTGCACTGTATGAACGCAACACCAAGTTCCTGCGTGATTCCTTCTCGGCACTGGCTGCCGGCGGGGACAATGACAAACGCTACCGCGCCTTCTATCCCGAGGTGAGCGTCGTCACCAATTCCTTCACCCAGGTGGACTCGCGACAGGCCTACGGTCACATGCCGACACCTGGCCAGTTCTCGACCACGGTCACAAGGCCGGACCTTTTCCAAAGCTACCTGACCGAGCAGTTGCGGCTGATCATGCGCAACCATGGTGTTCCGGTCATCGTTTCGGAATCGGAGACGCCGATCCCTGTACATTTCGCGTTCCTTGAAGGGACCTATGTCGACAGCGCCGCGGCCGAGCGCATTCGCCGGCCGATCCGCGACCTGTTCGACGTGCCGGATCTCGACGGCACCGATGACCAGATCGCCAACGGCACCTTCGAAGTGGCGCTGGGCGATCCACGACCGCTGGCACCGTTCACCGCCCAGCGCATCGACTATTCCCTGCATCGGCTTACCCACTATACGGCGACGAGCCCGCAGCATTTCCAGAACTTCGTGCTGTTCACCAACTACCAGTTCTACATCGACGAATTCTGCGCGATGGCACGGGATCTGATGGCGAAGGGCGGTGAAGGCTATACCGAGTTCGTCGAACCGGGCAACGTCGTGACGAAACCGGGAGCCACGACGCCCAGTGAAGGAATTGCACCGCCACGCCTGCCGCAGATGCCCGCCTATCATCTGAAGCGTGGCGATCATGGCGGCATCACCATGATCAACATCGGCGTCGGCCCCTCCAATGCCAAGACGATCACCGACCATGTCGCGGTGCTGCGCCCGCACGCCTGGCTCATGCTTGGCCACTGCGCTGGCCTGCGCAACACGCAGGCGCTGGGCGACTACGTGCTGGCACATGCCTATGTGCGTGAGGACCACGTGCTGGACGACGACCTGCCGGTATGGGTGCCGGTGCCGGCGCTGGCCGAAGTCCAGGTGGCGCTCGAAGAGGCGGTCGCCGAAGTGACGGGGCTTTCGGGTTACGATCTCAAGCGGGTGATGCGCACCGGCACGGTCGCCACCATCGACAACCGCAACTGGGAACTGCGCGATCAGCGCGGCCCGGTGCAGCGGCTGTCGCAGTCACGCGCGATCGCGCTCGACATGGAATCGGCAACGATTGCGGCCAACGGTTTCCGTTTCCGTGTGCCTTACGGGACATTGCTGTGTGTTTCCGACAAGCCGCTACACGGCGAACTGAAGCTGCCCGGCATGGCCACCGAGTTCTACAAGCGGCAGGTGTCTCAGCATCTCACCATCGGCATCCGTGCGATGCAGAAGCTGGCTGAAATGCCCATGGAACGGTTGCACTCGCGCAAGCTGCGTTCGTTCTCGGAAACCGCGTTCCAGTAACAGCCGGCTCCCGCTGGGGGTGCTAATCACCATTCACCAGCTCGAGAATGAGCCGCTGGATGGCTCCGCCGCCTCCCATCTCGACGCGGTCGAAGTCGCGGCTCTGCTGGCGCTGCGCGATAGAGGCCTCGGAAAGCGGTTTCTGGATTTCCTGGCGAATCTTCTGGCAACCGGGGTCGTTGGGCACCGATACTCCGATGGTCGTCCGTTCGATCTGCGCCAGCATCGCCTTGATGTGGTCGCCATGCACCTTCTCATGGCGACGAAGACCGTCGATGAAGATATCCCAGCGTTTCTGCACCGCAGGCGGCAACGGGTTTGCAGGCTTGGGCAGCGTATAGGTAATGATGAGCGTCGGTGTTGCCGACTTCAGCGTGCAGCCACCGTTTTCGGGGACGTAGTTTCGTCGCCAGGTGAGCTTGAAGAAAGTGTGCGCGATAACACGGCCACCGCTTCTTCCAACTTCCGGCCCGTTCCGGCCGATCGATGCGTAGAGTTCAGCACCGGTGGTGCCGGTTATAGCGTAGGGCTTTTCCTGCTCGATGGTCTTGGCGATGGCGGAGGTTGCCACCATAAGCGCTGCCACACACGCTGACAGGAGGCCAAGCCCGGTCTTCGAAGTCATTCTGTCCTGCCATGATGCCATTTTCGCGCGCACCATAGATGCCGAACCGGCGACGATCAAAGCGGAATTGAAATTGTCGGCTGCAGGATGTCAGCGCTCGCGCACAAGCCTGGCGACCAGGGCCTCGACCCGGCCGCCTCGACGATGCTCACGCTGGTCGAAGGCGACCTGCTTTGCCTCATACTCTTCGTAGATCGCATCGACGCGCCGCTGCGCCTCACGCTGCGTCTTGATGCAATGCGGATCGTTGGCCACAGCAAGATCAGCGATGGCGCGTTCGCCCGCAGCAATCCCCTGCCTGGCGATGCGGCCATGTGTCTGCTCATGCGCGCGCACGCCAGCGAAGAAACGCTGCCACCGCTTGCGCAAGGCAGGTGACATCGGCGTCGTCACATTCGGATACATATAGGTCATGTCCAGCGTGGCGCTGGCGGCCCTGACCTGGCAGACGTCGGCCTTGGCCTTGAGATCGAAATTCCAGTCGACCGTGTAGGAGGTCTGGGCAATGGCCCGTGTCAGAAAGCCGTGCTTGGGACCGCTCTTGTCCATGGCGTCGATCAGCGCCTGGCCGCTTTCACCGGCGATATCATAGGTGCGTATGTGGGTGATGACCTTCGAGCCGGCGGTCGCTACGCCCGGCGCGCCTATCGCCGCCAGGAGAGCAAGACTGCAGAAAATAGACCGGCCCATCTGATATCCTCCCGCGCTCGCCCATTTTATCACTGTTGGGGTGCGAGCACAGGAGCATAAACGCTACCATACGGTCAAATTAAGGCTCTTAGGATCCTTTTGGCGCCTTAGAGCACGGCCGTCCGCCAGCCGTGCAAAAAACGCTCCGATGCGCGGTCCTGAAACTACATGTTCTGGTAGACCGGGCCCTCTCCACCCTGCGGCGGCACCCAGTTGATATTCTGGTTCGGGTCCTTGATGTCGCACGTCTTGCAGTGCACGCAATTCTGCGCGTTGATGACGAAACGCACGTCCTTGGCCGACGGATCTGCCGCGGCGTTGCCGTCAGCGTCCACCCATTCGTAGACACCGGCCGGGCAATAACGCGTCGACGGGCCAGCGAAGACGTCGTGCTCCGAACTCACCTGCAGCGCGGCATCCTTGACCAGGAGATGAACCGGCTGGTCCTCCTCATGATTGGTACCGGACAGGAAGACCGACGACAGGCGATCGAAGGTCAGCACACCATCGGGCTTCGGATAGGCGATCTTCTGGTGCTTCGAGGCCGGCTCAAGTGACGCCGCATCGGTCTTGCCGTGCTTCAGCGTGCCGAAGGGCGAGAAGCCGAACAGCGTGTTCAGCCACATGTCGAGCGCACCAAGGCCAACACCGGCAAGTGTTCCGAAGCGCGACCACAGTGGCTTGACGTTGCGTACCTTCTTCAGGTCCCTGCCGATATCGCTGTCGCGCCAGGCTTCCTCGTAGGAGACAAGTTCGTCATTGGCACGGCCGGCGGCAATCGCCTCCACCGCGTGCTCTGCTGCGAGCATGCCGGACAGGACGGCATTGTGGGAGCCTTTGATGCGCGGCACGTTGACGAGACCCGCAGCGCAGCCCATCAGAACACCGCCAGGGAACGACATCTTCGGCACGGACTGGTAACCGCCCTCGGTGATGGCACGGGCACCATAGCCGAGACGCTTGGCGCCTGCGAAGGTCGGCGCGATGGCCGGATGTGTCTTGAAGCGCTGGAATTCCTCAAAGGGCGACAGATACGGGTTCTTGTAGTTCAGGTGGACGACGAAACCGACCGCCACCTGGTTGTCCTCGAGGTGATAGAGGAAGGAACCACCACCGGTCTTCATGTCGAGCGGCCAGCCGAAGGAATGCTGGACAAGACCAGGCTTGTGGTTCTCCGGCTTGACCTGCCAGAGTTCCTTGAGGCCAATGCCGAACTTGGCCGGCTCGCGGCCAGCGTCGAGCTGATATTTGGCAATGAGCTGCTTGGAGAGCGAGCCGCGTGCGCCCTCCCCGATCAGCACGTACTTGCCCATCAGCGCCATGCCTGGCGCGAAGTTCGGCCCGTGCGTGCCGTCCTTCTCCACGCCCATGTCGCCGGTATAGACACCGGTGACCGCACCTTCTTCGTTGTAGAGAAGGCCGGCCGCGGCAAAGCCGGGATAGATTTCAACGCCCAGCGCCTCGGCCTTGCCGGCCAGCCAGCGGCAGACATTGCCGAGCGAGACGATGTAGTTGCCGTGATTGTTCATCAGCGGCGGCATGAGAATGTTCGGCAACCGGAAGGAGCCAGCCGGCCCGAGCAAAAGGAAATGGTCCGCGGTAACTGGCGTCTTGAAGGGATGATCTCCTTCTTCGCGCCAGCCGGGAAGGAGGCGGTCGATGCCGATCGGATCGACGACCGCGCCGGAGAGAATGTGCGCACCCGCTTCACCGCCCTTTTCGAGCACCACGACGGAAAGATCGGGATTGAGCTGCTTCAGCCGGATCGCTGCGGCGAGGCCTGCCGGCCCGGCTCCGACGATCACCACGTCGAATTCCATGCTCTCGCGTTCGATCTCGCTCATAGGTCCCTCCGCACTGGCTTGCCGTTCCGGCATATTGCTGGCTCATGCGCTCCATAGCGCATCATTCCGCGACGCGAAACCGGCATGGAACGACGGCATCGCATTGACAACAGACGAAGCCGCCACGTTCTCCAGAATATTTTACGTTCACGTAAACGTCAATTGTAGGATGTGCCCGAAAACGGACGCTTTTCGAGACACCAGTTATCGGTCATAGTCCTGTTCATGCGCATTCATGGGCCAGCCGGCTTAGCAACATCGCGCCTCCGTTCCGCCTCGGGCCTGTTGTGGCCGGCGGCCATCCTCGGCTTTCTCCTGTTAGTCTCTCCGGGCCAGGCTCAAAAGAAACAAAAGGTTTGGGAAAGCGGAGCTTATTCCTTTTCCGACGAGCTCGGTGGTTTCCGCATCAGGGGTGTCTCCGGCAAGGGCACGCGCGCGGATCCGATTGTCATTGACGAGGAATTCAGCTCCGCAACGCCGGTGACGCTGACGATCCGCACCATCAAGCCGATCCAGCCCTTCGACAGCACGGGCGACTATGCCAGCGGCATCATCTATATGCGCATCAACGTGCTCAACAGCAGCGGCCATGCCTGGGTGGAATTCCAGTTCGAACTGCAGGAGATTCTCGACCAGCCAAGCGTGTTCGGCGACGGCCTCTCCTTCGATCAGCGCAACAAGACACCGGAAAACATAGGGTCATCGAACTTTGCGACCTTCGACCGCAATTTCGAACCCTACGACCGGTTGCTGTTCACCAAGGGCAAGGTCGATCCGCTGGAAACAGCGGAGTTCGAATTCCTGATCACCGATTACACGCCGCGCTGGACCTTCTATCTGATGCAGGATCCGCGTATTCCATCGAGCTAGCGTGCTTTCGGGCCGAAGATCACCGAAGCATTGGCGCCTCCAGGCTTGAAAATCCTGCGCCATCGGAAGATGGTGCGGCGATGAATGCCCCCTCACCCCAAAACCAGCCGGCGCTGCACGAACTGCTGGCCTTCTATCTGGAGGCTGGTGTCGACGAAGCGTTGACCGAAGAGCCGGTAGACCGCTTTGCCGAGATGGCGCAGATACGAAGCGCGTCGGCTTCAACCTCGGCTCCCGGACCATCCTCGGATCGACGTCCTCAAACCGGCGGCGCTTTTGCAGAAAGCAGTTCCACCAATCCGGCGACTGCCCAGCGTGCTCCATTTACCGCTGCGGTGCCGGACGAGGCTCAGGTGCAACTCGCGCGCCAGCTTGCGAGTCAAGCCTCCAACCTGGACGAGTTGCGCGAAGCGATGGCTGGCTTCGACGGCTGCAACCTGAAATTCACCGCCAAGAATCTCGTCTTCGCCGACGGCAGTCCAGACGCCTCACTGATGCTGGTCGGCGAAGCGCCGGGCCGCGACGAGGATCTCGAAGGGTTGCCTTTCGTCGGCCGCTCCGGTCGGCTGCTCGACCGGATGCTGGCAGCGATCGGCCTCGACCGCAAATCTGCCTACATCGCCAACGTCATCCCGTGGCGGCCACCGGGAAACCGTACGCCTACCCCGCACGAGACCGAAATCTGCCGGCCGTTCATCGAGCGGCAGATTGAGCTCGTCAATCCGAAGGTCCTGGTCAATCTCGGCGGACCTTCAGCAAAAACCCTGCTCAACACCACCGAGGGTATTCTGAGATTGCGCGGCAACTGGCGTGCGCATACGACAGCCAGCGGCATCGCGATACCGGCGATGCCGACATTGCACCCCGCCTATCTGCTGCGCACGCCTGCACACAAGCGGCTGGCCTGGCGCGATTTCGTCGAAGTGAAAATGAAACTGCGCTCACTCTCGTGAAAGCAAAATCTGCCCGGACAACAGCGAGCCGGGCAGAAAGGTCCTTCTGTCAAAGGTATTCCTCAGACAGCCACGCGGCGCAGGCCGACATATTGCAGTTCGGCAAACAGCGCCACTGCAATTGCCTGCGCGCTGACGAAGGCAATGCCGAGCAGGTTCGGCGCGATGAAACCGGATACCAGCAGGCCGAAACTGGCGATCACCCACGCCGCGTTGATCGCGATGATCTCGAGCAGCATGCCACGCGATACCGCCTGTCGGCGTGAAACCGCGAGCACCATCAGCACGAATGGCACCAGAGCGGCGCCCGACCAGAACAAAAGGCTCTGAGGAATTTCCAGCAACGGGCTCAGCATGTGGGCGCCACCAAGCAGGATAATGGCAGCAGCGCCACTGACGAGTGCATCCAGCAGCAGCACATTGCGGAGGAACGGGGAAACGGAAATCTGCATGATCTTTCTCCAGGTTCGTGATGCTGCGGACCGTCCGGCATCTGATGGACAGAGATTGTCAGCCCGGTTCAGCCACCGCGATTACGCGCCAGGTAATGGAAATGACTTTTCTCCGATCATAGATTTGCAGCTGTCCCGATACGCATCCTCTCCCGATACGCGAAGGGCAGCCGATCTCTCGTTTCACCAGACAGGATTTTCATGAGCGCCCCCCAGACCTCCGCCGGTACCCTGCTCCGCGAATGGCGCACGCGCCGACGCATGAGCCAGCTCGATCTCGCCATGGAGGCCGAGATCTCGCAGCGGCATCTGAGCTTCGTTGAAAGTGGCCGAGCCATGCCGTCGCGCGAGATGGTGCTACGGCTTTCGGAGCAGCTTTCAGTACCGCTCAGGCAGCGCAATCAGATCCTTCTTGCCGCCGGCTTTGCGCCTTCCTTCGGCGAACGCTCGCTGAACGATCCAGACCTCGCTCCAGCAATGGAAGCCGTGAAGCTGGTGTTGAAAGGACATGAACCGTTTCCCGCGCTCGCCGTCGACCGGCACTGGAACCTCGTTGCCGCCAATGACGCTCTTGCGCCAATGCTTGCCGGCGTCAGCGACCCGTCGCTGCTGCAGGCGCCGGTCAATGTGTTGCGGCTCAGCCTGCATCCGAAGGGCGTCGCCCCCAACATCGCCAATCTCGCAGAATGGCGCGCGCATCTCCTGGAACGGCTGAAACAACAGGTCGAAGCCTCCGGCGATCCTGTCCTGGAAGCGCTCGAGGAAGAACTGCGGGCCTACCCAGTCCACTCGAGCACGAGGCCGCCGAAGCCGGAAACCAATGCAATCGTTCATCCCTTGCGCATGCGGCTTGGTGACAGCGTGTTGTCCTTCATCAGCACGACCACGGTGTTCGGCACACCGCTCGACGTCACACTCTCCGAACTTGCGATCGAAACCTTCTTCCCGGCCGACGAAGAAACACGGCAGGCTTTGACCCGCCTCGCGCTAGAGCGGACGAAAGCTGCGGGACAGGCCTGATCAGCCGGATGGTTGCGAAGCCTTTCGTGCCGATGCCCGCTCGAGACCGAGCTGCCGTTCGCGCCAGATGATGAAAAGGCCGGCGGCAACCACGATAGCCCCTCCCACCAGCATGTGAAGCGTCGGCACATCGCCAAAGGCGAGATAGCCGACGACGATGCCGAGCAGCATTGAGGTGTATTCGAACGGTGCCACGACCGAAGCTTCGGCGTGGCGATAGGCGGAGGTCATCAGGATCTGTCCAAGCCCCCCGCAGAAGCCGGCCAGGATAAGCAGCACGACCTGTCTTGTCGCCAGCGCCTGCCAGCCGAACGGAATGGTCAGCAAGGCAAGGATGCTCGCCGTCAGCGAGAACCACAGAACGATGGTTGCCGTGCGCTCGCTATGCACGAGGCTTCGCACCAGAAGCATGGCGACCGCCGAGATCGCCGCTGCGATGAATGCCGCGATCACGCCCAGCACCTCCTGGTCACCAAGGGCAGCGCCCGAACGCAGCAAGGTGAGCGTCGGCCAGGAAATGATGATGACGCCGATTAGACCGACGATGACAGCGCCCCAGCGATAGATGCGGATGGTCTCGCGCAGGAAGATGGCGCTGAACACCACGACCAGAAGCGGCTGCGCATAGTTCAGCGTGATCGCCTCCGGGAGCGGCAGGCGCGTCAGCGCGAAGAAGCCGAACCCCATGGCGCAGACCCCCACCACGCCACGCGCGATGTGGTTGAGCGGGCGCCTGGTCGAAAAGGCCGTGCGCAGTTCGCGCCGAAAACCGAGGAAGACCAGGATCGGGAAGATGGCGAAGAAGGAGCGATAGAAAACGATCTGGCCGGCAGGCAGCTCGCCGGCGGCCTTGATCAGCGACGACATCGCCACAAACACCGAAACCGACAGGATCTTCAGCGAGATGCCGACCAGCGTGCGCGGCTGGACGGAAGATGCATTTGACATCACTGCATGCCGGCGTCCCGTATCGCCCCCCAGATGCGCGACGGTGTCGCCGGCATGTCGATATGTTTGATGCCGTAGGCACGATAAAGCGCGTCGGTCACGGCGTTCAGCGCAGCCGGCGTGGCACCGATCGTCCCGGCCTCGCCCGCCCCCTTTATGCCGAGCGCGTTTGTGGTCGAAGGCACGTTGCGGGTCTCGAAATGGAAGAATGGCACGCTGTCTGCGCGCGGCATGGCATAGTCCATGAAACTGGCCGACAGCAACTGGCCATCCTCACCATAGACCGTGTCTTCCACCAGTGCCTGGCCGATGCCCTGGACGACACCACCATGCACCTGGCCAGCAAGAAGCAGCGGATTCACCGTCGCGCCGAAATCATCGACGATGCAGTAGCGTACGATCTCCGTGCTTCCCGTGTCCGGATCGATCTCGACCTCGCAGATGTGCGTGCCATTCGGATAGGTGGCCTCGTCCTGCACGAATTCGCCAAACCCCTTGAGGTCATCCGGCTTTTTCGCCGCCCGGGCAATGGCGGCGAAATCCATCACGCGGTCCGTGCCGACGATCCGGGCGACGCCATCCTTGAGCTCGATGTCGGCACTGGCAGCTTCCAGCTCGTCGGCCGCGATGCGCCTGATCTTCTCGGCCAGGTCCTCGCCTGCACGCGCCGTGGAAACACCGCCGAGCGGAATGGAGCGCGAACCGCCTGTGCCGCCGCCTGCCTTCAATTCATCGGTGTCACCCTGGCGAACGTGAATGCGTTCGATAGGCAAATCGAGCTTTTCGGCCAGCAATTGCGCGTAGGCGGTGGCATGTCCCTGGCCGTTGGTCTGGGTGCCGATCTTCAACGTCACCGTGCCGTCGCCGTTCAATTCGACATGCGCCGGCTCGGAGCCCGCGAACGCACAAGCTTCGACATAGGTCGCCATGCCGATGCCGCGGATCTTCCCGCGCGATTTCGCGTCTTCCAGTCGCGCGGAAAATTGAGTCCATTCAGCCCGTTGCATGGCCTGATTCATGTGGCCTACGAACTCCCCCGTATCGTAGAGGCGGCCGGTCTGTGTCCGGTAAGGCATCTGGTCCGGCCGGATGAAGTTCCGACGCCGGATCTCATCAGCGGTCAGGCCCATGTCGCGCGCGCAGGCGTCGACCAGCTTTTCGATCAGCAGCGCCGCTTCGGGGCGGCCCGCGCCGCGATAGGCGTCGACAGGCGTGGTGTTGGTGTAGACAGCAGTTACGGAGACATCGAGCGCCTGGATGTCGTAAACGCCGGTGGACATCGAAACACCGACGACCGGAATGAACGGTCCGTATTGCGAGATATAGGCACCCATGTTGGCGATGAGGTTCACGCGCAGGCCGAGAAAGCGCCCCTCGCTGTCCATCGCCATCTCAGCGACAGTGACATTGTCGCGCCCGTGCGCATCGGTCAGGAAATGCTCGGTCCGATCCCCGGTCCACTTCACGGGCCGTCCGAGCCGCCTGGCCGCTTCCAGGACCAGCAGATACTCGCGATAGACGAAGGTCTTGGGTCCGAATCCGCCGCCGACATCCGGCGTGACGACCCGCAGCTCATCCTTGCCTATGCCCAACACGCTGCTGACGATCTTCTGCATCGAATGCACGCCCTGCGAGCCGGTGGTGAGCACGAAGCGCCCCTCCTGCTGCTTCCATTCGCCGATGGCGGCACGCGCCTCCATGTAGTTGCAGACCAGCCGATTGTTGACGAAGTCGATGCGCGTAATCCTGGCAGCCTTCGCAAAGGCTGCGTCTGTCCGCTCCGTGTCTCCGATGTGATAGGAAAATGCACGGTTCGAACCGAGTTCCGGCCAGACCAGCGGTGTTTCCTCGTCGAGCGCCGTCGCCGTCACAGCGGCGGCATTCTGTGTGTCGAAATCGAGTTCGATCAAATCGGCTGCGTCCTGTGCCTGCTCGCGACTGTCAGCCACGACGAAAGCGATCGCGTCGCCGACATAGCAGACCTCGTCCCGGCACAGGATCGGGATGTCGCGCGTCGGCGCCCGGGTGCCGTCAGGCTGTGGCTGCATGACCCCGGAGCGCAGGTCGCGAAGATGATCGAGATCAGCTCCGGTAAGAACCAGATGGACACCCGGCGCCGATCGCACGGCCTCTGTCGAGACGACCGAAAAAAGCGCCTTGGCCACTGGTGAACGAACGACATAGCCGTGCAGCACGCCGTCCGGGCTGATGTCATCGGTGTAGCGTCCCCGTCCAAGGATGAAGGCATTGTCCTCAACCCGACGGACCGAGGCACCCATCCCGAATTTGGGTGTGACGGCAGACATGGCAACCTCGCAGGGGATCGGTGAAGGCTGGGAAAGCCTTGGGGATGTGCCGGCAGTTTTGTCGAGGGACGGTTTCGTGTAAAGAGCCGCAACCTCCTTTATCTTATCCCAGCAAATGCCGGCTACACCGAAATCATCAGGACAAATCGACGGATGCGCACAGATACCGGCCAGGTTTTCAGGCTCGAAGACTATCGCCCCAGCGACTACCTGATCCCCAGGACCGAATTGAACTTCTCGCTTTCCAGGGAAGCGACCCGGATCATCGCGACCCTGACCGTCGAACCCCGGCAAGGTGTAACGGCGGGAACCCCGCTGGTGCTGGATGGTGATGAACTGCGGCTGGCCGGCGTTTCGATCGACGGCAAGCCGCTTGGCGCGGCCGATTATGCCGCGACGGCGGATCAGTTGACCATCCTGACGCCGCCGGCAAAGCCGTTTCGACTGACCATCGAGACGGATGTGAACCCGTCGACCAACAGCACACTGATGGGCCTCTACCGTTCCAGCGGCGTCTATTGCACGCAATGCGAGGCCGAGGGCTTCCGTCGCATCACCTATTTCCTGGATAGACCGGATATCCTTTCGGTTTACACCGTGCGCATCGAGGCCGATCGCAGCGAGGCGCCGCTGCTTCTGGCCAACGGCAATCCGGTCGAGCACGGGGATCTCGGTGACGGCAAACACTTCGCCGTCTGGCATGATCCGTTCCCGAAACCGAGTTACCTGTTCGCGCTTGTCGCCGGCAGCCTTGGCAAAGTGGCCGACGAATTCATCACCCGGTCAGGGCGCAAGGTCGAACTTGGCATCTATGTGGAGCACGGCAAGGAAGCGCTGGCCGGCTACGCCATGGACGCCCTCAAACGCTCCATGAAATGGGACGAGGAAAAATTCGGCCGCGAATACGATCTCGATGTCTTCAACATCGTCGCCGTCTCCGATTTCAACATGGGCGCGATGGAGAACAAGGGTCTCAACATCTTCAACGACAAATATGTGCTGGCCGACGAACAGACTGCCACCGATGCCGACTTCGCCAACATCGAAGCGATCATCGCCCATGAATATTTCCACAATTGGACAGGCAACAGAATCACTTGCCGCGACTGGTTCCAGCTCTGCCTGAAGGAAGGGCTGACCGTCTATCGCGACCATGAATTCTCGGCGGACGAGCGCTCGCGCCCGGTCAAGCGCATCGCCGAGGTGCGCACGCTGCGCTCCCACCAATTCCCGGAAGACCAGGGGCCTCTTGCGCATCCGGTACGACCGCGACGCTACCGCGAGATCAACAATTTCTACACCGCGACTGTCTACGAGAAGGGCTCGGAAGTGGTGCGCATGATCCGCACCATCCTCGGCGCAGAAACCTTTCGTGCCGGCATGGACCTCTATTTCGAGCGCCATGACGGCGAGGCGGCCACCATCGACGATTTCCTCAAGGTCTTCGAGGACGTCTCGGGCCGCGACCTCTCGCAGTTCGCACTGTGGTACCATCAGGCCGGCACGCCACATGTAACCGTCAGCTCCAGCTACGACCAGGCGGCCCGCGTCTTCACGCTCGAGATCGAACAGTCGCTCGCCCCGACCCCATCGGAAAGCCGCAAGCGGCTGATGCACATACCGCTGGCATTCGGCCTTGTCGGAGCCAACGGCAAGGATCTTCCCTATGACGGCGTCGAGGGCGCAACGGTAGAAGACGGTGTCATCCACCTTCGCAAGCGACATCAATCGGTGCGTTTCACCGGCGTCGCCGAACGGCCGGTGCTTTCATTCAATCGCGGCTTCTCGGCACCAATAACGCTTTCGCTGGAACAGAAGCCGGAAGACCTGATCTTCCTGGCCGGCAAGGACAGCGATGCCTTCTCGCGTTGGCAAGCCTTCAACACCTTGCTCACCGACGCGCTGATCGCCGGCTTCCGCAATGTCCTTGGCGGAAAGCAGCCGGAATTCGGCGAACATCTTCAGACGCTGGCCGGACGCATCGCGGCAGATACGTCGCTGGAACCGGCATTCCGTGCGCTGGCACTGAGCCTGCCCGGTGAAGCCGATATCGCGCGCGAAATCGGCAAGGGGATCGACCCGGATGCCATCCTGGCAGCGCGCCATGCATGTGCCCAGACGCTGGCCGTGGCCAATGAGCCAGACTTCAGGCGTCTCTATGGCGAATTGCGCGACAGCGGACCCTTCCTGCCCGACGCCGAGGGCGCGGGCCGCCGCGCGTTGCGCAACGTGCTGCTCGACTATCTTGCGCTGTTGCCGGGCGGTGCCGATCTCGCCGCCAACCACTTCGAGAAAGCCACCAACATGACCGACAGGGCGGCGGCTCTGGCTGTCCTGGCTCACCGCCACCCTGATTCCGCTCAGGCCAACAAGGCCTTGAAACAGTTCGAGAAACAGTATTCGGACGACGCGCTGGTGCTGGACAAGTGGTTCATCATCCAGGCTGGCGTACCGGGACAGCGTGCGCTCGAAACGGTAAAGGCACTGACCGAGCATCCCGCTTTTTCGATCACCAATCCCAACCGCGTCCGCGCGTTGATCGGGACATTCGCAGGCGCCAACCAGACCGGTTTCCACCGCGCCGACGGGGCGGGCTATCGTTTCTTTGCCGACATCGTCCTGCAGGTCGAAAAGCGCAACCCCCAGGTCGCCGCACGGCTTGCTACCGCCATGCGTTCATGGCGTTCCCTGGAACCCGTACGGCAAGGTCATGCACGTGAGGCCCTGGTGTCGATCCTCGGCCAGGAGAAGCTCTCGGCGGATCTCAAGGACATTGTCGAGCGCACATTGGCCTGATTGACGGCCAGAACACGGGCCGGCGCTCGAAACGCCGGCCGATTTACTGAATCTTCAATCTTTTTTCTCCTCACCCACTGGACAAGGCGAATCACGTTTGATTCTTTAATGACGATTCGGAAGTACGGTGTTGCCGGATCATCATCGGGGAAAATTTCGGGGAGAGCCATTCCATGGCCAAGGCGGACGCGTTGCGCGCGCCCGGACGGACAGCTTTTGAGTGGCGCAGCCGTCCGCGCCGCAGCAATGCCTTGATCGGCAATGCGCGGCTGATCGCCGGCCCAGCCTACGGCAAGCTGTTGGCCGCTGAACCGATCCTGCGTCGACTGATCCCGTCCCTGATCATCCTTTTCCTGATCGTCGTGGCCTGCCTGCGTTTCCTGTCGATGATGAGCTGGCACGACGACATCGAACGCAATGCCAAGACAATTCTCACGCTTTCCGCAGGTGAACTCGCCAAGGCTGGCGCCGCCGCACCTGCCACCAACCCGCAGGAGCTGCTGGAAGAAGCCGTACGCCAGGGTTCGCTCGGTGCGGATCACGTGCTGGCCGTGACCGACAAGGAATTCACCGTGCTTGCGGTGTCACCGAAGTCGACCCGCTGGCAGGGCCGCACGCTCGACAGCGTCATCTCGGGCGGGCAGCCGCTGTTCCTGTTCGGTGAGCGCGCCGGCGTGCTGGAAGTCCGCATCGGTGAAACCGACTGGTACGCCGCCGTCGACCTCAGGCCCGACGGCAAGGGTGCGGCAGCCGTTCTTGTTCCGCAGGAAGCGGTCTTTGCCGAGTGGCGCAAGTCCGTCTCGCTGAACGTGACGCTGTTCGTGCTCACGGCCGGCGTGCTGCTGATCGTGCTCTATGCTTATTTCTGCCAGGTGACGCGTGCCAAGAGCGCCGACCGCATCCTCGGAGATTCCCTGCAGCGCATCGACATGGCGCTGGTCAGGGGGCGCTGTGGCCTCTGGGACTGGGACATGGCTCGCGGCAAGATGTACTGGTCGCGCTCCATGTATGACATGCTCGGTTACGAGCCTTGCGAAACGATGCTGTCCTTCGGCGAGGTCGATGAGATCATCCACCCTGAAGACGGCAACCTGTTCGAGCTGGCCGAGCGCATCATGGCACGCGAGATCGATCAGATCGACCAGGTCTTCCGCATGCGCCACGCCGATGGCCAGTGGGTGTGGATGCGCGCCAGGGCGCAGGTGATGGATCCGGACGCGCCGGAAATCCAGCTCATCGGCATCGCTGTCGACGTCACCGAACAACGGCATCTCGCGCTTCGTTCCGAAGCCGCCGACCTGCGGCTGCGCACGGCGATCGAGAACATCAACGAATCCTTCGTGCTGTGGGACGCGTCGGAACGGCTGGTGATGTGCAATTCCAAGTTCCAGCTCGACAACGGCCTCTCCGACCGCAGCGTCATGCCCGGCACGGCGCGTGCCGAGATCGAGGAGCGCATGCTGGCCTTCGCAGCCGAACGCCGGCTGGCCAACGCGAACGGCCCCAATGGCGGCATCACCATCGAGCGCCAGCTGGGCGACGGTCGCTGGCTGCAGGTGAACGAATTGAAGACCCGCGACGGCGGCACCGTTTCGGTCGGCTCCGATATCACACAGATCAAGCAGCATCAGGACAAGCTCATGGACAGCGAGCGGCGTCTGATGGCCACCATCCACGATCTCAGCCTCGCCCGCCGTGCCGAGGAAGAGCGCACGCGTGAACTGGTCGAGCTGAACCGAAAATACATCCGAGAAAAGGATCGCGCCGAAGCCGCCAACCAGGCGAAATCGGAATTCCTCGCCAACATGTCACACGAGCTGCGTACGCCGCTCAATGCGATCATCGGTTTCTCGGAATTGATGGAGCAGGCGCTGTTCGGGCCGCTGGGTTCGGAGCGTTACGAAGAATACGCCACCGATATCAATTCGTCGGGCAAGTACCTGCTTGGTGTCATCAACGACATCCTCGACATGTCGAAGATCGAAGCTGGCCAGTTCTCGATCGATCGGGAGCAGATCGACCTCGGTCCGCTGATCTCCGAGACGGTACGCGTGGTCTCGCTGCAGGCCGCCCAGAAGGCGATCACCGTGGAGACACGCATCGCCGACAGCCTGTCACTGGTTGCCGACCGGCGAGCCATCAAGCAGATCGTCATCAACCTGCTGTCCAACGCGGTGAAATTCACCGGCCAGGGCGGGCATATCGTGGTGAAGGCCCGCAACGCATCGGGAGCGCTCACACTCACCATCGAGGACAATGGCTGCGGCATTCCGAAGACAGCACTCGGCAAGCTCGGACGACCGTTCGAGCAGGTACAGAACCAGTTCTCGAAGAACCATACCGGTTCCGGCCTGGGACTCGCCATCTCGCGTTCGCTGGCCGAGCTGCACGGCGGCGCACTCAAGATCCGCTCGACGGAAGGCTCCGGCACCATCGTATCAGTACGCATCCCGCTCCGGAAGGCACCGCAGCTGGTCAAGGCCGCGGCTTGAGGATGCCCCCGCAAGAGGTTGCGGGGCCCTTCGGACAAGATCTTCCGACAGGATAAAACACCCGGCGGCGGTTGCCGCCGGGTGTTTTCGGTGAAGTTTATTCGACTTCGCTCTGGCGATGGTCGCGACCACCACGCTTCGGCAGCTCGCTCTTTTCGATCTTGCCGTCATTGTTCTTGTCGAACAGCGCGAACATCTTCTTCTGGTGTGCGGTGACGTCTTCCTGGGTGAGGACGCCCTCACCCTTGCTGTCGTAACGTTCGACCATGCGCTTCGCCATTCGTTCGAAACGCGCCTTCTCCAGCGCCGCGGCAAGCTGTTCGACGGTGACCTTGCCGCCATTGTCGGCGAGGATCTTCTTCAGTTCCGGGTTCATCGCTTCCGAGAACTGATCGAAGGTGATGCCACCCTCGGAATCCTTCAAGGCCTTCTGGAGGCGCCAGTGCGAGCCATCGCGCATGTCGCCGCCCTTGTTCTGTTCGGCATGGGCGGCGGTTCCAACGAGGCCGGCAAGGGTCGCAAATGCGAAGGCAAGTTTCGTCGACTTTTTCATCGGTTTCTCCTGTTGCATCGTCACCCCCGATGCTTTGGAAACCGCCCGGAGGCGTCAGTTCCTCACGAGCGTTTCCCACGCAGCAAAAGGTCGAAGTCCTTCCTGACCTTTCGCGACGTCTCTTTGAGGTGCGCTTCCAGCACCGTGAAATCCGGCAGATCGGTTGCTGCCAAAAGAAGATCGACCAGACCCGGCGGCACGTCATCGCGTTCGAACGTGCTGGTCAGGCACAGCCTGATCATCTGGGTAACCGACAAATACAGCGAATATGCGTCGCAAAGCGCGTGCCGGATCTCGGGATCGGCAAAGTTTGGCGCCAATCTCGCCAAAGTCTGTGCGGTGCCGGGCGTGCGAACATCGCCTTCAAGTTGGGCTGTGATGGTTGCCACCTGAGCGACAAATTCCAGGTCGATCAGACCACCGGGAATGAGCTTGATGTCCCAGAGGTCGTGTGGTGGCTTCTCTTCCTCGATCAGCTTGCGCATCTCGACAGCCTCGGCGGCCACCTTGGCGCGGTCGCGCGGCTGCGCCAGGATGTTGTCCACCTCCTGTTCGATCTCGGCGCACAGAGCGGGATCTCCGGCAACTGCCCTCGCCCGCGTCAGCGCCATCTGTTCCCAGGTCCAGGCTTCCTGCCGCTGATACTTGCGGAAGGCGTCGACATGCGTCGCCACAGGCCCCTTGTTGCCGGATGGCCGCAGCCTCAGATCGAGCTCGTAGAGCACGCCTTCGGCGGTCGGCGCCGAAACAGCAGCGATCAGGCGCTGCGTCAGGCGGGCGAAGTAGTGCGATGGCGCCAGAGGCTTCTCGCCATCCGACTCTTCCGCCTGCTCGTCATGGTCATAGAGCAGGATAAGGTCGACGTCCGAACCAGCAGTCAGCTCGCGGCTACCCAGCTTGCCCATCCCCAGAAGCGCGATCCTGCCTCCCGGGATATGGCCGTGGCGCTGTGCAAACTCCTCCACCACCGCGTCCAATGCCGCTCCGATGGTCAAGTCAGCGAGATCGGAAAAGGCACGGCCGGCACGCGCCGCATCGATCGAACCGGCCAGAAGCCGTACGCCGATGAGGAACTTCTGCTCGGCCGCGAAGATGCGCAGGCGGTCGAGTACCTCTTCATAGGCGCGGTCGCCGTCAAGAAATGCCGCCAGTCTCGCCGACAGATAGGTGCGGTTTGGCAGTTCGGTGAGCAGTGCAGGATCGAGCAGGCCATCGAACACATGCGGGCGGCGCGTGATGATTGCCGCCAGCCGCGGCGCAGCACCCATGATGGTCGCCATCAGCCTGAGCAGCCCCGGATTGGACTGCAGCAGCGAAAACAGCTGGATGCCCGCCGGCAAGCCGGACAGGAATTCGTCGAAGCGCATCAGCGCCTCATCGGCGCGGCGTGTCTTGCCGAATGCCTCCAGGAGCGCAGGCGTTAGTTCGGTCAGCCGCTCGCGGGCCTCGGCCGAACGCGTCACCTTGTAGCGGCCGAAATGCCAGGTTCGGATGACGCGACAGATGTCACTCGGCCGCTGGAACCCCAGTCCGAGCAAGGTCTGCAGGGTGTCCGGATCATCGACGTCACCGGTGAAGACCAGATTGCCTACGCCGGCCGAGAGTTCAGGCGCGGCCTCGAACAAGGCCGCATAGTGGCCTTCCACCTGCTGCAAGGCGGCGCGTAGCGTCGTGGAGAAAGTCCCGGCATCCTTGTAGCCCAGCATGTGGGCGATGCGCTCCAGCCCCTCGTCGTCTTCCGGCAGCATGTGGGTCTGTTCGTCCGCCACCATCTGGATGGCGTGTTCGACGCGGCGCAGGAACCAGTATTGCTGGGTGAGAACATCGCGCGCTTCAGGCGTGATCCAGCTGCGTTCTGCAAGTTCAGCAAGCATCGGCACCGTCTCGCGCCCGCGCAACTCCGGGAAACGGCCACCGGCGATGAGCTGCTGCGTCTGCACGAAGAATTCGATCTCGCGGATACCGCCGCGGCCAAGCTTGACGTTGTGGCCTTTGACCGCGACCTCGCCATGCCCCTTGTGAGCGTGAATCTGGCGCTTGATCGAATGGACGTCGGCGATCGCCGCATAGTCCATGTATTTGCGCCAGACATAAGGCTGGAGTTCCTTGAGAAAGGCTTCGCCGGCTGCGATGTCGCCGGCTACGGGCCGCGCCTTGATCATCGCGGCGCGCTCCCAGTTCTGCCCCCTGCCCTCGTAATAGGTGAGTGCCGCCTCCACCGGGATCGCGAGCGGCGTCGAACCGGGATCGGGCCGCAACCTGAGATCGGTGCGGAAGACATAACCATGTTCGGTGCGATCCTGGAGAATGCGAACCAGGCGACGAGTCAACCGTGAAAACAGTTCGGTGGCATCGAGCGGGTCGATCACCGCCGGAGCTTCCGGCTCGAAGAAGACGACAAGGTCGATATCGGACGAGAAGTTCAGCTCGTGAGCGCCGAGCTTGCCCATGCCAAGCAGGATCCATCCGGACTTCAGTGTCGGGTTCTTCGGATCGACCAGCTTCAGCTTGCCCTGTTCGTGGGCGTCGCGCAGCAGAAAATCGACCGCCGCGCGGATCGAGGCGTCGGCCAGATTGGAAAGCCTGCGCACGGTCAGCGACGTCTCGGCAATCCCGGCCAGATCGTCGAGCGCGATCAGGAAATGCGCCTCGGCCTTGAGAAGACGCAGTTCCATCATCAGGCTTTGCTCGGAAACGTTCTCCAAGCGCGACGCGGTGCCCATCATCTCGGCTACCGCGGCAAGTCGTTGTTCGACCGTTTCGTCGAACAACGCGTCCAGTATCTGCGGGCGGCGTCTCGCCACATCGCGCAGGAACGGAGAAAGATCAAACACGGCAGCCAGGAAATCCTGCGCGTCTCCCTTGCCGGCCAGGAACGCCGCCAGGCGCGACAGTTCGTCTTCCTTGGCTGCTGCGGCAATGTCGGCAAGTTCCTCGCGTGCATGACCGACATCGAGCGGCGCAAGTTTCAATTTCGGCTGCAGGCGAAGCCCTGCCTTTTCCCGCTCAGCCGCCGCACTTGCCGTCATCCGTTTCTCCCCGACGAAACTTCCCGCTCCGGAAAGCTCATGACGACGCATAGTCCAGGATCGGCAGGCTGCAGATCAAGGGTGCCCTTGTGGAATTTCATGATTGCCTTGGCGAGGCTAAGCCCGAGTCCCGATCCGGGTTGCGAGCGGCTTTTTTCTAGCCGCACGAACCTTTCGGTGACGCGCGCACGGTCGGCGTCGTCCGGGATGCCCTGGCCATTGTCGGCCACGGTGAGCCTGATCGAGCCCGCCCTGCGTTCGAGCGTGACCCGCACCGCGGGGCTGGCCGTGGCATCGATCGAATACTTGATCGCATTGTCGACGATATTGGATAGCGCCTGCCCGACGAGTTCCCGGTTACCATCGATCAGATATGGCCCGGTGACATTGGCTTCCAGGCCGACGCCCGCTTCTTCCGCCACCGGCTCATAAAGCTCGACGACATCGCGGACGGTCGCGGCCAGGTCGACCTGCGTCACGTTCTCGGACGAATAGCCAGCCTCAAGACGAGAGATCATCAGGATGGCGTTAAAGGTCTTGATGAGCTGGTCGGACTCCGCGATCGTGCCTTCGAGGGCAGACTTGTAATCGGCCGCACTGTGCTTGCCCGACAGCACGGCCTCGGCCCGATTGCGCAGCCGGGTCAGCGGCGTCTTGAGGTCGTGTGCGATGTTGTCGGAGACCTGTTTCAGGCCTTCGTTCAAGGTGGCGATGCGCGCCAGCATGGCGTTGAGGTTTTCGGAAAGCCGGTCGAACTCATCGCCTGCTCCACTGACCGGAAGCCGGCCGGTCAGGTCGCCACCCATGATGCGGCGGCTGGCCTCCGACACGTTGTCGATGCGCTTGAGCGCGGTGCGGCCGACCAGGAACCAGATCAGCAATGCGCCCAGTCCCATCATGCCGAGCGTCAGGGTGAGCGCCCGACGAACAACACTGCGGAACCGCTCGGGCTCGCCGAGGTCGCGGCCGACAAGCAGGATCATCTGGTTGGGCAGCCGCACCACAAGGGCAATGGCATCGTGGCCCTTGTTGCGGCGTATCTGCGCCGGTGCCTGCCCGGAAGACTTGCTGGCGTCGTTCGCGCCCTGCGCCTGTTCACCGCCGCTTTCGCCATAGCGTTCGTAGGAAAACGGGATCTCCGTCCAGCCCTCGCGGGCAATCACCCCCGGCTCGATGCTCTGGACGTTGCCGGCCAGGACCTCGCCGTTGGGATCGGCGATCATGTAGAGATTGGCCCCGGGCGCGCGTGACCGCCGCTCCATGGTGCGCACGAGAAAAGGCAGGCCACCACGCTGATAGGAACGGGCAAGATCGGCCACTTCCTCGTTGATGGTTTCCTGCGTCTGCGCCGTCAGCATGCGTGCCGACAACGAGGTCATGTAGAAGACCAGCAGAACCGCGCAGATCGCAAACAGCAGAAGATACAGCGCGGAAAGGCGCGCCGCCGTCGTCTTCATGATGGCTGGCACGGTCAGAGCCATCGAGACCTAACCGCCGCTCTTCAGCATGTAGCCGGCGCCACGAATGGTATGCAGGATCGGCTTTTCAAAGCCCTTTTCGATCTTGCCGCGCAGCCGCGACACGTGCACGTCGATGACATTGGTCTGGGGATCGAAATGATAGTCCCAGACGTTCTCGAGCAGCATGGTGCGCGTCACCACCTGGCCGGCATGACGCATCAGATATTCGAGCAGGCGGAATTCGCGGGGCTGCAGGACGATTTCCTTGCCGGCGCGCTTGACCGAATGCGACAGCCGGTCGAGTTCGAGATCACCGCTCCTGTAGACCGTCTCGCTCTCCTTCACGCCAGCGCGGCGATTCAGGACCTCGACCCGCGCCAGCAGCTCGGAGAAGGCATAAGGCTTGGTCAGGTAATCATCGCCACCTGCGCGCAACCCGGTTACGCGGTCATCCACCTCGCCCAGCGCCGACAGAATGAGCACCGGCGTGGTGTTTCCGCGCGAACGCAATGCTGCGATGACCGAAAGACCATCGCGACGCGGCAGCATGCGGTCGACGACCATCACGTCGTATTCGCCGCTGTCGGCCAGTGCGAAACCGGACTCGCCGTCGCCGGCGACATGGGCTGTATGGCCAGCCTCGGTGAAGGCCTTTTCCAGATAGTCGGCGGCTTCCCGATCGTCTTCGATGATCAGAATCTTCATGGAGCCGTTATACGCAATTTCCGAAGCCGTTGCGGCAGACATCTCTGGACATCCTGTGATTTTGCGGCAGCGGGACGAGAGCCCCGCTGCCGCTGAGGTCGGACACTACTGACTGACACGCCGACCCTGCTTCCTTCACGGCGATCCGGGGGTGCGACACCGCCGTTCCGGAAGCAATGTTTCCGGATGCACGACCACCGGGAGTGGCGGCAACCGAAAGGCACCGACCGGCACGGGATTGTCCGGCTCGCCTGGTTCAGTGCCCCCACTGCCCCAGGCGCCTGCGGCTCTCCCTTGCCAGCGGCGATCGATCAGCCCTTGGCGACCGGCAGCGTCACGAAGCGGTTGGTGTCTTCGCGGCTGATCTGCACCAGCACCTGCTTGCGACCGGCCTTCTGCGCTTCCTTCATCGCATTGGAGATATCGGAGGCGCCGGCCACTTCCTGGCTGTTGATGGCAGTGATGACATCACCGGCCTGGATGCCGCGATCGGCGGCATCGCTGTCGGGATCGACGTCGGTCACGACCACGCCCTTGCCGTTGTCGGACTTGGTGACCGTCAGGCCGAGGTCGGCCAGGGAGTTGGTCCCCGACGGCTCGGATGGCTTGCCGGCCGACGCCATCTTGTCGCCATTCGGCAGCTTGCCGAGGTCGACCTTGATGGTCTCTGCCTTGCCGCCGCGCCAGACGGTGACATCCACCGACTTGCCGGGCTGATAGGCGCCGATCAGGCGGGCCAGTTCCTTGGTGGTCGCGACATCCTTGCCGTCGACCTGGGTGATGACGTCGCCAGCGACAATGCCGGCCTTCTTGGCGGGGCTGTCGTCCTGGGCACCGGAAACCAGGGCGCCCTTTTCAGCCTTCAGGCCGAGTGACTCGGCGATATCGGCCGTGACCGGCTGGATTTCGACACCGAGCCAGCCGCGTTCGATCGTGCCGCCCTTCATCAGCACCTCCACGACCTGCTTGGCGGTGGAAGCCGGAATGTCGAAGGCGATGCCGACGCTGCCACCCGAAGGCGAGAAGATCGCGGTGTTGATGCCGACCACCTGGCCGCTCTGGTTGAAGGTCGGGCCACCGGAGTTGCCACGGTTCACCGGGGCGTCGATCTGGATGAAGTCGTCATAGGGGCCGGCGCCGATGTCCCGGCCACGCGCCGAGACGATACCGGAGGTAACGGTGCCGCCAAGGCCGAACGGATTGCCGACGGCGACCACCCAGTCGCCGACACGGACCTTGGAGTCGTCGGCAAACTCGACATAGGTGAATTTCTGGTCCTTGCTGTCGACCTTGAGCACCGCGAGGTCGGTGCGCTGGTCGGTACCGACCAGCTTGGCGTCGAATTCCTTGCCGTCTGTCATGACGACGGTGAAGGCGGTGCCGCCATCGACCACGTGATTGTTGGTGACGATGTAGCCGTCCTCGGAAATGAAGAAGCCCGAGCCCTGCGCGACCGGACGCGGCTCGCGGTTGGGGTTGTCACGATGCTGGAAGCTGCGGCCACCCTGGCCGTTGGGACCACGGAACTCCTTGAAGAAGCGCTTGAGCTGCGGATTGTCCTGGAAAAAGTCGGGAGCGTCGAAGGGCATGCCGCCGTCATCGGAAGCCGGCTGGACCTTGGCCTTGACCTGCACCGAAACAACGGCCGGCGAGACCTTCTCGACAAGATCGGCGAAACCCGGAACCTGGGGAGCCTGAACGTTGACGGCCTCGGCCATCACGGGGGCCGTCCCGGTGGTCACCGCAGCGAAGCCGATGGCGCCGGCGATCGCCAGCGAAGCGGCTGCAGCGGCAAGGCGCGAACGGGTACGGGAGGAAGTGGGGGTAGCAGTCATTGATCCGTTGTCCTCTAGAACTGGACGCTCAAGCGGCATCCTTCGGGACAACAGATAGAGAAGGCGACATTACCGCTTCATTTCCAGTAGATGAAACTTTGGTAATGTTGGCTAACCCGAAAATCGGAACCGATTTTCGAAAAGGATGAAACTTTGGTAATGTTGGCTAACCTGAAAATCGGAACCGATTTTCGAAAAGGATGAAACTTTGGCAATGTTGGCGAAAGCAGGATCAGTCGCGTTTCAGGATCGCATCGAGCCTGGCTTTTTCGTCCACACTCAATCCGGCCGTTTCCGGTGCCTTCGGCCGGCGCGCCGCCCGCATCATGAATGCCCCGCCGATCAGGAGCAGGAAAACAGGCGCGCCCCATAACAAGGCAGTGCGCCATTCGAAACGCGGCTTCAGGAGCACGAACTCGCCGTAGCGCGAGACGACATAGTCGATGACCTGTGTGTCGCTGTCGCCGGCTTTCAGCCGATCGCGCACGAGAACGCGCAGGTCGCGCGCCAGGTCGGCATCGGATTCATCGATCGACTGGTTCTGGCAGACCATGCAGCGCAGGCCGGCCGACAGCGAGCGCGCGCGTGCTTCAAGTGCCGGATCGGACAACATCTCATCGGGCTTTACGGCGAAGGCACTGCCTGATGCCAGCAGCACGAACCCCAGGACCAGTCCGGCGACAAAACCTCGCATCGTCATGACACGGCTGCCGCCGCTGCTGGCTTGCTCTTGCGCTTGGCCGGCGCACCGACCCGCAGGCGACGGTCGGCCAAGGACACTGCGCCACCCACCATCATGACCAGGGCACCCAGCCAGATCAGCGTCACCAGCGGCTTCCACCAGATACGCGCCACGACCGACCCGTCGGCAGATTCATCACCCAGCGCGATGTAAAGCTGGCTGAAGCCGATCGTCTTTATGCCCGCCTCGGTGGTCGGCATCTGGCGGGCGGGATAGAAACGCTTGGACGAATTGATCGTCCCCGTCACCTGACCACCGGCATTGATCAACTGGAAACGGGCACGGTCTTCGTTGAAGTTAGGCCCCTTCATCGGCTGAATTCCGTCGAAACGCACAGCTCGGCCGGCAACCTCGACCGTCTGCTGCGGCTTCATGGTCAGGATGTGCTCTTCACCGAAATTCAGAGTGCCGACCATGCCGATCAGCGTCACCCCGAGGCCGGCATGGGCAAGCGCGGTTCCAAAGACCGACCGCGGCAGGCCGCGGAAGCGACGCAGCATGACCGGGAACGCCACCGAACCGAAACCCGATTTCATCGCCAGGTCGGTGGCCGCTCCCAGGATCAACCAGACGGCGAGGCCTGTACCGAACGCAGCGAGGACTGATCCGCCGTCGATGAGGAAAAGCACGACCAGCGCCGCCAGCAAGGCCGCGCCGAAGGCAGCCATCAGCCGCTGCGCGGCGGCAAACATGTCACCGCGCTTCCAGGCAAGCAGCGGACCGAACGGCACCAGCAGCAGGAGCGGCACCATCAATGGACCGAATGTCAGGTTGAAGAAGGGCTCGCCGACCGAAATCTTGTCTCCCGTCAGCGCCTCCAGCGCAAGTGGATAGAGCGTACCGATCAGCACGGTTGCCGTCGCCGTGGTCAGGAACAGATTGTTCAGCACCAGCGCGCCCTCACGCGAAATCGGCTGGAACAGGCCACCCACCGTCAGCGAGGACGCTCGCAGTGCAAACAACGCCAGCGAACCGCCGATGAAAAAGAGCAGGATGCACAGAATGAAGACGCCACGCGACGGATCCGTGGCAAAAGCGTGAACGGATGTCAGCACGCCGGAGCGCACCAGGAAGGTGCCGAGCAGCGACAGCGAGAAGGTGAGGATGGCGAGCAGCAGTGTCCAGATCTTCAGCGCGGAGCGCTTTTCCATGACGATGGCGGAATGCAGCAGTGCCGTTCCTGCCAGCCACGGCATGAAGGAGGCATTCTCGACCGGATCCCAGAACCAGAAGCCGCCCCAGCCAAGTTCGTAATAAGCCCAGTAGGAACCCATCGCGATACCGCCGGTGAGGAATATCCAGGCCACCAGCGTCCATGGCCGGACCCACCGTGCCCAGGCGGCATCGATGCGGCCATCGATCAGGGCGGCGACCGAGAAGGAGAAGCAGATCGAGAAGCCGACATAACCGAGATAAAGCAGTGGGGGATGCACCGCCAATCCAAGATCCTGCAGGATCGGATTGAGGTCGCGTCCTTCGACCGGAGCCGGGATCAACCGGGTAAAGGGGTTGGACGTCGACAGGATGAACAGCAGGAACGCGACGCCGATCGAGCCCTGAACGGCCAGCACGTTGGCCTTGAGACTGGCCGGCAGATTGGCGCCAAAGGCCGCGACCAGGGCACCGAAGAAAGCCAGGATCAGCACCCACAGAAGCATGGAGCCTTCGTGATTGCCCCAGGTCCCGGTGAGCTTGTAGATCATCGGCTGCAGCGAGTGTGAATTTTCCCAGACGTTGACGACCGAAAAGTCGGAACCGGCATAGGCAATCATCAAGGCAACGAAGGAAAGCGCCGTCAGTGCGAAGCCGGTGATGGCGGTTGGAGCGGCCACCGCCATCATGCGTTCATTGCCCATCCGTGCGCCGACCAGCGGCACGACCGTCTGGATCAATGCCAGCGCAAAAGCCAGAACCAGGGCGAAATGACCGATCTCAACCATGCCCGCTATTTAACCTGTGTTTCCTGCCACACGCCCTTGGCCTTCAACCCATCGGCGACTTCCTTGGGCATGTAGCGTTCGTCGTGCTTGGCCAGCACGCTATCGGCAACGAAAACGCCATCGGAGCCAAATGAACCTTCGGTGATGACGCCCTGCTCCTCGCGAAAAAGGTCCGGCAGGATGCCCGTGTAGGTAACTTTCACGGCATCGTGCGTGTCGGTCACGGCAAACGACACGGTTGTTCCCTGGCCGCGGACGATCGTGCCTTTTTCCACCAGTCCGCCGAGCCTTATGCGCTGGCCTGGCGCAACGTTGGCGGCTGCAAGATCGCCCGGCATGTAGAAGTATGAGGCCTTCTGACCGAGGGCATAAAAAGTCAGGGCGGCCGCGATGGACAGGAAGCCCAGCCCCGCCACGATCACCGACAGTCGCTTCTGCTTGCGCGTCATCGCCTACTCCGTTGCGGCGAGGCCGAGTGTACCGGCAAAGGCCGTGAATTGCTTGGCCTCCGGACTATCGGCGCCAAAAACCGCGATACCGCGCCGAAGTGCGGCGCGAGCCTCGTCGGTCTTGCCCAGCACCACATAAGAACGAATGAGGCGCATCCATCCTTCCGTGTCGCGCGGGTTCTGTTTGAGCTTTTCATCGAGACTGGCCACCATCGTCTCGATCATGGCGCCGCGCTGCTCGTCCGACAACGATGATGCGGCCGCCACATCGCCTGCCGACGGACCGCTTTGGGGTGGAACAGGATTGGTCTCCAGGCTGGCCAGAGCCTGTCCAACGGCCTTGCGCCATGGAGAATCCGCCGGCAGCGTTGTCTGCAGCTTCTGCAGCGTGGCGACCGCCTCCGGCTTGCGGCCCTCCTGCGAAAACGCCAGTGCCAGATAGAAATTCGCCTTGGGATCGTTCGGTTCAAACTTCAACGCGGTCTCGAAGGCCGTCTGTGCGTCGGCCGAAACAACCCCGCCGGCGCCATTGACCAGTGCCTCGCCCAGCCCTGTCTGGCGGGCGGCATTGTCTCCTTCGAGCCGGATCGCGTTGCGGTAGGCAGTAACGGCATCGCAAACCGGCCGATGCGTAGATAGATCGGGGCCAGAACATCCCAGCCGCGGCCATCGGCGGGGTTCTTCACCAGATGCGCTTCGGCCCTGGCCACCAGTTCATCGACCGAGCTGTCGGCCGGGTTCTTGGCAAGGCGCTCCGCCAAAGGCTGGGAAGGCAAGTCCGGAGAGCCGAGACGAGCATAGATGCCCCAGCTCAACAGGGGTACAGCCAGCACCGCGACGACGGACAGCAGACGGACGACTTTCGATCCTGCGCCGGAATCCTGTACCGCAGTTCCGCTGCCACCCAGGCGCAGGATACGGCGACCGATTTCAGCACGTGCCTGCTCGGCCTCGGCCGGTTGGATCAGGCCACGCGCCAGATCTCCGTCGAGTTCGCCCAGCTGGTCACGATAGACCTCGAGATCGTGCGCGTTTTGGGAATCCTGTTCCTTCCCCCCTCCGGCGAGAGGCAACAGCACGGCCAGGCTCGCACCCAGCGTCAGCACCGCGGCTATGACCCAAAACAGCATGGCACTTCCAATAGCGGTCCGGCTTCGTCCTGCCAACACAAGCGTCCTGCGACGCTTTGACAGAATTGCGACCAGCCGACTTTGATCGAGCGCAAATGCCCGACTGCAGCCTTGGAAAATTGTAGCGGCTGACTGGAGCAATTTCAGGAAAAGTGTGCAGCGGTTTTCCGTCCGAAATTGCGTAAGAACACAGAACTAGAGCGTTACCGCGCTTCCGTTAAAACGGAAACGCTCTAGGTCAGTGGTGTCCAGCTGCCGTCCGAGTTGCGGCAGGCGGTGCCGCGCGCAATCTGGCCGGCGCCACCCGAATAGACCGTGTGGCGATACTGACGGCAATCCTGAGAACCGACGCGATATGGCTGTGCCGCGACGACCTCGCCGTAGCGGCTGGACTGGTCACTCTTCCAGGTCACGGTCTGGCCGCTGGCGGTATATTCCAGCGCCTTGTATTCGGCCTCGAGTGCCTTGCGCTTTTCGGTCGAGGACAGGTTCGCCCCGATACTGCCGCTGATAAGGCCACCGCCCATTTCCGAAAGCACGGTTGCAGCGACAGAAGCGTTGTCCGCGCCGGATTTCGGTGCGATATCAGGCCCGCTTCCATTCGACCCGGTCGTGCTGCAGCCAGCCAGTGCCAGCATTCCGGCAACGAGGCCCATGCGAATCGTCATGCTGTCAAAATTCCCCTCTTCGCCGCGCAATCGGCGACGACCGCGGCGATAATCCCGATATTGGGCTGAAATTGGGCCATGTGCCACCCCCCATAACACGTTCTTCACTGGACGCTGCGCAGGCGAACGATCGCGTTCAAGCCTCCAAGCGACGAGCGTTCCAGTGCGAGCGTGCCGCCATACTCCTTGATAAGATCAGCCACGATGGCCAGCCCAAGCCCCGTCCCGGGTTTTGTTTCGTCCAGCCGCTTGCCGCGCTGCAGGGCCTCTCGCGCCTTGTCTTCCGGAATTCCCGGGCCATCATCCTCAATCGAGATTTCGAACTGTTCGCCGTTTTCGCCGGCTGCACCCACCGGCCTGACTGTAACCTTTGCGTTGCCACGCGCCCATTTCATGGCGTTCTCGAGCAGGTTGCCCATCACCTCTTCGAGATCCTCACGCTCACCGGCAAAGATGATGCCCTCGGCAGGCAGCGCAAGCGAAAGCGTCACTTTGGGGTTCAGCTTCTGCATCACGCGCACCATGCGCTCGGCCAACGGCGCGATCGGCGTGCGATACACGACACTGTTGCGCTGGGCGGCGATACGCGCCCGCTGCAGATAGTGCTCGACCTGCTTTTGCATTGATGCGGCCTGATCGGTGATCAACTGGCCTTTCTGCCCGCCAAGCGCCCTTCCCTCGTTGAGGAGCACGGCAAGCGGTGTCTTCAGCGAATGTGCCAGGTTGCCGACCTGCGTACGCGAGCGCTCGACGATACGCTTGTTGTTCTCGATCAACGCATTGGTCTCGTTGGCCAGCGGCTCGATCTCCGCAGGGAAATGACCGTCCAGGCGCTGCGCCGTCCCCTCGCGCACCATGGCGAGGGCTGCCCGGACCCTTCGCAGCGGTTGCAGGCCGAGCAGGATGGCAATGGCGTTGATGGCGATCATGCCGGCGCCGAACAGCGACAGGTAGGTGAGCAGCCTTCCCTGAAACGACCGGATTTCCTCTTCCAGCTCGCTCTTGTTGCCCATCACCCTGAAACGGGCGATGTGGTTCTTGGCATCGAGCACGAATTCGCTTTCGAAGACCTGCAGCGCCTCGCCTCTCAGCCCTTTTGTCGAATAGCTGCGCTGGAAGCTGGAGTTGAATGGCACCTCACCGATGGTTGGTGAAGGCAGTGTCTGCGCCATCATCGACGATGAGCGCAAATGACCGCTGACACCCTCCGAGGCCGGTTCGACCGACCAGTACCAGCCGGAAAAGGGTTCCGAGAAACGCAGGTCACCGAGATCCGGCGCGCCGATCAGCACGCCCTTGTCGGAAATGCCGACAGACCCGATCAGGTTGAAAAGATGTGCCGAGAGCAGGCTGTCGAAACCGCGCTCGCTGGCCTGACGGTAGAGCGTGGTGATCAAGGTGAAGATGACGACCAGCGTCAGAACCGCCCAGATCGAGGAAAAAGCAACGACGCGAAAGGTCAGGGAGCGCAGCCAGAAACGCAGCGGCGCCCTCGTCCTCGTCCGTTTGGTGGTGGCAAGCGGTTCCGCTTTACGCCTCCGGTTCACGCATGCGGTATCCCATGCCGCGCACGGTCTCGATCATGTCGACACCCATCTTCTTGCGCAGCCGGCCGACGAAAACTTCGATGGTGTTGGAATCGCGATCGAAATCCTGATCATACAGATGTTCGACCAGCTCGGTGCGCGATACCACCTCCCCCATGTGGTGCATGAGGTAGGCAAGAAGCCGGAACTCATGCGACGTCAGTTTCAGCGGCACACCGTCGACATCGGCCTTGGAGGCTTTCGTATCCAGGCGCAATGGGCCGCAGGTCAGCTCGGATGACGCATGGCCGGCGGCGCGGCGGATGAGCGCGCGCACACGGGCCAGGACTTCTTCGATGTGGAAAGGCTTGGTCACATAGTCGTCGGCACCGGCATCGATACCGGAAACCTTGTCACTCCAGCGATCGCGCGCTGTCAGCATCAGCACCGGCATCTTGCGGCCGTCGCGGCGCCAGCGCTCGACGACACTGATGCCGTCCATCTGCGGCAGGCCGATGTCGAGCACCACCGCGTCATAGGGCTCGGTATCGCCGAGATAATGACCTTCCTCGCCATCATAGGCGCGGTCGACCACATAGCCCGCATCGACAAGCGAATCGGCGAGTTGCCGGTTCAGTTCCTTGTCATCCTCGACCACCAGTACGCGCATCCTGCCTCGTGTCGTTCTGTTCGATTGTTCGGATATACGCCGATTCCGGAACGCGGAAACCGCGATCAGCCAGCCGGCACCACCATCTCGGCCCTGCGCGGGCGCTCTCCGTCCTTGCCCGGCACCAGCACCACAATAACGCAGACCTCCTGTCCACCGCGGTTGGCGGACGAAGCCTTGGCAAGCGTGCCACCGTTCTGGGCAGCGACTTCCTGGCCGATCGCGTAGCAGTCGGCCGCGACGGTCACAACCTGCCTGGGATAGGCGGGAGACGAGATCGGCATCGCACTCGCCGGAGTGGCGGCAGTCAGCCCGCCGACGCCGAGCGCCAGCACAAAAGACCGAAGAGTGGAGCGGATCCTGTTCATGGCGCCTTTATTAGCGCATCGGGGCTGAACACGAAATGAACACCGGCGATTGCGTCTCCCTGCCTCGTCCACAATGGCAAACCAGGCGGACCTTAACCGATACGTTCGACGCCAGACAACCGTCCACACGAAGCGACCCGACTCCCGGATCGCCCTCTCCCATCGCCGAGACGTGGAGAGACACTGACCGACCAGACGTTTCAGCCCTTGCCCGCGTGGCTGTGGCGACTATGGTCGCCGGCAATTCAAATCCAACCAGCAACACAGGGCATCGCATGAAACTTGGCTTCGTCGGCACGGGCGCCCTCACCGCAGCGATTGTCACAGGGCTCAAATCGGTGGCCGACAACTCGGTGTCGGTGCTGCTGTCGCCACGTAACGAGGAGATCGCAGCAAACCTCGCCTTGCGGTTTGATGATGTGCGGGTGGCGAGCGACAACCAGGCCGTGCTCGACGGCAGCGACATGGTGATGCTTGCGGTCCGGCCACAGGTCGCACACGAGGTCATCCCGTCGCTGCGGTTCAGGGCGGATCATCACGTCATCAGCCTGATCGCGACGCTCTCGCTGAAGGAGATCGCCACGCTGGTTGCGCCGGCCCGCAAGCTGACCAAGGCGCTGCCGATGCCGATGATCGCATCGAGACAGGGGGCTACCATCCTCTGCCCGCCGGACAAGGATGTCGCGGCCTTCTTCGGACGCCTGGGAAAAGCAATCGAGGTCGAGAGTGCGAGCGAGTTCGACGCTCTCAGCGTGGTGACAGCGACTTACGCCAGCTTTTTCAAATATCTCGATACCGTTCACGCATGGCTCAAGGACCAAGGTGTCGATGAGATCAAGGGGCGCGACTATATCGCCACCTTGTTCAAGGCGCTGGCCAATGCACCCGACGCTTCGCCTACCAGCGGCTTCATGCATCTGTCGCAGGAATACGCGACACGCGGCGGCATCAATGAGCAGATCCTGCGCGAACTGACGAACGCCGGACTGTTCGACACCTTTACCCAAAGCCTGAGCGGCGTGCACAAACGCATCGTTGCTTCGCAAACCTGAGCGCGGGATCACCCCAATTGCACAAGTCCGGCCGGCTCCGCCTGGGAGCCGGCCTTTCTGGTCGGCTTATTTCATTTCGCCAACCGGTTGTACTTCCTCAAGGCTTCCTGCAGCCTGTCGTGTGGAATGGCAAAGGAGACGTTGTCGTCTCGTCCCTTCATGGTCTCGGCCGCCACCATGGCGTTGACGATCGCCTCCTCCGTCGCATCCGCAGTGGCATGGAACAATGGATTGATCTTGTCGTTGGAGACCATCTCGACCGTCGTGTTCTTCTCCTGATTGAAAGCCTCGGGATTGGCGGTCGAGAAGGTGATGAAGATATCGCCACTGCCGTTGCCGCCATAGCCACCCGTCTTGGCGATGCCGAGCGGCACGCGGCGGGCGAGACGCTTCAGCTGATGCGGCAACAAGGGTGCATCGGTGGCCACCACGACGATGATCGACCCCGCTTCCTCGCGTTTCCATGACACATCCGGCATCAGGTCGGTGATCTCCTTGCCGATGGGTGCGCCGGCAATGGTGAGATCCGCGCGCGAGCCGAAGTTGCCCTGGACCAGAACGCCGACATTGTAGCCACCATCTTCGGCCGACAGTTTTCGCGAGGCCGTACCGGTACCGCCCTTGAAGTTGAACAGGTTCATGCCCGTGCCGCCGCCGACATTGCCTTCCGCGATTGCGCCGGATTTGGCCGAATCGAGCGCGGCATAGACATGTTCCTTCTTCACGTGCATGCCGTTGATGTCGTTCAAGATACCGTCCCAGGTCTCCGCCACCACCGGCAGCCTCCAGTAAAGGTCACGGAAATGCGGCCCGACGAGGTTGTTCTCGGCTTCCCAGGAGATGACCGAGTCACGGACGACGCCGACACTGTGTGTGTTGGTGATCATGATCGGGCCTTCGAGGAAACCGCTTTCCTCGATCCAGGTCGTCCCGGTCATCTCGCCATTGCCGTTGAGCGAATACCAGCCGGCGAAAGACGGCCCGAACGCCTTGCCGCGCGGCAGGATTGCGGTGACGCCGGTACGCACAGGTCCCTTGCCGACTACTATCTTGCCTTCGCCTTCGATGATCGTTGAATAACCGACGGTGACGCCCGGCACATCGGTGATGGCGTTGTTCGGCCCCGGTGTCCCTTCGAACGGAATGCCAAGGTCGCGGGCACGTGGTTTGTCGGCAGCCGACGCAGCAGCCGCACTAACAGCCAGAGCGATGCCGCACATCGCCCCGACCAGATTTCTGTTTGCACGTTCCATGGTGTCTCCTCCACTCTGATGAAAACGCGCTCAGTCCTCCTTTGATCTTTCGATCAACCAAGCGACAGACGCATATCGCCATCCGGAAATGGAAGCGGCAACCATGATTGACGCCACGTCAATGCAAAGGCAGTTTCTGGACCAAAGGCTGGAGCCAGCACGGCAGGCTGCCCTGGCCGCGGCTTGAACATTGTCGGCCCAAAAAAAGAATGGCCCGGCTACGGGCCGGGCCATTCTTCGGTGAAATTCTCACCTTGATAAAAAGAGCGAATGACTGGAGGTCAAGCCGGCACCCGCTAAAGGAGAAATGCTTAGAAATCGCGCTGGAAGCGGAGGATGCCGCCGACGCTGCTGTCCTTGTCCGCACCGGACCAGCTGCCACGGTAGTCAGCCTTGCCGAACTTACCTTCGTTGACATAGTCAACTTCGGCCGTGACGGTGAAGCCCGGAACCAGCTGATGCGCGACGTTGACGGCGACGCCAAGGGTCTCGCCTTCGTCATACGAAACCTGCGCGTTCAAAGAGGTCTTCTCGTTGAACTTGTAGGTACCGCCGCCCCAGACAGCCCAGTTGCCGCCCCATGGCTTATAGAAGCTGCGGTAGATATTGTCGTCAGTACCGTAGCCACCCATGATGAACAGCGAGATCTGGTCGGTTGCGTTCACATCGAGGCGAACCTTGCCGGCCCACTCTTCCCAAGGCGCGTTGTAGGCGACGACCGCGGAGATGCCGCCCCAGCCCTGCGTGTATTTGGCACCGACGACGACGTTCGGAACGTAGCTGTCGATGGTCTGGTCATTGTCAGGAGTGAAGACCCAGTTTCCGGCACCATCCTTTACGTAGGTGTTGTAGCTGCCCGATGCCTGTTCGAGCGAAACGATCGCGGAGAAGCCATTGCCGCCGTCGAAGGTGTAGCTGATCAGGTTGGTGTCAAAATCACCGTAGGGAACCAGGGTATCCTGGATGACGTTGGCGGCATAACCCGAGAAGGTGTCGTAGGCCGACTCGTCCTTACCGACGCGCAGGCCACCGAGCTGGATCCAGGCCCATTTGAGCTGGATGTCGCCCTTGTTGCCAGCTTCACCGCTGCCATCACGGTTGCCGAAGTTGAAACGGGTCTCGGTAAACGTCTTCAACGTACCGAGCTCGGTTTCCTGACCGGTCCAGGTGCGCAGTGCGAGACGGGCGTTCTTCTGCCAGGTGTCCTGCTCATCGCCATTGAGGCGATCGCGGGTCTTGGCGCCGTCGAACGAGCCGATATCGCCAAGGCCGGCATCGTAACGGACATAACCGCCGATACGCAGGCAGGTCTCGGTGCCCGGGATGTAGAAATAGCCGGCGCCGTAGACGTCGCAGATCTTGACGTATTCTGCCGGTTCCGGCTCTGCGACGACGACGGCGTCGGCGGCGCGAGCGCCGGAAACGGCGATCATTGCCGCTGCCGAGCCGAGAAGAAGGGTGTGGATTTTCACTGATATCCCCTGTTCGTACTTTAGGACCGTCAAGTTCCCCCAGTCGCGAGCAAAACGCCGCCGGAAGTTCCCGATCCGAACGGACGGACTATGCATAATTTGTGGCATCAGCTCTGATAACAAAAATGTTACCGATCTGTAACATTCAAAACAATGTATAAGTATCCATTTGGCTACCACCAATCTTCAAATGACTGATTTTACACGCGAATTTGATATTCATGAAAAATCTGATGTAATGGTCTTAATTTTCATACCGGATTTCGCAACGCCAATTCGTTTCAATTGTGCATTTATCGCGTTGCAATAAAGACACAATCGGTCACGCGACCATCGAACCAGGCGCTTTGGATTGCTTCTGGTCAAAAATCTGCTGTGCGTGATGGATCGCGTGGGCGTTGCTTTCAGACCAATCGCGCAACACGCCAAGAGGCAATTTCAGGGAATTTCCCAGCGCCGTGAGGCTGTATTCGACACCGGGGGGCGTGGTGTCGACGAGGTGGCGATTGACAAGGCCGTTCCGTTCGAGGCGCCGCAGAGATTGCGTCAGGGTCTTCTGGCTGATGCCTTCCACCTGACGCTTGAGCGCATTGAAACGCGCCGCACCGCCATCAAGGTAAATCTGCCGCAGTACGACCAGGGTCCATTTGTCGGAGAAAAGTTCGAACATCGTATCCCCGTCGACGGCCAAACGGTCGGTGACGTGATCGTTCATAACTGTCTCCTGATTTGCTTCCCCCCAAATCGAAACTCGCGCAGTAACAGCCGTAGGCTGCTTTGGTTCCTTCACAATTTGGAGTTTTTCGCCGGTCAACGCCGATCTGACCGATCGAAACAGCGACGGCGGCACCCGCAACGGCTTGCGACCTCTGGCTCGATGCCCTGTCGACCCTGCCGCACCTCTGACGAGGCGTAACACGACTGCACCAATCCAAACCGACACTCTGAGCCAAAGCCGGGGTCGCGACCCCGGACTCAACGATCATCCCTGAGGACGACAGGATTGCACCCGAGAGTCTGCTAGGCTTGGCCACATTCGAAAGAGGGAGAAACCATGCAGATGAACGACGGCAAGCCCGTGGTGATCATAACCGGCGGCGGCAGCGGCATCGGCGCCGCCTTGGCCGAACGGCTCGCCACCTCCCATCATGTCGTCATCTGCGGGCGTCGCAAGGATGCGCTCGATAAGGTTGCGGCGCGCAGTGGAGCGCATGCTGTCGCCCTGGACGTCACCGATCATGCTGCTGCAAGGCTGCTGGTAACGCAGACGCTGGAGCGATACGGACACCTCGACGGCCTTGTCCTCAATGCCGGTATCATCCTGTCCGCGTCGATCGCGGAACTCCCTGTCGCGGACTGGGAGCGTCAGATCGCGGTCAATCTGACGGCGCCCTTCGTCATGACCCAGGCGGCGCTGCCGCATCTTCTGGCCAGTCGCGGCGCTGTCGTTGCGGTGAGTTCGGTGGGGGCGATGCAAACCGGGCCTGGTATCGCAGCCTATTCGGCAGCCAAGGCCGGCATCAGCCAGTTCACCAGATGCCTTGCTTATGAATATGCGCGCCATGGCCTGCGTGCCAATGTCGTGGCGCCCGGCTGGATTCGCAGCGAGATGGCGGATGAGGAAATGCGTGCGTTGCCGATCGGAACCGATCTGGAGGCTGCCTACGCCAAGGTGAGCGAACATGTTCCGCAACGGCGCGCCGGCTCTTCGGCAGAGGCCGCCGAGGTCATCGCTTTCCTCCTGTCGCCTGCGGCTTCTTTCGTCAACGGCGCGGTCTATGCAGTTGATGGCGGCTCGCTGGTCGCCAATTCCGGCATGACCTATGTCGACGGACTGGACTGAGGGCCACATAGGCGCGCGTTTACCGCAACCGGATTAGACCGGCATCGGTCGGCGCGAACCGGCAAGCCTTGAAGTAGAAGTCCCGCAGGTGGGGGTCGAAATCGACATGCAGCCATTCGCAGCGCGAAGTCTTGGCGTTGTCGACGGCAACCCGCACCAGTTGCGATGCGTAGCCGCGGCGACGGTGCGCCGAATGCACCATCGTATCGAGCAGGAAAGCATGTACGCCACCATCCCAGGCAACGTTGACGAAGCCGATGAGATCGCTCCCGATCCGCAGGGTCACCCAACCCAGGCTGAAACGGTTGGCCTGAGACCACCAATCATCGTCAAACTGCGCATGTTCGAAACATTCGGCATGCAGTGCATTCAACTCGGCGTTTTCGAAACCGCCGCGCCATAGAAAGTGCGGCAGGGAGCGATCCGGCGTAGTGTCCAGGCTTGCTGTCATGGGTCCTTATCGCCAGGCACTGCTTTTGAGACAAGATATTCGCCAACCTGCGCCATGCACGCGGGCCGTTTGTGCCAACGGATGGGTTTGTCTGGGAACCGCGCGCAGCTGCGAGATCATTCTGAAGATGCGTCCCACATCGCATAGGCCTGTAGCGTCAAGGAAGATCAGATGACGGAACACCGCATTGTCGCTGCCACTCCCGAGCCGCGGACCCGGGACGGCCTCATCCGTGATCTGCAGCAACTGGGCGTAAAGCCAGGCGAAACGCTGCTCGTCCATTGCGCCCTGAGCACGCTGGGCTGGGTCTCTGGCGGCGCGGAAGCGGTTGTGCGTGCCTTGCTCGACGCGATCACCGAGACCGGCACATTGGTGATGCCCTCGCAGTCGTCACAGCTCAGCGATCCCGTGCACTGGCAGGCACCAGCCGTTCCTGACAGCTGGATCGAAATCATCCGCGAGACCTTGCCAGCCTTTGACCCGCTCACCACGCCGACGCGAGATATGGGTGCGGTCGCGGAACTGTTCCGCACCTGGCCTGGCGCGCGGCGAAGTCTGCATCCGACCTGCTCCTTCTCCGCCCTCGGCCCTTCGGCAGAGACAATCATCGCGCGGCAACCACTGGCAGAGCCGTTCGGCAAAGATGGTCCCCTTGGGCACCTCTATCGATCGGCAGCACGCATTCTGCTGCTCGGCGCGGATTTCGACACGTGCACTGCCTTTCACCTGGCCGAACACATGGCGTGGCCGTCCCTGCCGAGGATCGCGGAAGGATCTCCCCTCATCGTGGACGGGCAACGCCGTTGGGTGAATTTTGACATTGCGTCCGGGGATGCAGACCGGTTTCCGAAGATTGGGAAGGAATTGATGCTCCAAGGCCTGGTCCAGACCGGAGTGGTTGGCTCCGCAACCTGCCATCTGATGTCGATGCCGGCAGTTGTCGATGCTGCCGCCAGGATCATGGCCATGCAGCAACCTCCTTCCGAATGAGTCACTCTGAAGAAACGGCAGAATGGAGAGGTCATCGTGCGCCGATACGCCGCCGCCTTTACCTTCCCTTCACCAATCGCGCATCCAATGGTGAGGCTCTTGCCAGTACCGCCGCAATCGACCAATAGTCGGCTCGGCAACTGAAAATGAAGCCGTCCGCGTTCCTGATTGCGCGGCAAACGAGTATACTGGCGCCACGGCGCAACCCATCGCAAGCGTGTAACCGGCCTCGATGACCATCCCCCAGGAACCGCGCAAGAAAAGAGGGCCGATCGCGGCCTGGTTCCTGTCGCTCGACGCATGGCTGGATTCGAGCCTCTACAAGCTCCGCTACCGCGCCGGTGAATTCTGGGAATCGGCAACCATCTTCTTTCGCCGCTTCAAGGTCACCGGCTGGCGACGCTGGCTGATCGAAGGCCTGTCTGAGGGATTTACGCTCGGGGCCGGCGCTTCCGTCGCGCTGCTGGCGCTCGCCCTGCCCGCCTTCCAGGAAACATCGGGCGACTGGCGAGCGCAGGGCGACTTCGCGGTGACCTTCCTGGACCGCTACGGCAACGAGATCGGCCAGCGCGGTATCATCCAGCGCGATTCCGTGCCCGTCGACCAGATGCCGGATCATGTCATCAAGGCCGTGCTTTCCACCGAAGACCGCCGCTTCTTCGAACACTACGGCATCGATTTTCTCGGCCTGGCGCGCGCGCTGACGGAAAATGTGCGCGCCAATTCAGTGGTTCAGGGTGGCTCCTCCATAACCCAGCAATTGGCCAAGAACCTGTTCCTCACCAACGAACGCACGTTGGAACGCAAGGTCAAGGAAGCTTTTCTTTCCCTGTGGCTTGAAGCCAACCTTTCCAAGAAGGAAATCCTGCAACTCTACCTCGACCGCTCCTACATGGGCGGTGGCACTTTCGGCATCGAAGCGGCGGCCGATTTCTATTTCGGCAAGAGCGTGAAGGATCTGACGCTGGCCGAGGCAGCGATGCTGGCCGGCCTGTTCAAGGCGCCGACCAAATATGCGCCGCACATCAACCTGCCCGCCGCGCGCGCCCGCGCCAATGTCGTGCTCAACAACATGGTCGACAGCGGCTTCATGTCGGAGGGGCAGGTCCTGCAGGCCAGGCTGCACCCGGCCAATGTCGTCGACCGCGGCGAACGCAAGAGCCCCGACTATTTCCTCGACTGGGCCTTCGACGAGGTCAAGAAGATCGCCCCGAAGGGCACGCACTCGCTGGTTGCGCACACCACGTTCGACGCCAACATCCAGGATGCGGCGGAAGAATCGGTCGAGTTCCACCTGCGCCAGTACGGCAAGGAATACCGCGTCACCGAAGGTGCTGTCGTCGTCATCGAGACCAACGGCTCCGTGCGCGCGATCGTTGGCGGACGCGACTACGGCGCCAGCCAGTTCAACCGCGCCACCAAGGCGCTGCGCCAGACCGGATCGTCCTTCAAGCCCTATGTCTACGCGACAGCCATGGAACATGGCTTCACGCCGGATTCGGTCGTCTCAAGCGGTCCCGTCAGTTGGGGCAACTGGTCGCCGAAGAACTACAGCGGTGGTTTCGGCGGCAAGATCACGCTGCTCAACGCTTTCGTGAAGTCCATCAATACCGTGCCTGTCAGGCTCGCCAAGGACTCGCTGTCGATCCCGCCGATCAAGAAGCTGGCCGAAGACATGGGCGTTGAATCGCCGCTGGAATCGCACAAGACCATGGTGCTCGGCACCTCCGGTATGACGGTGATGGACCAGGCCACCGGTTACTCGGTCTTTGCCCAGAACGGCTATGTCGGCACCCGCCACGGCATCACACAGCTGGTCACCCACACCGGCGATGTCGTCTACGACTGGGCCAAGGATGCCCCCGCCCCTCGCCGTGTGCTGTCGGAACAGGCTTTGCGCTCGATGAACGCGATGCTGACCCAGGTGCCCGTCATCGGTACGGCGCGGCGCGCGGCCCTGCCCAACATCGTCTCCGGCGGCAAGACCGGCACCACGCAGAGCTATCGCGACGCCTGGTATGTCGGCTTCACCGGCAACTACACGGCAGCTGTCTGGCTCGGCAATGACGATTTCAGGCCGACCAACAACATGACCGGCGGCTCGCTTCCGGCGATGATCTGGCAGCGCATGATGGTCTACGCCCATCAGAACATCGACCTGAAGCCGATACCCGGCATCGACCAGCCTTTCGTCGACAAGACGGTGGCTGCAAAGGCCGAAGAGGCGCAGAAGAAGCAAGCCGCCGAAGAGGAGGCGAGAGTCGCGGCGGAACGCCCACCCGTGCTCTCCAGCCGCACGACACAGACGCTGCGCACGCTCTCCAAGACCTTCGAGGACGCAGTTCAGCTCGTTCCACCCGCCACGCCTGAAAAGCTCTCGGCCCTGTGACGCCTGCACGCCCCTCCTGGCTTGCCCGTGTCTCCTCGCGTGGCTATGTCGAGATGTTTCCGTTTTTCACGGAAACGCGGAAACGCTTTAACTCTTTGTCTTTACGCAAAAACGCTACGAACTTTTGCTGCAATTGCTCTGGTCCTGACGAGCCTACATGCTGAAGAACGCTTTGCTGACGCTGCTGGCACTCACCATCGCCATCGGGCTCGGCGGCGGCAGCGTCTGGTATACGCTCGACGCCCAGAGCGGCGGCGGCGCCATCCGCATCGGACCATGGACGGCCTTTCCCGACATCGGCACGCTCGACGCTGACCCCTATTCGCAGGCACGCGTCGCTCGCCAGGGTGCACTGACGCTTGGTCGCGCAGAAGGCTTGTCGTTTATCGCCGAGGCCGATTCGAGTGGCGAGGGATTGCGGCGCGAATGCAGCTACACGATCGAGGGCGGCTCCCCCACCGCGCGCTTCTGGACGCTGCATGTTGCGGACCTGACGCTCGACCCGATCGCCTCGGGCAGACCGCACCAGGCCGCCCTGCACTCCTACGAAATCCTGCGCCAAGGCGATAACTCGGCCATCATCACGGTGGCTCCGAATGCCGCCCCTGGCAACTGGCTTCCGGTCAGCGGCTCGGGTCCGTTGCGTTTCGTTTTGAATTTCTACGATACGCCGATCGCCGCTTCGACGGGGCTTTCCGATGTGAAGCTGCCCACCATCGTCAGGGTCGGCTGCAATGGGTAAGCTCCTCCACGCAATCATCATCGGGCTGATCGGCGCCGCGATCGTCCATATCGCGGTGCTGTTGCTGGTGCCGGAGTTTTCAGAGCGCGATGCCTGGTCGAACCTGTCGATGAAGGCGGATTTCTACGCCATGACGCGGCTCGATGCCGAGCCCGACAGCCCGGCCCCGATCAAGTCGATCGATCCGCTGTTTGCGGCCGCGGCCTGCCGTTTCGACCTAAGCGACGGCGTGGTGCAGGTGACCGCACCCGGCTCGGTGCCATTCTGGTCGGTCTCGGTCTATGACCGCAATGGCCACAACATCTACAGTTTCAACGATCGCAGTGCGACCAGCGGACAGATGGATGCGGTTGTGCTGACGCCGGCGCAGATGATCGAGATGCGCAAGGCATTGCCGGAAGGCTTCGAAGGTTCGATTTTTGTCGAAGCCCCCATCGAAGAAGGCATCGTGGTGCTGCGCGCATTCGTGCCGGACGAAAGCTGGCGGCCGGCCGTGACCAAATTTCTCAGTCAGAGTTCCTGCGACCTGCAGCAATTCTGACCCTGGAACATTTTGCAGCCACGTGGAATCACTTGGCGTTACAAAAATGAATCACTTGGCGTTACAAAAATGCTTCAAAAACAAAAACTTAGAGCGCTTCCGTGAAAGACGGAACCACTCTGACGACCACCTGTTCAGTGTCGCGGCTTGGGCGACGGCGTGCCGTTCGCGCCGGCTTCGATGCCCGCGACAGCCGGTATTGCCTCCTGGGGCCGCTCGTAGCGGACTCCCGGGAAGATGATCACGGCCGCCGCCGTATCAACGCTGCGTGGAAGTCTGTTTGGTGCCGCACTCCGCGGCGTAAAAGACAGAACCTGTCCCATGGTTCGCGCATTCCTCTCAGGTTGTACCCAGAGCACAAACGCAACGCCTCCTTCTGTGATTAGGCTCTCAGAGGGTTAACGTAGCGCTAACGGATGGTCGCTAATTTGAAGATTGTTCGCGCGTTTGACGGCCGGCTCGGCTCTGTAGCAAGCGACGGCGTACTGGTGTGAATTGTACAGGCGTAACCCGTGTCTTCTTCCGATTTCCGGCAAATCGCTATGCGGACCGAAACGCGAAAGGCCGAGCGGCTGTTTCGCGCCGCCATCTCAGCGTTCTGTTCGTTGCCACGTCCCTCGCGACGCGAGATCGCGCAACTGGAAGATCTTGCGCTGCCTCTCTTCGACGATGTCCCCGATGAAGCGCTGCGCTTTGGCGCAGCCGCACTGTCGGAAACCGAATATGCTCCACGACAACTGATATTGCGTCTGGCCGAATGCAAGGTCGACGTCGCCGCACCTCTGCTGATCCGCTCTGCGGTGCTCGGTGATGTCGACCTCATCGCCCTGATCGGTCGGCACGGGTTGCCACACGCGCGGGCGATTGGCCGCCGCAAGGACCTCAATCCGGCCATTGCGCATCTGATCCGCGCGCTCGAAAGGCCAAAACTGGCCTTAGCTCAGCCTGCCGAAGACGCCGCTCCCAAAATCAATGACCGCACCACCACCGAACCGGGTGAGGCCGCTGAAGGCGTCCGTCACCGGTTGCGCACGATCATGGCCGAAACACGCGGCACATCCGCCGCAGTGCGTGACGCCACGCCCTACACCAAATTGCGCGAGACGGCGCTGAGCGGCAATCTGGCCTTCTTCCAGACCGCGTTGGCCGATGCGCTGCGCATCGACTTCGCCACAGCCCACTCCATCGTCATGGCCAATGACTTTACACGGCTGCTCTCGGCACTGCGTGTACTCGAGCTTGGCGAGGACCATGCTTTCCTGATCGCCGTTGCCGTCCTTCCGCAACAGTTTCCGCATCCTCAGGCGATCCGCCTGTTCCTGGACCGCTATCGGCTGCTGCCACCAGAGGTCGCTCGCAATCAGCTCAGCCAATGGCAGCTCGAGGCAATGTCGCCCGGCCTGCGCGATGCCCGGCAGACGACGGCAAACTCAGACAGGCCCGTCGCTGTACAGCCGAAATTCGGCAAGAGTTTCAAGAAGTCCTGATCGCGATCAGTTCCTCGATCGGAACCGAGCCCGGCTCGACCTCGACCACCCAGATGTCGGGATCGAATTTTCGTTCCCGTTCCAGCCTGGTGTTGACGGCTTCTTCGTCCAGTGTCGTTTCGAGCCTGCCGAACAGGCGCTCGTCAGGCCTGGCTTCGTCATAGCTGGTCTGCGGGGCCGGACCGAACAGCGTCACTTCGCCGAAGCGATCGCGCGTCAGCACAAAGACGGCGCCGGCCTCGGTCGCGCCGCGCTGAATGACAGCCGCGAAGCCGCTGGAGGAAAAGACCCGTCTTACCATGGCCGAAACCCAGAGATCGGTGGTTACGCGCATGCCCGGTCTCCACGTGGAGGGCCGCAGTCTATGTTGCTGGTCATGGATTGATTGCTGTAGCAGGGCGTACGCTGCTGTCCAGCGAGGAAAACCTAGTTCGTCAGGCCGATCTCACGCATCTTTGCGTACACCGCCTCATCCGGCTCGCCGGTTTCGGGCAGGCCGAAAAGTGACTGGAACTCGCGGATGGCAGCCTTTGTGCGCCCCCCGATGACCCCATCGGTCTTGATATCGTTGTTGCCGAAAGCGCGCAGGCCGGCCTGGATTTTCACGATCCGGGCGTCGAGCTTCTGCTGGCCAGGCACCGGGGCCGTACCGGCTTGATTGCCAATGATCCCGGCCACTTCGTCACGCGGCGCAGGTTGCGGCACCACGGACGCAGTGGTGGCCGCGATACCAAGCTGGTCGAGCAGCGCCTCATCGATGTTACCGGAAACCGGCAAGCCCATCTTCTGTCGGTAGGCCTCGATTGCCTTGCGCGTCGCAGGCCCGGTCAGACCGTCGACGGTGCCATCGTAGTAGCCGATATCCTTCAACACGCCCTGCACACGCTGCACGATCGGGTCGCTTTTGGCGATGACGGCAACCGGAGAAGTCGTGCCCTGCGCGGCGGACGCCTGCGGTTCAGGGCGTTCGATATTGATCGTGGTTTCCGGCTCCACCTGTGCCGGCGCCGGGAAATGCTGGTAACTGCGGGTGGCAAAAAAGGCGCCCGCATGCAGGCCGGGCTGGTACCAGAGTGCATTGGCCGAGACGTAGAACAGCGTCACCAGGAAAGCCGTCGAGCCGCCCACCAGAACAGGATTGTTGGCGATCGCCTCACCCAGCGCCGCGGTCCCGGCCTGCAGCATGCCGGGACGCTGCTTGGCTCGCGTGCCCTTCCTAGGCTGTTTTACGGAGCGGGCCAAGGCCGGCCTCCTTTTCGTTCCGTGGCTGCGCGAGCGGCAGAACTGTCGGCTTGGACGCACCGCCCTTCGGACCATCGATCGGCAGGCTGATCGTCACCTTGGTGCCCTCGCCTGGTGCGCTTTCGATCGACATCGTGCCGTCATGCAGGCTGACCAATCCCTTGACCAGGGACAGGCCAAGCCCGGTGCCCTCGAAGCGACGGGTATAGTCGTTCTGGATCTGCATGAACGGCTTGCCGAGATTGCAGAGGTCGGCCTCCGCGATGCCGATGCCGGTGTCACTCACCCAGAAATGCAGTCGCGAACCAAGGCGGCGCGCACCGATCGACACAGCGCCTCCATCAGGCGTGAACTTGATCGCATTCGAGGTCAGGTTGATCAGGATCTGTTGCACGGCACGACGGTCGGCGTTGATCTCGCCGGCGTCGGCCGGAATCTGCGTGGTCAACTTGATGTGCTTTGCCTCAGCCTGGATGCGCATCATCGATTGGCACATCTCGACGGCGTCGACGAAACGGAAAGGCTCCGGCTGCGCTGAATATGCGCCCGACTCGATACGCGATACGTCGAGGATCGAGGTGACCACGGCCAACAGATGCTGGCCGGAATCACGGACCAGCTCCACGTACTCCTTCTGGCGCGGATCCTTGAAGCCACCAAAGATCTCGTTGAGCAGCATGTCGGAGAAACCGATGATCGCATTCAGCGGGGTGCGCAACTCGTGGCTGACAGCCGCGAGGAAGCGGCCCTTGGCGACATCGGCACCGGCAGCGGATTCCCGCGCGACATCGAGGGCTTCCCTCAGGTCGACTGTCTCGTCATTGGCGCGCAGCAGCGCAACGAGGTCGTCACCCCCTCGCATCAACTCCAGCAGGAACGGCCTGTGGTTGGCACCGAGATCGGTGGTATCGCCCTTCGGCAAACGTATGCGCAATTCGACGCGACGCAGAACAGCACCTTCGCGCATGTCGGCCAGCGCAGACAGGTAAGCAACGCGATCTGCAAGGTGGACCCGGTCGAACAGACCGCTACCGGAAAGCAGCTCCGGCGCGAGCTTCAGCAGGACGCGCGACTGGGAAGATGCATCCGCCACTTCTCCGTTCAGGCCTATACGCAATACGACCGCGTCGATGACATCCTCGAGGCGCGCCTGCTCCTGCGCTGGCTCTTCCGAAGTCAGCGCCAACCCACGCATGCGCGGCAGCAGGGTGAGCCCCCAGGCGACCGGGAAAAGCCAATGCCACGCTGCAGGCGCTTCCACCGGCAGCAGGGGGGTGAGCACGAACTGGAGGGCAACGGTTGCAATGGCGGCGATGACACCAAGGCCTACGGAGCGGCGGCGGCCACAGACAAAGAAAGCTTCCACCGGGAGAGCCAGGACCAGGACCAGCAGCGGCGAAGCCAACCCGCCTCCAGCCGCAATCAAACCAGCCAGGCCAACGGATGCCAAGCCGAGCGCTGCGCCTGCAGACGGAACGAGCCGACCCGTTGCGGCTACCAACAACGCCATGAACCAGGAGAGTCCGAAGACTGCAAATATGGTGGCTACGGTCACGCCGGCACCCAGCCTTGCCGTGACCAGAACCACCGCCATGCTCGCAGCAAGGAATGGCGCTGCAAACATAAGGCCGACAAAGCGACGCTGCATGCGGCGTGCCATTGGATCGATCACGGACGTGTGCACGAGACGCTCGCAGCCAGCAGCCACGGCATCGGGCAAGTCAGCGTATCGGGTCGCAATAGAGTTCAACGCAACGCACTCTCAACTGTCTGCTTTGCAGATCACTTTTGGTTGGTCTGAAACTCGCATCCAGCATTTAAGGAATGAATAAAACGAAGCCTGACAACGACATCTCCACGGCGAATATCGGCATCGAATGGCCCGCATGCCCAGCCGATTGCGGTCATGGTAAACGCAGGGTTAGCCGGATAGGGTCGCGGACCCGATGCCCGTTTTCGCGCCGGCTAAAAACCACATTAAAAAAGATCTTCAAAGACAATCAGTTAGATGGTTACTCCCACCCTAACGGGACCGCTCTCAATTTAGCATTGCTTAAATCAAAAACCGTTCCTTACCCGGTCGTCTAAAATTTGAAGAAAATTCTCTGTTGGGCTGCAAGCCGTCCTTTGTACGACTGTGTCAGGATCACTCTCAACAAACGAGGTCGCGGCACAAGAATGCACGACCCGGTCACAACGAGAGAGGGTCATACCATGTTCTTCCTGCTCAGAGCCGCGTTCTGGTTCTCCCTGGTGCTGCTCGCCCTGCCTTTCGGCATCGGCTCCGGCGAACAGGGCCGTGAGAGCGTCAATCCGATCCAGGCACTGCTGGCTGCACGCGACGCCGTCGGCGACATTGCCGGCATGTGCGAACGCAAGCCCGATGTCTGCGAAACCGGAAAGGCCGCCATGCACACGATCGGCGTGCGCGCCCAGGAAACCGCTCGCATCGCTGCCGACATGCTCGATCAGCAGCCTGCCGAGCAGGTTGCGCGCCCGGTTGAAACCGTTCCTGTCACCGACCAGGCGACCATTACCGGCAGCGTCATCCCGACGCCGTCGGCCCGTCCAGACCCGAACAGCTGACATATTCCGCGCCTTGATTTTCCCTTGCCGACCTCCGGCATCACCGCAGGCTGCCTCCCTCTCGGCACCTGCGGTTTTTCTTTTTCCGTGACTGTCTCGAGCGTCGTGACTATATCGCCTGCATGACCACAACAATCGACGCCATCCGCGACGACTTCTCCCTGCTGGACGAGTGGGAGGATCGCTATCGCTACGTGATCGAATTGGGCGAGTCGCTGGCTGAATTCCCGGAAAGCGCTCGCGTACCTGCCAATAAGGTGCCCGGCTGCGTCAGTCAGGTATGGCTGACGACCGAACGCAGCGGCGATACGGATCCCGTCCTGACATTCCAGGGCGATTCCGACGCGCATATCGTACGCGGGCTGGTGGCGATCATGCTGGCACTGTTTTCGGGCCGCCCTTCCAGCGAAATCCTCAAGACCGACGCGGAAGCCACGCTGAAAACGCTGGGGCTGGACGAGCATCTTTCGCCACAGCGGGCCAATGGGCTGCGCTCGATGGTCAAGCGCATCAAGCATGACGCCGAAGCGGCTCTGACGCAGGCTGCCTGAGTTTTATCCGGATCAGCAAGCCGCCCTCGCAGCCCTTGCAACAGCGATAACCTGAACAAGCAGCGAAAGAAAAACGGCGCCGAAAGGCGCCGTTCAACACTATACCCGAAGTATACTCGACGGGATACTCCAGGATCGACTGCTGGATTCAGCGTCCCTTGCGCTTGCGACCCAAACCCATCTTCTTTGCAAGCTGCGAGCGGGCGGCAGCGTAGTTCGGTGCCACCATCGGATAGCTGGCATCCAGGCCCCACTTCTCGCGATACTGATCCGGGGTGAGCCCGTAGTGGGTCATCAAATGACGCTTGAGCGACTTGAACTTCTTACCGTCCTCAAGGCAGACGATGTATTCGTCATGAACCGAACGCTTCGGGTTGACGGCCGGCTTCTGCTTGTCAGCAGGCGGCTGTTCCACCGTTCCACCCACTCTGCCCAGGGCAGCGTGAACGTCTGCGATCAGATTAGGCAATTCACCGACAGGAACGGGATTGTTGCTGACATAAGCGGCAACGACGTCCGCGGTGAGTTCGATCAGCATATCGCTATTTCTAGGAGGCGTTTCCGCAATATCCATATCGTTCTGGTCCCAACGAGAGTTAAGTGTTGCCCATTCTTCAGAGGGCGTCGCACGATTCTCAACAGGGCGCGCCCATGAGTCGTGTCACGCAGCCTTAATGGACTTGATGGGCAAGTAAGTCAATTCATTGCCTGACTATATTAATACTAAACAAGCAAATATTCTTGGACGAATGGATATTTTTCGTACTATGTACACATTTCCGGTTCTCCCCCGCCCCTAATCAACGACACTCCTGCAGAATTTCTTGAACTATTTCGGAAGTGTCGACGGAAGGTTCTTCCAACGGCTGCTGTTCCCAAGGCCAGACAGCTCTCCCTCGGCACCGATCAAAGCCACCGACGCCCCTTGAACGGAACGCGACCAGAGTGTTCAGTCAAACCTTGGATTCGACAGCACGAGATATGGATGACCCTAAAAGCGATCTTCCCATCGGCCGAGGCACCGCGGGCGAAAAAGCAGCCTCAAGCCGATACGCACCACGGCATCACCCGAACCGACGACTATGCCTGGCTGAGAGCGGACAACTGGCAGGAAGTCTTCAAGGATCCGTCGCTGCTTGCTCCGGAGATCCGAACTCACCTGGAGGCCGAGAATTCCTATCAGTCAGCGCTGATGGCGGACACGGCTGAGCTGCAAAAAGCGCTCTTTGCCGAGATGAAGGGACGTATCAAGGAAGATGATTCCTCCGTTCCGATGAAGGACGGGCCGTTTGCCTATGGCTCCTCCTTCAAGCTTGGCGGCGAGCAGCCGCGCTATTTCCGCATGCCAAGAGAAGGCGGCGAACAGCAGATCCTGCTCGACGGCGACCTTGAGGCCGAAGGCAAGGCCTATTTTCGCCTCGGCGGCGTCGATCACTCGTCGGACCACAACAAGTTGCTCTGGTCGTTCGACGACAAGGGCTCGGAATTCCACACGCTGCTGGTGCGCGACATAGCGACGGGCAAAGACCTGGCCGACCGCATCACGGATACCGGCGGCAGCGGTGTCTGGTCACGAGACAACAGCGGTTTCTTCTACACAAGGCTGGATGCCAACCATCGTCCTTCCAAGACTTTCTATCACGCAATCGGCAGCGACGAACAAGAAGATCGCCTGGTCTACGAGGAACAGGATCCCGGCTTCTTCATGAGTGTCGGCGGAACGCGTAGCAATGAATGGATCATGATCGGCATCAACGATCATGAGACATCCGAATACAGGCTGCTGCCCGCCAGCGATCCGACGGCAGAACCAAAGCTTGTGGCCGCCCGTGAAACCGGGCTGCAATACGACCTGGAGGAAGGCGGCGACGTCTTCTTCGTCCTGACCAACGCTGATGGTGCCAAGGACTTCAAGGTCATGGCGGCTCCCGCGCACGATCCGGTCAGGGCCAACTGGAAGGAAATCGTCCCGCATGAACCCGGGCGGCTGATCCTCTCCGTCATCGGCTTCAAGGATTTTCTGGTGCGGCTGGAGCGCAAGGACGGGCTGCCGCGCATCGTGGTGCGCGAACGGGCGAGCGGCGAGGAACACCTGATTTCATTCGCGGAAGAGGCATTCTCGCTGGGATTGTCAGGTTCCTATGAATACGACACCGACGTGGTGCGGTTCTCCTATTCGTCGATGACGACGCCGGCCCAGGTGTTCGACTACGACATGCGTACGCGCCAGCGCACGCTCCTGAAAACACAGGAGGTGCCATCGGGCCATGACGCCAGCCACTATGTTACACGCCGGCTTATGGCGCCCTCGCATGACGGCGAGCTGGTCCCGGTATCTCTGATCCATCATCGCGACACCGCGATCGACGGCTCGGCACCCTGCCTGCTCTATGGTTATGGCTCCTATGGCATCACCATCCCGGCCTCGTTCAACACCAACTGCCTTTCTCTGGTCGATCGCGGCTTCGTCTATGCGATTGCCCATATCCGTGGCGGCAAGGACAAGGGATACGCCTGGTATGAGGACGGCAAGCGAGCCAAGAAGACAAATACCTTCAAGGATTTCGTTGCTGTTGCCCGCCATCTGGTGGCCGAACGCTACACCCGTCACGACCGGATCGTGGCGCAAGGCGGTTCAGCCGGCGGCATGCTGATGGGCGCGATCGCCAATATGGCGCCGGAGGCTTTCGGCGGCATCGTGGCCGAAGTACCATTTGTCGATGTCCTGACCACCATGCTCGATGAGACACTGCCGCTGACGCCGCCGGAGTGGCCGGAATGGGGCAACCCGATTGCCTCGGAAGCAGACTACAAGACGATCGCCGCCTATTCGCCCTACGACAAGGTAACCGGGGCGAACTATCCGCCCATCCTCGCTGTCGCCGGCCTCACCGATCCTCGCGTGACCTATTGGGAGCCCGCGAAGTGGGTGGCGAAGTTGCGCGAGGTGAAAAGTGGTGACAATCCGGTTCTGTTCAAGATCAACATGGACTCCGGCCATGCCGGTGCGTCCGGCCGTTTCTCGCGACTGGAGGAAATCGCGCTGAACTACGCGTTCGCGCTGAAGGTAACGGGCAAGCAGACCGCGTAGGGGTCGACTTGCCACCCGGACGACCGGCACATAGAATAGCCGGATGCTTCACTATTCGTCCAAGTCACCGCCACCGGTCCCGACGGACGCGCTCAGCCAAATCCTCCAGGATTTTCGGCTCAGCGGCGTCAGCTACGGCCGTTGCGAGCTCCGGCATCCATGGAGCATCACCTTTCCCCAGCAACCTTTGCTGCGGTTTCATTTTGTCAGCGACGGGCCCTGCTGGGTACACACCGAGGCCGAGGGCTGGCAGGAATTGCGCGCGGGCGACCTCGTGCTGCTGCCACAAGGCGTCGAGCATCGCCTGGCCAGTTCGCCGGAAGTTACCGGCAACTGCATGACGAGTTGCGAAGTGACCCAGCACGGCGGCAATGTCTGTGAAGTCGTGCAACAGGGCGAAGGCGCCGCCAGCGTGTTGTTCTGTGGCTCGATGGCGTTGGGAGCCTATGCCCTGCACCCGCTGATCAGCCTGATGCCCGTTATCATCAAGGGCTGCGACGTGGCCGCCAACGACCCGATCGTCAGCCCCCTGCTGGAGGCCATGGCGCAGGAGGCATGCCATCCCAAGATGGGTGGCGCCACGATATTGTCGCGTATGGCCGACCTGCTTACCGCCCGGCTGATACGCTGCTGGGTCAAGTGCAATGACAGCTCGACCACCGGCTGGCTCGCGGCCATTCGCGACCCCCATATCGGGCGCGTGCTTGTGGCAATGCACCGCGACCCCGGTCATAACTGGACGCTGGAAAGCCTCGCCGGCCTGGCCGGCCAATCGCGCTCGGTTTTCGCGGAGCGCTTCAGCGCCATCCTTGGCGAAGGTGCCGCGCACTATCTGGCCCGCCTGCGCATGCAGCTCGCAAAGGAATTGCTGGGACAAGGCGATCTTTCGGTCGCCGAAGTCGCCACTCGCCTGGGCTATGAGTCCGAAGCCTCCTTCGCGCGCGCATTCAAGCGCATCACCAACGTCTCACCTGGTGTTGTGCGGCGCACAATTTCCGGACGAACGGACATGGAATTCGGATTTTAAGATACAGATCATCCTGATAAGCTTGTTTATGAAGAGCTCCAAACCTTGGAGACCTTCATATGACGGACACAACCCTATCGCTTGATCGCGTCGCGATAGATGTCGAACCGGACGCGTCGGAAGAAACGTCCTGGAGCGCCACGACCTGGCTCGCCGTTCTGTCGATGGCCGCCACCAGCTTCGCGCTGGTGTCGGCTGAATTCCTGCCGGCGGGCCTTTTGACACCAATGGCGCGCGATCTGGGCATCAGCGAAGGAACGGCTGGACAAGTCGTCACCGCCACCGCCTCGGTGGGCGCGGTGGCAGCGCTGCTGAGCAACGTTCTCATCGGCAAATTGAACCGCAAGACGGTGCTGATCGTCCTCAGCGCGCTGGCGATCGGCTCCAACATTCTTTCCGCACTGGCAACGGACTTCTGGCTGCTGCTGCTGGGTCGTGCCGGGCTGGGTATCTCGATCAGCGCCTTCTGGGCGCTTTCGGTCGCGGTCGTGGCGCGGCTGGTTGGCGCGAACGCGACCGGACGGGGCATGGCCATCGTCACCCTTGGCGTCTCGCTGGCCACCATCGCGGCGCCGTCGCTCGGCGCGCTGATCAGCGACTGGCTGGGCTGGCGTGTCGCCATGGCGATGACGGCGGGGCTCGCCGCGCTTGCCATGGTGCTGCAGTTCATCAGCCTGCCGACCCTGCCGGCGGCCGCAAGCAACAGCCTGGCCGACGTGCTTCGGCTGACGCGCCGGCGCGGCATCCAATTCGGCATGCTGGCCATCCTCGTGTTGATGACCGGGCACTTCGCGGGTTCGGTCTATGTGCGTCCGTTCCTTGAAAAGGTGACCCTGCTCGGCACCGGACCGATCGCGCTGGCGCTGCTCGGCTTTGGCATCGCCGCAGTAGTCGGCAACGTTGCCGGCGGACGCATGGCGGACGCCAACATCCGCATGGCGCTGGTTACCACCTCGATCCTGATGGGGCTCGCTGCGCTCGCGCTGGTGCTATGGGGCGCGCATATCGGTATCGCCTTCGGTTTCGTCACGCTCTGGGGCTTCGCCTTCGGCATGGCGCCGGTCGTGTTGCCGACCAATCTGTCGCGCGCGGCGCCAGACGCGCTGGAGGCTTCCGGCAGCCTGATGGTGGTGTCCTTCCAGGTCGCCATCACCACCGGAGCGGTTGTCGGCGGCTATATCGTGGACACCTACGGCGCTTCGGGACCTTTGACCCTTACCGCCATTCTCGCAGCGGTAACGGCGGCCCTGGTGCTGCTGCAGCCGCGCGGATAAACCTCTACCTGCCCCGCCGCGCCATGGCGGGGCAGCCGCTGGCGCGATCCCTTCCATGCAGGCGCCGCAATGCCTTAACTCTGCGGTTTTGCCACCTGGTATCCATCCTTGTGCGCCGGAATGGCCTTCAGATACGCCGCGATCGCCGCACGGTCCTGCGGCGTCAGTTTTGCCATGTTTTCCTGCACGTCGGCCATGGCGCCACCGGCCGAGTCGAATTCCGGCGTGAAGCCGGTTTCGAGATAATTGGCGATGTCGGCGGCAGACCAGTCGCCGATGCCTCCCTCACCACCGGTGATGTTCGGCACGACGCCGCCACCTTCGGCCGCTTTCGCGCCGGCAAGCCATTCGGCCTTCTTCGCTCCCCCGAACATGTCACGCGGGGTATGACATTCGCCGCAATGCCCCGGTCCTTCAACCAGGTAGCGGCCGGCGAGCACATCGGCCGGCGCGTCGGCAGCGAATGCAACCACCGGGCTGCTGTCGAGGTACAGCTGTTTCCACAGGCCGATGCCGCGGCGAATGTTGAAGGGGAATGACAGCACCGGCTCCGCCGCCTTGCCCGGCACGGCTGGCAAGGTTTTCATGAAGGCATAGAGATCCGCGACATCCGGCAGCTTCATGCGCGCGTAGGAAGGATACGGAAACGCCGGATAGAGATGCTCGCCCGCTGGCGAGACACCGCGCATCATCGCATTGGCGAAGTCTTCCATCGACCAGGCGCCGATACCATCGGCCTTGTCCTGCGAGATGTTGGGAGCAACGAAGGTGCCGAACTCCGTCTTCAACTCAAGCCCGCCGACGAGCTCGAGCCTGGCTTCTCCCTCGGCCTTGGGCCGGGCATGGCAGGAGGTGCAGCCGCCGGCATAGAAGATACGCTCGCCGCGCCCGGCGTCGCCCTGGCCGAGCGCCTGCACGTCGCCTGCCGCCAGCCGAACCGGCTCCGACAGCCACCAGCCGATACCCGCGGCGACCGCAGCCAGCGCCACCACGGCGCCGGCTATCTTTCCCAGCACCGGATCAGCTCTTCTTCAGGCGATAGACCTTGTGACAGGCGCCGCAATTGGCTGCGACCTTGCCGAAGCTTTCCTTCAATGCGTCGACATTGGCAGGAGCTGCCGCAACCGCAGCCTTCACATCGGCTAGATACTTGTCTTCGGCGGCCTTGAAGCCAGCCATGTCTTCCCAGATCTTCGGCGAGGCTTCCGTCTTGCCCTGATCGCTGCCGGCCGGGAACAAAACGGCCACGTCGAACTTGTCGGCATTGGCTTCAAGCGCCTTCAACTGCTCCAGCACGGCAGCAGCATCAAAAGCTTCCTCGCCTTTGACGACCTTGGACAGGCCGCCGACGATCTTGCCGCGTTCCTTCATCGAAGCCTCTCGGTCGGCGATCGGATCGGCGAAGGCTGCCGAACCGGCGAAGGCGAGCATTGAGATGGCGAGGACTAGCTTTCTCATTCCGTGGGCTCCGTGATTGAAAGTGAGGCATATGCCTGCGGACAACGGCCAAGGTGGCGTAAAAATTCCCGAATATCCACCGCCAGCGTTCTGAACTTCCGGTGAACGACCTGAAGCCCCTGCCAAGATCCGGTACAATTTCTTGATTTCAAAAATAAAAAGCCCCGCTCTCGCGGGGCTTTTCTGGAACGAAAAGACCGTTTCAGGCCTTCTCGTAGAGTTCCAGCACGTAGTCCCAGTTGATGAGGCTGTCGACGAAAGCCTCGAGATACTTCGGGCGCGCGTTGCGGTAGTCGATGTAATAGGAATGTTCCCACACGTCGACGCCGAGGATCGGGGTCGCGCCATGGACGAGCGGGTTCTCGCCATTCGGGGTCTTGGAGATTTCGAGCTTGCCGTTCTTGACCGAAACCCAGGCCCAGCCGGAACCGAACTGCGTGGTACCGGCGGCAATGAAGTCGGCCTTGAACTTGTCGTAGCCGCCGAGATCGCTGTCGACTGCCTTCTGCAGCGCCCCGGGCAGCTTGTTGCCGCCGCCGCCCTTCTTCATCCACTTCCAGAAGTGGATGTGGTTGTAGTGCTGGGCAGCGTTGTTGAAGAGACCGGCATTCTTGCCGAACGACTGTTTCACCACCTCTTCGACCGACAGATTCTCGAGACCAGCCTCGGCAGCCAGCTTGTTGCCGTTGTCGACATAGGCCTTATGGTGCTTGTCGTGATGATATTCCAGCGTCTCCTTCGACATGAAGGGCTGAAGCGCCTCATAATCGTAAGGCAGGGCGGGCAATTCGAAGGCCATGGATAAACTCCCTTGTGGCAAAAAACTCAGTGTCGATACCGAACTAAGATAGGGTTGGATCGATCAGCGACAACTCCGAAAAACGAAGCGTCGGCCATCTTCTAAAGCATGTCGCGCCCAAGTGTGTAGCGGTTTTGCGATAACGACACGCGCAAAATCGAACGCCCGGTGCGCAATGCGCGAGGCTGAAAGATCGCGACGCGCATGAGCCTTCAATGCACCGGTGTCGAATGGGCCCAGTCCCAGTAAAGCTCCCGCGCCTTCTTGGCGACCGGACCAGGTTGCAGATCGCGGTCCTCGAAGCGAGTGATCGGCACCACCTTCGAGTGATTTCCGGTCGAGAAAATCTCGTCCGCCTCACGAAAATCCTTCACCGTCAGCGTCTTCTCGGTGGTGCGGAAGCCATAGTCGGCGAGCAGCTTGATCGTGCGCGCACGGGTGATACCCGAAAGGAAGGTGCCATTGGCAGCCGGGGTGTAGACATGACCGTCCTTGACCATGAAGACATTGGACGAACCGGTCTCGGCCACGTTGCCCAGCATGTCCAGTACCAGCGCGTTGTCGAAACCGCGCGCCTTGGCTTCAAGGATCGAGCGACCATTGTTGGGATAGAGGCAGCCAGCCTTGGCATCCGTTGGCATCGTTTCCAGCGACGGGCGCCTGAACGACGACACGCCGATCGAAAATCCGGCTGGTGGCAACATCGGCGCTTCATAGAGACAGAGGCAGAACCGTGTCGATGCCGGGTCGGCGGGCACGCCCATGTAGCCGCCGTGTTCGGCCCAATACATCGGCCGGATGTAGACAGCCGTCTTGCCGTCGAACTTCTTCAGCCCGTCCCAGGTGAGGCCGATGATCTCCTCCGGCGTCTTGGTCGGCTCCAGGCCGAGCGAAACGGCCGACGCGTTGACGCGGGCAGCGTGGCGGTCGAGATCCGGTGCAACGCCCTCGAACCAGCGTGCACCGTCGAACACACTGGACGCCAGCCAGAACACGTGGCTGCGCGGGCCAACAAGAGCAACATTGCCTTCATGCCAGTCGCCATCGACGTAGGTCCAGGTGGTTGAAAGCGCTGCCGTTGCCAAAGTCATCGTCACGTCCCGTTTCTTGCCGCGATAAGGCTGCAGAGATTGGGCGTGCGGCAACGACCCCGTCAACCGGCATCGGTCAGATTTGGTAAGGCCAGGATGATGGAGCCGCCATCCGGCATCCGCCGGAGATCGTCACGCAGATGTGATCGGATCGCTGCCTACACGGACCAAGAGCAGGCTACGCAAGCGCTGGCGCGTTGGAAACCGTCGCGAATCCGCAGGTCCACCTCAAAATGGCGTTGCCGATCAGCAACAGTGGACCGCCTGTCATCGCCTCGCCTCTTTTTGTCCACCTTGCCGCCCGATTCAGAAACGCCTATCGCGCCCAACTGAAAAGAAAGCAACCTTTCGGGGCTCTGGCCCGTTCACGCTTTCTTCGACATATCGAACTATTCCAAGGCCATCATGATCAAGACGCCAGCTGCCCTCCCGATGACCCGTCGCGGGTTTCTGAACACCGCCCTGGTCGGTGCCGCGTCGATGGCACTCGCCGCCTGTACCACCGTTTCCCAGGAGCCGCCGCCCGTTACGCCAGTGGCCCCTCCTCCGCCGCCGGATCCGGTACTGCCGGAATATGCGGTCATGTACGGGCCGGTCGTGGACGAGAATTACGAAATCCCCGCCATTCCCTACCGCAAGATCGACCAGCAGTTCCTGCGCCAGGTGGTTCCCGACCCGACCGGCGAAAAGCCGGGTACGGTCGTCGTCGAGACCTCCACGCATTTCCTCTATGTCGTGTTGCCTGGCGGCCGTGCGTTGCGCTACGGCGTCGGCCTCGGTCGGGCTGGCTTTGCCTGGTCGGGCAGCGCGGTCATGCAGTGGAAGCGCAAATGGCCGAAGTGGACGCCACCTGAAGAAATGATCCAGCGTCAGCCGGAACTGAGAAAGTTCAGCGCCGACAATGGCGGCATGCCGCCCGGCCTGAAGAACCCGCTTGGCGCGCGCGCACTCTACCTGTTCCAGAACGGCGAAGATACGCTTTACCGCCTGCACGGTTCACCGGAGTGGAGTTCCATCGGCAAGTCTGTCTCGTCTGGCTGCGTGCGCCTGATGAACCAGGACGTCATTGACCTCTACGACCGGGTCAAGAACGGTGCCAAGGTGATCGTCACTGATGTCGCCGGCCGCCCCGTTGCCCCGACGGCCCCTGACGAACAGGGCATCCCGATTGACGAAGGCGTGCCCGAGGCGCGCCTTCTCGGCCCCGCCGGCCGTTCGTGGTTCTAGCTGACGCGACCGGAAACGACCTCTTTGAGACAGCCGTCACCCCGCCAGGTGGCGGCTGTTTTCTCTTGCACCCGATCCTGTTCGAAAAATCTGCACTTCCCGGAATGATGTTCTAAGCTGCTGCCATCGCGCTCTGGAGGAGACATGGCGCATGTGGGGACGTTTGAAATTCGTTTTTCTGGCGGCGGTCGCACTCGTGGCTGCAGCCTGCTGCAGCGCCAATGCAAAGGAAATTGACCGTGCCGACCTCTACCGCGCACAGTCGGTGACCAACGGTTTCGGGGAAGCGAACCGTGTGCGAGCGCTGGCGCCCAGCCTCACGGAGGTGCTGGTCAAGGTTTCCGGCGATCCAAGGCTGACCAGCGATCCGCGCGTTGCTGAAATGGCTGCCCGTGCGGCCGACTACGTCAAGGACTTCAGTTATCGCGACCTGCTCAACAACCGGCCGCCGCATGACGAGCAAGGCACCTACGACCGGCCGCAGTATCTCACCACCGATTTCGAGCCCGACAAGATCGATGCCCTGCTGGCATCTCTGACACGCAAGCCGTGGAGTTCGCAGCGCCCCGCAATCGTCGCGCTCTTCGACGTCAAGCCGATGAAAGGCAACGGTTTCGCGCTAGCCAGGGATAGCGATGCCGCAAACGCGGCCGACATGCGCACAGCCCTGATGGTGGCTGCCAGACAGGCCGGAATACCGCTGGTTCTACCCGGGCAAGACAACATCCGCTCGACCCGGGACAAGAAGCCGGAAGCACTGGCCAGCATGGCGAAAACCATTGGCGGCGACCTGGTCCTTGCCGGCACGATGGCGTGGCGCGACGAAGCACTTGGCTGGGTTGCTGACTGGCGGCTCCTTGCCAACGGCAAGGATTATCGCTGGCAGGTGCGCGGCGTAAGCTTTGACGACGCGTTCCGCAACGCCATGCTGGGCACGGCGCAGATCCTGTCAGGAAACGGCCAGCCCGAAGCGGTCACTTCTGCGCGTTAAATAGCGATCAGGTCGTGAAATTCAGCGCATAGCGACGCTGATCAATCATCTCGCCGCGCGACCGGGAAAAAACCTCGACGGTGTCGATGAAACTGAAGCCAAGTTTCGCGAGAACCCGCCCGGATGCGACATTGTCGACTGCGTGCCCGGACTTGAGTCCTTCGAACCCGGCATCCTCACGGGCAAAATGCACAGCAGACCGTGCCGCTTCAAACGCAAACCCGTGTCCCCACGCAGCAAGGTCGAACCAATAGCCCAGGCTGCCAACGCGGTCGGCGATCTCGTCGATATCGACGAGGCCAATCATTCGTCCTTCCCGTTCCACGGCGAACCGGTAGGCTTCACCCGCCAGCCATTCGCGTGGCTGGTCGTGAAACCATCGTCGTATCTCTTGCAGGTCTGGCGGAAACGACGCCATCCGCAGCATGCGAGCCACATCCCACTCCGACTGGATCGCGAAGGCCCTGTCGGCATCCGCAGCAATGGTCGGCCTCAGAACGAGACGTTCTGTACGCAAGGACCGGCGTGCGACCATCATCCCGGCAATCCGCGACGAAGCCTCGGAAGATCAGCGGCGTGAGAGACTGCCCAGGATCCCGCGCACGATTGCACGGCCGAGCGAGGAGCCGACCGAACGCACGACCGACTTGATCGCGGCTTCGGTGACGGTTTGCCGGTTCGATGGGCGCGGGGCGCGCGACTGGCCGGAAGGCTGGCGGCTGCCGCCGCCGAAATCCGGCAATGTCCAACCAGAACCGCTTTCCTGAGGTGCCTGCGCTTCGGCCGCCTTCTTCTGCAAGATCTCGAAAGCGGATTCGCGATCGACGGTCTCGTCATACTGGCCGGCGACGGGGCTTTCGGCGATCAGCCTGCGGCGCTCGTCGGTGGTGATTGGGCCAAGCCTCGACGACGGCGGACGGATCAGTGTGCGCTGAACCATGGATGGCGCACCTTTTTCCTCAAGCGTCGAGACCAGCGCCTCGCCGGTCCCGAGTTGGGTGATCGCCTTGGCACAGTCAAAATCGGGATTGGGACGGAAGGTATCGGCTGCCGTCCTCACCGCCTTCTGCTCACGCGGCGTGTAGGCACGCAACGCGTGCTGTACACGGTTGCCAAGCTGGGCCAGCACCGTTTCTGGTACATCGAGCGGGTTCTGGGTGACGAAGTAGACGCCGACGCCCTTCGAGCGGATCAGCCGCACCACCTGCTCGACCCGGTCGATCAGCGCCTTGGGCGCGTCGTCGAACAGAAGATGTGCTTCGTCGAAGAAGAAGACGAGCTTCGGCTTGTCGGGATCGCCGATCTCGGGAAGCTGCTCGAACAATTCGGACATCAGCCAGAGCAGGAAAGTGGCATAGAGGCGCGGATTGCCCATCAGCTTGTCGGCCGCAAGCACATTGACCGCGCCACGGCCGTCGCGTGTGGTGCGCATGATGTCGGCGATGCGCAGTGCCGGTCGCCGAAGAAATTGGCCCCACCCTGCTGCTCCAGGATGAGCAGCGAGCGCTGGATGGCGCCAACCGACAGCTTGGTGACATTGCCGAAACGGGCGGCAATTTCGCTGGCGCGTTCGGCGATGTTGGCGAGCAGCGCCTGCAAATCCTTCATGTCGAGCAGCAGCAGGCCTTCCTCGTCGGCAATGCGGAAAGCGATGTTCATCACCCCTTCCTGCGCCTCGGTAAGGTTCATCAGCCGCGACAGGAGCAGCGGTCCCATCTCCGAGACCGTGGCCCTGATCGGGTGCCCCTGCTCGCCGAACAGGTCCCAGAAGATGACGGGGAACTCCTGGAACTCATAAGGATCGAGCTTCACGTCCTTGGCGCGCTTGACCAGGAAGTCCTTGGCTTCTCCGACCGCTGCAATGCCTGAGAGATCACCCTTGATGTCGGCGCAGAAAACCGGAACCCCGGCATTCGAGAAGCCTTCAGCCATGATCTGCAGTGTCACGGTCTTGCCGGTTCCGGTGGCGCCGGTGACCAGGCCATGCCGGTTGCCGTAGCGCAACAGCAGGCTTTCCGGCCTCTGGTAGCTGTCGTCCGGCTTGCGGCTGGCGCCCAGGAAGATGCTTGTCTCGTCAGCCATGTCTCGTCTCCGCAAAGCCGCTGTGCAAATCGTCACAAACCAGTCCCGTCGCAGGTATAGTAACGCAACCACCAAATTCAAAGGCGTTAGTGACCTCCTTGCGACATTGGCCGCATTGCGATGCGCGGCAATGGACCTTAGAGTGATTTGAAAGTGGCTGATGCGGCCGGCAGACGAGGATAGATGATGGGCAGCAAAGCCATCGACGAACCGAGCGAACCCGACAATCCGCAGCGGCAGCGCTGGCTTGCGCTGGCGGAGAAGGCCCTGGCTGGTGCCTCCTTCGAAGAGAAGCTGGTTTCGCAGACAGATGACGGCATCCGCATCGACCCGCTTTATGAACGGGCTGCGGGTCGGGAGCACAGCCTGCGCGCCAACCCGCTGAAGCCCTGGATCATCTCGCAACGTGTCGATGACCCTGATGTCGAACGGGCCCGCCTGCAGGTCAGCGAAGACATAGCGCAGGGCGCCACCGGACTGTCTCTGGTGTTTGAGGGCGCCCCCAACGCGTTCGGCTACGGCCTGCCCTATGCACCCGACACGATTGAGCGCGTGCTGGAAGGCGTGCCGCTGGACCAGACTTACCTGCGTGTCGACGTACACCCAGCAAGCCGTGCCATGGCCGATTGGCTCACCGCATTCCTGGCCAAGCGTCGCGTCGACCCGGCCAGGCTCAACCTCTCCTTTGGCATTGATCCGGCGGCGATTTTCGCCGGCACCGGTCGGCTGCGCATGTCGATCGAGGCGCTGCAGGCTTCAATGCCGCAGTCGCTGGCGCATTTCTTCGCCATGGACGTGCCCGGTGTCCTGCTCGAGGCTGACGGCCGCGTATTCCACAATTCCGGCGCCACCGAAGCGCAGGAACTCGGCATCATGCTCGCTTCGGCCGTGTCTTACCTGCGGCTGTTCGAGGAAGCACGGCAGGCCCTGATCTACGCTGCACCTCATATCGGCTTCGCGCTTTCGATCGACCAGGACCAGTTCCTGTCGATCGCAAAGATCAGGGCGTTGCGCCGGTTGTGGACGCGGGTGCTGGAGGCCAGTTCCATCCAGCCGACGCCAGCCAGCGTGCACGCAGAGACGTCCTACCGGATGGTCACGGCACTCGACCCGGAAACCAACATCCTGCGTTCGACCATCGCGTGTTTCGCCGCGGCCGTCGGGGGCGCCGATTCGATCTCGATCCTGCCGCACACCATCGCGCATGGCCTGCCGGCGGCCTTCGCGCGCCGCGTTGCCCGCAACACGCAGCTTGTCGTCGCCCGCGAAAGCCATCTCGACCACGTCGGTGACCCGGCTTTCGGTTCCGGTGGCATCGAAGCGCTGACCGACAGCTTGTGCGAGGCAGCCTGGAAGGAATTCCAGCAGATCGAGAAAGAAGGCGGTGTGCTTTCCAGCCTGAAGGATGGTCATATCCAGGCCCGCATCGCCGCCGCCCGCAAGGCACGAGCAGAAGCCTATCATCGTGGCGAACGCGCCATCGTCGGCACCACACTGCATCCGCTGAAGACCGAACGGCCGGTAGAGACGCTGGACGCTAAGCCGCGGATCGTGCCGACCGACGGCACCGTATTTTGCGAAGCGCTGCCGCCGGTCCGTGACGACCTGGCGGTGGCCGGAGGAACGGCTTGATCCCAGATTTCAGCAATATGGACTGGGTGGCGCCGCGTACGCCGTCCACCACGACCAATGGCACGTGGGAGACGCCGGAAGGCATCTCAGTCAAACGCCGGTACGACCAGGTCGACCTCGAGGACCTTGGCAGTCTTGATACTTATCCGGGTGTGTCGCCATTCCTGCGCGGCCCCTATCCGACCATGTATGTCCAGCAGCCCTGGACGATCCGGCAATATGCCGGTTTCTCGACGGCGGAAGAATCCAACGCCTTCTACCGGCGCAATCTTGCTGCCGGGCAGAAGGGCCTTTCCATCGCCTTCGACCTCGCCACGCACCGCGGTTACGACAGCGACCATCCGCGTGTCGCAGGCGATGTCGGCATGGCAGGTGTGGCGATCGATTCCATCCTCGACATGCGCCAGCTCTTCGATGGCATCCCGCTTGGCGAGATGACCGTGTCGATGACCATGAACGGCGCCGTGCTGCCGATCCTGGCGCTCTACATCGTCGCCGCAGAAGAACAGGGCGTCTCGCAGAAAGATCTAGCCGGAACCATTCAGAACGACATTCTGAAAGAGTTCATGGTGCGCAACACGTATATCTACCCACCGAAACCATCGATGCGGATCGTGTCGGACATCTTTTCCTACACGTCCAGGAACATGCCGAAGTTCAACTCGATCTCAATCTCCGGCTACCACATGCAGGAAGCCGGTGCGACTGCCGACCTGGAGCTCGCCTACACCATCGCCGACGGCATCGAATATGTGCGCGCCGGCGTTGCGGCGGGCCTGGATATCGACAAATTCGCGCCGCGGCTCTCCTTCTTCTGGGCGATCGGCATGAACTTCTTCATGGAAGTCGCCAAGCTTCGCGCCGCGCGCCTGCTCTGGGCCGAACTCATCGAGAAGAACTTTGCACCGAAGGACCCGCGCTCGCTGTCGCTGCGGACCCACAGCCAGACGTCCGGCTGGTCGCTGACGGCGCAGGATCCCTACAACAACATCGTGCGCACGATGATCGAAGCGATGGCGGCCACCCAGGGCCACACCCAGTCGCTGCATACAAATTCCTTCGACGAGGCGCTTGCGCTGCCAACCGACCATTCGGCGCGCATTGCCCGCAACACGCAGATCATCCTGCAGAAGGAAAGTGGCACCACCCGCATCATCGATCCGTGGGGCGGCTCGGCCTATGTCGAACGGCTGACCCACGAACTCGCGACGCGCGCGCGTGCCCATATCGAGGAAGTGGAAAAGCTGGGCGGCATGGCGGCGGCTCTCGAAAAGGGCATTCCGAAGCTGCGCATCGAGGAGGCGGCGGCACGCACACAGGCCCGGATCGACTCCGGCGAGCAGGTCCTGGTCGGCGTCAACGCCTTCCGCCCCGAGCGCGACATCGAAGTGGACGTGCTGAAGATCGACAACGCCGAGGTGCGGGCAAGGCAGCTGTCAAAGCTGCAGCAACTGAAAGGCACGCGCGAAGTCGGTGCCGTCGAGACTGCGCTGGATGACCTTTCAAAAGCAGCACAAGGCGATGGCAACCTGCTGGAATTCGCCATCCGCGCCGCCCGCGCCAAGGCGACAGTCGGTGAGATTTCGCTGGCGCTGGAAAAGGCCTTTGGGCGCCATGTCGCGTCCGTGCAGATGATCTCAGGGGTCTACCGCGCTGCACTCGGTGAGAACCCGGAAGTCGACCGATTGCAGGAAAAGATCGCTGTCTTCGAGAAGAAGCACGGCGCCAAGCCACGCATCCTCGTCGCCAAGCTTGGCCAGGATGGTCATGATCGCGGCCAGAAGGTGATCGGTACCGCCTTTGCCGATCTCGGCTTCGATGTGACGGTTGGCGCGATGTTTCAGACCCCGGAGGAGATCGGCAAGCTGGCGGTGGACAACGACGTTCATATCGTCGGCGTTTCCTCGCTCGCCGCCGGTCATCTTACCCTGGTGCCGGAATTGAAAGCCGTCCTGAAGAAGCTCGGCCGCGAAGACATGCTGATCGTTGCCGGCGGCGTCATCCCGCCGCAGGACTTCGATGCTGTTCTGAAGGCCGGTGCCGCCGAAATCTTCCCACCGGGTACGGTGATCCCGGAAGCTGCGGAACGGCTGGTGGACAGGTTGCTCGACTAGAACCGGTATGGTTCTGACGATCGGCTACTGCAGCCCGACCACTTCCCATTCCCGGCCGTTGACCGCCACCGTGTCGCCCACGCTTTTGCCGAACAGCGCGAGTGCCATCGGTGAAACATGCGAGATCGAACCTTTGGCTGGATCGGCCTCGTCCTCGCCGACGATCTTCCATGTCACAGCCTTGCCCGCATCATCCTCCAGCGTCACGCTCATGCCGAAGCGCACCACGCTGCCATCGGGCTCTGGAACGGAGAGTTCGGCGTTTTCGCGCCGCGCGTTCCAATAGCGCAGGTCACGTGAAACCAGCGCGATACGCTCGCGGTCGCTGTCCGCTTCGGCATTGGCCAGCGCAGCGCGCAACGAGGCCATTTCGGCATCGATCATCGCCAGGCCATCCACGGTGACGAGATTGCGATGCGCACTGACTGGCCGCTCGCCAATGCCGGCGATGGCGTTTTCGCTGTCTTCTTCGCGGGTGAAAGCTCTGCTCATAAGAGGAACTTAAGACTGGCTAGCCAGCTTAACAAGCCGCCGAGCAGCACAGGACATTGCCCCGACTTCTTTATGACGGCCCACCTAGCCAGCCACTCATCACCATGGCACGGTTCCTGCCTGGCAACCTGGAAAACAAGGAATCGCACCGATGCTGAACAGACGCCACGTCCTCGGCTTCGCCGCCGGTGCTGCCGGGATAGGGCTGACGGCGAATGTGGCAACAGCGGCCAAGCCGACGGCAACGAAGCAGCTTTCGGCAAGAGCAGGCGGCATCGACCCTGCAGCTTTCGGCGTGCGGCCAGGCGCAGCCGGTGACCAGAGTGAGGCTTTCGGCAAGATGCTGAAAGCAGCCAGCGACGCCAATCAACCAATCCTGTTGTCGCCGGGCGCCTATATCGTCTCCGGCATCGCGCTGCCGCCACGCGTGCGGCTCAGCGGCACTGCCGGAGCCACCCGGCTGATCCATGGCGGCGGCGGCCCATTCCTGTCGGCCGAGAATGCCGACCACATCGCCTTTTCGGGCCTGGTCTTCGACGGCGCCAAGCAATATCTCGGCGAAAGCGTTTCCGGCCTTCTCGACCTGCGCTCGGTAAAAGTCCTTGCAATCGACGACTGCCAGGTGAACGACGCCTCCAAGAACGGCATCGCGCTGCAACGCACGGCCGGGCGCATCGAACGCTGCACCATCACAGGTGCCGCGGATGCCGGCATCTGGTCAGTGGACGCTACCGGCCTCGCGATCAGCGCCAACACCGTCGGCGACTGCGCCAATGGCGGCATCCTGGTGCACCGCTGGCAGATTGGTGAAGACGGCACCATGGTCATTGGAAACCGCATCACCCGGATCGGCGCCCGCAATGGCGGCACCGGCCAGAACGGCAACGGCATCAACGTCTTCCGCGCCGGTGGTGTCCTCATCGCCAACAACATCGTCAGCGACTGCGCCTTTTCAGCGATCCGTGCCAATTCCGGCTCCAACGTACAGATTACCGGTAACAGCTGCCTGCGCTCCGGCGAGACCGCGCTTTATGCCGAATTCACCTTCGAAGGCGCAGCGATCGCCAACAATGTCGTCGACGGCGCGGCCAACGGCATCTCGATCGTCAACTTCAACGAAGGCGGGCGCATGGCGACCTGCAGCGGCAACATCGTGCGCAATCTTTCCACCACGGGCCCGTACCCGGCGGAGGTCGGCGGGTTCGGCATCGGCATCGGTGTCGAGGCCGATACCACGGTGACCGGCAATGTGGTGGAAAACGCGCCCCAATGCGGCATGCAGCTCGGCTGGGGGCCATATCTGCGCAATGTGGTGGCGACGGGCAATGTCGTGCGCAAGGCAGGGATCGGTATAGCCGTCAGCGTCGTCGATGGTGCCGGGCCGGCGATCATCACCGACAACGTGCTGCAGGAAGTGCTGCATGGCGCCATCATCGGCAAGCGCTGGGCAGAGCCGGTGACTGTGGACCTGGCCGAGGTCGGCAATGCCGGCTTCACGCATCTCACCGTGGAAAGGAACCGGGTGAGCTAGATTCCAGGAAAAGTGTGTAACGGTTTTCCGTCCGGAGTTGCGTAAAAACAGAAAGTGAGAGCGTTTCCGTTTTTCACGGAAACGCTCAAGCGTCAAACCAGCGCGGCGGTCGGGCGCAGAAGGCCGACGCGGGCACCCAGGCGACTTTCGACCGGCGGATTGGCGAACTCGACCAGCTTCACCGCCAATTCGGCATCGCCTTGCAAAAGCTTCGCCAGGACGGCGGCAACCATCACGCCTGCAGCCCGCTCGGCTCCATCATCGCATTTCAACGCGATGCCGAGCCCAAGCTCCGGCAAAGCGGCGCAGAACACGCCCTCTGCGCCCACCTTCACGAAGATGCGGCCGGGAGCCGTCCGCATCAGCCTGGTGTCCAAACGATCGGTTCCCGCAACCAGGAAGGGCTCGGCCATGCAGGCGTCGATCAGCCGCTTCGCCGCCTTGGCACGCTCCGGCTCAAGGCCACTGCCCGTCGCCATCCTGGCGAAGCCTGCCGCGAAGCTGCGCAACGGTACGGCGTAGGTCGGTATCGAACAGCCGTCCGTACCGCAATGCGAAGCGCTGTGGGCGGCGCCTGTCACCGTCTCCATCGCTTCCTTGATCATTTCCTGCATCCGATGGCCTGCCGCCACATAACCACGATGGTCGATGCCGGCATGGCAGCAGGTGCAGATGAAACCGGCGTGCTTGCCGGAGCAGTTGTTGTGCAGAGAATTGGGTTCGCCGCCGGAGCGCGCGAGGTCGATCGTTGCCTGATGGTTGGAAGGCCAGTGCGAACCGCACTCCAGCGCGCTGACATCAAGCCCCGCCTTCGCGAGCATCGCGGCGGCGAGCTCGACATGTTCGGGCTCGCCGGAATGAGACGAGCAGGCCAGTGCCAGCTCGCGATTGCCGAAACCATAGGCATCGGCCGCGCCGCTCTCCACAAGCGGCAAAGCCTGGATTGCCTTGACTGCCGAGCGCGGGAAAACCGGATGTGCGGTATTGCCGATATCGAACACCGTCTTTCCGTCGGCATCCACAACCGCAACCGCACCACGGTGTGCGCTTTCCACCACGGCACCACGTAGCACCTCGACCAGAACCGGATTGGCCATGGAATCCTCGCTTCGATTTCGCACCGAACGGGTAGCGGCTCTGCGCTTTCCACGCAACCGGCAAGCATTGGCCCTATGGCACGCGGCCCGAGGCCCACTCCAGGCCAGACCGAAGCCGGCTGAGCGAGACCACAAGCCTGGAGGCGAGAAACGAATAAGCCGTTCGATTGAAAGGATAACTTGATTCAGCGAGCCCGACGCGGCGGTCCGCGTCCCGCGAATGAAGGGAAAAACACAACCAGAGCGCTCACTCTTGACTCGCTACCCGCCCGACTATGTATATACATATCATATCTAAAACGCATCAAAACCGACTCTCGGGAGGAGGAAAGCATGGCAGCGGCATCATCCGGCGTGGCCGAACGGCGCACGATCGATCGGATTCCAGAGGGCGAGCGGCACGGTTCGCCCTTTAATCAGTTCACGCTGTGGTTCGGCGCGAACCTGCAGATCACGGCTGTCGTCGACGGCGCCCTGTCGATCGTTTTCGGCGCGGAAGCGCTGACTGCGATCATAGGCCTCGCAATCGGCAACCTGCTCGGCGGCGCGGTCATGGCGCTGCATTCGGCGCAGGGCCCCCGCCTCGGCCTGCCGCAGATGATTTCCAGCCGCGCACAGTTCGGGGTCAAGGGCGCCGCGCTGCCGCTGATCCTGACGGTATTGATGTATCTTGGTTTTGCGGCCACCGGCACAGTTCTGTCCGGCCAGGCGATCAACCTGATGTTCGGCGTGCAGACACCGGCCTTCGGCATGCTGGTGTTCGGCCTCATCACCATCATCGTCGCGGTGGTGGGCTACAAGCTGATCCACGTCATCGGCCGTATCGCCACGGTCGTCGGCATCCTCGGCTTCGGCTACCTCGCCATACAGCTCTTCTCGCAATACAATGTGGCTGACGCCTTTGGCCAGAAGCCGTTCAGCTTCGCCACCTTCCTGCTTACCGTTGCGCTCGCCGCCGGCTGGCAGATGACCTTCGCTCCCTACGTGGCGGACTATTCACGCTATCTGCCGACAGCAACGCCAGCAAAAACGACCTTCTGGTCAACGCTGCTCGGCTCGGCGATCGGCGCACAGATCGCCATGAGCTTCGGCGTCATCGTGGCAGCTCTCGGCGGCAAGTTCCTGCAGAACCAGGTCGGCTTCATGGGCGACCTCGCCGGTGCCGGGCTTGCCGCACTGCTGACCTACATCGTTATCGTCACCAACAAGCTCACGGTGAACTGCCTCAATGCCTATGGCGGCTCGATGACGATGTTGACCACGGTCAGCGCCTTCACCCGGCAGGAGCGCATCTCACAGGCGACGCGTATTGCCTATATCGTCGTCTTTGTAGCTGCGTCAGTGGCGATCGCCATCTTCGCCAGCTCCAACTTCCTGTCCGCTTTCAAGAACTTCGTCTTGCTGCTGCTCGCTGTCTTCGTACCGTGGAGCGCCATCAACCTGGTGGACTACTACCTGATTTCGAAGGAGAAGGTCGACATCCCGGCGCTCTACGATGCATCCGGCCGCTACGGCGCCTACAACTGGACAGCACTTGGTTGCTATCTCTTCGGCGTGGTGATCCAGATCCCGTTCCTGAACCAGGCCCTCTACGAAGGACCGATTGCGGTGCTGCTGGGTGGCGCCGACATCTCCTGGATCGTCGCCCTGGTGGCCACCTCGGTGGTCTACTACTTCCTGGCGCGCGGCAACGCCAACGTGCCCAAGACCATGATCCTGCCCAAGGATGCGCCCGCCCGCGCATGATCAGGCAGCATAATATCGAGAAACAAAAAGGGCTGCCGTTTCGGTGAAACGGCAGCCCTTTTCATTTGTCAAAGGTCATTCCGAATGGAAAAGCGCCGTGCACTTTTCCCGAAAATGCTTCAGCGAATACGGTCGAGGATCGAGACGTAATTGGCGACCGCGGCACCACCCATGTTGAAGATGCCGCCGAGCCTGGCGTCCTTCACCTGGATGCCACCAGCCTCACCGGCAAGCTGCATGGCGGTCAGCACATGCATCGAGACGCCGGTGGCACCGATCGGATGGCCCTTGGCCTTCAGGCCGCCTGACGGATTGATGGGCAGCTTGCCGTCCTTGGCGGTATAACCTTCAAGCGCCAGCTTGGCGCCCTCGCCCGGCTTGGCCAGGCCCATCGCTTCATATTCGATCAGTTCGGCGATGGTGAAGCAGTCATGCGTCTCGACGAAGGAGAGGTCGCCAAGTGTGACGCCCGCCTTCTTGAGCGCGCGCTCCCAGGCCTGCTCGCAGCCCTCGAAGGCAAGGATGTCGCGCTTCGACATCGGCAGGAAATCCTGCACATGCTCATTGGCGCGGAAGGTGATGGCGCGGCGCATCCTCAGCGCGGTGTCGGTATCGGCAAGCACCAGGGCGGCCGCGCCATCCGAAACCAGGGAACAGTCGGTGCGCTTGAGCGGCCCGGCGACAAATGGGTTCTTCTCACTTTCCTGGCGACAGAAGTCGAAGCCGAAATCCTTGCGCATCTGCGCATAGGGATTGTCGACCCCGTTCTTGTGGTTCTTGGCCGCGATCATCGCCAGCGCGTCGGACTGGTCGCCGTAACGCTGGAAATAGGCCTGTGCGATCTTGCCGAAGACGCCGGCGAAACCGGCCGGTGTATCGCCGTCTTCCGGCAGATAGGAGGCCTTGAGCAGGTTCTTGCCGATCTCGGGACCAGGCGTTGTCGTCATCTGCTCGGCACCGACCACCAGAACGATGCGCGCGGCATTGGCGTCGATGGCTCGAATACCCTGCCGAACCGCAGCCGAGCCGGTGGCACAGGCATTCTCGACCCGGGTGGCCGGCTTGAAACGCAACCGGTCGTCGGCCTGCAGCACGAGGCTCGCGGTAAAATCCTGGGCTGAGAAACCGGCGTTGAAATGGCCGAGCACGATTTCGTCGACGTCGTCTGGTCCGATACCGGCATGCTCGAGCGCCTCCGAGGCGACCTTGGTGATCATGCCTTCGAGCGTCTCGCCCTCCAGCTTGCCGAAGCGCGAATGCGCCCAGCCAACGATGCTTGCCGTCATGGGAATTCTCCAGATTGGCCTTGCCTTTCCTAGCATATTAGGTGCGGCGCGGTAACTGTTCAATCCTGAACATATAGGCCAGTCAGGAGGAGTTGCGAAGGGCGCTCACGGCGTCGCGTCGCAACGACCACAATGCATGGCGGGATTTTTATTGATTGACGCGTCAATAAAAAATAACTTGCCCGCCGGGAGAAGCTGAAAATGCCGAAAATCGGAATGGAACCGCTGCGCCGCAAGGCGCTGATCGACGCCACAATCTCGGCGATCGGCGAGCGTGGATCGCTCAACGTCACGATGTCGGAGATCGCCGACCGCGCCGGCGTATCCTCGGCGCTCGCCCATCACTATTTCGGACCGAAGGAAGAACTGCTGCTCGCCACGATGCGACATCTGCTGGCCGATCTCGGCGCCGACACGATCGTGGCACTCGGCAAGGCCAGCACGCCGCGGGAACGGCTCTCGGCAATTGTCGGTGTGAACTTCAACGCCGGCCAGTTCCGCGAAGAGACCGTGCATGCCTGGCTTGCCTTCTATGTCGAGGCGCAGAATTCGCTCTCGCTGAGACGGCTGCTGCGCATCTATGCGCGCCGGCTGCATTCCAATCTGATGAGCGGACTCCTGCCGCTGGTGCCACGCGACGAGGCCGCACGCATGGCCGAAGCGATCGCCGCCATGATCGATGGGCTCTACATCCGCCGCGCGTTGCGCGACGGCCTGCCAAATCCCCTCAGCGCCGGCGCGCTGGTGGAGGACTATATCGACGCCAAGCTGGCACAGGTACGATGACCCCCAACATCCTGATCATCATGGTCGACCAGCTTGCCGGAACGCTGTTTCCGGACGGGCCGGCGGATTTCCTGCAGGCGCCGAACCTCAAGGCGCTCGCCGCACGTTCGGCGCGTTTCCGCAACAACTATACCGCATCGCCGCTGTGCGCTCCCGGACGTGCGGCTTTCATGAGCGGGCAACTGCCGTCACGCAACGGCGTCTACGACAATGCGGCCGAATTCCCATCCTCCATCCCGACCTTCGCGCACCATTTGCGCGCGGCCGGCTATCACACCGTGCTGTCGGGCAAGATGCATTTCGTCGGACCCGATCAGTTGCACGGCTTCGAGGAACGCCTGACCACCGATATCTACCCAGCCGATTTCGGCTGGACCCCGGACTACCGCAAGCCCGGCGAGCGCATCGACTGGTGGTACCACAATCTCGGTTCGGTGACCGGCGCGGGCGTCGCCGAAATCACCAACCAGATGGAGTATGACGACGAAGTCGCCTTCCACGCCCAGCAGAAACTCTACGATTTCGCCCGGACATCGGACGACCCGCAGCGCCGCCCCTGGTGCTTGACCGTCTCCTTCACGCATCCCCACGATCCCTATGTCGCGCGCCGCCGCTATTGGGATCTCTATGAAGACTGCCCGGCGCTCGAACCCGAAACCGGCTTCATCCCGTACGCAGATCAGGATCCGCATTCGCAGCGGCTCTACAGGGCGAGCGACTACGACAGCTTCTCGATCACGCCCGAACATGTCCGGCGTGCCCGCCAGGGCTATTTCGCCAACATCTCATATCTCGACGACAAGGTCGGCGAGCTGCTGTCCGTGCTCGAGCGCACCCGCATGACCGACAATACCATTGTCGTCTTCGCATCCGATCATGGTGACATGCTGGGCGAGCGCGGCCTGTGGTTCAAGATGTGCTTCTATGAAGGTTCGGCCCGTGTGCCGCTGATGATTGCGGGCAAAAACATTGCGCCCGCCCGCATCGACAGTCCGGTTTCGAACCTCGATGTCTGCCCGACACTCTGCGACCTCGCCGGCATCGACATCAGCGCCATCCGGCCCTGGACCGACGGACAGTCGCTCATGCCACTGCTTCAAGGGGGCGGACGCGACGAGCCGGTGCTGATGGAGTATGCCGCCGAAGGCTCATACGCCCCGATGGTAGCGATCCGTGAGGGCCGTTACAAATTCGTCCACAGCGAGATCGACCCGCCGCAGCTGTTCGATCTCGAACAGGACCCGCAGGAGCGCGTCAATCTCGCCGGCGACCCTCGCCATGCGGCAGTTGCAGCAGGTCTCATGGAAAAGGTGCGGTTGCGCTGGGACATGAGCGCGTTCGATGCCGCGGTGCGTGAAAGCCAGGCGCGCCGCTGGGTCGTCTATCCCGCACTGCGCAACGGCGCCTACTACCCGTGGGAATTCCAGCCGCTGCAGAAGGCATCCGAGCGCTACATGCGCAACCACATGAACCTCGACACGCTCGAAGCGGACAAACGCTTTCCGAGGGGTGAATAATGCTTGAAGCGGATTTCGTCATCATCGGCTCCGGCTCTGCCGGTGCAGCCATGGCCTACAGGCTGTCGGAGGACGGCAAGCATTCGGTGATCGTCATCGAATATGGCGGTTCCGATGCCGGCCCGCTTATCCAGATGCCGTCGGCGCTGTCGATCCCGCTCAACATGCCGCTCTACGACTGGGGCTTCGCCTCCGAACCGGAGCCGCATCTCGGTGGGCGCATCCTCGCCACGCCACGCGGCAAGGTCATCGGTGGCTCATCCTCGATCAACGGCATGGTCTATGTGCGCGGCCATGCCCGCGACTTCGATCACTGGGCAGAACAAGGGGCGAATGGCTGGAGCTTCGCCGACGTGCTGCCCTACTTCAAACGCATGGAGGACAGCCATGGCGGCGAGGACGGCTGGCGTGGCAAGGGCGGCCCGCTGCACGTCCAGCGCGGTGCCCGCACGAACCCGCTCTACGCCGCCTTCATCGAGGCGGGCCACCAGGCCGGTTTCGAGCTGACCGACGACTACAATGGCGCCAAGCAGGAAGGCTTCGGGCCGATGGAGCAGACCATCCGCAGGGGCCAGCGCTGGTCGGCGGCGAATGCTTATCTCAAGCCTGCGCTGAAACGACAAAATGTGAGTCTTGTCAAAGGCTTCGCGCGGCGTGTGATCATCGAGAATCAACGTGCTGTCGGCGTCGAGATCGAAGCTCGCAAACAGATTCAGGTCGTTAAAGCGCGACGCGAGGTCATCGTCGCAGCATCCTCGATCAATTCGCCCAAGATCCTGATGCTATCCGGCATCGGGCCGGCGAAACACCTGGCCGAGCACGGCATTGCGGTCGTTGCCGATCGGCCTGGCGTCGGCCAGAACCTGCAGGACCACATGGAGCTTTACATCCAGCAGGAAGCGACCCAGCCGATCACGCTGAACTCGATCCTCAACCCGTTCTCCAAGGCGCTGATCGGCGCGCGCTGGATGGTCTTCAAGAGCGGTCTGGGTGCCACCAACCATTTCGAGGCCGCCGCCTTCGTGCGCTCGGCGCCGGGTGTCGACTATCCCGACATCCAGTATCATTTCATTCCAGCGGCCGTGCGTTATGACGGCAAGGCAGCAGCGAAGTCGCATGGTTTCCAGGCGCATGTCGGGCCGATGCGATCGAAATCGCGCGGCTCGATCATGCTGCGATCGCATGATCCCAACGCCAAGCCGGTGATCCGCTTCAACTACATGTCGCACGCCGATGACTGGAGGGATTTCCGCCACTGCATCCGCCTCACGCGCGAGATCTTCGGTCAATCCGCTTTCGACCCGTTCCGTGGCAAGGAAATCTCGCCGGGCAGCCATGTGCAGAGCGACGATGAACTGGATGCATTCATCCGTGCGCATGCCGAGAGTGCCTATCATCCCTGCGGCACCTGCCGCATCGGCCGGGCGGACGATCTGCATGCGGTGGTCGACCCCGAATGCCGTGTGATCGGTGTCGACGGGCTGCGTGTCGCGGACTCCTCGATCTTCCCCCGCGTCACCAACGGCAATCTCAACGCGCCGTCCATCATGACCGGCGAGAAGGCAGCCGACCACATTCTTGGCCGCACGCCACTCGCGCCTTCGAACCAGGAACCCTGGATCAATCCGCGCTGGCAGGTCTCGGACAGATAGAGCATCATCGGCTACCGCACCCGGCAGGCCAGAGAATTCGGAGTATCCCATGCGCGCCCAACCCAAGGCATCGCACTACATCAATGGCCGTTTCGTCGACGACGAACAGGGCGCACCTCTGCCGGTCATCTATCCGGCGACCGGTGAAACCATCGCCACGCTGCATTCGGCGACACCCAACATCATCGAACTGGCCGTCGAGGCTGCACGCGCCGCGCAGCCGGCCTGGGCCCGGATGAAACCGGTCGAGCGCGGCCGCATCCTGCGCCGTGCCGCCGACATCCTGCGTGCCCGCAATGCCGAACTTGCCCGGATCGAAACGCTGGACACCGGCAAGGCAATCCAGGAAACACTGGTAGCCGACCCGGCATCCGCCGCAGACGCGCTCGAGTATTTCGGGGGCGCGGTGGCGAGCTATACCGGCGACTACATCGATCTTGGCGGTCCCTTCGCCTATACGCGGCGCGAAGCGCTCGGCGTCTGCGTCGGCATCGGCGCCTGGAACTATCCTATCCAGGGTGCAGGCTGGAAATCGGCACCGGCACTCGCCATGGGTAACGCGATGGTTTTCAAGCCGTCGGAAAACACGCCGCTTTCCGCCCTCGCGCTTGCCGAGGTTTACACGGAAGCCGGACTCCCGGATGGACTTTTCAATGTCGTGCAGGGTTATGGCGATGTCGGTGGCGCGCTGGCTTCGCACGAGGTTGTCGCCAAGGTCTCGCTGACCGGCTCGGTACCGACCGGCAAAAAGGTGCTGGCACTGACCGGCTCACTGATGAAACACGCCACGATGGAGCTCGGCGGCAAGTCGCCGCTGATCGTGTTCGACGATGCGGACCTCGAGAACGCCATCGGTGGCGCCATGCTCGGCAATTTTTACTCGACGGGCCAGGTCTGCTCCAACGGTACCCGCGTGTTCGTGCAGAAGGGCCTGCATGACCGCTTCGTCGAACGGCTGACTGAACGCACCAAGGCAATCCGCATCGGTGATCCGCTCGACCCCGAAACGCAGATGGGCCCGCTGATCAACAAGGCGCAGCACGACAATGTGATGGCCTATGTCGGCATCGGCAAGACTGAAGGTGCCTCGCTGCACCATGGCGGCGGTGAACCGAAACTGCAGGGTTTCGAGAACGGTTTCTTCATCGAGCCGACCATCTTCACCAATGTCACCGACCAGATGCGCATCGCACGCGAGGAGATCTTCGGCCCGGTGATGAGCGTGCTTTCCTTCACCGATGAAGACGAAGTGATCGACCGCGCCAACGATACGGAATTCGGCCTCTCGGCCGGTGTCTTTACCCGCGACCTGCCGCGCGCGCATCGTGTGATTGCCGAACTGCAGGCAGGCACCTGCTGGATCAACAACTACAACCTGTCACCGGTCGAGATGCCGTTCGGTGGCTTCAAGCAATCGGGCATCGGCCGCGAAAACTCGCTGGCGGCGCTGGCGCTCTATTCGCAGGAAAAGTCGGTCTATGTGGAAACCGGCGACGTGGCGAGCCCATACTAGGCTCGCCCCACCCTGCCGGCTTCCTCGGTCTTGTCGAGATACTGCGTGAGGGCAGTAACGAGATGATAGAAGATGCTGGCCGGCACTTCGGTTGCCTGTGAGCGGCCACGCTCGTCGATCCAGTCGATCCACAGGCCGAGAGGCGCCGGATCGATGTGCCAGCGGAACAGGCGCCCGACACGCGCCTCGATCTCCGGTTTCAGATCCGGCCCCCCGGTGCCGTCCAGCGCGATCGCCGCCTTGATCGCCTCCGTCTGTGGCCAGCTACGCGAAATGCCGTCGAGCGGCAGGCCCTCGCGCGAGACCGCACCATAGGCGAGCCCGGTGGCGCGGTTCAGTCCATTGGCTATGGCCGAGGCGTAGAGCTTGCGCGCGAAACCGGTGAGATCGACCTGGCCGCTTCGCTGCGCGAAATCGACCAGCAGAGATGCCCATTCGAAATGATGACCGGGTTCGGTCCATTCGCCACGCTTGCCCGGCGCCGGTTTCCACTCGTCATCGAAATATTCGCCGAGCGTCCAGCTTTCGCGGTCGAAGAAATGGTTGCGGAACAGGTCGACAAGCCTTGCGGCGCGGCGCAGATAGGTGCGGTCACCCGTGGCTGAATGCCATGCCAGGAAAGCCTCCAGCAGATGCATGTGCGGGTTGGAACGACGCTCTCCCCTCCCGCCCGATATTTCCAGGAAGCCGGTCAGGCGTTCGTCCTCCAGATGCGCATCCAGGAAGGAGAACGTCTCCTGGCCCAGGCGTAGCGCATCCGGGTTGCCGCACATATGTGCGTGGGCGAGCGCCAGCAACACGCAGGAGTGGTCGTAGGCATCCTCCGCGGCATCGGCGACGCTGCCATCGACATTCATCGTGCGCACCCAGCCGCCTTTGTCCGTGCGGCCATGACGTGCCATGAAATCGATGCCATGTGCGATCAGCTGGTTCGCCGGCCCATCCCAGCCGCGCGCCTTGGCCACTGCGAAGGCATAGACCTGACGGGCCATGGTGCGCATGCGCTTGGGCCTCATCAGAGGCGACGCATCGAGACCCAAAGCCTCGTGAAAACCACCAAAGCGATCATCGACCCCGATGGTCGACCACAGCGGCATGGTTTCCTCGAACAGCCAGTGGTGGACACGCTTGCGCCAGGAGCCGCTCTCGATGACACGATCATGTGCCGGTGTGAACTTGGTTTCCAGGCGTCCGCTCTTTTCGAGCTGCTCGACCACCTTGCGCACATTCTGGCTGTGACTGACGGGAGCCACGAAAGTGGCATCGGCGGTGGAAACGATGGCTATGTCCCGCAGGCCGACGGCCGAGAGAAGGCGGCCCTGACTGCGGATGTAGGAGTTCTGGCAATCGATCGCGACGACATCGCCGATGACGACATTGCCAGCCTTGTCGGCAGGCCCGACATCGAGCAAGGACTGCCAGGAGCCAAGATCGTTCCAGCGAAAGCCGGCCGGGACCATGGCGATATCAGCTGCCCGCTCCATGATGGCATAGTCGATCGAAATCGCAGGAATGGCTTCGTAGAGATCCTGCGCCATGTAGAGGCCGGAAACATCGCTTGTCGCCGCCTTGAAGGCGGCCTCGGTGGCCTGCCAGATATCTGGTCGAAACGACTGGAAGGCGTCACGCATGGCGCTGGCGCGAAACAGGAAGATGCCGGCATTCCAGTAGAAATTGCCTGCCGCGAGGTAGTCTTGCGCGGTGGTGAGATCCGGTTTTTCGACGAAACGCGAGACATCGAACACACCGTCCCGTTCCGCGCCGGCCTCGATGTATCCATAGCCGGTTTCCGGTTGGGTCGGCCGCACGCCAAACACGACCAGCCTGCCGGCACTGGCTGCCGGAATGCCGGCTTCCACGGTTTGCCAGAACTGCGCAGTCGTTGAAATCTCGTGATCGGATGGCACCACCAGCATCAGCGCATCGTCGAACTCGGCGAGTGTGCGCAGCGTTGCCAGCGCCACGGCGGCGGCGGTGTTGCGACCAACGGGCTCGAACAAGGCACCGCCACGACCAAGATCGACGCCCGCAAGATCGCGGCCGACCCGATCGGCATGGCGCTCGGAGGCGATCAGAAAAACCGAAGCTTCACCGTCCTTGCGCGCTGCCAGGCGTTGCAGTGTCTTGACCAGCATCGAGCCGTCGCCAGACAGATCGTGAAACTGCTTGGGATTGTCCTCGCGCGATAGCGGCCATAGCCGCGAGCCGACACCGCCGCTCATGACAAAACCGACGATGCGCTCGCTCATGCCGTCCCCGTCGCCTGCGCTCAAAATGTCTGATTGTACGGCCCGACCTCCGGGCTGCGTCGCAATACAGTGTCCAGGCCTTCGAACATCTGCTGCCGCCGCTCCGCGGAAACCGGGCTTTCCACCACGACCACCAATTCGGGCTTGTTCGACGAGGCTCTTACCAGTCCCCAGGTGCCATCCTGCGCCACCACGCGAACACCGTTGACCGTGACCAGGTCGACGATCTTCTGACCCGCGAAGACCTCGCCCCGTTCCCTCAGTGTCCGGAAGTCGGCGACCACACGCTCGACCACGCCGTACTTCTTGTCATCATCGCAGTGCGGTGACATGGTCGGGCTACCATAGGTCAGCGGCAAATCGCGATAGAGGTCGGCCATCGACTTTCCGGGATTGCGATCGAGCATGCGACAAATCGCAATGGCCGTCACCAGCCCATCGTCGTAACCGCGTCCGATAGGCGGGTTGAAGAAAAAATGGCCGGACTTTTCAAACCCGGCGATGGCACCAAGCTCGGCAACCCGACGCTTGATGTAGGAGTGACCGGTCTTCCAATAGTCCGTTCTGGCGCCGTTGCGGCGCAGAACGTCATCCGTGTTGAACAGGCCGGTCGACTTCACGTCGACGACGAAAGCTGAACCGGGATGCTCGCCGGAAATGTCGCGGGCGAGCATCACGCCCACCTTGTCGGCGAAGATTTCATGGCCTTCATTATCGACCACACCGCAGCGGTCGCCGTCACCATCGAAACCCAGGCCGATATCGGCACCGGTCTCCAGCACCTTGTCCCGGATGGCATGCAGCATTGCCATGTCTTCCGGGTTGGGATTGTAGCGCGGGAACGTGTGGTCGAGTTCAACGTCCAGCGGAACCACCTCACAGCCGATGCGCTTCAGCACTTCGGGTGCAAAAGCCCCTGCTGTGCCGTTGCCGCACGCGGCTACCACCTTCAATTTTCGGGAGATGCGCTCGCCGGAAACGAGATCATCCATGTAAGCGGCGCGAAAGTCCGGGACGAACTCATAGCTGCCACCATCGGCGAGATCGAAATCCCCACCGAGCACGATGTCCCGCAGCGAAGCCATCTCTTCCGGACCAAAGGTGAGTGGCCGCTGAGCCCCCATCTTCACACCTGTCCAGCCGTTTTCATTATGCGAGGCGGTGACCATGGCGACTGAGGGAACGTCGAGTGCAAACTGGGCGAAATAGGCCATTGGCGATAGCGCCAGTCCGATATCCCTGACCTTGGCGCCGGCGGCCATCAGACCGGACACCAGCGCCAGCTTTATCGACAGCGAGTATGACCGAAAATCATGCCCCGTGACGATACCAGGCCCGACGCCCAGACGGCGAATCAAGGTGCCCAGTCCCATACCCAGTGCCTGGACACCGACAAGGTTGAGTTCAGGCGGCTGCGGAGAGCCGGGATGACCGAACCACCAGCGTGCATCATACTCACGGAAACCCGACGGTTTGACGAGTGCCTCGGTCTCGAACGCGAAGGTGTTGGGCCTGGCCTCAGTGACGATCTTGAAGGTCAAGACAGCGAAACTCCCATCGGCACGGGCCTTTTTGCAGCGAAAATGACGTTGCGCATCGCCGTCACGTGCAGCGCTCTTAGCACATCTGCCTAACAGGAACCTTATTCGGAAAAGCACTGCGCCGACAAAGCTCAACAAAGCTCGTGAAATGCGACCGTAACTGAGCCATACCCGCTTGCAGGAACCGAACGTGGCAGCTATAAGCCCGCCGTCTGGTCACGGAGTGTAGCGCAGCCTGGTAGCGCACATCGTTCGGGACGATGGGGTCGCAGGTTCGAATCCTGCCACTCCGACCAGAAAAATCAGTGACTCGGCTTTCCCGAAAAACAGCCGGTTCTCAGCTTTCACAATCATTCAGAGCCAAACGGTGAAAAGTCACCGAATTCGTGGGCCGGTGCCGATCACGTTGCGTTGCCGGCGGTCACGACATGATTTGCTGCCCCCGTTCCGCCGCATTGGCCTTTCAGGGCAACGGTTGGGCTTCATCATGGAGGATTCCCGATGCGACTTCATACAACCATTGCCGCCATGCTGATGGCGGTGGCGCTCGCGGGCTGCGAGACATCGGAACAGGGTCAGCGGGCAGGCACGGGCGCGCTGATCGGCGGCGCCGGTGGCGCGCTGGTCGGTCAGGCGATTGGCCGCGACACCAAGAGCACGCTTATCGGAGCCGGTGCCGGCGCGTTGCTGGGCGCGGCCGTAGGCAGCTCGACCACTCCGCAGAGACGCGGCGAGGAAATGTGCCGTTACCAGGACCGCTATGGCCGCGTCTACACCGCGCCCTGCGATGAGCGCTACTACAACGGCAACTATTGAGCCCAAGGCTCAGTTACCCCGAGATGAGAAAAGCCCCGGTTCGACCGGGGCTTTTCCTTGCAATCAACCTGGGTCCGACCGGTGTCAGGCGCTCGCCCGGAAGCGGGTGGTGTCGATGGCGGCAGTCATCAACGTCTGCGTGTATTTCTCGCGTGGATGGTCGAAAATGGCGTCCGTTGGGCCTTCCTCGACAATCTTGCCCTGTTTCATGACGATGATGTAGTCGGCCATCGCCCGCACCACCGCAAGATCATGGCTGATGAACAGATAGGACAGATCGTGGTCGGCCTGCAGCTTGCGCAGCAATTCCACGATCTGTTTCTGCACCGAGCGATCAAGCGCCGAGGTCGGTTCGTCCAGAACCACCACTTTCGGTTTCAGGATCATCGCACGCGCAATGGCGATACGCTGGCGCTGGCCGCCCGAGAATTCATGCGGATAGCGGTTGCGCATGACCGGGTCGAGCCCCACTTCCTTCAACGCTTCCACCGCTCGATGGTCACGCTCCCTGGAAGACAACGCAGGCTCATGCACCAGAAGTCCTTCTGTGATGATCTGTCCGACCGTCATGCGCGGCGACAGCGAACCGAACGGATCCTGGAACACCAGTTGCAGTTCGCGGCGCAGCGGCCGCATAGCCTGTTTGTCTGCTCCGGAAATGTCGTTGTCGCCGAAGCGTATCTGCCCGTCGCTCGGCAAGAGCCGCAGCAACGCACGTCCGAGCGTCGATTTGCCCGAACCGGATTCACCGACGATGCCGATGGTCTGATTGCGTTTGAGACGAATGGAGATGTCGTCGACGGCCCGCAGGATGACCGGATCACCGGCAAGGAAACCGCCGCCGATCTTGAAGGTGACTTCGACCTTGCGTCCCTCGAGCAGAACCGGAGCATTGGGCGCCGGTGCCACCTTGTGGCCGGTGGGTTCGGCTGCCAGCAGCATCCTGGTGTAGGGATGTTGCGGATTGGCGAAGAGCGCCGTGGCCTCTCCTTCCTCCACCACCTCGCCGGAACGCATCACATAGACGCGGTCTGCGAAGCGACGCACGATGCCGAGATCGTGCGTGATGAAGACGATGGCCATGCCGAGCTTCTTCTGCAGTTCGGCCAGCAACACCAGGATCTGCGCCTGGATCGTCACATCCAGCGCCGTCGTCGGCTCGTCGGCGATCAGAATGTCCGGATCATTGGCGAGCGCCATGGCGATCATCACACGCTGGCGCTGGCCGCCCGACATCTCGTGCGGATAGGATTTCAGCCGCCGCTCGGGATCGGGAATATGGACGAGGCGCAACAGTTTCAGCGCCTCCTCGCGTGCGGCCGCGGCACTCAGGCCGCGATGTCGCCGGATCGGCTCCATCAACTGGTTGCCGATCGTGTAGAGCGGATCGAGCGAGGTCATCGGCTCCTGGAAGATCATGCTGATCTTGCGGCCGCGAACCTTGTTGAGCTCGCTTTTGCGCATGGTGAGCAGGTTCGAGCCGCGATAGTCGACCACGCCAGTTGCTTCACCATTGGATGCAAGCAGTCCCATCGCAGCCATCATGGTCTGGCTTTTGCCGGAGCCCGACTCGCCAACGACGGCGACGGTTTCGCCGGCTTTCACGTTGATGTTGATGCCCTTCACGGCCTCCACGGCACCATCGAGTGTGCGGAAACGAACCTTGAGGTCGCGAACATTGAGAACGGTTTCTGCAGCTGCCATCTCAACGGTCCTTCGGATCGAGCGCATCGCGCAGGCCATCGCCGACGAAGTTCAGCGCAAACAGCGTCGAGACAAGGAAGAAAGCTGGAAACAGCAGCAACCAGTTGGCGGTACCGATGTTCTTGGCCCCGGCGGAGATGAGGACGCCCCAGCTGGTCATCGGCTCCTGTACGCCAAGCCCCAGGAACGACAGGAAGCTTTCCAGGATGATGACCTGCGGAACCAGCAACGTCATGTAGATGACGACCGGTCCGAGCAGGTTGGGAATGACGTGGCGCAGCAGAATGCCACGCTGGCCAACCCCAAGCGCCTCTGCCGCCTGCACATACTCCTGCCGTCGGATGGACAATGCCTGGCCGCGCACGATGCGAGCCATGTCCAGCCAGAGCACCGCGCCGACCGCCAGGAACATCAACACGAAGTTTCGGCCGAAGAACACCACCAGCATGATGACGAAGAAGATGAAGGGCAGTGAATAGAGCACGTCGACGATGCGCATCATGACTTCATCGACCTTGCCGCCGGCAAAACCCGCCGTGGCACCGTAGAGCACGCCAATGACGACGGCGACGACGCCGGCAAGCAGGCCGATGGCCAGCGAGATGCGGCCAGCCACGAGGGTGCGGGATAAAAGGTCACGGCCGATATTGTCGGTGCCGAAGAAGAAATAGGCCTGCCGCACCGTCGTGCCGATAACGAGTTCGTTGCCTTCCGGCGATTTGCTCAGCACCTGGGCGCCATCGAAGGTATCCGAGCGATCGAGGTAGCGAAGATAGCGTTCATCGATCGGCTTGGACGAACTCAGCGTGATGGTCAGATTGCCGCCATCCTGTTTCACGTCCTTGACGTCGACACGCATGCGCCGGACCACGTCGTCCAGCGCCGTCTTGATCATCTCTTCCTTCGGATAGGCGGAAAAGCTCGGCGGCGTGCGCACATAATCGGAATAGATCGTCGTGTACTGGTGCGGCACGAACCAGGGACCGATGATGCACACCAGCCCCATCAGGATGAGATAGCAGAGGCTGATCATGGCCGCCCGATTGGCTTTCAATCGTGCCCAGGCATCGCCCCAGAGCGATCGGCCCACAACGGTCGAGGGGGGAGGAGCGGAGGTGGCTGCGATCTCAGTCATAGCGCACCCTCGGATCAACCACGGCGTAGAGGATATCCACGATCAGGTTGAAGATGATCGTGAAGATGGCGATCACCACCACCGTGCCCATCACCAGCGTGTAGTCACGGTTGAGCGCCGCATCGACAAAGTAACGACCGACCCCGGGAATCGAGAAGATGGTCTCGACCACGATGGAACCGGTGAGCAACGCCGCGGCCGCGGGACCGGCATAGGAGACGATCGGCAGCACTGCGCCTCGCAGAGCGTGCTTGACCACAACCGACCAGTCCGAAAGCCCCAGTGCCCGCGCCGTCCGGATGTGATGCGACCGCAGGGATTCGATCATCGAGCCGCGCATCAGGCGCGCCACGATGGCGATCTGCGGCAAGGCCAGCGTGATCACCGGGCCGATCTTGTTGATCAGGGCGCCATCGCCCCAGCCGCCGATCGGCAGCAGTTTCCAGCTCAGTCCGAAGACAAGCTGGATCAAGGGCGCAATGACGAAGGTGGGGATCGTGGAACCGGCGGTTGCGACCGCGATCACGGCATAGTCTGCTGTCTTGTTCTGATTGAGCGCTGCAACGACACCAAGGATGGAGCCGAGGATCAGCGCCAGGATCAAGGCAGACGTGCCAAGCTGAACCGAGATCGGCAAGCCCTTCCAGAACAGTTCGCCGACGGTGAAATCAGGCAGATTGTAGCTCGGCCCAAAACTACCGTGCAGCAAGTTGTTGAGATAATTCAGATATTGTTTCCAGAGCGGTTCATTGAGACCGAACTGGGCCTCAAGATTGGCCTTGATGACGGGACTTAGTCCACGCTCCTGGTTGAAGGGGCCGCCAGGGGCGACCCGGATCAGGAAGAACGCCAGCGTAACGATCACGAATAGCGTCGGGATAGCGGTCAGAAGCCGCCGGAACACGTAAATCAACATTGTCGCCAGACCTCACCAGCGCAGGGAGCCGCCGTCTCCGGGAGGAGACGGCGGTCCATACGGATTATTGGTCTTTGCTGATGAAGCGCGAAGGATGCACGTCCATCACGTTGTCTTCGAAGCCGTGCAACTTCGGAGAAACGATGTTGTGGAAGCTATAGTAGAGCAGCGGGATCTGACCGACTTCGTCGATCATGACGCGTTCAGCTTCACTCAGCAGCTTCATGCGCTCTTCCGGATTGCCGCCAGCGGCAGCAGCCTTGTTCATGGCTTCTTCGAATTTCGGGCTGTTGTAGCTCGAATAGTTGTTGCCACTGTCCTTACGGGTGATGCCGAGGAAGGTTTCCGGATCCTGATAGTCGGCGATCCAGGCAGCGCGGGCAACGTCGTAATTGCCCTTCTGTTCAAGGAAGCCGTAGTGGGTCTTGGTATCGGTGTTGAGCAGAGTGACCTCGACGCCCAGCGGTTTCAGCTGTTCCTGGATGGCGACGGCAGTGTTCTTGTGGTTCTCGGAAGTGTTGTAGCGGATTTCCATCTTCAACGGGTTGCTCGGACCATAGCCGAGCTTTTCCAGAACCTTCTTGGCCTCGTCCTCGCGGTCGATCTGCGACTTGTCCGCGAACTTGGCCATGGCCGGTGTGTAGCCCTTGATACCGGGAGGTACCATCGAGTAGCCCGGGAACATCGAATTGTTCCAGACCTTCTCGGCCAGGAAGTCGCGGTCGATCGCTTCGGAGATGGCGTTGCGCAGTTCGACGTTGTCCCACGGCTTCTTGTCGGTCTTGATCGCGTAATAGTAGGTACCGAGGTAAGGCGCGACACGGATCTGGTCACCGAACTTCGCCTTGAGGTCAGGCAACTGCTCGGTCGGCAGATCGTCGTAGCTGTCCATTTCGCCGGCCTCGAAGCGCTTCATTGCCGAGGAGCGATCTTCGGTTGGAATGAAGTTGACCACGTCGATCTTGACGTTGGCGGCATCATGGAATTTCGGGTTCTTGACCATCTTGATGTGGTCGTTCGGTACCCACTCAGCCAGTGTATAGGCGCCGTTGGAGACCAGCTTGCCCGGCTTCACCCATTCCGCGCCCAGCTTCTCGATCGAAGCCTTGTTGACCGGATAGGCCGCCTGGTGGGTCAGCATTTCGAGGAAATAAGGCGTCGGTGCGTTCAGCTTGACTTCGAGGGTCAATGGGTCGACCGCCTTGATCCCCATCTCCTCAGGCTTGGCCTTGCCCTTGTTGACGTCCTCGGCCTTGACCACGGGATACAACATCGAGGCGTATTCAGCGCCGGTCGCGGGATCTTCCAGGCGACGGAAGGCATAGACGAAATCATCTGCCGTCACCGGGCTGCCGTCCGACCAGACCGCATCCTTGCGTAGCTTGAAAGTGTAGGTCTTGCCGTCGTCGGAGATCGTCCAGCTCTCGGCCGCACCGGGGATGAGATCGGCCTTGGCGTCCTGCATGACCAGGCCTTCGAACAGGTCGCGCAGCACATGGGCCTCATAGACCGTCGACGTCTTGTGCGGATCGACGGTTTCCGGCTCGGCCGCGCTGCCGCGATTATAGACCACTTCGGCGAACGCCGCCGCGTGGAAGGCGCCGCTTGCCAAAGCAAGTGTAGAGGCGAACACGGTCGCCTTCAGCATGGTTTTCAGCATTGAATCAATACTCCCTTTCTCATGCGAGCCAACTCTATCGGGGCTCGCGGGACGTTGACGCCCGCAGACCGTTCACCGGCCTCTCCTGGGGCGAGCCGCGGTTCCCTCTCCGCAGCAGATGCGCAGACACTAACGCCGCGAATTTTTATTTCAACACACCTTCAACCTTCCCTAGCGTCATCTTTCATCGATAGTTGTGCAGATGTTTCGAAAGATTAATAAAATCAAATACGTAACCCATAACTAACCATCATTTGGCTTAACTCACGAAAAACCCAACTCGTTTGACAGCCGCCCAAAATATTAATGCGACATTAAGCAACCCCCGGTTACTTTCGAATGTACTTTTGTAGGCTTTTCTTTTTTAGGCGGGAGAAATCATGCATAGTATACGAGGAGTCTCAACTTTCACTCTCCGCTCGAGAATTTCGAGATGGAAAGAAAACGACGATGGAACTTCGGCGATTGAGTTTGCTTTGCTTGCGCCGCTGTTCATTCTCTTTTTGCTCGGAATGGTTGCATATGGTATCTATTTTGGTGCCAGCCATTCCGTTCAACAGATCGCGGCGGATGCGGCCCGTACCGCGGTCGGTGGGCTGAACCAGACCGAGCGTCAATCGCTCGTCACCACCTTCCTGGCCAACAACGCGGCAGGCTATCCGTTTGTCGATGCCACCAAGCTAACCGTGGTGGCCAGGGACAGCACGGCTGACGGCAGCCAGTTTGTGGTTTCCGTCACCTATGATGCGCGCAACCTGCCGATCTGGAACCTCCTGTCCGGACTGCCGCTGCCGGGCACGAACATCGCGCGCCAGTCCACCATCCGCGTCGGGGGCATCTGATGAGCGCTCCATCCAGCTTGCGCAGTCTGATCGAACGCTTCCTGCCTGATCGGAACGCCAACTTCGCCATCATGGCGGCCCTGTCCATGCCCGTCGTCATTGCAGTGATGGCCGTCGCCATCGATGAGGGCTCTCTCTATACCGAGCGGCGCGCATCACAATCCGTCACAGACCTTGCAGCCATCGCGGCTGGCTCCAATCTCACCAATGCCAACCAGGCGGTGCTGAACGCGTTGAGCGACAATGGCCTGACCGGCGCAACGGTGGTCCAGCCGGGCACAGGTACACCCACCCCTGCAAACCCGCTGGTGAGTGTCGTGCGAGGCCGGTACACGCCGACTTCGGCTGTCGGACAGCGTCCAGGCCAATGTGCAACCCTACAACGCTGTCTCGGTGTCGGTGCGCAAGGTTGGCACGATGTATTTTGGCGGTGCCTTCATGAGCCCGCCAATCATCAGCAACAACGCCATCGCTTCGGTCACGCCACAGGCTGCCTTCTCCGTCGGATCGCGATTGGCTTCGGTCGACACCAGCAAGAGCCCCCTGCTCAATGCAGTGCTCGGCGGCCTTCTCGGCACCAATGTCGCGCTCAACGTGATGGACTACAACTCGCTGCTCAGCGCCGACGTGAACGTTCTGTCGTTTTTGGATCAGCTTGCCATCAAGCTCAATCTTAACGCCGTCAGCTACTCAGACGTATTGGGCTCCGAGGCCACCATCGGACAGATCCTCAGTGCGCTGGCCAGCGTGCCCGGGCTGGATTCACGCAGCCAGCTTGCGCTGCAAACCCTGGCGGCGGGCGCAACCAATCTGATCAAGATACCACTCAATGCCCTTGTCGACCTTGGCAATGTCGGACGCCTCGGTCTCGGCCAGCGACCAGCCGGCCTGACCGTCGATGCCGGCCTGTTCAACATGGTGTCGGCAGCGGCCGGCCTTGCCAACGGGAACAAGCAGATCGATCTCGGTGCCGCCGTGAACATTCCGGGCGTGCTGAAGATCAGCATCCTGCTCGCCGTTGGCGAACCACCTCAATCTTCGCCATGGTTCAGAGTGGGACAGAAAGGCGACGTGGTGCGCACCGCCCAGACACGGTTGAAACTGGTCGTCGAGGTTCTTCCGGCCTCCAGCCAACTGACAGCAGGCGTTGACATCAAGAAGGATGCACAGGGCAAACCAGGGGTAGTTACCCTACCCGTCAATGTCGAGCTGGCTTATGCCGAAGCTACACTCAGCGACATCAGCTGCTCGACCGGGCAGCCCGCGAGCCGTGTCGTCACAATCGCCGCGCGTCCAGGAATCGGTGACGTGAAGATCGCGCAGACCACAGGAACGGGTTTCGCCGACTTTACGCAACCGCAGAACTTCACGCCTGCCCCGATCCTCAATGTAGCGATCAACTTGTTGCTGCTGCAGCTCAATCTGGTGACGGTGAACGCCTATGCCGATATCGACATCGGCAATACGAACACCACGAACCTGACATTCAACAACTCGGACATAACCGCCAAGACGGCCAAAACCGTAAAAACGACGAACTATACCAACTCGGCAACGACTTCACTGCTCAGCAATCTGCAATTGAGTGCAACCGTTCTGGGAATAAAACTCGACCTCATCACGGATCTTCTCCTGAACACCATTCGCCCGGCACTGATCCCACTCCTGCAGACGATCACCACGCCGCTGGACAACGTGCTGGCGTGGCTGCTCTCGTCTCTCGGCATCGGTCTGGGCGAGGCCGACGTGCGCGTGACTGGAGCCACCTGCGGACAATCCGTCCTCGTGCAATAAACGCCGTTGGCGATATCTGGAACAGAAAGGCGGAAGGCTTGCCTTCCGCCTTTCTTCAATCAACCAGCCTGGCCAGAAACGCCCCGAGCGGCGGCAGTGAAACATTTGTTTCAAAGCCGACAGCTTCGACGCCGACGGAATCAAGCACTTCCGCGATTTCGAACCCGCCAGGCAACGGCCAGACGGCGTCCCCACCGGTGAAGTTGAAAACACACAGCAGTGCCTCGCCTTCCGCTTCCCGCACGAAAGCAAGTACATCGCCCTCCGCATCGAGGAAACGGATCGAGCCCCTCGCGAGCGATGGATGCCGCCGGCGCAACGCCAGCACCGCGCGATAGACGGCAAGTACGCTTTCATTGCTATCGTTTTGAACATCAACAGCGCGAATGCGATGCTCATCCGGTATGGGAAGCCACGGCTTCGCAACTGAAAAACCTGCGTTCACGGCACCGGCTTCCCAGGGCATCGGCGTCCGGCAGCCATCCCGCCCCTTGAACCCAGGCCAGAAACGGATGCCATAGGGATCGCGCAGATCTTCGAAGGCCAGCTCGGCCTCGGGCAGTCCAAGCTCTTCGCCCTGGTAGAGGCAGATCGAACCGCGGAGGCAGGCGATCAATCGAATGGCGAATTTCGCCACGGCGTCGGCATCTCCGCCCGGTGGCGTCCAGCGGCTGACATGGCGAATGACGTCGTGGTTGGAAAAAGCCCAGCAGGCCCAGCCATCCGGTGCAACGGCCCCAAACGCCTCGACGCAGCCCCGCACATGCGCAGCCGAAAAGGCCTGCCCCAGCAGATCGAAGGTGTAGCACATATTGAGGCGATCGTCGCCCGAGGTATAGGCCGCCATGGTCTGCAACGACCGGCCTTCATCACCCACTTCGCCGACCACGGCGCGGTCGCCGTACTCGTCGATCAGGCCACGGAACCGCTTGAGGAATTCAAGGTTTTCCGGGCGCGTCTTGTCGAACAGATGCTCCTGGAAAAGATAGGGATTGGTTTCAGTCAACGTCCCGGCGAGGCTTGCGGTCAGCGGTGGATTCGAGCGCAGCCAACGGTCGTGCACGTAGTAGTTCACCGTATCGAGACGAAAGCCGTCAACGCCACGCTCCAACCAGAATCGAACGCTGTCCAGAAGCGCATCCTGCACCGCCGGATTGTGGAAATTGAGATCCGGCTGGGCGGCAAGGAAATTGTGCATGTAGTACTGCCGACGTGTCGAATCCCATTCCCAGGCGGGCCCTCCGAATACCGACAACCAGTTGTTCGGAGGTGAGCCATCCGGCTTTGCCTCAGCCCAGACGTACCAATCCGCCTTTTCATTGTCGCGACTGGCACGGCTTTCCTGGAACCAGTCATGCCGGTCTGATGTATGCGACAGCACCTGGTCGATGATGACCCTCAGTCCCAGCCGGTGCGCCTCGGCCAGCAGCGCATCGAAATCCTCGAGCGAACCGAAGATCGGGTCGACAGCCCGGTAGTCAGAGACGTCATAGCCCATGTCGGCCATGGGTGATTTGAAGAAAGGCGAGAGCCAGACGGCGTCGACGCCGAGCGAGGCGACATGGGCAAGCCGTGCGGCGGCACCCTTGAGGTCGCCGCTGCCATCGCCGGTCGTATCCTGGAAGGACCGTGGGTAGATTTGATAGATGACGCAGCCGCGCCACCATTCATTTCCGGGATTGGTCATCTCGGTTCTCCACCATCCTCGCTCAGCACGCGCTCGATCATCAAGCAGACAGCCCTGCCCTCGATCAGGCGCCAGGCTTCGGCAGGCGCCGTGGGGTCAAGCGCATCGAACCAGCGATAGCCGTCGCGCAGGGGCAAAACGAAAGTCGAGGATCGCCGATCACCATTGACCAGTACTGCCAGCCTGCACCCGTCGACGCCCGCGCTGCCCAGCACCATCGTCAGGCGGTGCCGGCTCGGGTCGTTCCAGGCCGCTTCATCCATCGGCAGACCGGTCTCCGTCATCCAGACGACATCCGGCAACCCGTCGCCACTACGCGGCTGACCGGTCAAAAAGACGGTGTCGCGCAGCGCAGGCAGATCACGACGCAAAGCCGATAGGGCAGCGACATAGGCTTCCAAGGTCTGGTCGCGCCTGCGCCAATCCAGCCAGGTGAGGTCGTTGTCCTGCGCATAGGCGTTGTTGTTGCCGCCCTGGCTCCTGCCGAATTCGTCGCCTGCCGTCAGCATGATGGTGCCTCGAGAGGCGAACAACGTCGCCAGCAGCGCTCTCTGATCACCGGCGCGGCGAGCAGCAATACGCGGTTCTGCGCTCTCGCCCTCGACGCCGAAGTTCCAGGACAGGTTCTCGTCATGGCCGTCACGATTTGCCTCGCCATTGGCCTGGTTGTGCTTTTTCTCGTAGCGCACGAGGTCGGCGAGCGTCATGCCGTCGTGGGCAGCGATGAAATTCACGCTGCGGGTTTGTGCTTCACCCGCGAAAACATCCGAAGACCCAGCCAGCCGCGTCGCCAGCCGTCCAACCAGACCGGCATCGCCGCGCCAGAACCGGCGGACATCGTCACGATACTTGTCGTTCCATTCGAGAAACGGGGAGCCAAACCGGCCGAGTTGGTAGCCACCCGGCCCGATGTCCCACGGCTCGGCAATCAGGATACGGTCCGAAAGAACCGGATCCGCACGCATGGCCGCAAGCAGTTGTGCGTTCGGCGCGAAGCCGTTGTCGTCGCGCCCCAGCACCGGAGCAAGGTCGAAACGGAAACCGTCGACACCGGCATGGCGCACAAAGTGGCGCAAGCTCGCCAGCACAAGATCGCGCACTTCCGGGTGGTCACAGGCAAGCGTGTTGCCGGTACCGGTGTCGTTGATCAACCGGCCGTCCGGACCATGGCGATAGTAGGCGAGACTGTCCAGGCCGCGCAGCGACAACGTTGGGCCATGATCGTCGCTCTCGCCTGTATGATTGAAGACCAGATCGAGGATGACGCCGATCCCCGCCTTGCGCAGGGTATCCGTCGCGGCGCGCAGGTCGGCAATCCCTGCCGGCGCCAGATGCGGATCCAGCGCCATGAATGTGACCGGGTTGTAGCCCCAGGCATTGGTCAGGCCAAGCGGCGGCAAATGGCGTTCATCGATCTTTGCGGTGACCGGCATCAGTTCGACAGCAGAAACGCCGATCTTCTTCAGATGATCGATAACGGCCGGATTTGTCAGGGCGCGCAGCGTGCCACGATCGTTGTCCGGGATGTCCGGATGGCGCATGGAAAAAGCCCGGACAGGCAGTTCGTAGATCAGCCCACCCGGTTGGAACAGCGGCGGCACTGATGGTGCGCCGGACAAGGCCGTAACGACCGCCTTCGGGACCAATGACGCGGTGTCGCCGCCCTCTCCGCGACGCGCACCGAGCTTCGCATCGTAGACGTAGGGGCGGTCGATGGCGACGGCATAAGGATCGACCAGCAATTTGTCAGGATCAAACCAGAAGCCTCGCGCAGGGTCATAGTCGCCATCGGCGCGATAGCCATAGCGGGAGCCCGCGCTGACGCCCTTCACATAGATCTGGAAAATCCCGTCCTCGCCACGCACCATCGGCAGGCGCTCGACCTCTTGGTCGGCGGCGTCGAACAGGCAGAGCTCGATCTTTCCGGCACGACTGGACCAGACCGCAAATTCGGTGCCTGATTTGTCGGGTCGTGCTCCGAGTGTGGCGGGGGCCATGCGCTCCTGCAGTGAATTCGGTGTTGTTTGCGACTCGCCAGCAGGCAACAATAGCAAGCTTGCCGCAACGCGAAACCACGCGTTTCATCGCTCTGTTTCAGAAAGTCGATACTGGCTGTTTCATCCGAATTTCCCGCCGGCAACTGATGAGGAGTAAGTCGTGCCCTACACCATCCGCTTGCATCGTGTCCTGAAAGCCCCACCCGAAAAAGTCTATCGCGCCTTCCTCGATGCCGATGCCCTGTCGCGTTGGCTGCCGCCCTACGGTTTCCTGTGCAACGTCGAGCATGTCGACGCCAAGGTTGGCGGCACCTTCCGCATGGCGTTCAGGAACTACACGACCGGCCATGCACATTCCTTCGGTGGCGAATTTCTGGAACTCGAGCCCAACCGCAAGCTCGTCTACACCGATCGCTTCGACGATCCAACCTGCCAGGAGAGATCAAGGTGACGGTTGAACTCACCGAAGTCTTCTGCGGGACCGACCTCAGGATCGAACAGGCCGGCATACCCGACCTGATCCCGGAAGCCGGCTGCTATCTCGGCTGGCAGGAGTCGCTGCTGCAACTCGCCAACGTGGTCGAACCCAACATTCCCTAGAGCGAGTAAAGCGCATAGCGGTTCTGTGTCTGGAGCCGCGCAAAAACAACGACAGGGCGTTTCTGCGAAAAACCGAAACGCCCTGTTCCTGCCAGCCGAAGCGGTTCAGGTGATCACGCTGGGCTTGTCGCGGCCGGTATGGCGCTTGATACCGGCGATGTCATCGGCGGCGGCGATGAGGTCGGCCAGCGCCTCCTGCGTGTCGAGGCCGTGCTTGGACTGATCCGGCTCATAGCGCTCGATATAGACACGCAGCGTCGCGCCGGACGTGCCCGTACCGGAGAGCCGCAGCACCACGCGCGAGCCACCCTCGAACAGGATGCGGATGCCCTGCTTCTGGCTGACGGAACCGTCAACCGGATCGTGATAGGAAAAATCGTCGGCCGCTGCGATCTTCAAGCCACGCACAGCGGTTCTGGGAAGCGAGGGCAGCTTCGCGCGCAACTCATCGACAAGCGTATTGGCACGCGCACTGTCTACCTCTTCGTAGTCGTGACGCGAATAGTAGTTGCGACCATATTCGGCCCAGTGTTTGGTGACGATTTCCTTGGCGCTTTCTCCGCGTGCGGCCAGGATCGACAACCACAACAGCACAGCCCAGAGACCGTCCTTCTCACGCACGTGATTGGAACCGGTGCCGGCACTTTCCTCGCCGCAGATCGTGGCCATACCGGCGTCGAGCAGGTTGCCGAAGAACTTCCAACCGGTCGGCGTCTCGTAGATGCCGACACCGAGCTTCTCCGCCACGCGATCGGCCGCGCCGCTTGTTGGCATGGACCGGGCTATGCCCTTGAGACCGTCCTTGTATCCCGGCGCCAGATGCGCGTTGGCGGCCAGCATGGCAACGGAATCCGACGGCGTAACGAAGATACCTTTGCCAATGATCAGGTTGCGATCGCCATCGCCATCGGAAGCAGCGCCGAAGTCCGGCGCGTCCGGCCCCATCATCTCGTCGTAGAGATGCTTGGCATGGACAAGGTTCGGATCGGGATGGTGGCCGCCGAAATCCGGCAGCGGCTTGAAGTTGCGGCAGGTACCGGCGGCCGCGCCGAGTTGGTTTTCCAGGATTTCCTTGGCGTATGGACCAGTGACAGCGTGCATGGCGTCGAAGCGCATGCGAAAGCCGGATTTGAACAGCCTGCGCAGCGCATCGAAGTCGAACAGCTCAGCCATCAGTTCGGCATAATCGGTAACGGAATCGATCACCTCCACCGTCATGTCGCCTGCCTTCACCGTGCCGATCGCGTCGAGATCGACCGACGCGATATCGGCGATCCTGTATTCGGTTATGACCTTGGTGCGCTCATAGATGGCGTCGGTCAGCTTCTCGGGCGCAGGGCCACCGTTCTCGGCATTGTATTTGATACCGAAGTCTTCGTGCGGCCCACCGGGATTGTGCGACGCCGACAGGATGATGCCGCCAAAGGCCTTGTATTTGCGGATGACATGGGAAGCGGCCGGCGTCGACAGGATACCGCCCTGCCCGACCATGACCTTGCCGAAGCCGTTGGCCGCAGCAATAGCGATCACCTTCTGCGCCACTTCGCGGTTGTAGAACCGGCCGTCACCGCCCAGCACCAGCGTCTTGCCCTGAAACCCCTGCAGTGAATCGAAGATCGACTGCACGAAATTCTCGACATAGTTCTCCTGCTGGAACACCGGCACCTTTTTGCGCAGCCCGGACGTGCCGGGTTTCTGGTCGTCAAAGGGCTTGGTGGCAACGGTACGGATCATCGTTCAGGCAACCTTCCTTGCAAGCAGCGAGCGATAGAGCTCGACATATTTGTCCGCGCTGCGGTCCCAGGACACGTCGGCCTTCATGCCTTGCCGCTGGATCGAGGTCCAGACGCCGGCATTGCCGTGCGCCTGCATCAAGCGATGTACCGCGTGCAGCATCGCATCACCACTGTTGGCGGCGAACTGGAAACCGGTCGCCACACCGGCCGCAACAGCAGCCTCGTTGGCGTCGATGATGGTGTCGGCCAAGCCGCCGGTCCGCGCCACCACGGGAACGCAGCCATAGCGCAGACCATAGAGCTGGGTCAGGCCGCATGGCTCGAATCGGGAAGGGATGATGATGGCGTCGCAGCCACCCTGCATGACGTGCGACAATGCCTCGTCGTAACCGATCACCGTGCCGATGCGGCCACGATGGCGCGCTGCGGCGGCCAGCAACGCGCCTTCGAGACCCGGATCGCCGGAACCCAGTATGGCCAGCCTGGCACCGGCCGCGACAACGCCGTCAGCCACAGCGGCGAGGATGTCTATACCCTTTTGCCAGGTGAGGCGGCTGACCACGCAGATGATCGGGCTGTCATCCCTGGCGAGATTGAAGCGTTCTTCCACCGCGGCCCGGTTCGCGGCGCGCTTGACCAGGGCCTCGGCAGAATAGGTCGACACCAGATGTTTGTCGGTGGCGGGGTTCCAGATGTCGACGTCGATGCCGTTGACGATGCCATGGAGATCGGCAGCCCGCAGGTTGATCAGCCCGTCCAGTCCCATGCCGAACTCCGGTATGCGGATTTCCTGCGCATAGGTCGGGCTGACGGTGGTGATCGCCCAGGCGGCCTGCAAGCCAGCCTTCAGATAACCCACACCACCATAATATTCGACGCCATCGAGGCTCATGGCCTGCGCAGGCAGCCCGAGTTCACCGAAGATGCCGGCGCCAAACTGACCCTGGAAGGCCAGATTGTGCACGGTGATCAGCGATGGCGTGCCAACTGCCTTGCCGTAGCGCATGTAGGCCAGCGTCATCGCCGCCTGCCAGTCATGGGCATGCACGATATCGGGCTTGTAGCCATCAATGCTGCCGCCGGCGATGTCACCGCCGACACGACTTAGTGCGGCAAAGCGGCGCCAGTTGTCCTGCCAGTCGCGACCGTTGCTGTCGCCATAGGGACCGCCGACACGATCAAACAGGTGCGGCGCGTCGAGTACCAGGAGATCGAGCCCCTCCACCTGGGCTGCCTGGACAGTCGCTTTGCCGCCATAGAGTGCCTGATACGTCGCCGCGGCCTTCTTTTTCTTCAGCGCGTCCATCACGACAGGATAGCCTGGCACGAGCGAGCGCATCGCCACGCCCTTGCCGGCCAGTGCGACCGGCAGAGCGCCGGCGACATCGGCCAACCCGCCGGTCTTGACCAGTGGGAAGATCTCCGGCGTGACGGACAGAACCTGCATGCGTTACGTTCCCAACCTGTCGATCATGTCCTGCGTTATCAGAACAATGCCCCGTTCCGAAACCCGGAAACGCTTGCGGTCGAGTTCCAGGTCCTCACCAACGATCAGGCCTTCGGGAATATGCACACCGTGGTCGATGACGACGTTGGTCAGTTGCGCGTTGCGGCCAACATGGCAGTCCGGCAGCATCACGACATGGTCGAGGCTGGAATAAGAATTGATGCGGGCTCCGGTGAAGATCAGGCTGCGCTTCAACGAGGCGCCCGACACGATGCAGTCGCCCGAAACCAGTGACGACACCGCCATGCCGCGCCGTCCCTCGTCATCATGCACGAACTTAGCCGGCGGCTTCAGTTCCGCATAGGTCCAGATCGGCCAGTCGCGGTCGTAGAGGTCAAGCTCGGGCGTGATATCGGTGAGGTCGATATTGGCTTCCCAATAGGCGTCGATGGTTCCGACATCGCGCCAATAGGGTCCCGCCTCCGCCGTCGAACGCACGCAGGACTTGGCGAAACGGTGCGCCACGGCCTTTCCGTGCTGGACAATGTACGGGATGATATCCTTGCCGAAATCTCGGCTGGAATCCGGCTCGGCCGCATCACGGCGCAGCTGCTCCATCAAGAACTTGGTCTTGAAGACGTAGATGCCCATCGAAGCGAGCGCATAGTCCGGCTTGTCGGGAATGCCGGGCGGATCGGCCGGCTTTTCGATGAAGGAGAGGATGGCATCCTTGTTGTCGACATGCATGACGCCGAAACCGGTGGCTTCCATGCGGGGGACCTCGAGACAACCCACCGTGACGTCGGCGCCGGCATCGACGTGCTGGCGCAACATCAGTTCGTAGTCCATCTTGTAGATGTGGTCGCCGGCCAGGATCACCATGTATTCCGGCCCATAAGCCTCGATGATGTCGATGTTCTGGTAGACCGCGTCGGCTGTGCCCTCATACCATTGCGTTTCCGAGACACGCTGGCTGGCTGGCAGGATATCGAAACTCTCGTTTCGCTCCGGCCTCAGGAAGTTCCAGCCGCGCTGCAGATGGCGGATCAGCGAATGCGCCTTGTATTGGGTGGCCACCCCGAGGCGTCGGATGCCCGAGTTCAATGCATTGGAGAGCGCGAAGTCGATGATGCGGGTCTTGCCGCCGAAATAGACCGCGGGTTTTGCACGCCTGTCGGTCAACTCCTTGAGGCGACTGCCGCGTCCGCCGGCCAGGACATAGGCCATCGCATCACGCGCCAGCGGTTGCGACCGTTTGAAATCCGCCATTATCAACCTCCCTGCTTTGCCCTTGGAGCCGCCGTTTTCCTCGCACGTGGCCCCGTACCCGAACCAACTCGTCCTTCGACCTTCCTGCCCCTGGTTATCGGCACGAATTCCAGCATCAGTGTCGCCAGTGGCGGCAATGTGAGCAGTGCCGCTGTACGATCACCCTCGACGTGCGCTTCCACCGCACCACCATTGCCCTTGCCCGAGCCGCCATAGACGACGGCATCGGTGTTGATGATTTCGCGCCAGGTGCCCGCCTCGGGCAAAGGAACACGATAGTTCTCGCGCGGAACCGGCGTGAAATTGGAAATGACAGCGACCGGATTGGCACCCGGGGTCTTGCGCAGCCAGGCAAACACCGAATTCTCGGCGTCATCGACAATCAGCCACTCAAAGCCTTCCGGCTCGCAGTCGCGCTCATGCAACGCGGGCTTTTCACGATACAGGCGATTCAAATCACGCACGACATCCCGCACGCCGCGATGCGGAGCGTGCTGCAGCATGTCCCAGTCGAGCGCGCGCGCCTCGCTCCATTCGCGGCGTTGGGCGAACTCCTGCCCCATGAACAGCAGTTTCTTGCCGGGATACCCCCACATGAACGCGTAGTAGGCGCGCAGCGTCGCGAATTTCTGCCAGTCATCACCAGCCATCTTGCCGATCAGCGTCGACTTTCCGTGCACCACCTCGTCATGCGAGAGCGGCAGCACGAAATTCTCGGTGAAGGCATACATCAGCCCAAAGGTGATCTGGTTGTGATGGTGTTTGCGGAAGATCGGCTCGCGGGCAAGGTATTCCAGCGTGTCGTTCATGAAACCCATGTTCCACTTGAAACCGAACCCCAGGCCCCCCTCATGCACGGGATGCGAAACCTTTGGCCAGGAGGTGGACTCTTCAGCGATGGTCATGACGCCGGGATGGGTGCCGTAGAGTTCCTTGTTCATGCGCTGCAGGAAGGCGACGGCCTCGAGGTTCTCGCGCCCGCCTTTCTCATTGGCGATCCACTCGCCGGCCTTGCGTGAGTAATCGAGGTAGAGCATCGAGGCGACCGCATCCACGCGCAACCCGTCGACATGGTATTTTTCGGCCCAGTAGAGCGCATTGTTGACGAGGAAGGACAACACTTCGCGGCGGCCGAAATTGTAGATCAGCGTGTTCCAGTCGGGCTGGTAGCCCTTCCGCGGATCGGCATGCTCATAAAGGGCGGTGCCATCGAACCTGGCGAGCCCGAATTCATCGGTTGGAAAATGCGCCGGCACCCAGTCGAGGATGACGCCGATGCCAGCCCTGTGCGCTCCGTCGACGAAACGTGCGAAGCCTTCCGGGTCGCCGAAACGAGCGGTCGGTGCGTAGAGGCCGGTGGTCTGATACCCCCAGGAAGGATCGTAGGGATGTTCCGAGATCGGCAGCAGTTCGATGTGCGTGAAGCCGGTGTCGATCACGTACGGGATGAGCTGTTCAGCCAGCTCGTCCCAGGTCAGGAAACCACCATCCTCGTTACGCTGCCAGGATCCGGCGTGAACTTCGTAGATGGAGATGGGCTGGCGGCGCGCTTCCGCTTCGCGCCAGAATTTGCGATGCGCGGCGTCGCCCCATTTGTGACATGACGGAGCGGTCGTAACCGAAGCCGTGGCGGGGCGTAATTCCGAGCGAAAAGCGAAGGGATCGGCCTTGAGCGGCAGGCGAACGCCCTTTGCACCGACGATCTCGTATTTGTAGGGCCGTCCCTCGCTGAGGCCCGGAATGAATATCTCCCAGATGCCGCTGTCCTGCCGCTGCCGCATCGGATGGCGGCGGCCGTCCCAAGCGTTGAAATCGCCAACGATGGAAACGCGTCTGGCGTTGGGTGCCCAGACAGCGAAATGCACGCCGCTCGCCCCTTCATGATCGATGAGATGCGCGCCCAGCTTGTCGAACAGGCGCAGATGCGACCCTTCGGCCATGTAATAATCGTCGATCGGTCCCAGGACCGGTCCGAATGAGTAAGGATCGGTGATCCACCAGTCGCCGCCCGCGTTGCGGGCATGATACTTCACAGGCTGGCGCCTGCTGACCGCGATAGGCCCTTCGAAAAAACCGGCCTCACCGCGACGAGAGAGTTCACCGATCTCCTTGCCGGCCAAGGTATACACAGCGACGGTCTCGGCATCGGGAATGAAACACCGTGCGACAAAACCCTTTCCGGCTTCCTGGACGCCCAGGACCGAGAAGGGATTACCATGCGTGCCCGCCGCAATCGCCTTGACGTCGGCAGTTGAAGCCGACCCGTCAGATTGATCGCTCGTCGCGGTCGCGCGCGGCTTTTTTGTCAAGCGGTACCCCTCCCTGGGTCCACGGCCACGGACATGGCCTCATGCAATCACATCATACAGGCACGTTCCAGATTTCTTTCGCGTACTGTCGGATCGTCCTGTCCGAAGAGAACCAGCCCATACGCGCAACGTTGCGGACGGCACGGGCGTTCCAATCAGCGCTGTCGCCCCAAACCGCGTCCACTTCGCGCTGCTTGGCGGCGTAGGCGTCAAAATCTGCTGCGACCATGAACCAGTCGCTGTCGTAGAGACCGTTCATCAGGTCGCGATAGCGATCCGGATCATGCGGCGAGAACACTCCGGACGAGATCGCTGAAATGGCCTGCGCCAGTTCCGGCGAACCTTCGATGACGGCGCGCGGCTGGTAGCCGCTGCGGCGGCGCTCGGCCACCTCGTCGGCTTTCAGGCCGAAAATGAAGATGTTGTCGTCGCCGACATGTTCCTTCATTTCGACATTGGCGCCGTCAAGCGTACCGATGGTGAGCGCGCCGTTCAGTCCGAACTTCATATTGCCGGTCCCCGACGCTTCCATGCCGGCTGTCGAGATCTGTTCCGACAGGTCGGCCGCCGGCATCATGATCTCGGCAAGGCTGACGTTGTAGTTGGGCACGAACACGACCTTGAGCAGCCCGCGAACAGCGGGATCGCCGTTGATGACCTTGGCGACGTCGTTGGCCAGTTTGATGATCAGCTTGGCGTTGTGATAGCTGGGGGCCGCCTTGCCGCCGAAGAACTTCACGCGCGGCGTCCAGTCCTTCTCCGGATGCGAACGGATCTGGTCGTAAAGCGCCACGGCTTCCAGGATGTTGAGCAGTTGCCGCTTGTATTCGTGGATGCGCTTGATCTGGATGTCGAACAGCGCCGATGGATCGACGCGGATACCCAGCCGGTCGGCGACCAGATTGGCAAGCCGCACCTTGTTGGCGCGCTTGACGGCCGCGAACTTCTTGCGGAATGCCGCATCGTCCGCGAAACGGTCGAGATCCTTGATGCCCGCAATGTCGTCGAGGAAACGATCACCGATGGCTTCGCGTGCCAATGAAGTCAGGCCGGGATTGCACTGGATCAACCAGCGCCGCGGCGTGATGCCGTTGGTCTTGTTGTTGATACGGTCGGGATAGAGCCGGTGCAGATCGGCGAACACCGTCTGCTTCATCAGTTCGGTGTGCAGCGCCGACACGCCGTTGATCGAATGCGAGCCGACGAAGGCAAGATTGCCCATGCGCACGCGGCGGTCGCCGTTTTCCTGGATCAGCGAGATGGAAGCGATCTGGTCGCCGGAGAAACGACCCGTCGCGCGCGCTTCCTGCAACACCTCGGCATTGATGGCGTAGACGATCTGCATGTGCCGCGGCAGCAACCGTTCGAACAGCGGCACCGGCCAGCTTTCCAGCGCCTCCGGCAGCAGCGTGTGGTTGGTATAGGCGAAGGTGCGCTTGGTGATGTCCCAGGCCTTGGCGAAATCCATGCCATGGACATCCATCAAGAGCCGCATCAGCTCCGGCACGGCAACAGCCGGATGAGTGTCGTTGAGATGGATGGCAGCCTTGTCCGGCAGCGATTCCAGCTCGCCATACTGGCTGAGGTGACGTTGCAGGATGTCCTGCAACGAAGCGGTCGAGAAGAAATACTCCTGGCGCAGCCGCAACTCCTGGCCAGCCTTGTGCGAATCCGCCGGATAGAGCACGCGCGACAGCGCATCCGCCTTGTTGCTCTCGGCCAGAGCGCCGATGTGGTCACCAGCATTGAACTTGTCGAGCAGGATCGGGTCGACCGGCATGCCGGACCAGAGCCGCAGCGTGTTGACACGCTTGGCCTTCCAGCCGACCACGGGCGTGTCATAGGCGACCGCCAGAACATGCTCCAGAGGCTTCCAGACATGGCGCTCGAGTCGACCATCCCTGGCAGTGACGGATTCCACCGAGCCGCCGAAACCGACTTCAAAAGAGCGCTCGCGACGTTCGAACTCCCAGGAATTGCCATGATCAAGCCAGGTTTCCGGCAGTTCGACCTGCCAGCCATCCTGGATCTCCTGGCGGAACATGCCATTGGCATAGCGGATGCCGTAGCCGTGCGCCGGCACATCAACGGTCGCCATGGATTCCATGAAACAGGCGGCAAGCCGTCCCAGGCCGCCATTGCCCAGCGCCGCGTCCGGCTCCAGCGTGGCGATCTCGTCGAGGTCGACCCCGAGCGAGGACAGCGCCTCGCGCATCGGCTCCATGATGTCGAGATTGGAGAAGGCGTCGCGCATCAACCGGCCGATGAGAAACTCGAGCGACAGGTAATAGACGCGCTTTTCCTGCTGGTCGTAGGTCTCCTTGGTGGCGCTGATCCAGTGGTCGATGATGCGGTCGCGCACCACCTTGATCGAGGCCGTCAGCCAGTCGTAGGGCGTCGCAACGGTGGTGTCCTTGCCGACGCGGTATTTGAGGGCCATCAGCACCTCGGACGCGAGCGTCTGCGGGTCTGGATGATCGAGATCAGGCAGCGGGACACTCAGCGTCTTGGTGCGGGTCATCTTGCCTCTCGCGCGACCGGCGATCAGAGCTCACTCATCTCGCCGAGAACCGATTTTGCCTTTCAAAAAGCATGCATAGCAGGACGTTCCGGTCCAGACTAGACAGCCGATCGGAATTTTTCAATCGATTTAATATTGCTAATATTCCGCATTGCACCCAGAGCATATCGCAATGCACTCCGGGCGCAATCGGCAGATCATGCTGCGGCAGCAGCGGCCTCTGGCGGAGCCTTCGCCCCGGTCATGAAGGCGACAGCATCCGACATCGAATATTCCTTCGGGTTGATGACAGTGAGACGTCGGCCAAGCCGATGGATATGGATACGGTCCGCCACCTCGAAGACGTGCGGCATGTTGTGCGAGATGAGCACGATCGGCAAGCCGCGCCGTTTCACGTCGAGGATGAGTTCCAGAACACGCCGGCTTTCCTTGACACCAAGCGCGGCCGTCGGCTCGTCCATGATGACGACACGACTGCCGAAAGCGGCCGCACGCGCGACAGCCACCCCCTGGCGCTGGCCACCTGACAAAGTCTCGACCGCCTGGCCGATGTTCTGGATGGTCATCAGGCCGAGTTCGGTGAGCTTTTCGCGCGCCCGCTTCTCCATGGCCGTGCGGTCGAGCATGCGAAACCAGGAGCCGAGAATGCCAGGCTTGCGGATTTCGCGACCGAGAAACATGTTGTCGGCGATGGACAAGGCCGGCGAAAGGGCGAGGTTCTGGTACACGGTCTCGATGCCGGCGGCGCGCGCCTCCATCGGAGACTTGAACTGCACCGGCTTACCCTCGAGGAGGATCTCGCCCTCGTCCGGGGTAACGGCACCGGAGATCGCCTTGATCAGTGACGACTTTCCGGCGCCGTTGTCGCCAATGACCGCCAGGATTTCGCCTGGGTAGAGGTCGAAATCGGCGCTGTTCAGTGCCGTGACACGGCCGTAGCGCTTCACCAGTCCGCGTGCGGTGAGAATGGGTTCCGTGGTCATCCTGCGACCTTCCTGATCCATTGGTCGATGGCGACGGCGCTGATGATCAGCACGCCAATCAACAGATAGGTCCATTGCGGGTCCGTGCCGATGAGACGCAGCCCGAGCGAGAAGACGCCGACGATCAGCGCCCCGAACAGCATGCCGAGGATGGATCCTCGCCCTCCGAACAGCGAGATGCCGCCGATCACCACCGCGGTGATGGATTCGATGTTGGCGAACTGGCCGGCAGTCGGCGAAACCGAACCGATGCGTCCGATGAGCAGCCAGCCGCCGAGCGCGCAGATCAGCCCCGACAGCACGTAGACCGAAAGCAGCATGCGGGTGACGCGCACGCCCGACAGTTCAGCTGCGTCCGGGTCGTCGCCGATTGCGTAGACGTGACGTCCCCAGGCAGTGTGGTTCAAGACATACCAGAGAATGGCGACCAGCAGCACCATGGCGACGACGCCATAGGTGAAGACCGCATTGCCCATGCGGAAATTGTTGCCGAAGAACTGCAGGATCGGCGCCTGCGTTTCGATATCCTGTGCGCGGATGGTTTCGTTGGCCGAATAGAGGAAATTCGAAGCCAGAACGATCTGCCACATGCCGAGGGTGACGATGAAGGGCGGCAGCTTCATGTAGGCGACAAGCGCACCGTTGATCCAGCCGCACAGTGCGCCGACAGCGAAGCCGCACAGGATCGCGATCGATGGCGGCAAGCCATAGCGGAAGGTGAATTGCCCCATCACCACGGAAGACAGCACCATGATGGCGCCAACCGAAAGGTCGATGCCGGCGGTGAGGATGACCAGTGTCTGCGCAGCGCCGATCACGCCGGTGATGGCGACCTGCTGCAGGATCAGCGTCATCGAGAAGGCGGAAAAGAACTTGCCGCCGATGATCAGGCCGAAGATCAGCACCGACACCACCAGCACGATCAATGGCACGGCAGCCGGATTGGAATGCAGGAAATGCTGTATCTTTTCCAGGGTCGAACGCGTGTGCGTATCGAAGTCCGCCACCGCAGTGTCGGCTCCAGTCAGCACTTTCTCGAATTCCTGCGGTCGCCTGGCATCCGCCGAAGCGTCGGTCATGTCGGCTCCTCCCGATCGGGGACTGACGCCCCGTGATACGCCCAAGGTGTTGATGCCTCGCCGGCGCGCCGATGCCCCCTCCCCGGCCGGAAGACGGCCGGGAGAGAGGGTGCTCCGCCAGGAGAGCACCCGCCAGACAGCATCATGCCGTTAAGGGTTCAGATCAACCCCAGCACTTGGAAAGACCGGTCTTGACGTCGATGGATTCGACGCCCTTGGCCGGCTTGTCGGTGACCAGTGCGACACCGGTGTCGAAGAAGCTCTTGCCTTCCGTCGGCTTCGGCTTCTCGCCGCTGTCGGCGAACTTCTTGATCGCCTCGACGCCGAGTGATGCCATCAGCAGCGGATATTGCTGCGAGGTGGCACCGATGACGCCGCCTTCGACGTTCTTGACGCCGGGGCAACCACCGTCGACCGATACGATCAGCACGTTCTTTTCCATGCCGACGGCTTTCAGTGCCTCATAGGCGCCCGCCGCGGCCGGCTCGTTGATGGTGTGGACGACGTTGATGGAAGGATCCTTCTGCAGCAGGTTCTCCATCGCCTTGCGGCCGCCTTCCTCGTTGCCGTTGGTGATGTCGTGACCAACGATGCGCGGATCATCCTCGTCACCGATCTTGTTGGCGTCCTTGGGATCGATACCGAAACCGATCATGAAACCCTGATCGCGCAGCACGTCGACAGTCGGCTGCGACGGGGTGAGGTCGAGAAAAGCGATCTTGGCATCCTTCGCCTTGTCACCGAGCGTCGCGGCAGCCCATTGTCCGATCAGCTTGCCAGCCAGCAGGTTGTCGGTGGCGAAAGTGGCATCCGCGGCATCGGCCGGCTCGAGCGGGGTGTCGAGCGCAATCACGAGAATGCCGGCATCGCGCGCCTTCTTGATGCTCGGCACGATGCCCTTGGTGTCGGAAGCGGTGATCAGGATGCCCTTGGCGCCGTCGGCAATGCAGCTTTCGATCGCGGCGACCTGGCTTTCGGTGTCACCGTCGATCTTGCCGGCATAGGTCTTCAGGGTGACGCCGAGTTCCTTCGCCTTGGCGGTAGCGCCTTCCTTCATCTTGACGAAAAACGGATTGGTGTCGGTCTTGGTGATCAGGCATGCGCCGACATCGGCTGCCGAAGCAGGCGCGGCAAAGCTTGCGAGCGCAGCAACCGCTGCGCCGAACACGGACGTCTTGAGAACGGAAAATCGCATTGAGGTACTCCTCCCAGAAACCAAAGATCGCGGCCAGCTGAATGCACGCCGCCGAGGTGCCCGTCTGCTTTTCCCGGTGAGCTCCCCGGCACAAACGAAACACCAATCGCAATCTTGAGTCAATAATTAAATCACTCTTATTTATTATTGACACACTTGCGGAGCCGGCTCATTCTCGGTCAAAAGTCAGACAAGAAATCATGGGAGGGAGGAAGCTGTTGGACGACGGCGTTCAAAAGCACGGTTCGAACGAGCCGGCGACCAGCCGTCTCCACCGTGGCACGAACCAGAGCGGTATGCGCGACCACAATGAGCGGCTCGTGCTTTCGCTCGTGCGCCAGCATGGCGGCCTCGCGAAATCCGACATTGCCCGCATGACCGGCCTGTCGGCGCAGACCGTCTCCGTCATCATGCGTGAACTGGAGGACGAGGGCCTGCTGCTCAGGCGCGAACCGCTGCGTGGACGCATCGGCCAACCGTCCATCCCCATGGCGCTCAATCCGGAAGGCGCCTTCTTCATAGGCCTCAAGATCGGCCGCCGCAGCGCGGAACTGGTGCTGATCGACTTTCTCGGCGAGGTGCGCGCCATGCTGCACCACTCCTACCGTTATCCGGCACCGTCGGAGACTGTGGATTTCGTTGCCGCAGGCGTCGCCAAGCTGAGATCGGAACTGACGCCCGCGCAGGACCGGCGCGTCTCCGGCCTCGGCATCGCCGTGCCTTTCGAACTGTGGAGCTGGGCTGACGCCGCCGGCGCGCCGCGCTCAATCATGGAAGAATGGCGTCACCGCGACATCCGCGCCGACATCCAGGCGCTGTGTGATTTTCCGGTTTATCTGCAGAACGACGCAACCGCTGCCTGTGGCGCCGAGCTTGTTTTCGGCAATGCCCTGGATGTCCGCGACTTCGTCTATTTCTACATCGGCGCCTTTGCCGGCGGCGGCATCGTGCTCAACGGCCGCATCTACAGCGGGCCGACCGGCAATGCCGGCGCGCTTGGATCGATGCCGGTGCCCGGACCGGACGGCAGGCCAATCCAGCTTATCGACGTTGCCTCCATCGCAACGCTGGAAAAGGCGCTGGCACTGCGCGGCGTGGATGCGCAGCACCTTTGGACCTCACCCGAGGAGTGGGGCGACATCGGACCGGAACTCGACACGTGGCTTGGCGACGCGGCCAATGCTCTTGCCTATGCCATTGCCTCCGCATCTTCCGTGATCGATTTCGAGGAAGCGGTGATTGACGGCTGGATGCCCACCACGATCCGCGCGCGCCTGGTCAAAGCCGTTGGCAGCGCGCTGGACCAGGTCGACGCCGAAGGCCTCAAGCTGCCAACCGTGCGCGAAGGCACGGTCGGCATCCACGCCCGTGCGCTCGGCGGCGCCAGCCTGCCGCTGTCCGACCGTTTCCTCGTCGGCCCAACCTCCACATCCGGAACACTCTGACATGCTCATCGGCATTTCCCCCCTGCTCGGGCCCGAACTTCTTGCGGTGCTGCGCGCCATGGGCCACGGCGACGAAATCGCCATCGTCGATGGCAACTATCCAGCCGAAGAACAAGCCACGCGGCTGATCCGGGCGGACGGCGTCGACCTGGTGCCAATGCTCGATGCCATCCTTTCCGTTCTGCCGGTGGATGACTTTGTCGAAGAAGCGCTGTTCCGCTCTTCGAAAAAAGGCGACCCAAAGCTGGTCGACCCCGTCCATGGCGAGATCGAGGCGGTCTGTGCAAAACGAGCGCCTGGTCGCAAGGTGGTGGCCACGCCCGGCGCCGATTTCTACGCCAGGGTGAAGGCCGCCCACGCGATCGTTCAGACGTCGGAGCCCCGGCTCTACGCCAACATCATCGTCCGCAAGGGCGTTATCTACCCGACCGGAGCTTGAGCGCATGATCCTGTGCTGCGGCGAGGCCCTCATCGACATGTTGCCGCGCGAGACCACGGCCGGCGAAGCGGCTTTCGCACCCTATGTCGGCGGGGCGGTGTTCAACACGGCGGTGGCGCTCGGTCGGCTCGACATTCCGGTTGGTTTCTTCACCGGCATCTCGACGGATTTTTACGGCGACATGCTGCGCAATGCCCTTGTCGCCAGCAAGGTCTCGCTCGACTTCATCAAGTTTGCCGACCTGCCGACGACGCTGGCTTTCGTACGGCTCAATGCAGGCCACGCCAGCTACCTTTTCTACGATGAAAACACGGCAGGCCGCATGTTGGTCGAAGCTGACTTGCCCGCCGTCGGTGACGCGGTTGAGGCGATGCACTTTTCCTGCGTCAGCCTTATCCAGGAGCCATGCGGAGCGACCTACGAGGCGCTGATGCGCCGCGAGCACGACAAGCGTGTGATGATGTTCGATCCCAACATCCGCAAGAATTTCATCAAGGACAAGCCAAGGCATCTCGCACGCATGCAGCGGATGCTGGCGCTAGCGGATATCGTCAAGCTCTCGGACGAGGACCTGGACTGGTTCGGTGAGACCGGCACCCTCGAGGACATCGCAGCGCGCTGGCTCGATCTGGGTCCCAGCTTGATTGTGGTCACGCAAGGCGCCAAGGGCGTGGTGGCTTTCTCCAGAAACCATTCCGTTTCGGTGCCGGCCGAGCCGGTCAAGGTTGTCGATACGGTTGGAGCCGGCGACACCATCAATGCCGGAATCCTCGCCTCGCTGCGCGATCAGGGACTGCTCTCCAAGCAGGCAATCGCCGGTCTTTCCGAAAACCAGATCCGTACGGTGCTCGCCTTCAGCGCCAAGGCGGCCGCTATCACTGTTTCACGCGCCGGCGCCAATCCGCCTTCACGGCGGGAGCTGGCCGAAAGCGCCGCTTTCGCCGGCTGACAGCCGTCGCCGCAATCACATTATGTTTCGCGAATTGCGATGCAGTTGCGGTCTGACGCATGAGAACCCGGCAAAAGCTTGGCTTTGTGGCTTTTCGCGTAAGCCACCTGACACCTGTCGGTAACAAGCGGCGCCGCTGCCTAAAGCCGCAGCCCGGCTGCAAATCTTTCGCGCGCCGTGCAACTCTGGTACCAGCGGCGCGTTATCAGGCAAAACTCGGGACCGACATGCAGTTCATCGATCTAGGCGCGCAGCGCGCACGCATCCACGACAGGCTGAAAGCGGCCATGGACAAGGTCGTTGAGGAAGGCCGCTATATTCTGGGCCCGCAGGTCGCTGAATTCGAAGCCAAGCTGGCTGACTATGTCGGCGTCAAGCATGTGGTGGCTTGCGCCAATGGCACCGACGCGTTGCTGCTGCCGCTCTATGCCTCCGGCGTCGGGCCTGGCGACGCGGTATTCGTGCCAAGCTTCACGTTCGCGGCCACCGCCGAAGTGGTGGCACTGGCCAAGGCCGAGCCGATCTTCGTCGACGTCGATGCCAAGACCTACAATATCGACATCGAAAGCCTGGAAGCCGCCATCGCCATGGTCAAGGCCGAAGGCCGGCTGAAGCCGAAGGCGATCATCCCCGTCGACCTGTTCGGCCTTGCCGCCGACTACGACGCGATCATGGCGATTGCCAAGCGCGAGAACCTGTTGGTCATCGAGGATGCGGCGCAATCCATCGGCGGCACCGCCGACAATGCCAAATGCGGCGCCTTCGGCCATGTTGCCGGCACCTCGTTCTACCCGGCGAAGCCGCTCGGCTGTTATGGCGACGGCGGCGCCATGTTCACCAATGATGCGGCGCTCGCTGAAAAGCTGCGGTCCTTCGCTTTCCACGGCAAGGGCGAGACGCAGTATGACAACGTCCATGTCGGCATCAATTCGCGCCTCGACACGCTGCAGGCGGCGATCCTGATCGAAAAGCTGGCGATCCTGGAAGACGAGATGGTTGCCCGCCAGAAAGTGGCAGCGCGTTATGCCGAAGGCCTTGGTGACATTGTTACCGCAGCGCGCAACCTCGACGGCACCCGCTCGGCGTGGGCGCAATACGCCATCGAAACACCAAAGCGCGATGGGCTAAAGGCACACCTGCAGGAAAAGGGCATTCCGTCCGTCATCTACTACGTCAAGCCGCTGCACGAGCAGGTGGCCTATCGCCACTTCCCGCGTACGCCAACGGGCCTGGCTGTGTCGGAAGGCTTGCCAAACCGGATCCTGTGCCTGCCGATGCATCCTTATCTCAGCGAAGCCGACCAGGATCGCGTCATCGAGACGATCCGCAACTACATCGGCTCGAACTCCGCGCAGGCGGCGGAATAAGCAAGTCCTTCGCCGTGATTGCGGGGAAGCGACACAAGCGACGCCGGTTCAGGCGTCGCTTCCGCAGCAGCGGTTGTTCAGTTCTCCTGCATCCGCTTCAAGACACCTTCTCTCGGGGGCGCGGAGAGAAGCCCCCTCACCTGCCCTTGGCAATGAAGAACGGATTGGCGAAATCGGCGTCGTCCGCCTGATTGCGCTTGCCGTAGGCGAGCGGTGCGCCATCAAGGGTCGAAGTGCGGCCGCCTGCGGCGCGCAGCACAGCGTCGCCCGCGGCCGTATCCCATTCCATCGTGCGGCCGAAACGGGGATAGATGTCGGCCACCGCTTCTGCGAGCAGGCAGAATTTGAGCGACGAGCCGATCGAGACGATCTCGGTTGGCCCGAGCGTCGCGATGTAGTTGTCGGTTTCCGCCGTGCGATGCGAACGGCTGGCGACAACGGCCAGTGGTGAAGCTGCGGCACGCACTGTGATTGACCGGCGTTCGGCAACACTGAAGTCGGCATCGACATCTGCCGTTTCCGCCCTGCCCGGCCGCCCCGAATAGAGCTTTCCCGAACACGGCGCGAAGACGACGCCAACCTCCGGCGCGCCGTGGCGTATCAGCGCGATGTTGACGGTGAAGTCATTGCCGCGCTTGACGAATTCCTTGGTGCCATCGAGGGGGTCGATCAGAAAGAAGGCTTCGCCCAGCGACTCCGGCAGGATACCGGCGCTGACCTCTTCTTCTGCCACACAAGGGACATCCGGATAGATTTCGCGCAGGCCAGCCAGGATGATCTGCTCGGCCTGACGGTCGGCTTCCGTCACCGGCGAGGCGTCCGCCTTGGCGTCGACGACACAGCCTTCGTGGAAGATGCGCATGATGGCACTGCCGGCATCCAGCGCCAGCCTCTCGAAAACGGCAATCATTGCCGCATCGCCGTCCTTCAAGCTGTGTACAGCACTCATCTCGTGCCTGTTGAGGTTCATGACAGAACAAGCCTGAAGTCGTGGATTTCACCAGCAGGGATACAGCATGCGGCAAGGCATGCAAACAACGGGCGCCAGGACGGCGCGCCATTGACGGACCGATATCGATCGGATCTCAACACGCCCTAGATGCCGCCACCGCTTTCATACTGCGTCTCTGCCTTGTCGCGCTCGGCCAGCCAGTCGTCCAGGATATCCACCATCTCTTCGACGGTTCTGCCAACCGTTTGAAGGCGTATCTCCGGATTCTCCGGCGGCTCGTAGGGAGAATCGACGCCGGTGAAGTTCTTGATCTCGCCACGCAGTGCCCGCGCATACAGGCCTTTCGGATCGCGGCGCGCGCACTCTTCGAACGGCGTATCAACAAATACTTCGACGAATTCACCACCTGCCATCAGCTCACGCGCCAGGCGTCGCTCGGCACGGAAAGGCGAGATGAAGGAAACCAGCACGATCAGGCCAGCATCCGCCATCAGTTTCGCCACCTCGGCGACACGGCGGATGTTCTCGACACGGTCGGCATCGGTAAAGCCGAGGTCGCGGTTGAGGCCATGGCGTACGTTGTCGCCATCGAGCAGATAAGTGTGACGACCAGTGGCGGCGAGCTTCTTCTCGAGCAGGTTGGCGATGGTCGACTTGCCGGAACCCGACAGGCCTGTAAACCAGAACACGGCCGGCCGCTGATGCTTCATGTCGGAGCGTGCACGCTTGTCGACATCGAGCGACTGCCAGTGGATGTTCTCGGCACGGCGCAGCGCATGCTGGATCATGCCGGCGCCGACGGTCGCATTGGTGATGCGGTCGATCAGGATGAAAGCGCCGGTCGAACGGTTTTCAGCAAAGGCATCAAAGGCGATGGGCGTGCGGGTCGAGATGTTGACGACGCCGACCTCGTTCATCTCCAGCGACTTCGCCGCTTCTTCCGCGAAATCATTGATGTTGAGACGGTGTTTCAGCTCGGTCACCGTCGCGCTCGCCTCGTCCGTCTCGGTACGCAGGATGTAGGAGCGGCCCGGCAGCAATGCCTGCTCGTCGAACCACACCAGATTGGCAGCGAACTGGTCGGAAACCTGAGGGCGCGAGTCCGGCTGCACCAGCATGTTGCCGCGCGAAACCTCGACTTCCTCGTCGAGCACCAGCGTCACCGCCTGGCCGGCAATGGCCTTCTGAAGGTCGCCACCATAAGAGACGATGCGCTTGACATGGGCGGAACGGCCGGACTTCGCCACCACCACCTCGTTGCCACGCGACACCGAGCCGGACGCGACAGTGCCGGCAAAGCCACGAAAATCGAGGTTCGGCCGGTTCACATATTGCACGGGGAAACGAAACGGCTGTTCAGCCGAAGCACTGTCAACCGGGACAGTCTCCAGATGCTCGATCAGAGTCGGCCCCTGATACCAGGCCAGGCGCTCCGAACGCACCGAGACATTGTCGCCATAACGCGCCGACATCGGGATCGGCTCGATGCTCTCGAAGCCGAGGTCGCGCGCGAAATCCCGGTACTCGGCAACAATGCGATCGAAGGTGACACGGTCAAACCCGACCAGATCGATCTTGTTCACCGCCAGCACGATGTTGCGAATGCCCAGCAGCGAGGCAATGATGGAATGGCGCCTTGTCTGGCGCAGCACACCCTGACGAGCGTCGATGAGCACGATGGCAAGATCGGCGGTCGAGGCACCGGTTGCCATGTTGCGGGTGTATTGCTCATGGCCCGGCGTGTCGGCGACGATGAATTTGCGCTTCGGCGTGGCGAAGAAGCGATAAGCGACGTCGATGGTGATGCCCTGCTCGCGTTCGGCCTCGAGACCATCGACCAGCAGCGCGAAATCGACATCCTCGCCGGTCGTGCCATGCTTGCGGGAATCGCGCTCAAGGGCCGCCAGTTGGTCCTCGAAGATCTGCTTGGTATCGGAAAGCAGTCGGCCGATCAGCGTCGACTTGCCGTCGTCGACCGAGCCGCAGGTGAGAAAGCGCAGCAGCGATTTCTTCTCCTGCGCAGCCAGATAGTCGCGCACCTCGTTGCTCGGCTCGAGGGTCTTTGCCGGAACATGGCGCATTTTCAAAAATACCCCTCGCGCTTCTTCTTTTCCATCGAGCCGGCCTCATCGCGGTCGATCAGGCGCCCTTGTCGCTCCGACGTACGCGCCGTCAGCATCTCGCCGACGATGGCCTCCAGCGTGTCGGCGCTGGATTCGATGGCACCGGTGAGTGGATAGCAGCCGAGCGTACGGAACCGCACCAGACGATTTTCGACCACCTCATCCGGACGCAGCTTCATGCGGTCGTCATCCTTCAGGATCAGCATGCCGTCACGCTCGACCACAGGCCGCTCCTTGGCAAAGTAGAGCGGCACGATGGGGATATCCTCCTGCAGAATGTACTGCCAGATATCGAGCTCGGTCCAGTTGGACAGCGGGAAGACGCGGATCGATTCACCGGCACTGATGCGCGTGTTGTAGATGTTCCACATCTCCGGCCGCTGATTCTTTGGATCCCAGGCATGGCTGGCATTGCGGAACGAAAAGATGCGCTCCTTGGCGCGCGATTTCTCCTCATCGCGGCGCGCACCGCCGAACGCGGCGTCGAAGCCATATTTGTCGAGTGCCTGGCGCAGGCCAATGGTCTTCATGATGTGGGTGTGCACGTTCGAACCGTGGTCGAACGGGTTGATGTTGTCGCGCACACCGTCCTCGTTGACGTGCACCAGAAGGTCAAAGCCGAGCTTCTCCGCCATCTGATCGCGGAAGGCGATCATCTCACGGAACTTCCATGTCGTGTCGACATGCAGGAACGGGAACGGCGGCTTGGCCGGATAGAAGGCCTTCATCGCCAGGTGCATCAGGACCGACGAGTCCTTGCCCACCGAATAAAGCATCACCGGCTTGGAGAAATTGGCCGCAACCTCACGGAAGATATGGATGGACTCCGCTTCCAGCCGCTGGAGGTGGGTCAATACCATGTTCATGAATGAGGTCTCTGGTCACCGGTGCCGCCTGAGAACAAATCAGAACGAACAACCTCTGGCGGAATAAGCTGTCGTGGTTCTTGGCAGTTGCCAAACCTGCTACCTTTTACCGATGGAAACTGCTGTCGCCAACGTTGCTAGGGCTCTTTCGATGTGTCTAGTGAGTTGATTTTTTTATAAAAGGCGCTGTTCTTAGAAACCAAACACTGCAAGGCTCTCGCACATGCACTGTATTTCAACATACAGACCGCGTCGATTTACGGAGACGACGGAACTGGATGTTAACAAGCGCCATCCTCGTATTTTTCCGAACGACCTAGACGTAAAGGGTCAGAACCTCTCTTCGGCATGATTGAAGACGGACATGTTCTCAGGAACATGCGACTGGGCATTCGATGTCGGAGGCACCACGCCACTGCCATTCCATTGGAAGCCAGAAACTGTCCGAGTCAACACCTCAGCGAGCAAAGCCGTATCCTGCAGCTCAACAGATCGACGTATTATCTCGATTTCGCCCCCGAGCTTTTCGGGAGAGATAAAGTTCTCCCTTGCCATCATAATATGTGGATTTGATGTGCGTTGGGGATCATTGCCGATGAGAAGCTCTTCGTAGAGTTTCTCTCCCGGCCGCAGACCAACGATCTTGATCTCAATGTCACCGTCAGGATTGTCGGGCGTCCGCTCGATATGGCCCGCAAGACGTATCATCTTCCTCGCCAGATCGATAATCTTGACCGGTTCACCCATGTCCAGCACAAAGACTTCCCCTCCCATCGCCATCTGGGACGATTGAAGGACCAGACCAACAGCCTCTGGAATGGTCATGAAGTACCGGATGACTTCGGGATGTGTAACCGTCAACGGCCCGCCGGATGCGATCTGACGCCTGAAAAGCGGAACAACCGAACCGCTGCTGCCCAACACGTTCCCGAACCGCACCATGGAAAAGACTGTCTTTTGACCGGGCCTTGCCGCCAAGCCCTGAATAATCTGCTCGGCTAGGCGCTTGCTCGCACCCATGAAATTTGTTGGTCGCACAGCCTTATCAGTAGAAATTAAGGTGAATCGCTCCACCTTCGCCCTTTCGGCCTCCCTCGCCACGATCGCCGTTCCAAGTATGTTGTTTGTCGCCGCCTCCACCGGATTAGACTCCACCAGCGGCACGTGCTTATAGGCAGCGGCATGATAGACTAGGTTTGGCTTGTGGCTGTCCATCAGCATCCTGACCCGGACGTGGTCTCGGATCGAGCCCAAGCACGGCACGATTTCGGTCAGAACCTTTAGTTGAGGCGCTAATCTACGCAATTCGTCGTCGATTGCGTAAAGGCTGAATTCGTTGTGGTCGAACAACACCAATTTGGCAGGATGCAACGAAAGGATTTGCCGGCTCAGCTCGCCGCCAATTGAGCCGCCAGCGCCGGTGACCAACACTGTCTTGCCACCCACTGCTGATCTGTCGAGAACGGTAACAATAGGAGCCCGCTCCAGCAGATCAATAATTTGCAGTTCCTGTATCTCATCAATGCGCGCGGTTCCGCGAGCCAAATCCAGGATGCCTGGAATAGTACGCACTCGAACCTGTAAATTGGCAAGCGAATCGACGATTTGCCGGCGTCGTTCGACACCAGCGCTCGGTACGGCGATCAGGATATCGCTAATACCAAGCTGTGCAACGACTTCGGCTGCACGCTTAGGGTCAATGACATGACGACCATGCACGCGCCAGTTGTGCTTGGTCGAGTCATCATCAAGGAAGCCGCGAACTCGGTATTCAGGGGTCATCGCAAGCGCTTCATACGCCTGTGCACCAGCCTGACCGGCGCCGTAGATCAGCACATTTTTGACAGTCGCCAAGCCCGGAGCCGCCCGAACTAGTAATTGGGAGGCAACGACACGACTGCCAAATACCAACGTAAAAAATAGGATCGGCTGTAGAATGCCGATCGAGCGAGGTACGCCGGGAAATTTAGCAACAAAAAGAATGGCGCTAAGAATCCCCCCGTACAACAAAATGGCGCTGGCAATGGAGGCTAGGCTTGAGGCTCCAGAATAGCGGAAAATAGCGCGATAAAGCCCAAGGCGAATGAAGAAAGGCACGAAGAGGAAGGTCGCTAGACCATAAGGTGCCCATTCATATCCTGAAGGGGAATGATCCATGTCTAGTCTAAGGGAGAAGGCTAGCCACATAGCCGCCAGAGACATCACAACATCGGCAAATAGGGCCAGAAGCTGCTTTTGCCATCGTGGCAAGCTGATGAGTTTTTTGCGAAAATCCATCCTGGACGTCATGACATCATCTTCTATAGGTGATGGATAACGCACTGAAGGCAAAAATGACACCCTGCCGAGGCATTGGGCCGTCTCTGACCAAAGTGACGTCTCCCCTCTGCTTGCGTGAGGGGATCAACTCGTCGATTCGGCACAAAAGGAGCTAGCGTTGCAGCGGCGCTGCATGCCCAAAGTCTGATCTTATCAAAGCCAGCATCAAGCACGTTGGAACAGACCGGCGCCTGATCAACCTCGAACAGCCTCGATAATACGGTCCTGAACGTCTGCCTCAAGATAAGGATGCATCGGCAGGCTGATGACTCGGCCCGCAAGGTCCTCGCTGACAGCAAGCCCATCCGGATCCTGAGGAAAATCCATGTAGGCGTTCTGGCGATGAAGCGGAATCGGATAGTAAACCACAGTCGGCACTCCAGCCCTTTTCGCCCGCTCCTGAAGCGCATCGCGCTCTGTGGAATCTTTTGTCTTCAGCGTATATTGAGCCCAGATGCTGCGAAGCCCCTCCGGAATAAAGGGCACTTCAAAGTAGTTGCCAAGCGCATTTGAGTATCGTTCGGCAACACGTTGCCTTGCTACAATCTCTTCGGGATAGACCGAAAGCTTCTCAATCAAGATCGCCGCCTGCAAAGTGTCCAGGCGGCTGTTTACGCCAACGCGTTCGTTGCGATATTTGTGCGTTCCCTTACCGTGAACCCGCAAAGAATCTATCAGGGATGCCAGTTCGTCGTCGTCGGTGAAAAGTGCACCGCCGTCACCGTAGCAGCCAAGCGGTTTGGCAGGGAAAAATGATGTCGTGGAGATGTCGCCAATTGAACCGGTGGTCCGGTCTTTATAGATCCCGCCGAAGCCTTGAGCACTATCTCCAATCACCTTCATGCCGCTTTCACGGGCAATATCGATCAGCACATCGTAGTCCGCGGGAAGACCAAACAAGTCCACCGGAATGACGCAGGCCGGACGAAGTCCTCTCTCGCGTGCGTTAACAATTGCGCGCTTCAGGCTCTTCGGATCCATGTTGAAGGTGTCGGGCAAGACGTCGACGAAGACAGGCGTCGCATTCACCAGGGGAACAACTTCCGCCGTCGCCGCAAAGGTAAAAGATGGAACAAAAACAGCGTCACCCGCCTTGATGCCGAGAGCCATCAGTGCGAGTTGCAGCGCGTCAGTGCCATTGGCACATGATAGGCTATGCTTCGCACCACAGAACGCTGAAAGCTGGCGTTCAAATTCCGCTACCTGTGGGCCCATGATGTACTGCCCTTCATCCAGCACACGAGCAATGCTGCGATCAAGAGCCTGGCGGAGCCTCGCTTGCTGCGCGGCAAGGTCAATAAAGGAAATGGTCATGGCATTGTTCCAAAATGTGACGGGAAGGCAGGATCGAGAATACTGCTATCCCTGAGCCAGAGGTCAGTATCGCAAGCTCCCTGCGAAAGCAACGGCGCCAATCTCGGCCAAAAACGCGCCACATCCCTAGCGCGTAGCATCTGCCAAAACGCGCGTTACGACATCAGCTGTCTTTTCTATCTCCTCGTTCCGAAGCGTAGGATGTATCAAAAACATCAGGCTGGTTTCCCCCAGTCGCAAAGCATTTGGCAAACGCTGGGCGGGAGCCAAGCCCGCCTCTACGAAAACTTTCTCGCGATATATCTCAGGCGACCCGCCACTGTAGCAGGGAACTCCAGCCGCATTGACCTCTGCCATGATCCGGTCTCTCGTCCAGCCAGACTTGAGAGTTTCCGGTCGCACGAATGCGTACATTTTATACCATGCGTGTTCGACATCCTCAGGGGGCTGTGGACTGCGTAAAGCGTCGATGGCCGAGAAGGCCTCCATCAATCGAGCGGCGTTCTTTTTACGCGCCTCATGCCATGTAGGCATTCGTTCAAGCTGAATTCGACCAATCACAGCTTGCATCTCAGTCATACGCCAGTTGCTCCCCCAACTTTCATGAAGCCACCGGAAGCCAGGCTGATGCTGTCGCTCATAGACGGCCTCCCAACTCTTGCCGTGATCCTTGTAGGACCACGACTTCTTCCAAATTCCTTCATCGTTGGTCGTGATCATCCCCCCTTCTCCACCAGTGGTGATGATCTTATCCTGGCAAAACGACCAAGCGGAAATATCTCCAAACGATCCGACCGATCGCCCCCCAACCGCACCGCCATGAGCCTGCGCGCAATCCTCGACGAGTCTGAGCCCGTGATCCGCCGCTAGCTTTGAGAAACCCTCCATGTCGCAAGGCCAACCAGCAAGATGCACGCAAAGAATCGCCCGCGTACGTGAAGTGATCAATGGGGCGACGCTTTCCGGCGTTATATTCTGTGAGTCCAAGTCGACATCTGCGAATACGGGCCGGGCCCCAGCCATCACAATGGAGGAAGCTGACGCTTGATAGGACCGCGGGGTACAGATAACCTCATCGCCCTCGCCAATCCCAAGAACAGGCCAAGCGATGTCTATGGCTAATGTGCCGTTTGCGAGGGCGACTGCGTACCCACTATCAGCCCATGTGGCGAATTCGCGCTCAAATTGTCTGCACTCGTCACCAGTCCAATAATTGACTTTACCCGATCGCAACACCTGGGAAACCGCGTCAACCTCTTCTTCGGAGAACGAGGGCCACGGAGAAAAAGGAGTGTTCAACAATCTTGCTATCCTTCAGTGATGAGCAGTCAATACGCGAGCAGGTACGCCTGCGTAAACATGATTGGCGTCAAGATTGGAAACCACAGAGGCGCCGACTCCCACCAATACGTCGTCACCAATCTTTACATCCTGTCGAACGGAGCACCCCGTCCCCAGCCAAACTCGATCACCAGTCAAAACGTTACCGGAAAGAGTGGCACCAGGTGCTATGTGACAGCCACGCCCAATAGTACAATCGTGGTCGACGCGCGCTCCGGTATTCACAATGGAGACGTCACCAATCCTTGTGCCGATGTTGACGACTGACCCGGCCGCCAAGAACACACCCTTCCCTAATTTTGCACCTCGGCTGACTGTGGCTGCGGGATGCACAATCGCAGGCGTTTCAAATCCCGTTTGCTGGAGTTGCTCAAAGAGTTGCAATCGTATTCGACCGTCGCCAATGGCGACTATAGCCACCGGCCACTCTGCGTTGAGGTCACGCAAGCTTGAAATCGGACCAATCACCTTCGAGCCCCCAGGAGGAGCTATGGTTGGCGGCCTGTCATCGAGATAGGCAATTCGCTCATAGCCAACCTCCAGTGCAGCATCACCCACTACTCGCCCATGGCCGCCACATCCGACAATGAGCAGCGATTTCATCGATCTTGTTTCCGCGCTTCCGTTTTCGCCCCTGTAAAGCGAGGCATAGTGGCTTCTCCATGAGCAGAAACCCCCGACCGCCGCAATACGCGGCTGATTGTCAGTATCATTATTCTCAGGTCCAAGGCGAATGAGCGATTGTCCACATACCAGACGTCAAGCGCAAATTTCTCATCCCAGGACAAAGCGTTGCGGCCGTTTACCTGCGCCCATCCCGTTATTCCAGGACGGACGTCATGGCGTCTTGCCTGCTCACTTGAGTAAAGAGGAAGATATTCCAACAACAATGGACGAGGGCCAACGAGACTCATCTCCCCCTTAAGGACGTTCCAGAGTTCGGGTAGTTCGTCGAGGCTGGTGGAACGCAATAGGCGCCCGAAAGATGACAGGCGGTCAGCATCGGGCAGCAGCTGCCCATCACTATTCCTCGCATCTGTCATGGTACGAAACTTGAACATGCGAAACGGTCGCGCGTTCATTCCCGGGCGAACCTGCGCAAAAAACACCGGGGACCCAAAGTGCCATCGGACCAGCAACGCTACCACAACAAGCATTGGCAACAGAACGACAAGTGCCGTCCCTGATGCAACGATATCGAATATGCGCTTCATGCTCCGCCCAAGCATGAATCAAGTGCAGCCGCGAACCGCCCTGAAAGCCGATTCATGTCATAGTTTTCTATCAGATGAAGCCGTCCAGCTGCTCCCATCTCTGCACGGCGCGTGAGTGAAGCAGAAGCAAGTTCCAATATCGCGGCAGCAAGCGCACGAGGATTCTCGGGCGGCACTGTGATCCCGCACCCCGATTCAGAAATCGGATTGTTGGAGGCAGCAGAGCAGAAAAGCACCGGGCGGCCTGCGGCCATGAAATCGAAGAGCTTGTTCGAGCTTATCCCGTACCGGAAAACGGGCGCGTCAATCAAATTGAAAACGAACGCATCCGCTTGGGCAGCCAGGGCTGGAATTGCTGACTTTTGAACCGGGTCTTCGAAGCGTACATTGTCCAAACCCATGCTCCGAGCAGTTGCCTGCAATGATGCCTTCAGAGGGCCGTCGCCGATTAGCCGCAAAACTATATCTGGACGATCGCACTCATCGCGGATGACACGCATAGCGGCCAGCAGATTGTCCAGGCCATTGGCACCGCCATGCGCCCCAAAATACATCAGCGTGAACCCCTCCCCCCCTCCATTCTGAGGGGCTACCGGGAAACGCTCAACATCGACGCCATTGGGAACCCAGACGATCTTCTGCTTTGGTATGCCCAGCGGCTCAATGTATTCGTTCGCCTTGGGCAGCAAAACGATAATTCTAGCAGCATCGCGATACAATGACCGCTCGAGCAGCCTTAGCGCGATAGCCGCCGGATGGTAGTGAGAAAGGCGTCCCATATCGATCAGGGTTTGCGGCCAGAGGTCACGGACCTCGAATGCGAAGGGAACACGGTAGCGCTTTGCAAGGCGGCGCCCTGCCCAAGCTGCAAACGGGTGCACACTAGACCCTACCACCAAGTCTGGTGGCTGAATTCCCGCGAGGCTGTCAACCCGTAGCACCTGACGCGTATAATCAATCATATTACCGACGCGGTCGGCGCCGTTACCCGAATAATTTCTGGCACCCAGCCAAAGAAACGGCACCCCATCATATGATTGTAAGCGTTTCTTTTCACTGGAGAGCAGCCGCTGCTCTCCAGTCCCATGGTCTGTGCTCGCCGCAATGATGGTGGCATTCCAACCGTAAGCCGGTAGATGCCGAGCAAGCGAAAAATGGCGAGTACCACCAGCACCGTTTGGTTCCTGGGCGTAGTGATTAAGTATCCAAACGTGTTTCATTCGTACGCTACTGTTACCTCAAGAGATACCACCAGCAGTGCTTCGCCCCCAGCTGGGCTCTGAGGATCATCCTTACACGCTGGTGTACAATCACTCAGTCTGATCGCCGAAGCTTCAGTCGCTGCCTTCAACCAAAACAAGTGTGCCGCTGTGCTCGAAATAGCGCTCACCGGTACGAGGACACGTCAGCGACTCGTCGAGTATTTCACCCACCCTCGACACCCAGCCGATACGACGCGCAGGTACACCGACCATCAACGCGTAAGCGGGAACATCTCGTGTAACCACAGCGCCGGCCCCGATCATGCAATATTCGCCAAGCTCATTGCCGCACACGATTGTCGCGTTGGCACCAATCGTGGCACCTCGCCGTACGTGCGTCGTCCGAAACTCATCCTTGCGCTCGATCTCTGCGCGCGGATTAAGAACATTGGTGAAGACACAGGAAGGACCGCAAAAGACGCCCGGCTCCAAGTCGACACCTTTATAGAGCGAAACGTTATTTTGCACTTTACAGTTGTCGCCAACCGTAACGTCAGGCCCAGCAACGACATTCTGTCCGATCGAGCAGTTTCGACCGATCCGGGTGCGGGTCATGATGTGGCTGAAGTGCCATATTTTTGTTCCCTCGCCGACCTCTGCACCCTCGTCAACGTATGAACTTTCGTGAATGAAAGGCGGCTTGCTCATCAACGGTCAATTCCCGAGTTCTTCAGATTTTCTGCGAGTGCACGCTCTGCGCTGTCGAGCACACGCAGAACGGCCAACCCCTCACGCCCATCGGTTCGCGGCCTAAGACCGCTCTCAATGCATTCTGCAAAATGACGACATTCTTCTTTCAACGGCTCCGCTTTCGCAACATCGACACGCTCTGCATCCGCCTTTCTTGGGTTCGGTACCGGCCCTGAGATGTCGATCACATGACGATAGACAAGCAGCTTGTCTTCCCATGCAGGCTGACTGTCTTCAAAAACCGCCATAGCCTTCTCGCCTATCACAACCAGACGCTGTTCTTTGAATGGATGCATCCAGGACGCCATTACATGGGCGCGGGATCCGTCGGGAAAACACATCTGTGCCGTCGCGAGATCGGCGATACCGGGCTGAAATGAAGCAACGCCCTGAGCAGTGACTGATGTCGGCTCCGCACCCACCAAGCCGAGGATCATCGAAATGTCATGCGGAGCAAACGACCATAGTACATTCTCCTCTCCGCGGAACTTCCCAAGTGAAAGGCGGTTTGAATAGACATATCGCAATCTACCGATATCTCCCGCCATCACCATGTCGCGCAGCCGCAAATAGATCGGATGATATTGCAACAGGTGGCCCACCATCAGGACGCGCCCTGTCTCCTCAGCCAAGTCTCGAAGTTTCTCCGCTTCACCGATATCGAGTGCAACAGGTTTTTCGACAAAGACATGCTTGCCGGCGCTCAGCGCCGCTCTGGCCTGAGCAAAATGCATTGTAGCAGGCGATGCGATAGAAACGCCGTCGATGGACGGATCCGCCAACACCTGTTCCCAAGAGACCGCTTCGACACCCAGCGCCTCAGCCGCCCCAACGGCTGCGCGGGCATCTGGATCAACAATCGCCTTCAGATAGCCAAGCTCGGCCATATTGCGGGCAATATTCCGCCCCCAATATCCGTATCCAACATGCGCGATCGAAGTCATTTTGCTCCTCGGATTTCTTAGTGTGGACTTCGTTTAGAACCCGCCCCAGGCAAGCGCAAGGCTACGCCAGTTCTGCACCAGCCGTCACGAAAACCTGCAATCAGCTTGGTTCGGCCACAATCTTTGCAATTGCCACCGCCGAGCGGCCGTCTCCATAGGGCGACGCCTCGGTGCCTCGACTGCCTATGGCACTCGCTACCGCTTGAGCAATGCCACCAGTCGAAGGAGAGGCCAACCGATTCCAACCAAGATCGACCGTTTCGCGCCATTCGGTTTCGTCACGCAGCGTCACACACGGTACCCGGTAGAAGAATGCCTCCTTCTGCACGCCGCCAGAATCTGTGGCTATCGCAGCCGCCTGGGATTCCAATGCGACCATGTGGAGGTATCCAACCGGGGGAATCGTCGTGACCCGAGAAAAGGCAAGTCCCTCAACCTTCAATCGGCCAGCAGTGCGAGGATGGATGGGAAGGACCACAGGTAAATCTTCAGCCACCCTTTCGAGGTTCGAAACTATGACCCGCAGCCTCTGCGGATCGTCCGTGTTCTCGGCTCGGTGTACCGTCGCCAGCACGTACCGACCCGGCTCAACGCCAATACTGTCGAGAATATCACGGCGAGCGGCTGCCCTCTCCGCGAACTGCAGTGCGGCGTCGTACATGACATCCCCCACGCTGAATATGCGATCTGAGGAGAAACCTTCCTTCTCCAAGTTGCGAACCGCCGTGTCGGTCGACGCAAAGAGAATATCTGAAAGCTGGTCTGCGACGATGCGATTGATCTCCTCCGGCATCGCGCGATTGAAGGAGCGCAGGCCGGCCTCTACATGCGCGACAGGAATGTGCAGCTTGGAAGCCACGAGCGCTCCGGCAAGCGTCGAGTTCGTATCACCGTAAATGAGCACCCTGTCAGGCCTCAATTGCTGCAGCACGGGCTCCAACTGTTGCAGCATCGCCCCCGTCATAGCGCCGTGGCCACCGCCATTGACACCGAGATGATGGTCCGGCTTCGCGATACCCAATTCCTCAAAGAAAACATCCGACATACTGGCATCGAAATGTTGACCTGTATGGATAAGCACCTCTTTCACCGAACCCGTTGCCGCAAGCGCCTTGCTGACAGGTGCAACCTTGATGAATTGAGGCCGTGCCCCCACGATTGTAGCGATGGTTTTCATGTATTCTTGCCTTAGCGTGGGTAGAGGCCGATCCTCCGAGCTAGCGTGATGCCTTCGCGCAGGACGCGCGCCATCCACTCGGTGTTCTTGTAGTCGCGATAACTCTTGACCGCCTCGCCCATGATTGACTTGAATTGATTATCGCTCATGCCGAATTTCTTCAGCACGAAGGCATAATCTTTGGCAAACAACTCAGGTGGGTAGGCTGGTTTTCCTATCTCCTCCAGAGCTTCCTCTCTCGTCATCTTGCCGCTACGAACGACGTCGCTGAGATGGCCGTAGCGTTTATCGACACCGAACTTCTCTGGCAGGATGTAGCCTTGCATGAACCGCGTATAGACAGATTCATAGTGCTTGCCGCCGTAATATTGCCAGCCCAGCTCCTCTTCAAGAATCTTCATCACCGCCGGCTTGTCGTAGTCGACATAGTTGAGGATGGAGACCGAGCGGATTGCTCGTAGGACATGTACGTAGAAGAGATAAGGATAGGAGAAGTGCGGGAAAGTCTTGAGTTTCCGCTTGCTGAAGCGACGTTGAACATCCTTTATGTAAGGCCAATCCCAATGACCATATACCCAGCTTTTGACAAAGGTTGACTCCGTCGCAAAATTCATACCCGAAATGATATATTTTATGTCATGTTTGGCGGCCTGGCGCCAAAGCACGGCCAATATTGCGTGATCCGTTGGGATCTCCATATCTGTAGTCGAGGCCTTCAAGAAGGAGAGCTGCAGATCACGAAACTCCTCCCAATCCAGTACTTCGGTATAGAGGTCGATCTCCAAGCTCTCCATCGTACGCTCGATGTTCTTTACGGCCAGCTCTGAATTCCAACCATTGTCAAGATGAACCGCAAGAGGTCGAAGACCTAGCTTCTTGGTGAGATAGGCGACATATGTGCTGTCGACACCACCGCTGACGCCGATCAAGCAGTCGTATTCGCGCCCCCTACCGCGAGCTTTGATCGCCTCGACAATTCGGGCGAGCGCTGCCTCACCCTCGGCGCCTTTAATCACACGGATCGGCAGCAAATCCTCGTAGCGACGGCAATGATTGCAGATCCCTTCGGAGTCGATCTCAATATCGGGATCAGCAGCCGAATTCATGATGCAGCGCCGACATTCACGTAAAATGGCCATCTTGTTTTCTTTGTTATTTTCGATTTTGTATATGCTATGCGCTGCAGATATGATATTTATAAATGGCCACAATAATATCTTCTTGTACTTGCCAATTATATATCCTTGCAACCTTGCCGAGTCTTTCCCTCATTGCATTGTCCGAGAGATCAAGAACTTTGCTGATCGCGGCGACGACCGCATCCGGGTCCCATTTTGTCGTACACACACCAGCCACGCTTCAAGAGTAGACGTTGATGTTTTTCCCGCGCAGCCGCGCATAAATGCCCTGCAGGGACTTGATGAGCTTTCTCCGTCCGTCCCAGTTCGCAAAGTCGGTATAGTGTCTATTCGGCTCGTTCATATAGGAATGGAACTCGTTCTCGCTTACTCCAAGCTTCTTGCAAAAAAAGGCAAGGTCCGCAGCCAAATCTTTGGAGTCGTAAAGCGGCTCATTCAAGGCGGCGAGCGCGTTATCGCGGGTCATTTGTCCTGAAACAATCAAGCTCGAAAGATGCGGCCTTCGTTGTCGTATCCGAATTTCTCCGGAAGGTAGTAGTTCTGGAATAGTTTGGTGAACCGCGACTCGCCATGCTTGCGGCCATAGGGACGCCAACCGATGGAGGATAAAGCGACAATCGCCTGTTCCTTATCGTATTGCATGAAATTCAGCGGCCGCACCGTACGCAAACCGTATATAAACGGATAGATGGCATAATACTCTAAGAAGCTAATCATCTGATAGCTTCTCAGCTTGCGTGTTCCGAAGCGTCGCTGCACGGCTTTGAGATTGATCGCATCCATCGCGTCGCCATGCCACGACGTCGGAAAGACCCCCTCCGTCGCCAAATTACCGCCGCTCAGGATGTATTTGATTTTGTTACGCACGGCATAAACGTAAAGATTGGCGAAAAATGCGTGATCCTGAGGCACGTCCTGGTTTGATAGACCGGACTTCAGATAAGAAAGCTGTAAATCACGCATTTCCTCCCAATCGATAACGATCGTATGGAGATCATAGTTACAGGCCTTCACAATGCTCTCGATATTGGAAACGGCAAGTTCACTGTTCCAACCGGCGTCAATATGAATCACCAATGGGCGCAAGCCCCAGTCCTTCGCCTTGAGCGCCAAATAGGAGCTGTCTACGCCACCGCTCAGCCCGATAATGCAATCATATTCTGCATTGCTACCGGCAGCTTTGATCTCGTCGATCTTCTGCTCAAGCAGTCGGGTCCCCTCATCGTTTGGGAACCACCGCTTGCTCGTTACCATTTCGAAGTTGCGACAATGATTGCAAACGCCAGCTTCATCGAAGCTGATTTCGGGATCGGACGTGTCCATGACACAACGCGTGCATATTCTGTAAACCGCCGTCATTACACAGCCCTCAAAGAGTCAATGCGCCTCATACATGCCACGCAATCGGTTTCTCCGAATCGCGCGGGATTTTGTTTTCGTTCGCCCAACTAACGACGATCGGCATGCAAAAACTGGAAGCAACCGATTGATTTCATTCATTATCCGGCAAGAAAAGATTGTAACTAGAGCCGCGATGCCCTATCCCCGGATATACATGGGGGATCGCCCCCCGGCCAACTGGCACTTCTGGCGGCGGCAAATAGCCATTTTTGCCACCCATTTTCAAGGGCCAAGAGCACTCGAACCGATTAAGGCGACCGGCTCCACTGAGCAAAGAACAACCGAAGCAGGCCCAGACACAGATAACCGGTGGATCAGATGCGAGATCCTAGTCCGCCCAGCATCTCACCTGGCACCCATGCGCACCTTGTTTATCGCCCCCCCGCATCGCCCCATCACTTTATGATCAAGCGCAAATTAGCCAGCCCACTCGACGGTACCAAGATTTAGGACGCCACTGTCCTCTCGCGCGGGGAAGCGAAAAGCAACACGCTTACACCATCGCAAGTCCTCAACCTGTGGAATTGAGAAGGGGTCGTGAGGACAGCTTAGAAGCTGAGTGCAAGCGGGATTGCATTAAGCGAGATCCTTATCGCGGGATCAGCGAAGATGGCGTTTAGGGTCACAGGAATGATTCTGATAGCAATAGCAGGCACTATAATCCCATGAAGTCCAAAGTTGGCACAGACTTGTACGCAGTCTGCGGCTGCAACGGTCCCATTGAGACCGCGGGCCTCACCGCAGAGGCACGCAACCAAACGGCATCGATAGGGCGCCAGACAAATGCCTTGGTAAGGGCTTTGAATCCACCTCGGACATTTTTAGGGCTTTAGGAATAGTCGCATCGCGTAGAGCGGGCATTTCTCCGGCGGCGGCGGAGTAGACGGGACGCCGGCAGTAGATCGACCTGCTGCCGGCAATCACATTCAACATCAGGAGCCCCCCAATGAATGTTTATAGCAAGGCGGGAAACCCCATCGACATTTAAAAGGCAGAGCGATTAATAAATAACGAGAAAAATTTACGCAAAAATGCGCAGCAACAAAACATACAGAAAAGATATCGATTGCAGAAAATATTTATTACCATTCATTAAATAGATGCCAATCCAATGGATGGCAACTAATACCGCGAAGAGCACAGCACCCTTTGTTCGCACAAGCTAGATCACAAGAGGACTATGAAACCAACCCAGCTTCCCCCTCAAATACCAAACATCAGATAATTTGAATGATTTAAATAAAAAACATCGAACTAGGAAACTTTATTCTCTTCTCGCGAAATTCTCTCGGAGATCAGGATGTAGATCGCATACAGAACGACACCGACACAAGACAATACAGCGAGTGTTCCTTGAGCACTGAATAGCTTCGAACCTACGAAAAGGGACAGAGAGAACGACACCAATAATGCCAGCTGCCACACAGCGAGCAGCTTTAGTCTCTCAGCAATATAGAAGGACCAACTCACAGGAGACGCAACGAACTGCAGGCAAACAAAAGGCGCCAATATCTGCCCATATACGCCAGCCTCCCTCCATTCGACACCAGCCACGACCTCAAACAGCTTCGGTCCCAACAAGACGAGGGTAGCGCACAATACAACAGAGAGAAGAACAAGCGGCAGAAGAGTAACCCTCATAGTTCGATTGAAGTTTCCAGTTTGTTGACGCTCCGTCGCAGCTCGCTGGCGGAATGTCTCGCCCAAACCGGTTACCATAATGGACGTTCCAGCCCAGATGCGCTGAAACATCGTCAGATATCCAGTGGCCGCCGAACCAAAAAAGGTAGAAAAAAACAAAACCGGCAGATTTGTCGCCAACGTGTTTGAGAAATCCGACGGAAGCGAAAACAGCGGGAAATTCCTATACCGCTTGACTTGCCCATATATCGCGGCTCTATCGGGAAGAGATACGCCGCCATATTGCCTCGCGACAACGCGCGATAAAATCAACGCGCATACGGCATAACCAGCAGTCACGCCGATAGCTAAGCCTTCCGCGTATTGGGTCGACGCGCCGAGCAATATCGATAAAAAAGCAGACACCAGAGCTGCACAAAATCGTGCAAAACTTACCTTTGCGAAGACTCGTTTTCGAATTGCCGCACTCAATAGAATTTGAACGCACCCCGAAAAAGCCACCGCAATGACACCCAGGCCAATCAAAGCCGAGTGAGCACGAACCGATCCAACTCCGATGAAGTATGCTAAAGTAAATATTATCGCGAGAGCGGATACAAAAGCAGTTAGAAAAAGAAATGCAGCACAAGCAATACTGACAGCAGCATCATCTTCTTCTGGAAGTAAGATAGCCGCCTCATAGCGACCCGTAGATGCGATTGTACCCAAGCCAACCAACGCAGCGAATACCCCAAACAAGCCGAATTCAGCTGGCGAATACAGCCTAGAAAGAATGGGGAGAACAGCCACCGGAATGACGGCCGCAAAAAGTACGCCGAGTGTATTGATGAGCGTATCCCGGCCGTAACTTCCTTTACCGAAGAAGACTACGAATCGTTCGCGCAACAGCCGCAGACGAATAGGCACGACCTGACTCCAGCTATCTCTTGGATTGTTGTACGCCACAGCAAAGAACAGAGCCGGGAAGCCTGAACAGATTCAGTTCGTCATCCGATATGGTCCAATAATTTCTCCAGAGCACCATAGCCGGGATAAGTGATAAGCACAGCCCGATGCTTGCCATGAAAAACGAAGAAGGCCCCTGCCGCAACCGCGCTGGCACCTGCCTGAATGGCATCCTTTATATCTTCAAGCTTGCCGACACCACCCAGGGCTACCAGCGGCACATCGATGGCGTCTGCCGCTACCCGGATCAGTTTGGTGTCAACGCCCTGCATGGTGCCATCCCGATCTACGGCATTCAGAACGACCTCGCCGGCCCCAGCATCAACCACCCTCTTGAGATGTGCCTGCCAATTTTTGTCTGTAGCTTTGGTGGCTGACCAATAAAGTTGATACCCTCCCATCCATCCCGTTTTGACATCAATCGAAGCAACCACGGCTTGCGTGCCAAATTTTTCGGCTATCTGAGTAATGAGTTTAAGATTGGTGGCGGTCGCCGTCTGCAAACTCACCTTCTCTACACCGAGGGCAAATAGAGTCTCGGCTTGTTCAAGCGTCGTAATGCCTCCGCCATAGCAGAAGGGCATAAAACACTCAGTCGAAAACTCCTTAATTACCGAAAAATCAGGCCCGCGCCCCTCTCGCGAAGCCATAATGTCCAGGACAAGAAGCTCGTCTACCTCCTTCTCATTGAAGATCCGGATGGCATTGAGCGGATCGCCAACGTAACGAGGGTCCGCAAATTTGGTGGTTTTGACCAATCCCCCATTGCGAAGAAGCAGGGTAGGGATAACGCGATGTCTCAGCATGCGAGTGTCGCGAAACTCTTGAGAACGCTCATACCGAACTTATGGCTCCTCTCAGGATGAAATTGCACGCCGAAAACATTGTCGCGCCCATAGGCAGCAACGAATTGGACGCCGTAGTTGCATGTTGCGATATCGTCGGATGGATATTTCGTGCGCGCGTAGTAGGAATGCACAAAATAGAAGCGCTGCTCCTCCTCGGTACTGGCAATGAGCGGGTTGTCGCGAACTGCAGTGACAGCGTTCCAGCCCATATGCGGAACCTTCAGCGTAGTTCCCGGTTCTGGACGAAACTTCAGAAACTCGGCATCAATCAGTTCCAGCCCCGTCGCATTACCCTCTTCGCTTCGACTGGCGAGTAATTGCATGCCAAGACATATTCCGAGGATCGGAATCTTCCGATCAAGAGCTTGACGACGCAAAGGCTGGACGAACCCTTTGCGGTGCAAGACATCCATCGCGTAGTCGAATGCCCCCACGCCGGGGAGAATAAGCGCATCGGCCTTCTCGATCTCCTCCACAGTCGAGGCAAATGTGCAATCAGCCCCGATGTGACGCAGCATATGGGCCACCGAGCCAATGTTCCCCAATCCATAGTCGACAATGGCAATCATGTGGTCGGCATTCCGTTTATTGGACCCTATCTGAGATCGTTCTGATATCAATCATAACTACTTCCATGCACGGAGGGACTTGTCCTGTCCCTCTCTCGAAACCGATCAGCGCTCACGGAAGGCGTTGGTAGAAATGATCTTAGCCTATCGCGAGCAAGGGAGTATCCCATTTCATATCCGATGAGAAGGAAGTAGGGATATGAAACCAGTTTCTCTTGCGCGAACATTCTCTCGGCACGCAAAGCACTCGCGGCCTCCAAATTTTTCTGCTCTGCAATCGAGCTTCAGCACCCCACCCTAGTCAATCTTGCCCAATGAGGAACTTTAAATTCAGAGGTGCGCACGATTCGTCCTCAGTCTTCTCACCGCACCTCACTTTAACTCTATATGGCTGTCTGTGTCCGCCGTATAGACGGGCACAAGGACCGAGCGCACCTCTTGCGCAGGTGGAAAAAATTCAACATAAGGCACCTTGGCCGCATGACCGGTATGGTGGGTCTTGATCGCAAAATGACCAAGTGATAGCGGCGCAACTCAAGCAACGTACCGGCAAGCTCGGTTCGCACTATTGTCAGGATCTTCGACCCTTATGGAACTACGCAGCAAGTTGTCTTCGCGGCAAGCGATAATCGGCATCGTGGGGCTGGGGTATGTCGGAATCCCGCTGGCGCTTCGGTTCAGCGAAGTCGGCTTCCCTCTTCTCGGCTTCGACATAGACACAGACAGAGTTGCCGCCCTCAATGCGGGGAAAAGCCCTATAAAGCATATTACCGGTGCCAGCATTGCCAATATGGTGTCGAAGGGTTTTGAGGCTACAGCAGATTTCTCGCGCATTGCAGAAGCTGATGCAATTATCATCTGCGTGCCGACCCCCCTCAGTGCGCACCGCGAGCCAGATTTATCGTTTATTGTCGGCACCATGGAGACGATCGCCCCATATCTTAGGTCAGGACAACTGCTCTCTCTTGAAAGCACGACATATCCAGGCACCACAGCCGAGGTTCTGGAGCCTTACGCGCGTAAGCGCGGTTTCACGATTGGGCAAGATTTCTTCCTGGTCTATTCGCCAGAACGCGAGGACCCCGGCAACCCAAACTTCAGCACACACACGATCCCGAAAGTGGTTGGCGGAACCACTCCGTCTTGCCGCGAATTGGGTGAAGTCCTTTACAGTGCGGCTGTCGAGCGCGTGGTACCAGTGTCATCCACTCAGGTGGCGGAACTCACCAAATTGCTGGAGAACATCCACCGATCAGTCAATATCGGTCTCGTCAACGAGATGAAGATGATTGCGGATCGCATGAATATAGACATTTTCGAGGTCATTGAGGCTGCAGCGACCAAACCGTTCGGTTTCACAGCCTACTATCCAGGCCCAGGACTCGGTGGCCATTGTATTCCCATTGATCCGTTCTACCTCACATGGAAGGCGCGCGAATACGGACTGTCCACCCATTTCATCGAACTCGCCGGTGAGATCAACCGCGAAATGCCACAGTGGGTGACCAGCAAAATTGCGGACGCACTGAACGATCGTGAAAAGTCCATAAAGGGCAGCCGTATCCTCGCACTTGGAATTGCGTATAAGCGCGATGTTGACGATATGCGGGAATCTCCATCTGTGTTGGTGATGGAGAACCTCCGAGATCGAGGTGCTATTGTAGAATATTCAGATCCAAATGTGCCCGTATTCCCGAAGATGCGTGAGCATAAGTTCGACCTAAAATCAGTTCCGCTCACCGCTGAGAACATCGCATCGTATGACTGTGTCGTTCTTCTCACCGATCACAGCGACGTCGATTATTCGCTTATTCTGAATTCTGCCAAGCTTATCGTAGATACACGCGGCAAATTCCGTGATCCTGCGATCAACGTCATCAAAGCATAGCCAACACACGCCAATCTGGGAGAATCGGTGAATGAGCAGGTTGCTCTGCTTATGGCGGGTCGGACGGTATTTATCGCAGGCACGAGGGGAGCAGAAGTAGCGCTAGTTGGAAGCCTCCTAGAGATCAGAACACATGAAAATCTCCGTCTTCGGTACCGGCTATGTTGGCTTGGTCGCAGGCGCCTGCTTCGCAGAGGTGGGACATCAGGTCTATTGCGTCGACAACAATGCCGAGAAGATTGAGGGCCTCAAGAACGGCGTCGTGCCGATTTCGGAACCTGGTCTCGATGAACTCGTCGAGCGCAACTTCGCGGCAGGCCGCCTGCTCTTTTCCACCGATGCAAAGGCTGCGATCAACTTCAGCGAGTTGATCTTCATCGCCGTCGGCACACCGCCCGAAGAAGACGGCTCGGCGGATCTCAGCCATGTCCTGGCCGTGGCTGCCACCATTGGCGACAACTTAAACGACTATGCCGTCGTGGTGGACAAGTCGACTGTTCCGGTTGGCACCGCTGACAAAGTGGCGGCCACGATATCGGCCAGATTGTCCGCACGCGGATTAGAGCTGCCATTCGACGTCTGCTCCAATCCTGAATTCCTCAAGGAAGGCAGTGCAATCGAGGACTTCACCAAGGCTGCCCGCACCGTGGTGGGCACGGATTCCGAACGGGCGCGTAAGATCATGCGGGCGGTCTATGCACCGTACAACCGCAACCATGACAAGCTCATCTTCATGGACGTGCGATCAGCGGAGCTGACGAAATACGCCGCCAACGCGATGCTGGCGACAAAGATCAGCTTCATGAACGAGATCGCCAACCTTGCCGAACGCCTGGGGGCGGATATCGAACAAATACGACTCGGTATCGGCTCGGATCCGCGCATCGGGTATCATTTTATCTACCCAGGCTGCGGATATGGCGGTTCCTGCTTTCCCAAGGATGTTCGTGCGCTGTCGCATAGTGCCGAGGAAGTCGGCTACGACGCCGCTTTGATCAAGGCGGTCGAGACAACCAACAAATACCAACGAAATGTGCTGTACGGTAAACTCGCACGCATATTCGATGGCGACCTGGCCGGCAGAACCATCGCGGTTTGGGGACTGGCCTTCAAGCCCAACACCGATGACATGCGCGAGGCCCCCAGCCGCTTCCTGATGGAAGCGCTCTGGAACGCCGGCGCGAAGGTAAAGGCATACGATCCCGAAGCCGGAACTGTTGCCGAAGGGCTCTATGGACATCGAGCCGATTTTACGCTGGTGGAGCGACAGGAAGATGCCGTGGCCGATGCCGACGCACTCGTGATCTGCACCGAATGGAAACAGTTTCGCGTTGTCGACTTCAGTTGGTTGAAGTCACAACTGAAAGCGCCTGTCATCGTAGACGGACGCAATCTCTACGACCCTGCCGAACTCCGCAGGCAAGGGCTGCTATACTACGCTGTCGGCAGAGGCGACTCCGCCAACTTGTTTTCCCCACCAGCGAATGCGGGAGCACGAACAGGCGTTTAGAATGGTATCCGGCCTGCGCGGGAAGGGAATGGTATCAGGCGCAGCGCCCCTCGATTCTCGCTGTATTGCGGTACCACCCTCGACACCGTGGGATAGCGAGAGGGCCAAAAGGGTATCTGGAATACGGCCTGGCGGCGACAACGGACATCGTCCAGGCTCCAGCACATCGACGCCGCAATCCCGAGGTCGCCAGCATTGACGCAGGATCAGCCGATGAGCTCCCAGCTCACTGGCGTACCGACCGGCGCATCCCTGGCCACACGTTTACCGATCACGACATCATAGAACTTCGGCGGCAATCCGAAACCTGGACGGATGATGCGGACATTTTCGGCGGAAAGCACGTCGCCGGCCCTCACATCGCGCGAAATGTAGAGTGAACGCCGGAACGCCGTCGACTTCTCTTCTGCCGGCTGCATGCCATATCTGACGACACCCAGAGATTGCCATGCCCGCTCGGTTTCGACACGCAGTTGCAGGAACTCTTCCGGCTCGAGCGAAAAACTCGAATCGACGCCACCATCGCTTCTGCGGAGCGTGAAGTGCTTTTCGATGAGCACTGCCCCATGCGCCACGGCCGCAGCTGCAGCCCCGCAGCCCATCGTGTGGTCGGAAAGACCAACTTCGCAACCTGGAAACGCCTCACGCAAATGCGGAATTGTGAGCACGTTGGTATTTTGCGGGGTCGCGGGATAAGTGCTTGTGCATTTCAACAGCACGATATCCTCACACCCGGCTTGCCGCGCAGTACGAACGGCGTCGTCGATCTCGGCCAGCGTTGCCATGCCGGTGGAAATGATCATTGGTTTGCCAGCCGCAGCCACTTTCCGGATCAGAGGCAGATCCGTGCATTCGAAGGACGCAATCTTGAAAGCGTAGACATCGAGCGAGCTAAGGAAATCTGTGGCGGTATCATCGAAGGGCGTCGAGAAGCAGTGAATGCCATGGCTGGCCGCACGTTCCATGATCGGTTTGTGCCACTCCCAAGGAGTATGCGCTTCCTGGTACAGCTCGTACAGTTGCCGGCCTGCCCATAGACTTTCCTTGTCGTCGATCACGAAGCCTGGTGCACGGATGTTCAAGGTCATCGTGTCGGCCGTGTAGGTTTGCAGCTTGATGGCATCAGCGCCGGAACGGGCCGCAGCGTCCACAATTTCCAACGCTCGGTCGAGCGACTGATTATGGTTACCGGACATCTCGGCGATCAAATAAGGACGATGGCCCAGACCGATTTCACGATTGCCGATTTTCACAACGCCTCCCCATTCCGACAGCCCAGTTTCGTGTCTGCGCCGGCCGCGACAGGTCCAGACGGGTCGCGGCACTTGAGAGACGAAGTCGACACGTCATCTCGTGAACTTCATTGAACCTGTCAAGCGACGCGGCCGGGCATTCTCTTGCGCTTGCGGCGACAGGAGCCTGCGCCGGATTCTACTCTCGCGAACTCAGCAATGCCTGCACAACGCGGTCAGCGCCGGTCCCGTCGCATACCGCGGAAGCCGCAAGATGCATCGCATGGAGTTTGGTGGTGTTTCGTGCCAACATGCGGATAGCGCCAGCAACACGGCTGACTGTGTCGGCCGAGAGCCTTCCAATCCCGATTGCCGCACCAGCTTCCTCCAACGCCGCCGCATTGTGCATCTGATTGTCAGCGACGATGAGCAGGAGAGTGGGCCGGCCGACACAGCAGCGTTCGTAGCTGGCACTGCCGGGTGCGCCCACGACCAAATCGGCCGCGGCTGTCAGCTTCGCCATCGCTTCAGCGTCGGCGCCAACATGCAGGTTCCATAGACCGCCGGCAGCCGAAATGGCGGTCTTGACGGCGTCGAGGTGAGGCGCGGCCTCGCCGAGAACGCAGTCGACCTCATACATCCCACCAGCTTCAAGGATCCCCTTCAGTACGACCTCGGTAGCATTCAAGTTGTCGCTCAAGCCCAGCGAGATCAAAATATGTCGTACCGCATCCGGCTTTTGTTCAAGTGCCGCGTGCCGTTCTTTTTGGAAAGCGTCGCGCAGCATCGCGTAATTGCTACCGCAAAGCAGGATCGTGCCTGAAGCGACCTGCTGGTCGTACTCTTCTGGCCGCCGTCGAAAGGTCATGTCGACCAAGTGGGTACAAGCGTGATGCCGCGACGGTGCATCGTCGATGACCAGCACCTTCTTGGCCCAACCTGCCAGTGACCTCTCAAATCCTTCACCAAGGCCGTAGTGATCCACAACAGCAAGCTCAACACCGGAAGACCAATGCGCCATCATCCGCGCGGCGTCAGCTTCGGTGCCGACCATGCCTTGCAAAACATCAGGAAAATCGACGAGCAACTGCGGGATGCTCTTCACGGTCTCGTCGGACACGGCAAAGGCGACGTCGAAGCCATTTCGTCTTAACGCCGCGCCCAGCGCAGCGCAGCGTACGACATGTCCCCCACCGATGATCGTCCCCGCGTCGCACCGGATCACCGCCCGCATCAAACGCCCCTCAGCTGAGCCTCAAAATTGTGTGTGATCAGACGCAAAGGTCTTGATAATGCATGGATAGTGCCGCTCCATTTACTATAGAGGCGTAACAGATCGGGCAATCTTACAGCGCTGACCGGATGCACTGATGATCATAGTGGTGTTGCAAGCAAGGGCATCTTCGAGCCGGCTTCCAGGCAAGGTGCTGAAGCCTATCCTCGGCAAGCCAATGCTGCTTCATCAAATCGAGCGCATCCAACGCGCAAAAGTACCTGCTCGGGTGGTATTGGCGACCAGCCGCAATCCGGAAGACGATGCCGTGGCGCATATAGGTCAAAACGCTGGCATCGTGGTCTATCGTGGTGATCTGGACGACGTCCTAGACCGCTTCTATCGTGCGTCCGAACCATTCGCGCCTTCTCACGTCGTGCGGCTAACCGGTGACTGCCCGCTCACCGATCCCGGCATCATCGATGCCGTCACCCGCTTCGCTGTCGACGGCAACTACGACTACGCCTCCAACTCAATTCGACCGACATTTCCCGATGGACTGGATGTCGAGGTCGCGACTTTCGAAGCCCTTCAAATCGCCTGGAGGGAGGCGACAACGAGATCCGACCGGGAACATGTGATGCCGTTTCTCCATCGCCAATCGGATCGTTTCACGTTGGGAAATTATGAAAATGAAAGGGACCTGTCCGCGTTGCGTTGGACAGTCGACGAACCTGCTGATTTCACCTTTGTAGAAGCCATCTATCAGGCTCTCTACCCGGCAAAGTCCGCCTTCGACAGCGGTGACGTGCTTGCCTATCTGGAGGCGAATCCGTCGCTCGCAGCCCTGAACTCCGGTTTCGTGCGAAACGAAGGGTTCAAAGGCGAATGAAGCTGCGCCCCGCGACTGCCGAAGATGCGCGACTGTTGTTCGACTGGCGAAATGAGCCGCTTACCCGAGCGATGTCGGTCAGTACGGAACCCGTCACCTGGGAAGCCCACCTGCAATGGCTGTCCGCCAGATTGGCCCGGCCGGAGCCCGGGCTATACATCTGCGAGGATAACGGCAGCGCACGGGGCATGGTGCGTATCGACGACGACCAGATCAGCTATTCCATCGACCTGAATTTTCGAGGCAAAGGTGCGGCCACCCGCATGCTCATGTTGGCACGACATCACTTCGGCCCGAAACGTGCAAGGATAAAACGAAGCAACGAAGCTTCGGCAAAAGCGGCAATGAAAGCCGGCCATACAGTTGAATACATCAAGGATTGAAGTCGCGATGTCCAAGTCCAGCCCGAGGCAGGAAATGATCTCTCTCCATGCAGGCGGCGGCCGCTATCGGACTTCAGAAGAGATGCTGGACGAGGCGTTGAAGATCATTCCGCTTGGTTCGCAGACATTTTCAAAGAGCCTCACGCAGTATCCGCGCGGTGTCTCGCCCTTCTTCATCCAGCGAGGCAGCGGCTCCGTTGTCTGGGATGTTGACGGCAATGCCTATACCGATTTCAACAATGGCCTGTGCTCGGTGACGCTTGGTCATGCCGATGCGGATGTGAATGCCGCCGTCATGGAGCAGCTCAAGGATGGCATCTCTTTCCCTTTGGCACATCCACTCGAAGCGGCGGTGGCAGAACTCATCGTCGAGATGGTGCCGTCGGCTGAAATGGTACGCTTCGGCAAGAACGGATCCGACGCCACCTCTGGGGCCATCAGGGCGGCGAGAGCCTTCACAGGTCGAGAACGTGTCGCCATGTGCGGCTACCACGGCTGGCAGGACTGGTACATCGGCTCGACTGCCCGCAACAAAGGGGTCCCGAAGGCAACCCGCGAGCTCTCCCATGTCTTCCCGTACAATGACCTGGAAGCGCTCGACAAAGTCCTGTCATCCCACCCCGATGAGTTTGCAGCGGTCATTCTCGAACCGATGAATACCACCTTCCCGAAAGAGGGCTACCTGCAGGGAGTGATCGACCTCGCTCACAGCCATGGCGCACTTGCGATCTTCGACGAAACCATAACCGGTTTTCGATATGCCGAGGGTGGCGCCCAGCAGCTTTTCGGCGTGAAGCCCGATCTTTCCTGCTTCGGCAAGGGACTGGCCAATGGCTATCCTCTTTCTGCGGTGGCCGGTCGTGCCGACATCATGGCCGAGTTTTCCGAAATCTTCTTTTCCTTCACCATGGGTGGAGAAGCGATGTCGCTGGCGGCAGCCCAAGCCAGCTTGAGGAAGATCCGCAGCCATAACGTGATCGAGAAACTCAACACCACAGGCGGCAAGGTCGCAGATGGCGTCAAAGCCTTGATCGCCAAGCATGGCTGTGAAAGCTTCCTTGGCTTCGCCGGGCATCCGACATGGTCGTTCCTGACCATCTCAGATGCCCATGGCAGCACTTCCTTTGAAATCAAAACCCTCTGGATGCAGGAAATCCTGGCTCGGGGCATCATTTCGGTCGGAACACACAACGTCAGCTTCGCGCACAGCGACGCGGATGTTGAAAAGCTGCTCAGTGCCTATGACGAGATATTTCCAATTCTGCGCGATGCCGTGGAAAACAAGGCCATCCGGCAGTATCTTCACTGCGAACCGCTGGTGCCGCTGTTCCGGGTGAGGTAGCGCGAAACGCGCCCGTTGCTCAGAAGCGCGGGCCGTCCACGTAAGACGTAAGACCCGTTTACAACGCGCTCCACAACGCTGGGTTTAACAGGCGTGGATCGGAAATCGGCCAACGCCAGGAGGCATGATCGATTTGTCGAGTGCGCAATAGGTTCGCCGTTGAGACGATTTCCTCGAATTCACGAAGGCTCGCCGCCCCGACGATCACACGATCGATCATCGGATGTCGAAAGACAGAAGCGAAGAGCCCTTCCATGACAGTCAGATGAGCGTCAGCGAAGGCTTGCCGCATCTGGATCAGGGATGGTGCAAGAGCCGCGAACTTCGATGGCAGCTGCTCTGGCGGCAACAAAAGCAATCCCTGGAGAAATATCGAACGGGCGTGGATCTCGACCTTGCGCGCCGCCAGGCTGCCGAGCTGGCCTTCATCAGCCAGGCGCAGATCGAGGGCATTGATGGGAAGCTGGACGATATCGATGTCGTACCGTGCCAGCAGCTCGTCGATGTCGTTGCCGGAATAGACGGAAGCGCCAATCTTGCGGACCAATCCCGATGCCTTGATGTCCTGCAGACAGCGCCACACCCTGTCGCTGTAGCGACCGAGCAGGTCAGCCGCATCATGAACCATCAGGGCATCGACGTGGCTGACCTGGAGATTACGGATAGATCGCTCGAAGCACGAAATGATGGCCTCGACAGCCGCGTCTGGGCTTGTTTCGCTGCCTACCTTGACGGTTTTGGTCACGATATCGAAAGCAGCTCCAGCAGCCGCCTGACCGATCGTAGCCTCACTGTCGCCGTAGAGGGCGGCCGTATCGACGGTGCGTACGTCATTCTGACGTGCAAAGCGAAGGATCGAACTCGCCTCGTCTACCCCCACTTTGCCGGCCTGATTGGTGACCCCATAAGCAAGCCCAAACTGAACGGTGCCGATACCAAGACGCGCGGGACCAGAAAGCATGAGAGCGCCGTTCCCGCTAGCTGTTGATACCGAGGACGCTCCTGAGTGCCCTGACGACCCGTTCCGCGTCCTGGTCGGTCATCAGTGGATAGTAGGGAATGGAAAGGGCCTTTGCGTAGTATGAATCGGCTCCCGGCAGATCGACCGCGCCCGAGTGCTCGACGTAGTAGGGTTGGCGATGGATCGGGATATAGTGAACCTGTGTGCCTATCCCTAACTCCCGCAGATCAGCCATCACGCGCGCCCGCTCCTTGCCGAGTGCAGTGAAATCGATGAGCAGCGGATAGAGATGAAGCACTGGTTCTGCAGAAGTTTCAATCCGAAGTGGTTTTACAAGTTCACCAACGTCGCCGAAATGCCGATCGTAGATTTCCTTCAGTTGCGTGCGCCGCTCTGCAAACATCGACAGCTTCTTGAGCTGCGAATGGGCGAGAACGCAGGCAAAATCCGGCGCCCTAAAATTGAAGCCCAATTCCTGCATCTCGTAGTACCAGGGATTGGCATCACCTGAACGTGCAAACGCCAGATCGCGGTTCACGATTTTCTCGGCCCCTCTTACCATCCCGTGCGAGCGCAAGAGCTTCAGTCGTTCGTGAAGAACCGGATTGTTCGTCGCAATAACGCCGCCCTCACCCATCGTGATCGTTTTCACCGGGTGCAGCGAGAAGACGGTCATCGCGGAATGCTGGCATGAGCCAACCTTAACCGCGGCGCCAGTCTCGTTGCGATAGGTTGATCCCAAAGCATGGCAGGCATCTTCCACCAGAACGATGTCATGTTCGCTGGCAATGCGCGCAATTTCCGGCATGTCCACCGGGTTGCCATTGAGATGCACCACAACTGCCATCTTCACCGGCCCTGCGGCACGTTTTATGGCAGCCTGAAAAGTGTCCGGCGTTACCAGGCCGGTATCCGGATCTGCATCGGCAAAGGCGATTTCGGCACCTGTGTAGCGCATGCCGTTGGCGGAAGCCAAAAACGACATGGTCGGCGCAAGACCGATATCATTCGCACCGACTTGTGCTGCCAGCGCGGCCAGATGCAGTGCCACCGTTCCATTGGAGACGACGACAGCATAGCGGGCACCAACGACCTCTGCGAATGCAGCTTCGAATGCCTCGACCGCGGGACCAGTGGTCAACCAGTCCCCACGCAGGCATGCTGCAACCGCAGCGATATCGTCTTCATCGACCCAGTGTCGACCGTAGGGTAAAAAACTCTCGGACATGACGGACCTCAAATGCCGGTGCGCGCCACCAATTCATTGAAACCGCTCTCGTCCAACCATTCGTCATTGATATCGCTCGAATAGTTGAAATTGCTGGGGACCCGCGTCAGATCGCCCGCGACGTCTTCATCCTTTGTCCAGAAACGGAAGGCGGGCAAGATCGCGTAGCGGTCGCCGAGGTCCACCGTCATGCGAGCATCGTCGCCGGTCACCATGACCTCATGCAGCTTCTCGCCCGGGCGGATGCCCACGATTTCATGCGGAATACCGGGCGCGATAGCATTGGCGAGATCGACCACTTTCATCGATGGAATTTTCGGCACAAAAATCTCGCCGCCATTCATCAGGTCAAATGACGACAGCACCATGTTGATGCCTTGCTCGAGCGTAATCCAGAAACGGGTCATTTCAGGATGCGTGATCGGGATACGATCGACCTTGTTTGCAACCAGTTTGCGGAAAAACGGCAACACGCTACCGCGCGAGCCCATGACATTGCCGTAGCGGACAACCGAGCTCCGGAGACCCGACGCACCGGCAATGTTGTTTGCGGCGATGAAGATCTTGTCCGAGGCAAGCTTTGAAGCGCCGTAGAGATTGATCGGGTTGGCAGCCTTGTCAGTAGACAGCGCCACTATCTTCCTGACCCCTTTGTTCAGGGCAGCGCGCACGACGTTCTCTGCGCCAATGATATTCGTCTGGACGCATTCGAATGGATTGTATTCGGCGATCGGCACATGCTTGAGAGCTGCGGCGTGGACGACATACTCGATTCCTGCCATGGCCATTTCCAGTCGAGCCTGGTCTCGAACGTCACCAATAAAATAGCGCAGACAGGGATGCTCTTGATCGCTGAGCTCCTGGTTCATCTCGTATTGTTTCAACTCATCGCGCGAGAAGATGACAAGACGAGCAGGTTTGTAACGCTGCAGAACCGTACGTACAAAAGCCTTGCCGAAGGAGCCTGTCCCGCCGGTGATGAGTATCGACTTACCATCCAGATTCGGCGCGGGCTCAAGAAAATTGCGGATCATTTGGATGTTTCCAGGAAAATGTCTTTGAGATGAGAATTGAACCGAATCCGAGGGTAAACGCGGACGCTGGAGCAGAGCTTGCCAAGGAAGGCCAATTGACACCCGGCCGAACGGAGGCAGCTGGCCAAAATCGCATCGCGGTTTTGTCAGTTGTCCATGCTCGACGGCAGCCGCTATCGTCGTACCTACACTGGAGCCTTGCCTCGCATGACATTGAAATTCGACGCCCGATTTGATCCGAGCTATGGCTCGGCTGTAGAGCTTGCACCGGGCGTCCTGCGCATCACGGCGCAAAATCCCAGCCCGTTCACCTTCCACGGCACCAATTCCTACATCATCGGTCGCGATACGCTGGCGGTGATCGACCCGGGACCTGAAAACGACGCGCATTTCAACACGTTGGTCGAAGCCATTGCCGGGCGGCCGGTCAGCCATATCTTCGTCAGTCACACACATCGCGATCACTCGCCACTCGCCGTCAGACTGAAAGCAGCGACGGGCGCGACGGTTCTGGCCGAGGGGCCACACCGCCCTGCCCGACAGCTCCGGATCGGCGAAACCAATCCGCTCGACGCCAGCGCCGACACCGAATTCCGACCGGACATTGTCCTGCCTGACAATTCCCTGACCACGGGCGATGGCTGGTCGATCCGCACGGTGCTGACACCCGGCCACACCGCCAATCATGCCGCCTTCGCCCTGGAAGGCAGCGGCATTCTGTTCTCCGCCGACCATGTCATGGCCTGGGCCACGAGCATCGTGGCGCCGCCCGACGGCGCCATGGCGGACTACATGCGCTCACTCGACCGGCTGCTGGAACGTGAGGATCGCGTCTTGCTGCCTGGCCACGGTGGTCCGGTGACCGCGCCGAAAACCTTCATGCGCGGGCTGAAGGCCCACCGCAAGATGCGCGAGCGCGCCGTGCTTGAACGGCTGAAACTCGGGGATCGCAGCATAAAGGCGATCGTCGAGGCGATCTATCGCGAGACAGACCCGAGACTGCATGGCGCTGCGGGGCTTTCGGTTCTGGCGCATCTGGAAGACCTGGTCGCAAGGGGGCTGGCAACCAGTGATGGCGAGGTCTCGATCGACGGCGTGTTCCGGCCGGCAGCCTGATCAGACAGAAGTTCGCGCTGAGCAACGGCCCATCGTTGCCCAGCAATAAGCTATTGCGCAGCCGTCGTCCCGATCTGTGCAGAAACCTCCTGGTCGAGTTCGGCGAGAAATGCGACGATCCGCTCGGCATTGTCGCCCAGATCATGGCGGCCATAGCGCGAGGCGGAGCGCATATCGACCAATGTTGTTTCGCCATCGGTGGTGATGCGGATCGCCACGTCCGCCGGCAGATCCAGCACGAAGGATGTGGCGAGCGCTGTGATCGTCGCCTCGGTTTGTCCCTCCTGCGGTCCGGGCATCTCGCCGACGACGGCCCAGCCGCGACGGTCAAGCACGGTCTGCACGGCCGCCAAAGTCTCGTCGAATGGCAGGTCGTAACGGTGACCGGTCACCGATGGGTAGATCTCGGCCTGCAGGCGCTCCTCGCCCGGCGTCAGCGGGGCGAGGACATTCATGCCGACGGTGCGGGAACTGATGTCGAGCCGGGGCGGATTGTCGAGATCGGTCGAGATGTCCCTCAATGTCGGATAGCTGGCGATGCGGTACCCAGCGACACCGTAAGGCGCCAGCACAAGCACTGCCAGAAGTGCGCCCACCGAAAGGTCGCGGCCACCAATCGCACCATGGCTCCACAACCTTGCCAGCGCGAAACCGGCAAAGAGCAAGGCCAACAGGGCCAGCAGCGCCACCAGCGCCAGCACCCACAGAAAACCGCCTGTCTCGACCAGACCGTAATGGTGACCGACCCACGCGGTGAGCAGAAGCACTGCCGAGAAAGCCCCCGTTCGTCGCGACCAGCCCGCCGCCTTTGCCACCTGCCGTTCGGGATATGCCGTCATTGCCACCGATTTTCCGCAGAGCAATTCCAGGAAAAAGTGTGTAGCGGTTTCCCGCCCAGAATTGCGTAAAAACAAAGAACCAAAGCGTTTCTGCGTTTCGGTCAGGAATGGAAACGCTCTAGTCCGGCCAGAGCATTAGAGTGTTTCGACATCGGAATGAAGCTGAAAGGCGGTGATCAGCACCACCTTCGCTGGGGATTCGCATGCCGGAATGTCACTGTGGCAACGCTCCGGCACTTTGCGTGGCGCTTGATGATTTCCGAAGATCGGTTCCGACGTTCTAAGCCATACGCTCAGTCGGTCGGCAGGCGATAGTCGCGGAACTGGGCACGCAACGCGCTTTTCTGGATCTTGCCTGTGGCCGTATGCGGAATCTCTGCAACAAAGGCGACATCGTCCGGCATCCACCATTTGGCGATCTTGCCGCTCATGAAACCAAGAATGTCGTCTCGCGAGAGTTCCTTGCCCGGCTTCTTCACCACCACCAGCAAAGGCCGCTCATCCCATTTGGAGTGGCGGATGCCGATCGCGGCCGCCTCTGCCACATCGGGGTGACCGACTGCAAGATTTTCGAGTTCGATGGTGGAAATCCACTCGCCGCCGGACTTGATGACGTCCTTGGCTCGGTCGGTGATCTGCATGTAGCCGTTGGGGTCGATATGCGCGACATCGCCTGTGTCGAACCAGCCATCATCATCGAACTGCTCGGCTCCCGCGCCGCCATAATAAGCGCTGGCCACGGCGGGGCCACGCACCTTCAGGCGACCGAATGTCCTGCCGTCCCACGGGTGGGCATTGTCGTTGTCGTCGGTTACCTTCATTTCGACACCGAACGGCGCGAAGCCCTGGGTCTGCTGAACATCGAGCCGCGCATCGCCGGTCAGTCCGGCATATTCGGGTTTCAGTGTTCCCAGCGTGCCGAGCGGGCTCATTTCGGTCATCCCCCACGCATGGATGACCTGGACATCGTAGTTGTCCTGGAACTTCTGGGTGATGGCGCGCGGACATGCCGAACCGCCGATCACCACCTTCTTCAGGTAAGGCAGTTTCTTGCCGGTTTCCTCCAGATATTGCAGCAGCATCAGCCATACGGTCGGAACCGCTGCGGTGAAGCTCACCTGTTCGGTGTCGAGCAGTTCATAGATGGAGGCGCCATCCATTTTGCCGCCGGGCATGACCATCTTGGCCCCGATCATCGGCCCAGACTGGCCAAGCCCCCAGGCATTGGCGTGGAACATCGGCACCACCGGCAGCACGGCATCGCGCGAGGAGATGCCCATGGCATCCGGCATGGCTGCGATCATGGCGTGGAGCACATTGGAACGATGGCTGTAGAGTACGCCCTTGGGCTCACCCGTGGTGCCGGACGTATAGCACATGCCGGCGGCGGTGTTCTCGTCGAAGCTTGCCCATTGAAAATCGCCATCGGCTTCAGCCAGCCATTCCTCATAAGGCACGGCATTGGCCAGGCTGGTTGCCGGCATATGCGCCTTGTCTGTCAGCACGATGATCTTCTTCAGCGACGGTACCGCGCCGGCGATTTTCTCAACCAGTGGCATGAAGGTGAGGTCTACGAAAATCGCCCGGTCTTCCGCGTGGTTCATGATCCAGACGATCTGTTCGGGAAACAGGCGTGGGTTGAGCGTGTGGTACACCGCGCCTATGCCCATCGTGCCATACCAGGCTTCGAGATGGCGAGCTGTGTTCCAGGCCAGCGTCGCGATGCGATCGCCCAGTTTGAAACCATCGCGCGCCAGCCGCTGCGCGACTTTCAATGAGCGCTGCCGGAGTTCGGCATAGTTCGAACGCACGATCGGCCCTTCGCAGGAGCGCGAAACGATTTCACGCTTGCCATGCTGGATAGCCGCATTGTCCAGGATCTTGTGGCACAGCAAGGGCCATTGCTGCATCAGTCCGAGCATCGTGTTCCTCCTCATCTTATGTTTTTTCCGCATTCTGTAAGGAACGCCGAGAAAGTCCAGACTGCCGCAAGGTCAGAAAGACCCTTTGTACGCGCATCGCGCGGCGAATCTGCAACCAACCATTGTCAAGCCGACCAAAGTCTGCATAGTTTCAGATTGGCGGGACGTGGCAGGCGAGATGGATGAGGTTCGCGATGGACCCGCAGATCGACGATGAAGCCCTTGAGACCGCGCTTGAAGAGAGCCTCGGCGAACTGACCCCGGTGGCCAAGGCCGTCTCCACGGAAGAATTCGCAACCGTTGTCGACGGCGCACTCGAAGCCGTCAGCGGCAAGCTTCTTTTCAGCATGTGCGTGCTGAATGAAGGCGCCGACGAGTACGTCGCAGCCGCCTCCGTCGGCGATGGCGAGAACCGCCAATATCTGCTGCTTTCGCTGCCGGCCAAGGGCGGTTCACTCAAGGTTGAAACCGCTTCCAAGAGCAGCAACCCCGCCGCCCGCATTGCCGAGGCCTATGCCGGGCTGATGGATGCGCTGAAGGTCGCGGCCTGATCCCCCAAGGGACGCGTTTTGTCAGCAGCCTGCTGGCGATAGCCATTGCCGGCCCTATATGGGAGCCAGCAACGGAGATCCCCGATGGACCAGAGAACCAACCCTGCTCCCGGTTTCATGCGCGATCCGGCTCACACCATCACCGTCAGACCGTTTGATGGCACGGTCACCGTCAGTTTCGGCCGCGAGGTGATCGCGAGCTCCGGCCGTGCCCAGCTGCTGCAGGAAGCAAGCTATAGGCCAGTGCTTTATGTACCGTTCGCCGACATCCGGTTCGAAGCGCTGTTGCCAAGCGACAGTTCGACCCACTGCCCCTTCAAAGGCGACGCCAGCTACTGGAGCGTCCATGCAGGCGGTGAAACCCGCAAGGACGTGATGTGGGCCTATCAGGCGCCCTATGACGAGATGCTCGTCATCAAGGATCATGGCGCGTTTTACCCTGATCGGGTCGAGATCGAAACGATCCCAGCCTAGCCAGCAGCTGCCGGAGGTGGTTTTTCAAGTCTCGACTGGTTGGATTTCCGAGAGGAGCCAGTCCCGAAAAGCCCGTACCTTGCGCTGACGAATGGCATCAGGAAGATAAACGACGTAGAAGCTGGAGAGAGACTTCAGCGCGCGCGCGAAAGGACGAACCAGCCTGCCGCTGGCCAGATCGGCGGCGACAAGCATGGTGCGGCCGAGCACGACCCCCTCACCCTGCACGGCGGACTCGACGGCGAAACTGGCGGAATCGAAGGTCAATCCACTGCGGGGATCAACGCCTTCCACGCGCGCACTGGCAAGCCAGGCCGCCCAGTCGATCGGATAACCATCATGGATCAGCGTGTGGTGCCTTAGATCCTCAGGTTCACGCAGTGGATACGCGCCTTCCAGCAGCTTTGGACTGCAGACGGGGAAGACCTCCTCGCCAGCCAGGAATTCCGATGTCAGTCCGGGATAGTCACCGCTGCCATAGCGTATGGCGATATCGATGCCATCGCCGCGGAAATTGGTCAGTTTCCCGGTCGTCGATACCCGGACGTCGATATCGCCGTGAGCGCGATGGAAGCGATACAGCCTCGGCACCAACCATTTGCCGGCGAAACCGTCAGACGTGCTGACATTCAGCGTCGTGTTCGAGTGGCGGCTCGTTGCGGAAGCCGTGGCTATCGCCAATTGATCGAGCACGTCGCGGACGGCGCGCGCATAAGGTTCGCCGACGGCAGTGAGACGCACGGACCTCGTGGCGCGCTCGAAGAGCTGGACGCCGAGCTGATCTTCAAGGTTCTTGACTGCCCTGCTGACGGCACCATGCGTGACATTGAGCTCTTCCGCGGCCCTGGAGAAGCTCAGGTGCCGTGCGGCGGCCTCGAAACTCGGTAAGGCGTTGAGTGGCGGAAGCTTGCGAGCCATCGACTATCTGTGAGTAAAATTCACAAATTGGTGCCAACTAATGGTTTGTCCGTCAAGCCATTGCTAGCAAAAATGACAACCAATTTGTGATCAAGGTTCATGGGATCAGCATGGCGACCATTCATCCCTTCTTATGGTTCAACGGAAATTCGGCAGAAGCACGGGACTTCTACCTGTCGGTTTTCAAGGACGCGAAGGCTCTCGGAACCCGGGAATTCACCGACGGTTTTTCCAAGGCAGGCGCAGGCGTTCCACATGCGGTCTTCGACTTCGAACTCGAAGGGCTGAAGCTGACGGCGCTCGACGCAGGATCGATGCCACCCTTCAATGAACGGCTTTCGCTCTATATCGAAACCAGGGATCAGGAAGAGACCGACTACTACTACTACCATGCGCTCATCGCCGGTGGCGGCTCCGAAAAGCCGTGCGGCTGGCTGCAGGACAAGTTCGGTGTCTACTGGCAGGTCATCCCGGAGATCGCGCTGAAACTCATGACCGACCCGGATCGCGAAAAGGCACATCGGGCAAGGCAGGCCATGTATGGCATGACCAAGCTCATCGTCGCGGACCTGGAAGCTGCCTACGCCGGTCAAGCGTGATCCTCCAACATAATCAAAGGCAAAGATTCTCATGGCATCGCTTGCGGGCAAGAAAATCGTGATCGTCGGAGGCAGCTCCGGCATCGGGCTCGGCGTGGCTGCAGCAGCTCTGCAGAATGGCGCCGATGTCACGATCGTCGGTCGTTCGAACGACAAGCTGCAGACCGCACGGCAATCACTCGGCGCAAGCAGCAATCTGCAGGGCATTGTCGCAGACATGACGAAGGAAGCGGAGGTGACCCGGCTGTTCGGGGAAGTCGGCTCTTTCGATCATCTTGTCTCGACGGCCGGGACGCCGCCGCCGAATTATCCGATCAACGATACCGACATGGATTTCGTGCGCACCTTCGTCGACAACAAGCTGGTCGGTGCGGTCATGCTTGCCAAACATGCGGCACGCACACTCAGAAGCCGAGGCTCCATGATTTTCACCTCCGGAATCAACAAGGATCGGCCACCGGTTCCCGGCGGCTCCGTCGTATCTGCCATTGCCGGTTCGTTCAGCTATTTCGCCAGGGCGCTCGCCCTGGAGCTCGCACCGACACGTGTCAACATCGTATCGCCCGGCTGGGTCGACACACCGATGTGGGACGAGCTTGTCGGAGAGGCCAAATCCGGTTTCTTCAAAGACATGGGCTCGCGACTACCGGCAGGAAAGGTCGCCAATCCGGCCGACATCGCCTCGGCTTATCTCTATCTCATGACAAGCGAGTTCATGACCGGTGAGACCATCCATATCGACGGCGGACAGAGGCTGATCTGAGAGGCTGCGCCATACCCGTGGCGAGCAGGCGAACCGTTCAGTAACCGGCAACCGTCTCAACCGTCGTGCCGTCCGAGCCCTCGGCAGGAACATCCGACAGCTTCACGAAGGAAAAGCCTTTGGCCTTGAGGGCAAGGATACCCTTGGCGACGCCCTCGCCAGCCGCATGCGTCGGCTGGTTGATGTGGGCGATCACCACATCGCCATCACGGGCAGCCGCGATGCGCCTTTCGGTGGTTGCGGCACCAAGCAGCGAGCCGCCATCCCCGTTGACGGAGTAGCCGGCGACCCGCAAACCAAGCTTGCGGATCTGCTCGATGGCACTTTTGCTGTAGCGTGCCGTTGCCCCGCGAAACCAGCGCGGTGCCGTCGCACCGGCCGCTTCGATGGCTTCAGCCCCGCCTCGAACCTCCTTGTCGACCGCCTCGGGCGAACCCGCGGCGGCAATACCGAAGATACGGGTCGGTCGATCAACCGCCGGCACATGCATGGCGCCGTGGTCCTCGATCTCGAACAGGTCCGGATGCGCCTGCAGCTCGGCCAGCACTTCCTTGTTGTGCTTCAGCCAGCGGCTGGTGACGAAGATCGTTGCCGGGATGCTGTTTTCGACCAGCACCGACAGGATGCGGCGGTCGGTCTTGCCCATGCAGGCATCGAAGGTCAGCGCGACGCGCGGTGCCACTTTGCCGCCTGGCGTTATGCGCAACGTCGGCTCGACAAGACGTTCCGACGGCCCGGCAAGGGCCGGACCGGTCAGCAGCGTCGCTGTCAAGGCAGCGGTGGCAAGGATACGCATTGCAATTTCCAAGGAATTCGTTCCCGCCGCCCTGTGGCTGGCGAAAACGGCGATCTTGCGACGCAACGCGCAAGATCGCCGGATGTTCACCTACTTCGCGACCGCAGCCTGCGCGGCGGCAAGGCGAGCGATCGGCACGCGGAAGGGCGAACAGGAAACATAATCCAGTCCCACTTCCTCGCAGAAGCTGATCGAAGCCGGGTCCCCACCGTGCTCGCCGCAGATGCCGAGCTTGATGGACGGACGCGTACCCCTCCCCTTTTCGGCAGCCATGCGCACCAGTTCGCCAACGCCATCGCGATCAAGCGACACGAACGGATCCTGCTCGATGATGCCTTTCTGGCGATAGGTCTCCAGGAAGGAAGCCGCATCGTCGCGCGAAATGCCGAAGGTGGTCTGCGTCAGGTCATTGGTGCCGAAGGAGAAGAATTCCGCCGTCTCCGCAATGACATGGGCGCGGATGGCTGCCCGCGGCAGCTCGATCATGGTACCGGTGAGATAGTCGATCTTGACGCCGGTCTCGTCCATCACGGCCTTGGCGACCTGGTCGATGCGCGCCTTCACGTAATCGAGTTCCTTCACGATGCCGACCAGCGGCACCATGATTTCCGGCACCACTAGCGCGCCAGCCTTGCGACCGGCCTCGACTGCCGCCTCGAAGATGGCACGTGCCTGCATCTCGGCGATTTCCGGATACGAGACCGCCAGGCGGCAGCCGCGATGTCCAAGCATCGGGTTGAATTCGTGCAGGGCCTCTGTGCGCTGACGCAGTTTGTCGGCCGAGACATTCATGGCAGCGGCGACCTCGGCCACCTCCTCCTCCGTCTTGGGCAGGAATTCATGCAGCGGCGGGTCGAGCAGGCGGATGGTCACCGGCAGACCTGCCATGATCTCGAACAGTTCCAGGAAATCCGAGCGCTGCATCGGCAGAAGCTTGGCAAGCGCTGAGCGACGATCCTTCTCGGTATCGGCCAGGATCATCTCGCGCATGGCAACGATGCGGGCGCCGTCGAAGAACATGTGCTCGGTACGGCAGAGCCCGATGCCTTCGGCACCGAAGGAGCGGGCCATGCGTGCGTCAGCCGGTGTCTCGGCATTGGTGCGCACTTTCATGCGACGCGCACCATCGGCCCATTCCATGATGGCGGCGAAGTCGCCCGACAACTCGGGCTGCAGCATCGGCACGGAACCCTTCAGCACCTGGCCGTTGCCGCCATCGATGGTGATGACGTCGCCCTTCTTGAAAGTGGCGCCGAGCGCAATCAGTACGCCTGCCTTGTGGTCGACTCGCAGCGAACCGGCGCCCGAAACGCATGGCTTGCCCATGCCGCGCGCGACCACTGCGGCGTGGCTGGTCATGCCGCCGCGCGTGGTCAGGATGCCTTCGGAAGCGTGCATGCCGTGAATGTCTTCCGGCGAGGTTTCCACGCGCACCAGTATCGCCTTGCGGCCCTGTGACTTCAGCTCCTCGGCGTCATCCGACGAGAACACGATCTCGCCCGTGGCGGCACCAGGCGATGCCGGCAGGCCGACGCCGATGACGTTGCGCTCGGCGCGCGGATCGATGGTCGGATGCAGGAGTTGGTCGAGCGAGGACGGGTCGATACGAGCCACCGCCTGCTCCTTGGTGACCAGGCCTTCATGGGCCATGTCGACCGCGATCTTCAGCGCAGCCTTGGCCGTGCGCTTTCCGGATCGGGTCTGCAGCATCCACAATTTGCCGCGCTCGATGGTGAATTCGAGGTCCTGCATGTCGCGGTAGTGCTTTTCAAGCTTGTCCGAAATCGCGACAAAGTTGGCGAAGGCCTCTGGCATCAGCTTCTGCAGTGAAGGCTTGTCGGAGCCGGCGGCGATGCGGGCGGCCTCAGTGATGTTCTGCGGCGTGCGGATGCCGGCCACGACGTCCTCGCCCTGCGCGTTCACCAGAAACTCGCCGTAGAGCAGCTTCTCGCCGGTCGAGGGATTTCGGGTGAAGGCGACGCCGGTGGCAGAAGTCTCGCCCATGTTGCCGAACACCATGGCCTGGACGTTGACGGCCGTCCCCCAGGCTTCCGGGATGTCGTGCAGGCGGCGGTAAGTGATGGCGCGCGCGTTCATCCAGCTGGAAAAGACCGCGCCGATGGCACCCCAGAGCTGCTCACGCGGGTCCTGGGGAAATGGCTTGCCCAACTCCTCCTCAACCTTGGCCTTGTAGAGCGCAATGACGCCCTGCCATTCGATGGCAGAAAGCTCCGTATCGAGTTCGTAGCCGAGGCTTGCCTTCTGATCCTCCAGGATTTCCTCGAAGACCTCGTGATCGAGCCCCATCACGACATCGGAGTACATCTGGATGAAACGACGGTAGCTGTCATAGGCAAACCGCGCATCGCCGGAATCGCTCGCCAATGCCTCGACCGTCTCGTCGTTGAGCCCGAGGTTGAGAACTGTGTCCATCATGCCCGGCATCGATGCACGAGCGCCGGAACGCACCGACACAAGAAGCAGTTTTTTGGGATCGCCAAAGCTGCGGCCGGTGATCCGGCCGATGTGCCCAAGCGCCTCGTCGACATCGCCCTCCAGGGTGTCGGGATAGGCACGACCATTGGCATAATAGTGATTGCAGGCTTCGGTGGTGATCGTAAAACCCGGCGGCACCGGCAGGCCCAGGCTGCACATCTCGGCCAGATTGGCTCCCTTGCCGCCCAGCAGATTTTTATCTCCGGCGCGGCCCTCGGCCGCTCCGTCGCCAAAGGTGTAGACCCACTTGGTCATGCTCGCTCCTCAGCCTGGTTTCGCCTCAGGGCTCTTGCCCCGGGGTAAGCCTCGCGGCCTGCCTAGGATGCTGCGCTGCGAAAGGCAAGCACTTGAAACCCTCGCCCGCAGCTACAATCGATTAAGCCATTTTAGGGGTGAGTGATGTGTCGGAAATCGGGCAGTACTCGCCACCCGGAAGGATGGCATGATGCCTTGTTTTGGACGCCGTTCCGGCAGGAAAAGGGGAATCAGTCAATCAGCGGACCACGAAGACGGCAGGCCCGCCATGTCGAACCTTCAATCCCGCAGCCCTTGAGTCTCTGGCGACCATGCAATAAAAGAACATATGAAGAACAAGAGGTGTTGCGATGCGTAAGACAGGCAAACTCGATTACATCGAAATGCCGGCAATCAATGGCAAGCTCGACAACGTCAAGGCATTCTACAGCGCGGCCTTCTCCTGGTCGTTCACGGATTACGGCCCGACCTATTCGGCTTTCGACGAAGGCCTGGATGGCGGTTTTGATGCCGACGCCTCCGCTGCAACGGCTAAACCACTGCCGGTACTCTATTCGGAAAACCTGGAAGAGACGCTCGATGCGGTCACCAACGCCGGCGGTACGATCGTCAAGCCGATCTTTTCTTTTCCTGGCGGCAGGCGTTTTCACTTCGTAGATCCGGCCGGCAATGAACTGGCCGTCTGGAGCGAATAGCCGGTGCACGAGCCCCAGACCTTCAGCGGGGCTCGTGCACCGATTTTGGCATATTATTGGCGATTGTGCTTTTGGCCGGCTCTGCCTATAAGGCCGCTCACATCCGATTCATCGGCTGTTGGGGCGTCGCCAAGCGGTAAGGCATCGGTTTTTGGTACCGACATTCCCAGGTTCGAATCCTGGCGCCCCAGCCACAGACTGACAACAGATTTATTCAGCTTTCACTCAGACTTGCTCCGCCGTGCAGATCTAGGGCAGCGGTAGAATTCTGTGTGATCTCAATATTGCGGGGATTTTGGAAACGCTTTCGACCAATCTTTCTTAACGAAATCGAGACAGATCGACTCGTTTTCATCATAGGTGAAGCTGGTGCCATGTTCTGTGTACCGCCGGCTTATCAGCCGATAGGCCGGATTCCAGGTAAAAAACCTCGAGAAATCCATCTTGTGGGCGAATACGCCGGGCTTGTGAGAGTACGGATTCTTGAAAACGTGCCTGGGGCTGAAGTCCAGGATAGCCACCAGCCCTCCGTCGGCCAGAACACGATCCGCCTCCGCAGCTATCTTAAAATAGTCTCTTGGATCCGTCAGATACAAACAGAACCCAAAGATAAGGGTGTCGACGCTGGAATCAGGAAGGTCGATCCTGTCGGCTGTTCCAATTTCAAATGTAATGTCTGGGTATGTTGCACGGCCGTGCGCAACAGCCTTCGTTGAGGGATCAAAGCCCCAGCATGCTGATCCGAATTTGTCGCGAAGAAGCGATAGACGTTCACCTTCTCCACACCCGATCTCGGCAATCAGCTTTGGCTGAACCTGCAAGCTCAACATTTCGCTGACGACAAGATCCGTTCCCTTGTGTCCAAGCGCTGCAAGGTTACGCTCAAACCAGGCGTCACCTTCTCCAGAGAGAAAAATGGATTTCTGCGAAGTCATCGTAACGAGCTCGATTGAGAGGACGGTGCGGCTTGGTCATGCGAAGAAGCCACACAAAACTCGAGCTGCCAAGCAATCGAAGATCGCGATCCAAAGCTCTTTCAAGCAACATCAGCGCGATTGCAGCAGATTATGTCGCCCGGGACCAATGCCTATCCCCGCCCCTGCCACTCGGCGCGATACCATTCGACGAACTTCCGCAGGCCGTCCTCGATCGACGTGTTCGGCTTGAAGCCGATGGCGTGATCGAGTGCCGTGACATCGGCAAAGGTACGCTCGACATCACCAGGTTGCATCGGCTCGTATTGGCGCTTCGCCTCGATGCCGATCAGACGCTCCAGGGTGTCTATGAACTCGCCCAGCCGCACCGGGTTGTTGTTGCCGATGTTGTAGAGCCGTGCTGGTGGCGTCTCGCGTGCGGGTGGATTGTCCAAGACTTTCACCACAGCTTCGACGATATCATCTATGTAGGTAAAGTCGCGCGACATCTCGCCTTTGTTGAAAACGCGGATCGGCTTGCCGGCAAGGATGGCTTTTGTGAAAAGCCAATAAGCCATGTCCGGCCTGCCCCACGGTCCGTAGACCGTGAAGAAGCGCAGGCCTGTAAGTGGAATGGAATAGAGATGAGCGTAGGTATGGCTCATCAGCTCGTCGGCCTTCTTGGTAGCCGCGTAAAGGGAAACCGGCGTGTCGACCTTGTCGGTCTCCGAAAACGGCACCTTCCGGTTGCCGCCATAGACCGAGCTCGACGAGGCATAGACCAGGTGCTCGAAACCGGGTTGCGCCCGGCAAAATTCCAGCACTTCCAGGTGACCGGCAATGTTGGAGCGAATGTAGGCGCGCGGATTGTCGAGCGAATAACGCACGCCGGCCTGCGCGGCGAGATGCACGACGCGTCTGATGCCAAGGCTCGAGAGCGATGCGAGGGCCGCCTCGTCCGCAATATCCAGCTTGTGGAATGAGAAATGGTTGCGTGGGGAAAGTCGCTCCAGGCGCGCCTGCTTCAGCGCCGGATCGTAATAATCGTTCAGATTATCGACGCCGATGACCTCTTCCCCCCTGTCGAGCAGGCGATGGCAGACATGGCTGCCGATGAAGCCGGCCGCGCCGGTGACGAGTATGGGCAAAATGCGTTCTCCGTGACCGCTGGTTGCGACACTGCAAGCCAGCCGACGGTTCAGTGCTACCACCGAGATTGTCGAACGTTCAACCGCACAAATGGCGACGAAATGTCGGTCAGCTTGCTTCGCGCATCGCTTCCGCAGCCTGCAGGTCGACCGAAACCAGCTGACTGACGCCTTGTTCGGCCATTGTGACGCCGAACAGTCGGTCCATGCGCGCCATGGTGATCGGATTGTGGGTGATGACGACGAAACGTGTCTCGGTCGATGCCGACATTTCGTCCATCAGATTGCAGAAACGTTCGACATTGTGATCGTCGAGCGGCGCGTCGACCTCATCCAGCACACAGATCGGTGCCGGGTTGGTGAGGAAGACGGCGAAGATCAGCGACATCGCCGTCAATGCCTGTTCACCGCCGGACAGCAGCGTCATGGTCTGCGGCTTCTTGCCAGGCGGACGGGCCAGGATCTCGAGACCTGCCTCGAGCGGATCTTCCGACTCGATCAGCTGCAGTTCGGCAGTGCCGCCACCGAACAGATGCGTGAACAGCCGCTGGAAATGGCCATTGACGAGCTCGAAGGCGGCAAGCAGTCGCTCGCGGCCTTCACGATTGAGGCTCTGGATCGCCTGGCGCAGCTTGCGGATCGCCTCGATGACGTCCTCACGTTCGGAAACGATGGTCTCCAGCCGCTCCGAAAGCTCGCGCTGTTCCTCCTCGGCACGCAGATTGACGGCACCCAGCCGTTCACGCTCGATCTTCAGCCGCTCCAGCTGACGCTCGATCTCACCCATGTCCGGCATCGGGCTGTCAGCCTCCAGCCCGGTGTGGCGAATGACCAGATGCGGCGGTGTGTTCAGTGCTTCCTGGATACGCGCTTCCACCTCTTGCCGACGCTCGTCGGCGGCGGTCAGCCGTTCCTCGGCACGCACGCGTGCCTCGCGTGCTTCAGCGAGCGTGGTAATGGCCGCCGTCGCTGCCTTGTCGAGCTCCGCCTGTCGGTTCTCGGCCTCCTGCAGACGGTCGGCGGCGTTCTTGCGCAGCGCCTCGGCTTCGGAGAGTTGCGACAGCAAAGCGCGGCGACGCTGGTCGAGTTCGTCGGGCGCATCGGCCAGTTGCTCGCGCTCGGCCGCAGCTTCCGCCTTGCGTTCACCAAGCGAGGCGATCTGGGCAGAGGCATTCTCTGCCCGCGACAGCCAGTTGTTGCGCTCTCCCTGAATGGCTTCCAGGCGTCGTCCCCGCGTCTCCGCTTCACGCTTGAGCCCCTCATGGACGGCGCGCGCATCGGCGAGCGTCGCCCGGTCGTGCGAGACATGAGCGGCCGCCTGCTCGAGCCGCGACTGCAGGTCGGCAAGATCGGGAGCATCTTTCAACTGCTCTTCCGCCTCGACATGGATGGCGGAGGCTTCTTCATGGGCTTCGACCACCCGCGCACGGGATTCGGTCAGGGCAGCCCGCCGCGTCGTGAACTCACCGGCCGCTCTTTCCGCCTGAACCAGCGCATTGTGCGCCGCGTCGAGCGCGTGCTGCGCTTCGCGCCAGGCCTGACGTGCCTGCTTCTCGGCCTCGATGGCGGTGCGCAGGCCAGCTTCCGCTTTGGCAAGGGCCTCCTCGGCCGCGCGCACGACACGCGTGGCGGCTATCGCCTCGGCGTCGAGTTCAGCCAACCGGTTCTTCTGCGCCAGGCGTTGCGCGGCTGGCGTCGGTGCGTCCGCGCTCGCCGTGAAACCATCCCAGCGCCACAATGCCCCTTCACGGCTCACCAGCCGCTGGCCGGGCACCAGCAACGCTTGCAGACGCTTGCCCTCACCGGCTTCAACGATACCGATCTGCGCAAGGCGACGTGCAAGCTGCCCGGGCGCCTTGACGACACTGGCCAGGCTGCGAACCCCCTCCGGCAGGGCCGGGTCGCCACGCTGCACATCGCCATCGCCCCAGTGTACGGGTGCGCTACGGTCCAGCGGCACATCGAGATCTTCGCCAAGCGCCGCGCCAAGTGCTGTCTCGAAACCGCGTTCGACGCTGATCTGTTCCAGCACGGCAGGAAAGAGGTCCCCACCACCAACCGAATTCAGGATCTTGGCCAGCGTGCGCGCTTCGGTCTCGATGCGGGCAAGTTCCGCCTTGGCCTCCTGCAAAGGAGCGCGTGATGCGGCTTCAGCAGCACGAGCCTCGACCACCTGCTGTTCACTCTCGAGGGCTGCGGCCTCCGTGGCGGCAAGCGCTTCGGTCGCTTCTTCGACCAGGATCTTTTTCTCCGCCGGATCGGCAAGAGCAGCGATGCGCTGGCCGATTTCGGCAAGTTCACGATCGGCATCGGCAAGCTGCCGGGCGAAACGATCGCGGCGTTCAGCGGCTTCCCGCAAGGTACGTTCGATCTGGTTGCGTCCGGCCGCAGCCTCAGCCCGTTCGGCGGTCAGCTTCGCCAGTTTTTCTTCACTGGCCGCCAGCGTGGCTGTCGCCTGCTCGAAAGCGGCACGCGTGTTGGCCTCCCGCTCTGCTGCGCCGGCATTTTCAGCATTCAGCGTCTCTTCTTCCGCTGCCAGGCGCTCCAGCACGGCAGCATTGTCACGCACCATGCGCTCTTCGCGCTCGATGTCGGCGTCCAGCTGCTGCAGGCGCCGGTCGAGTTCGGTTTGGCGGGCACTGATGCGGCCTGCTTCTTCCTCGATCTGCGACTTGGCGATCGACAGCCGCTGAAAGCAGCCGCAGCTTTGGCTTCCGCATCACGCAGATCCGGCAGGCGGTGCGCGCTGATTGCCTGTTCCTTGGCGGCATTCATCTGCGAAGCGGCGCGGTCGCCGACCAGTGCGGTCGCGGTCGCCAGTGCGGAGCGCGCTTCAGCTTCCTGCGCCTTGGCAAGGGTCCAGCGCAGATGCAGCAGGGTGGCTTCCGCCTTGCGGATGTCGGCCGAGAGGTTCTTGAACCGCGACGCCTGGCGTGCCTGACGCTTCAGGCTTTCGATCTGGCTTTCCAGTTCGCCGACGACATCGTCCAGACGTTCGAGATTCTGCTCGGCGCCCTTCAACCGCAATTCCGCTTCATGGCGGCGGGTATGCAGGCCGGAGATGCCGGCTGCTTCTTCCAGCAGCGCGCGGCGCGCCTGGGGTTTGGCTTGGATCAGCTCGCCGATACGCCCCTGCCCGACCATCGAAGGCGAACGGGCGCCCGTCGACTGGTCGGCGAAGAGAAGCTGCACATCCTTGGCGCGCGCCTCCTTGCCATTGATGCGGTAGACAGAACCGGCCTCACGCTCGATGCGGCGGGAAACCTGCAGCTCATCGGCGTCATTGAAAGCGGACGGCGCGGTGCGATCGAGATTGTCGAGGAAAAGCGTGACTTCGGCCGTGTTGCGGGCCGGCCGTGTGTTGGAACCCGAGAAGATGACGTCGTCCATGCCGGACGCGCGCATGTTCTTGTAGGAGCTTTCGCCCATCACCCAGCGGAGGGCTTCCACCAGGTTCGACTTGCCGCAGCCATTCGGTCCGACGATACCGGTGAGACCGCGTTCGATAACGAACTCACCGGGTTCGACGAAGGATTTGAAACCGAGCAGGCGCAGCCGCGAGAATTTCATTCGCGCAGCCCCGTACGGGCGCTCGCGCCGAGCCGCTGCCGCCCCGGCGCCGCCGGAACGTCAGAGCAGAGGGTCGATGATGGCCGACATTTCCTCAATCGACAACGCACCCTTGTAGGTCTGACCGTTGATGAAGAAGGTCGGCGTTGAGTCGACCTTGAATTCGTCCGCGCCGCGCTTCTGCACTGATCTGACTTGGTCCAGAAGTTTCTGGTCCGTCAAGCAGGCATTGAAGCTCTCCTGTGTAAAACCGGCCAGCTTGGACAATTGGAACATGGCATCCTTGACATTTTCAGCCACGGCCCAGTTCTGCTGCTGCTTGAAGAGGACATCCACCATCGGGAAATAATTGTCGCCGGCGCAGCGCGCCAGCATGAACCCGGCCTCGGCGCGCGGATCGAACGGGAATTCGCGGAAGATCAAGCGCGCCTTGCCGGTATCGATATACTTGGTCTTCAGCTCGGGCAGCGTGGTCTCGTGGAAATGCGCGCAATGCGGGCAGGTCATCGAAGCATATTCGACGATGGTGACCTTGGCGTCGTCCTTGCCGAGCTGCCTTTCCGGCAGCGCGCCAGGCTTCAGGAGCTCGGCCATGTCGACAGAACCCGACGACTGCGGAGCAGCCGCTGCCGGCTTTGCTGCCGGCTTCATCGCGTCCGCCGGTTTGGTGGTCTCGGCTGGCTTGGCCGTTTCGGCTTCCGCCTCGCCTGCTTTGTTGCAGGCCGCGAGCGCCAGCGCGGCCGGTGCAACGGCCAGCGTGGTCAGAATGTGTCTGCGAGACAGAAGACGGTTCATCGAATCACCTGATCAGGATTGGGATTTTGCAATGGATAGCCAAGGAAAAGCGAGAGTTCGCGGGAATTAAGGCATAGCGGTTCCCGAGTCCAATCGCGAAAACCTGTTGAAACGATCACGAAAGCGCGAGAGCGTGGTGAAGTCTACTTGCGCCGGCCGATGATGCTGGCACCCAACCTTTCCAGCGAAGCCCGCAGGGCCTCGTCTTCCACGCCACCGACAACACGTTCGAGGCGGGTCTTCTCCAGCGGCGTCAGAGGCCTCGCCGGCTGGACGGTGCGGCGTTTGGCCTCCGTCAGCGGTTTCTGCACGATGCGGATACGCCCGATGGCCTGAAAGCCCAGAAAAGCGTTGACGCGACCGATGATCTCATCGGCCTGATGCTGGAGATGCAGTGCAGCGACACCCTGACACGCAACCACAAGGGCAGCGGGCTCGAACGGATCCTCTTCGCGCATGCGGCGCGGCCACTGGATCCGCTCCGGCCGTGACGTGCCGGCAAGGCGCGGTCCGACGATCTCTTCCCAGGACTGGACCAGACCGATCGAGATGCCGGCGCGCTTGCGCAATACCGGTTCCAGGATGCCGGTTGCGAGATCGCTAACCGGTACAGGATTGCCGTAAGGGGGTTTCCCTGTCATGCGTTCTCCGTCAGACAGCAGGACCGGCTGAACCGCATCCCGAACGATCAATGACACTGCCCGACCAGACCCGCAAGCCCGCATATGAAAGCGGGACCGATATCGCCGCCCGCCTGCTTGGCTGGTATGACGCGCATCATCGCGATCTGCCCTGGCGCGTTGCGCCCCGCGATCTGGCCAGAGGCGTAAAGCCGGACCCATATCGGGTCTGGCTTTCCGAGGTGATGCTGCAACAGACCACCGTGGAGGCGGTAAAAGCCTATTTCCAGGCTTTCCTGGAACGCTGGCCCACCATACAGGCCCTCGGCGCGGCAAGTTCCGATGACGTGATGAAGGCCTGGGCGGGGCTGGGCTACTATTCGCGGGCGCGCAATCTGAAAGCCTGCGCGGACCAGATAGCGGCACGGGGCGGCCGCTTTCCAGATACAGAAAGCGGGTTGCGCGCACTTCCCGGCATCGGCGCCTACACCGCAGCGGCAATTGCCGCCATCGCCTTCAATCGCCCGGCAGCAGTGGTCGACGGCAATGTCGAACGCGTCGTTTCGCGGCTGTTTTCGATCGATACTCCGCTGCCGCTGGCCAAGCCGGAAATCCGAGCCCGTGTCGAGGAGATGCTGTCACAGGACAGGCCCGGCGACTTTGCCCAGGCGATGATGGACCTCGGCGCGACCATCTGCAGTCCGCGCAAGCCACGCTGCATGTTGTGTCCGCTGCGGCAGGATTGCAGCGTCATCCTTTCCGGCGATCCGGAATTCTATCCGGTAAAACTCGCCAAGCCGGAAAAGCCGTCCAGGCAGGGAGCTGCCTTCGTCGCAATCCGGGGCGATGGCGCCATCCTTCTGCGCAAGCGCCCCGAAAAAGGCCTTCTCGGCGGCATGAGCGAAGTACCGACCACCGGCTGGACGGCTCGGATCGACGGCGCTACGGGAGCGGACGCCGCGCCGTTTCCGGCGGGCTGGCGCCCTTGCGGCGCCATCAGCCATGTCTTCACGCATTTTTCGCTGGAGCTCAGCGTCTATGCCGCGAACGTCGACTTCGTGGCAGCCCCACAGGGTTTCTTCTGGTCGCGCCCCGGCTGGATCAACGACGAAGCCTTGCCCACTGTCATGAAAAAGGCAATCGAAGCGGCTATGCCCGGCTCGACCCAGAAGGGTCCGCACAAGAGGAAAGCATGACCGAGATCCGCCACATCGTCTTCGACATCGGCAAGGTGCTGCTGCACTACGATCCCAGCCTGCCATTCAACCGGCTGATCCCGGATGCCGCGGAACGGCAATGGTTCTTCGACAATGTCTGCACGAGCGACTGGAATATCGAACAGGACCGCGGCCGCACCTGGGAAGAGGCGGAAAGCCTGCTGCTCGATCGACACCCGGACCATGCCGAGAACATCCGTAACTTCCGCCTGTACTGGCACGAAATGGTGCCACACGCCTATGATGACAGCGTCGCCCTGATGGAAGGCCTGATCGATAAAGGCCGTGACGTCACCATGCTGACCAACTTCGCTTCCGATACGTTCCGGGAAGCGCAGGAACGCTTTCCCTTCCTGAAGCTGCCACGCGGCGTGACTGTTTCGGGCGACATCAAACTCATCAAGCCCGACCGCGCCATCTACGACCACCACATCCAATCCTTCGATCTTGAGCCGGCGGCGACGCTGTTCATCGACGACAGTCCAAAAAATGTCGAGGGCGCCAGGGAGGCTGGCTGGCAGGCGGTGCTGTTCACGGATGCCGCAACGCTGAAGCGCGACCTGACCGAGCGAGGAATAGCAGCATGAGCAGCAGGCACGATCCGGCCAAGACGCTTGCCCGTTTTCATGAGGTGACCAACGCGCAGGATTTCGTCGCCATCGAGGCGATGTTCGCGCCAGACGTTGTCTATGTTTCGCAAGGGGTCGGCGGACGCATCGAAGGCCGGGATGCCGTCATGACAGCCTTCCGCAGCTATTTCGAGGAATATCCGGACCAGGAAGCGGAAGACAAGAAGCTGGAAGCACTGTCGCCCAACAGCGCACGCTCCGAATGGTCGCTGACCGGAACCAGCACCAAGACCGGTGTGTGGCGGGAGCGGCATGGCGCCGAGACCATCACGCTTGACGGTGATGGCCTGATCGTCCGCGTGGACGTGGAGGGTTAGGCTCTCTTTTGTTTCGTTGCACGGTACTTGCCCGAAAGTCTGCAGCTGTCGCAGATCTTCGGGTCAGGATCACGCTCCGGCCCGCTCCATGCCGAGTCGTGCGATCTTGCGCAGTTCGTCGATAGGAGTAAGACCGCCGGCGCGTTCATAGTGCCAGAAGGTCCAGCCGTTACAGGCGTCGAGCCCCTGCACTTCGGCGCCTATCTTGTGAATGGAACCAGCACTGTCGCCGATGGCCAGAGTACCGTCCGCGCGCACCTTCGCCGACCAGCGGCGTTTTGCGTCGTACAGCGTTGCGCCGGCCTTGACCAGGCCGTTGTCGATCAGGCTGATGAAGGCGACCCGCGGCTCGGCGCGCTTGCCCGAAAGAACCGTCAGATCGGCGCCTTCAAGCGGTTTTACTGCAGCAATGCGCTCGTACGCCGCGTCGATATACGACTGCTCGCGCTCGATGCCGACGAAATGGCGGCCAAGGCGCTTGGCGACAGCACCGGTCGTGCCGGAGCCGAAGAACGGGTCGAGCACGACATCGCCCGGCTTGGTCGAGGCGAGCATGATGCGAGCCAGCAGTGCTTCGGGCTTCTGCGTCGGGTGCAGCTTGTCGCCGTTGTCGTCCTTCAGCCGTTCACCACCGGTGCAGATCGGGAAGAGCCAGTCGGAGCGCATCTGTACATCGTCGTTGGCGGCCTTCAGCGCCTCGTAGTTGAAAGTGTAACCCTTGGCCTTCTGATCGCGCGATGCCCAGATCATCGTCTCATGGGCATTCTGGAAGCGACGGCCGCGGAAGTTCGGCATCGGATTGGTCTTGCGCCAGACGACATCGTTGAGGATCCAGAAGCCGAGATCCTGCATCTTAGCGCCGACGCGGAAGATGTTGTGATAGGAGCCAATCACCCAGATGGTGCCGTTCGGCTTCAGAACGCGGCGCGCCGCGAGCAGCCATGCGCGGGTGAAGGCATCGTAAGCCTCGAAACTCTCGAACTGGTCCCAATGGTCATCGACCGCGTCGACCTTGGACTGGTCAGGCCGATGCAGTGTGCCTTCCAGCTGCAGATTGTAGGGCGGATCGGCAAAGATCACGTCCACCGATTTTTCCGGCAGCCGGTCGAGCGCAGCGACGCAATCCCCTTTCAGGATCGTGTCCAGCCATTCGGACTGCTGAGGAGTGTGGGAAAGATCGTCGAGAAGACGCACGGCAGACATGCTGATTACCCAGGACACGCGTTACATTTACCAGCCGTTATGGTTACCGTTCTCAGTAAATATTTGATGAAGTTCAGGCGTGATTTGCCGCTTGCCGGTGCTTGGTGTATGCCGCGCCGGCCTTCCCTGTAGCGTTTCCGTTTTAACGGAAGCGCGGAAACGCTCTAACTCTTTAGTTTTTTGCGCAATTCCGGACGGAAAACCGCTACGCATTTTTCCTGGGATTGCTCCAGCCGAGATGGACTGAAATGCCCCAGCCAGACCTTGTCATTTTCGATTGCGACGGCGTGCTCGTCGATTCCGAAATCATCGCCGCGCGTGTCGAGGCCGAGCTGATCACCGAAGCAGGCTTCGAGATCAGCGCAGAAGAGATCGCCGAAAGCTATGCCGGCCTCACGTTCAAAGACATCATGATGGCGATCGAGCACAAGGCGAACATCCCTTTCCAGGCATCGCTGATCACGCGCGCCGAAGAACTGGTCGACCGCAAGCTGCGGTCGGACGTTCGTGCCATCGATGGTGTACACCAGGCCGTCGCATCTGTGACGGCACCGCGCTGCATCTGCTCGAATTCGAGCTCGGAGCGCATCGCCTTCATGCTGGAGAAAGTCCGGCTTCTACCGCTGTTCGAAGGCCGCATCTTCTCGGCGCTTGAAACACCCACGAAAAAGCCCAAGCCGGCACCGGACGTCTTCCTGCATGCAGCACAGGTGCTGAAAGCAAAACCGGCGAACACCTTCGTGATCGAGGATTCCGCCCATGGCATCCATGGCGCCCGCGCTGCAGGGATGCGCGTGATCGGCTTCACCGGCGCGTCACACAGCTATCCCGGCCACGCCGACATCCTGACCGAGGCAGGTGCAGAAACAGTGATCAGCCGCTGGTCCGACCTGAAAGGTGTGCTTGCGGCGCTGTCGGAATGGTCTGACGCTTGAGGCAAACTACCGAACAGAAAAAGGGGGCTGATGCCCCCTTCTATGTCTCGCCTTTAAAGAGCTCTTCCGTTTTCCCGGCGCTAGCGCGGGATATCCGAGATGGTGGTCTGGCTTCCCTGCTGTGCGGGTGCGGCCGGCGCATTCGCCACCGGAGCAGCCTTCGGCTTCGGCCGGCGCACACGACGCTTCACCGGTTCATCTTCGGCAGACTTCTGCACCTTCTTCGGCCCCTCGTCGAAACCTGCAAAGGCCTGATAAGTGGCGGCAGCCGGCTCAGGGACCGAGATGTTGGAATCGTTCAGCACGAATTGGGTCGCGGTGGAGGTGTCAGACACCTGCACCTTGTGCTGGTAGATCTGCGAATAGAGCACCTTGTCGCCTTCGACCACAGCAATGCGGATCGGCAGGGTGACGGTGCCCGGCACAGCCGTGGGACCTGGCACGATGCGGCCGGCCACGGCAATCTTCATGTTGAGCATGCCGTTGTCGCGCGTGCAGTCGCGGGTCACGTCGCCGATCGAGGCCTGATAGGAAAGCCGGGCTGAATCATCCTGCGTCGCATCGGTCGCTGGCACAGCATCCTGGCCTTTCGGTGCCTTCGGTTTCGCGCCGGCCTTGCCGTAGGTGTTGAAGACAGCAGTGCCTTCGCGCAGCGTAACCTTCGGGCAATAGGCCCTGAGGTCGGAAGCCTTGGCCTTGGCAACGTCGGCATTGATCGCCGCCTCGTCCTTCTTGCCCACTCCCAGGAAACCGCCACCCGAGCCACCGCCGTCGCTTGATTGGCAGCCTGCGACGATCAGCATAAAGCCCATGGACACGAAACCCGCGACAAGGCGGCTGTTGGACGAACGAAATACCATAAAAAGCAGTTCCCTCACGCGAAGCAGGCGACCTATAGCAACGAGACGGCAAAAATGCGACTGAGGGCGCGCACAAAATCCACGCCTTGGCCCAAAGCAAGGGCAATCGGCCGGAACGGCAGTTGAAATGGAAAGTCGACAATGCGCTATGTGAGTACCCGCGGAGAGGCCCCCGCACTCGGATTTTCAGACACGGTGCTGGCCGGCCTGGCGCGCGACGGCGGACTTTATGTGCCCGAAACCTGGCCGCATTTCTCGCCCGCCGAGATCAAAACCATGCGCGGGCTTTCTTATGCCGATCTCGCCATTCGCGTGCTGACGCCCTTTCTCGGCGGCGAAATCGCGCCTGCAGTGTTCGCGAAACTGGTGCGCGAGGCTTATGCAACCTTCCGACACGACGCGGTGTGCCCGCTGGTCCAGACCGGCCACAACACCTTCGTACTCGAACTCTTCCACGGCCCGACGCTCGCGTTCAAGGACGTCGCCATGCAACTGCTTGGTCGACTGATGGACCATGTGCTTGCTGAACGCGGCGAACGCGCAACCATCGTCGGCGCCACATCCGGCGATACCGGCGGTGCGGCCATCGAAGCCTTTGCCGGCCGCGAGCGTACCGATATCGTCATCCTGTTCCCCAATGGACGTGTCTCGCCGGTTCAGCAGCGGCAGATGACCACCTCGACCGCCGCCAATGTCCATGCGCTGGCGATCGACGGCAATTTCGATGATTGCCAGGGCCTGCTCAAGGACATGTTCAATGACCACGCCTTCCGCGACGCGGTCTCGCTGTCTGGCGTCAACTCGATCAACTGGGCGCGCATCATGGCCCAGATCGTCTATTACTTCTCCTCCGCCCTGTCGCTCGGCGCACCTGACCGGCCCGTATCCTTCACCGTGCCAACCGGCAATTTCGGCGACATCTTCGCCGGATATGCAGCCAAGCGCATGGGGCTTCCGATCGAGCGCCTGGTGATCGCCACCAATGACAATGACATTCTGGCCCGGACGCTTGCCAGCGGCGAATACCGCATGAAGGGGGTCGTCGCGACGACCTCGCCTTCGATGGACATCCAGGTATCCTCCAATTTCGAGCGCCTGCTGTTCGAGGTTTCGCAGCGTGATGCCGGGACAGTGCGCCGCTACATGAATTCGCTGAAGCAGTCCGGCGCCTTCACCATCGAGGCAGAAGGGCTTGCCCGCATCCGCGCCGAATTCGATGCCGGGCGCGCGACTCAGGCCGAAGTCGCCGGGACGATCCGCTCCACCCTCGCCCGCTCGAACTACCTGCTGGATCCCCACACGGCGTCAGGCGTTCATGTCGCGGCCTTGCAATCGGCCAGCAACACTCCGATGATCGTTCTGGGTACCGCGCATCCCTCGAAATTCCCGGCTGCAGTCGAAGAGGCAAGCGGAATCTACCCTGCCTTGCCTTCATGGCTTGCCGACTTAATGAATTCGGAGGAAAAATATGCGGTACTTCCATCGGACCTGAAAATGGTGGAAGATTATGTCCGTCGCCGCTCCCGGGCGGCGCGTTAGGGAGTTTTAGCTATATGGGTGTTGAGGTAAGCCGTCTGTCGAACGGCCTGACAGTCGCCACCGAAACCCTTCCAAGCATCGAATCCGTTGCTCTCGGCGCCTGGGTCAAATCCGGGGCCAGGAACGAGCGCGACGATGAGCATGGAATGGCTCACCTGCTCGAACACATGGCATTCAAGGGCACGAAGAGGCGTTCAGCCTTTGAGATCGCCTCGGAAATCGAGAATGTCGGCGGCGAGATCAATGCCGCGACCAGTGTCGAGACGACATCCTTCTATGCCCGCGTGCTGTCTGACGACGTGCCGCTTGCAGTCGACATACTGGCTGACATCCTGCAGGAATCCGAATTCGATCCTGAGGAACTGGAGCGCGAACAGAACGTCATCCTGCAGGAAATCGGCGCTGCGCATGATACGCCCGACGACGTCGTCTTTGACCGTTTCACCGAAACCGCCTTTCGCCACCAGACCATCGGTCGCTCGATCCTGGGCACGCCCGAAACGGTAAAATCATTCACATCCAAGCAGTTGCACAATTTCATGGAGCGCCAGTACGGCGCCGAGCGCATGGTCATGGTCGCAGCGGGCGACGTGAAACATGATGATTTCGTTCGCGAAGTGGAAAACAAGCTCGGCTCCTTCCGCACGAAGGCCGAGAGCATCGCACCGCAATACGCTCAATATGTCGGCGGTGACTTCCGCGAGGATCGCGACCTGATGGACGCACAGATCGTCCTCGGCTTCGAGGGCCGCGCCTATCACGTCCGGGACTTCTACGCCTCGCAGGTGCTGTCGATGATCCTCGGCGGCGGCATGTCATCGCGGCTGTTCCAAGAGGTGCGCGAAAAGCGCGGCCTGTGTTATTCGGTCTATGCTTTCCATTGGGGCTTCTCGGACACTGGCGTGTTCGGTGTCCATGCCGCAACCGGCCAGAACGATATCGCTGAGCTGGTCCCGGTCATCGTGCGTGAACTGCAGCGCGCGGGCGAGAACATTTCCCAGGAGGAACTCGACCGGGCCCGCGCGCAGTATCGCGCCGGGTTGATCATGTCAGCCGAAAGCCCGGCCAGCCGCGCATCCCAGATCGCGCGCCAGTTGCTTCTGTTCGGCAGGCCGATTCCGAAGGAGGAGCTGATGGAACGGCTCGGGGCCCTGACAACGGAGCGCCTTACGGATTTGTCCTCGCGGCTGTTCTCGACGCGGCCGACACTGGCCGCCGTTGGTCCCGTCGGCACGCTGGCGCCCTACGAAGCGGTTCTCGACCAGCTCCCGGGCCTAGAGGTCGCCGCCCGGAAGCTCGCCGTCTGATCCAGGCCGACAGCCGTGTTCGCACTCCCTTTCTTTCGCCGAGACTTGCCGGCGCTGAAGGGCGAGAAGGTCCTGTTGCGTGTACCCATGGCGAATGATCATCGTGAGTGGGCGGCATTGCGCGGGGAAAGCCGCGCATTCCTGGAACGCTGGGAACCACGCTGGGCACCCGACGAGCTCGACCGCTCCGCATGGCGCCATCGCATCGGGCGATACCGCGAGGACTATGCGCAAGGCACGGCGATCGCCTTCTTCATCTTCGACCGGAACTCCGGCAAGCTCGCGGGGGGTATCACGCTCGGCAACATCCGCCACGGCGTCGCGCAAAGTGGCCACATCGGTTACTGGATCGGCGAACGCTATGCCGGCCGCGGCATGATGACCGACGCCGTCAAGCTGGTGGCGCGTTTCGCCTTCGATACACTCAAGTTGCACCGGATCGAAGCAGCCTGTATTCCCGACAACGTTCGTTCGATCCGTGTGCTTGAAAAAGCCGGATTCCAGCGTGAAGGACTGGCGCGCTCCTATCTTCGCATCAATGGAGCGTGGCAAGACCACTATCTCTATGCCCGGATCGCAGACGATCTGCCGGCATCCGCTACGAAGGGCTGATTGTTGACGAAATTCCTGCGAAACGGATCGGTGTTAGAGCGTTTCCGTTTTTCACGGAAACGCGGAAACGCTCTAACTCTTTGTTTTTACGCAATTCCGGACAGAAAACCGTTACACACTTTTCCTGGAATTGCTCTCGCTTTCGTCCTCGCGACGATGGTGACCCTTTTCGCCGCCGCTTCCGCCCATGCCGTGGAGCCGATCAAGATTTCCCGCGACGACGTCGCTCTCGACCTTTCGGGCGCGGTCGAAATCTATCGCAACCAGGGGGAGAACTTTCAGGTATCGACAGCCCCTGGCTCCGACGGCATCGTGCGGCGCATCGAGGTCGAGGCCAACGATGCCCGTTCGACCGGCGACTGGGCCGTGTTTGCACTCGCCAACACCACCGACGACGTCATCGACCGCCTGATCGTCGCACCGCATTTCAGGCTGGTGAAATCGGGCATATTCTGGCCCGATCTCGGCTCGACGCGCTTCACCGCGATCACGCCGTCCGAGGGTTTCGCGCTCGACAAGCAGGCAAGCCCTGATGCCGATGTCTTTCGCGTGACGCTGAACCCCGGCTCGGTCGTTACCTTCATCGCCGAACTTGCCTCGCCGAAGCTGCCGCAGGTCTATCTGTGGGAGCCGGAGGCCTACAAGGACACAGTCAATTCCTACACGCTCTATCGCGGCATCGTCATCGGCATCGCCGGCCTTCTGGCGCTGTTCCTGACGATCCTGTTCGTGGTCAAGGGAACTTCGCTGTTCCCGGCAACCGCGGCACTGGCCTGGGCGGTACTTGCCTATATCTGCATCGACTTCGGCTTCCTGGCCAAGATCATCCAGGTCGCGCCCGGTTCCGAGCAGGTCTGGCGCGCCGGCGCAGAAGTGGCCCTCGCCACCACCTTCGTGGTTTTCCTGTTCACCTATCTGAACCTCAACCGATGGCATGGCCATTTCAGCTACGGCGCGCTGGTGTGGATCCTGGGTCTGGCGGCGATCGCCGGTATCGCCATCATCGATCCGGCGATCGCCGCCGGTATCGCCCGCATATCGTTTGCCGCCACAGCCGTGACCGGCCTCGGCCTCATCATATTCCTTGGCATACGCGGCTACGACCGCGCCATCATGCTCATTCCAAGCTGGGTGATGGTGCTGTTGTGGGCGACGGGCTCATGGATGGCGATCACCGGCCTGCTCGACAACGACATCGTGCAGCCGGCTCTCGGCGGCGGGCTGATCCTGGTGATCCTGCTGATCGGCTTTACCGTCATGCAGCACGCCTTCGCCGGCGGCGCGCTGCATCAGGGCCTGTTCTCGGATCTCGAGCGCCAGGCCCTGGCGGTCGCCGGTTCGGGCGACACCGTATGGGACTGGGATGTCCTGCGCGATCGAATCGTCACCCGTCCCGACGTCAGCCTGCAACTCGGCCTCGCGCCGGGCAGCCTCGGTGGCGCGGCCCGCAACTGGCTGCCGGTTCTTCATTCGGATGACCGCGACACGTTCCGCACCACGCTCGACGTCGTGCTGGAGCATCGGCGCGGCCGCGTGGCGCAGAACTTCCGCCTGCGCGGCGCCGACGGCCATTATCACTGGTTCGCACTGAGAGCGCGGCCGGTGATCGGTTCCGACGGCGAAGTCATCCGCTGCGTCGGCACGATGGTCGATGTCACCGAGCAGAAGAAGTCGGAAGAGCGCCTTCTGCACGATGCCGTGCACGACAATCTGACCGGCCTGCCGAACCGCGAACTGTTCATGAACCGGCTGGAAGCGATCATCTCGATCGCCCGAACCGAGGACAAGGTACGGCCAACGGTATTCGTCATCGACATCGACCGCTTCAAGCAGGTCAATGACGGCCTGGGCATCTCCGCCGGCGACACCATCCTGCTCACGGTGGCGCGGCGCCTGCACCGGCTGCTCAAGCCGAAGGACTCGCTGTCTCGTTTCGCCGGCGACCAGTTCGCATTGATGCTGCTGTCCGAGCAGGATCCAGCCCGGATCGCCGCCATGGCGGACGCCATCAAACATGCGATCAGCTCGCCGATCACCTTCGCCAAGCGCGAAATCGTGCTGACCGCCTCCGTCGGCCTGATCACCTGGACATCCGACCAGACCTCCGCGGAGGACCTGGTCAAGGATGCCGAACTCGCCATGCACCAGGCCAAGCGTTTCGGCGGCGATCGCATCGAACCGTTCCGGCCTGCCTTCCGCACCGTCGGCACCGACCGGCTGCAGTTCGAATCCGACCTGCGCCGTGCCATCGAGCGACGCGAGTTCACCCTCGCCTATCAGCCGATCGTCCGGTTGGAAGACTACAGCGTCGCCGGTTTTGAAGCCCTGCTGCGCTGGGATCATCCTCGCCGTGGCATGATCCCGCCAGCCGATTTCATTCCGGTGGCCGAGAGCTGCGGTCTTATCGTGCAGCTCGGTCTCTTCGCGATGCAGAAGGCGGCGGAAGACCTAGCAGGCTGGCAGAAACACATCGGCGACACGCCGCTGTCGGTCTCGGTCAACCTCTCCAGTCGCCAGCTCATCCGCCGTGACCTCGTCACCGACGTCCGCTCGGTGATCGCACGCGCAGGCCTGAAGCCGCGCTGCCTGAGGCTCGAACTCACCGAATCGCTGGTCATGGACAACCCCGAACAGGCTGCCCATGTGCTCACCAAGCTGAAGCAACTGGGCATTGGATTGTCACTGGACGATTTCGGCACCGGCTATTCGTCCCTGTCGTATCTGACCCGTTTTCCCTTCGACACGATCAAGATCGACAAGAGCTTCATCGATGACACGTCGCCCAAACGCGCCGTGTTGCTGCGCTCCATGGTCAACATGGCGCATGAACTGGGCCTCGCCGTGGTCGCGGAAGGCATCTCCGACCAGAGTGACGCACTGGAATTGCGCCAGATGGGCTGCGAATATGTTCAGAGCTTCATGTTCGGTGCACCGATGAACGGCGATGCCGTGATCAAGCTGCTGCGCGAACAATATCCACTGACGCAGGCCTAGTTGGAAAGGTCCTGGATGGTGCACATCTAGGATGCCTCAAACGCCGGCGCGGCCCATCCACTGGCGCGCGCTCCAACAGTCAGTTGGAATGACCGCAGGTCCTTCCCCCTGGCGCGAGGAAGAATCCAAAAGGCAGAGGCTCGAAGTTCCGGTCGTAAAAGCTCAGGCGTGACCGGCGGCCTGGCTGAAGCGCGCGAGGTCTATGCCGATCGAGGCAAGCGCCCGATCGTATTTGCCATCGATATCGGGATCGAACAGCAGTTCCGGTGTCGCTGGACAGGTAAGCCAGCCATTTTCAGCGATTTCGCCTTCGAGCTGTCCCGCACCCCAACCTGAATAACCAAGTGTCATAAGCGCCTGGCGTGGTCCGCGCCCGGCGGAAATGGCGCGCAGGATATCGACCGTGGCGGTCAGGCAGATGTCGTCGGAGACCGGCAACGAGGATTCGACGCGATAGTCGCCGGTGTGCAGGACAAAACCGCGGCTGCGGTCCACCGGGCCGCCATTGCGCACGATGAAGTCGCGGGTCTGCCTTGGCAGGCGGATCGCCTCCTGCTCGTTCATGATACCGAGCTGAACCAGAAGATCGGGAAACAGCATCTGCTGGGTCTGGTTGATGATCAGTCCCATTGCGCCTTCGTCCGAGTGCGCGCAGATGTAGATGACGGAACGCGCGAACCGCTCGTCCTTCATGCCGGGCATGGCAACAAGGAACTGGTCGTCGAGAAAGCCGCTTTTACCGGCCGCATTCTTGTGGCGTAAAAGGTCCATAGCGGAAAGGTAACGCGTTTCCGGTACGCTTGAAAGATGCCATCGGTGCAATTCGCCAGGAGCCTTAATGTGCTGGGCTCACGCAAAAATGATGGTCGGCATCAGACGAAAGCGGTTGCGCCGCCACGTTTGCCGTTTCAAATCAGCGCCATGGATCGCTTGAGATTTTCGCTAGAGCAATTCCAGGAAAAGTGCATAGCGGTTTTCCGTCCGGAGTTGCGTAAAAACAAAGAACCAGAGCGTTTCCGCGTTTCCCAGAAGATCGGAAACGCCCTAGGCGTCGCCGCTTTGATGGCCACCAGCCTGCCGGCTGCAGCTTCCTCGTCCGCCTGGGCAGACAGCGAGGGTGGGCGCATCCGGCTGGTGACCACCGGCGCCCCCGATGCCTCCGGCCAACTCATCGGGGCACTTCATATCGAATTGAAACCAGGCTGGAAGACCTACTGGCGTGACCCCGGCGCCAGCGGCGTGCCGCCACAGATCGACGTCGCCAAGGCGAACAACATCGCCAAGGCGGAACTGTCCTACCCGGCTCCCGGCCGTCACGATGATGGTTACGGCGGATGGGCGGGCTATGACCGTACGGTTGCGCTGCCGGTGAAATTCACATTGGCGAGACCCCAGGAAAACGCCCTCATCGATGCCGGCGTCTTTCTCGGCATCTGCCAGACGATCTGCATTCCGCTGCAGGCGCAGCTGAAGGTCGATCCGGCCGAAGATGCGGGCAATCCCGAAGATGCCGAACTGGTGAAAGCGGCATTGGCCGCATTGCCGCAGAAATCCAGTGATGGCTTCGGCGCGAAGACACTGCCGGGGGAGAAGGACAAGCTTCTCGTCGAGGCGACCGCACCTGGCGGAACCAAAAGTGTCGACCTCTTCGTCGCCGGCGAGCAGGGCTATCTGTTCGGCGCGCCGACGCGTGCGGAAAAGGACGGCAAGCTCCTCTTTGCATTCCCCATCCTGGCGCGTCCCGGCAAAGCTGCGCAAGGCGATGGCCTCCCCTACACGCTGACCACTCCGTCCGGAGCGGTTGAAGGTCTATTGCCCTATCCATGACAATGGCCTGCCGTGGCCGCATTGCGAGGCGACACGGAAGGCGCTATCGCTTTGCACTCTTCTCTCCCAGACATAGAGGACTGCCATGACCATTGCCGTTGGCGAAAAGCTGCCCGAGGCCACCTTCAAGACCATGACCGACGATGGCGCCAAGGCGCTGACCGGCGCTGAGGTGTTTGCCGGCAAGAAGGTGGTGCTGTTCGGCGTTCCGGGCGCCTTCACACCGACCTGCAACAACAACCACCTGCCAGGCTACCTCGAAAACCGCGATGCCATCCTGTCGCGCGGTGTCGACCAGATCGCGGTGGTGGCGGTCAACGACCCGTTCGTGATGGGTGCCTGGGCCCGCTTCACCGGCGGCGAAGGCAAGATCCTGTTCCTCGCGGATGGCAGCGGCGATTTCGCCAAGGCTGCCGGCCTTGATATCGACCTCAGCGCCAACGGGCTCGGCCTGCGTTCCAAGCGCTTTTCGATGATCGTCGACAACGGCACGGTGACAGCACTCAACATCGAGGGCAATCCCGGCCAGGCTGTCGATTCCAGCGCCGCGAAACTGCTCGAGCAACTCTAGTCGCTCGCGCCGATAGCTGGCCTTCGCACTTGCGTGGAGCCGTAGCCAGATCCCACGGCACGGCTTCGCACAGTTCCTTGAATTGCTTCAGGCTCCCCTTTCGCAGAGCGAAACTTTGGGGCAGAGGAGGCAGATGGCCAGAAAAACAAATGCCAGGGAACGCCTGATCGGCGCAGCACAGGATATTCTGGCTGAGGAAGGGCTGGCGGCGTTCACCTCGAATGCCGTGGTCGAACGCGCCGGGGTGACGCCACCGACCTTCTACCATTATTTCGTGAACAAGCAGGCGCTGCTTCGCGAACTGGGCGAACGGATGATGCTGGCGCAGCATGATGTCATCCGGCGCGACACCGGGCTGGTGATCCGTGGGCCAGAAGATTTCCGCAAGGCCTGTGAACGAACCGTGCATGAAGCCTTCGCGAGCACACGAGCCTTCCGTGGCGGCTATGCCTTGCTGGTATCGCTGCGCGCCTTGCCCGATCTGCGTGACGTCAGGCTGCGCGCGCATGCCGACATAGCGCGGCTGATCTCCACCTATCTTCACGAGCAGGGATTGAGCAAAGGGCCGGACGACCTCATCGTGCCGGCCCGGGTGGCGCTCGAATATCTCTACGCCGCGATCGAGATGCTGTTCGAGACGGACTTCGCAAACCAGGAAGAGGTGCTGCGCCTGACGGTGGAGACTCATGTCCGGCTTTATGAGCTGTTCTGATCTGCCACCGGCGTCGTCACGCCGACACGCAGCATCAGGGCGCAGCCGACCACGAACAGCACAATAAGGCTGCCGAACCCGATCCGCTGGCTGCCGCTCAGCGCGGTCATCAGCGCGACCAGCGCCGGCCCCAGCCAGACGGTGATTGTGCTCGTCATCGCATAGATGCCGAAGAACTGGCCAAGCCGGTCCGGCGGGCTCAGCATCACCAGCAGCGACCGGCAGGACGCATAGGCAGCCACGATCATAGCGCCCATCGGAATGGCGCTGATGAGGAAGATGACGTCGGTGGTCTCAGCGAACATCGATCTCTCCGAGGCCTGCGCGGCGATTGGCACCAGCCCGAACAGGATCGCATCGCGGCTGATCGAAATCTGGAACAGGAACAGCACGGTGATCGCCAGCAATTCGGTCATGATCGCATTGCGAGGCCCCAATTGCCGATCGAGCCAGCCGGCTGCCAATCCGCCGCCCACCGCCGCAATCGTCACGATGATGCCCATCGCAGCGTTTTCCGCACGCGTCCATCCCAATGTTCCCGACGTGTAGACGGCCGTAATCGCGAACAGCGCGATCAGCCCGTCCATGAAGACCATGCGCGCGATCAGGAACCGCATGATCTGCGGCCATTCGGCAAACAGCGCGCGAACGGTGGCGATGAGGCGGATATCGCGGGGAAAAGGGCTGACCCCGCGCCAGCGTCCCGCCGCCCCAGGGCGGTCCGGCATGAAGCAAAGGAACGGCCAGACGAAGACAGCGATCCAGATCGCACAGACGATGCCCGACAGGCGCGCGACGTCGACTTCCGCCAGCCCGGCGGGCGGATAACGCGTGAAGTAGAGTACCCCAAGCAACAACAGCACCGACGCAGCGCTGCTCAATGCCAGCCCGAGTCCCGAAATGAGCGACACTTCACTTTTCGTCCCGGCGACACCAAGCAGCGCATTCTGGAAGAGCTCGGATACCGAAAAGCAGCAACCGGCCAGCGCCAGCAGCGTCATGACCAGTGGAATTGCGTATGGCGTTTCCGGGTGAATGAAACTCAGCCCCACGCATGACAGCGCCAACGCCAGCATCAGCGCGGCCAGCACCGGCTTCTTTCTGCCCCCGCGATCCATGTAACTGCCGAGGAAAGGCGCGATCATCGCCATTGCAAAGCCGGCGATCATCTGCGTGGTGCTGAACAATGCCTGGCCGCGCACCGGATCGCCGACCACGGACTGCGCGAAATATGTAGAATACACATATATTACAATAAGATAGTAAAATGGCCCGCGTGCCCAATCCAAGCTGGCCCACCACCAGCCCGCAGGCGGAACACCGTGCCATAATCGTTTCGCCACCGCCCCCACGCTCCCCTCCCTGAGATATGTATACTAATAACTATAGACAGATTCTGCCTCCTGCGCCATTCTGTTTTCAACTGACGGAATCGAGATTGGGTAGGAACGTGGGAGAGTTCTTGTTTCACGGCGGAGCGATCTTGCCCGCGCATGGTGACCACGCTCCCGAGAGCCTGCTCGTCATCGGCGACCGGATCGATTTTGTCGGATCGCTGGCCGATGCGCGACGCTGCGCGAAGGACGCAGGCCGGGTACCGCAGGAGATCGATCTAGCCGGGCGTGCCATCGTCCCAGGTTTCATCGACGGGCACCTGCACCCGATGCCGATGATTTTCTTCGCCATGTCGGCCGATCTCAACGGCGCACACGACATGGCTGCGGTCGGTGCCCGGCTGCATGCGCAGCAAGCGCGGCTCGCCGTGGACGAATGGTTGATCGGCGTCCAGTTCGAGAGCAACCGCCTGCCTGCGGGCGAAGTGCTGGATGCGGTGCTTCTGGACCAGTGGTTTCCCGATCGGCCGGTGCTTATCTATGGCCGCGACGGTCACGGCGTCATTGTCAATTCAGTCGTGCTGTCAATGTTGTCCGGCGAACTGGCATCGGATCCGGCGGGCGGCACAATCGGCCGTGACGCGTCCGGTCACCCGGACGGCCGTTTCTTCGAAAAAGCCGTGGGTCTGGTTCAGGCAAAGACGCCAATACCTGCCCCCGGCCGCATGTTGGTCGCCATGGGAGAGGTGTTCGCGCGGCTGGCGCGGTCCGGCATCACCTCGATCGGGGCGATGCTGCAGAGCGACGACGAAGGACCGGCGGGAGAGGCCGGGCGACTGGAGAGCTTCATCGCGCTCGCCTTGCCGGAACTCGTAGCACAGTCGATCTACACCATCGTCATCGGTCGCACTCTGGCAGGTGTCGAAGCGCTGGCTGGTTCGGCACTCGATGATCCCCGCCGCAGCACCAAAACGCGCGCGATCAAGATCTTCGCCGATGGAACCTTCGGCTCGTGCACCGCTTGCATGAACCAACCATACAGCGATAGCGGCTGCACCCATGGCTATATGACCTTGCCGGAAGATGAGATCTACCGGCGGATGGAAGCCGCGCATCTTGCAGGGTATCAGATCTGCATTCATGCAATCGGTGACCGTGGCATCGCCAATTGTGTGCGGCTGTTCGAACGCCTGCTGGCAGAGCATCCGTGCGAGGATCATCGCCACCGTATCGAACACGCCTCGATCGCCGATCACGAACTGATCGCGCGGATCGCGCGTATCGGGCTGCACGTCTGCTCCCAGCCGCTGTTCATCCGGTCCGAAATGGCGTGGCTACCCGCGCGGCTGGGCGAGGAACGCACGGGCCACGTCTATCCGTTCCGTGACTTCCTCGACGCCGGCATCGCGCTGGCCGGGTCCTCGGACGCGCCGATCGAAGATCCCGACGTGATCGCCGCAATCGACTTTGCGGTAAACCGCGGCGGTTTCCACCCCGAACAGGGCGTATCGGTTCGCGAAGCGCTGGACATGTACACGGCGAACGCGGCCCGCCTGCAGTTCGAGGAGAACGACAAGGGCTCGCTCAACGCGGGGAAGCTCGCCGATCTCGTCATTCTCGACCGCGATCCCCTGTCGGTCCCCGCGCAGGATATCGGGACGCTGTCGGTCATGGCGACGATGATCCGGGGCCGGTTCGTCCATGACCTGATTGGTGTCCAGGGCTGACGCAGGGCCAAAACGCTCGCTGAACGTCAGCAGCGCGAAGCTCGATCTCGAAAAAGGAAATCCACATGCAACATGATCCGATCGTGAAGATCGAACTGCGCCCGGTCTTCGTGCCGTTCACGGAAATGGTGCGTACGCATCTGCAAGGCGGCAGCGGCAAGGTGGCGATGGGCCTGAAGGTGGAGGACCACTGGCTCGGCGGCGACTTCCTGATCTGCCGCATGACGACGGAAAATGGCGTCGTCGGCCTGGGCGAAAGCTATGTCTGGCTGGTCGAGAGCGGCGTGTCGCCGCAACTGATGGCTGACGTGATCGAACGGCATCTTGCCCGCTTCGTTCTGGGACGTTCCGCTTTCGACATCGGCGCCATCCACGGCAAGTTCGACAACAACGTCGCCCGCAACGAAATGGCGAAGGGCTTGCTGGACATGGCGCTGCACGACGTAGCGGCGCGCAGCGTTGGCCGGCCTGTCCACGACCTTTGCGGCGGACGCCAGATCGATCGCGTTCCGCTCAGCCTGGTGATGCCCCTCACCGACGTGCCGACGATCCTGGAAATCACGCGCATGGCGCTTGGGGCGGGTATCCGTTCCTTCCGCTGCAAACTGGGGGACGGACGCACGCGTGACGTGGCGATCATATCAGCCGTGCGCGACCTGATCGGACCGGATGCCGGTTTGCGCGTCGACTACAACCAGGCCTACACGCCCAATGAGGCACTTGCGGCGATCGAGGCGATCGCGCCCTACGGCATCGATTTCGCCGAGCAGCCGGTGCGCGCGGACGATTTCGCCGGCATGGCCTGGGTGCAGTCCCGCACCAGCGTGCCGCTGATGGCACATGAGGGCGCCTTCGGCCTGAGGGACATCGTGACGCTCGCGGAAATGGGTGGCATCCGCTGCTTTGGACTGAATGCCGAACGGCCCGGTGGCATGACGGGCGCATTGCGCGCGATCGACTATGCCACCGCGCGTGGACTGGATGTGGTGCTGCACAACCAATGTGGTGGCATCGGCAGTGCGATGCTGCTGCACCTGCACGCCGCGCGCGCGGCCAACATACGCCACGCCACCGAATTGCAGGGCCATCTCATGCTCGAGCACAGCCTGATCCAGGAAAGCATCGACTATGATGGCGGATCAGCTGCGGTACCGGACGGCCCAGGCTGGGGCGTGACGCTGGACGAAGCGGCTGTGGATCGTTTCGCCAGGGCGGACTGGATCACACTGAAGGCCTGATGAGCCCTGGACACGGGAAGCAACAAGCCGAGGGCCTTCCATCGTGGAAGGGCATCGGCCGTTCAATAGCTCTGCGACGACCGACGGGGCTTCGGAGCGCTGGTCTTCGCCGGCGCATCGACCCTGGGGGGACGAGCGGCGCTCGCCGTTGCGGAACCCGACTTCTTGAAAGGCGCCATGCCCTCGCGAGCCAGTTCGTCAGCGCGCTCGTTTTCCGGATGACCGGCGTGACCCTTGACCCAGTGCCAGGTCACATCGTGACGCCGGTTGGCCTCGTCCAGGGCCTGCCAGAGTTCGCCATTCTTGACCGGCTTCTTGTCAGCGGTCTTCCAGCCGTTGCGCTTCCAGCCATGGATCCACTTGGAGATGCCGTCCATGACATATTTGCTGTCGGTGTGAAGATCGACCTTGCAGGCTTCCTTCAACGCATTCAGCCCGGAGATTGCCGCCAGCAGCTCCATGCGGTTGTTGGTGGTATCCGCTTCGCCGCCCGACAGCTCCTTGGTCTTGCCGTTGAAGCGCAGGATGGCGCCCCAGCCGCCCGGTCCCGGATTGCCGGAACAGGCTCCGTCGGTGAAAACCTCGACATGCTTCATTTCAGGCCATACTCGGATGCTGAGCCGATCGCGCGGTGGAAGCGCATGCGGCGGATGTATTCAGTCGGATCACGCTTGATGACAAGGCCGCCGTCAGGAACGGTCAGCCAGTCATAGAGACGCGTCAGCATGAAGCGCAGCGCAGAGCCGCGCGCCAGCATTGGCAGCGCCTCCCGCTCTGCCGCATCGAGCGGCCGCACGCTCTGGTAGCCGGCCAGCAGCGCAGTTCCCTTGGTCAAGTTGAAGGAAAAGTCCTTCTCGAAGCACCAGGCATTGAGGCAGGTGGCGAGATCGTAAGCGTAGAAATCGTCGCAGGCGAAATAGAAGTCGATCAGGCCTGACAGCTTCTCGCCAAGGAAGAAGACGTTGTCCGGGAAGAGATCGGCATGGATGATGCCTGTCGGCAGACCTTCCGGCCAGTTGCGGCCGAAGTCGGCGAAATCCGCGTCGACCTCGGCCGCGAGACCAGGTTCGACCTCGTCGGCGCGCGCGCGTGACGCCTCCCAGAGCTTGCGCCAGCCATCGATCGCAAGCGCATTGTCGCGGTGCATGGCGAAATCGGCACTGGCCAGATGCATTGCGGCCAGGGCCTTGCCGACTTCCCGGCAGTGCGCGACGCCGGGTTTGCGCAACCACATGCCTTCCAGGAAGGTGATGATGACTGCCGGCCGACCGGCCAGTGTGCCGATCATGGAACCGTCGTGGCGCTGCACCGGCAGCGGGCATGAGATGCCCTTCTTGGCGAGATGATCCATCAGCCCGAGGAAGAAAGGCAGGTCAGCCTTTTCCACGCGCTTTTCGTAAAGTGTCAGGATGAAGGAGCCTGTCGTGGTGTGCAGCAGGAAGTTGGAATTTTCCGTACCCTCGGCGATGCCCTTGTAGGAAAGCAGCTCACCGACCGAATACTCCCTCAGGAAAGCCGCAAGCTCGCCCTCACCCACATCGGTATAGACCGCCATCACACGGTCCCGTTTACGAAGGCCATGTCGGCCGGTGTCAGTTCGACATCGCGCAGCACCCGCATCACCGGGAAGTCCTCCGTTTCCGTAGCCGTCACCGCCAGTTCGACTGAAACGTCGAAACGCTGGCGGAAGGCATTGATGATCTCATCGACGATGATCTCCGGCGCCGAGGCACCCGCGGAGAGGCCAAGCGTCCGTATCGAGCCGATGTCATTCCACGGAATCTCGGAAGCGCGCTGCACGAGAAGCGACATCGCAGCACCCGCGCGCTCCGCCACTTCGACAAGACGGCGCGAGTTCGAAGAATTCGGCGCGCCGACAACCAGATAGAGATCGCAGCCGGGAGCGGTCTCCTTCACCGCATCCTGCCGATTGGTCGTTGCGTAGCAGATCGATTCCGCCGCCGCCGCCTGCAAGGCAGGGAAACGTTCCTCCAAGGCCCGGATGATGCCAGCGGTGTCTTCCACCGAGAGCGTCGTCTGGGTGACAAAACCAAGCGCCTCGGGATCCGCAGGCTGGAATGAAGCTGCGTCTGCTTCCGTCTCGATCAGCGTCACCGCGCCGTCAGGCAACTGTCCCATCGTGCCGATCACCTCCGGGTGGCCGGCATGGCCGATCAGAAGCACGTGGCGACCGAGGCGCTGGTGGCGCATGGCCTGCTTGTGCACCTTGGAGACAAGCGGACAAGTGGCGTCGAGATAAAAGAGGTTCCGCGCCACGGCGTCCGCCGGCACGGACTTCGGCACGCCATGCGCCGAGAACACCACCGGGGACTGCTTGTGTTCCTCCGGGATCTCGGAAAGTTCCTCGATGAAAACCGCACCGAGGTTTTGCAAGCCCTCGACCACATAGCGGTTGTGGACGATCTCATGGCGGACATAAACCGGTGCGCCGTATTTCTTCAGTGCCAGCACGACGATCTGGATGGCGCGATCGACGCCGGCGCAGAAACCACGTGGCTGGCAGAGCCTGATCGTGAGCGGCGGTTTAACGGCTTTGTTCAACATGCTTTCCCATCGGCTGGACGCGCGGCGCTCCCGTGCGGACATGATGTCCGCCACCCCTGTCTGTCAAGGGCGCGGACGGACTCTCAGGCCGTCCTTCGGTTCTTGCGAAACCAGACTGCGACGACACCGACGAGCGCTGCCGCGAGACCGTACCAGGTCAGCGCATATTGCAGATGGTTGTTGGGCAGGTCGACCATGGTGGTGCCGCCAACCGGCAAACCGCCCGGATTGGGTGCCTTTCCGGCATCGACGAAGAAGGGCAGCACCACGGCCCCGGCAGGCAGGCCTGCTGTGGCAGCCATGGCATCGCGATCCTTCCAATAGAAGATGTTCTTGGCGAGGTCGTTATCCGGCACCATCATCGACGGCTTGCCGCTCAGCGGATTGCGGGCCAGGCCAGCGACAGTGACCTCACCAGGAATTTCGCCCTCGGCGCGCTTGGTCGGATCCTTCATTTCATAGGGCACGAAACCGCGGTTGACGAAGACAAAACGTCCGTCGGTCAATCTCAAGGGCGTGTAGACGCTGTAACCTGTCTGGCCGTCCCAGGTGGTGAAGAAATAACGCTCGCCCTCATGCAGGAACGTGCCGCTCAGCGTGACAGCGACATAATCGACATCGCCGGAGGCAGCGTACTGCCTCTCGGCGTCAGCCAGTGTCACAGGATTGGCATTCATGCGCTGGTCGATCGTCTCGATCAGCTTCTCTTTCCAGGCAAGCCGCTCGACCTGCCAGGTGCCGAGACCAATCAGCACGATGAAAGCAATCAGGCCAAGACCGAGTGCCAGTGCCTTGCGCGGCGCACTTCCCTGGGCCGAATGGGATGCGGCAGTCATCGTGGCTGGTCCAGCCTGCCTTCAGCGGCCTTGTTGCGATACTGCAAGGTGAGCAGCACGCCCTTGATGAGCCGCAGCGCCGCCAGACACAGCACCATTGCCAAAGGGATCCAGAGCAGGAAATGCAGCCAGAGCGGCGGCGCAAAAGTGACCTCGAGCCACAGCGCCAGACCGACAACGATGAAGCCGATGATGAGAATGACGAAAACGGCCGGTCCGTCACCGGCATCAGCGTAAGAGTAGTCAAGGCCGCAATTGTAGCAGCACTTGCCGACTGTCAGGAAACCCGAAAACAGGCGCCCTTCTCCGCAGCGCGGGCAGCGCCCCTTCAGGCCGGCCTGGATCGGATCGATCGGCGGCCATATCGCCTTGTCTTCACTCATGCCGGTCTTTCTAGAACCTTTCGGGGCCGAGTTGAACGCCCGGTCCGAAAGAAAGAGGCGGCCACGTTGCCGCAGCCGCCTCCCCTAAAACCCTTATGCGGATCGATCAGTGGCCTTCGATGACCGCGCCCATCGAACCCCAGACATAGATCGAGGCAAACAGGAACAGCCAGACCACGTCGACGAAGTGCCAGTACCAGGCAGCAGCTTCGAAGCCGAAATGCTGCTTTGGCGTGAAGTCACCCTTCATTGCGCGAACCAGGCAGACCAGCAGGAAGATGGTGCCGATGATGACGTGGAAACCGTGGAAGCCGGTCGCCATGAAGAAGGTGGCACCGTAGATGGAATCCTTGAAGCCGAACGGAGCGTGGATGTACTCATAGGCCTGAACCATGGTGAACAGCATGCCGAGGCCAACCGTCAGCACCAGGCCGTTGATGAGACCCTTGCGGTCGCCGTGGATCAGCGAATGGTGCGCCCAGGTCACCGTCGTGCCCGACAGGAGCAGGATGACGGTGTTGTAGAGCGGCAGATGGAAGGGGTCGAGCACTTCCATGCCCTTGGGCGGCCAGACACCGCCGGTGAAGGTGGTGCGCGCCGCCTGGATGGCTTCGTTCGGGAACAGGCTGGCGTCGAAGTAGGCCCAGAACCAGGCGACGAAGAACATCACCTCGGAGGCGATGAACATGATCATGCCGTAGCGGAGGTGGAGCGAAACCACCTTGGTGTGGTGCCCCTCATGCGCTTCCTTGATCGTGTCCGACCACCAGCCATACATCGTATAGAGCACGATGATCAGGCCGATCAGAAGCACCCAGAAGTGTGCCTTGGCAACGTCTACACCGAAGAGGTGGAACGACGTACCCTTGAGATACTGCATGTAGAAGATGCCACCGAACGCCATGACCAACGCGCCGACGGAACCCAGGAAGGGCCATGGGCTCGGATCAATGATGTGGTAGTCGTGGTTCGGTTTGGCGTGTCCGTCAGCCATGTCATCCCCCGAGATTTGCTTCGGTATTGGAAATTGCCTTGCCGCTTTCCTTGGTCCCCACGGCCGCAACCGGCTTGTTCTTGTCAGCCTGGAACATGGTGTAGGAAAGCGTGATGGTTTTGATGTTCTTCATTTCCGGCACCTTGAGGATGTCCGGATCGACGTAGAAGACGATCGGCATGTCGACCGTTTCGCCCGCCTTCAGCGTCTGGTTGGTGAAACAGAAGCATTCAACCTTGTTGAAATAGGCGCCCGCCAGTTCCGGCGTCACGTTGAAGGTCGCACGGCCGGTCGTCGGCGTGCTGAACTTGTTCGTTGCCTTGTAGGCGACCTGTCTGGTTTCGCCGAGCTTGATGGTGACTTCGCGCTGCACCGGCTCGAATTCCCATGGAACTCCGGCCGTGTTGGCGTCGAAGCGAACGGTGATTTCGCGGTCGAGCACACGGTTGGAATACTGCGTGGCACGCTGCGTCGTGCCGCCATACCCGGTGACCTGACAGAACATGGCGTAGAGCGGCACTGCCGCATAAGCCATGCCGACCATGGCACCAAAGAACGCCACGCAACCACCAGCGACTGCCAGGTTGGTCTTGCGCTTCTTCTGTTCGGCGGCTGTCTTTTCCAGGTCCATCATCAACCTCACATCGGCCGGTTGATGATGGGCGTGCCGAACTTCACGATCGTCGCCACGTAGAAGATGACGACCAGCACGCCAAGCGCCACGGCAATCGCAACCGAGCGGCTGCGGCGCGCCTTTTTCTGGCGTTCGGTCAGCGTGACCAGTTCGAGTTTTTCATCCATTGCACTCATGCCCCACCCAGAACCAGAACGCGGGCGACAACGCTATCGGCAAGATAAGCGGCGAAGATGGCGAACAGATAAAGCAGCGAATAACCAAACAGCGCCTTGGCCGGCTTCATCACACGATCGCTGTCGGGCATGCGCAGCACACCCCAGGAATACCAGACAAAACCAATGCCCAGGAGTACTGCCGGAACGCCGTAGATGGCAGACGTATAGCCGAGCAGCCAGGGCAGCACGCCAATGGGCGCCAGGATGACTGCATAGGCGAAAATCTGGCGGCGGGTCGAAGCCTCGCCAGCGACGTTCGGCATCATCGGGATGCCCGCGCGCCCGTAGTCACCCGACTTGAACAGCGCAAGTGCCCAGAAATGCGGTGGTGTCCACAGGAAGATGATGAGGAAGAGGATAACGCTTTCCAGGCTCACCGCCCCGGTCGCGGCGGCCCAGCCGATGACAGGCGGGAAAGCGCCCGCCGCCCCACCGATGACAATGTTCTGCGGCGTCCAGCGCTTCAGCCACATCGTGTAGATGACGGCGTAGAAGAAGATCGTGAAGGCGAGAAGCGCAGCTGACAGCCAGTTCACGAGCACGCCTAGCGTCATCACCGACAGCGCCGACAACACCAGGCCGAAGCTCAGCGCCTCGCCGGGCAAGACGCGTCCGGATGGGATCGGGCGGCTGGCGGTACGGGTCATGACGGCATCGATGTCGGCATCGTACCACATGTTGAGCGCGCCCGATGCACCAGCACCGATGGCGATCGCCAGAATGGCGATGACGGCGATCAACGGGTTCATGGTGACCGGAGCCGCCACCAGGCCGACAAAGGCGGTGAAGACCACCAGCGACATCACACGCGGCTTGAGCAGCGCAAAATAGTCGCCCGCTGTCGCCTCCGACATGCGGGAGCCCACTTGCTCCATGTGTGAATTGTCAACCAGGGCCATTGCGTACTTGAAGTCCATTCCGTTTGGCCAAAACCGCCGGCCGGGCCGGCGGTCTCGATCGTTCAATGCTGCCTTACTTGACCTTGGGCAGCTGTTCCCACTGATGGTAAGGCGGCGGCGAAGGCAGCTGCCATTCCAGCGTGGTCGCACCCTCACCCCAGGGATTGGCACCGGCGATGCGCTTCTTCCGGAATGCCTCGAAGACACCGTAGAGGAAGATCAGGACGCTGACGCCGGAAATGTAGGAGCCAACCGACGAAACGTAGTTCCAGCCGGCAAACGCATCCGGATAGTCGATGTAGCGACGCGGCATGCCCGACAGACCAAGGAAGTGCTGTGGGAAAAACACCAGGTTCACGCCGATGAACATGATCCAGAAATGCGAACGCGCGATGAACGGCGAGTACATGTAGCCGGTCATCTTCGGGAACCAGTAGTACCAGCCGGCGAAGATCGCGAAGACGGCGCCGAGCGACAGCACGTAGTGGAAGTGCGCGACAACGTAGTAGGTATCCTGCAGCGAGCGGTCGAGGCCAGCGTTGGCGAGCTGGACGCCGGTGACGCCACCGACCGTGAACAGGAAGATGAAGCCTACTGCCCACAGCATCGGCGTACGGAAAGAGATCGAGCCGCCCCACATGGTTGCGATCCACGAGAAGATCTTGATGCCGGTCGGCACCGCGATGACCATCGTGGCGAACACGAAGTAGCGCTGCGTGTTGAGCGAAATACCGGTGGTGTACATGTGGTGCGCCCACACGACGAAGCCGACGGCGCCGATCGCAACCATGGCATAGGCCATGCCGAGATAGCCGAACACCGGCTTGCGCGAGAAGGTCGCGATGATGTGGCTGACGATGCCGAAGCCAGGCAGGATCAGGATGTACACTTCAGGATGACCGAAGAACCAGAACAGGTGCTGGAACAGGATCGGGTCGCCGCCATTCTCGGGCACGAAGAAGGAGGTGCCGAAGTTGCGGTCGGTGAGCAGCATGGTGATGGCGCCAGCCAGGACCGGCAGCGACAGCAGCAGCAGGAAGGCGGTGACCAGAACCGACCAGGCAAATAGCGGCATCTTGTGCAGCGTCATGCCCGGAGCGCGCATGTTGAAGATGGTGGTGATGAAGTTGATGGCACCGAGGATCGACGAAGCACCGGCGATGTGGATCGACAGGATCGCCAGGTCCATGGCCGGCCCAGGCTGACCGGAGGTCGACATCGGCGGATAGATCGTCCAGCCACCGCCGACACCGTAGGCGCCGGGCGCGCTCGGCACGAACATCGAGGTGAGCAGCAGGATGAAGGCCGGCGGCAGCAACCAGAAGGAGATGTTGTTCATGCGCGGGAACGCCATATCCGGCGCACCGATCATGATCGGCACCATCCAGTTGGCGAAACCGCCGATCAGGGCCGGCATGACCATGAAGAAGATCATGATCAGCGCGTGCGCGGTGGTGAAGGCATTGAACATCGACTTGCCGGCGTCGATTGCGGCATCGCCGTTGACGCCGTAGACCATGGAGGCAAGACCCGGGAAAATCTGGATGCCCGGCTCCGCGAGCTCCCAGCGCATCATGATCGACAGGAAGCCGCCGATGATGCCGGCCATGATCGCGAAGATCAGGTACAGCGTGCCGATATCCTTGTGGTTGGTCGAATTGACCCAGCGGACCCAGCCTTTAGGCTTGTGGTCGTGATCGTCGTGAGCCGCTGCCTGCGCCATGTTCCGCTCCGTTCCCTATCCTTGTTTCGACCGCGGCATCAGTTGCCGGCGGACGCAACCTTGTTGGTACCATCGACCTCGGCCATCAGTGCCTTGTTGGCACCCGGGAGGTCGGTCTTGGCCGCAGCCAGCCAAGTATCATATTGCTTTTCCGATACGACGCGCACGGCGATCGGCATGAAGGCATGGTCCTTGCCGCACAGTTCCGAGCACTGACCGTAATAGAGGCCTTCCTTCTCGGCCTTGAACCAGGTCTCGTTGATGCGCCCCGGAACGGCGTCGACCTTGATGCCGAAGGCCGGCACGGCATAGGCATGGATCACGTCGGCACCGGTCACGAGAACGCGCACGACGACACCGACCGGAACGACCAGTTCGTTGTCGACCGCCAGGAGACGCGGATATTTGCCCTTGTCTTCCTTGCCGAGACCCGCGCGATCAGCATCGGCCAGGATTGCCGAGTTGAAGGAGAACGGCTGCTCGAACTGATACTCGTAGTCCCAGTTCCACTGGTTGCCAGTGGCCTTGACCGTGAGCTTCGGCTCTTCCGGCGGGCTGTACTGCGCGGTCAGGAGCTGAAAGGACGGAATGGCGATGGCCAGCAGCACCAGGACCGGCCCCAGCGTCCAGGCCACCTCGATCATCGTGTTGTGACTGGTCTTCGACGGCGTCGGATTGACGCTCGCGCGGAACTTCAGGATGCACCACGCCAGCAGGAAGAGCACGAACAGCGTGATCGGCACGATGAACCAGAGCGTATAACGCTCGAACCAGACGATCTGGCTCATGATGTTTGTCGCCGCTGGCTGGAAGGTCATCTCCCAATCACGCGGCTGATCGGCCTGGGCAGCAGACCCGGCGAAAAACATGAATGCGGCACCAGCGCCAGCAAGGAACTTCTTCATCGCCCTCTTCATCTCCCAGTCCCCGTCCTGCGATCAGGTGGCAGGAATACGATATAACGCCGGGACAGGGAATCCCGGACGGTCCAGATTGGTTCAAACCATACTCTCTTTCCCGCCGCAAGAAAGGAGCGGGTAAAACCATGCGGCATTTTTGCGCGCGCCTTGATTGATCGCGCTTGCATGCATAGGCGCCACGACAATCAAGCTGCTGTCGCATGACCATGGCAGAGACAATCGCGGCAAATTGAGCTATTTGCGCTGGAAAATCGTATTGTTGCCGCAGTTGAAAGGGATTGCGCGTCGCCCTCACGCTTTTCCTTAGCGGTGCCGGGGCTTAAAGTGGCGTGATTCGGAATGGAGCCGACATGAACTCTTGGGTTTCGAGAACCTTGGCGAAGGTCATCTTTCTCGCCGCCCTTGCCGGAGCCGGACAGGCGATGGCTGCAGCACAGCAGCCGAGCGGCAATGTGAAGTCCACGCACGGCGCCTGGTCGATCATCTGCGACACGCCTGCCGGCGCGACGTCCGAACAATGCGTGATGATGCAGAACGTGGTGGCCGAGGATCGGCCCGAGATGGGCCTTTCGGTCGTCGTGCTGCGCACAGCCGACAACAAGGCCGAAATCCTGCGCGTGCTGGCGCCGCTCGGCGTCCTGCTCCCCAACGGCCTTGGTCTCAACGTCGACGGCAAGGATATCGGCCGCGCTTACTTCGTGCGCTGCTTCCAGGACGGCTGTTATGCCGAGGTGATCCTGGAAAAGCCGTTACTTGAAACGCTGAAGAGCGGCAAGGCCGCCACCTTCATCGTCTTCCAGACGCCGGAAGAAGGCATCGGCATTCCCGTCGACCTCAAGGGTTTCGCCGACGGCTTCAACGCCCTGCCCTGACGATCATCACGGCCGCGCATTGCCGAACGGCGCCCCGGCGCCTACATCGGGACCAACAGTTCTTTCAAGGATGCGCGCCATGAGCAGCCTCATCAGCCGATTCGACATTTCCGAAGAGCGGATCAAGAAGATCGTCGCGGATACCATCAAGGGTGCCGATGACGGCGAACTCTTCCTCGAATACAGCGAAAGCGAAGCGCTGATGTTCGACAATGGCCGGCTGAAGACAGCCAATTTCAACACCGACCAGGGTTTCGGACTGCGCGTCGTCGCCGGCGAAGCCAGTGGCTACGCTCATGCCGGCGATCTTTCGGAAGCTGCACTGCAACGCGCCGCCGGCGCGGTTGCCACGGTGAAGGCCGGTTATTCGGGCACCCTGGCCGATGCACCGCCGCGCACCAACCGCCGTCTCTACGGCGACGAGAACCCGATCCCCTCGCCCGGCTTCGAAGCCAAGGCGAAGCTGCTGCAGGAGATCGATGCCTGGACGCGCGCCGAGGATCCGCGCGTGCGGCAGGTGACCGCGGCGCTCGCGGCGTCCTGGCAGCAGGTCGAGATCCTGCGCGCCGACGGGCAGCTGGTGCGCGATATCCGGCCGCTCGTACGCCTCAACATCTCGGTCATGGTCGGTGACGGCGACCGGCAGGAGACAGGCTCTTACGGCATGGGCGGCCGCACCGGTTTCGGCGAGTTCCTCGTGGAGCACAGCTGGAAACACGCCGCCAAGGAGGCGCTGCGCCAGGCATTGGTCAATCTCGAGGCAATTCCGGCGCCGGCCGGAACGTTCGACATCGTCCTGTCGAGCGGCTGGCCGGGTGTCATGCTGCACGAAGCGGTCGGGCATGGACTGGAAGGCGACTTCAACCGCAAGAAGACGTCGGCTTTCGCAGGCCTTCTCGGCCAGCAGGTCGCCGCCAAAGGCGTGACCGTCGTCGATGATGGCACCATCGCCGAGCGACGCGGCTCGCTGACCGTGGACGACGAAGGCACTCCGACGAACCGTACCGTGCTGATCGAAGACGGCAAGCTGGTGGGTTACATGCAGGATCGCCAGAACGCACGACTGATGGGCATGGCCGCCACCGGCAATGGCAGGCGCGAATCCTACGCCCACCAGCCAATGCCGCGCATGACCAACACCTACATGACCGCCGGCGACCACACGCCGGAAGAGATCATCGCTTCAGTGAAGAAAGGCATCTATGCCGTTTCCTTCGGCGGCGGCCAGGTCGACATCACCTCGGGCAAGTTCGTGTTCGGCTGCACCGAGGCCTATATGATCGAGGACGGCAAGGTCACGCAGCCGATCAAGGGCGCGATGCTGATCGGCAACGGTCCGGATGCGATGCATCGCGTCACCATGGTCGGCAACGACATGAAGCTGGATACCGGCATCGGCTGTGCGGCAAGGCCGGCCAGGGCGTGCCGGTCGGTGTCGGCCAGCCACACCTGCGCATGAACCAGATGACGGTCGGCGGCACGCAGGTCTAGCCACCGGCCAATCAGTCGATCATGCCCGCATACAAATCCATCGTCATCCTCACCGGCGCCGGGATCTCGGCGGAATCGGGCGTCGATACTTTTCGCGACAAGGATGGCATCTGGTCCAGGGTCGACTATCGCGACGTGGCAACGCCGGAAGGCTTCATTCGTGATGCCGCCAGGGTGCATGAATTCTACAATCAGCGCCGGCGCGGCATGGCCACGGTGAACCCGAATGCCGCCCATGCCGCGCTGGCACGGCTGGAGCGCGAGTTTTCAGGTTCCGTCCTGCTGGTCACGCAGAACATCGATGACCTGCATGAACGAGCAGGCTCGACCAATCTGATCCACATGCATGGCGAACTCGGCAAGGCGCTGTGCCAGGCCTGCGAGCAGCGCTCGGCCTGGTCGAAGGACATGTCCGCGCTGTCGCAATGCCCCGCCTGTGGCGCTGTCGGCTATCTGCGTCCCGACGTCGTCTGGTTCGGCGAGATGCCCTACCAGATGGAACGCATCTATGCCGCGCTGGCAGGCTGCGACCTGTTCCTCTCGATCGGCACCAGCGGCAATGTCTATCCGGCGGCTGGCTTCGTCGAGGAGGCACGGCTCCATGGCGCGCACACGGTCGAGCTGAACCTCGAACCGTCGGATGGCCACAGCAGCTTCAATGAGGCCGTTCTCGGCAAGGCGACCGAAATCGTTCCAGCCTTTGTCGATGGAATGCTTTCTGCTCGCTGACGAACGCTTTCAGCGCCGCTTCCTCGGCTTCTCCAGCAGCGCCACCGCCTCGACATGCGGAGACCACAGGAACTGGTCGATCGGGGTCACGCTCTTCAATTGATAGCCACCGTCGATGAGAATGCGCAGGTCGCGCGCCAGCGTGACGGGGTTGCAGGAAACAGCAGCGACGAAAGGCACGTCCGAGCGGGCGATCTGCCTGGACTGATCTTCGGCACCGGCGCGCGGCGGGTCGAATACGACGGCGTCAAAGGCTGCCAGTTCCTTGAATGTCAGCGGCCGACGATCGAGATCGCGACGTTCGACAGTCACGCGCTTCAATCCGCCGGCAAAACGAAAGCCGCGATCGAGCGCGGCGAGCGCCGGCCCGTCGTTTTCAACCGCAAGAACCTCGGCGTTGGCTGCAAGCCTCAGCGCAAAGGTTCCACATCCTGAAAACAGATCAGCGACCCTTTTCGCCTTGCGCACATGCGCAGTCACGAGGGCCGCCATCGCATTCTCAGCCTCGGCCACAGCCTGCACGAAAGCGCCCGGCGGCGGCGTGACAGTCGCCGAGCCGAAGACGAGTGTCGGCTTGACCGCTTCGACGATGATCTCGCCATCGATGGAGAGCCTGGCGAGACCGGATTTTATGACGAAATCCGTGGCGGCGCGGCGGATCGCTTCGGTGGGCTTGCCGCAATCGGCAGCCGCGACGTCCAGTCCCGACGCCGTGGCGGTGACCAGGAAGCGGAATGGCTTCGATGTGTTGGCGACGATGCTGGCAAGGTGCCGCAAGACGCTTGCTGACCCGACGATGGTCGGCAGCAGCACCGGGCATTCTTCGATATCGACAAGGATGTTGGAGAAAGCCTGATTGTAGCCCAGATGCAACCCGGTATCGGTGTTGCGTGCGGTGAAAGCGGCGCGGCGACGGCTGTGCGGCGTGCAGGCAACGAGGTCGGCCACTCCGGCTTCGACGCCCCTCGCCTTCAGCGCATGGACGACAAGGCCGCGCTTCCAGGCGCGATAAGCCCCGTCTTCGAGATGCTGGATGGCGCAACCGCCGCATTCGGTGAAATGCCTGCAAGCCGGCTTGATCCGCTCGGGCGAAGGCTCCAGCACGGCGAGCAGTTGCGCGCGATCCCGCTCACGTGCAGCGGTCACCACCTCGCCCGGCAGCGCAAAAGGGACAAAGACGTGGCCGCCATCGGCATCGACGACGCCGTCGCCCTGCGCGCCGAGCCTTGCGATCTGATAACGCGTGCTCATCGGTCTTTCACTCCGGCCAGCAGGAATTCACGGTTGCCGTCGCTGCCCTCGATCGGTGAAGGATGCAGGCCCAGCGCACGCCAGCCGGCGAACGCGTCGAGCCATCGCTGCAGATCGACGGCGACAGCTTCGGCCTCGGCAGGGTTCTTGAGCAAGCCGCCCTTGCCGATCGCTTCGCGTCCGGCTTCGAATTGCGGCTTGACCAGCAGCAAGGCACATGCGCCGGCTCTTGCCAGCTCGAGTGCTGGCGGCAATGCCAGTTTCAGCGAGATGAAGGACACGTCGGAGACGATGAAATCCGGTGCGTGGCCGTCAAGGTCGGCAATCGAAAGCGCGCGGGCGTTGAGCCCCTCGATGGATGTCACGCGAGGATCGGCTGCGATCGAGGCATGCATCTGGCCATGGCCGACATCGACGGCGGTTACATGGGCAGCACCACGCTCAAGCAGCACCTGCGTGAAACCGCCTGTCGAAGCGCCGATGTCCAGAGCTTGCGCACCCGAGGGATCAAGCTGGAAACGATCGAGCCCGGCGATCAGCTTCAGCGCGGCTCGGGAGACGTAATTGCGTGCGGGGTCATCCACCGCCAGATCGACATCGGACGACACATTCTGGCCGGGTTTGGTCACCACCGTTCCGCCGACCGAGACGGTGCCGCGCTCGACCGCATCGCGGGCGCGTGAGCGGCTGGCGAACAGACCGCGTGCAACGAGCAGGTCGTCGAGCCGCTGGCGCTGGCTGGCTGGCTGATGGGAACACATTCGCCTTCATTGGCGAAAGCAGCGCGCGAAGGCAAGTCGGGACTGATCTAGAAAAGCTGGCTGGCCGAAGGACGCTCGACTGCGGGCACGAGACCATCAGCAGGCGCCCGACGAGGCTGAGGCGTCTCCTGCACGACGATCATCTGCGGTACCTGATTGTAAGCGAAACCGCCGCGCAGCGTTCCAATGTTGGCCGCCACGATGTCGATGGCGGCCTGTTCGAGAACGCGATCATATTGCGGTTCTGCCCACACCGGCCCAACCAGCAATAGCATGCCGGTCGCGCCAGCCGTAAACGCTCTCATAATGTCTCTCCCTGCCTTGGGTCTTCCTAGCAGGGGCGTTGTTGAAAAACGGGCAAGAGAGAAGGTAAGCGAAGCACCAAAAAGCAACCTGAACAACAGGTTAATCAGGATTGCCGAGAAAGAGATTCTCGCACGTTGAGACGGTGATTCAAGCCGTTCACAAACAGAATCAAGTTGTTGGCGCTCTAGGCGCGCTGCGCGCTCGCGACATGGCCAAGTGCTGCGAATACCGTGCGTACGATGCCGGTCGCATCGAGCCCGGCATCGGCGTACATCTTCTCCGGCTTGGCATGGTCGGTGAAAGCATCCGGCAGGACCAGCGGGCGCACCTTGAGACCGCTCTCGAGCAGACCTTCATGGGCAAGGAAATGCAGCACCTGTGCGGCAAAACCACCGATGGCACCTTCTTCAACCGTCACCAGGATTTCGTGCGAACGAGCCAGGCGACGGATCAGGTCGTGATCGAGCGGCTTGGCGAAACGCGCATCCGCCACGGTCGTCGACAAGCCTGCCGCGCTGAGTTCGTCGGCCGCTGCGAGACAGTCCTGCAAGCGCGTGCCGAAGGAGAGCAGCGCCACCTTGGAGCCTTCGCGAACGATGCGGCCTTTGCCGATCTCCAGCGGCGAGCCACGCTCGGGCATGTCGATACCAATGCCGTTGCCGCGTGGATAACGGAACGAGATCGGACCCTCATCATACTCGGCGGCGGTGCGCACCATGTGGCGCAATTCCACCTCGTCGCTGGCCGCCATGACGACGAAGTCTGGCAGCGAGGCAAGGAAGGTGGTGTCGAACGCACCGCAATGGGTGGCGCCATCAGCGCCGACATAGCCGGCACGGTCGATCGGAAAACGCACGGGCAGCTTCTGGATCGCGACGTCGTGCACGACCTGATCGTAGGCGCGCTGCAGGAAGGTCGAGTAGATCGCGGCGAACGGCTTGTAGCCTTCGGTGGCAAGGCCGGCTGCAAAGGTCACTGCGTGCTGCTCGGCGATACCGACATCGAAAGTGCGGTTCGGGAAGACTTCTCCGAACAGATCGAGGCCGGTGCCTGTCGGCATGGCCGCTGTAACGGCAACGATCTTGTCGTCCTCGCAGGCTTCGCGGATCAGGCTTTCGGCAAAGACATTGGTGTAGGTCGGCGCATTGGCCGGGGCTTTCGCCTGCGCACCCGTGATGACGTCGAAGCGGTTGACGCCGTGGTATTTGTCGGCTGCCGCTTCGGCGGGCGCGTAACCCTTGCCCTTCTGCGTCACGACATGGATCAGGACGGGACCTTTGCCATTGTCGCGCACATTCTTCAGAACCGGAATGAGATGCTCGAGATTGTGGCCGTCGATCGGACCGATGTGGAAGAAGCCAAGTTCCTCGAACAAGGTACCGCCGGTGACATAGCCTCGCGCATGCTCGACGGCGCGGGTGATTGCGCGGTCGGCGCGCTTGCCGAGATAGGATGTCAGCTTCTTGCCGAAATCGCGCAGGCCAAGATAGGTCTTGCCCGATCCAAGTCGCGCCAGATAGGCGCTCATGGCCCCGGTCGGCGGGGCGATCGACATGTCGTTGTCGTTCAGGATGACGATGAGGCGCGCATCGAGCGCGCCGGCGTTGTTCAGCGCCTCGAAGGCCATGCCGGCCGACATCGCACCGTCACCGATGACAGCGATGACATTGTTCTTGCCGCCCGCAAGATCGCGCGCCACGGCCATGCCGAGACCGGCCGAGATCGATGTGGAGGAATGGGCGGCACCGAATGGATCGTATTCGCTTTCCGCACGCCTGGTAAAACCGGAAAGCCCGTTCTCCTGGCGCAAGGTGCGGATGCGGTCGCGCCTGCCTGTCAGTATCTTGTGTGGATAGGCCTGGTGACCGACATCCCAAATGATCCTGTCATCCGGCGTGTCGAAGACATAGTGCAGCGCGACGGTGAGTTCGACGACGCCGAGACCTGCCCCGAGATGTCCGCCGGTCTGCGAAACGGCATCGACCAGTTCCGTGCGCAGCTCTTCCGCGAGCTGTGGCAGGTCACTTTCGGAAAGCTTCTTCATATCCGCGGGAATGCGGACCTTGTCGAGAAGCGGCGTTTGGGGTCTGGCGATCAATGGCTGGCCCGTTCGAGCTCACGTTCAAGAATATTCAAAAAATCGAATAGGCCTCCGACCGACGAAAGTAAATGTGCCGCAATGACACGCTCACCTGTCAGGCAGCGGAATGAACTCCTTTTCATCGCCCGGAACGATATCGAACCGGCCAGTCTTCCATTCCTGCTTGGCCTGTTCGATGCGTTCCTTCGATGAGGAAACAAAATTCCACCAGATGTAGCGTGGAGACCCCAGTGAAGCGCCACCGAACAACATGAAATGTGCACCCAATTCCGACGAAACGATGATCTCGTCGCCCGGGCGAAACACCAGAAGCCGGTTTTCTGGGAAACTGTCGCCGGAGATGGAGACAACCCCCTCGAGCACATAGATGGCACGCTCCTCGGCGTCGGCGGCGATACGGTACCTTGCGCCGGGCTCGAGCCGGATATCGGCGTACAGCGTGTCGTGGTAGGTGGTCACCGGTGCGCGGCGCCCCTCCAACTCGCCGATGATGAGGCGACCCGATACGCCCCCGGCGTTGAACTCCGGCAATTCGGCGCCGGCAGTGTTTTCGAAAACGGGCGCCATTTCTTCGTGCCTGTCAGGCAGCGCGATCCATGTCTGCAGCCCGGACATCGACATCGGCGCACCACGCATTTCCTCCGGCGTGCGCTCGGAATGGACAATGCCCCGACCTGCCGTCATCAGGTTCACGTCACCGGGCGAGATGACCATCTCGGTGCCCAGCGAATCGCGATGCCTGATCTTGCCGTCGAACAGATAGGTAACGGTGGAGAGCCCGATATGCGGATGCGGGCGCACGTCCAGCGCCTTGCCGGCGCGGAGGATGGCGGGGCCCATGCGATCGAAGAAGATGAAAGGACCGACCAGCCGGCGCCTGGCTGTCGGCAAGGCGCGGCGCACCTCGAAACCACCGATGTCCTTGGCGTTGGGCACCACCATCAGCTCGATGGCGTCGCAGGAAAAGGCATCGCCGGGTTCGGGGTCGTTTCCGGGAAAGAAGCTCATCGGGCGGGCTCCATCTGTTGATGACTTGCAGACAGAACCTATACCTCCGGCTCCCCAGGGCAAACCGCGGGATGTGGCGACGATGCGTTCACCGATCCGCTGAATTCGGTGGTTACGAATGCCGTTCAGATGGAAAGCAGCGTAATCGCGCCGATGATCAGGGCACTGTAGGTGCCGGCCATTCCCGGCGCGCTCAGTGGTGTCCTGGCCGTCATGATGCCGGCAAAGTGCAAGCAACGGCCGGCGATGAGCAGTCCGCCGATCGTCCACAGCAGGACCGCCGGTGCCTGCCGGTATTCGGCGATCGCCAGCACGATCAGAGCCAGAGGCACATATTCAGTGAAATTGCCCTGCGCCCGAATGCGCCGCATCAGCGTCGGGTCTTCACCGAAGCCAAGACGCACGCCGACCTTCTTGCGGCGCAAGCTGACCGCAATGCTCAGGGCGACCAGCGAAAGAGCCGCCAATGCAGCAACGATGGACGTAACCGGAAGCATTTCCCCCTCCAATGAGCGTTTTCGCAAGCTAACCATTTTTTACTTGCAAAATGCAAGTTAGAAAATCATGCTGCGTCATGACCAAGTTCCGCACCGGCTGTCCCATTGCCTCGGCGCTCGACATCGTCGGCGACAAGTGGTCGCTCGTGATCATCCGCTCGATGGTGGTGGGAGCGACCAGCTATTCCGACTTCCTGGCGATGGCCGAGAAGATCGCCACGAACATACTGGCCGAGCGGTTGAGCCGTCTGGAGGGTGCCGGCCTGATCCGACAGACAAAGGCGCGACAAGGTGCGACCCGTGGCGCCTACGCGCTGACTGCCAAAGGTGCGGCACTCATTCCAGCCCTTCAGGCGCTCGCACGGTGGGGTCAAGAAGAATTGTCCGAGCGCTGGACACCGCCGGAACGGTTCTACGCTGCCCGGCCCGGGGATTTCGACAAGCCGAAGTAGATCACATCGGTGTCGTGATGCGCACTGCGGCAGCCTGTCCGATGGGCGCGATCATGGCATTACTGGGCAGGTACCGGCTTGGGCCCAAACCGCTCGGCCGACTTGGCGCGGGCTTTTGCCGCCACTTCCTCGCGATTGCGCGGTGGCTGTGTGGTCTCAAGGACGACAAGCAGGTCGTGCGCTGCATTGGCAATGCTCCGCACCGCGTGGTCGAAGGCTTCCTTGTTGCGCATGGAAGGCTTGTTGGAGCCGCTGATCTTGCGCACGAACTGCAGCGCCGCCTCGTGAATTTCGGTATCCGTCGCCGGCGGTTCGAAGTTGAAGAGCGGCTTGATGTTACGACACATGGATATCTCCCTTTGATATGCCCGGTGTTGTCCCTGCCCCGTTTGAGCGGAATGCGCTCGGTATTCCGCCCTAACTATTGTTCCCCGTCCAGTGGTTCGGTGCCGACAGGCTTGCCGTCGCGGGCGAGCCTGATCTTCTCCACCTTGTCCTCGGCAGCCTTGAGCAGGCGATCGCAATGCGCCTTGAGCGCCTCGCCCCGTTCATAGATACGGATAGACTGGTCGAGCGGCACGTCGCCGCGTTCGAGATCGTCGACGATCTTCTCCAGCGCATCCAGCGCCTGCTCGAAGCTCATCGCCTTGACGTCCTGGTTCGCTTCCTCAGCCATGGCTCATCCTTTCATCAGGCGGCCGACATGCGCTGCGACCGAAAATGCCAATCCGTGCAGGTCGTAGCCGCCTTCCAGCAAGCTGACCAGCCTGTTTGAACTATGACGGCGGGCGCGATCCATCAACTGCCCGGTCGCCCAGTCGAAATCATCCTCGACAAGGTTGATCTCGGCCAACGGGTCGCGATGGTGCGCATCGAAACCGGCCGAGATGATGACGAGGTCCGGGGCGAAGGAATCGATCGCCGGCAGGACACGCGTGTTGAATGCCTCACGAAAGATATCGCTGCCCGTCGCCGGCGCCAGCGGCGCGTTGACGATGTTGCCGGCACCGGTCTCGTTTCTGGCACCGGTGCCCGGATAAAGCGGCATCTGATGCGTCGAGCAATACAGCACTGACGGGTCGTCCCAGAAGATGTCCTGCGTGCCGTTGCCGTGATGCACGTCCCAGTCGACGATGGCGACACGCTCGACGCCGTGTTTTTCCTGCGCGTAGCGAGCGGCGATCGCGGCCGTGTTGAACAGGCAGAAACCCATGGCGGTGGTTTTCTCGGCATGGTGGCCCGGCGGACGCGCGGCCACGAAGACATTGTCCGCTTTGCCGGTGAAAACGTCGTCCACGGCGGCATTGGCGGCGCCAATGGCGGTCAGCGCCGCCTGCCAGGTTTTCGGACTCGCCACCGTGTCGGAATCGATGACGGCGATGCCGTCTGACGGGATCGCCTTGCGCACGCGCTCGACGAAATCCTTCGGATGACAATAGAGGACAGTCGACTCGTCGCCCATCGGCGCTTCTTGCCGGTCGAGCGCGGCAAAGGCCTCGTCATCCAATATCCGTTCGATGGCGCGCAGCCGGTCCGGCCGCTCCGGATGACCGGTGGGCGTGATGTGTTCCAGGAAAATCGGATGGGTGTAGAGACGGGTCGTCATGGGGGCACCTTATCAGCAATGGAGATGATGGCCACGCGACAGGTGACAGCCTGTTGGGGAAAAGGCGTCATCCGACGTCGAGATCAGGGCTGTCTTTGCTCGCAAACTCAGCTAGTTTCGCCGCACTGTCAGGTGCCTGCCGCGAGGCGGGAGAATCGGGAACACGGTGAAAATCCGTGGCGTGCCCAACGCTGTAAGGGGGACCGCTCGGCAAAAGCCACTGTCCGTGAAAACGGACGGGAAGGCGCCGACAAGCGGGACGAACCCGAGCCAGAAGACCGGCCAGGCAGGAATGGTCATCCGCATGGACGGGCTGATGACGTTGTTTCGATCGCAAGGGAAACGCGATGAACGCCGTCCGCAATCACACATGTCGTTCCTTCGGAGATTTTGGCTTCGGAGATATTGAGCGAGAAGCCATCTATCGCGCCATCTTCACACGCCGCGACGTGCGCAGCCATTTCCGGCCCGATCCGATCGACGACGCGGTGCTTTCCCGCCTGCTCATGGCCGCGCACCACGCGCCGTCCGTAGGCTTCATGCAACCCTGGAACTTCATTGTCATCCGCGACCAGAAACGGCGCGCGGCGGTGCGCGATCTTTTCCTGACAGCCCGATCCCAAGAACTGCCGCATATTGCGGAGGATCGGCAGGCGCTCTACCGCAAGCTCAAGCTCGAAGGCATCTGCGAAAGCCCACTCAATCTCTGCATCACCTGCGATCGCTCGCGCAGCGAGAACTCGCCGCTCGGGCGCTGGCACAATTCGCAAATGGATCTCTTCAGCACGGTATGCGCGGTACAGAATTTCTGGCTGGCAGCACGGGCCGAAGGGATCGGCGTCGGCTGGGTGAGCATCCTGAACGCCGATGCGCTCAAAGACCTGCTCGACATCCCCGATCATGTCGTGCCGGTCGCCTATCTTTGTGTCGGGCACGTCTCCGAATTCGCCAGCCAACCTGACCTCGAACGCAATGGCTGGGGCTCGCGCCTGCCGCTCTCCGACCTCGTCATGAGCGAGACCTATGCCGGCGTCGGCGAGGATGCGCTGAAAGCCGCGGCCAACGCGATCGCAAACAGAGGGTGAGAAGTCAGACGGCAGTCTTGCCGTCCACCAGCAAACCTTCCATGAGCGCGCGAAACGCGTTGACCGCCTTTGTCGAGATGGCGGCAGGATCATCGGAGTTTGCAATCCACTGCGCAGCATAGAGCGAGGCGCCGCTGATCAGCCGTGCCATCGCTTCGGGATCGATGTCGCGGCGGATAACCCCCTCTTCCTTCAGCGCTGCAAGGTTCCTGGTTATCGACAGGATACAGGCATTGGCGTTTGGCCATTGCGCCGGATCACCAAGGACAGCGGGCCCATCACATAGCACGATGCGCTGGACTTCCGGATCCAGCGCCATTTCGACATAGCCGATGTTCTCGTCCATGAAGCCCTGCCAACGCGTCTCGGCCTTGGCAGAGACAGCATTGAGACGCGCCGCCATTTCGCAATCGATCTGGGCGATCACGGCTTCGAACAACCCCTTCTTGTCACCGAAATGATGATACAGCGCGCCGCGCGTCAGCCCCGCGTCCGCGGTGAAATCATCCATCGACGCATTCGCATAGCCAACTGTCGCAAAGGCCCGTCGCGCGGAAGAAATCAGCTTCGCACGCGTCTCGGCGATCATCTCGCTGCGGGGTTTATGGGCTGTCCTCATTGGTTCTTTCCCTTGCCGCTTCTGCTTTTTACATACGCCGCGTATATTTTTCACATACTCGGCGTATATTAATTGACATACGTGGCGTATGCAATTATCTCATTCGCATACGCCACGTATGTAAGTGGCGCACCCTCAAATTTCCAGGAGTGCTCCCATGCGCAATCCTTATGGTGAAATCTTCAGAGTCCCCGGAGCCAAGGGCTTCGCAGCCGCCGCCTTCTTTGCACGGTTGCCTATCGCCATGGCTCCCATCGGTATTGTCGCGATGCTGTCCCAGGCGCGCGGCGAGTACTGGCTGGCCGGCGCCGTATCGGCCACCTTCGCCTTGACCAACGCGTTTGCCGCCCCGCAGATCTCGCGATGGATCGACCGGCTCGGCCAGACCGCCGTGGCCGCCCCGACCACGATCATCTCGGTCATCGCCTTCCTCACACTGCTCGCGGCCACCCATTATGACTGGCCAAGCTGGACCCTGTTCGTCTCGGCGTTCCTGGCCGCGGCGATGCCCAGCGTGCCGGCCATGGTGCGTGCGCGCTGGACGGAAAAATTCCGCGATCGTCCTGAGCTCAACACGGCCTTTGCCTTCGAGTCGGTCGCCGATGAACTGGTCTATATTGCCGGCGCCTCGCTTTCGGTGGGCCTCAGCGTGGCGCTGTTCCCGGAAGCCGGCATGCTGGCGAGCACGCTTCTGCTGGCTTTCGGCATGGCTGCCTTCATCCTGCAACGGTCGAGCGAGCCCAAGGTCCGGCAGCCGGAGCATGGCAGCAGCGGTTCTGCTATCATGCTGCGTCCCGTTCAGATCATCACGCTGGCCCTCATTTTCGTCGGCGCGATCTTCGCCACGGCCGAGGTCAGCTCGGTGGCCATCACCAAGGAGCTCGGCCAGCCCACCGCCGCCAGCCTGGTCATCGGCGTCTATGCCGCGGGTTCCTTCGTCGTCGGCCTTGTCGTCGGTGCGCTGAACCTCCAGGCTCCGAAACAGCGCCTGCTCGCTCTTTCGATTGCCGTCGTCGCCTTGACCACCTTGCCATTGCTCGTCGCCAACACGGTTCCCTTGCTGGCGCTCGCAGTCTTCGTCAGCGGCGTGGCGATCTCGCCGACCTTCATCATGGCCTTTGGCCTGATCGAACGGCGCGTGCCTGAAGCCATGCTGACCGAGGGCATCACCTGGGTGATGACCGGCATCGGCATCGGCATGGCACTGGGGGCGTTCGTGGCCGGCTGGGTGGTCGACAACTACGGAGCACAGAACGGTTTCTGGGTTTCCGTGGCGGCCGGAACGATCTCCTTCGTGATCGTCCTTCTCGGTCAGAAGACACTCGCCGGCGAGGCGGACAGCGAATTATCGCAGGTTGCCCCGCAAGCAGCGAAATGATGTTCGCGTTTCCCGAAACACGATCCCCACAGGACCAACGAGCCGCCTTCCCAGGCGGCTCGACTGTCTTTGAAATCTCAACTAGAGCGTTTCCGGTTTTTACGGAAACGCGGAGACGCTCTAAGTTTTTGTTTTCGCCGCATTTTTGTAACGCCAAGTGATTCCACTTGGCTACAAAATGCTCTATCTCCGAGCCCCGGGGACTTTGATGCGCAATCCATACAGTGAAATTTTCCAGGCGCCCGGCGCCAAGGCGTTTTCCGCGGCGGGCTTCCTGGCCCGCATGCCGCTTTCGATGATCACGCTCGGCATCGTGACGATGTTGTCAGAAACCCATGGCGAATACTGGCTTGCGGGCGCGGTCTCGGCCACCTTTGCGCTGGCGAGCGGCCTGATCGCACCTCAAGTGTCGCGCCTCGTCGACCGACACGGCCAGCGTCGCGTTCTTGTGCCCGCAACGCTGATCGCCGTGTCGGCCCTTATCAGCCTGATGGTGGCGACGCATCTGAAGGCGCCTAACTGGACTCTGTTCCTGTTTGCCATTCTCAGTGGCGCCATGCCGAGCTTCAGTTCTTTCGTGCGGGCGCGCTGGACCGAACTCTATCGCGGCACCGCGAAACTGCACACGGCTTTTGCTTTCGAATCCGTGGTCGATGAAGCCGTCTTCATGGTTGGCCCGATTCTCGCCGTGGGACTGAGCGTCACCGTGTTCCCGGAAGCCGGGCCGCTGGCAGCCACCATCTTTCTCATCATCGGCAGCCTGCTGTTTGCCGCACAGCGATCAACTGAGCCGCCGATCCATGTACAGGAGCACAGCGGCGGTCACTCCGTCATCCGCCTCGGCTCGCTACAGGTCATCGTCGTGACGCTGGCGTCGATCGGCGCGATCTTCGGCACGGCGGAAGTGGCTGCCGTCGCCTTCGCGGAGGCGCAAGGCAACAAGGCGGCCGCCAGCCTTGCACTTTCGGCCTACGCGGCAGGGTCGCTTATCGCCGGCCTCGCCTTCGGCATGCTGAAACTCAAGCTGCCGCTCGCGCGGCAGCTGCTGATCATGATCGCGCTGGCGGCCCTGACCACCTGGCCGCTGCTGATCGTCGGCAGCATCCCGATGCTTTGTCTGGTGCTGTTCGTCGCAGGCGTCGCGGTTTCGCCAACCATCATCACCGCGATGGCGCTGGTCGAAAAACTCGTACCCTCTTCCAAGCTCACCGAAGGCATGACCTGGGCGATCACCAGCATCGGCATCGGCCTGGCCGCGGGCTCGTCGGCTGCCGGCTGGGTGATCGACAACTACGGTGCGACCAGCGGCTTCCTGGTTTCGATTACGGCCGGTGTCGTCGCCTTCATTGTCGCGCTGGCCGGGCAAGGCATTCTGCAACGATCCGTGCGCGGCACGAATGCGCCGGCAATGGCCTGAACGGTTTCGTTTCCTGGAATTGCTCTAGAGAATTTCGGTCTTGGCGATACGGATGCCGAAACCTTCAAGGCCGACATAGTGCCGCTCGCGCGAGGCGATCAGGTTGATCGAAGAGATGCCGAGATCCTTGAGGATCTGCGCGCCAAGTCCGATTTCGCGCCATTCGTTCTCGCGCCGGCGCGCTTCCTCATGATCCTCGCGGTCGCTGCCGCCCTGCCGGTTGCGGCCGCCATGGCTGCCGACGCCGGTGGACCCTTCGCGCAGATAGACGATGACGCCGCGCTTGCGCTCTCCAAGCGTCTTCATGATGTCATCGAGCACGGTACGGGTGCCGAACACGTCCGTCGTGACGTCTTCCAGATGCAGCCGCACCGGCACTTCCTCGCCGTCGCGGATATCGCCGTAGACGATCGCCAGATGATGCATCGCTTCCCAAGGCAGCGAATAAGCGATTGCCGTCGCCTTGCCGCCGGGCGTGTCGATGTCGGAGCAGGCAACACGCTCGACCAGCGTTTCCTTGCGCTGGCGGTAGGCGATGAGGTCCGCCACCGAAACCTGCTTGAGCCCGTGCTCCTCGGCGAAGGCCGCCACTTCGGGGCCCCGCTTGACGGTGCCGTCGTCGTTGACCAGTTCGGAAATGACGCCGACCGGTGGCAGGCCGGCCAGCCTGCAGAGATCGACGGCGGCCTCCGTATGGCCGGAGCGCATCAGCACGCCGCCTTCGCGCGCGATGAGCGGAAAGATGTGGCCAGGGCGCACGAAATCGCTGCCGGCGACATTGCCGTTGGCAAGATTGCGCACGGTCAAGGTGCGGTCCTCGGCGGAAATGCCGGTAGTCGTGCCGTGCTTGAAGTCGACGCTGACCGTGAAGGCAGTGGTGTGGGCGGAATCATTGTCCGCCACCATCGGCGCCAGGTTCAGCCGCTTCGCCTCTTCGCGCGGCATCGGCGTGCAGACGATGCCGGAGGTGTGGCGCACGATGAAAGCCATCTTCTCCGGCGTGCAATGAACGGCCGCGACGATCAGGTCGCCCTCGTTCTCGCGCCCGTCATCGTCCATGACGACAACGATCTCGCCGCGCTCGAAAGCGCGCAGGGCTTCGACAATTTTCTTCTGATCGTAAGGCATGGGGCTCACTTCGTTCGCGGCAGTAGGCAGTAGGCAGTAGGCAGTAGGCGAAGATGGTTCGAAACGGAGACAACGGCAAGTCGGGTGCCGACGGCATTTCCCGATTGCCGATTGCCTACTGCCGACTGCCGACTTGTCCCCGATGGCGCAGATAATGGTCGGCAATGGCGCAGGCGACCATTGCTTCGCCGATCGGCACGGCACGGATACCGACGCAAGGGTCATGGCGCCCCTTGGTGACGACATCGACGTCTTTGCCGTCCCGGTCGATGGACTTGCGCGGATTGAGGATCGAGGAGGTCGGCTTGACGGCGAAACGGGCGACGATCGGCTGGCCTGTCGAAATGCCGCCGAGAATGCCACCGGCATTGTTGGAGAGGAACACCGGCTTGCCGTCATTGCCCATGCGCATCTCGTCGGCGTTCTGTTCGCCGGTGATCCTGGCGGCTTCGAAACCGTTGCCGATCTCGACGCCCTTGACGGCATTGATCGACATCAGGTTCGAGGCGATATCCTGATCGAGCTTGGCATAGATCGGCGCGCCCAGCCCGGCCGGCACGCCGTCGGCAACGATCTCGATCACCGCACCGACCGACGAACCCGCCTTGCGGATGCCGTCGAGATAGGTCGTGAAGACCGGTACCGACTGTGGATCCGGCGTGAAGAACGGGTTTTCGCCATCGTCGACGAAATTCCAGTTCCAGTTGGCGCGATCGATTGCCTTCTCGCCCATGGCGATCAGTGCTCCGCGCACGACCAGGCCCGGAACGACCTTGCGGGCGAGCGCGCCGGCTGCGACGCGCGCCGCAGTCTCGCGCGCCGAGGAACGGCCGCCACCGCGATGATCGCGAATGCCGTATTTGACCTCATAGGCATAATCGGCATGTCCCGGCCGATACTGGCGGGCGATTTCACCATAGTCCTTCGAACGCTGGTCGACATTCTCGATCAGCATCGACACCGGTGTGCCGGTGGTGATCATCGTGACCCCGTCCTCGTCGAGGACGAAGCCGGACAGCACCTTGACCTCATCCGGCTCGCGGCGTTGGGTGACGAAGCGTGACTGGCCTGGGCGGCGGCGGTCGAGCTCGGCCTGGATGTCCTCGCGGGTGAAGCGGATGCCGGGCGGACAGCCATCAACGACACAGCCCAGCGCGGTACCGTGGCTTTCGCCCCAGGTGGTCACCCGGAAAAGATGGCCGAAGGTATTATGCGACATCGGTAGCAGCCCTCGCGCGGGCCAGATCCCGGCATGGCCAGCCTTCTAGTAGCGTTTTCCACGGTGGTCAAACCGGGTTTGCCGAAGCCAATTTGCTCAACGCGCCACGAACAGTAGCACCGGCTGGACAAATAAACATAATCAGTTATATAACATGTTATGTAACTTAGAATGAGACTTTGCGATGGTTGACGATGTCGTTCGCGAAATGGGCTACCTCACGCTTGGCAGCCGCCTCAGGCGGATCGGCGAACGTTTTCAGTCCGAGGTGCAAAGCGTGCTGGACGATCTGGATGTGCCGGTGCAGGCCAGCCAGTTTCCTGCCCTCGCGGCCATCGACCGCCTTGGTCCGCTGACGGTCGGCGATCTGGCCGAAGCGATCGGCATCACGCAGCCCGGCGCCACACGCATCATGACGCAATTGAGCGAAATCGGACTGGTCGATGTCAGGCAATCGTCGGAAGACCAGCGACGCCGGTTCCTCAGCCTGACAGACAAGGGGCGCCAGCTCGTTGAAACCTCGAAACGCAATCTCTGGCCCCGCATCGATGCCGCAGTAGCGGAAATCTGCGGAGACCTGACCGGCCCGCTGCTCGAGCAGCTGACCGCAATCGAACATGATCTCGACGCCACCCCGTTACATCGCCGTATCGCAAGGCAGCTCCATGACCCCGCTTGATCGCCCCATCTGGAGCGCACTCGCCTCACGCCATGCTCACCTTTCCGAGGGTGGCTCGCTGGCGAAACGCTACCAGCCAACGGTCTCCGCCTTTGCGGCGACCATGGACGATACCGCGTCAAGCCTGCAGGCGCTTTTCGATCTGTCGTCCGACGGCCGGAGCCTGCTTTTCCTCCAGGCCGACACGGTGAAGGTCCCGGCCGGCATGACGATCGTGTCGGCCGCCGCAGCTGTGCAGATGATCGCGAGCCATCCGTCAACGGTCGAACAGGACGACCGCATCGCGCTTCTCGGCGAAGCCGATATCCCGGCGATGCAGGCACTGGCGGAACTCACCAAGCCGGGCCCCTTCACGGCACGCGCTCTGGAACTCGGTGCTTTCTGGGGCGTGAAGGAAGACGGTCGGTTGCTCGCGATGGCTGGTGAACGCATGAAACCGCAAGGGTTCAGTGAGATCAGCGGCGTCTGTTCGCATCCGGATGCTCGTGGCCGCGGTCTCGCCAAACGACTGTCGATGTTCGTGGCGGGTCGTATCATCGAACGCGGCGAAGAGCCTTTTCTGCATGCCTACGCAACGAACACAGCCGCGATCGCGCTTTATGAATCCATCGGATTTTCAGTGCGCTCGGCCATGCGTGTGGCAGTCCTGCAGCGCGCAGCAAACTGACGAAAGACCGCCTGAACAAAAGGTCGCAGCCATGTTGTCCACGGCAGGTGACTTAGGTTTGACACATTCGACTGGTTTCTGTTTGCTTCCGTCGCCGCACACGGCCGCCGCATGGGAACGGCGTACAACAACAAACAATGAGGACCATCAATGCGTACCCTGCTCGGCGCCATAGCCGCCACCGTGCTTGTCGTGACTGCCGCTTTCGCGGGCCAGGCGGAAGGCAAGATCAAGAAGGTCGACAGGGAGACCCTGACGCTGACGCTGGATGACGGCAAGGCCTACAAGCTGAATGCCGAAATGGATCTGGAAGCTTTGAAGCCCGGCACCGACGTCGTCATTGCCTATGACGTCAGCAATGGCGAGAACGTCATCACCGACATGGAGCTGCCCCAATAAGGCAAACCAGCGACAGCTCGCTGAAAGTGCGCTGCGGTTTTTGTTGCGGAATAGAGAAAGAGTTGCAGCGTTCCGGGTAAAAGCTGAAATGCGCCGGAGCGTCATGCCGCTGCACCGGCGTTCTCTGTTGGAATTCCGGTCGCGCAGTACCCGCTCTTACTGCCGGGCCTGGATTTCGCTTGCCATCACTGTCCTGTTACGGCCCGCAGCTTTTGCCTTGAGCAAGGCCGCATCGGCGCGTGTGACAAGCGTTTCAATCGAGCCATCCTGCGGGGATGCCGCAACGCCGATGGAAGTCGACACCGTTCCGAGCACCCTGCCGGAATGGGAAAGCGTGGCGCCGCCGATCTTCCGACGCAACCCGTCCGCAAGCTCTGCGGCCTGGTCTTCTTCAAGCCCGGGCAGGAGCACGGTGAATTCCTCCCCGCCGAAACGGTAGGCAGTGCCTGCCGGGCCTACCGTCTCACGCAATATCTGCCCGACATACTGCATGACCAGATCGCCCGCGTCGTGCCCGAACTCGTCATTGAAACGCTTGAAATGATCGATGTCGACCATCAGGCAGGCTATTTGCTCGCCGCTACGGTTCTGGCCGTGCTGCTGCAACGTTTCGTCCAGGAAGCGACGATTGAACAGGCCGGTCAGGGGATCGCGCACGGCAAGCTCGATCAGCTTCTCCCGCAACTGCAGGTTTGCGATCGCAAGGCCGACATTTTCCGCAATCAGTTCAAGATAGAGCCTGGCGCCACCGGATCCGAGCGCGTTCTCTCCACGCTCTTCGGTGTAGATAAGGCCGATCATGTCACCTTGGGCCGTCAACGGCATGCAGAGCGCGGTCGGGCCTGACGCCTCGAGGTGTCGGCAAGGAACGTCGGAGCCCTTCGTCCCGCTTTCGTGCGAACGGCCGCGGCGAAGCCCCCAACAGGCAGAGGCCGGAAATGCCGCCTCCGAACGCTGCGGTTCGAGCCATACGCCGGCGCGTGTCAGCGCGGTCTTGCTGTCGTTGAGGATGTACAGACCTCCGGCGAGGTCGGGGAATATTTCGGGAATGAAGCGAACCACGACCTCGGCAAGCTCCGCCTGGTTCTGGCATGCCTGCACCCGGTGCATCATTTGCAGAATCATGTCCTTGGTGCGCTGGTCGGCCCTTTGCTCGGCATCCAGCCGCTCCCGCTCGATCAGATTCGTGCGGAATATCTCGATCGCGTCATTCATTTCGCCGATCTCGTCGGCGCGCCGCTCAACCGGCACTTCGACGGTATAGTCCTGCTTGGCGAGCCGGCTGACGATCCCGGTCATCTGCATCAACGGCTTCACCACCCGTCGCCTCAGGACGAAGTAGAGAACAGCGACAAACAGCGCGCCGGTGACCGCAAGCATGATCTTGGCAACCAGGCTCCACCAGTTGCTGCGGTCGCGAGCCGCTTCAAGCTGTGCTCCAGTGCGCGCCGCAGTCAGGTCGCGAAAATGCGCGACGGTCTGGACAAGCGCACCCTGGACCCGCTCGTATCCCGCGCCGAACAGACCCTCCTGGGCAGCGGTCTTGTCTCCGCGCTGAAAGGCCTCGATCGCTGCCAGTTCGATCTTGTCCAGTGCCTCCGCATCCCGAACGACAGCCTTCAGCGCTTCTGCTTCGCCCGGCGCCAGTCCCTGGGCGGCCAGCTTGGTTGCCGTTGCCTCCCTGCTCCGTTCCGAATTCTCCCCTGCGCGAAACGCCTCCAGGTAGCGCTCATCGCCGCGCATCACGTAGAGCCGCGCATCATCACTTCCCAGTTCGGCGCCGAGCGCAAGATCCTCGGCCAGCGTATCGAGCGCCAGATGTTCCTCGACCGCAGCGCGCTCCTGGAGGGCGCTGTGCGAAGACATCATGAAGGCGCCGCCCGAAAGCGCGGTCAGGACCACGGTGATGCCGTAGGCCCAGTTGGTGATGGAGGTGATTCTCATCGTCTTACGGTGCCAGCCGCTGTTTGAAGCAGGAATGAGGAGAAACGCGCATGCGCAATACGGTACGGTCGAACTGTACTACGCTGTAGCTCTTTGTTTTTACGCACTTCCAGACGCAAGCCGCCGCGTATGTCTGCTGGAATTGCTCTAGAGCCACTCCAGATGGCGGCCCTGCACCCTCAGAACCCGGTCCTGCGGAATTTCCAGCGAGGCTGCTTCATCCTTCGAAGCTTCGGCAATCATCCGGAACAGGCAACGTATCACACCACCATGCGTGACGCAGACGGTCTCACGTTCCATGGCCTGGAACACCGGCTGGATACGCGACAGCAGCTTCTGATAGCTCTCCGCGCCCGCGCCCGGCGGCGTGAAATCCCATTTATCTTCGCCACGGGCACGGCTTGCACCCGGATACCTGGTCTCAAGTTCGGGATAGGTAAAACCCTGCCAGTCACCAAAATTGAGCTCGACAAGCCGCTCGTCGGTCCGATAGCCGGCCGGCTCCTGTCCCATGGCCGCGCGCAACAGCTCCATCGTCTCGCGCGTACGCAGCATCGGGCTGGAGACATAGTCAAAACCGGCCTTTGCGGTGCCGATCAAATCCGCGAGCTTGCGCCCATTCTCCGATGCCTGCCGACGGCCGAGATCGTTGAGATCCGTATCGGCCTGCCCTTGCAGACGGTGCTCGGCATTCCAGTCGGTCTGGCCGTGACGCACGACATAGATAAGCGCAGACATGGCGCGCGAACGACCTCCGGTACGATGCTGGAATGCCGGGCGGAAGCCTCAGTCCTTGAGGACGGAGATATCCGGCGCGTCGACGGCCTTCATGCCGACGACGTGATAGCCCGAATCGACGTGGTGGATTTCTCCGGTGACGCCGCGCGACAGGTCCGACAGGAAATAGAGGCCTGAATCGCCGACTTCTTCGGGCGATACCGTGCGCTTCAGCGGCGCATTGTACTCGTTCCACTTCAGGATATAGCGGAAGTCGCCGATGCCGGAGGCTGCAAGCGTCTTGATCGGTCCGGCCGAGATGGCGTTGACGCGGATGCCCTTGGCACCGAGGTCGACGGCAAGATAACGCACGGATGCCTCCAGCGCGGCCTTGGCGACACCCATTACGTTGTAGTGCGGCATCACCTTTTCGGCGCCATAATAGGTCAGTGTCAGCATGGAACCGCCATTTGTCATCATCGGCTCGGCGCGCTTGGCAATGGTCGTGAAGGAAAACACCGAGATGTCCATGGTGCGCAGGAAATTGTCGCGCGTGGTCTCGACGTAACGGCCGGTCAGTTCCTCCTTGTCGGAGAAGGCGATGGCGTGCACGACAAAGTCGAGCCTGTCCCACAGCTTGGCGACATTCTCGAACACCGTATCCAGGCTTTCCGAATCGGTGACATCGCAATGGCCGACGACATGGGCGCCGAGCTCCTCGGCCAAAGGCTCGACGCGCTTCTTGAATGCCTCGCCCTGGTAGGTCAGCGCGATCTCCGCGCCGTGATCCACACACGCCTTGGCAATGCCGTAGGCAATCGAACGGTTGTTGGCGACGCCAAGGATAAGGCCGCGCTTGCCGGCCATCAGGCCCTGTCCACCCACCATATGAGCGCTCTCCGCATAGTGATCCGCTTTGAACTGCCCTATCGCACAGGCGCTTGACGCCTTCAAGCGATGATGAGATGGCCCGGCGTTGCTTGCCGGCTGCGTTTAGCCGACCGGCGAAGCTGCGAGATCAGAAAAGCCGGCGGTAGACCAGGAAGCCGGAGCGTTCGGCGACCTGGTCGTAAAGCCGCATCGCCGTCTGGTTGGTTTCGTGGGTCTGCCAGTACACTCGCTTCGAACCCGCTTCGCGGGCACGGTCATAGACCCCCTCGATCAGCGCCTTGCCGATCCCCTTGCCGCGCGCATCCTGCGACGTGAACAGATCCTGCAGGTAGCAATTCGGTTCGATGGCCGTGGTCGAGCGATGGAAAAGATAATGCGTCAGGCCGAGCAAGCGGTCGCCGCTTTCCGCCACCAGTGCATGAACCGGCTCATAGGCATCGAAAAACCGCGACCAGGTCATCTGCGTGATCGCTTCCGCAAGCGCTGTCGGACCGGAACGACCATAGAAGGCGTTGTAGCCTTCCCAGAGCGGCAACCAGCGATCGAAATCCTGGCGAAGGATCGGGCGAACAATGACTTCCGTGGACATGAAGAGGTGCCGCTGCTGTGAATGTCAGCGGCATTGCTACTCACGGTCCCCTTCGCCGCAATGGATTGCCTGAGCCAATCTTTTGGACCAGGAACTCCAATGCGCGCAGTTCAGCCTTGTTTCTTGACCAGCGCTTCCAGTTCCGGATCGCCGCCTTCCGGCAACATGATGCGGACATGGGCATAGAGATCGGCGTGACCGCCTGCCTTTTCGGGCAGTCCGCGTCCCTTGATGCGCAGCACCTTGTCGGAACTCGACCAGGCCGGCACGGCAAGCGCAATACGCCCGGTCGGGGTCTCGACCGCCACCTTGGCGCCAGTGACCGCGTCGTGCAGCGATACCGGCAGATCGACATGCAGGTCACGCCCCTCGATGCGGTAACGCGGGTGGCGTCGGAACCTGATCTTGACCAGCGCATCGCCCGGCTGGCCATAACCCTGCTCGCCCTGGCCCTTGAGGCGAATGGTCTGACCATCTTCGACATAGGCCGGCAATTTCACCGCGACCTTGCGGCCATCCGGGAAGATCGCGGTTACCTTCTCGGCACTCGCGGCTTCCTCGATCGTCACGTCCAGCGTCACGTTGATGTCGCCGCCAGCCGGCGCCTGCCTGCGGCGGTCGCCACCACCAGCGGCATTTGCGCCAGCAGCGCGCTGCTGGTTGAAGGCATCACCAAAAATCTGGCTGAAGATATCCCCTGCCCCCTCACCGAAGGGGCTGCCCCCGCCGGAGCGGAACTCAAAATGCGATGCCCCCGGCCCCTGCTGGCGACGGAAGCCGGCGAAAGGATCGCCACCGGCAGCGTTCTCGAAGCCCTGGAAGCGCGGCTTGCCGTCGGCGTCGATCTCGCCACGATCGAAAGCCGCACGCGATTTCTCATCGCCGAGAATCTCATAAGCCTGATTGGCCGCAGAAAAGCGATCCTTGGCCTTGGGGTCGTTCGGGTTCTGGTCCGGGTGGTGCTTCTTGGCGAGTTTCCGAAACGCCGATTTGATGTCCTTGGACGAGGCGTTCCTGGCAACTCCCAGCACCTCATAGGGGTCGCGCATCAATCCTGCTCATTGAACGGGTGAATTCAGAGTTGTGTCCTATATGCGCCTTGATAGGAAGAAATTCCAGTGGGCGCGGGGAAAATCAGAGCGCCTTGAATTCCTGCGTCTTCCAGGTGCCGACAGGCGTCATGCAGATCGCCCCCTTGTACATGGTGACGCCGTCATAGCTTTCGCGCGAGACGTCGAACTGGCGGCAGCGCCCCTTGCTGGCATCACCGGTCTCAGCCAGCGCGGTGATGGTACCGCGGGAACCGGTTGCGGAATTGGCCCAGGGCACAGCCTGGTTGGCCAGTCCCTGCAGATCTGCCGAAGACGCTGCGTTGCGGATCGTTGCTTCGTCGGAAGCCATGCCGGTGTCGATGGCGTTGTTCGTACCCGACGAAATCGAGCCCGTAACGATGGAGCGATCAACTTCCGCCTTCTCCAGGCTGAAGCCACCGGCGCCACAACCAGCAAGGACAAGCAATGCGCAAGGCGCCGCCGCCCTCAGACAGGACGAAAGGAAAGTGCCCACTGGCCGGCTGTCAAAAATGTGCGCGATGCGCGACAATCGGCAAATCCTCGGCCAGTTCACATCGGAAAAACTATGAACGAGACAGTCTTAACAACAGGTGACTTTACGGAGAGCGCGGAGCCTTTCCGGCTGTTCGCCGCCTGGCTGGACGATGCCTCCAAATCCGAACCAAACGACCCCAATGGCGTGGCGCTTGCAACCGTCGACGCCGACGGCATGCCGGATGTGCGCATGGTGCTGCTCAAAGGCTTCGACGACCATGGATTTGTCTTCTACACCAATTTCGAAAGCGCAAAGGGTCGCGAAATTCTGGGCAGCATGAAGGCAGCAATGTGCTTCCACTGGAAATCGCTGCGCCGCCAGGTGCGCGTGCGCGGCCCGGTCGAGATCGTGTCCGAGGCGGAAGCCGATGCCTATTATGCGTCGCGCCCGCGCGGCAGCCGGATCGGAGCATGGGCCTCGAAGCAATCGCGGCCGCTGGAGAGCCGATTCGCTCTGGAGAAGGCCGTCGCCGAATACACTGCCCGCTATGCCATCGGCGATATTCCACGCCCCGGACATTGGTCGGGTTTCCGCATCGTGCCGCAGACGATCGAATTCTGGCACGATCGCCCGTTCCGGCTCCACGACCGCATCGTGTTCAGCCGCAACGCCGACGGCGGCTGGGACAAGAGCCGCCTCTACCCATAATTTTCCCTGGTCCATTGCGCGCGCAGCCACTCGCCACCACATCCGCACGGACTGGGGTGTCAGGAGAAACGAATGCTGCGTTTGCTACCAGCGCGTTTCCGTTTTTCACGGAAACGCGGAAACACTCCACCTCTTTGTTCTCGCGCAATTCCGGACGCAAAACCGCTGCGCACTTTTGCTGGAATTGCTCTGGGAGGACTGCTCGTGATCACCACACAATTTGGAGCCAAGGCACAAGAAAAGTCCCCCATCCCACCAGACCCTGAAATCCGCCGTATCCTCGAACAGCGCATCGATGTCGAAAAACAGAGCCTCGGCATCGTCGTTGGCATCATCGACACCAATGGCCGCCGGATCGTCCCATACGGCCGTTTCGGTGCGAATGATGCCCGTAAGGTCGACGGCGACACGATCTTCGAGATCGGCTCCATCACCAAGGTCTTCACCGCGCTCGCCCTCGCCGACATGGTCGATAAAGGCGAGGTCTCGCTCGATGACCCGGTGGCAAAATATCTGCCTACCAACGTGACGGTGCCGGAGCGCGACGGCAAGACGATCACGCTCAGGGAGCTGGCCGTTCACATGTCCGGTCTGCCGCGCCTGCCCGACAATCTCGCGCCGAAAGACCAGGACGATCCCTACGCAGACTACACGATCGAGCAGCTCTACAGCTTCTTGTCCGGGTACAAGCTGCCGCGCGATATCGGCAGTGAATTCGAATATTCGAACCTTGGCTTCGGCCTGCTTGGCCACGCGCTGGCCGCACGCACCGGCACCGACTACGAAGGTCTGATCGCCCATCGCATCACCAAACCACTCGGCATGGACAGCACTGGCATCACGCTTTCGCCAGCCCTGGAAGCGCGGTTCACACCCGGCCATGACCAATCCCTGCAAAACGTGCCGGCCTGGCAATTGCCGACGCTGGGCGGTGCCGGTGCCTTACGCTCCAGCACCAACGACATGCTGACCTTCCTGGAAGCCGCGATGGGCAAGCGGGAAACGCGGCTGCAAGCCGCCTTCGCGCTCAGCGAGACCACACGACGCGACCTTGGCGGTAGTGGTGCGCCCCAAATGGGCCTTGGCTGGATGATCACCAAGGTCGGCGACGACGAGATGGTCTGGCACAATGGCGGCACAGGCGGATACCGCTCCTTCATGGGCTTCCTGGTCAAGGCGAAAGTCGGCGTCGTGGCATTGTCCAACACATCGACCGAGATCGGCGTGGACGACATTGGCCGCCATCTGCTCGACCCGACCGCCAAGCTCGCGGAAGCGCCCAAGGTCAGGGTGGCTGTGACCGTCGATCCCGCTCTCTACGATCGTTACGTCGGGCGCTATCAACTGGCGCCGAATTTCACCCTGACGATCCGGCGTGCGGGCGACCGGCTGATGGTACAGGCAACCGGCCAGCCCGAAATCGAAGTCTTCCCCGAAAGCGAGCGCGAGTTCTTCTATAAGGTCGTGGACGCCCAGATAAGCTTCGAAATCGGCGATGTCGGCAAGGCCAAGCGGCTGACCCTGCATCAGAACGGCGCCGACATGCCGGCCGAGCGGATCGAGTAGATGCTGTTCGCGTGAGGCGGATCGTGTAGGATTTGCCGGTCGCATCCTCGATGGGAAAGACCGGCAATGACCTTGTTCCTCGCATTCCTGGGGGTGTCGTTCATCGTCATCGCCACGCCCGGACCGGATACCGCGATCACGATCCGCAACAGCTTGCTCGGCGGCCGTGCCGCCGGACTGATGACGGCACTCGGCATAGCCTGCGGACAGGCGATCTGGGCGCTTGCGACCAGTGCCGGTGTCGTCACCTTGCTGACCGCCTCGGAACCGGTTTTCATGGCCGTCAAATATGCTGGCGCGGCATATCTGGTCTTTCTTGGAATTCAGGCGTTGCGCGAGGCACTCTGGCCAGGGGCAAGCGAGCACGGCGATGCCGTGCCGCAAGCCCACACCCGGCTGTCCGCTTTTTCCGCCTTCCGGCAAGGCATCATCAGTGATCTCGGCAACCCCAAGATGGCGGTGTTCTTTGCCAGCCTCTTGCCACAGTTCGTGCCCGCCAGCGGCGCCACTTTCTCGGCCCTGCTGTTCCTGGGCATCGTCTTTTCGGTGCTGACCTTCGTATGGCTCGCCTTCTACGCGACGCTCATCGCCAAGGCGGGCGACTTCCTGCGCCGGCCGAAGGTGCGACGCGCGATCGAAGGTGTAACGGGAATGCTTCTGATCGGGCTCGGTGTTCGTATTGCCGCGGAGCATCGTTAAGGCGGCACGAATCCCGTTGCGCAAAGATGTGCTGGATTCATCCGAGCAAAAGTGCGCAACGGGGCTTTGCGTAAGAACTCGCGTAAAGGAGGACTGAGAGCGTCTCCAAAAAATGCGGAAACGCTGGCGCATGGCCACCCTGGCAAGATGCCGCGGATCATAAATCCTGTGGTGGTTTGAGCAGGGCGTTCAACTGGGTCATCGCCTGGCCAATGCTTACCTTGTCACCCCGAAAGGCAGTGTCTGGGTCGATTTCGCCGCTATTAGCCTCAACCTGTCCAACCGGAAGCATCAACGCGGGCATTGTTTCAGCAATCCTCATCTTAAGGCCGCCTAGCACCTCGCGAAGCTGGGCCGCGCATTTTCCGCCACCATGCCCACCATAGGTAATGATGGCAGCGGCTTTGCCACGCCATTCGGAATAGAGGTGATCTATCGCGTTCTTCAACGGCGCAGGGTACCCCCAATTGTATTGAGGCGTCACGAACACGAAGGCGTCAGCCGCCGCGACCTCATCGCTCCACGCTTTCGTGTGCGGCTGTACGTAGCCGTCTCTTGCCGGCACTCCCGGTTCGTCGTCCATAGGCAGCGGCCAGTCACGCAAGTCCGTCACAGCAAACGTGGCCGGCATGGTTGCACGGCCGATCTCTGCAACCCACAGCGCAATTGTCGGGCCGATGCGTTTCGGACGGACACTCCCGATAATCACAAGCACGCGCGGCATGAGTCTTGTTCACCCTTAAGGAGTTCGGGCACGAAGGCCGTTTCAGGCGTTAAATGGTAGCGTGCACACCTTTTCGGGAATATCGATTGCGATTTCCGGGTGGCAAGGCGTTTATCCAGACATTACAAATATTTAATGCAGGCGTTCAGGTTCGGTTCACACCTCGGCTGCGAAGCTCCTCGCATCCGAAGTTTCTAACCGAACGAGGAATGTGATGAAAAAGCTGATTTCAACTCTTTGCGCGGCAGCAACTGTGTTCACCGCTTTTGCCACGTCGGCGACGCCGGGCCAGGCCGCTCCGATGCAGAGGCCGACCGTCGAAACGGGCAGCGACATCCTGCAGGTTCAGAACCGCCGCGGCTTCTATCGCGACGGCAACCGCTATTATTACAACGGGCACCGTGGCTACCGTGATGCGCGGCCGGGCTGGAAACGCCACAACGGCATGTGGTTCCCGCCGGCCGCCTTCATCGCCGGCGCCATCATCGGCGGCGCGATCGCCAACCAGGGACGCCCTGTCTATCGCCCTGCCTACCCTGCACGGCTCAGCAACGCGCATGTGCGCTGGTGCTACGACCGCTACCGCTCCTATCGGGTCTCGGACAACACCTTCCAGCCCAATTACGGGCCACGCCAGCAGTGCATCTCGCCCTACCGGTAAGCAGACGATCTGATGCCAACGGATCAGCCCGAAAATCGAATCCGATTTTCGGGCTGATCGTCAGGTCCACAATGTTTGGCTATCTGCTCGGCTAGCCCGCCTTCTTGCGGTTCATGAAGGCAACGAAAGCGGCGCGGGCCTCGTCGGACTGGAGGCGCTCGCCGAAATGCCGCCCCTCTTCCTCGATGCGGGCGATGACCTCCTCGCGCGAGCCCAACATCAGGTCTCGGGCGATTTTCAGCGCCTGCGGCGGCTTGGCCGCGATCTCCTCGGCCTTGGCAAGCACCGCTGCCTCCAGCGTATCCTCATTGACGATGGCATAGATCAGGCCAGCTGCCTTGGCGCGCTCTGCCGAGAAGCCTTCGCCCAGCCCAAGCAGGGCGAACGCATCCTGGCGTCCGATGATGCGCGGCACGAGCAGGCTGGACGCCGCTTCCGGCACAAGGCCGAGATCGACGAAAGGCGTGCGGAAGACGGTGCGCGGCGTGGCGAAGGTCAGGTCGCAGTGCAGGTTGAGCGTGGTGCCGATGCCGACGGCAATACCGTCAACGCCCGACAGCAGCGGCTTTTGCGATCGCGCCAGCGCCAGCAGGAAATCCCACACTTCTCGGCCACCTTCGCCACCGGTGGCGACGGCGAGGAAATCGGCAAGGTCGTTGCCGGACGAAAATGCGCCCGGCAGGCCGAAGAAGACAGTGGCGCGCACCTGCGGATCGGCATCCGCATCAGCCAGCGCCGCCGCCATCGCGGCGTACATGGCGCGGGTGAGCGCATTCTTCTTGTCGGCCCGGTTCATACGGATGACCTGAACCGCGCCCTGGCGCTCGACTACGATGTGATCCGTCACGATTGTCTTCCTTCGTTGTGAAATGGTCAGGCCGAGATCAGCGCCTTGCCGGCTTCCGCCAGGCTTTCGGCGCCACCGAGCACCCGCTCCTTGAGCGCCGCGGTTTCGCCCAGCATGTTCTCGGCATAGAAACGACAGAGTGGCAGGCGCTGCTCGGCGGCGAGTGCACCGCGTGCCAGATAGGCACCACCCGCAGCCAGCGAAATCAGCCTGAGATATGGCGTGGCGCCGGCAAGGGCGGCTTCCTGACGACCATCGGCAAGGCATGCCTGCAGGAAGTCTGTCGCTTCCGTCAGATCGGCCAGCGAACGGTCGAGCAGGTCCGCCGTCCGACCGAAGCCGGGGCGGTTCGATGCACGCACATCAGCGGCTACCGCCTTCAGTTCATCGATGTAGCCATGCACATGTCGGCCGCTGCCCAGTGGCAACTTGCGCGTCACCAGGTCGATAGCCTGGATGCCGTTGGTGCCTTCGTAGATCGGCGCGATGCGCGCATCGCGATAGTAGGCAGCGGCTCCTGTTTCCTCGATGAAACCCATGCCGCCATGGATCTGCACGCCGAGCGACGCAACATCGACGCCGGCATCCGTCGAGAAAGCCTTGGCCAGTGGCGTGAGCAGATTGGCACGGTCGCGCCAGTGGTCCGCAGCCTGGCTTTCAGCGACATGCGCCATGTCGAGTGCGTGCGCGCAGGAATAGCTGATCGAACGTGCGATCTCGGTCAGCGCCTTCATGGTGAGGAGATTGCGCTGCACGTCGGCGTGATGGACGATCGGCGCCATGCCGTTGCCGGCATAGCTGGCCGCCTTGCCCTGCCTGCGTTCATTGGCATAGGCAAGCGCCTTCTGGTACGCGGCTTCGGCCACGGCCACGCCCTGCATGCCGACAGCGAGGCGGGCGTTGTTCATCATCGTGAACATGCAGGCGAGGCCCTTGTTCTCCTCGCCGATCAGCCACCCGATGGCGCCGGGCGTGACACCTCCAAAACCGTCGCCATAGATCATCGTGCATGTCGGCGAGGCGTGGATACCGAGCTTGTGTTCGATGCCCGAGCAGAACACATCGTTGCGGGCGCCGAGCGAACCATCGTCGTTGACCAGGAACTTCGGAACCAGGAACAGCGAGATGCCGCGCGTGCCGGCAGGAGCATCGGGCAGGCGTGCCAGCACCAGGTGCACGATGTTGTCGGTGAAATCGTGCTCGCCATAGGTGATGAAGATCTTCTGGCCGAAGATTCGATAGGTGCCGTCGCCCAAAGGCTCTGCCCGGGAGCGCAATGCGGCGAGGTCCGACCCGGCCTGTGGCTCCGTCAGGTTCATCGTGCCCATCCATTCGCCCGATACCAGTTTGGCGAGGTATTTTGCCTTGAGCTCGTCGGAGGCGTGCTTGTGCAGTGCCTCGACTGCGCCCATGGTCAGCGTCGGACCGATGCCGAAAGCCATCGCGGCCGAGTTCCACATCTCGAGTGCAGCGACACCGAGCATGGTCGGCAGTGCCTGCCCACCGAATTCCTCGGGAGCGGAAAGGCCGTTCCAGCCGCCGTCGATCCAGCGGCGGTAGAGGCCCTTCCAGCCCGCCGGCATGGTCACGGCGGCGTCCTTCAACACCGCGCCGGTCTCGTCGCCGATCTTGTACAGCGGCGCGACCTCTTCCGTCGCGAAACGCCCCGCTTCTTCCAGCACCGCATCGACCAGATCCTCGCCGAGTTCACCGAAGGCCCCGGCATCGAGAGCGGGTTTCAACCCTGCGACATGTTTCAATGTAAAGGCGATATCCGCGACTGGTGCCCGATACATGCAGTCTCCTCCTCTGTGCCGCGCAATCCTGCCGCGTACCCACGTTGCAATGCAACAGTGCTATGGTGCAACGCCCACCAATATACTTTTACGTAAACGTCAAACTTTGTCACGCGGATTTTGCGGAGGTTTCAGCGGGAACGGAGCCGAAAGACTACTGTCGCGGGAGGCGGATAGCAGAGCCGATATCCTCTGCCTGGCAAGCCAGTATCCCCTATTCATGCACCAAAGCGACCTTGCCGAAGTGAGATCCACTTTCCAGGTGGTGAATCGCGGCCGCCACTTCAGTCCAGTTGAACGTCCGGTCGATCACCGGTTTCAGGTCCAATGCCTCGATCGCGCGGACCATCGCCTCGAAAGATTCACGGGAACCGACCGGTATGCCGCGAACCTGAACCTGCTTCCTGAAGATGTCGAGCGGGTTGATCGTGCCATCCTTGCCGCCAAGGTAGCCGATGACGTTGATCTGTCCGCAACGCGCCGATGCCTTCAGCGACTGCTCGAAGCTGCGCGGTCCTCCCACTTCGATGACATGGTCGACGCCACGCCCGTCAGTCAGATCGAGAACAGCGTCGGCCCATTCCGGGTTTTGCCTGTAGTTGACGCTGGCGAAGGCACCCAACGCCTGGGCGCGACGCAGTTTCTCGTCACTGCTCGAGGTGACGATGACCCGTGCCCCGTTCGCCCTCGCGAAAAGCAGCGCAAAGAGCGCAACGCCACCGGTGCCCTGAACCAGAACAGTGTCGCCGGCCTTCACTGCCCCCAGAGTGACCAACGCATGCCATGCGGTCACGGCAGCACATGGCAAGGTCGCGGCTTCGACATCGCTGAGGTTCCTCGGCGCCAGCACCGCGGCCTGTTCGTCGAGCACCGCATAGTCCGCAAGCAAGCCGTCGATCGGGCCGCCGCGCTGATAGGCTGGCTCTGCCATGCGGAACGAGCCGCCTGCCCAGCGCTGCCAGAAGGTCGAGCAGACACGATCCCCGACCTTGAAACGCGTCACTTCCTCACCGATCGCAACCACCTCGCCGACACCATCCGACAGCGGCACGAGCGGCAAGGCGAAGACGGTGTGATAGCTACCGTTGACGATCTCGACATCACGATAGTTGAGGGCTGTGGCTCGGACCCTGATCAGGATCTCCTGGCGGCGCGGTACCGGCTGCGGTCGATCAACGACACGAAGGTTTTCGACGCCTGGCCTGTCCTGCAAAACGATCGCTTTCATCAGCGGTATCTCCATTTTCGACACCGCCAGAATGGCCTTGCGTCATTCAGCCTTCAAATTCATAATATGCAAAATAATTATGTTGATACTGCATGATTGAAGAACTGCGCACTTTCGTTCTGTTTGCCGAGGAAGGCTCCATCCAGAAGGTGGCGCAGCGGTTGCCGCTGACGCAGCCCGCCGTCAGCCGGCAGATCCAGAGGCTTGAGCAGGCACTGGGGGCCCAGCTTCTCGACCGCAGGCAAAAACCGCCGACGCTGACGCCGACAGGTGTGGACGTCCTGGCGAGAGGCCGCGAGATCCTGGACGGCTTCGCGAAGCTGAGGGCCATTGCCGCTGCGCCGGAGCCGGAAGGCGTGTTCCGCCTCGGTCTCGTCAATGGCCTCGCCCATCACAGCCTGGCGGAGCGCATCGCAGCCGTCGTCGCCCGCTTTCCACAGGTGTCGCTGCGCCTCAAATCCGGCTGGAGTGCCGATCTTGCCGAACAGCATCGTCTCGGCCTGCTCGACGCGGCAATTCTGCTGTCGGACAAATCCCGGTTCCATGAAGCCCAACCCATCGGCGAGGAAGAACTGGTGACGATCGCCTCGCACACATTGATCGCAACGGGAGCCCAGCAACAGAGCCGCTGGGTGTTGAGCCCGGAGCCCTGTGACGCGCGCCGGCGCCTTGCCGGCCGCCTTGCCGAACAGGGCCGCCCCCTGCTCGTCGCCGCCGAGATCGAAGATGCCGGCCTGCAGATGGGACTGGTGCGGCAAGGACTGGGGCTCGGGCTTTTCCCGAAGCGCTTGCTCGACCGGACAAAACCCGAAGGCGTCGAGCCCGTCGAGGTCGCAGGCGCAAACCTGAAACTCGACGTCCTGATGGTGCGCTCACCGCATCTTGGCCCGATGGCCAGGGTCGCGGACGACCTGGCCGACGAGATCCGAGCATTCATGAGCGTATCTTCTTAGCCAATAAACGGCAGGAAAACCGTTCATTAACCATGGCCGTTCAGGATCGACCGTCAGAGAGCGGGGTACGCCCTTGAACGGCCGCACGCGACAGTTCTTCCGCATGGCAACGCTGGCAGCAGGCCTGGCAGCGGCGACAGGCGCGGCCACGGCATCGGACTTTTCCGAACCCTGGAAAAAAGAAGACCGCGCGCTCGTCGTCGACGCCTATGAATACAATCCCATCGACTGGAACGCGCTTGCCTCCGACAAGCGCATTGTCGGCTTCATCAACAAAGCCTCGGACGGAATGCCGCCGCCCTATTCCTGCACCGGCACGGAGACGGAGCAGCGGCTGTGCAAGGCGCTCTGGCGCCGGCATGCGGTGGCACGTGAGCTTTTCCAGACACGCAAGGTGGTGGCGAAGGCGCTGGGGTTGGAATGGGGCGCCTATCATCTCGCCCGTCCGGGCAATCCGGTAGAGCAGGCCGACAATTTCATCGATTTCGCCGAGCCGGTCCCGACGATCTGCTTGCCCTCGACATCGAGGACAACGACCCCGAAAAATGGATGTCGCTGGAGGACGCGGAAGAGTTCGTGCGGCAGGTGCACCGGCGCGTGGGTCGCTTCCCGATCCTCTACACCAACGAGGTCACCGCAAGCCACATCGCTACCAACCGTTATCGCTACCGCCTGCTGTCGCGGCTGCCGCTCTGGTATGCGCGCTACAAGCCGGAAGTCGGCGCCAGTTTCCCAAAGGGTCACTGGAACAGCTATGCGCTCTGGCAATTCGCCGCCCAGGCCAATTGCGGCCGGCTGTCCTGCCCTTACCGCGCCGCAGGGACGCCCAACGACATCGACATCAACGTCGCGCCGATGGACGCGGCTGAATTGCGCAGCCAATGGCCGTTCGGTGCATTGATCGACGTACCGGTCGACTACCTCGCAAGCGTGCCGGTGCCGTTGTCACGGGAGGCCGGCATGCGCGGCGAACGCGTTGCCTATGCGTCAGTGGCCGCGCCACCGACGCTGGATGAACTCGGCGCAGCTCTGAAAGCGCGCTGGAGTGCCTTGCGCAATGCGTTGCGGCGTCCGCCCTTGCTGGTGGCAAAACAGATGCACGGCATAGCCGGCTATGTCGCTGCAGTGAGGCAAAAAACGCAGGCTGTGCTGATATCACAGGACACGCCGCCAGATGGCATCGATCCGATCGCGACAGGATCGATCAAGCCTGCCAAAGCAGCCACCACGCCGGCGGACCGCTGATTTTCCGAAACTCGCTAGCGGTGGATCGAGGTGTGCACCACCTCGCCGTCTTCCTTGACGAAATCACCGATGTCGGGATTGGCGAGCACTTCCAGCACCCGCTCCGAGGGCCGAGCCAGAACGACGCCCTTTTCGGCCACCACGATCGGCCGGTTGATGAGGATCGGGTATTCCATCATGAAGTTGAGGATTTCTTCGTCGCTGAAGCGCGGATCATAGAGCCGCAACTCCGCATAGGGCGTATCCTTCTGACGCAGCAGCTGCTTCGGCGTCATGCCCATCAGGCGCAGCAGTTCGACCAGCCTCGCACGCGACGGCGGCGTCTTCAGATATTCGATGATCTCGGGCTCCTCGCCGGAAGCGCGGATCATGGCCAGCGCATTGCGCGAGGTGCCGCAGGCAGGGTTATGGTAGATGGTGACGCTCATTGCCCCTCTTCGCGCTCGACCGCGCGCCAGCCGATGTCGCGGCGACAGAAGCCCTGCGGCCAGTCGATGCGGTCGACGGCGGCGTAGGCGCGCTTCTGTGCCTCGCCAACGGTGCGGCCAGTGGCCGAGACATTGAGCACGCGCCCGCCATTGGCGACCAAAGCACCTGCATTGACCGCGGTGCCGGCATGGAAGACCTCGGCGCCCTCGGCCCGCGCCGCATCGATGCCGCGGATCACTGATCCCTTTTCGGGCGTACCAGGATAGCCCGACGCTGCCATCACCACCGTAAGTGCCGCCTCATCCCTCCAGCGTACCGACATGTGGCCGAGCTGACCATCGGCGGCGGCGTTCAGCAGCACGAGCAGATCGTCCTTCAATCGCATCATCAGCACTTGGCATTCGGGATCGCCGAAGCGGGTGTTGTATTCGATCAGGCGCGGACCCTGCTCCGTCATCATCAGCCCGGCGAACAGCACACCGGCAAAAGGCGACCCGAGTTCGGCCATGCCGCGCATGGTTGGCTCGATGATCTCGCGCATGGTGCGCTCGACCATGTCAGCCGTCATCACCGGCGCCGGAGAATAGGCGCCCATGCCACCCGTATTGGGACCGACATCACCATCGCCGACGCGCTTGTGGTCCTGCGCCGTGCCGAAGGGCAGCGCCGTTGTGCCATCGCACAGGCAGAAGAAACTCGCCTCCTCGCCGGTCATGAATTCTTCGACCACGACTTCGGCTCCCGCGCTGCCGAACGAACCGTCGAAACAGGCGTTCAGCGCCTCGATCGCCTCAGGCAAAGTCATGGCAACCGTAACACCCTTGCCGGCCGCAAGCCCGTCGGCCTTGATGACGATCGGCGCCCCGACCTTTTCGACATAGGCGCGCGCATCGGCGAGATTGTCGAAACGGCCGTAGGCGGCAGTCGGGATGTTGAAGCGGGCGCAGAGATCCTTGGTGAAGCCTTTCGACCCTTCCAGACGCGCCGCCGCCTTGGAGGGCCCGAAGACACGGATGCCGGCGGCGCGCAGATCGTCGGCAATGCCGGCGACCAGCGGCGCTTCCGGACCGACGACGACGAGATCGATCTTCATATCACGGCAGAATGCAGCCACGGCGGCATGATTGCCGATGTCGAGCGCAACGAGCTCCGCCTGCTCGGCGATGCCTGGATTGCCGGGCGCGGCGTAAAGCCTGGTAAGCAGCGGCGATGCGGCGAGCTTCCAGGCCAGCGCGTGTTCGCGTCCGCCGGAACCGAGGAGAAGAACGTTCATGTCGGCAACCTCGCCCATCCGTGTAGCCAGCTCTGGCTATTGGCGATGACGCGGCAGGTCAAGGCGCGATCGCCCCTATCAACCGCTACGGCATTGCCGACCGGCGGATGGCCGCCTATCTGCGCGTAACAGACACAGGATTTGTCATGCCCGTCATAATCCAACGCGCCGCCCCCCTCCTCTTCGACACCGCTGGCAAAGCCGACTTCAGCTTCGAGGTCGATGCCTATCTGGAACCTGCCTTCGGCGCACCCGTCTCCGAATGGCAGCGCATTGCCACCGAGCCCTATGTGAAGAGCTACGACAAGGCTGACGAAGACGATGGCGAATGGGATGACGACAGCGCACTGTTCGTCGCACTGCTGGACGGTGCACCCATCGGGCGGCTTTCGGTAACCCGCAACTGGAATGGCTACGGCCTGCTCGACCATTTCGGGGTCGACCGTCCGCACCGCACCAGCGGTATCGGCCATCGCCTGTTCGATCACGCGAAGAGCTGGGCGCGGGAGCAGGGCTTGCCCGGGCTCTCGCTCGAAACCCAGAACAACAACCTCACCGCCTGCCGTTTTTATGAGCGCCAGGGCTTCCAGCTCGGCGGGATCGACCGGTTTTTCTACCGCGGGCTCTATCCTGACACCCGCGAGATCGCACTGTTCTGGTATCTGCCGTTCATGCCAAACGCCTAGAGCGTTTCCGTTTTTCACGGAAACGCGGAAACGCTCTAAGTTTTTTTTCGCCGCATTTTTGTAACGCCAAGTGATCTCACTTGGCTACAAAATGCTCCAGGCGCGCAGTCTGGACAAGGCTGCGAGACACCATGTCTGCTTGACGCCCGCCCCGCAGCCTGCCACTCCACGGCGATGGAAACCATACAGTCGAAATCGGCCCAGGGACGTGTCGCCGACGCGCCGAGCGGGCACTGGGTCTATCGCGTGCTGCCGCGCTGGCTGTGGCCCTACGCGCAGCTTGCGCGCTGGGATCGGCCGATCGGCTGGCAGTTGCTGCTGTGGCCCTGCTGGTGGTCGGCCGCCCTCGCAGCCAGTGCCTATGCGCGGCCGGAAGACAGCCTGCTTTCACTGCTGCCCCTGCCTTCGACGTTGATCCTGTTCCTGCTCGGCGCCATCGCCATGCGTGGCGCCGGCTGCACCTATAACGACCTTGTCGACCAGGACATCGACAATCAGGTGGAGCGTACCCGTTCACGCCCGCTCCCATCCGGCAAGGTGAGCCGCAGGCAGGCCTGGACCTTCCTTGTCCTGCAGGCACTGGTCGGCCTGATGGTGCTTGTCCAGTTCAATGGTTTCGCCATCCTGCTCGGCGTCTTTTCACTGGTGGTGGTGGCGATTTATCCGTTCCTGAAGCGCTTCACCAACTGGCCGCAATTCGGGCTCGGCCTTGCCTTTTCTTGGGGCGCGCTGATGGGCTGGGCAAGCGAGTTCGCCGATCTCGATGCACCGGCCTTCCTGCTCTACATCGGCTCGATCATGTGGGTCATCGGCTACGACACCATCTATGCCCACCAGGACAAGGAAGACGACGCCATCGTCGGCGTACGCTCCACCGCTCGCCTGTTCGGCGAACACACCAAGTCCTGGCTGGCCGGGCTCTATGCCGGCGCGCTGATGTGTTTCGCCGTCGCCTTTGCCTCCGCACAGGTACCGGTCGTAGCGCTGGCGGGGCTGATCGCCGCCGGTGCGCACATGGCAAGACAGATCGTGACGCTGGACATCGACAATCCGGAGCAGTGCCTCAAGCTGTTCCGGTCGAACAACCAGGTCGGCTGGCTGATCTTCGCCGGCCTGATCGGCGGAGCTGTCTGGGTAGCGGTGAAGCCGCTGCTCTAGCGCAGGAAAAGTGCGCGGCAGTTTTCCGTCCGGAATTTCGTGACGCAAAGAACGGGAGCGTTTCCGAGAAAATCGGAAACGCTCCCGCCATCCCGACAACGGTATTTCGCTGTAAATGCAAAAGGTCAGCAACTTTTGAGTCGCTGACCTTTGCTTAGAGAATACACTCCAGACGGCCCTTATTCGCGGGCGATGATCTCTTCACCGCCAATGACCAGCCTGAGACCGAGATTGCCGGTACGACGGCGGGCCAGGAAGCGTGGGCGACGCGTGGTGGAAATGCGTCCCTTGCGGCGGGCACGCGGCGGCTGCGTCTTGATCGCGACACCGAGCGACTCCTCCAGTGTGCGGGCTACACCGTCCGCTTCGATCAGCAGCATCGGCAGGCCGAAGGCTTCCGCCCAGGCGCGCCAATCGGCGGCGATGTCGTCGAGATCATCGGCGACCAGCAGCGGCACCGACAGCATCGAATCCGTGTGCAGCAGTTCCAGCGTCACGGTGACATTGCCGTCCTCGTCTTCCATGGCGCGCGCGGCAACGCCACGGAACGCTCGGGCCGGGAGGGCGATCACGACGGGCATGCCGCTCATCTGCAGCTTGCGCCGCATGACGGCGCCGCGCCGGTCGATGGTGAGTGTGATGTCGCCGGCGTCGTCGCGGGCGGCGTAGCTCACCACCTGCGGCAGGCGAAACGGGTCGAGGCGCATGTTGCGCCCAGCCCAGACTGGCTTCAGTCCGGTGTTCATGGATGCCTTCCTGTCTCTCCTGAGAGCCGGGTATCCCGGTCATCTCCGTGCGGGTTTTCCCGCCTCGTTATGGGGAGAGACTAGCGGCGGCTCCTTACCGGCCCGCTTAAAAAAGTCGGTTAAATTTTGCTGATCTTCCAGATGGTTATTGGAATCCCACCAAAAGCGGCCTTCGAAACCATCAGATAACCTTACCGGGATTCATGATGCCTGCGGGATCGAAGGCAGCCTTCACCCGGCGCATCAGCTCGATCGCCATCGGCGGCGCGGTGGCGATCAGTTCGTCGCGTTTCAGCTGGCCGATGCCGTGCTCGGCCGAAATGGAGCCGTTCAGCGAACGCACGACATCGTGCACGGCCTTGTTCATCGGCCGGTAGAGATCGAGGAAGGCCTGGTCGCTGTCGTCGACGGGCCTGGAGATGTTGTAGTGCAGATTGCCGTCGCCCATATGGCCGAAGCAGACGACGCGGGCGCCGGCACTCACCGAAGCGACCGCCTTGGCGGCACGCTCGATGAAAGTCGGGATCGTCGCGATCGGCACGGAAATGTCGTGCTTGATCGAAGCGCCTTCGGCTTTCTGCGTTTCCGGCAGCGTCTCGCGGAAGTTCCAGAAGGCGTCGGCCTGCCCAAGACTCGCGGCAATCACCGCATCATCCGCCAGTCCCTTTTCCAGCCCTTCCGACAGGATATCCTCGATCAACGCCCTGGCGTCCTCGGCGGAACGCCCGGAGGAGACCTGCATCAGCACATACCAGGGCCAGTCGTCGGCCAGCGGACGGATCACACCGGCGCCATGGCGCAGCGTGAAGTCGTAAGGGGTCTTGGCGATCAGCTCGAAGGCAGTCAGCGCCGGCCCAGCGCGGTCTTCCGCCAGATTGAAAAGGCCAAGCGCCGCCTGCGGCGACGACAGGCCGACAAACGCGACCTCGCGTCCCTTCGGCTTGGGAAACAGCTTCATGACGGCGGCGGTGATGACACCCAGCGTGCCTTCGGCTCCGACGAACAGGTTCTTCAGATCGTAGCCGGTGTTGTCCTTCTTCAGTTTGCGCAGGTCGTCGAAAACCTCGCCGGTCGGCAACACCACTTCGACCCCGAGGCAAAGTTCACGTGTGTTGCCATAGGCGAGAACGCCTGTGCCTCCGGCATTGGAAGAAAGATTGCCCCCGATCTGGCACGATCCCTGCGCCGCCAGCGACAATGGAAACAGCCGGTCGGCGGCATCGGCTGCCTCCTGCAACGTCTGCAGGATGACGCCGGCTTCGACGGTTGCCGTATTCGACTGCACGTCGATCTCGCGGATGCGGTTCAACCGCGACAGCGAAAGCACCATCTGATGCCCGGACGCATCCGGCACCTGCGCACCGACCAGCCCGGTGTTGCCGCTCTGCGGCACGACCGGCGTGCGCGTCTCGGTGGCCAGGCGCATGATGCGGCTGACTTCCTCCACACTTCCGGGTCGCAGCACCAGCGGCGTCCGCCCGTGCCACAAACCACGCCGTTCGATGAGATAAGGCGCGATATCCGTCTGGTCGCGCAATGCGTACCTGTCGCCGACGATATCGGCGAAACGCTGGAGAAGGCTGGACGAAAGATCGATGTCGGTCATGTCCAAGAACTAGAGCATTTTGTAGCCAAGTGGAATCACTTGGCGTTACAAAAACGCGACGAAAACAAAAACTTAGAGCGTTTCCGCGTTTCCGTGAACAACGGAAACGCTCTAGGACGCCGCGAGAGGTTTGTCACGCGGCGCGGCAGCACGGGCGAGCCGGTCGTTGATCGCTTCGCCGAGCCCGTCCCGAGGCACCGGCTCGACGGCGATCACCGCTGCGCCAGCTCGATCGAGGTCCTGCATGAAAGCGAACAGATTGGCAGCGGCTTCAGTGAGGTCGCCGCGCTCCGACAGGTTCTTGATGGCAACGGCGTCCCGCCAGCCGGCAGCGCGCGTCGGACCGAAGGCTAGCAACGCCTCGTCCTGCTCCACCTTTTCCGCATCGAGCCGCATTGCCGCGCCCGGCGCGTAGTGCGAGGCGAGCATGCCCGGAGCCTGGATGCCGGTGGCACCGCGCAACAATCCGGAACCGGCAACGGCCTCGACATCGGCGGCAGCGATGCCGCCCGGGCGCAGGAGACGCAAGCCACCCTGCTCCGCCTTGACGATGGTCGATTCCAGCCCGACCGGCGTCGCGCCGCCATCGACGACCAACCTGATGCGTGCCCCCAGATCGTCGGATACCGCGCGCGCGGTCGTGGCGCTGATCCTGCCTGAAGAATTGGCAGACGGTGCCGCCAGCGGACGACCGAGACGACGGATGAGCTCGCCGCCGAAGCCCTTAGGCATACGCAGCGCGACCGTATCCAATCCTGCGCTCACCAACGGATGGATCCCGGCCTCCTGGCGCAACGGCAACACCAGCGTCAGTGGCCCCGGCCAGAAGGCTGCGGCCAGCTTGCGCGACAGCGGGTCGAAAATCGCGATCCGCTCGGCCATCGCCATGTCGGCGACATGGGCGATCAGCGGATTGAAACGCGGCCGGCCTTTGGCTTCGAAGATGCGCGCAACCGCCTGGCCGTTGGTGGCATCGCCGGCAAGGCCATAGACGGTCTCCGTCGGAATGGCGACAACCTCGCCGGCCTCGAGCAGAGCCAGCGCCGCCTCCAGGGCTTCGGATGCAGGTATGATGTCAGCCACGGTCACGACCTTTCTGAGCGGCTGCGTAATACGCGGCGTGGTTATGGGCAAGCCTCCCGCGCCTATCACTAAAATGCACGTGACCCGCGTAAGTCGATATCAACAGGATTGCCCTAGTGTGGTGGATGGGAACTCGGGCAAGGGGATATCTTCATGCGTGGCATGGCGGTCGCATTTTTTGGCCTGTGGATCGCAGGCACCGCGCAGGCATCGTCGCTGGTCTACTTCAGCGACGCCGCGCCAATGGCAACACCTTCGGTGATTGCCCCGACCGCCGATCCAACGGCGGGCAGATCAGTGGTACAGGCCGGTGAAACCGGAATGCCGGTAACGCAGGAAAAGGTCTCGGCCATTCCGGAGCGGAGCGGACCGGCAGGCACGACCATGGTGATCCGCGATGGCGTGGTGGGCACTGCATTGCCGCGTCACGTCGCCAAACCGGCGATGGCGAATGGTAAACTCCCGGCAACCGCGGTATCCGCAAAAACCGGCAAGGACGGTCTGGCGGGAGAACACAAGGTGACGCCTTAAGCGCACCGTCCAGGCGGGCAAGACGGCAAGAGCCACCCTGCCCGCTCGGCGAGTTTCGATCACTACAGCATCTGACGACGCAAGGCCGTCCGGCTGTTCGCAAGCCGGATCAGGCTGCGGCCTTGGCTTCGTCTTCCTCGCCGTCGTCCTCGGCGGTCTCTTCACCGTCTTCCGACTCGTCTTCGTCCTCGGCGGTTTCATCGCCATCCTCGGACTCGTCTTCATCGTCGGAATCGTCTTCGGCTCCCTCGCCGTCGTCGTCCTGCTCGTCTTCGTCGTCCGAAAGCACGACCTCGTCGTCGTCACGAGCTTCGAGTTCGTATTCAGGGGTAGCTTCGAGCAGCGCCTCGTCAGAGGCCAGGGTGTCTTCAATCATTTCGGGTTCGGCAACGAATGTCATGAAAGCCTCCGTGGGTTTTGGAGCGTTTCCGTTTTTCACGGAAACGCGGAAACGCTCTAACTCTTGTTTCCACGCAACTCCGTACGGAAAACCGCTACGCAGTCTTCCTGGAGTTGCTCCGGTTAACACCCGAGTTGTCCCACGCCGACATCATCGCCATATGACTGTAAGCCGGCTCGGCCGGCTATTTCACAAGTCGCTGAATTAGCTCGCAGGGGCGCCGCAAAACGTTCCAAATCCAGCTGTCAGCCGGCGATCTTCGAGAAATCGGCGACGCGGTCGGTGGCGGTGCGGATGCGCGAAAGCAGTGCCAGACGGTTCGCACGCACGGCGGTGTCATCGTCGTTGACAAGAACCTTGTCGAAGAACATGTCGACCGGCTCGCGCAGCGTGCTGAGCGCTACCATGGCGCCGGAGAAATCTTCTTTGGCAATGGCCTCGCCAGCCTGGGCTTCGACCTGACCAATCGCGCCGAACAGCTTTTTCTCGGCATCTTCGCGGAACAGTACCGGGTCGACGGCCGCAGCCACTGCTGTGCCCTTCTTTTCCTCGGCCGCAAGGATGTTGGCAGCACGCTTGGTGCCGGCCAGCAGGTTCCTGCCGTCCTCGGCGTCGAGCAGCTTGCCGAGCGCCTCGACCCGGCGCACGACGGTCAACAGGTCATCGGCATCCGGCGTGATGACGGCGTCGATCAGATCGTGCCGCGCACCCTGATCGCGCAGATAAACCTTCAGGCGATCGTGGAAGAAGGAAAGGAGGTCTGCGAAAAGCGCCTCCCGCTTTTCCTTGCCGACGACAAGCGGGTAGCCGTTCATTGCCAGATAGCTGACATGCCCGAGTCTCAGGCGGGCTCCGTTCTCGATCAAGATCCTGATCACGCCCAGCGCCGCGCGACGCAAGGCATAAGGATCCTTCGAACCGGTTGGCTTCTCCTCGATTGCCCAGAACCCGACCAGCGTGTCGAGCTTGTCGGCCAACGCCACCGTGACTGAAACCGGGTCGGTCGGAACGCGGTCGGAGGGGCCCTGCGGTTTGTAATGTTCTTCGATCGCTGCCGCGACGGAAGCATTTTCAACCTGGAGCAGCGCATATTTGCGCCCCATTGCGCCCTGCAGTTCCGGGAACTCGCCGACCACCTCGGTCTGCAGATCGGCCTTGGCCAAAACAGCCGCGCGTTCCGCCAGCGCAGGATCGGCGCCAACCATCGGCGCTATCTCCCGTGCAAGCCGGCGGATACGCTCGACACGTGCGCCCTGCGTTCCCAGTTTGGCATGGAAGGTGACGTTGAGATGATCGAGCCTGGCCATGCGCTGGTCGAGTGGCCTGGCAAGATCCAACGCGAATTTTGCGGCCGAGCTTTCCAGAGCGCCAAGGTCGGGCAGGTCGCCCTGGTCGGTGTTCCAGAAATAGAGTGCATCCGACAGGCGTGCACGCACGACCTTGCCGTTGCCATGCGCGATCTCGGCGCCGCCATCCTTGGCCTCGATGTTGGCGGTGAGGATGAAGCGGTTGGACAGATTTTCCGCCTCACCCTGCGGACGGGTGACAAAGCACTTCTGGTTGGCACGGATGGTGAGGCGGATCACTTCCGGCGGGATTGCCAGGAAAGCCTCCTCGAACTCGCCCATGAGCACGACAGGCCACTCGACCAGGCCGGAAACTTCCTCGAGCAGCCCCTCGTCCTCGACCAGGTCCAGCCCATTGGCGAAGGTCAGGTTGCGGGCATCGGCCAGAATGATCTCCTTGCGCCGCTCGGCATCAATGACGACCTTGGCGGCCTCGAGCTTCGCGGCATAATCGTCGAAACGCTTGACCGTGATGGCCTCTGGCGCATGGAAGCGGTGACCATAGGTGACATTGCCGGCACGGATGCCGTCGATTTCGAAATCGACGACCACCGGCTCTTCGGTTTCCGGTCCGAAGGTGCAGACGATGGACTGCAGCGGGCGCACCCAGCGCAACGCACCAGGTCTGGCCGAGGCCGGCCCCCAGCGCATCGACTTGGGCCACGGAAAGCTGCGGATGATCGCAGGCACCAGTCCGGCGATGACCTCCTCGGCGGCGCGGCCAGGCTTGGAGATATGGGCGACGTAGAAATCGCCCTTCTTGGGATCGGCATGGACGTGCGCGTCAGCGATCGAAGCGAGTCCGGCCTTGCGCAGAAAACCCTGGATCGCCTGTTCCGGTGCGTTGGTCGACGGGCCCTTGATCTCCTCGCGCACATCCTTGGAGCGTGCGGTCAAGCCACGAATGTCAAGCGTCAGACGACGGGGCGTCCAATACTCGCGCGCCGCCTCATAGGTAAGACCCGCCTCGACCAGACCGTCGGTCAGCATCTTCTTCAGGTCACCCGCAGCCTTGCGCTGCATGCGGGCGGGAATCTCTTCGCTGCGAAGTTCAAGAAGCAGATCGGGCATGGTCGGTCTCAAACGGGAAAGCTGCGGCGGCAATAGCAAGTCGCCCGCGCCCTGTCACCCTTCGTACGAAACAACGGACAAATGAAAATTTCGGCGGGTGTGTCGGAAAGCGGCCATCTCACCCGTCCTAGGAGCACAACGACATCCCCGACACACAGCGCTGAAGCGGATGACGCTCAGACGGGAACCCATTGGCCGAAACCATGAAAACGGCATCGACATTGCTCCAGGTCATCGCGCTCAGCGCCTGCTTCGTCAATCAGGTCGAAGCACCGGCCGAGTTCCGGATGCCTGGCGTGCGGCAAGCCTTGAGGACGATCGCGGGGCCTGACCGTGAGTCGCTCCTTGCCGCGATCATCGACGTTGAAATGGCCGACGAAGGGTAAGCTCAGGCAGCCAGTCCACCAGCCTCGGTCAACAGGAACGCTTCACCGCATGCCTTGGCCAGATTGCGCACGCGCAGGATGTAGCTCTGGCGCTCGGTGACCGAGATGACGCCACGTGCATCGAGCAGGTTGAAGACATGGCTGGCCTTGATGCACTGGTCGTAGGCCGGGAACACCATCCTGTGCATGGCCACATTGGCGTTCGCACTCGGCGCCCCGGCATCCAGCAGCGCCTTGCACTCGGCTTCCGCATCCTCGAAATGACGCAGCAGCATGGCCGTGTTGGCATGCTCGAAATTGTGTCGCGAATATTCCTGCTCTGCCTGCAGGAAGACCTCGCCGTAAGAAACGCGCTCCGGCCCCTCCATGCCGTTGAAGTTCAGGTCGTAGACGTTGTCGACGCCCTGCACATACATGGCGAGCCGCTCCAGCCCGTAAGTCAGTTCGCCGGCGACCGGCGCGCATTCGATGCCGCAGACCTGCTGGAAATAGGTGAACTGCGACACTTCCATACCATCGCACCAGCACTCCCAGCCGAGCCCCCAGGCGCCCAGTGTCGGGCTTTCCCAGTCGTCTTCGACGAAACGAATGTCGTGCAGCAGCGGATCGACGCCGATAGCCTTGAGCGAACCGAGATACAGTTCCTGCAGGTTGGACGGATTCGGCTTCAGAATGACCTGGTATTGATAATAGTGCTGCAGCCGGTTCGGGTTCTCGCCGTAGCGGCCGTCCTTCGGACGCCGGGATGGCTGCACATAGGCAGCATTCCAGCGACGGGGGCCGAGAGCGCGCAGTGTCGTCGCCGGATGGAACGTACCGGCACCCACTTCCATGTCGTATGGCTGCAGGATGACGCAACCATGCGCAGCCCAGTAATTGTGCAGCGTCAGGATAAGACCCTGGAACGAACGCTTGGGATCCAGATTGGCGGGCAATTCGGCGGTCACGGCGGCCTCGATGGGAGCTGCAGGATGCGCCACTCCCTAGAGCCGAGGGGCAAGGGCGTCAAGGCAAGGATACCAACGGTCATACTGAATGACCGTTGGAGCGCGCCGCGCCTGTTGGCGCGAAAGCTGGAGCGTTTCCGATTTTCACGGAAACGCGGAAACACTCCAACTGTTTAGGGGCTCTCTGGCGGCCCGGATGGGCCGTGCCGGCGATTGAGGCGTTCTGGATGTGTCAACATCCAGAACCTTTGGTATGAGACGATCACGGAAGGTTGGTGCCTGTCAGTCCGCCAACTCACCCGAGAAATTCGTGCCCTCGTTCTGGTTGTCGCAAAAGGCGAGTATTCCCTGAAATGCGGGTTTCTTGATCGCCGGCGGACCATAAAAACTGATGCTGAACGTCCCCCAATAGGTCGACCCGTTCTGCTCGGTCGGGCAATGCGTGACCTTCGCAACATCCTGCCAGGTACCGCTGAGAACATTGTCGGCCAGCTTGCCGACGGTCTTGCCTGCATAATTGTCAAAAACGATCGTGTATTCGCCCGTCTCGAGCCGGCTGATGGTTATTGGACCATTGCCCGTGTTCCAGCGGCCGTCGATCTTGATCTCGTCGGCCATGGCCAGAGAAGGCAGCAAGACAGCAGCAGACAAGCAAACCCGCAGCATCGTGCGATCCCCAGGCTGAACCAGCATGATCATGGCTGGCAGTGTGGAGAGAAGTCAACGCGATGCAGCAGTCTGAACGGCAAAAACCGCTGGAAGGCCGCTATCAGGCCTTCCAGTTCACGACACGAACCAACTCACCCCTTCGGAGCCGTCGGCTTGGGTTTGGGTGCTTCCTGGGCGGTCTTGTTCTCAAGCGGAGGCAACCCCTTGAGCAGCTTCTGTTCGACAGAGGCCAGCACGTCCGGTTCAGGCTTCAGGTCGCGGGCGTGGCGCCATTGGAAGGTCGCCTCCAGCTTGCGGCCGACACGCCAGTAGACGTCGCCCAGATGGTCGTTCAGAACCGGGTCTTCCGGCTTCAACTGTACGGCACGCTCCATTTCGCGCACGGCGTCGTCGTAACGGCCAAGCTTGTAGTAGGCCCAGCCCAGCGAATCGATGATGTAGCCGTCGCTCGGCCGCAGCTCGGCGGCCTTCTTGATCATATCCAGCGCTTCCTTGAGGTTGGTACCCATGTCCACCCAGGAATAGCCGAGATAGTTCAGCACCTGCGGCTGGTTCGGGTAGAGCTCCAGCGCCTTGCGGAAATTCGGCTCGGCCTTCGGCCATTCCTTGATGCGCTCATAGGCAATTCCGCGCTGGTAGAAGATGTTCCAGTCGGCCTTGGTCGGCGTCTTCAGCACCGAGACCGCCTTGTCAAAGAGTTCAGACGCAGAGCGGAAATCCTGCTTGGAAGCATAAACGCCGCCAAGCGCCAGGTAGCCGCGCATGTCCTGCGGATTGGCTTCGACGAGCACTTTCAGCTGCTTGATCGCTTCGTCATTGCGGCCGAGATCGGCGAGATTCAGGCCGGTCTGCAGTTCCGAAACTTCCTTCAGCGGCGAAGATGCTGGAATGCGGCGGTAGAAGTCGATGGCACGCTCACCATCCTTGAGCTGCTCGGCAACGGCGGCAAGCTGCACGAGGACGACATCGCTGTCCGGCTTCAGCGCCAGTGCGTATTCGAGGTACAGCCGCACGAACGGCTCACCGCCACCCCGATTGAGCGCGGTGGCGAGATTGAGCAGAATCTCGGACGATCCTTCCGAAGGGTTCACAACCAGCGGATCCGGCTTCTCGCCCTTGCTGATCCGGTCGCGCAGCGCGACGATCTCGATCTTACCTGGGCCGAATTCTTCCGCCTGCTTCAGCACCGACAGCGCCTTGTCCTTGTCGCCCTTGCGGGCCAGGAAGATCGCATAGGCCTGAGCTGCACGCATCCAGGTCTCGGGAGCTGCTCCTCCAGCAGAAGTATTGCCAATTGCCTCGGCATAAGCGGCATCGGCTTTTTCCGTCTTTCCGGCCGCATCGGCGATCAGCGCGCGGTGATAGGCCTTGAAGAGGTCGAACCACTCAGGCCCTTCCAGCTTGCCGACATAGTCCATCGCGTCAGTGCCCTGACCGGCACCCTGCATGGCCCAACCCGTCATGACGCCACTGATCAGCTTGTCGAGATCCGCGCCGAGCGACAGCTTCAGCCAATACTGCGCCTTGGTGAAATCCTTTTTCTTGAAACTGTCGACGGCCAGCGCCAGGCGCGAGAAGCGCTCGATATCCGGCACCTCCTTCAGCTTGTCGGCGTAGGGCAGCGATTCTTCGAAGCGTCCTTGCGCGATCAGCGAAAGCATCAGGCTTTGCTGAAGCTGGGTATCCTCCGGCGCGAAGGCCAGCGCCTGCTTGTAGTAGTTGATGGCGTTGTCGAGATCATTGTCGTTTTCTGCGACCCTGGCCGACAGGTAGGCCCCGGAGAACGAATTGATTTCGACAGGTGCTGATGTCTGCGCAGCGAAACCGGACTGCGTCTGGGCCGCAAGGCCCGCGAGAATAGCCAGGCTCGAAAGCCAGCGAGCACGTCTTTGCCGCATCGTATCCCTTTCTGGCGGGCTCCTCCCCAGCTCAAGCGGGGATCGCCAAGAATCCTTCATTCCGGCAAAGCATGGCCTTTTTGGGGTCGCGCATCAATCCGGCAGGCAGTCACAATGCGGACATCGTCTTAACAAAGCATGGCTTCCGGCAAGCTCGCCCACGCGGGGAGGAACACCGCGCCGGACTTGCAGCCAAAAACGTGCCGCCGCAAAGCCCCCGGCTCAATTCACGCGGCTGATGCAGAAATCGATGACGTCGATCAGTGCTGCTTTCTGAGGCGTCCCCTCGAGCGGCGCCAGCGCATCACGGGCGATCTCGCCGAAGTGACGGGCACGGCCGATCGTGTCGGAGATGGCGGCGTGCTTTGTCATCAGGCCGATCGCCTTTTCGAGACCGGCGTCATCGGCCGCGTTCTCCTCGATGGCCCGTTTCCAGAAAGCGCGCTCGGCAGCGGTGCCGCGCCGATAGGCAAGGATCACAGGCAGCGTGACCTTGCCCTCGCGGAAGTCGTCGCCGACATTCTTGCCGAGATCCTTGGAGGAGCCGCCATAGTCCAGCGCATCGTCGATGAGCTGGAAGGCAAGTCCGAGATTCATGCCATAGGAGCGCAAGGCCGCGCGATCGGTGCGCGAGGCGTCGGCGATGACGGGGCCGACTTCGGCGGCGGCTGAGAACAGAGCGGCAGTCTTGGCCTTGATGACCGCGAAATGTTCGTCTTCCGTGGTGTCGAGGTTCTTGGCGGCAGCGAGTTGCATGACTTCGCCTTCGGCAATGATCGAGGCGGCCGAGGACAGGATGTCGAGCGCATCGAGCGAGCCGACGTCGACCATCATACGGAAAGCCTGGCCGAGCAGAAAATCACCGACCAGCACGCTGGCTTGATTGCCCCAGATCATGCGCGCCGTCTTCTTGCCGCGCCGCATGCCGCTTTCGTCGACGACGTCGTCATGCAGGAGAGTGGCGGTGTGCATGAACTCGACGCTGGTCGCCAGCTTGACGTGACCGTCACCAGAATATCCAAACATCTGCGCCGCCGCGAGCGTCAGCATCGGGCGCAGCCGCTTGCCGCCTGACGAGATCAGGTGATTGGCAACCTCGGGGATCATCTGCACATCGGAACCGGCCTTGGACAGGATCAGCTCGTTGACGCGCCCCATATCCGACGCAGTCAGGTCGATCAGGTCCTTGATCGACGCAGTCTCCCGCTTTCCGTCTTCGAGGTTGAGAACAACACCCACGCCAAAACTCCCGTCCGCCGCGCCACGGCGCGCTGCCTTGATAGGACTCTAGCGGCCGGAGCGCATACGGCAAGTGGCGAATTGGCGCGGATTGCGCAAGAGGGTTCCGGAGCAAAGCGTTTACATCGCGGAAACAAGCTGCGAGTTTGCCGCCATGATCGAGCTCATCCGCACCAACGACGCTGTTGTCATCTCCTTTGTCGAATCGCTGATGCGCGATGCCGACATAGGCTTCCTCACCGCCGATCAGAACATGAGCGTGCTGGACGGCTCCATCGGCATCCTTCCACGCCGGATCCTGGTCGAAGACGAGCGCATCGAGGATGCCCGCCGCATCCTCACCGACGCCGGCATCGCCAACGAAATCCGTCGAACATGACAGCGGCCGCACCGGCCGGGGCGCCCAGACACACGGTGGATGCCTTCCATCGTGGCCGTTTCTGGCTTGTTCAGCCGGCCGATGCCGGACATCGCGCCGGCATGGACGCAATGATGCTCGCCGCCGCCATACCGACCGATTTTGCCGGACTGGTGGCCGATTTCGGTGCGGGCGCAGGGGCTGCGGGGCTCGCCGTCGTTTCGCGCTGCGAAGGCGCAAGGGCGACACTGGTGGAGCGTTCCCCAGAAATGGCGACCTTTGCCGAGGCGTCGCTGGCGCATCCGGCCAACCAGCATCTCAGCGACCGGGTGACGGTGCTGCGCGCCGACGTCACGCTGACCGGCAGGGCGAGAAGCGCCGCCGGACTCCCTGACAAGCAGTTCGGCTTCGTCATCATGAACCCGCCCTTCAATGCCGGCGAGGATCGCGCGACCCCCGACGCGTTGCGGCGCGAGGCGCACGTCATGGAGGATGGGCTTTTCGAGGCCTGGGTGCGCAGTGCCGCGGCCGTGGTCAAGCCGCGCGGCGGCATTGCGATCATTGCGCGACCGGAATCCCTGGCGGTCATTCTCGACGCGTTGGCCGGCCGTTTCGGCAATACAGAGATCGTGCCCGTGCATCCCCGCGCCGATCAAGCGGCAATCCGCATCGTTGTCCGTGGCCTGCTCGGCGCGCGTGGCAAGCTGACGCTGAGGCCGCCACTCGTACTGCACGATGCCTCGACCAAGGGGCTTTTGCCGTTGGCCGATGCCATCGCCAATGGAACGGCCACGCTTTTCGGAGATTGACCATCCTTCACCATTGCCGTCTCGCGGCAAATGCCTACATGCCGCTAGAGCGCCGAACGTCCTTCTGGATGCGCAAAGGATGCTCTAACACTTTGATTTTGCGTATGATCTTTCCGGAAATCGGTCCCCATTTTCGGGGTCATGTGCTAGCCCAACAGGAGAACCGCATCCCGTGCGTCGCCTTTTCAACCGCATCCTGCCGAAATCCTGGCGTTCCACCGATATCGTCGTACCCGTCATCCGGCTGCATGGCGCGATCATGGCCGGCGGCAGTCAGTTCCGGCAGAACCTGTCGCTGGCTTCCACCGTCGGCTTGATCGAAAAGGCGTTTTCCTTTCCTGGACCGGCTGTTGCGATCTCGATCAACTCGCCCGGTGGCTCCCCCGTGCAGTCGCGGCTGATCTACAAGCGCATCCGGGACCTGGCCGTTGAGAAGAACAAGAAAGTCTTCGTCTTCGTCGAGGACGTCGCTGCCTCGGGTGGCTACATGATCGCGGTCGCAGCCGACGAGATCATCGCCGACCCGTCTTCGATCGTCGGTTCGATCGGTGTCATTTCCGGTACTTTCGGCTTCACCGACCTGATCAAGAAGATCGGCGTCGAACGTCGTGTGCACACCGCCGGCAAGAACAAATCATCGATGGACCCATTCCAGCCGGAAAGGAAAGAAGACGTCGAGCGGCTTAAAACACTGATGCTGGAATTGCATGAGACCTTCATCGATCTGGTCAAGGAACGCCGCGGAGCCAAATTGAAGGACGATCCAGACCTGTTCACCGGCCTGTTCTGGACCGGCAAAAAGGGGTTGGAGCTGGGCCTTGTCGATGGGCTGGGCGATATGCGCAGCACCCTCAAGGAACGCTTCGGCCCGAAAACACAACTGAAACTCGTCAGCCAGCCCAAGGGGTTGTTCGGCCGCTTCGGACTGTTCGGCTCGTCAAGCGGCTTCACCGCCCCGGCCCTGGCTGCCGCAGGCGTCGACGCAATTTTCGATGCGGCCGAAGAACGCGCGCTGTGGAGCCGTTTCGGCCTTTGAAAAGCCACGGGAACGGTCTACGATGATTGCTTTCCCGACCCGAACGTCCACGATCAGGGACCCTTGAGGAAGGAGTTTCGATATGCCGCAGATCATCTTCTTCATCGTCATCGGCGTCGTTGCCTATGTCGGGTACCGCTCCTTCATCAAGGAAGCTGAACGGGTCACAGCCAAGGTCCGGCGCACCGAACAACAGCGAGCCAATGGTGCGATGGGAACGCTGGTGAAAGACCCCAAGACCGGCGAATATCGGCTGGCCAAGGATTGAGCACCACGGCATTTGCCCCTGTATCCGCAGATCATGCCGTGGACGCACGCCTGGCGCCCGCGAAGGTCAATCTCGCACTCCATGTTACCGGCCGACGGCCCGACGGCTATCACACCATCGAGAGCCTCGCAGTCTTCACCCGCTTCGGCGACCGGATCGAAGCGCACAGGGCAGATGAGGATCATTTCAGCGTTTCGGGCCGTTTCGCCGGCCTGGTTCCAGCCGATGAGACCAATCTGATCCTCAGGGCGCGCGACGCGCTGCGCCAGCATGTCGGCCCGGAAAATGCCCCCGCGGTGGCGATTTCACTCGAAAAGAACTTGCCGGTGGCCTCTGGTATCGGCGGCGGTTCGAGCGATGCGGCGGCGGCGCTGCGCGCGCTTGTCTCGAGCTGGGACCTCGACATCGACGAGGCGCAGCTGGCGCGGATCGGCCTTTCGCTTGGAGCCGACCTGCCAATGTGCCTCAAGGCACAGCCGCTGCTTGCCTACGGTGCGGGCGAGAGGATTTCGGCCGTATCGAAATTCCCTGCCCTTGGCCTGGTCTTGGTCAATCCGGGCGTGGCAGTCGCCACCCCCGATGTCTTCGGGGCCCTCGTCCGCCGCGACAACGAAGCCCTGCCACCGCTACCGAAGACCATCGATTTCCACAGCCTGCGCAGTTGGCTCGAGGCGACCCGCAACGACCTCGAAACCGCCGCCGAGACGATCGCACCGCTGATCGGCAAGGCCAGGGCCGCACTGCTGCAGGCCGACGCCGCCTTTGCCCGCATGTCGGGTTCGGGAGCGACCTGTTTCGGCTTGTTCGAAACCGGCAATGTCGCGAAACGCGCGGCCGCCAGTATCCGCTCGCGCCATCCGGACTGGTTCGTCGCTGCGACTCGGTCCCTGCCATCCGAGGCGCTGGAAGACCAGCATGTCTGATGCAGACCGTCCCTTCATTCCTGTCCGTTTCGCGGTGCTGACCGTTTCCGACACGCGCAGCCTCGCCGACGACAAATCTGGCCAGACCCTGGCCGACCGCATAGAATCTGCCGGCCATATCCTGGCCGCTCGCGACATCGTTCCGGACGATCGCGCCGAGATCCGCGACAGGGTCCTGGCCTGGTCCAGGGATGAAGGCGTCGATGCCGTCATCACCACCGGCGGCACCGGCTTCACCGGCCGCGACGTGACGCCGGAAGCATTGGAACCGATCTTCGAGAAGCGCATGGACGGCTTCTCCGAGGTTTTCCACCGCATCTCCTTCGACAAGATCGGCACCTCGACCATCCAGAGCCGGGCAACCGGCGGTGTCGTCAACGCTACCTTCGTCTTCGTGTTGCCCGGGTCGCCCGGCGCATGCAAGGACGCCTGGGATGGTATCCTGAAGGCCCAGTTCGACTACCGCCACATGCCCTGCAATTTCGTGGAGATCATGCCCAGGCTGGATGAGCACCTGCGGCGCAGCGGCAAGTAATTCGCGGCCAGCGGGGCTTTGCCTTCGTCCCGAAGCCGGTCAGGGTGTCTGGCCTCTGAATTGACATTTCGAAACGAAGGTCAAGGCTCTATCCTTCCCTGAAAGGGAGGCGGCGATGACCATTTACAGAGGCGGATGCCATTGCGGCAATATCCGGCTGGCCTTCGAGACAGCGATTGCCCCCACGGACATCGAAATCCGCGCCTGCCAGTGCTCGTTCTGCCGCAGACACAACTCGCTGGCGGCAGCCGACCCAGACGGCATGCTGACCATCGGCGTGCGGAGCGAAGCGCTGCTCTCGCGTTATGCCTTCGGCCTCAGAACAGCCGAGTATCTGGTCTGCCGCGACTGCGGTGTCTATGTCGCGGCGGCAACCACGGACAGCGTCGAGCAGCGGGCGATCGTCATCGTCAACGCGCTGGACGCACGCAATCAGTTCCGCAGGGAGCCAATCCCCACAGTCTATGACGCAGAAACGCGCGATGAGCGTATCGTCCGTCGCAGAACCCGATGGACGCCGGTGAAATGGTCCAGTGAACCCTGAAGCGCGCCGCTTGGTTTCTATGCAATGCTTGACGCAGAACCGCTGCGCACCTTTGCGGGGGTTGTTCTAAGGTCGCCGAAAGGCGGTCGGACCACCATAGAGATAACCGATGCGGGCAACCGCATCCTTCAAACCCTCGAGCGCCACGGTCATGGTGTGACCATTGGCATGGATCATCATCTCGCTGTCGGTCATGATCGCGACATGGCCTTTCCAGAACACCAGGTCGCCGCGCCGCAAGCCCGAGTAGTCGGCGTCTATATTCAGAAGCTCCCCCAGCGAGGCGACCTGCATGTCAGTATCGCGGAGCACATCGCGGCCAGCCATGCGCATTGAAAGCTGCACCAGGCCGGAACAATCGATGCCAAAACCGGAAGCGCCGCCCCACAGATAAGGCGTGCCGAGGAACGTTTCGGCAATCGAGACAAAGTCCGTCGCATGTTCGCCGATGGGTCGCAGATGGCCGGCGATGATCGTCTCGCCCGACGGCAGCACTGCGTAATGCGTGCCGCTCGTCTCGGCGGTGCCGGCGACCGCCACGGTCGAACCCATCGACAAATGTCCGCTGCGCGGAAAGCGCAGGTCCGGCCCCGGGTAGACGAAGGTACGCGGGGCAGAGACGATATGCGTCGCAACCGCTTCGCGTGGCTTCAACTCCTCGACCAGGACATAGCCGACATATCCGTCACGCTCACCCTGAACCCAGGCCCAACCGTCGGCTTCGTCGAACACCAGGACGTCGTCCCCGGACAGAAACTGCGTGTCGATACCGGAATCAGGTCTTGGCGTACGACGCAGATCGACGACTGAAGTCGCTATCCGGGCTGGCCGGCCGCTGACGAAACGGTCGGCTGCCACCTCACCTTTCAGGCGGATATCGGCAAGATCGGTGCGGAAGGCATGCAGGCGGGCGTCGTGGGCGGTCAAGGCATCAACTCGGCTGTTTGGAAATCAGATCGGCAAATTATGCGCCTTGGCTATGATATCATCGCCAAGGCGCTCGACATAGAGCGCACCCTCGACCGTGCGCTTGACCAGTACATTGCGCCTGTCGAGCTCGTCGCGGTGGCGTGAGACGAGCTTGAGTACGCCCATCGTGTCCAATGCGCGGGTGATGACGGGCTTGGTGACATCGAGGCGGATGGCAAGGCCCCGAACCGTGTGCGGCGGCGGATCCAGATAGATGGTAAGCAGGATCGCCAGCTGTCGCGCCGTGAGATCGGGGGCGTCGCCGCGCACCTGCGAGAGCATGACCTGCTGCCACAGTCGCAAGGCCTGGCTGGGACGCAGAGCGATCGACATCCATCCAGCATGACGGAAAATCGTTTCGTGTCCGTTTCAGTCCCGAGCTCAGCCGAAGCGGCCGGAAATCACCCGTTCCAGCGCGCGAATGGCCTGTGCCTCGCCACCGGCCGGACCATGGGGCCGCTCGGCGGGATTCCAGGCGAAGATGTCGAAATGCGCCCAACTCGAGCTCTTCTCGACAAAGCGCTTGAGGAAAAGAGCAGCCGTGATCGAGCCTGCGAAGCTGTCCGCCGTCACATTGTTCATGTCGGCGATCTTGGACGACAGCTTGGCGTCATAGGGTTTCCAAAGCGGCATGCGCCACAGTGGATCCTCCACCGCAACCGCAGCCGCCGCGAGTTCGGCAGCGAGCGCGTCGTCATCGGTGTAGAAGGGTGGCAGGTCTGGGCCAAGCGCGACACGCGCGGCACCGGTCAGCGTGGCCATGTCCACCAGCAACTGCGGCTGCTCGTCGTCGGCCAGCGCCAGCGCGTCCGCCAGCACAAGACGGCCTTCGGCATCGGTGTTGCCGATCTCGACCGTGATACCCTTGCGGCTGGTCAACACGTCGCCTGGACGGAAGGCATTGGCGGAGATGGAATTCTCCACGGCCGGGATCAGGACACGCAGCCTGACCTTCAGACCCGCGGCCATGATCATCGAGGCAAGGCCAAGCACATTGGCCGCGCCACCCATATCCTTTTTCATCAGCAGCATCGAGGCCGACGGCTTGATGTCGAGCCCACCGGTGTCGAAGCAGACGCCTTTGCCGACCAGCGTCACTTTTGGTGCGCCCTTCGGCCCCCAGGTCAAATCGATGAGGCGTGGCGCTTCCGCCGAGGCGCGGCCGACGGCATGGATCATCGGGAAGTTCTTCTTGATGAGGTCGTCGCCTTTTGTGACGGAGATATCCGCCTTGTGTTTTTTTGCCAGCGCGCGCACCGCCTTCTCAAGCGCTTCCGGCCCCATGTCGCTGGTCGGCGTGTTGACGAGGTCGCGGGTCAGAAAGACGCTTTCGGCAATACGCCCGATACGATCCGCGTCAACACCAGCCGGCAATGCGAAACGCAACGCCTTGCCATGTTTCTTGCCGTAACGGGTAAAGACGTAGCCGCCAAGCACCAGCGCCAGTGCGGAAAGCTCCGGATCAGCAGGCGGTTCCGCGAAATGCCAATCGCCGGCGGGCAGCGCCCTGGCGAGAGAACCGGCCTGCAAAGCGCCCTCGCCTGCGCCGAATAGTGCACCGCCGATCGTGCCGTCCTTCCCGGGCAGCACGAGCGTGCGTCCCGCCTCACCTGAGAAGCCGTTGGCCTTAGCCCAGGCAAGCGCGTCAGGCGGCAGCAGCGCAGCATCCAGCCCATCCTTGCGAACGAGGTGCACGGGCAGCGCGTTGCGGGGTTTCTTTGCGACGAGTTCGACTGGCATTTTCAAGCTCCGCGGGCGCCCACGACTCGGCGCTCTTAACCATCCGTTAGGGTTAACAGAATATTTCTCGGCTAGGGAAGACGGCCGGCGCACGGCCCCCGGAAGAATGGAGCCCGCCCCCATGCCCATCACCCTCCCCGCCCGCAAGACAGGCAAGCGGTTGATGACTGCAGCGCTTCTGGCCGTGCTGACGGCCGGTGTCGCCGGCTGCGGCACCACAGACCGCATGTCGACGGGCTCGATCGGGCGTGGCAGCGGCAAGCCGGTGGAACTGATGTCCTCCAGCGAACTGCGCGATGCCACTGGCCGGCTCGGCGAATCCTATGCGCGCAATCCCAATGACAAGAACATCGCACTGAAGTACGCCATTGTGCTACAGATGAACGGTGATGCCGATCAGTCCCTGGCGGTGATGCGCAAACTCGCCATCGCCTATCCAAAAGAGCGTGATGTGCTTGCCGCCTACGGCAAGGCGCTCGCCGCGAACGGCCAGTTCGAGCCGGCGCTCGACGCTGTACGACGCGCCCAGACGCCGGAGTATCCCGACTGGAGACTCGTCTCCGCCGAAGGAGCCATCCTCGACCAGCTCGGTCAACGCGACGAAGCCCGGCAGCTGTACCGAAAGGCACAGGACCTGAAGCCGAACGAACCGTCGATCCTGTCCAACCTCGGCATGTCCTACCTGCTGGAAGGAGATTTGCGCACGGCGGAAACCTATCTGCGCTCGGCCAGCTCACAGCCGAATGCCGACAGCCGCGTGCGACAGAACCTGGCACTTGCCGTTGGTCTCCAGGGTCGTTTCGACGAGGCGGAGAAGATCGCCTCCCAGGAATTGTCTCCCGAGCAGGCGCAGGCCAATGTCGCCTATCTGCGCCAGATGCTGTCCCAGCAAAACGCGTGGAGCCAGCTCAAAGCTCAGGACAAGGGCAAGAAGCAGCCTGCGGCTGCCGTCAACTGATCAAACCACGAGACTTGAAGCCATTGGAAAACCGCGCCGGTGCCGCGCGGTTTTTTCTGTCTGGAGCGACTTCCTGATCGCGGTGCTACTGCTGTGAGGACGACCGGCTTTTCTCGCCGAATATGCCGCGCTCGCTGACGGTAATGCCGGCAGGGCCGAGAATGATGGCGAAGAGCACCGGCAGAAAGAACAGGATCATGGGTACGGTCAGCTTCGGGGGAAGAGCAGCTGCTTTCTTCTCTGCCTCGTTCATGCGCATGTCACGACTTTCTGCAGCCAGCACCCGCAAGGCATGCGCGACGGGCGTACCGTAGCGCTCAGCCTGAATGAGTGCCTGGGAGACCGCCTTCACCGAATCCAGCCCCGTACGGCCAGCGAGGTTTTCATAGGCCTGACGACGTTCCTGCAGATAGGAGAGTTCGGCGTTGGTCAGCACGAACTCTTCCGCCAGTTCAGCGGATTGCGCGCCGATCTCATCCGAAACCTTGTGCATTGCGGCTTCGACGGACATGCCCGATTCCACGCAGATCAACATCAGGTCGAGCGCGTCTGGCCAGGCCTTCAGGATGGATTGCTTGCGTTTGGTGGCACGGTTGGAAACATACAGAACCGGCAGATAGAAGCCGGCATACCCCCCAAGAATGCAAACGAACAGCTTCACGAAGAAAGGCTGTTCCCCGAGAGAGCCAAGTACGAAGACGTAAAAGACTGCCAATGCCAGACCCAGGAATGGCAGCACCAGTCGAAAGAACAGGAACTTGGTGAGCGGGTTCTGGCCACGGAAACCGGCCATCTTCAGTTTCTGCAGCGTCTTCTCGTCCGCCAGCGCGCGCTTCAGATCCAGTCGTTCGACAATGTTGCGCATGCCGACCGACTGTTCCTCGCGCAGCCCCTTGCGGCGTCGATCGGCTTCGGCGGCAAGCCTTGCGCGCTGTTTGGCGCGCAGCTCGTCGCGTTCCAGTGCCACAGACTTCATTCGCACTTTGAGAGGATCGCGGGCGAAGGCCGGCAAAAGCGTGAAAACGGTGGCGAAAACGGCAATCGCCACCAGAATGGCGATCAGAAAGGCCGGATCGGTAAGGGTGCTGATTGTCTGACCGGTCATCGTCCTACACTTCGATATTCATCATTCGCCGCATCACGAAGATGCCGATCGACATCCAGAAGCCAGCGACACCCAGGATTATGTTTCCCGTGCTGGTCGTAAACAGCGGCATCAGATAGTTCGGACTTGTCAGATAGACGAGAAACGCCACGATGAAGGGCAATGCGCCGATGATCGCCGCAGAGGCTTTGGCTTCCATCGACAGCGCCTGAATCCTGGCCTTCATTTTCTTGCGGTCGCGAAGCACACGCGACAGATTGCCGAGTGCCTCTGAAAGGTTGCCGCCGGCCTGCGACTGAATCTGGATAACGATGCCGAAGAAACCGGCTTCGGCGCATGGCATTGTCTCAGGCATGCGCAACGCGGCTTCCGGGATGGACATGCCCACCTGCTGGGCATCGACGATCCGCCGGAACTCACTCTTGACCGGCTCCGCGGCTTCATTGGCGATCAGCCGAATGCCATCGTTGAGTGGCAGGCCTGATTTCACGGCGCGAACAATCACGTCCAGCGAATTGGGAAATTCGTTGAGGAAGGCTTTGACACGGCGCTTGCGGCAAAAGGAGATAAACCAGCGCGGCAAGCCCAGGGCACCGACCAGCAAGGCGGCAGGCACGGCAAACAGCGGCGCACCGGCCAGGAAGGTCAGGAAGCAGAGCGCGATGCCGCTGACAACCGAATAGACGTAGAAGCGCTCCATTGTCATGGTGAGGCCGGCCTGGCGGATCTGGATTCGCAGAGGCGGATTCTTGATGGTGCGCGTACTGGTCTTCTGCTTCTCGTCGAGATCCTTCAGCGTGTCCTGCAAGGATTTGCGGCGTTTGGCCGCCTCGTTCATCTTTTCACGAGCTGCTTTCACGACCGCCCGGTCGCTCTCCGCGGCCTTGATGGTTTCCAGGCGCTTGCCGGCCTGTTTTGCAGCGCTCATGCTGTTGAACATCAAAGCATATGCAATCGCGCCGGCGCTCGTACCGGCGAGAACGACGAAGATCAGAACGGTGCTGTCGATACCGAACATCGGCAAGATTCCTCGCGCCTTGGGATCCCTACTCGGCCCTCTTCTCCATTGCCTCGAGCGCACTCGCCAGGTGCTGCTCCTCACCGTAGTAGCGGGCTCGCTCCCAGAAATGCGGGCGGCCGATGCCGGTCGATACATGCTCGCCGATAAGCCTGCCGTTCATGTCTTCGCCCTTGATGTTGTAGAGGACGAGATCCTGCGTGATGATCACGTCGCCTTCCATGCCGATCACTTCGGTGATGTGGGTGATCCGTCGCGACCCGTCGCGCAGGCGCGCGGCCTGGATGATGACATCAACGGAACCGACGATGATCTCGCGCACCGTCTTCTGAGGCAGCGAGTAGCCGCCCATCGCGATCATGGATTCCATGCGGTTCAGGCATTCACGCGGGCTGTTGGAGTGGATCGTTCCCATCGAGCCGTCGTGACCGGTGTTCATGGCCTGAAGCAGGTCAAAGACCTCCGGTCCGCGTACCTCGCCGACGATGATGCGGTCTGGCCGCATGCGCAGGCAGTTCTTGACCAGATCCCGCATGGTCACCTCGCCCTCGCCCTCAAGATTGGGCGGACGCGTTTCCAGGCGCACCACATGCGGCTGCTGAAGCTGCAGTTCAGCCGAATCCTCGCAGGTGATCACCCGCTCCTCGCGGTCGACATAGTTGGTCAGGCAATTGAGCAGCGTCGTCTTGCCGGAACCGGTCGAGCCTGAAATGACGACGTTGCATCGAACCCGACCGATGATCTTGAGGACTTCCGCGCCCTCGGGCGAAATCGCACCGAAACGAACGAGCTGGTCGAGGGTGAGCTTGTCCTTCTTGAACTTTCGGATGGTGAGCGCGGTGCCGTCGATGGCCAGAGGCGGCGCAATGACGTTGACGCGTGACCCGTCCGGAAGACGGGCGTCGCAGATCGGCGAGGATTCATCCACGCGGCGACCGACCTGGGAAACGATGCGCTGGCAGATATTCAAGAGCTGCTGGTTGTCGCGGAAACGGATACCTGTCGTTTCCACCCGGCCGTTGACTTCGATGTAGACGTTGCGGGAGCCGTTCACCATGATGTCGGCGATGTCGTCGCGTGCCAGCAGCGGTTCGAGCGGCCCGTAACCCAGGACGTCGTTGCAGATGTCCTCAAGCAGATCTTCCTGCTCGGCGATCGACATCGCGAAGTTCTTGATCGCGATGATGTCGTTGACGATGTCGCGGATTTCCTCGCGCGCGCTTTCCGGGTCGAGCTTGGCGAGCTGCGACAGATCGATCGTGTCGATGAGAGCCGAGAAGACCTGGCTCTTGGTGTCATAGTAGCCTTCGCCGCGCTCGCGAGGTGCCCGTTTGGCTTCCACGGCCATGCTTGGGGCTTCGATCGCCCGCCGTGCCGGTGCGGCGGCCGGCGGCGTCTGCTGCGGCGCGATCGGCGCAGATGGACGAGGTGCTACCGCAACCTCCAAAGGCGCGGGTGCGAGCTGCCGGAATTCCGGCGTCGCCCGACTGCCATCGTCACTGCCTCTCTTGCCAAACATGATCTGCTACCCATCCCGCCCCAGGCGGTTACTTCTTGTTACGCCTGAGCTTGCCGAGAATGTTGCCGAGCCCGGCTTTTTTCTTCGCCTTGAGTTCGCTGCGGCCCGTCAGCACATGGGCGATCTCCTTGATCGTGGCCACGACCGGGTTCTTGGCGTCCATTTCGCCAAGCATACGACCGTTGTTGGCGGCATTGCCGAACAACAGGGGCTCGAAGGGTATGACGGCCATGGGCATGATGCCCAGAGGCTCGGCGAAGTCGTTGGCCGAGATCTCGGGGCGCTTGGGAACGCCGGCCTGGTTCAGGATCAGCTTGGGAGCCGGGTCATTCGGCCTCAGCCGTTTCAGCATGTCCACCAGGTTCTTGGCGTTGCGCAGATTGGCCAGCTCCGGCGTTGCGGTGATGACGATCTCGTCGGCCTTGATCAGCGTGTTCTTGCTCCAGCCGCTCCAGATGTGGGGCACGTCCAGAACCAGCAGGGGTGCGGTGCGCTGTGCCGTGTCGATGATCTGGCTGAAAGCTTCCGGCTCGAAGTCATAGACACGGTCAAGCGTGGAAGGCGCCGCCAACAGGGAGAGATGTTCGGCACACTGCGCCAGCAGGCGATCGAGATAGACTTCGTCGATGCGCTCCGGCGAAAAAACCGCTTCGGCGATACCTTGCGCAGGGTCCTGGTCAAAGTTGATGTTCGCGGTACCGAAGGCGAGGTCCAGGTCGGCCACGACGACTTCCGACTTGAACAACGAGGAGACGGCCCAGGCGACGTTGTGCGCGATCGTGGAGGAGCCGACGCCACCCTTGGCGCCGACGAAGGCCACCGAGCGGCCAATCGGCTCCGCTTCCGGATCGACAAAGATCGAGGTGACGACGGCGACGATATCGGCCATCGAAACCGGGGCGACCACATATTCCGAAATGCCGGAACGGATCAGTTCGCGATAGAGGCCGACATCGTTGTAGTGTCCGATCACCACCACCTTCGACGAAGGGTCGCAATATTCGGCGAGCTGTCCGAGCTGCTCGAGCATCTCCTTCGGCTCGGCCCGCGTCTCCAGCACGATCAGATTGGGTGTCGGAGCGGAATGGTAGAAGTCGACCGCCGTGGGAATGCCACCCATGTGAACTTTCAGATGGGCCTTGGCCATGCGCCGGTCCATGCCCGCGCGCTCGATCGGGTTGGCGACACCTTCAGTCTCGCAGAAGGCCTGGATGGAAATACGTGGGACAGGCCGCAACGACTGCATTGCAGCGATGTCCTGGTGCGAGACATCGCCGTCTTCCGCCGAAGGATCGTAGGCGAGATTGGTCATGCTTTTGCCCTTTGATCTCCGACCGTCAATATTCGACTTCTGTGCGCGGCGCCGGCGTGTAGAATGGCGCCTTCCGGTACCCGTCGATGACCACTCCGCGCCGCGTCGCATCGACCGGCGTCTGCTGACGCGGTCCCAGCAGATCGTTCGGATTGGCGATCTGGGCAGCGAGGTTGTTCTGATAGGAGCAGCCGAAGTTGGTGTAGTGCTTGTTCTCGGTCGTATCGCCGATGTCCGCCGACCAGCGACCGCATTTGTCGGTATGGGCACGCATGGCAGAATACGTCACGCGCACCGGCGCCGCTATATCTCCCGCACCAGCATCATAGGAGATGAATGCAATACGGTCGCGACGAATACCGTTGGTGGAGGCGACCTTTGCGAGACCACGGGCCGTGGATTGAGCAGCAATCTCATTGGCTGAGCCCGAAGGTACTGAAATGGTCAGCACTGAAGCGGCAGCGCGGTCATAGCCCTCGAGAAAGCCAAGCAGCGACTCGCTTTGTGCTCGCGTCATGCCACGGTCACTCGCTCCGACCGGGATATCCAGCGTCTTGTCCTGCTGGGAGATCATGATCGGGTGATTTGTACGATAATCGTCCGGGATTGCACCCACCGTAACGCTGTCGCGGTTGGCGCAGCCGCCGAGCAGTGCAACTGCGAGCGCCATCGCAGGCACAAACATCCTCGTGCCTCGACCCTTCAGCGCCAGCTGCGGGACCCTGTTGCTTGCCGAATAGGACATATCCATTCCCCGCTTACTTGTAGATGAAGCCGACGACGCCGTGATATCGGCCGGCGGGTTTATCGGTCTGCATGGTGCCGTAAACTCGGTTGATGCGACCGAGGAACATGCCAGCTCCATCACTGGCTGCATTGAAATTGTCGTCGGGCTTTGCAAGGTCGTTGCGCGCAGTCGGACGGGCAAGATAGGGAGTGACGATCACGACGAGCTCTGTCTCGTTGCGCACGAAGTCGCGGCTACGGAACAAGGCGCCCAGAACCGGAATCTTGCCGAGACCAGGCAGGCCGCTGACAGCCTGACGGATGTCGTCTCGGACCAGCCCGGCGATCATCATCGAGCCGCCGGAGGGCAATTCGATGGTCGTGTCGGCCAAACGCTTGCGTATCGACAGAATGCTCATGCCTGGAAGATCCCTCAGGCCCTCCAGGGTTGCCGTACCTTCGGTCGTCGGCTCGGAAACGGACGTCCGAACCTTCAAGCTTATCCGCCCTGCGGAAAGCACAACCGGCTGGAATTCGAGCCCGATTCCGTATTCAAGGCGCTCGAACGTGTATTTTACGCCTTTGTCCTCCTCACCGGTGCGTTCCTTCACCATATTGAACTCACCACCGACCTTGAATGTGGCTTTCTCCCCCGAGACCGCCGTCAGCGTCGGCTCTGCCAGTGTTTTCATCACACCGGACTGCTCCATGGCATTGATGTATGCTTTCAGCGAATTGTTGCCGATTGCTGCGGTCGAGAATTGAGAGAGCGGTTTGCCCAAGCCATAGGGCGGCGAGCTCAGGGAGCTCCAGCTGATGCCATTCGAGCCGCCATTACCGACCATGTTGACGCCGAGCTGCTTCATGACCGACCGGCTTACCTCCGCCACAGTCACTTTCAGCGTTACCTGATCGTCGCCCATGATCTGGAGCAGGTTCACGATCTGGCTCTTCTGGCGGGTCTGGTCGGGGTTGTTGATGTCCACCCCGCCATCACGAGAGCCGCCCACCGCGGTTTGCGAATATTGGCCGGTGGTCGCTTCACCGCCTGTCACGAAGATGGTGGCGAGATCGACGGCACGCTTGGAATCGAGCGGCGTGTCGACGGTGCCTGTCAGGACGACGTTGTCGTTGAGAAGTTCGACCTTGATGCTCGAATTTGGAATGAAGCGTTTGAGGTATTCCTCAAGCCCCGCGACGTCGCGCTCGACTGCGAGATCAAGGCTCACGATCTGCTCGCCGTTGGGGCCGAAGACGAAGATGTTGGTTTCGCCGACTGCCTTGCCGAACAGATAGATGCGGCGCGACGTGCGCGTCACGGCGTCAGCCACCGTTGGATTGGCGACGAGGATGTCATAGGCGTCGTTCGGCAGATCGATGACGATCGACTTGTTGAGACCCAGCTTGACGCGCTGGCTGGCAGCTGTATTGCCGACACGCGCCTTGCCGCTCGCAGCCTGCGCTTCAATGGTGCTCGCCAGACCGGTCCCGAGCAAGAGGAGACCGACGGCAAGGGTGGTGGCGAACCGGGACATGACCTTCATTTCCTTGCCCCCACCTCGGAAACTTCGCCGGATTTGATGAGACGCACCGTGCCGCGCCGTCCGTTGCCCGAGACGAGGTAGTCGGCTTCGCTCACGTTCTTCTCCTGGGTGTCCTTGATCGAGCGCAGCGCCAGCGTCAGCCGATCGGCCATCTGCTGCGCCACGGTGATGATCTCGGCCTGCTGGGGCGTGAGTTCCAGCGTCGCCGTCTGGCCAACGCGGGTCTTCTTGCCTTCTTCGTCTTCCTGGATGGTCTGGTCGATCGCCAGGACCCGGATGTTCTTCAGAATGGTTTCCGTCGTGAAGCCACCACCGCTGTTCGCCGGATCGGCCTTGCGCGTCATGATGACGTCGACGAAATCGTTCGGCAGGATAAAACCGCCGGCAGACGTATCCGCGGCAATCGCCGTTGCAACGGCCCGGGTGCCGGACGGCAGTATGGAGGACATGAAACTCTGCCCCTCGCCGATGAGCTTGGAGCGGCGGACCGGTTCACCGGTATACATGGCAACGCGCGCGACCGAGCTCTTGAGCTTTTCAGCGGCTTCGGGGTCGCTGGCGCGGGTGATGAAGTTGGGATTCACGCCGTCGGCCGGCCAGGATTCCCATTTGATGCTGGATTCGAGCGGACTTCCCATCGCGACGTCGGCGCTCAGCACCAGTACGTCCTCCAGCGCGATTGTTGGCTGCTGGGGGCCTGTTTCGACGATTTGAGGTGCCGGCGGAACGGCCATGTTCTTGGCGACATAGCCGGCACCGCCCGCAGCGGCCACCGCCACACTCAAAATAATCAACCGGGATGCCGGCATCGCCCCAATCCACCCTGACAAACCACCTTAGCCAGGTCGGACTGTGCGTCCAAAATCGTCAAATTATGGTTAATGGAGTTCTAATTCGACGATCTAGAGGAATCGGTTTCCAATGGCCGCGCAGACACCCGCAAGGACAGTACAACCAAAAACTTCCGTGATCGACACGGTTTGCAACTAGACCGAGAGCTTCGCCAAGGCCCACAGCACCAGCGGCGATTCCGGAAAAGCAAGCAAACCGCCCAGGCCCAGTGCAATTCCGTAAGGCACGCCCACCTTTTCGTCGGCGAAATGGCGAAGGAACGCATTGTGGCTGGTAAGCAATGCCAGCGGCGATTTCCGGTAGACGAGAATGGCGAGCGTCAATCGCCGCCGATGAGGGATGCAAACACCAGATACTGGAGAAGGTTCATGTTGAAGCCCATCCAGATGGAGGTTGCAGCCAGAAGCTTGGCATCGCCCCCGCCCATGCCACCGATGGCAAACAGGCCGAAAGTAACGCACAGGACCAGCATGCCGGTTGCCAGATGCAGACCGTAAGCAGCCCAATCCATGCCGGTGAACGGTGCCACTGCCATGAAGGTCACAGTCAGAACCACCGACACACGGTTGGCGATCGTCATCGACAGCATGTCTGAGACCGCCGCGAACAGCATGCAGAAGGGAAAGACGACAAAGATCAGTGCTACAAGCATGGCCTGCCATGGAATGAACAGCGATGGGAAGACTCTAGTCCAACTCAGTTAAGGATAGATGAGCCGAACCACACAAAAGCCACGTATACTGCCTGCAGGCCGAGTCCATCGCACCGTTTTGCCCCCACCGACCAGGGCCATTTAACCCTTGGTTCACCAATCTCGTTCATCTTCCTTTCGATTTTTACCGTGCCGGAGACCGAGATGTCCCTGTCGAAACCGCTGATCGTGGCCATGGCCATCGCCGCCACGATTGCCTCACCCGCCTGGGCCGAGGTCGGTATCGAGGTTACCATGAACCAGGCCAGGATCGTGAAACTGCCACGGGCTGCCGACACCGTGGTCATCGGCAATTCGGCCATCGCCGATGCTGCCGTACAGGATGCCTCCACAATCGTGCTGACCGGCAAGGGTTTCGGCGTCACCAACATCGTGGCTCTCGACAGTCAGGGCAGCCCTATCCTGGACGAGCAGGTCACAGTCGTTCGCCAGGCCGTCAGCTCGGTCCGTATCTATCGACGCTCGCAGGTCCAGACGATGTCGTGCACGCCCTACTGCGAGAGCGCGACGAAGACCGAAGCCGAGAAGGTTTCCGAGACAGAAATGAACGCCGGCCAGTAAGCGGCTTCGAAGACGTTCGGTGCTCAGTCTGGTTAAGCTCGGGTAAAGACTTCATCCGCTACTTTATGGATCTGCAAAACGGGCCTTCAACAGGTTTGGTCTAGGCTTCCGGCGGGTTCGGCTTGAGGGTTCCAGGCGTATGGGGCAGGAAGACAAACGCGATAAGGCGCGCGCGACGCGGCGTGTTGGCTTTCTTGCCCGTTTCGCACGCGATCGTCGTGGCAGCACAGCCATCGAATTCGCAGCTCTCGCCATCCCCTTCGCGCTGCTTGTCTTCGCGATCCTCGAGAGCTGCCTTTCCTTTGCCGGCCAGGAAGTGCTGACAAATGCCACCGACGATCTCGCTCGCCAGTTGCGGACCGGCCAGCTTAAGGCCAATGCCGTCACCGTCGAGTCCCTGAAGACGAAGATTTGCGACCGGCTCAACGTGCTGACGGTCAACGACTGCACCAACCGCCTGAAGATCGACCTGCGTAACTACGCATCGTACAAGGATGCAGCGGATCATTCCTACCAGATCGTCAATGGCGACATCGTGCTCATGGACGGAGCCAATGTGGATTCCAAGCAGTTCGTCGCCGAACCTGGCGGCGAACAAACGATCAACATGCTGCGCGTCTTCTACAAATGGCCGGTGTTCACCGACCTGCTGAAAAAATCGATGGCCAACCTGAAGGACGGCTCCACCCTGCATTTTGCAACCAATACCTGGTCGAACGAACCTTTTGGCAAGTGACCGGGTACCCTCGCGAAGGAACCGAAATGCAGCTTCAAATGCCGAAATGGCCGACGGTTGCAAGGCTCACGGCCGCCGCGAAGAGGCTCGGCAGGGACAATCGCGGCGTAGCAGCGGTCGAATTCGCCTTCCTGGCTCCCATTCTGCTCATGATGTACTTCCTGACCCTGGAGGCGTCGCAAGCGATCGAAACCAACAAGAAGGTAAGTCGCCTCGGCAGCATGGTGGCTGATCTGATCGCGCAGAATCCAGCGAGTTCCATCACCAAGAGCGATATCCAAAGCGTGATGGATATCGGCAAGACGACGCTGCTGCCCTATGCTCGCTCCAAACCGACGATTACGATCACCGGCCTGCAGCTGACCTCGGATCCGACACCAAAAGCCAAGGTTGCATGGTCGCGCAAGCTGGACGCCGATACTTTCAGCCAAGGTCTTGCGGTGGGCACAGAAGTCACAATTCCTTCCGCGCTCGCTATCAAGGATACATTCCTGGTCAAGGTGGACAGCAACCTCGACTACAAACCGCTGATCATCTGGTCGGCAGGGGGTGAGCAGCTTGGACTGCTCAACACCTTCAAGAGCATCGCGATGGGCGAGAGCTATCTGCTGCGGCCACGCACCGTATCGAAACTCGATTGCACGGACTGCTAACGGACAGGTTCGTCGTTCGCTCGATCAGGTTCCGGTACCGGCTGGACAACCTCGCGCAGGATCGTTTCAGCCACTGCGTAGTCACGGTGGCTGACGGCAGCGAACCCGCCGGAGTGTCTGGGCTCCAGCAGGCCGTATGTTTCCGGCGTCTGCCCCTTGAGATTGGTCAGGAAGACCAAAAGACGCCGCTTGGCTTCCGGATCGAGGTTTTTCAACACAGCGTGCGGTCCATAGCGCAGCAGACCCGATTGCCAGATCACCTGAAGCGAACCCGCAGGCAGACCCGCCTCCGTCAATCTTGCGGTCGTGCCACCGGCCGCCGCATCGCTGCCGGAACCAGACGGTGTCCAGCCGAAGATGGCATCGGCCTTGTTGTCGACCAGCATCGCCTCGGCAGCAGAGGCCGAGGGGGCGCGCTCCAGAAACGGGCTCGCCTGCGAAAAGGAAATCTGGGCCGACGCCAGTTCCGCCAGAGGCAGCAGCCAGCCCGCAATGCTTTCTGCCGGTCCCACCGCGATACGATGCGCGGCCATGGCCTGTGGTGCGGAGACCTTTCCGTCCCGGGTGATCAGGATCGAACGGATACCGGTCGCCCCGTCGTCATCCGTCGGCGCGACAAGCGGCTCGACGCAGCCGCAGCGCTCGGACGCCGCCGCATAGGCCAGTGCAGAATAGATTGCGTATTCGACGCGGCCGGCCGCCTGCGCGTCGATCAGCGTCGCGTAGTCCGGTGCGACCAGGAACTCGACCTTCATGCCGAGCGCCATGGAATAGGCCCGCGTCAAGGCTGAAAGACCAGGCACCGTGTTGCCAGCGCCTGGTTCCGCGACGATCCCGATCCTGAATGTGCCGATGTCGTCGCGCCAATCGGCGTGTGCGGGCGAAATGGCGATGGTCAGTGCCGCCGTGGTGGCCAGGATCTTCAAACGGCGCAGGAGACGAAAACGACGCAGCATCGGTCCAGGATTGATCCTCTTGCGCAATTCGGACGCGGCTTTGCAGAGAAGTCGCTTGCCTCCATTATCGACGCAAGCCGTTGCCGTTTGGTTTCCGAATTGCCAACGCCGTTGCGCGATCCTATGTCTTGGCCGACAAACAAACCGACAGGCTCGAATGGCGCGCGCTTTCATCTTCGTTCTGGATTCCTTCGGTATCGGCGGCGCAGCCGACGCCGACAAATACGGCGACGCAGGCTCTGACACGTTTGGTCACATTGCCGAAGCCTGCGCCACGGGAAAGGCAGACCGTGACGGTCTCCGCAACGGACCGCTCGCCGTGCCCAACATGGCAGCACTCGGCCTCGGTCGCGCCGCCAGGACGGCAACGGGTTTTGTGTTTCCCGACGCCCCTGCCGGACAGGGTACTTTCCACGGCGCAGCGCAAGAGGTTTCGAGCGGCAAGGACACGCCCTCCGGTCATTGGGAGATCGCTGCTCTGCCGGTTCGTTTCGACTGGGGCTATTTCCCCAATACCATCCCGGCCTTTCCCGCCTCGCTCACCGAAGCGATGATCCATGAAGGCAAGGTGCCGGGCATCCTCGCCAATCGCCACGCATCGGGAACCGGCGTGATCGAAGAGTTCGGCGAGGAACACATCCGCACCGGTATGCCGATCTGCTACACGTCGGTGGATTCCGTGCTGCAGATCGCCGCGCACGAAGCCCATTTCGGCCTCGAAAGGCTGTATGATTTCTGCAAGATCGTGCGGCGACTTGTCGATCCGTTGAACATTGGCCGGGTCATCGCACGTCCCTTTATCGGCGAAACCGCTGCAACCTTCAGCCGCACACCCAACCGCCGCGATTTTTCCGTCCCCCCGCCCGAGCCGACACTTCTCGACCGACTGACGGCGCGCGGCAGCCGCGTCATCGCCGTCGGCAAGATCGGCGACATCTTTGCCCATCGCGGCATTTCGGAGGTGCGGAAAGCGCCGGGCAACATGGCGATGTTCGACAAGGCGCTCACCGCGATCGACGATGCGCGCGACGGTGATTTCGTCTTCGCCAATTTCGTCGACTTCGATACCGATTTCGGTCATCGCCGTGATGTCGCCGGCTATGCAGCGGCGCTCGAAGCTTTCGACAAGCGCATCCCCGAAGCCCTGGCAAAACTGCGGACTGGCGATCTCTTCATCTTGACCGCCGACCACGGCAACGACCCGACCTGGCGGGGCACAGACCACACACGTGAGCGAATTCCAGTGATCGGCATGGCCCCGGGCCTTAAAGGTGGCGACATCGGACTCAGACCAACTTTTGCCGACATCGGCGAAACCGTGGCCGAACATCTCGGCCTGGCGACTGGGCGCCATGGCACCTCGTTCCTCGCTGAGCTTGGTGACCATGCCTGAATTGCCAGAAGTTGAAACCGTTCGGCGCGGGCTGCAACCGGTCATGGAAGGTGCCCGCATCACGGCCGTGGAGGCGCGCCGCCCTGATCTGCGCTTTCCTTTCCCGGAACGCTTCGTCGAACGTCTCCAGGGCAGACGTATCACCGCGCTTGGCCGACGCGCCAAATATCTGACCATGCACCTGGATGACGGGCCATTGCTGATCTGCCATCTCGGCATGTCCGGCTCCTTTCGCATCGAACAGGCCAATGGCACCGATATGCCGGGTGACTTTCACCATGAGCGTTCGAAAGCCGAAGCGCACGACCATGTCGTATTCCATCTCGAGCCGGCGCTCGGAGGCGAGGCGCGTGTCGTTTTCAATGACCCACGTCGCTTCGGCTTCATGCTGTTCGGTGAAGGCACGGCCGGCGAGCACCCCATGCTGAAGGATCTCGGCATCGAACCGACCGGCAATGCTCTGGACGGCCCGCTGCTTGCCTCCCTCTTCGAGGGCCGCAAGACGCCGCTCAAGGCGGCGTTGCTCGATCAGCGACTGATTGCCGGCCTCGGCAATATCTATGTCTCGGAAGCGCTGTGGCGTGCCGGCCTTTTACCGACGCGCGCGGCCGGCACGATTTCCGGAACCGGCAGGAAGGCTCGAGAGCAAAGCGAAAAGCTGGCCGTGGCGGTGCGTTCGGTGATCGCCGACGCGATCGCAGCCGGAGGCTCTTCGCTGAAAGACTATGTGCATACGGACGGCTCGCTGGGTTATTTCCAGCACTCCTTCGCCGTTTATGACCGTGAGGGAGAGGCCTGCTCCAAGCCGGGCTGTGGCGGGCATATCGAACGGATCGTTCAAAGCGGCCGCTCCACGTTCTATTGCCGCTCCTGCCAGGAGTAGGTTAGACGGGTCTCACCGCAATGAGGAGACCCAGCCATGGCCTATGAAACCATCATCGCCGAAACCCGCGGCAAGGTCGGGCTGATCACGCTGAACCGGCCCAAGGCGCTGAATGCGCTGAATTCACAGGTGCTCGCCGACATCCTCGAGGCGGTGAAAGCCTTCGAAGCTGACGCCAACGTCGGGGCAATGGTGATTACCGGATCCGAAAAGGCCTTCGCCGCCGGCGCCGACATCAAGGAGATGCAGACTAAGACCTATGTCGAGGCCTTCATGCAGGACTTCTTCGTCGGCTGGGAGGAGCTCACCCGCGCCCGCAAGCCGGTGATCGCGGCAGTGGCCGGTTATGCGCTGGGCGGCGGCTGTGAGCTGGCGATGATGTGCGATTTCATCATCGCCGCCGACAATGCCAAGTTCGGCCAGCCCGAAATCACGCTGGGCGTCATGCCCGGCATGGGTGGGTCGCAGAGGCTGACACGCTTTGTCGGCAAGTCCAAAGCCATGGACATGGTGCTGACGGGACGCATGATGGACGCTGCGGAAGCGGAGCGCTGCGGTCTCGTCTCGCGTATCGTGCCGGCGGCTGAGCTCCTCGACGAGGCGCTGAAGGCCGCAACCAAGATCGCCGACTTCTCTCTGCCGGCCGTCATGATGGCCAAGGAAGCCGTGAACCGCTCCTACGAGACGACGCTGGCCGAAGGCCTGCGATTCGAACGGCGTGTTTTCCACTCGATGTTTGCGCTCGATGACCAAAAGGAAGGCATGGCCGCTTTCGCCGAGAAGAGAAAAGCCAACTTCAGCAACCGTTGAGGCCGCCAATGCACGGAAAATACACGCCAACGACGTTGACGCGTCGGAAAAGCTGAACTATAAGCCGCCACGACTGAGGCGGCCCTATGGCTGCCCATTGTTTTTTGCGCCCTGCGGCACGCCGCAAACGCTTACCACAGAGATAGAAGAGAGGCAGTATGGCCAATACCTCGTCGGCCAAGAAGGCTACGCGCAAGATCGCCCGCCGTGCGGCAGTGAACAAGAACCGCCGTTCGCGCGTGCGTACCTATGTGCGGAAGATGGAAGAAGCGCTGGCAGCTGGCGACAAGGTTGCCGCCGAGGCCGCCTTCAAGGATGCCCAGCCGGAATTGATGCGCGCCGCCACCAAGGGCGTGCTGCACAAGAACACGGCTTCCCGCAAGGTCTCGCGCCTTGCCCAGCGCCTGAAGACGCTGTCGGCCTAAGCCACAAGGCATCACGAAATTCTGAGAACCCGGCGCTCACGCGTCGGGTTTTTTCGTTTGCCGGCAAGGACTTGAAATGAACGTTCAACAACTGCCGCTACGGCAGTTATCGAACATGTCGAGAACTTTGCCGGCATCTTTGTTCAGGACGCGGTCACGAAACCACGACTGAATCCCGGACGGCATAAATAACCTTTTAACTTCAGCAGGTTAGCAAAGACCGACGCGGGATTGTCCACAGCTTGTTCACATCGCCAGCCGGGCTTCGGGAAGAACTCAATGTCAAGCGATTTTTTAAAAATTATTTCGCGCCAGCTACCCTTTTTCATATTCGCCGGAAAAGGGTTTGAATCACAAGAACTTTGCCTCGGGAGGCGCGCGTAAGGGGACCAAAAAGCCCCTCGGTGGTTGCCAGATTCGTTAAAAATCCGTTAGACGCGGCCTTGCCCTTTCCACAGCGATTTCTGTAATGTCTGGTCATCGAGAGGGGCGGGCCGTTAGGCTCTCGACCTAGCCCAAAAACAGGCAAAATCTGCAACGCGGGAGCAATTCCGCGAAAGGCTAGGTCTGTCCTTTCGATGCGTAGTGGGGACCGGGGTTAACAGGGCATGGCAGGTCGGACGTAGCTGGCATTTTTTGCCGGGTGGGTTCGTTTTGTCTTTGTCGCTTCGGGTTGCATCGATGGGGGTTGTTTACCCTTCCATGCGCTAGACCATGTTTCCAGCCAGCGGCGGCTGGAAGCTTGGGAGGTACCAGACCGCGAGAAGGCCGCGAAGATCGGCCCACCGGTACAAGTCAGACAAAGTAACGAGGATCTGAATGATACAGAGTGGCACAAACAGGGAGCTCGGCGGCAGCTTTCCTTTTTCCGGGGACATCGTCGGAGAAGGCGCTATGGCTGCAAGCAACGAGGCTGAACAACGTTTCGAGCGTATCAGGGCACAGCTGAAGGCGCGCCTCGGCAGCGAGGTCTATTCCAGCTGGTTCGGCCGCATGAAGCTTGTGGAGCTCTCCAAGGGCGTCGCCCGCATGTCGGTGCCGACCGCTTTCCTGCGCTCGTGGATCAACGGTCACTATCTCGACGTCATCACCGAGCTGTGGAAGCAGGAAGAAACCGGTATCCTCAAGGTTGAGGTGGTCGTTCGCAGTGCCACGCGCCATGCCGCCCCTGATCTGGAAGCTGCCCCGCTGCGCAAGGTCGCCAAACAGGCGCAGACCACGCTGTCCTCCGGCACCACGTTGGGCGCCGGCAAGCAGGAGCGTGCTCCCCTGGCCCGCGGCGCAGCAGCCGAGCCGGATTTCCGCCAGAATGTGCTCGGTTCGCCACTCGACCCGCGCTACACCTTCGGCTCGTTCGTCGAAGGCCCGTCGAACCGCGTGGCTTTCGCGGCAGCGCGTGCCGTTGCCGAGTCCGCTTCAAGCGCGGTGCGCTTCAACCCCTTGTTCCTCCACGCTACCGTGGGACTGGGCAAAACGCATCTCCTGCAGGCGATCGCAGCGGAATCGCTGCGCCACAATCCGAAGTCGCGCGTCGTCTATCTGACCGCTGAGTATTTCATGTGGCGCTTCGCCACCGCGATCCGTGACAACAACGCGCTTACCCTGAAGGAACAGCTGCGTGACATCGACCTGCTGATCATCGATGACATGCAGTTCCTGCAGGGTAAGTCGATCCAGCACGAATTCTGCCACCTCATCAACATGCTGCTCGACAGCGCCAAGCAGGTGGTGGTTGCCGCTGACCGGCCGCCGTCCGAACTGGAGTCGCTGGAGCCGCGCGTCCGCTCGCGTCTCAATGGCGGCGTCGCGCTCGAGATGGCTGCACCTGACTACAGCATGCGTCTCGCCATGCTGAAGCAGCGTCTGACCACTGCCAAGCAGGACGACACCTCGCTCGACATCGCCGACGATATCCTCGACCATGTCGCCCGCACTGTGACCGGCTCCGGCCGCGAGCTGGAAGGCGCTTTCAACCAGCTGCTTTTCCGGCAGTCGTTCGAGCCCCAGATCACGATCGACCGCATCGACGAGATCCTCGGTCATATCTATCGCACCGGCGAACCGAAGCGCGTGCGCATCGAGGATATCCAGCGCATCGTGGCACGCCACTACAATGTCTCGAAGACGGAACTGCTCTCGAACAGGCGTACCCGCACCATCGTCAAGCCGCGGCAGGTGGCGATGTATCTTTCCAAGGTGCTGACTCCGCGCTCGCTGCCGGAAATCGGTCGCAGGTTCGGCGGCCGCGACCACACCACAGTTCTCCACGCCGTCCGCAAGATCGAGGATCTGTCGGGCGCCGACAACACGCTGGCGCAGGAGCTCGAACTGCTCCGCCGGCTGATTAACGACCAGGCTTGACGAGCCGGGCGGCAACGAAGCCGCCGGCACCCGCCGTTATCCCCGACAAAGCCCGCGGAACCGCTCGCTGCCGGTTCCGCGGGCTTGCGTTCAAGGGGTTTTTCCTGTCAGCTTGGCTAGAATCTGAATGTGTTCAGACCTTTCGCAGGGCGCCGTTTCTCGGAACCTCGAAAGTCATTCAAGCGAGCCTTTATCGTCATGCGTGTTATCCTCGAACGGTCCAATCTCCTGAAATCCCTCAACCACGTCCACCGCGTGGTCGAGCGCCGGAACACCATCCCGATCCTGTCCAATGTGCTGTTGATGGCCGAGGGCGGCAGCCTGGAGATGAAGGCCACCGACCTTGATCTGGAAGTGACCGAAGCCGCCCCCGCCAAGGTGGAACAGTCGGGCGCCACCACCGTGCCGGCGCACCTGCTCTACGACATCGTGCGAAAGCTCCCGGATGGCGCCGAGGTGATGCTGAAGACGGACGAGGACGGCAATGCCATGACCGTCATCTCCGGCCGGTCCAGCTTCCGGCTGCAGTGCCTGCCGCAATCCGACTTCCCGGAACTGTCGGCCGGCACCTTCTCCCATATCTTCCGGCTTGAAGCGACCGCTCTCAAACGCCTGATCGACAAGACCCAGTTCGCGATCTCGACCGAAGAGACACGCTACTACCTCAACGGCATTTTCCTACACACCCACGAGGTGGGCGGCAAGCTCAAGCTGCGTTCGGTGGCGACCGACGGTCATCGCCTTGCGCGCGCCGAGATGGATGCACCGGCGGGCTCGGAGGGCATGCCGGGCATCATCATCCCACGAAAGACCGTCAGCGAGCTGCAGAAGCTGGTCGACGATCCGGATGTCGCGGTAACCACCGAGCTTTCCGACACCAAGATCCGCCTCACCATCGGCAGCGTGGTTCTTACATCCAAGCTGATCGACGGCACCTTCCCCGACTACCAGCGGGTCATTCCGACGGGCAATGACAAGAAACTGGTCATTGATCGCCAGAGTTTCGCGGCCGCGGTTGACCGCGTTTCCACGATCTCCTCGGAACGAGGACGTGCGGTGAAGCTATCGATCTCCGATGGCCAGGTCACGCTGGCGGTCAACAATCCCGATTCCGGCAGCGCGACGGAAGAATTGGCGGCCGACTACGCCGCCGATCCGATCGAGATCGGCTTCAACGCGCGCTACCTGCTCGATGTTGCCGCTCAGCTCAGCGGCGGCGAGGCGAGGTTCATGCTGGCGGATGCCGGTTCCCCTACCCTGATCCACGACACCAGCGACGAGAACGCGCTCTACGTGCTGATGCCAATGCGCGTTTAGTCGCGCGCATCGCCTTGATCACATGACAAACGAACCGAGCCGGGAAGGCGCAGTCGGCGCACAGACCCACCTCACCCGGCTCGCCCTCACCAATTTCCGCAACTATGCAGCGCTGTCACTTGACCTGAAACCGGGCGCCGTTGTCTTCACCGGCGACAACGGTGCGGGCAAGACAAACCTGCTCGAGGCCATTTCGCTTTTCACTCCGGGGCGTGGCCTGCGCCGAGCGCCCTACGGCGACGTCGCCCGCGAAGGGAGCGACGGTGGTTTCGCGCTGCATGTCCGTCTCGACGGCCCTTCCGGAGAGGCCGAGATCGGTACCGGCGTTGCAGGTGGTGACGCCCCCGGCGAAGGCGGTCGGCGCGTGCGTATCAATGGCGCGGCGGCACGTTCGGCCGAAGATATGCTGGAATGGTTGCGCGTCGTCTGGCTGACACCGGCGATGGACGCGCTGTTTACAGGCCCCGCCGGCGATCGCAGGCGCTTCCTGGACCGGCTGGTGCTCGCGATCGACGGCAGCCACGGCCAGCGAGCGCTGGACTACGAAAAGGCCATGCGCGGCCGCAACCGCCTGCTTGCCGAGGGCACGCGCGACAGCGCCTGGTTCGACGCGATCGAGACGCAGATGGCTGAGACTGGCGTGGCGATCGCAGCCGCCCGCAGCGAAATGGTACGGTTGCTGTCTGCGATGATCGAGAAACTGCCGGGTGACGGACCTTTTCCGCAGGCTGACATTGCACTCGCAGGCGAGCTCGAAACTGAAATCGATACCATGCCGGCGGTCGAGCTGGAGGAGAAGTTCCGCCGGGCGCTCGCCAGTGGGCGCGACCGCGACCGTGCCGCCGGCCGCACGCTGGACGGACCGCATCGGTCGGATCTGCTGGTACGGCACCGCCCGAAGGCAATGCCGGCGGAGCTCTGCTCAACCGGGGAACAGAAGGCATTGCTGGTCGGACTGGTGCTCTCCCACGCCCGCCTCACCGGCGAGATGTCCGGTCTCACCCCCATCCTGCTGCTTGACGAGATCGCGGCGCATCTCGATGCAGGTCGGCGCTCGGCGCTTTTTTCGATCCTGGAAGAGCTGAATTGCCAGGCGTTCATGACAGGCACCGACGCAGCACTGTTTTCCAGCCTGCGCGGTCGCGCGCAATTCCTCAGTGTCGACCACGGCGCCGTTGTGCCAACCGCTGACGCCTGACAACCGCCAGGCAGGACGGTATGGTGCCCGCATGAACACCCCTGCCCTCTCCGACGAAGAACTCGAACGCTACGCGCGCCATGTCGTGCTTCCGGAAATCGGCGGAGCTGGCCAGCAGAAGCTGAAACGAGCCCGCGTGCTGGTTCTCGGCGCCGGCGGGCTTGGTGCGCCGGTGCTGGAATACCTCGCGGCAGCCGGCATCGGCACGCTCGGTATCGTCGACGACGATACCGTGTCGCTTTCCAATCTTCAGCGCCAGGTCATTCACGACACGGGCGCGGTTGGAACATCGAAAGGCGAGAGCGCCAGGGCCGCGATTGCCCGCATCAATCCGCATGTCATCGTGGAATTGCACAATTTGCGCCTGACGGCTGAAAACGCAGCAGGCATCGTTCGCGCCTATGATGTCGTGGTGGACGGCTCAGACAACTTTGAAACCCGCTACGCGCTGGCCGATGCCTGTACGGAGGAGAAGAAACCGCTCGTACATGCCGCCGTCGGCCGCTTCGACGGCTCGATCACCGTCCTGAAACCCTTTGAAACCGGGACCGACGGACGCCCGAACCCGACATATCGCGATCTCTTCCCTGAAGCACCGCCACCTGGCCTGGTGCCGTCCTGCGCGGTTGCCGGCGTCCTCGGCGCGCTCACCGGCGTTATCGGCACCCTGCAGGCAATGGAGACGATCAAGCTCGTAGCCGGAATCGGTGAACCCCTGGTCGGGCGCCTGCTGCTTTACGACGGGCTGGCCGCGCGTTTCGACACCATTCGCTACCGGAGCCAGGGATGAGCACCGAAATCGCAGTGAGCAGACTGCCCGCTGATTTCGAACGCTGGGACGAACTACTCACCCTGATCATGCGCGCCTTCGCCTACATGGATGGGGTGATCGACCCGCCATCCTCCGCGCACCGGCTGTCGGTGGATGGCCTGCGCGAAAAGGCAGGCACGGAAACCGGCTTTCTCGCGATGCAGGACAATCAGATCGTCGGCTGCATCTTCGCTGCCGAGCACGCGCAGCATTTCTATGTCGGCAAGCTGGCGGTCGAGCCTGGCTTCCAAGGCCGAAAGATCGGACGCGAGCTGATGCGAGCCGCCGAAGCTCTTGCCCGCGCCGCCGGCAAGCCTGTGCTCGAATTGCAGGCGCGTGTGGAACTGACCGGCAACCAAGCGGCTTTCAGCCGCCTGGGCTTTGTCGAAACCGAGCGAACCGCCCATGCCGGCTACAACCGACCGACATCGGTGACGATGCGCAAGACGCTGTCATAGGCCCGTTATCGCAGTGTTCGGTTCGCGACGCCCCCGCGTGCAGAGGCGCCGCCCGATATCTGTCAGAAGCGACGATCAGGCTCGGGCCGGCAGCACGCGATCCGGTGGACGATGTCCGTCGAAGAAGGTGCGGATATTGATGATGACCTTCTCGCCCATATCGATGCGCCCTTCCAGGGTCGCCGACCCCATGTGCGGCAGCAGCACCACCTTGTGCTTTGCGGCGAGCCTGAGCAGCTTGGTGTTCAGCGCCGGCTCGTTCTCGTAGACGTCGAGGCCGGCGCCGGCGATCTTGCCATCCTGCAGCAACTTGATCAGCGCATCCTCGTCGATGATGTCACCGCGCGCCGTGTTGACGATGTAGGCGGTGGGTTGCAGCAACGCCAGCCGCCGGGCTGAAAGGAGATGGAAGGTGGCCGGCGTCGAAGGGCAGTTGACCGAAATGATGTCCATGCGGGCCAGCATCTGGTCGAGGCTTTCCCAATAGGTTGCCTCGAGTTCGTCCTCTACGCTTTGCAGGACGCGATGGCGGTTGTGGTAGTGGATCGAGAGCCCGAAAGCCTTGGCGCGGCGTGCGACCGCAGTGCCGATACGGCCCATGCCGACGATGCCGAGTCGTTTCCCCCAGATACGCCGGCCAAGCATCCACGTGGGCGACCAGCCGGGCCATTTCCTGTCCCCGGCGAGCACGTTGGAACCTTCGGCGAGCCGCCTCGGCACCGCAAGCATCAGCGCCATTGTCATATCGGCGGTGTCTTCGGTCAGCACATTCGGCGTGTTGGTGACTGCGATACCCTTTTTCGAGGCCGCGGCGACATCGATGTGATCCACGCCATTGGAGAGGCTGGCGATCAGCTTGAAATTCGGCCCGGCCTGCTCGATCAGCTCGGCATCGATGCGATCGGTGATGGTGGGAACCAGCACATCGGCTTCCCGCAACGCCGCGGCAATCTCCTCGCGCGACATCGGCTTGTCTTCAACATTCAGCTTGGCGTCGAACAACTCGCGCATCCGCGTCTCGACAGGATCCGGCAATTTGCGCGTGATCACAACGAGAGGCTTCTTTTTGCCGGCCATCGTTTCCTCGTTCCCGGGATGCTGTTGAGACCTCTTTAACCAAGACCGGCGAAACTGCAAACTGGTCTCGGTAGCCATGCCTCATGTAACAAGTGGGACCGCCGAAGACAAAGAAAAAGGCGCGCGCACAGGATCGCCGACGGCGCCGGAAAAAGGAACGAACGTGTCTGGTTTCGCGTCGCTACGTCTGATTCTCTCCGCGACAATGCTTGGCCTGCTCACGCTTACTCCGGTCGCGACGGCGCAAAATGCCGCAGCGCCGGTTCAGACGGTGACGTTGGGGCCAAGCGGCCTGCCGTTGCCCCGGTTCGTCAGCCTGAAATCGGCCCGGGTCAATTCACGCGTCGGCCCGGGCGTCAATTATTCGGTCGACTGGATGTACACCAGGGCGGGACTGCCAATGGAGATCGTGCAGGAGTACGACACCTGGCGGCGCGTGCGTGATGCCGACGGTTCCGAGGGCTGGGTGAGCCAGGCTCTGCTGTCGGGCAAGCGCACCGCGATCATCGCGCCTTGGCAACGCGGCAAGGATATCCGCATCAATCTCGTGAAAAGCGCGGCCAAGGATGCCAGCGTGGTCGCTATGATCGAGCCTGGCGTCATCGGCTCCATCAAGTCCTGTGACGGGCAATGGTGCGAGATGAGCCTGAGCGGCCATACCGGCTGGATCAGCCAATCGCTGGTCTGGGGTGCCTACCCCGGCGAAAAGATCAACGAATAGCAGCAGTCCGGCGACACAGCATCACTGCCGGATCGATTCTATCGGGCGGAGATCAGTCGCGCTTGGGACGCAGGCGCACCACCACGTCGACATTGGCAATTTCCATGCCCTCCGGCGGCTCCGGGAGGTTGCCGACCGTAACCGGCCCGCTTTCAATGTCGAAAACCCGGTTTTCACCTTCGATAAAGAAATGATGATGGTCGGAGGTGTTGGTATCGAAATAGGTGCGGGAACCTTCGACAGCCAGGATGCGCAGCAAGCCGGCTTCGGTGAACTGATGCAGCGCATTGTAGACCGTGGCCAGCGAAACAGGCACACCGGCGGCCAGCGCCTCTTCATGCAGTTCCTCTGCCGACAGATGACGATCGCCCTTGGCAAACAGCAGGTCAGCCAGTGCAATACGCTGGCGAGTCGGCCTCAGGCCGGCTTCGCGTACCCGCTTGTCCACAGTCATGCCGTCTTTCCGATCGTCCAAACCGATCAACCCACCTTCATGTTCCACCCGCAACTGCCCACCGACAGCGGCAAAAATCAGGCGGAAATCCACGTCCCGTATTATGTCAGATATATTCTGTAGGCCAAATCCGATCAATAGCGCGCATTGACCCGGGGAAATGGGCAGGCTAGAGCCAGCGCGACATCTCCGGCGTCGCTTTCCGGCGCGAAGCGGACTGTGTTACTAGAAATCGGACACGGGCATGACATCGCCCGGCGAACGACGGGGAAAGACTAGATGGCGGATCGGAAATCGAGCTACGACTACGACGATCTGCTGGCGTGCGCGAAGGGCGAGCTGTTTGGCCCCGGCAATGCCCAGCTTCCTTATCCGCCGATGCTGATGTTCGACCGCATTACCGAGATCAGCGAGACTGGCGGCGCTTTCGACAAGGGTTTCGTGCGCGCCGAATTCGCCATTCACCGCGACCTCTGGTTCTTCCCTTGCCATTTCATCGACAATCCCGTGATGCCTGGTTGCCTGGGCCTCGACGCGCTCTGGCAGCTCACCGGCTTTTTCCTTGGCTGGCTCGGCGAACCGGGCAAGGGCATGGCACTGTCGACGGGCGAAGTTAAGTTCAAGGGCATGGTCACGCCTTCCGTCAAGAAGGTGGAGTACGGAGTCGATTTCAAGCGCGTCATGCGCGGCCGACTGGTGCTCGGTATCGCCGACGGCTGGTTGAAAGCCGATGGAGAACCCATATACGCGGCCACTGACCTGCGGGTGGGCCTGGCAAAACAGTCAGCTGCCTGACACCTGCACTCAACGAAAAAAAACGAGGAGCGCAACATGAGACGGGTCGTAGTCACAGGCCTCGGCATCGTATCGTCCATCGGCAACAATGCCGAGGAGGTCAGCGCCTCTCTCCATGACGCCAAATCCGGCATCAGCTTCTCCAACGACTTCGCCGAGCATGGTTTCAAGTGCCAGGTCTGGGGCGCCCCAAACCTGGATACGACAGACCTCGTCGACCGCCGTGCTGCTCGTTTCCTGTCGCAAGGCGGCATGTGGAACCATGTCGCCATGAAGCAGGCGATCGCCGACAGCGGGCTCGAGGAAAACGAGGTTTCCGGTAACGAACGCACCGGCATCATCATGGGCTCCGGCGGTCCGTCCACACGCACGATCGTCGAGGCTTCGGAAACGACGCTCAAGAACAGCAGCCCCAAGCGCATCGGACCGTTTGCCGTGCCGAAGGCGATGTCGTCGACGGCCTCGGCGACGCTGGCAACCTGGTTCAAGATCCACGGCGTCAACTATTCGATCTCGTCTGCCTGCTCGACTTCGGCCCACTGCATCGGCAATGCGGCGGAGATGATCCAGTGGGGCAAGCAGGACATCATGTTCGCCGGCGGCCACGAGGATCTCGACTGGACGATGTCCAACCTCTTCGACGCGATGGGCGCGATGTCGTCCAAATTCAACGATCGCGCCGCAACCGCCTCGCGTGCCTATGACGTCAACCGCGACGGCTTCGTCATCGCGGGCGGCGCGGGTGTGCTGGTGCTGGAAGAACTCGAGCACGCCAAGGCGCGCGGCGCCAAGATCTACGCCGAACTGACCGGCTACGGCGCAACCTCCGACGGCTATGACATGGTTGCCCCGTCCGGCGAAGGCGCTATCCGCTGCATGCGACAGGCGCTCGCGACGGTGAAAAGCCCGGTCGACTATATCAACACGCACGGCACCTCGACGCCGATCGGCGACTCGAAGGAGATCGGCGCAATCCGTGAGGTGTTCGGCGACAGGCTGCCGCACATAACCTCGACCAAGTCGTTGACAGGTCATTCGCTGGGCGCGGCAGGTGTGCAGGAATCGATCTATTCGATCCTGATGATGCAGGGCGGCTTCATCGGCGAAAGCGCGCATATCGAGGAACTCGATCCCGAATTCGATGGTGTGCCGATCGTGCGCAAGCGTATCGACAACGCCAAGATCGACACCGTGCTGTCCAATTCTTTCGGCTTTGGCGGCACCAACGCCACGCTCGTCTTCCAGCGCCATTCCGCATAGGGATTTTCACATGGACGGTTTGATGAAGGGCAAGCGCGGCCTGATCATGGGCGTTGCCAATGATCATTCCATTGCCTGGGGCATCGCTCAGAAACTCGCCGAACAGGGTGCCGAGCTGGCCTTCACCTACCAGGGCGAAGCCTTCGGCCGCCGGGTCAAGCCCTTGGCCGAGAAGGTCGGCGCTTCACTCGTCGTGCCATGCGATGTCGAGGACAGTGCCTCGGTCGCAGCCACCTTCGATACGCTGAAGAGCGCGTGGGGTAAGCTCGACTTCATCGTCCATGCCATCGGCTTCTCGGACAAGACCGAGCTGAAGGGCCTCTATGCGGACACCACGCGCGACAATTTCGTGCGCACCATGGTGATCTCCTGCTACTCCTTCACGGAAGTCGCGCGCCATGCCGCGGCGTTGATGCAGGACGGCGGGTCTATGATCACCCTCACCTACGCCGGCTCGGTGCGGGTGATGCCCAACTACAATGTCATGGGGGTGGCCAAGGCGGGCCTTGAAGCCAGCGTGCGTTATCTCGCCAACGATTACGGCCCGCGTGGCATCCGCGTGAACGGCCTGTCGGCCGGTCCGGTACGGACACTCGCAGGTGCCGGCATTTCAGATGCGCGCTACATGTATTCCTACCAGCAGCGCAACGCGCCGCTGCGCCGCACCGTCGGCATCGACGAGATCGGCAACTCGGCGCTTTACCTGCTTTCCGATCTCTCGTCTGGCGTGACCGGGGAAATCCACTACGTCGATTCCGGCTATCATGTCGTGTCGATGCCCACGCTCGACGAACTGAAGCGGCTGGATGGCGGCAAGGATTGAAGCCGCAAGGCTCGCGCTAGCCCCGTCGATTATCCTCACCAAAGTAGAAAGAGCCTATCGTCCACAGCGAAGGATGGGCCCTTGCCTTTTGGTTAACTTTCATGAAACGTTAGTCAACTTTTGTTGCCGATAAAATGCGACGAATCGCAGGAAACTTATTTTAAGAGGATCGCGGTTAGAACATCCTGCAGATTGGGACCCTGCGTATGCCCTCTGTCAAGAATCCTGGCCGAACGCCACTTTTCCGGCTGATCACCATCGCCAGCGCGGGCATGGGCAGCTTCATCCTGGGCTTGTGGGGCATCAAGATCGGTCTCGGCGACAGCCTGGCAGAACTTCCGCTCAACACACTCGTGGCCATCGTCGCAGGTCTTTGCGCGCTGGCTGCGGCCTGTGCAGCGATGTCCTTCTTCGCCGGTGTCGACGAATCCGCTGATTACGTTTTCTCCGAAACCAATTTCGACAAGCTGACGGGAACGCTGGCCAAGCACGCCATGGTCGGCAAGGTGGCGGAGGCTGCCTCCTCCACGCTCAAGACCGGCGAGCCGGTCTACCTGCTCAACATCGACATCAATCGTTTCAGCCAGATCAATGACGCGATCGGCTACACGCAGGTCGATGATCTCATCCGACTGTTCGCCCATCGCCTGAAAGCGCTTCTGCCGCGTGAAGCCGTCGTCGGCCGCGTCGGCCCGGGTGAATTTGCCGTACTGTATCCGGACAAGCGCCTGCCGGGGTCGATGGAGGCACTGGTCGAGCAGCTGATCGATGATCTGATCGCCCCCTACCAGCTGAAGACCCATCAGCAGTCGGTCAGCCTCTCGGTCGGCGTCGTGGCCATGCCAAAGGACGGCATCGATCCAGTGCTGCTTTTGCGTCGGGCCAATCTTGCCTTGCAGAACGCGCGAGCAACCAACGCCGCCGGCACGTGGTCGGTCTTCCAGCCGGAAATGGGCAAGGTCGCGGATCATCGGCAATGGGTGGAGTCCGAACTGCACACGGCGTTCGAGCGCGGCGACTTCGACTTGCACTATCAGCCGCAACTCGACCTCGCCGCAGACAGGGTCGTGGGCTACGAGGCGCTGATCCGGTGGAATCACCCGGAGCGCGGAACGATCGCGCCGATGGAATTCATTCCGCTTGCGGAAGAAACCGGAATGATCGGCCCGATCGGCGAGTGGGTGCTGCGCAAGGCCTGCAGCGACGCCCGCCACCTGCCGGAAGACTGTTTCGTGGCGGTCAACATCTCGCCGGTACAGTTCATGACCAAGGATTTCCTGGCAATGGTGCGCAACACCATCGCCAGGACCGGCATCAAGCCGTCAAGGCTGGAGCTGGAGGTGACCGAGACCGCGATGATGCAGGACAAGGAACGCGCCGCCGCTATCCTCAAAGAATTGTCCGACATGGGCATTTCGGTCGCCGTCGATGATTTCGGCACGGGCTATTCCAACCTCAGCTACCTGATCGACTTCTCGTTCCACAAGTTGAAGATCGACCGCTCTTTCGTCAGCCGCATCGACACCGATTCCGGCTCCGGAGCAGTCGTCTCGACGATTGTCGGCCTGTCGCGCGCACTGGGCGTATCAACGATAGCCGAAGGCGTGGAGACCGAGAGCCAGGCAACCATGCTGAAGGCTGCAGGCTGCGAGGTGGTGCAAGGCTACCTGTTTGGCAAGCCGGCGCCGCTGCGTGTCATTGGCGGACAGGCGCAAAGCGTCGAGCATCTGGCTCAAAACCAGCGTCGTGCCGCAAACCTGCACTAACAGACAGGCGTTCTCCGCCGATCAGCGACGCGCCAACAGCACCTTGAAAGCGTCATTGCGCCCCAGTTCCACGTGATTTGCAAAAGCGGTGGCGAGAACGGGTTCGTACGGTAACTGCCGGTTCGCCACCATGAACAGGCGCCCACCCGGTCGCAATGCCTTCGCCGCGGCGCGGATGATCGAAGCCCCAAGCTGTGGTTCTGCCGCGTGGCCCTGATGGAACGGAGGGTTCATGACGATCGCGTCATAGCGCTCGCCGACCGCTTCAGTTGCAAGATCATGCCAGAACCGCCTCGCGGGAAGGCCCGGCATCAGCCGTGCCAACGTTCGGCCCGCCGCCTGCAAAGAGGCATGGTCGGCCTCATATAGGTCAAGCCCGCTCAAGCCAGCAGCCCGCTCGGCCAGTGTGACCGACAAGTAGCCCCAGCCCGCGCAGAAATCGGCGACATGGCCCTTGATATCTGCAGGCAGATACCCGCCCAGAAGCCGTGACCCCGCGTCGACGCGATCGAAGGAGAACATGCCGGGCGCGGTCTCGTAGCGATCTTCGACCAGAAGCGACGGATTGGCAGCACGCAACCTGGATGCAGCCTCGCTACCTTGTCGGGCGAACCAGAAGACCTGACCATGGTGTTTCGAAAGATGGCCCTCTATGTCAACGAATTCCCCCAGCCGCTTGCGGAGGCTCGCAATACCATCTTCCTTGCCGCCCGCGACGACGATCCGGCCGTCGTCGGTCGTGCGTTCGATGGCTTCGGCAATGCGCGTTTCGTTGAGGCCGCGATGGCGACCCGCAACAACCAAGGTGAGGTCGTAGCCCTCCCCTTCGGGCTCAGGCGCAACCAAGTGCGCAGACGCTGCCAGATGGCGAAAATCCGGGCGAAATCCCTGAACAAGGTGCAGAGCAGCCCCGAAGCCAGCGGGCAGCCGAAACCCCGGCAGAGCGCCGAGAAAGAGCGCACGTGTGCTTTTTCCTGGCAGAGGCAACACATCGGCCTCAAAAGGATGGAACAGGGTTTTGAGCGTATCGGAACTCATGACGGGACGTTCTGCCGCGGATGACTGGGATCCACGGCACCTTGCAGATAATCGGCGATGCGAACGGACCATCCGTCGATGTCTGCGCGGAAGGCTTCCTGCGTCATCCCTGCCACCATGTCCTGCCCTTTCGCAGTCAGCGGCACATAGCCATAGGAGACAGCCACCCTGGTTCCATCACCGTCAGCACAGCAGTCCACCTGGACGAAGGCAACCCGCAAAGCCGGCGTTGTGCGGAGGTAACGGACGTGGTGTCGCCCCGGCTGCCAATCCAGGCAGGTCCAGATCGTCGCTTCCTCGCCGCTGCCGGTGCGAAAGATCATGTCCTGGCCGGTCTCACCTGTTGCTGGAAAGATGTAGTCAGGCAACCAGCCCGGCACCCAGGCTTCCTCCCCTTTCGGGCTGAACAGAAGGAATGCCTCATCGACCGGCAAGGCGACATGAATCTCATGCCTGAAATCGCGGCGCATCATCAGGCATCCTTGTCAGGATGGAGATGACTGTCCGCGCTGGTCAGCCGGCAACCGTAAGCATCCCTCAACTTTGCGATCGTAGCCAGCGTCTCGCTGGAGAAGGCCGACCTGCCTTCGAAGGCATGCAACACAATGCCTTCGAGCAAATCGCCGAGGCTCATGCCTTTTTCAGCCGCAAGGCCTTTCAGAACCTTGAGAAGCGGCGTCGCCAAGCGTACGCCCGTTTGCGTTCTATCAATCATGCCATATGTTACCAAGGTACATCGGTAACTTCAAGGCATCATGTGAAACGCCTTGTTCAGAAAAAGTCCGTCGAAAGCCTGCTCCAACCTTCTCCCGCAAGCCCACCGATGAAGATATCGTTCCGCTGAGCCGCATTCAGGAATTCGGCGCGTGTGGTGCCGATGCAGACATTGGCCCGGTGGCGAAAGAACATGACCGGCTGCTGTGACAGCGCGGCCAGGTAACGGGGCTCTACACGACCTTGCGCCGCTACATATCCCCTGTCCTGGAAATGCAGCAGCATCGCATCGACAGCCTGCTTCTCCGCACCAGACCTTGCAATGACGTTCAGGACCTCCGCCACACCGTTCGATTGGCTGTAGTAGCAGCAAAGCCCATTTGGGACGCCCGCCTGATCTTCGATCGAAAGCAGCTGAAGCATCCCCGCGGCTCGATTGTCCGCCGCCATACGAAGGAGCCAGTTCAGATCCCGCCCTGTCCAGGCCGGATGTGCCGCATAGCTCTGGAGTAGACCGGGAATGAGAGAAACGGCTTCGTCCTGTGCTACTTCCTTCACCGCGGCACGGGATTTTCCAGCGTTGCTGACCCGGGGAAGCGGGAACAGCGGATTGAGCATCCTGCCAACAGACGCAGCGCCAAGTTTGCCCAGGATAGGACGCCGCTGTGTCATGAGATTCACAGCATAACTCGCCGGCTTGAATATGCGGGTCCACCCGAGCGCGTATGTGGTGAGCGATATGCCACCGACGGCTTCGAAATGTCTAAGGCTCACCGGCGCCGCGCTGTCGCTGAATTGTACCGTCTCTTCGCCAGGGCGCAGGGCAAGCGTCAGTTCGGCGGGTCCGCGAGGAGCACCTCCCGGCTTCATCATGAAAGCACAGAGCAACCGCCCCATGATCGATCGTCCGCCGACGGTGTAGGGAACCGGCAGGATAGAGACCGCGCTGTCTATTTCCCCGCGCTCATTTTCATGCACGACGCTCCCGATGATGGGATCGTAGTAGGGATTTTCGAAGAAGAGTTGCTGAAAGTAGCGATCGAAATTTTCGTTGCAGGATGTCGAAACGGGGCGGAAAACCTGTTTGAAAAGAGCACGGATGGCCGGGATGTCATCAATCTTCATCGCGCGCACGCGTCGCGATTTCACGTCCCTTACAGATGCCGAGATATACCCCACCCAGGCCTCTTTCACTTGGTTGTCTTGGCTGGCTCCTGCATCTCGACCTTGGCAGACGGATGAATGACGTAGCCCACGATGTCAGCGCAACACTCACCTCAATTACGTAAAGAATCGCTGAAGTAGTTACCGCTGTTTCCGGGATAGGCGCAGACAACCCGGTCATGCCCCGCTGCAGCAGGGGTAAGCCGCCGCGGCCTTGTCATGAGCAGCCTCAAGCGGTGCTCGGTAGCGACATAACGCGAAGGGCGACCAGCGGGTTTGTCCGCGCTGGTCGCCCCAAGCATATATGCTGCTTAAAAGAAGTCCGTCGAAAGCCTGCTCCAGCTTTCGCCCGCGAGGCCGCCGATAAACATGTTGTTTCGCTCGACCGCATTGAGGACGTCGGCGCGCGCAGTGGTGACGCAGACATTGGCCCTGTGGCGAAAGAACATGTTCGATTGCTGTGAAAGTGCCGAGAGATAGCGCGGGTCCACCCGGCCTTGCGCCGCGATGTACCCCTCCTCCTGCAGATGGAACAGCATGACGTTGATGGCCTGCCTTTCCGTCCCGGACTTCGTGATCACATTCAACACTTCGACCATGCCATTCGGGCGACTGTAGTAGCAGAAGAAGCCGATTGGTGTGCCCGTCGGATCATTGATCGCAAAGAACCGAAGCGCGCCCGCGGCTCGATTGTCCTCCGCCATGTGCAGAAGCCAATGCAGATCCTTCTCTGTCCAGTCCGGATGCGCGGAATAGCTTTCGAGCAGGGAAGGAATGAGCGAAACCGCTTCGTCCTGCGTTATTTCCTTCACCGTGACATGGGACTTTGCGATCTTCTTTATCGGAGGAAGCGGAAACAGCGGGTTGAGCATCCTCCCCGTCGAGGTCACCCAGCCGCCCAGGATCGGATGCCGCCGCGCCGCAATGGTCGCCACATAGCTTGCCATCTGGAATATGCGCGTCCAGCCAAGCGCATGCGCTCCCAGTGTCACGCCCCCGATGGCTTCGAAATGCCTGAGGCTCACGGGTGCGGCCGTGTCGCTGAAGTTAATTGTCTTCTCGGTCGGGCGTATGCTGAGCGACAACTCGGCAGCGCCACGCGGAGAAGCTTCCGGCTTCATCATGAAGGCACAGAGCAGCCGCCCCATGACAGATTGCCCGTCTACGACGTAAGGAACCGGGAGGATCGAGAGAGCGCTGTCTATTTCCCCGCGTTCATTCTCATGAACAACACTCCCGATCTCCGGATCGTAATAAGGATTATCGAAGAAAAGTTTCTGGAAGTATTGATCAAAGTTTTCGTTACAATCTTTCGAATTCGGGCGGAAAACTTGCTTGAAGATGACACGGATTGCCGGAATGTCATCAACATTCATCGGGCGCAGCATATACCGCGATTTCACGCCGCTTACGGATGTCGAGATATGTCCCATAACAGGCCTCGATTGCTCGAATGACGTATTGGGCAATACTACATACGCGGATCGCAAATATGTAAATAAGTCCTTAATGAGTTTCTTCTAATTCAGTTAATTTTGGCGCCCTCATGCGACGAATGCAACGGGAGAAGACCGGCCGCTGTCGGGAGTCGCCTGATGGCTGAGTCAGCCTGTCGACCCAACAAAAAGGGCGCGACCGAAGTCGCGCCCTTTTCAGATTCAATAAGTTAAGTCGATCAGGCGGCGGTTTCTTCGCCTTCCGCCTTCTTTTCGCGGGCGATTTCCTTGCCAGTCTCCTGGTCAACGATCTTCATCGAAAGACGGACTTTGCCGCGCTCATCGAAGCCCATCAGCTTGACCCAGACCTTGTCGCCTTCCTTGACCACATCGGTGGTCTTGGCGACGCGCTGGTCGGACAGCTGCGAGATGTGCACGAGGCCGTCACGCGGGCCGAAGAAGTTCACGAACGCACCGAAGTCGGCAGTCTTGACGACCGTGCCCTCGTAGATCTCGCCGACTTCCGGCTCGGCCACGATGGTGTGGATCCACTTCTTCGCCGCCTCGATTTCCTTGGCGTTCGACGAAGCGATCTTCACGGTGCCGTCGTCCTCGATGTTGATCTTGGCGCCGGTCTTTTCGACGATTTCGCGGATGACCTTGCCGCCCGAGCCGATGACGTCACGGATCTTGTCGGTCGGGATGTGCATCACCTCGATGCGCGGCGCGAACTCGCCGAGTTCCTTGCGGCCTTCGGAGATGGCCTTGGCCATTTCGCCGAGGATGTGCAGGCGGCCGTCCTTGGCCTGACCCAGCGCCACCTTCATGATCTCCTCGGTGATGCCATCGATCTTGATGTCCATCTGCAGCGAGGTGATGCCGTTCGCAGTGCCAGCCACCTTGAAATCCATGTCGCCGAGATGATCCTCGTCGCCCAGGATGTCGGAAAGCACGGCAAAACGCTCATCTTCCTTGATCAGGCCCATGGCGATACCGGCGACCGGCTTGGCCAGCGGCACGCCGGCATCCATCAGCGCCAGCGAGGTACCGCAGACGGTGGCCATCGAGGACGAGCCGTTGGACTCGGTGATCTCGGAGACGACGCGCAGCGTGTACGGGAACTGTTCCGCCGAAGGCAGCATCGGATGAATGGCGCGCCAGGCCAGCTTGCCGTGACCGATTTCACGACGGCCAGGCGAACCCATGCGGCCGGTTTCGCCGACCGAATAGGGCGGGAAGTTGTAGTGAAGGAGGAAGGTCTCCTTGTACATGCCAGTCAGCGAGTCGACATACTGCTCGTCTTCGCCGGTGCCGAGCGTGGCAACCACGATCGCCTGGGTCTCGCCGCGGGTGAACAGCGCCGAGCCGTGGGTGCGCGGCAGGATGCCGACTTCCGAAACGATCGAACGGACAGTCTTGAGATCACGACCATCGATGCGCGAACCGGTATCGAGGATGTTCCAGCGCACGATCTTGGCCTGGAGTTCCTTGAACACGGTGGCAACCTGCTCGGACGAATACTTCGCTTCCTCGCCTTCGGCCGGGGTGAAAGCAGCCTTGACCTTGGCCTTGGCGGCATCGACGGCGGCATAGCGGGCCTGCTTGTCAGTGATCTTGTAAGCGGCGCGCAGGTCGCTCTCGGCTACGCCGAGCATTTCCTTCTCCAGATCGCCGAAGGACGGCGGGGTGAAGTCGCGCGGATCCTTGGCGGCAACCTCGGCCAGCTTGATGATCGCCTCGATCACCGGCTGGAAAGCCTTGTGGCCGAACATGACAGCGCCGAGCATCAGCTCTTCGCCCAGTTCCTTGGCTTCCGATTCGACCATCAGCACCGCATCGCTGGTACCAGCGACCACGAGGTCGAGCTTGGATTCCTGCATCTCGTCGATATGCGGGTTAAGCACATATTCGCCGTTGATGTAGCCGACGCGGGCACCACCAATCGGACCCATGAACGGAACGCCCGAGAGTGTCAGCGCTGCGGAAGTGGCAACGATCGACAGGATGTCCGGATCGTTCTCGAGATCGTGCTGCACAACGGTGACGACGATCTGGGTGTCGTTCTTGTAGCCGTCGGCGAAGAGCGGACGGATCGGGCGGTCGATCAGGCGGGAAACCAGCGTTTCCTTTTCGCTCGGACGACCTTCACGCTTGAAGTAGCCACCCGGGATCTTGCCGGCGGCGTAGGTCTTTTCCTGGTAGTTGACGGTCAGCGGAAAGAAATCGAAACCGGGCTTGGGCTCCTTGGCCGAAACGACGGTGGCCAGAACCACGGTCTCGCCATAAGTCGCTAGCACGGCGCCATCAGCCTGGCGCGCGATCTTGCCGGTCTCGAGGATGAGCGGACGGCCGCCCCATTCGATTTCCACTTTGTGTTGCTTGAACATATCTTGTCCTTCATATGCGGAAGGGGCCGCGCCATCCAAACATGCGCGACGCCCCCTTCCTGGCTCCTTTGTCGGGCAGCCACGGGCAAGACAACGGGAGGCTTGAAAATGCCGGGCCGGCGCCCGTGCAAGCATCCTGCAATCCTGCCCCATGACCGTCCACGGGCGGTTTCATGTGGCCCTCTGCCTACAGAAACCGGGTCGGGTCGTTAGAGCGTGATCTTTTCCGAAAACCGGTTCCCACTTTTCGGGATCGCGCTTTAGGCCCGAATGCGCGACCGGCGAGCCCTCGATGAGAACCCGCCGGCCAATTCGTCAGCGACGCAGTTCGAGCTTCTCGATCAGCGTCTGGTAGCGCGCCTCATCCTTGCGCTTGAGGTAATCAAGCAGGCTGCGACGCTGGGAAACGAGTGCGAGCAGGCCACGACGGGAGTGGTTGTCCTTCTTGTGGTCCTTGAAGTGCTCGGTCAGGTTCTTGATACGCTCGGAAAGAATGGCAACCTGCACTTCCGGCGAACCGGTGTCACCGGCGACGGTGGCGAACTGAGCCAGCAGTTCCTTCTTGCGTTCAGCAGTAATCGACATCGCATTTTTCCTTTCTCAATGGAGGAAACGAGGCGCCCAGAGCCGGGATGTCGTCCAGCAAGGGTCGGTGAGCATCACGCAATCCGGCGCGATGTTGCGGCGCGTATAGTGCAAAAGAACGCAAAAAGCCAGCGCATATTCGCAAGGCTGGCCTGAGCGCAGCGCGGACCGGCACCTTTGCCTGCTTACAGCCACTTCTTCCATTTGAAGAAACTGACCAGCCCTATCGCCACCAGAGCCATGAAAACCAGGGCAGCTGGATAGCCGTAGTAGGCCTTCAGTTCCGGCATGTTCCAGGGCGATGTCGCAGGATCGAAGTTCATGCCCCAGACGCCGACCAGGAAGGTGAGCGGAATGAAGATCGCCGAGACAATGGTGAGCAGACTGATCACCTCGTTGGTGCGTGCCTGGCTGAGCGACAGGTGCATTTCGATCAGTCCCGTCGTCATGTCGCGCTGCGTATCCGCCAATTCCACGAGCCGATAGGCATGATCCAGCGTGTCGTTCAGGAAGATCTTCGTCTCCGGCTTGATGTAAGGGGCATCAGAGCGAACCAGCCCGGCCAGCGCATCTCGCAGCGACAGCATCGTCCGGTGCAATTGGCCCGCATGCCGGCGCTGTTCGTGCAGAATGCGGACCTGCTGCTTGTGTGGATGACGCAGCATCGCGTCCTCGACCTCGTCGGTTCGGGCGCTGGCGTTTTCGATCAATGGAAAGAACGAGTCGACGATGGCATCGATAAGGGCATAGGCGAGATAGTCTGCTCCGCGCGAACGCAAACGGTTGGGCGTCGAGGCAACGATGCGCTTGCGCACCGGATCGAAAGGATCACCTTCGCGCTGCTGGAAGGTGATGACGAAGCCCTTGCCGAAAAACAGGGAAATCTGCTCGTAGCGATAGGTGGCGGGATCATCGACCATATTGACGACGACAAAGGCATGGTCGTCAAAAAACTCAGCCTTGGGCCGCTGGCCGGTGTTGACGACGTCTTCCAGAGCCAGCGGATGCAAACCGAACTGCTTGCCGATCTGCTCGATCAACTCGACATTTGCCAGGCCGACACAATCCAGCCAGACAAGTGGCCATTTTTCGCAATGCGTCTTCAGGTCATCGAGGCTGGCACCGTCGATCTTTTCGCAGCGGTCGCGATCGATCAGCGTCAGATTGAGCTCACTGCGCCGTGCCCTGGGGTCGGCAATCAATGTTCCAGGCGAAGCACCAATAGGTGAGCGCTTCGCCATTCCCGGCTCTCGCTTCCGAACCGTTTCCGCTTTTGTCATGCGAGCCTCGAGCGAATCCCTGGCGCGGATATTAGGGCATTTCCGCTTTTCTCCGAATCCCGGAAATGCCCTAACCCGTTGTTTCTACGCAATTCCAGGTACGCGGGCGTTGCGTGCTGTGGTGAAACGGGCCTCAGCCCGCAAAAACCCGCTTGGGCTTGAACATACCCTGCTCGATGGCGCCAATGGCGACCAGCTTGCCACGTGCGGTCGCACAGGCTTCTTCCGCCTCCAGCGGCGCATCGCGACCGCGGATGATGACGGAATTACCAAGCCTGATCTTCGTGGCCGCATCATCGCTGATGGCGACCTGCGGCAGGCATTCCAGCGCGGCAGCGGTGTCGATCAGGAAATCGTCGAGGGCGGCATGGCGTTCGGTATCGGAGAACGGGGCATCGTCACCTTCCGCCGCAGGTGGCAGCGCCGCCTCCAGTTCAGCGATGGTGACAAAGTCCTCGGATGTAAAGGGATCAACCTCGGTGCGACGCAAGTCCGCGATATGACCGAAGCAGCCGAGGTCGCGTCCCATGTCGCGCGCCAGTGAACGCACATAGGTGCCCTTACCGCATTCGACCTCGAAAATGGTGCGGTCACTGCCATGTTCAACGATATCGAGCCGACCGATCTCGACCTCGCGTGCCGGAATCTCGACCGTCTCTCCATCACGAGCGAGATCATAGGCGCGCTCGCCGGCGATCTTGATGGCGGAGAACTGGGGCGGCGTCTGCATGATAACGCCGGTGTAGTTGGGCAGCAGCGCGCGGATATCCGCCTCGCTCGGACGCATGTCCGAACTCTTTGTCACCGGACCTTCCAGATCGTCGGTGCTGCGCTCCTCCCCCCAGGCGACGGTGAAGCGGTAGATCTTGGCGCCATCCTGCACATAGGGCACGGTCTTGGTGGCATCGCCGAGAGCGATCGGCAGCATGCCGGATGCCAGCGGATCGAGCGTGCCGGCATGTCCGGCCTTTTCCGCCTGGAACAGCCATTTCACCTTCGACACCGCTTCGGTCGACCCCATGCCGACCGGCTTGTCCAGGATCAGCCAGCCGGAAACCGGTCGGCCCTTCTTCTTACCGCGACGCGCCATTACTCGTCGTTCTCCTTGTCCTTGTCATTCTCATCGTGGCCGAGGTCGCGCGCCACTTCCGGCGAATGCAGCAACTCGTTGATCTTCGAGAAATTGTCGTAGCTGGTGTCGAGCCGGAAGCGGAATTCCGGCATGTATTTCATCTGTCGCAATGCGGGCGACATACGCCCGCGAATGAAGCGGGCATTGCGGTTCAGCGCCTCGACAACCGCCTTGTCGTCCTTGGCGCCAAGCGGCGCCACGAAGGCAGTGGCGATCTTCAGATCAGGAGACATCCGCACCTCCGAGACCGAGATGACGGTCGTCTCGATGAGGTCGTCACGCACGTCACCGCGCTGGAGAATATCGGACAGGGCATGACGCACCTGCTCGCCGACACGGAGCATGCGCTGGGAAGGGCCGCTGGATTGCTGTCTATTCATTTCAATCTCTCGGATGTGAAAGCTGCACGGACAGGTGATTGCAATGGCGCGCCGGCCATTTGCCTAGAAATTACAATCACATGAGGCCGTCCAGCCATTGGCCGGATCTTAGGTGGATCGATGCGGGTGACCCCGAACATTAGCCGACCTAATCCGTTTGCGGAGTGGGACCGCAGCCACGGTTGTCATCAAGGGAGAGCGGCTGAAGCCGCCCTCCCGTTTTCGCCAGGCCCTTAGAGCTTGCGGGTCACCATCTCGACGCGGAAGCACTCGATGATGTCGCCGACCTGAATGTTTTCGTAGTTCTGGAAGGCCATGCCGCATTCCTGGCCGACCGGAACTTCCGGAACTTCGTCCTTGAACCGCTTCAGCGTCTTCAGCGTACCTTCGTGGATGACCACATTGTCGCGGATCAGGCGTACGCCCGCACCGCGTTCGACACGGCCTTCGGTGACGCGGCAGCCCGCAACCTTGCCGATCTTGGTGATGTGGAAGACCTCGAGGATCTCCGCATTGCCAAGGAAGGTCTCGCGACGCTCCGGCGAAAGCAGACCCGACATCGCATCCTTAACGTCATCCACCAGGTTGTAGATGATGTTGTAGTAGCGGATTTCGATGCCCGCCTGCTCGGCGGCGGTCCGGGCCTGCGCGTTGGCGCGGACGTTGAAGCCGATGATTGCCGCACCCGAGGTTTCGGCCAGCGTGACATCGCTTTCGGTGATGGCACCGGCGCCGGCATGGACGATGCGCGCCCTCACCTCGTCGGTGCCGAGCTTGTCCAGTGCAGTAACGATCGCTTCGATGGAACCCTGCACGTCGCCCTTGATGATGAGCGGGAATTCCTTCAACCCGCTCGCCTGAAGCTGCGACATCATCTGCTCCAGCGAACCGCGCTGGGTTGCATGCTTGGCAACCGCCTTGTCGCGAGCCAGGCGCTGACGATACTCGGTGATCTCACGGGCACGCGCTTCGTTGTTGACGACCGCGAAACGGTCACCAGCCTGCGGTGTCCCCTGAAGACCGAGGATCTCCACCGGCATTGCCGGCGGCGCTTCCTGGACGTGCTCGCCGCGGTCGTTGACCAGCGCACGCACACGGCCCCATTCGTTGCCGGCAACCAGGATTTCGCCTGGCATCAGCGTGCCGGTCTGCACCAGAACGGTGGCAACCGGACCACGGCCCTTGTCGAGGCGAGCCTCGATGACAACGCCTTCCGCCGTGCGGTCGGGATTGGCCTTGAGGTCGAGGATTTCGGACTGCAGCAAGATGGCTTCCAGCAGTTTGTCGAGGCCCGCGCCGGTCTTGGCCGACACTTCGACGTCGAGCACTTCACCGCCCATCGATTCGACGAACACTTCGTGCTGCAGAAGCTGCGTACGCACCTTCTGCGGGTCCGCAGCCGGCTTGTCGACCTTGTTGATGGCCACGATGATCGGCACGCCAGCCGCCTTGGCATGGCTGATGGATTCGATCGTCTGCGGCATGACGCTGTCGTCTGCTGCGACGACCAGAATCGCGATATCGGTGGCCTGGGCGCCACGAGCACGCATCGCCGTGAAGGCGGCGTGGCCAGGCGTGTCGATGAAGGTGATCTTCTGGCCGTCCTTCTCCACCTGATAGGCACCGATATGCTGGGTGATGCCACCGGCTTCGCCGGACACCACATTGGCATGACGGATGGCATCGAGCAGCGAAGTCTTGCCGTGGTCGACGTGACCCATGATGGTCACCACCGGCGGACGCGAGACGAGATCCTCGTCGCGATCGGCGATGTTGAAGAGGCCTTCCTCGATGTCCGACTCGGCGACGCGCTTGACGGTGTGACCGAATTCCGAAGCCACCAGCTCGGCCGTGTCGGCGTCGATGACGTCGCCCGGCTTCAGGATCTGGCCCTGCTTCATGAAATACTTGACCACGTCCACCGCGCGCTCGGACATACGCTGCGCCAGTTCCTGGATCGTGATGGTTTCAGGCAGCGTCACTTCACGCACGACTTTCTCGCGCGGCTCATTGTGCATCGCGCGCTTGAACTTCTCCTGCCGACGACGCATGGCCGACAGCGAGCGCGCACGCGCATCACCATCTTCCGAAGACAGCGCCGTATTGAGCGTGAGCTTGCCGCGACGGCGATCTTCCTCGGCCTTGGTCGGCTTGGCCGGACGCGCCAGTTCGGGCGTCGCGAGACGGCGCGGCGGCAAAGCAGACGACGGAGCACTACCACGGTTACGCGGCTTGGCTTCTTCCTCCTCGTCACCCCCTGCCTGCTCGGCAGTCTGCGGCGCGCGACGGCGTGCCTCTTCCTCGGCACGGCGACGTGCTTCGGCCTCGGCCTTGATACGAGCCTCTTCCTCGGCCTGACGGCGAGCAGAATCCTCGCGCTCGCGCTTGCGGCGTTCCTCTTCATCGGCGCGACGCTTGGCATCCTCGGCGGCACGCTGGCGATCTTCCATCTCGCGTGCCTGCGAGCCCTCAAGCGCCCGGCGACGGGCCTCCATCTCGCCACGCGACAGCTCGTTCAGCACCATGCCGCCACGATCGGGCTGCGGTGGCGGCGTCGGACGACGCTGCTCCTGCACGACCGGCGCTGCCTGCTGCTGCGGCCGTGGCTGCGGTTGAACCTGCTGGGGCTGGACCTGAACCTGCGGCTGCGGAGGCTGGGGCTGAGGCGCAGCCGGCTTCGGCGTGAACACCGTCTGCGGGGCCGGAGCAGGCTGCTGCTCGCCCGGCTTCACGAACTTGCGCTTGGTCTCGACCACGACCTGCTTGGTGCGGCCATGCGAGAAATTCTGGCGCACGGGCTCTGCTCGATGCCCGGGCGCTTCAGCGTCAATGTCTTCTTGGGCGTAACACTCAGCGTCTTGTCGTCGCCCGAATTCGTATCACTCATTCCATATCCTCTGCGGCATCATCATCGCCGGCAACAGCCGCAATCATTGCCAGATCGTCCGGGGAACCGCCCCGGTAACGGTCGAGCGCAACCATGCGCTTCACGGCCGCCTTACCCGCGTCGCTCGCGAGAACGGCAGCATGTATCACATTTGTCCCCCCCAATGCCAAACCCAAATCCGCTTCCGCGAAAAGTTTGTATGCGGGAATAGCGGGGCCGCCGAGATGGGCGGTCGCCCGGCGTGCCTGGGTGATCTTGCGCACTCCATCATCGGAGGCTTCGAAAGCATGCAGGACAAGTGCCGCCTTGCCGGAGCGCACGACACTATCGACCTTGGCGGCGCCGAGCGCAACAGCGCCGGCCTTGCGGGCCAAGCCGAGCGCGCCCAGGGCCGAGCGCACGAACAAGCCCTCGACCATCGCGCCGAGTTCCGGCGGAACGATGACCTGCTTCTTGAAGGCGCGGGCAAAATGCCCCTTGGCAGAGGCTTTGTCGACAGTGGCGCGGTCGGCGCTGACCCAGCAGCCCCGACCAGGCAATGATCTTTTGAGATCTGGAACGACGGCCGAATCCGGACCGACGACGAAACGGATCAGATCATCCGTTTCGGCGGTCTTCCTTGTGACGATGCAGGTGCGATCGTTCATCTCGGACAAGGGTTGCTCCGGCCGGTCTCATCTTACGCGCCGGTGGTTTCGGCTTCAGCGGCCTCGGCCTGGGCTTCCTCTTCGGAAATCCAACCAGCCTTGAGGCGCGCCGCCAGAACCATCTGCTCGGCTTCAGTCTTGGAAATACCGTGCGCGGCAAGCACGCCCGGGAATACCTTGGTCTCTCCGTCCTTGCGCTCTTTCCAGCCGACGAGATCGTCGGCAGCGTAGCCGGCAAAGTCCTCGATGGTCTTCACGCCGTCTTCGCCCAGCGTCACCATCATGGCAGTGGTCACGCCCGGGATTTCACGCAGCTCGTCCTTGACGCCCAGCTTCTTGCGGGCGGCATCGTGCTCGGCCTCGACCTTTTCCAGGTGCTCGCGGGCGCGATTCTGGATCTCGGTGGCGGTGTCGTCGTCGAAGCCGTCGATCGACGAGATCTCGCCAGCGTCGACATAGGCGACTTCCTCGACCGAAGTGAAGCCTTCCGATGCCAGCACCTGGCCGACCATTTCGTCGACGTCGAGGGCTTCCATGAACAGATTGGAGCGTTCGACGAATTCCTTCTGGCGACGCTCGCTCTCTTCCTGCTCGGTCAGGATGTCGATGTCCCAGCCGGTCAGCTGCGAGGCAAGGCGCACGTTCTGGCCGCGACGGCCGATGGCCAGCGACAGCTGGTCGTCCGGCACCACCACTTCGATGCGTTCCGCATCTTCGTCCAGCACCACCTTGGCGACTTCCGCCGGCTGCAAGGCGTTGACGATGAACGATGCCGCCGAGGGCGACCACGGAATGATGTCGATCTTTTCGCCCTGCAGCTCGCCGACGACGGCCTGCACGCGCGAACCACGCATACCGACGCAGGCGCCGACCGGATCGATCGAGGAATCGCGGCTGATGACGGCGATCTTGGCGCGCGAGCCCGGGTCGCGGGCGACCGACTTGATCTCGATGATGCCGTCGTAGATTTCCGGCACTTCCATGGTGAACAGCTTCGCCATGAACTGCGGATGCGTGCGCGACAGGAAGATCTGCGGGCCGCGCTGCTCGCGACGCACGTCATAGACATAGGCACGGACGCGATCGCCGTACTTGTAGTTTTCGCGAGGGATGAGCTCATCGCGGCGGATGATCGCCTCGCCGCGGCCGAGATCGACGATGACGTTGCCGTACTCGACGCGCTTGACGGTACCGTTGACGATCTCGCCGATACGATCCTTGTATTCGTCATACTGGCGGTCGCGCTCGGCCTCGCGCACCTTCTGCACGATGACCTGCTTGGCCGACTGCGCGGCGATGCGGCCGAAATCCATCGGCGGCAGCTGTTCGGCGATGAAATCGCCGAGCTGCGCATCGGGATTGCGCTCGCGGGCAGAGAACAGCGAAATCTGCGTGGCGTAGTCCTCGACGTTTTCAACGACTTCCATCAGGCGCTGCAGCTTCATCTCGCCGGTGTTCGGGTTGATGTCGGCGCGGATGTTGGTTTCCTGACCATAACGCGAACGCGCGGCCTTCTGGATCGCATCGGCCATGGCGGCAATCACGATCGACTTGTCGATCGACTTTTCGCGCGCGACTGCATCTGCAATCTGCAGCAGTTCGAGCCTGTTGGCGCTTACAACCATCTTAGTCTCCCTGAACAGGGCCGCCTGACCGGCAGCCGCTCATTCACTTCTCAGCTTCGGTTTCTTCTGCGGCATCAGCGTCGCCGCGGTGTTTCTTGGCATCCTTGCGGGCCCGATTGTCCTTCGACAGGGCTTCGCGGATCAAATCGTCGGTCAGCACGAGATGGGCCTCGGCGATCGCCTCATAAGGAATGCGTACTGTCGGCTCTTCGCCGTAAGCTGCCTTGTCGCGCTCCAGCAGGATGCCTTCGGCATCGGCTTCCGCGATCTTGCCCTTGAAGCGCTTGCGGTCGGCGACGAGGACCGAGGTCTCCAGCTTCACCAGATGACCGGCCCAGGCAACGAAATCCGATGTGCGAACCAATGGCCGGTCGATACCGGGCGAAGACACTTCCAGATGATACGCCTTCTCGATGGGATCGTCGACATCGAGCGCTGGCGAGATCGCCCGGCTGACTTCTTCGCAATCCTCGACGGTCATGGTGCCGTCTTCGCGCTCGGCCATGATCTGCAGCGTCAGACCGTGTTGACCCGACAGGCGTACACGCACGAGACGGAAGCCCATGCCGCGCAAAACGGGCTCGACGATGATGGCGATGCGGGCATCGATACCGCTTTCGCGGATGATACGGTCGTCGCTATCGGCCTGGCTTGAAGTCATCCGGTGTCCGCTGCTCGAATCTCTTGGCGACGGCCGGTAACAAAAAAGAGCGGGACCGGGTGGACCCACTCTTCGTCATACCGACCAAGAATTTGAAGCCGATATAGCAATGGCAGCGGCGAAATGCAAGGCTGGCAAGAAACAGGGAGCGCTTTCCTCATCCATGCGCGTCCTGCATGGCAGCCTTGCCTTCGAAGCCCTGTTAGACCAGCCGCCGGCATCCTATCTTTTGTGCAGCGCAGCAAAAAGCTGCGCAAAGAGATGGAGCAAAACCGTGCGTACCAGCAGAACCGCGATCCGCAACCTGATCGACATCGTCGGCAGCGCGATCAACGCAGCCGGCGCCGTGGAAGGCAATCGGGCGCCGAAGGGCAATGATCTTCGTCGTCTCGGCATCGACCCGGTCGAATTCGCCAAGATCCGCCGCATCTAGATACGAAAAGCGGAGGCATCAGCCTCCGCTCCGATAGATCCAGCCGGCGGGCTCGAAGCCACCGGGCACAAGAGTCGCCTCAGTCGCTGTCGCCGCCAAGCTGCGACAGGACCTGGTCCTTGCCCCGCCAGCGCAGGTAGAGCGGCACCACCACCGCCGCAATTGCGAGCACCCAAAGCCCTATCGCAATCCACGAGTGGAACAGCACCGAAGGATCGCCCTGGCTGATGGCGACCGCGCGGCGTAATTGCTGTTCGGCGAGCGGCCCCAGGATCAATCCCACCACCACGGGCGCGATCGGATAGTGAAAGCGCCGCAGTCCATAGCCGAGCAGGCCGAAAGCCAGCAGCATGCCGAGTTCGAATGTCGACGGATTGGCACCGATGGTGCCGAGGGTCGCGAACATCAGGATGCCTGCGTAGAGCCATGGCGTCGGAATGGTGAGCAGCTTCACCCAAAGTCCGATCAAGGGCAGGTTCAGAACCAGAAGCATCAGGTTGGCCACCAGCAGGCTGGCGATCAGGCCCCAGACCAGTTGCGGATTGCTGACGAACAGCAACGGCCCCGGCTGAAGCCCGAACTGCTGGAAACCGGCCAGCATGATGGCGGCAGTCGCCGTCGTCGGCAGGCCTAGCGTCAGCAATGGCACCAGCGTGCCCGCCGCGGAAGCATTGTTGGCGGCCTCGGGTCCGGCGACGCCCTCAATGGCGCCCTTGCCGAATTCCTCCGGTTTCTCCGCCAGTTGCTTTTCCACCGAATAGGACAGGAAGGTACCGATCTCCGCGCCACCGGCCGGCATGGCGCCGATGGGGAAGCCGATTGCCGTACCGCGCAGCCACGGCTTCCAGGATCGACGCCAGTCCTCGCGAGTCATCCAGACCGAACCCTTGATCGCCTGAATGGTCGAATCGCCTCCCCTGGCGGCTGCCACGGACAGGGCCTCGCCGATCGCAAACAGCGCGACGGCCAGCGTCGTCACCTCGACGCCGTCGAGCAGGTCAGGAATGCCGAAAGCAAGCCGAGCCTGGCCAGTCTGCAGGTCGATGCCGACCAGGCCGAGCAGCAGACCGATGAACAGCGAGGTCAGGCCACGCAGCGTCGATTCGCCAAAAGCCGCCGACACGGTCATGAAGGCGAGCACCATCAGCCCGAAATATTCCGCAGGACCGAAAGAAAGCGCCAGTTTCACCACTGCCGGCGCGATGAAGGCGAGGCCAATGGTGGCGATCAGACCTGCGACGAACGACCCGATAGCCGCGGTGGCAAGGGCGGGACCACCACGCCCGGCGCGCGCCATCTTGTTGCCCTCGAGCGCAGTGACGATCGAAGAACTCTCACCGGGCGTGTTGAGCAGGATCGACGTGGTCGAGCCGCCATACATGCCGCCGTAATAGATGCCGGCAAACATGATGAGCGAACCGGCCGGGTCGAGTTTGTAGGTAACCGGCAAGAGCAGCGCGACCGTCAGCGCCGGACCAATGCCCGGCAGGACACCGACGGCGGTGCCCAAGGTCACGCCGATCAGCGCATAAAGAAGATTCATCGGCTGCAGGGCAACCACAAGCCCGTGCGCCAGAAGCTCGAACGTCGTCATGGGCGTCGTCCCCTAATTCCGCTCAAAACAGAAGATGTTCGAGTGGGCCAGCCGGCAGCGAAAGCGACAGGCCGCGCGCAAAGATCACCCAGATGACATAGGCAAGCACGATGCCGAGCGGTATCGTCTTCCACAAAGGCCCCCTGCCGAAGGCGCGTGCCGTGGCTGCAAACAGCAGTCCGGTTGCGATCGAGAACCCGGCAACCTTCAAAAGCAGCATCTGCGCCGCCAGGCCGCCGACGATCCAGAGAATCGGGCTTATCTGCTGCTGTTCGCGCTCAGGGAAGTCGCCGCGCCAGGCCTCGCCCGCCGTCCAGATCGCCAGAATGAAGAAAACCCCTGCGATCACATAGGGAAACGTGGTCGGGCCGATGCGGGCGTAGCTGGCAGCACCGGCCTGCCGGGCCGTCGACCAGACAACCACGATGGCCACCACGGCCAATGCGACCGCTATGGCAAGCGCCGCCCAATCCGGGCGGCGCGACAGTTTTTTGGAGGTGTCTTGGCTCATTTGACCAGGCCGATGTCCTTCAGCACACCAGCCGTGAGCTCGGTGTCCTTCTTCAACTGCGTGGTGAACTCGTCACCAGCCAGATAGGTGTTCTCCCAGCCCTTGTCGGCGAGGATCTTCTGCCAGGCAGCGGACTTCACCATCTTTTCGATATCGGCGAGGATCGCCGTCTTCTGCTCGGCGCTGATGCCGGGCGCCGCGGCAACCATGCGCCAGTTCTGGATGGCGACATCGACACCGGCTTCCTTGAAGGTCGGCGCCTCGACGCCTGGAACGGGCTTTTCGCTGGAAATGCCGATGAGGCGCAGCGTACCGGCCTTCACCTGCTCCGAGAATTCGCCATAGCCGGAGATACCGACAGTGACCTGATTGCCGAGCAGGGCAGCAAGTGCCTCGCCACCACCGGAAAAGGCGATGTAGTTGACCTTGGTGGGATCGACACCAACCGCCTTGGCGATCAAGCCCGCAGTGATGTGATCGGTTCCGCCGGCAGAGCCGCCACCCCACGAGACCGAGCCCGGATCGGCCTTGAGCTTGGCGATCAGACCGGCCATGTCCTTGATGTCGGAAGCTGCCGGCACCACCACCACTTCATATTCGCCGGTCAGGCGCGCGATCGGCGTCACCTGATCGAGCGTCACTGGCGAATTGTTGGTCAGGATGCCGCCGACCATCACATAGCCGCCGACGAGCAGCTGCGAAGCATCGCCATTGGCCTGGTTGACGAATTGCGCAAGTCCGATGGTACCGGCTGCACCGGGCACGTTGGTCACCTGCACCGAGCCGGAAATCTTCTCGTCCTGCAAAGCGGTCTGCATGGAACGCGCGGTCTGGTCCCAGCCGCCGCCAGGTGCGGCCGGAGCCATGATCTTGTAATCGGCGGCGAAGGCCGGAATGGCCATCACGCTCGCCACGATGGTCGCCAGAAGGAATTTCTTCACGGTCTCTCTCCCTTGAGACGCAGCCCATTGGGGTCGGCTGACGTCATGTTCGCATTGGTTCGCGCCGCACGATCGGCGTCGCGTCGAGACAACCCTGGGAGAATGATGGTTCAAGCGGCGCGCCGAAGACTGCTGCCTTCGCTGCGGCGCCGTTATGGTCCCTCTCCTCCCAGACCTGCAGGCCCGGCCGCCTCCAACAGCCAGACCGACAGAAATGCTAACCGAGCAAGCTGACATCTGACTGACATCCCGCCCGCGGAGCGATCATGACCCAAACATGATGGCTTTGCCACCGCTTCGTGGTCAGCGGCCCTGCAGAGCAGCATTCCAGCGTTCGACCAGGCGGTTGCGTTTGACCTGGTCGAGATAGACGAGAAGACCGGGGCTTACCGGAACCGGCCGCAGCTGCGCGCCCATTGTCGCCTGGATGGCATTGGCCGTGTTTTCACCGGACACATCCGGATTGACCGCGGCGATGTGCAGATCGCGCGCCATGATGGTCTGCCCCTCCGCCGACATGAAGTAGGCGAGCAGGGCACGCCCGAGATCCGGCGATGCCGCCGCCTTCGGCACAAGACCGATGCGCGACATGACAACGGTATAATCCTTCGGCATGACGATGCCGACGTCAGGATTGCGCGCTGCCCAATCCGTCGCGTAGGAGCCGAGGATATTGTAACCCAGCACCGCGCGGCCATCGGCGATGCGTTCCAGGATCGCGGCACTTCTCGAATAGAGCTTCACGCCGGCCTTCCCCATGCTGCGGATCACCGACCAGATGTCGGGAAACTGCTCCTGGTCGCGCGCCATGAACATGAAGCCGACGCCGGAGCGCTCGATGTCGTAGGTGGCGATCTTGCCCTGAACCGCGTCTGCATTGCGCTCGAGATAGTCGACGAACTGCGCGCGCGTCGCCGGCGGCGAAGCGTTGCGGAAACTCGGCTTATGGTAGACGAACACCGCCGGTTCGAAGGTCAACGCGTAAGCGGTGTTGCGCCAGTTCGCCCAGCGCGGCCAACGCGCGCTCATGGGCATATTGCTTTCCTGCGCATAGCCGTCATTGGCGAGCTTGACCTGCAGGTCCATCGCGGACGAAAAGGCGACGTCGCCGGTCTTCTGGCCGGCGTTGGTCTCGTCGATGATACGGGTATAGATATCGCCGGTCAGCAATTCCTCATAGCGGACGGCGATAGCGGGATTGGCGCGGCGAAACCCCTCGATCATCCCCTTGGCCAAAGGTGCATCGAGTGCCGAATAGACGACCAGCGTGCGCGCGCCGGTATCACCGTTGAGAGCAGGGAAAAGCGTTGTCTCAGCCGCCGCAGGCTTCGAAAACAGAACCAGCAGGGCAAAGAACAGAAAACGCATGGCGGCCAACTTGCCCGAGCCCGCGATCATCCACAAGCGTCGCTCATTGTGGCGGTTTGCTGCGCACGAAAGTCTGCCGGCGCAGAATGCGGTCAGGATGGACCGGTACTCCGCCTGTCTCTTTGTCTTTGCGCATGATCCTCATCCGAAAAGTCTGCAACTTTTCGGGATCATGCTCTTTACCTTGCGCATGATCTTCATCCGAAAAGTCTGCAACTTTTCGGGATCATGCTCTAGGTTCGGCAAAACGATTTCGGCGAGGAGTTGCGTTGCGCATTCTGGTGGTGGAGGACACGCAGACCCTGGCCGATGGTCTTGTGGCCGTGCTGAAAGGCAGCGGCTATGCGGTCGATCATGTCATCGATGGCCAATCGGCACTGGCCGTGCTCGCAGCCGAACGGGTCGACCTGGTCATCCTCGATCTCAACTTGCCAGGCATGGACGGGCTCCAGGTTCTGCGGAACATCCGCGCCCGCCAGGATGGGCCGGGCGTGCTCATCCTCAGTGCACGTGCCGACCTGCACGACAAGATCAAAGGGCTGGATCTCGGCGCCGACGATTACATGACCAAACCGTTTGACGTGGATGAACTGGAAGCGCGTGTGCGCATGTTGCTGCGACGTCATGCAGGACTGAAATCGTCGACCGTCTCGTTCGGCGAGGTGGCCTTCGATCTGACCTCGCGCAGTTTTTCCGGCGGTGGTCTCCCGCTCGACCTGCCGGCCCGCGAGGTCAGTCTGCTGGAAACGCTGTTCCTGCGCGCCGGCAAAGTGGTGACGAAACAGTCGATCCTGGAATCGCTGGCCGGTTTCGACGAGGAGCTGTCCTACAACGCCATCGAGCAATATGTCAGCCGGCTGCGGCGCAGGCTTGCCCCTTACGGAGTGACCGTGCGGACGGCGCGCGGCATCGGCTACTATCTTGAGAAGGTGTAGCCAGGATATGGGGGATACCCGCTGATGGCCGTTGCCGCGCCCTATTCGCTGCGCCGTCGGCTGCTGTTCTGGCTGCTCGTGCCGCTGATCGCGATCGGGCTGATCGCCCTGCTCGACACCTGGCGCGAGGCGATCGGAACGGCAAATGCCGCATCGGACCGCGTGCTTGCGGGCTCGGCACTGGCCATTGCCGAGCGTGTTGTCGTGTCCGAAGAAGGTATCCTCGAAGTCGATATACCCTATGTGGCGCTGGAAATGCTGACGTCGGCTGCACAGGATCGGGTGTTCTACCGTGTCGACAGCCCGCCCGGTACGTTCATCACCGGTTACGAAACGCTACCGACGATGCCAGCGCCTCCGCCCGAAAAAGCCCAGTTCTCCGACGCGACCTTTCGCGGCGAACCGATCCGACTGGCGGCGCTTGCCCGTTCGGCCTCGACCGGCGTCGATTCCATCCCCTTTGTGGTCACCGTTGCCGAAACCACGATTGCGCGAACCCAGCTCGCCCAGACCATCCTGCTGCACTCTGCCCTGCGGTTGACGGTGCTGATCGGTGGCGCCGCATTGATCGCGTGGTTCGCCGTCAACGCCTCGCTGCAGCCGCTCTATCGGTTGAGGGCGGCAATCGCCGAACGCAGTCCCGATGACCTTCATCCCATCGATGATCGGGTGCCGGGTGAGGTGCGTGGGTTGGTCGAAACGGTGAATTCCTTCATGGTGCGGTTGGGAGCGGCCCTGTCTGGCCTGCGCAACTTCACCGGCAATGCCAGCCACCAGCTGCGCACGCCGATGACCATCGTGCGCACGCAACTTGCGCTCGCCAGCCGCGCAAGATCGCTCGAAGAGGCCAAGTCTGCCGCCCAGACCGCCGACGCGGCGATTGTGCGGGCGGAGCATGTGCTGTCGCAATTGCTCCTCCTGGCACGCATCGAGGCGGCTGCGTCGGACGGTATCGATGCAAAATCGGTCAACCTTGCCGCAATCGCCATGGAGAGCGTCGCCGACCGCGTGATGAAGGCAAACGCTGCCGGCACCGACCTAGGCTTCGAGGGCGGCGACCCTGTCCCGATCCGGGGAGAAGCGCTGCTCGTGGGCGAACTGGTCGGCAATCTCGTCGACAACGCCATTGCCTATGCCGGCAGCGGAGCCGAAATCACGGTCCGTGTATCGGGCGGGCGAGAAGCAGTGCTGGAGGTCGAGGACAATGGTCCCGGCATCGCGCCAGACAAACTCGCGGCAGTGCGGGCGCGGTTCTCGCGCGGTGCGGGCGCCGATAAGCCCGGCAGCGGGCTCGGGCTGCCCATCGTCGAGGAAATCGCCGAGCTGTTCGGCGGCAAGCTGACCCTTGCGGTCGGTGCGGGCAGTCGTGGACTGAGGGCGCTGGTGGCGTTTCCACCCCTTGACCCTCCAACCGCAGCCGCACTAAGCGAAGGACAATTGCCCACGAAGGACCGCCCAGCATGACAGTTTCGCGCGTATTGTCGGATGCTTTCATTCCCGAACTGCCGAACTACTACCGTGGCAAGGTGCGCGACAATTACGACCTGCCCGACGGCCGCCGCATCATTGTTGCCACGGATCGCCTGAGTGCCTTCGACGTCATCCTGACCTCGATCCCCTTCAAGGGGCAGGTGCTCACGCAGACGGCGCGATACTGGTTTGAGGAAACCGCCGACATCTGTCCAAATCATGTGCTCGACTATCCCGACCCCAACGTCGTCGTGGGCACACGGCTCGACATCCTGCCGGTCGAAATCGTGGTGCGCGGCTATCTGGCCGGCAGCACCGGGACATCGATCCTGACCAAATACCGCAGTGGCGAGCGCGACATGTACGGCATGCGCCTGCCGGACGGGATGCGCGACAACGAAAAGCTGCCCAATCCGATCATTACGCCGACCAGCAAGGCTTTCGACGGCGGTCATGACGAGCCGCTGTCAGGCGCCGACATCCTTGCCAAACGCCTGCTGAGCGAAGAGCAATGGGATACGGTTTCAAGCTATGCGCTGGCCTTGTTCGCTCGCGGCCAGGCGCGTGCTGCCGAACGCGGACTGATCCTCGTCGACACCAAGTACGAATTCGGCGTCGACCGTGATGGCCGCATCGTGCTCGCGGACGAAGTTCATACTCCGGATTCGAGCCGCTACTGGCTGGCTGACAGCTACGCCGAGAGCTTCGAGGCGGGCGAACGTCCGCGCAGCTTCGACAAGGATTTCGTGCGCGCCTGGGTGACAGCGCGCTGCGATCCCTACAAGGATGCTATCCCCGAAATCCCTGCCGATCTCATCGAACAGACCTCGCACATCTACGTGCAGGCCTATGAGGCGATTACCGGAAACAGGTTTGCCCCCGACCTTTCCGAGGGAAGCGTGCTGGAGCGGCTTCGGAAAAACCTCAGGCCGTACTTCCAGACATGATGGCGACGGGGCGAGCAGCCCGCCCTATCTCATATCCTGTGAAATGTGAGGTAGGCGGTGCGACGTCCCTCGCGGATTGCCTTGGCCTCGTAGCGCGTGCTTTCCCAGCCGGGATAAGGCGTATGCCAATCGGCCGCTTCATGCGCCTGCCACGCGAAGGCAGGATGCGCGCGGCAATGCTGCAGCGTCCAGTTGACATAGGTGTCGATGTCGGAGGCGAAGCAGAACTTGCCGCCCGGCTTCAACACGCGCGCGAAACGGTCGAGGTTGACCGGGTTCACGAAGCGCCGCTTCCAGTGCCGTTTCTTGGGCCATGGGTCGGGATAGAGAAGGTCGATCCAGTCGAGCGACGCTTCCGGCAACCAGTCGAGCAGCAGGGCAGCATCGTCGTCGAAGACGCGTAGATTGCCTGCCGGCTCCTTCGCCAGCGCCATCATCATCTTGGCCATGCCGTTGATGAAGGGCTCGGCACCGACGAAGCCGGTATCCGGATGCGTGCGTGTTTCCTGACGCAGATGCTCGCCGCCGCCGAAACCGATCTCAAGCCTGATGGAAGAAACGGGAGCCTCAAAGAGGCTTCCCAGATCTTTCGGTGCAGGCTGTTTCAGGTCGAGCCGGTAGCGCTCGAGACCTTTCTCGAGCGCCGTGGCCTGTGCCGGGCGGATGGTCTTGCCCTTTCGCCGCCCGAAGAAAGCCTCACTCAACCGGCTGCGCCTGCCCTGCTCTTCCATGGTGGCATCCGCCGTCAGGCGGCCACGGCGTCCTTGAGCGCCCTGGCCAGATCGGTCTTCTCCCAGGAGAAGGATCCGTCACGGCCCGCCTTGCGGCCGAAATGGCCGTAGGACGAGGTCTTGGCATAGATCGGCTTGTTGAGGTCGAGATGCCGGCGGATGCCCGAAGGCGAGAGATCCATGACCTTGCGCAGCGCGTCTTCCAGCCTGGCCTCGTCGACAGAACCCGTGCCATGCAGGTCGACATAGACCGACAGCGGCTGGGCAACGCCGATGGCGTAGGAAAGCTGGATGGTGCAGCGATCGGCGAGCTTGGCTGCCACCACGTTCTTGGCAAGGTAACGTGCGGCATAAGCAGCCGACCGATCGACCTTGGTGGTGTCCTTGCCGGAGAACGCGCCACCGCCATGGGGAGCGGCACCGCCGTAGGTGTCGACGATGATCTTGCGGCCAGTGAGGCCGGCGTCACCATCGGGACCGCCAATCACGAACTTGCCGGTAGGATTGATATACCAGTTGCAATCGTTGGCGATCTTCAATTCGCCCAGCGCTTCGCGGATATAGGGCTCCACGACCTTGCGCACCTTCTTGGAATCCCAGCTTTCCTCGAGATGCTGGGTCGAGAGCACGATCTGCGTGACTTCGGCGGCCTTGCCGTCGACATACTTCACGGTGACCTGGCTCTTGGCATCCGGACCGAGCCTGCCGGCATCGCCATGGTTCTTGTGACGGGCGTCGGCCAGCAGTTCGAGGATCTTGTGGCTGTAGTAGATCGGCGCCGGCATCAGGTCCGGCGTCTCGCGGCATGCGTAACCAAACATGATGCCCTGGTCGCCGGCACCTTCCTCGCCCTGGCGATCGGCGGCGTTGTCAACGCCCTGGCCGATGTCAGGCGACTGGCCGTGCAACAGCACGTCGATCTTGGCAGTCTTCCAGTGGAAGCCCGACTGCTCGTAGCCGATGGCGCGAATGGCCTTGCGTGCCACGGACTTGAACTTGGAAGGATTGACGACCGGATGACCGGCGGCGTCCTTGACGACATTGCCAGCCTTGTCCTTCTTCAGCAGTGTCTCGGGCACACGCACTTCGCCGGCAATGACGACACGGTTGGTCGTGGCGAGCGTTTCGCATGCGACGCGAACCTTCCACGGGTCCATGCCCGTCTTCTTGGCTTCGCGGTAGACGAGGTCGACAATTTCGTCGGAGATGCGGTCGCACACCTTATCGGGGTGGCCTTCGGAAACGGATTCCGATGTGAAGAGATAATTCTGCCGTGACACGGGTGATCCCTCTAGAAAGCAATCGGCAGACTGCCGATCTGGCGGGCCACGTGTTAGCGGGGCCGCGCCAGACTCGTCAAGATGATTGCAGGGTAACGGATACCGAAGGCAGGCACGGCAATAGAACAAAATACCCGGGACTGCCGGATCGTGAGCGAAGCCGACCGCTGCGCTGCAACAGCGGAAAATCGTCTGCTGGATTAGCCTGCTTCGTCGCCGGCGAGAGACTTCACCAGATCGATGATCCGCCGGCGGACCTTCGGGTCAGCGACCTTCACGAATGCGCGGTTGAGCTGAAGTCCTTCCGGGGTGGAGCAGAACTCCGCCGCCAGAGCCATGGCGTTGTCCTCTGCGAAACCGCTGCGCGTGGTACCATCCTGTCCCGGGGCGTCTTCGAAAAAGAAGGAAACAGGTACGCTCAGGATCGAAGCGATGGCCTGGAGGCGGCTGGCACCGACACGATTGGTGCCTTTCTCGTACTTCTGAATTTGCTGAAAAGTTATTCCGAGGTTCTCGCCAAGTTTTTCCTGGCTCATTCCCAACATGTTACGCCGAAGTCTGATGCGGCTGCCGACATGAGTGTCAATTGGGTTTGGTTTTTTCTTGTTTTCTTCTACCATCTTGTCCTCGCCGAATTCTTCCGGCTTCTTGTGTTTTTTGACGCCTAACCTCTGACCAGAGCTCCCACCTCACCGAAAAGCAACAGCGTGCGAAAGATGCCAACCGCTCCATAATGGATTTCTAAAATACTGGCTGTCAATTCGCCGGTAGCTTGTGCCTTACCGAAAAGACGAAAGCAATCAGGGCGAGGGCGAGCATAATCAGATATCCGTTAACGCGCCGTTGGCCGGTTGAAACGACATCGGATACCGATGCGACAGGGATGCTCAGGTCGATGGTGTCGCGTGCATTGATTGCCAGCGCGTCGAGGATTCGGCCGCGCGCATCTACGGCTGCGGAGATGCCATTGTTAGCCGCACGTAACAGAGGCATTCCATTTTCCACTGCGCGTATCTGTGCCTGACGGAAATGCTGGTAAGGGCCGGGTGTATCGCCAAACCATGCATCGTTGGTAAGGTTCACAATAAGCTGACTTGACGCAGCGTCAACTGACACTTCCTCAGGAAAAATGACTTCGTAGCAAATGAAAGGCAGCCCCCGGATCGCACCGGGCAGCAAAATCGGGTGCCGGTCGTTTCCGGCGGAGAACATCGTCGGGCCGGCAACCAGTTGTTCTATGCCGACGCGTCGCAAAAGATCAGCGAAAGGCAGATATTCGCCGAACGGCACGAGATGGATCTTGTCGAACGCATCGGCGATCTCTCCCTTGTCGTTGATGGCAACCACCGAATTGTAGTAGCGCGTGTCGGCATTGGCCGACGCCCCTTCTTCCCGCACCGCTCCGGCAATCAGCATCTGGCCGTCGGCCAGCATATCGCCGAGCGCAGTCAACGCATCCGGCCGCTCGGTGAACAGGAAAGGCACCGAGGTTTCCGGCCACAGGATCAGCTGAGGCTTTTTCTTGCCGGGCTCCGGCGTTTTCGATGACATGCCAAGCAAGGTCGCGAAAATACGATCGCGTACCGAGGCGTCCCACTTCTCCCGCATGTCGATCGACGGCTGGACAATGCGAACGTCGACCGTCTTGTCGGCCTGGACTGGTGTCGTAAGCCGCAGATAACCAAAACCGAGATGCGCGCAGACCAAGGCCAACGCCAGGATCGTGCCCACAGCAAGATTGCGCCGCCCGGCCAGCAGCGCAGGCATGGCGAAGACGAAAACTGCGAGCGCAGTCATGCCGTTCATGCCGATCGCCGATACGCTCTGCATCAGCAACGGAACGGGCATGGCCGCATAGCCGACCGCATTCCAGGGAAAGCCGGTCAGGACGAAGCTGCGCAGCCATTCCGACAGGGCAAAAGCAAAGGCGAGTGCTGCAATGCGACCCAAGCCACTGCTCCATAGAAGTCGGGCAACAGCAGTGGCGAAACCATAGAAGAAAGCCAGCAGAAGCGGGATGCCCACCACGGCGAACGGCAGTGCCCAGGCGTAGTCATCTGCTTCCACGAGCAGTGCCTGTCCGATCCACCACAAGCCTGCGAGAAAGTAACCGAAACCGAACCACCAGCCGACAGCAAATGCCGGCCGCAGCCGCCTCAGGGTACCACCGGAGACCTCGCCCGTGGTGCCATCGAGCAACCAGACCAGAACCGGAAAGGAAATGAAGCAGACGGCGAAGAAATCATAGGGAGCCTGTCCGAAAACCGCCAGCGCGCCGGCCAGAAAGGCCGCCAGCGCGCGTCGCCAACCCCAGAGCAGAACTATCCGGCCGGCGAGGCGCTCCATGCATTTTTCCGAGTCGCGAGAATCATGGCCGAAGGTGTATCAGGCCACGCCCCACGCTCCAAATGCCGGCATGTCCCGACCACGCCGGGCACTTGCCGGCATCACGCCGATTTGAGCACGAGCCGTTCGGACGGCTCGACCAGTTCGGCGAGCTGCCTGGCTACCGTGCCCCATCCGTCATGGAACCCCATCTCTTCGTGCATGTCGCGTTCAGACTTGCTCCTGTGCATGACGTGAGCCGCGTAATCCGTGCCTTGCGGATGCTCGCGCAGCGTGATGATCGCAGTCATGAAAGGCTGGTCGGCGGGGCGCCAGCCCCCGGTAAGCGTGTTGGTGAAGACGATGCGCTCCTGCTCATCGATGGCCAGGAAGCAGGCATCGAGATGCGGCTGGAACGGACCACCGTCCTCGCTGATGCGCGTGACGAGAGCGCCGCCTGGACGAAGCTCCATCTTCTCGACCTTGCATTTGGCCGGCGCCGGTATCCACCAGCGCGCGAAGCTGGCCGGATCGGTCCATGCGTTCCAGATGGCGGATCGCGGCGCCCTGATGACGCGCGACAGGGTCAGGTCGGTCTCGGGATTCACGGTCTGGGTCATTCCGGCTTCTCCTTGTTCTGTTCCGAACGAAATGCCGCGGCATTTCGCTCTGGCTCGTTTGCCGCATGATCGTTGTCCGAAAAAGTCTACAACTTTTCGGGATCATGCTCAGCGAGAACGAAACGCTCCAGGCGGTCGTTGCGGCCTTCCCAGACCGCGCGCTGCGCCGACAGCCAGGTTTCGATCATGCCGAACTGCTTGGTTTCAATGGCGCAGGTGCGTACGCGCCCCTGCTTTTGCGTGCGGATCAGGCCGCTGCCTTCGAGAAAGTGGATGTGCTTCATGAACGACGGCAGAGCCATGTCGAACGGCTTGGCGAGATCGCTGATGCTGGACGGCCCCTTGCCGAGCTCCGTCAACACCGCGCGCCGTGTCGGGTCGGCCAGCGCCTGGAAAATTCCGTCCAGATGTGTCGAATACTGATCCATAAGGCTAAGTATCACTTCAGGACACTTAGCGCAAGAGCTAACTATAATTTGCGAGAGTTCAGGCCTGCTCGGCGCGCGCGCGGCGGCGGCGCTCGATCGCCTTCTGGCTTTCGATGATGCGGACACGTTTCACGCGGCGCGGATCGGCGTCGAGGATGTGAAACTCGAAGCCCGGAATGGCCTGGACCACCTCGCCCCGCGCCGGCACACGACCCAGCGTGTTGAAGATCATGCCGCCGATCGTATCGACCGACTCGCCATGCTCACCGGCCGCGAAATGCTCGCCGATCATCTTGGCGACGTCATCGATTTCCGCCTTGCCATCGACCACGTAGATGCCGTCGCCGGCCTGGGTGATCATCGGCTCGTCGTCGTCGTGCTCGTCCTCGATGTCACCGACGACCATCTCGACGATGTCTTCCAGCGATGCGAGACCGTCTGTGCCGCCATACTCGTCGATCACCAGCGCCATCTGCGTCCGCGCCGCCTGCATGCGGCCCATCAGGTCGGAAGCCAGCATCGACGGCGGCACGAACAGCACCGGCCGGATCAGGCTGAGATCGCCGATGGTGCGGGCAAGATCGACCTGGGTAAGGTTGAGAAGTGCCGCAGCGGGCGTCTTGCGGCTGGCCCGGCCCGGTTTCTTGACGCGCGCAAGGCGCGTGATGTGGGCGAGCACGTCGCGGATGTGAACCATGCCGCGTGGATCATCCAGCGTCTCGAAATAGACAGGCATGCGGGAATGCCCGGACTGCTCGAACAGCACCAGCAGGTCGCCCAGTGTCGTGCCGATCTCGACAGCCTGGATATCGGCTCGCGGCACCATCACGTCTTCGACGCGAACTTCGCGCAGGCGCAGGATGTTGTTGAGCATCGCCCGTTCGCCGGGCGAGAAGGATTCCGTGCCGGACTCGGTTTCGGCAAGCGCGTCGGCGATTTCCTCGCGCAGCGAAGTCCCGTTGCGCTGGCGGAAAAGACCCAGGACGCGCTCAAACAGGGATGGGCCGGCAGAAGAAGGCTCGCTCGCTACACTGCCGGAGCTGGTACTCGGACTGGGTGCTTCTTCCGTCTTCCCGGAAGCCTTTAAGGCACTGCCGACGTCCGTGGGGGCGGCAGTCTCTGATTTCTCGTTCATCGTCGTCCGGTCAATTGAATGTTTAGTTACGCATAAGGATCGGGAATGGCAAGTCTCGCCAGCGCCGCGCGCTCGACCGCTTCCATCTCCTCGGCCTCGTCATCGGTCTCGTGATCATAGCCCAGCAGGTGCAACAGGCCATGGATCACCAGATGGCTGACATGGTTCTCGACCGGCTTTTTCTCCTCGGTCGCCTCGCGGGCCACCGTCTCGGCGGCCAGCACGATATCACCGAGCATCGGCGGCAGCCGGCCCCCTTTGGCCGGAGGAAAAGCCGGGAAGGACAACACGTTGGTGGGTTTGTCCTTGTCGCGCCACTGCGCGTTCAGTGCCTGGATGGCGGCGTCATCGGTGAAAACGACGCTGAGCTCGGACGTTCCTGCCAGCTTGAGCTCGGCAAAGGCAGCAGCAGCGGCGCGCTCGACAAGGCCAAGCAATCTTGCCTCGGACGGCCAGACGCCAGCCTCGACCACGAGATCGATATCGAGCGGCAGGTCAGGCAACGTCATCGAGCCCTGTACTGACAGGGAGGCATACCGAAGAAATCAGTTGTCCGCCCCAAGGCCTCGGGAAACCTTGCCATCGCGGTCGTAGGCGCGAACGATCTCGCCGACCAGCGGATGACGCACGACGTCGCCATCGGCGAAACGCACAGTGATGATGCCCGGGACCCCGTCGAGGACGCGCAGCGCTTCCACTAGGCCCGACTTGGTGTTGGGCGGCAGGTCGATCTGGGTCGGATCGCCCGTGATGATCATGCGCGAATTCTCGCCCAGACGCGTCAGGAACATCTTCATCTGCATCTGGGTGGTGTTCTGCGCCTCGTCGAGGATGACGGCGGCATGCGCCAGCGTACGTCCACGCATGAAGGCCAGCGGCGCGATCTCGATGACTCCTGCTCCGATGGCACGCTCGACCTTGTCGCCCGGCATCATGTCGTAAAGGGCGTCGTAAAGCGGACGCAGGTAAGGATCGACCTTTTCCTTCATGTCGCCGGGCAGGAAGCCCAGCCGCTCGCCCGCCTCGACCGCCGGACGCGACAGGATGATGCGCTCGACCATGCCACGCTCCAGCAGCATCGCGGCATGCGCGACCGCCAGATAGGTCTTGCCGGTACCGGCCGGACCAATGCCAAAGACCAGTTCCGAACGCTCCAGGGCGCGCATATAGGCGTCCTGGTTCAGCGAACGGGCATAGATGGTCTTCTTGCGGGTCGAAATCTGTGCGGCGGACACCTTGCCCTTGCGTTCCATCGTCGGCAGCACCAGCTGGTCATCGGCAGCAACCGCCATGCGCACGGCGCCATCCACGTCCGACTGGGCGATATCGGCGCCCTTCTGCAGGATATCGTAGAGATTGTCCAAGGCACGACGCGCCTGTTCGGCGGCGGTCGAAGAGCCCTTGATGGTGAGTTGGTTGCCACGCGAACGGATGTCGACGCCGAGCTTCTGCTCCAGCCGCGCCAGGTTCTCGTCAAACTGGCCGTAAAGCGCACTGGCCAGCTTGTTGTTGTCGAAGGTCAGAACGATATGCGCCATATCCGAGGCCCCGGATGCAGTGCTGGGGGGCACATTCTTCAGTTCAGTGGCGCTCAAACGTCTCTCCTCATCTGATCCGTTATTCAGATAGGCTCGGCGTACAGACTGTTGAAGCCCGGCCGCGTGATTCGCACCTCGATAATGTCACCGATTTCGCCGACCTTTTCATCAACAATCACTGGCTGCAGCCACGGTGACCGCCCGACCTTCTGACCGGCCTGACGGCCGGGCTTCTCGATCAGCGTCGTCATGGTGCGCCCGACCATCGAAGCGGTGAAAGCCTGCTGCTGTTCGACCAGCAGCGCCTGCAGCACATGCAGGCGTTCGTCCTTCAACGGTTCCGGTACGTGACCTTCCATTTCGGCCCCCGGCGTGCCGGGGCGCGGCGAATATTTGAATGAGAAGGCGGACGCATAGCCCACTTCCCGCACCAGCCGCATCGTGTCTTCGAAATCGGCATCCGTCTCACCGGGAAAACCGACGATGAAATCGCCCGACATCGCAATGTCTGAACGCGCGGCGCGGACGCGGTCGATCAGCCGCAGATAGTCCTCCGCCTTATGGCGACGGTTCATCGCCTTGAGGATGCGATCCGAACCCGACTGTACCGGCAGGTGCAGATAGGGCATCAGGGTCGGCAGGTCGCGATGCGCGGCGATCAGTTCGTCATCCATGTCGCGCGGGTGGCTGGTGGTGTAGCGCAGTCGGGCGATGCCGGGAATTTCGGCCAGGCGATAGAGCAGCCGCCCCAGTCCCCATTCGGCGCCATCCGGCCCTGCCCCGTGCCAGGCATTGACGTTCTGGCCAAGCAGCGTCACTTCGCGCACGCCGGCCTCGGCCAGCCGTTCAGCCTCGGCGATGATCTGGGCGACAGACCGCGACACTTCCGAGCCGCGGGTATAAGGCACGACACAGAAGGTGCAGAATTTGTCGCAACCTTCCTGCACGGTAAGGAAAGCCGCGACGCCACGCTTGGCGACCTGCGCGCGTTTCGGCTGCGGCAGGTGTTCGAACTTGTCCTCGAGCGCATATTCGGTTTCGACCACCTTACCGCCGCCACGGACACGCGCCAGCACGTCCGGCAGTCGGTGATAGGTCTGCGGGCCAATGACCAGATCGACGGCCGGAGCGCGACGGATGATCTCGCGGCCCTCGGCCTGGGCGACACAGCCGGCAACGCCAATCAGCATCTCCCGGCCCGCGGCTGCCTTCTCGTTCTTCAGTTCGCGGATACGCCCGAGCTCCGAGTAAACCTTCTCGGCAGCCCTCTCGCGGATGTGGCAGGTGTTGAGCAACACCAGGTCGGCATCTTCGATGACGCTGGTTTCGGCATAACCATCGGCCGCGAGCGCATCGGTCATGCGCTGCGAGTCATAGACGTTCATCTGGCAGCCATAGGTCTTGACGAAGACCTTCTTCGACTGAGGCGTGTCGACACCCTTTTCAGGGTCCGGTGAAAGCGTTTCCAGTTCCATGCGGCGGCTTCTAACGCTTTTTCATCCTGAAAAACAGCCGTTTCCAGCGAGGACCGCTTACTTCGCAGGTTCGCTCAGCGCTGCCTGCATCATCTCACGCACACGCGCTTCGACGACACGCGCCGTCTCCTTGCGGTTGGATCGCCCGGAGAAGGCCACCGGCTCGCCGAAATGCACCTCGACATCAAGGCCGCCCTCGGCAAGCAAGGTCATGAGATGCGGGCCCAGATCCTGGTCGCCGATCCAGGATGCAACCGGTCGCCAGCGCCTGCCGAGCGGCACGCCATGCAGGCGGGTGTAGGCGATCGCCACCGGCTGGATGAACACCTCGTCGGCCGCTCCCTCGGCGATCGCCATGGAGGCAGCGCCAAACAGCGTGGTCTTGAACGGCAGCACCATATTGCCGTCGCCGGTGGTGCCTTCCGCGAACAGCACCATGGCGTCACCCTTGGCCAGCCGGGCCCCGATCTCGTTGGCCTGGTCGCCGGAGGTGCGCTTGCGCTCGCGTTCGATGAAGACGGTGCGCTGCAGCTTCGACAGCTTCCCGATCGCCGGCCAGTTCACCATATCGGCGCGGGCAATGAACTTCACATCGACCAGCGAGCCGAGGACGAGAATGTCGGTCCACGAGATATGGTTCGAGGCAACCAGCAGCGGCCGCTGGTTGGACAAAGTGCCGTGGACGTGGACGCGAAGGCCGAGGGCGCGCGCCATGGCGCGGTGCCAGACCTTCAGGATGACGGTTTCCGGCCACCATCCTGTCTTCATCGAGATGAGCTGCAGCGGCACCAGCACAACGGTTGCCAGAACGACATAAACGAAGGCCAGAACTGTTCTGATTTTTCCGACCATCATGTCTCCGATACAGTCTACAGGCGCTAACGGAGATCGCGCCGCATGACAAGCGCGCCGGTCGGACCATGTTCTGGAGAACGATAATAGTTCGGCCGCTTGCCGACCTCGCGGAAGCCAAGCCGACGGTAGAGGGTCAGTGCCGCGACATTGGTCTCGTCGACCTCCAGGAACAGCGCCTCGGCGCGCTCGCCGTGCAGGCTGCGCAGCACCGCATCCATCAGCTGCCAGCCGAGCCCTTGCCTGCGATGGGTGCGGGCGACTGCAACCGTCAGGATTTCGCCCTCGCCCGCGGCAAGCCTCGCCAGCACAAAACCGACCGGCGGCTCGGCACCGTGGCCGACCTCACGGGCGGCGAAGCCGAAAACGGTGTCCTGGCCAAGCAGCGTGGCGAATTCGCCATCGGTCCATGGCCGCACGAAATCCTCGTGATGCAGCGACGAAACGGCAGCGGCATCCGCAATGGTCAACGGATCGAGCGCATATTCGCGACGCGGCGAAAAAAACGGAATGCGCATCACCCGGCCCTCGGCAAGACAAAACCGGCCTGCGGCTTGGCGTCGGCATCGCGCAGATAGACCGGCCTGGGCTTCTCACCCGGCCCCTTTGCCGCCGCCAAGCGCGCATAGGTGGCGATGTCGGCGGTGGCGACAAGCGGACCAAAATCGAACCCGCCGCCGGCAGCCGCAGCAACTACCTCGGCAGCCGTACCGGCAAGCACCGCTGCATTCTCCCGCGCCATCGCGGAAGCTTCCTCCATAGTGGCGATGGCGGGGCCGTGACGCATGCCGCCATCCGCGCCAAACAACGCGGCATGGATTTCGCCACGTCCACCGTCGAGCACGGCCAGCACCGAACGACCCGGAAAGGCTGACGCGGCTTCCGCGGCCAGCGCTTCCAGCGTGGTGACGCCGATCGCGGGAATCTTCAATGCCAGTGCCAAGCCACGCGCCGTGGAAACACCGACACGAATACCGGTGAACGAACCGGGCCCCGTCGAGATGGCGATGGAGGCGAGATCGGCGAAGGGGATGCCCGCTTCGGCCAGCGCCTTGTCGATGACCGCCAGCAGATGTTCGGCATGGCCCTTGCCGAGGTCGAGGACATGCCGGCCCGCAATCTGGCCCGTCGCCGTGTCGTAGACGCAGGCGGCGCACAGGTTGGCGGAGCAATCGATGGCGAGCAGTTTCATGTCCGCCTCGCGTAACCGATCGCCGCGCCGGCTACAAGCCGGCTTGATGTTGGAGCCACTCGGCCTGCCGAGGTCTGGTGCGTCCTTCGAGGCTCGCCCGCTCAGGGTTGCGCCTGCTGTTCAACAGCCTGCTGGCTCGCACCTCAGGATGAGGACCGCCGGGCATTGGCAACAAGTTCCGCAACGTCTCGAACCTTGAGTGCCGTTGCACAGCGGTCCTCATCCTGAGGTGCGAGCCAGCAAGACGCTCGAAAGTGAGCATGACATCTGGTAGGCGAGCCTCGAAGGACGCACCTCCAGCGAAGCGATGGCGAAGCGCGGCGACCAGTGCCACCAAGCCGACCGCGACTCCTTATGATCGCTTAGGCGGCGCCTAGCTTGGCCTTCAGTTCGAGACGGCGCTTGTGCAGCACCGGTTCGGTGTAGCCGTTTGGTTGGTCACGACCCTTGAACACCAGGTCGCAGGCGGCGCGGAAGGCGATGGACTGGTCAAAATCCGGCGCCATCGGGCGATAGCTCGGATCACCGACATTCTGCGTGTCGACGATGACGGCCATGCGCTGCAGCGAATCCAGCACCTGGATGTGCGAGCAGATGTCGTGGTGCAGCCAGTTGGCGATGTGCTGCGAGGAGATGCGCAACGTGGCGCGGTCTTCCATCAGGCCGACATCGTTGATGTCCGGCACCTTGGAACAGCCGACGCCCTGATCGATCCAGCGCACGACATAGCCGAGGATGCCCTGCGCGTTGTTGTCGATCTCGCGCTGGATCTCGTCCGGTGTCCAATTCGGGCGCTTGACCACCGGCACGGTCAGGATGTCGTCGAGCTTGGCCTTCGGCCGGCTCTTCAGGCCTTCCTGCACGGCGTGCACGTCGACCTTGTGATAATGCGTGGCATGCAGCGTCGCCGCTGTCGGCGACGGTACCCAGGCGGTGTTGGCGCCGGCCTTGGGGTGAGCGATCTTCTGTTCCAGCATCGCCGCCATCAGGTCGGGCATCGCCCACATGCCCTTGCCGATCTGGGCATGGCCGGCGAGGCCGCATTCCAGACCCGTGTCGACGTTCCAGTTCTCGTAAGCCGATATCCAGGCCGCCTGCTTCATGTCGCCCTTGCGCAGCATGGCGCCGGCTTCCATGGAGGTATGTATTTCATCACCGGTGCGATCGAGGAAGCCGGTGTTGATGAACACCACGCGCTCTTTCGCGGCGCGAATGCACTCCTTGAGGTTGACGGTGGTGCGCCGTTCCTCGTCCATGATGCCCATCTTGATGGTGTTGGGCTTCATGCCGATCAGATTTTCGACGCGGTCGAAGATCTCTACGGCGAAGGCGACTTCCTCCGGCCCGTGCATCTTCGGCTTGACGACATAGAGCGAGCCTTCGCGCGAATTGGCGCGGCGGCCGTTCTCGCCGACATCGTGCAGTGCGATCAGTGCGGTGATCGCGGCATCCATGATGCCTTCCGGCACTTCCGTGCCATCCGAAAGCAGGATGGCCGGATTGGTCATCAGGTGGCCGACATTGCGCACCAGCATCAGCGAGCGGCACTTGAGCGGAAAGGTCGAACCGTCCGGCGCGGTGTAGTCGAGATCGGGATTGAGCTTGCGGGTGAAGGTCTTGCCGCCCTTGCTCACCTCTTCGGCAAGGTCGCCCTTCATGAGACCCAGCCAATTGCGGTAGACGACGACCTTGTCCTCGGCATCGACGGCCGCGACAGAATCCTCGCAGTCCATGATGGTGGTAAGCGCCGATTCCAGCCAGACGTCGGAGATATGGGCGGCATCGTTCTTGCCGATGGTCGAGCTGGAATCGATCAGCACCTCGATGTGCAGGCCGTTGTTGGCCAGCAGGAACTGGTTCGGGCTGGCCGCCTCGCCGAGATAACCGGCGAACTGTTCCGGCCGCTTCAGGCCGGTTGTGCGGCCGCCGTTGAGCGATATACGCAACGCGCCGCCGGTCACCGTGAAGGAGCGCGCATCCTGCCAGGCAGCGCCGTCGAGCGGTGCCGCCTCGTTGAGAAAATCACGCGCCCAGGCAATGACCTTCTCGCCGCGTTTCGGGTTGTAGTGCTTGCTCTTCTCGGCGCCGTCGGTCTCAGGGATGGCGTCGGTGCCGTAGAGCGCGTCATAGAGCGAACCCCAGCGCGCGTTGGCGGCATTCAGCGCGTAACGCGCGTTCATTACCGGCACGACCAGCTGCGGACCGGCCACGACCGCGATCTCCGGGTCGACATTGTCGGTGGAAACGCTGAAGGCCGGACCTTCCGGCAACAGATAGCCGATCTCTTTCAGGAAATCCTTGTAGACGGCGGTATCGACCGGCGCGCCGTTGTCGCGATACCAGCGGTCGATCTTCTCCTGGAAATCGTCGCGTTTCTTCAGCAGCGCGCGGTTTTTCGGCGCGAGATCATGCACCAGTTTGGAAAAGCCAGCCCAGAAATCGGCGGCGTTCACGCCGGTGCCGGCCACGGCTTCATTGCCAACGAAGTCATGCAGTTCGCGGGCGATCTGCAATCCGGCGATCTCGATCCGATCGGTCATATAGACAGTCTCCAGAAATGCCGCCCGGGAGCAAGGCGGCCAAGCAGGTTCCGCAAAAGTGTCCCACGGTTTTGCGGCGGGAACCTGCGGCAAACAAAAAGCCGGACCAACCGTGCACGGTTGGTCAGGGATCGGCGGGCTTTGGCATGTCAGCGCCGCCTGGTCAATTCGTCGTCAGTCGCAAACCGGGTGTCGTTGCGGAACAATCGATTTAGGCTCCTGCGAAGCTGGATCGGTGAGTCAGATGTGGGATGCTTTCGAGAACCGGAGCGGAGCGTACGTTCAAGTACGTGAGCACCGGAAGCGCAGAAAGCGCCCGCAGATGGCCACCGAGACGGCTTTTAGGCAGCGATGCGCGGCCGACCGGCGGCGGTGGCCACGACATGCGCCTCGATGAACATGCGCTGACCCTCGACCACGGAAGCGCGGATGTCGCGCGCGACATCGATCTCGGCGGTATCTGTACCGGCCTCACCAGCGCGGAGGGCGACAAGCTTGCGCACGTCGGCTTCCGCCTTGGCCATCGCATCGTCTTCCCTGGTGAAATCGCGCACGCCTTCACCGGAGGAGACGCGGAACAGCCCTTCCTTCGGCTGGCTGACACGCGCCTCCGCCGTCACCCGCACCTGGCCGACCACGGCACCCAGCGCATTGGCGACATCGGTATCGACCGGCACCACGCATTCGTTGCCGACGAGTGGCGCAAGCGCCGCATAATGCAGCGGTGCCGAGGCGCCGAGGCCGATCACCGGGCGGTCGAGCGCCACCGTCAGGCGCGCAATGCCCGGATGCGCATCGACCGCGCGCTGCACCAGCGCATGCGCCACGGTGGCAGCGCCATCCAAGCCGTCCTCGGCAAAGGCGGTCTCCAGGATGACTTCCGCCGAGAACCGGGTCAGCGCCAGCAGCACCCGCTCGGAGATCTCCTCCGGCGAAGCGGCAATCGGCTGGCCACGCCCATCCTTGCGGCGGGCGAACAGCTCGGCGCCAAGCCGGGCCGCCGCAGCGTCCCAATTGGCCTGTTTGCCCAGCGTGTGTGCCGCATCCGAGGGCGTGAAGCCGACGACGTGCACCAGCCCGCGTGCAACCAGCCGGTTCAGCGTCGCATTCTGTGCGTTGGAGGTGAGCAAGCGATCGATCGGCAGCGGCACGCCGCCGATCGCCTCATAGAGCTTGGCCTCCGGCGCACTCAAACCGGCGGCCAGCCGTTCCGGTACGCCTGTGCGCACCGCAAAGCGTCCGTCCATGCGGCCAGGATTCGGTGCGCGCAGCTGCCGCTCCAGCTCGGTCATCACCGCTTCGCCATGGGCAAGACCGGCCAGCGCCAGCGGCACGACGCGCCGCGGCCCAAGCTGGATCTTCGGTGACAGCCCGCCGTCTTCCAGCGTCACTTCCGAGTCGCCGCCGAGGCCGAAGGTGCGCATGGCGACGGCTTCGACCATGGTGCGGAAGCCGCCAACGGTGGCGCCTTCCGGGTCGAGGCGCGGGCGGCCCTTGTCGAGCACGGCGACGTCGGTCGTGGTGCCGCCAATGTCAGAGACGACGGCATCGTCCAGCCCGGTCATATGACGGGCACCGACCAGCGAAGCGGCAGGCCCCGAAAGAATGGTCTCGATCGGCCGCTGGCGCGCGAAATCAGCAGAAACGAGCGCGCCGTCGCCGCGCACCACCATCAGGGGAGCGTCGATGCCACGCTCGACCAGAAAACCTTCGGTTGCCGCGACCAACCGGTCGATCATGGCGATCAGCCGCGCATTGAGCAGCGTCGTCAGCGCGCGGCGCGGCCCGCCGAGCTTCGACGACAGTTCATGGCTGCAGGTGACCGGCAGGCTGGTGACGTCGCGGATCAGCTCGCGCGCGGCAAGCTCATGCGCAGGGTTGCGGGTGGCGAAATAGGCGCAGACGGCGAAACCGGAAACGGAGCGGCCAAGCTCAGGCAGCGCCGCTTGCAACTCGGAAAGGTCGAGGGCCGCGGCATTGCCATGCACGTCGTGCCCGCCCGGGCAGAAAAACACCGGATCGGTGCCGAGCGCCGCCTTCAGGCCGTCGCGCTCGAGGTCGGCCTGCCCGAAGCCGATCATGACCAGCGCGACACGCCCGCCCTGCCCTTCCACCAGCGCATTGGTGGCAAGCGTGGTCGACATCGAGACCAGCTTGATCGAGGTTGGATTGGCGCCAGTCTGTTCCAGCACCTGCCCGACCGCGCCGGAAATGCCGACGGCAAGGTCATGCCGCGTCGTCAGCGACTTCGCCTTGGCGACCACGGTGCCATTTCCACCCGTGTCCGACCACAGCACCGCATCGGTATAGGTGCCGCCGGTGTCGATACCGAGGAAAAGCGGAGCGGAAGAGGAAACAGTCACGGCAAGGCCCAAAAAAGACAGAAGCTGCCCGGGCTTTAGACCATCGCGTCCAGTCGCGAAAGCCGCATAGGCTGGGCCAGAGGCTGGCTTGAGAACCGCAAGCGCCTAGGCTGGGCCGCGTTTCTGCTGCCCGGCTTCCTCCAGCTCCTGGCTGAGCGGCTTGATGGATGGATCGAGTGGCTCGGCGGCAGCCTCGGGCGCGGCAGTCCTGATCGGAGCCGGCGGCACTGGGCGGCCAGACGCGCAGGCGCACAACAAGACCAGCGGAATCAGGATGAAGGGACGAACCATGGCCCAAGACTGTTAGCGCGGAAAACAGAAGTGGCGGAAGCTGGCGGCTCGGAATCTGCTGCTCCAGAGTCCGTCCGGCCCACCATCCGCCTCACCCCACCAGCGTCAATTATCCCCCATCTTCAACGCCTCAATGAAGGCCGCCTGCGGGATGTCGACCTTGCCGAACTGGCGCATGCGCTTCTTGCCTTCCTTCTGCTTGTCCAGCAGCTTGCGCTTGCGGGTGACGTCGCCGCCGTAACATTTGGCGGTCACGTCCTTGCGCAGGGCCGAGATCGTCTCGCGTGCGATCACCTTGCCGCCGATGGCAGCCTGGATCGGGATCTTGAACATGTGCTGCGGGATCAGCTCCTTCAGCTTCTCGCACATGGCGCGGCCGCGCTTTTCGGCTGCGGTGCGGTGCACCAGCATGGAGAGCGCGTCGACCGGTTCCTCATTGACCAGGATCGACATCTTGACGAGGTCGCCTTCCTTGTAGTCGGTCAGGTGATAGTCGAAGGAAGCGTAGCCCTTGGAGATCGACTTCAGCCGGTCGTAGAAGTCGAACACCACTTCGTTGAGCGGCAGTTCGTAGACCAGCATGGCGCGCTTGCCGACATAAGACAGGTCGACCTGAATGCCGCGCCTGTCCTGGCAGAGCTTCAGGATGCCGCCGAGATAGTCGTCCGGCGTCAGGATGGTGGCGCGGATCCACGGCTCCTCGATATGATCGATCTTGACCACGTCGGGCATGTCGGCCGGGTTGTGAAGTTCCTTCACCGTGCCGTCGGTCAGCGCCAGGCGGTAAACGACGGAAGGGGCAGTGGCGATGAGATCGAGGTCGAACTCGCGCTCCAGACGCTCCTGGATGATCTCCAGATGCAGCAGGCCGAGGAAGCCGCAGCGGAAGCCGAAGCCGAGAGCAGCGGAGGTTTCCATTTCATAGGAGAAAGACGCGTCATTGAGGCGCAGCTTGCCGACGGCGGCGCGCAGATCCTCGAAATCGGCGGCATCGACAGGGAACAGGCCGCAGAACACCACCGGCTGCGCCGGCTTGAAACCCGGCAAGGGGTCGGTGGTCGGGCGGCGGTCCTCGGTGATGGTGTCACCGACGCGGGTGTCGGCCACTTCCTTGATCGAAGCGGTGATGAAACCGAACTCGCCAGGCCCGATCTCGTCGGCCTGGATCATCTTGGGCGTGAAGAAGCCGGTGCGCTCGACCGGATACTTCGCTCCGGTGCCCATCATGCGGATGTTCTGGCCCTTTTTGAGCACGCCGTCGATGACGCGCACCAGCACGATGACGCCGAGATAGGCGTCGTACCAGCTGTCGACCAGCATGGCCTTCAGCGGCTTGGCGGCATCGCCTTCGCGCGGCGGCGGCAGCTTGGTGACGATCGCTTCCAGCACCTCGTCGATGCCGATGCCGGTCTTGGCCGAAATCATCACCGCCTCGGACGCGTCGAGGCCGATCACCTCCTCGACCTGTTCCTTGATGCGGTCCGGTTCGGCCGCGGGAAGGTCGATCTTGTTCAGCACCACGACGATCTCGTGGTTGGCGTCGATGGCCTGGTAGACATTGGCCAGCGTCTGCGCCTCGACGCCCTGCGAGGCGTCGACCACCAGCAGCGAACCTTCGCAGGCGCGCAGCGAGCGCGACACTTCATAAGCGAAGTCGACGTGGCCCGGCGTGTCGATGAGGTTCAGCACATAATCCTGGCCGTCCTTGGCCTTGTAGTTCAGGCGCACGGTCTGCGCCTTGATGGTGATGCCGCGCTCGCGCTCGATGTCCATGTTGTCGAGCACCTGCTCGGTCATCTCGCGCGCCTCCAGCGCGCCGGTCATCTGGATGAGGCGGTCGGCCAGCGTCGACTTGCCGTGGTCGATGTGGGCCACGATCGAAAAATTGCGGATGTTGGAAATGGGCGTGCTCATGGCGCGGCCTTTATCAGGGGCGGAATGCTCCGGCAAGCGGCGGGTTCGCTGGGGTTGCGCACATCCGTTAAATCTTTAGCGGTTGTGTTAGCCGGGCGTTGCAACAGCGCATGCTATCCGTCGTGGATCGTTGCCCGGGATGCGCTCATGCGAAAACGCTGCCTGAAATTCCTCATCTCTGAAGATGCCTCGCTCGTGCCGGCCTTTGCGCTGTCCGCGCTGCCGCTTTTTGCCGTGCTCGGCCTGTCAGTGGATTATACCTCCGGCGTGAACTCGAAGGCCGAAATGCAGAATGCGCTGGACGCGGCAACGCTGGCCATCACCACGCTGCCGACCGACACCACGCTCGCCAAACGGCAGGAAGCCCTGCAGGCCTTCTACGACGCCAACAGGGGCGACGGAACGGCGACGCTGAACAGCTTCACCGTCGATCTCGACGGCACGTCGCGCGCCCAGTCTTCGGCAAGCTACAACATGCCGACCAATTTCATGCGGCTCGCCACCATCAACACCGTCACGATCAACGTCAAGTCAGCCGCGACCAAGACGCCGGCGCTCGTCGAAGCGACCTTCAAGATCGACAAGGCTTCCGGCTACTGGAACAAGAAGATGACGCTGTTCGGCACTGCCTTCGGCCAGACGACGGAAAAGGCGTTGATGCTGATCGACTACAAGTACAATGGCGGCGGCGGCACCAAGGGCTATGGCACGACCGTGGTCTACACCCCCGACAACCTGGGCAAGCTCACAATCGTCCAACAGACGCAGACCTGTGTCACCAGCGCCTATAACAGCTGGAGCAATCCGCTGAAGCCGGGGGCTTTCGTGGATGGCGACAAGCAGGTGCTGTGCACCACGACGCCCGCCAACGGCACCGGTGCCGTGATCGACGTGAAGACGATGGAAAAACTCTATCTGCAGATGGACGTGCCGTCCGGAAACCCGAAAGTCCTGAAATCGAACGACCCGGCCACCTCCAACCGGCTCTATCTGGACGGGGTGGAAGTCGAGACAGGCAAGACGGTCGACATCTTCCGCGCCGTGCCTTGCGGCAACACGAGCTCCCAGGCCTGGGAAGACGGCGGCAATGCCGTGCCGGCGCCGGTCTCCAACGCCGACTTCTTCTACACGGTGAGCGGCAAATGCGAATTCTCGCAGAAGCCTTCGACCACCGCCCTGACCCAATAGCCTCCGCCCAGTTTACTCTCGACCTCTAGACCCGCCCGGCCCTGCCCGTGGCGGGTTCTTTTTTGCCCGCAAGATCACGAAGCGGTGATCGGCGTAACATGCGGCAGCGTCGCAGCGAATGCCCCGATGAGGTCGCCGACGGCCGCAAGACGGAGCAAACGATGCGCGCGAAGATCAAGAGAGCCTTGACTGTTGCAACGAGAGGCATGGTGGCTGGCGGCCTGCTGATGGGAAGCGTGGTTGCCGCGGCGGCGCAGCCGCTCACGGTGGTCGAACTCTTCACCAGCCAGGGCTGCTCCTCATGCCCGCCGGCCAATGCCAACCTGATCAAGCTGAAGGATCGCCCGGACGTGCTGGCGCTGTCCTTCGCCGTGACCTACTGGGACTATCTCGGCTGGAAGGATACGTTCGGCAGGCCGGAATACACCGAACGGCAGGTGACCTATGAACCGGCACTCGGCCGCAGCGGGCCGTTCACGCCGCAGATGGTCGTCAATGGCCGCACCGATACGGTCGGCAACAGGCTGTCCGATATCGAGGCCCTGATCGCGAAGGACAGGCCTGCGAGCGGTCCCGTCCTTTCGCTGGCGGACGCCAAGGCGGCCATCGGTCCGGGCAAGGCACCTGCGGGCGGCGCCGACGTCTGGCTGGTGCACTACCGGGCCGGCATCATCGATGTACCGGTGGGCCGTGGCGAAAACAGCGGCCACACCTTGCCGCACGCCAATGTCGTCCACGCCCTCACCCGGCTCGGCACCTGGACCGGCGAAGCGACGACACTGCCGCTGCCGAAAGCCGGTGACGGCCTTTCCACCGCCGTCCTGGTGCAGGCGCCGCAAGGCGGACCGATCCTGGCCGCGGCCTCCGACTAGGCACCGCGCGCGAAAGCACACCACCAAGCCTGCTCGAATTGCACGGCCAGAGCGGCCGCGCGCAACCGGCGCCATGCGCCACCAACCCTCGAAGGAGAACAGCATGACCCGTCCAATCAGCCTGAAGGCGCTGGCTTTTGCCGTTGCCGCGACCGTGTTCACCGCCGCCGGAGCATATGCCGAAGACGCCATGAAGCCTGCGGATGCGATGAAAACCGAGGATGCCATGAAGCCGGCCGACGCCATGAAGCCCGCGGACGCCATGAAACCCGCCGATGCCATGAAGCCCGCAGACGCCATGAAGCCCGCGGACGCCATGAAGCCTGCCGACGCCATGAAACCCGCAGACGCCATGAAACCCCAGCAGTAACTGCCGGCCGGGGCGACGACGCACGGGAACGTGAAAGCCATTCGGCTGCGGTCATCGTATAGTGCCTCGTCGCCCGGCCCTCATGAAGGAGCCCATGCATGATCCGAAATCGTAAATCCGGCGCAGCAAAGCCATGGAAGGCAGCCGGCCTGTCCGCCCTTGCCGGCCTTGCGCTGGCCGCTACGGCGCTGACTTTCCTGCAGGGACCGACCCGCGCGGCCGAAGAGGCCGTGAAAATCCCACCGCCTGCCGTTGACGCAAAACCGGCGGCCGGATTGCAGAAGGCGGTGTTCGCCGGCGGCTGCTTCTGGGGTGTGCAAGGCGTGTTCCAGCACGTCAAAGGCGTGACGAAAGCCGTTTCCGGCTATACCGGCGGCGCGGCCGACACGGCCGAATATGAGCGCGTCGGCTCGGGCAACACCGCCATGCCGAGTCGGTGGAGATCACCTACGACCCATCGAAGGTAAGCTACGGCAAGCTGCTGCAGGTCTACTTCTCGGTGGCGCACAACCCGACCCAGCTCAACTACCAGGGGCCGGACTACGGCACGCAGTACCGCTCCACAGTGTTCGCCGCCAATGCCGAGCAGAAGACGATCGCCGAGGACTACATCGCACAGCTCGACACGGCAAAGGCGTTCTCCAGGAAAATCGTGACGACGCTGGAGACCGGCAAGACGTTCTATCCGGCCGAGGATTATCATCAGGATTTCCTCGAGCGGAACCCGACCTATCCCTACATCGTCTACAACGACCTGCCGAAGATCGAGAACCTGAAGACGATGTTCCCGGATCTCTACTCGGACAAGCCCGTGCTGGTCGCGGCCAGCCCGAAGAGTTGACCGGCTGAACGCCTTTTCGACAAAAAGACCGCGCCGATGTTACCGGCGCGGTCTTTTTCATTTGCGGCACTCTCGCCGCCGTGGAGTTTCCTACTGCAGGTTCACAGGCGCTGCCGTGACCGGATCGAATTTGATCTCGACCTTGGCGCCGTCCTTGGTGAAGTAGGTGACTTCGTAACCCTTGTTGTCCCAGTCGACCTCGTCGATGAAGGCGAAATCCTGGCGCTGCTCGACCTTGGCGACGATCTCCGAGAGTTTCTTGGCGTTCGCCGGCGGCACGTCCCTGGCCTGGGCTCCCGCCGGTGCGGCAACGGCAATCAAGGAAACGGCCGCCAAAACAGTGATGATACGCATGTATTCCCTCCGAAGCTGACGCGAGATGCGCGTTTGACCATAGCCCTTGTACCCGGTGCATAACTCACGGCATTGACGATCGTTCCGCAAGCACCAAGCCATGCCGAATGCGGAGAGCGGCAGGCAGCACGCCTCGACCTCCACCGACGCGGATGGTTTCCTTCCCAATCAGACGGGCCTAACCAGATGGCCAGTGGTGGCGAGATATGTCAGCAGCCGCCTTGATTTCGGGTTGCAGGAACCGACATTCAGGCGCACAACGCAAATCCTTTCCAATCAGACCTTTTCATCATGCAATCCGTCATCTCCGTTTCCGGTGTCTCGAAAACCTATGCCACCGGCTTCAGCGCGCTAAAAAACATCAATCTGGACATCAAACGCGGCGAAATCTTCGCCCTGCTCGGCCCCAACGGCGCCGGCAAGACGACGCTAATCTCGATCATCTGCGGTATCGTCAACCGCTCGGGTGGCACCGTCACCGTGGATGGCCACGACATTTCGAAGGACTATCGCGCCGCGCGCAGCCTGATCGGGCTGGTGCCGCAGGAACTGACCGTCGAATCGTTCGAGACGGTCAGTTCGGTGCTGGCCTTCAGCCGTGGTCTGTTCGGCAAGCCGGCCGACCCGGCTTTCATCGAGAAGGTCCTCAAGGACCTTTCGCTCTGGGAAAAGCGCGATTCCAAGATCATCACCCTGTCGGGCGGCATGAAGCGCCGCGTGATGATCGGCAAGGCGCTGTCGCACGAGCCGAAGATCCTGTTCCTCGACGAGCCGACTGCCGGCGTCGACGTGGAACTGCGCAAGGACATGTGGGCACTGGTGCGGAAACTGCGCGAGTCCGGCGTCACCATCATCCTCACCACCCACTACATCGAAGAAGCCGAGGAGATGGCCGACCGGGTCGGCGTCATCAACAAGGGCGAGATCATCCTGGTGGAGGAAAAGGCCGAACTGATGCGCAAGCTCGGCCGCAAGCTTTTGAAGCTCGAACTGCGCAATCCGCTTGCCGCTCTTCCCGCAGGCTTCGAGACCTACAATCTCGAGCTTTCGCCGGACGGCAACCGATTGACCTACACCTATGACAACCAGGCGGAACGGCCGGGCGTTGCCTCGCTGATCCGCGACCTCGACCAGGCTGGCATCCAGTTCCGCGATCTCGACACCGAAAACAGTTCGCTGGAGGAGATCTTCGTCTCCCTGGTGAGGAGGCAGGCATGAACCATCGCGCCGTCTGGGCGATCTACAAGGTGGAGATGGCGCGCACGCTGCGCACCATCATGCAGAGCGTGATCTCGCCCGTCATTTCGACTTCGCTCTATTTCGTGGTGTTCGGCGCGGCGATCGGCTCGCGCATCACCGAGGTCAACGGCGTGAGCTACGGGGCGTTCATCGTGCCGGGGCTGATCATGCTCACCCTGCTCACCCAGTCGATTTCCAACGCCTCCTTCGGCATCTATTTCCCGAAATTCGTCGGCACGATCTTCGAATTGCTGTCGGCGCCGGTCTCCTACCTGGAGGTCGTCATCGCCTATGTCGGGGCGGCCGCCACCAAGTCGATCGGTATCGGCCTGATCATCCTAGCCACCGCGTCGCTCTTCGTCGAGCTCGACATCCAGCACCCGTTCTGGATGCTCGGCTTCCTGGTGCTGACGGCGGTCACGTTCAGCCTGTTCGGCTTCATCATCGGCATCTGGGCGAATGGCTTCGAACAGCTGCAGTTGATACCGCTGCTGGTGGTGACGCCGCTCACCTTCCTCGGCGGCTCGTTCTATTCGATCGACATGCTGCCCGGCGTCTGGCGCACGATCTCGCTGTTCAACCCGGTCGTCTATCTGGTCAGCGGCTTCCGCTGGGCTTTCTTCGGCCATTCCGACGTGCCGGTGGAGATCAGCCTCGGCATCACGCTGGCATTCCTGCTGCTGTGCATCGCCGTCGTCGGCTGGATCTTCAAGACCGGCTACCGGCTGAGGACATAATTTTCCAGAACGCCTCAATCGCCGGCGCGGCCTCTTCGGGCCGCTTGGCTTTCGCGCCAACGGGCGCGGCGCGCAAGAACACAATCAATTGGCGCGCGCTCCAACGGTCATGCAAAAATGACCGTTGGGGTCAGATCGCTTTCAGCAATCTCAGCAGTGCCAGCATGCCGCTGGCGGTGCCGCGCCTGAACGCGATGTAGGCCGGTTCCTCGACGCCATGGAAACGCCGCTTGAAGGCAGCCTGCCCCTGCAGGTTGAAGCGGTGGCGGTTGACCAGCCCGGAATCGAAGGCCTTGCTGAACGCGCCGCGCCAGAACGAGCTTTCGGGAAAGCCGCTCGGGGCCATATCGGCCAGAGGCGACAACCCCAGCGTCACGGCGGAAATACCTTCCTTGCGGAACTGGTCGACGGCGAATTTGGTCAAGCCGATCTCGGCATGCGGGGTGGCACCAGCGAGCTTGCGCTTGAAGGCGGTGGTGTAGCCGGTGACCTTGCCGTCCTTGGAGATCGGATCGAAATCGAGCAAGGCGGTCAGCTTCCTGTCCGGATCCAGCAGCACGAAGCGGCGCATGCCGGGACCGGGCAAAATCGGGAACGGACGGTTGAGGAAAGCCATCTCGCGGCGCGCGACGATGCGGCCGGCACGCCACTCGTCGGAAAGCCGTCGCACCTCGTCGGCATCGGCCAGTCCGCCGGTGTCCTCAGCCAGCGTAAAGCCTTTCTTGACCAGCCAGCGTTCGGAATAGCGCACGGTTTCGTTGGGCTTGCCGGAGAAATCATGCGCCGGCAGCGGCAGCCGCGTGTCGTAGCCGATGCGGCTGACCTGGTAGCCAAGGCCGGACAGAACCTTTGCCGTCGCCTCGCCGATCTGCACGAACCAGGGCGAATCGGCGATCTCGACGAAGCGGCAAATCAGCGCGGCGCGGTCGGCATCGCCGACGACCGGATCGGCCAGCGCATAGTGACGCCCCATCATCGTCTGGAAGGCGACGTAACCGTTTTCGTCACCGAAATAGGACAGCAGCGGCTGCGTGGCCGTCGAATAGGCGAGCGAGAAATCGCCATGCTGCGCGAGCATTTCCAGCCGCTTGGCAAGCGGCAGGGTCGCGCGCGGAACAGCGGCTGCGCGGTCGTCGAGGAAGCGGTCTATGCTCTTGCGGAGCGAGCCCATGAAATACGCCCAGATGATACCCAAAGACGGCTAATCGATCCGTCTTCCGAATCAACAAGCCGCTGCCACCCCTCAACCCTCTCTTGCCATATCGCCGTCTGTGGCACATAGCGCAATCAAGTTGCGGCTGGGATGTCGCGAAAGGATTTGGTGGAAATATGACCGAAACGATCGAAGAAGTGATCGTGATCGGTGCGGGTGCGGCCGGGCTGGCTGCGGCCGACGCACTGACCCGGCATGGCATCAAGGCCCGCGTGTTCGAAAAGGAAGCCCGGATCGCCGAACCATGGCGGCAGCGCCACGAGCGGCTGGCGCTCAACACGCATCGCGACATGTCCTATCTGCCTGGCATGCCCTATCCGAAGGGCGTGCCGGCCTTCCCGCCCAAGGCGGCGGTGATCGCCTATCTCGAACATTTTGCCGAAGAACGCGGCATCGCGGTCGAATTCGACACCGAGGTCGAACGTGTCACCCGCGAAAGCCAGCACTGGACGATCCACACCAGCAAAGGCACCCGCCAGGCCAGGAACATCATCATCGCCACGGGTCACGACAAGGTGCCGTGGATGCCAGACTGGCCGGGAGCCACGGACTACAAGGGGCGCCTGATCCATGCCGCTGCCTTCGGCAGCCCGAAGGATTACGAAGGCAAGAGCGTGCTGGTGATCGGCGCCGGCAATTCCGGCTTCGACGTGCTGAACTACCTGATCGGCGCCAAGACCGCGATGATCTACCTTGCCGCCCGCGCCGGCCCCTCCATCCTGCCCAAGCGCATCGGCAAGATCGCCGTGCAGCGCTTCTCCAGAATCACCAATGCGCTGCCGATCCCGGTCGGCGACTTCATGGTGGCGCTGCTGCAACGCCTGCTGTTCGGCGACCTTCGCAAGCTTGGTTTCGCGCCGGTCAAGAAGGGCGGCATCAGCCGGTTGAAGGAAGACCATGTGGCGATCTCCGCCGACGATGGCGCGATCGCCGCCATCAAGGCGGGCCGCATCAAGGTCGTGGCCTCCGTGGCAGGCTTCGATGCCGAGCATGTCGTGCTGGCCGACGGAAGCAGGATCAAGGCCGACGTCGTCATCGCCGCAACCGGCTATCGCACCGGGCTGGACACGATGCTGGACGGCCTCGGCGTGGTCGATGACAAGGGCAAGCCGAAGGCGAACGGTGCCGAGCCGGGCAGCCAGCCCGGCCTGTGGTTCATTTCCATGCAGCCGAGCATCGTCGGCCATTTCTATGCCGCAGGCCAGGAGGCCAGGGCCATCGCGGCGAGGATTGCAGGACGCCGATAGCCTTCAGGGCGGCTTCGGCATCCCGGGCGACGATCAGAACTTCTAAACCCCGATCTTGCCGCCATCCTGCTTGGTGATGGCGACGACGGCAGGCCGCACCGGCATGTCCGGTTTGAAATCGGGCCAGCGGGTGGAGAGGTCTTCATAGTAGGATGGACGGCCGAACGGCTCCCAATCGGTGCCGCCGTCACCCGGATGCTGCACGGCGACGAAGGCGGTCTTGTCGTCCGGAGCAAATTGCGGACCGCACATTTCCGCACCCACCGGCACACGGAAGAATAGCTTGGAGGTGGCGCGCGCCGGTCCTTCCGTGTCGACCGCCCACAGGCCGTCGGTGCGCCCGGTTTCCTTGGCGTTGTTGCCATCGGTGGCCACCCAGAGCCGGCCGGCGGAATCGACCGCGCAATTGTCCGGCATGCCGAACCAGCCATTGGCCGTGGTCGCGGTGGAGAACGATGCACCGACATCGGCAACCGACGGATCGCCGCATTTCAGAAGGACTTCCCATTTGCCCTTGGTGGCGGCGAAGTCGCCACCATCTTCGGCGATCTCGATCATATGGCCAAAGGCGTTCTTGGCGCGCGGGTTGGCAGCGTCGACCTGGTCGTCCTTGCGCTTGGTGTTGTTGGTCAACATCACGTAGACCTTGCCGTTGACGCCATTGGGCTGGATGTCCTCGGGACGATCCATCTTGGTGGCGCCGAGCAGGTCGGCGGCGCGACGCGTCTCGATCAGCACATCGGCCTGGCTGGCGAAGCCGTTCTCGGCCGTCAGCGGACCCTGGCCGAAAACGATGGGCAGCCACTCGACGCCGCCGTCTTCGGCAAACCTGGCGACATGAAGCGTGCCTTCGTCGAGCAGATCCTTGTTGGCTGCCGGATTGGCCGGATCAAACTTGCCCGCGGTGACGAATTTGTAGACATAGTCGAAACGCTCGTCGTCGCCGAGATAGAAGACGACGCGGCCATCCCTGGCCACGATCGATTCCGCGCCCTCGTGCTTGAAACGGCCAAGCGCGGTGCGCTTCTTCGGCGTCGAGTTCGGATCGGCGACGTCGACCTCCACGATCCAGCCGAAGCGGTTCGCCTCGTTGGGTTCCTTGGCAAGGTCGAAACGATCGTAGTGGGCGCCCCATTCATAGGAGCCTTCGGGAATGCCGAGGCGCTTGTAGTTCTCCGTTTCCTTGTGGCCCTCGGGCAGAGCACCGGAGAAGTAGCCGTGGATGTTCTCCTCGGCCATCACATAGGTTCCCCAGGGGGTCACACCGCCGGCGCAGTTGTTCACGGTGCCGAATACCTTGGCTCCGGATGGATCGGCATTGGTCTTGACACGATCATGGCCGGCGACGGGTCCGGAGAGCGCCATTTCGGTGTTGACGGTGACACGGCGGTTCAGCTTGCCGTCGCGCACCACCTGCCACTTGCCGCCTTCCTTGCGGATCTCGACGATGGTGCCGCCATGGGCCGCCATTTCGATATCGACCTGGTCCTTGCTGAGCGGGGCAAGCTCGAGCGCCTTCTTGCCGTCCTTCTCCACCACCTTGACGATGCCGGGGAACATCAGATGCGGGTTGGTGTATTCATGGTTGACCACCAGAAGCCCGTGCTCGGGCGAACCTTCCAGCGGGATGTAACCGACGAAATCGTTGTTGTAGCCAAACTGCCTGGCCTGCGCCGCAGCGGTCTGCCTGGCCGGATCGAAGTCCGGCGCGTCGGCGAACAGCGGATCACCCCAGCGCAGCAGCACGTCGGCATCGTAACCGGCGGCGACATGGTGCTTGTCGTCAATGCCGGCCTCGACTTCGTCGAAGGTGAAAGCCGAACCGCCCTCGGCCGCGCGCGCCTCGTCGGCGCTCATCAGGGCAAGCGGGCTGACGGTGACGGCGATGGCGGAAACCGCAAGCGAGCCTTTGAGAAAGCCACGGCGCGAAAAACGCGCGGCGATGATCTCACCCATGGTGCGGTTGTCGGTCGGGTTGATCGCCGGACCTTCGTTTTCTTCAAGCAGGCTGGTGCGGAAGCGGATGTCTTCGTGGTCCGACATGACTGACCTCTGGCTTTTGGCGTTGGCTGGGCTGCGTGTCGGGAACCTGCGTAGCGGGCGGGGTTAACAGTTTCATGACGCAGGGCGCGTCCACTGCCTTGGCGACGATCGGGATGACCACATTGGATTGTCGAAATGCCTGCGCACGACAGGCGTTGGTCGTGCGAAGCCTGCCGGGCGTCAGCTCTTGCCCGGCAAAAATGCGGACAACCGGGCGAGCACACTGTCGGGCGCTTCCAGTTGCGGCAGATGGCCGACGCCGGGCAACGTTTCGAATGACGACCCTGGAATGAGGCGATGCAGCGCCCTGCCACGCTCCACCGGAATCCAGGGATCATCCTCGCCCCAAAGGATGGCGACGGGACAGCGGATTCCAGCAAAGAGAGGTTCGACCTCAGCCGTGTAGCGCTCATCGGCCTGCGCGAACTGCCCATAGAAGCTCTGGCGTCCCTCGTCGCCCAGCCACGGCTCGACCAGCCTCTCGAAATCCGCGGCTTCGATGCCGTTGACGATCGCGCCCTTGATGTAGGCTTCCACGACCGCGCGGTGGATGTGCGGCGGCAGGCCGAGGAATGCGTCAACGTGGCGACCGACATGATCGAAGAATTCGGACCCCCACGGCCGCATGGCGACGACATTCATCAGCACATAGCGTTCGAAGTCGCAGCCATGCAGGAGATGGGCGCGCAGCGTGGTCGCCCCGCCAAAATCATGGGCGAGGACGAGAGGGCGCTCGAGACGCCAATGCGCCAGCATCTCGGCGAACACCTGCCCCTGGACGTCGAGCGATGTGCGCCGTGCCGCGTCTTTTTCCGATTGCCCGTAGCCTGGCATGTCATACCAGTGGACACGATGGTGCCTCGACAGGGTCGGGATGATCCGGTGCCATGAGAAGGACGACCACGGCCAGCCATGCGCCAGCACGAGGTCCGGACCGGTGCCTGCCGTGCCGGCAGCCACACGCCCCGCGGAGGTCGACACGTTCTCATCCAAATTCCACGACATCGTGCCATCTTGCCGTGCCCGAGCACGCATCCGCAAGGGGACGCAAACCCCTGAAATACATCTGTTTTGAATCAAATGCCGGCGATGGAATTTCCGTTCCCGCAACCGAATCGCTCCATGCTTTCACTTGCGGCGGGAAATGAACGGAGCATCGATGAACAGTGATTTTGCCGCCGCGCGCCTGCATCTGGAGCGGGCAACCCACTATCTGCGCGGCAACGACCAGACCAGTACCAAGGCCTGCGAAGCGCTGGATATCCTGATCGAAGCCATCGTCACCGCCCAGCACACCAAGCCGAAAGGCCAGGTGATCGAGTTTCCGAAGACGGTTCAGCTGCGCTAGCCAGCCATCCCCGCCACTTGACCGATGTCGGCTGTTGGGAAACAAGCTTGCCTGGCGGACAATCGGGCTGGGTGGAGACAATCTGTGAACGTATTCGGCATGGCGCAACTCGGTGTTTCCACCGTGATTTTCCTGCTTGCCGCCACGGCAGCCAAACATTGGGCACTGGCACCGAGCTTCGGCAAGATCGCCATCACCCTGGCTCTTTATACGCTTGGCAATCTGATCATGCTGAAGCTGATCCGCGACTTCGGCATGTCGATTTCGCTCAGCCTCTCGGCAGTCATCCAGCTGGTGGCGGTGAATGCGGTGGCTCTGGCATTCTTCGGCGAGCGGCTCACGGCGATCCAGGGCGTCGGTGTCGCATTGGCCATCGTCGCCGTGGCGCTCGTCACGCTGGGGCCTTATTTGCAGGGCCGATGAGAGCCGTGCCGGCATTGACTAAGCCGGCTGTCTCCGACGGACGGCATTGCGACGGGATTGATGCGAAAGACACTTTCAACATTCTATGACCGGGTCGAATTTCCGGTGCTTCTGGCGGGCATCATCGTGGCCGGCGGGCTATGGGGCTTCGTCGAACTGATGGAGGTCGCGCGCGACGCGGCTCCTCACAGCTTCGACACACAGATCCTGCTCGCCTTCCGGGAAGCCGGTGATCCCAGCAATCCGATCGGCTCGCCGCGCTTCGAAGGGGCAGTACGCGACATCACCGCGCTCGGAAGTGCTGTCGTGCTGACCTTGATCACCGCCGCGACCATCATCTATTTCCTGCTCATCCGGCGCTGGACGACGGCGCTGTTCGTGCTGGCGGCGGTCGGCGGTGGCCAGATCCTGTCGGCCCTGCTGAAATTCGGCATCGACCGGCCTCGCCCGGATCTGGTGTCGAAGCTTGCGGTGGAAACCTCCCTCTCCTTCCCCTCCGGGCATGCCATGCTGTCGGCCGTGACCTATCTGACGCTCGGCACGCTCGCGGCACGCTTCCTGCCCGGGCATGTCACCAAGATCTACGTCTTTGTGCTCGCCGTGCTGTTGACATTGATGGTCGGCGTGTCGCGCCTGTACCTCGGGGTGCACTGGCCATCGGATGTGCTGGCGGGGTGGTGTGCGGGCTTTGCCTGGGCCATGCTGTGCTGGCTGGCGGCACGCTTCATGCCACGCGGCAAAAACGGCGAAGGCGAATTGAGTTAATGTATTTACAATCCAAATTCATGTTTGACACATCATTATGAACGTATCATACATTTATATTGCAGACTCAGACGGGAGTTCTGACCGGTGATTACCGCTGCACAGATGCGTGCGGCGCGGGCACTGGCCGGCATCGACCAGAAGACGCTCGCCGAACGCGCCGGCGTTTCACTGCCGACCATCCAGCGGATGGAGGCCAGCGACGGCGTGGTACGGGGCGTGGTCGACACGCTGATGAAGGTCATCCAGGCACTTGACGAAGCCGGGGTGGAATTGATCGGCGACAACCAGGCCAGCGATCGCGGCGGCAGGGGCGTGCGGCTGAAGAACTCCGTATAGATTTCCCGATCCGGGTCGGCTTGAGCAATTCCGGGAAAAGCGCGCAACGGTTTTCCCTGCGGAATTGCGTAAAAACAAAGGGTTAGAGCATTTGCGCGTTTCCGCGAAAAACGGAAACTCTCCAAGGTTCGCGACGGCGAGCGCCGACTTTCCGCAAGATCATTGCGATGCCGACGACACCGACGCTCTTGTGGAAGGCACGTCATGGATCAGCTCCGCCAGCGGCAGCTTCGCAAGGCCGGGCCGACATTCTCCGAGCTGTTCACGCCGAAGCTGGTGACAGTGCTGCGCGAGGGCTACCGTCTGCCGCAGCTGCGTGCCGATGCCGTGGCGGGCCTGACCGTTGCCATCGTGGCGCTGCCGCTTTCCATGGCCATTGCGATTGCCTCCGGCGTGACGCCAGAGCGTGGACTGTTCACGGCGATCGTCGGCGGTTTCATCGTTTCGGCGCTCGGCGGCAGCCGCTTCCAGATCGGCGGGCCGGCCGGCGCCTTCATCGTGCTGGTGGCTTCCACCGCCGACCGCCAAGGCCTGGACGGGCTGCTTCTCGCCACGATGATGGCCGGCATGTTCCTGCTCGCCATCGGCTATCTGCGGCTCGGCACCTACATCAAATACATCCCCTATCCGGTGACGGTCGGTTTCACCGCCGGCATCGCCGTCATCATCTTTTCCGGCCAGATCGTCGAGCTGCTGGGGCTGAAGCTGCCAGGCAAGGAGCCAGGCCCTTTCGTGCCGAAGCTGATGGCACTGTGGCAGGCGGGCAGCACGCTGAACCCGGCTGCCGCAGGCATCGCCCTGCTTTCCATCATCACCGTGGTGGCGCTGAAGAAATGGCGACCGCACTGGCCCGGCATGCTGGTGGCCGTGGCGCTGGCATCCCTGGTGGTGGCGCTGTCCGGGCTGCCTGTCGACACGATCGGGTCGCGTTTTGGCGGTATCCCGCGCAGCCTGCCCTTGCCCGCGCTGCCGCCGATGAGCCTGGACAAGGCGCTTGCTGTGTTGCCTGACGCCATCGCCTTCGCCTTGCTGGGTGCGATCGAATCCCTGCTTTCGGCGGTGGTGGCAGACGGCATGACCGGACGCCGTCATCGTTCGAACTGCGAACTGGTGGCGCAAGGTTTCGCCAATATCGGCTCGGCGCTGTTCGGCGGCATCTGTGTTACCGGGACGATTGCGCGCACCGCCACCAATGTGCGCGCCGGCGCGCATGGACCGATCTCCGGCATGCTGCACGCGGCCTTCCTTCTCGTCTTCATGCTGGTGGCTGCTCCGCTGGCCAGCTTCATCCCGCTGGCCGCGCTTGCCGGCGTGCTTGCGGTCGTCTGCTGGAACATGGTCGAGAAGCCGGCGATCGCTGCCCTGCTGCGCTCGTCCAGGGCGGATGCTCTGGTGCTGGCGGCAACGTTCCTGATCGTCGTCTTCCGCGATCTCACCGAAGGCATCATCGTCGGCTTCGCATTGGGTTCGGTGCTGTTCATCGATCGGATGGCCAAGGCCGTGGCCATCGCTGAAAATGAACCACCACTGATTGCCGACGATGTCGCCGATACAACCAATGGCGATCGTCGTGCCTATGACGCCATCGAGGCCAGCGACCCTGACACCGTCGTGTATCGTATTTCCGGTGCCTTCTTCTTCGGCGCCGCCTCGACGGTGGCGGCCGTGCTCGATCGTATCGCCGACCAGCGCAGGAGTTTCATCCTCGACTGTTCGCAGGTGCCGCTGTTCGATTCCACCGCCGCCAATGTCATCGAAAGCACGGCACACAAGGCAAGGAAGGCCGGCGTGCGTTTCATCATTGCCGGCGCTTCGCCACAGACCCGGCGCATGCTGATTACCCATGGCGTCAAGCGTCCGCTGGTGACGTTTGCCGCCTCGGTGAAGGAAGCGAAAGCACAGTTGAAAGCAGATGCCGGAGTTCTGCTTCACCCGAAGACATAGCCACGCGGCAGCGAGCCGAAGGTCCGCGCCAGCATCAAAGCCGGCAGGAAACCGGCGAGTATGGCGTTGGCGAGCAGGAAGCGTGTGTTGGTCGCCAGCGACGGGTCGATGCCCAGGGCGACGCCTCGGACATAGCTGACGACAACGATGGCCAGCACGATGGCAAAAGGCAGCCAGTGCCCCTTCACGGCCAGGCGGCCATCGTCGAGAGCGCGTACTGGTGTGTGGCGGGCTGCTGTCAGGCCGGCCAGTAAGCCAGCGACGATGCCACCGGCAAGCCCTACGGTCGCCTGCAAAGAGAGCCCATTGCGGGCCAGTTCGAAGACATCGAGAGCGACGAGGATCACCGGCAGCGCGAACAGGCGTGTCGGCGAGACGATGCGGTCACGGGTGCGGGCCCAGCCGGCATACAGCGCATAGAGGATCAGCGGCCACACCCACAGTGGCGTGTGGGTGACAATGTCGAGAAAGCTGGGGGTGGCGGCATCAGAAGACATGGTGAACTCCGTTTGAGGATATCGTCGGTTGAAGGCTGTCGGGCGGCGCGCTACCAGTGTGGCGCTGTCCGCCTTCTCGGTTGGCCAGCACGATGGCGGGGCACCGTCGTCGCGGCAAACGTCGTTTCGGGAAGGGACGATCCGATACGTGAAGCACGGCCTTTTGCATTCCACGCTTCGCGAAATGCAGGCTCTCGCGTTTTCACCGCGCTTCTGGAGGCTGATCCTGATCGCCACCGCGGTGCTCGGAGTGACCGGGCCGTTCGGCACCTATGAGCGGCTGACATTGCTGCCGCGCCTCGCCTACTGGCTGGCGCTGGCGCTCGCCACTTTCACCGCAGGCTATGCCGCCATTCGCCTGGTCGGCGAGGCGTTGTTCGAGAGGCGAGCCGTGCCTTCGGTGGTGCGCGCGCTGATCACCGGACTGGCAGCGGGCGTGCCGATAGCGCTCGTGGTGACCGCGTTCGACTGGGCGGCGCTGTCTGCCCCTATACCGGACACATCATCTGCCCTCACGCTTTTCCTCAACTGCGCGCTGATCGCGGCGGCATTGTCACTTGCCTCGGTGCTGATCGAAGGCGAAACGAGTGCCGATACCGAACCGCAAACGGCATCGATGCCGACGGCCCCGGGTAACGGCTTCGACATCGCGATGGTCCAGCCTCCCACAAGGCCGCCGCTGCTGGACCGCCTGCCACCGCCTCTGCGCGGCAGGCTGACGAGGCTGTCGATGCAGGATCACTATGTCGAGGTTCATACAGACAAGGGTTCGACGCTGGTGCTGATGCGCATGGCAGACGCGATGCGCGAGACGGAAGGCGAAGCGGGCCTGCAGATCCACCGTTCTCACTGGGTAGCGCTAGACGCCGTGGCAGGGATTGCCCGCCAGGACGGCAAGCTTTTCCTCAAGCTGAAGAACGGCACGCAGTTGCCGGTCAGCCGCAGCTTTGCAGGGACGGTGCGCGACGCGGGTTTCAGATAGCCTGTCTTGCCGACAAGCACGAAAATCGCGCCCCTTGCAAAAAATCTCTCATCCGATGTCACACCTCCCTGACCTATCCCGTCAAAGGCCGAGGAGAAACGACATGCGAACCTTGCTCATCCTCATCGGCCTCTACCAGAGCGCCAACGGCATTTTCATGCTGGCGGCCCCGGCACTCTGGTATGCGACCATCCCCGGCGTCACTGAAACCGGTCCCGCCAACCTGCATTTCATCCGCGACATCGGGCTTGCCTTCATTGCCGCGGGCGCCGGACTGCTCATCGGCGCCTTCAAGCAGGATCGACGGGCGATCCTGATCGCGTCCATCTTCCTGGGCGGCCATGCGCTGCTGCATCTGGCCGAACTGTTGCACGGGACAACAGCGATAGACGCGCTGCGCGACATCGTGCTGATCGCGCTGCCGGGACTGTTGCCTCTTGCCCTGATCACCACCCTGGGAAAGAGGACCGCCTGATGCTTGCGATGCTGCTCAAACGCGCCTTCCGCAAGTTCGGCGGGCGCTACGGCTACGATACCAGCTATCTGGCGGAACTCGCCGATACCGACACCACCGGCGCACTCAAGCTGGCGCTGGTCTCACCCTTCACCGATCACCGCTTCGGATTGGCGGCTGCGCCCTACTTCGCCGCGCGCATCACCGCGGCACGACAGACAGATTGTGGCTCGTGCCTGAGGCTCACCATCGCGATGGCCCGTGAGGCGGGCGTCCCGATGCGCAATATCCGGGCCATGCTCCTGGATGGCGCCGAAACCGCACCGCGCGATATGGCACTTGCCCGCCACTACGCGGAGGCCGTGCTGGCCAGCGACCCGGCGCTGCCCAACATCCTCGCTGCCTGCGAGGCGCTGTGGGGCAAGAGCGGCGTGGCCGGGCTTGCCGCCGCGACGGTTTCGGGTTCCTTCTACCCGCTGCTCAAGCGTGGCCTCGGTCACGGCAATGCCTGTGAGCCGGTTCTGGCCTGGCTGGCCGGTGAAGCGACGGAGGAGACGATGCGGGAGATGGTCGATGGCTGAAAACCCGCGGCTCACCGCCTATCTCGGCGAACGCCATCGACTGACCAGGCTTGCCTATCGCTACCTCGGCTCGACCAGCGAGGCCGAAGACATCGTCCAGGACGCCTGGCTGCGCTTCGCCCGGGTGGACGAGCCAGAGGATGCTACGAAACTGCTTTCGCGCATCGTCACGAACCTCTGCCTGGACCGGCTGCGTTCGGCGCAGGCCCGGCGCGAAACCTATGTCGGTCCCTGGCTGCCGGAACCGATCGTGGAGCGTGCAGGCTCGGTCGAACCCGACAGCAATGACGCGGCGCTCGATATCTCGTTTTCGGTGATGCGGGCGCTGGAGCGTCTCTCGCCGCTGGAGCGGGCGGCGCTCTTCCTGCATGATCTCTACGACGTGCCGTTCGAGGAGATCGCCGAGACGCTGAAGCGCACGCCAGCAGCCTGCCGGCAGATGGCATCCCGCGCCCGCAGGATGATCCGGCAGGATCAGAGCCGTTTCCCGGCCTCGAACGAGGATGTGGTGCGTTTTGTCGCCGCCTTCGACACGGCGATGCGTGCCGGCGACATCGAGCCGCTGAAAGCACTGCTGGCCGCCGATGTCGAATATGTCGCCGATGGTGGCGGCAAGGTCCTCGCGGCAACCAACGTGTTGACCGGCAGCGACGCCGTCGCGAAATTCATGCTCGGCGTGGCGCGCAAGAACCCGGACCCGGTGCACACAACCGTGGCGCCCGCCATCATCAACGGCGCGCCGGGGCTGCTCATCACGATCGCCGGCAAGGTCGAACAGACGATGAGCTTCGAACTCGATGCCGGTGGCGCGATCTCGGGCGTCTACGTGGTGCGCAACCCGGACAAGCTGGCGGATGTGGAGGTGTAGGCCTCAGGCCGCCCACAGCGTCGTGGTCGGAACCGCGGCGAACTGCAGCCGCAACCTGTCGGTCAGTTTCGCGATTCTGCGCTTCCAGTCCCTGTCGAACAGCTTTGTCGCCGCCGACAGGCATTCCTTGCGCAACCGCCTGCTTTCCCGTTTCAGGTCTTTTTCGACGGCTGCCCGCGTCTCGGCGGTAACCGCCAGGGCGTCCGCATCCTTTTCCAGCAGTGCATAGAGGACAGCGAGGTCGTTCAACTCTCCAAGCCTGCCGCCAAGCCTGTCCAGCGCCTTGTGGCGTGTCTTGTCCGACCAAAGCTTGCCCAGCAGGTCGAACTGAGCTGCATGAACTTTTACGGACTTGCGCAGGTCGTGGAAGTCCTCTTCCCCGCCGTGAGCCCGGGCCCTGGCGAGCGCCTTCTTCGTACGTTCCAGCCCGATCCTCACCCCATCGGCGACGATGGCCGCCGAGGCGTTTGGATCGGCCGGCAAGGACAGCGCACCGACCCGCAGCAGCCCCTGACGGCAGGTGGCGGTGGCCGCATCGATGACTGAAGCGAAGGCCGAGATGTCGCTCATGGCAGCCGCGCGGCGTTCGACCAGCGCGGCACGCAAACTCGCATAAAGATCGGCATGGCCTGGATGCGCCTCCGCGAGCCGGTCGATGGTTTCGATCAGCGCGGTCGCCTCGCGTGGTCCGGCCAGGCTCGCCGCCACATCCCGGTAGCGTGCATTCTCTGCCTCGAAGAACGCCTCGTCGCCCGGTCGCACGAGGCGCAACAAGGCACGCACCGCTTTCAGCCGGCGGCGGCATTTGTGAAGGTGTTCTTCCGGTTCGGCGTGCGCCCGGGCCAGATGATCCAGCGCCAGGTGCACATCCTGCCGCAGCAGGCGCATCGCGTCGTTCGCCAGGGGAAGATTTGCGTCAAGCCGCGCGCTCATGGCACCAGTTCCGGAAAACCGTTGAGCGCCAGCGACGCGTTGGAAAAGCGCAATTCCCCAGTCACCTCCCGCCCGAGCCAATTGGGCAGCAAGGCGTCCGGCACGCTGTCCCTGGTTTCAAGTTCGGCCACCACCAGCCCATCGAGCACGTCGTTGAAGACATCGACTTCGTAGACATAGCCGCAATGGCTGACATGATGGCGGGTCTTGCGGATGATGTTGCCGATGGCGAAGGCCATCATCTCACGCGCCTCGGCGAGCGGCACGGAATATTCGAACTCGTCGCGGACCCTCAGGTCGGATCCGAATTTCAGCGTCAGCTTGGCGGCCTTGCCGTCGCTGATGCGCATGCGGATCGATCGCTCCGAGGAAATGGCCAGATAAAACTGGGTGATCGCGACGCTGCGTTCCACCGCCTTGCGCCAACCCTCGTCCCTTATCAGAAACTTGCGTTCGACTTCCTTGGCCATCGGTTGGGAATAAAGCGCGGCGGCGGCGGCAAATCAACCGCAATTGCGGCCTGGCATATCACACGACCGTCACGATGCCCTGAACAGGCAATCCACCAGAAGCGCCGCCATGGCGATGACGACCCCGATGACGCAGACTGTAGGCCAGCCACCCCATGCCCAAGCAACACCCGCCATTGCCGAACCGGCAGCGCCGCCGAGGAAGAACAGCCCGACAAACAGGCCGTTGAGGCGACCCCGCGCCTCCGGCTGCAGAAGATTGATCACGCGCCTGCCCAGCGTCTGGTCGCCGGTCACACCGATGTCGAGCAGGACGGCGCTGCCTCCCAGCAACAGCAGAGGCAGGAGCCAGGGTCCGGAACGCGCAAATCCAGCCCAGGCCGAAAGGCCAAAGGCGAAAATCATCAGACAATGCGAGAGGATCGTTCCCGCTCGCGTCCAGCCACGATCGCCGGCACGCCCGAACAGCGGCGTCACGACCGCGCCGCCCGCACCGGCAAGGGCAAACAGGGCGATGCCGCGCTGACCAAGATCGAAAGGCGGCTCGGCAAGCCGCAGTGCCACGGATGTCCAGAACAGGCTGAACGCCGCCATGGCAAGGCTTGCCGTCAGGGAATGTCGCCGCAATTCGGGTTCGGAACGCAGCAGGCCCCAGAGCGAACCAACCAGCGCCGGATATCCGGTGTCGCCTGCCGGTTGCCGTCGCGGCAATCGCAGCGCCAGGACGGCACCGAGCAACAGCATTGCCGTGGCACTGGTGCCGTAGAAGGCCCGCCAGCCAAAGGTATCGGCAATCAGGCTGGCAGCGGGGCGCGCCAGGAGAATGCCGATCATCAGCCCGCTCATCACATCGCCGATGACGCGGCCGCGCCACTCGGGCTCGACCATGGATGCGGCGATGGGAACCAGGATCTGGATCGCCGAGCAGGCCGCGCCGAGAACAAAAAGAATGACCATCAGCACAACGGCGCTGGGTGCGAGCATGGCCGCGATCGCGGCCAGCACGGCGCCGCCCAGCATACGCAGCACAAGCGTGCGGTTCTCCAAAAGGTCAGCCAGGGGAACCAGGAAGAACAGTCCCGCCGCATAGCCCAGCAAGGTCGCCATCGCCACGAGTCCGCCCATCCCGCTGCCAAAACCGAAGGCCGGGCCGATCAGGCCGACAAGTGTCTGTGGAGCGAACAGGTTCGTCACGATAACGCCGACAGCGGTCGCGAACAGGATTACCTGCCAGCCGGTGATCGAAGCGCGGCGCGACACAGCACCGGCCGCGTCGCTGACGTTGCTGGACATGGACTGCTCCTCGGAATGAACTCGCATATCGATGAGGAGCTTTATTCCCAATCAGCATCATGCTACAAATCAAAATGAACAATAATGATTATGCGAAACTCGCATGAATATTCATGATCTCGAGGCTTTTGTCGCCGTTGTCGAGACCGGCTCCATCGTCGGCGCATCGGCACGGCTGAACCTGACGCAACCCGGGGTGACGCGGCGTATCCAGAACCTGGAAGAGAGGCTGAACACGACGCTGCTCGACCGCCAGTCGAAGCCATTCAAACCGACCGCCGCGGGGCGGGAGGCTTATGAACACGGCCGCCGCGTGCTGCGTTCGCTGGACGATCTGAAGGCCGGCGTTTCCCCGGTCGGCGATATCGAGGGGGAGTTCAGGCTCGGCATCATGCCTTATCTCTCGGATGCCGCGCTGGCTTTTCCGGTGGAGCGGTTGCGAACCGATTTCCCGAAACTGACGCTGCGCATCACTTCCGGCTGGTCGCCGCGGCTGGTGGATCAGGTCCTGCGCAGTGAGCTGGACGCGGCGGCACTCTGCCTTGCCGAGGGATTGCAGCCGCCCGACGAACTCTTCAGCGAGGATCTCGGCATACAATCAGTGGTGCTGGTCGTTGCGAAAGATCTTCGGCTGCCGAAGCCGACAAGCCTGGAAGACCTGTCGAAATTCCCCTGGGTGATGAACGAAACCGGATGCGGTTTTCGCACCTTCATCCGCCGCCAGTTCGAAGCCGCGCGCCTGCCATTCAATGTCGGCGTGGAAGCCTTGAGCGCTGATCTGCGCCTGTCGCTGGTCGCACGCGGCCATGGCATCGGCATCATAACTCCGGCTGCGCTGACAGGAAGCCCCTGGCACGACCGGGTCGAAATCATCGAGGTCCAGGATTTTCGTCCGCAGGTGCGGGCATGGATGCTGCATCGCCCGCCCGCCGGCCGTCTCACCCGCCCCATTGCGGTCTTTCGCGACGCGCTGCTCGAGGGGCTGCAAACTCCTTCTCCATTCACCTCATAGCCAAAAGACATCCGCTTTACTTTAATCATTCGATTGATTAAATTGTGCGTATGTCAACTGAACCATCCAGACCACCTCCCTCGCCCGCCGACATGACGAAGGCAGCGCTTGTGCGCGCCGCGCTCAAGCTGTTTGGCCGGCAAGGATATGACGGCACCTCCACGCGCGAGATTGCCGCCGCCGCCAAGGCCAATATCGGCTCGATCGCCTATCATTTCGGTGGCAAGGAGGGTCTGCGCGCCGCTGTCGCCGACCACATCGTCGAGACGATCCAGTCAATCGCCAACCAGGCGCTGGGAGGCATGGCCGAACCGGACCCTGCGGCCCTGACAGCCGAAACTGCGCGTCTGCAATTGAAGGCGACGCTGCAAGGCATGGTTGCCTTCATCGTGGCCAAGCCCGAGGCCGGTGAGATCGTGCAGTTCATGCTGAGGGAGCTTGCCGATCCCACGCCGACGCTCGACCGCATTTACGGCGGCCTGTTCGAGCCAACGCACAAAAGACTTTGTGTCATCTGGGAGCGCGCCACGGGCGAGCCTGCCGAAAGCGAAGGCACAAGGCTCGCGATCTTCTCGCTGATCGGACAGGCCGTCTATTTCCGCATCGGGCGCGAGCCCGTGCTGCGCCGCATGGGCTGGACGCAGATCGGCGAAGATGAAGCCGGCAAGATCATCGCCACGCTGCACGGCAACCTCGATGCCATGCTCAGCGCGCGGCAGAAACAAACATGAGCGGCGACGCCGATAGTTGAGGGTGAAGTCATGAGCTTCCTGTGTTCCCTGCCACTGGCGGCACAGCTGTTTTCCGCCTGCGGTGCCACCGCACCGCTCGCAGTCGGTTATGTCGAGGGCGATTTCGTGCTGCTCGCGCCGATCGAGGTGGCGGAGGTGACGACGGTCTCCGCACGGCGCGGCGACCGTGTCAGTCCTGGCCAACCGGTGGCCACGCTGGAGAAAGCCGACGCCGAGATTGCCGTGACACAGGCCAAGGCGGCGCTGGCCCAGGCGCAGGCGCAACTGGCCGACCTCCAGGTCGGCAAACGCCCGGAAGAGATTGCCGTACTGGAGGCAACCTTGCGCTCCGCCAAGGCACAGGCCGCAGATGCCGCACGCACGCTTGCCCGCACGCAGGACCTGTTGAAGCGTGGGGTCGCTACCCAGGCGCAGTATGATGACGCCGCCACCCAGGCCGAAGTTGCGGACGCCGCGATCGGCCAGGCCACCGCGAATCTGGCCGTAGGCAACCTGCCGGCGCGACCCGAGACGATCAAGGCAGCCGAAAACCAGGTCAAACAGGCGAGAACCGCGCTCGACCAGGCCGAATGGCGGCTTTCCAAGCGTACGCTTGTCGCACCTGCGGCAGGCCGCGTCGATGACATCATCCGTCATGCCGGCGACACCGCCGGCCCCAGCGCGCCTGTGCTTTCGGTCCTGCCGGACGGCGCGGTGAAGCTCACCGTCTACGTGCCTGAAGCCAGCATCTCCGCAGTGAAGGTCGGCGGTGAGCTTGCGGTGCGCTGCGATGGCTGCCCGCAGGACCTCAAGGCCCGCATCAGCTACGTTTCCCCCGACCCCGAGTTCACGCCGCCGGTCATCTACTCGCTCGAGAACCGCCAGAAGCTGGTCTACCTCGTCGAGGCGCGACCGATGGGCGCCACCGGGCCGCTGCAGCCAGGGCAGATCGTGGATGTGGATCTGGTGAGTGGTGAGTAGCCAGTCGGCGGAGGTTCTGTGATGCACGAAACTTCAACATGTATTTGCGGCCATTCGAAGCTCCTGTTGCCGACTGTGAGCTGCCTACCGCCCATTCCCGAGCGCAGCTCATGAACGCCATCGACGTCAGGAACCTCGTCAAACGCTTCGGCGATCACACCGTCGTCGACCACGTCTCGATGAATGTCGCCGAAGGTGAGATCGTCGGCTTCCTCGGCCCCAACGGCTCAGGCAAGACGACAACGATCCGCATGATGTGCGGGCTGCTGACGCCCGACGAAGGCGAAGGCACCGTGCTCGGCTATGACCTCAGGACCGAGAGCCTGAAGATCAAGAACGAAGTTGGCTACATGACGCAGAAGTTCTCGTTCTACGAGGACCTGACAATCGGTGAAAACCTGGAATTCGTTGCCCGCCTCTACCGCCTGAAGCCGATCGAGGATCATGTCGCAAGGACGCTGGAAGAGCTTGGCTTGACCAGCCGGCGCAACCAGCTTGCCGGCACGTTGTCCGGCGGTTGGAAACAGCGGCTGGCGCTGGCCGCCTGCATCATGCACAAGCCGCGCCTGCTGCTGCTGGACGAGCCGACCGCCGGCGTCGATCCCAAGGCCCGGCGCGAATTCTGGGACGAGATCCATCACCTCGCACGCGGCGGGCTGACCGTGCTGGTTTCGACCCACTACATGGACGAGGCCGAGCGCTGCCACCGCATCTCCTACATTTCCTATGGCAAGCTGCTGACCACCGGCACCGTGGCGGAGGTGGTGGAGAATGCGGGGCTCACCACCTTCATCGTCGAAGGTCCACGTCTCGACGCCGTAACGGCTGCGCTCGAAGGCCGGCCAGGCGTCGACCAAGTGGCACCGTTCGGCGCAACACTGCATGTCGTCGGTTCGGACGCCTCCGCGCTGAAACATGCATTGGCCGATGTCGAAAAAGCGCATCCCGGCGTCAAGGTGAGCCCCGGCGAAACCAGCCTGGAGGATGTCTTCATCCAGTTCATGGCCGGCTCGAAGGACAACATGGCGTGAGCAACCTGTTCTCTTTCGCCAGGCTCGGCGCACTGCTGACCAAGGAATTCATCCAGATGCGGCGCGACCGCGTCACGTTCGCGATGATGCTGGGCGTGCCGCTGATGCTGCTCATCCTGTTCGGCTTTGCCATCAACAACGATCCCAAGCGGCTGCCGGCGGCGCTGCTGGCGATGAGCAACGACCCGTACACGCGCGCCATGGTCTCCGCGCTTGAAAACACCAACTACTACCGCTTCGACTACATCGCCCGCACGGAGGCCGAGGCGGATTTCCTGCTGGCACGCGGCGACGTGTCGTTCGTGGTCACCATCCCGGCCGATTTCGGCAAGCGCGTCGAACGCGGCGACCGGCCGCAGATCCTTGTCGAGGCCGACGCGACCGACCCGGCATCGGCAAGCGGCGCCATCTCCACCCTCGGCACCGTTGCGTCGCAGGCCCTGTTGCGTGCCCGTGGCATGGAGGCAGCCGCTGCAGAGGATGCGGCAAGCCAGCTCGAAGTCATCACTCATCGTCTCTACAATCCGGAAGGCGTCTCGCAATACAACATCGTCCCCGGCCTGCTCGGGGTCATCCTGCAGATGACCATGGTGATGATGACGGCGATGGCGCTGACCCGTGAGAGCGAGCGCGGCACGATGGAGAACCTGCTCGCCATGCCGGCGAGCCCGGTCGAAATCATGCTGGGCAAGGTCCTGCCCTATGCCTGTGTCGGCGCGGTGCAGGTGGTGGTGGTGCTGTTTGCGGCCAAGCTGCTGTTCCACGTCCCCTTTGTGGGCGGCCTCGGACTGCTCCTGTCGTCGATCCTCGTCTTCGTGCTCGGGCTGGTGCTGCTCGGCTACACGATCTCGACCGTGTCGCGCACGCAGATGCAGGCCATGCAGCTCACCTTCTTCTTCTTCCTGCCGTCGATCCTGTTGTCCGGTTTCATGTTCCCCTATCGCGGCATGCCCGGATGGGCGCAGACCCTCGGCGAGATCTTCCCGCTCACGCATTTCCTGCGCATCGTGCGTGCCGTCATGCTGAAGGGCGCGGAATTTCCCGCCATCGCCGGCGAAATCGGCTGGCTGATCTTCTTCGTTGCGCTGTTTGCGGGGCTGGCGTTGATGCGTTTCCGCCGCACGCTCGATTAGAGCGTAAGTCCGGGGGCAGAGGTGCTGCCCCCTATTGCTCTAGGCTGCAGCGAGGATTTTGGCGTAGGTGCCGAAATCGACATTACCGCCAGAAAGCACCACCGCCACGCATTTGCCGGCGAGATCGATCTCGCCGGAGGACAGCGCGGCAAGACCGACGCAGCCGCCAGGTTCCACCACCAGCTTGAGATAGGCCATGGCATCGCGCATCGCCGCGGCAGTCGCCTTGTCCGACACTGCGATGGATCCGGCAAGGTTCCTGCGGTTGATTTCGAAGGTGATGGCTCCGGGTTCATGGGTGAGAATGGCGTCGCAGATCGAGTCATGGCCCGGGTCATTGCCGACGCGCGCGCCGGCCTCCAGCGAGCGGCGGGTATCGTCGAAATATTCGGGCTCCGCCACCCAGACCGCGGTCTGTGGCGAGGCATCCTTGACCGCGATCGAAATGCCGCTCGACAGGCCTCCGCCACCACAGGGCATGACCACCGCATCGAGGGTCACACCAAGAGCAGTCGCCTGAGCGACGAGCTCCAGTCCGATCGTACCCTGGCCGGCGATGATGGCAGGATCGTCGAAGGGCGGCACCAACGCCATGCCCTGCTCCACCCATGGCCGCACCACCGCCATGCGATCGTCGCGGAAGCGGTCGAAGCGTACCACTTCGGCACCCATGCGCTGCACATTGGCGACCTTGGTTTCCGGTGCATCCGAAGGCATGGCGATCACGCTCTTCAGGCCGAACATGGCCGCAGCAGCCGCGACACCCTGAGCATGGTTGCCGGATGAGAAGGCAACCACCCCGCCGCGACGTTCGTCCTCCGACAGCGAGGAAATCTTATTGTAGGCGCCACGAAATTTGAACGATCCGGTACGCTGCAGCGTTTCAGGCTTGAACAGGATACGGCCACCGAAACGCTCGTTGAGCATGGGAGACTCGATCAACGGTGTTGTCACGATCAAACCTGCCAGGCGTTCGGCGGCGTTGCGGACATCTGCGATCGCGGGAAGCAAAGCTGTCATGGGAACCTGCTCAATCACACATTCGCCGTCATCATGTGCGCGAAGCGTGGGCGAGCGCCAACGAAAAGATGTAACCGTGAAAATGTTCATTCGCCCAGAGCAATTCCAGGAAAAGTGCGTAGCGGTTTTCCATCCGGAATTGCGCAAAACAAAGAGTTAGAGGGTTTCCGCGTTTCCGTGAAAAACGGAAACGCTCTAGTGTCATCGGTTCGTCAGGGACATCGGCGGTGCTCACCGATTGTTTCTGAACCAAGCGAAATCTGACTTGAACAGGAAGGCGCCGCCTGACTTTGTGCGGCGATGAGAGGAGGCCTCCAAATGCGCAAGATCCTTACCCTTTCCACCCTCGCAGTCGCGATGGCCCTGACCAGCCTGCCGCTGACCACGGCCTCGGCCGAAGACCTCAACATCCAGATCGGCCCGGATGGTCCCAAGGTCATCATGCGCGACAAGCGCTGCGACCCCGACCGCGAATATTGCGGCGATCGCCGCCGTTCGGATGAATGGCGCAGCGAAGACGACGGCTATGGCCGCCGTCGCCCGGATGAATGGCGCAGCGACCGCAACGAGCCGGATGAATTCTCGGACCGTCGCCGCGAATGCAGCCCTGACCGCGCCCTCGACAAGGCCGAGCGCATGGGCGTGCGCCGCGCCCGTGTCGTCGGCGTTGGCCGCCGCACGATCGAGGTCCGCGGCATTACCCGCAGCGGCGAACGCGTACGCCTGATCTTCGGTCGTCGCGATCCGCGTTGCCCGCTGATGAGCTGATCAACTCCTGCCATCGCACATGCAAACGGGCGCCAATGGCGCCCGTTTTTGTTTGAATAGCGAAGGTTCAATTCGCCTGTGGCGAACCATGCGCTCAGCCCAAAAGCGTCGGCTTGCGCCTGTTTCCGCCAGCCTTGCGCCAGGAATTGAAGCGATGCGTGGCTGCGGCGAAGGAGATCTTCATCTTCTGCGAAACGGAATAGCGCGATTCACCCTTGTCGAAGAGCCGATAGCAACATTCGACGCCTTCCCCTGTCAGCTTTCCGTCCGACGTCTTGTTGTGCGGATTGGCCGGATCGAACGGCTCGATCTGAGCCGACACCATGTCCTTGAGTCGCGCAAGATCAGCTTCGATCGAGGCAATGAGGTCGAGCACGGGTTTGGGGTCGATGTGTTTCACGCGCTTGGCTGCCGTCATGCAGAAAGTCTCCGGTTTGGTTCCCTGATATATAGGTGAACATTTGCCGATAAAAAGGCATGAAAGAAGCGCCTGCCCGGGGCCGCGACTGCAACACACCCGCTTGACCGGCGGCAGGCTGCGACATAGTTTAGAATTATTCTAAACTAGAGACATCAATCATGCTTTCGCGCGTTTTCGGCTTCGGCCGCCGTCCCTTTTCCTCGCTCTCCGAACAGGAAATCCTGGCGTTGGCCATCTCCTCCGAGGAGGACGACGCCCGCATCTACCGCTCCTACGCCGAAGGGCTGCAGGAGAGCTATCCGCATTCAGCCAGGATGTTCGAGGAGATGGCAGCGGAAGAGGACAAGCATCGCGGTATGCTGATCGAGCTGCATCGCAAGCGTTTCGGCGAGCACATCCCGCTCATCCGCCGCGAGCATGTGAAGGGTTATTACGAACGCAAGCCTGACTGGCTGGTGCGACCGCTCGGCATCGAAAAAGTCCGCCACCAGGCCGAGGAAATGGAGCAGCAGGCGCAACTTTTCTACATCGAGGCAGCCAAACGCACGTCGGACGCTTCCACCCGCAAACTGCTCGGCGATCTCGCCGCCGCAGAGCAGAACCACGAAGACCTCGCCCACAGGCTCGAACAGAAACATGTTCCCGGCGACGTGCGCGACGAGGAAGCCGCGACCGAGCGACGGCAATTCATCCTCACTTACGTGCAGCCCGGCCTGGCAGGGCTGATGGACGGTTCGGTGTCGACGCTGGCGCCGATCTTCGCTGCGGCCTTTGCCACACACGATACCTGGCAGACCTTTCTTGTCGGCCTCTCGGCCTCGATCGGCGCCGGCATCTCGATGGGTTTCACCGAGGCTGCGCATGACGACGGCAAGCTGTCCGGGCGCGGTTCGCCGCTGAAACGCGGCCTTGCCAACGGCATCATGACGTCGCTCGGCGGACTCGGCCACGCCTTGCCTTATCTCATCACGAATTTCTGGACTGCAACTTCCGTTGCTGCGGTGGTCGTGTTCTTCGAACTGTGGGCAATCGCCTTCATCCAGAACCGCTACATGGAAACACCGTTCCTGCGCGCTGCGTTCCAGGTCGTGCTTGGCGGTGCATTGGTGTTCGCGGCGGGCGTGCTGATCGGCAACGCCTGACTGCTGGCGAAACGTGCCGGTCAGCCATGCACGCGCTGGCTGTCGGCCGGCACTTCGGCACGGTCGAACATGCCATAGTCACGGACAACATGGGCAATGCGCAGGCGGTAGTCCGAGAAGACGCCGGCGCGGCCGGCCTTCTGGGCCTGACGGTGATCCTCGCTGTTGCGCCATTGTCTCACCGCATCCTCGTCGCGCCAGAACGAGAGCGACAGGACGCGTGCAGGATCGGTCAAACTCTGGAAGCGCTCGATGGAAATGAAACCGTCGATACCATCGAGCAACGGGCGCAGATCGGCGGCAATACCGAGATAGACCTCACGCCTGCCCTCCGCGGGCGTGACTTCGAAGATGACTGCGATCATGGGTTCGTTTCTCCTGCAAGGAAGCGACCAGCCGTCTCAAACAGTGCCACACGGCCGGTTTCGAGGTGCATCAGATGGGTGCCCTTCGGCAGTTTGCGATCGAGTTTGATGCGGCTGCCCAGGCGCGCCATCAGCCAGGCGGCATCCGCATCGTTCGAAACGCCGTCCCAGGCACCGCGCACGATCAGCGTCGGCACTTTGATCCGTCCAGGATCATAGGCCATCCGACCGGCCCAGGCGGATGCGATGTCAGCCACGGGGCCACCCGGTATCTGGACGGCAGGTGGTGTGCGCGAAGTACTCGCCGGATCGGTGGCAAGGTATGCCGGCCCCCATGACGCAAGTTCCGGCTCGATCAGAACCGGCGGATGCCCCGGTGGCACGTCTTCAACGAAACGCGACAATTGATCGGCTATGGACACCAGCCGCCAGCCCGGGACACTGGCTGTCGCCTGGCCTGGAGCCTCCCGACGGGCGATAGGCCCGAACAGGACCAGACGATCCAGCCTTTCCTGATGCGCCGAAGCATAGAGCCCTGCGACAAGAGTGCCCCAGGAATGGGCGACCAACGAAACCTGCGACCTGCCGGTGGTTGCCAGGACATGCGCAACGACACGGGCCAGTTGCCGGCTGGCTAACGGCGCGCGGCCTCCCGGCAGCCCGCCAGCCGGCGAGCGTGAAAAATAGGCCGGACGGTCGGACCCGCCATAGCCGGCAAAATCGAACGCCCATACGTCAAAACCACGCCGATGCAGATCGTCCATCCAGGAATGGCCGTGAAACCGGTATGCGACCGACAGCGCTGAAGGAAACGTCGCACCATGGACATAGATGACGCTCGGTCCCGACGAGGCAGCACGCCTGACCAGCAATCGAGGCTCACCGGCGCGTCCATCGAGCATGGTGACCCGATCCGATGTCACGGTTTCACCAAAGCTGCATGCGGCGCGGACGCCAGTTTCAGAAAAATCCTGTCCTCCTTGCGGATGAAGTTCTCGCGCCGGGCGAACTCGAAATTGGCTTTGCCGGCTGGATCGACGGCAAGGCGGGCACGATAGGCTTCATAGGCCGCAAGGCTATCGATGTTGTAAAGTGCATAGGCGGTGGAAACCGAGCCCTCATGCGGTGCGAAATAGCCGATCAGGTCCGCGCCACAACGTGGAATAGCCTGCCCCCAGTTACGGGCATACTCCTCGAACGCCGCCTTCCTGAACGGGTCTATTTCGTAGCGGATGAAGCAGGTGATGGTCATGATCTTCTCCTCGGCAGGGGCATGGACACTTTGATCGGCATCGAAATATTGGTCTGAAAATGGGGTTAGACCGGTGGATGTGATCACAGCCGCCAGAACGACTTTGCGCATGCGCGCCTTACGTCCTCAGGTGTCAGGCCGAGATCGGCCAGCTGCCATGTCTCGATATCCGCAAGGTCGAGCCGCTGCAGATAGCGGTCATAGCGGTGCATCAGCAGCGAGAGCAGCCCGCGCGAATTCCAGCGAAAGCGGAACCTGGCATATCCGGCGTCCGCGCGGACAGATTGGAACGGGCTGGTCATCATCGCCTCCTTGAACTGCCATCAGATTAGTGCTTTTCTTGCGGGAATGCTTTGATGGAGATCAAACTATGAAGGACGGACCGGACATCGCCCGTATCGCCAGCCTCGTTGGTGATCCAGCCCGCGCCAACATGCTGACGGCGCTGATGACAGGTTCCGCGCTGACGGCGAGTGAACTGGCGCTGGAGGGTGGCGTGAGCCTGCCGACGGCATCGTCGCACCTGGCCAAGCTGATCGAGGGCGGCTTGCTCACCGTCGCGTCCCAGGGCCGCCACCGTTACTACGGCCTGGCCGGACCTCAGGTGGCTTCCATGCTGGAAGCCATCATGGGGGTGGCGGCGGGTTTCGGGCCGAAGCGAGCGCGCCCCGGCCCGCGTGAACCCGCGATGCGCGAGGCCCGTGTCTGCTACGACCACCTCGCCGGAGAACACGCGGTGAGGATGATGGACACTTTTCTCGCCCGCGACATCCTTGTGCGCGACGGCCAGGAAATCCGCTTCGGCCCGAACGGTCATTCACATTTCACCGCCGTCGGCATCGATGTGGGGAAGCTCGGCCCTTCACGCAGACCAGTCTGCCGCGACTGCCTCGACTGGAGTGTGCGCCGCTCGCACCTGGCCGGGCAACTGGGCGCCGCGATCCTTGACAAGATCCTCGCCGAAAAATGGGCACGCCGTGAAAAGGACAGCCGCGTCGTCACCTTCTCGCCCAAGGGGCGTCAGGCTTTCGACAAGGCATTCCTGGAAATCTAGCAGATCGCTATTTGCGCCGGAGATTCCTGACGAACTCGGTGAACGACGACGCCAGAGGCAGCACATAGCCCCAATCCTTGGAGCTGGCCTCCTCCAAGGTCCAATCGTCATCCTCCGGCGCGAGTTCATGGTCGATCAGGCAGAGCTTCCCCTCGTTGCCGTCATCGAACCGGAAGCAGATCGGATTGCCGCCGTGGTCATTCATGATCCACACCAGATCCCTGTGAAGAGGCCAGGGGGGAAATTTCCGATTGTGCTCCAGCGAATAACGCGAATCCTTATGCAGACCGCCGACGTCCTCCACATATCCGGCCCACACGCCATTGGGGAAATCGAATGAAACTTTTTGCACGCATCTGCCGCCGGCGCAGGTCATGAGGAATGCGCAATAGTCGTCAGGGAGAAAGATCCCTGTCGTTTCCTCGAACCGCTGCAGATCGGCAGGCGCTGCCGCGCGCGCTCCAGCCTGATTGATGGCGTCGACAAAGCGCCAGAGTTCCATTCTCACGTCCCCACAGATCGCGGTTGATGCCCGTAGCGTAGTGAAGACAAAGGCCTTTCCGCAACTGCCAAGGCGACTCGAACAGCGCATATTCCGCAGAGAAGGACCGAAACAGGACCGCGCGTTTTCGAGTCCCAAACGAAAGCCTCTGTGACACGAAAACCACATCGCCCACAAAGGCGTCAAAAGGCGTCAAAACACCGCCAATCCGCCACTTTCCGGCCACGATTCGTAAAGGTTTTGCCCGAAGATTAACATCCCGTTCACCGACTATTCACGCCTTCTCGCTAGGATGCTTTCCAATCGGACGGGGCATCCGAAAATCGGGACAGGGAATAGACGAATGACCATCTGGAGCCAGTTCAAGGGCTACGCCGCCGCCATCCGCGAATTCATCGCGCCGACCTATCGGCCCGAGCGCCATTACATGCGCGGCCCTGGCCCGGCCTGCGCTCGCCGCGCCCATGCGCTCGGCGTGAGTGCGCATTGATGACACTGGAAAGCCGTCACGACAGCCGGGTCGCCCGTCCCGCCTCCGAACACCGCACGACCACCTACCGGCCGCTGCGCCCGGGGATCCCTGCACGCCCTTAAGGTCCCCCTGACCAAAGACGTCCCGATGTTCGAACCGCCGGCCCCTCGCCGGCGGTTTTGTTTTCGGGACGGGTCAAAAAATTTTTGCACAGTGCCTGTCGAAATCGGGCAAGCTCGCGCGACATTCGTGCGGCCAGCAAGGACGCGGCCCTCGAAAACACGGGAGACCATCGTGCAATACATGCTTCTGATCCATGTCGACGAAACGGCCTTCGCCAGGATGACACCCGAAATGCAGGGTGTGATGTCGGAGCCCTACATGGCCTACAACGCCGCACTCGCAAAAGCCGGTGCGATGGTCGCAGGCGAAAGACTGCAGCCATCCAATGTCTCGACGACGGTCAAGGTCCGCGACGGCAAGACTGAAGTGCTGGACGGCCCCTTCGCCACCACCAAGGAGCAGCTCGGCGGTTTCTACCTCATCGAGGCGGCTGATCTCGACGCCGCCCTGTCCTGGGCGGCGCGCTGCCCTGCCGCCAGCCACGGCGTCGTCGAAGTGCGCCCGATCTGGCCAACGCATTGAGCAGCAATGGCCTCGGCCACGGAACAGGCACGGGCGGCGGCTGAAACGGCCGCCCGCCAGAGCTACGGCAAGTTAGTCGCGTTCCTCGCTGCGCGTTCGCGCGACGTTGCCGGCGCCGAGGATGCGCTCGCCGACGCCTTCGCCATGGCGCTGGCGAGATGGCCGCAAACGGGTGTTCCCCAGCACCCGGAAGCCTGGCTTCTCGCGGTGGCGCGCCGCAGGGCCACCGACCAGCATCGCCGGCGCCAGACCCGCGAGGCGGCGCTTCCGCATCTCAAGCTCATCGGCGATGAAATGGAGGAAGAGGCGATGCGCGAGAAGCTGCCCGATGACCGTCTCGGCCTGATCTTTGCCTGCGCCCATCCGGCGATCGACGCGGGCGTGCGTGCGCCGCTCATCCTCCAGACGGTGCTCGGCTTCGACGCTGCCACGATCGCATCCGCATTCCTGATCTCGCCCGCCACGATGGGGCAACGGCTGGTGCGGGCCAAGGCGCGCATCCGGGAAGCGGGCATCCCCTTCCGCATTCCCGAACTGCCCGAATTGCCGCACAGGCTGTCGGCGGTCCTCGAAGCGGTCTACGCCGCCTTTGCCGAAGGCTGGACCGACCCCGCAGGCACGGAAACGCGCCGCCGCAACCTGGCGACCGAAGCGATCTGGCTGTGCCGGCTGGTGACCGAACTGCTGCCGGAAGAACCGGAAGCGCTGTCGCTTCTGGCCCTGATGCTCTACGCCGAGGCCCGCCGCGAAGCACGCCGCTGCAGACAAGGCGATTTCGTTCCCCTGAGCGAGCAGGATATGGCCCTGTGGGATACCAGACTGATCGAGGAAGCAGACACACTGCTGTCTCGCGCAGGCCGTTCATCCCATCTCGGCCGCTACCAGATCGAAGCGGCGATCCACTCGGTCCATGTGGCCCGCCGCCTGACTGGCAGGACCGACTGGGCGGCGATAAGGCAGTTCTACGATGCGCTGGTCCTGGTCGCCGGATCGCCGGTCGTGACGATCAATCGCGCGGTGGCCATCGGCGAGACGGATGGACCGGCGGCCGGGCTGGTCGAACTCGATACCGTCGCCGACGACCGGCGCATCGACGACTACCAGCCCTATTGGGCAGCGCGGGCCGGCCTGCTTGCCCAGCTCGACCGGGCCGATGAAGCGCGACAGGCTTATGAACGGGCGATCGGACTGGAACGCGACGAGGCGGTCCGCCGTTTCCTGGCCGCGAAGAAGGCGATGCTGCTGAACTGAACGACTGCCTTTCGCGCGTAGTCCGGTCAGGCAGGCCACATCTCATGGGGACCGTTGAGCGCGGCCAGCATCGGATCGGCGCGCAACCTGGCGCATACCCGCTCGACATTCGGCCAGGCCGCGCGCGCCTTGTCCATATCCGGATACCAGCACACCAGCATGAGCATATAGACATCGGCGATGGTCCGGCTGTCCCCGACAAGCCAGTCGCGTCCTGCGAGGGCGCTGTCCAGGATGGTCATCTCCTTGTCCATCTCGACAACGGCCGCCTGCTTGACCGCGTCGAGGCCGGCAGAGTCGGTGGTCGAACGATGCGGGTAGTAGTAGCGCAGGTTGGCCATGTAGATGGCGGTCGCCATGAAAGCCATCCAGCGCAGGAAGTCCGCCCTGCCCGGTTCGCCGGCAACCGGACCAAGCCCCCTTCCGGGATGCAGCTCGGCAAGCAGAAGCGAGATAGCCGCTGTCTCGGGAACGGCATGACCGTCCGGCAGAACCAGCACCGGCACCTGGTGCATCGGACTGATCTTGAGAAATTCCGGATCGGGCTCCGGCGTCTTCGGCACGTCGATCTGCTCGAATGCAACGCCGGCCAGCTTGAGCGCCGCCTCGATCACGAACCCGCCCGAACCCGGACGCGTGTAGAGCTTATGCATTGTCAGTCATTTCCTCCCCGGCTCTGATTCCCAGAGCGCTTCCGTTTTCACGGAAACGTGGAAACGCTCCAAGTCTTTGTTTTAGGTGCATTTTCAACGCCAGGTGATTCCACTTGGCTACAAATGCTCTGGCCAGAGAGATTTGACCTTGGCAGGACACTGCCATCAAGCCGCGAGCGCAAGGCCAGGAGGTTTTTCATAAGGACCAGAGAGCGGAAATGTCTTCCCGCTCCGCTGGCCACCGGAGAAAAATCTTACGCGCCAAGCCCTTCGAAGAGCACGGTCGAGAGGTACCGTTCGGCGAAGGACGGGATGACGACGACAAGGTTCTTGCCCTTGTTTTCCGGTCGCGAGCCGACGACGATCGCCGCCTGCAACGCCGCACCCGATGAGATACCAACCGGCACGCCTTCCAGGCGCGCGACGAGGCGGGCATTGGCCACGGCGTCTTCATTGGAGACCTTGACGATCTCGTCATAGATGGTGGTGTCGAGGATCTTCGGCGCAAAGCCTGCGCCAATGCCCTGGATCTTGTGCGGACCGGGCTGCCCGCCTGACAGCACTGGCGACGCTTCAGGCTCGACAGCCACGACATGCAGCGACGGCTTGCGCTTCTTGATCACCTGGCCGACGCCGGTGATGGTGCCGCCGGTGCCGATGCCGGAGACGAAAATGTCGACTTCACCCTTGGTGTCGTTCCAGATCTCCTCGGCAGTCGTCTCACGATGGATCTCGGGATTGGCCGGGTTCTCGAACTGCTGGGGAATGATGGCATCCGGCAGCGACGCCGCCAGCTCATCGGCCTTGGCGATCGCCCCCTTCATGCCTTTAGGGCCTTCGGTCAGAACCAGTTCGGCGCCAAGCAAAGCCAGCATCTTGCGGCGCTCGACCGACATCGTCTCCGGCATGGTGAGGATGAGCTTGTAGCCCTTGGCGGCGGCGGCAAAGGCCAGCGCGATGCCGGTGTTGCCGGAGGTCGGCTCGATCAGCACGGTCTTGCCGGGCGTGATCCTGCCGTCGCGCTCCAGCGCCTCGATCATGGCGACGCCGATGCGATCCTTCACCGAAGCGATCGGGTTGAAGAATTCGAGCTTGGCGAGGAGGTTGGCGACAATGCCCTTTTCCTTCGCGAATTTGTCCAGCCGGACCAAGGGGGTGTCGCCGATGGTCTCGGTGATCGAATTGTAGATGCGGCCGCGGCCGGGAACACGTGCGGAGGATACAGGCTTGTTCATTGATTTTGCTCCCTGAAACGAGGCTGCCTTATGCGGCTTTTCAACGAAGGAAGATAGGCCGCCACCGGACTATATCCGAGCGGGCGGCATGCTGAAAACAACAGGCTGGTGGAACAGTTTTCCTGATTATCCCAAAATCAGGTTCAGCTTTGCGCGAACAATCTCAGGACCGTACGGCAATCGCGGTTGCTGCCCCCACCATGAAACCCGCTGCGGTGCGGTTGAGTGCCTTCAGGGCACGCGGCGAACGCAGGAACCAGCGTGCCTTGGCAGCGAGCGCCAGATACGGCACCAGGACGATGAGAAGCACGGCGGCGGTGATGGCGAGCAGAATTCCATAATCCGCGAAAGTCAGGGACTTCACGTCAACGATGGTCGGTGTGATCGCGAGATAGAAGATCATCGTCTTCGGATTGCCGAGCTGGACAGCCAGGCCGGCCAGCACCGATTGCACGAAACCATCCCGGCCTTTGCGAGCTTCGACGGTCTCCGGCGTGATGCCCGCGGTCCAGAAACTCCAGGCGAGGTAGGCAAGATAAAGCACGCCCAGCCATTTGATGACCAGGAACACGATGCCAAAACTCTGCGCCACCAGCGCCAGACCAAGTACCACGGCGGTCAGATAAGTGAGGTCGCCGGCAACGAGGCCCAGCGACATCGCGAGCGCGGAGCGGAAGCCGGAGCCCAGCGCGCGCGCCACCAGCGCGGTTATGCCGGGGCCGGGAATGGCTGCAGCAACCGCAAGGGCGGCGGAATAGGCGATAAATCCGGCAAGGGTCATCGGGAAAACCTCGAAAACAGCAGCGCTTTATCGCATGGAGCACCAGTCCGTGGAATGGCCCAGCGCTTGGGCCAGCCGCTCACATTTTTCTGAAAGTGCCCGCAAGGCATCGACATTTCATTCCTCGTCCTGTAGGCGCACGGTCCCGCTGCGGCTTGCATCGACAAGGCCGCACCTTTTTTTGCGCAAACATCCAGGACGAGACGATGCGACCGGCTTTCGGCGGCATAGACTTCGGCACTTCCAATTCCACCGTCGGCGTGATCGAGAACGGCAAGCCCCGTCTGGTGGCGCTCGAGGATGGCAATGCGACATTGCCTTCCGCGATCTTCTTCAATTTCGAAGAGGGCAGCACCCTGTTCGGGCGCCATGCCATCGCGGACTACACCGACAGCGTCGAAGGTCGGCTGATGCGTGCCCTGAAGAGCGTGCTGGGATCGTCGCTCGCGCACGAAAAGACCCGTATCCAGGCGCGCACGCTCGCCTTCACCGACATCATCGGCCTGTTCATCGCCCACCTGAAAGCGCGATTGGACAGCCATGCCGGACAGCCGGTAGAGAGTGTCGTGCTGGGCAGACCTGTGCATTTCGTCGACGAAGACGCTGCGGCGGATGCCGAGGCACAGAACCAACTGGAAAAGGCGGCACGCAAGCAGGGTTTCAAGCATATCGATTTCCAGTTCGAGCCGATCGCAGCCGCGCTCGATTACGAACACACGCTGAATCGCGAAGAACTGGCCCTCATCGTCGACATGGGTGGCGGTACGTCGGACTTTTCCATCGTGCGGGTTTCGCCAGAGCGCTCGGCAGCGAGCGACCGCAAGGGTGATATCCTGGCCAATCGGGGTGTCCACATCGGCGGCACCGATTTCGACCGGCTGCTCAGCATCGCCCATGTCATGCCCGAACTCGGCTATCTGACGCCGACGAAGGATGGCAAGCGCAACCTGCCGGCGGGCTATTTCGTCGATCTCGCCACCTGGCAGCGCATCAACCTGCTCTACACCCAGAAGGCCATGCTGGACCTGCGCCAGATACGCTATGAGGCGGCGCGGGCCGATCTCGTCGATCGGCTGATCGAGGTGGTCGAGCATCGGTTCGGGCATGCACTCGCCACCAAGGTGGAGCGGGCCAAGATCGCGCTGACCGACCATGACCAGGCAACGGTAGAGTTGGCGCTGCCCGGCGCGAGTTTCTCAGCGCTTCTGAGCAAGCAAGGCCTGGAGAACACCATCCGCAGCGAAGTCCGGCGCGTCACGCAGACGGTTGCCGATACACTGGCCGATGCAGGCGTGAAGCCGACGGATATCACGGCCGTGTTCCTGACCGGCGGCTCCACCGCCATCCCGCTGGCCAGGCACAGCATCCTGACCCTGGTGCCGGATGCCAAGGTCGTGCAGGGCGACGCCTTCGGTTCGGTCGGTCTCGGCCTCGCGCTCGACGCCCACCGCAAATTCGCCTGAGCGCTCAGTCTAGAGCGTTTCCGTTTTTCACGGAAACGCGGAAACGCTCTAAGTTTTGTTTTCTCCGCATTTTTGTAACGCCAAGTGGTCCCTCCTGGCTACGAAATGCTCTAGCCTTTGTAGGAAACACGCCAGACGGTGCCGTTGCCGTCCTCGGTCACGATCAGCGAACCATCCCTGGCGACGGCGACGCCGACGGGCCGCCCCCATACGGCGTCGTCGGAGATGACAAACCCGGTCATGAAGTCCTCATAGGCGCCGGTCGGCTTGCCGTCCTTGAACAACAGCCGCACCACCTTGTAGCCGGTCGGCATGCCACGGTTCCACGAGCCATGCAGGGCGACAAAAGCATCGCCCTTGTACTCCGCGGGGAATTGCCTGCCTTCATAGAAGGCAATGCCGAGCGGCGCCGAATGCGCCTGGATCAACACATCCGGCACCGTCACCTTGCCGGCGAGGTCGCGGCGGGTGCCGGCATGGCGGGGGTCCTCATTGTCGCCGATGTAGTACCAGGGCCAGCCGTAGAAGGCGCCCTGTTTCACCGAAGTCGCGTATTCGAAGGGTAGATTGTCGCCCAGCGCATCGCGTTCATTGACCACACACCAGGGCTGGCCGGTCGCCGGCTGGACGGTGAGCCCCGAGCAGTTGCGCAGACCGGTGGCGACGCTTCGGCGGTTGCTGCCGTCCGCATCGAAAGCAAAGAGCGCGGCACGGCCACGTTCGTAACCCCATGCCGCTCCGAGCGGCTCGTTAGGGGCCCATGCCTTTGGCCCTCCGGGAGGATCGCCCAGGTCTTCGGCAACGTTGGACGCCGACCCCACAGACAGATAAAGCGTCTTGCCATCTGGTGAAAAAGCGATGTCGCGGGTCCAGTGACCGCCGTCGGGAATGTCCGCGACAACGGTCTCCGGCTTTCCAGAAGCCTTCAGATCGCCGTCCTTGTAAGGAAAGCGCACGATGCTGTCGGTGTTGGCGATGTAGACCCAGCGGGGATTTTCGGACGGGTGGAAGGCAATGCCATAAGGTGAACTCAGGCCTTTGGCGTAAATGGCTTCTTCGGCAGGCTTGGTGCTGCCGTCGCCGGGCCGGTAGAGCCGAACCTGGTCGGCGCGGCTGTCGGCGACGAAGATGTCGCCGTTCGGGGCAACACGGACGGCGCGCGGATTGCTGATGCCAGAAGCGATCAGTTCGGCTGAAAAACCGGCAGGCAGCTTCGGCTCTGCGTTCTTTGGCCGCCGCACCTCGCCAGGGCTGTTGGAAGCGGAATCGGACACATAGGGTCTGGGCAGATCCTGCGGCGTCAGCAGGCGCCGGGTGCCGGGCTTGTCGGCGCGCCAGCCGCCGAAGGCAGCCTCCCCTTTCAGAACCTCGGACTGCTGGGCGAGAGCCAGAGACACAGGCGCTACGAAGAACGGAACCAGCAAGGCTGCAACGGCACGTTTCACATCATCCTCCTTCGCCCACCAAGGGGAAGATAGGATGGGAGACGCATCGGCGCATCACAACTGACCGTGAAAAGATGTAGCCGTCAGGCTTCCGCGCCGAAGCCGGCTTCCAGCCTCTGTTCCAGTTCGACAAGGTCGGCGGGCAGCGGCAGCCCGAGCGCGCGCAGTTCGGAGAATTTCTCGCGCAACTGTTCCTGGATTTCGTGCTCGTCTTCCGGCTGATTGACCATCTCCTGCAGAAGCAGGCTGATGCGGGCCTTGATCTCTTCCAGCGCCATGGTGTTCCCTCCTGGCTGGCAGTCTCAGCTATTATCGCAGCATGCGCGAAATCAGCTGCGCCGTATAGTCCACCATCGGCACAATCCGGGCATAGTTGAGGCGCGTCGGACCGATGACACCGAGGGCGCCGACGACGCGTGCATCCTTGTCGCGGTAAGGAGCGACGACCAGCGACGAGCCCGACAGCGAAAACAGCTTGTTTTCCGAGCCGATGAAGATACGCACACCCGATCCCTGTTCGGCGAGGTCGAGCAGCTGGATCAGCCCGTCCTGCGCCTCCATGTCCTCGAACAGGCGCTTCAGCAGCTCGATGTCGGCCTGGGCGGTGACATTTTCGAGCAGATTGGCGCGACCACGCACGATGAGGCGTGCCGGCAGGCCGCTCTCGGCACCGGCCCAGACGGCGAGGCCCTTTTCGACCAGATCCTGCGACAGCGCATCAAGCGCAGTGCGGGTTTCTTCCTTCAGCCGGGAAATTTCGCCGCGTGCTTCGGCCAGCGTGCGGCCGCGGATATGAGCGTTGAGAAAATTCGATGCCTCATGCAATTGTGACAGCGTGATGCCGGCCGGCAGGTCGATGACACGGTTTTCGACATCACCGCCATGAGAAACCAGCACCGCCAGGGCCTTGCCCGGCTCCAGCTGGATGAACTCGATGTGCTTCAGTGCCACTTCCGCCTTTGCGGCCAGGACCAGTCCGGCACCACGCGACATGCCCGACAGCATCTGGCTGGCTTCCGTCAGCATGTGTTCGAGCGACATGCCCTCGCCCGAAGCCTTGACCTGCGTCTCGATGGAACGGCGCTCGTCGTCGGTGAGATCACCGAACTCCATGAAGGCATCAACGAAGAAACGCAGGCCCTGCTGGGTCGGCAGCCGTCCGGCAGAAATGTGCGGTGCGTAGATCAGGCCGAGATGCTCGAGGTCGCTCATGACATTGCGGATCGTGGCCGGTGACAGCGACGAAGGCAGGATGCGCGACAGGGAGCGTGAGCCGACCGGCTCGCCGTCCCTGAGATAGGATTCGACGATGCGCCGGAAGATGTCGCGCGAGCGTATGTCGAGCGGCTGGAAGGCCGGCGATTGCATGATCGGATCGACGATGGGTTTGGTCATCGGGCACAAGATCTCCAGGGCCAAGGATATAGATTGCAACCGGGGCGACGCAAGCGACCCGTTTTCCTTTGCGCCCGATCCTGCATGGGGCTACAAGCCGGCCACGACTCCAAAACCAAGAAGAAAGAGCTTTGATGCGCCCCTCCAAACGCCAGCCTGATGAAATGCGTGCGATCTCCTTCGAGCGCGGCGTTTCCAAGCACGCCGAAGGTTCCTGCCTGGTGAAATTCGGTGACACGCATGTGCTGTGTACGGCCAGCCTGGAGGAGAAGGTACCGGGCTGGATGCGCAACTCCGGCAAGGGCTGGGTGACGGCCGAGTACGGCATGCTGCCGCGTTCGACCGGCGACCGCATGCGCCGCGAGGCTTCCGCCGGCAAGCAGGGCGGCCGCACGCTGGAAATCCAGCGCCTGATCGGCCGCAGCCTGCGCGCCGTGGTGGACATGCAGGCACTGGGCGAGGTGCAGATCACCGTCGACTGCGACGTCATCCAGGCCGACGGCGGCACCCGCACGGCGTCCATCACCGGTGGCTGGGTGGCGCTCCATGATTGCCTGCGCTGGATGGAAGCACGCCAGATGGTGAAGCTGGACAAGGTGCTGAAGGACCACGTCGCTGCCATTTCCTGCGGCATCCATGACGGCCAGCCGGTCATAGACCTCGACTATCTCGAGGATTCTTCGGCCGGTACCGATGCCAATTTCGTCATGACCGGCAAGGGCGGCATCGTTGAAATCCAGGGCACCGCCGAAGGCGAGCCCTTCTCGGAAGAGCAGTTCTCGGCACTGATGGGGCTGGCCAAGAAGGGTATTTCCCGGCTGGTGTCCCTGCAGCAGATGGCGGTGGCGTGAGGCGTGATGCAGCCTGCCGCCATCCTTGAATCCGCGCTCTACGTAACCGATCTGGAGGCGGCGGAGGCGTTCTATGCCGACATCATCGGCCTCGAGCGGATCGGCAAGGTGGCGGCCCGGCATGTGTTTTTTCGCTGCGGACAGGGCGTGCTGTTGCTGTTCAACGCGGAAGCGACAAGGCACCCACCGGCGCCCGACGCACGCCTGCCAGTGCCGCCGCATGGCACGGCCGGACAAGGACATCTGTGTTTTTCAGCCAATGCCGAGGAACTCGATCGCTGGAAAGCCCATCTGACGGCGCATGGCATCGCCATCGAGGCCGAATTCGAATGGCCGCAAGGTGGCCGTTCCATCTATCTGCGCGACCCTTCCGGCAACTCGCTGGAATTCGCCGAACCGAAAATCTGGAAGCTGTAAATGCATTCGCTCGATGGAAAGAAGATCGTCGTCGCCAGCCACAACGCCGGCAAGCTGAAGGAATTCGCCGACCTGATGGCGCCTTTCGGCTTCGAGGCGAAGTCGGCCAAGGAATACGGCCTGCCGGAACCTGACGAGACCGGCACGACCTTCGAGCAGAACGCCTACATCAAGGCACTTGCCGCCGCGCAGGCGACCGGCCTGCCGGCGCTTTCGGACGATTCCGGGCTGTGCGTCGACGCGCTCGACGGAGCCCCCGGCGTCTATACCGCCAACTGGGCCGAAAAGGCCGACGGCAGCCGCGACTTCGGCATGGCGATGCAGAAGACCGAAGATGCGCTCCAGGAAGTGAAGGCGACTGAACCGGCTCAGCGCACGGGACGTTTCGTTGCCGTCATCTGCCTGGCCTTCCCCGACGGGGAAGCCGAATATTATCGCGGGGAAGCAGAAGGCATCCTGGTGTGGCCGCCGCGTGGCGAACTCGGCTTCGGTTATGATCCGGTGTTCCGGCCCGATGGCCACGACAAGACCTTCGGCGAAATGACCGCCGAGCAGAAACACGGTTGGAAACCCGGACAGCCCGAGGCGCTGTCGCACCGCGCCCGCGCCTTCCAGAAGTTCGCCCGCGCTAGGCTGGGTTCGGCCTGATGCTGCTGGATCGGTCGCCCGGCTTCGGCGTCTACATCCATTGGCCGTTCTGCGCGGCCAAGTGCCCTTACTGCGACTTCAACAGCCATGTCCGGCACCAGCCTGTGGACCAGGAGCGCTATGCGCGCGCTTTCGAGGCAGAGCTTGCCACGATGCGCGAGCGCACCGGTCCGCGCGAGGTGACCAGCATTTTCCTCGGCGGCGGCACGCCATCGCTGATGAAACCCGAAACGGTCGGTGCCGTTCTTGACGCCGTGGCCAAAAACTGGACGGTGCCGGCCGGCATCGAAGTGACGCTGGAAGCCAACCCCTCCTCCGTCGAGGCCGAACGCTTCCGTGGCTATCGCAGCGCCGGCGTCAACCGCGTTTCGCTCGGCGTGCAGGCGCTGAATGACCGCGACCTGAAATTCCTCGGCCGGCTGCACAATGTCGAAGAGGCGCTGCATGCCATCGGGCTCGCGCGCGAAATCTTTCCGCGGCTCTCCTTCGACCTGATCTATGCTCGTCCCGGCCAGACGCCGGAGGCCTGGGAAGCGGAACTCGAGGAAGCGATCGGCTACGCCGCCGACCATCTGTCGCTCTATCAGCTGACGATCGAGGAAGGCACGCCCTTCCACATGCTGCATGCGGCAAAGAAGTTCGAAATCCCGGATGGCGACCACGCAGCCGATCTCTATCAGCTGACACAGGAGATCACCGCGGCGCGCGGCCTGCCGGCCTACGAGATCTCCAACCATGCCAAGCCAGGTGCCGAAAGCCGGCACAACCTGACCTACTGGCGTTATGGCGAATATGTCGGTGTCGGCCCAGGCGCGCATGGCCGCTTCGTCGAAAAGGCCACGCGCGTGGTGACGGTCGCGGAGAAGGTGCCTGAAACCTGGCTGGATCTGGTCGAAACCAGAGGCCACGGCGTCACCGGAGGCGAAATCCTCACCCGTTCGGAAGAGGCCGACGAATTCCTGCTGATGGGGCTGCGTCTCGCCGAAGGCATCGATCTTGCCCGCTACGAACAATATTCCGGCCGGGCCCTGCCCTCGGGTCGGCTTTCGATCCTGCAGGAGGAAGGGCTGGTCGCATCGATCGGCAACTCGCGCCTGCGTGCCACACCGGCCGGCATGATCGTGCTGGATGCCGTGGTCGCGGATCTGGCACGATAGAGCGGCAATGAAGACGGTCCTCTTCGTCTGCAGCCAGAACCGGTTGCGCAGCCCGACCGCAGAGCAGATTTTCTCGACCCGCCAGGACCTCGAAGTCTCCTCGGCTGGCACCAACAACGATGCCGAGAACCCGCTGACGCCCGAACTGGTGTCATGGGCCGACATCATTTTTGTTATGGAAAAATCCCACCGCAACAAATTGATGCGGAAATATCGGGCTCACGCAAAAAATGCCCGTGTGATCTGTCTCGACATTCCCGACGACTACGAGTTCATGGATCCGACGCTGGTGCGGCTGCTCGAAACGCGCGTTTCGCGCTATCTCGGCCCTCCGGGATAGCGTCGCAGCCTAAGCGTGATGCTTGGGGGTCTTGACCCGCTCTTTTTCGGCAAAGAGTTCGCGACCCGGCTTCAGCTCGTCCTTGCCGTGACGGTGATCGCCGTTTTCATCGCCGGAGGATTGAGAAGAACCCGTCTCGCGCGCGCTGCGCGCTTCCAGCTGGGACATGCAGGCATCGAAATGATTGGGCATCGTGTGCTTCCAGAATCACCCTTGAATTCCGCCGCGCCCTGTGTGCTGCGGCCCTGTGGCAAAGGTGTGGCGGCGCGCGACTTTTGCAAGTCTTGGCCACCCGTGCCAAACAAGGCCCACCGGAGGGCGCATGAACGGCGAAACAACCAGGAAGACCTATGTGATCGGGCAGACGGAGCTCACTGCCCGGCCGCTTGAGACGGCGCTCTATCTGGTCGCTACACCGATCGGCAACCTGGCCGACATCACTCTGCGCGCCCTGGAAACACTGGCCTCGGCCGATCTCGTCGCCTGCGAGGACACGCGTGTTTCGCGCGTGCTTCTGGAGCGCTACGGCATCCGGCGCCGCACCACTGCCTACCACGAGCACAATGCTGCGGAGGCTGGTCCAAAATTGATTGCAGCCCTCGAACAGGGACAAAGCGTCGCGCTGATTTCGGATGCCGGCACGCCGCTGGTTTCCGATCCCGGCTACCGGCTGGTCGGCGAAGCGATCGAGCGTGGCATTCGCGTCGTGCCGATACCCGGCCCTTCGGCGCCACTTGCCGCGCTGACCGCCTCCGGCCTGCCCTCCGACACCTTCCTCTTCGCAGGCTTCCTGCCGGCCAAGACTGGCCAGCGCCAGACGCGCCTGGAAGAGCTGAAGGCCGTGCCGGCGACTTTGATCTTCTTCGAGTCGCCGCGGCGGCTGGCTGAAACGCTGGGTGCGATGGCGGAGGTTCTGGGCGGTACACGCCAGGCTGCGATCGGGCGCGAACTGACCAAGACCTTCGAGGAAATGCGGCCCGGCACACTGGCCGAGCTTGCCGCGCACTACGCAGCCGCCGACACGCCGAAAGGCGAGATCGTCATCTGTGTCGGCCCGCCGGTGGCAAGAACCGAAGGTCCGGCGGACATAGACCGGTTGCTTCTTTCACTTGCGGCGGAAATGCCAACTTCCAAGGCAGCGGCAGAGGCAGCGAAGATGACCGGCGGACAGAAGCAGGTGCTTTACCGCAGGCTGCTGGAACTGAAGGAAGCGAGCGGTGGCTGAGGCCTCCGTCAGCAGGAAACGCAAATCCTACCGGCGGGGCCACCGCAGCGAATGGCTGGCCGCAATCGCCCTGACTTTCAAAGGCTATCGCATCCTCGCCCGCCGCTATCGCACCAGGCTCGGCGAGATCGACCTGATTGCGCGGCGTGGCGACCTCGTGCTGATCGTTGAAGTGAAGGCGCGACGGACATTGAAGGAAGCGATGGAAGCCGTGCAATACGAATCCGAACATCGTATCGAACGTGCCGCCGATCTGTGGCTGTCCCGGCAGCCGGACTTCGGCAAGCTTTCGGTGCGCTTCGACATGGTGGCCGTTCTGCCCTGGCGCTGGCCGGTGCATGTCGAGAACATCTTTCAGGGACACTAGAGCGTTTCCGTTTTTCACGGAAACGCGGAAACGCTCTAAGTTTTGTTTTCGCCGCATTTTTTGTAACGCCAAGTGATTCCACTTGGCTGCAAAATGCTCTAGCAGGCGGGGTCTTTACCGTGACGGGAAATGCCCTTAACAGCGCTTCCCAACCTTGATTTCGCGCTGCCTCGCCGCAGTCGCCGATGCGAATGGAGCACCCGATGAGCCTTCCCGACCGGTTGAGCAACGACCCGCGCAGCCCCTATTTCGACGCCGAAGTACTGGAGCGCGGTGTCGGCATCCTGTTCAACGGACGCGAGCGCGACGACGTCAGCGAATATTGCATCAGCGAAGGCTGGATTCGCGCGCCTGCCGGCAAGTCGAAAGACCGCTTCGGCCAGCCGATCACCATCAAGCTCAAGGGCACGGTCGAAGCGTTCCCGAAGCCGTGATGCAATCCGGGTGCCCGATCAGCCAGTGATGTCGAAATCCGCCAGTGCATCCGACTTATCGGCAGGACTTGTCTCGACACTTTTGACGTGAGCGCCGGACGGTCCTTGCTGGAAGCGCTTCAGCATCCCGGCCACGGCTTCGTTTGGACCGGCAATCAAGGCGCTGACCGAGCCGTCAGGCTCGTTGCGTACCCAGCCGCGCAGGCCAAGGTGCTGCGCCTCGCGTTGTGTCCACGCGCGAAAGCCGACACCCTGAACGCGGCCGGCGACGCGGACGAGCACCGCCTGGCTGTTCACCGTCTCACCACCCGCATCGGCAAACCACCCTCGGGCTGGGTTGTCAGCTTCTGGACCGGCCATGGTTTTGTCTCGGCCACCGTGTCGAAACGGTAGCGAGACAGAAGGACGGCGAGTGCGATGATCGCCTCCTGCATGGCGAAACTCGCCCCGATGCATACGCGCGGCCCTGCGCCGAATGGCAGGTATTGGAACCGATCCATCTTTTCCCGATTTCCGGGATGGAAACGCTCCGGCATGAAGGCATCGGGATGGTCCCACAGCTTGCGATGGCGATGCACCACCCAGGGCATCACCAGGACAGCGGCGCGTGGCGGGATGTAGAGCCCGTTGAAGGTCTCCGCTTCGATCGGCTCGCGGTTGATTGACGGTGCCGGTGGGTAGAGCCGCAACGCCTCCTCGAAAACGGCGCGTGTGAGCGGCATGGCATCCAGCCACTTCGTCGGATCCGTTTCGCACGCGAGAACAGCATCGATCTCGGCCTCCACCGGCTCCCGCTCCCAAGGCGCCTCGGCCAGGCAATACAGCGTCCAGCCGAGCGCACGCGCGGTCGTCTCGTGGCCGGCGCCGATGAAGGTGATGATGTTGTCCTCGACCTCGGCGCGGGTCAGCCCGTCCGGGCCTTCGGCCTTGAGCAGCAGGGTGAGAAAGTCCTGCGGTACGCCGTCCGGGTCGAGCTTCAGGCGTTCTTCGCGCATCAGCACGGTGTTGGCGACGATGTTGCGAAAATAGGCCAGCGACTTGCGACCACGGATACGGGTCAGCCTCGGCAACCAGTCCGGCGCACGCAGAAGGTCGAGTGGATCCACCCGCCCCATGGTCTCGAACAGCCGGTCGATCTGGCTGGCGAAACTGCCTGGCTCGCCGGCAATTTCGTTCGAAAACAGGGTCTCTGCCAGGATCTCGTAGGTCAGCATGGTCATGTCGTGAGCGACGTCGGTGACCGTGCCATCCTCATAGCGATCGACGAACTCGTTCGTGCGCTTCAGCATCGGAGCAGCGAAGCCGAAGATGTGGCGCGGTGTGAACACCGGCGCCATCGCCTTGCGCGAACGCTTCCACACATCGCCCTCGGCTGTGAGCAGGCCGTCGCGCAGGATGGGGCGCAGGATCTTCTGGCGCACCGTCGCCATCCTGTAGTTCCTGGCGTTGTCGACCAGCACGTGGCGGATCAGCGCCGGATCGTTGGCGACGACCAAAGGCCCGCCGATACCGGTCACCGAGATCCACGGCTCGTTGTAAGACGGCTCGCCCCACAGCTCGAGCGGATTGCGGTAGACAATGCGCATCATCTCCAGCGTCGAGGGCGGCTCCGTGCGCGGTTTCGGCGCCGGTGGGACGAAGGGGGCTGGCTTGGTATCCATGACGTCTTCCTGACTGACCACAATGTAGTGGGCGCCAATAGCGGCGTCCATGCGGCGTGGCGGCGGTATCAGGCGAGCAACCCGTTTTGTACCTTGTACGAGCCAGCGCCGCTCCTACCTGTGAGACATCCGGTCCCAAGGAGTTTCACCCATGACACGCACCGAAATCCTGGATGCCATCGTCGGATGGGCAAAGGCTCACAAGGGCGTCGAAGCGCTTGTCCATACCGGCTCCCTGGTTCGCCCCGACAACCGCGCCGATGAATTTTCAGACCTCGATATCGAAATCATCGCCGCCAGGCCTGCCAGCCTCGCCTCGAACGATGGCTGGCTGGCCGAGATCGGCGAACTCATCACCGTGCTGCGTCTCGACGAGGAAGACCAGGACTGGCCGACCCGGCTGGCCATCTTCGAGGGCGGCGTGAAAGTCGACTTCACCGTCGCCGACCGCAGACGTCTGGAAGAGATGATCAAGTCCGGCCTCGACCCGCTCTACGAACGCGGCTACCGGGTTCTGCTCGACAAGTCGGGCGTCACGACAGCTCTGCCGACCGCATCCCATCGGTTTCCGATCCCCTCGCTGCCATCACCGGACGAGTTTCGCGAACGCGTCGAGGAATTCTGGTTCGAAGCCTTCCATATTCCCAAATATCTCGCCCGCGGCGAGCTTTTCCTGGTCAAGCAGCGTGACTGGACCATGAAGGAGCTGTTGCTCGAAATGATCGAGTGGCATGCCGTCGCGACGAACCACGAGCCGGTCGACGTCTGGCACAACGGCACCCGCCTCAAGGAGTGGACCGATCCCGATACCTGGCGTGCGTTGCAGGAAACATTTGGCCGTTTCGACGCCGGCGATCAGATGCGCGCCTTCGACGAGACCACAAAGCTCTATGGCCGGCTTGGCCGCGAGGTCGCAGCACGCGCCGGTTTCCAGTACCCGCAAAAGGTCGAGGACAAGATCCGCGCACTCGGCGACCAGACCGCCCAATAGACGCTTGAAGGCGCCTGCGCGCCGAACACTGCGGCCGGAGACCTAGTTCCTCAGTTCCTTGCGTTCCAGGAACCGCTTCAGGCTCTCGCGGATATCGGCTTCGTCAAACACGCCTTGCGAGAACAGATCCATGGCGGCGCGAGCCAGATTTTCCGCGGCCACGCTGCCGCGCGTGAGCCCACGCTGGGTGCAGATGTCGTCGTAGATGTCCTTGAGCAACTTGAGGTCGTCAGGATACGCTGCCCCAGTCGATGAATGGGAGATCACCATCACTCACTCCCTGCACGCGGGTCGGAAGCCCTTTGGTTGGATGTAGTCAGCGACGCCCCGATCAAGATCGCCAACATCTCATCATACGATGACACGGCCGAATGTCCAATACGCGTCGCCACACCCGTATGCTCATCCCGCTCCAGATCGCCCTCGCATTTCTGGTGCCCCTTCGTTATCCCCGCTCAAGCACCCTGCAAACCTTGGAAAAACCGCCTTTTACCCCTATATCTGTGTCTTCGGGACGAGCACGATTCGGGCGCTTCCTGCGCCTTCTAGAACGGTATCGAACAAACAGGTTTTCATGAGCGATCAGAGCGACAACGCCAACGGCGGCAGCGCCGAGTATGGCGCCGATTCCATCAAGGTTCTCAAAGGCCTGGATGCGGTGCGCAAGCGCCCCGGCATGTATATCGGTGACACCGACGACGGCTCGGGCCTGCACCACATGGTCTATGAGGTGGTCGACAACGCCATCGACGAAGCGCTGGCTGGCCATGCCGACCTGGTGACGGTAACGCTCAATCCCGACGGTTCGTGCACGGTGATCGACAACGGTCGCGGTATTCCGACCGACCTGCACCCGACAGAAGGCGTCTCTGCGGCCGAAGTCATCATGACCCAGTTGCACGCCGGCGGTAAGTTCGACCAGAACTCCTACAAGGTATCCGGCGGTCTGCATGGCGTCGGTGTCTCGGTGGTCAACGCGCTGTCGGTATGGCTGCGCATCAAGGTTCGTCGCGACGGCAAGATCCACGAAATGAGCTTCACCCACGGCGATGCCGACGCGCCGTTGAAGGTGACCGGCACCTATGAGCAGGAGAAACTCCCCGGCACCTATGAGGGCCGCAGCGGTTCGGAAATTACCTTCCTGCCCTCCTCCGACACCTTCAAGGGCGTCACGGAGTTCGACTACGGCACTCTGGAACACCGGCTTCGTGAACTCGCTTTCCTGAACTCCGGCGTGCGCATCGTGCTGACCGACAAGCGCCATGCCGACGTCAAGACGCAGGAACTGCACTATGAGGGCGGGCTGGAAGAGTTCGTCAAATATCTCGACCGTTCCAAGAAATCGCTGATCGAGAAGCCGATCGCCATCAAGAACGAACGCGACGGCATCACCGTGGAAGTGGCGATGTGGTGGAACGACAGCTACCACGAGAATGTGCTGGCCTTCACCAACAACATCCCGCAGCGCGATGGCGGCACCCATCTGGCCGGATTCCGTGGTGCGCTGACGCGCCAGGTGACCGGCTATGCCGACACATCGGGGCTGACCAAGAAAGAGAAGGTCACGCTGACCGGCGACGATTGCCGCGAAGGCCTGACTGCCGTGCTTTCGGTGAAGGTGCCGGATCCGAAATTCTCGTCACAGACCAAGGACAAGCTGGTGTCGTCGGAAGTGCGCCCGGTAGTCGAAAGCCTCGTCAACGAGGCGCTCGGCACCTGGCTGGAGGAACATCCATCCGAAGCAAGGACATTGATCGGCAAGGTCGTGGAAGCCGCCGCCGCTCGTGAAGCGGCACGCAAGGCGCGTGAATTGACCCGCCGCAAGGGCGTGCTCGACATCACCTCGCTGCCCGGCAAGCTTGCCGACTGTCAGGAACGCGATCCGGCCAAGTCAGAAATCTTCATCGTCGAGGGTGACTCGGCAGGCGGCTCGGCCAAAAGCGGCCGCTCGCGCCAGAACCAGGCGATCCTGCCGCTGCGCGGCAAGATCCTCAATGTCGAGCGCGCACGTTTCGACCGCATGCTGTCGTCCGACATGATCGGTACGCTGATCACGGCGCTCGGCACCTCGATCGGCAAGGACGAGTTCAATGCCGACAAGTTGCGCTACCACAAGATCATCATCATGTCGGACGCCGACGTCGACGGTGCCCACATCCGCACGCTGCTGCTCACCTTCTTCTTCCGGCAGATGCCGGAGCTGATCGAGCGCGGTCATCTCTATATCGCGCAGCCGCCGCTGTATAAGGTCAGCCGCGGCAAGAGCTCGCAATACATCAAGAACGAAGGCGCCTTCGAGGAATTCCTGATTTCCTCCGGTGTCGAGGATGCTTCGCTCACCCTCACCTCGGGTGAAGTGCGTATCGGCCAGGACCTGGCTTCCGCGGTGAGCGACGCGCTGGGCGTGCGCCAGCTGATCAATGGCCTGCACACCCGCTACAACCGCAGCGTGGTCGAACAGGCCGCGATCGCCGGCGGCCTCAACCCGGCTGTCTTCAGCGACCTCGGCCGCGCCAATGCCATGGCCGAAACGATCGCAAAACGGCTCGACGTCATCGCCGAGGACACCGAGCGTGGCTGGCAGGGACGCACGTCGACGTCCAATGATGGTACAGGCGGCTATGTGTTCGAACGTACCGTGCGCGGCGTGCGCGAGGTGGTGCAGCTCGACATGGGCCTGATCAACTCGGCCGACGCGCGTCAGCTCGACCGTTACGCAACCCGCCTTGCCGAGGTCTACTCCGAACCGCCGCAACTGCGCCGTCGTGAGACCTCGGAGATGATTTCCGGCCCGCTTGCCTTGCTTGACGCGATCTTCGCGGCCGGCAGGAAGGGCCTGACCATGCAGCGCTACAAAGGTCTCGGCGAGATGAACGCCGAGCAACTGTGGGAAACGACGCTCGATCCGAACGTGCGCTCGCTGCTGCAGGTGAAGGTCAACGATGCCACCGATGCGGACTCGCTGTTCGCGAGGCTGATGGGTGACGAAGTGGAGCCGCGTCGCGAGTTCATCCAGGAGAACGCGCTGAGCGTGGCCAACCTGGATATCTGAGCGACCTGCACTACCTCGCTGACGCGTTTCCGAGACGCGTCAGCTGCTATCGATGTTTGTTCCGCCTTATTGCTGCTGCAGGCCGGTGATCATGGCGATGATCTCGTTCTTGTCGGTCTTTGCCGTCTCGCGCACGCCGATCTGCTTGCCGCGACGCAATACACAGATGCGATCGGAGAGTCGGAAGACCTGATCGAGGCTGTGGCTGATGATCAGCACACCGATGTTGCGCCGCTTCAGCGAGAGAACGATCTCCTCGACCTTGGCAGTTTCAGCGACGCCGAGTGCGGCCGTCGGTTCATCGAGCAGGATCAGCTTGCTCGCCCAGTGCGTGGCGCGTGCGATCGCCACGCCCTGACGCTGGCCGCCCGACAGGTCGCGAATGGTGGCGTGCGCGGAAGGAATGCGCACATCGAGTTCCTTCACCAAGGTTTCGGTCTCGGCGATCATGCGGCGCCTGTCCAGCAGGCCGAGACTATTCACCGGCTCCCTGCCGAGGAACATGTTCATGTAGACGCTCTGCTGATCGGCGAGAGCAAGATCCTGATAGACCACCTCGATGCCGTGCGATCGCGCCATGGTGGCATTGGACATGGTCACCGTCTCGCCCTCGATGAAGATCGTGCCGGAGGTCGGTGAATGAACGCCGGAGATGATCTTGATCAGCGTCGACTTGCCGGCCCCATTGTCGCCGACCAGCGCAACGATCTCGCCCGGATAAACCTCGAGCGAGAAGTTCTCGATCGCGGTGATGCCGCTGAACGTCTTGTGGATGTCCTGCAGCTTGAGCACCGGTGCATTTGCCTCGGAAGGGGTCATGACAAATCTCCTAGAGCATTTTTAGCCAAGTGAGATCACCTGGCGTTACAAAAATGCTTCGAAAACAAAAACTTAGATCGTTTCTGCGTTTCCATGAAAAACGAAACGCTCTAGACCGGCCAGGCAGCCGTCTCGCCAAAACCGTTTTCGATGGTCTCGACCTTCGGCTGGCCTTTCGAAATGCCGGAGACGCCGACGACGAAGGCGCGGGTGACGAAGGCCTGGCCACGGAAGCCGAAGACCGCCGTATCGCCGGGTTTGGGTGCCGACGGCCCGGTGGCGTCGATCATCGCGTAGTAGTCGATCGCAGAAGGTGGCGGCACCTCGACACTGCGCAACGCTATCGCCGCTACGGTTGGCTCGGCACCGACCAGGGCTTTCACGTCGTAATCCGGGAAGATCGGGTCGATGTAGAAGCCGCCGCCCAGGCAATAGGCCTTGCCACCCGCAAGATGCGAAACTTCGGTGAGGTAAAGCACCGCCGGCAGCTCCGGCAGGTCCTCCATGACATGCAATGCGGTGGTGCCGTGCAGACCATTGCCCGGTTCGCATTGCGTCGCGCCGGCATCGGCAAGGGCCTGCAGCATCACCGCCGAGGTCGTGCCGGGTGCGTTGATCTCGATATCCTTGCGGCCGGCTTTCGTTAGAGCCTCCGCGGCCTTCGAAAGGGTCGAGAGGTTGTGCGTCGGCAGAACCTTGCGCGTGGCCTGATCGAACAGCAGCGCCGGGAATGTGGTGATGCCGGCGAAACGCCCTCCATCCAGCGCATCCAGGCGATCGGCGACGGTGGTGACGTCGGCAGCATCGTAGCCGCCTTCATGACCGCGATAGAAAGTGTCGCCTTCGGCACGAATGCGCGCCAGCAGGTCCTGCGTGCGCCCCGCAGCCTTCGCGCCGGCTGCAGCCTCTTGTGCCTTGCTGTCGTTGAAGACCGTCCAGTAGTCGGGCGCGAATGTCTTTGCCGCGGCGGCGGCTTCGTGGCGCGCGACCTGCTGCAGGTGACCGAGATGGCCGAGTTTCAAGCCGGCCTTGTGGGTGGCACGCGCGCAGGCCATGTCGACAGCGACGGCGCGATCGATACCGCCGCGCTTGACCGCGTGGCAGAATGAACTGGAACGGCCGACCTGCTTGGTCATGGCAAAGGCTTTCAGCCCGAGCCTGGCGGCCTCGTCGGCCAGCACACGGGCGTTGCGTTCGACCATGTCCAGATCGAGGACATAGGCGTTTGCCGGAATCTTCCCCTGCTGGTGCAAGGCCATCGCGGCTTCGATGAAAGCCGGGTTGCGGTGGCGCAGAACGTCGAGAAACATGATTGCTCCTTCAGCGGGACTTTTCGCGCAGCGACACGGCGACTGCAGCCAGGATGATGAGGCCTCTGACGATCATCTGGTCCGAGACCGACAGGCCCATGAGGATGAGGCCGTTGTTGAGCATGCCCATCATCAGCGAGCCGACCAGAGCGCCGATGATCGATCCCCTGCCGCCGTTCAGCAGCGTGCCACCGACGATGACGGCGGCGATGACGGTCATCAGGTCGGTTTCACCGAGCGTGTATTTGGCGGCTTGCAGGCGACCGGCATAAAGCAGGCCGGCAAGGCCGGCGAGGCTGCCGCTGATCGCCATGACGGCCAGCCGGATGCGTGGCACGCTGATGCCGGAGACGCTGGCGGCGCGCGCGTTGTCGCCGGTCGCCAGGACATGGGCGCCGAAACGGGTCTCACGGTAGATGATGTGGCCGATCGCCACGGCAATTGCCGTCCACCAGATCAGCGACGGGATGCCGAGAAAAACGCCCGAGCCGAAGAAGCCGGTGAAGACACTGTCGGTAACCGGAATGGAGCGCAGGTCCGTCATTGATCGCGACACGCCTGCAAACAGCCCCAGTGTCGCCAGTGTCACCAGGAAGGAAGGCAGTTTTACGTAGGCGACCAGTGCGCCATTAAGCAGGCCGACAAGCAGTCCGGCGCCGAGACCGGCCAGGACACCCGCGACAAGACCGTATTGGCCAAGCGTCACTGCTGCCGCCAATGCCGCCACCGCGACCGTCGAGCCGATCGAAAGGTCGATTTCACCAGCCGACATCACGAAGACGAGGCCGATCGCCATGATCGTGGCCGGCGCGGTCTGCAGCACGATGTTGGAGAGGTTGCGGACAGTCAGGAAGCCGCTGTCTTTCAGCACAACGGCGAAGAACAGGAAAATGGCCAGGAAGCCAAGATAGACGACATATTGCTGCAGGTTGAAGCGGCTGGCCAGACTTTGGCCGGCAGCGCTCGTGTTGGCACTGGACATCATTCTTCCTCCGGGAAAGACAGGGCTGCGCCCCTGCGTCCTTCTTTACTTCGTGGCTTCCGCGATGCTCGCCGGCATGTCTTTGTGGAGCGACTTCTTCCAGCCTTCAGCAACGGTCTCCTTGGTGACGGCTAGCGAATCCACCACCAGGAAGGGTTCAGCCTGCTTGCCGACCAGCGAACCAGCGGCCGCGCGCGCGACGGTGACGCCGATGTCGTAGGCTTCGTCGGCCACCAGCGCGGCGATGTTGCCGCCCTTGACCATATCCAGTGCGGCCGGTTCGTTGAGATCGAGCGTGACGATCTTCGTATGCGTGTTGCCGGCGTTGCGCAGGATGGAAAGCACGCTGAGCGCAGGTTCCGCCCAGGTGACGTAGATGCCGTCGAGGTCCGGGTTCTGCGTGACCATCGCCTGCGCAATCTCCTCGGCGCGCGCGGGATCGGCCATTCCGGCCTCCGCGACGATCTTCATATCGGGATAGTTCTTTTCGATCGTCGCCTTGAAGGCACCGTCACGCTGGTTGGTGACGTAGAAGTCGGCGTCGTGGAAGATGTAGCCGACCTTGCCTTTCTTGCCGAGCGCTTCAGCCATGGCGATGCCGGCCTTGTTGCCCATCTGGAACAAGTCGTCGGAGACGATGGTGACGTAGTCCTTGCCATGCTCGTAGCCGGCTGGCGAATTGTCGACGAAAGCCAGCTTCACGCCGGCAGAGCGAACCGGATCATAAACGCTGGCCGCACTGGCCGGGTCGACCGGCAGCGAAACGATGATAGACGGCTTCTTGGCCAGCACCGTCTCCACATCCGCCTTCTGGCGGGCACTGTCGAAACCGGCATCGGTCTGGGCAACGACCTCGATGCCGAAGCGCCTGAACTCGTCCTGGGCGCCGCGGTTGACCGCGTTGGTGTATTCGCTCATCTCGTGCCAGACCAGCGCAGCAGTGAACTTGCCGTCCCTGATCTTCTGCTCCTGATCTTGGCTCAGCACCATGCTGGCCGCCGGCGTCGGCTTCTCGCCATGCGGACCGGTGGTCACGCCCTCGGCCGCAAAGGCCGACGTCGCCGTCAGCAGAGCAGCGAAGAGCGCGAGGCTTTTGATTTTCTTCGACATTGTTTCCTCCCCGCAGGGCAGCCATACTACTTCGCTGCGTCGAGCACCGATTTCGGCGCATCACGGTTCAGCGATTCCTTCCAGCCATCGGCGACATTTTCCCTGGTGACCGTCAGTGCCGGCGCGACCACAAACGCCGGTGTCTGCTGGCCGAGCAGCGATTTCATGCCGGCAGCAGCCATGGCACGCCCAAGCTCATAGGCCTTGTCGGCGACGAGCGCGGTGACGTTGCCACCCTTGACCATGTCGAGCGCGACCGGCTCTGCGAGATCGAGCGTGACGATCCTGGTCTTGGTGTTGCCGGCCGAGCGCAATGCGGAAAGCACGCCGTCGGCAGGTTCGGCCCAGGTCACGTAAATACCGTCGAGGTCCGGGGTCTGCAGCAGCATCGCGTTGGCGATCTCTTCGGCGCGCGCCGGATCCGAGATGCCCTTTTCGGCGACGATCTTGATGTCGGGATAGCTCTTTTCGATTGTGGTCTTAAACGCCTGGTCGCGCTGGTTGGTCACGTAGTAGCTGGCGTCGTGGTAGATGTAGCCGACCTTGCCCTTGCTACCGATCGCCTTGGCGAGCGCATCGGCTGCCTGCTTGCCCATCTGGAACAGATCATCCGTGACGATCGACGCATAGTCGCTGCCCTGCTTGTAGCCGCTCGGCACATTGGACAGGAACACCAGTTTGGTTCCGTCCTTCACTGCCTGGCGAAACGCCTCGGCAGACGTGACGGGATCGAGCGGCAGCGCCAGGATGATGTTCGGCTTGGCAGCCAGCGCCGTTTCGATGTCACTGCGCTGGCGAGCCGCATCGAAACCCGCATCCGTGGTCACGGCGATATCGACGCCGGCACGCGCGAATTCGTCCTTGGCGCCGGCAGAGACGGCATTGGTGAAGTCCGAAGAGGTATGCCACAGCAGCGCCGCCTTGTAGCCCTTGCCCTTCAGCGCACCGATGTCGGCATCACTCAGCTTGACCTCCGCGCTTGGCGTGGCGGTCTCGCCAGCCGGCCCGACCGTTTGCGCGAAGGCGACACTGGTGGCCAGCATCAGGCCACCTGCCAGTGAGACACCCAACAGTTTCTTCAAGATCATTTTTTCCTCCCTTTGTTATCTGTCAAAATTCCAAAATCATTCGACGACACCGCAGTAGCGGGCCATGAAGGCAGCGAAACCGACGACGCCGGCGAGATATTCCTCGACGTCGACGTGCTCTTCGTAGGTGTGGCAGTTGCGGATATCGCCTGGTGCGCAATAGACGGCCGGGATACCGAGCCGATTGACGAAGAAGGGCTGCTCCGACCAGAACGGCGCGCCTTCGACGACCCCGCGCCCGGTCAATGCTGTAGCCATTTCGGCCGAGAGCATGCGCACTTCCCGTGCCGTCTCGTCGATCTCGGCGGCGGTACCACCAAGCGCATGGTCACGGCCGGCCGGATAGGAGAATTCGACCAGGATTTCCGGATCGTTGATGGCCTCGCGCACGGCTTTCTCGATGTCGGCGGCAGCGACATCGAGGGACTCTCCCGGCAGCAACTTGCGGATCAGCGACAACGAACAGCGCTCCGGCACGGCGATGTAGCCACCACCGGTCAGGCCTGTGATCAGCAGGAAGCTGCGTCCAACCAGCTTGTGTTCGGCGCGTGCAGCGATCTCATCGGAATGCTTCCACAGTGCGGTCATGGCGGCATGGCTGGCGCGCAGCGCGTCCTTGCCGAGTTCCGGTACGCCGAAATAGGCGGATTTGCCGGTGATGGTGATGTCGGTGATGAAGAAGCCGATCTGCGCCGGATAGACCGAAAGCCGGGTCGGCTCGACATAGACGGTGAAATCCGGACGCTCCACGTCGCCCGCTTCGATGCGCGAGACGAAATGCTTGATGCCGGCGGATACGCCTGTGCCGGGCTGGCCGCTTTCCTCGTCGCCGACAAAGGCGAAGGCAACGTCGCCGGCCAGCCTGATACCGGCCCGATCGAGCAGGGACAGCGCGGCAAGAGATGCCGAAATGCCTGCCTTCAAGTCGCCGCTGCCTCGCCCCCAGACCGCATTGTCGATGACAGGCGCCCCGAACGGATCCTCGCGTTCGGTTCCAGCCCAATGTTCGCGCCAGCCATCGACATGAACCGTGTCGGTGTGGCCGATGAACAGCAAACGCTTGCCTTGCCCTGCCCCCTTGCGCTCCGCCCAGATGTTCGGGCGGCCAGGCAGGAATTCGCTGGTCTTCAACCCCGTCAAACCCAGGGCCGTCATTTTCTCCTCGAGATAGGCGACGAAGTTTGCCTCATTGCCGGTGATGCTTTCGTGCTGCACGGCGCCGCGGAAAAGCGCCAGAGCTTCATCGCGGTCGAGCACAGCGCGCAAGCGCCCGGTCAGATCAGCCGCCATCGTCATCACACAGCCTCCCGAAGTGCCGCGCTCATATTGGCGGGCGGCAGTGAGATCCGACCATCAGGCGCATTGACCCCGAAGAGCGAATTGTGGAGCTGACCAAGACCAATCGCCGCCGCGCCCACGATCGCTGCGCGCGATCCGAGCTCACCTGTCTCGACATTGACAGGATAGGGGAAACACTGCGGCAGGAGAGATCTCACCCGCGCCAGCATTTCCGGACGCAGGCCGATGGAGCCACCCAGAATGACCTTTTCCGGATTGGCGATGGCGGCAATGGCAGCGATGCCTCTGGTCAGGTAGCGAGCGGTCTCGTCCAGGACGGTCAGTGCAGCTTCGTCGCCGGCTTCGGCCCTCTCGAAGATGCCCGGAACGCCGAGCTGCTCGCCGGAGAGAATGGCATAACGTTCAACGATGCCGTGCGACGCAACAGCACGCTCGAAGGCGCCCGTGCGCAGCGACTCCGCTTCGAATGGGTCGGCACCCAGGGGCAGGAAACCCAACTCACCGGCAGCGTTGATAGCGCCCCGCACCAGGTGGCCACCGACCATCAGCCCGGAACCCACACCGGTGCCGAGGGCAACATAGGCAAGATTGTCGATGCCTTGTCCTTGCCCCAGCCAATTCTCGCCGAGAACGGCCAGGTTGACGTCGTTCTCCAGCATCGTGTCAAAGCCGAAACCGCGTTCGAAAGCCGCGACCACATCCATCGTGTCGAAATCGGCGATGTTGGGTGCCATCAGCACACGACCGGTCGTGTTGTCAGGCGCACCTGGAACACCGATCACCGCCAGGCGGATCTTCGCGCGAGGAATTCCGCGGCGCGACGCGGCCTGGAAAGCCAGGGCAACGATCTGATCGACGATATGCTGGCCGCCGCGCGGATCGGTCGGAACCGTATCCTCTGCAAAGATCTGGCAGGCAAGGTCGGTGATCGCTACGCGAACCTTGGTACCGCCGAGATCGACGGCGACGATGTAGGCGGCGTCATAGACCAGTTCATAGGTGACAGCCGTACGCCCGACATGGCCACTGGTACGCCCGGTCTCCTGCACCCAGCCGTCCTGCTCCAGAGTGCGTACGATCTCCGAGATCGTCTGCTTGGAAAGTCCGGTCTGCTTGGCGATCGACGCCCGCGAGATCGGCCCGCCCTGCACGACGGCCTCCATGACCGAGCGCTGCGAAAATCGCCGCGAGATGCGCAGGCTGTCCGTCATCGCCACCCCATTAATTCGTTCTATAACCGAACTTATTGTGATGAAACGAGACCGTCAATCGGAAATCTCACCTGCGGCCGGTGAAAACTCTGGATCAAAATCAACAGCGCAGCAGTGATATTCATGAAGAAAAAAATTCCATTGCTTCATGGTGATCTCATTTTCATCCGACACCAATCGGATCGCGTCGAAGTCTAAACAGCACGACTTACGGCTAAGATCGATCCAAAATACAGAAAATTTGCAACAGTTGACTCCAATATTAGCGTTCAATAATTTATGTATTGGAACGTCAGTAAGTAAGCCTCCCGGCAGTCGTGCAGTTTAAATTTGCGATGGTCGGATTCGCCCAATCTGGCTTGGAAGTACATACGCGGCGTGCCGGCGATCTATGCGAGCGAGGCAGCCGACCTGTGCGGCCGAATCCACTCCCGGCACAACACCAGCCGATGATCCTGCCATGAGGCTGCATCCTTTTCCTATTGGCCTCGGTGCCCGTCACCGTAGCGCTTCGTTGGCGAGGCAATCCAGAACGATATAGCTTGGTGGAGACAATAGATGACATCCGCAGTCTACCTTAGACGCGCTGCAAAATTCCTGCCGAACAACCCCGTCGACAACGACAACATGGAAGAAGTGCTCGGCATGATCGACGGCAAGCCGTCGCGCGCTCGCAGATTGACACTGCGCAGCAACGGCATCCGTAATCGGTACTATTCGATTTCCCGCCACACAGGCGAGTTGCGCTACACCAATGCCCAGCTCACCGCTGAAGCCGTGCGCGCACTGACCGACGACGACTTCCGCCTCGAAGACATCGAGCTCCTGTCCTGCGGCACGACTTCGCCGGATCAGTTGCTACCCAATCACGCCTCGATGGTGCATGGCGAACTGCGCAACGGCACCTGCGAAACGGCTGCATCGAGCGGCGGCTGCGTTTCGGGCGTCCTTGCCATGAAGTACGGCTACATGGCCGTGGCTGCCGGACTTGTCCGAAACGCCGTGGTAACCGGTTCGGAAATGCTCTCCGCACAGCTTCATGCGCGGAACTTTTCCTCGGAATCCGATGAGAAGGTTGCCGAGCTTGAAAAACATGCGTCCCTTGCCTTCGAAAAGGATTTCCTGCGCTGGATGCTGTCTGACGGTGCCGGCGCTGCGCTGCTGAGCGGGAGCCCGAATCCAGACGGGCTTTCGATGCGCATCGATTGGATCGAGATGCGTTCCTATGCCCACGAATACGAAACCTGCATGTTCATGGGAACGGCAAAACAACCCGACGGTAGCATGAAGGGTTGGAAGGAACATGGCTCTCTGCAGGAGGTGATCGACAATGACGTCCTTGCCCTGGAGCAGGACGTGAAGCTCCTGAATGCCATGGCTGTGCCAGTCACGGTCGCCCGGGGGCTCTCCGATATCCTCAAGACGCGCCCACTCGATCCGGACGAGGTCGACTGGTTCCTGCCGCATTATTCGTCGGCCTATTTCCGACCTATCGTGCAGCGGGCCCTGCGCGACATCGGTTTCGATATCCCCGAGCAGCGCTGGTTCACCAATCTCGAACGGGTCGGCAATGTCGGCGCGGCATCGATGTATCTGATGATCGAAGAACTTTTGAACGGGGGGCACTGCCAGGTCGGCGACGTCGTCCTATGTTATGTACCGGAAAGCGCGCGTTTCTCGACCGGCTTCGTAAAGATGACGGTGGTCGATGCACAGGGCCGCACCATCAGGCAATGAGACATTCCCCTGCCGAGACCCGAAAGTCGCAACGGATAGACGTACTGACCGCTATCGGGAGAGCGTCGGGAAATGGCAAGCGACCTTTCGCCCGGGGCGATGTTCGGTGAGTTCGGGACGTTCGACACGGCATCGATCGACTGCAACGGGGCATCGTGGATGGAACCGGCATCCTGACGGCGGCTTGAGCGGACTCGGCACGTCACCGGTCAGGATTATGCGCTTGCGCGTGCCGCCTGGCGTCGTCTCCACCACGGGAACGGCCGAGATCAGCGCCTGGCTGTAGGGATGCGCGGGGGTCTCGAAGACCTCTTCCGCCGGGCCCTCCTCCACGATCGACCCGAGATACATGACCGCGATGCGGGTCGAGACCTGGCGAACCACGGACAGGTCGTGGGCGATGAAGATGTAGGTGAGTTTGAGTTTTTCCTGGAGGTCGGCCAGCAGGTTGACGATCTGCGCCTGAACCGACACGTCGAGCGCTGAAACCGGCTCGTCCAGCACGACGAGATCGGGATTGAGCGCGATGGCGCGTGCGATACCGACACGCTGGCGCTGCCCGCCGGAGAACTCATGCGGATAGCGCATGACGTGATCCGGGAGGAGACCGACAAGATCAAACAGTTCCGCCACCCGCTTGGTGATTTCGCTGGAGGAGAGTTTGGTGTGGATGCGAAGCGGCTCCGCAACCAGATCTCCGACCCGGCGCCGCGGATTGAGCGAAGCCGACGGATCCTGGAACACCATCTGCAAGCGACGGCGGAACGGCCTCAGTTCAGCCAGCGATCTGCCGGTGATGTCGTCCCCTTCGAACAGCAGCTTGCCGTCGGTGATGTCGTAGAGCCTGACAAGGCAGCGCGCCAGGGTGGACTTGCCACAGCCGGACTCCCCGACCAGGCCGACGGTCTCGCCGCGCCGGACCGTCAGCGACACATTGTCGACGGCGTGAACGGTTCGCTTGCCTTGCGAGGAAAACCGCGTGCCGATCGAGAAGCGCTTGCTGAGCTCCCGCGTCTCGAGGATTGGCTGGTCTTTGTCGATCATCTTTCCGCTCATGCCTGAACCCGGAAACAGGCCGCGGCATGGCTGCCGTGACCAAGGTCAGGCTTGCTTGCCTTGCAAGGTTCATAGTTCACCGGGCAGCGAGGGCCGAAAGCGCAGCCTTCCGGCAAGCGCAGCAACGATGGCGGCGAGCCGGGAATTGCGGGCAGACGGTGCGGCTTCTCGCCGGTCAGTGGCGGGATCGATCCCAGCAGCGCGCGCGTATAGGGATGCTGCGGAGCGGAAAACAGGTCGGCACGGCTGCCGCGCTCGACGATCCGCCCCGCATACATCACCATCACCCTGTCGGCGAGTTCAGAGACCACGCCCATGTCGTGCGTGATGAAGACGACGGCCGAATTGTGCGTGGTGCGCAGCTTGCGCACGAGATCGAGAATACCTGCCTGCACGGTCACGTCGAGCGCGGTGGTCGGCTCGTCGGCCACCAGCAGCGCCGGGTTGCACGACAGCGCCATGGCAATCACCGCCCGTTGCCGCATACCGCCCGAAAGCTGGTGCGGATAACGCGACATCGCCTCGCGCGGATTGGGGAAATTGACTTCCGCCAGCAATTCCTCGACGCGCGCCAGCGCCTGGGACTTGCTGACGCGCTTGTGGGCGCGAATCTGTTCGGCGATCTGCCAGCCGATCGTATAGACCGGCGTCAGTGCCGTCATCGGATCCTGGAAGATCATGGCGATCTCATTGCCGCGCAGCCGCCGAAGCTCCTTCGCCGGCAACCCTACCAGCTCGCGCCCCTTGTAGCGGATCGACCCTTCGATGATGGCATTGGGATCGGTGATCAGTCCCATGACGGCGAGCAGGGATACGGTCTTGCCCGAACCGGATTCACCGACGACCCCGAGGATCTCGCCTTCCTCAAGCTCGAAAGAGACCCCGTCGATGGCTCGCACCAAGCCTTCATGCGTGCGGAAGGATACCCTGAGGTCACGCACAGAAAGCATCATGACGCCCTCACACGTGGGTCGAGAAGGATGTAGATAAAGTCCACCACGGCATTGGCCACGACAACGAACATCGAGGCATACATCACCGTGGCCATGATCATCGGCAGATCCAGACTTTGAAGCGCATCATAGGTCAGCTTGCCGATGCCCTGCAGGCCGAAAACCACTTCCGTCAGAAGGGCGGATCCGCCGACCAGCGCGCCGAAATCGAGGCCAAACAAGGTAACGAACGCGATCAGTGAGGTGCGCAGCGCGTGGCGCAGCAGGATGCGCCTCTCGGACAGGCCCTTGGCGCGTGCGGTGCGGATGTAGTCTTCCTGCATCGACTCGATGATGGCTGCCCGCAGAACGCGGCCGTAGATGCCTATGTAAAGGATGGCGAGCGTGACCCATGGGATTACCAACGCAAGGAACCAACCTTTGGGGTCATCGGAGAAATTCTTGTAGCCGAGCGGCGGCACCCAGGAAAACAGCCAGGTGTCGTGATAGCGGCTCTGGGTGATGAGGTTCATGACCTCGCCCAGCCAGTAGACAGGCATGGAAATGCCGAGCAATCCCAGCGCCATCAGAAGCTTGTCCAGCCAGCTGTCGCGCGTGGCGGCGGCAACAACGCCAATGAGGATCGACACCAGCACCCACAGAACCGCCGCGCCAAAGACAAGCGACAATGTCACCGGGATCGAATCCAGGACTGCCGGCACGACCTTCCAGCCGCGGTTGACGAAAGAGGTCAGGTCGCCGGTGACGAAGATCTTCTTCATCATCAGCCCGTACTGCACATAGAGTGGACGGTCGAAACCGAAATTGTGGCGCACCGCCTCGAGCACTTCGGGCGATGCGTTGCGGCCGGCGATGCGGGCTGCCGGATCGGAACCCGGCGTTGCAAAGAAGATCAGGAAAACGATGACCGAAATGCCGAACATCACGAACAGCATCTGACCGAAACGGCGCAGGATCGCGTAAATCATCAGTCGCGCCCCAGCCTGACTTTGGAACGAGGGTCTAGTGCGTCGCGCAGGCCGTCGCCAAAGACGTTGAGCGCCATGACGGAAATGGCAATCGCGATACCCGGTGCCAAGGCGACGATCGGGCGCGTATAGAGCAGAGCCTGCCCATCCTGAATGATGGTGCCCCAGCTGGCGGCGGGTGGCTGGACGCCGATTGAGAGGAAGGAGAGTGCCGATTCCGTCAGCATGTTCAGTGCCATCATCAACGGCACGAAGACGATCAGGGTGGTGGTGATGTTGGGCAGTATATCGCGCCACAGGATGCGCGAACCCGGAACGCCCAGATTGATGGCGGCCAGCACGAATTCGCTGTTGCGCAGCGACAGGACCTGGCCGCGAATGGGTCGCGCCACATAGGGCACATAGACAATGCCGATGATGATGATGGGCAGCCAGAGACTACCGGATTCAATCGTAATCGGCCCGATCGTGATGCCTTGCGCGATCATCACGATCGAAAGCGAAATCGCCAGGAGATAGATCGGAAAAGCCCACAATATGTCGAGGAGCCGTGACAGCAAGGTGTCGGTGAGGCCTCCGAAATAGCCGGCGACCAGCCCGGTCGCCGTCCCGAGCAGCAACGTCAAGACGGTTGCCACGGCGGATATGAGGAGCGAGTTGAGCCCTCCATAGAGCAGACGGGCCATGACATCACGACCCTGATTGTCCGCGCCGAGGAAGTAGTTGCCGAGCCGCCACGTAGGACCAAGCGGAGTGTAGCCCAGACCCAGTCCTTCCGTGGATTGTTCCATCACGGGCACATCCTGCCCATCCAGGGTAATGACCGCATCAAGCGTCGAAACGAAAGGATCGACACCGGCCCAGCGCGCATAGAGCGGCGCGCTGAGGCAGGCGACCACGATGAAGACAAAGATTGCCAAGGCCGCCATGGCGGCCTTGTTTCCCATGAGCTTTGCAAAAGCGAGGGCCCAGGGCCCCCGCGTCTTGCGCGGCACGGCGACAACGTTGCTCGACATGAAGCTAGCCCGTCAGCGCAATATCACTGCACCCAGGCCTGGGTCACAATCCAGTAGAACTGAGCGTTGAACTTGAAGTTGCCGAGACGTTTGCTGACGAAGTCCACATGCTTGGGCGTGAACAGCGGCACCGCTGCAGCCTTGTCGGTGACCGCCCGGTCGATTTCCGCCCATGCCTTGTTGGCCGCATCCTGATCGGTCACGCCAAGATCCATCGCCTGCTTCATCCTGGCGTCGATATCCTTGTCGCAGAAGCCGGAAATGTTGACCGATGCGTCCGAGCCTTCGCGGAAGCTGTCGCAACCGAACAGAATGTTGAGGAAGTTCGATGCAGCCGGATAATCCTGGTACCACTGGCTGACCGACATCTGCACCTTGTTGTTGGTGTTCTGAATGTAGGTGAACTGGATGTTGCTGGAGATCGGCTTGACGTCGGCAACATAGCCGATGCTGGTCAGCACGCTCTGGAGATAGACGCCGATCGACCGGGATACGGCGGTGTCCTCCACGATGACGGTGACCTTCTGGCCCTTGGTTCCGGATTCCTCGACCAGTTGCTTGGCCTTGTCGACGTCAGGAGCAGACCATTTTGTTCCCGGATTCTTCGTGAAGGGGCAATAGTCCTCGTGTCCCGGGAAATCCGGGGGCAGCACCTGGCACACCGGCGTGGCCAACACCTTGCCGCCGAAGAGATTGACCAGAGTGTTGCGGTCGACCGCATAGGCGACAGCCTGTCGAGCCTTCTCGTTGTCAAAAGGCGCCAGGCGCGTGTTCAACGGCGCATACCACCAGGCCGTCAATGGCGAGATGTGAACCTGGTCCATGTATTTGGTGCCCAGTTCGACCAGTCGATCCGTAGGCGGCTGATCGAACATCCAGTCTGCCTCGCCCTTCTGGATCGCTGTTACCGCCGCTTCTTCGGTCAGGCCGAAGTCGTACTGCACGACGTCCGGATAGCCATCCGGCTGCGCGTCCTCGCTCCACTGCTTGAAGTGCGGATTACGCACCATCGTCATGCCCTTGTTCGGATCGTAGGCCGAAATCGAATACGCTCCGGTGCCCGGGATCGGATTCGAACCGACATCCTCCGTCGGCGTACCGGCCGGCAAAACCACGGCATGCGGCATGGCCAGCTTGTCGATGAATTCGGCATCGGGTTTGACGATGTTGATGGTTATCGTGCCGGCGGCTTCATCGGCTGTCACGCCACCTTCCAGCGTGCAGCTCTTGGTGTCGGCGAGGCATTTGTCGGCGCCGACGATGCCAGCATAGAACGTGCCTGAGGTTGGGCCTGATACCTTGAAGATGCGCTGGAATGACGCCACGACGTCCTTCACCGTCACGTCCTGGCCATTGGAGAACTTGATGCCCTTGCGCAGCTTGAAGGTGAAGGTCTTACCGTCGTTGCTCACCGACGGCATATCCTCGGCGAGATCGGCGACGATCTTGAAGCCGTCCTTTCCGTCCGCCTTGCGGAAAGCGACGAGACCATCGTAGAGCGGCTGGAAAATCTGCCAGTATTGCAGCGTGTAGTTGATATGCGGATCGAGCGTGCCAGCCGCCGAGCGGGCCAGCAGCCGCATGGTGCCGCCACGATGTTCCTTCAGATATTCCGCATTTGCAGGCGCCTGCCACGTGCAGGTCAGCAAGGTCGCGGCGGCTGCCGCCAAGAGTAGTTTCTTCATTCTTATTCCCCTTTTTTCAGTTGTCGTTCTGGTGCAGGAATGAACCGACCACCCGCATGCATTCTTCTTGCTCTTCGACATGCGGCATGTGGCTGGAATGCTCGAATATCACCCAGCCGGCGCCCTTGATGCCATCCTTGTAGGGTTGCACCGTCGCCGGCGTGGCCTCGTCATGGCGTCCCGAGACGATCAACGTCGGAACATCGATCGCCGGCAAGCGGTCGATCACGCTCCAGGTTTTAGAGTACCGATGACGTGGAATTCGTTCGGGCCGTTCATCACATTGTAGACGGTCGGGTTGCGTGCCACCTGAGCGAGGCTTTCAGCCACCTCCGTCGGGAATGGCACCACGCGGCAGACATGCCGTTCGTAGAACACCATCGTCGCCTGCTGGTATTCGGGATCGTTGGTGGTGCCGGCCGCTTCGTGCCGGGTCAGCGTTTCCTGAACATCCTGGGGTAGGTCGGCGCGCAGGCGATTGGCTTCCTCGACCCACAATTTCATCGACGCCGGCGAATTGGCGATCGTCAGCGTTTTCAGGCCCTTCGGCTGCAGCACCGCATATTCGGCACCGAGCATGCCGCCCCAGCTCTGGCCGAGCACGTGGAAGCCCGCCCGGATGCCGAGATGGTCGACGAGGTTTTCCAGTTCATCGATGAACAGTTGCGGCGTCCAGAAGTCGGCGCCTTTCTCGGGCAGCAAGGTCGAGTTGCCGCAACCGAGCTGGTCGTAGTGGATGACGGCGCGCCCGTCGCGCGCCAGCAGCTTGTAGGCATCGACATAGTTATGCGCGACGCCGGGACCGCCATGCAGGATCACCACCGGAGGTTTCTTGCCGTCGAGTTCACCGCTTATTCGGTACCAGGTCTCATACCCCCTGAAACCGGCCCGTCCTTCTTTACCGACGATCTCAACCGACATTCCGTCTTCCCACCCTTATTGACACCATAGCGCGCCCGGCACGCCAGACCGTCAAGCCTCGCCAGCGTGTACCCATTCCTCCAGCATCCGGACACCGAATGCCGTGCCGCCCTGACGGCCGAGTGGACCGTCTTCCTCGGCCAGTTCCTTGCCGGCTATATCGAGATGCACCCAGGCACAGTCTTCGGTGAAATGGCGCAGGAAAGCCGCCGCATAAGGCGCGTCGCCATCCTCCATATCCTTGGCGTGATGCCTGAGATCGGCGAAAGGCGATTGCAGCCCCTCGTCATAGGCGCGGTCGAGCGGCAGGCGCCAGAAGCGCTCGCCAACCGTTTCACCAGCGGCGATCATTCGCGAAGCGATGGCGTCGTCGGTGCTGAACAGGCCGGCGAAGATCGAGCCGAGACCACGCATCACCGAGTAGGTCAGGGTTGCCAGGTCGACCATGGCCGCGGGCTTGAAGCGTGTCGCCGTGTAATACAGACAGTCGGCCAGAAGCAGGCGTCCTTCCGCATCGGTGTCGAACACCTCGACGGTTTGTCCGGAAGCGGTCGTGATGATCTCGCGCGGCTTGAGCGCGGTGCCCGAAGGCAGGTTCTCTGCAATGCCCAGCACGCCGACAGCGTGGACCGGGCTGCCCTGCCGGGCGAGCGCCAACATCAGGCCACATACTGCTGCAGCGCCGGCCATGTCGGCTTTCATGTCGAACATCTGCGCGCCGCCCTTGATGCAAAGGCCGCCGGAATCGAAGCAGACACCCTTGCCGACAAAGGCGAGCGGCTGCGCATTCGCGTTGCTGCCGCGATATTGCAGCACCGCCACCTTGGGCGCACGAACCGAGCCCGCCCCGACAGCCAGAAGCGCGTTCATGCCGAGTTTCTTGAGTTCTGCCGCATCGAGAACCTCGACCTCGATACCGGCCAGGCGCAAGGGTTCGAGATAATCGGCGAAACTCTCGGGATGGAGATGGTTCGGCGGCAGGTTGACGAGGGTGCGCGCATATTCGACGCCATCCGCGACAGCGAGTGTGCGGGTGAGACCCGCCTGCAGCTCTGCCGGTCCGGACGTGACCAGACGAACGCGCCAGACCTGATCGACACCGGCCTTCGGCCGCTTGTTGCGCATGTCGAAGCGATAGCGGCGGAGCCGGATGCCGAGCGCCACACGCGACAGCACTTCGGCCTCGCTCAGGGAGACGCCGGCGACGGCATCGAAAACCAGCGCGGCTTCGCTCTCGCCTTTGCCTTCCAGATGAGCAGCGAGCGCGCCGCCGGCGCGGGTCAGTGACAACGCACTCACCGCATCCGCCCTGCCAAGCGCCAGCACGATCACACGCCGAGCGCTCACGCCTTGAGGCGGGACGAGATCGACGCAGGCCCCGCTTTCGGTCAAGGCATACGGAGCTGAACAGGCCCGGGAAATGATCCCGCCCATTTCGGCATCCAGTGCGGCTGCGCCAGATCCCAGGCCGTTCCCGGCGGTCTGCAGGATGACGATGACGGACGCGTCCTTGGGAAGCTTGTCCGTCGTTTCAAAGACCGGCACTGGCGACTGCGGCATCAGGCGGCTATCTCCTCCAAATTGTCGGTGCCAGAGAAAATGCGGCCACCGCGACATGCTCCGGAATCTGCGCTGCCGCCGATCCGAAGTGTTCATGCGCGAAGCCGCGTCCGCCGATGGTGACGGTAGTTCCGGAGCCCCGAATAGTCGTGTTCTCTTGACGACTTAGTTGTTCTTGTCTCTTGGGTATCGCTGACAACGCAGGCGTTCAAACGCCAATTTTGTCCTTATCGATTGACAAAAACTCAGCTGAGAACCCATGATCGGGCAATGGCCCTACCCTCACTCAATGGCATGCGCGCTTTCGAAGCTGCCGCACGCCTCGGCAGTATCAAGGATGCCGCGGAAGAACTGCATCTGACGGCATCGGCGGTCAGCCGGCATATCCGCACACTCGAGAAGAACCTCGGCCAGGATCTGTTCGAGCGCGGGTTTCGCCAGGTGACGCTGACGACGAGAGGATCCTACTACGCGCGCAATCTGTCGGAAGCCTTCGAGGCAATATGGCGCGCCACGGAAGATGTGACCTTTCATGACGGTGCGCGCCGCGACAAGGCCCAGCGTCTCCGTGTTCTGTGTGTGCCCGCCGTTTTGAACCTCTGGCTTGCCGACCGGCTGCCAGGATTTCGACGCCAGCATCCGTCGGTCGACCTTGAGATCCTGACATCAGGCAAGCGCACCAATTTCGATTTGGCCATCGTCGACGAGTTCGACTACAAGGCTGGCCCGGCGCTGACGCTGCTCATCCCTCTGCTACTGACCCCGGTCTGTGCGCCCGCGTTGCTCGACGGCCCCATGCCGTTGCGATCACCCGCCGACCTGATCAACCATCACCTGATCCACGAGTGCGAAACCAACAGGTGGAAGCGCTGGCTCGAACAGGAAGGCGTCTTCGATGCGATGCCGAAATCCAGCACCGTGCTCGACGACTGCGTGCTGATCATGCGCGAGGCGATGAACGGCGGCGGAATAGCGCTCGCCGACACGATGATGGCCCAGGACCTGCTGCATCAGGGCAAGCTCGTCGCTCCCTTCGAAGCACGTCACACCTATCCGGCAGGCATCTATCTGTATCAACGCCGCAGTATAGGCAGCAAACAGGGCGCAGCTCTGTTCCAGAGCTGGCTGCTTGAACAGGTCACCGACCATAAGAGAGTCATGGCGATCGACTAGCAAGCACTCTCGACGCGGAGGTCAGCTTCCCCGCTGCCAGCAACGAATTGTGTGACCTTCCGCGATCGTCCTGCCCGGCGGCTCGGCTTCCAGGCAGGCGGGTTGCGCCTCTGGACAACGGCCGGCGAAAGCACAGCCCCGGCCTGGCCGGGTCTCGATTTCCGAAGCCAGGGGAGCATGCTCGACGAGACCCGGCCTCCTATTGCCGGCTGCGAGCAGCATCTCCGTATAGGGATGGTTGGGACCGGTGAAGATCTGCCCGGATGACCCTTCTTCGACAAGACGGCCACGATAGAGCACGCCGATCCTGTCGGCCATATAGCGCACGACCCTGAGATCGTGGCTGATGAACAGATAGGCCGTGTCATCGCGGCGTTGCAGGTCGTTGAGCAGATTGAGAACGGTGGCCTGTACCGAGACGTCGAGCGCCGAGGTCGGCTCATCGAGGACCACCAGCTTCGGGGTTCCCGAAAAAGCGCGGGCGATCGCCGCACGCTGGCGCTGGCCGCCGGAAAGCGCGCCCGGCTTGCGCCCGGCGAATGAGGATGCAAGCCGCACCGACTGAAGCAGTTGCGGTATCCGCTGCGCCCTGGCCGATCGCGGCAGGTCGGCCAGCCGTCGCAACGAGCGGCCAAGAATGGTGCTGATCCGCTGTCGCGGGTTCAGTGTGCGGTCCGGCGACTGGAAAACCATCTGAATGTCGCGACGCTGGCTTGGCCTGCGCCGTTCCACGCGAGTGGCAGCCGCCTGTCCCGACAGTTCGACCGTTCCCGCAGCGGGCGCCTGCAGGCCGGTGACGATCCTGGCAAGCGTCGACTTCCCGGAGCCGGACTCGCCAATCAAGCCATAGGTCTCGCCGGCCGCAATGCTGAGGTCGACCCCGTGGAGAACCGCCTGGCCACCAAAGGACTGCCGGATGTCCTTGCACCGGAGCACGGTCTCGCGTTGGTGCCCGACCGTCGAGGGATTCGCTGCCTCCTCGGCGGGTTGGTTCGGAGAAGGCGATCCCGTTTCGGCAAGACGCCCGTCGCGCTTGGTATAGGCCAATGTCGGGATGCTGCGCACCAGCATCTGCGTATAGGAGTGCCGTGGTTCGTCGAACAACGTGCTGGCGTTGCCGCTTTCGACGACGACCCCGGACTGCATCACCGCGACGCGCTCGCAGCAGCGTTTGACCAGGTCGATGTCATGGCTGATCAACAGGATGCTGGTCTGGTGGCTTCGGCGAAGATCGTCCAGGATCGCGATGATCTCGGACTGCACGCTGGCGTCGAGCGCGGTGGTCGGCTCATCCAGGATCAGCAGGGCAGGATCCAGCGCAATGGCAATGGCGATGTTGGCCCGCTGCTGCATGCCGCCCGACAGCTCGTGCGGATAAAGCCGAAGCACACGCTCCGGGTCGGCGACACGCACGCGCCGCAAGAGGTCGCCAGCCTGCAGGGTGGCATCCTGCTGGCTGGCGCTGCGGTGGCGCACGATGGTTTCGGTGATCTGCCTGCCGATCGTCAGGCTGGGATTGAGCGCTGACCCGGGGTGCTGATAGACGGCTGCAATGCGATCGCCGCGCAACCGGCGCAGTTCCTCCGCCGGGAGCGTTCGCAGGTCGCGCCCCAGAAATTGCAGTGCCGAGGCTTCCACCTGCGTTTGTTTTGGCAGATAGCGCAGGGCTGCCAACGCCACAGAACTCTTGCCGGAGCCGGACTCGCCAACCAGGCCCAACGCTTCGCCGGGCCCCACACTCAGCGAGACATTGCTGACGGCACGCTGCAGCGATCTGCCTGACCGGTAGCTGACGGAGAGGCGTTCGATGTTCAGAACGGATGACGGGGATGTCTCTTTCGGAACCACATTCTTCTCGCTTTGCCGTCTAGGGCAACGGCTTCCGGATGTGAGATCCATAATGTCTATAAAATTACTCGTATTGAATATGCGCGCAATCTAACCTTTTGCCGGTTTGGAGATTTCCAGCCGCCAACTCCGCCGATGCGGCGAAGTTTTTGACTGCAGAAGGGAAGCAACCAGCCATGGCGCATGGTCACATCATCCTCAGCGCGTTCTTCTTCAACCCGCAGGGCGATCACCGGATGTCATGGCGGCATCCGCGCGCGCCGGGCCGCGAAATCCTCGACTTCGACTATTATCGTGATCTCGTGCAGGCGGCTGAACGCGCCAAGATCGACACGATCTTCGTCGCCGATCACGTGTCGATCTGGGATTCGGTCAAGAGCGGCGTCGCCCACTACGCCAATGCCCGGCTTGAACCGTTGACGCTTCTGGCGGCGCTGGCCGGCGTGACCAGGCACATCGGCCTGATCACCACGGCCTCGAGTTCCTACAGCGAGCCCTACAATGTGGCGCGCTTCTTTGCCTCGCTCGATCACATCTCCAAGGGTCGCGCTTCCTGGAACGTCGTGACATCCGCCATGGAAGAGGAAGCCAGGAACTTTGGACGGGACGGCAACATCGACCACGCGCTGCGCTACGAACGGGCCGGCGAATATCTCGATATCGTCAAGGCGCTGTGGGACAGCTGGGAAGACGAGGCGCTGCTGATCGACAAGGAGACCGGTTACTTCGCCGACCCGGCCAAGGTCCACGCCATCAATCACAAGGGACCACATTTCAGGGTACGTGGTCCGCTCAATGTGTCGCGACCGCCGCAGGGCCATCCGCTGATCGTGCAGGCCGGTTCCTCGGAGGACGGCAAGAATTTCGCAACAGCCCATGCCGACGCGCATTTCGCGATCTTCAGCACCAGGGAAGATGGTGTCCGCTACCGCAAGGACATCAACGAGCGCCTTGCCCGCCACGGCAGGCATCCGGAGAGCTTCAAGATCCTGCCAGGCATCCTGCCGATCGTCGCCGGCTCGAAGGACGAGGCGCTCGAGCGTCAGGAATACCTGCAGACCCTGCTTCCCGATCAGGTCGGCATCGACCTTCTGTCGAGCTGGAGCGGGCTCGATCTTTCGGCTTATCCCCCGGACGGCCCCGTGCCGCCGTTGCCGGATGAAAGCACGTTCAACGGCGGCCACACCTCGCTCAATCGCGTGCGGCAATGGGCCAAGCAGAACCTCACTCTGCGCGAAGTGGCACGCCGCCTCTCCAACAGCGGCTCAGTCCCGACAGTCGCCGGAACGCCGGTCGAGATCGCCGACCAGCTGGAAGACTGGTTCGTTGCCGGAGCCGCGGACGGCTTCAACCTGATGTTCCCGCTGCTGCCGGAAGACTGGCACGCCTTTGCCGAAAAAGTGGTGCCGGAACTGCAGCGCCGCGGCCTTTTCCGGACCGAATACGAGCCCGGCACGCTGCGCGACCGCCTCGGCCTTGCCCGACCGGCCAACCGCTTTGCCGAACAGCGCGACAATACACGCGCGGTGTCCTGACCGCTGCATGGAGATGAAACAATGAACGCCCCCGTGACCAATACGAAGCTGCAGCCGCGCGAAGCCAGCACACCACGGCTCGTCAACGTCCTTTCCAGCCCGAAGCGCATTCGCGTGCGTTTCGACGGCCAGACCATTGCCGACAGTCGCGACGTGCTGGTGCTCCGCTCGAACCACTTCCTGCCGATCTACTTCTTCCCCGCTGAGGCGGCGCTGGCGTCCGTGCTCAAACCCTCCGGACATCGCGACCCGCACGAGATCGGCGGCGAACGCCAGTACTGGGACCTGGATAGCGGCGACCGGCGAACGGCAAACGCAGCCTGGACCTTCGTGTCACCGCCGGACGAGGAGTTGCATCCGCTTGCCGGCCGTATCGCCTTCGTCTGGAACGCTGTCGACCAATGGCTCGAAGAGGAGGAAGAGGTCTTCGTCCATGCGCGTGATCCCTATGCCCGCATCGATGTCCTGCACAGCACAAGCCATGTCCGGGTCTGGTTCGACGGCGAGCTGATCGCGGACAGCCGGCGCCCGGTGCTCTTGTTCGAGACCCATCTGCCGACCCGCTACTATATCCACCCCGACGATGTGCGGCTCGACCGCCTGGTTGCCTCGGACAGCAACACGCGCTGTCCCTACAAGGGCATCGCTTCCTACTGGTCCGGACGGCTGAAGGACGGCTCGATCGCCAGGGACATCGCCTGGAGCTACCGCGATCCGATCGACGAGATTCCGAAGATAAAGGGATTGATCGCCTTCTATCCGCAAGCCGTGGATCGCATCGAACTCGACGGCGAAACCGTCTCCTAGCCGCTCCCGCCACTTCCACCATTCATCGGAAAAGCCATGACCAAACGTTCTGATATCGATGCCTTGCGCGGCCTGTCCGGCGACCTCTGGAATGTCGCCGTCGACGAACATGCCGCCGGCTTCCTCAAACGCCGCGACCTGCTCAAATACGCGATGCTGATCGGCCTGACCGGATTTGCGACATCGCAGGGGCTCGGCTTTTCCAGCCCGGCGCGTGCTGCCACCGGCAAGCCTGGCGGCACGGTCCGGGTCGGCCTCGACCAGCCGACCGCCGCGATCGACCCTATCCTGGTGACCGACCCGGCGAGCATCGCGCTGATCAGCCAGGTTGGCGAATATCTGCTGCTCGACGATCCGAAGGACGGCCTGCTGCCGCGGCTCGCCGTTTCCTGGGAGGCCGACGAGACCGCCCAGCGCTGGACCTTCAAGCTCAGGCAAGGTGTCAAATTCAACGACGGCCGAGCGGTCAGCGCGAAGGATGTCGTTGCTTCCTTCGAACGGCTGGTCGACCCCAAGAGCGGCTCATCTGCGCTCTCCGCCTATAAAGGCATCCTTTCCAAGGGCGGCATCCGGCAGGTCGATGAGCAGACCGTTGCCTTCGAGCTCGATGCGCCGAACAGCAACTTTCCGTTCTATGTCTCGTCCGACGTCGTCAACGCCATCATCCTGCCGGCGGACTACAATGGCGACTTCGAAAAGACCTTCATCGGCACCGGTCCCTTCAAGCTGGAATCCTTCCGCCCCAAGCAGGGCGCGACATTCGTGCGCAATCCCGACTACTGGGGCGAGCAGGCTCTGCCCGACAAGGTGGAAATCAAGTTCTTCGACGACCCGCAGGCGCAATTGCTGGCGCTGCAAGCCGGCCAACTGGACGTGATCCCCGAGACCACCCGGTCCTCGCTGGCGATCGAAGGCAATTCCGCCTTCAGGATCATCAGCGTGCAGGCAAGCTCGCATGACGAGGTCCATCTGCGCACCGACCAGGCACCGTTCACCGACAAACGGGTTCGCCGGGCGCTGGCCTTGACGATCGATCGCGAAGCCGTGGTGAAGGGCCTGCTCAAAGGCAGGGCGATCGTCGGCAACGACACACCTTTCGCGCCGATCTTTCCATCCTCGGATCCATCGGTTCCGCAGCGCAAGCAGGATCTCGCCGAAGCGAAGCGCCTGCTTGCGGAAGCGGGCTTCGCCAACGGCTTCGACGTCACGCTGACCACCGAGCGCGCCTACGACATTCCCGACTATGCCGTGCTGATCCAGAATTTCGCAAAGAAGGCCGGCATCAACATCAAGCTGAATGTGCTGCCGCAGGACGCCTATTACGGATCGGCTACCTTCGGCAGCTCACCCTGGCTGGATTCCGTGCTCGGCATTACCGATTTCGGCCATCGCGGCACGCCCGACATTTTCCTCAACGCGACGCTCAAAAGCAGCGGCACCTGGAACGCCGCCCATTTCAACAACCCGACCTATGACGGGCTGCTGCTGGACTACAGCAAGGCCCGCGACCTCCAGGCGCAAAGGCTTGCCGCCGGCAAGATCCAGAACCTTTTGCTGGACGAGACGCCGCTGATCATCAGCTACTTCTCGCAATACAGCCGCATCACCAGCGCGAAGATCGAGGGTGTGCGCTTCACGGCGATCTCACATCTTCTGCTCGATCGTGCGTCCTTCGCATGAGGAAAAGTGACCGATGACACTCAGCCGAACCATCGCTTCGCGCATCGGTTCGCTGCTGTTGACGCTGTGGCTGGTCAGCGTGCTGGTCTTCTTTGCCGGGCAGGTCCTGCCCGGCGACGTCGGACGCGTCATGCTCGGGCCTTTCGCCGATGCCGAGGCGGTGGCCGCGCTCAACCGGAAGCTCGGCACCGACCAGCCGGTGCTCGTGCAATACTGGAACTGGTTCGAGCGGGCGATCCACGGTGACTTCGGCGTATCCTTGTCGCTGCGCCAGCCGGTCGCGCCCCTCGTTCTGGAAAGTCTCCGCAATTCGGCGGCGCTGGCTGGCGTCGCGCTCGCCCTGCTGATCCCATTGGGTATCGGCGCCGGTATCATTGCCGGCCTGAAAGCCGGAAGTCTCACCGATCGAGCGATCGTGCTTTCCGGCGTTTCGCTGGGGATCGTGCCGGACTTCGTTTCCGGTCTTCTGCTGCTGATCGTGTTCGGCCTGTGGTTGAACTGGTTTCCGATATCGGGCGTCGCTCCGGACGGTTCGGGCTTCTGGGTCAGCAGCTACTATCTGATCCTGCCGGCGCTGCCACTCGTGCTCAATCTTCTCGGCTATATTGCACGCATGACCCGCTCCGGCGTCATCGAAGCCGTCAATGCCGACTATACGCGTTCGGCGGTCCTGAAGGGGCTCACCCGGCGCGAGATCATCCTCCGGCACGTGCTGCGCAATGCGCTGACGCCGACGATCGCGGTGATTGCAACGCAGAGCGGCTTCCTGCTCGGCGGCCTCATCGTCATCGAGGCGCTGTTCGGCATCCAGGGTCTCGGCAACCTCGTTTTGACAGCGGCCAAGGCAAGGGATTTCCCGACCCTGGAAGCCGGTGTGCTGGTGATCGCCGCCATCTTCGTGCTGTCGGCCACCATCGGCGATCTGGTCCAGATGCTGCTCGACCCTCGACAACGGCGCAGGGCGTCAGCATGACCGATCTCGCCCACGCTCCCACCCCAGACGCGGCGGCGCTGAAGACGAGCTTCCGAACCAGGCTTGGCAACGGACTTCCGCCACCATCAATGCTGGTTGGTGGTGCCATTCTGCTGTTCTGGATCGTCTGCGCGATGTTTGGTCACCTGTTCGTGCCTTTTGATCCCTACGCCGAGGACTTCCTTGCCATGCTGGCGCCGCCGGACGCCACTCACTGGTTCGGAACCGATACGCTGGGCCGCGACATCTTCTCCCGCATCGTTGTCGGTTCGCGCGACATCCTGCTGGTCGCGCCGCTTGCCACCCTGGCCGGCGTCGCGGCCGGCAGCTTCATCGGCCTTGTGCTCGGCTATTTCGAAGGCTGGGTTGATGCCATCGGCGCCAGGCTGCTCGATGCGCTGATGGCGTTTCCCTTCATCGTGCTGGTCACCATGACGCTGGTTGCGCTCGGCCCTTCGAACCTGACGGTCGTCCTGGTGATCGGTATCGCTTACGCGCCGTTGGTGGCGCGCACGGTGCGGACGGCCGTGAGGCAGGAGCGCGAGCGCGACTATGTCAGCGCCGCACGGCTGGCGGGAGAAAGCCCGATCGGCATCATGCTGTTCGAAATCTTGCCTAATGTGCGCGAGACGATCCTGGTCGAACTGATCACAAGGCTCGGCTACGCCTTCTTCTCCATCGCCACGCTGAGTTTCCTCGGGCTCGGCATCCAGCCGCCATCGGCGGACTGGGGGCTGGCCATTGCAGAGGGATATGGCTTCCTCACCGGCGGCAAATGGTGGATCGTCGTCTTCAACTCCGGCGCGATCATCTCGCTGGTCATGGCCGCGAACCTGATCGCCCAGGGGATGGGTGCTTTCGAGCCCGACAAGACCTGAAGAGACTCCAGCCCCGCCCCTCAGTCAGACTGGCGTCCGACGCGGATCGCCGCCAAAATCCGGCGCGCAGGCCTGAATATGCTGCCAGAGGCGGGCGGCGACAGGCCCATGCGGCCGGTCGCGGCGGCGCGCCGCAACAAGGTCGATCTCCACGCCAGGGAAATGCTCTCCGGCTATCGACAGGAGACGCCCGTCTCGCAGTTCGTCCCCGATCATGAAGCGGGGCAGATGTCCCCAGGCCATGCCGCGCAGGATGATCTCCTTCTTCATCAGATGATCACCCACCGTGCATTGCGGCGCACCCTCGACGACATAATAATTCGCCTTCTGAGCCGTGCGGGCGGTGTCGCGGATGATGCATTGGGTCAGCACACGCATCTGCTCAGGAGCAACCGAACCGGAGAGCGGAAACGGCAGAAAGCCCGGAGCGACCACCGGCACGAATGACACTGTGCCAAGGTCGATCCATTCAAGGCGGGCGTCGGCCTTTTCGACCCAGTGCAGGATGAGATCCGCTTCGTCTTCGAAAAGCCGCTCCCACGGCCCACTGATCGTTTCGAAATGCAGATCCAGGCGCGTGTTCGGGCGGCCCGTGAAAAAACCACTCAGCAGTTCCAGGCCATCATTCAATGGACAGGTGTCGCCAACGACGACACGCAGGTGCGTCTCTTCCCCCATCGCCAGTTGCCGTGCATGCAGCGTCAGCGTCTCCACCTCGGAAAGCAGCGACTGTGCCTGGCGAAGAAACGAGCGGCCGGCGTCGGTGAGTGTCACCCTGTAACCACTGCGATCGAGCAGAGCGACCTGGAGATTGTCCTCCAGCTTGGCAACCGCAGCGAACACCGCGGCATGGGAGCGGTTCAACACCAGGGCTGCTCCCTGGAATCCGCCTTCGCGGACCACGGCGTCGAAGCATTGGACTTCCTGGAGCGTGAATGGATTCATTGTATAATTTATCTACAAAGATATCTTTATCTTTTCAATATTTATCGAAATAAACTCGCACTACCTTCGCACCATTCCCGATCAAGGCCGGCAAGAATGCCGACCGGTGCAAAGAAAGGTGCCGTCATGTCCTCCGCCCTGCGAGCCAATCTGAACCAGGAAGTATCGACCGGCCTGTTGTTCTTCGCGACCGGCGACGGTGTGAGGATCGCCTACAGGATCGATGGCTCCGTCGACCTTCCGGCGCTGATCCTTGCCAATTCCATCGCCACCACCCTGCATATGTGGGACGGCCAGATCGCCGAACTGTCAAAGCACTTCCAGGTCATCCGCTACGACTATCGCGGCCATGGCGGCTCCGAGGTGCCCGCCGGAGCCTATTCGGATGGCCGGCTTGGCCGCGACGTGCTGGAACTGATGGACCATCTCGGCATCGGGCGCGCCCATTTCATGGGACTTTCGCTCGGCGGCTTCGTTGGCCAGTGGCTGGCCATTCACGCACCGGAGCGCATCGACCGGCTGGTGCTGGCCAACACCGCCTCCCATCTCGGGCCGGCCGACTATTTCGATACGGCCATCAGCAAGGTTCTCGCGGCGGTCGACATGAAGGAGACTGCCGAAGGCTTCCTCCACAACTGGTTCCCCGTGGCGATGATCGAGGACAACGGCCCGGCCATCCGGAAATTCCGCCAGGACCTGCTCGACACGCCTCGTCAGGGACTGGCAGGTCTCTTCGCCGCGGTACGCGATGCCGATCTGCGCCGCACCATCGCACTCATCCAGAGCCCCACTCTGGTCATCGGTGGCGAATTCGACACGGTCACGTCGTATGCGATGAGCGAAGCCATTGCAGCCGGCATTCCCGGCGCTCGGCTGAAGGGCTTTCCCGCCGTGCACCTGACCAATGTCGAATTTCCGAAGGAGTTCGTCGAAGAGGTGCTGGCGTTCCTGAAGCCCGACCAGGCGTAATCACCTCAGTTACCAATGCAGCGCGGCTATCTCGCCGCGCCGCTTCTGGCACCAGGAGCCTAACCTCTGGCCTCCAGGTAACGAAGTTTGGTCCTTATCACGTCAAGGAACAGCTCAACCTTGCGGGAGCGGTGACGTTTCTGTGGGAATACCGCATAGATTCCGCCTGTCGGCAGCGCCCAGTCGGGCAGGACTTGGATGAGGCGCCCGAGTGCGACGTCCTCTGCCACCTGATAGTCCGGAAGCACCGCGAGCCCACCACCGGCCATGACCGCGGTGCGGACAGCACTTGTCGTCGATATCGAAAGACGATGGTCGAACCGCACCTGCTGGACCCTCTGATCGGGGCTGGTGAATGACCAGTTTTCAGGCCGTTCCAGGATCGATAGCTCGATGAAGGGCCAATCCACCAGATGCTGGGGGCGCTGCACGCGGGCAAGGCGATCCGACCATGACGGCGGCGCCACAAGCCATTGCGCAAAGGAACCGAGCAACGCTGCCGTGTGGCTGGAGTCACGCGGCCAGCCCAGGCGGATCGCAACATCGATCCCCTCGCCCACGAGATCGACGATCTGATCCGACGCGATCAGATCGACCTTCAGACCGGGAAACTGATTGATCAGCGAGACCAGAACAGGGGTCACCACGGTTGCGCCGAAATCCACCGAAGTGGTCACGCGCAGCAGCCCGCGAATGTCGAGGTTCTCCCGGTCCAGCGCCGTGACGGCCTCATCGACCTGGCGCAGGATCGCCGTACACGCCTCGAAGAATTGCCGCCCGGCAACCGTCAGGCCGAAATGGCGCGGATTGCGCAAAAGAAGTGCCGCGCCGACCTCGGCTTCGAGCCGCGACAGGTGCGTACTGATGACGGATTTCGCCAATCCGGTGCGACGCGCCGCCTCCGACAGCGATCCTGCCTCGATCACCGAAACGAAGATCGAGAGGCGATTGAGATTGATGTTGCGGACGTCCGTCATTCGTTCGCTTTGGTAGAACACTAAGTGCGAACCGTCACGCCTTTTATCGCTTCGATGGCGACCATATTGTTCGACGCCATCACGATCGGAGCAGCCATGCAGCACACCACCCCGAATGCCGTACTTCAGGCCTATATCGATGGCTCGGGAGAGCTCGATCGCACCAAGCTGGCAGGCTGCTTCCATCCCAAGGCAATCATGACGGGTTACCTGCTCGGCAATGCCGTGGTCGGTACACCCGAGCTCTATCTCGACGACATCGAGAGAATGGCCAGGCAGGGTGTTTCGAAGGAGGGCTACAAGGCCCATTTCGAAGGCTTGACCGTTCAAGGTTCCGTCGCCAGCGCCACCGTCGTCATGTCCGGCCTGGCCGGGCTCAATTTCAACGACTTCATGCATCTCGTCGAAGAAGATGGCCGCTGGAGTATCATCAGCAAGCTCTTCACCACCTGCTGAATCTGCTCGAGCGCGGCAGCCGCGCCGATCGCAGCCTTTTCAAGCCAGCCTGGGAACCAGACATGAACATCAAGACAGATCCTGCGATCGACTGGGCCGCACGGGACGCCCGCGTCGTCCATCACCCGCATGGCGATGCGACCGATCCGCAGCGCTTCGTGCTGGTCCGGGGCAAGGGATCAACCCTGTGGGATACGGACGGCCGTGAATACATCGACGCCCATGCCGGCGCCTGGCTGACGCAGGTCGGCCACGGACGTGAGGAGCTGGCGAAGATCGCCGCGGAGCAGATGTCGACGCTCGCGCATTTCACGATCATGGGCGATTACGCCAACATTCCGACGATCGAATTCTGCGAGAGGCTGATCGCACGCGCGCCGAAAAACATGGCCAAGGTGCGCCTGATGAGCAGCGGCTCGGAAGCGGATGACGAGGCGCTGCAACTCGTGCGGCTCTATCACCACAAGCGCGGCCAGCCGCAACGCACCAAGATCCTGGTGCTGCGCGGCTCGTTCCATGGCCGCACCTATGGCGGCGCGGAGCTCGCTGGGGGACGCCCGGGCATCGGCGATGTGCCGAACAATGCCATCATGCTGACGCCACCCCTGTCCTACCATGCCGAGCTTTTCGGCGGGGAGGACGTGACCGACTTCTGCGTGCGCGAACTGGAGCAGACGGTCGCGCACGTCGGCGCAGACAACATTGCCGCGATGTTCGGCGAACTGGTGATGGGACCGGCAGGCATGATCCCGGTGCCAGACGACTACTGGCCACGCATGGTCGCGGTGCTCAAGTCGCACGGCATCCTGTTCGTCGCCGATGAGGTGGTGACGGCCTTCGGCCGCGCCGGCGCCTGGTACAGCTCGCTCGACTACAATCTGACGCCCGACATCATCGTGCTCGCCAAGGGCATCGCCAGCGGCTACGTGCCGCTGGGCGCGCTTCTGCTCGACGGCAATGTCGCCGATGTTCTCGACGGCGCAGGCGGCGGCGGTTCCTATGCCGGCCATCTGATGGCATCGGCGATCGGCTCGGCCAACATCGACATCATCGAGCGAGAGAACCTGCTTGAAGCATCGCGGCTGCGCGGCCAGCAATTCCTCGACGAGCTCGGCGAATTGATCAACCTGCCGATCGTCGGCGATGTGCGCGGCCGCGGCCTGATGATCGGGGTCGAGCTGGTGTCCGACAAGGCGACCCGGCAGTCGCTGTTCGATCGTTTCCCGCAGCTCAAAAAGGAAATCCCGCTCTTCACGCGCAGGAAGCACGGCGTCATCACCGCCATCCATGGCGGCGCGGTCGCATTGACGCCACCGCTGGTGATCACGCCACAGGAAGTTAGCCGCGTCACCGATGCAGTGGGAGACGCCCTGGCGCGGGTCAACATCCACACCGGGCAGATCGACTGACCGATCGATACCGAAGCAGCCGCCTGGAGCCCTCAAAAGGCCAGGCGGCTGCTTCATTGAGCGCTAGTCGACAGCCAACGCAGTGACCTCGCGCCGGAACGGCAGCGCATCGCCAATATCCGGCTCGTCCAGTTCGCGGGCGAAGCGGTGGCCGGCATAGGTTGCCCAGGCGATCGGTCCGGGTGCCTCGGCATCGCCGATCACCTTGATCGTACGGATACCGTTATCGGCCCATTCCGCACGGCGCTCCTTCAATTCGGTCCAGAGCCCGTCGTTCTGCTGGCGCGACGTCACCAAAACAACGGCGTCGGCGGCGAAGTCCCGCTCGGCGCCGGTGTAGGCGCAGGCCGTGGCGACACCGCCGGCCATCACCCGTGTCACGACGCGGTTCAGAACGATCTCGACACCGAGTTCGGCCAGGCGCCGGTGGATCGCCCCCTGCTCCAGCGTGTTGCGGGTCCAGTCGGAGACATAGGCCGATGGCGTGACCAGCGTGACTTTCGCACCTTGCCGCGCCATCAGTTCCGCCAAGACGCCACCCATATAGTAGTGGTCGTCGTCGAACAGCACGACGTTGCCGCCCGGCACTTTGCCGTCCATCAGATCGTCCGGCGTGTAGACAGGCATGGCCGCATCCATCGGCATCGGCACGACATGGGCTCGCGCGACACCGTCGCGCCGCCAGGCGGCACCGGTGGCGATGGCGACATTCTCGAAGCCGAAAGCCAGGATATCGTCGGCGGAGAGCCGACTGTCGAAATAGACATCGACATTGGGCATCTGGCCAAGCTGATACTGACGATAGTCGCGCACGCGTCCCCAGGCGGAGAGGCCCGGCAGGCGGCATTCTCGCGCGACACGTCCGCCAAGCTCCGTGCCGGCCTCGGCGAGCGCGACCTGATAGCCGCGAGCGCCAAGCGCGCGCGCCGCTTCCAGTCCGGCCGGGCCGGCACCGACGATCAGCACCGTTTCGCTGGCGCCCTTCGCCTGCATGCGTTCCGGATGCCAGCCCTTGCGCCACTCTTCCATGAAGGTGGGATTCTGCGTGCAGCGCGAGATCGACATGGTCATGTCGCCGGTGATGCAGATGTTGCAGCCGATGCATTCGCGGATGTCCTCGATGCGGCCCTCCTCGACTTTCTTCGGCAGGAAAGGATCGGCGATCGAGGGCCGTGCGCAGCCGATGAAATCGAGCGTGCCGGACTTGATCATCTTGACCATCACGTCGGGCGAGGTGAAGCGCCCTACCCCGACGACAGGTTTGGAGGTGAGCTTCCTGATGCCGGCCACCAGGCTTTCCTGCGCGGCTTCGTCCTTGAAGCGGGAAGGACCGGAACAATCCTCCCACGCACCGTGCGCGAGATCCCAGAGGTCGGGCAGATCGGCGTGCATCTCGATCATGTCGCGGACCTCGGAATTGGCGAAACCGAGTTCACCGATCATCTCGTCCAGCGAGAGCCGCAGCGTCAGCCCGCAGGTGTCGCCGATGGCGTCACGCCCTTCCTCGATCAGCTCGCGCATGAGGCGCGAACGGTTCTCCAGCGAGCCGCCATACTCGTCGCTACGCTGGTTGGTAGCCGTCGACAGGAAGTGCTGGATGATGCCGAAGCCGTGGGCGCCATAAAGGCAGACGAGATCGAAGCCGGCCAGCCTGGCACGCTTGAAGGCATTGCGATGCCAGCGACGCAGATCGCGAATGTCCTGCTTGTCCATGGCACGCGCCTGCACAGGATCATTGGTGAAGGTGCGGATCGGCAAGGCAGTCGGTCCGCGCGGCACCTCGCGCGTGTAGAGGTTCGGCCCGTTGATGCCGGAATAGGCCAGCTGGATACCGGCCAGCGCGCCATGAGAGCGCATCGCGGCAGCCATTTTCGCGAGCGCCGGGATATCCTGGTCTTCCCACAGCCGCAGCTCGATGAAAGGCGTGATTTCCGAGGTGTGGTGCATCTCGGTCTGTTCGGTAAAGATGACGCCCCAGCCGCCTTCCGATTTCGTGCGCCGCATCTCGGCCGCTGCCGAAGGGTCGCGATAGCCACCGCCATTGCAATGCGGAACCTGATAGAAACGGTTCTTCGCGGTGACCGGGCCGATCTTCATCGGCTCGAACAGAATGTCGTAGCGGGGATCGCGCATGAACTCTCCTCCGGTGGCTGGCATCGGGCGCTGGCAATGTTGCCGCCTATTCATAGGGGGACGGCAGCCACACAAAACTAGAGTTTTCTTCCGTGCCGCTTAGGAGCCGCCTAATGGACGCGGGCCTGGGGACTGGATGGATGGCAAAGCCGATGCACGGCAGAAGCAAATGCGAATTCAATGATCCGCCGAGCCGATGTTAAAAGCGACCACGAACCGTGAGCCCTGCAGATGAACAGCATTGAAATTCTGGACCGACTGATCGCCTTCCCGACGGTCAGCCGCGATTCCAACATGGAGCTGATCCGTTATGTGGCCGATCTGCTGGATGCGAAAGGCATCCAGTGCCAGCTCATCCACAATCACGACGGGCACAAGGCCAATCTTTTCGCCACGATCGGTCCGGCTGACCGGCCAGGTGTCATGCTCTCCGGCCATACCGACGTCGTGCCCGTCGACGGCCAGGACTGGACGCTGCCGCCCTTCGCAATGTCGGCGCTGGACGGCAAGCTGTTCGGGCGCGGTGCCGCCGACATGAAAGGCTTCGTCGCCTGCGCGGTTGTTGCGGCGTTGAAGGCTTCCGAACGGCCATTGCGCACACCATTGCAACTGGCCCTGTCCTATGACGAGGAGATCGGCTGCCTCGGCGTGCGCAGCCTGGTGGAGATGCTTGGCACGGCTCCCCACAAGCCGCTGCTCTGCATCGTCGGCGAACCCACTTCCATGCAGGTCGCCACGGGTCACAAGGGCAAGATCGCCGCACGTGCCCACTGCAGGGGCCGCGAGGGACACTCGGCGCTGGCGCCCCTGGCGCTCAACGCCATCCATCTCGCATGCGATTTCGTCGGCGTCCTGCGCAGCGAGCAGGAGCGACTGGCGCAGGATGGCACTCGTGACGGCGACTACGACATCCCCTACACCACCGTCCACGCCGGCAAGATCAATGGCGGCGTGGCGCTGAACATCGTACCGAACCTCTGCCAGGTCGATTTCGAGATCCGCAACGTCGCTGCCGACAATCCGGACGTCATCCTGAATCGCTTGCGCAGCGAGGCTGCCCGCATCGCCGGTGCCGCTGCGAAGATCGCCCCCGAAGCCGCGATCGACATCGAAATCACCAACACCTATCCGGGTCTCGACACGCCAGCCAACTCGGAAGCGGTGGCTTTCGTGAAGTCGCTGACCGGTGCCAACGGCACCATCAAGGTGGCCTTCGGCACAGAGGGCGGCCTGTTCAGCCGTGATGTGGGGACCCCGACAGTGGTCTGCGGCCCAGGTTCGATGGCGCAGGGCCACAAGCCGGATGAATTCGTCACGGTCGAGCAGATGCAGCGCTGTGATGACATGCTGGAGACGCTTCTGGACCGGCTGGTCGAAGGCATTGCGCCGGCAGCCCGCTAGGAGTTATCCCACGACCCGCTCTGTTCCGAAAACGCCCTGCTCGACCACGAAGCGGCGGCAATGCTGGATGAACGCCTGCACGGTCTGGGTGCGATGCTCGGCGTTGGGCATGGCGATGCCCATGGTCAGCGGCCGGATGTCGCCACCCAACGGCACGAACACAAGCGGCTTGCCGTCAGGCGACAGCGTGTTGAGGGGCCGCATGTTGGCAATGCCATAGCCAAAACCGTTGGCCACCATCGACCGCATGACGGCGATGTCCCCGGTGCGCTCGGCGATGTAAGGCCGGAGCCCCTTCTGTTGGAAAGCCGACAGGAAATACTCGCGGCTGAACGGCAGGTCGAGCAGCACCATCGGCTGGTCGACCAGTTCTTCCGGCGCTATCGACTCCCGTCCGGCAAGCGCGTGTCCTGGCGGCAACATGACATAGGCCGGCAGTTGCATCACCGGCTCGAAGGCCATGTCCTGCGACAATTCGAGATCGTAGGTGAGCGCGGCATCGATTTCGCCGCGCTGCAGCATCTCGAGCAACTGACCCTGGTTGCGCTCGAACTGCCGGACACGCACGTCGGGATAGCTCTCCTCGAACCTGCGCCGCAGCGCCGGCAGGATAATCTGCGCGAAGGTCAGCAGGCATCCGATCGCAAGCGGTCCCCTCACCTTTTCGGCGATGTCGCCTGCGACATCGTGCAGGGCGTCGGCATCGGCGAGCAGGCGCGCCGCTTCCTTGAGGAATACCCGACCACCTGCCGTCAATGACAGGCCGTGAGAGTGCTTGCGGACAAAGAGCTGGACGCCGAATTCCGTTTCCAGCTGGGCGATGGACGCCGAAATCGACGGCGGCGAGACATTCACCTGTTCCGCCGCCTTGGCGATGGAACCCGCCTCGCCGACGGCAACGAAGTATTCCAGCTGTCTGAGGGTAAAGCGGAGTGGCATGGCCGGCTATGTTGCCAGTTTCGGCGCGCTGATCAAGGCATCCGCGCTTCTCAATATCTGATCCAGGTGGTCTTGAGCGCGGTGTATTTGTCCAACGCATGCAACGACAGGTCGCGGCCGAAGCCCGATTGCTTGAAACCGCCAAACGGTGTCATCGGGCTCAGCGCGTCGACGGTGTTGACCGAAACCGTGCCGGCATGAAGGCGTTCGGATATCCGGTGCGCGCGCGACAGGCTGTCAGTCCACAGCGATGCCGCCAGGCCATAGACGCTGTCATTGGCGATCCGGATCGCCTCTTCTTCGTCATCGAAGGCTATGACCGACAGCACCGGCCCGAAGATCTCCTCGCGCGCAATCGTGTCCTGCGGCGACACGTCGTCGAAGATCGTCGGCTGGACGAAACTGCCGCGACCGTTGACGGTGACCTGGTCGCCGCCGGTTACCAGCCGCGCCGTCTTCTTGCCGGCCTCGACGAAGCGCATGACATTGGCCGCGTGACGTGCATCGACCAGGGCTCCCATCTTCGAGGCGGGATCGAGCGGGTCGCCGGGCTGCATAACAGCGGCGCGCGCGGCCAGCTTCTCGACCATGGCGTCCTTGACGCTGCGCTGCACCAGCAGGCGCGAATTGGCCGAGCAGACCTCGCCCTGGTTGAAGAAGATGCCGAAGGCCGCCATGTCGGCCGCCGCATCGAGATTGCCACAGTCGGCGAAGACCAGGTTCGGGCTCTTGCCGCCGGTTTCCAGCCACACCTGCTTCATGTTGGACTGGCCGGAATACTGCAGGAACATCTTTCCAACCGCCGTCGAACCGGTGAAGGCGAGACAGTCGACATCCATATGCCGGCCGAGCGCCTGGCCTGCGGTCTCGCCAAGTCCCGGAACAACATTGAGCACGCCGGCTGGCAAGCCGGCTTCCATGGCGAGCTCGGCCAGCCGCAACGCTGAAAACGGCGACTGCTCGGCAGGCTTCAGCACGACGGAGTTTCCGGCGGCCAGTGCCGGAGCACATTTCCAGGTGGCCATGTCGAGCGGGAAATTCCACGGCACCACCGCACCGATCACGCCGAGCGGTTCGCGCCGGACCAGAACCAGATCGCCGGAACCGGTCGGGGCGACTTCGTCATAGAGCTTGTCGATCGCCTCAGCATACCACTGGAAGATGCCGGCCGAGCCCGGCACGTCGACGGTGGCGGCATCGGCAACCAGCTTGCCCATGTCGAGCGATTCCAGCAAGGCAAGTTCCTGCAGGTTCTCACGCAGCAATTGCGCCAGGCGCAGCAACACTTCCTTGCGATGGGCAGGTGCTGCCCGCGACCAACTGCCGGAGAGAAAAGCGCGGCGGGCCGATGCGACGGCACGGTCGACATCCTCTTCGCCACAGGACGCTACTTCGGCCAGCGTCTCTCCCGTTGCCGGATTGATGCTTGCAAAAGTGCGGCCGGAGCGCGCGGCGACAAACTTGCCGTCGATGAAGGCCTTGTCGCGAAAGCGGATGGCAGCCGCCCTGTCGATCCAGTCCCTGTGGCTGAGTTCGCTCATATGGGCTCCTGCTTGCTCGCTTCTGCTGCGCTGCTATTCGTCGCCCGGCACGCCGTAGCTCGGCGCATCGGAAGGGTTGATGGCGCGGGTCACGTAGGCGTCGAGCTGAGGCTTGTAGATGTCCCATAGCCTGGCCAGTTCCTCGATCGGGCACTGCTCTGTCCAGTCGCAACGCAGATCCGCCACGGGCCAGGCCACCTCGCGGACAAGCTTCATGCCGGCGGAATGGACGGGACCGGCTTCGCCGCCCGCCTTCAACGCTGCCCGCATCGTTGCGACGATGCGATCGCCGAGATGCCCTTCGGAGGCCAGGAACGCATCGACCATCGCCTGCGGCACACCGTCATTGGCCAGCAGGTTACCGCCACAGGCGACATTCTCGCCGCGCGCCTCTGCCCAGATGCCAAGCGCCTTCGGCCCTGAATGGATGGCACTGATGCCTGCATCGTCCACGGCCAGCAGCTGGCGATATTCCATGTAGCCGCCGGTGCGCCTGAGAACAGCAACGGCCTCAGCGGCAGAAGCGCCCCGCGCCATCAGTTCAAGCGCTCGGGTTCCCAGCGTCGGATCTGTGATGTTCTGGCTGGCGACCGCGCCGACACCGGCCTGCGCATAGGCACAGCGTGCGGCTACCGCCGGCGAGGACGACGAAACGGCAACGCCGAACATGCCCGTGCGGCTGCAGCGCGCGACGATGGAGAAGGTCATGGCCCGCCCCTCAGTCCGGGATGACGGCGGTGCCGTCGATCTCGACGAGCCATTCGGGACGGGCAAGTGCCGTCACCACCAGGCCGGTCGACACCGGATGCACGCCTTTGATGTACTCGCCCATGGTCCGGTAGACCGCTTCGCGGTGACGGACGTCAGTGATGTAGACCACCACCTTCACCAGGTGCTCCATCTTGCCGCCGCACTCTTCAATGAGCTGCCTGATGTTCTGCATCACCTTGTGGGTCTGCTCGACCGGGTCGTGGCTGTCGAGGTTCTTTGCCGTATCCAGATCCTGTGGGCACTGCCCGCGCAGGAAGATCATGGTGCCCCGCGCAACCACCGCCTGGCAGAGGTCATTGTCAAGCTTCTGCTCGGGATAGGTATCCTTGGTGTTGAATTTGCGAACCCGGGTATGCGCCATGCTGGTCTCCATCAGATCGGGCCACGGCTTCGCTTCGCGACCAGCCATGCCCGCATTTGTCGTTCGGATATTCGTCGGGCGAATTGAGCGCCGAAAGAACAGTCTTTCTCATCGCTGATAAGGACCCGCCTAATCAGCGAAGGGAAATGGGACAGCCGGGGCAATTGATCGGCTAGGCATCTTCGGTCAGGCGCTTGGCGGCGGCGTGATAGGCCAGATATTTCCGCCGCGTGGAGATGCGGTCGGCGAGGTGCTTGGCATCGTGCCAGACGCCCCAGATGAAGCTGGAACCCCTGCGTGACTGCCACGGCAAGCCGAGGAAATAGATATCCGGTTCGTTCGACACGCCGCGCTGATGCTTCGGCCTGCCCTTGTCGTCGAACGCGTCGACTTTCAGCCAGTCGTAGTCGACGGAGTAACCTGTGGCCCAGATGATCGAGGTGATGCCGGCATCCGCCAGGTTCAGTTCCAGAATGGGATTGGTCATGCACACTGGATCTGGGTCGAGCCTGCGTGCCTCAGGTTCTTCCGGAAGATCGAGGCCGTTGGCGAGCGCGTAGGCATCGGCTTCGTCCATCAGCGCGTGATGATTGGCGTCGCCGCGCGCGATGTTCTGGGTAAGATCCGGCGCGAAACGCATGACGCCGTCCGCATAGCTCTCAGTGCGGCCGACCAGCGTCATTCCCTGTGCCGCCAGACGGCGGAAATCAATCGTCTCACCGCCGCGGGCGCCGCTCACCGCGATCGTGACGTGCTCGGTTCCCGGTCCAGGGGTTTCGGCGTCCCATTTGTTCAGGACCCCCAGCCACCAGCAGAAATCATAACCGCGGTAGCTGCGGAACGGACGGTCATGCGGGCCGACCGAAAGATAGACCTGCTTTCCCGTGCGCGAGAGTTCATCGGCGATCTGCACACCGGAAGACCCGGCACCGACCACCAGCACGGCACCTTCGGGCAACTGCTGCGGATTGTGGTAGCTGTTGGAGTGGATCTGCGTCAGCCCGGCATTGTCCGGGACGATTTTCGGGACGATCGGGTGCTGGAAAGCCCCGGTGGCGGCCACCACGCTGTTGGCCTCGATCACCCCTGCCGATGTCTCGACACGAAAACCCGGGCGCCCGACAAGCCGCCGTACGTCCTTGACCTCGACGCCACAACGGATCGGCGCACCGATCATCTCGGCATAGGCAACGAAATAGTCCGCGACCTGCTCCTTGCCGACAAAGCCATCGGGGCCGATATCGGGGAACTCCATGCCCGGAAAACGATCATGCCAGGCGGGGCCGTTTGCAACAAGCGAATCCCAGCGTTCGGAACGCCAGCGTTCGGCGATGCGGTGCCGCTCGAGAACGAGATGAGGCACGCCGCACTTGCTCAGGTTTTCGCTCATGGCCACCCCGGCCTGGCCAGCGCCGACGACAAGCGTGTCTATTTTTTCGACCGACATTTCAGAGCCCTTCTCTAGAGCCCTTCCCGCGAAAACAGAGTCGCCGGCAATGCTCTCACTCCTCGTTTTGACGCAATTCCGGACGCAAAACCGCTGCGCACTTTTGCTGGAATTGCTCCAGGCCTCCGGGTTTCCTGCAACCCAGCGGAGGTCTGACTCCCGGTGTACTGGAGGGGTCGGATCGCGAAAATTACGATTTCACGTGGCAGTGGTTAGCCTGTCCCTAAATACCGGATCGACGCGAACGACTGCCGCCCGCGCGAGCAGGTTAAGTTCGAACCATCCTCCTGAAATCAGAGATAGAGGCTCTTCGCCGCCTTCGACGAGAGCAGTTCGCGGGCCGGGCCTTCCTGTGCGACACGGCCCTTGACCAGCACATAGCCGCGGTCGGCAATGCCGAGACCCATCTCGGCATTCTGCTCGATCAGCAGGATGGTCGTGCCACGCCGATGCACTTCACCGGTGATCTCGAAATATTCGTCGATCAGTTTCGGCGACAGCCCCAGCGACGGCTCATCCATGACGACCAGTTTCGGTTCGCCGATAAGGGCGCGCGCCAGCGCCACCATCGCCTGCTCACCACCTGACAGCGTGCCGGCCGCCTGGCGGAGCCTCTCGCGGATGCGCGGAAACAGCTCGCACATCTTGTCGAGCTGGGGCTGGAAATTCGGCCCCCGCCCGGAAACGGCATCATAGCCCAAGCGCAGATTTTCCTGCACGGTCAGGCTCGGGAAAAGCCTCCGCCCCTCCGGCACCAGTCCAACGCCGAGTGCAGCCAGGTTCTCGGTGCCGAGCGCAGCCATGTCGCGGCCCATGACGTCGACCTTGCCACGCAGTGCACGCACGACGCCGCAAACCGTCATGAAGATGGTCGTCTTGCCGGCGCCATTGGGACCAAGCAGGCAGACCAGCTCGCCGGACTGCACCTTGATGTTCAGGCCGCGCAGCATCGGCACCGGGCCGTAGGCGGTGTCGACATCGTTCAGCTCAAGCATGGACGGCCGCCTTTCCGAGATAGGCTTCCTGCACGCGCTGGTCGGACTTCACTGTCGCGAAATCGCCTTCCGCGATCTTGCTGCCGTAGTCGACGCACATGACGTGATCCGGGAAGGCCTCGACCACGCGCATGTCGTGCTCGATGAGGATGACGGAAAGCTGCGGCCGTTCCGTCTTCAGCCGGCGAATGTCTGCGATCAGCGCATCGGTCTCGACTTCGTCCATGCCGACCGAAGGCTCATCGAGCAGGAGCAGCTTCGGCTCGGAGGCGAGCGCGCGGGCGATTTCGAGCCGGCGCCGATCGGCTTGCGCCAGCGTGCCGGCTGGTCGGTGACGCTGTTCAAAGAGTTCGCCGGAGCTTGCCTTCAACAGCAATTCGGCCTTTTCCACGCACGCCGCCATTTCGCGCCGCGATGCTCCCGGCAGGAACAATGCGCCCAGGACCCCGGTTCTGGTGCGTGTGTGCATGCCGATGATGACGTTGTCGAGGACGCTGAGGTCGGAAAACAGCCGCGACGTCTGGAACGTGCGGCCAATGCCACGCGCCACCACTTCATGCGACGGGTGGCCGGTGATATCGGCACCGTCGAAGCGCACATGCCCAGAGGTCGGGCGATAGACACCAGTAACGACGTTGAACAGCGTGGACTTGCCCGCGCCATTCGGCCCGATGACAGCCAGCACTTCGCCACGACCGATCGAGAAGCTGACTGCGTTCAGCGCCACCAGCCCGCCGAAACGCATCGTCGCGTCCTTGACGTCCAGCAGGGCGTTCACCGGCTCTCTCCATAGCTGCGAATGCGCTGCGGGAACAGGCCCTGCGGGCGGATCATCAGGAAGCCGATGATGACGATGCCGAAGAAGAGCAGCCGGTAGTCGGAAAAGGCGCGCAGTTTCTCAGGCAGGATGGTCAGCAGGAATGCGCCGACGATGACGCCGAAGATGTTGTCCATGCCGCCGACGATCACCATGGTCATGATGGTGACGGAGACCAGGAAGGTGAAGTTGTCGGGCGAAATATAGGAAACGTAGAAGGCGTAGATGGTACCGGCGAACGCCGCCAGGAACGCATCCACCGCGAAAGCCAGCACCTTGAACCAGGCAACGTTGATGCCTTGCGCCCGCGCCGCGATCTCGTCGGCGCGCAGCGCGTTCCAGGCGAGGCCGATGCGCGAGGAATGCAGGCGATGCGCCGTGACGATAGCCACCACCACCAGCAGGGCGGAGAGATAGTAGAAATTGGCCTGGCTCGGCAGCTTCCAGCCGAACACCACCAGCGGGCTGGCGAAGGAATGACCGAACAGCGATGGCGCCGGAATGCCGACCAGCCCGTTCGGACCGCCGGTCCAGTCGAAATTGTTCAGGAGTTGCTGCACGACAACGCCGAAGGCGATGGTGACCAGCGCGAGATAGGTGTCGCGCGTGCGCATCGATGGGATGCCGATGAGGAAGCCGAACAGCGTAGCTGCGATCGCCGCGGCCGGTAGGGTCAGCCAGAAGCTGATGCCGAAATTGATGGCCAGCAAAGCCGAGACGTAAGCGCCGATGCCGTAGGAGGCACCGGTCGCGAAATTGGGAATGTTGGCGCTGCCGAGCTGGAAGTTGAGCGCCAGCGCCAGCACCGCGTAAAGCTGCGCGACGATCAGCAGGTGCAGTACATAGGTGTTGTTGCCGACCGCGAACGGAAACAGCAGCACGACGGCAACGGCGGTCGCCAGCGCCACGACCGGCACGCGCGCGAAGCTGGCCGTGACGAAGTCGGTGATCTGCGGCCGCTTCTCGATCAGGTAGAAGCCCGCGCCCAGCAGCGCCAGCAGGCCGATCACCTGCCAGCCACCCTCTGCCTTCAGGATGAGATAGAGGAAAGCGGCTCCCAGAAGCTGGCCGGCAACGACAACGGCTGCAGCCTGGCCCGAGCCTGGTATTTCGGAAGATGTTTGCGCGCTCATGCTACACCTTCACCATGACGGGTCGACCGAGCAGTCCTTCAGGACGGAAAAGCAGAACGCCGATGACCAGCAGGAAAACGAAGACGAGCCTGTAGGAAGCGCCGTCCGGCACGAAGGTCTGGGCCAGCACCTCGATGCCGGCGATGATCAGCCCGCCGAGGATGGCACCCGGCATCGAGCCCAGGCCGCCAATGACGGCGGCGGAGAAACCAAGCAGGCCGGCCATGACGCCGAAATCGAACCGTGTCACGCCGGCGTAGCTTGCAAAGAGCAGCCCGGCGATCGCGCCGATGGCCGAGGCGACGAAGAAGGTCGCGCGGAACACGCGCGTGTCACGAATGCCCATCATGCGCGCCACGATGCGATCCTCGGACGCTGCCCGTATCCTCAAGCCTAGTGGCGTCAGCCGCAGGAAGGCAAAGAGCAGGACCACCAGCACCAACGTGAGCGCCACCACCAGCAGTGTGAACCAGCCGACCTGGACGCCCGCAATCTCCAGCGCGACACCGGAAGCGAGCCGCGGGAATGCGTGTGGGTTGGAGCCTTGCGGGTAGAGATGACGGATCAGTTCGCGAATGACGATGCCAAGCGCGACGGTGGCAACCAGTGCCATCATCGCCGGCGCATCCCTGAAGCGGCGGATCACCACCTTGTCCAGGATGACGCCGATGAGACCGACGGCGAACACGGCAATGCAAGCGGAGACGATCAGCCAGACCGGGCCGGAGACGCCGATCGCGATGGCGAGCGCCTGCGCCGCGGCCAGTGCGATGAACGGCGACGTCATCGCGACATCGCCATGCGAGAAATGGATGACGTTGAGGACGCCGAAAATCAGGCTGAAGCCGATAGCCAGCAAAGCATAGATGCACCCGAGGGTCACCCAGTTCACCAATTGCTGGACAATCAGCTCCGTCATGCCACCCCTCTCTGGAGCGTTTCGATTTCTCACGGAAACGCTCTGTCTCTTTGTTTTTATGCAACCCCGGACGGAAAACCGTTACATGCTTTCCCGGAACTGCTCGTTCAGAGGCGGAACGATTAGCAGTGCCTCCCCCAGGCGCACATAATGAATCTCCGATGTAGCGGATAGCAATTTCCGAATTTCGCGGGCCGGTCGCGGCGCAATATAGTTGCGTCCAGATGGTGGTCCACGGACCAAAGGAACGCGGCCATCGCGTCAGAAAACGATAACAGAGGTGGAACCATGCTTAACAGGCGCCGCGCGTTCGCGCGCATATCTTCTTTGCTGGCCGGATCCGTATTCGCGCTTTCCCTCGGCATTGCCGAGGCCAGTGCCGACCAGATCAAGCTCGGCTTCATCGGCCCTCTGTCCGGCGGCAATGCACAGCAGGGCCTTGGCGCCCGCAACGGCTTCCTGCAGGCCATCGACGGGGCCAATGCCAACGGCTATCCGCACCAGGTGGAAGGCGTTGTGCTGGACGACGCCTCCGATCCCGCCGTCGGCGTTTCCGCCGCCCAGAAGCTGATCAACGATCCGGCAGTCGTCGGCGCCACCGGCCACTGGAACAGCTCGGTCGCGCTTGCCACCATCCCGGTCTTCAACCGCGCGCAGATGCCATTCATCGTCTGGGGCGCTGTCAGCCCGAAGATCACTGAGCAGAACCTGCCCAACGTCACGCGCGTGACGCCGACGCTGGTCAATGAAAACAAGCCGCTTGCCGAGGCCATTGCCAAGGAAGGCAAGGTCAAGAAGATCGCCATCATCTCCGACACCACCGACTATGGTGCGGCCAACACCAAATGGTTCGGCGACTTCTTCAAGGCGGCCGGCGGCGAGATCGTTTTCTCGGATGCGGCGGCGGTTGGAACGACCGACTTCCGCGCGATGCTGACGACAGCGAAGGCTGCGGCGCCGGATGCGATCTATTTCGGCGGCGTGGTGACGGAGGCCGCACTCGTGCGCAGCCAGATGGCCGACCTCGGCATGGGTTCGCTGCCGATGTACGGCATCTCCGGCATCTACGATCCGAAGTTCATCGAGATCGCCGGAGGCGCGGCCGAAGGCACGATCGTCGGCACGCCTGCCGTGCAGACCAATCCCAAGCTGGAGGCCTTCTACAAGGCCTATGAAGCCAAGGGTTACCCCGATCCGGCCGGCTCCTATGCGAAATATGCTTATGAAGCCACGCAGATCCTGCTCGAGGTGATCAAGGAAAAGGGCATCGAGGACAAGCAGGCGCTGAGCGAAGCCATTCGCGCGATCAAGCACGAAGGCATCCTGGGAACGGTCTCGTTCGACCAGGATGGCCAGACGCAGATGCCGGTCGAGATCGATCGCTTCATGGTGCACGACGGCAAGTGGGTCAAAATGTGATTGCTCGGCCGGCATTGCCACATCGTGCGCAATGTCGGCCGCCAATCGCATTGCGACGAGCCACGCCCCTCCTGTCGAGATCGTCTACATGGATATGAGCCGCCCCGCGCCGCACCAGAAGGCCGTGGAAATCAAGGATGTTTCCAAGGCCTTCGGCAATTTCCAGGCCTTGAAGCCGGTCAGCTTCGACATCTACGAAAACGAGTTCTTCACGCTGCTCGGCCCTTCGGGCTGTGGCAAGACCACGCTGCTCAGGATGATCGCCGGCTTCGAACAGCCTTCGACCGGTGAAATCGCGCTGCGCGGTACCAACATCCAGTCCCTGCCGCCGCACAAGCGGCGGGTGAACACCGTGTTCCAGAGCTATGCGCTGTTCCCGCACATGACGCTGGAGCAGAACATCGCCTTCGGCCTCGAAAACCTGGGCTGGCCGAAGGAGCGCCGCATGGCGCGTGTGGCCGACATGCTGCGCCTGGTGCATATGGAAAAGTTCGCCAGCCGCAAGCCGCAGCAGCTTTCGGGCGGCCAGCGGCAGCGCATCGCGCTGGCCCGCGCGCTCGCTCCTGAGCCCGAAGTGCTGCTGCTCGACGAACCGCTTTCGGCGCTCGACCTCAAGCTCAGGCAGGCCATGCGCGACGAGCTGCGCACCCTGCAGCGCCAGACCGGCATCACCTTCGTCTTCGTCACCCACGACCAGGAAGAGGCGCTCGACATGTCGGATCGCATCTGCGTGCTCGGCGACGGCGAGATCCAGCAGTTGGGCACGCCGGCGGACATCTACGAGGAACCATCCAACCGCTTCGTCGCAGACTTCATCGGCGAAACCAATTTCCTCGACGCCGAGGTGATCTCGCTCGAAGGCGATCGTGCCACGGTGTCGATCCCGCTCGGCGTCACGCTGACCGCACCGCAGAAACAGGCGTCGGTGGGCAGCAAGGCCGTCATGTCCATCCGTCCGGAAAAGATCAGCCTGTCTCCGCAGGACAGTCAGATCGCGGCCGACGGCACGGTCGTCGGCGCAAACTATCTCGGCGGCTACACCCACTATGTCGTGGACGCGAGCGGCACCTTGCTGCGCGTTTCCAAACGCAACAGCCAGAGCCGCGACCGCACGCTTGAGGTGGGCCAACCAGTTCGTCTGGGTTTCGCGGCGGAATCGGCGCGGATTCTCGGCGCATGAGCCAGCGCCCGAAATTGCCGACCTGGCCAAGATTGTCTGACTGGAATGTTCTGGGGCTGCTGCCGGCGCAGCTGATCATGCTGCTGACGCTGATCATTCCGGTCGGCATCATCATCCTGGTTTCGTTCTCGACCAGAGGCCCCTATGGCGGCTTCGACTACGTGTTCACCACCGCGCCCTACAAGCAGATCCTGTTCAACGAGGGCTGGAGCGGGGAACTCGAATTCAATCCGCAATATCTGATCGTCGTCGCCCGGACCGTCATCCTGTCGCTGGCGACCACGATCATCTGCCTGACCCTGAGCTTCCCGGTCGCCTATTTCATCTCGCTGCAGAAGACCTCGGCCAAGATGCTGCTGATCTATCTGGTGACGCTGCCGTTCTGGGTCTCGATGATCGTGCGCGTCTATTCGTGGATCATCATCCTCGGCAATGACGGCGTGATCGCCAAGGCGCTGCGCGCGCTCGGGATCACCGAGAACATGGGCAGCCTGCTCTTCACCGACACCGCGATGCTGATCGGCCTCGTCTACAGCTACATTCCGCTGATGATCCTGCCGGTGTTCGCCTCGATCGAGAAGCTCGACCCGGCCCTGGTGGAAGCCTCGCATGATCTTTACGGCGGCCGCCTGACGACGCTTCGCCGCGTGATCCTGCCGTTGTGCCGCCCAGGCATGGCGGCGGGCGCCATCCTGGTTTTCGTTCCCTGTCTCGGCGCCGTGCTGGAACCCGTCCTGCTCGGCGGCGGCAAGACGATGATGATGGGCAATTTGATCCAGCTGCAGTTCGGGGCTGCCCGCAACTGGCCGCTCGGCGCGGCCATCTCGATCGTGCTGATGTGCGCGGTGATGATCTTCCTGCTGTGGCGCGGCATCCAGGCGATGCGCAAGGAAAGCCGGGAGGACGGCGCATGACCAGCAACGTTCGCCGCTATCCAGGCTTCGGCCTGTTCAGCCTGATCTTCTTCGTCTACCTCTACCTGCCGATTGCCGTTGTGGTGTTCTATTCCTTCAACGCCAACCGCATCGTCTCCAACTGGGGCGGCTTCTCGCTGCACTGGTATACGACGGCGCTGTCGAATGCTGCGCTGGTCGGAGCAGTGAAAACGTCGCTGTTCGTCGCCACCATCGCCACTGTGCTTTCGACGATCGTCGCGCTGATGGCAGCGCTTGTGCTGGTGCGCGGCAGGAACGTGCGCTTCCGGCGCATCTCCGAGACCATCGTCAACCTGCCGCTGCTGCTGCCCGAGATCGTCGTCGCGGTGGCCGTGCTCATCCTGTTTTCAGAAGTGGGCCTGACCAACGGTCTGCTGAAACTCACCATCGCCCATACGACATTCTGCATCCCCTTCGCATTCCTGCCGATACGGGCGCGACTGCAAGGCATGGACGCCGACCTCGAGGAGGCGGCACGCGATCTCTATGCTTCGGCCTGGGTCGCCTTCCGGCGCGTGACGCTGCCGCTGATCCTGCCGGGCGTGTTCGCCGGCGCGATGCTCGCCTTCGTCATCTCGATGGATGACTTCATCACCAGCAACCTCCTGAATTCGGGTGGCGCCACGACCCTGCCAGTCTACATCTTCTCGCTGATCAAGCAGGGCGTCTCACCACAGCTCAATGCGATCTCCACGCTGATCATGATCGTTTCCGTGGTGCTCGCCACCGTCGCTTTCCTGCTGCAGCGCCGGCAGTAAATGGAAATTGTGCCGCATGATCTTGTCCGAAAAGTCTGCAACTTTTCGGGATCATGCTCTTAGCGAGCTTTTTCCTAAGCACCACGTCGGGCAAATGAAATTTATCGCTGGAGCCCGTTTTTATCGTCCCCGAAACACAACGATAAGGGGAGCTCCATGTCCGTGAAAAACCATCTCTCGATTCTGGCCGCGGCCAGCGCATTCAGCCTTCTCGCCACTGCCTCGTCGTGGGCGGAAGGATCACTCTCGATCTATGCCTGGGCAGACTCCATTGCCCCTGAGGCAGTGGCAAAATTCGAGAAAGAAACCGGCATCAAGGTCACCGTCGACGCCTTCTCCTCGAACGAGGATCTGTTGACCAAGCTGCAGGCCGGCTCCTCGGGCTACGACATCGTCACGCCGTCACAGCATTTCGTGAAGATCATGATCGACAGCGGCCTGCTCGAAGACATCGGCGCCAGCTCGATGCCAGCTTTCCAGCAGATTCTGCCGGAATGGCAGAAGCAATGGTGGGATCCGACCGGCAATTATTCGGTGCCGCTCGCCTACGGCAATGCCGGCTTTACCGTCAACCGCAACCTCTACAAGGGTCCAGTCGACAGCTGGAAGGTCTATTTCGAACCGTCCGAGGAACTGAAGGGCAAGATCGCCAGCCTGGCCCAGCCCGACGAAGTCATTCCCGCCGCGCAGAACTATCTCGGCATCCCCTATTGCAGCGAGGATCCGAAGGAGATGAAGCGCGTGCTCGACCTGCTGCAAGCGCAGAAGCCGTTCGTCGCCGCCTATTCGAGCGACAACATCGAAAACCGCATCGGTGGTGGCGAAGTGGCCATGCATTTCTGGTGGGATGGCAACACCATGCGGGTGCGCCGCAACGACAAGGCCAATGTCGAATACGCCATGCCAAAGGAGGGCCTCGTCGGCTGGCTGGATTCCTACGTCGTGCCCAAGGGAGCGGCCAATCTCGACAACGCCAAGAAGTTCATCGACTTCATGGCCAAGGAAGAAAACGCCACCATCGAGTACAACTACTACGGCCATTCATCGCCGGTGAAGGTGGACGCCAGCAAGGCGCTCTACAACAAGGAAAACGCGCCTGAGCTTTTCCCGACCGCACCGGTCAAGATGGGCCAGGCCTGCTCGCCGGCTGCCCAGGAGCTGGTCACCAAGGTCTGGACCCAGCTTCTGCAGTAGCAGCGCCCTCCACATGTCGCTCCCGCCCCGTCTTGAGGGCGGGAAGCCCTCCTGCTCCGGCATCAATCATGAATGACACATACGACTACATCGTCGTCGGCTCCGGCTCAGCCGGTTGCGTGCTGGCGAACCGTCTCAGCGCCAACCCGGCAACGAAGGTCTGCCTGATCGAAGCCGGCGGCAGCGACCAGAGCCTGCGCGTGAAAGTTCCGGCTGGCATCCTCTCGCTCTACGGCAACCCGAACTATGACTATTGCTATTTCGGGGTGCCGCAGCCGCAGTTGAACGGCCGCAGGATTCCGGTCAACCGCGGCAAGGCGCTGGGCGGATCGACCTCGATCAATTCGATGGTCTACATCCGCGGCGCGGCTGCCGACTATGACGAGTGGGCAAGCCTTGGCTGCGCCGGCTGGTCTTATGACGAGGTGCTGCCAGTCTTCAAAAGGCTGGAGCGCAACCTGCTCGGCCAGGACAGCCGCTATCACGGCACTGATGGCGACCTTTTGGTCGACAATCCGCGCGATCCCAACGAGCTTTCGCGGATGTTCGTGGCTGCGGGCAAGGACGCCGGCCTGCCGGAGAACGCCGATTTCAACGCCGCCTCGCAGTTCGGTGTCGGCATCTACAACGTGACGCAGGATCGGGGACAACGCTTCAGCGCCTTCACGGCTTTCGTCCGCCCGGTTCTCAACCGTCCGAACCTGACCGTGCTGAGCGAATGCGCGGTGAAGACGATCGTCATCTCGGGCAAGCGCGCAACAGGCGTGAACCTCCGGCACAAAGGCGCGGACACGACACTGACGGCATTGCGCGAGGTCGTGCTTTCGGCAGGCGCCATCAACTCGCCGCAGATCCTGCTGGAATCCGGGATCGGCCCGGCCGAAGAGCTTCGGCGTGTCGGCGTCACGCCGGTCCATGACCTGCCAGGCGTCGGCAAGAACCTGCAGGACCATGTCGACGGCATGATCACGGTGCGCTCGTCGAGCCCGCGCACGCTCGGACTTTCCATTGCCAACCTGCCCCGCATCCTCGCCGCGCCCTACCGCTATTTCGCGCGCCGCAAGGGCATGCTGACGACCAACTACGTCGAGGCCGGCGGCTTCGCGCGAACTCGCCTCGCGGGAGCCGAGCCCGACGTCCAGTTCCACTTCGTACCGGGCTATCGCAGCCATCGCGGCAGGCTGGTCGAATACGGCCACGGCTATGCCATCCACACCTGCGTGCTGCGACCGAAGAGTGTCGGCGACATCACGCTCGCGCGCGACGGCTCGTCAACGACCACCCGGATCGATCATCACTTTTTCTCGGATGAACAGGATGCACAGGTTCTCGTCGAAGGCATCAAGATCGCCCGCGCGATCTTCGCATCATCGGTGTTCGATCCGGTGCGCGGCGTCGAGATGCTGCCGGGAAAGGACGTCCGCTCCGACGACGAGATCCTTGCGTATCTGCGCGCCGAGGCGCTGACCGTCTATCATCCGGTCGGCACCTGCAAGATGGGTGACGACGCCATGGCCGTCGTCGATCCGGGAAGCCTGAAGGTGCGTGGTCTGGAAGGGTTGCGCGTCGCCGACGCGTCCATCATGCCGAAGCTGATCGCCGGCAATACCAACGCGCCGAGCATGATGATCGGCCAGCGAGCAGCGGACATGATCCTGCGATGATTCTGAGGTCCTGGATGTGTACACATCCAGGACGCCTCAATCGCCGGCGTGGCCCATCCGGGCCACTTGGCTTTCGCGCCAAAGGGCGCGGCGCGCGGTCGCGCGCTCCAACGGTCAATCAATGACCGTTGGTAGGTCTTGGATTGCTCCCGAGCGACCAACGTACCGCTCGGGAGCCCGCCTCAGGCACAGTGGCTATTTGGCCAGATGGTCCTGCAGCGCTTTCCAGCCGGCCGCAAACACGTGATCGGAGACGATCTCCACATACTTCCCCGCATCTTCCGGTTCCTCGTCGAAGGTTGCGACCCATTCCGCGAAGGTGCGGTTGCCATCCGTGATCGGAAGCAGCCGGATCGAGGCGACATAGTTCTTCACCGGGAATGCCGGCTTCACGAAGCTGTAGGAGAGCGAGTGCTCGCTGTCGCTGAGCGCAAGCAGTTGCTCGCGCACATGGGCGCCGTCCTGGAGATAGAAAGAACGGATGGAGCCGACGGAATCGCTGCTCGCACCGCCCTCGATTTCGCTTTTGGCGATCGCCGGATGCCAGGTCGGCAGCCCGTTGAAGTCACGCACCGTCTTCCAGACGGTTTCGATCGGCGCGTCGATCACCGCGCTTGCATAAGCCTTGGCCACATTCCTCTCCTATTGTTGGACGACTAGTTTCTTGAAGGCCTGCGTCTGTGCGACGAGGGCCTTTTCCACCGGCAGGCGCTCCATGCTCGATGCGCCATAGAAGCCATGGCAACCGGGGCATTGCTGCAGGATGTAACGGGCATCCTCCGGCTCGGCGATCGGGCCGCCATGGCACAGGATGATGATGTCGGGGTTGATCGCGCGGGCGGCTGCGGCGATGGCGTTGATCTCGCCGACGCAATCCTGGAGCGTAAGCGCCGTGTCGGCGCCGATCGTTCCGCCCGTGGTCAGGCCCATATGCGCCACGATGATATCGGCTCCGGCCTCCGTCATCGCCTTCGCATCGTCGACAGAGAAGACATAGGGCGTGGTGAGCATGTCCTTGCTGCGCGCAAGGCGAACGAGGTCGACCTCCATCGCATAACCCATACCCGTCTCTTCCAGATTGGCCCTGAACTTGCCGTCGATCAGGCCGACCGTCGGAAAGTTCTGGATGCCGGCAAAACCGAGTTCCTTCAGCTGATCCAGGAAAGGATCGAACTGGCAGAACGGGTCGGTACCGTTGACGCCGGCAAGCACGGGCGTGTGCTTGACCACGGGCAAAACCTCACGTGCCATGTCGACGACGATCTCATTGGCATTGCCATAGGCAAGCAGCCCCGCCAGCGAGCCACGGCCGGCCATGCGGTAGCGGCCGGAGTTATAGATGACGATCAGGTCGATGCCGCCGGCTTCCTCGCATTTGGCTGAAAGGCCCGTGCCGGCGCCACCACCGATGATGGGGATCTTCGCCTTGATCTGTTCGCGGAACTTGCCCAGCAACTGGCTTCGTTCAAATCTCATGCTACCGACCTTTGCTGATTTCATTGAAGTGGCGAACGACTTCGGAACTGAATTCCGGCGCATTGATCGCGTGCGGAACCCTGAGCACCTGACGTTCGGCAGTTTGCTGGACGGTGCTCTCGATGGCGGCGAACAGCGCCTCGTCGGCTTCCGGATCGTGGAATGGCTGGCCGGGAGCGTCGAGGAGCGACACGCCGCCCAGCGGCAGCAGGAAACGCACCGGACCAATGCTGCGGTTGAGGCGCTCGCCGATCCATTTGCCCATCGCCACGTTTTCCTCCAGCGTCGTGCGCATCAGCGTGATCTGGGGATTGTGGATGTAGAGATTGCGGTTGCGGTATTTCTCCGGGACCGTGTCGATGCCGGCGAAATTGACCATGTCGAGCGCACCGCACGAGCCGACATAGGGCAAAGGCGACTGTGCCAGGAAAGAAAACCGGTCTTCCGTGGCCGGCAGGATGCCGCCGAAAAGCAGGTCGCCGACTTCCGTGGTGGTGATGTCGAGCACGCCGGCGAGGAAGCCTGACGAGGCCAGCTTTTCCATCGATTGGCCGCCGATGCCGGTGGCATGGAAGACCAGGCATTCGAAGCGGTCGTGCAGCTGCTCGACCACCTGGGTGACACAGGGTGTGGTGACACCGAACATGGTCAGGCCGAGCGCCGGCTTGTCTTCCTGCTCCAGTTCCTGGCGGTTGCGAACCATGCCGGCAATCGAATTGGCGGCATTGGACAGGACGGTCCGCGATATGCGGTTGAGGCCGGCGATGTCGGTGATCGAGTTGACCATGGCGATGTCGTTCGGGCCGACATAGGCGCTCACATTGCCGGCAGCCACGGTCGAGACCATCACCCTGGGGGTGCCGACCGGGAGAACACGCATGGCCTGCGTTACCATGGCCGTCCCGCCGGAGCCGCCGAGGCCGATGACGCCGCCGACATCATCCCGCGACAGGATGAAGCGTTCGAAGGCAAGGCCCATGGCCGAAACGGCAGAACCACGATCTCCCGTGAAAACCGCTTCCACGCCGCCGGGATGAAAACCCGCGACTGTCCTTGCGCCGATATCGGCACTAGCCGACGGCTTGTCGGTGGAAAGATCGACCAGGATTGCCTCAACGCCCTGTGCCCGGATGATCCCGGTCACATAATGGAGTTCATCACCTTTGGTGTCGCAGGACCCCGCCACATAGACGGTTTTCGGAACGCTCATCTCTTCCTCCTCAAACGCTTCTTTTCTTCATGCCACGCAGGCCGAGACCGATCATCGCAAGCAGCGTGATGGCATAGGGCGCGATGTCGGTGATCTGGTTGGGCAGCCCCTGCCCTTGCAGCCGCAACCCGATGGCATCGGCGAGCCCGAAACCGAGGCAGGCTACGGCTATCCCCAAGGGATGGGCACGGCCCAGCATCACCGCAACCACCGCGATCCAGCCACGTCCGGCGGTCATGTTTTCGGCGAAGAGCGCGACGGAACCCAGTGCCAGTTGCGCTCCGGCCAGGCCGCACAGGCCACCGGCCAGGATGACGACCGCCGTCTGGTAGCGGCTGACATTCGCGCCCATCGCCGCCGCGGCAGACGGCACTTCGCCAATGCCGCGCAGGCGCAACCCCCAGGACGTACGGAACAGGTAGATGTTGAAGACGAATATCAGCAGCCAGGACAGATAGACGAGCGCGTTGTGCCCGAGGATCGCTCCAAGCACCGGCACGTCCGCCAATACGGGAACGACCAGCTTCGGCAGCGCGGTGACCGCCGGGTCGACCAGCGTGCCGGTCACGCCGAATATCGCCCCCAACAGGTACGTGGTCAGGCCGGAGGCGAGCAGGTTCAGCCCGATGCCGATGACGATCGGATCGCCGCCGAGACGTGCGCCGCCGAGCGCCAGTGGCGAAGCAAAGACCGCGGTGCACAGGACAGCCGAGAAAATCGCCAGCACTGGCGAACCGAACGCAACGCTGGTCGCGACGGCCACGAAAGCGCCGACCAGCATCTTGCCTTCCAGCGCGATGTTGAACACGCCGGCGCGCTCGCACAATGCGCCGGCCATCGCGGCCAGCAGCACCGGCGTCATCAGATCGAGCACTTGCGAAAGCAGCATGTTGAGCATGGCCTATCGCTTCCTGAACAAGATCGGCCGCGCGGCGAGGCAGAGGATGATCAACGCCTGCAGCACCCATGTCAGAACCGCCGGCAGTCCGAGCGCTCGTTCCATGGAAAAGCCGCCGACCTGGAGCGCGGCAAAGAACACCGAGGTGACGATCGTTGCGATCGGACTGGCCATGGCGAGGACGGCCGCCATCAGCCCGGACCAGGTGTAGCCGGGAGCAAGCAGAGCACCGTCGGTGAAACGGTATTGCTGTCCGAGGATCAGCAGCGCGCCGACAAGGCCGGCCAGTGCACCGCTGAGGAATGCCACCCTTTGCGTCTGTCGCGACAGGTTCACGCCAGAGTACTGCGCGAAACGGGCATTGAGGCCGGTCATCCGCCATTCGAAGCCGTTCACGCCGCTTCTGTCGTTGACCACGATGACCACCGCGACAATCGCCATGATGACCATGGCCATGCTGATCGGCAGGTCCAATATATGGGCGGGCAGACGAGCACCGGAGGCGACACGATAGGTCTCCGGCATGCCCGTAGCGGGATCGCGCAGCGGATAGCGCACGAGATAGGATGTCAGGCCCCGCGCAATGTAGCTGAACAGCAGGCTGGCGATCAGGAACGGAATGCCGAGGCTGAGCTGCAGGATGGCGGCAAGCCAGGCGTACAGCCCGCCGGCGCAGATGGCTGCCGCCAGTGCGAGGACCGCCCTCGCGGCGCCCGGAACAGGCAGGTAGAGCGCGACCAGCGCAGCGGCGAGACCACCGATCAGCATCTGCCCGTCGCCACCCAGATTGACCAGCCCCGCCCGCAGCGCGATCGCCGCCGCCAGCGCCATGCCGACCAGCGGCACCGAGCGGGCCAGCGTCTCATCCAGCCCGCGTCCCAGAACCGCGCCCTTGGCAATCTCCAGGTAGACCGAGATGGGATTGGCACCGGTGAGGCCGACGACAAGTCCTCCGAGCACGACCGCAGCCACGATGGAGAACAGGATTGCCGCCAGGCGGGATTTCGTATCGAGAGCCGCTGCAATCATCTGGTTTTCGCTCCCCCCATCATCCAGCGGCCGACAGTGTCCTCGTTCATGTCGCTTCCGGTGAGACTGGCGTTGATGCGCCCCTCGAACATCACGAGAATCCGGTCCGAAAGCGCGAGCAGTTCGGTCAGGTCGGACGACACCACCAGGATCGCCCGGCCCTTGTCGCGCTCGGCAATCAAGGTCTGGTGGATGAATTCGATGGCGCCGACATCGACGCCGCGGGTCGGCTCCTCGACGATGATCAGCGGCGAGCCATGTTCGACCTCGCGCGCGATGACGACTTTCTGCATGTTGCCGCCTGACAGCGAGCCGATCGGCAATTGCTCGGAGGCAGCCTTGACCCTGAAACGTTCGATCAACTTGCGTGCCTGGGCGCGAATGGCGTCCTTGCGCAGGAACCCCTTGCGGGAAGCCGCAGCATCGCGATGTGTACCGAAGACGATGTTTTCGGCGATCGAGGCTGCCGGAGCCGTGCCGGTCAGGTGCCGATCCTCCGGCACATACGAGATACCGGCAGCACGACGGCGCGCGATCGGGAGCCTGGAAATGTCCTGACCGCCGATGCTCACGCCACCCGTAGCCGGCTCGAGGCCCATGACTGCCGAGATCAGCTGAGGCTGCCCATTTCCTGAAACGCCGGCTATGCCGACGATCTCACCAGGGCGGACATCGAAAGAGACACCGTCCACCACCCTGACGCCCGCCTTGCGGACCGAGAGCTCCTTGACCGAAAGCATCGGCTCGGCATTGGATGTGACCTTGGCGGCGATCGTCGGCGGCACGTTGCGACCGACCATTGCCTTGATGATCTCGGCCTCGCTCGTTTCCCTGGTCACCAGAGTGCCGGAGACGCGGCCATCACGCATGACGGTGATCTGGTCGGTGATGGCGATGACTTCCGGGATCTTGTGGGTGACGAGGATGAGGGCCATTCCCTTGCTGGCCAGCTCGCGCATCGCGGCGAACAGGCCATCCCGCTCCTGCGGCGTGAGAACGGCCGTCGGTTCGTCCAGGATGAGGATGCGAGCCTCACGCGACAGTGCTTTCAGGATTTCCAGGCGTTGACGTATGCCCACCGCCAGATCGCGAACCCGGCTGTCCGGGTCGATTTCCAGGCCATGTCTGGAGCCAAGACGCCGCACGAAATCGCGCGCGGCATCAGCGGAAACCAACGGCCCTCGCCTGGGCTCGTTCTGGAACACCAGGTTTTCCCAGACCGTCAGGTCGGGAAATTGCCTGAAGGTCTGGTGGACCATACCGATGCCGGCGGCGATCGCCCCGAGCGGACTGGTAAAATCCATGGCTTTGCCGTCAACCAGGATTTCACCGGCGTCGGGTTTCAGCAGGCCGTAGAGGATGTTCATGAGGGTGGATTTGCCCGCCCCGTTCTCCCCCATCAGCGCATGGATCTCGCCGCTGTTGACCGACAGGCTGATCCCGTCATTGGCAACGACACCGTCAAATCGCTTGGTGATGCCCTTCATCTGGAGCAAGGTCATCATCGCGCTCCGGGATTGCGTTATTGCGCCATCGGATCAGGCACTGTGATGGCGCCTGAAACGATCTTCGCCTGGATGTCCTTGAGCTGGCCGATGACATCCGGCGACTCGGCGATCTTGCACCCGGATGAGGCGACCGCTTCGGTGGTCGCGACCAGCTCCAGACCACCCTCGGCGAGCCCGAAGCTGACCACCGGCTTGGCCGTGCCCTTCAGGATGCCGTCGATGGTGGCCGGCAGAACGACGTCCACCTTCTTCAAGGTGCTGTCGAGGATGGCGCCGGGCGCATCGCCGCATTGATTGACGTCCAGGCCGATCGCCATCGCGCCTGATTTGTCGGCGACTGCCTTGAAGACACCGCCGTTGCTGCCGGCGGCAACCGCATAGATGCGGTCGGCGCCGTTCGACAGTTGCAGGGTTGCCTGCGTCTGCGCCCGCACCGGATCCTGGAACGGATTGTCGCCGCCGATCCACGAGGTGGGCAGCACGTTGATATCAGGCCGGGCCGCCTTTGCGCCAAGCGCGAAGGAATCCGTGTAGCGATGCAGGAACGGGATATCGAGCGCGCCGATGACGCCGACCGTCTTGCTGGTCGAGGTCAATGCCGCTTCGGCCCCGGCCAGATAGGCGGCTTCCTGTTCGCGGAAGACCGCGCAATAGACGTTCTTCGGTGCATCCGGAATGCAGGTGTCGACGATGACGAAATTGGTGTCCGGGTATTCCGGCGCCAGATCGGCGATGATGTCTCCGAACTCGAAGCCCATGACCGCGACGATCGAAGCCTTCATATCGATCGCGGCCTGGACATGCTGCCGGCGCGTGGATGGGTCGGTGCCTTCGAAGATCTTGGCCTTGGCGCCTTGATCGGCGGCAGCCTTTTCGATGCCGGTCTTGCCGAGACCGAGGAACTTGTTCACGCCGATGCGGCTCGGCGTGACCAGGACGAACGAATTGTCTTCAGCACGGACCGGAACGGAAGCCGCGGAAAGGGCAAGCACCGAGCCCAGGCAGAGATGCAGGAATTTGCTGGCAGTCGTCATTTTTTGAACCCCACAGGCAAGCATGAATGTTGCAACGGAACGCACGGACATGCCGCGTAGTCCGCCAGGGAAATAGCCTCAATACGGCGTATCGCCGCCATCGGTGTTGATGGACTGGCCGCGAATGATCATGGCGTCGTCGCTGAGCAGGAACGAGATCGTCCTGGCCACTTCGACCGGATCGATGTGCCGGCGCAGTTGCGAACTGATGAGCTGCTCGAACACGTCGTCGGGAGCCTGCTTGACCAGGTCGCCATAAGCGACGGCGACTTCGCGAAGCATGTCGGTAGCCATGCCGCCCGGACAGACACAGTTCACATTGATGTCGTTGGGGGCGAGCACTTCCGACAGCACCCGCGTGAAATTGATCATCGCTGCCTTACTGGCGCTGTAAGCGAGCGACTGGGTGTGGCCTTTCTTGCCGGCCTCCGACGCGACATTCACGATCGCGCCCCTGATGCCCTTGGCGATCATCGCCTTGGCGACGAGACGTGACGCTTCGAAGGCGCCGAAGACGTTGATGGCGAAGACACGCTCCCAGTCGGTCCAGGGCGTTTCAAGCGGGTCGACGTGACGGACGATGGCTGCACAGTTCACAAGGCCGTCGATGCCGCCAAGACGCTGCTCGGCCTGATCGATCGCGGCCGCGATCGAGGCGGCATTGCCGAGGTCGACCACGACAGCGCTGGTGTTGCCACCGTCCTTGTTGAGGTCCGCGATCGCTTCGTTCAGCGCCTGTTCGCGCACGTCGCCGATGACCACCGAGGCGCCTTCGGCCGCCAGCAATGCAGCTGCAGCCTTGCCGGCACCACCTGCACCGCCAAGAACGAGATAACGTTTGTCTGCGTGTGACCGTACCGGCGCAACCTGACGCACGGCCAGCGGGCGATGTTCGCCCCTGGTGGCAAAAGAGCCCATATCTCCTCCCCTTGGACCTCCAGATCGAGGTCTCTTATCCGTTTTCCCGAAAGTGAAATTGCTCTACTGGGCGGCATCTGGCAAAGTCCACTTGTCGAGAAGTGGACCACGTATGAACAGGATTTCACCCGCGCGCATCAGCCGGCTCATCGGCGGCTGGCAAACGACGGAAGGCAAGGTCACCCAGCAGCTCAGCCTGGCGATCGGCCGGCTGATCACGGCGAGGGAGCTGCCGGCCGGCGCCCTGATGCCGTCGGAACGGACACTGGCAACCGCCCTGGCGGTCAGCCGCGGGTCCGTCGTTGCTGCCTACGCGTCACTGCGCGATGCCGGCGTGCTCGACAGCCGCCATGGCAGCGGTCACCGCATCATCGCGTCGGCCAATGCACCCGGCGTCGCGCACACACGTCTTGCCGGCGAGATGCAGGCGCTGCCGGAAGACATCGACATGACCAGCGGCGCATTGCCGCCATCACCCATCCTGACCGAGGCGCTGGCGGCGTTGCGCGGTGCCGATCTGGCGAGTGTTGCTTCCGGCCTCGGCTACGATGCGTCGGGGTTGCCGGCACTGCGCTGGGCCGTCGCGCGCTATTATACCGACCTGGGTTTGCCCACCCATTCCGACAACATCCTTATCACCAGCGGCGCGCAGCAGGCGGTGTGGCTGCTGGCCAATGCCCTGCTCGATGCGTCGGATGCCGTTGTCGTCGAAGATCCCGCCTATCGCGGCTCGCTGGAGGTCTTTCGCCGCCGTAACGCCAGGATCGTGCCGGTCGGCATCAGCGCCCATGGCCTGGACATGGAACAGCTTGAAAAGGCGCTCAGGAACCGGCCGAAGCTGCTTTACCTTTTCCCGGAAGTGCACAATCCGACGGGACGATCTCTGGACGACGCAAGCCGCCGCGAGCTTGTCGATCTGCTCGACCGCTATCCGACATTCCTTGTCGAGGATGGTGCGCAGAATGAACTGTCGACGATCGCCAGCGCCACACCGCGGCCGATCGCCGGGCAGACAAAATCCGACCAGATCGCCACCATCGGCACGCTCTCGAAACTGTTCTGGGGCGGCATCCGCATCGGCTGGATCCGCGCGAACCCGCCAATGATAAAACGGCTGGCAAGCTTCAAGGCGGTCAACGATCTCGGCTGCTCGATGTTCGACCAGCACCTTGCCGTGGGCCTGCTCGAAAACATCCAGGCGGCGCGGACGTATCGGCACAAGGAGATCAGCAGCCATCTCAAGGTCGCGGAAGACCTGATTTCCGAACGGGCTCAAAGCCGATGGCATTGGTCGCAACCGGCCGGCGGCACGGCCATGTGGATCCACATGCCCGGTGTCGACACGGTGTCGCTGTGCCAGGAGGCACAGCGACACCGACTCCTGCTGTCTGCCGGGCCGGGCTATTCAGCGCAGGAGAATTTCGGCGACTTCATTCGCCTGCCCTTCGTGCGCCCGGCCGCGACAATGCAGTTCGCGATCGAAACGATTTCCGAATTGGCACAGCGAAGGACAGCAGCCTAAAGAGGCAGGCTTGGCCTACTGTTCCAGATTGACGTAGGATTCCGGGAAGAACCGCGGCGTGCACAGGCAATAGAATTCCAGGTCGACCGAACCGGTATTTTCGATGCGTTGCGGCGCCTGTGCCGGAATGACCGCCTGATCGCCCACCATCAGCTTGCGCTTGACGCCGTTGACCTCAAGTATGCCTTCGCCCTGCCGAACGATGTAGCGCTCGATCACACCGGTGAGGCTGTGCAGTTGCGTGGTCACGCCAACTTCGACACGCGCGACAGCTAGTGAGGCTTCCGGGGACGCTTCGGTGTTGTGCAGCTCAGTGATGTAGCAGCGCTCGTCGGTCCAGAACTCGCCCTTGTTGTTGGCGACAACGATCTTGTGATCTTCAGCCACGATTTTCCTCCCGCTTGTTGGCAGGGCGAAGGAACCGATCAGCCTGGCGGTCCGCAAGGTCCACTTTGCGGGAAGTGGTCCGATTGTCGCCGCCGCAGCGACAGTGCGTTGCCATGCCTTCCATTGAAGCCCGAAGTCGATGTGCTACATCCTTGACCATGAAAAACATCGGCTTTCTCTCCTTCGGCCATTGGTCGCCCTCGCCGCAATCGCAGACGCGCTCGGCGTCGGATGCGCTCCTGCAATCCATCGATCTTGCCGTTGCCGCCGAGGAACTCGGCGCGGACGGCGCCTATTTCCGCGTGCATCATTTCGCGCGCCAGCTGGGCTCGCCGTTTCCGCTGCTCGCGGCAGTCGGGGCCAGGACGAGCCGCATCGAAATCGGCACGGCCGTCATCGACATGCGCTATGAGAACCCGCTCTACATGGCCGAGGATGCCGGCGCTGCCGACCTTATCGCCGGCGGACGTCTGCAGCTTGGCATCAGCCGTGGCTCACCAGAGCAGGTGATCGATGGCTGGCGCTATTTCGGCTACGCGCCGCCGGAAGGCCAGAGCGATGCCGACATGGCAAGGCGCCATGCCGAAGTCTTCCTCGACGTGATCAAGGGCCAGGGGTTCGCTCAACCCAACCCGCGGCCGATGTTTCCCAACCCACCCGGCATGTTGCGCCTGGAGCCGTTCTCCGAAGGGCTGCGGGACAGGATTTGGTGGGGTGCGGCCACAAACGCCACGGCGGAGTGGGCGGCCAAGCTCGGCATGAACCTGCAGAGCTCGACGCTGAAATTCGACGAGAGCGGCAAGCCGCTGCACATTCAGCAGGCCGAACAGATCCGTGCCTTCCGTGCCGCCTGGAAAGAGGCTGGTCACAAGCGCGAGCCGCGCGTCTCGGTCAGCCGCAGCATCTTCGCACTGGTCGATGACCGCGACCGCGCCTATTTCGGCGGCAGCGACAGCCAGGATCACTTCGGCTACATCGAGGCGGATACGCGAGCGGTATTCGGCCGGACCTATGCGGCGGAACCGGATGTGCTGATCGAGCAACTAAAGCAGGATGACGCTATCACCGAAGCCGACACGCTGCTGCTGACCGTGCCCAACCAGCTCGGCGTCGACTACAACGCCCATGTCATCGAGTCGATCGTCAAGCATGTCGCCCCGGCACTTGGCTGGCGCTAGAGCATTTTGTCGCCAAGTGGAATCACTTGGCGTTACAAAAATGCGGCGAAAACAAAACTTAGAGCGTTTCCGCGTTTCCGTGAAAAACGGAAGCGCTCTAATCGAAACTGACAGCGTTCACCGCGGTGAGCGCCCGTTCATCAACTTGGCCTGCAGGATAACGACGACCAGCAGGAAGGCGCCCCTGATGACCGATTGCCAGTAGGCAGACAGGGATATGACGCCGAGTCCATTCTCGAAGTTGAGAATGTTGAAGACCATGGCGAGCAGGATGGCGCCTGCCAGCGTCGCACCGACGGAGCCAACCCCGCCGGACAACAGCGTGCCGCCGACGACGACCGATGAGATCGCGAACAGCTCCCAGCCCACGCCCTCGGTCGGCTGGCCAGCTCCGAACTGCGCCGCCAGGATGACGCCTGCCAGTCCGGCAAGAAGGCCGGAAGTCCCGTAGACACCAAGCAGCGTTCGCCCGACTTTCAGCCCCATCAGTTTCGCGGTCGCCTCGCCGTCGCCAACGGCCAGAATGCGCCGGCCGACCGGATGCCGCTCCAGCGCGACCCAGCCCAGTACATAGCAGGCGATGGCGATCCAGGCCGGGATCGGAAAGCCGAGAAAATCGTCCTGGCCAATCGAGATGAAGGCGGTGTCATAGGAAACGGAGACCGACTGATTGCCGGAGAGCAGCAAGGCCGTGCCGTAGGTGGCCAGCATGGCCGCCAAAGTGGCGATGAAGGGCTGGATGCGCAGCCGCGTGACGACCAGCCCGTTGATGATGCCGACGGCAAGCCCCGCAGCCAGTCCGCCCAGCAGTCCGGGCAGCCAGCCATAAGGCGACAGCAATGCTGCGACCACGCTGGTCATCGCCGCCGTGCCGCCTACCGACAGGTCGATGCCGCCGGTCATGATCACCAGTGCCATGCCGAGCGCGATCAGCATGAACATAGAGTTGTAGCGCAGGAACGAGAGGATGTTGTAGCTCGACAGGAAGTTGTCGTAGCGCAACGCTGCGAAGATCAGCAAAGCGAACACGACCGTGATCACGCACAGCCGCGCGAGCTGAAGATTGGAACGCGGGATGAGCGCCGCGACGACATTCGAGCGCGAGGTTTCCTGCATCATGTCCGGTCCGCGCTTTGCTGGATGTAGACAGCTGCCACGATAAGCCCGGCCTTGACGACGAGCGCCGCGGCATCCGGCACACCATTAGCAAGCAAGGTATAACGGACGAGCTGGATGACGCAGGCACCGAGCAATGTGCCGATGATGTTTGCCCTGCCGCCGGTCAGCAGCGTGCCGCCGACAGCGACCGCCGCGATGGCGTCGAGTTCCATGCCGAGCCCAACCAGATTGGCGTCACTCGCCGAATTCCGGGCCACGACGATAAGCCCGGCGAGACCGGCCAGAACACCGCTGATGACATAGACGAAACGCTTCACGCGCTTTGCCGGAATGCCCGACAGCCGTGCCGCCTTTTCGTTGCCGCCGACAGCCAGGATCTGCCGCCCGAGCGCGGTTCCCTTGATCAGGAAGGCTGCCGCAGCCACCACCACGATCATGATCAGCACCTGCGTCGGGATGCCGAACACATGCCCGAGCGCCACGAACTGGAAAGCCTCGTTCTTGAAAACCTGCAGATTGCCGTTGGTCATCACCTGCGCGATGCCCCGCCCCGCGGTGAACAGCACCAGCGTCGCCACGATCGGCTGGATCGAATAGTGGGTGACGAGGAAGCCGTTGAACCAGCCGAGCAGCCCCGCCACGACGAGCGGCACGATGAAGGCCAACGGCAGAACCAGCAGCGGGTTCGCGGTTGGCGCGAGCGCACCCATCAGGATCATTGGCGCGAGCGCACCGGAAATCGCCATCAGTGAGCCGACCGAGAGATCGATGCCACCTGTGGCGATCACCAAAGTCATGCCGACCGCGACGATGACAATCGTCGCAACCTGGGTCAGGTTCACATTGAGCGTCTGAAGCGACAGGAAGTTCGGCGTGGCGATGACGTTGAAGGCAATCAAAAGCAGGAATGCCAGCAAGGTGCCGTAGCGGCTGAGCCATGCGGCAAGGTTGAAGCGCCTGCTCGAGCCGGTCGTCTCTTCCGCAACGGTCATGCCGGCACCTCCTGATGCGCCATGGCGGCCAGGAGATTGGCCTCGGTGATGTCCTCGGAGGCCAGCCGGCGGACAGAGAGGCCGTCACTCAGCACCGTGACATGATCGGCGGCAGCAATCAGTTCCTCGAGTTCGGAAGAAATCATCAACACGCTCAAGCCCTCGTCCGCCTGGCTTCGCAGCAGTTTCAGAATCTCTGCCTTGGCACCAACATCGATGCCACGTGTCGGCTCGTCGACGATCAGCAGGCGTGGGTTCATGCAGAGCCAGCGCGCCAGCAACACCTTCTGCTGGTTGCCGCCGGACAGTTCGCGGATCGGCTGCTCAGGCGAGGAACATTTGACGCCAAGTGCCGCAATATATTTCTCGACGATCGCACGCTGGGCGACCTTGTCTACGATGCCGGCCCTTTGCAGCTTCGGCAGGATGGCGAGTGTCATGTTTTCGCGCACGCTCATCTCCGGCACGATGCCTTCGATCTTGCGGTCTTCGGAAACGAAACCCATGCCGTCGGCGATCGCATCGGCGGGAGTGGTATAGTTGGTCTCGCGCCCGTCGACCCTCACGGTACCCCGCTCCTTGCGGTCGGCGGCATAGATCAATCGCGCGGTTTCGGTGCGGCCGGCGCCGAGCAAACCTGCCAGGCCGGCGATCTCGCCCTTGCCTATGCTGAGCGAGACATCGCGCACCCGAACACCGGCGCCCAGGCTCTCGACGCCGACGAGCACTGCCCCTTCGCTGTCGCCATGCGCGCGTTTCTTGGCGGTGAATGCGGCCAGTTCCTTGCCGAGCATGGTCCTGACCAATTCGACCTTGGAAATATCCTTCATCGGGCTGACCGCCACGGTGCGGCCATCGCGCATGATGGTGACGCGGTCGCAGATGGCGAACAGCTCGTCCAGCCGATGGCTGATGAAGATGGCCGCGACACCGTCGGCCTTCAGGGTCCGGATGGTTTCGAACAACACGGCGACCTCGCGCTCGTCGAGCGAGGATGTCGGCTCGTCGAGGATGAGGAGCCGCGCATTCTGGGTGACCCCACGCGCAATCGCGACCATCTGGCGGGTTGCGGCTTCGAAATCCTGCAACGGCCGGTTCACGTCGATGTCGAGCTTGAAACGCCGCAGTACCGCCCTGGCATCGGCCTGCATCCTGCCACGATCGACCAAGCCAAAACGACGCGGTTCACGGCCAAGAAAAATGTTCTCCGCCACGGTACGGTTGGGCGCGAGATTGATCTCCTGGTAGATGGTGGCGATGCCGCCGGCCTGGCTTTCGGCCGTGGATCCGAACCGAATTTCCCTGCCCTGGAATTCTATCCTGCCGGCATCGTGTGAATAGGCACCGGTCAGGATCTTGATCAGCGTCGACTTGCCGGCACCATTCTGGCCGATCAGCGCCATGGTTTCGCCCGGCTCGACCTGAAGCGAAGCATCGTAAAGAACGCGGACATCACCGAAGCTCTTGTTGATGTCCGTCATCGACAACAGCATCGCAAATCCTCCCTTGGCGATGGTTCCTACACTCAACCCGGAATGCGCAAAAGAAAAGCGGTCGAAACGTCTCCAGAGCGTTTCCGATTTCTCGGAAACGTGGAAACGCTCTGGTTTTTTGTTTACGCAATTCTAGACGCAAAACCGCTGCGCACTTTTGCTAGAATTGCTGCTGCAACGCTCCGACCGCAGGTGGGGGAGAACGATCAGTAGGCGCCGGAGACCTCGGCTGCGGCGTTGGATGTGTCGTAGAACTTGTCCTTGTTCTTCACCCAGGCCTCGATCTTTTCGCCGCCGGCGTAGCGCTTCAGCGTCTCGTAGGCGATCGGGCCGAAGCGCGGATTGCACTCGACCACGGCTCCGATCTTGCCATCGGCGATCGCCTGGACGGCTTCCTTGCCACCATCGATGGACAGGACCAGCACATCGGTGCCCGGCTTCTTGCCCGCGGCCTCCAGCGCAGCAATCGCGCCCAGCGCCATCTCGTCATTATGGGCGTAGATGACATTGGCATCGGGATGCGCCTGGAGCAGCGCTTCTGCAACCTGGCGTCCCTTGTCGCGCGCGAAATCACCCGACTGAGATGCGACGATCTCGAAACCGCCGGCGGCCTTGATGGCTTCGTCGAAACCCTTCTTGCGATCATTGGCCGGCGACGAGCCTGTGGTGCCTTCGAGTTCGATGATCTTGGTCTTGCCATTGGCGTTCTTGACCAGCCATTCGGCAACACGCTTGCCTTCCTCGACGAAGTCGGAGCCGATGAAGGTGACATAGTCCTTGCCGGCGACAGCCAGCTTCGGATCGACGCTACGATCGAGAAGGATGACCGGGATACCGGCCTTCTTGGCAGCGAGCACCGCCGGGATCAGCGGCTTTTCCTCGCGCGGCGCCAGGAAGATCAGATCGACGCCCTGCGCAATCATCGAATTGACATCTGCGACCTGCTTGGCCGCGGAGCCAGCCGCATCCGTGTAGACAAACTGATAGCCGAGTTTGGCAGCCTCGGCTTTCATGCTTTCTGTCTGCGCAATGCGCCATGGATTGTTGGACTCGGTCTGGGCAAAGCCAACCTTGTAGGTGTCCTTCTTGGCCAGCGGCGGCAGATCTGCGGCCACGGCCACGCTGGACACGAGGCTCAGTACGCCGAAGGCGCTTGCGGTCATCAATAAAGTACGGCGGGTCAGTGACATCGAGGGCTCCTCCACATGGGCAACCGGCTCCTCCAGCCGGGCAGACATCGGTCTGCTGATCACCACTCGATCCTACGATAATTTTATTAGCAGTCAATGCGCGATATTCGCGAGATGGCGCGGGCGACCTTCCGCGGCAAAATTGAAGGACAGATCGCACGAAACCCTACGATTATATGCCAAACTCTGCTCAAATCAGTGGGTTAAGCGCCATCCCGCATCGAAAAAGCTCATAAATTCAGCCATACAGAAACCTGCAAATCTCAATGTCGATCACCGCTTGATAATTTTATGATCAAATGACTATGATGCCAACGGCGGGCCTGGAAACCATTGCGGGGACATTTGTGAATTCAAGGCGAGGACCAGCGTCGTGAGTCAAAGCAACGGCGGCGATAAGCGCCAGGGACGACCGACCATGACGGACGTCGCCCGCATTGCCGGCGTTTCGCAGTCAAGCGTCTCGCTTGTGTTGAACCAGATGACGGGCGCGCGGATATCCCCGGAGACGCGGCAACGCGTGCTGGAGGCTGCCCGGCAGGTAAACTACCAGTTGCCGGGCATCAGGGGGGAGATTTCGTCTGATGCCGAGGGGCGGACAATCGCCTACATCGTCGACGAAATCTCCACCAGTCCGCACCCGGTGGTCAGCTTCGACGGCGCACGTGACTTCGCCTTCGAGCAGGACTTCCTTGTGGCCGCCTATGTGACGCGCTCCAATCCACAACTGGAAGCAGCGACCATCGAAGCGATCAAGCGCGACAAGTCGATCGTCGGCGTGATCTACTCTTCGATCTTCACCAGACGCGTCACGGTGCCAGAAGCCCTCCTTGGAATTCCGACTGTCCTGCTGAATTGCTACGGTGAAGCGAGACGGCATATCTCGATCCTGCCGGGCGAAGTCGCGGGAGGTTTCACCGCCACCGCCCATCTCACCAACCTTGGACATCGCCGCATCGGCTTCATCAACGGCGAACCGTGGATGGATGCTTCCATCGACCGCCTCAAAGGTTATCGACAGGCACTCGCTACTGCCGATATCGCCTTCGACGAAACACTGGTGCGCAGCGGCGACTGGCTGCCGTTGACCGGTTATCACCATGCACGTGACCTGCTGTCGACCGGCAATCCACCAACAGCCATATTCTGTGGCAACGATCTCATGGCGCTGGGCGCGCTTGAGGCTGCCAACGAGATGGGCATCAAGGTTCCGGGTGAACTGAGCGTGATGGGTTATGACGATCAGGAGCTCGCCCGTTACACCCACCCGCGCCTTTCGACGCTCGTGCTGCCGAACTACGAAATGGGACAGCGCGCGACCGAGATGCTGATCGACATGGTGGCGCACCACAAACAATTCCGTCCTATGACCGTGAAGATCGACGGCCCACTCGTCGTGAGGGAGACGACGGCGTCACCGCGGCTGCGTTGAGATTCTACTGTCTGCGGCCGGAGTTTTGCGGCTGCCGACACGTTCCAATCGCGCGACCTGGTATCACCTTAGTGCAAATGCACTAGCCCAAGATGGGGTATCCTTGGGGTAACCCGTGTTGTTTGACCATTTGGTCAATGCTACATAGCGCCGATGCGACAGCCGAGCTTGACCTGCCCCCGATAGCCAACCGCCGCCAGGGGGAAGCAGTGCCAAAAGATCTGATCATCGTTGCCGACGACCATCCCGTTTTTCGGGAAGGGCTTCGCCGTGTCGTACAGACGGTCGAGACCGATGCCGACATCGTCGAAGCCGAAACAATGGACGAAGTCCTGGCGGCCGCGCGCGCAGGGCGCCAACCCAAACTCTTCATCATGGACCTTTTGTTCCCGGGCCTCGTCGCGGAACGCTCGCTCGCCGAGTTGCGTCAGGAATTCCAGCGGTCGTCGATCATGGTCGTATCGATGGTCGACGATCGTCGTACCGTCGATACGGTGATGGCCGGCGGCGTCGATGGGTTCGTCTCCAAATCCGTGCCGCCAAGCGAACTGATGGAAGCCATCGCCGCCGTCCGCGACGGCGAATATGTGATCAAGCTCAAATCGTCGGACCGGGTGCCCTACCCCGCCGAAGACGCCGACATCCTGAACAGCCTCACGCAACGCCAGCGTGAAGTGTTGCGCCTGCTTGCCGACGGCAAATCCAACAAGGAAATCGGGCGCACGCTCGACATTTCGCACTACACTGTGCGCATCCACGTTTCGGCACTCCTTCGCGTGCTCAATGTCGGCTCGCGCTCGGCAGCAGCCGTCAAGGCGCTCAACGAGGGCTGGGTCGACCGGATCTAAGCCCGTCAGGCACGGGCACGCTCCTTGGTGCGCCCCAGTGACAGCGCGATCATCGTCGAGCGCAGTTCGGAAGGCCGCACCGGCTTGGACAGGATGGGGATGTCCTGCTGGCCGAGCTCCGCGCGCACCCGGTTCTCGTCGTGTCCGGTCATCACGATGGCGGGGATGTCACGGCCTGCCTGCCGGCGCACTTCCTGGATGAAGTCGGCGCCGACGATACCACCGCCGAGGTCGAAATCGGTGACGACCAGATCGCATGCCGTGACAGACAGCTCCGCCCCCGTCTCTGCCTGCACGATGCAGCCCCATTTCTCCAGCAGCGACGCTGTTGCCAGAAGCACATCCTCGTCGTCCTCCACCAGGAGCACCCGCAACCCTTCCAGCGGCGAGGAGAAGCGTTCCGGCGCGATCTTCCTGATGCGCTCCGGCGCCGACACCATGGGCAGGCCGGCGATGCGCACGCTGGTGCCACGCCCCCTGGCCGAGCGGATCGAGACCCGCAGCGACATCAGGTGCGCCAGCCGCTTGACGATGGAAAGACCGAGGCCGACACCTTCGACGTCCCTGTCGCCGCGTTCGCGCACCTGGTAGAATTCGTCAAACAGAAGCGGCAGATGTTCCTCGGCGATGCCCTCGCCGCGATCGTGGATCTCGATCGACAGGCCGTAGCGATGGCGGCGGCAGCCGATCAGCACCTCGCTGCCAGGCGCATATTTCAGCGCATTGGAAACGATATTCTGCAGGATGGTGGTCAGCAGGGCGGCATCGATACGCACATGATGCCTTGTACGGACCAGTTTGAACGTCGTTTGCGACCATTCAGCCCGGCTGGCATTCTGGGTCAGCACCTCGTCGATAATATCCTGCACGGCCACGACCTCGAAATGCGGCGTGACCTTGCCGCTGTCGAGCGTCGAGATGTCGAGCAGCGAGCGGAACAGGCCGGACACCGAATGCAGCGAGCGGTCGATGTTCTCGACCATCTGCTTCTGTTCGCGGTCGAGCCCGGTGTCGCGCAGGCAGGCGGTGAACAGGCTGATGGCATGGATCGGCTGGCGCAGGTCGTGGCTGGCCTGGGCCAGGAAGCGCGACTTGGCAAGGTTAGCCTCATGCGCGGCGTCATAGGCCTCGTAGACCTTTTGCAGCAGCGCGTAGATATAGGCCGGCACCAGGATGGTGGTCATCACCAGGGTCAGCGCCACATAGGGGTTCTCTTGCCAATAAGTGTTGAAATAGGACGACAGCGCAATCGTCAGCAGCGCCATGGCGGTGGCCAGGATCAGGTAACGGGGTCCGAAGCGTAAGCCGTTGCCAACCGTCACCCAAAGCAGAGCAGCGTAGAGGGGCAGCAAGGCCGCGCCGCCGATCGACATCGCCGAGAAGAAGGCGATGTAGTCGCAAGCCATCGAAACCAGTCGCCGCGGCTTGTAGACGACCGGTTTGGCGACCACCCACCACAACAGCAGCCACGAAACCGGCACATAAGCGAAATAATAGGTGGCAAAACCATTGGCGTAGGATGTCGCCGCATTGTCGAGCCAGGCGACAATCCAGATGTAAAATGCCAGGATCGGCACAAAGATAAGTCGCACGACAGCCTGAGAGCGCTCGGCATCGTAGCTCTCCTGCTCCCTGGCCTCGGACGTGCCTGCTACTCTGGCGGGAGGAAGTCCTGTGCCGTCGCGTCGCTTGAACATTGCCCTCTCCACTGGGCGTATGGCGAAATAATAGGCAGCCAAGCCATTGGCGTAGTATTTTGCCGCATTGTCGAGCCTGGCGACAATCCAGGCGTAGATTGCCAGGATCGGCGCAAAGACAATTCGGAAGACAGCCTGGGAACGCCCGGCGTCTTGGCTCTTCTGCACCCTGGCCTCCGGGGCGTCTCCGATTCTAGCCGACGGAAGATCCGCTTGATCCCGCTTCTTGAACATTGCCCTCTCCATGGGCCGCATCCGGCACCAGCACTTCCCTACACCGGCACCATCCTTGTGTGAATTCGCCAACCTGCGCAGTCAGCGGGAGCTCTCAACCGCCTTCTTCGCCAAACGGTCGATCTTCAGCTTCTCCGCCGTCATCATCGAGCGAAGTTCAGCCGGACGGATCGGCTTGGCCAGGATCGCGATCTCCGGATCACCGAGATCAAGCCTCACCCTGTTCTCATCGTGGCCGGTCATGACGATGGCCGGCACCTGACGTTTCAGCACTTGACGGACACGAGCAATGCAATCGGCTCCCGTCGCCTTCGCACCGAGGTCGAAATCCGTCACGATCAGATCGCATTCGGCCACTTCATCGGGGATCGACAGCTGAATGTCGACGATGCAGCCCCATTTCCGCAACAAGGTGGCGGTGGCGAGCAAGACATCTTCGTCGTCTTCAACGAGCAAGACACGCAGGCCTTCGATCGCCGGCCTCGGGCCCTCCGATTTCGGCTTGGCCAGAGCTGCCTGCGATGCGATCTGCAGGCCTTCGATGATCACCGTGGTGCCGCGACCGGGGACAGAGCGCAGGTAGGCCGACAAGCCCATCAGCCGCGTCAGTCGCCTGACGATCGGCAGGCCGAGACCAACGCCGTCGACATCACGGTCGCCGCGCTCCCGGACCTGATAGAACTCATCGAACACCTTCGGCAGATGATGCGCGGCGATGCCGTTGCCGCGGTCATGGACCTCGATGGCGAGTTGCCCGTTACGGCGACGGCAACCGATCAGGACCGGGCGGTCCGGCGCATATTTCAGAGCATTCGAGATCACGTTCTGCAGGACAGTGGTCATCAAGGTGGCGTCGATGGTAACGTAGGCTCGTGTCGGGACCGCCCGCAAATCGACTCCGGCCCATTGCGCCGCTTCGGAATTCTGCCTGACTATATCTTCGAACAGATCCTTCACCGCGACCGGCTCGAAAAACGGCGTCACCTTGCCACTGTCGAGTGTGGAGATGTCGAGCAAGGAGCGGAACAGACGCGACACGCTCTGCAGCGAACGATCGACATTCTCGACCATCTGGCGCTGTTCCCGGTCGAGACCGGTATCCTTGAGGCAGGCGGTGAACAGGCTGATGGCATGGATCGGCTGGCGCAGATCGTGGCTCGCCTGCGCCAGGAAACGCGACTTGGCAACATTGGCTTCGCGGGCGGCATTGAAAGCCGTGTAGACCCGCTCGAGCAGGCTGTAAGCGTAGGCAGGAACGAGAACCGTGGTGAGGATCAGGGTGATCGTCACATAAGGGTTCTCGCGCCAGAACGGGTTGAAATAGGCTGTGACCAGGATGCTCAAAAGCGCCATGCAGGTCGAGGCGATCAGGTAGCGCGAGCCGAAGCGCAGACCATAGCCGACCGTCACCCACAACAACGGCGCATAGGCAGGCAGCAGGGCCGCACCTCCGAACGTCATGATGCCGCCGACGGCGATGTAGTCGCTGACCATCGAAATGGCGCGTCGAAGCAGGTTCTCGCCCGGCCGCTTCAAAATCCAGAACAGGATCAACGCCGAGACAAGGATATAGGACGAGAACGACAGGATCGTCTGGGTCGTGCTGAATGCCGTGTCGCCTCTCGACGAGAAGACGCTCAGCATGCCGACCGTGAACAGCGTTGCGGCGCCGAGACGAAAGGTCGCCTGCGCCCGTTCGGCATCGGTCGGCCTGTCGTTCCGGGTAACGAAAAGGTCGGCAAGTTTCGTTCGCAAGCCACCAGGCATGATGTGCATCCCGATCAAGGGGCAGAAGCTGATCGCCTGGGGCACGACAATCAGGGGCATTTCGAATGCCGTTGGAAATTGCAGTAAAGCGTGTAACGGCTTTCCGTCAGGAATTGCGTAAAACCGAAGAATTGGAGCGTTTCCGCTTTTCCGCGAAAAGCGGAAACGCTCTGGATAACCGACATTCCAGAATGCGAAAGGGAGGTCCAGCCTCCCTTTGTCATTTCCCCAGCTGCATGGTTCTTTCGAGTGCGTTGTTGAAGCCCTTGAGGGAGATGGAGAAGGCGACATCCTTTTCGGTGTCGGAAGCGAAGGCGCCGAGTTTCAGCGCGGTGCCGGTCTTCAGCGCCTTGGTGGTTGCCGGCGTGAAGGTGAGCCGCACGACACAGCCGCCAGGCAGGCAGGTGCGGAAGCGCGACGGCTTGCCAGGCGGCGTGTCGTCGACCGAGAAGGTGACGCCCTTGTCGAGATTGAGCCCGAACGGCATCACCAGCAGCCCCTTCAGGCCGCCATCATCGGCAGGCGTCAGCTCGATGGTGAGCACACGCTGGCCGTTCTGGCTGACCTGTGCCTGCGAGAAGGCGCACTGCTTCTTGTTCTCGGGCGCCGCCACGCAGGCGACGCGCCAGTCCTCATAGGTCTCCGACAGCGACGACGGACCACCGGCAGCGGTGGCCGGGCCGGCGGCCGGCTGCTGTTCCTGGGCGGAAGCGGCAGACGCGGCAGCCAGGAAGGCCGCCGCGCCGAAAAGCAGTCTGATGTGTGGCATCAGAAGCGGATGCCGAGCCTTGCGTCGACGCCATTGGTCGACGACCCGGAGCCGAACTCGCCATTGTAGGAGATGCCGAGCGTGGCGTTGTCGGTCACCTTCATATCGAGACCGGTCTGCAGCACGAAGGTGTTCCTGGCGATCGGCACACCGGTCACCGTGAACAGGCTGGAACCGGCAAAGCCGACCTTCGAGAACGGCGTGGTATCACCGAAGGCATGCTTCCAGCCGACCGTGCCGTTAGCCGATGCCGCGACCGAGCCGAGCATGAAGTCGGTCGAGGCACGCAGGCCGAGCGTGGAGAAGGTAGTGTTGGTGGTCTGCGCCTCGGCGCTGAGGGCCGCCGCACCACCCTTTTCGGTGAAGCCGTCGGTGTGCAGGCTGACATGGGCGAGGTTGACGAACGGCTCGAAGGCAGCACCGGCCGCATCGAGGCGATAGCCCAGTTCACCGAAGGCCTGGAAGGCACCGGCATCATAGTCGGCCGACAGCCCGTCATTGAAGCCGCGGAAGGAGACGGTGCGACCGGTCTCGATGTTGCTCCAGGTGTAGGACAGCCCGGTGCGCAGGGCCAGCGCACCCCAGCGCGTGCCGCCATAGAGGCCAAGGTGATAGTTGTCGCTGTCGCCGGACGACGAACGATCCTTGGCATCGAAGGAGGTGCGGCTGTAGCCGGCGAGCACGCCGACGCGCCAGGCTTCAGCAAGCTCGGTGTCGATGCCGGTGATGAAGCCGCCGGTCGACTGCTTCATGCGGGATGCATTGCCGTCGCCGTCGATGCTGCTCCAGGCACCGAAGACCTGGCCCCAGGCCGCGGTCCTGGCGGTGGTAGCAGCTTCGATGTCCTTGCCGTCGGGACCATAGGCCATGACCGGCAGCGAGGCTGCGGCGACATCGCCGAAGGCGGCACGGACGCGGTCATTGGCTGCATTGCGCACATATTGCGAGGAGTTGATCAGCGCGGTCGCACCCGATGCATGCACCTCGCCAGACAGCTGCTCGAAGGCAGCACGGCCGTCGGCGGCATTGAGCGGCAGCAGCGCGTTGTAGAGCGCATGGCCGGCGCCACCATCCTGCGGCAGCGAGTTCAAAGCCACCGCCGTCTCGTACTGGTTCTTCGTCTCGGTCGCATCATCAAATGGACCGCTGACATTCGGACCTGGGCGTGAAGGCTTGCCGGGTTCGGTAGGTTCACCGGGCTTACCAGGCTCGGTAGGCTCACCGGGCTTACCGGGTTCAGTCGGCTCACCAGGTTCGTTCGGGTCTTTCTTGACCTGGATCTTCAGGTCGACCTGGTTGGCCTGCTGATCGAGCGACACATCCAGGAAGGCCGACTCCGAAAGAGCCTGGGCGAACTGACCGGTGATGCCACCGGCCGCCGTCAGGATGGTATAGGTCTGGCCCGTCTGGTAGTTCGCCGCAGCGTCCAGCGCCGTCACTTTGACGTTGACGTTGTTCTTGATGTCGGCAACGCCGTTTTGGTTCACAGACTCGACCACGATCTTGTCGCTCGTGCCATTGCCTGCAATGTCGACGTTGTAGATCGAGTCAGCATAGAATGTCAGGTTGCCCTTGACCGTAATCGTGCCGATGCGGTTGTCGGATGTTCCAGGCGCGATCACACCCCCGTTGACATCCGTCGAACCGATGGTGCCCCAGCCTTCAAGCCGGCCCTTGGCGTTCACATCAAACACGCTGGAGTAATAGCTGTTGTTCGCAACCATCTGGCCGGTCGCGCCGCCGAGAACCAGCGTACCGTTGTTCACCCTGAAGCTCGTTCGGGTCGGACTGATCGGGTGCGGATCGGACGCGGCCGTGCCCAGATCACCCTTCAAGACCAGTTTGGCGGTATCACCATCGACGACAACACCGCCACCCAGCCTGCCGGCGGTGGAATAGAACTTCGTCAGGTCACCCGACAGGATGGTCTCGCCGGCCAGTGCGGTGATGATGCCGTCACCAACCAGGGCGTTCTCCATCGTATAGGCATTGCTGCCGGTACCCGTATGATTGAAGCTGAGATGCCCCTCGCTCTTCGTCGATCCAAAGGTGATGACAGCTTCCTTGTTGATGCTGCCCGCAGCTTCGGCGGCAAGCGGCTTCGGCTCATCGAAGACATCCGACATGTCGATCTTACCGCCGATGGTCAGATAACCATTTTCGCCGGTCAGCTTGATGCCGTTGGCGACATTCAGTTTAGCGCCGTTCGCAACTGAAAGATTGCCGTCTTCAATGGTCAATCTGTCGCTGACGTTGAACGATGATTTATCGCCGGTCAGATAGAGCGTATTTTCATTGATGATGGAATTGTCAATCAAGGCAGTCGAGGTGGTGACGCTAGCGCCGTTTTCAATGGTCATATCGCCGCCGAGCTTGAAGTTGCCGGCATTGACCCACTTCGATCCTTCGCCGGTGACAAGCACGTTCGCGCTCAGATGATCCGACGAACCTTTGCCGAATGTCTCGACAGAATTGGTGGCGATGGAACCACCGTTCGCAATCGTGATGGTGCTGCTTCCGGTGGCGTCCAAACCCGTGCCGAGACGAAGCTCGTCCGTGGTCAACGACGAACCCTGCCCCGTGACGACCAGTGTTCCCTTGGCCTTTTGTCCGTAACCGACATAGGTGTACTTGGCGTCCGCCTTGCCACCATTTTCGATACGCAAGGTGCCGTCGCCACCGTAGATCGGGACCGCTGCATAGCCGTCACCGCCACCGCCGATGTTGAGTGTCTTGTCTCCGGTGCCGGTGCGCAGAACATTCAGCTCCGAACCGGGACCGGTGACGACAACAGTGCCCTGGGAACCACCGTTACCAGCGATGATGACATTGTCACCGACCGTGACCTTGGCACCGCTGTCGATCGTCAACACCGCGCCCTGTGTATACAGGCCGATGATCAGGTCGTCGGTGAACGCACGATCGCTCGACCACGTGTCACTCTCGCCGACACCGTCCAGCAGGGTATCTTTCGAATCCGGCGGCGTTGCCGCGAATGCCTGACTGACGCCAGCCAGCGACACAGCCGCAGACAACGCAATCGCGATACCTGCCCCACCGCTGCCCAGAATCGTGGAAGCCAGGAGAATTTTGGTCCAGCGCGCTGCGCCTGATTTTCCGATCGTATTTCCGATCAAGACACGTCCCTCATTAAGTGCAAAGCGTTCGTCGCCGAACAACGAAGCATGACCGTCAAAGCCCGCCCGCTCGACGACCACGCTCAAACCGCAACGGCGCGATCTAGCCTTTTGAGGAGTACGGCGGCCATTAGCACACATGCACTAGCGGAAGGTCTGCGCTCTTCCACCTCGGACGCCATTCGATAAAATCAAAATAAAACAAGCGCTTGCGGGGCAAGCGCTTGTTCAATCCATTCAGGCCGCCTGTGGCGGCGAGCACTCATGCAGTTGCTGCGTCCTAGAGAGCGGAGCCCTGCGCCATCTGGGACAAAGCGTCCGCAGAATCGTTTACCCATTTCACTGCCGACGGCCGAAGAGCGAGATCGAAATGCTCGCGGCCCAGCAAGGCATTGACGATGACAGCGCTGCGCCATGCCATCAGACTTAGCTGCGGCTCGGCAATCCCATGGCTGTGGCGACCGGCATTGAGCGCGAAGATGCGCGCGGCGTCGGGCCCATCCCATTCCACCGAGAAATCCTCGCGCAGCTGGTAGAGGCCACGCTCATCGAGATCGAGGCGCTCACCGAGCGGCGCCAGGAATTCCGGCACCGTGAAAACATAGCCGGTGGCGAGCACGACAGCGTCAGCGCTCACCATCTCCACGCTGCCGTCAAAGCCGTTGCGCATCACGAGGCGGAACTCGCCGCCTTCGTGCCGAAGGTCGAGAACTTCGCGATGCGGCAGGAAGGCAAGATCGTGCTCCTGGCCCGAAAGGTGACGCAGCGCATAGCTCTTCTGGTAGATGGCGCGCAGCGTCGAAGCCGAAATGCCGTCGCCCGCCAGCTTCTGCTGAGCCACGGTCGGCAGCTTGCGCGAACGCGGCAGCGCATGGAACCGTTCGACATATTGCGGCGTGAAGAACTCGTCGGTGAAGGGAGAATCGTCCAGCGTCTGGAAATTCTGCCGACGGCTGATCCAGGCAATGGACTGATCCGCCGCTTCCGGCTGCGACAGCAGATGCTGCATGATCTCGGCGCCGCTCTGGCCTCCGCCAATGACGACGATACGGCGTCCGTCCAATCCACCCAGCCGGTAGGCCGCCTGGCTGGTGTGGAAGCAGGTTTCGCCCAGCGCCGCCTGCGCCCAGTTCGGGACGTTCGGCTTCAACCCGACGCCGAGCGACAGAGTGCGCGCCAGCCGCGTTTCGTCATCGAAGCGAACACGGAAAGTCCCCTCCTCGAAGCGGACCTCGCGCACGGATTTCCAGAAGCGGAGATTGTCGAGACCGGAAGCGACCCAGGAGAGATAGCGAGCGAACTCGCGTCGCGGAATCGCGTCGAAATCGGCATTGAGGAATTCATAGAACCGCTTCTGCGAAACCAGATAACTGGCAAAACTCCAGGGGCTGGTCGGCAGCGTCGCCGTCACCAGATCCTTCATGAAGGACGTCTGCAATTCCACGCCTTCCAGCATCATGCCTGGATGCCAGTCGAAGGCCGGTTTGTCGTCGAAGAAGCACACATCGGCGGAAGGGATCGCGTCGAGATGTGCAGCGAGGCTCAGGTGAAAGGGACCGACACCGATCCCTGCGAGGTCGAGGACTGGGGATGTCATGGACAGCTCCGTTGTTGATCAGGCCGCTTTTCCCCGGCCGATGGTCAGGCCGAGATACAATGGATTGTCGAGTTCGGTGCCGAGCGCGGGGACAGGCCGCTCGCCGGCATCGCCGTAGCCGATGGCAAAACGCACCTTGTTGATGGCGATGCGCGGCATTTTCGGCTGGAGCAGATCGAACAGGCGGAAACGCTCCGCCAGTTCCGGATGCCGTGCCTGGTAGGAAACGATGCAATCCGCGAGCACACGGTAGAACACCGCCTCATCCAGCCCGTCGAAATCGGCCAGCGCAGCCGAAACGAAGCGCAGCACGCTGGCGATGTGGCCGGTCTGCAGATGCTGCAGCAGATGCGCCGGCGGGCGTCGTTTCAGCGTCGCGCGAACGGCCGGGTCGAGCGAGGCCAGTTCCGGGAAATCGGCGTCGACCAGGTCGAGATCGCCCTGGAAATCCTTGACCGCGACGCCGACGGGAACATCACCCTCAAAGATGATGGTGATGTTCTGGCCGTGGGCAATGAAGCCGACGCCGTAGCGGCAAAGGAAGTGATAGAGCGGCACGAAGACGCTGGAGAACAGGCGCTGCAGCCAGACCTCGTGGCCGAGACCCGAAAGCTCGATCAAGGCGCTGATCACTGGACGCCCCTGCGCATCGGTCTGCGTCAGTGCGCCCATCATCATCGGCCGCCTGCCCTTTGGCAGATTCTGGAGCGGACTCTCGCGCCAGATCGCGCCCAGCATTTCCAGGTGCTGGTACGGCACGTCTTCGATACGCTCGAATTGAGGGTGCGGATAGAAGGCACCCGCCACTTCGCCGAGGACAACAGCCGGCTTCAGCACCGGGTCTGCAGCCGCAACGTCGGCCAGCCAGCGCGACAGCAGCGGGCCGATGTCCATATATTTGCCGGGCACGCCACGCCAGGCCGAGGTGTTGAGCACGGTGAGCGGCAGCTTGACATGCAACGCCTCGGGCCGCGAGACATTCGCCAGGGTGCGCAAGGATTGCTGAGCGGCGAAGTAGTCGCCGAACCGGCCGAGCGGCACGATGCGTCCTGCAGCGATCTCGCCGGCATAAGTCGCAGCAAGCATAGCCTGCCATTGCCAGGGATGGACAGGCACAAGCAGATGCGCCTCCGCAGAGGCGCCCGCTGCATCACGAGCAGCTTCGAGCCGAACTCGTTCGGTCCGGTTGAGGGCAGCGTCGAGCAAAGTGTCTTCGGCTATCCTGGGATCGATCGAAAAACGCAGATGCGTGCGCTCCGCAGCAACCCAGAACAGCTGGAACTCGGACACGAACTCGGGTGAATAGGTCTCGAAAGCCTCAAGCCCCCAGCCGATGCGGCCTTTGTTCGCCGGAGCCTTCGGGTGGCCGTCGAGCAGACGCTGCAGGTCAAGATCCGGCAACCTGGCAAGGTCGAAGGCCGTGAATGCCTGGCGCTCGGCAAGGATGCGCACATCCGCCATCAGCGTGCTGTACAGTTCCCTGGCATAGGTGCTCAACGTGGGCGCGGAGATTTCAAGCGTGGCACGCGCGTCAACGAAGAACGCCACGGCATCTTCTGCCGACCGGCTATCGACGGCCGTGACACGCGTCAGCGTTTCCGGGGCGATCGACAACTGACCCCAGATGCGGCGCTCGGCTTCGAAACGATAGGCAACATCGTCGCCGAGCGGCACTTCCCAATACCGGCCAGCCGCATTCAGCGGCCGGACTGGAAGCACCTCCTCATAGATCAGTTCCGAGATGGCGCGCGCCAGGATGGCCTGGTTGGCACGACGCCAGAGCTCGCCGGTGACGGCTCGCCCCTTGGGCAAAGGGCCGAGTGATGTGCTGTACCCGCTCACAGCGGCACCTCGCTGAAGAAGCGCTCGCGCTGGCAGCAGACGAACATCGCACGCTTGTGCGGGAAGTCGAATTCCTTGACCTTGTCATAGGCGGCATCCGCGCAATAGCTCAGCATCTTGTGGTTCGATGCGCGGGGCTCGCCGACGATGCGGTGCGTGCGGGGATCATCGAGAAACAGGTAGTGAGTCACCGAGCGGAACAGCGCCAATGTCTTCGGCCTGCCGAGATGCCGCTTGTTGCCGATCAGCCCGTGCCAGCCACGGTCATAGTCGGTCGGCTCATAGTAAGGCCCGAGGCGGTCTTCCTTGCCCCAGTAGAACTCGAGATAGCCGCTCGGCTCGCCGTCCAGGCTAGCGATGACACCGAAGATGTGTGGATCCTGTTCCTGCGCGGCGAGATAGCCGTCCAGCTCCTCCCGGCTCTGCGCCAGTTCCCAGAAGAAGGAGACGCGCCCGTCATTCATCCATTCATGGAAAAGATCGAGGTCGTTTCGCCGATCGATCGGCCGGAACGACAGCGTTAGATCGAGGTCGGGCAGCCACCGCTCGTACATGACGCCATTGGGACGCGGCGAACGCAGCGGCGGCAGCCGATCGGCCGGGCCGATCGAGGTCTCGATGGCAGGATAGGTCAGGTGCGACGCCTGCTTGCGCCAGAGCAGAGGCAGCTGCCGCAGCACGGAACGCTTGAGCACCGTGCGCGACTTGCCCGCCACAGGCTCCGCCGCACGCGCCGTCGCCAGCCGATCACCGGCCAGGTCTCTTCTACCGGCGGCAGCAGGATCTGCCCGGCGTCCGGAAAACGGGTGAAGACCGCGTCGGCAAGTGCTGCAAGCATTTGCGGCTGGTCCTGCCTGCCGGCTTCGAAGACAACATCATCAAGCAACAGTTCCCCCTGGTGCCGGATCAGTGCCGCCTGCGCGACCCGGACACCAGTTGGACACGCCAGGGTCAGCCTGCTGCCGTCATAGCGGACTTCGAACGTGCCATCGTCAGAGGCCAGGAAATGCTTGCTGACGGCAAGAATGCCATCGGCTCGGTCGGGTTTTTCTCTCAGCTGGATGTTCATGCGGGCTTCCTCGTGAAAAGCGGGTTTGACATCGGAACGTAGCCGGCGAGCGGGTCGGTCACCTCGGTGTTCTCGTTGGTGTTCCTCAGCGAAAACAGGAAATTGCCCTTGCTGCCGAGCGTGGGCGAATTGAGCAGATAGTCGAGGCAGGCCGGGTTGCCGGGTCCACGCGCAGCGAGCCGCTCCAGCAGCAGGCGAAAGCGGGCGAGCAAGGCGTCCTCACTCGATAGTCCGGCATCGGCGAGCGCCGAAACGACCGCAAACACTCCGTTGATGACGAGGTAGTAGCCGAACAGCCGGGCAGCGGCTTCCGCATCGAAGACATGATCGCCCTTGCCGCCGGCGGCGGGCAGGTGCTCGCGCAGCATCGGCAGGAATTCCTGGACATAGCCAGTGCCCTGGCAGTCGCGGAAATAGAGATGGCTGGGCCAGCCATCGTTCAACCCGACGACGAGATTCTGCTGATGCGCGCCAAACAGCAGTCCGAATTCCGAGAAGGCAAGGAAGAAAGGTTCGATCGCCGTATCGAGAAACCGTTCGAACCAGCATTCCGCAACCACGGACGGCTCCAGACCTTCCTGCTTGGCAACAAACCGGACGAGATCGGAAAGATGGCTTTCCGCCTGTCCCGGGTGGCGCTCGCACAGGGCGCCCAGTACGGCTGCCTTGGGCGCATTGTCGCGCTGGAACGGGTTCTCGCGGAAGGACACGATGGTGCTGGTGAGCACGGTCCCACCCGGCCCATCGCGCAATGCCATCCATGCCGGTTCGCCGAGCACAGTCAGCGTCGGGCAGATGCCCCTCAGCCTGTCGCCCAATGTACCCTTGACCAGGCTGTGCACCGAAAGTCCGCGGTCGCATTCGTGCCGCTCGATGATCCGACGCGAATTGGTCAGCTTGAGGTCAAGCGAGAATTTCAGCATCCAGGTGCTGTCCGCAGAATGGATGGTGCGCAGCGACGTGGTCGCGCGCCATAAAGGTCCGCCCAGTCCGAGATCTCGCACGAGGCCGGCGGCGAAGAGACTCTGCACGGCCGGCACCAGCATCAGCCGCGAGGCCTGCCAGGGGTGCATGGGAAAAAGCCGCGAAGCTCCGGCCTTCTCCAAAAGGGATGCGACGTCGTCTCCGGCGAGGGCCGGCACCATTTCAACGACATCATGCGGTTCAACGCTGCCATAGGCGAAGACTTCCGGATGCACTGCCCACCAGCGCAATTGGAAAGCACAGCCATACTCGTGACCGAAGCGACGCGAATCTTCCTCGGAAAACTCATCGCGGCTCATCGGCGTGGGATGGACGGCGTGACCGAAACGCAATGCGCTCTCCGCCTCGATGAAGTCCGGCACGCCATCGGCAAACGGTCGCGTAGCCCCTCGTGTTGCGACAGTTTGGGCGACCGCCGCGACGCTGGCGGCCGACCGCCTCTGCAGGTTCAGCCTGCTGGCGCTGCTGGAACGGCCACGAATATCCGGCTCACGCAACAGCATGGCCAGAACATCGAAGAGTTCGATCTCTATGGTCCCGCCGTCGGTCAGCAGCCACATCCGGCCTTCGAAACCGTGATAGCCGACGCGAGACCGATGACGCAGCGGTGCGACAACAACCGCGCCTGTCGTTGGCAAATCAAGGACAAGAACGTCTTTGTCTCCTTGTGGAATACCAAAGCGTTCAGCGAGATCGAAACGGCATCCACTCCACTCCCGAATAAGAGCATTTAATAATCTATCGACAGATGGTGCAGTATTACTTCTGTCATCTACATAAGTAATGGCATCCATTGTTTTAACTCTCAGCAGTTGCAATTACATATTTATTGTGAAATTGAACGGTGGCGTCTTCCGAATAACCTTGCCACATCTGCGATGACCTCCATTCCTCCTCTCGAAGAAACAAAGCTGACGCGGCGCCTGGCGCTCGGCGTCATGTCGATCGGCTTCGGTCAATCGGCCTTTATCGTGCTGGTGCCATTGGTGATGGCTCGGCTCGGGCTGACCACACTCGACCTCGGCCTGGCCGTGGCCGCGGGCACGCTCGCCTTCCTGGTCGGCGCGCCGCTGTGGGGCAGTGCCAGCAGCCGGATCGGCCACGGCAGCATGATCCGCCTGCTTGGGCTGGCGATGCTGGCTGCGCAGGCACTGCTGGTGGTTCAGCTGTCGGCCGGGCCAACTGCTTATGCCATCGCATTGGTCGGGCTGATCCTCTCGCGGCTGATCTACGGCTTTGCCGCCGCCGGCGTGATGCCCGCGGCCCAGGCATGGCTTGCAGGTACGGTCGAAGCAGGTCGACGGCAGGCGGCCTTCGGGTTTTTGAGTGCCGGTCTCAACTTCGGCCGGCTTGCGGGTTCGGTGGCTGGCGCGGCCGCCGCGATCGCTGCACCGCTCACCGTGGCGCTGTTCATGCTGGCGCCACTGATGCTGTGGCTGACGCCCAAGGGCACGGCGAAGGCCGAGGCCCTTGCAAAGGTCGGCACCACCAGGCTCTCGCCATTCGACAAGCGGATCCTGCCCTTCCTGCTGATCGGCGCCTGCATGACCGCCGGTTTTGGACAGGTGCAGATCATGCTCGGCCCACTGCTGCAGTCGAAGATCGGCCTCGACGCCGCCCAGGCGACGGCTGCGACCGGCGTTGCGCTCGCGCTGGTGGCCGTTGCCATGATCGTGGTGCAGACGCTTGTGCTGCCCAGGCTGCGCTGGAGTGAGCGCAGCGGCATCCTTGCCGGAACCGCACTGGTTGTGGCCGGTATGGCCGGCCTCGCGATTGCCAGCAACTATGGCGTCGGTGCCCTGGCACTGGCGGCAACGGGCTTCGGCACGGCGCTGGCGACGCCAGCGTACACTGCCTGGCTTGCACGACGTGTGGACACTCATGAACAGGGTGCCGCCGCCGGCTGGCTGTCGAGCGCCCATATCATTGGCCAGACGGCCGGCGCCCTGATGGGCGGTTTCGCTTTCCAGCTGGCAGCAGAGCTGCCGCTGTTGGGCTGCGCGGGCCTGGCGCTTGCCGCCGCCGCGATTGCTGCCGCACTCGACAGGCGCGGCGGCACGCAGGGATGACGACACCGACCCGCGCGCGTTCATGAAATAGCCTCCGCCGGACGTTCGGCCGCAGCGGCGCTGCGCAGCATGCCATAGGTCATGATCACGGCGATGCCGGAGATTGCCGTTGCCAGCGCGAACAGCGGACCGTAGCCCATCATGTCTGCGAGACGGCCGGCAACCATCGACCCCACCAGATAGACGATGAGCTGGGCACAGGAGAGGATGGTGAAATCGGTGCCAGGCTGCTGCGACGAGGTCACCGACATGAACAGGCTGTAGAGCGCGACGATCTCCATGTAGCGCACCATCGTCTGCAGGAAGGACGCGCCGAAGATCGGCGCGGCATCGGAGAACAGCGCGAAGGCATGCAGCATGAAGATGGCAAAGCAGACGGTGCGCAGGCCGCCAAGCAGCGCCAGCACGGATGCCGAGCCATATCTGCGCAGCAGCAGCGCCGCGACGAAGGAACCGCCGAGACCGACGGTGACGGCGGCGCCGCCTGAGAGATAGCCGATCCAGTCGAGCGGGACACCGGCATCGACGAGATAGGCGCCTTCCATCGATTTCACCAGGCCTTCACTGGCGCGGTAGACCAGCGCGATCCACAGGATCCGCCGCGCTTCCGGCCGCGCCAGGAAGTTGCGGATGGACGGTCTTGTCAGAGCCGCCTGATTTTCGGCCGCCGGATCGGTCTCGCGCATGGCGAGCGCGGCGACCAAAGGAATGAACGACAGCACCGCGATCGTGACAATCGTAACGTCCCAGCCGTAGCGATGATACAGGATCAGCCCCAGCGTCCCGCCGATGACGACGCCGAGCGCCACCGCACCGCCCTGGATGGCATTGCCGATCGGCCGGTCGGCCGGGTCGAGATATTTCGCGGCATAGCCGTCGGTGGCGATATCCTGCGTCGACAGGAGCATGGCGACGAAGAAGCCGACGGCAAAGATCGCCCAGACGTCTGTGGGTTCGACAGCCAGCATGCCGAACAGTGCCGCGATGATGCCGAGCTGGGTGATGATGACCCAGCTGGCGCGATGCGCGCGCGCGAAGGGACGATAGCGGTCGATCAACGGCGCCCACAGGAACTTGAGCACCAGCGGCAGCATCAGAAGCGACAGCATGCCGATGGCCGTTCGTGACACGCCCTGTTCGCGCAGGATCGGCGGTATTGCCGCCGCGAACAGGTAGGTCGGGATGCCTTGCGCCAGATAGAGGCCGCCGAGCACGGCGAAAAGCCTGAGCCGCGAGCGGTTTTCCTGGATTTTTGGGAATTCCGCTGCGCTCATGCCGCCACTCCCTAGAAGGTGACCTTGAAGGACGCCGCAATGGTGCGGCCAAGACCCGGCACGTCGGCACCACGCGTCGCGGACGCAGTCGGGTTGACGTAGTAGGTGTCGAAGATGTTGCGCACGGCGAAGTTGAGTTCCTGACCACCGGCGAATTTCTTGGTCACGCCGATGTTGGCCAGAACCGCGCCATCCAGTTCCTGGCTCGCGATGCGATCGCGACCGGAGAACATCTCCAGTTCCGTGCGCAGCGTCAGGTTGTTGTCGAAATGCGTTACGACGTAGGCCAGACCCTTGTAGGTGGTGGGGATGCGATTGTTCGGCAGATATTCGTTCGAGCCAATCTTGCCGTCCCGATTGGCGTCGTACTTGCCTTCGACGTAACCGACCGAGCCGCCCAGCGTGAACATCTCGTTGATGTCGTATTCGGCGTTGGCCTCGAAGCCCCAGATGCGCTCCTTCTGCTGCGAAACGCGGTTGGCAGCGATGTCGTAGTTGACACCGTTGTCGGAGGTCGACAGGTAAGCGCTGGCACCACCCCGCACATTGCCCCAGTCACCGCGAAGACCGCCCTCCCAGGTGTTGACCACCTGTGGCTCCGGCGCGATGTCGGCATAGCTGATGCGATAGTCCGGCGCATTGGTGCAGGGCAGAAGCGGCCGGATGCTGGTGCCATAGGCATCACAGGTCTCGGCATTGGTGTTGAGACCGGCGCGGCGGGTGAAACCGCCGATATCGGTGAGACTGAAGCCCTGCGAGAAATTGCCGAAGGCCTGCAGTTCCTGGGTAATGTCGAAGACCGCGCCGGCATTGAACGTGGCGGCGTTGTAGTCGAAGGATCCGCCGATGACGTCGATCGCGGGCAGTCCGACGAGATTTGAGCCGACCAGAACCGCAGCGGCCGGCCGCTTGAAGTTATCGACATCGAGATAGAACTGGTCGAAGCGCACGCCGCCCTGCAGACGGAAGCGATCGGTGACCGGCACTTCCGCCTGGGCAAAGGCAGCGACGGAATTCTGCGACGACGGGGCAATGGCATCCTGGCCGTTCAGGAGGGTCTGGCCTGTTTGGTCATGGGTGAAGTCGAAGCCCCAGGTCAGCGTGCTGCCCTGAGTGATGAAGTCGACCGGTGTGTTGACGGTGACGTTGAGACCCGAGCGCTGCACATCCAAGGCCGTCTGGTTGAAGGACGCCGTTGGGTCGCGGTTGATCGGCAAAAGGGTCGGTCGCGCCGGGTTGGTCGGAAGATAGACCTGCGAGTTGACCCGGGAGAATTTGGTGAAGGGCGACTGCTTGAAGATGTCGTTGTAGAACGCCTTCACTTCGAGCTTGCCGAACAGGAAATCGCTGTCGGTGAACTTGGCAGCGAGATATTTGGAATCCTCGATGAGTGGCTCGCCGGTGTAGGCGTCGGAGAAGTTCGGCTTGACCGGGTTGCTCAGATAATCCGTGAACCAGTCAGCCTTCTGCCGCGCATAGGTCCAGTCGGCGCTGAGTTCAATGCGCTTGGAGCCGTTCTCGTAGCCAATCACGCCGGAGAGATCGCCCCAGCCGGTGCGATCGCCACCGCCCTGCCCCAGCATGGCATCCGAGGCCATCTCGTTGCCGTGACCATCATAGGTGCGGCGGCTGAAATTGCCCGATGCGGATGCAAAATAGTCGAAGTCGCCGCTACGGCCTTCGACCTGGACGTTGCCGCTGGGCGCTGCCGACTTGCCGAAGTTCTCGGTGAAGGCGGTGACACCGGTACGCACCGTGACTTTCGGTGTATCGCTGGTGCCGCGCTTGGTGATGAAGTTGATGGTGCCGCCGGTGGCGCCGGCGCCGTAGAGGCTGGAGGCGCCATTGATGATTTCCACGCGCTCGACCGTGTCGAGGTCGATGGTGGCGAGGATGCGAGACACATCGCGCAGCGGCGTGTTGCGCGGCACGCCGTCGACCATGATCAACACGCTGCGACCACGGAAGGTTTCAGAGGCGCCCGAGATCGTTTCATTGCGCGGCGCGTAGCCCGGCACCAGGCGCGCGATCAGGTCCGAGGCATTTTCCCCCTGCCCCACCGCCGTTCCGATGGCATTCTGGTCGATGACCTGCACCGACTGCGCAACGCTCGAGATCGAGCGGTCGTCGCGCCCGGTGATGATGATCTTGTCGAGCGTCGTCGCGTTGTTGGAAGCCGGTTTTTGCGCATCCTGCGCAGTCTGCGCAAGGGCCGGTCCAGCCAGGATCGAGGAAGACAGCAACGACACCACGACAAGCTTCTGCATTTACACCCCCAGATTGCGGAGCCGGCATGCCCTCTCGCGGCCCTCTGAAGCGCGCCTAAATAACTTAACCAAACGAGTCAAGTTTGAAGGCTACAAAAACAGTCAAGTTTTCGCGATGAGATGTTGCAGTGCGGCATCAAGGGCACACAGCAGGATTTCCATACCGTTGGGGCAGGCAGCCGTCTGCGGCCGACGCGTGACCGCAAACGGTTGGAGTGCTCACGTAATGAGGAGAGCTTGCACGGCTGACAAAGCGACGCTGTCGCTTCAGCGGCGCTCCACCGGACGTCCGGTCGACTGGCGCACATGCAGCTCAGGCTTGATGAGTTCCTGCGAAGGGCGCACGGTTTGTCCGTTCAACTTGTCCAGCAGCGCGCTGGCGGCCCGGCGGCCGACTTCACGCTGGCCGTTCCAGACTGTGGTCAGCGCCGGCGTAGCGATCTGCGCTTCCTCGAGATCGTCATAGCCCGTCACGGAAATATCAACGCCCGGCACGAGGCCGGCTCGCGCAATGCCGTTCATCAGTCCAATGGCAACGAGATCGTTCCAGCAGCAGGCGGCGGTCGGCTTGTCCTTCAGCGCCAGGAACTGCGCCGCGGCTTCGAAGCCGCCCTGCTTGGTGCGCGGTCCCGGAACGCGCCAGGACGGCATCACTTCAAGACCTGCAGCCTCCATGGCATTGACATAGCCCTGATAGCGGTCGCGGCCCGTGGAGGTCTGGTCGGTGCCGCCAACCATGGCGATACGCTTGTGGCCGAGCGAGATCAGGTGATTGGTGGCAAGCGCCGTGCCATAGGCATCATCGCCGCGGAACACCGGCACATGCGCGCCATCGACATCGCGCGCGATCAATACCGCCGGCAAGCCGTTTTCTTCTGCCATGATGATGTCGGAAGCCGGCGTGTCGATGGCTGGCGACATGATCACGCCATCAGCGCCGAGCTGCAGCAGCGTGTCGATGAAAGTGCGCTGCTTGTCGAGCTGGTCGTAGTGATTGGAGAGCAGGAAGGTCTGCCGGCTGCGATCCAGTTCGTGTTCGATGGAGCGCAGGATCTCGGCATAGAACGGGTTCATGATGTCATGCACGACAACGCCGACAATGCCGGAACGCGAGGTTCGCAACGAGGCAGCACGGCGATTGTAGATGTAGCCGATTTCGCGGGCATGTTCCTTGATCTTCTCGCGGGTCGAACCCGCCACCAGCGGGCTGTCGCGCAGCGCCAGGGAAACAGTGGCCGTGGAGACGCCGAGCGCATCGGCAATGGTCGAAAGCTTGATCTTCTGTGCCAGCGCTCTGGGCTCCCGCTCGCGATTTAAACTGTTTAAAAGCGGCTTATGCCATCGAACGACGGCAAATCAAAGCTTTTTTGCCAGCTCGCCGGTTTCGGCGTCCAGAGCGGCCTTGTGATGGACGCGCAGCCGGTGTTCGCGATGCAGGATGTAAAGCCCGCTGGCAACGATGATGGCAGCACCTGCAAGCGTCCAGCCGTCGGGAAACTGGCCGAAGATGAAGAAGCCGAAACCGATCATCCAGATCATCTGCGAATACGGATATGGCGCCAGCGCCGTCGCGGTCGCCAGCTTGTAGGCGCGGATCAGCAGCCAGTGACCGCAGCCACCAAAGACACCGAGCAGGAGCAGGATCGTCCAATGCCAGGCATCCGCTGGCAGGGTGATGGAAAAGAACAGCGTCGGCGAAAGGATGACAGCCGGCGCCAGCGCCGAATAGAAAATCAGGCTTTCCGGCGTCTCGGTCCCAGCCATGCGCCGCGTCATGATCACGTACAGCGAGTTGGAGAGCATCGAGCCGAGTGCGAACAGATGGCCGACGCCGAACACGCCGACACCCGGACGGGTGATCACCAGCACGCCGATGAAACCGGCCAGGATCGCCAGCCAGCGCCGCCAGCCGGCCCATTCGCCAAGCAATGGTCCTGCCAGGGCGGTAATCACCATCGGGCCAAAGAAATAGATCGATGTCGTCTCGGCCAATTGCAGCGTGCGCAGCGCGACGATGTTGCAAAGGGTGGAACCCGCCAGAAGCATGCCGCGCAGGATGTGAGCCTTGAGGTTCACAGCCCGGAACCGCCCGATGCCTTGCCACGCCCGGAACAGTCCCATCACCAGCACGACATGGACGCTGAAACGAACCCAGGCGATGAACAGTGGCGCCAGGCCGGCAAGCACCAGATACTTGATCGACGTGTCGAGGAAGGAGAACACCACATAGACGGACAGCATGTAGGCGATCGCCGCGGGCGGCGTCGCGCTCTCATCCTGTCTGTCTGGCTGGTTCACGGTGGCAGGCGTCTTGAAAATGATCTTGCCCGCTTGTGCGGGAAGAGGCGTAAAGCGGCAACACAAAAGATGTCATCCGCCTTGGAATTTTGCGCCTCGGAGACTGCCACGGACGATTTCGTCGATCACGCGTGCATGCGCGCGCCCTTGGTGATCTTGTCGACGATCTTCTTGTCGGCACGCAGTGCAATGCCGACGACCCTGGCATCGTCCGGTGCGAACTTGGCAAAGGTCTCGCGGTTGAGCGCATCGAAACCGGTCGAGAACATCTCCTCGACATAGAGCGACACCTGCACGTCCCTTTCCAATGAGCGGCGATGGATCGTGGACAAGGTCGCCTGATCCGCCGACAACACGATGACCGGCTGTATCGAAAGCGCGTTGTAGAGATTGCCAGTGCGGTCGCGATAAGGTTCACCGATCATGTCCGGAAACTGAGCAGCGATCCCGGTGCTGAGGAATGCAGTGACGTTGAGCTTCTGCCATACGGCAAGATCCTCTCTCAGCACGACAGTAAATTTCGTATCGAACATGGCAGCTTCCTATATTGAGCACGATGGATGAGATGACGCCCACCGATCTAGTTGCCGAGGCCTTTCAGGGTCTTGGACGTTTGTGCGCAAACGACAGCGGTGACCGCATCGTGCAGGCACCGGGCGCCATGGGCATGGAGCGCATCGAGGCCTGGTTCCACGGTCCGGTTTTCGACCCGCATCGCCATGACACCTATGCGATCGGCGTCACGCTTTCCGGCGTGCAGAGCTTTCACTATCGCGGCACGATGCGGCACAGCCTGCCCGGCCAGCTGATCGTGTTGCATCCGGACGAAGTGCATGATGGCGGTGCCGGCACGGAAAGCGGCCTGCGCTATCGCATGCTCTACGTGGAGCCGTCGCTGCTTGCCGCGGCCATGGGCGGCGCGCCACTTCCTTTCGTGCCGGAAGGCATCGTTGACGACGCAGGTTTTCGCACCACCCTCGGCAGTGCACTCGGCGATCTCGATCGGCAACTGGATGAACTGTTCGTCGACGATTTCATCGCCCAGCTTGCGGGTTTCATGCAGCAACATGCGGGCCGCCCGGCCAAACCGCTGGGCAAGACAGCCTGGCGTACCGCGAACCTCGCACGAGACTATCTGACGGACAACGCACTCGATCCTGTGCGATCGGAAGAGCTGGAAGCGGTGACCGGTCTCGACCGCTACGCGCTGTCACGCCATTTCCGCGCGGCCTTCTCCACCAGCCCACATCGCTTCCTGGTGATGCGGCGGCTGGAACAGGCAAAGAAAATGATGGCAGTCGGGACACCGCTGGCCGAGATCGCCGCCGCTGCCGGTTTCAGCGACCAGAGCCACTTCAACCGTCAGTTCAAGAAGGCATACGGCATGACACCCGGGCGCTGGTCGGCGCTTGTCCGCTGCGAGAGGTCGATCGAAATCAGAACTGCCGCCTAGACCGCCGCGACAACCGGACGGATTTCCTGTTCGTCCTCGTCCTCGTCTGCGAGCACGATCTCTTCATCCGACAGGTTCGCCTCGATACGGGCCAGCAGCTTGAACAGCGTCTTCTGGTCCTTCTTGTCGAGGCCGCGCAGCGCCTGCTTTTCGGTCTTCTTCACGGACTTCTCGATGGCGTGGATGGTCTCGCGGCCCGAATCGGTCAGGAAGATATGGGCCTGTCGGGCATCGGCATTGGAAGCGCGCTTTTCGAGAAAGCCCTGGGCCTGCAGCCTGTTGATCGTCTTGGTGATGGTGGGCGGACGAACACCCAGCCGGTCGGCCAGCGTACCCGGTGTCTGGCCATCCTCGCGGCTCAGAGCCAGCATGATCTGATCCTGCCCGGCATAAAACCCGTGCGTCAGCAGCCGGGCGGCAAGGGCAGTTCTTGCCAGTCTGGCCGCAGAATGCAGCCGGCTCATCGTTGCACTTTTGTCAGCCTTGGCCATGGTCAGTCTCCTGGACCGCGCCGAAATCGGCACAATAGCCGCGGCGCTCGGATTGGCAATGAGTGTTCAAAGAGGCCGGCCAATGAACCGCTTTGCCGGCAAGCCACGCAACATTCGCCGTGGCTAATGACAGATCATTATTTCAGTTAGATGACAAAGCATTATTGCATCGCAAAATGCTCGCGCGGCACTGACAGCAGACCTGCCTGGATCAGCGGTTTGGCAGGTGCAAAAGCGGGAGCGACGTCCTATATGGAGGGAAATTTCCCTTCGAGGCCCCGACATGAGCGAAACACAGACTCAGATCCCCGTAACCGTGCTGACCGGCTATCTCGGCGCCGGCAAGACGACGCTGCTCAACCGTATCCTCTCCGAGAACCACGGCAAGCGTTATGCCGTGATCGTCAATGAGTTTGGCGAGATCGGCATCGACAACGACCTGATCGTGGAGTCCGACGAGGAAATCTACGAGATGAACAATGGCTGCGTCTGCTGCACGGTGCGCGGCGATCTCATCCGCACCGTGGAAGGCCTGATGCGCCGCCCGGGCCGCTTCGACGCCATCCTGGTCGAGACCACCGGCCTCGCCGATCCGGCGCCGGTTGCGCAGACCTTCTTCATGGACGAAGACGTCCGTTCCAAGACCAAGCTTGACGCAGTGGTGGCGCTGGTCGACGCCAAGCACCTGCCGCTTCGGCTAAAGGACTCCAAAGAGGCCGAAGACCAGATCGCCTTCGCCGACGTGGTGGTGCTGAATAAGACCGACCTGGTGACGCCGGAAGAGCTCTCCGCTGTCGAAGCGACCATTCGGGCCATCAACCCGTCAGCCCGTATCCATCGCACGCAGCGCTCGGGAGTCGCTTTGACCGAGGTGCTCGATCGCGGCGCTTTCGACCTCAAGCGCGCACTGGAGAACGATCCGCATTTCCTGGAAGCACATGATCACGACCACGATCATGAATGCGGTCCGGACTGCGATCACGACCACCACCATCATCATCACGACCATGATCATCATCACCACGATCATGACCATCATCATCACCATGCCTCGCCGATCCATGACGTGACGGTGCAGTCGGTGTCGTTGCGCGGCGGCGAGATGGACCCGAAGAAATTCTTCCCCTGGATCGAGAAGATCACCCAGATGGAAGGCCCGAACATCCTGCGCCTGAAGGGCATCATTGCCCTGAAGGACGATCCGGACCGCTATGTGCTGCAGGGCGTGCACATGATCATCGAAGGCGACCACCAGCGTGCCTGGAAGGACGGCGAGAAGCATGAGAGCCGGCTGGTGTTCATCGGCCGCAAGCTCGATGCCGAACGGCTGAAGTCGAGCTTCGACGCATGTCAGGCCGCATAGGCGCCTCGCGATCGCACTTTTCTTGCCTGCACCGGCAAGGTCGAGTAAGCCCCTCACCGGCTTTCAGCTGATGAGGGGCTGTTTTTTGATGGCCTGTTCGAACCACCGCATGGAATTTCTGCCCGATGCCCACAGTCGCCCCGCTTGATATCGACGGCCATTGCGTCGCCGCTGTTTTCCTCAACGACGTGCCGCATTTCGCATTTGCCGACGGCTCGGTGCACAGGCTGGACAATGGCCACAAGACCGTTCAGGCCAATGACGGTCTGCTTGCCGCAGTCCATGACCCGCTCAACGAGCGGCTGATCACCGGGGGCGAGGACGGCAAGGTGTTCTCGGTCAAGCCCGATGGCGTTGTCGAGGAGCTGGCCGCGGCAGGTCGCAAGTGGATCAGCAGCGTTGCCGCCGGACCGCAGGAAGCGGTCGCCTATGGCGCGGGCAAGAGCGCTTTCGTCCGCTTCAAGGACGGCAAGGTGAAGGAGTTCCAGCATCCACGTACCGTGGAAGGGCTGGCTTTTGCACCACGCGGCATGCGTATCGCCGTCGCTCGCTACAATGGCGCCACGCTGCATTTCCCGGCCACCGACGGCAAACCGACCGAACTGGAATGGGCGGGCGCGCATACCGGCGTCAGCTTTTCGCCAGACGGCAATTTCCTGGTCACCACCATGCAGGAAAATGCCCTGCATGGCTGGAAACTGGCCGATGCCAAGCACATGCGCATGTCGGGTTATCCCGCCAAGGTGAAGAGCCTGTCGTGGAGCGCGCGCGGCAAGTGGCTGGCCAGCTCCGGCGCGCCGGCAGCGATCGTCTGGCCATTCCAGGCCAAGGATGGGCCGATGGGCAAGGCGCCGTTGGAACTCGGCACGCGTGGCAATACGATGGTCACCTGCGTCGCATGCCATCCCAGCGAAGACGTCGTCGCGATCGGCTACGAAGACGGCATGGTCATCGCTGCCCGCTTCCAGGACGCCAAGGAAGTCATGCTGCGCCGCCCAGGCAAGGGCGCCATTACCGCGCTGACCTGGGACAAGGCCGAGCGTCGACTGGCGTTCGGCAGCGCCGTGGGCGACTGCGGCATCATCGACATCACTGCCTGATCGTCAGCCGGGCCTTGCGAGCGCGGATGGCCTGCGCCGCAGTGCCAGCCCGTCGCGCATGTTGAGCGACAGCAGGATGATGTTTGCCGCCCCGGCCATGAGCTCCAGCAGTTGAACGACGACGAAGGTGGCATCGAAACGGCCCTGCTCCGCCCAGTTGGCGAGCATGTTGGCCGACGGCAGCAGAACCAGCATGCCATTGGCGGCGATGAAGCGCATGCGGCGTTTCTTGCGCTGGACGACAGGGCTCTTCCAGCCTTTGCCTAGCGAAAAGCCGGAAACTCCAGCCAACACCATGGCGGGAATGAGCACGAGCATGCCGGCGAGTATCCCCGATTTCACGACTGCGATCGCGGCGACATCACCAGACAATTCGGCCACCGCCGTCGACAGCCAGAAACAGACGACGGCAAGCAGCGCGACGGCACCAGCCGCCGCGTGGATCTTCGCTTTCATCGCGATCTCCTACGATTTGAATAGCATGCTATATATCATTGCATAGCATGCTATTCAATAGCTATTCCTGAGCCATGAGATTCCAGAAAGAACGCTCGGCCGGGTTCCTCGCCAACCAGATGGCACGCCTGTTCGCCAAGGGCCTGCAACGACGCATCGGCCCGCTGGGTCTGGCGCCGGCGCAATTCATGACCCTGCTTGCGCTTTGGGACGAGGATGGGTTGACCCAGAGTGAACTGGTGCGTCGCCTCGACGTTGAGCAGGCTACAATGGCCAACACCTTGACACGCATGGAGCGCGACGGGCTGATCGAGCGGCGATCCAACCCGTCGGACGGGCGATCGCAGTCCATTCATCTGACGGAAAAGTCAAAACATCTCTGTGACCCGGCCACCGATGCCGCCCGCGCCCAGAACGCCACCGCCCTGGCTGATTTCACCGACCAGGAGAAGGAAATGTTCCTCGCGCTGATGCGCCGCGCCATCGCGGCCATGCATGACGACTAATCTGCGCGCATCGCCGCAGATATTTCGACCCGAATCCGGAATAAAATCGCTGAACCAACACTCCTTTGCCAGGCGGCCAATTGCGGTCTGCGATCGCATTTGCTTAGAGTGCGCCACGCTAACAGGGGGAGTGAATGAGCGTAAGCAAGGGTTCGAACAGCATCATCGGCGGCATCGACGCCAGGCGCATCGCCGAACTGCGTGCGGCAGAGGCCGAGATTTTCAAAAAAGCCCGTCCGAAATCGCAGGCCCGCACGGGCAATGGCATCGCCGGCTATTTCGACGGCGTGCCGATGCACTGGATGACCGATTGGCCGACGCCGTTCCCGATCCTTGTGGAAAGCGCCAGGCGCGCCACCATCACCGACGCCGACGGCAACCAGCTCGATGACTTCTGTCTCGGCGATACCGGCTCCATGTTCGGCCATTCGCCGGCACCGGTCGCCCGCGCCATCCGCAAGCAGGCCGGGCGCGGCCTCACCTACATGCTGCCGTCCGAAGATGCGCTGGCCGTCGGCACGCTGCTGCAGGAGCTTTTCGGCCTGCCCTACTGGCAGATCGCCACCACCGCCACCGACGCCAACCGCTTCGCACTGCGCGTTGCGCGCGCCGTGACCGGCCGCGACAAGATCCTCGTTTTCAATGGCGCCTACCATGGCTCTGTCGACGAGACGATGGTGCGCATCAAGGACGGCAAGCCGATCAACCGGCCCGGACTTGCCGGCGAATTCCGCGACCTGACCCAGCGCGCCAAGATCGTCGAGTTCAACGACCTGCCGGCTCTGGAAGCAGCGCTGCAGGCAAAGGACGTGGCTTGCGTCATCACCGAGCCGGTGTTGACCAATTCCTGCATGGTTCTTCCGCAACCTGGCTTCCACGAGGCGCTGAGGCGCCTTACCCGCGAGACAGGCACGCTGCTTTTGATCGACGAGACGCACACGATCTCGACCGGCCGCGGCGGCTACACCCAAACCCATGGCCTCGAGCCCGACCTTTTCGTCCTCGGCAAGCCCGTCGCTGGCGGCGTGCCAGCGAGCGTCTGGGGCATGAGCGAAGAGACCGCCTCGCGTTATGCCGCCTACAACCGTGGCAAGGAGCCCGGCTATTCCGGCATGGGCACGACGCTATCGGCCAATCCACTGCAGTTCGCCACGATGCGCGCCACGCTGGAAGAGGTGATGACGGCAGAAAACTACGCCCATATGGAAAGGCTGGCGGGCAAACTCGCCGCCGGGCTGGCGGCGGCGATAAAACGTTATCACTTGCCCTGGCATGTCATGCGTGTCGGAGCCCGTGTCGAGTTCATCTGCGCACCCGGTCCGCTTGGCAATGGCGCCGAAGCCGAAAGCGCGCATGCGCCGGAACTGGAAGCAGCCGTACACGTGGCGCTGGTCAATCGCGGCGTGCTGATCGCGCCGTTCCACAACATGATGCTTATCTCGCCCGTCACCACGGCGGCACAGGTGAAACGGCTGGTTGCCGCCTTCACCGAAGTTGCCGCCAGGCTCGCGGCATGAGACAAGCCAGACAACAATCGAGTGCAATCATGACTTCACCTTCCGGCTCGACGCCTGCCGAGGCTACGGCATTCCTTGATGCCCATCCCGAAATCGAAGCCTTCGACATCATCCTGACCGACGCCAATGGCGTCGGGCGCGGCAAGATCCTGCGCCGCCATGAACTTGCCGGCGTCTATGAAAACGGCCGTCATATGCCGATCTCCATTCTCGGCCTCGACATTACCGGTGAAGATGTCCACGAAACCGGCCTGATCTGGGACTCCGGTGACGGCGACCTGCGCGCCTGGCCGATCCCCGGCACGCTGGTGCCCCTGCACGGCACCACTCCGCCGCGCGGCCAGGTCCTGATGGCGATGTATCATCTCGACGGCGAGCCGATGACATCGGACCCCCGCCATGCACTCGCCCGCCAGGTCGAGGCGCTGGCCGCCAAGGGGTTCCATCCGGCCGGCGCCTTCGAGCTCGAATTCTTCCTGCTGGCCAACGACCGTGACGCCGACGGCAAGGTGCAGCCGGCCAACGCCGTGCTCGACGGGCGCCGCAGCGGCAAGACCGAAGTCTATTCCGTCGACCATCTGCACGGCATGGAGCCGCTGTTCTCCGACATCTACGCGGCGGCCAAGGCGCAAGGCATTCCAGCCGAAACCGTGATCTCGGAATATGCGCCGGGCCAATACGAGCTGACGCTGAACTATCGCAAGGACGTGATGCGCGCGGCCGATGACCTGATCATGCTGAAGCGCGTGGTGCGCATGCAGGCGCGCCGCCACGGCGTCACCGCCTGTTTCATGGCCAAGCCGATCGAAAAATACGCCGGCTCCGGCATGCATTTCCATGTTTCGCTGCTGGACGGGGCTGGCAAGAACGTCTTCACCGAGGCGACGCCTGGCACCTGGTCGCCGCTGCTGCTCAACGCGCTTGGCGGGCTCGCCGAGACGATGGCAGAATCCATGCTGGTGTTCGCTCCGCACGCCAATTCCTGGCGTCGATTCGTTTCACAATCCTATGCCCCGGTAGCCCCGACCTGGGGCGTCAACAACCGCTCCGTGGCTTTGCGCGTGCCGGCCGGCGATGCAAAAAATCGACGCATCGAACACCGGCCATCCGGTGTCGATGCCAATCCCTATCTGGTTGCAGCGACCATTCTGGCAGGCGTTGCCAAGGGCCTCGACGAAAAGCTCGATCCAGGCCCGGAGGTCACCGGCAACGGCTACGAGGCTGCGGGCGAGGCTAAGACAAGGATGCCCATCGACTGGCGGGCAGCGATCGACGCCGCGCGCGCTTCATCCTTCCTGAAGAGTGCGCTCGGACCAGACCTGCACAAGACCTTCGTCGAGATCAAATGGGCCGAATATCTGCGCGTCGCCCGTACGGTCAGCGAACTCGACTACCACCTCTATCTGCACGAGGTGTAGGCGCTCGCCGAAGCTTGGAGCGTTTCCTTTGCGCAATTCTGGACGGAAAACCGCTACGCGCTTTTCCTGGAATTGCTCTAGCGCACCAGGATAGCCCTGAGGTCGTTGACGTTCGTGCCGGTCGGCCCCGGCACGAACAGGTCGCCCACGGCGTTGAAAGCGGTCCAGGCGTTGTTGCCGGCGAGCAGCGCCTTGGCGTCAACGCCGTTACCGCGCATCCGCATAACGGTCGAGCTGTTGCAGAACGCACCGGCATTGTCTTCCGAACCGTCGATACCGTCAGTGTCGGCAGCCAGGGCGTCGATGCCCTCGACGCCGTCGACGCCGATAGCAAAGGCCAGCAGGAATTCCGAATTACGGCCACCCTTGCCCTTGGCACGCAAAGTCACCGTGGTTTCACCACCGGACAGGATCAAAACCGGCTTGTTGAAGGGCCGGTTGCGCACGGCGACCTCGCGGGCGATCGCGGCATGCACGGAACCGACCTCGCGCGCCTCACCCTCCAGTGCATCGGAGAGGATGACCGCCTCGATGCCGCGGCGCTTTGCCTCCATGGCGGCGGCTTCCAGCGAGACGGCGGCAGAGGCGATGACGTGCACCTCGTTGCGGGCAAATTTCGGATCGTCCGGACGCGGCGCTTCAGACGTCGGCGAGTTGATGTGCGCCATCACCGCGTCCGGCAACTTCATGCCGTAAGCCTTGATGGCGGCGAGCGCTTCGGCGCGGCCGGCCTCGTCCGGAACGGTCGGCCCGGAAGCGACAAGTGCCGGATTGTCACCCGGGATGTCGGAAACGATCAGCGACACCACCCTGGCTGGCCATGCGGCAGCAGCGAGTCGTCCGCCCTTGATGGTGGAAACATGCTTGCGGATCGTGTTCATGGCCGAAATCGGCGCACCGGAAGCCAGCAGCGCCTCGTTGACGGCGATCTCGTCCGCCAGCGTCAAGCCACCGGCCGGCGCCGGCAGCAGCGCCGACCCGCCGCCGCAGACCAGCGCGACGACCAGATCGTCCTCGCTGAGCCCCGAAACGATCTCCTGCAGGCGCTTCGCAGCGGCAAGGCCGGCGGCGTCTGGCACCGGATGCGCAGCTTCGACCACCTCCAGATGCCTGGTCGGCGCGCCATAGCCGTAGCGCGTGACGATCAGCCCTTCGATCGGTCCGTCCCAAACCTTTTCAAATGCCGCGGCCATCTGGGCCGAACCCTTGCCCGCGCCGATGACGATGGTGCGTCCCCGTGGTTTCGCCGGCAGATGCCTGCGGATCGTCAGCTCTGGGTCCGCCGCGGCCACGGCAGCCTCGAAGATCGCGGTGAGGAAGGCCTTCGGATCGAGGGTCATGGAGAAGCCTTTGTTTAGCGGCGGATGGAGAAGTCAGTCACCGGATGGCGGCAGGGCAAGCTCGGCGCGGTCCACGCCGAGGTGCACGCACAAAGCATCGACCACGACATTGTGGTCTTCGCGTTCCGGCAATCCGGAAACGGCGATCACGCCGATGACGCCGGCTCCCTTGACGGTGACCGGAAAGCCTCCGCCGGCCAGAACATATTCCGAAATGTCCAGTCCCTCGCCGACCTTGAAAGTGCGGTCCGGTCGCTGCTGTTCGAGGACAAGGCGATAAGTACTGCGCAGATAACGCTTCACGACATTGATCTTGCGCCGCGCCCAATCGGGATTTGAGGCATTGGAGCCTGGCATGGCGGCGTAGAACAGCGGACGGTCGAAGGTGCGGATCTCCACGATGATCGGCATGTCCTGCTTCAGCGCCCGCTCGCGGATCGCGCTGCCGATCTCGAAGGCCACAGCCTCATCGAAGCGTTCGAAAACCAGCGTCGCCTCCTGACGCTTGATCGTCTCGATATCGTCGCTCGCGGCCATGCTTCCTCCCAGAAGGCACGAATATCCTTTCGCGTTTACGGCAAACTGCCCTTGGGTCAAGGGCAGATCAGGAATTCGCCATCACCAGATCGCTCTTGGCCGGCTTTCCGGCGACATAAACCTCGCGCACGACGCGGTCGTCGCCGACCGTCTGCAGCAGGAACAGCTCCTCAGCCAGCGAGTTGATGCGTTCCGAACGCACCTGCAGCAGCGGCGTCGCCCGACTGTCGAGCACGACGATGTCGGCGTCAGTTCCTGCCTCCAGCGTGCCGACGCGGTCGGCCACCGACAGCGCCTCGGCATTGCCACGCGTGATCTGCCAGAACGACTGGAACGGATTGAGCTTTTCACCCTGCAGCGCGATGATCTTGTAGGCTTCGTCCATGGTGCGCAGCATCGAATAGTTGGTACCGCCGCCGACATCGGTCGCCGTCGAAATGCGCAGCGGCTTTTCGCGGCTCCGGTAGGCCTGATAGGCGAACAGGCCAGATCCGAGGAAAAGGTTGGAGGTCGGACAGAAGACGGCGACCGCGCCTGTATCCGACAGGACGTCGGCTTCCCGCTCGGAAAGATGGATGCAGTGGCCCAGAAGGGTTTTCGGGCCCATCAGGCCATAGTGTTCGTAGACATGGGTATAGTCCTTCGACCAGGGATAGAGTTCCTGGGTGAAGGCGATCTCGGCGTGGTTCTCGGACAGGTGTGTCTGAATATGCAGGTCCGGATGCTCGCGGGCGAGCGCCTGCGCCATTTCCATCTGCTCGGGGGTGGAGGTGATGGCGAAGCGTGGCGTGATCGCGTAGAGGCCGCGGCCCTTGCCATGCCAGGCGGCGATGAGCGCCTTGGTATCGTCATAGCTCGATTGCGGCGTATCGTGCACGGCTTCCAGCGCGTTGCGGTCCATCATCACCTTGCCGGCGATCACCAGCATGTCGCGATCATAAGCCTCGGCAAAGAAGGCTTCCGCGGATTGCTTGTGCACCGAGCAGTAGGCGGCCACCGTCGTGGTGCCTTGACGGATCATCTCGTCGAGGAACAGCCGGGAGATGCGGCGGCCATGCTGTGCGTTCTCGAATTTCGACTCTTCGGGGAATGTATAGGTGTTCAGCCAGTCGAGCAGTTCGGCGCCGTAGCTGGCGATGATCTGCATTTGCGGCATGTGCACATGCGCATCGATGAAACCGGGCAACAGCAGGTGCGGGCGGTGATCGATCACGCGCGCGGCGGAACCGGCACGAGTCGATACCTCGGCGTAGGAGCCTGAAGCGACGATCTTGCCGTTGGCGACGAGCACGGCACCGTCTTCCTCATAGGCGTAGGCGGCGCGATCATCGATCGTTTCCGGCCAGCGCAGGAAGGACAGGGTGCGGCCGCGCAGCAGTGTTGTGGTCATTGTCGCTCTTGCTTCCGTATCAGGTTTTCACTTCGCATCCGCTTCGCAGACACCTTCACCCCGAACGGCGATGGTCCTGCTGCCCGAGCCTTGCCCACCGGTGGTCCGGCACGAAGGTGTCAGCGAAACGGATCAACCGGCATTCCCTAAGGATGCCGACGATGCCTACTTCTTCTTGCCGGCTTCTTCGAACCAGGTGACCAGCAGCGCGCGCTCCTGGTCGGTGATCTGGGTAACATTGCTGGGCGGCATGGCGTGGCTGCGGCCGGCCTGCAGATAGATCTCTCGGGCGTGTTCGGCAATCGTCGCATCGCTGTCCAGGATCACACCCTTGGGCGCGTGATAGATGCCTTCATAGACCGGCTCCTGGGTATGGCACATGGAGCAACGGCCGAGAACTGCGTCGCGCGCTGCCGGGAAATGTGTGGAGGTCGTGTAGACCTCGGCGGCCGAAGAGACCTTCTGCTCGCCGGTCAGCACCTTCGGCACCGTCGACAGCCACATGATGATGACGAAAAGGATGGCAGCGGCGAGCCAGGTCCAGGTCGGATTGCCCTTGCGGGCATGCTGCGTGTTGAAGAAGTGGCGGATCAGCACGCCGATCAGGAACACCAGCGAGGCAATGATCCAGTTGAACTGCGTGCCGAACGCCAGCGGATAGTGGTTCGACAGCATCAGGAACAACACCGGCAGCGTCAGGTAGTTGTTGTGCGTCGAGCGGGTCTTGGCGATCTTGCCGTATTTCGGATCGGGCTTGCGGCCGGCGATGAGGTCGGCGACCACGATCTTCTGGTTCGGAATGATGATCATGAAGACGTTGGCCGACATGATCGTGGCGGTGATGGCACCGAGATGCAGGAAGGCGGCACGTCCGGTGAAGAGATGCGTCAGGCCCCAAGCCATGAACACCAGGATCCCATAGAGAACCAGCATCAGCAGCGTGTCGTGATTGCGGAGCGGCGAGCGGCACAGAAGGTCGTAGACGATCCAGCCGGAGGCCAGACAGGCGAGCGAAATCAGGATGGCGACGGGCGCCGAGACGTCGAGCACGTTGCGGTCGATCAGGAAAAGGTCTGCCCCGGCATAGTAGACGATCGCCAGCATGGCGAAGCCGGAGAGCCAGGTGGCGTAGGATTCCCATTTGAACCAGGTCAGGTGTTCCGGCATCTCGGCGGGTGCCACCAGATATTTCTGGATGTGGTAGAAGCCGCCGCCGTGGACCTGCCACTCCTCGCCATGCGCACCTGCCGGCAGGCCGGGCCGCTGGCGCAGACCAAGGTCAAGCGCGACGAAGTAGAAGGACGAGCCGATCCAGGCGATGCCGGTGATGACGTGCAGCCAGCGCACCGCGAATGCCATCCAATCCCAGAAAATCACATAGTCGAGCATGCTCCACCCCTTCGTGCCGATCAGTCGACATTACGGACTGGCGCGCAAATCGAAAGAGGCGGGTGACACGATGACTTTCAAAAAAAATTGGAAAATAGTAGCCTGCTATCAAAATCAGGCGCAAAGGGGACGCCCTGGACAATGGCTTATCTCGACAACATCGCTGTCTTCGTTCGCGTCGTCGAATTGGGCAACCTGTCGGCGGCGGGGCGCGACATGCGCATTTCGCCGGCGGTTGCATCGAACCGCATCAAGGAACTCGAAAAACACCTTGGCGTGCGCCTGTTCAACCGCACGACCAGACAGTTGATGCCGACCGAGCATGGAACCGTGTTCTATTCCGGCGCCAAGCAGGTGCTGGACGCCATCGTCGAGGCGGAAGCGGCCGTCGCCGCCCTGTCCGGTCAGCCACGCGGCACCATTCGCGTCACTGCGCCGCTCGGACTCGGACGGCGCCTGATCGCTTCCGGCATACCGGATTTCCACGACACCTATCCCGATATCGAGGTTCGCCTGCGCCTGTCCGACCACAATGTCGATATCTTGAAGGAAGGCATCGACGTGGCTTTCCGGCTCGGCGTGATCGAGGATTCGTCGCTGAGAATGCGCGGCATCATGGAATGCGAGCGCGTGCTGGTCGCGTCGCCGAAATATCTCGCAGCGCGCGGCGAACCGACCGACTCCAGCGAACTCATCGGCAGGAAACATGACTGCCTGATGCTGCGCTATCCCGGCAGCAGGGAATTCTTCTGGATGCTGCAGACGCCGGAAGGCGTGGTGAAGTTCGAGGTGCACGGCCCCTTCGACAGCGACGATGGCGACGTGCTGACCGAATGGGCGCTGGCCGGCCGCGGCATCATCAACAAACCACGTTTCGAGGTCGAGCCGTACATCCGCGACAAGCGGCTGCAGGTCATCCTGACCAAGACACCGCCGACACCGGTGCAGTTCGCCGCTGTCTATCCACACAAGAAGCTGCAGGACCCCAAGGTGCGACTGCTGCTCGACTTCATGGCCGACCGCTGCCAGAAACTGATCCGCGACATCCTGGCTGGGAAATAGCTGGAACCATCGGGCCAGACTGTTCGTTGCGACTTGTATGGCAAGCGGGAAGACGCCACTCTCATCTCGCTAGCCGAGTCCGCAAGCCTCCCCCATAAAATCAGGAGATCCCGATGGCTGAAGTCCAGACCAAGAACGATTTGAAATCGAATACCCGCACGACCGCGATCGCCATCCTGAACGCGCGTCTCGCCGAAGCCATCGATCTCGCGCTGATCACCAAGCAGGCGCACTGGAACGTCAAAGGCCCGCAGTTCATCGCCATCCACGAAATGCTCGACGGATTCCGCACCGAACTGGATGGCCATGTCGACACCATCGCCGAACGCGCGGTGCAGCTCGGCGGGACTGCCCATGGCACTTTGCAGGATGTCACCAAGGCGACCACGCTGAAGCCCTATCCGACCGATATCCACAAGACCAAGGATCATCTGGCGGCGCTGATCGACCGTTATGCAGCGATCGCCAAATCCGCCCGAGCCGCGATCGATGAAGCCGACGAGGCGGGTGATGCCGACACGGCCGACATCTTCACCGCCTATTCACGCGCGCTCGACAAGTCGTTGTGGTTCCTGGAAGCCCACACGCAGGAAAAGGAATGAGGGACGAAGCGTAGCTCTCAGGCGGCTTCCGCGCCTGCCCCGACCTGATGCCGGACCAGCGCCGTCATCATTTCGGAAGCCGCAAGTGCCGCAATGACCGGCGGACGCTTGTCCTTCACGGCATCACCTCCGATCGGCGAGACGAGCCGTTCGAATTCCGTCTCCGAACCGTTGGCGGTCTTCAGGAACCAGCTCCTGAAGGTCGCCTTCTTGGTCTTGGAGCCGATCATGCCGACATAGGCGGTGTCATCGCGTTTCAAGGCTTCGGCGGCGATCAGGAAATCCAGCGCGTGGTCATGGGTGAGCACGGCGAAAGCCGACCCCGCCGGCGCCTGCCGGACCATTTCCTCGGGCATGGCGGTCAGCCTGGTCTCGACGGCTTCGGTGATACCCTCCAGTTCCTCGGCCCGCGTCTCCACGACGACCACATGGATGGGCAACAATGATACCGAGGCGGCAAGCGCCTTGCCGACATGGCCACCACCGAAAATGTAGAGATGCGGTAAATGCTCTTCTTCGGCTTCGGCCGCGACGATCAAATCGGCAGCCATCGCGTCATCCACCAGCCTGATCAGAACTTCGACACGCCCCCCGCAGCACTGACCGATTTCCGGCCCCAGCGGCACATCGAGCGTCGCACAGACTTCCTGTACGTCGATGCGGTGAACCGGCGCCTGTACGCCCTTTCGCGACGGCAGCACGCCCGACATCTGGCGGGCCTTGTCGATCGCCATGTATTCGAGCTGGCCGCCGCCGATCGTGCCATAGGTCGCCAAAGGCGAGACCAGCATATAGGCGCCCTTCTCGCGCGGCGTCGACCCGCGCGTGCCAGCCACTTCGACCAGCGCAATCGGGCCGGAGCCGGCAAGGAATTCTTTCAGGTCCTGCACTTTCAAGGTCATGATCGCATTCCCGTCCTGGGAATATAACACTTGTTGCGTCGGATTGCCCGGTCGGCAGGCCTACGCCTTACCGCGCGCTTCCTTCTTCAGCCGCTCGACCGCCATCAGCACCCGCTCCGGCGTGGCCGGTGCATCGAGGCGCGGGCTGATCTTGTGATCGGCCACGCTGGCGACCGCGTCGGACAGCGCCTGCAACACCGAAATGCCGAGCGGCAATGGCGGCTCGCCGACCGCCTTGGAGCGGTGGATCGTCGGTTCATAGGCCTGCGACCAGTCGGTCAGGGCGACGTTGAAGATCTTCGGCCGGTCCGACGCCAGCGGGATCTTGTAGGTCGACGGCGCGTGCGTGCGCAGCCGACCCTTGCCGTCCCACCACAGCTCCTCGGTGGTCAGCCAGCCCATGCCCTGGACGAATCCGCCCTCGACCTGACCGATATCGATCGCCCGGTTCAGCGAGCGGCCGGTGTCGTGCAGAATGTCGGTGCGTTCGATGACGTATTCACCTGTCAGGGTGTCGATCGAGACTTCCGAGCACGCGGCGCCATAGGCGTAATAATAGAAGGCGTGGCCCCGACCCTTGGCGCGATCCCAATGGATCTTCGGCGTCTTGTAATGCCCTGCCGCCGAAAGCTGGATACGATTGAGATAGGCCTGCTTGACCAGTTCGTTGAAGGAAATCTCCTGGTTGCCGATACGGACCCGGTTGGGCAGGAACACGACCTGATCGGCCGGCACGGAGTATTTTTCCGCCGCGAAATCGATCAACCGGTCCTTGATCTGCCGGGCAGCGTTCTGGGCAGCCATGCCGTTGAGATCGGCACCCGACGATGCCGCCGTCGGCGCGGTGTTCGGGACCTTGGCCGTGGTCGTTGCCGTGATCTTCACCCGCTCCAGGTCGATCTGGAACTCTTCGGCCACCACCTGCGCCACCTTGAGATGCAGGCCCTGCCCCATCTCGGTGCCACCGTGGTTCATATGCACCGAACCGTCATTGTAGATATGCACCAGCGCGCCGGCCTGGTTGGACTCGGTCTTGGTGAACGAGATGCCGAACTTGACCGGCGTGAGCGCAATGCCGCGTTTGATGAAGCGGCTGTTGGCATTGAACGCCGCGATCTCGCGACGGCGCCCGGCATAATCGGCGCTTTCCTCCAGTTCCGCCACGATGCGGTGGATGATGTTGTCCTCGACCTTCTGGTGGTAGGGCGTGACGTTGCGTTCGCCGGTCGCGCCCATGGCATCGTAGAAGTTGAGCTTGCGGATCTCGAGCGGATCCTTGCCGACGGCGAAGGCTACCTCCTCGATGACACGCTCGGCGCCGACCATGCCCTGCGGGCCGCCAAAGCCACGGAAGGCGGTGTTGGATACGGTGTTGGTGTAGAGCGGCGCCGACTTGGCGTGCACGTTCGGATAGAAATAGGCGTTGTCGCAGTGGAACAGCGCGCGGTCGCCGACCGGACCGGACAGGTCGGCCGAGAAGCCGGCATTGAGCGCGAACATGAAGTCGACACCAAGGATGTTGCCCTCGTCGTCGAAACCGACATCATAGTCGATGACGAAATCGTGCCGCTTGCCGGTGGCGGTCATGTCCTCGTCGCGGTCGAGGCGCACCTTGACCGCACGCTTGTGTTTCTTGGCGGCGATCGCAGCGATGGCTGCACACTGATTGGCCTGCGTTTCCTTGCCGCCGAAGCCGCCCCCCATGCGCCGTACTTCCACGGTGACCGCGTGGCTCGGTACGCCGAGCACATGCGCAACGAGGTGCTGAGTCTCGCTCGGCCCCTGCGTGGAGCAATGGACGATGACCTCGTCATCCTCGCCCGGGACCGCGAGAGAAACCTGACCCTCCAGGTAGAAATGATCCTGCCCGCCTAATTTCATGCGGTTCTTGATACGGCGCGGCGCTGCCGCAATCGCCGCATCCGGATCACCACGCTTCAAAGTCAGCGGCGTCACCACCTGCCTGTCCTTCAAAGGATCGAGGTCCCAGATGTTGAGGATCGCCGGCAATTCTTCGTATTCGATCTTCGCCAGCCGCGCGGCGCTGCGTGCCGCTTCACGGGTCTCGGCGATGACCGCAAAGATCGGCTGGCCGTGGAACTGCACCTTGCCATCGGCAAAGACCGGGTCGTCATGCATGCCGCTGGGCGACACGTCATTCTCGCCGGGCACATCCTCATAGGTCAGCACGTCGACCACGCCGGGCGCGGCGCGCACTGCCGACAGATCGACCTTCTTCAGCCTGGCATGCGTGACATTGGAGAGGCCGAGGCCGACATGCAGCGTGCCTGCCGGCTCCGGCAGGTCATCGATATAGACCGCGGTGCCGGCGACATGCTTGTGCGCGGAATCGTGACGCTGGTCAGTGTGGACACCGCCGACGATTTTCTGCGCCTTGAGATTTGGGGTGTGCTTGGTCATCTCACGCCGCCTCATAACGCGACACCTGGAACGGCGCGCTGGTGCCGGTGGTTTCCGTGTAGAAGCGCAGCAAAAGATTCCTTGCCGCCAGCGCCCGATATTCGGCGGTCGCGCGCATGTCGGTCAATGGCGCGAAGTCTTCGGCGTATTTCTCCATCGCCGCTTCCACCGTCGCTTCGGTCCATGGCTTGCCGATCAGCGCCTTCTCCACCGCGCTTGCCCGCTTCGGCGTCGCTGCCATGCCGCCATAGGCGATGCGGATCGAAGCAACCGTGCCATCCCTGGCGAGCTTCAGGCTGAAGGCGCCGAGCGTCGCGGTGATGTCTTCGTCGCGGCGCTTGGTGATCTTGTAGACCGCGAACTTTTCGCCCTTTTCCGGGATCGGCACATGCACGGCCTCGACGAATTCGCCGGGCTGGCGGTCCTGCTTGCCGTAGGCGATGAAGAACTTCTCGAGCGAGATGGTGCGGCGCTTCTTGCCCTTGCGCAAGGTGAGCTTGGCATCGAGCGCGATCAACGGCGGCGGCGTGTCGCCGATCGGCGAGCCGTTGGCGATGTTGCCGCCGATGGTGCCCATGTTGCGAACCTGCTGGCCACCGATGCGGTCGATGAGTGGTCCGAGCGCCGGAATACGCCTGGCGAGCAGCGAAAACGCTTCCGTGTAGGTGACACCGGCGCCGATCGTGATGACACCCTTGTCTTCGGAGATGGTGCGCAGGCCCTCGATCCCGGCGATGAACACGACGGGCGCGATATCGCGCATATGCTTGGTCACCCACAGGCCGACATCGGTCGAGCCTGCCACGATGGTGGCCTGTGGCTCAGCTTCCAGCACCCTGGCAAAGTCGTCGGCGTCAGCCGGCACGATGAAACGATCCTTGCCGGCGCCGACCTCGACGCGCGAGCCGTCCTGAAGCTCTGACAGGCGGGCGATCACGGCCTTGCGCTCGGCCTGCAGCGGATCCTTCGCAGCCTTGCCATAACTGGAAATGGCACGCGCGGCGCGCATGATCGCCTCATAGCCAGTGCAGCGGCAGAGATTGCCCTGAAGCGCCTTCTCGATCTCGGCGTCAGACGGCTCGGGCGACTTCATCCAGAGCGCATAAAGCGACATGACGAAACCGGGCGTGCAGAAGCCGCATTGCGAGCCGTGGAAATCCACCATTGCCTGCTGCACGGGATGCAGCGTGTCGCCCGCGCCGGCGAGATGTTCGATCGTCACGACATGGGTGGCGTCGAGCGAACCCATGAAGCGGATGCAGGCGTTGACGCTTTCATAGACCAGCTTGCCGGCCACCAGCTTGCCGACCAGAACCGTGCAGGCACCGCAATCGCCCTCGGCACAGCCTTCCTTCGATCCCTTGAGCGAGCGGGAGAGGCGCAGCCAGTCGAGAAGCGTCTGGTCGGGTGCGACATCGCTCAGGGCGACATCGCGGCCATTGAGGATGAAGCGCAGCTCGGAGCGGGTCTTGAGTTTGGCCATTGCTCAGCTTCCCCGGTAGGTCGAATAGCTGTAGGGCGAGATCAACAGCGGCACGTGATAATGCTTGGCCTCGGCCATGCCGAAGCGGATCGGCACGATGTCGAGGAAAGCCGGTTCTGGCAGCTTGGTGCCGGAACGGCGCAGATAGTCGCCGGCCGAAAAGATAAGCTCGTATTCACCGAGCTTGAACTCGTCGCCGGCCAGAAGTGGCGCATCGCAGCGGCCGTCGCTGTTGGTGGTCACACTCTTCAGATGCGTGCGCTTGCCGTCCTCGAGACGGAACAGATCGACGAGCAGGCCGGCCGCCGGTTTGCCCGTCGCCGTATCCAGCACATGCGTCGTCAGACGCCCGCCATTGTTGTGCGACGTTTCCGCCAATTGCCGCCTCCCATTCCGGTACAATCGAACATAGTGATGAATTGTGCGCCAATTAAAGGCGATGCATAAGCCCTGGTCGAGCGGACGGCACCAAAAAGCACTTTCAAAAATTTCGTGGTAATGGCCGCCCAAACCTTTGGATATCTTGGGGCCACTTCCGGAGCAACCGGCAGGGAGGAATGATGCGTTACGTACGGGATATGCGCGGTTACGGAGCCAATCCGCCGGACCCGAAATGGCCGGGTGGCGCCCATGTCGCCGTGCAATTCGTCGTCAACTACGAAGAAGGCGGCGAGAACTGCATCCTGCATGGCGATGCGGCCTCGGAGGCCTTCCTGTCGGAAGTGGTTGGAGCTGCTCCCTGGCCCGGCAAGCGCCACTGGAACATGGAGTCGATCTACGAATATGGCGCCCGCGCAGGCTTCTGGCGCTTGCACCGCATGTTTACCGAGGCCGGCGTACCGGTGACGGTCTACGGTGTCGCCTCGGCGCTGGCACGTTCGCCTGACCATGTCGCGGCCATGGATGCCGCCGGCTGGGAGATCGCCTCGCATGGCCTGAAATGGATCGACTACCGCGACCATCAGGAGGCAGACGAAAAGCGCGACCTCGACGAAGCGATCCGCCTGCACAGGGAAGTGGTGGGCGAGCGCCCGACCGGCCTCTATCTCGGCCGCACCTCGGTGAATTCGGTGAAGCTGGCGGCTGCCGAAGGCGGCTTTGCCTGGATCTCCGACACTTATGACGACGACCTGCCCTACTGGCTCGACCATGACGGCCACGGCAACGCGATCCAGCCGCAGCTCGTTATCCCCTACACGCTTGACGCCAACGACATGCGTTTCGCAACCCCGCAAGGGTTCAATTCGGGCGACCAGTTCTTCGCTTACCTGAAGGACGCGTTCGACACGCTTTATGCCGAAGGCAAGGCCGGACGCGGCGGCATGATGAGCATCGGCCTGCATTGCCGCCTGATCGGCCGGCCAGGACGCGCCGCGGCGCTGCAGCGCTTCATCGATTATGTGAAGAGCCACGACAAGGTCTGGCTGCCGCGACGCATCGACATCGCCAACCACTGGCGCGACCATCATCCCTATGAGCCCGCGGCCTTGCGCCCGTCGCGCATGGACAAGCAGGAGTTCGTGCAGCGCTTCGGCGGCATCTTCGAACATTCGCCTTGGATTGCCGAGCGTGCCTTCGAACTGGAGCTCGGCCCTGCCCATGACAGCGCCGGCGGCCTGCACAACGCGCTCTGCCGTGCCTTCCGCTCGGCTTCCGAGACCGAACGTCTCGGCGTGCTGACCGCGCACCCGGACCTCGCCGGCAAGCTGGCGCAGGCCAGACGGCTGACCGAGGACTCGACCAAGGAACAGGCTTCGGCCGGGCTCGATGCGCTGACGGACGCGGAGCGCGAACTGTTCTCCAAGCTGAACGCCGCCTACGTCACCACTTTCGGCTTCCCCTTCATCATCGCGGTAAAGGGCAAGACCAAGGATGAGATCCTGGCGGCATTCGAGACCCGCATCGGCAACAGCCGCGGCGAGGAATTCGAAACCGCCTGCAAACAGGTCGAACGCATCGCGCTGCTGCGCCTCAAGGATATTTTGCCCGAATAGGCCTGAACTGATGGATATGATGAAGATGGCTGATCGCACCTACTACGCGCCGAAAGGCGGATTGCCGCCGCAGACCGACCTGATCACCGACCGCGCGGTGTTCACGGAGGCCTATGCGGTCATCCCCAAACGCGAATTCAGCGACATCGTCACCTCCTATCTGCCGGGGTGGGACCAAACGCGGTTGTGGATCATCGCCCGCCCGCTGTCGGGTTTCGCCGAGACCTTCTCGCAATACATCATGGAAGTGCAGCCGGGCGGCGGCAGCGACAGACCCGAACCGGACAGCAGCGCCGAAGGCGTGCTTTTCGTGGTCGAGGGCGAGGTCACCGTTACGCTTGCCGGCAAGAACCATGACATGAAGCCGGGCGGCTACGCGTTCCTGCCGCCGTCGAGCGGCTGGACATTGCGCAACAACGGCAAGGCGACCGCGCGTTTCCACTGGATCCGCAAGGCTTATGAAAAGGCCGAGGGCGTCGATGTGCCCGAGCCGATCTTCACCAACGAGAACGACATCGCTCCCAATCCGATGCCGGACACAGAAGGCCGCTGGGCGACGACGCGTTTCGTCGATCCTATGGACCTGCGTCACGACATGCATGTCACCATCGTGACGTTCGAGCCGGGCGGCATCATCCCGTTCCCGGAAACGCATGTGATGGAGCACGGGCTCTACGTGCTGGAAGGCAAGGCGGTCTACCGTCTCAACCAGGACTGGGTGGAGGTGCAGGCCGGCGACTACATGTGGCTGCGCGCCTTTTGCCCGCAGGCCTGTTATGCAGGCGGGCCCGGTAAATTCCGCTACCTGCTCTACAAGGACGTCAACCGCCACGCCAGGCTCGGCGGCTTCGGACGCTAACACCCGTCTGCAAAGAGGTCAGACCATGACGCGCATCATCACCGCCAAACTTCTGACGCGCGCGAACTTTGCCGAATTCGGCGAGGTCATCGATACCGAGACCGACAGCCATTACCCGATCAACAACGGCCGGTGCGAGCGGTTTCACGCACTCGCCCGCCCGGAAGCGATCGGCCCGAACGGCCATGTGCTGATCAACCTCTTCAAGGGAACGCCCTACGAATTTCCGCTGAAGCTCTCCATGGTCGAACGGCATCCCTTCGGCAGCCAGGCTTTCGTGCCGCTTTCACCCCGCCCCTTCGTAGTCGTGGTCTGCCACGACAGTCCTGATGGACCCGCCGAGCCGCGCGCCTTCGTCACCAGGCCGGGCCAGGGCGTCAACTATCCGCGCAATCTCTGGCATGGCGTGCTCACGCCCATCGGCGAGCCGCAGGACTTCGTCGTCGTCGACCGCGGCGGGGACGGCTCCAATGTCGAAGAATTCCACTTTTCGCATCCCTACGAAATCCACCTGCCCGAAGGGTTCCAGTCATGACCGATGTTTCGCTGATCGACCGCCTGCTCGACGTCATCGAGCATGACATCGTGCCGAAGACCGAAGACGGTGTCGCCGATGGCAACAAGCTGTTCGGGGCCGCAATCCTGCGCAAGAGCGATCGCTCGCTGGTGTTGGCGGAAACCAACAACGAGACCGAGAACCCGCTCTGGCATGGCGAAGTGCATTGCCTGAAGCGCTTTTACGAGATGCCGAAGGCCGAGCGGGTCGACACCAAGGACGCGATCTTCTTGGCCACGCATGAACCGTGTTCACTGTGCCTTTCGGCGATCACCTGGACCGGCTTCGACAATTTCTACTATCTGTTCAGCCATGAGGATTCGCGCGACAGCTTCGCCATTCCGCATGACCTGAAGATCCTGAAAGAAGTCTTCACGCTCGAGCCGGGCGGCTACAATGCCGAAAACGCTTACTGGAAAAGCTATTCGCTGCGCCGCCTGGTGCGGGACTTGCCCGAGACCGAGCGCGCCCGGCTGGAGAAACGCATCGGGACCATCTCGGATAAATACGACGCGCTCTCCTCCGACTACCAGGATGGTAAGGCCGACAACGACATCCCGTTGAACTAGCTCCGCGGCCAACATTCGAGAAAATACCGGAACGTCGCCCCCCGTAAGGGTGAAAGACGGCATGTCATATGCGGCAATCAATGTCGCATACTGCCTTGCGACCAAATTTCCCTTACGTCCATTATCTCCTCACAGAACAAGAAATCGACCACAACGGTCGACCCAAAAGAGTGAGGAACCAATGTCGAATGAACTCGAATACCTCAGCCGCCGCGTTGCCGCCGGCAGGCTGAACCGGCGCGATTTTCTGGGTCGCGCCGCAGCACTTGGCGTCAGCGCCACCTTCGCCAACACGCTGCTCAGCGATGCGGCAAGGGCCGAAGGCCCGGTCAAAGGCGGTGTGCTGAAGGCAGGCATGCAGGGAGGTGCAGCCACCGACAGCCTCGATCCCGCGCTCTGGGCCAGCCAGGTCCCCTACACGTTCGGCCGCTGCTGGGGCGAACAGATGGTGGAGGTGACACCAACGGGCGGCATCGAACCCAAGCTCGCCGAATCCTATGAGTCGTCCGACGACGCCAAGACCTGGATCTTCAAGATCCGCAAGGGCGTCACCTTCCACAATGGCAAGGAGATGACGCCTCAGGACATCGTGGCAACGCTGGAGCGCCATGGCGACAAGAATTCGAAGTCGGCGGCACTTGCCTTCATTTCCGAATTCGAAAGCGTCAAGGCCGATGGCGGCAATGTCGTCATCAAGCTGAAGGAGCCCAACGCCGACCTGCCCTATGTCTGCGCCGACTTCCACCTGATGATCCAGCCGAATGGCGGCAAGGACAATGCGACTGCTGGTATCGGCACAGGCCCCTACAAGATCGTCACCAACGAGCCGGGCGTGCGCCATGTCGGCGCCCGCCACGAGGGCCATTGGGATCAGGCCCGACGCGGTCATGCCGACCAGATCGAGATCATCGTCATCAACGACGCCACTGCACGCACCTCGGCACTGCAGGGCGGCCAGGTGCATATGATCAACCGCGTCGAGCCGAAGATCGTCTCGCTGGTCAAGCGCGTGCCGGGCGTTACCATTCGCAACGTCGCCGGCAAGGGCCATTACGTCTTCATCGCTCATTGCAACACCGCGCCCTTCGACAACAACGACCTCAGGCTGGCGTTGAAATACGCGGTCGACCGCGAGGAGATGGTGCAGAAGATCCTGGGTGGCTACGGCACCGTCGGCAACGACATGCCGGCGAGCAAAGCCTACGCGCTGTTCTCCGACGACATCGAGCAGCGAAAATACGATCCAGACAAGGCGAAGTTCCACTTCAAGAAGTCCGGGCATTCAGGACCGGTGCTTTTGCGCACTTCGGACGTCGCCTTCCCCGGCGCGGTCGATGCCGCCCAGCTCTACCAGCAAAGTGCCGCCAAGGCCGGCATCCAGATCGAGGTCAAGCGCGAACCGGGTGACGGCTACTGGTCGGAGGTGTGGAACAAGCAGCCTTTCTCCATGTCCTACTGGACAGGTCGCCCGACGCAGGACCAAGTCTATTCCATCGCTTACCTCAAGAACGCGGAGTGGAACGACACCCGCTTCTTCCGCGACGATTTCGACAAGCTGATCCTGCAGGCGCGCTCGGAGCTCGATTCAGCCAAGCGCAAGGCGCTCTATCGCCAGGCGGGCGTCATGCTGCGTGACGAAGGCGGTGTCATCGTTCCGATGTTCAACGACTACATCGATGCGACCAGCGCCAAGGTCGGCGGCTGGGTCGACGATGTGAACAGCGAACTGATGAACGGTCATGCCCTGACCAAATGCTGGCTGCAGGCGTGAGGGGAAATTTTCGCGAAAGCAATGCCTGACCTTGCAGTGATCGGTTGCGTGGAACTTTCGACAATCCGCGCAACCGCATGCCGCAAACAGGACATCCACATCATCTCTGGCCCAAAGCAGGCTGCCAGACCACCGACAAACAGCGTCCAACTCTGCAGAATCCCCATTTTCACCGGAGAAGGGTGCGATTTCGAGACAATCCGGCGGCTGTTTTCCAAAACGCCAAAAGCCGTACACGCACGAGCATCTCAAAAACGACATGCCATATGCGGCAGTCGATGTCGCATGCGGCCTTGCGCTGAAGTTTCCCTTACGTCCATTATTCTCCCGACAAAAACAAGAAATCGACCAAATGGTCGAGCCAAAAGAGTGAGGAACAAGAATGTCGAATGAACTCGAGTACCTCAGCCGTCGCGTTGCCGCGGGCCAGCTGAACCGCCGCGATTTCCTCGGCCGTGCGGCAGCGCTCGGCGTCACTGCGGCTTTCGCCAACACGCTTCTCAGCGATGCCGCCAGGGCGGAAGGCCCGGTCAAGGGCGGAACACTGAAGGCCGGCCTGCAGGGCGGCGAATCCTCCAACGTGCTCGATCCGGCGCTGAACCTCAGCCAGGTGAACTTCAACTTCGGCAAATGCTGGGGCGAGATGCTGGTCGAGCTGAATCCCGACGGCAGCCTCGACAACCGTATCGCGGAGTCAATCGGCTCGTCGGACGACGCCAAGGTCTGGACGATGAAGATCCGCAAGGGCATCGAGTTCCACAACGGCAAGACCGTCGCGCCCCAGGACGTGGTCGCCACGCTCGAACGCCACAGCGACGCGAAGTCGAAATCGGCCGCGCTCGGTATCCTGCAAGGCATCGACAAGATGGCGGTGAATGGCGACGAGGTCGTCATCACTCTCAAGGATCCAAACGCCGACTTCCCTTATCTGATGGCCGACTACCATCTCGTCATCCAGCCGAACGGTGGCAAGGATGATCCGAATGCCGGCATCAGCGCCGGCCCCTACAAGGTGACCGTCAACGAACCGGGTGTACGTTACGGCGGCGAGAAATTCGCCAACTACTGGCAGGGCGACAAGATCGGCCATGCCGCGCAGGTCGAGATCATCGTCATCAATGACGCCACCGCGCGCACCGCCGCGCTGCAGGGCGGCCAGGTGAACATGATCAACCGCGTCGAGCCGAAGATCGTCGACCTGGTCAAGCGCGTGCCGGGCGTCACCATCCAGGCCGTGTCGGGCAAGGGCTTCTATCCATTCAACATGTTCTGCGACACCGCGCCCTTCGACAGCAACGACCTCAGGATGGCGCTCAAGCTCGCCATGGACCGCGAGGAGTTGCTGGAGAAGATCCTCCGCGGCTACGGCAAGGTGGGCAACGACATTCCGGTCAACGAAGCCTATCCGCTGTTCCCGACCGATCTCGAGCAGCGCAAGTTCGATCCCGAAAAGGCCGCCGAGTTCTACAAGAAGTCGGGACATTCCGGTTCCATCCTGCTGCGAACCTCGGACGTCGCCTTCCCCGGTGCCGTTGACGCTGCGCAGCTCTACCAGCAGAGCTGCGCCAAGGCCGGCATCAAGATCGAGATCAAGCGCGAGCCGGGCGACGGCTACTGGTCGGAAGTCTGGAACAAGCAGCCATTCTCCCTCTCCTACTGGGGCGGACGGCCGACGCAGGACCAGATGTATTCCACCGCCTACATCTCCAGCGCCGACTGGAACGACACGCGCTTCAAGCGCCCGGAGTTCGACAAGATGGTGCTGGCCGCACGCGGCGAGCTCGACCAGGACAAGCGCAAGAAGATGTACACCGACATCGCCACAGTGATGCGCGACGAAGGTGGCCTGATCGTTCCGTTCTTCAACCAGTATATCGACGCATCCGGCAAAGGCGTGCAGGGTTGGGTAAGCAATCCCGCGCAGGAGATGTGCGGCGGCTACGCCCTGTCGATCTGCTGGCTGGCGGCCTGATCCAGGCCGCCCGGTGAGTTCGCCCATCCTGAAGCTGATCGCCCAACGCATCGCGTTGGGCCTTCTGCTGCTGTTCGCCGTCTCCGTGCTGATCTTTGTCGGCACGCAGATCCTTCCGGGCGACGTTGCCCAGTCCATCCTCGGCCAGTCGGCCACTGCGGAGTCGCTCGCCAACCTGCGCGAGGCGCTCGGCCTCAATGATCCCGCCTATATCCGTTATTTCAGATGGCTGGGCGGCATCCTCACCGGCAATCTCGGCACGGCATTGTCGTCGGGCCAGGATATCGCATCCGCCATCGGCGGGAGGCTGTGGAACACGCTGTTCCTCGCCTTCTGGGCCGCTGCGGTCTCGGTACCGCTGGCAATCGGCCTCGGCCTGCTTGCCGTGCGTTATCGCAACGGCTTCGTCGACAAGCTGATCTCCGGACTGGCGCTGGCATCCACGTCGCTGCCGGAATTCTTCATCGGCTACCTGCTCGTCTATTTCTTCGCGGTGCAGTGGCAGATCTTCCCCGGCATCTCCACCGTCTATGACGGCATGCCGTTCCTGGAACGCATGAAGGCGATCGCCCTGCCCGCCACCGCGCTGACGCTGGTGGTACTGGCGCATATGATGCGCATGACACGCGCGGCGATCCTCAATGTCATGCAGTCGGCCTATATCGAGACGGCCGAACTCAAGGGGCTGTCGCCGTTCAACATCATCCGCAAGCACGCGTTCCCGAATGCGATAGCCCCGGTGGTCAATGTGGTGATGCTGAACCTCGCCTATCTGATCGTTGGCGTCGTCGTGGTCGAGGTCATCTTCGTCTATCCGGGCATGGGTCAGTATCTGGTCGACCATGTCGCCAAGCGCGACGTGCCGGTGGTGCAGGCCGTCGGCCTGATCTTTGCCGCCGTCTACATCACCTTGAACATGATCGCCGACATTGCCGCGATCCTCGCCAATCCGCGTCTGCGGCATCCGAAGTGAGGGCGGCATGAGACAGATCCCCCTCACGGCCTGGATCGGCCTGATCCTGACCGGAATGTTCCTGATCTGCGCGGTCTTTGCGCCCTGGATCGCGCCATATGGCAATGGCGAGATCGTCGGCGACGTCTGGGCGCCGATGTCGTCGGCCAACGTGCTTGGCACCGACAATCTCGGCCGCGACCTGCTTTCGCGCATGATCTATGGTGCGCGCATCACCATATTCATCGCCGTGCTGGCGACGGCGCTGGCGTTCGGCCTGGGCTCCATCCTCGGCTTCACCGCAGCGACGGTCGGCGGCAAGTTCGACATGATCCTGTCACGTTTCGTCGACCTTCTGATGGCAATCCCGACGCTGATCTTCGCGTTGGTGGTGCTGTCGGTGCTGCCTTCCACGATCGTCACGCTGATCCTGGTGATGGGCATCCTCGATTCGACCCGTGTCTATCGCCTGTCGCGCGCGGTCGCCGTCGACATCAACGTCATGGATTTCGTCGAAGCCGCCAAGCTGCGCGGCGAAGGCATGGGCTGGATCATCTTCCGGGAGATCCTGCCCAATGCGCTATCGCCCCTGATCTCGGAACTAGGCCTGCGTTTCATCTATGCAGTGCTCTTCCTGTCAGCCCTGTCCTTCCTTGGCCTGGGCGTGCAGCCGCCGGACGCCGACTGGGGCGGCATGGTGAAGGAGAACAAGGACGGCATCGTCTTCGGCATCCCGGCAGCGCTCATCCCGGCGGCCGCGATCGCACTGCTCGCCATCTCGGTCAACCTCGTCGCCGACTGGGTGCTGAACCGCACCTCGGACCTGAAGGGAGGACGCGGCAATGGCTAAGGCGCAAGCGGCAACGCAGAAGCCGGAAATGCTGCTCGACATCCGCGATCTCAGGATCGAGGCACGGGTGTTCCCACCCGACGAGGCGCCCAAGACCGTCACGCTGGTGCATGACGTCTCCCTGACATTGAAGCGCGGCAAGGTGCTGGGCCTCATCGGAGAATCCGGCGCCGGCAAGTCGACCATCGGCCTGTCATCAATGGCCTATGGTCGTGGTGGCGTGAAGATCACCGGTGGCCAGGTCCTGCTCAACGGGCGCGATATCCTGCCGCTCGGCCTGTCGGGCGTGCGCAAACTGCGCGGCCGCGAGGTCTGCTATGTGGCGCAGTCGGCTGCGGCCGCTTTCAACCCTGCGCACAAGCTGATGGACCAGGTGGTGGAGGCTGCGCTGCTGCATGGTGTCGCCACGCGCGCCGAAGCCGAGAAACGGGCGGTGGCGCTGTTCAAGAAGCTCAGCCTGCCCAATCCCGAAACCATCGGCAATCGCTACCCGCACCAGGTCTCGGGCGGCCAGCTGCAGCGCGTGATGACGGCGATGGCGCTGTGTTCGGAACCCGATCTCATCGTCTTCGACGAGCCGACGACGGCACTGGACGTGACGACGCAGATCGACGTGCTGGCCGCGATCAAGGATGCCATCCGCGACACCCATGTCGCGGCGCTCTACATCAGCCACGACCTTGCCGTCGTGGCGCAGGTCGCCGACGAGATCCTGGTGCTGCGCCATGGCCGGCTGGTCGAGCGCGGCGACACCCACCAGATCATCAAGCTGCCGCAGCAGGACTATACGCGCGCCCTGGTGGCGGTGCACGAAATCGACCACACCGAAAAGCAGCCGAGCCCCACCCCGGTTCTCTCGGTGAAGAATGTGACGGCCGCCTATGGTGGCGGCGCCGTCAAGGTGCTCAAGAACGTCTCGGTCGACCTGCATCCCGGCCAGACGCTGGCGGTGGTCGGCGAGTCCGGCTCCGGCAAGTCGACGCTGGCGCGTGCCATCACCGGGCTTCTGCCGCCGGAAGCAGGTTCGATCAGCTTTGCCGGCCGCACCTTGTCCAACCGCCTCGCCGACCGGCCGAAGGAAGACCTGCGCCAGTTGCAGATGATCTACCAGATGGCCGATGTCGCCATGAACCCGCGCCAGACCGTTCGCACCATCATCGGCCGGCCGCTCGAATTCTATTTCGGCATGCGTGGCAAGGCGCGCGACCAGCGTATCACCGAACTGCTCGACAAGATCGAGATGGGCCAGGGCTTCGCGGACCGGTATCCGGCCGAGCTTTCCGGTGGTCAGAAACAGCGCGTCTGCATTGCCCGCGCCCTGGCGGCGAAGCCGAAGCTGATCATCTGCGACGAAGTCACCTCCGCGCTCGATCCGCTGGTTGCCAACGGCATCCTGAAACTGCTGCTCGAATTGCAGCAGGAAGAAAAGGTAGCCTACCTGTTCATCACGCATGACATCGCCACGGTGAAGTCGATCGCCGACGCGATCGCGGTCATGTATCGCGGCGAAGTCGTGCGTTATGGCCCCAAGAGCCAGGTGCTGGCACCGCCCTTCGACGCCTACACCGATCTGCTGCTTTCCTCGGTGCCGGAGATGGAACAGGGCTGGCTGGAAAGCGCGATCCAGGGACGGCGCATGGAAAGTGCCGGAAACTAGAGCAATTCCAGGAAAACCGTGCAACGGTTTTCCGCTTGTAATTTTGTAAAAACAAATAGTTAGAGCGTTTCCGCATTTCCGTGAAAAACGGAAACGCTCCGGGTTTCGGGCAGACTGTCATCCGGCCGCAACGCGCGGCCGCCACTGTGATCTCCTTGGGGTGAACAAGCCCGAAACAGGGAAGGGAGCAGACAATGACAAGCGAACTCGATCATCTGGCCAGGCTGGCCGGCAAAGGCGGCATCACCCGCCGTGATTTCCTGGGCCGTGCTGCGGCCCTCGGCGTTACCGCCGCCCTGGCAGGCACGCTTGCCGATCGTGCCTTTGCGCAGACCCCGGCGAAAGGTGGCATCCTGAAGGCCGGGCTGCAGGGCGGCGAGTCGACCAACAGTCTCGATCCGGCGACGAATCTCAGCCAGGTCACCTTCAATTTCTGCAAGCAGTGGGGTGAGTTCATCAACCGGCTGAAGCCGGATGGCAGCCTGGAAAACCTGATCGCCGAGGAGATCGGTTCGTCCGACGATGCCAGGACCTGGACGATCAAGGTCCGCGACGGCATCGAGTTTCACAACGGCAAGACCGTCAAGGCCGAGGACGTGCTCGCCACGCTGGAGCGGCATGCCGACGAAAAATCGAAATCAGGCGCGCTCGGCGTGTTGAAGAACATCAAGGCGATGAAGGCCGAAGGCAAGGAAGTGATCGTTTCGCTGGCCGAGCCCGACGCCGATTTCCCCTACCTGATGGCCGACTATCACCTTGTCATCCAGCCGAATGGCGGCAGGGACAACCCCAATGCCGGGATCAGCGCAGGCCCCTACAAGGTCACGGTCAATGAGCCGGGCGTACGTCATGGCGGCGAGCGCTTCGCCAATTACTGGGGCGGAGACAAGCTCGGCCACGCCGACCAGGTCGAAATCGTGGTCATCAACGACGCCACGGCACGCCTCGCAGCCCTGCAGGGCGGCCAGGTGCATTTCATCAACCGGGTTGAACCCAAGGTGGTGAACCTCGTCAAGCGGGTGCCGGGCGTCTCGGTTGAGGCGACTTCCGGCCGCGGCTTCTATCCGTTCAACATGTTCTGCGACACCGCACCCTTCGACAATGCCGACCTGCGCATGGCGTTGAAGCTGGCGATGGACCGCGAGGAACTGCTTTCCAAGATCCTGTTCGGGTACGGTTCGCTCGGCAACGACTTCCCGATCAACGCTGCCTATCCGCTGTTTCCGGACGACATCGAGCAGCGCAAATTCGATCCCGAAAAGGCGGCCGAACTTTACAAGAAATCGGGCCACTCCGGGTCGATCCTGCTGCGCACCTCCGATGTGGCATTCCCGGGCGCGGTCGATGCCGCACAGCTTTATCAGCAGAGCTGCGCCAAGGCCGGCATCAAGATTGAAATCAAGCGCGAGCCCGGCGACGGCTACTGGTCGGAAGTGTGGAACAAGAAACCGTTCTCGCTCTCCTATTGGGGCGGCCGCGCCACACAGGCCCAGATGTATGCGACCGCACTCGTCTCCACCGCGGACTGGAACGACACCCGCTTCAAGCGCCCGGATTTCGACCAATTGCTGATGAAAGCGCGTGGCGAACTCGATCAGGACAAGCGCAAGGTTCTGTTCCACGACATGGCCATGCTGGTGCGCGATGAAGGCGGCACGCTCGTGCCGTTCTTCAACCAGTTCATCGATGCTGCGGCAACCAGCAAGATCGATGGATGGGTCGCCAATCCGCAGGGTGAGATGATGGATGGCTATGCCCTGGGTGCCTGCTGGCTGAAGGCCTGAAGGCACAGCGCCATGCGGCAGGAAGGGATCGCCGCATGGCGCTGAAGACGGTGGCTCAGCGCATGATTTCGGAGAGGATCTTCATGCGCGAGTTGTCAGGGCATTCCTTGTCCGTCTGAACGGGCAAGGTTCGCCCTAGTGCCACCAGTCATAGATGTGAACCACGTGATCCATCCGGGCGTTATCCGCCTGAATGTTTGCATTGCTCAACTCATAGGCGCGGATGTAGTCCACCTGCATTTCGGCGGGTGTCGCGAGCCCATCGGCTGGCGTACCGGCGGCACCTCCCACGGCCAGATTGACCAGCATATACATGGGCTTGTGCATGTCTGACGGTGTTTGGGCCCGAAAGATCTCGGTATCGTCGAAATACCAGACCAGTTCGTCCTCGGTCCAAAGCAGGCCGTAGTTGTGGAAGCCCTCGGTATCAGGCACGCCGACCGCCGACCCGACCGTGGTACGGCTGCCGGTTTCGTTTGAATGCGCGGCGACGTTGACCGTGTTCGGATCCTGGCCGCGCATTTCCACCACATCGAGTTCCGGCGGCCAGGAGCCGTCCGCAGGCAACAGCCAGAAGGCCGGCCAGACGCCATGGTTTTCCGGCATGTCGGCGCGGATTTCAAAATATCCGTAGGTCTGGGCGAACGATCCGTAGGTGTTGAGCAATCCCGACGTGTACTCGTAGTTGTTGATGTAGGGCTTGATCGAGTCATCTGCCCGGGCAGCGGTGATGGTCAGCACGCCATTTTCGACATCGACCGGATGGACCGAAGCGGTCGGCGCATAGTCGTGGTCGATGTACCATTGCTTTTCGCCGTTCGAAGTCAGCGTGCTGCCGTTCCTGGCACCCCACCAGAAATTGGTGTCCCAGGTGCCGCTGGTGCCATTGCGCAGGCTCAGCGTGTCGAACTCGTCCGAAAAGGAGAGTTTGAGATGAGATCGATCCAGGCTGAGTTCGAACTGATCCACCTTGAACTGCTCGACGGTGGTATTGGCAAAGACCAGGAATTCGCTCGACCCAAGGTTCAGCCGCACGTCGCTGCCCGACTGGACCATGTTGGCTTTCACTTCGGCGAAAGAGCTGAAGCCGTAGCGCGTCAGGCGGACATTGTCGTCGCTGCCGAAATCCAGGATCAGGTCGCTGCCATTGCCTTTCTCGAACAGGAAGATGTCGGCGCCACCGCCGCCCTTCAGGACATCGTCGCCCAAACCACCGTCGATCGTCTGCTTGCCGGAACCGCCGCTGATGATGTTGTCGAGATCGTTGCCGATGGCATAGCGCCCATTGCCGGTAACGGTCAGGTTCTCGATGTTGGCGGGCAGCGTGTAGCTCATCCAGGTTTCGACGGTGTCGATCCCTTCACCCGGGCGTTCGTCCGCCCGGTTGATGGCCGAATAGAGATGGTAGATATCGTCGCCCTGCCCGCCGTGCATGGTGACGTTTACCCTGCTGTCGCCCCACAGCGAATCGTTCCGGACGCTGCCGTAGAGATCCGGGCCGGAATTGGTCGCCGAAAAATGGCTGACCGAGGGATCACTGTAGGGAAGCAGCACGCCCTTGGCGTTGCGCACGGTGGCCATGACGATCTCCTGTCGTCGTAAATGCCACCCACCTTCAAGCTAGCATCCGCCCAGGCATCTGACGACCCGCTAAAATGCTAACATTATGATACAGGCTGTTACCGATGGCCGCCGCTCAATGCGGCCATTCGCTCCTGCCCAGTCGCTGCACGGCTTCCACGATGCGCGCAAAGCTTTCGCGGGCACGCGTCACAGTGTGGCGGGCGCGCAGATAGCCGTGCACAAGGCCCTCTTCCTCTCGCCAGAACGCCTTGCCACCTGCCGCCAGGATGCGGTCGCGATAGGCTTCGCCGTCGGAAGACAACGGATCGCATTCGGCGGTGATGACGACCGTGGGCGGCAGGTCCGCGAAATCGCGATCGAGCATCGGTGCGATGGTCGGGTCGAGCATGCGCCCTTCCCCGCCGGTGCGAACGTTCTTATAGAAGATCAGGTCGCGCATCGTCAGCATCGGCGCCTCGGCATGGGTGACGTAGGATCCCTTGGACTGATCACCGCCAAGACCGGGATAGATCAGCAGTTGACCGACGGCCCGGCGTGGATGCGTGCGCGTCGCGTGCGCAACCGCAGCCGCCAGGTTGCCGCCGGCGCTGTCGCCGACCAGCAGGATCGGCACCTGGTAGCGCGACGCCGCCCAGTGAAACGCCGCCATCGCATCGTCGAAGGCAGCGGGATGACGATGCTCCGGAGCCAGCCGGTAATCGACCGAAACGACCTCATAGCCGGTGCGGCCGCACAGTTCGGCGCAGACGTCGTCATGGCTGTCCAGCCCGCCGAGAATGAAACCGCCGCCGTGGAAATAGAGGACCAGCGCTTGCGGTTCTGCGCCAGCCTGTCGGTAGATGCGGATCGGAATGGCATGATCTGGCGCTGCGATGGCGACCGTCTCCGCAGTGACGCCCTCCGGATACCCCGCAAAGAATTCCCGGCACATGCGGTTGTAGACGTCGCGCTGCTGCTCGATCGTGTAGTCGATCGTGTCGGGTGGATAGTAGGAATTGGTCTTCTCGATGAAGGCCCAGGTCTCGGCGTCGATCAGCTTCGCGTAGTCGGTCATGGCCGTGGATAACTCACTTGCCCTTCCACACCGGATCGCGCTTCTCCGCGAAGGCCTTGAAACCTTCGAGATTGTCCTCCGAGGCGTAAAGCTCATCCACCGTGCGGAACTGGCGTTTGGTGATGCGGTTCATGGTCTCCTGGAAGCCCATGGTCTCGGCGGCGCGCGCCACCTCCTTGATGGCTGCGAAGACGAGCGGCGGGCCGCCGGCAAGCAGACGGGCGACTTCCCAGACACGATCCTCAAGCTTGTCGGCCGGCAGCACCTCGTTGACGAGGCCCCAGCGATGCGCTTCCTGCACGTCCATCCAGCGGCCGGTGAGCAGCAAGTCCATGGCGACGTGATAGGGAATGCGTTTCGGCAGCTTGATGGTGGCGGCATCCGCCAGCGTGCCGGCGCGGATCTCGGGCAGCGCGAAGCTGGAATGATCCGAGGCGTAGATGAGGTCGCAGGACAGCGCCAGTTCGAAGCCGCCGCCGACCGCCATGCCGTTGACACAGGCGATGACCGGCTTGTTCAGGTCGCGCAATTCCTGCAGGCCGGCAAAGCCGCCGACACCATAATCGCCGTCGACGGCGTCGCCAGCGGCTGCAGCCTTCAGGTCCCAGCCGGCGGAAAAGAACCTCTCGCCGGCCGTCTTGACGATGGCGATGCGCAGCTCCGGGTCGTCGCGAAAGGCCTTGAAGGTTTCGCCAAGCAGCCGCGACGTCTTCAGGTCGATGGCGTTGGCCTTCGGCCGGTCGAGCGTGACTTCGAAGATGACACCTTCGCGGCGGGTCTTTACGACATCAGACATTCTTCTTCTCCTTCGGCCGGAACGCCGCTTGTCTTTTCGGCAGGCTGATGAGCGGCCACGACCAGCAGGGCGTCGGCGATCCACGCCCCCTTGCCTTCGGCGCAGACGATCAGCGGATTGATGTCGAGCTCCTCGATGCCGCCGGCATGGGCCATGGCAAAACGAGCGATCTTCTCGATTGCCGCAATGGCTGCATCCAGATCAGCCTTGGGTCGGCCACGATAACCATCGAGCAGCGGGAACATGCGCAGGCTGCGAAGCGCTGTTTCGATGTCACCGCGCGTGGTCGGCAGCAACAGTGTGGCGCTGTCCTTCAACAGTTCCACCAGCACCCCGCCGGTGCCGACCGTCATCACCGGACCGAAAACCGGGTCGCGGGTCAGACCGACGATGAGCTCCGCAACGCCACCGCCCACCATCGCCTCGACATAAAGGCCGCTGCCCAGCGGCAGTAACGCGGTGGCGGCATCGTGGACATCGGCAGCACTTTTCAGATTGAGCCGGACGGCGCCGAGTTCGCTCTTGTGCGCCACGCCAAGCGCCTTGAGCGCTACCGGAAAGCCGAGCGCCTCGGCTGCCGTGACGGCCTCGGCAACGTCCGCAACCCGGCGACCTTGCGGCACCGGCAGGCCGGCAACCGCCAGCATGGCCTTGGCGACGGCTTCGTCCGGTTGCCGTTCCGCGGCAACGCTTTCGCCGGGCTCGGAACCAGAAACTCCAACAGGGGGTGAAGACGGGTGCTTCCATGCTTCCGCAACGAACACAGCTGCCTCGGCTGCATCGAATGCCTCGGCGATGCCATGGATCGGGACGATCCCGCGCCGGGCCAACTCGACCGAATGATCCTCCGAAAGGTTCTCGCCCATCGAGGCGACGATGGCACCGTGCGCACCATTGGCCTTCAACGCCGCTTCGAACGCATTGACCGTCGGCCACCAGTCGGCATCGGAACAGCGGTCCGTGCGCGGGAAATCCAGCACCAGCATGTTCAGGCCAAAACCGCCGGACGCCATCGCCGAGAAGGTTGCGGTGAGCGCTTCCTGCTTGCCCCAGATGTAGGTGTTGTAGTCGAGCGGATTGGCGACGGCGACGAGCGGCCCGAGTGTCTCCTGCACACGTGCCCTGTGCGCTTCCGTCAAGGCAGGAAAATACACGCGCCGACCTTCGGCGGTATCGGCCATGACGGACGCCTCGCCGCCGGAACAGCTCATCGACGACAGGGTTGGTTTCGAAAGAGGACCGACCACATGCAGAAGCTTCAGCGTTTCCAGGAACGACGGGATCGTGTCGACACGCGGAATGCCGAGCCGCTTCAGGAAGGCATCAGACGCGGCATCGGAGCCCGCAAGCGAAGCGGTGTGCGAGATGGTGGCGGCGCGCGCCTGTTCGGAGCGGCCGACCTTCATCGCGACGATCGGCTTCTTCAGCTGCCGCGCCCGTGCCGCCAGCCGCTCGAAGCCGTCGACCTTGTCGAAACCTTCAATGTGCAGGCCAAGGCAGGAAACGCGCTCGTCCTCGATGAGACCGAGCGCCATTTCGGAAAGGCCGGTCTGTGCCTGGTTGCCTGCCGTCATCAGAAACGCCACGGGCAGACCGCGCGTCTGCATGGTCAGGTTGCAGGCGATGTTGGAGGACTGGGTGATGATGGCCGCGCCCTTCTCGCCGTCCTGCAGCCGGCGACCGCCATGCTGGTCCGGCCACAGCAGGGCGCCGTCGGCATAGTTGATCAGCCCATAGCAGTTCGGGCCGATGATCGGCATGCCACCCGCGGCCTCGATCAGCGCCAGCTGCAGGTCCTGGCCTTCGGCCTCGTAATGCGCGGTCTCGCGGAAGCCGGCCGCAAAACAGATGGCGCCACCGGCACCGCTCGCACTCAACGCGCGCACCACATCGATGGTGAGATGCCTGTTGACACCGATGAAGGTGGCGTCCGGCGCATGTGGCAGATCGGCAAGGGAGCGGTAGGCCTTGACCCCCGCCACCTCGTCCTTGCTTGGATGGACCGGCCAGATATCGCCGGCAAAGCCCATCTTGAGCGATTGCCTGACGACATTGGGGGCAAAGAAACCACCACCGACGACGGCGATGGATTTCGGGCGCAGCAGGCGTGAAAGATCGCGAGGCATTGTCATGGGGTCACAGCTGCATTGTCCGCGCGGGTCGCTCGGAGCTTTTCGAGTTCGGTAAGATAGTCCTCAGTCGCCTTCACGCCCTTCGGGCTCAGCGCGTAGATCCCGGTACCGACCCGCTCGAACCATCCGTAGTGGTTGTCGGCCATCAGACGGCGGGCATGCGTTATGCTGGTCTGCCTGGCGACCTCGGCCGCCTTTGTCGGCCCCTGTTCGACAAGCAGGTTGAGGCAGCGCAGCGCTTCCTGGCGATATCCGGTCACCAGGTTGCGGCGGGTTGCTCCGCCGAGGTTCGGATCTCCGACCAGCCGTTCGAATTCACGCAGCAAGCGTGTCTTGCGCGGTTTCGACTGGCGCGGCTTGTAGGGTGCGGGATCGCAATGGATCTCGGTATAACCGTCGGCAAGCCGGACCGTGATCAAGCCCAGCCCGAGCCGGCGGCACAGCTTTCTGTTGTCGACCAGCGCCTTGAGCGAAGCGCGCCCGGCGCCGCGCGGCACGGCGACATAGACCGCGTCGCTGATGGCCTGGCGCTGGATCGCCTGGTGGAACAGGGACAGCGAAAAACCGGCTTTAAGTTCGACAATGACCGGATCGTCACCCTCACGGACGGCGACGATGTCGGCGGCACCGACCTCCCCCTTCACCGTGTAGCCCTGCGCTTCGAGCAGGTGCTTCACGGGAAGATAGAGATCGGTTTCCCTGATGCCGGTCTTAGCCATGAAACGGAGCCATGATGCGAGGCTACCCTCCGACGGCCCGCAACAGGGCGCGCGAAATGATGTGGCGCTGGATTTCCGACGTGCCTTCCCAGATGCGCTCGACGCGAGCATCGCGCCAGATACGCTCCAGTGGCAGGTCGTCCATCAGGCCCATACCGCCATGTATCTGGATCGCCTCGTCGGCGATATAGGCCAGCACCTCTGTGGCCTTGAGCTTCGCCATCGCCATGTCCTGGTCGGTCACGCTGCCCTGGTCGTACTTCCAGCCGGCTTCCATCACCATCAGATTCGCGGCTTTCAGCTCCGTCGCCATGTCGGCCAGCTTGAAGGACACGCCCTGGAACTTGCCGATCTGCTGGCCGAACTGCTCGCGCTGCGCGGCATAGTCGATGGCGTGCTGCAGCGCGCGCTCGGCTCGGCCGAGACATGTGGCACCGACCTGCAGGCGGGTGGCGCCCAGCCAGCTGTTGGCTACCTCAAAGCCCTTGTGGATCTCGCCCAGAACCTGTTCCTGCGGGATGCGGCAGTCGTCGAACTCCAGCACCGAGTTGGTGTAGCCGCGATGCGAGACGTTGCGATAGCCATCACGCACGGTGAAACCGGGCGTGCCCTTGTCGACGAAGAAAGCGGTGATCTTCTTGCGTTTGCCGCGCGGGCTGTCCTCTTCGCCCGAGGCCATGAAGCAGATGGCGAAGTCGGCGATGTCGGCATGGGAGATAAAATGCTTGGTGCCGTTCAGCACCCAGTCGCCGCCTTTTTCGACCGCGCTCGCCTTCATGCCGCGCAGGTCGGAGCCTGCGCCGGGCTCGGTCATGGCCAGGCAGTCCCATTTCTCGCCGCGAATGCAGGGAAAGAGGTATTTCTCACGCTGCGCGTCGGTGCCGGCGAGCAGGATGTTCGACGGCCGCGCCACGCAGGTCCAGTGCAAGGCATAGTTGGCGCGACCAAGTTCCTTTTCGTAGAGCAGCCAGGTAAGCGTATCCAGGCCGGCGCCACCGACTTCGGCCGGCATGTTGGCGGCGTAGAGACCGGCAGCGATCGCCTTGGCTTGCAGTTCCCTGATCAGGTCCATGCGCAGATGGCCGCTGCGCTCGACCTCCAGTTCATGCGGATAGAGCTCGTTCTCGACAAAGGCGCGCGTGGTATCGACGATGAGCTGCTGTTCTTCAGTCAGGCCGAAATGCATGGCTCAGCCCTTCTTCCCGGCGGCCTTCCTGGCCGCCTTCTTCACTGGCTTGGTCGCCTTGGCCTTCGCTGCGGCGCTGGACGTCTTTGTCTTCACTGAAGCCAGGTCGGTCAGCTGCTTGGTGTAGCTGTTGTGCAGCGCACCGGCACCCCAGCCCTTGCCCTTGTTCTGTCTGGACAACGCTTCCATGATCGCGACGAGATTGTCATCGCGGATCTTCTCGAGTTCGCGGATCGACCATTTGGACGACTGGTCGTCTGACTGACCGGCGATCAGGTCGACCAGTTCGTCGTTGAACTCCGGCACGTTGGTGAGCTTGGTCCACGGCCATTGCAGGCATGGCCCGAACTGCGCCATGAAGTGGCGCATGCCGGCCTCACCGCCGGCGATGCGGTAGACCTGGAACATGCCCATCTGCGCCCAGCGCAGGCCGAAACCGTAGCGCATGATGTCGTCGAGTTCCTCGACGGTGCAGATGCCATCCTTGATCAGCCAGAGCGCCTCGCGCCAGGCGGCCTCCAGCAGACGGTCGCCGACAAAAGCCTCGATCTCCTTGCGGATGACCACCGGCTTCATGCCGATGGACGCATAGATCTCCTTGGCGACCTCGATCGCCTCCGGGAAGGTCTGTGCGCCGCCGACGATCTCGACGAGGGGCAGGAGGTAGACCGGATTGAACGGATGGCCGACGACCAGCCGCTCAGGGTGTTTCTTCATCGCCACCTGCATGTCGGACGGCTTGATGCCGGATGTGGATGAACCGATGATCGAATTGGCGGGCGCATGGAGGTCGATCTCTGCCAGCACCTTGTGTTTCAGGTCGAGACGTTCCGGTACGCTTTCCTGGATGAAATCGGCATCCGTCACCGCTTCGGCGATGGTCTTGGCGAAGGTGAGCTTGCCTTCCTTGGGCAGACCGCCGGGCAGCATCTGCTTGTAGGCGCGGCGTGCGCCTTTCATCACTTCGCTGACCTTGCGCGACGCCTCGGGGTCGGGATCGTAGATCGAGACGTCGATGCCGTTGAGCAGAAGGCGCGCGACCCAGCCGGCGCCGATGACTCCACCGCCGATGGCGGCCGCTTTTTCGATTGTCATTTTTGTCGTTCCCCGAAAGGGCTTCAAGTTTCGACGAAGCTTACGCGGCCAGCGGCGCGCGCTTGGTGAGGTTGAGCTTCTTACGCACCTCTTCCGGCCCGATCACGCGAGCGCCGAGATTTTCGACGATGTTGGCCGCACGTTCGACCAACTGCGCGTTGGTGGCAAGCACGCCCTTGTCCAGCCAGAGATTGTCTTCCAGCCCGACGCGCACATTGCCGCCGGCCAGAACGGCCGCCGCGGCATAGGCCATCTGGTTGCGACCGAGCGCGAAGGCCGAGAACGTCCATTCCTTCGGCACATTGTTGACCATGGCCATGAAGGTATTGAGGTCGTCCGGAGCGCCCCACGGAACGCCCATGCACAGTTGCACCAGCGCGTCGGGCGCCAGCACCTTCTCTTCCACCAGTTGCTTGGCGAACCAGAGGTGGCCGGTGTCAAAAGCCTCGATTTCCGGCTTCACGCCCATTGCCGTCATCATGCCCCCCATCGCGCGCAGCATGCCGGGCGTGTTGGTCATGACATAGTCGGCTTCGTTGAAATTCATCGTGCCGCAATCCAGCGTGCAGATCTCGGGCAGGCACTGGCGCACATGCTCGACGCGGTTGCTGGCGCCGCCCATGTCGGTGCCCTGCTGCTTGAGGGGCAGCGGGTTTTCGACATCGCCGAACACCATGTCGCCACCCATGCCGGCCGTCAGGTTCAGGACGACGTCGACATTGGCGTCGCGGATTCGTTCGGTGACTTCGCGATAGAGATGGATGTCGCGGCGTGGCTTGCCGGTCTCCGGATCGCGGACATGGCAATGCACGATCGCTGCGCCCGCCTTGGCGGCCTCGATCGCCGAATCGGCTATCTGTTTCGGCGATCGGGGCACATGTGGGCTGCGGTCCTGGGTGCCGCCGGACCCGGTCACGGCACAGGTAATGAAGACCTCGCGGTTCATCGCAAGCGGCATCGCTTTTCCTCCCGAAATGCTTTTGACGGATCATTGCGCCGCTTGCCGAAGACTGTTTTGCGTTTTACGAAACAAACATGGCAAAAACCGAAAGGCGTTCAATCTTTCTTGCGGAGCGCACGCCGCTCAGGGTCACCCTGCTCGTCTTCTCCGGCTCATCCATCATGTGCGTGGCTTCCGCGGTCGACCCATTGCGGGCAGCCAACCGTATCACCGGCGAGACGCTGTTCGACTACCGGCTCGTCTCCATGACCGGCGACGCCCCGGTGACCACCTGCGGCCTGCCCGTTGCCGTTTCTGGACGTTTCGACCCGGCGGAGGCCATCGACATGCTGGTGGTGATCGCCGGCTTCGGCACGCAAAACTATGCGACCTCGGCATTGCTGGCCGGCCTGAGGCGGGCAGCACGCACGGCACGCGCCGTCGGCGGCGTCGAGGCGGGAACCTGGCTGGTTGGGCGTGCCGGACTGCTGGAGGGCCGCAGCGCCACCACTCATTGGGAGGACATGGAGGATTTCGCCGCCGCCTTCCCCGGCAGCGACGTGCGGCCTGACCGTTATGTCATCGACGGCCCTGTCTTCACGTCGGGCGGCGCATCGCCGACCTTCGACCTGATGCTGCATCTGGTGCGCTCGCGGCTCGGCATGGCAGTGGCGCTCGATGTCGCCAGCGTCTTCATCTACGACCAGGCCCGCGCTGCAACCGACGCGCAGCCACTTGTCTCGCTCGGCCGCCTCGATGGTTACGACCCGCGCCTTGCCCAGGCAATCCGGCTCATGGAAGCACATGTCGACCAACCGCTGACGATCGCCGCAATCGCCAGGCGTGCGGGCGTCACTGCCCGCACGCTGGAGAGCATCTTTCGCGCGTCGATCGACGAGACGCCGGGCGCCTACTATTTGCGACTCAGGTTGGCCGCCGCCAGGCGACTTGTGGTGGATACACGCGTCGCCATGACCGACATTGCCGAACGGACGGGATTTTCATCCGCGGCGGCATTTTCCAGAGCATTTTCGAAAGCGTTCGGCGAAGCACCGACGAAGGTAAGAAGCGGTTAGACCGCCCAGGATCAGGCGGCGTGGCTGCGAGGCCCGTCGATGAGATCGCGCATCTGCTTGGCAAGATGCGCCTCGAAGCGGCCAGCCACCGCGCGGTCCCATTCGTTGGCCGCCTTGGCATCGCTGGCAGGGCGCGGCATCGACATCAGCCGGTCGATGATCGAGCCGGCATGCTCACGCGACAGAAGAGCGTCGATTTCATGTTCGGTCTGCATTCTTCGCCTCCTTTCGATTCGTGTTGGCGAGGCCTGTATATAGGAAACCTGTGACGGCTTCTTGAAGGCAAGCTCAAGGCGATTGAAAGGCGAACGTAGAAAATTGAGTCACGAATTTGTGCGGATGCGGTGATTTCGTTTCACCAGCGCTTATTCGACTAAGCGATTCTAGAATTTCTTTTCGAACGCCACCGTCGTCAAATCGCTCTCCCACTCCAGGTCGGGATAACGGCCTGTCTCCTTGTAGCCAAGCGCCTTGTAGAAGCCCTGGCTTTGCTGATTGAAGCTGTCCGTTTCCAGCCGCACTTGGCCATGACCGGCATCCCGTATGGCTTTTTCAGTCTCAATCATTAACGCGCGACCGATACCGAGACGCTGATGGCGCGTGCCGACATGGAGGGCGTCGATGAAATCGTCCTGCCAGCTGACGAGCCCTGCGACATCACCGTCAACCGTGGCAACAAGGAAATCGAGGCCCTGCTCCTCGACGAAGCGACCACCGACATCTGTCTCGAGATACCGCCGCGCAGCCTCGGCCGTGATTTCAGGCTGCCAGGTGCTTGCGAAGGTTTCGCTCAGGATGCGCTTCATAGCCGGGAAATCCGCCTCGGTCGCGGGCCGGACGACAACCTCAGGAGCTTTTACACCCTCTCTGTGCGAAGCGTCACCCGTTGCCATTTCCATATACTCCTGCCGGCCGCGCGGACGCCGTTGTCCATGGCCGCGATCTCGCCCGGAACAGCGTTTTTCGCAAGCGCCTTCTCTCTCCCCTGTGCTGGACCAGCACTGCCCGGGCCAACGAAGAACATCGCGCCCATTACCTGCCGCGTAATTGGTTCCGTTCCGCGGTCGGGCGACAAGGTCAGCGTCAAAACCGAAACGAAGGACCCGACCATGACCGACCTCACCGCCATTGCCCGCAACTACTTCGCCGCCTGGAACGAAGCTGACGCAACACGCCGCATCGGCCTGCTCGACGCCGCCTTCACCCGGGACGTCAGCTATCGCGACCCGATCATGCAGGGTGACGGCCACGACGGCATGACGCAGTTGATCGAGGGCGTGCAACAGCGCTTCCCTGGCTTCCGCTTCTCGCTGCGCGGTACGCCTGACGGTTTCGGCGAGTTCATTCGCTTCTCATGGAATCTCGGCCCCGAAGGCACGGAGTCGGTGATCGAAGGCACCGATATCGGCCTGATTGAGAACGACCGGCTGAAAAACATCACCGGCTTTCTCGACAAGGTGCCTGCAAGTTAATACCGGTCCTGGATGTGGCCATATCCAGGACGCCTCAATCGCCGGCGTGGCCCATCCGGGCCACTTGGCTTCGCGCCAACGGGCGCGGCGCGCGGTCGCGCGCTCCAACGGTCATTCAAGATGACCGTTGGGAAATGCGCAGCCACCGCACTCCCCTTTGGGGAGGGTTTGGCGTCTACATCGTCCCGCGGATGGCCGGATAAAGCGCGCGATAGCGCTTGTAAGCATCCTCGAAGGCAACAGCCAGGGCCTGCTCCGGCTCGATGGTCGCCGCGACGGCGGGGGCCGTACAGACCGCGAGCGGATCTGCACCGCTTGCTGCGATGAGGCCTAGCCGCGCCGCGCCAAAGGCGGCGCCGAAGTCGCCATCGGCAGGCACGTCCACGGGAATGCCGAGCGCGGTGGCGATCGCCTTCAGCCAATAACGCGAGCGCGAGCCGCCGCCGATCGCTGTTACGCGTTGCAGCGTCGTTCCAGCCGAACGCAGGGCTTCGAGGCTGTCGCGGAAGGCAAAGGCGACCCCTTCCAGCACAGCCTGGGTCAGCGCAGCCCGATGCGATTCATGCTCTAGCCCGACAAAGGCACCACGAATGGCGGCGTCGTTGTGCGGCGTCCGCTCGCCCGACAGGTAAGGCAGGAAGGTGACGCCGCCCGGCGTCTTGAGCGCATCGCCGAGTTCACCGGTCAGCTCGCCGGCACTCTTGCCCGTGATGTTCGAGAGCCAGTTGAGCGAATCCGTCGCCGACAAGATGACGCCCATCTGGTGCCAGGTCGCCGGCAAGGCATGGCAGAAAGTGTGCACCGCGCTCTGCGGATTGGGCAGATAGGACGCGTTGGCGGCAAACAGGACGCCCGAAGTGCCCAGCGAAACAAAGGCATGGCCTTCCCCGACCGTGCCCATGCCGCACGCCGAGGCAGCGTTGTCACCGGCGCCACCGGCAACCGGAATGCCGGCGTTCACACCCCATTCGGAGGCAAGCTCAGCGCGCAGACCACCTGCCCGTTCGGTACCTTCGACCAGGGCCGGCATGTGCTTTTCATCGAGTTCCGTCGCGGCCAAAAGATCTGGCGACCAGCGCCGCTTTTCGACATCGAGCCAGGAGGTGCCAGCCGAATCCGACATTTCGGACATATGCTCGCCGGTCAGCCAGAACCTCAGATAATCCTTCGGCAAAAGGACCTTTGCGACCTTCGCAAAGATTGAGGGTTCATTTGCCTTCACCCAGGCGAGTTTGGGCGCGGTGAAACCCGGAAAAACGATATTGCCGGTGAGCTTGCGGAAGCGTGGATCGACGTCGAGTTTCGCGGCTTCGGTAAAGCTGCGCGTATCATTCCACAGGATGCAGGGCCGCAGCACGGCATCGGCGGTATCGAGCAAGGTAGCGCCATGCATCTGGCCGGACAGGCCGATGCCCTTGATCGCTGCGAATTCCTTGGCGTGCACCGCCCTCAGTTCGGCGATCGCCTCGCGGCAGGCGCGCACCCATTCGGCTGGATCCTGTTCCGACCAGCCGTGATGCGGACGCGATACGTCGAGTGAGCCGTGACCCGAGCCGATTATGGCCTGACCGTCGTCAATCAGCAGTGCCTTGATGCCGGACGTGCCCAGATCGAGCCCGAGATACATGCCTTCCTCCCCGTCTGGTCGACTCGCGACCTGGAGCATTTTGTAGCCAAGCGGGATCACTGGCGCTACAAAAATGCTGAGAAAACAAAAACTTAGAGCGTTTCCGCATTTCCGTGAAAAACGGAAACACTCTAGTGTCGTTCGATCGCACCTTCTTATATTTTTCGAGTATCGAAAAATATACTCGCCAGTTCTACTTTAAGGGCCCGATCAGGTCAATTCGCGTCCAGGGTGGCGGCGCGCTGCATGAACAGGGTCGACAAGGGGCTTTCAGGCCGGGCCAGCGCCCGTTCCGCCGTCAGTGCTCTTGCCAATGGTGTATTGCCGTCGCGCAGCGCTGCCTCGATCAAGGTCAGATCGATGACATCGCGTTGTGCATGGCTGCCGCCGAAACTGTGCGCAACAGCACGTATAGGTCTCAGCAGCCGCACAGTCTCGGCATAATTGCCTTCGCCGAAGGCTTTCACCGCCAGTGTCACCGGATGGCCGACATCGCGGGTGAAAGCAGCATTGTCGTCACCCGCCTGCATCGCTTCACGCTGCGTTTCGAGCAGCGTTCCCGCCGGTGCCTCCAGCCCCGCGCCGACGAAGGCCATCATGGCGTGGGCATCGTTGAAGGCGTAGTTGCCTGCAGCTGCCTTCGGCGCCCAGTTGGCGGCCAGTTCCGCCCAGCGGCTGCCGACATCGAACCCGCCCAGATGAAGGCGCCAGAGGATCGCCGAGGCATCGACCATGTTGAGCGACAATGTCGAGCGCTTGCCATAGATCGGTCCGTCGAACAGCGAAAGCACCTCATCGGTCTCGCCGAGATCGTAGTGGAACAGTGCCAGATGCCACCAGTTGTGCACCTGCAGGAAGCTCTCCCGCGTCCAGCCGTCCTTGTTTGCGTGCATCCAGGCAATGCCATCGCGCTGGCGACTTTGCATCTCCATGACATGGGCAACCGCGTGCTGCGCCCAGCCGTCACGAGGCTCGAGCTCGATAGCGGCACGGCCAAACTGCTCGGCCCGTTTGTAGTCACCGGTTTCTTCAAGCCCGAAGGCCTGCATGCCGAGAATGGAGTGGCACCCAGGCATCGCCTTGTCCCAGGCTGGCAGGGCGCGGCCGATACGATCACGCAACATGCGGGCATTGCCGGTGAAGAAGTCGATCTGGTGTCCGGCCTGCAGGGCCAGTGCATCGAGGGGAAAGTCGATCGTGATGTCCTCCAGCACGCGCGACGCTTCGTGCCAGCGTCCCGCAGCCAGATGACCGAGGGCCATGACGTGGCCCTGCTCACGCGCCGTCGCGGCAAGCGGCAACGCGGCTTCGTGGCAAGAACGTGCGACACCCATCGCCTCGCGTTCCGTCGCCAGACCGAACAGGTAGCCCTTCAGCACATGCGCCATGACAAAGCCGGGCGCCTCGGCGATGGCCAGATCAACCGAGCCGACGGGATCGCCAACGAAACGCTGCAGTTCCGAGAGGCCGCGCAGATAGTGCTCACGGGCAGTCGCCGAAGCGCCTGTCAAAGCGAGGCCGGATGTGTCGGTGATCGTCATCGGCGTTCAGTCCTGTCCACTGACAAGCAATATGATTTACGGAAATGTTTCAAGGAAAGCGCGGTCTTGCTCAAAAGCCCGTATTTCCGAATATTCGCAAATCATAAACCATGGCAACAAACCGTGTTTGGAAGCACGGGGCAAATCATGGCTTCTTTGTGGCAGCCAGCCTGATCGGCGGTGCGGGGACATTAAACGGGGTTGTCGAGACGAAAGGTTCTTAGACCAGCAAAAACAGGCAATTGAGAGGGACGATATCCATGCGGCAACACCACTCGACCCGGCCGAACCGGGTCAGGTTATCCGTGCGCGGCAAGCTCGGATTGCTGGCCTCCACCTCTCTCCTTCTCGGCTTGCTGCCGTTGTCCCCCGCTTCGGCCGCCTGTGTGCTTTCGACCTCGCCCGGCGACGACACCGTCATCTGCGACAGCGGCACGGTGGTCGGCAACCTTGTCGACACCGGCGGCAACAACACGCTGGTCTTTCCGGCTGGCGGCACCGGACAGATCACCGGCGACGTGACTTATGGCGCCGGCGTCGACCGCATCGAGATGCAATCCGGCACCATCACCGGTACGGTGGATCAGGGCGATAGCGACGACAACTTCGTCATCGGCGCCGGCACGGTGAACGGTAACGTGCAGCAGGGCGCCGGCATCGACAATTTCCAGATGAGCGGCGGCCAGATCGGCTCACTCAATCAGGGCAACCAGATCGATACTTTCTTCATGTCGGGCGGCCGTATCGTCGACTTCTTCGACGACGGCGATCAAGCCTTCATGAGCGGCGGCCGCATCGGCCGCGTCAACATGAAACTCGACAAGAACTACTTCAACATGTCGGGCGGCATCATCGACCGCAACCTCGTCACGGGCTTCGACCAGGACACGGTCATCATTTCCGGCGGAACGATCGGCGGCAACATCAGCGTCAGCGGCGGCAACGACAGCGTGACGGTGACAGGCGGCTCGATCGGCGGCGACATCCTGCTCTCCTTCGGAGAAGACACGTTCACCTGGAGCAATGGCGGCATCATCTATGGCACGATCGACCTCGGCGGCGACAACGACACTGCCACGCTGAGCAATCTCAACAACGGCAATCTCGGCGCCACGAAAGCGGTCAACGGCGGACTCGGCACCGATGCCATCACTCTTTCCAATGTCGACTTTGCCAATGTCTCCCGGTTGCAGAACTGGGAAACCGTCAACGCCACCAACGATACGGAACTGAAATTCGGCGGAACGCTGGCTCTCGGCGACACCGGCACAGGAACCGGCACGCTCAACGTCGACGCAACCAGCACGCTCTATGGCGGCGGTAGCAATGGCGGGGTATCGGCGTTCACGGCGGGACAACTTGCCAATGTCGTCAATGCCGGGCGCATAGATCTCACCAATGGCGGCAACAGCCTGACAGACACCTTCACCATTGCCGGCAACTACACCGGCAATGACGGTCTTCTGCTGTTGCAGACGGCTCTCGGCGACGATTCCTCGGCGTCCGACAAGCTGGTCATTTCCGGCGGCTCGGCAAGCGGTGGAACCAGCATCACCGTTGTCAATGTCGGCGGCGCGGGCGCGGCCACGACAGTGGACGGCATCATGGTGGTGCAGGCCGTCAATGGCGGATCCACCACGGCGAACGCCTTCGCACTCAATGGCCCGGTCGCGGCTGGCGCCTACGAATACTATCTCTTCAGGGGTGGGGTCAGTGCCGGCAGCAACGAGAACTGGTATCTGCGCTCGACGCTGATCACCTCCAACCCGGCTCCGGGGCCGGATCCTCTGGAGCCGACACCGCCGCCGCCGCCGCCAATACCGCCGGAGGTGGAGCCGCCGGCACCGCCACCTGTCACACCACCGCCTCCTGTGCCACCGGAGGCCACACCGACCGATCCCGATCCGGTCGATCCGGCACCGCCGGTGAACCCGACCGATCAACAGCCGGTGGCACCACCGCCACCGCCAGCCGTAGCGCCGCCGGATCCACCTCCGCCACCGCCGGATGTGCCGACGACAACACCACCCACGGATGGGAGCGTCGCACCACCGTCACCCGGCGCCACGCGTGTCACCGGCACCGCCGTACCGCTCTATCGCGTCGAAGTGCCTACCTATGCGGTGCTGCCGCCAGCCGGCTACTATCTGATGAGTGCCAATCTCGGCACCTTCCACGAACGGCGCGGCGAACAGGTGCTGCTCGGTGGCGTCGGCGTGGTGCCCGGAAGCTGGGGCCGCGTGTTTGGCCAGGACGCCGAGGTGAAATGGGGCGGCACCGTCGCACCAACGTTTGACGGCCACCTGTTCGGCTTCCAGGTGGGCACCGACCTGATCGGCTGGGAAGGAACCGCAGGGCATGAGAACCGCGCGGGCCTGTTCATCGGCCACACCCGCATGGACGGCGATATCCGCGGCCAGGCTCTGGGCTGGAACAATCTCAGCGTCGGCGACCTCGACCTCAATGCAACGAGCCTTGGCGCCTACTGGACACATATCGGACCGGGTGGCTGGTATCTGGACGGTGTCGTCATGGGTACCTGGCTCGACGGCAAGGCGACATCCAATCGTGCCGTCGGCATCGATGTCGACGGCACCGGTGTCACGCTATCACTCGAGGGCGGCTATCCGATCCAGCTTTCGTCGGAATGGACGCTGGAACCGCAGGCCCAGTTGATCTGGCAGCATCTGTCACTCGACGGGCAGAGAGACCGGTTCTCGACTGTCTCCTTCGACAATGACGACAGCGTCAGCGGCCGCCTCGGCCTGCGCCTGCAAGGTGCAATGCCGCTGGGCGCCGCCGTGCTGCAACCCTACCTGAAAGCCAATCTCTGGCACGACTTCGACGCAACCGACCGCGTCAATTTCGGTGGCGACCCGATCGATGTCGAGCGCGGCGGCACATCGCTGGAAGTTGGGGGCGGCGTGGTCGCCAAGCTTTCGCAAACGCTGAGCATCTTTGCGACGGCCGACTACACCACCAACCTCGGCGGCGAAAAGCGCCGGGTCTGGGAAGGCAATCTCGGCCTCAGCGTGAAATGGTAAAGACAGGCGGGGCTGAGCAAGCCCCGCCGCCGCCTTCAGTTACCGGATCGTATCGCCACAGTGGCGATGCCGGCGCCAACCAGCAGCGTACCGCCGGTACGATTGAAGATGCGGATCGCCTTCGGGTTGCGCACCACGTTGCGTGCCCGGGAGGCGACCAGTGCGTAACCGAAGGCATTGGCAAAAGCGAGCGTCAGGAAGGTTGCTTCGAAGATCGCCATCTGCGTCCAGAAATTGCCGTGCCGGTCGATGAACTGCGGCAGGAAGGCAACGAAGAAGGTGATGCTCTTCGGGTTGAGTGCCGTGACCAGCCAGGCATGCGCCATCATCTTCGCCGCCGACACGGCATCGTGGCGCGGTGTCGCCTCCAGCGTGCGACCGGCACGAAACAGCTTGATGCCGAGATAGACGAGATAGGCGGCGCCGATCACCTTGAGCACCGTGAAGACGGTGGCCGAAGCTGCCAGCAACGCGCCGATGCCAAGCATCGACAGCGTCATGGCGGTGAAATCGCCGAGCGCCACGCCAACCGCCATCGGCAGCGCCGTGCGCCAGCCCTGCCCTAGCGCATAGGAAACGACGAGCAGAATCGTCGGGCCCGGGATGATGAGAAGGATGGAAGATGCGGCAGCAAAGGCTGCCCAGCTTTCGAAGGACATGGGTCTCTCCTGTTAAAGAACAGGATAAATCCCTGCCTTCAGGCGGATGTAAAGCGGTTTTTGCAGCACGGTCTGGCGGCGCAGACAGGCGTCAGGTCGCGTCGCTCGACGCGCATCGCGCACCTGCCGCGGCAACGCACGCGATGGCCATCGTGGCCAATGAAGGCAGTGCCATATCGGTCGTCGCGGTTCGCCATGCGAAGGCCCGTTCCAGGTTCAAAATCGGTGCTCAAGGATCGGAGGAACGGATAGGCACAAGCCGCGCCGGCATTGTGACGGAAGCAAGGAGTTTTGGTGCGGAAGCCGCCGGAACTGCGGCGGCGCGGGCGCTGCGAAGTCGACGTGGAGACTGGAAAAGCAGGTCTCGCAAGGGTTTCACGCTTTTTAAACCATGAATCGTGAAAATGCGACGCATCCGGCGGGCATGTGATCCCGGCCGTTCGTATGGGGTAGAGTGTGCATGCGTAAGCCGCAAGACCTGACGCCTTCGTCCAGCGTCGACTTCCCGCAGTCCGATACAATCCTTTCCCGCCGCTCGGTGCTTTCCGGCCTCGGCATCATGACCCTGCTTGGCGCCTCCGGCTGCTCGCAGACCCTCGACCTCCCTTCGCTCGGGCCGATCACCCCGTCGAACGGCATGCCGCCGCTCGATGACATGTCGACCGGTTCGATCCGTCCGATCCCGCCGATCAGCGTCGACAGGAACATCACCGACAACAGCGCGATGTATGCCTCGCTGACCGACAACGGCTTCGTCATCCCGGCCATTCCCTTCCAGAAGGTCAAGGCGGAATTCCGCCGCCAGATCGTCGTCGACCCGACCGGCGAAGCGCCCGGCACGATCGTCGTCAGGCTCAATGAACGCCATCTCTACTGGGTGCAGGAAGGCGGCGAAGCGATCCGCTACGGCGTCGGTATCGGCAAAGCCGGCTTCGAATGGAGTGGCCGCGCGGTGATCCAGTACACCAAGGAATGGCCGACCTGGACGCCGCCTCGGGAAATGATCGCGCGCAAGCCGGAACTGGTGAAATGGGCAAGTGGCCAGCCGGGCGGTCTCGACAACCCGCTCGGAGCGCGTGCGCACTATATCTACAAGGATGGCCAGGACACGGGCTACCGCGTGCACGGCTCGCCTGAATGGTGGACCATCGGCACACAGGCTTCATCCGGCTGCGTGCGCATGATCAACCAGGACGTCATCGACCTGTACAACCGGGTCAAGGCATCGCCGAACAAGGTGCCGATTGTTGTGGCTTAGGGCAGTCGGCAGTCGGCAGTCGGCAGTCGGCAGTCGAAGGCTCTCACCTTCGCATCGATTGCAAGCGCTATCCAGCTGGCGAGCCATCTCGCCCAATTGCCAGATACCATTCCCCACTGCCGACTGCCCACTCCCGACTGCCTCCCCACTAATCGATTGAATTCCCCCGTTGCGTCAGGCCGGAATACAGGCGAAAGTTCTGGTTCAGACGTCTCGGGAGGATCGAACAATGGCCGGAACTTTCGTCATCGCTCAGGGTGGCGGTCCTACCGCGGTTATCAACCAGACGGTGGTCGGCGCGGTCCTCGAAGTCCGCAAGAAACATCCTGGCGCGCGTGTCCTCGGCGCACGCCATGGCGTGCGTGGCGTGCGCGACGGCGACTATGTCGACCTGACCGACATGCGTGAGGATCAGCTCAGGCTGATCGGCCGCACACCTTCAGCAGCGCTGGGCTCGACCCGCGACAAGCCGGATGCAGCTTACTGCGAACTGGTGCTGCAAGGCCTGCAGAAGGCTGGAGCCGACGCCTTCATCTATATCGGCGGTAACGACACGTCCGGCACGCAGCAGATCCTCACCGATGCGGCGGGCGGCAAGATCGCCTTCGTGCACGCGCCGAAAACCATCGACAACGATCTTGTCGAGAACGACCATACGCCGGGCTTCATCTCGGCGGCGGAATTCGTCGCCGGCGCTTTCCTGTCGGTCGATCTCGATTTCCGTGCCCTGCCCGGCATCTATGTCGGCATCGTCATGGGCCGCCACGCCGGCTTCCTCACTGCCGCCTCCGCCGCCTGGCGGATCGACGGAGACAGTGGCCCGCATCTTGTCTACGTACCTGAACGGGCCTTCTCGGTGGACCGTTTCATCGAGGATGTGAAAGCGACGATGGACAGGCACAAACGTTGCATCGTCGCCGTCTCGGAAGGCGTCTCGACTGCCGATGGCCGTTCGCTGGTCGAGACCATCGTCGGCTCCGACAAGGTCGAGCGGGATGCTCATGGCAACGTCAAGCTTTCCGGCAGCGACCTCAACCGCGCTTTCGAACAGGCGCTGGCCGAGAAGCTGCCCGGCAAGCGCGCCCGCGTCGACGCGCTCGGTTACATGCCACGCGGCTACATCGGGGCAATCAGCCCGGTCGACGCGCAGGAAGCCTTCGATGCCGGCGCCTTCGCCGTCGGTGTGGCTGCCGAGGGCGGCGGTTCGGTGGCATTGCAATATGACGGCAGCAAAACCGTATTCAGGAAAGTGCCGCTGAGCAGCGTCGCCGCCAAGACCAGGCATATGCCCGACGACTTCATGCTGCAGGACGCCAATAGCCTTTCGGAGGCGGGTCTAGCCTATCTGCACCGGCTGGTTCCAGCCAAATACCAGGTCGGCAAACCGTTCGTATAAGGGTGCCGGCGTGACAGGCTGGTTCGACAGGAAGGCGCTCGATCCAGCGCTGACGCTGATCACCGAACCCTTCGTGCATCCTTATATGAGCGCCAACATCTGGCATCTGAAAGGACGAGACGTCGACCTTCTGGTCGACACAGGCATGGGCATCTGCCCATTGGCACCGGAGATCGACAGGTCCGCAGGCAAGCCGCTGCTGGTGGTCGCAACCCATATCCATCTCGACCACGTCGGCTCGTTGCACGAATTCGCACAGCGCGCAGGGCCGCAAAAGAGTGCGGCCGAATTCGCCCGCATGAGCGATGCCGCCACTTACGCGCACGAATTCCGCCAACTTGAAGGTGCGGTGTCACGCCTGCCCTATCCGGGCTGGAGCCGCGAGGCCTATCACATAGAACCGGCGCCGCTGACGCGCGTTCTCGGTGAAGGCGACGTCGTCGACCTGGGCGATCGGCGCTTTGCCGTGCTGCACCTGCCTGGCCATTCGCCGGATTCGATCGCGCTTTTCGACGAGCGCGACGGACTCTTCTTCAGCGGCGACGCCATCTATGACGACACTTTGCTCGACGACCTGCCGGATTCCGACCCAGCCATCTATCGCCACACCATGCAGCGGCTGCTCGAACTGCCGATCAGCGCGGGCCATGGCGGCCATGGCCCGAGCTTCGATCGCAGCCGGATGCAGGAGATTGCGCGCACTTACCTGGGTATCCGCTGATCGTGACTGAAGCGATTTCTCGTCACACGCCAGCGTGAAGCGCAGTGACAAAGAAAAAGGCGCCGCTCTGAGCGACGCCCTCTTTTCAGCAGTCAGGCGCGGCCGACCCGGTCGGTTCAATCGACCCGGTTGGCTCAGCCAACCCGGTCGGCTCAGCCGACCTGCTCGTCCCAGCCGGAGATCGCCTTGACTTCAAGGAAGTCCTCGAGGCCCCACTTGCCGCCTTCGCGGCCGAGGCCCGAGGCCTTGTAGCCACCGAAGGGGCTGCCATAAGGCCGATCAGCGCCATTGATCTGGACCATACCGGCGCGGATCCGGCGCGCCACGCGCTGCGCTTTGACCTTGTCCTGCGTCTGCACATAGCCAGACAGCCCGTAAGGCGTATCGTTGGCAATGGCGATGGCATCTTCTTCCGTATCGAAAGGGATCATCGCCAACACAGGCCCGAAGATCTCTTCGCGTGCGATGGTCATGTCATTGTTGACATCGGCAAAGACGGTTGGACGCACGTAGTAGCCGCGGTTGAAGCCCTCGGGACGGCCAAGGCCGCCGGCGACGACGCGCGCACCTTCCTTGATGCCCGCCTCGATCAGGCTCTGTACCTTGTTGAACTGAACCTCGGAAGAGAGCGGACCGATGTGGTCGCCGTCCTCGGCAGGGTTGCCGACCTTGACAGTGGCGGCATAGTCGGCAGCGAGGCCAACGGCCCGGTCATAGACGGGCCGCTCGACCAGCATGCGGGTCGGCGCGTTGCAGGATTGGCCGGTGTTTTCGAAACAATGCGCCAGACCGCGCGCGATCGCATCCGGCAGATCGCTGTCGGCAAAGACGATGTTGGGCGATTTGCCACCGAGTTCCAGGGCGACACGCTTGATGCCGTCGGCGGAGGACTTGGCCACGGCAATGCCGGCGCGGGTCGAACCGGTGAAGGACATCATGTCGATGCCGGGATGACGCGACAGCGCCTCGCCGACGGTCGGGCCGTCACCGTTGACCATGTTGAACACACCGGCAGGGAAACCGGCATCTTCCATCATTTCGGCGAAAACGATGGACGAGACCGGTGCGATCTCGGACGGCTTCAGCACCACGGTGCAGCCGGCGGCGAGGGCCGGAACGACCTTCAACGTCACCTGGTTCATCGGCCAGTTCCATGGCGTGATCAGGCCGCAGACCCCGATCGGCTCATAGACGATATGTTCTTCCTTGTTGCGCTCGCTGAGCGGTGTTTCGAAGTGGAAATCCTTGAGCGTGCGGATGAACGCCTTGATATGACCAGCACCGCAGGCAGCCTGGGCTTCCAATGCCAGCTTGATCGGCGCGCCCATCTCGTCCGAAATGGCCTTGGCCATGTCGTCCATACGCTTGTTGTAAGAGGCAAGCAGGCGCTCCAGCGCGGCAAGACGTTCCTCCCGGCTGGTGCGGCTCCAGCTATCGAAAGCGCGGCGGGCAGCGGTGACTGCCTTGTCGACATCGGCAGCGGAACCCAGCGAAATGACGGCAAAGGGTTGCTCGTCAGCTGGATTGATGACTTCGAGTTCCTTCGGCGCGACCGGCGCGACCCACTTGCCGTCGATGAAGAAATCCGTCTTACGCAGCATTCTGTTTCCCTGTTCACGACTGCTTTAACAGCCGGCCCGGTTAGCACGGGCGGTGAAACCGACATGGTTTTTAGTGTTGCGGCAGTGTTCTAGCCTTGCCTCGAGGGGCGGCTCAAGCCTCAGCGCGGAGCCTGCGTGAGGCCAGCAGATGAAAAAGAGGGAGGCTTTCAAGCCTTCTTCGAGCGATTTTGGTATGAGATCAGTTGACGATGCGTACACGACGCCATGAACGTCGACTTAGTATCCTTTTGCATATCAGCCAACGATCGCCGATCATACCACATTGTAATCGTTGCAATAATTTCCAAAGCTAGAGTTCGCGCTGGTTGTTTCAAGGACCATTTCCATGGTCCAGGCGGCACTTTTTCGTGATTGGAAACCTGGCCGTGGCTTTCCCAGATACGCCCTGTCCGAACGACGCGAATTCCTCCCAAGAACACGCCGCATGACGGACAGACATTGAAATTCGGAGTACGAAAATGAAAAAGATTGCTCTTGCTACTGCTGCTCTCCTGGTCGCCGCTGGTTCGGCTTTCGCGGGCAGCGACAACTTTGATGCCTATGCCGGTTCCAACCCGCATGCTCTCGGTTCGACCGTCGACAGCGGTTACACCGCTTCGGTGAAGAGCGGCTCGCATGACATCAACAATGCAGCAAAGCCGATTACCGATGGCGCTCCGCGTCTCGGCGGTAACAGCTAATCGTAGCTGATACAGTGGCCGGCCTGTTGGTCGGCACCGAACAAAGCGGTGGGCTTGCCCGCCGCTTTTTTCGTTTGAGTTCCATTCAGCTTCCTGGCCCGGCCTTCCAGCACAGCAGCCTCGCAGCCTCGCAGCCTCGCAGCCTCGCAGCCTCGCAGCCTCGCAGCCTCGATGATTTTTGATCCGCCTAACGTCAATCGTTTCGCATCGAAAACCGCTTATTCGTTCACAATATAGAGACAATCCGTTCGGGATTCACTGAACGATGGTTCAGTATGTTTTTTGATACCGGTTCCCGATATGCAACCTATCCAATTGAAAATTAAAAACTTTTTGCAGTCCCTGTGTCACCAAAATCAAACTTCAAGAGCCATTTTTGCATGGCTGCTAAACATTCTCGTGATTGGAACCTTTTGAGGGCCAATCCCATTTCTGTGTGGTCCGAACGACGAGATTGCCTCCCAAGAAGACCACGCCGCTTGACGGACGGAAAAAGAAATTTGGAGTACGAAAATGAAGACCATTGCTCTTACTGCTGCTGCCCTGCTCGTTGCCGCCGGTTCTGCTTTTGCCAACGGTAGCGACCACTACGGCTCGAACTTCACCTACTCGAACGTCGACAGCTCCTACACCGCTTCGGTCAAGTCCGACGCGGCCAAGCACGACCTCGGCAATGTTGTGAAGCCGATCACGGATGGCGCGCCGCGCCTTGGCGGCAACAGCTAATCATCGATCAATAGACAAACTCACCCCAGGATTTGGAGTACGAAAATGAAAACTCTCGCTCTCACTGCTGCTGCGCTGCTCGTTGCCGCCGGCTCCGCTTTTGCCAACGGTAGCGACCACTACGGCTCGAACTTCACCTATTCGAACGTCGACAGCTCCTACACCGCATCGGTGAAGTCCGACGCCACGAAGCACGACCTCGGCAACAACGTTGTGAAGCCGATCACCGATGGTGCTCCGCGCCTCGGCGGCAACAGCTAATCACAACCAACATATCAAACCATTCCTAATTGGAGATACGAAAATGAAGACCATTGCTCTCACCGCCGCCGCCCTTCTGGTTGCCGCTGGTTCCGCTTTCGCCGGCAGCGATCACTACGGCTCGAACTTCACCTATTCGAACGTCGACAGCTCCTCTACGGCTTCGATCCAGAATGGTTCGGCTTCCTCGCAGGAAACCGTCAAGACCATCACCGACGGTGCTCCGCGTCTCGGCGGCAACAGCTAATCTGGTCGCCGGCGCCAGCCGGCATCCAGCCTCAAAAAGCGGTGGGCTTGCCCGCCGCTTTTTCTGTTTTTAGGGTGTCCTGGAATAGTCTTCCTGTGAAGATCTCCGTCGCTCATCGACATACGACACTTCCTTCAAGAAATGGCGTGCACCGACAGCGTGATAATATCAAATGATATTTGGCACTCTCTCACAAACATTGAAAACAAAGATTTTTATCCACGGCGGCGTAGACCCAAGCAAAACTTCAATAGGCAATCATCACATTTCGATAAACATTCTTGTGATGGGAACCTTTGGCCATCCTTTTTCATTTATCCCTTGTCCGAACGACGCGATGACCTCCCAAGAACACGCCGCTGACGGACGGAAAAAACCGAACGTTGGAGTTTGAAAATGAAAACCCTTGCTCTTACCGCCGCCGCGCTTCTGGTTGCCTCGGGCGCCGCTTTCGCAGGCAGCGACAACTTTGATCCTTATGCCGGCTCAAACCCGTACAAGACGACGGTCGATGCGGGACATACCGCTTCGATCGCCACGCACAGTGCCACCGCAGAGTGGCTGGCTGGTGGCAAGCTCAGCTCTGCCGACAAGGCCGGCCAGGCAGCCATTGATTATCGGGTTGACCATTTCGGCAACCGCTAACAGTGGTTTTATCCAAAACGCGAAAAGCGGCGGGCTTGCCCGCCGCTTTCTGTTTTGTGGAACAGGGCCATTCCCGGCAAATAAAGCGCGCGGATATACCGGTTGCATTTTAAAAGCAGTTATTCTATAACCAGTTGCAATTCGCAATCAGTTATAGGAGCCTGTGATGTCCAAGCTGGTGGTTCGAGCATTCTCGATTTCGCAGGATGGTTACGGCGCCGGACCGAACCAGAGCCTGGAAAACCCGCTCGGCGAGAACGGCGAAAAACTGCATGAATGGTTTTTCGAGACCGACACCTTCCAGAAGATGGTTGGCCAGGGAGAAGGATTGAAAGACGTCGACAATGAATTCGCCACGCGCAGCTTCGACAATCTTGGTGCCTGGATCTTGGGCCGCAACATGTTCGGGCCCGTGCGCGGTCCATGGCCGGACGAGAGCTGGAAGGGTTGGTGGGGCGACAACCCGCCCTATCACGTCCCGGTTTTCGTGCTGACCCATCACGCTCGCACACCCATCACCATGGAAGGCGGCACGACCTTTCATTTCATCACAGGCGGCATCGAGGACGCGCTGGCGCAGGCCAGGCAAGCAGCAGCGGGCAAGGACGTCCGTGTCGGCGGGGGCGTCGAGACGCTGAAGCAATATCTCAGGGCGCGGCTCGTCGACGACCTGCATCTCGCCGTCTCGCCCTTCCTGATGGGCTCCGGCGAGAACCTGTTCTCGGACATCGATCTTGCAGCGCTTGGCTATCGTATCACCGATCGGGTGCTCACGAAAAAAGCGACGCACCTCACTCTCGTGAGAGACGACAACTGACAGCCGCCACGGCCCGCCAGGCGTTCAAAATACAAGAGGGCCGCGCGGCCCTCCTGTTGCGTGGGTCTGTTGAGGAGCCTCAAGCGGCTTTGGCTGCCGCCTCATGCTGTGCAAACGAGCGACCGTCGGCGTCGAAGATGTGCAGGTCTTCGGCGCTGGCCGTGAGCTTCAGGCTGCTGCCACGCTGGACTTCGACATTGCCCGGCAGCTTGGCGGTGAGCGGCTGTTCACCACGACCGATATCGACATAGACCAGCTGCACCTCGCCAAGCTGTTCGATGTAGTCGACCTTGCCTTCGAAGAGGTAGTCCGAACCCGTGGCGATCGAGAGATCTTCCGGTCGCACGCCGAACGAGATTGCCGCACCCTGCGCCCCGACAGGCGTTGCGATCGGCACAGAGGCTTTGCGGCCGCCGACATGGCTGACCGTGGTGGAAGCACCAGATTTCTCAACCGTCGCCGGCAGGATGTTCATGGCCGGCGAACCGATGAACTGCGCGACGAACAGGTTGCCCGGCCGCTTGTAGAGCTCCATCGGTGTACCGACCTGCTCGATATGGCCGTCCTTCAGCACCACGATGCGGTCGGCCAGCGTCATCGCTTCGACCTGGTCGTGGGTGACGTAGATCATGGTGGTGTTGGGCATCGATTCCTTCAACTTGGCGATCTCGATACGGGTAGCGACGCGGAGTGCCGCGTCGAGGTTCGACAATGGCTCGTCGAACAGGAACACCTTGGGATTGCGAACAATGGCCCGGCCGATGGCGACACGCTGGCGCTGACCACCCGACATCGCCTTGGGGAGACGGTCGAGATATTTGGTCAGCTGCAGGATCTCGGCGGCCTGCTTGACGCGGCGGTCGATCTCTTCCTTCTTCTCGCCGGCGATCTTCATGCCGAAAGCCATGTTGTCGTAGACCGTCATGTGCGGGTAGAGCGCATAGGACTGGAAGACCATGGCGATGCCGCGTTTCGACGGCGGCACGTCGTTGACCCGCTCGCCGGCGATGTTCAGATCGCCCGAGGTGATTTCCTCAAGGCCGGCGATGGAGCGCAGCAAGGTGGACTTGCCGCAGCCGGACGGGCCGACGAACACGATGAACTCGCCCGATTTGATGTCGAGGTCGATGCCGTGAAGAATATGGATGTTGCCGTAGGACTTCTTCACCTGCCTGAGGGTCAGATCGGCCATTGTTTCCTCCCTGTATTGTTTTCTCGGTTCAGGCGAGACGCCCGAACCAGGCTCCATAACCGCCAAGGCGAAGCTTGCCGGTCCCCGACTGCGAAGAAAAACCATGCCCCGGCAACGGTTGCAAGGAACGTCCGCCACCGAAATCCACTTCGGTGATGCTGTTGCCGAGATTGAAGGCGCAGACGATGCGTTCATTGCCTTCCTGGCGCGAGAAGACGACGACATCTCCCTGCCCCTGCACGAACTCGATGTCGCCTTTTGCCAGCGCCGGATGGGCGCGGCGGAAGGCAAGGAAGCGGCGGTAATGCTGAAGCAGCGAAGTGCTGTCACTTTCCTGGACGTTGACCGCCTTAGACAGATGTTCGCCCGGCACCGGCAGCCACGGCTTGGCGCTAGAGAAACCGCCATTGGGTGATGCGGCTTCCCACACCATCGGCGTGCGGCAGCCGTCACGGCCTTTGAATTCCGGCCAGAAACGGATGCCGTATGGATCCTGCAGGTCTTCGAAGGTCAGGTTGGCTTCGCCGAGGCCAAGCTCTTCGCCCTGATAGATGCAGGCGGAGCCGCGCAGCGACAGCAGCAAGGCCGACACGACCTTGAGATAGGCAACCGGGTCAGCCTCGCTGGCAGCCCAGCGCGAGGCGTGGCGCACGACATCGTGGTTGGAGAAAGCCCAGCAGGACCAGCCGTCGCTGGCGACACGGCCGAAAGCCTCGAGCACGGCGCGCACCTTGGCTGCACTGATCTTTTCAGGCGCCAGGAAATCGAAGGAATAGCACATGTGCACGCGCTTGCCGCCCGCGGTGTAGGCAGCAACAACCTCCAGCCCGCGCTGGGAATCTCCGACTTCGCCGACGGCCGCTGCCGCCGGATATTCATCCAGCAGGGCGCGGAACCGCTCGAGGAAGGCCAGGTTTTCCGGCCGGCTCTTGTCGTAGATGTGGTCCTGGTAGTTGTAGGGATTCACCGACGGCGCGGTCTGGTCGTTGCGCTCCTCCGGCGGCAGCGCCGGATTGTTCTCCAGCCCTTCGCTGTGGAAATAGAAATTGATCGTGTCGAGACGGAAACCGTCGACACCACGCTCCAGCCAGAAACGGGTGATGTCGAGCAACGCGTCCTGAACCTCGCGGTTGTGGAAGTTCAGGTCCGGCTGCTCGGCAAGGAAGTTGTGCATGTAATATTGCTGGCGACGGGTATCCCACTGCCAGGCTGAACCACCGAAGATCGACAGCCAGTTGTTGGGTGGCGTGCCATCCGGCCTGGCGTCGGCCCAGACATACCAGTCCGCTTTCGGATTGTTACGGCTGGACCGGCTTTCGACAAACCAGGGGTGGCTGTCGGCGGTGTGCGACAGCACTTCGTCGATCATCACCTTGAGGCCGAGACCGTGCGCCTCGGCCACCAGCGCATCGAAATCCGCAAGCGAGCCGAACATCGGATCGACGTCGCAATAATCGCTGACGTCGTAGCCGAAATCTTTCATCGGCGATTTGAAGAAGGGCGATATCCAGATGGCATCCACCCCCAGTGAGGCGATGTAGCCGAGCCGGGCGGTGATGCCCTTGAGGTCGCCGATGCCGTCGCCGTTCGTGTCCTGGTAGGAGCGCGGATAGATCTGGTAGATCACCGCCCCGCGCCACCAGTCGCGATCGACCGCCGGCATGGCCGCCTCGGCCTTGCGCTGCACCGCTTGCTTCACCATCAACCTCCTTTGACCGAACCTGCCAGCAGGCCACGTACGAAATAGCGCTGCAGTGAGAAGAACACGATCAGCGGCAGAATGATCGTGATGAAGGCGGAGGTCGTCAGGATGTCCCAATCGCCGCCACGCGAACCCAGCAGCGCGTTGAGCTTGCCCGTCAGCACCAGTTCGTTCGAGCCGGTTCCCAGGAAGACCATCGCCACCAGAAGATCGTTCCATACCCACAGAAACTGGAAGATGGCGAAGGAAGCCAGCACCGGGAAGGACAGCGGCAGAACGATCTTCATGAAGATCTCGAAATCGCTGGCGCCGTCGATACGGGCGGATTCCATGATCTCGCGCGGCAGGCCGGCGATGTAGCTCCTGAGCAGATAGATGGCAAAAGGCAGGCCGAAGCCGGTATGCGCCAGCCAGATACCGAGATAGGTCTTGGAGGGAACGCCGAACAGGTTGCCGACGCCGTTGTACATTTCAAGCAGCGGGATCAGCGCCATCTGCAGCGGCACGACCAGCAGGCCGATGATGACCGCAATCAGCAGCGCGCGTCCCGGAAACCGCATCCAGGCCAGGGCATAGGCGGCGAAGGCGGCAATCATGATCGGGATGATCGTTGCGGGAATGGTCACCGTCAGCGAGTTCAGGAAGGAACGGCCGACGCCCTCGGAGGTCAACACGTTGCCGTAATTCTCGGTCGTGAACCTTGGCGGGACAGTCGACGAGAAATAGACGCGCTGACCGCGCGATCCCTCGAATTTCTTCGTGGAAGACTGCATATAGCTGCCGTCGGCATTGATTTGCAGCGTTTCGCCCTCGCCGAGGTCGGCCGTTGTTCCAACCTGGAACTTGGTCGGCTCCTGGGCGCGGGCACCGAAGGCCGAAACCTGGCTCGTGCTCGGATTTTCAAAGACATTGCCTTCGATGACGAACTTGCCGTCCTTCTCGACCTGCTTGTCAGGCCCGGCCAGACGCACCTGCTGGACCTGCGTCGAGGCAAAGAAGGAAGCCCACCAGCCCGATCCGACGATCTGATCCTTGTCACGCAGGGACGTGACGAGGATGCCGAGTGTCGGGATCGTCCAGACCACCACGAAAAGCAGCGCCGCGATATGGACCGCCCATTTGCCGAGGGAAGACCTGCCTGCCGATTTGCCGCTTGCCTGCGCCATCTCACAAGCCCTCCCGGTTTGCCTGACGGATGTTCCAGATCATGATCGGCAGGACGGCGATCATGATGATGACCGCAATGGTCGCGCCCTTGCCGAAATCACCACCGCCCCGGAACATCCAGTCGAACATCAGATTGGCGAGTACCTGGCTGTTCCATTGCCCGTTGGTCATGGTCAGCACGATGTCGAAGACCTTGAGCACCAGGATGGTGATGGTCGTCCACACCACGATGATCGTGCCCCAGATCTGCGGGATCATGATCTTCCAGAAAATCTGGAAGGGGTTGGCGCCATCGATGACGGCCGCCTCGATGGTCTCCTCGGGAATGCCGCGCAACGCCGAGGACAGGATGACCATCGCGAAACCGGTCTGGATCCAGATCAGGATGACCATCAGGAAGAAGTTGTTCCAGAACGGCATGGATATCCATACCTGCGGGTCACCGCCGAGCCACTGCACGACGGCATTGAGCGCGCCGATCTGCACCTGCCCCTCGCCGCGATATTCGTAGATGAACTTCCAGATGACGCTCGCACCGACAAACGAGATGGCAAGCGGCAGGAAGATCAGCGACTTGGCGATGGTACCCCACCAGATCTTGTCGGTGAGCACGGCAATGACGAGGCCGAGGAACGTGCAGGCGGCAGGCACGACCAGCAGCCACAACAGGTTGTTGAAGATCGAGTTGCGGAACTGCCCGTCGCCCAATGCCCATTGATAGTTCGCGAGCCCGACGAAGCCGTGGCCCGACTTGTCCTGGAACGAGGTGATGACGGTGCTGATGACCGGATAGATGAGATAGACGACCAGAAGGATCAGCGCCGGCCCGATGAACAGCCAGGGCCGGATCAATCCCTGCCGGCGCAGATTGTCGATCGCCGCCTGGCCGCTGACACCCCTCGAGGGAAAGATGAGATCGACAAATTTGTTGGCGCCCCAGAAATAGGCGACACAGCCGCCGACGCCGATCAGAATGACGAGAATGGCTGAAAAGATCTGAGCCGCCATGGGTTCCTCCCCTTGCTGCGGATCTAGAGCAATTCCAGCAAAAGTGCGCAGCGGTTTTGCGTCCGGAATTGCGTAGAAACAAAAGTTAGAGAGTCTCCGCGTTTCCGCGAAAGGCGGAAACGCTCTATCACTGCGCAAGACCATGCAGCGCCGACACGCTACCGGACCGTTGCGGGTTCCCCTTCCCGACCTCGTCTCCTCAGGCCGATCCGGGGCCTATGTGCCCGGACCGGCATGCCTTGGGAGGCCGCACTCATTGTTGCTGCATGAGGGCGGCGGATGCCGCCCTCCTTGTCCGAAAAGTCTGCAACTTTCCGGGATCACGCTCAGGATTTCCTACTTGATGCCGTCCCAGCTCTTCTGGATATCGGCCGCAACGGCATCGGGCGCCTTGCCACCGACCATGTCGATCATGCCGGTCCAGAAAGCGCCGGCGCCGATCTTGCCGGGCATGAGGTCCGACCCGTCGAAACCGAAGGTCGACGCATTGAGCAGCACCTCGCCTTCACGCCGCAGGATATCGTTGGCATAGGCTTCGGGCTTCGTCGTCTTCAGGGCCGACAGGAAGCCGGACTGCGCCATCCAGATCTCGTGCGACAGCGGCATCTTCAGGAAGTCTATGAAGGCGCGCGCCGCCTTGGAGTCCTTCGTGACCATCGCGAAAGTTCCTGCGCCCAGCACCGGCTTGCCGAGATCCGCATGCGACGCCATCGGCGGCAGGTAGAAGAAGTCGGCATCCTCGCCGAGTTTCTTGCCTTCCGGGAAGAAGGACGGGATGAACGACGCCATGCGGTGCATGTAGCATTTCGGCGGTACGCTGAAGAGGCCCTTGGGTGAATCGCGGAAGTCGGTCGCCGCAACCGCGGCGGTACCACCGTCGACCATTTTCGGGTTCTGCACGATGTCGTTGAAGACCTTCAGCGCGTTCACCACCTGCGGATCGGTGAACGGAACCTCGTTCTTGGTCCATTTGACGTAGACGTCGGGTTTGACCGTGCGCAACATGATGTCTTCGACCCAGTCGGTCGCCGGCCAACCGGTGGCGCCGCCAGAGCCGAGGCCGATGCACCATGGCACACCGCCGTCGGCAATGATCTTTTCGGAGAGGGCCATCATGTCCTCCCAGGTCTCGGGGACCTTGTAGCCACTTTCCTCGAAATTCTCCGGCACGTACCAGACCATCGATTTCAGGTCCTGCTTCCAGGGATAGGCGAAGAACTTCGCGTTGCCGTCCTTGTCCTTGTAGGTACCGAGATCGACCCAGCTTTGGCCGGCGCCGTAATTGTCCTTCACATAGGCGGCAGTGGCATCATCCAGCGGCGTCAGCATGCCCTTCGAAGCGAGATCCTGGATCAGGCCCGGCTGCGGAAGAATGGCGATGTTCGGCGGGCTGCCGGCCTGCGTGTCGATGACGATCTGCTGTTCGTAGTTTTCCGAGGAGGAGTAGTTGATGGTCGCCCCGGTCGCCTCGCGGAAGTAATCCAGGACGGATTGGAACTGCGTCTCGTCCGGTCCGCGCCATGGGCCAAAGACGGTCAGCGTCTCGCCCTTGAGATCGACTTTCTTCAGGTCCTCGTAATTGGCCCAGTTGAATTTGGAATCCTCGCCGGGCTTGAACTTCAGCTCGGCGGCCTGTGCAGGCACGGCCAGGGCCAGCGCAGCAAACGCCGTGCCCAGCAACAAAAGCTTCTTCATCTGCAATCCTCCCTCTGGATCGGATACCGACGGAACCTCCATTCCGCCGCCGACGTCGCCCGACTGTGCCCGAGCCCGGAAATGTCTGCAACCTTCCGAAACCGGCATTCAAAGCGCTTTGGCTTCACGTATTTCGCCACCAAAACCAAAAAGAGTCAAGGGCGACCACAATTAATCGATTTAAATGACTGAAACATGCCGTGAAAATCGCAATGCAGCATAGTTTTTCGGCATTGCAGCAGCAAATTCGCTTCAAAGCCGCATCACTTGGACCTAATGTAATCCTCTTTGCAAACTTGGCTGACAAGGCCGAGAAGGCTCTCCAAGCGCTTTGGGAGGCGCAATTGAACCTCAAGCAGCTGTCGCAGATGCTGGAGCTCTCGCAGACCACGGTAAGCCGCGCGCTGAACGGCTATCCTGAGGTCAACGAGGAGACACGCCGACGGGTCGTCGACGCTGCCAAGCGCCACGGCTATCGTCCCAATCCTTCCGCGCGCCGGCTGGCTACCGGCAAGACCGGCATGATCGGCTATGTGTTACCAACGGGCTCGGCCGTCGATATCGATCCGCATTTCGTCGAGTTCCTGTCCGGACTGGGCGACTATGCCCGCGCGCATGAACTTGATCTCGTGCTGTCGCCCGCCGATGCCGAGGAGCAGGAAACCACCTATCGGCGCATCGTTGCCAACAAGCAGGTGGATGCCGTCTATGTTTCCTCACCGCGCCCGCAGGACAGCCGCGTCGCCCTGCTCGACACGCTTGGCCTGCCCTTTCTGGTGCATGGACGCAGCGACGGCTTCGATTTCGACTACCCTTTTCTCGACATCGACAATGAGGGTGCATTCCATGAGGCGACACGCCTCATGATCCAGCTCGGCCATCGGCGCATCGCGCTCATCAATGGCGATGACAGGGAAACCTTTGCCATCCATCGCGCGCGAGGCGTGCGGCGCGCCCTGGCCGGCAGCGGGCTTGCCTTGCCGGACGACCAGATTTCTTCGACCGTCATGACAGAGGAGAACGGCTACCGCGCGGCAAGGCGCGTGCTGGAAGGCAGCAACGCACCAACAGCGATCCTCTGCTCCAGCCTCATCATGGCGCTCGGCATCGTGCGGGCCGTTCGAGAACTCGGCCTGACCATACCGGGCGACCTGTCGCTGATTGCGCATGACGACGTCTTCTCCTGGCTGAAGCCGGAGAACTTCTCGGTGCCGTTGTCGACCACCCGCTCCTCGATCCGCGCCGCCGGCGCCAGGGTAGCGGAGCGGCTGATCGCGCGACTGTCGGGCCTGGAGGATGGTGCTCGTGGCGAGGTGTGGCCCGTCGACCTCGTTGTCAGGGGATCGATCGCCGGTGCCCCTGCCGGCAGTTGACCCGAGGTCTAGCGGCCAGGAGCCGGCCAGATGTCTGCCGGCAGCGACGCGGCACGCACACTGGCGGCAAACGCCTGTGCACCGTTTGCCACTTGTTGTGATGCTGCTGCCTGTTTGCGGCTGATGACGAGGCCGTTGGCGACAGCATTCCGCTGCCGAAGCAGCCTCCTGAACCAGGGCGTACGAGCGCCGCGAGCCGATGAAAAGCGTGCCGGCTTGCCGGAGTGCGCGATATGTTCGGCGACCACGTCCGCCCAGCCTTCGACCAGCCTCGCCCCCGGCTCCAGCACCAGCAACCAGTCGCCCTTGGCCACGGCAATACCCGCGCCGATGCCGCCGGTCGTCAGATGGCGGCAGCCTGCGTGCTCGGCCACCTTGGCGGTCTGATCGGTCGAACCCAGGTCGCAGACGATCACTTCGCGCACCATGCCTTCGACAACGCCGCCGACCAGCGACGCCAGGGTGCGCGCCAAGCCCTCTTCATTGTTTCGCGTTTCGATCAGGACGCTGAGCATTCCTGCGCAATAGCCGAAAGCAGCGACTGGCACCAGCCGTCTTCGTCAATTCAAGTTCTTGCTTTGTTCTAAAAACAGAGATAGGAATAATTTCATGAGGACAGCGATTCGACGCCCCGCAGAGAGCCCCTGGGAAAGAGCCAAGATGGAACAGGTTGTGCGTGCCGACATTGCCGCTTTCGGCGCAGGAAGGGCCGAGATGGCGAACGCCATCCTGGACCAGAGCGGAATGCGCGTGCGGCCCGAGCGCAATCGTGGCCGCTCGGCCGGCATCAACCCGTCGGGTCGTTTCGAACCGGTCAGCCGCCATGTCTTCGACGACGGATGGGAATCGCTGGAAGAACTGCCGCCGTTCAAGACCGAGGTGCAGGTGGAGAAACCGCGTACCATCATCACGCGCAATGAATCGCCGGATATCTCCTTCGACCGCTCGATCAATCCCTACCGCGGCTGCGAACATGGCTGTGTCTACTGCTTTGCGCGGCCGACACATGCCTTCATGGGTCTGTCGGCCGGGCTCGACTTCGAAGCCAAGCTGTTTGCCAAGCCCGACGCTGCACGTCTGCTCGACAAGGAACTGTCGAAAGAAGGTTACCAGCCACGCACCATCGCCATCGGCACCAATACCGACCCTTACCAGCCGATCGAACGGCAGTACCGGATCATGCGCGAAGTCCTCGAAGTGCTGGAAGCGCGTGGCCATCCTGTCGGAATCGTCACCAAGTCGGCGCTGGTGACGCGTGATATCGACATCCTGTCGCGCATGGCCGAGCGCGGCCTGGCCAAGGTCGCGCTGTCGGTGACGACCATGGACCGCATGCTCGCCCGCACGATGGAACCACGCGCCTCGACACCAACCAAACGTCTGGAGGCGATCCGGCAGCTGTCGGATGCCGGCATCCCAGCCTCCGTGATGGTGGCGCCGATCGTTCCCGGCCTCACGGATCCCGAGATCGAGCGCATTCTCGATTCCGCCCATGCGGCCGGTGCACGGGAAGCGGGATACGTGGTGCTGCGGCTGCCTCTGGAAGTCAGCCCGATCTTCAAGGACTGGCTGCTGCGTCACTATCCCGACCGCTACCGGCACGTGATGTCGCTGATCCGGTCGATGCGCGACGGCAAGGACTACGATTCGGAATGGGGCAAGCGCATGAAAGGCGCCGGCCCCTATGCCTGGCAGATCGGCCGGCGCTTCGAGATCGCCGCCAAGCGGCTCGGTCTCAATCTCGAGCGGCGGCAGTTGAGGACGGACCAGTTCGTTCCGGCCGCACGCCCGTTCGAACAGCTGACGCTGCTGTGAACCGGAGCGTTTCCGTTTTTCACGGAACGCGGAAACGCTCCAACTTTTTGTTCTTGCGCAATTCCGGACGGAATACCGTTACGCACTTTTCCTGGAATTGCTCTGTTCCCGCAGGCTCGTCCTGCCAACTCAGCCGCTGCCGTAGGCACCCGAGCAAACCATCCCGTCCGGCCCTGTCCCCCGGCCGTCAGACGGTGCCCTCCGCCAGCTACCCCGGCTGGCCTGAGGGCTTGCGGAGAATCGGGACGGGTGCGAGTCTTCGCCGTATTATGGCTCGCATGCGTCCTGATTCTCCGCTCTTGTTCGAAATCATCGAAAAGCCGGACTTCTCGATCGAGAAGAAGGCTATTGCGCAAGGCCTGTGGCCGGTTGCCGGCATGGACGAGGCGGGGCGTGGGCCACTCGCAGGTCCGGTTGTCGCCGCCGCGGTCGTGCTCAATCCCGACGACATTCCCGAAGGACTGGACGATTCCAAACGGCTGACTTTGCCGCAGCGCGAGGCGTTGTTCGAGCTGATCCTGGCCAAGGCGCAAGCAATCGGCATGGCTTCGATCTGTGCCGAAGGCATCGACGGCTCCAACATCCTGCGCGCGAGCCTGGAAGCGATGCGGCGGGCCCTGGAAGGGCTTTCGATACGACCGAAACTGGCGCTGGCCGACGGCCGCGACATTCCTCCGGGCCTGCCCTGCGAAGGCCGGGCCCTGGTCAAGGGTGACCAGCGCTCGCAGTCAATCGCGGCCGCCTCGATCGTCGCCAAGGTGATGCGCGACCGCATGATGACCGGATGCGGTCGTCGCCATGAGCATTATGGCTTCGAGGTGCATATGGGCTACGCCACGGCGCGCCATCGGTCCGCCATTGCGACCCATGGCGCGCTGCACCGCCTGCACCGGGTTTCCTTCGCACCGTTTCGTCTTGAAGCGGCGACAGTCGAGGACTGAACAGCCTTCTCCCCTTGTGGGAGAAGGTGGCCGAGCCCTCGGCTGCGAAGCCGCTGAGGACGAGGTCGGATGAGGGGTGCTGGACAGAGCGCCACCTTATCGAGCACCCGCCAAAATCCATGCTAAGAGATTGATTTTTCTTAGTTATAGTTTCTTCCAACACCCCTCATCCGTCTCGGCTTCGCCGAGCCACCTTCTCCCACAAGGGGAGAAGGCAAGATCTGCCACAGAAAAAAGCCGCCGGGTTTCCCCAGCGGCTTTCAAAGATCAATCGAACTCGACGGCTCAGTTGAGCTTGGACTTCACGTCCTGAAGCGAGGTCTTGAAAAGATCGGCAGCGGCCTTGGCGTCGACCTTGCCGGCGAGAACGGTGCGGGCAGCCTCGACCGCCAGATCGACGGCGCTGGCGCGAACCTCGGCGATCGCCTCGCGCTCGGCCTGGCCGATCTTCTGTTCGGCAACCGCGGTGCGGCGCGAGACATAGTCCTCGGTCTTCTTGTGCGCTTCCTCGGCAAAAGCCTTGGCTTCGCGCTTGGCGGCCTCGACGATGTCGGCGGCTTCCTTTTCGGCCTCCTTGCGCTTCTTCTGGTATTCAGCCAGCAGCGACTGCGCTTCTTCACGCAGCTTGCGGGCTTCGTCCAGCTCAGAGCGGATCTTGTCGGCGCGGGAATCCAGCGACTTCGCCAGCGTACCCGGGACCTTGAGATAGATCATGGCACCGAGCAGGATGAACAGCGAAATCGTTGCCCAGACTGTCGCGAGAGATGTGGCGTCCATGACGGGTCTCCTCAGCGAGCGGCTTTGACAGCTGCGGCCACTTCGGCCTTGTCGGACTTGCCGACCAGACTGTCGAGAATGGCGGAGGCGGTCGTCTCGGCAATCGAGCCGACATCCTTCATCGCGCTTGTCTTGATCGCGGTGATGCGTTCTTCGGCTTCGGCCAGCTTCTTCTCGAGGCCGGCTTCGACGCTCTTGCGAGCCGTCTCAGCTTCCGCCTTGGCTTCGTCGCGGGACTTCTGGCCGATGGTGTTGGCATTGGCCTTGGCCTCGGCCAGCTCCTGCTCGTAAGCAGCAACCGCGGCATCCGCTTCGCCTTTCAGCTTGGCTGCCTGGTCGAGATCCTGAGCGATGCGGTTGGAGCGTACTTCAAGGATGCCGCCAAGACGCGGCATCACGACCTTCTTCAGGAAGATGTAGAACAGGCCGAAGGTTATCACCAGCCAGAACAGCTGCGAGGAGAAGGTGGCAGGATTGAAAGGCGGGAAGGTATTTCCGCCATGGCCGCCTTCGGCTGGCACCTGGGTGCCGGCTTGCGTCTCGCCATGCGCGGCATGATCGCCGGCAGCGGCAGGCGCGGCCTCTTCAGCATAGGCTGGTGTCACGAACATCTCGTGGTTCCTGTCATTCTGGCTCAGAAGTCAGGCCGGCCGCGGTAAACGGCCGGCTGGCCTGATAATCAGGCCGGCAGCAGCGTGCCGCCGGCCGGCATCAGGTTTGTATCAGCCGAACAGCGCCAGCAGAGCGATGAGCAGCGAGAAGATGCCCAGAGCTTCCGTCACGGCGAAGCCGAAAATCAGGCGGCCGAACTGGCCGTCAGCAGCCGACGGGTTGCGCAGAGCGCCAGCCAGGTAGCTGCCGAAGATGTTGCCGAGGCCGATGCCTGCGCCGCCCATGCCCAGGCAAGCGATACCAGCACCGATGTACTTTGCGGCTTCAGCGTCCATTTCAATTAACTCCTTGATGAATCTGGATTGCTTGGATTGGCCGGCGGACTACGCCGGGTATTCGCTTAGTGTCCGCCCGGATGGACGGCGTCGTTGAGATACATGCAGGTCAGCACCGCGAAGACATAGGCCTGCAGGAAAGCGACCAGGATTTCGAGCGCGGTGATGGCGACCGTCATGATCAGCGGCAGCACCGCACCGGCAATGCCGACAGCGCCCATGGAAGTCAGCGTCACCACAAAGCCTGCGAAGACCTTGAGGGTGATGTGACCGGCCAGCATGTTGGCGAAAAGACGAACCGACAAGCTGATCGGGCGCGAGAGGAACGAGATCACCTCGATCGCAACCACCAGCGGCAGCAGCACACCCGGCACGCCGCTCGGCACGAACAGCTTCAGGAAGCCGAAGCCGTGCTTGTAGAAACCGTAGAGGATCACCGTGCAGATCACCAGGGCGGCGAGCGCGAAGGTGACGATGATATGGGTGGTGACGGTGAAGAAATAGGGGAACAGGCCGAGCAGGTTCGCAGTCAGCACGAACATGAACAGCGAGAACACCAGCGGGAAGAACTTCATGCCGTGCGAGCCGGCGGAATCGCGCAGCATCGAGGCGACGAATTCGTAGGACATTTCCGACACCGACTGCAGGCGGGTCGGGATCAGCGCACGTCCCGAGGTGGTCAGGAGAAGGAAACCCGACGCCAGCACCACGGTGACGACCATGAACAGCGCGGAATTGGTGAAGGAAACATCATAGCCGCCGATATTGAGCGGAACGATGTTGTTGATGTGGAACTGATGGATCGGATCGACCTTGTCAGCTGCTGCCACTTTCTAACCCTCTCGAAAGCCATTTCAGGCTTTTTGCGTTCATTCCGGCTTCGGTGCGAGGCCGTACTTCAGTTCTTTGGTCCGTCCGGGCCCTTACCGCCCTTTCCGAACTCGGCGACAGACCCCGCAGAGCGCAGCACATTCAATATGCCGGCTCCGAAGCCGAGCAGCAAGCCGACGATCAACCCCCAGGGCGATGAACCCGCCAGACGATCGACCATCCAGCCAAGCCCGGTGCCGACCGCTATGCCGGCAATGAACTCGCTCGACAGCTTGAAAGCCTGACCATACCCTGAGGTACGGCCGGCATTCGCCGCTTCTTCCCCCTGGCTCCTGTCCGGATGCCTCGTCGCCAGACCGGCTTCAAGGGCGCGCCGGCGGCGCTCAAGATCGTCGTCGTGAAAGCCCGGCTTGCCGTCGCCGCCTGTCCGTCCGGTTCCGTCTGGCTTGTCGGCCATCGTAACCTCCCTACCCGGCCAAAACGTCGCCGTTCGCCCGCTTTCAAGTCGCGGGCAACATAGTTAGAGGCCTTCCGCCCGTCAAGCCGAGGGGGAAGCTTTGTCGGCAAGTATTTTATGGAATGAAATCATGCACTTAAATAAGTGCGACATCGTGCCCGACATGAAGTGGACAGGCAGGGGAGAGAATCTGCCCTCTTGGCCGGGCCGAATGCGGCGCCGTCAGGGTCAGCTCCAGCCGCCGCCATAGGTGCGGTAGAAGATGTGCAGGCCGATCCTGGTCATCTTCTTCATCGCCCGTGCCCAGCCGGGGCTTACATAGGCGGCATAATAATGCGTGGAGGAGCCGACTTCCGGCAGGAAGATCTTGCCGGCGGTGACGGCCATGCCGATTTCCTGTGCGACCTTGTAGTTCTGCGGCTCGGTGATGCGCTTGCGGCGGCCATCGCAGGCGAAGGAGAACTGGCAGCGGTTCAGCCAGTCGTCATTCTGGTAAACGACGCCGCAGATCGACTTGGGATAGGCCGGATTGCGGACACGGTTGAGGATGACCTGGGCGACGGCAGCCTGGCCGCGTAGCGATTCGCTGCGCGCTTCGAAATAGATGCCGTTGGCGAGGCACTTCTGCTCGGGCTGGGAGAAGACCGAAGCCGGCAACGGCGTTTGCATCCAGGCGTGGTCACCCTTGCCGAGCGGCGGGATGAAACGCCCGCCAGCCGGCTTTTCATCCTGCAGCAGCGCCTCGAAGGGCGATGCCTTGGCATAGTCCGGCTCGGCCGGGCCATAGGCGGTGGCGAGGATGTCGGCGTTGTTGTTGTTGACGAGGCTGGCCAGCATCGTCGGTACGCCGTCGTCCTTCTTCTTCTCTTCACGCAGGTGAAAGGCAGAGGCGATCTGGACTTCCTTGCCCTTGATGTCGGGCTTGGCGAAGGCAAGCTTCAAACCGCTGTCGAGGCTCGGGCGCAGCAGCGACGAGGTGCGCTGGAAGATCGACCCGGCGGAGAAGTTCTTCGGCGGCGCCACCGGCGCGATCTTGACGATGCGGCTCTTCTTGTCGGCGCGCTGGACACGGGCTTCGTCGGAAACCTCTCCGGTCTTGGCGACCTTGCCGCTGAAGGCGACGGTGCCGACACCGGGCAATTGAACACCCGAGCCTGCGAGCGATCCGGTGACGGCATCCTTGTCGACGAAGGGCAGCTCGGCTGCATGGATGGAGCCGGCGGCGGCCTTCTGCACATAGGCGTTCCAGCGGGCATTGGACGATTCGAGGCCGGAGATCAGACTGGTCATGTCCTGATAGGCGACGGCAGTGGGAAAACCGATCCAGATGCCAAGGCCGACGGCGAGTGGAGGCAGGAAGGAGCGTTTGCGGTCACCGGCGGCGGCAAGAAGCCGCTTTGCGATTCGTCGATGCACGGAACTCTCCAGGACGCTGATCAAAAGCCACTGGAAAACAAAATGAAGCATTAACCTTGATGGTCGGTTAACGATCGGCCGACCATCCGTCCGAAACCGGGACTCCTGCCCCGCATGGTCGCGTCAAGCCTGCGGTTCGGGCTTCAGCAGGATCGGCCAGGCAATCAGCGCACATGCCGCCGCGGCCATCCAGATGCCTGCCCATGACGTTGCCGCCAGGAGATGAGGGATCGACAGCGGCACGAGGAAGAAGCCGACGAAGACCAGCGTGTTGGCGAGGCCGAGCGCGCTTCCGGCGCGGCTGGCGCCGGCCAGCGTGGCGATCTCGGCATAAGCGACGCCATGCCAGGACGAGACGCTGATGCCGGCAAGGACCAGCGTGGCGACGAGCGCTGCGGCGAATGCCGCACTGCCGGGAGCGGCGAGTGCAACGAGCAGAGTGAGGACAGCGAAGGCGATCCCACTCAACAGCGCACAGAAGCGCAGATAGGCGCGGCGGTTGCGATGACGGTCGGTCCAGCGCCCGCTCCACACGCGCATCACCATCGCGCCGATCTGCACGGCGGCAAGGGCGGCGCTGGTGACCAGCGTGCCGATGCCGGCAAAGTCGTGCAGAAAGACCGTCGTGAAGGTCAGCACCGCCACCTGCGGAAAGCAGAGAACGCCGACGGCCACGGCCAGACGCCAGATGGCGACACTGCGCAATGGAGCGGTAGCGGGCTTTGCGAGCGGTATTCCGGGCTTCACCGCCCGGTGCGATTGTGGCTCATGCAGCCAGAGCCAGGTGAAAAAGGTGCAGGCCGCAGCCGCTGCGGCCAGGAGGGAGTAGACCGCTGCGAAGCCAAAGGCTTCGGCCAGCGACGGCAGCAACAAGGCGCCGAGACCGCCGCCGAGCGGGATGGCGGTCTGCCGGATGCTCATGGCGAATCCACGCTCGCCTTCACTGAACCATGCCATGATCGCGCGGCCACTGGAGCCGTTGACGCTGCCGCCGAGCAGGCCGACGACCAGCAGATTGGCGGCCAGGAAAGAAACGGTCGGAGCATAGGCCTGCGACGGCACCAGCAAGGCGAGCATCAACACGAGCCAGACCACCAGGGAGCCGAGGCCGGCCAGCAGCACGCGGCGATCACCCCAGCGATCCGTGAGCAACCCCCAGGGCAGCTCACTGAGGGCGACACCGAGACCAAGACAGCCCAGCACCAGGCCAAGGTCGGAATTGGAGAGATGATAGTCGCTCCGCATCGCAACAGCCGTGCTGGGCAGGCCGGCGAAGATCATTGAAAAGCAGGCGTTGGCAGCGACGCCCACGCCCAGCACCTTCCAGCGATGGCCGGCAGCAAACTGGGGGCCGGCGGTAAAGCTATCGGCTACGGCACAGGCGGCTGCCTGCGGCGGGAGGTGATCCATCGACATTTCCGGCATCCTTGTTTCGGCATGCCGCCGGGCGGCGGCCTTGACGAAACCTGACTACACCCATAGTTTCGTCCGAAAAATCAGGAAGTTTTTGACAAATAATCCTGATAAACAGGACAATCTGCATGAGCCGCACCACTTTCGACCTCGACGCCTTGCGCAGTTTCGTTACGGGCATGGAACTCGGCAGCTTCGCCAAAGCCTCGGAACGTCTCGGCCGGTCGACCTCGGCGGTGAGCGCTCAATTGAAGAAGCTCGAGGATCAGGCGGGCACCGCGATCTTCCGCAAGGCCGGGCGCGGGCTGATGCTGACGGAAGCGGGTGAGGTCATGCTCGGCTACGCGCGGCGGCTGATCGATCTCAACGACGAGGCGGCATCCGCCGTGCGCGACGTCGAGCTGGAAGGCTGGGTGCGGCTCGGCCTGCAGGAGGACTTTGGCGAGATGGTGCTGCCACAGGTGCTTGGCCGCTTCGCCCGCGCGCATCCCAAGGTGAAGATCGAGGCCAGGATCACCCGCAGCCAGGAACTGGCCGAGCGCGTCATGGCCGGCAACCTCGATCTGGCATTGGCATGGGACAATGGCGCGGCCCCACCCAACAGCGATCCGGTCGCCGATGTGCAGTTGCGCTGGATCGGACCAGCCAATGTCGACATCGCGGATTGGCATGTCTCGCCGCTGCCACTGGTGTCGCTGGAAGCGCCGTGCCTGCTGCGCACGATCGCTACCGAAAGGCTCGACCGCGCCGACCGGCCATGGCGGCTGGCTTTTTCCAGCCCGAGCCTTGCCGGCATCTGGGCGGCGGTGGCTGCCGGCCTCGGCCTAACCATCCGCACCGATATCGGCCTGCCGCCGACAGTGAAGGCATTGTCTTCCGACACCACGGGATTGCCCGTACTGCCGAAAATCGGATTGCGTTTGCACAGGAAAGACGCGGAGGCCGACCCGGTCACGCAACGGCTGGCCTACATCCTGCTCCAGGCCGCGCGTGCGGCGTTGCCTGGCAATCAGGGACAGGCGCGCCTTCGCAGCGTCGCCTGATCGGAAGCGTCAGCTCTTCTTCCTGGCGCGTCCGGCGAAAGGATTGTCCGACGTGCGCAACGCCATGCGGATCGGCACGCCCGGCATATCGAAGGATTCGCGCAGGCTGTTCACAAGGTAACGCACGTAGGATTGCGGCAGGGCATCCGGGCGCGAGCAGGAAACGACAAAGCCTGGCGGGCGCGTCTTGGCCTGCGTCACATATTTGATCTTGAGCCGGCGGCCGGCGACGGCGGGCGGCGGGTGATGCGCCAGAATGCCTTCGAGCCAGCGGTTCAGCTTACCGGTGGAAACACGGCTGTTCCAGACCCTATGGGTGCGCACGACCGCATCCATCAGCTTGTCGAGGCCGCGCCCGGTTTCAGCCGAAACGGTGACTGCCTGGATGCCCCGCGCCTGCGGCAGCAGACGCTCGGTCTTTTCGCGTAACTCCGCCAGCACTTCCTGCGGATGGTCGATCAGGTCCCACTTGTTGAAAGCAATGACCGGCGCCCTACCCTCCCGGATGATCAGGTCGGCAATCTGCAGGTCCTGCTTTTCGAACGGGATCGTCGCATCGAGCACAATGATGACGACTTCCGCAAACCGCATGGCACGCAGGCCATCGTGGACCGAAAGCTTCTCCAGCTTTTCCTGCACCTTGGCCTTGCGGCGCATGCCGGCCGTATCGAACAGCTTGATCTGGCGACCGCGCCAGTCCCAGTCGACCGAGATGGAATCGCGGGTGATGCCGGCTTCCGGGCCGGTCAGCAGGCGCTCTTCGCCGATCAGCGCATTGATCAGGGTCGACTTGCCGGCATTGGGGCGGCCGACCACGGCGATGCGCAGCGGCTTTTCCTCGTCATAGGCCGGTATTTCCTCGGCGTCGGGATCCGCAATGTCTTCGCCGATCAACACTTCGGAGATGGCGATCTCTTCGCTGGCCTCGTCGTCTTCACCGAAGACACGTTCCGCACCGAGTGCTTCGATCACCGCATCACGCAGATCCGGCATGCCCTGGCCGTGTTCCGCCGAAATCGGCACCGGCTCGCCAAGCCCAAGCTCCCAGGCCTCCAGCATGCCACCCTGGGCGCCCCGGGCTTCGGACTTGTTGGCGACCAGCACAACCGGCTTGCCGGAACGGCGGACAACTTCGGCGAAGGTGCGGTCGTCCGGCATCAGGCCAGCCTTGGCATCCATCAGGAAGAAGATGAGGTCGGCTTCGCGGATGGCGATCTCGGTCTGCTGGCGCATGCGGCCAGGCAGCGTCGAAGCCGGCGCGTCCTCGAAACCGGCGGTGTCCACTACGTCGAAGGTGATGTCGTAGAGTTTGGCAGGATGAACGCGACGGTCGCGGGTGACGCCAGGCGTGTCGTCGACGAGGGCCAGCTTGCGACCGGCGAGGCGGTTGAAAAGCGTGGACTTGCCGACGTTAGGCCGGCCGATGATGGCGACTTTGAAGCTCATTGCCCATCACGATGCGTTGCCGGAGCCGCGGATCAGATCGGCCATCATCGTGGCACGCTGGCGGGCATTGCCCGGCGCGCCTTCGTCGGCGGCGATCTGTTCGAAAAGCTTGAGCGCGTCCTTGGCCTTGCCTTCCTTCCAGGCAGACAAGCCAAGTGCCTCGCGCGCGGTATGGCGCAGCGGACTGGTGTCGGCGGTCAGCGCCTCGACACGGCTAGAGACGTCGGCAAAGCTACCGTGGTCGACCAGAAGCAGGCCGGCGCGCAGACGTGCGATGTCGCGGATCGAAGCCGGGATCGCGCCGTCGGCAGCAACGTCATCGAAATCCTTCACGGCACCGGCGAAGTCACCCTTGTCAGCCTTGACGGTGGCGGCGCGCATGCGGGCCAGCAACGGATAGGCCCCGTAGCCATCCTTTTCCAGAGCCGACAGCGCGGTCAGCGCCTCGTCCTGCTTGCCGGTATTGGCCAGCGTCAGCGCCTGCGAGAAAGCGTCGCCGGAACGGTTGGCGCGGCTGGTGTCCCAATAACGGTAGCCGACGAAAGCCGCAGTGCCGAGCACGATCAGCACGGCAGCGCCGAGCAGGATCGGACCATAGCGATCCCACAGCGCCTTGGCGCGGTCACTGCGGATCTCTTCATTGACTTCGCGGATAAAACTGTCGTCGGACATCAATCAAACCGTTGCCGCCCGGCCAAAATGCCGAGCCAAAAGATGAGCCCCGCCTTGTAGCGGAATTTTGTCGGCATGGAAGGGGGGAGCCGGAAAATCGGCATTGTTGCCCTTTTCCTCAACATCTTCGCGCATTTTGCAGTCATGTGGAATCACTTGGCGTTACAAAAATGCGGCGAGAACAAAATCTAGAGCGTTTCCGCGTTTCCGTGAAAAACGCAAACACTCCAGGGACCGCATCGGCGCCACATTTCACGATTAGGCGATTGAAGCATCACCATTGCCCGGGCAGCGGCAATCGCTTATCCAACTGGACGAATTGCAGTTTTTGTACCGATGATGCCCAGTTTGTTCCGCGTGCTTGCGTGTTCCAGCCTGATCGCAGCCACCACCACGGTGGCGTTTGCCGATCCGCCGCGATCGCGCGCGCCTGCCACGCCCAAGCAGGTCGTCATCATCTCCTTCGACAACGCGCGCGATATCGCGCAATGGAAACGCAGCCGCGCGCTGGCGCAGCGCACCGGCGCGCATTTCAGCTACTTCCTGTCCTGCGTCTTCCTGCTGTCGAAAGAAACCCGCAAGGACTACGTCACGCCGCCCAAGGGAACCGGCAAGTCGAACATCGGTTTTGCCGCGTCCAGGGAAGAAGTGGCGGAACGGCTGGAGCAGATCAACCTGGCAGTCGCGGAAGGGCACGATCTCGGCAGCCATGCCTGCGGCCATTTCGACGGCAAGGACTGGAGCAAAAGCGACTGGCTGGCCGAACTCGGCGCCGCGCGACGCATCCTGAAGAACGCCTACACGATCAACGGCATCAGCGGCGAACCCGCCGGCTGGCGCGAGCTCGCCGGATCGGTGACCGGTTTCCGGGCGCCTTATCTTTCGACCGGCAAAGGTCTCTATCAGGCACTGCCTGAAGCAGGCTTCAGCTATGACGCCAGCGGCGTTTCGCAGGGACCTGCCGTGCCGGCGAAATCCGGTGGCATGACGCGGTTTTCGCTACCGCTGATCCCGGAAGGGCCCAAGCGACGCCCTGTCATCGCGATGGATTACAATCTGTTCGTGCGCCACTCCGGTGGTTTCGAACGGCCGAGCCAGGCCAAGGAATTCGAGGAACGCACCTACGAGGCCTTCCGCGCCGCCTTCGACAGGCAATATGGCGGCCAGCGCATCCCGCTGGAACTCGGCTTCCATTTCACGCTGATGAACGACGGCACCTACTGGAACGCGCTGGAGCGTTTCGCGGGAGAAGTCTGCGTGAAAGCAGATGTCGAATGCATCAGCTATCGCGACTATCTGGCCAGGGGCAAACCGGTGAAGCCGGCGACAGCAGGCGGCTGAGCCGCCCGTGTCGGTTGGTCAAGACTGGTCACGAAGCCGGCTGATCTTCGGGCCGCATGCCGCTGTTCTGGCGATCCAGATAATGCTGGTCGATCGTCGGCAAAGGCTCGCCCGCCAGCGTCGCTTCGAAGGCACGCAGGCGTTTGTGGATCGACTGCAGCTCGACGATGGTCGACCACGAATTGAGCAGGAACTGCAGGGAGTTGGCGACCCGGTCGAACGCGTTCGAAATCTGGCTGAACACACCGAAGGTGATCTTGTGCGCCACCAGTGACGGCCCCAGGATCAACAGGGCATAGATGCCGTCGGCCTGCAGATAGGTGTAGCGAACGACGTTGAAGTAAACGTAGTGGGCATAGAGCGTGAAGTAGTTGCGGCGGACGTTGTTGAACAACTCCCTCGTGGTGACGGGCTGCGCCCTGTCGGCATGGTCTTCGCCGTATACGAGCTCCTTGCGGTAGGCGGCCTCGACGCGCTGATTGCGGAACTGCAAGCCAGGCAGCTTGACGCCGGCCACCATCACCGCGACCGTACCGAACACACACCAGACCAGCGCCGCGATGACGAGCGGCTGCGGAATGGCTCCGACGATCGGCAGTTCAGTGATGTGCTGCTGCAGTTGAATGAGGACAGGCAGGAAGGCGATCAGGGTCATGATCGACTTGACGAACGTTGCACCCAGATCCTCCATGATCTGGGAAAAGCGCATGGTGTCTTCCTGGATACGCTGGGACGCACCTTCGATGTGGCGCAGCTTTTCCCAGTTGGCCATGAAATAGTCGTTCATCGCCGTGCGCCAGCGGAAGATCCAGTGCTGGACAACGAATGCGTTGATCACCTGCACGTTCATACCGAGCAGTGCCAGCCATGCGAAGCTGGCGACACCCCAGTAAAACTCGGCATTTGTCGACTGCCGGCTTCCGGACATCAGACCCTGCACATAGTCGTAGAACGGGCCGTACCAGTTGTTGACTGCGACACTGACCTGCACGGTGAAGTAAATGAAGAACAGCACGACGGCGGCGACCAGGATCGACCAATTCTGCCAAGGGTGCGGCGCAAACCAGGCCCAGAACGCGTAAAAGACCAGAACACTGACGGTGTAGTAGATGTAAAACCACAGGAATGGCTTTGACCAAAACACGTTGATGCCGATGATCGGTGGCGCGCCGGGATCAGCGGGTCCAAGGCCCAATACCGAGCCGAACTGATGTCCGCCGAAAAACCAAAGCAAAATCAGGAAAAGCGACCACGCCGCGGCCGAAAGGAAAAACAGCTTCGGCTTCGGAAAGAAAGATACGAACACGTTAGCCAGCCCCAGATGATGCGCAAGCGCGATTGCGATTCGCAGTCATCAAGTCATAGTTTTTACGGCAAAGGAATGGTGGCTCGGCCTGCCGGCGAATTACTTTTTCGTCACGTTGGCGAGCGGGCTTATTCTTGGGCTTTCTGTCTGACGTCACGGCCAGCCGACCAGACGATCGCTGCCGAGATGACCAGGACAATGGCAGCGGCAATCGACGGCACGAAAAAACTGCCGCCGGACCGCTCCGCAAGTACGCCGGCCACCAGCGGGCCGATCAGCTGACCGATGCCGAAACTCGCCGTCATCAATGCAAAGGCACGACGCGGCGCCTGCGGCGACAGCACCCTGCCCGCCTGCAGGCCGAGTGCGGTGATGGCGATGAACGTGCTGCCCAGGAAAAAACCGCCGAGCAGCGGCCCGATCGGCAGACTCATCGCCACGCTGGCCGTCACCCCCACCGCTTCAACAAGGGAAGCCAGGGCATAGGCGACATAAAGCCCGGTCCTGCCGGCAATCTTCTGCCACAGCCAGATCGAAGGCATGCCGGCAAGCCCGGTCACCATCCAGACCATGGCCTCGAAAGTGCGGCTGCCGCCGCCCTGACGCACGATGGCAACGAGGAAGGTGGCCGTGACGATGTAGCCGAAGCCGAACATGCCGTAGGCGATGGTGACTTTCACCAGCGGGGCACTCCAGCTCAAAGCCGGCTCCCGCCCCGAACCGGTGGTCAGCGCAGGACCACGATCGATCATCAGAACCGTAATGGCGAACCCCACCAGGGAGAGCGCCGCGGCGACCATCCAGCCTGCTACCCAGGTGGCGTGGCTGCTCACCAGCAGGGCCATCATCAGGGAAGAACCGGCAATGCCGAGGCCGACGCCGCTGAAATGCAGCGCCTGCAGCCCGTTGCGGCCGGCGACGGCAAGGTGGCTGAAGACGATCGCGGCCAGGAAGACGATGACGAAAGCGCTGGCAACCCCCGCCAGGAAGCGGATGAGAAGGAAAGCCACGGTAGAGTCCGTCAATCCCATCAGTCCGGCCAGCACGCCACTGGCCGCCAGCGCGCCCAGCATCACGACACGCTCACGGCCATGCGCCCAGCCGCCGGCGGCTGCGAAGGCGCCGAGCAGGTAGCCAAGATAGTTGGAGGAAGCGATCAAGCCGGCATCGCCGGCCGACAAATGGAGCTCTTCCATCATGCCGGGCAGGATCGGCGTGTAGACAAAACGGCCGATGCCCATGGCGACGGCCATGGCGACCATGCCGGCAAGGGCAAAACGCAGTGGAGAGGCCGGTGTCTCGTTCATTGCAGCGCACAATAAAACTGTGCGCCTGCGAGGCAATGCGTTTCGTTTGGGCCAGTTGCGCCCTCGCCTTCAGGCGCCGCAGCAGCGTGCCGTCTCAAAGTCAGTCCGGCATGCGGTAAGCCTGAACGGCATGTCGCCCAATTCACGCTCCGACATGGTGTCGAGTATCGGATGCGAAAGCGGATCACGCACCCAGCCGGCAATGTCTCCGTCGGTCGGCCGGGCTGGCAACAATTCCCTGAACGGATTCAGCAAGGAGAAAAGCGTCATGGCGGCAGCTCCTCTTTTAGCCTCGGGATTTTGCCACCGAACCAAAGGGATTCAATTGAGATTTGCGCCGCACGAGTTTAGAAAAACTTCATGGCTCCCTTGAACCGAATTCATCTCAATGGTCTGCGCGCCGTGGAGGCCGTAGCGCGGCTGGGCTCGCTGTCATCGGCGGCCGGTGAACTTGGCGTTTCACCGAGCGCGGTCAGCCAGCAGGTCAACCGCACCGAACGGCAGCTCGGGCTCGCGCTGTTCGAGCGCACGCCCTCCGGTCTTGTGCTGACCGATTTCGGCAACCAGTTCGCGACACGGCTCGGCAAGGGTTTTCGCGAACTGACGCAAGCCGTGGCTCTCGCGGACGACGCCTCGCGCTGCACTTTGGTGGTGTCGGTGGCCCCCGCCTTCGCTTCGAAATGGCTGATGCCGAGGCTCTCGCGGCACTTCACGCGCTATCCCAATGTGCTGCTGCGCATCGACGCCTCGGTCAGGCTGGTCGATCCCGGCAATTCTGAGGTCGATATCGGCATCAGGCTTGGCGATGGAAAATGGCCGGGCCTGCATGCGGAACTGCTTCTGGCACAGGAGATCTTCCCGGTCTGCGCGCCGTCGATCGCAGCGAAACTCAAGACGCCCGCCGACCTGGCGCATGCCTATGCGATCACCGACGAGCGTACGATGATCGCCTGGGAGAACTGGTTCCGGGCGGCCGGCACCGAGCCGGTGACCTTGCTCAAGGGCGCTTCCTTCACGGACCCTATGCTGTGCCTGGAATCGACCATTGCCGGCCACGGCGTCATGCTGGGTTGGCAGTTGTTGTGCGCGGACGCGCTGGTCGACGGCCGCCTGGTTGCTCCCTTCGGCGTACGAGCCCCGAGCGGGCTCGGTTACTGGATGGTGACCGCCCCGGACGAGCCGGAGAGCCGCAAGGTCCGCGATTTCAAGGCATGGCTGCGCGAAGAGATCGACGTGACCATGGCGACATTCGCCACGCCCAGCGAACCCGTCATCGCCTGAGGCCAACGCTCGGCTCCTTCGATTGCGTATCGCGCTTTCCGAAAATCGACTGACGATTTTCGGGCCGATGCGGTGTGGAAAGCAGCGCAGCAGCGGTCTATGTAGAAGGATATCTCCAACAGCCGAGGCCTGACCATGACATCCCACGCCCGCGATTTTTCCGCTGCCATCGATCCGGTGAAGCTCGAACGCCTGGCCGAAGTGGTGGTCAAGGTGGGCCTGCAGCTGCAGCCCGGCCAGGACCTGGTGCTGACGTCCTCGATCGCCGCGCTGCCGCTGACCCGCAAGATTGTCGAGCATGCCTACAGGGCCGGCGCCGGGCTGGTGACGCCGATCTTCAACGATGACGAGATCACGCTCGCCCGCTTCCGCTACGGCGCCGATGCCGGTTTCGACCGCGCCGCAGGCTGGCTTTATGAAGGCATGGCCAAGGCCTTCTCCAACAATGCCGCGCGACTGGCCGTGCGCGGCGATGACCCATCGCTGCTGTCCGCCCAGGATCCGTCCAAGGTCTCACGCGCCAACAAGGCGAACTCGATCGCCTATCAGCCGGCACTGGAAAAAATCACCGGCTTCGACATCAACTGGAACATCGTCGCCTATCCGGAGCTGGCCTGGGCGAAGCAGGTGTTTCCGGGCGAAACCGACGACGTCGCGGTGGCCAGGCTGGCGGACGCGATCTTCGCGGCCAGCCGCGTCGACAATGATGATCCGATCGGCGCCTGGAAGGCACACAACGCCGCACTGGCCGAACGTACGAAGTGGCTGAACGGGCACAATTTCCACGCCCTGCATTTCAGGGGGCCGGGCACCGACCTGACCGTCGGCCTCGCCGACGGGCACGAATGGATGGGCGGCGCCTCGACCGCGAAGAACGGCATCACCTGCAATCCGAACATTCCGACCGAGGAAGTCTTCACCACGCCGCACGCGCACCGCGTGACCGGCCATGTGTCCTCGACCAAGCCGCTGTCCTACCAGGGCACGCTGATCGACGAGATCTCGGTGCGTTTCGAAGAAGGCCGCATCGTGGAAGCGAAGGCCGCCAGGGGCGAGGACGTGCTGCAGAAGGTGCTGGATACCGATGAAGGTGCGCGCCGGCTGGGCGAAGTGGCGCTGGTGCCGCATTCCTCACCGATTTCGGCAAGCGGCATCCTGTTCTACAACACGCTGTTCGACGAAAACGCCTCGTGCCACATCGCGCTCGGCCAATGCTATTCGAAGTGCTTTGTCGGCGGCGACAAGCTTTCGCAGGACGAGATCGCAGCGCGTGGCGGCAACAAGAGCTTCATCCACATCGACTGGATGATCGGCTCCAACAAGGTCGACATCGACGGCGTCAACAAGGATGGCAGCACCGTGCCGGTGATGCGCCAGGGCGAATGGGCCTGACGCAGATTTTCTAACCACAGTCGGGCGGGGATCCCTGCCCGACTGGACGCCCGACGCACCATGGAGGTAAACCCATGGCTTTCAATATCGTCGTCAAGCGGATCTACGAGCCGGCTCAGGCTTCGGACGGCCTGCGTGTCCTGGTCGATCGCGTCTGGCCACGCGGCATGACCAAAGAAAAAGCCGCCTTGACCCTATGGCTGAAGGACATCGCGCCGAGCGATGCCCTGCGAAAATGGTTCGACCATCAACCCGAGCGCTGGGAGGAATTCCAGAGGCGCTATCATGACGAATTGGCCAGCAAGCAAGAGCCTTTGCGCGAACTAGCCAGCTTACTCGAACACGGCCGCGTCACCCTACTCTATGGCGCGCATGAAGAGCGCTACAACAATGCCGTAGCGCTGGCGGAGTATCTCAAGGAAACAGAATAGGCGGGTGCGTCCTTCGAGGCTCGCCCGCGAAAGACCGTGGTGTGCTTTCAGCCACTGTGTGGGCTCGCGCCTCAGGATGAGGGCCGTTGTGCAACGGCGCCTGGTGATTTCACTTGGCTACAGAATGCTCTAAGTTCTGAGGCATCTCAGAATTCTCGGCCCAGTGGCACAACGGCCCTCATCCTGAGGTGCGAGCCCGCAAGACGTTGTCATTACAGCGAAAACTCACGTGGGCGAGCCTCGAAGGACGCACTTCGGTCAGCCGAGCTCGCGCTCGTAAACATCCGGCTTGAAACCAACCAGCAGGCGGTCACCCAAATCAAGCACAGGGCGCTTGATCATTGTCGGGCTGGCCAGCATCAGCGCCTTTGCCTTCCCGGCGTCAATGTCCTGCTTCTTGTCGTCGGGCAATTCCCGAAACGTGGTGCTCGCCTTGTTGAGCAGCACTTCCCAGCCGAGCCTGTCGATCCAGCCCTGCAAGCGCTCTGCTTCCAGACCCTCGGCGCGATAGTCATGAAAAGCGTAGCCGACCTTGTGGCCTTCCAGCCAGACGCGCGCCTTCTTGATCGTGTCGCAGTTCGGGATGCCGTACATGGTGATGGTCAAGGCGAAGTCCTCAGATCGTGATTTGAGATCGAGTAGCCGATTCTCGACGTGGGCGCCGCATCGAAGCTGCTACTCTCTCCCCGCTAGCGGGGAGAGATGTCCGGCAGGACAGTGAGGGGCAGAGCCAGCGTCCGCCGCTTGGTGCCGCCCCTCATCCGCCCTTCGGGCACCTTCTCCCCGTGAACGGGGAGAAGGGAGAGACTATTCGCCGTAGGGCACCCAGATGTTCTTCACCTGGACGGCGCGGGACAGGAATTCCCTGCCCTCGCCCTGGCGCGCGTCGTACCAGTCGCGCTGGACCGTTTCAGCCCACACCTGCTTGAGGTTGCCTGTCGAGGCCTTTTCGATCTTCGCTGCCGCATCGCGGCCGCCGAAATACCAGATGCCGTCGACTTCCTCGTGCTTGGCCAGCTCGAGCGCCAGTGCATCGCGATCACCGGTGACGATGTTGACGACGCCGTCCGGCACGTCGGATGTCTCCAGAACCTGGTAGAAGTCCGTGGCGGCGAGCGCCTGGCGCGAGGATGGCAGCACCACGACCCGGTTGCCCATGGCGATCGCCGGCGCGAAGGTCGAGACGAAACCGAGCAAACCATGTTCCTCCGGGCAAGCGATACCCAGGACACCGAGCGGCTCGTTCATGGCCAGCGCAACACCACGCAGCGGCGGCTTGTGCACCGCGCCTTCGAACTTGTCGGCCCAGGCGCCATAGGAGAACAGCCGCGAGACGGAGGCGGCGACTTCCCTGGCGGTATCCTGCTTGCGTTTGCCGGTCATCGCGGCAAGGCGATCGGCGAACTCGCCCGCGCGCGCATCAAGGTTTTCGGCGATGTAGTAGAGGATCTGCGCGCGGCTGTGCTCGGCGGTCATCGCCCAGCCGGTCGCCTTGCGCGCGGCCTCCACGGCGTTGCGGATATCCTTGCGGTTGCCGTCGCCGACCTCGCCGACCAATGCACCCGACGGCGAAACGATCGCGCGCGAATAGCCGCCATCCGGCCTGGCCTGCTTGCCACCGACATAGAGTTTGGCGGTGCGGTCGATGAAGCCGGTCGAAACAACGTCGCCATTGGGCTCGACAGCCGGCACGGCGGCAATGGGCTTCGCCTTGGCCAGCCATTTCGGTTTGCAATAGGCGGCCAGGCCTTCACGGCCGCCTTCGCGGCCGTAGCCGGATTCCTTGTAACCGCCGAAGCCGACGCCGGCATCGAACATGTTGGTGCCGTTGACCCAGACAACGCCGCATTTCAGCTTGGGCGCGATGTCGAGCGCCAGCGACAGCGTCTCCGACCAGATCGATGCGGCAAGCCCATATTCGGTGTTGTTGGCGAGCTCGACCGCCTCAGCCGGGGTGCGGAATGTGGTGGCGACCAGCACCGGCCCGAAGATCTCGACACGCGAGACAGTGGCGGCAGGGTGCACGCCGGTGAGCAGCGTCGGCGGATAGAAACAACCTTTCGCCGGCACGCCCGATTTGGGCTGGTGAAGAACCGCGCCTTCCTTGACACCGACATCAACCAGTTCGCGGATGCGCGCCAGTTGCACCGGATGCACGATCGCGCCAATGTCGATCGCCTTGTCGAGCGGATCGCCGACGCGCAGCGTTTCCATGCGGGCAATCAGCTTGGCCGTGAAACGATCCTGCACGCTTTCCTGCACCAGCAGGCGCGAGCCGGCGCAGCAGACCTGGCCCTGGTTGAACCAGATGGCGTCGACGACGCCTTCCACCGCGGCATCGAGGTCAGCATCGTCGAAGACGATGAAGGGCGACTTGCCGCCGAGCTCCAGGGTCAGGTTCTTGCCGGAGCCCGCGTTGCCTCGCGGATGCGGCGACCAACCTCTGTCGAGCCGGTGAAGGCGATCTTGGCAATACCGGGATGATTGACGATGGCCTCGCCTGTCGCGCCGTCGCCAGTGACGATGTTGACCACACCTTCTGGCAGGCCGGCTTTCTGGCAGATCTCCGCGAACAGCAGCGCGGTAAGCGACGTGTATTCGGCCGGCTTCAGCACCACAGTGTTGCCGAGCGCGATCGCCGGCGCGATCTTCCAGGCCAGCATCAGCAGCGGGAAATTCCAGGGGATGATCTGGCCGCAGACGCCAAGAGGCTCCCTGTCGGCCAGCTCGCCGTCCATCAACTGCGCCCAGCCGGCGTGATGGTAGAAATGGCGGGCGACCAGCGGGATGTCGATGTCGCGCGTTTCGCGGATGGGCTTGCCGTTGTCGAGCGTTTCCACCACCGCAAACAGGCGGCTGTGACGCTGGATGAGCCGGGCGATGGCATAGAGGTAACGGGCCCGGACATGGCCGGGAAGTGCGGCCCAGCCCGGCTGTGCCTTGGCGGCGGCCTTGACCGCGGCGTCGACGTCGGCGGCATTCGCTTGTGCCAGGCGCGTCAGCACCTCGCCGCTTGATGGCGACGTGGTTTCGAAGCTTTCACCCGACTTTGCCTTCTTCCAGGCACCGCCGATGAACAGCCTGGTTTCGCTACCCAGCCCCTTGATCCAGGCGCGGGCTTCCTTGTCGCTCTCCGGCGCCGGGCCGTATTCCATCGTGTCCAGGATTTCTGCGATCGACATGGAGACCCCCGTTACGCCATAGCGTGGTGGCTGAAGGCCGCGTAACGACCGGTGACGTAGTGCTCGAGCTGGCGTTCGATGTCGGCGAGCAATGATGAAGCGCCGAAGCGGAACAGATTGGGCTGCAGCCAATCGTTGCCGAGCTCTTCCTTCATCAGCGCCAGATAGGCCATCGCGTCCTTGGCGGTCGAGATACCACCGGCCGGCTTGTAGCCGACGACGTGGCCGGTCATCTCGCGGTACTCGCGGATGGCACGGATCATCACCAGCGTGACCGGAAGCGTCGCGTTGATCGCTTCCTTGCCGGTAGACGTTTTGATGAAGTCGGATCCCGCCATCATAGATACCCAGGAGGCGCGGGCGACATTGCGCAGGGTCTGCAGGTCGCCGGTGGCCAGGATGGTCTTCATGTGCGCCGGCCCACAGGCTTCCTTGCAGGCCTTGACCTCGTCATAGAGAGCCTGCCAGTTGCCGGTCAGCACATGTTCGCGGGTGATGACGATGTCGATCTCCTCGGCGCCATCGGCGACGGAAGCCTCGATCTCCTTCAGCCGCGTGTCCAGCGGCGAAAGGCCGGCCGGAAAGCCGGTGGAGACGGCGGCGACCGGAATGCCCGAACCCTGGAGCGCATCGACCGCGGTGGCGACGAAGCGATGATAGACGCAGACGGCACCGGTGGTGATGGTGCGGTCGCCAAGCCCAAGCGCGTCCTGCAGGTCGGCGCGCAGCGGCTGGCGCGCCTTGGCGCAGAGACGGCGCACGCGACCGGCAGTGTCGTCACCATTCAGCGTGGTGAGATCGATGCATTGCAGCGCGCGCACCAGCCAGGCCGCCTGCCATTCCTTCTTGACCGTGCGGCGACCACCGAGCGAGGACGTGCGGCGTTCCGCTGCGCTCAGATTGACGCGGACGGCTTCGATCGGGTCGAGCGAAAACGGGATCGGCGGATTGTACGGGTGCAACTGGTTGGCGAAGACGGCGGCGCCGGCCGGCTGGCCACCCCTGTGCTTGTCGACGACATTCATCTCACACCTCCCATACGCCCGGACGGTGACAGCTAAAGGACGACCGCGCCGAAACATCCATATTGCGCGAATCGCGAAGCCCGCCAAGGCTCAATCGGCCTTGACGGGCTGTCGCTGCTTCAGAGTTGAATGCGGGCTTTCGAAGGCCGGCGCTTATTTCCGCTCTGGAAACAAGGCAGCCAGTCCATCGCGCGAAGCCTTGGCAACACCGCGTTCGGTGATCAGGCCAGTGACGAGACGCGCCGGCGTCACGTCGAAGGCGGGGTTGCCGGCTGGCGACGCTTCCGGCGATACGCGCACGCGGGCGATCTCGCCGGTTTCGGTCTTGCCCTGCACGAAGGAAACCTCATCGCCGGAACGTTCCTCGATCGGGATTTCCTTCAGTCCGTCCGACACCGTCCAGTCGATGGTCGGCGACGGCAGCGCGACATAGAAGGGAATGTCGTTGTCCCTGGCGGCGAGCGCCTTCAGATAGGTGCCGATCTTGTTGCAGACATCGCCATTGGCGGTGGTGCGATCGGTGCCGACGATGACCATGTCGACCTCGCCATGCTGCATCAGGTGACCGCCGGCGTTGTCGACGATCAAGGTGTGCGGCACGCCATGCCCGGCCATTTCCCAGGCGGTGAGCTGGGCGCCCTGGTTGCGGGGGCGTGTCTCGTCGACATAGACGTGGACCGGGATGCCGGCCTCGACCGCCAGATAAATCGGGGCGGTGGCGGTGCCGTAGTCGACCGTCGCCAGCCAGCCGGCGTTGCAATGGGTGAGGATGTTGACGCGTTCGCCCGGCTTCTTCCGGGCAGCGATCTCCTTGATGATGGCAAGGCCGTTGCCGCCGATCGAGCGGTTGAGCTCGACATCCTCGTCGGCGATCTCGGCGGCGCGCTTGTAGGCGGCGGCAACACGCTCGGAAACCGGCAGCGGCTTCAGGAGCTTGCGCATCTCATCCAGCGCCCAGCGCAGGTTGATCGCCGTCGGACGCGTCTCATTGAGCTGTTCCCAGGCGGTATCGAGGGCAGCATCCGACGCGTCGGCCTGCATCTGGATCGCCATGCCGTAGGCGGCGGTAACGCCGATCAACGGTGCGCCGCGCACCCACATGTCACGGATGGCGACAGCGACATCCTCAACCGTCGACAAGGTGACGACGCGAAACTCGTGCGGAAGCCAGCGCTGGTCGATGATGTCGACGGAACGGCCGTCCTCGTTCAGCCAGATGGTGCGAAAATGCTTGCCGCCTACGTTCACGCGTATGCTCCTTTTTCGATCAGCGCGGCAAACGCGTTGACCTCCTCGATGCTGTGGATGGCGCGGCGGTTGACCGCGATGTGACGGCCGAACCGCAGCGCCTTGGCCTCGCAGACCGCACGCACGGCTTCGTCCCCGATGGTCTCAAAATCGGCATTGTGGGCGAGGCCGAGGATGCGGCGGTGGCATTCGACACCGGCGAACCCCAGAAGATCCTGCCAGATGTCGTGCAACACGCGGTCGAGCGCCTGTTCGGCACCGAGCGGGTCACCGCGATCCTCGAACAGGCTGCGGGCATAAAGCATGCCGGTGCGTTCGCTGCGCCAGAGGCGCGAAAACTCGGTGCGGAAGACCGCCCAGATCGAGGTGACCGTCTCAAGAAGATAGGCGCGCATGGTTTCGCGCGAGCCATCCTGTTCATGGCCGCTTTGGGAAAAATAGGACATCCAGAAATTGGCCAGCAGCATGCCGACGTCGAACGCCATCGGCCCGTAGAAGGCGAATTCGGGATCGATGACCCTTGTGTCGGTGTCGGTCACCATGACGGAGCCGGTGTGCAGGTCGCCATGCAGCAGCGTTTCCGCATTGGCCGCAAACAGATGCTTGAGACGCTGTGCTTCCACCTTGAGGTCGCGGTCGGCACGCAGTTCGGCCACCAGCGGTTCGAGCGCCGGCGTGTAGTGGTTCAGCTTCGCTTCGAAATAGGGATCGGTGAAGACCAGGTTCTCGGTGATGTCGCACAATTCGACATTGTCGGCGAACAGCGCAAGGTCGGCCTTGCGGTCGCGCGCCGCCATATGCAGGTCGGAGCCGCGGAACAGCGTGCGTGCCACGAACAGGCCGAGATCCACGCCGATGCGTGGCAGTTCGCGGCCGGCGATCAGCTCCTTGCGCAGGATGATGTGCGGCGTGAGATATTCCATGACGATCAGCGCCTGCGCCTCGTCGAAATGCAACACCGCAGGCACCGTGCCGACGCCGGCGCGCGCCTCCTGCCTGACCAGTGCATGATATTCGAAGAAGGACCGTTTCAGCGGCAGCGGCCAGCTTTCACCCACCAGCCGGACATAGGGCAGTGCCTGCTTGACGACGGCCGAACCGGCCGGCCCTTCGACAATGAAGACGAGGTTCAAATTGCCGTCGCCAACCTCGCGTACACGCCAGGCAGAAACATCGTCGCCGAGCTGATCGGTGAGTGCGGCGAGGGCGCCGAGCCTGGCAGGCAAAGTTTCGACCGTCAGCGCCTCGAACGAAGCATTTTTTGCCATGTCGGCCTCCCGATCCGCGTCCCCGTTTCTGTTAGCGAACGGTCATGACAGGTAAAAGGCTAGGAACCATTCTGTCATTTGTCAATCGTGTTGACAAATGACGAGATTGTTCCTAGCGTCGGGGTCAAGGAGGAGAATATGGCCGCAGAAGCCGTGTTCCGCATCGCGGATCTGAAGAAATCCTTCGGCCCGACCCAAGTTCTTGGCGGCGTCAGCCTCGACCTGCATCCAGGCGAGGTGACGGTGCTGATGGGCGCCAATGGAGCGGGCAAGTCGACGCTGGTGAAAGTCATCAGCGGCGTCTATTCGCGTGATGGCGGCGCCATGACATTGGGCGCCGCCGACTTCGCGCCAAGGACCCCGGCGGAAGCCATCCGCGCCGGTGTCGTCACGGTGCACCAGAACATCAATGACGGCGTCGTCGCAGCTCTCGACGTCGGCACCAACCTGACGCTCGACCGGCTCAGCGGCAAAGGCCAGCCCCTCATCCTCAACCCGCGTCGCATCCAGCGCGAGGCCCGCGCCGTTGCCGAGCGCATGGGGCTCGACATCGACCTTGGCGCTTCGATCGGTGACCTTACATTGGCCGACCGCCAGATGGTGGCGATCGCACGCGCCATGGCGCACGAGCCGAAGGTGCTGATCCTCGACGAGCCGACCTCTTCGCTCTCCAGCGCCGAGGCCAACCGGCTGTTCGCACTCGTGGACCGACTGAAATCGCACGGCGTCGCCATCCTCTACATCTCGCACCGCATGTCGGACATCCGCCGGCTAGCGGATCGCATCGTCTCGCTGCGCGACGGCCAGATCGTCGGCACGTTCGACAGCAAGCCGCTCGATTATGAGGGTGCGGTCAATGCCATGCTCGGCCGCAAGGTTCACCAGAGCGCCTTTGCCGCCAAGCCGGGCGGCAGGACGATCTTCACCGCCGACAATCTGGTGATCGCCGACGGCGCCAGGCCGATCTCGCTTTCCCTCGGTGACGGTGAAATCGTGGCGATCACCGGTCTGGTCGGTGTCGGCAAGACGGCACTGGCCGAGACGTTGTTCGGGCTGCGCCAGCCGCTTGCCGGGTCGATGACCCTGAACGGCAACAGCTACACCCCTCGTACACCGGCGGAAGCGATTGCCGGCGGCGCCTTCCTTGTCGCCAAGGATCGCAGCGAAAGCGGCATCGTCAGCGCCTTCAACATCTACGAGAATATGAGCCTGCCGTTCCTGAAGCGGATCTCTGCTTTCGGCGTGCTGCGCCGCGGCGCCGAACGCGCCATCGCCCGCCGCCAGATCAGCGAACTGGGCATCGTCTGCCGCTCCGAGAAGGACGAGATGTCGACGCTGTCGGGCGGCAACCAGCAGAAGGTGATGGTGGCGCGCTGGATGGCGCAGCCCTCCTCCCTGTTCATGCTGGACGAGCCCTTCCAGGGCGTGGACATCGCCGCAAGACGCGACATCGCCGCCAAGCTGAGGGCGAATGCGTCCGGTCGCGCGACACTGGTCTTCGTCACCGAGATCGATGAGGCGGTCGAAACCGCCGACCGCATCCTGGTCATGTCCGAGCACACCATCGTCGGCGAACACAGGAACGAGCGCATCGACATGGACCGCCTGCTGGCGGAAGTCGCCGGCCAGACGGCGCGAGGCGCGGCCTGAACAATGAGAACGATAAAGGGGGCGCGAATGGCGCAGCTAGCCGGTGGTGGGTTTGTGAGCAGCGAGGTCTGCGCCTAAATGCGTGATATTGCCGTGCGTTATGGCTTCCTCGTGCTGTTCGCGGCACTGGTTGCCTATTTTGCCTCCACCGCCGACGGCTTCGTGTCGCCGCAGAGCGCGGTGTTCATCTTCCAGTCGGTGGCGATCACCGGCATCCTGGCACTCGGCGTGACCGCGACCCTGGTGGTCGGCGGCTTCGACCTGTCCATCGGCTCGGTAGCGACCAGTGCCATGATGGCGGCCGCCTATGTCATGGTGGTGCTGAACCAGAATGCGCTGGTAGCGGTGCTGGTCTGCCTGGCCATCGGCGTGCTGATCGGCCTGATCAACGGCTTCCTCATCGTCTACATGCGCGTGCCGGATCTGCTGGCGACGCTCGGCATGATGTTCCTGCTGCTCGGCCTGCAGCGCATCCCGACCGAAGGCCGCTCGATCGCCACCGGCATGACCATGCCCGACGGTTCGGTCGCCCCCGGCAAGTTCAGCGACGCCTTCCTCGCGCTCGGCCGCTACCGTTTCGATTTCTTCGCACCGAACCTGGTGCCGGTGTCCGTCGTGGTGCTGGTGGTGCTGGCGGTGGCGATCTGGTTCTTCCTGGAATACACGCGTTTCGGCCGCATGATGTACGCCGTCGGCTCCAATGAGCGCGCGGCCGAACTCGCCGGCGCGCCTGTCAAGGCATACAAGATCTGGGCCTATGTCATTTCCGGTATATTCGCCTCAATCGGCGGGATTTTGCTCGCTGCCCGGCTTGGACGCGGCGACATCGCCTCGGGTAACAATCTGCTGCTCGACGCGGTGGCGGCGGCGTTGATCGGTTTTGCCGTGCTGGGCGCCTCGAAGCCCAACGCCTTCGGCACGGCCGTCGGCGCCCTGTTCGTCGGCGTGCTCCTGCAGGGCCTGACCATGATGAACGCGCCCTACTACACCCAGGATTTCGTCAAGGGTGGCGTGCTCGTGGTCGCGCTCGTCTTCACATTTGCCCTGTCGACCAGGGCCAAAAGGTAATTGCGGCAATCAACGACTAAAAAACCAAGCGGAGGACTTAGATGAAATTCGATCGCAGAACATTCGCCAAGCTGGCCGTCGGCCTGCTCGGCGCGACGACGCTGGGCTTCTCGCCAGCGCTGGCGCAGGACAAGCCGGCGCCGTTCGACAAGCCGGGGCAGGTCAAGATCGCGCTGGTGCGCTATCTCTCCACCGGCGACTTCTTCCAGGCCTATCTGGCCGGTGTTGAATCGCAGGCCAAGGCGCTTGGCGTCGACCTGCGCGTGCTGGATTCCAAGCAGGATGCGGCCCTGCAGGCCGACATGGTCGACCAGGCGATCGCGCTCGGCGTCAACGGCATCATCATCCAGCATGGCTTGACGGAATCGATGAAAGAAGCCGCCCAGCGCGCGGTCGACGCCGGCATCAAGGTCGTGGCCTTCGACGTCAATGTCGAAAATCCGAAGATCCCGCAGATCGAGCAGTCGGACCGCGACCTCGCCCGCCTGGCGCTGGAGCAGGCGATCAAGGACAATGGCGAAAGCTGGAAGGCCGGTTACGTCTACGTCGCCGGCATCGCGCCGCTCGACCGCCGCAACGAGACCTGGGTGGAGTTCAAGAAGAAGTATGCGGGCATCAAGGAAGCCGCACAGTTCGGCACCCTCGACAATCCGATCGCCAACTCGGTCGCCAACCAGGCCCGTTCGGTGCTGTCGGCGAACCCCGACATCAAGGTGATGTTCGCGCCCTATGACGAGTTCGCCAAGGGTGTGAAGATCGCGGTGGATGAGGCCGGCCTGTCGAAGGACGTCAAGATCTATTCGGCCGACATCTCGACCTCCGACATCGCTGCCATGCGGGAGCCTGACAGCGCCTGGGCTGCAACCGCTGCTACCAACCCCGCCGTCGTCGGCCAGGTCTCGGTACGCGCTCTGGCACAGCTTCTCGCCGGTGAAGATCCGGGCAAGAGCGTGATCGTGCCGCCGACGCTGATCACCCAGAAGGAACTGGTCGAAAAGGACATCAAGAACATGGAAGAGCTGTCGGCCAAGCTGCCGCAGTTCGCCCATGCCGATGTCGCCATGCCGAAGTGGATGCCGAACCCGAACGCCAAGTAAGCACCAACGACAAATGACAGCAAAAAAGCAGCCCGCTTCGGCGGGCTGCTTTTTTGGTGCGGAATGTTTCCCACGCACCGCTGCATGGGCCGCGGTTCTGAAGCATGCTTCAACGCAACGCACAGAGCGGCCAGCTTACATTCAAAACAACAATGGGCGCCCAAAAGGACGCCCATTGTTGTTCAAGATGATCAAGCTCTCCGCGAAGACAGAGAGCAGGTCAGATTATCTCAGCGCTGCGGCGATGTTGCCGCCGTCCACCGTCGTCACATCCGCCGTGGTGCGTTCGGCCAGCGCCTGATGCAAGAACGCCTGGGCGACGTCGTCGGCGGTGACCTCCTGGCCGAGCAGATTGCCGGACATGTAGTCCTTCTCCGAAAGGCCACGCGCGGTGGAGCGGCTGGCGATCATGGCGTCGGTCAGCAGGCCGGAGCGGATGCGGTCGGCATTGACGGCGTTCGAACGGATACCGATCGGACCATATTCCAGCGCATACTGGCGCGACAGGAACAGCGTCGCAGCCTTGGGCAGGCCGTAAGCACCGAACTTGGCGCCCGGGTTCACCGCCTGCTTGGAAGCGTTGAACAGCAGCACGCCGCCCGTGCCCTGCTCGCGCATGATGCGCACCGCGTTCTGCGCCACGCTCTGATGCGAGAAGAAGTTGAGTTCGAAGCTCTTGCGCAGCAGCGCGTCGTCGATATCGGCGATCATGCCTTCCCAGGCGGCGCCTGCGTTGGAGACGACGATGTCGATGCCACCGAACACCTTAACGGCTTGATCGAAGGCAGCGCGCACTTCGGCCGGATTGGTGATGTCTGCGCCGACGCCGATCGAATTGTTGCCGGCGGCCTTGGCCGCTTCCGCCGCCTTTGCCGCGTCGAGGTCGACCACCACCACATGCGCACCTTCACGGGCGAAGGCCTTGGCGGTGGCAGCGCCGATGGCGCCGGCGCCACCGGTGACCAGCACGATCTGGCCGGTCAGGGGCTTCGGCTTGTTGGAAGCGAGCTTGGCCTGTTCGAGCGACCAGTATTCGAGCGGGAAGAGATCGGACTTGGCGAGCGGACGGAAGGTGCCGACGCTGGCCGCGCCCTTGACCGCCTCGATCCACATCTCGCCGACATCGGAAGCGATCCTGGCATCCTTCAGCGTGCGGCCATGGCCGAACATGCCAAGACCCGGCACCAGCGACAGACGCGGCATCGGATCGAGCATGGTGCGCTTGACGTCGTCCAGCGCGTCGTTCTCTTCGAAATAGCGGGTGTATTCGGCCATGTAGGCGGCGACACGCTTGCCGATCTCGGCCTTGTAACCGGCAAGATCGGACGCATCCGGCGCCGGCAGCACCATCGGACCGGTCTTGATGCGGATCGACAGGTCCGGCGTCGAGACGCCGGCGGCGGCGTAATCGGCAATGGCGGCCGAGTTGACGAATTCCAGGATGGCATCCGACGTGCGGAAATCGCTGACCATGCGATCGAAGCGCCCCTCGCCCCTGGCGACGGCGACTGCGCCGCGCAGCATCGAGGCGACCTCTTCCGGCTTCGCCAGCGTGGCCGGCAGCGACGCAGGCTTCAGCGGGTTGCTGCCGTTCTTGGCGACATAGTCCTCGGCCATCGTCACATAGTGGATCATGCGATCGTAGGCCTGCCTGGCGTCATCACCGAAGGTGAAGATGCCATGCTTGTCGAGGATCAGGCCTTCGACGCTCGGGTCGGCGTCGTAGACGTCGGCCGCGACCTTGGCGAGGTCGAAACCCGGCTTGATGTAGGGCACGAAACCCATCTTGTCGCCGAACACCTTCTTCGACAGCGCCTCGCTGTCGCCGCCCTGGTCGACGATGGCAAGGATCGCGGTCGAGTGGGTGTGATCGACGAATTTGTGCGGCAGGAAGGCATGCAGCAGCGTCTCGACCGACGGGTTGGGCGAAGACGGATCGATCAGGTTGGCGCGCTGCAGCGCGACCATGTCCTCGTCCGAGAGGCTGTCCAGCCTGCGTGCCTTGAGCAACGCGCCGAGCTTCACCGCCGGCAGGCCCTGCGGCTCGATGACGGCCATGTCCCAACCGCTGCCCTTGACGCAGAGCACATCCCATTCGTCGCCGACAAAGTCGGTGACCTTGGTCTTCACCGAGGTGTTGCCGCCGCCATGCAGGACGAGCCTCGGCTCGCCACCGAGCAGGCGGGTGGTGTAGACCCGCAGTGCCAGATCACGGTCCACGCCCTTTGCCGCATAGGCCTTCACCACATTTTCGGCTTCGGCGTCGTTCCAGAGATTTTTCATCGGGTCGTCCACATTTTCAATTGGGATAGAGAGGGTCGGGTTGCATACACCAGCCATCGAGCAGGCGTTTCGGCCTGCCAAGTCGGCTTTCGGATTTCTTATAGGTCAGGCCGATCTTGCTTTTGCGACAGGCGCGAACCCTGCGCGTCGAGCAGGCGTCGCGCCAGGCCGGCCGGGAGTACGAGATGCGAACAGAGCCCGCCTGCAAGGGCTGCCTGCAGCGGCTCCAGCTTGTTTTCTTCCTGCACCACCATCATGCGCTTGGGGATAGCGCGCATCGAGGCAAGATCGGCGGAGATGACACGGCGGTTGTAGTCGCAGTCGAGCAGCTTGCCGGTGGCATCGATGAGCTGGCCGGCGATGACACCCGTCGCTCCCTGATCGCGCAGCGCGAACATCTCGGCCGGCGTCAGGGCGCCGCATTTGACGATATGGCTCTCGGCATCGATGGTGCCGACGGAAAATAGTGCCAGATCGCAGCGTGCGACCAGCGAGAGCTGCTCCTTGATGACCGGCTCGTCGCGCAGTTCGCGCGCCAGCCTTTCGGAACTGAGCGACAGCGGCGCGTAGAAATTGAGGCCCCTGGCGTTGAGGCGCCGGGCGATCTCCATGGTGCACTGGTCCGGGCGCTGCGAATAAGGCGCACCGAGATTGCCGCAGAGTTGCACGACGGTGACGTCCTGCAGGTCGGCGAAGGACATCACATCGGCAACGGCATAGACAGTGCGGCCCCAGGCGACGCCGATACGGTCACCGCGATTGACGAGTTCGAGGAAGACACCCGCGGCAAGGGCCGGCACTTCGACGCCGGTATCGAGCGCCTGGCGATCCTGCGGCGCGATCCAGACAGTGGTGAGCCCGAACGCATCTTCCACTTCCCGAGCCAGCGTGTCCTCGGTGAAAAGCTGGGTAGACGTGGAGATGTTGACGATGCCGGTCTCACGCGCCTTGCGCAGATAGGTGGCAACGGAAGCGCGCGAGATGTCGAGCTTCTTCGCCACCTCGTCCTGGCGCAGTCCATGCGTGTAATAAAGCCACGCCGCCTTGTGAATGATCTGGTCTGCCGCCCGGATCGCCATGCTCGAAAATCTCGTTTTCGACATTATTCACGACGACTGACAAAAGTCAAACAAGCTCATTGCACCGGGATGTGCAGCCGCCGGGGCAGACGGCAGGTCCCGGATTTTGCGCATGTCGTTATCACAAATCGCTGCACAGTTTTGCGCGACATGCTTCAGATTGTCGAGCCGACAAAGTTGCAACCGAAAGCTGTTCAGCAAGGGTTCATACCTTGCTTCTTATGAGCACCACAGGGAGACAGTCCGGCCAGTCCACATCTCAAGCAGGACTGGCCAGCCATGGAAAGGATTGCCACGATGAACCTCAACCGCCGCCACATGATCGGACTGATGGCCGTCGCCTTTGCCTTGCCTGCGGTGCAGGCCGAAGCGCGGAGCATGACACTGACCGGAACGGTGACCTATCGCGAACGGATGATGCTGCCGCCGAACTCGACAGTCGAGGTCTCTCTGGTCGACATCTCCCTGGCCGACGCACCCTCCAGGACCATCGCCCGCCATGTGATCCGTCGCGCCCGCGCCAGCCCGGTTCGCTACAGGCTGGCATTCGATTCCAGCCAGATCCGCAAGGGCCGCACCTATGCGCTGCAGGCCCGCATAACCCAAGGCAAACAGCTGCTGTTCATCAACACGACGCGCCATACGGTTTTCGATGGCGGTCCGAACAACACCGAGATTCGCGTCGAGCGTGTTGCAGGTGAACCGAGCGCCGAACTCGGCATTGCCGGGGAATGGCTTGCCGAGGACATCAACGGCCGTGGCGTGATCGACAACCTGCAGACCACGCTGAAGATCGACGCCAATGGCGGCGTGTCCGGCAAGGGCGGCTGCAACGGCTACGGTGGCAGTGCCAAGATCACCGGCACCCGCATCCGCTTCGGTTCGCTGATGAGCACCCAGATGGCTTGTGCACCGGCGATCATGGACCAGGAAAGCAAGTTCCACGCAGCGCTCGGCGAGGCGCGGAGCTGGCGCATCGACCAGCGCCGCCGCAAGCTCACCTTGCTGGACAGGCGCGGTCGTGCCGTAGCGGTGCTCGCGCGTATCGGCTGATTGCCATCAAAAAAGGCCGGTCAGGTTCCCCCTGACCGGCCTTTTTTCTCAATTTGTGGAATTCTACTCTACGCCCTCGGATCGGCCTTGGAACGCTGCTCCAGCCAGCTGACCAGCCGCACCAGCGGCCACAGGAACAGCAGATAGATCAGGGCCGCGCCGACCAGCGGCGTCGGGTTGGCCATGAGGGCCTGCGCGTCCGTCGCCTGCTTGAGCAGATCCGGCATCGCCACCACGGAAGCCAGCGCGGTGTCCTTGAAGATGGAAACCGCATTGCTGGTGAGCGGCGGCACGACGATTCGCAGCGCCTGCGGCAGGATCACCTTGCGCATGGCAGTCCAGAACGGCAGGCCAAGCGCCGCGGCCGCCTCGAACTGGCCCTTGGGGATGTTCTCGATGCCGGCGCGGCAGACTTCCGCCGTGAAGGCGCCCAGAACCATGGAGAGGGCGAGCGTGGCCGAGGTAAAGGCCGACAGGCGGATGCCGACGAAGGGCAGTGCGTAGTAGATCATGATCAGCACGACCAGGATCGGCGTCGCACGGAAGATATCGATGAAGCCGACCGCCAGCAGGCGCAGCGGTTTCGGCGCATAGAGCCGCATCAGGCAGACGCCCAGGCCGAGCAGTCCGCCGAAGAAGATAGCGGCACAACCGAGCAGCAGCGTGTTGCCGAGGCCCCTGACCAGCATCGGGAAGGCGCGGACGAGAACGTCCCAGTTGAAGAAGGTTTCTAGCAATCCCATCGTGACGATCCGTCCGCGTCGTTACGGCCGCATGCCGGGAGCCTCTGACTTCCGGCAGTCCTGCGACAATCAGAGTTGATCCTGGTCACAATTGTAACCCGGTGAGCAGCCCGTGGCAGCCTCCCGAACAACACGATGCCGGCGGCGTCCAACGTGTCGCCACCGGCATCGGCCGAGCCCCCGCCCGGCTTACTGAGCCTGCGGAATGGGCAGGATCTTGTTGGTCGATGAATCAGCGGCGGCCTCCGCACCCAGCCACTTCTTGTGAAGTGCGGCCATGGTGCCGTCCTTCTTGATGGCATCGATAGCGCCGTTGACCTTTTCGAGCAGAGGCGAGCCCTTCTTCATCATGATGCCGAACTTGTCGCCGGTCGGGATCGCCGTCACCACCGCCATGTCGGGCATCTTGGTGAAGGCGAACTGGAAACCGGCGATATCGCCGATGGCACCGTCGAGACGGCCCGACTGTACGTCGAGAATGAGGTTCTGCTGCGTATCGTAGCCGCGATATTCCTTGATGCCGTATTTCTCGGTGTTGGCCTTGATCCAGGCCTCGCCGACCGAGGCAGAGATGGCGCCGACGGTCTTGCCCTTCATGTCGTCCAGCGTCTTCAGCGGTGTGTCCTTCTTGGCCACCAGCGCGATGTCGCTGTCGTAATAGCCCTGCGTGAAAGCCTGGTTCTGCAGGCGATCATTGTTGATGGTGATCGAGGAGATCGCCAGATCGATACGGCCGGAAACGGTGGCCGAAAACAGCGCCTGGAAGCCGAGATCCTGGATTTCGACCTCCGAGCCGATGCGCTTGCCGATCTCCTTGACGAGATCGACCTCGAAGCCTTCGAACTGGCCGGTCTCGAGCTTGTTTTCCCAGGGCGGGTTGGCCGGATAGGCGCCCACTAGCAACGTTTCGGCATGCGCCAGCGACGCAGCACCGAGACCCATCGTCAGCGCCGCGAAGGCGCCGATCAGATTGCGGCGGTTAAGAAGCATTTGGTTCCCCTTATATTGACCCGCCGGTTCGTTGCGGCGGGATGGGTCTGTCCGGACGCGACCCTTCGTCATGAAAGTGCCGACACCATGCGGGCGGCGGCTTGCCGGATCTGATCCGGGTCGCGCAGCACGCACATTCTGAGGAAAGAGCGGGACGCATTGCCGAAGAGGTAGCCGGGCGACAGGCCGACGCGCGCCTTCTCGATGACGCGGGCGCAGGCCTCGCGCGAATCCTCCTGCCCTTCGAAAGCGAAGAAGGCATACATGCCGCCCTTCGGCTTCGACGGCAGGATGATGCCGTCGAGCTTCGCCAGCGCCTCATAGGCGATGTCGAGGCCAAGCCTGGCCCGCTCGCGGATTTCAGTCACCAGCGGCTCACCCTGGCGCAATGCCGCCTCGGCGCCGGCCTGCACGAAGGCAGCGGTACCGCTGTTGGCATATTGCGTCATGGCAGCGACCTGGTCAGCGACACCGGTCGGATGCGACAGCCAGCCAATGCGCCAGCCGGTCATCGCCCAGGCCTTGGAGAAAGAATTGACCACCAGGACACGATCGTCGTCCTCGGCGATCTGCAACATGGAAGGCGCGACCTCACCGTCGAAGTAGAGGCGGCCATAGACCTCGTCGGAGACGATCCAGATGCCGGTGCGGCGCGAGAAATCGAGCAGCGCCTGCAACTCCTCGCGCGTCGCGGTCCAACCCAACGGGTTGCTTGGTGTCGACAGGAAGATAGCGCGTGTGCGGGCATCGCAACGTGCGAACACGGCGTCGAGATCGAGCCGCCATTCGCCATCGAAGGCCAGCGCCACCGGGCGTGGCTCGCCGCCGACCAGATGGATGGCGTTGTGGATGTTGGGCCATTGCGGCTCGATATAGACGGCGTTGGTGCCGACATCGACCAGCAGTTCCATCGCCAGCATCACGGCATGCATGCCGCCGGGCGTCACAGTCGAACGCTCGATCGCAATGTGCCGTCCATGCAGCCGGCTCTGATAGTCGGAAAGCGCGGTCGTCAGCGAACCCAGGCCACGCATATTGGGAATATAGAAGGTCTGGCCGGCATCCAGCGCCGCCTTGGCGGCGTCGATGATGAAGCCCGGCGTGACCATGTCGCCTTCGCCGTACCAGAGAGGAATGACATCACCGAGGCTCTGCGCCTTGGCGGCCAGCTGGGCGATGTTTTCGGTGCGCAGGTCCTGGATCTGCGGGCGGATGCCCTCGAGCGGCGGAAAGGGCCGGACATTCGCCGGATAGGCGGATGCGCCGCTTCTGCTCAAGGTCATATGGCAGTTCCTCCCGAAGACACGCCGGCCAAAGACGCGCCGGAACGAGGCCCGGCACACACAGCGCATCCAGCCTCATCAACGGGTTTAATAACGCATGAAACAGTATACTGTTCAAGCCTAAAATTTTTTATCCACCCGCTTGCGCTTCTTGCAAAATACGCGCTAGCTTCAGCGAAATTCGCCGTTTTTGGCCTTTCTTATCGCTTGCGGGTCGTAAAGTTCGGGCCGCATACATCGAGAAATCGGCTTTAAACAGTATACTGAATGCGGAGAAGTCTGATGTCTGACGAAAGGCCGTTCAAAGGCTCCGGCGGCAGTCTGCGCGCCCAGATCTATGAAGACATCCGCGATCGCATCCATCGCGGCGCCCTGGGCGCCAACGACCGGCTGGTCGATGTGGAGATCGCAGGCAACCTCGGCGTATCCCGCATGCCGGTACGCGAAGCCCTGCTGCAGCTCACGCATGAAGGCTATCTCGTCGGCACCACGCGCGGCTTCATGCTGCCGACGCTGACGCCGACCGATGTCGCCAACATCTTCGAAGTGCGGCGCTGTCTCGAGCCGCGCGCTGCGGCCCATGCCGCACGCACGCTGGATACCGCCGGGATGGAACGGCTCGCCGCTGCGCTGAAGGATGCCGAAGAAGCCGTCGCGACCGCCGATGCCGAACTTCTGTTCCAGGCCAATGTCCGCTTCCGCCGCTCATGGCTGGAAGCCGTCGACAATGACAGGTTGGCCTCGGCCATCGCGCGTTTTGCCGACCATGTGCAGGTCGTGCGCCTCGGCACGCTGACGCACCAGCCGACGCAGGCGGTCGTGCTGGCAGGCATGCGCAGGCTCTATGACGCCTTCGCGAACCGCGACTCGATGGCTGCCTTCGACCATATGACCACCTTCATCCAGCATGCCGAGGAGCGTTTCGTCGCACTCACCAAGGCACTGGAATCCGCCGGTGACGAAGGCCGGCGCCCGCAGGGATAATCCTTATGATCAAGCCGCATCCGCTCAAGGGCCCGAACAAGTTCAAGCTCGGCGTCTTCTCCATGAACGCCGATGGCGGCCTGGCGATGACGACGGCGCCCGAGCGGTGGCGTGCGCGCTGGGACGACAATCTGAACGCGGCGCGCATCGCCGACAGCGCGGGGCTGGAGTTCCTGCTGCCGATCGCGCGCTGGCGCGGCTTCGGCGGCGTCACCCATGCGCGCGAATGGTCGTTCGAGACCTTCACCTGGGCGGCGGGACTGGCGACGGCGACAGAAAACATCGCCTTGTTCATGACCGTGCACGTGCCGCTGGTCCATCCGCTGCAGGCCGCCAAGGCGCTGGCCACCGTCGACCACATCTCAGGTGGCCGTGCCGGGCTCAATATCGTCTGCGGCTGGAACCCGGATGAATTCGCGATGTTCGGCCAGACGGTCGGCGAGCGCACCTACGACCAGGCCGAAGAATGGATCACCATCATCGAACGCGCCTACAAGTCGCGCGAGCCGTTCGACTTCGCCGGCGAATTCTATGACCTGAAAGGCGTGGTGAGCCGGCCGGCCAGCCTGCAGGCGCCGCGCCCGGTGACGATGAATGCCGCCTTCGGCGCACCGGGCCGCAACTACGCGGCGCGCCACTGCGACTATCTGTTCTCGACCTTTTCCGAAATCTCGGAAGGCCGCGCCCATGTCGTCGATATCGCCAACCGCGCCGCCGAAGTTGGCCGCGACGTCGGCGTCTATACGGTCTGCCACGTGGTCTGCCGCGAAACGCAGCAGGAGGCGGAAGACTATTACCGTCGCTATGCACTCGAACTCGCCGACAAGGGCGCCGTCGACGAGCATATGAAGAAGAAGAAGGAATTCGCCCATTCACATGACGACAAGGCGTTCACCGAATACCGGCAGCGTTTTGCCGGCGGCGCCGGCACCTACCCGCTGGTCGGCACGCCGGAGAAGATCGTCGACGACCTGATCCGCATCATGGAGCAGGGTTATGCAGGTGCCGCCCTCTCCTTCGTCAACTACACCTACGACCTGCCATTCTTCTGCGACCGCGTGCTGCCGCTGATGCGCCAGGCCGGGCTGAGGATGAACTGATGGACGTGGCAACCGGCGCGCTGCCCGCGCACGGCACGGTCGACCCGCGCGGCTTCAAGCAAGGCATGCGTGCGATGGCCGGCGCCGTGGCGATCCTGGCTGCCGAAGATGCCGAGCATGGTTGCTTCGGGCTGACGGCAACCGCCGTCTGTTCGTTCAGCGCCGAGCCGCCTTCGCTGCTGGCCTGCGTGCACAAGAACAGCACCTTCGCTTCGCTTACCCGGCAGGACATGGCCTTTTCCGTCAATCTGCCGGCGGCGGACCAGGAGAATGTCGCACGCGTCTTCGGCGGCATGACGACGGCCAAGGGCGTGGCGCGGTTCTCGGCGGGCTCCTGGGTTCGCGGCGAAGCCGGCGCTCCACTGCTGGTCGGCGCGCGCGCCGTGTTCGAATGCCGGGTCGGCGAAATCATCGCACGCGCCTCGCATCTGATCCTGATCGGGCTGGTGACCAAGGTGACGCTCGACCGTGTCGAGCGCGAGCCGATCTTCTACGCCCACGGGCGCTTCCTCACCATTAACGGCCAATAACGTAACGGAGACCAGCCGATGTCCCCTGTCCTGTCCGGCCGGCTGAAGACCCGCCTTGCCGCCAACGACCAGCTCGGCCTGGTCTGGCTGACGCTCGGCCATGCCTCGATCACCGAAATGGCAGCGCACTCCGGCGCCGATGCGCTGGTCATCGACCTGCAGCACGGGCTGTGGGATCGCCGCTCGCTGGAGACGACCGTCGGCATTGCAGCCGGCACCGCTCCGGTGATCGCACGCGTCGCGGACAGTTCGACGACAGCGATCGGCAACGCACTGGATGCCGGCTGCGACGGCGTGTTGGTGCCGCTGATCGAAAGCCGCGCGCAGGCCGAGCAGGCGATCTCCGCCGCCCGCTTCCCGCCGCACGGCCATCGCTCGGGCGGCGGCGTGCGACCGCTTTCGATGGGATTCGGCACCTATCTCGAACGGGCGGGACATGTGGCCGTCGGCCTGATGATCGAGACCGCTGCCGGGGTCGAGCAGGCCGAGGCGATCATCACCACACCCGGACTGGACTTCGTGCTGATCGGCACCGGCGATCTCGGCATCTCCTATGCGGCACAAGGCCAGGGCGGCGACGCCACGGAAAAAGGCTGCCTGCGCGTGAAGGAGGCCTGCGCTAGGGCCGGCATCCCGTGCGGCATCTTCACCGGCAATGTCGACAAAGCGCTCGAACGACGCGCCGAGGGTTATCACCTTGTCGTGCTCGCTTCCGATGTCGACGTGGTGCGTGACGCCTTCAACGGTGTGGTGCGCGATTTCGCCGGAGCGGCATCGTGAAGCCGCCTTTTCGCGAGCGGCTGGATTTCGACGGCGGCAACGGCCAGGTGCTCGACGAAAGCCGCCGCTACATGCTGATGCGGCCCGAGGCGCTGATGGGGATGTTCCGTCGCCTCGACGACGAGACCCGGCGGAAGGCGCTGGAGGCGCTGGCGGCTTCGGTGATCGAAATGGGCGGCGACAGCGCGCGTGCCTACAAGGCACATGGTGGCGGCGATGCCGACGCCCTGCTGGCAACGGTGGCCAACACCGCGCCCGATCTCGGCTGGGGTGCCTGGTCGTTCGCGCGCGGCAGCGACAGCATTGAACTCACCGTCCGCAACAGCCCGTTCGCGGCAGGCTACGGCTCCGCTTCAAAGCCTGTCTGCCATGCCATCGCCGGCATGGCGACGGCGGTCGGTCGCATGGTGCTGGACAGCGACGATGTCGTGGCGCGCGAAACCGAATGCGTCGCCTGTGGCGCCGCGGCATGCCGCTTCGAGGCGCGCCCGGTCTGAGGTTTTAGCTTTCCAGCAATATCCGGGTCAGCGGATGCGTGGCATCGGCCAGGCCATCGATGACGCTGAAATGATGGCGGTCAGGCTCGGCATAAAAACCTGTCGAAGCTCCTAGTCCGGTCCAGATGTTGGCGAGCAGTTCGGACTGGCGGATGAATTCCGCGCGTTCGCCGCCACCGACCCAGCAGACCAGCCGCGCGCCATCCATCGGCAGCAGCAAGGCGGGGCTCTCGACAGCGGCTTCCGCGGCATCGATCTTCAGCGTCCTGTTCATCCCCGTCTGCATGATCGGCCGCAGATCGTGCACGCCGGACAGCGAGACCGTGTTGACGACGCGGCGCCGCACGGCCTCCGGCAAGGGTGACGTCGCCGAGATCATGCGCGTGACCAGATGACCGCCGGCGGAGTGCCCGGTCAGGCGGATGTCGCCATCGACCAGCTCCGCCGCTTTCGTTATCGCAGCGCCGATTTCGGCCGAGATCTGGCCGATACGCGCCTCGGGAGCCAGCGTGTAGGACGGCATCGCCACCGCATGGCCGCTTTCAACGGCGCCGCGCGCCAGATGTGACCAGAAGCTCTTGTCGAGCGCCATCCAGTAACCGCCATGCACAAAGACGACGAGCCCCTTCGGCGTGCCTACCGGCAGGAACAGGTCGAGCCGGTTGCGTGTTCCCGGACCGTAGGCGATGTCGAGCTGTGCGCGGCCGGACGCCGCCAACTCGTCGCGATAGGCTGCCGCCGGCGCTACCCAGGCCGCCGGCCAGCGGTCGCCGCCGGCGATGTTGGCGCCGTTGGTGTAGGCATTGTCCCAGTCGACGATCTTGTGAACGACCATGTTCGCTGTCCCTTCCCTACCGGCTGCGGCCGGCATCCTCGACCTCTACCATAGGCAAGCGCCGGGCCAGTGCAACGATAAACTTTATGCTTGAAATAACTTTGGCGCTATGCGAGCGTTTCCCTCAGCGGAACGGATGGAGACGCTGCAGGGCTGCTCCTACCGCCGCAGAACAAGGCCCCACCAAGATGGCCGGCGCAGACCTTACGGAAGCTGGGAGATCGAACGAGATGCTTGGGCCGACGGCGCATACCGACACGTTTGCACGAGACAATCTCCCGCCTCCGGACCTTTGGCCGGACTTCCTGCTCGACGGCTTCGACTATCCCGACCACATCAATGCCGGTGTCGAACTGACCGACCGCATGGTCGAAAAGGGCTTCGGCGACCATACCGCGCTGATCGGCAACGGCCGCCGCCGCACTTACAAGGAGCTGGCCGACTGGACCAGCCGGCTGGCCCATGCGCTGGTCGAGAACTACGGCGTCAAGCCGGGCAACCGGGTGCTGATCCGCTCGGCCAACAACCCGGCCATGGTGGCCTGCTGGCTTGCCGCGACCAAGGCCGGTGCCGTGGTGGTCAACACCATGCCGATGCTGCGCGCTGGCGAGCTTGCCCAGATCATCGACAAGGCCGAGATCACGCTGGCGTTGTGCGATACCAGGCTGATGGAAGAGATGGTGGCCTGCGCCAAGCAGAGCAATTTCCTGAAGCAGGTCATCGGTTTCGACGGCACCGCCAACCATGATGCGGAACTCGACCGCATCGCGCTCGACAAGTCGGTGCGCTTCGATGCGGTCAAGACCGGGCGCGACGACGTCGCCCTGCTCGGCTTCACCTCCGGCACCACCGGCATGCCGAAGGCGACGATGCATTTCCACCGCGACCTTCTCATCATCGCCGACGGCTATGCCCGCGAGGTGTTGAGCGTGACGCCGGAAGACGTCTTCATCGGCTCGCCGCCGCTCGCCTTCACCTTCGGCCTCGGCGGGCTGGCGATCTTCCCGCTGCGCTTCGGCGCGGCCGCGACCCTTTTGGAGAACGCCTCGCCGCCCAACATGGTCGAGATCATCCAGACCTACCGCGCCACCGTCTGCTTCACCGCGCCGACCGCCTATCGCGCCATGCTGGCGGCGATGGACAAAGGCGCCGACCTGTCCTCGCTGCGCGCCGCCGTCTCGGCCGGCGAAACGCTGCCGGCCCCGGTCTACGAGGAATGGATGGAGAAGACCGGCAAGCCGATGCTCGACGGCATCGGCGCCACCGAGATGCTGCACATCTTCATCTCCAACCGTTTCGGCGATTCCAAGCCGGCCTGCACCGGCAAGCCCGTCGGCGGCTATGAGGCCAAGATCGTCGACGACGACATGAACGAGCTGCCGCGCGGCGAAGTCGGGCGGCTGGCCGTGCGCGGACCGACCGGATGCCGCTATCTGGCCGACGACCGCCAGACCAAGTATGTGCGCAAGGGCTGGAACCTGACCGGCGATTCCTTCTTCCAGGACGAGGATGGTTATCTGCACTTCGCCGCGCGCTCCGACGACATGATCATCTCGGCCGGCTACAACATCGCCGGGCCGGAGGTGGAGGCAGCGCTGCTGTCGCACGCCGACGTCAAGGAATGCGCCGTCATCGGCGCGGCCGACGAGGAGCGTGGCCAGATCGTGCAGGCGCATGTCGTGCTGATGGAAGGCGTAGCGGCCGATGACCTGACAACCAAGCGCCTGCAGGACCATGTCAAGGCGACCATCGCGCCCTACAAATACCCGCGCTCGATCAAGTTCATCGATGCGCTGCCGAAAACCCAGACCGGCAAGATCCAACGTTTCCGCTTGAAAGACACCCACTGATCATGACCGACTTTACAAGGACACGCAGCCTCTTCCACATGCCGGACGGCGTGTTCTATCTCGACGGCAATTCGCTGGGGCCGCTGCCGAAAAGCGCCACCCAACGCGTGCAGGAAATGATGACCGCGCAGTGGGGCGAACAACTGATCCGCGGCTGGAACGCCTCCGGCTGGATGATGCAGCCGCGCAGGCTTGGCGACCGCATCGGCAAGCTGATCGGCGCGCCGGAAGGCACTGTCGTGGTCGGCGACACGCTGTCGATCAAGGTCTACCAGGCACTCGCCTCCGCCCTGGAGCTCAATCCATCCCGGCGTGTCGTGCTCTCCGACAACGGCAACTTCCCGTCCGACCTCTATATGGCTCAAGGCCTGCTGCGCTCGCTCGACAAGGGCTACGAGCTGAAGGTGGTCGATCCGGAAGAGGTCGAGGCAGCGATCGATGAAAGCGTCGCCGTGCTGATGATCACCGAGGTCGACTACCGCACCGGCCGCCTGCACGACATGAAGAAGCTGACCGCCAAGGCGCATGCCGCCGGCGTGCTGACCGTCTGGGATCTGGCGCATTCGGCCGGCGCCCTCGCCGTCGATCTCGAAGGCGCCAGGGCCGACTTTGCCGTCGGCTGTACCTACAAATATCTCAATGGCGGCCCCGGCGCCCCGGCCTTCATCTATGTCGCGCCGAAACATGCCGGCAAGGTGCGGCCTGCCCTGTCCGGCTGGCTCGGCCATGAAAGCCCCTTCGCCTTCGACCTCGACTACCGCTCGGGCGCCGGCATCGACCGCATGCGCGTCGGCACGCCGGCAGTGATCGCCATGGCCGCGCTCGATGCCGCCATGGATGCCTGGGAAGGCGTGTCCATGGCCGATGTGCGCAAGCAGTCGATCGCGCTCGCCGATCTCTTCATCCGCGAGGTCGAGACACGCTGCCCGGAGCTGACGCTCGCCTCGCCGCGTAACGGTGCTGAACGCGGCAGCCAGGTTTCGTTCCGCCATCCCGAAGGCTACGCCATCATGCAGGCGCTGATCGCGCGCGGCGTGATCGGCGACTTCCGTGCGCCCGACGCCGTCCGCTTCGGCTTCACGCCGCTCTACATCGGCGAACAGGAAGTGCTCGGCGCGGTCGGCGTGCTCGAAGACGTCATGAACAACAAGCGCTGGGATGAGCCGCAATACCGCAAGAAAGCCCTGGTGACATGAGCAAGCCCTACGATCCTTCCCGGGAAGGCGCGCAGATGTCGTTCAAGGAACGCATGTCCTATGGCGACTATCTGCATCTCGAGCGCGTGCTCGATGCGCAGGAACCGCTTTCCACCGCGCATGACGAGCTGTTGTTCATCGTGCAGCACCAGACGTCGGAACTGTGGATGAAGCTGGCGATCCACGAGATCCGTTCGGCGATGCGCGAGATCCGTTCCGACCGGCCGCAGCCGGCGTTCAAGATGCTGACGCGCGTGGCGCGCATCTTCGAGCAGCTGAACAATTCCTGGGACGTGCTGCGCACCATGACACCCAGCGAATATACCGAGTTCCGCAACTCGCTCGGCCAGTCTTCCGGCTTCCAGTCCTATCAGTATCGCGCCGTCGAGTTCCTGGTCGGCAACCGCAACACCGCCATGCTCGGGCCGCACGCGCATCAGCCGGACCTGATCGCCAAGCTCGAGGAAATCCTGGCCGAGCCCAGCCTCTATGACGAGGCGCTGCTGCTTTTGTCACGCAACGGCTTCGACATCGGCGCCGACGCCAGCCGCACCAGCTGGCGTGAGACCCGCGAGGAAAACCCGCAGGTTCTGGAAGCATGGAAGGCGGTCTATGCCGCGCCGCAGAAATACTGGGACCTCTACGAACTCGCCGAAAAGCTCGTCGATTTCGAGGACTACTTCCGGCGCTGGCGTTTCAACCATGTCACCACAGTGGAGCGCATCATCGGGCTGAAGCGTGGCACCGGCGGCACCGGCGGCGTCTCCTACCTGCGCAAGATGCTGGAAGTGGTGCTGTTCCCGGAACTGTGGACCGTTCGCACGGTACTGTAGGGCATCTGCCTCGAACTTTGCCTTCTCCCTTTGTGGGAGAAGGTGGCCTCGCCGCAGGCGAGGTCGGATGAGGGTGCTGGAAGGAGTGCCATCTTCCCGGTTTGAGCGACGCCGACACCAGCGTAATATTGATAATACTCGTTTCTTCCAACACCCCTCATCCGTCTCGGCGCTGCTCCGGCGGCAAAAGCCGCCGTTGCCAAGCCACCTTCTCCCACAAGGGGAGAAGGGAAAGGACGTCAATCCGGGACGACCGCGGTCGCCTGGATTTCGACCAGCGCCTCGTCCTCGATCAGGCCCGATACCTGGACCACCGCCATGGCCGGGAAGTTGCGGCCCATAGTCGCCTTCCAGGCAGCGCCGATCTCCTTCAGCGACGAGGAGTAGGCTTTGCGGTCGATCACGTACCAGGTCATGGTCGTGATGTGCTCGGGGCCGGCGCCGCCCTCGTGCAGGATGGCGATAACGTTCTCCAGCGTCTGCCTAATCTGGCCCGGCAGATCATGCACTTCGAACTTGCACTGGCTGTTCCAGCCGATCTGGCCGCCGACGAAAACGGTACGGCCGCGCGCTTCCATGCCATTGGCATATCCGATCGGCTTCGCCCAGCCTTCGGGTTGCAGCACCCGATGCGGAGTCGTGGCGGCCTTGTGTTCGGAGATTGCGGTCACAGTCATGTCTACTCCACTCATTTCCCAGCCTTCATCAGCTCACGGCCGATGATCAGCTTCTGAACTTCCGTTGCGCCCTCGTAGATGCGCAGCGCTCGGATCTCGCGGTACAGCGTCTCGGTGATCTCGCCGACGCGTACGCCGCGCCCGCCGAACATCTGCAGCGCCTGGTCGATCACCCATTGCGCGTTTTCCGTGGCCGTCATCTTGGCCATCGCCGCTTCGCGGGTGATCGGCAGTTTCTGCACGTCGCGCCGCCAGGCGGTGCGCACGGTCAGCAGCGATGCGGCATCGATAGCCGTTGCCATCTCGCCCAGCGTGCTCTGAGCGGTCGGCAGATCGGCAAGCGTGGCGCCGAACATCTTGCGCGACTTGGCGTGTGCCACGGCCTCGTCGAGCGCGCGCCGTGCAAAGCCGAGTGCAGCTGCGGCAACGGACGGCCGGAAGATGTCCAGCGTGCGCATGGCGATCTTGAAACCCTCGCCCGGCTGACCGAGCAGGTTGGCCGCCGGTACGCGACAGTTTTCGAAGCGGATGCGGGCTAGCGGATGCGGCGCGATCGTCTCGATGCGCTCGGCGATGTGGAAGCCGGGCGTATCGGCATAGACGACAAAGGCGGAGATGCCGCGCGTGCCAGGTGCCTCGCCGGTGCGGGCAAAGACGGTATAGACGTCGGCGATGCCACCGTTGGAAATGAAGACCTTCTCGCCGTTGAGCACGAATTCGTCGCCCTGACGCTCTGCCGACGTGCTCATGGCGGCGACGTCGGAACCGGCTTCCGGCTCGGTCAGTGCGAAGGCCGATATCAACTCGCCTTTGGCAATCCTCGGCAGGATCGCCTGCTTGATCTCCGGCGAGCCGGACAGGCTGATGGCGCCGGTGCCCAAGCCCTGCATGGCAAAGGCGAAATCCGCCAGTCCGTCGGCATAGGCGAGCGTCTCGCGGATCAGGCAGAGCGAACGGCTGTCGATTTCCGCAGCCGCGCCGCCGAATTCCGACGGCACGCAATGGCGCAGGAAACCACCGGCGCCGAGCTTGCGAACCAGCCCCTTGCAGGCGCCGTCGGCATCGTGATGGTCGATATGACCAAGACCGCCACCGGCAACGAAATGATCGAGGTCGGCGGCAAGCTTCCTATGGTTCTCGGCAAAGAACGGCCAGTCGAGATGATCCCGTGTCGGGCCGCCGGAACGCTGCGGATTGTCCATCGTCAGTTCCCTTCGAAAACCGGCTTCGTCTTGGCAGCGAAGGCCTCGAAAGCACGACGGAAATCGCCCGTCGCCATGCAGATGGCCTGCGCCTGGGCTTCGGATTCAATCAGTTCCTCGATGCCCATAGACCATTCCTGATCGAGCATCTTCTTGGTCATGGAATGCGCGAACCAGGGTCCATCGGCGAGATTACGGGCGAAACGCTGTGCCTCGGCCAGCATGACGGGACGCTCATGCAGCGCATTGTAGAACCCCCAGGCATGGCCTTCGGCGGCCGACATCGAACGGCCGGTGAACAGAAGCTCTGCAGCGCGGCCCTGGCCTATGATGCGCGGAAGAATGCCGCAAGCGCCCATGTCGGCGCCGGCCAGACCGACGCGGGTGAACAGGAAGGCGGTCTTGGCTTCAGGCGTCGCGACACGATAGTCGGCACTCATCGCCAGGATCGCGCCTGCGCCAGCGCAGATGCCGTCAACGGCGGCGATGATCGGCTGCGGGCAGGCGCGGATCTGGCGAACCAGGTCTCCGGTCATGCGGGTGAAGGCCAGAAGCTCCGGCATCGCCATCTTGGTGAGCGGCTCGATGATCTCGAACACGTCACCACCAGAACAGAAATTGTCGCCGGCGCCCGCCAGGACGATGGCACGGACGTCGCTGGCTCGATGCAGCGAACGGAACAGGTCGCCCAGCTCCTCATAGCTTTCGAAGGTCAGCGGGTTCTTGCGCTCCGGCCGGTTGAGCGTGATCGTGGCGACACGGCCGTCCGCATCGGTCTCGAACAGGAAGTGCTTGGCCTTGTGGCCCTTGAAGGGGCGCTTCTTGTCCAGCATCGCGTCGGTCATCGCTCATTTATCCTTGCTTGCTTCCGGCACGCCCATCGGCGTGCCGGTCTGTCGTCCTGTTGTGCGGGCCGGTCGTCAGTCGTTGGCCGACGGCGGCAGGAAATCCACGTCATGCTCTGCCGAAAGCCGCACCACTTCCTCGACATCGGTGAGATTGTGCAGCTTCTTGAACAGGTCCTCGAGCCTGCCGGCCGGAGATACCCAGAACAACGCACGGGCCGGCTTGTCGGACTTGTTGAAATAACCATGCGGGACACCGCGCGGCATGCGCACCAGATCGCCGGCCCTGGCCGTGAACCACTTGCCGTCGAGCTTCAGCTCCAGCTGCCCTTCCTGCACGAGGATGAACTCCTCCTGCGTCGGATGGATGTGGACCGGTACGAACTGGCCGGCGTCGCTGTTGGTCTCGAAGGCAAAACTCGATGCGCAGGTGGCCTTCGGAAAGTAGCGCTGGCCCAGGATGTTCCACTCGGTCGCTTCGTAACCGGTACCGTTTTCGGTGATGCCTTTCTCCAAAGCTTTGTCAGTCATGCGTTCCTCCCTTTGATTGTTCTCAACCGGCCATGACTTCGCCGCCGGCGACCGCGATGGCCTGGCCGGTGATGGCGCCCGCTCCTTCGGACACCAGCCACAGCACCGCATCGGCAACCTCCTGCGGTGTCACCAGGCGGCCTTGCGGATTGGCACGGGCAAGGTTGGCGCGTGCCTCATCGGCAGTGCGGCCAGTCTTGCCGACGATGGTGTCTACCGCACCGTCGAGCAATGGCGTGTCGGTGAAACCGGGGCAGACGGCATTGACGGTAACGTCGGTGCGCGCCAGTTCCAGCGCAAGCGCCCGGGTCAGGCCGACGACACCGTGCTTGGAGGCGCAGTAGGCCGAAACATAAGCATAACCGGTCAGGCCGGCGGTGCTGGCAACGTTGACGATGCGCCCCTTTCCGGCCTTGCGGATCGAAGGCAGCAAAGCCTGCGTGACGAGGAAAGTGCCAGTCAGGTTGATACCGATGACGCGGCCCCAGAGTGCTGCATCCGTGCGCTCGAAGGGCGCCGAGGGTGCCTCGCCGGCACAATTGACCAGAACCGCGACTTCGCCCGAGGCGGCAATAGCTTTGGCGCAGCCAGAGGCAATCGTCGCGGCATCGGTGACATCAAATCCGTCGATCACGACGGATTTGCCACCGCCGGCCGCGATCTCCCTGGCAACGTCTTCCAGTGGTGCAGCGCGACGCCCGGCCAGCGAGACGGCATGCCCGCTTTTTGCCAAGGCGAGCGCAATGGCACGGCCGATGCCGCTGCCGGCACCGGTGATGAGGGCGTGACGCGCTGCGCTCATTTGCGCCCCGACGCTTCGGCCGCCGCGCGGGCCAGGTTGGCCTCATATTGCTGCCGGCTCGCATAATACTGCTTCGGCCAGACCTGGCCGGAATAACCGACTTTGGCGGCTTCGTGCATGACGAAGGACGGGTCGGCCAGATGCGGACGGGCAATGGCGCAGAGATCGGCGCGGCCGGCCGCGATCACCGAATTGGCGTGGTCAGCCTCCGAGATCGCACCGACGGCGATGGTCGGCACCTGTACCTCGTTGCGGATCTTGTCGGAGAAAGGCGTCTGCCACATGCGACCGAACACCTGCTTCTCCTGCTTCACCACCTGCCCCGACGAACAGTCGATGAGGTCGGCGCCAGCTTCCTTGAACATGGCCGCGAAGATGGCGGCGTCTTCCGGCGTGTTGCCGCCTTCGTACCAGTCATTGGTCGAGAGGCGGACCGAGATCGGCTTGTCCTCGGGCCAGACGGCACGGATGGCGTGGAAGACCTCGAGCGGATATCTGGCGCGCGCAGCATGGTCGCCGCCATATTCGTCGTCGCGCAGATTGGTCAGCGGCGACAGGAAGGCGGAGAGCAGATAGCCGTGGGCGCAGTGCAGTTCGAGAATGTCGAAGCCGACTTCGTCAGCCCATTTCGTGGCCTGCACGAAATCCGCCTTGATCCGCTCCAGATCTTCTTTCGTGGCAGCGCGCGGCACGTCCGAATGCGGCAGGTAGGGGATGGCGGAAGCCGAGATCAGCGGCCAACCACCCTGCTCCACCGGCTGGTCGGTACCCTCCCAAGCGACCTTCGTGGCACCCTTGCGACCGGCATGACCGAGCTGGATGCCGATCTTGGCCGGCGTGTCGTTGTGCACGAAATCGACGAGGCGGCGATAGCCTTCCTTCTGTTCCTCGTTCCACAGGCCAAGACAGCCCGGCGTGATGCGCGCGTCCGGCGACACGCAGATCATTTCCGGAAACACCAGCGAAGCGCCACCCATGGCGCGCGAGCCGAGATGGACCAGATGGAAATCGTTCGGCATACCGTCCTTGGCCGAATACATCGCCATCGGCGAGACGATGACGCGGTTGTGCAAGGTCAGTCCGCGCGCCCTGTAAGGCGTGAACATCGGCGGGATCGGGCGGCCGTTCGGCTGGGCCGGCGCGCCGGCGCGCTCGGCGAACCAGCGCTCGTAGCCCTCCAGCCAATCCTTGTCGCGCAGGCGCAAATTCTCATGGCTGATGCGCTGCGAGCGCGTCAGCATGGAATACATGAACTGTTCCGGTTCCAGCGTGTCGGCGTAACGCGTACCGACCACCTCGAACCATTCCATGGCGTTGCGGGCCGCGTTCTGGATGCGCGCAACATCGACGCGGCGTACTTCTTCATAGGCCTCGAGCACGGCTGGAATGTTCTTGGCGTCGTGCCCCGCGATGTTGAACTGGTTGGTCAGTTCGATCGCGTCATCGATGGCAAGCTTGGTACCTGAACCGATGGCGAAATGCGCTGTGTGGGCACTGTCGCCCATCAGCACGACATGGCTGTTGCCGTTGAAATGGCTCCACTTGCCGCAGATCAGGCGACCGAAATTCAGCCAGGCCGAGCCGCGCAGATGGCGCGCGTTGGTCATCAGGCTGTGGCCATCCAGCGTTTCTGCAAACAGCTTCTCGCAGAAGGCGATCGACTGGTCCTGGTCCATCTTGTCGATGCCATGCGCCTGGAACACCTCGTCGGTGGTCTCGACGATGAAGGTCGAGGTGTTGTCGTCGAAACGGTAGATATGAGCCTGGAACCAGCCATGCTCGGTACGCTGGAAATCGAAGGTGAAGGCATCGAAAGCCTTGCTGGTGCCGAGCCAGATGAAGCGGTTCGGCCGCATCACCATGTCCGGCTGGAAGACGTCGGCATATTTATTGCGAATGCGCGAATTGACGCCATCCGAAGAGATGATGAGATCGGCGTCGGGGAATTCCTCGTCGCCCGTAACCTCGCGCTCGAAAACCATCTCGACGCCGAGTTCGATGCAGCGATCCTGCAGGATGTTCAGCATCTTCTTGCGGCCAATGCCGACGAAGCCATGGCCGGTGGTGCGGATCTTGCGACCCTTGAATACCAGCTCGATGTCGTCCCAATGGTTGAAGGCATCCTCGATGGTTGCAGCGGTTTCCGGATCCCACTTGCGCATCGACTGCATGGTGGCGTCGGAGAACACCACACCCCAGCCGAAGGTGTCGTAAGGGCGGTTGCGCTCGACCACGGTGACCTGATGTTCGGGGTGCTGCTTCTTCATCAGCAGGGCAAAATAGAGCCCGGCCGGTCCGCCACCGATACACACGATCTTCATGGTCATCTCCGCTCTGCTCACGGCCGGTCAAGGCCGTGCGTGAACCATGAAGCGATAGTGGGCTCTCTCCGAAGATATTTCAAGCTTAAAGTGATTGCCGTGTACGATCTTTCACCCCGCGACGCGAGGCCGCGCCCTCAGCCACCCTCTTTACTCGGGGGCCGCCGGTTGTCTGGCGATGTATTCTTGTGCTGTTTCTGGAGAGCGCCAACGCCACCAGACCTGCAGGGACTCGCCCTCTGACGCGCAGGAGCGCTTGCCGGGCCGCGTCGTCTGCGGCTAGGCGGCCTCGCCGGCATCGACACCTTCAAAAGTGACGAAGGCCTGCAGGGTGAAGGAAATGTGCTCCGTCATCAGCGTGCGAGCGCGTTCGATATCGCGATCGAAGGCCGCGTCCATCAGCTCGGTGTGGTGGTCGATGCCCATCGCGTCATGCAGCGCCGCAACCGCCTTCTCGAAATTGCCGCCGCGGCCACGCGCGGCGCGCAGCATCGGCGCCAGGCTCAGGTAATGCTGGTGGCGGCGAAGCTGGTCGTAGACCATCGCCTGGAAGCGCAGCAGCCAGGCGGAACTCGCGGCACTGACAAGCGCCGCATGGAAGGCGGCGTGGCGTTCGTCCCACTCCTCGATCGCGGCTTCGGACGGATCTTCAGGCGAGAACTTGCAACGCGACAGCCGGTAGTGCGCCGTCACCACGGCGGATTCCCACTCGGCCCCGCCCTTGCGGATGGACTCCTCCAAAAGCGGCAGCTCGACCACTTCGCGGGCCCGGATGAGGTCCTCCAGTTCCGCGCGCGAAACCGGCGCAACCGCGAAGCCACGGTTGCTCACCGCCGTGACCAGTTTTTCCGCCTCCAGCCGTGACAATGCCTCGCGCAACGGCGTCCAGCCGAAGCCGTAGATCTGGTTCAATGCACCAAGTTTCAGCGGCGTGCCCGGCTCCAGCCGCGTGGTCAGAATGTCCCGCCGCAGCCGCCAGTAGGCCGCTTCCGTCTTGGTCGAGGGCTCCTCATCCCGCATCGCACTTTTCCTCCACGCAAGGATCATATATTTGGCGGGCCCATCGGCAAAATAATATATCAAACATCCACAGCAGATATTTTATATATAAACCTTTTGACAAGGTTTGCCGACCCGTTATGATGCAATCTGGGGCGCCGGGGAGAGACGGCCGCTTGCCAAATCTGGGAGGAAAACATGATTTCGTCTAAGGCCGGATGGCTGTCCGGAATAGTACTTGCAGGTTCGCTGATCGCCAGCGTGGTCAGCGCCGCCGCAGATCCGATCCGTATCGGCATCGCCAATTTCGGCGAACATCCGCAGCTCAACGCCTCGATCGCCGGCTTCAAGAAAGGCTTGGCCGAAAGCGGCTTCGTCGAAGGCAAGGATGTGGTCTTCACCGAAAGCCACACCAATTTCGACGCCACGCTGGTTCCGCAGATGATCGAGAAGCTGAAGGCCGAAAACCCGAAGCTGATTTACACCGTGACCACCCCGGTCTCGCAGATCGCCAAGCAGCAGCTCGCCGGCAGCGGCATCAACATCGTCTTCACCGCCGTGACCGACCCGGTCGCTGCCAAGCTGGTCCCGTCGTGGGAAGCCGGCGACACCGGCATCACCGGCTCGTCCGACCTGCAGGACGTGGCCGCCGTGATGGAATTCACCAAGAAGCTGCTGCCGGAAGCCAAGCGCTTCGGCGTGCCTTACAACCCCGGCGAAGCCAATGACGTCGCCGTGCTCGAGAAGATCAAGGAAGCCGCTCCGAAGGCTGGCTTCGAAGTGGTTGCCGTCGGCGTCGACAACGTCAACGACATCCAACAGCGCATCGCCTCGCTCAAGGGCAAGGCAGATGTGATCTACACGCCGGCTTCGAACCTGCTGCAGCCCGCGATTGCCGCGGTTTCTGCAGCTGCCCGCCAGGCCGGCATCCCGATCGTCAACTCCGACGACGGCGCCGTGCGCAAGGGCGTGGTTCCGGCCAGCTTCGCGGTCAATTACGACCAGGTCGGTCTCGCTGCCGGCAAGATCGCAGCCGAGATCCTGAAGGGCAAGGACCCGAAGGAAATCGCGCCGTTCCGTCCGGCCTATGCCGACCACAGCCCGCTGATCTCGAAGAAGGTCGCGGCTGACTTCGGCCTGAAGATCCCGGCAGCGCTCGACGACTGCAAGTGCTTCGCCGACTGAGTTCAGTGCGATAGAACTGCGTGGCGGCGCCCGGACATAACACTCGGGCGTCGCTTTTTCTTAGAGCGTTTCCGTTTTTCACGGAAACGCGGAACAGCTCTAAGTTTTTGTTTTCGTTGCATTTTTGTAACGCCAAGTGATTTCACTTGGCTACAAAATGCTCTAGCGCCAGGAAGCTGCTGCCATCATGGCGCAAGGCGGCTCCTGAAAAGATTGGACAGCGCTCGTCAGGGCTGGCGAAAATACGCCGCCGGACCATTGCGCCAGGAGGTGCGGATGCTGGAAATAAAATCGGCGCGCAAGGTATTCTTCAAAGGACAGGCCGACGAGAAGATCGCGCTCGACGGTTTGAACCTGTCGCTCAAGACGGGCGATTTCGGCGTGGTCATCGGCTCCAACGGCGCCGGCAAGAGCAGCATGCTCAATGCCATCTCCGGCGCGTTGATCCTCGACACCGGCAAGGTCCAGATCAACGAGACCGACGTGACCGGGATGCCGGTCTACAAGCGCGCCGCCAAGCTTGCCCGCGTTTTCCAGGATCCGATGAAAGGCACTGCCGCTTCGATGACGGTGGCCGAGAACATGCTGCTTGCCGACCTGCGCAGCCAGAAGCGCCGGCTGCGCCAGGGTCTCAACGCGACGCGGCTTGCTGCCTACAAGGAACGGCTGGCACTGCTCGGCCTCGGTCTCGAGAACCGTCTGGATACCCGTGTCGAACTGCTTTCGGGCGGCCAGCGACAGTCGCTCTCGCTGATCATGGCGGTGGGCGGCGAGCCGGAACTGCTTCTGCTCGACGAACACACCGCGGCGCTCGATCCGCGCACGGCCGACATTGTCATGAAAGCGACGGTAAAGGCAGTCGAGGCGCTGAAGCTCACCACGCTGATGGTGACGCACAACATGCAGCATGCCGTCGACTACGGAAATCGCATCATCATGCTCGACGCCGGCAAGGTACGCCTTGAAATCGGCGGCGAGGAAAAGAAACAGACCTCCGTTGCGGACCTGATCGGCCATTTCGCCGTCAAGAGCGACCGCATGCTGCTCGCGAGCTGACCCCCATGGCCATGATTCAGGACATTTTCTCGAGTTTTGTCGCGCTCGTTCCCGTCACCCTGGCGCAGAGCCTCATCCTCTCCTTCGTGGTGCTCGGCATCATGATCCCGTTCCGGATGCTGTCCTTCCCGGACCTGACCAGCGAAGGCGCCTTCCCGCTCGGCGGCTGTGTCGCCGGCGTGCTGCTGGCCGCCGGCCAGTCACCGCTGACGGCGATCGCCGCCGCGCTCATTGCCGGTTTCGCTGCCGGCTGCTGCACCGCCTACATTCATCTGCGCTTCCGCATCCATACGCTGCTGGCCGGCATCCTGATGATGACAATGCTCTATTCGATCAATCTGCGCATCATGGGACGTTCCAACCTGTCTGTGTTCGGCATGGAATCGCTGTTCAACTGGTCGCCTTTCGGGCAGCCCGGCTTCCCGAGCACCAAGATCGTCATAGCCGGCGCCATCGGCCTGCTCGTGCTGGTGCTGCTCTATCTCTACTTCAAGACCGAGCGCGGCACAGGCGTGCGCGCCGTCGGCTCCAATCCCGACATGGCCGAAGCACAAGGCATCAATGTATGGACGGCGACCATCGGCGGCGTCGGCCTGGCCAGCGCGTTCTCGGCGCTCAGCGGTTCGCTGATGGTGCAGTCGCAGGGCTTCGCCGACGTCAATATGGGTCTCGGCATCCTCATCAACGGCCTCGCCGCGCTGATGATCGGTGAAGCGATCACCGGCAAGCAGACGGTGCTGCGCCAGCTGGCGGCGCCTTTCGTCGGCGCCGTCGTCTATTACCAGCTCGTCTCGCTGTGTCTGGCCGCCGGCATGCCGCCGCCCGACCTGAAGCTGGCCACCGGCCTGTTCGTCCTGCTGATGCTGGCGCTGCCCAGCCTGAAGCGCGGCCGGGCACCCGGCGCCGCCCGCGAAGTGATGCGGGAGTGACAAAGAAGGGCCGCGCAACGAAAGCTGCGCGGCCCTTTCAATGTAAATTCCGGAAGAAATTCGCGATCAGGCGTTGTCGGCAAGCGCGCCGCGGATCGAGCCCTTCAGCTTGCCGAGTTCCTTCATCAGCACCTCGCGGTCGCGCGTCGAAAGCCCCTGGAACAGCGCACCGATCCAATCGCCATGGCGGTCGGCCATCTTGCGGAATTCCTTGCGCCCGAAGGCAGTGAGCGCCACGATCTGCACGCGGCGATCGGTTGGTGACGTGGTGCGGCTGATATGGCCGCTTTCGACCAGGCGCTCCACCAGTGCGGTCAGGTTGCCGGCCGACACCATCATGCGGCGCGAAACCTCGCCAAGCACCATGCCGTCTTCCGCCCGTTCGAGCTGTGCCAGCAGATCGAAGCGCGGCAGGGTGAAGTCGAATTCCTCGCGCAGCTGACGGCGGATCTCCGCCTCGATCAGTGTGGTGCAGGTGAGCAGCCGCAGCCACAACCGCGTCTCGTCACCATGATCGGCCGGCGCTTCGACCGCCTTGGTCTCGCTGTCCAGCCACCCTTCGATATCAGCTTCCGTCATCGATGAATCCACCCCTGCCGCATCTCGCGGGCGCCCCATCAAACACACCGCGCCCCCCGGCACGGCTCGCAGATGGCCTCGACTCCATCCGTGATGGTCAAAGCATAAAGTAACTGCCGGGTCCGTCAATCGGAGCGGACCCGGCGAATTCAGCCAGCCAGCGTGCCGGGATCGTCCGCGAAGGAACGTACCGTCTTGATGGCGCCGTCGAGGGCCACACCATCGGCATCGGCAAGAGCTGCTTCGCGCAGACGCCTCACCCAGTCCGCCGCGTCGGCGCGGCCGCGCAGCATGGGCAGGCAGGCCAGCACCTTGTCGAATTTGGAATGGCCGCGCGCATGGGTGTCGGAATAACCCTTGATCAGGCGCCGGCATTTCAGCACCTCGACGCCAAGCGCGTAATCCCGGCCGCGTTCGGCTTCCGCAAGCTGCAGCCATTCGCGCATATGCGCCGCCTCGACCTTGTGGCGCAACAGGCCCCTACGCCAGCGGCGCAGGCCACCGATCGTCCACAACATGCCGAAGCCGAAGATCGTATCGGTGCGGATGCGACGGCCTCGGTCGATGAAGCGGTTGAACGTCTTCATCATCTTCGGCCGGGCCTCCAGCGCAGCGCCGAGGCCGGCCGGCATCAGGCCAACCATTTCTTCCATGCGCGGGTGGAAATATTCGGTCGTTGCAAGTGTCTGGCTTTTGCCGAGGTGCACTTCGTCGCGCACGCGTTGCGAACGTCCTGGCCGGGTCTTCAGGTCGGCGACACGGATGATGTCGTCATAGACCATGGCGTTGGCGACATATTTCGCCGCTTCGCGTGAGAAGGCATAAGCCTCGGCCTCGCTGTCTGCCGCCACAAGACGTTCCAGTTCCGACAGATAGTCCTCGCCATAGGCGAGATCGAGGAAGTCGACCACCTTGCGCAGGCCAGGCTCGGCCATCTCGCGCACCGGCTGCGGCAGGGCATTGGCACGGGCAGACAGCGCCTCCCATCCACGCTGCAGCGACTTCGGCAAAACCACGCCTTCGGGCGGCTTTGCTTTCGTTTCGGAAACAACAGCAGGCGCCTCGCCACCGGCGGCGCGATCGTAAGCCAGCGCAAAAGCGGCTAGACTGGCCTCGGCACCCTTGCCGCCGGCCTTGATGGTGGCTTCGAACTGTTCACGCGTGAAAGGCAATTCGCCCGAGCCGGCCAGCGCACCGAACAGGCTCGCGGAGACCACGCTGCCGGCCTTCTTGGCCATCGCCTCCATGTCGAAATGGATCAGCCGCCTCGCCGCCTCACCGGCACGGCGCGACACCGTGTCGGAATCGGCGCGGCCGTCGCCCGGCACGATCTTTTCCGACACCGCCAGCATGCGATGGCTGGAAGCGATCAGCGTGGTGCGATCGGGCGTCACGAAACCGCGCAGCACAGCGCGGCCGGCTTCGGCCAATTCCGCAGCAACCAGGATGTCGACGTCACCAGGCGACGGGCTGAGCGAGAGCACCGGACGGTCATTCGGCCGTTCCGGATCGCGCGGCAGCATCTCGACATAATAGATGGTGGCGCCGGTGCGCTGGGCGACGCCGGCCACCGACGTCGACTGGACATGCCAGCCGGCGCGCTGAGCGACATCGGTTACCCAGCCGCTCAGCACGCCGCCGCCCTGCCCGCCCACGGCCAGGATACAGATCTTGATGATGCGGCCGGTCGTATCCGGCCCTTCCGGCAACCCGAACTTCATGCCGTGACGTCTCCAAACACCGGCCTGCCGCGCTCGCGCCAGCCCTGCAGCGCGGCGATGACACGCTGGCGCAGGCCGAACCAGAAACGATCCCAGCCGGTCGGGTTGGAAATCACATCGGCCTGGTAGAAGGACGGGCACAGCACGGCGGCATCGGCGACCTCGCCGCAGTTGCCGCAGCCGACGCAGTTCTCATCGATCGCCGCCACCGGATCGTCGCGCAGCGGATCGTCGAGATGCTTGACCGTCAGCGACGGACAGCCCGAGAGGCGCATGCAGGCGTGATCGCCGGTGCAGACATCCTCGTCGACGCCGAACTTGGTCTTCACCATGCGCTTGCCCTCGGCAATCGCCTTTTTCTTCAGCGGCGCTTCGCGGCGCTGGCGGTTGAGCATGCATTCGGACGAGGCGACGATGACCTTGGGTCCCTTCTCCTCCGTCGTCAGCGCCTCCTTCAGCACATCGCGCATGGTGCCGACATCATAGGTGCGCTCGATATGGCGCACCCACTTCACGCCCATGCCCTTGATGGCATCGGTGATCGGATGCTTGGTCGACTTGGTGCGGTTGGAGGCACGCGAAGACAGGATATCCTGGCCGCCGGTCGCCGCCGAATAGTAGTTGTCCACGACTACGATGACGCCGTCGTTCTTGTTGAAGACCGCGTTGCCGATCGAAGACGTCAGGCCATTGTGCCAGAAGCCGCCATCGCCGACGAAGGAGATGGAGCGCCGCTTGGCTTCCGGCGAATTGAAGGCGGAAGCCGAAGCCGGGCCGAGGCCATAGCCCATCGTCGTGGCGCCCAGTTCGAAGGGCGGCATGATCGAGAACAGATGGCAGCCGATGTCGGATGCGATGTGGTGCTTGCCCAGTTCCTGCTCGGCCAGTTTGGTGGCCGCGAAGATCGGCCGTTCCGGGCAGCCGATGCAGAAGCCCGGCGGGCGCATCGGCACCGTCTTGGCGAGATCATCGAAGATCGGCGGCGCCGGCACGTTGGGCGCGCGGATTTCCGGGGCCAGCAGGTCGCTGCCATGCTTGCGCATGAATGCACCGATGCCGGACAGCATGACGTCGCCGGAATATTCGCCGGCCATCGGCAGCACGCCCTTGCCTTCCAGCTTTACCGAAGCGCCGGCCTTGTAGAGCATCGACCCGAGCGCCTGCTCGATGTAGTCGGGCTGCCCTTCTTCGACGATCAGCACCGCATCCTTGTCGGCACAGAAAGCGACGAGGTCGTCCTCGACCAGCGGATAGGTGACATTGAGCACGTGTAGCGGCACCTCGGTCTCACCATAGACATCGGCAAGTCCAAGCCGCTGCAGCGCACGAATGACGCCGTTGTACATGCCCCCCTGCATGACGATACCGACCTTGCCGGAGCCGCCGAAGGTCTCGTTGAGCTGGTGGCGCTTGATGTAGTCGATGGCAGCCGGCAGGCGCTTGGAGATCTTTTCCTTCTCGTGAAGGAACGAGGCGGGCGGCAGCACGATGCGCTGGGTGTCGCGGCGCGGATTTTCCAGTGCGTCGGCAACGGTCATGGCCGGCCGGACATTGTCCTTGGCGGTGAAGGAACCATGCACGTGGCAGCAGCGGATGCGCACCTGCAGCATGACTGGCGTGTTGGAGGCTTCCGACAGTTCGAAACCGTGCTCGACCGCGGCCACGATCGACGGCAGGTTCGGGCGGGGGTCGAGCAGCCAGACCTGGCTCTTCATGGCAAAGGCATGGCTGCGCTCCTGCATGATGGAGGAGCCTTCGCCATAGTCCTCGCCGACGATGATCAACGCACCGCCGGTGACGCCACCGGAGGCGAGGTTGGCCAATGCATCGGAGGCGACGTTGGTGCCGACCGTGGACTTGAAGGTGGCAGCGCCACGGATCGGATAGTGCACGGAAGCCGCCAGCATCGCGGTGGCGGTGGCTTCGGAAGCGCTCGCCTCGAAATGCACGCCAAGCTCGGCCAGTATCTCCTGGGAGTCCGCCAGCACATCCATAAGGTGGCTGATCGGCGCCCCCTGGTAGCCGCCGACATAACCGACACCGCATTGCAGCAGTGCCTTGGTGATGGCCAGAATCCCCTCGCCGGTGAATTCCTCACCGGCTCCGAGCTTCAGCTTCTTCACCTCCTTGGCGAATGACCGTTCAGCCATGGCGTGTCTTCCTTATTTCGATGGGTCCGTGTTCGACCACAACACCGTGCCGCCGTTCTTCTCGTAGGCCATGCCCTTCGGGAACGAGATGGCCTCGAGCTGCAGGCCCCACGGCGTGAAGAAGTAGAGAATGGACTGGCCGGCAACGGGACCTTCGTTGATCGGCATCGGCCCCTTGAGGGTGCGGATGCCCTTGGCGGTCAGGTATTTCGCCGCCGCATCGATGTCGTCGACATAGAAGGCGATGTGGTGTCCGCCATTGTCGGAATTGCGCGGCCGCACGTCCTTCTTGTCGGGCGCGCTGTAGTCGAACAGTTCGATGTTCGAACCGGACTGACAGCGCAGCAGGGTGATCTCGTTGATCACCGCACGTGGATCAACGTCGACGAGGTCTTTCATAAAGTCGCCCTTGTCGTCGCGGAACGGGCCGAAGCTCGTCGCCTTCTGGCACCCCATCACGTCGACGAAGAACGCTTCGGCCGCCTTGATGTCCGGCACGGTGAGGCCGATGTGGTTGATGCCGCGAACCCCGGGCATCGGCTCGGCCATGGCATGTGCCGGCCAGAGCATGGCGGCGAAGGCGCTAACGATCAGGAAATTCTTGCTCATCTCGGTCCTCGGATCGACACTTGGCTGGAATTCTATGCCTTCAGATCATTCGTTTGTTGCGTCGGAGCTGGAGCGTTCCATGGAGGAAGGGAAATGCTCCAGGTCGGTCAGAACTCGTGCTTGCGCACGTTGAGCAGCATCTTCTGCAAGGTCGCCACGAAAGCGGTGCGCTCGGCCACGTCGATGCCGGCAAACATGTGCTCGTAGCTGTGGCGCATGGTCGGCCACAGCGTCTCGAACGCGGCGCGGCCGGCTTCCGTGATGGAGATACGCGTCGCCCTGCTGTCTTCCGGATCGGCGGTGCGGCGCACCAGCCCATCCGTTTCCAGCGCGTCGAGCGCGCGACTGAGCGTCGACTGCTCGGTGATGGCATAGACGGCAAGGCGGCTGATGGCGAGGTTGTCGATCACCGACAGCACGGCCAGTGCACGCATCTTCGGCGTGGTCAGGCCGAGCTTGGCGAGGTCTTCGCGCAGCGAGGCATTGTAGCGACCCATGATGCGGTTCATCAGATAGGGCGCGAACTGCTGCAGCCCGATCTCACCGAGCCGCGGGCCATCGGTATCGTCGCCTATGATCGTGCGTTCGTTCACCGGAACTCCTTGGTCACGAGGAAGCCCGACCCGCCGCCGAGGCCCGGACCCGGATGGGTCGAAGCGCCGATGTGATAAAGGGATTTGACCGCGCTGCGGTGGTTGACCGATCCTGCGAACGGCCGCCAGACGAAGAACTGGTCGATGGTGCAGGCGCCGCCATAGGGATCGCCGCCGACCAGATTGATGTTCATCGCTTCGAGATCGGCCGGAGAATAGGCCCGCCGCGCCAGCACGGTCTCGCGGAAGCCTTCGATGTGGTTCGCCAGGATCGCTTCGAGGCGATCGGCGAACGCCTCGCGCGTCGCGTCGTCCCATGCGCCCTGCGTGGCGATCTCGCCGGCGGCGTCACCCTTGATGAAGCGCGGCGCATCCGGCACCTGGATCCAGAGGATCGCCTTGCCTTCGGGGCAGCGCGACGGATCGAGCGAGGCCGGCTGTCCGACACACATGGTCGGCGTAGCCGGCAGCATGCCGCGGGTCGCCTCGTTGTGCGACCTGGAAACGGCGTCGATGCCATCGGTGAGATGGATGAGCGCTACCTTCTCCAATCCCTCGGCGCGCCAGCGCGGCGCGCGGTCGAGCGCATAGTGAAGCTGGAAGTTGCCACGACCGTGGCGATAGGTACGTGTCGCGTCCTTGGCTGGTGATGGTGCATCCGGACCGAGCAGGCGCCCGTAGAGCTGGCCTGGCGCAACGGAGGCGATGACGGAATTCGAAGCGCCGATCTCCTCGCCGCCGGCAAGCCGGACACCGGTCGCCTTGCCGCCACGAACAAGAATGCGCTCGACATCGGCGCCGGTCCGGATCGTGCCGCCCTGTTCCTGGATCAGCGCACGGAACGCGTCGACGGCCTTGCCGGCCCCGCCCTTGACGATGGGGGCGCCTGCCGCTTCCAGCGCGAAGGCGATGACCTTGCCCATCTGGGCGGAATAGGTGTCTTCCGGCGACAGGCCGCAATGCAGCGCCCATGGCGCATGCAAGGCCTGGATGTTCGGCGACTTGTAGCTTGTCTCCAGCCAGCCGCGCGCCGGCGCCAGGGCACCGCCGAAATATTCGACGAGGCCGCGCAGGCCGCGCCGCCAGGCTTCGCGCGCCAGCAGTTTGGCCGTGGCGAGGCTCCACAATTGACCGCCCAGCAGACCGAACAGCAATTCAGCGCTGGCTTCGATCGAGCCGACATCGGTGGCGTGACGGTCGCCATCGCCCGACGACAGGCCATTGAAGGCCTTTATATTGGCGGCACGGTTGGTGGTCAGCACCACGCTCGAGCCATCGGGGCGCAACGCCGCCGTCGGATGCGGCGTATGGCAGAATTCGAGCCCGTGACGGGCAAGATCCTGACCGAGCGCACCATGGGCAGGCCCGGTCAGGAAAAGAACGAAAGTGGCTGCCATCACGTCATGGGTGAAGCCCGGCAATGTCGCCTCGGCGCTGAGCATGCAGCCACCGAGCCGCTGCTCGCGCTCCAGAAGCAGCACCCGCGCGCCCGACTTGGACAGCATTGCCGCCGCCACGAGCCCGTTGATGCCGCTGCCGATGATGATGTGATCGTAGGCCACGATGATCAGCCCTAGCCGCGAGGGACCAGCGCCATCGCGCGCACCGGACTGCCGGTGCCCTTGACGATCTTCAGCGGCGCCGCGATCAGGATCGCGCCCTTGGCCGGCAGCTTGTCGAGATTGCACAGGCTGGCCAGACCATAACGGTTGGCCTTGTGCATCAGGTTGTGCGCCGGGAATGGCGGGGTCATGCCGCCGGCAGCACCGGCGTCGGTGCCGATGCACTGGGTGCCCCAGCCGATCGCGCCGCGCTCGATGATGTATTCGATGCAGTCGACCGTCGGTCCAGGCGAATGCGGGCCATTGGCGTCGGCATTGAGGAAGGAAGCTTCGGAACCGTTGCGCTTGTCCCAGTCGGTGCGCATCACCACCCATTCGCCCTTGCCGATGGCGCCATGCTTGGCTTCCCAGGCCTTCACGCCCTCCGCGGTGAGCAGGTAGTCGTTGTCGGCCGCGGACTCGGCCGAGCAGTCAATGACATTGACCGGCGCGACATAGTTGCGGACCGGAATCGTGTCCGTGTAGCCGTCGGAATATTCCTTGCCGGTGATCCAGTGGTGGGGCGCATCGAAATGCGTGCCGGAATGCTCACCGATCTTCAGCCAGTTCCAGGCCCAGAACGGACCGTTCTTGTCGTATTCCGAGATGGTGTGAATCTCGATCTTGGGCGTATCCACCGCGAATTCCGGCGGCAGCTTGAGAAGCGGCGTGTCGGGACCCAGCGGCGCGGACAGGTCGACGACGTCAACCTTTCCACTCACCAGAAGCTCGGCCAGGCTGGCCAGCGCGCTTGCAGCGGTCATGTTCAATCCTCCTGATTGCGTGTTCTTCATTCTTTTGACCGGCCACCTGGCAATCGCGGCGGCTCCGGTTTTTCCCGAAGATCAGGCTAGACGAGTTTAGATGCGTATGCAAATATCATTTTAAGGGTGAACTAATTCCATGACCAAATACGACGCCATTTTCATTGGCGCGGGACACAACGCACTTGCCTGTGCGGCGCATCTCGCCAAACGCGGTTGGAAGGTCGGTCTGTTCGAGGCGGCAGACCGCCCGGGCGGCGCCGTGAAGACGCTTGAGCTGACCGAACCCGGTTTCCGCCACGACCTCGCCGCGATGAACCTCAGCCTGTTCGCAGGCTCAGCATTCAACCGGGTTTACGGCGCTGAACTGGCACAACACGGACTGGAGTTTGCACCAGCACAGGACTGTTTCGCCTCGGTGTTTCCGGGCGGGCGCTGGCTCGGCGTCTCCACCGACCTGGCCACGACGACGGCCCGCATCCGCGCGGTTTCGACACGCGACGGCGAGACCTGGGAGACGCTGGTGAAGGCGTTCCCGGCGCGGGCGGAGCGGATCTTTTCGATCCTCGGCAGCTCGATGAAAAAGCGTGCACTTGCACGTATCTTGTTTTCGCTGCTGCGCAGGGACGGCATCTCCGGCACGCTCGACCTCGGCCGCTTCCTGCTGTCGTCACCGCGCGCCTGGCTGGACGAGACCTTCGAAAGCAACGAGGTGAAAGCGCTGCTGGGCGCCTGGGGCATGCATCTGGATTTCGCGCCCGACATCGCCGGCGGTGCCGTCTTCCCTTATCTCGAAGGCATGGCCAACCAGAGCTTCGGCATGGTGCTGGGCAAGGGTGGCGCCGACACCATGATCGGGGCACTGACGGCAATGGTCGAAGGTCATGGCTGCACCATCGAGTGCAATGCCAAGGTCGAGCGTGTCGTCACCGCCGGTGGTCGCGCGACCGGTGTTGTGCTGGCTGATGGGCGCCGCTTCGAAGCCAGCCGCGCCGTCATCGCAACCGTCTCCCCGAAAGCTCTCGCCGGGCTGTTGCCCGAAGGGTCCGGCAACAGCGGCTTCGATCGGAAAATGCGGGATTTCCGCCATGCGCCGGGCACGATGATGATCCACCTGGCGGTGGATTCGCTGCCCGACTGGGCCGACCCTGCCCTGCAGCGTTTCGCCTATGTGCATGTCGCGCCGTCGCTGGATGTCATGGCGCGCGCCTATCAGGAAGCGCAGGCCGGGCTGCTGCCCGCCGAGCCGGTGATCGTGGTCGGCCAGCCAACCGCGATCGATCCTGGCCGTGCACCGGGCGGCAAACACATACTGTGGCTTCAGACGCGCGTCGTGCCGGCAGAAATCAAGGGCGACGCTGCCGGCATCATTCAGGACCGCGACTGGACAACGGTGCGCGAGGCCTACGCCGACCGGGCGATCGCCATCATCGAGCGTTATGCGCCAGGACTGTCGGCCAAGATCATCAAGCGCACGGTGGTGAGCCCGCTCGACCTCGAAAGCGGCAATGCCAATCTGGTCGGCGGCGACCAGATCTGCGGCAGCCATCATCTTTCGCAGAACTTCCTGTTCCGGCCGGCAACGGGCTCGGCCGACTGGAGCACACCAGTGCGCAATTTCCATCTGGCTGGGGCCGCGACATGGCCAGGCGCGGGCGTCGGCGCCGGCTCCGGCTTTCTGCTCGCGCAGCAGCTTGCGGGCGGCTGATACGAAACTGCAATGAACATGGCTCGCGGGGAGCGGGCTCCAGAGGTGGGAGGACCCATATGAAGCGCAAGGCGATCAACCCGGACAGCATGTACAAGTCGCTGCCGTTCGGATTTTCCCATGCCGTCGAGCAGAACAGCGGGCGCACCCTGCATATGGCAGGCCAGGTTGCCTGGAACAGCGCCGGCGAACTCGTAGGCCCGGGCGACCTGGCAGCGCAGGCACGCCAGGCCCTGGCCAATCTCAAGACCGTCCTGGCGGAAGTCGGCGCCACGCCAGGCGACGTGGTGCGGCTGCGCACCTATGTCGTCAATCACACGCCCGACAAGCTCGGCCCGATCGAGGCCGAAGTGAAGGCCTTCTTCGGCGACGCCACGCCGGCCGCCAACACCTTGATCGGCGTCCAGACGCTGGCCATGCCGGAATTTCTCATCGAGATCGAGGCAACGGCGGCACTCTGAGCAAGCCGTTCGACGCCTCGCACCACACAATAATGGGCATCACAATAATGGGGAACACAACGATGAACGGACATCCAACCAGACGTACCCTGCTGAAACTGGCGGGCGCCGGCGTGGCTGCTGCCAGCCTGACGCTGCCAGGCAAGGTCTTTGCCCAGGGCAAGGACGAACTCACCATCGCCTACAACGTCAACCTGCCCTCCTGGGATCCGACGGTCGGCCCGTCGGCGGTGAACCCGACCATCCAGGGCTTCTACCAGTCTGTCTTCGACATGTTCATCCACCAGAACCCGGACTTGTCCTTTGCGCCGGGGCTGATCACCGAATGGGGCTGGAACGACGACCGCTCCAAGATCTTCCTGGTGGTTCGCGAAGGCGTCAAATGGCATGACGGCAGCCCGTTCACGGCCGAAGACGTCGCCTGGTCGCTGGCACGTGCCGGCAAGGCCGAAACCGGCAATCCGATCCAGTTCGTGTGGTCGAAGGTCGGTAATTTCAAGGTCACCGGCAACCGTGTCGAGGCCGACGTCATCGAGTTCGAGCCGACCATCTTCAAATGGATGTCGTTCCTGACCGGCTATGTGCTGCCGAAGGCGTATTACGAAAAGGTCGGCGCTGAAGGCTTCGAGGCCAAGCCGATCGGCACCGGGCCGTACATGGTCGACCGCTATGAACGCAATGCCTTCGTACGCCTGAAAGCCAACCCCGATTATTGGGGCGGCAAGCCAGATTTCGAAACCGTCACCATCAAGTTCGTCACCGACGCCGCCAGCCGCGTCGCCGAAGTCGAATCCGGCAATTCCGACGTGACGCTGGAAATCCCGTATGAAGAGTATGACCGGCTGATCGGCGGCAAGCTCAAGGGCAGCTGCGAAACCATCTCCGACATCGCGATGATCTTCATCAACGACGTCGACCCGATGCTGGACAAGAATGTCCGCCTCGGCGCCATCAAGGCCATCGACAAGCAACTGCTGATCGACCGCCTGCTGCGCGGCTACGGTGTGCCGTTGTCGACGCTGGAGACGCCGGAATACGCAGCCTATGACGCTTCGATCAAGGTCGATGCGAATGTCGAGGAAGCCAAGAAGCTGTTGGCTGCTTCCGGTTACTCGCCGGAGAAGCCGGTGAAGTTCAAGATCCAGACCACACGCGGCTTCAAGCCGAAGGACTACGAGATGATCCAGGCGATCGTCGGCATGTGGCGCAAGGTCGGCATCGAGGCCGAGATCGAGGTCTACGAGATCGCACAGCACTACGAGCTGCGTGCCGCCGACAAGCTGGCACCGGCCGCCTTCTACAACTGGGGCAACGCCGTCGGCGATCCGACCACCTCGACCGGCTTCGCCATGTTCGGCCCGAGCCCGCATTCGGTCTGGGACGGCAAGGATCTCATCGACCGCATCATCCCGCTGTGGGGCGAGAAGGACGAAGCCAAGCGCATCCAGGGCTGGAAGGACGTCGACCGCTACATCGCCGATGAAGGGCTGGTGATCCCGCTGCTGCAATATGCGCAGCCGATCGTGCACCGCGAGGGCCTGAAGGTGACGCCGCACAAGTCGGGTGCGCTGCTGCCGCACCTGATCAAGCGCGCATAAACTGAAATCCCCGGCCCGGTTTTCGCCGGGCTGGGGCCTTCTCCTCATGATGCTTCTTCGCCAGACCGTCTCCCGGCTCATCACCACGCTGATCACGCTGTTCGGCGTGGCGGTGATCGTTTTTGTCGTCATCCGCGTGGTACCAGGCAATCCCATCGCCATGATGCTGCCGCCCGGCGCGTCCGAGGCCGATATCGAACGACTGAAAACACTCTACGGGCTGGATAAATCCATCTTCGAGCAGTTCGTCATCTGGTTCGGTAATGTGCTGCATGGCGATTTCGGCACGTCGATCTCCACCCGCCAGCCAGTACTGTCGTTGGTGCTCGACCGGCTGCCGGCAACGCTGGAACTGTCGATCATGGCGCTGGTCATGGCGGTAGCGATCGGGGTGACGCTGGCCATTCTTGGAACACGCTTCCGGGGCCGCAAGACGGAAGCCGGCATCGACGTCGCCAACGGCATCGGCCTGTCGGTTCCGGATTTCCTGTGGGGGCTGGCGCTGATCCTGCTGTTCGGCGTGCTTTGGCCCGTCTTCCAGATTTCGGGGCGCGTCTCGCCACGGCTGGAGCTGCCTTTCACCAGCCAGTTCTATCTGTTCGAAAGCATCCTGCGCCTGCGCTTCGACATCCTGGCAGACCTGCTTTCCCACATGTTCATGCCGGCGCTGGCGCTCGCCTTGCCGCTGGCCGCGATCATCTCGCAACTGCTCAAGCAGTCGCTGAAGGAAACGGTCAATCTCGACTATTCCGTGCTCGCCCGCACCAAGGGCTATTCGGAAACCAGGGTCATCCTGTCGGAAGCCCTGCCCAACTCGATCCTGCCGACGCTGACACTGGTCGGCGTGCAGTTCACCTTCCTGATCGGCGGCACCGTCATCATCGAGCGGCTGTTCTCCTATGAGGGGCTCGGCAACATGGCGATCGACGCCGTCATCAACCGCGACCTGCCGCTGATCCAAGGCATCGTCATCCTGTTCGCCATCCTGTTCACCTTCGTCAATCTGGCCGTCGACATGACCTATGCCTTCCTCAACCCGAAGCTGCGCCATGCTTGACGGACGCGGTTCGATACGCCGGCGCGCCGGCGCAAGGCTCTGGCTGTCGGCGCTGTGGCTGACCCTGTTCGTGCTGGCCGCGCTGCTGGCGCCATGGATCAGCCCGCATGACCCGCTCGCGCAGGACCTGATGCTCGGCCGTCTCCCACCAGCCTGGGTGGCGGGCGCGGAGCCCGGCTACTGGCTGGGCACCGACAGCCTTGGCCGCGATGTGCTGTCGCGCATCATCCATGGCGCGCGCATTGCGCTGATCGTCGCCCTGATCGCCGGCACCGCCACCTGCCTGCTCGGCTCGGCGCTCGGCCTCGTCGCCGGCTTCTATCGCGGCTGGGCCGACCGGCTGATCAGCCGGCTGGTCGACATCTGGATGGCGTTCCCGCCGGTGCTGTTCGCGATCCTGCTGATCGCGGTGCTCGGCACCGGCCTCACCTCCGTCATCCTGGCCATCGTCATCATCGACTGGACGCGCTTCTGCCGCGTCGTGCGTGCCGAAACGCTCAACCAGTCGAAGATGGATTATGTGCACAGCGCCAAGGTGGCAGGCTTCACGCGGCTGCGCACGCTGGCCGGCGAGATCCTGCCCAATGTGCTGCCCACCATCATCGCGCTGCTGACGCTGGAAATGGGCATCGCCGTCATCGTCGAAGCGATCCTGTCCTTCGTGAACCTGTCGATCTCGACCGACCAGCCGACCTGGGGCGGCATGATCGCGGAAGGCCGCACCAGCATCCATCAGGCCTGGTGGGTGCTTGTGTTCCCGCTCATCGCGCTCTTCTTCACGGTGCTGTCGTTCGCGCAGTTCGGCGACGGCCTGCGCGAACGTTTCGATCCGGTGCTGCGATGAACGGCTTCCTCGAGATACGCGGGCTGTCGGCCCGGCTTGCCGGCACCGGCCAGCGCCTGCTGCGCTCAGTCGACATCAGCCTGCCGTCCGGCTCGGTACGTGGACTGGTCGGCGAAAGTGGTGCCGGCAAGAGCATGATCGGCAAGGCCGTACTCGGCGTGCTGCCAAAAGCCGTCGAGATCATCGAAGGCGAGATCCTGCTCGACGGCCAGGACCTGCAGAAGGTGTCGGCGGCCGAACGCAGGCGATTGATAGGCGCCAAGGCAGCACTGATCCCGCAGGATCCGCTGACGGCGCTCAACCCGTCGCGACGCATCGGCCCGCAGATCACCAACCGTCTCGTCGACATCCTCGGCTGGACCAAGGCGCGGGCCGCGACGCGCGCGCTGGAGGTGCTGGCGGAAGTCAGCATCCCGGAGCCCGAGCGCATCATGCGGCTCTACCCGCACGAGCTGTCCGGCGGCATGCGCCAGCGCATCCTGATTGCCTCGGCCTTCGCCGCCGAGCCAAAGCTGATCGTTGCCGACGAACCGACGACGGCGCTCGACGTCACCGTGCAGAAGCAGATCCTGAAACTGATCTCCGAACTGCAGGCGCGCCATGGTACGGCACTGCTGTTCGTCACCCATGACCTCGGCGTGGTCTCCAAGGTCTGCGACACACTTTCGGTGCTTTATGCCGGCAAGGTGGTCGAAGACACCACGGTTGAGCGCTTCTTCGCGGCTCCGCAGCACGCCTACAGTTCGGCGCTGCTGGCGGCGACGCCACGCCACACCGATCCAGCCTCGTCACTGCAGCCGGTGCCACGCGCGGTGCTCGATGCCGTCGCCGCCGAAATCGTGGCCAGCGACAGCGCCTGGCGTCCGAATGGAGGCGCCGGTGGCTGACAAGATGGCTGACAACATCTTCGAGATTTCGGACCTCATCGTCGATGTCGCCGACATGACACGAAAGCCGCTGTTCGGGCCGGCACCACGGCTGGAGATCCTGAAAGGCGTCAGCTTCACCATCCCGCGCGGCGCGGTGCTCGGCATTGTCGGCGGGTCCGGTTCCGGCAAGACGACGCTCGGGCGCACGCTGGTGCGCCTGTCCGAGCCGAGCGGCGGCCGCATGTTGTTCGACGGGCACGACATCGCGCATCTATCCGACGCCGCTATGCGGCCGCTGCGGCCGCGCATCCAGATGATCTTCCAGGACCCGCTGTCGTCGCTCAACCCGCGCCTGACGGTCGGGCGCACGGTGGCGGCGCCGCTGAATGCCAAAGCGAACGATCCACGCGTCAGCGAGGCGCTCGAACATGTCGGCCTGCCCGCTGATTTCACGCGGCGCTATCCGCACGAACTCTCCGGTGGCCAGCGCCAGCGCGTCGGCATCGCCCGTGCCATAGCCATGCGGCCGGAATTCATCCTCGCCGACGAGATCGTCTCCGGCCTCGACGTGTCCTCGCAGGCGCAGGTCCTGATGCTGCTTGAAAAACTGGTGGCGGAACTCGGGCTGACGCTCGCCTTCATCAGCCACGACCTGTCGGTGATCCGCCGGCTGTGCAGCCGTGTCATCGTGCTGCGTGCGGGCGAGATCGTCGAGGACGCCGCGACCGCCGACCTGTTCGAACGGCCGCAGCACGCCTATACGCGCGAACTGCTCGACGCCATTCCGACACCGGATCCTTCGATACGCTGGTAGAACAGGCGGGACGTCGCCGGAACAGGTGTTGGCGGTTTGAACATCGCAAACATCGATCGTTCGTGCCGCCCCTTACGCTGCGCGGATCGTCTGGCGTTAAGCGGGTGGCACAGCAATGCGTGGCACACGAGCCTTTCTCCCAGGTTCAGAGCGGGGTACACATCGGCACCGTCGCATCCTTGCCGAGGTCATCATGAAAATCCGCCTGTTCCGAAACGCCGCGCTGAAGATCGAAGTCGGCGGCAAGACGCTGCTTGTCGACCCGGATTTCGGCGACAGGCACAGCCGTCCCTCCTTCACCGGGCGTTCGCCGAACCCGATGGTCGACCTGCCCGCAAGCATCGAGGAAATCCTCGACGGCGTCGACCTGGTCATCGTCTCGCACCTGCATGCCGACCATTTCGACACGGTGGCGCAGACCGTCATCGCAAAGGACCTGCCGCTGATCTGCCAGCCGGGCAACGAGGAGAAAATCCGCGGCTTCGGCTTCGAGAATGTCACGACGCTTGCTTCGGATCTGACCTGGAACGGCATCCGGCTGACCCGCCGCGACGGCAGCCACGGGCTGGGGCCGGTGGTCGAGAAGATGGGGGCGGTGATCGGCTTTTCGCTGGAGGCGGAGGGCGAGCCGTCGCTCTACTGGGCTGGTGACACGGTGCTTTATCCGCCGGTCGCCGAGACGATCGCCACGACGAAACCGGATATCGTCGTCACCCATTCCTGCGGTGCGCGCTGGGACGGTGAACTCATCGTCATGGACGACAGGCAGACCGTCGAGGTGGCGCGTTCGGCACCGCAGGCCAAGGTGATTGCCGTCCACATGGAAGCGCTCGACCATGCCACGATCGACCGAGCTACGCTGCGCCGGACAGCCGAGGCCGCCGGCATCGGAGCCGACCGCCTCCTGATCCCGGCGGATGGTGAGACCGTGCGCATAGACAAGGCGTGAACCGAGCCCTCCTTCCTCCTGCCCACAGACGGAAGGGACTGGCCAAGCGGGACTTCCGCGCCATATGCTTGCCTGTGAACGGCGAAAACCATTCCCCTGCAAGGACTGAAATGGCCATCAGAGGAATACAATCCCGGAGAACTGAAACGACATTCTACTGATCGTCATTCAAAGGAAATTCTTTCCTTCGACAAGAAGCGGTCGCTTCTGCGATCAGGACGCATGCCGGCAGCGACCCGGTGACGTGGTTTGGTTTGTCGCATGATCTTGATCCGCAAAGCTGAAGCATTGCGGGATCATGCTCCAGGGAGCGTTGCGATGGGCACGAAGGCTGAGGCTGAATCTGGTACCGTGATGAAGCGGCTGCAGCCGCCCGTTGCGTCGGTGCTCGACCTGATCGGCGAGACACCGATCGTGGAGCTGAAGAAGTTCGACACCGGCAAGTGCCGGCTGTTCATCAAGCTGGAAAGCCAGAACCCCGGTGGCTCGATCAAGGATCGCATCGCCCGCTCCATGATCGATCAGGCCGAGCGCGACGGGCGGTTGCAACGTGGTGGCGTCATCATCGAGGCGACCGCCGGCAACACCGGTCTTGGCCTTGCCCAGGTCGGCATTCCGCGCGGCTACCGCATCATCCTCATCGTGCCCGACAAAATGTCGCGCGAGAAGGTACAGCATCTGCGGGCCCTCGGCGCCGAGGTGCGACTGACCCGTTCCGATGTCGGCAAGGGTCATCCCGAATATTACCAGGACATGGCCGAGAAACTGGCCGCCGAAATCCCCGGCGCCTTCTACGCCAACCAGTTCTCCAATCCGGCCAACCCGCTGGCGCACGAGACCACCACCGGCCCCGAGATATGGCAGCAGCTCGACGGCGACGTCGACGCGGTCGTGGTCGGCGTCGGCTCCGGCGGCACCCTGTCTGGCCTTGGCCGCTTCTTTGCCGGCGTCTCGCCCAAGACAGAGATGGTGCTGGCCGATCCGGTCGGCTCGGTGCTGGCGCCACTGGTAAAGACCGGCGAGATGGTCGAGGCCGGCAGTTGGACGGTGGAAGGCATCGGCGAGGACTTCGTGCCGCCGAACTGCGACCTTTCGCTGGTCAAGAAGGCCTATTCGGTCTCCGACCGGCACTCGATGCTGGCGGTGCGCGATCTGCTGTCGAAGGAAGGCATCCTGGCCGGCTCATCCTCCGGCACGCTGTTGTCGGCGGCGTTGCGCTATTGCCGCGAACAGAAGGTGCCGAAACGCGTCGTCACCTTCGTCTGCGACAGCGGCAACAAATACCTCTCCAAGGTGTTCGACGATTTCTGGCTCGCCGAACAGGGCCTGGCAGAGCGCGAGCAGCATGGCGATCTCTCCGACCTCGTCGCTCGCTCGCATCGCGAGGGCGGCACGGTGTTCGTCGGACCGGACGACACACTGCTCACCGCCTATGGCCGCATGCGGCGCGGCGACGTTTCGCAATTGCCGGTGCTGGAAGACGGCAGACTGGTCGGCATCATCGACGAAGGCGACATCCTGGGTAATGTCGACGGGCCGTATGACGGCCGCTGGCAGCGCTTCGACCAGCCGGTGCGTACCGCCATGACCGCCGACCTGCACACGCTGCAGGCCAGCCAGACGCTGGATGCGCTGCTGCCCGTCTTCGACCGCAACGAAGTCGCCATCGTCTTCGACGGCGACGAATTCGTCGGTCTCATCACCCGTATCGATCTGATCAACCATCTGAGGCGCAACCGATGACCATCCAGGGCAAGAACAGGCTCGCTTTCTCGACCCGCACCATTCATGGCGGGCAGAGCCACGACCCGACCACCGGCGCCGTGATGGTGCCGATCTATGCCACCTCGACCTATGCCCAGCAGTCACCGGGCGTGCACAAGGGCTTCGAATATGCCCGCAGCCAGAACCCGACCCGTTTCGCCTTCGAGCGGGCCGTGGCGGATCTCGAAAGCGGTTCGGCGGCGTTTGCCTATGCGTCGGGCCTGGCAGCGATCGCCAACATCCTGGAATCGCTCGACGCCGGTGCGCATATCGTCGCGACCGACGATATCTATGGCGGCACGTTCCGCCTGCTCGAACGCGTGCGCAAGCGCTCGGCCGGGCTGCAGGTGAGCTTTGTCGATTTCACCGATCTCGCCGCGGTCGAGGCTGCGATCCGGCCGGAAACCAAGCTGCTGTGGGTGGAGACGCCGACCAATCCGCTGTTGCGCCTTGTCGACCTCGCGGCGGTCGCGACGCTGGCCCGACGCAAGGGCGTGCTCACGGTTGCCGACAACACGTTCTGCAGCCCCTACATCCAGCGGCCGCTGGAACTCGGCATCGACATTGTCGTGCATTCGGTGACCAAATATCTCAATGGCCATTCCGACATGGTCGGAGGCGTCGTTGTTGTGGGCGACAATGCCGAACTGCGCGACCAGTTCAAATTCCTGCAGAACGCCGTCGGCGCCATCTCTGGGCCGTTCGACAGTTTCCTGGCGCTGCGCGGCCTGAAGACGCTGGCGCTGCGCATGGAACGCCATTCCGCCAACGGGCTGGCGATCGCGCGCTGGCTCGAGGCACGTCCGGATGTCCGCCGTGTCCTCTATCCCGGCCTGGAAAGCCACCCGCAGCATCAGCTCGCCAAGGCGCAGATGGATGCGTTCGGCGGCATGATCACGGTCGAGCTCGACCGCGACCTCGCCGGCACCAAACGCTTCCTGGAACATACGCGACTGTTCGCGCTGGCCGAAAGCCTGGGTGGTGTCGAGAGCCTGATCGAACATCCGGCACTGATGACGCATGCTTCGATCCCTGCCGCGCAGCGGGAAGCCCTCGGCATCTCGGATTCACTGGTGCGGCTGTCGGCCGGCATCGAGGACGCCGACGACCTGATCGCCGACCTGGCGCAGGCACTGGCGGCCTAGGTAACCTTTCCCTTCTCCCCTTGTGGGAGAAGGTGGCCTCGCCGAAGGCGAGGTCGGATGAGGGGTGCTGGACGGAGTGCTCCCTTATCAGACCTCGCATTATTCGGAGTCAGCACCTAGTCCTAAGTCGCCTCGCTTCTTCCAACACCCCTCATCCGTCTCGGCGCTACGCGCCGAGCCACCTTCTCCCACAGGGGGAGAAGGCAGATCATCGCCAAGGCTCGAGGCTCTTGTCGTGGGTATACGCAATGATGGTGTCGCAAACGGCATTCATTTCACGCAGCACTTCATCATTCCAAAATCGCAGAACCCGAAAACCAAGTTCCTTCAGAGCCACGGCTCGCTGTCGATCATGCATGGAATCAGCATGTTGGCTGCCGTCGACTTCGACGATCAGCATGGCATCTGCGCACAGGAAATCAGCTACATATGACCCGACTGGCACCTGTCGACGGAATTTAAGTCCGTTCAACCGCCGGCCACGAAGCTCTTCCCAAAGCCGCCCCTCAGCCTCGGTCATATCGCGCCGCAGTATCTTGGCAAAACTGCGCTTCCCAGGTGGAACAGGTGTATGTGGCATGCGAACAGCCTAGCTTGGCCAGCCGCTGGGCACCATTCCCGGAGAAGGATCCTCAATACTCCAGCTCCCTGCGCAGCCAGATGACACGGCTTTGCCAGGGAGCTGCTTCACTTATCCCTTCATAGGCGCGCTGGGCGGCGGCGTTGTCTTCCGGCACGAGCCAGCGCAGGTGCACCCAGTCCCGTTCACGGCCGATCTCGGTGAGGTGCGCGATGAGTGCCCTGGCAAGGCCATGGCCACGCGCGCCCGGCGATACGTAGAGATCGTCCAGCTGCCCTGCCCTTTCGCCCGAGATCGCCTCGGGCAGGTCGAAAAACAGAGCGAACGCGACCAGCGCGCCACCGCTCCAGGCACCGACGAGACCAACCGTCGGTTCATCGAAAAGACGCAGTACGTCATCCGGCTTCGGCTGCCGGACAGCCCCGCCCATGACGGTGGCATAGTCAGCCACCAAAGTGGCGAAGGCCGGCGCATCATGGCGATCGAGCGGCCTGATCTCGATGCTGGTCTCTGACGGCATGGCGATCTCCGGTGAGACGATCGCTCTAAGGTCAATGATGGGGTGCCCTCAGCCGCGTCTCCAGCCAGCGGCTATAGCGCGAGCCGCCGAAGCAGAACAGGAAATAGATGACGCCGGCGACCAGATAGGCCTCGTCGTAGAAACCCAGCCATTTCGGGTCGGTGGTCGAGGCGCGCGCCGCGTTGAGAAGGTCGAAAATGCCGATGACGGCAAGCAGCGAGGTGGCGAGCAGGAAACCGATGGCCAGGTTGACCATGCCGGGAATGACCTGGCGCAGGGCCTGCGGTAGCACGATCAACTGCATGGTGCGCCAATAGCCGAGGCCAAGCGCCTTGGCCGCCTCTTCCTGGCCCTGCGGGATGGTCTGCAATCCGCCGCGCACCACCTCGGCGACGTAGGCCGACCAGAACAGCGTGATCATGATGATGGCGCGCACCGTCTTGTCGACGAACTGGCCGCCGGGGGTGGCCATCGGCAGGATCAGCATCGCGACATAGAGGATCGCCACCATCGGCGTGCCGCGCATCAGTTCGATGAACAGCACCGCCAGCGTGCGCAGGCCGCCCATCTTCGAACGCCGTGCTAGAGCCAGGAGCACCGCCAGCGGAATCGAGAGCCCGAAACAGACCGACCAGACCAGCAGGGTGACCGGCAGCCCGCCCCACTGGTTGGACGGCACCGGCGATCCGGTCAGCGTGCCGGTGAGCAGCGCCCAGCAAAGACCGACGACCAGCAGCCAGGCGATCAGCAGCTCGCGCCGCCAGAAGCGCGGCTGGGCGGTGACGGCGAGCAGGCCGAGCAGCAGCACGAGTGCCGCCGTCGGCCGCCATTGCAGGTCCTGCGGATAGAAGGCGAACAGGATGAAGCGCAGCTTGGCCGTCACGAAGGCCCAGCAGGCGCCGGATGCCGCCGCGCAATCCTGCGCCGTGCCGGTCCAGGTGGCGTCGAGCACCAGCCAGCGCACCAGCGGCGGCGCCAGCCAGACGAGGAAGGCAAGGGTCAGCACCGTCAGCGCCGTGTTCAGCCTGGTTCCGAACAGGCCGTTCCACAGCGGCTTCCAGTCGAAGGAGCGGCGCATCAGCGGCAGCGAAGCGATATCGACGAGGCTCATCGCGAAACGTCTCCGCGCAGGGCGACCCTGCGGTTGTAGACATTCATCAGCGCCGACACCGACAGGTTCAGGACGAGATAGATGCCGATCAGGATGGCCAGCGCTTCGAAGGACTGGCCGGTGGTGTTGGCGGTGGTGTTGATGATGGACACGAGGTCCGGATATCCGATGGCGACCGCCAGGCTGGAATCCTTGGTCAGGTCGAGATAGCTCGACGTGATCAGCGGCGTGATCACGCGCAGCGCCTGCGGCAGCACCACCAGGCGCATGATCTGCCCCGGGTGCAGGCCAAGCGCCCGCGCCGCTTCCCATTGCCCGCGCGAGACCGACTGGATGCCGGCACGCACGATCTCGGCGATCGCCGCCGAGAACTTGACCGTCAAGCCAGCCAGCAATGCCGCGAATTCCGGTGTCAGGCTGTAGCCGCCGCGAATGTTGAAACCGCCCAGCACCGGCGTGTCGAGCGCAAGCGTGGCACCTGTGGCCGGAAACGTCGCGCCAGCGGCAGCCAGCAGAACAAGCGTCGCGACCACACCGTTGCTGAACTTCAGGCGCCGGCGACGATACGCGGCGTAGAGATAGAGCCCATAGGACAGCGCGATGGCGACCAGCAGCAGCACGGTCCGGCTGGAAAACCCGTCAACGATGATGCCCGGTACGAAGACGCCACGATTGGACAGGAACAGCGCGTCGAAGGCCGACAGCGCCTGCCGCGGTGGCGGAAAGGATTTGGCAAGCGCGATCCAGAAGAACAGCTGCAGCAGCAGGGGCGTGTTGCGGATCAGTTCAACGTACCAGCGCACCAGCGTCGCCAGCAGCAGGTTGCCGGACAGGCCGGCGACACCGAGCGCGACACCCAGAACAGTCGCCAGCACGCAGCCGAGCGCGGCGACCTTCACGGTGTTCACGAGACCGGCAAGGATTGCCCGGATGTAGAGATCGCCGGCCTTGAAGGCGATCACGCTTTCGCCGATCTCGAAATTGGCCGAACGTTCGAGAAAACCGAAACCCGGCGTGACGCCGATGCGCCGCATGGTGTCGGCGACATTGGCGCCCAGCTGCCAGAACAAGGCGACGACCGCGACGAAGACGGCAAGCTGGATGAGGGGCCGCGGCCCCCACCAGCCAACCAGTCGGCTCAGCAGGCCGGGCCGATGACGGCCCGGCACGATTTCGGTCGTCGCCATGGTTCAGGAAGCTCGGTCAGCTCAGCGGAAAGGCGGCGAATAGAGCAGGCCGCCGTTCGACCACAGATTGTTGTAACCACGCTCCCAGCCCAGCGGCTTCAGGTTGCGGTCGAAGATCTCGCCGTAGTTGCCCACCGTCTTGATGATGTTATAGGCCCATTTCGGATCGAGGTTGGTGGCCTGCGCCAGCGAAGGATCGACGCCGAGGAAGCGCTGGATCGCCGGATCCTCCGACTTCAGGAACTCGTCGACATTCTTCGAGGTGATGCCCCATTCCTCGGCCTGGATGGTGACGTTGACTGTCCAGTTGACCAGTTCCTGCCAGCGGTCGTCGCCGCCGGCGATGGCCGGAGCCAGCGGCTCCTTGGACAGGCGCTCCGGCAGGATGACGTAGTCGTCCGGCTTCTTGAGCTGGGTGCGCTTGCCGACGAGATCGGAGCTGTCCTGCGTGATGGCGTCGACGCGGCCGGATTCCAGCGCGTTGATGAACTCGCCGGTCTCCTCGATCGTCACTGGCGTGAACTTCTTGCCGGTCTTGCGGAAGAAGTCGGCGATGTTCAGCTCGCCGGTGGTGCCGCTCTGCACGCCGATGGTGGCGCCATCGAGTTCAGCTGCCTTGGTCACGCCGAGGTCCTTGCGGACCAGGATGCCCTGCCCGTCGTAAAACACGGTCGGACCGAAGTGGAAACCGAGCTGCAGGGCTCGGGCGATGGTCACCGTCACGCCCGAAAGCAGGATGTCGAACTCGCCGGCCTGGAGGGCAGGCAGGCGCTGCTGCGGCGAGGAATTGGTGAACTCGACCTTGTCCGGCGTGCCGAACACGGTGATGGAAAGCGCCTTGCCGTAGTCGACGAAGAAACCCTTCCACTGGCCGTCGTCGCCCGGTGCGAAGAAGCCCGGCGTGGTGCCGACGCCGACCTTGATTGCACCGCGTTGCTTGATCTTGTCCAGCGTCGGGCCGGCATCGGCCACGCTTGAAAACGCGGTCGCTGCCACGACCAGCGATGCCGCCACCGCACGGCGCAACAGGCCGCCGGGTTGCGATAAAAATGTCATCTCGATAACTCCTGATCTGTAACAGGCCGACCCGAAACGATCGCGCTCAGCCCCCTTTCGCCGACCCTGCCAGACGGTAACTCCATAAAATTTGTAGACTAAGGAACGACAATCCAAAATTGCGCCGTTCCGGGAAGCGCTTTGCCGAAAAAAGGCGGCTTTGGAGGTAGAAGCGGCGTGCCACCTGACATTCACTGCCGCATGATCTTTGTCCGAAAAGTCTGCAACTTTTCGGGATCATGCTTTAAAAAAATGGCCGGGCGTGAACCCGGCCGAGGTGAGAGGAGACGGAACAAGGATCAAGCTGCGACCGAAGCGAAGCCGCTTTCAAGCAGGTCCGAATAGTGCCGCCTGGCGACGTCGGGATGCGAGCGCAGCCGGCTCTTCAGGACGTTGGTGCCGACATTGCGAAACAGCGGGTTCTCTGGATCGCTGGCCGGGCCACGTGCTTCCGCCGCCAGGTTGGGCGGCAGGTCGAGCAGCGGGATGGAGGCATCCAGCCGTGCGCTGAAGAAGAATGGCACCGACAGGCGCTCGATACCGGCAGGCGGCGTGACGACGCGGTGCACCGTGGCGCGCAGATAACCGTTGGAAGCCAGCTCCAGCAGCTCGCCGATGTTGACGACGAGCGTACCGGGGATCGGATCGACCGGCACCCAGCGTTCGTCGTACTCGACCTGCAAGCCTTCATTGTGATCCTGCAACAGAAGCGTCAGGAACCCGCCATCCTTGTGCGCGCCGACGCCCTGCTCGCTGCCGGTGAGATCGCGGCCGGGATAGCGCACGATCTTCATGCGATGGTTGGGCTCGCCGGCATAGATGGCGTCGAAGGCATCCTCCGGCTGTTCCAGCGACAGCGCGAAAGCCTTGAGCAGGCGGATCGCCACCTCGGTCACCTGTGCCTGCCAGGACAGCAGCACCGGCTTCAAGTCGGGATAAAGCCTCGGCCACTGGTTCGGTCCCTGCAGGCGCGTCCAGGCGGCGGCGCCCGGCTTCTGCGCGATCGGCTCGCGTTCGACACCGATGTCGAGCTGTTCGCGCCAGTCGGCCTTGCCGCGCGTCAGCTCACCGCCGGTGCGGGTATAGCCGCGGAACTGCGGCGAGTTGACCATGGCAATCTTGAGCTTCTCGTCCTCCGGCAATTCGAAGAAGCGCTTTGCCGAAGCGAGTACGCCTTCGATCTCGCCGACGGCAATTCCGTGGCCGGCCAGATAGAAGAACCCGACATCGCGGGCCGCTGACCTGAGGTCCGCCAGGAAGGTGCGCCGCTCCGACGCGCCCTGCTCCAGGCGGCTGAGATCGAGCACTGGTACAATTCTGGTCATGTTCAGGATTCCTCCGGTCTGTCCGTGTTGCCGAAAAACCCACCCGCCAAGATTGCGATCGCCGCTGCAGCCACCCCGAGCCACAGCAGCTCTGCCGAATACCGTTTGATGCCGAGAAAGTGCCAATCCTTGCACAGCGCCATCGCCAGCGAGCAGCGGTCCGACGTGTAGAGAAGGCACGGCAGCGTGCCTGCGGCGGAAAAGCCGGTGTTCGCCATCACCTGCGCATAGACGACGGCCCACCACAGGATGCTGACCATCACCAGCAGAACGCCGGCGAGTTCAAGCCAAGGCAAGGCAGTTCCGGCCACTCTTCTCGACCGGACGCTCATTTCGCGAACCCCAGTCGCATGCTCTAGGCCGCCTTCAGTTCCTGTTCGCCGATGGCACCGTCGAGCGCCTGCTTGAGATCGCGGATGATGTCGTCGGGGTGCTCAATGCCGATCGACAGCCGCACATAGCCAGGCGTCACGCCGGAGGAGAGCTGGTCCCCGGCGGAGAGCTGCGAATGCGTGGTGGTCGATGGGTGGATGGCCAGCGAGCGCGCGTCGCCGATGTTGGCGACATGATAAAGCAGCTTCAGCCCGTTGATGAAGCTGCGGCCGGCCTCGCACCCGCCCTTCAGCTCGAAGCCGACCAGCGCGCCATAGCTGCCTTCGCGGAAATAGGCATCGGCGCGGCGTTTGTCCTCACCCTCCTGGTAGCCTGGAAAAATGACCGAGCTGACCTTGGGGTGACCCTTGAGATATTCCGCAACCTTCAGCGCGTTCTCATTGTGCTGGCGGATGCGCAGCGGCAGCGTCTCCAGGCCCTGCAGGAGCTGGAAGGCATTGAACGGGCTGATGGCCGCGCCGACGTCACGCAGCAGCACGGTGCGGATGCGCAGCACATAGGCAACCGGGCCAAGCGGCTTGGCGGCCTCCACCCAAACCTTGCCGTGATAGCTGGGATCCGGCTGGGTCAGTGTCGGGAACCGGTCGCCATGGTCCTCCCAGGGGAAATTGCCGCCATCAATGACAACGCCGCCGATCGAGGTGCCATGGCCGCCGATGTATTTGGTGGCTGAATAAACGACGACCGCCGCCCCATGCTCGAACGGACGGATGATCAGGGGAGCCGCAGTGTTATCGACGATCAGCGGCACGCCGAGCGACCGGCCGATGTCGGCCACCTCCTTGATCGGGAAGACCTGCAGCTTCGGATTGGGCAGCGACTCCGCATAGTATGCACGGGTGCGCCCATCGGTGGCACGGCGGAAATTTTCCGGGTCTGACGCGTCGACGAAACGTACCTCGACGCCGAAGTGCTTGAGCGTGGCGGCAAACAGGGCCCAAGTGCCGCCGTAAAGGCCGGTGGACGAGACGATGTTATCGCCGGCCCCGGCCAGGTTCAGCACAGAATAGGCGGACGCCGCCTGACCCGATGAGAGAAGCAGCGCCGCGGCACCGCCCTCAAGCGCGGCGATGCGCTGCTCGAAGGCATCCTGCGTCGGATTGGAAACGCGGGTGTAGATGTGACCGACTTCATCAAGCGAGAACAGCCGGTCAGCATGATCGGTATCCTGGAACTGATAGGATGTGGTCTGGTAGATCGGCACCGCCACGGCTCCCGTGGCGGGATCGGCGCGCCAGCTGCCACCATGCAGGGCAAGCGTTTCGGCAGAGAGATTTTCCAGCGTCATGTCATCTGCTCCTTGTGTCTACCGGGGGGGGGTTAGCGTTTCAAGCGACAGGCACGGCCTCAGTGCGCGCCTGTGCCGCGAGTAGATCGGCGTGGTGGCGCGCGGCGACATCCGGATGCGAGCGCAGCCGGCTCTTCAGCGTGTTCTGTCCTGAATTGCGGAACAGCGGATTGTGCGGATCACGCGTGATGCCGACGGCCTGTGCCTTGAGGTGCGAGGGCAGGTCGAGCAGCGGCACTTCGGCGTCGAACGGTGCGCCGAGGAAGAAGGCGACCGACAAACGATCAGTGCCAGCCGGCGGCGTGACGACACGATGCACGGTCGCCTTCAGATAGCCGTCGGTGACCAGTTCCAGCAGCTCGCCGATGTTGACGACAAAAGTGCCCTGGCGTGGCTCAGCCTCGATCCAGCGGCCATCCTCGGTCTCGACCTCCAGCCCCTTCTGCTTTTCCTGCAGCAACAGGGTAAGGAAGCCGCTGTCCTTATGGGCGCCGACACCCTGTTCGCTTCCGGTGGCATCCCGGCCCGGATAGCGGATGATCTTGATCAGGTGATTGGGCTGTCCAGCATAGATGGTCTCGAACACGTCGCGGTCCTGCTCCAGCGCCACGGCGAAAGCCTTGAGCAGGCGCGTCGCCAGCCTGGTCAGTTCCGACTGCCATCCGAGCAGGATCGGCTTGAGTTCCGGCAACGCGTTCGGCCACAGGTTCGGCCCCTGCAGCCGGGTCCATGCCGGCTGGTCCTTGCCGAACACAAGCGGGGGTGCCTCCGAGCCGATGTCGATCTGCTCGCGCCAGTCGCGCTGGCCCTTGGTCAGCTCCTGGCCGACACGGTTGTAGCCGCGGAAATGCGGCGAGTTGACCATTTCGATTTCGAGCTTGTCGGCCTCCGGCAGCGCGAAGAAACGGCGCGACGACGCCAGCACGTCATCGATCAGGCTTTGCGGGATGCCGTGGCCGGTGAGGTAGAAGAAGCCGACGTCGCGCGACGCAAGCTTCAACTGACTGAGGAAAGCGGTCGGATCGGTTTCAAACAGGGAGAAATCCAGAACCGGAATGGATTGGATGGCATTGGTATTGCTCACTTTCGGGCCCTCTTGGCTGGTCCCTAAGGGTGGCAATGACATTGGTAAAATCAAAGGAACGAGCGACCCTTTGACACTGGAACGCGAAAAATCCCGCGTGCCGAGCCCCGCGATCGGCGCGATTTTTTGCTAACCCTACAAAATTCGTAGACTAAAGAGGCGCGGCATGAATGGTGCCGGAACACGGATGGCGTCATGCCTGATCGGCGCGCTCATCGTCGATGAGGATGCGCTCGGCACTGCCGTCGAGATCTTCATACTGGCCACTGCGCAACGCCCACAGGAAGGCGACGAGGCCAGTCCCACCAAGCAAAAGCGCTACCGGGATGAGGACGACGAGATTGCTCATTGCGCCGGCCTTCCAATCAGGCCGACCGGCGCCGATGCGGCGATCCGGACGTCCCTGCCAACAGCACATGAGCCGCCGGCCAGCCGCATGGCATTGGCGATGACGATGATCGAGGACAGCGACATGGCAATCGCGGCGATCAGCGGCGTGACATAGCCAAAGATGGCGATGGGCACCGCGACGAAATTGTAGGCGATTGCAAAGGCCAGATTCTGCCGGATCAGCCGGCCAGCCCTGCATGAGATCTCCAGCGCAAAGGGGATCACGGCAAGGCTCTCACGCAGGAAGACGAAATCGGCGGCGTTGCGACCGATATCGGCGGCGGTCGCCGGCGCCATGGAGACATGGGCGGCAGCCAGCGCTGGCGCATCGTTCAAACCATCGCCAACCATGAGAACCCTGCGGCCGCTGTCGGCAAACGCAGCGATGCGCGCCACCTTTTCGCCCGGCAGCATGCCGGAACGATAAGCATCGATGCCGAGCTGCCTGGCTATAGGTCTTGCATTGGCGTCATGGTCACCGGTCAGCATCTCCACAGCCAGGCCTTGCCCTGACAATTCGGTCACGGTTTGGGCCGCGCCGGCGCGCAGCCTGTCCTCGCAGACGAAACTGGCGCGCGGGATACCGTCGCATGTCAGAACGGTGCCGATTGCTTCGTTGCCATCCCTGAGCGCCCATTGCGCCCGGCCAAGACGCCAGACGGCGCCGTTCATCGACGCTTCCAGCCCGAAGCCGGGAATTTCGCTGACGGTTGCCGAAAGGTCGCGCTGGAGCGATATACCTGGACAGGCATCCGCGATGGCACGAGCGACGGGATGCCTGGAATGCGCCGCCAGTTGTGCAGCCACGGCCATGTCGCTGGATGCGATCCGGTCGCCGTTCACCAGCCTGGGCGTCCCGAGCGTCAGGGTGCCGGTCTTGTCGAACACCACCATGTCGATACCGGCGAGCCGTTCCATCGCCGAACCGTCCTTGACCATGATGCCGCGTTCGAACAGACGGCGTGCGGCCACAACCTGCACGATCGGCACAGCCAGGCCGAGCGCACAGGGACAGGTGATGATGAGCACGGCAATGGCGATGGTGATCGCCCGGTGCCAGTCGCCCGAAACGACCATCCAGCCGATGAAGGTGAGCAGCGCGGTCAGATGCACGACCGGCGCATAGAGCGCGGATGCCCGATCAGCGATACGACGGTAGAGCGCCCGGCCGCCTTCCGCGGCCTCCATCAGCCGCACCATCTCGGCCAGGAAGGAATCCTGCGCCACGGCGGTCGCCCGAACCGTCAGCGCACCGGTGAGGTTCAACGTACCTGCCTCCAGCACGGCGCCGCGGTCTACCGCCTGCGGCTCGCTTTCACCGTTGACCAGGGACCGGTCGACTTCGGAAGTACCCTGCGTGACAAGGGCATCGACCGGCACGCGCTCACCGGGAGCGACGAGGATCACGTCGCCTTTGGCGATCTCCTCGACCGGCATGTAGCTCAGCGAACCATCGCCGGCGACAACCGTGGCGCCGCGCGCCGCCAGCCGCCTCAGGCCGCTCACCGCGGTGCGCGCCTTCTCTCGCATGACGTGGTCGAGCGTGCGACCGATCAGCAGAAAGAACAGCAGCGACACCGACGCGTCGAAATAGGCATGCGGGCCATGGTTGACCGTCTCGTAGAGACTGAGGCCATAAGCGAGCGTGATGCCGACCGCGATCGGCACATCCATGTTCATGCGGCCATGGCTGAGTGCATTCCAGGCCGAGCGGAAATAGATGCGGCCGGCAAAGACGAGCGCGGGGATGGCGATCAGTGCCGAGACCCAATGGAAGAGGTCGCGCGTTGCATCCGTCGCGCCGGACCACACGGAGACAGACAGCAGCATGATGTTGGTCGCGGCGAAACCGGATATGGCGACGGCGCGGATCAGTTCGGCCAGCACCGGGTCCTTGCCAGTGTCGTTTTCGCGGTCGAACAGATGCGCTTCGTAACCAAGCCCGGAAAGTGTCGCGACCAGTGGCGGAAGTTCTCCTTCGCGCAGCCGCACGGAGACCCGTTTGGTCGACAGGTTCACGCGCGCGCCAGCCACGCCCGGCAATTTCTGCAAGGCGGTCTCGACGGTGCCGATGCAGGCAGCGCAATGCACGCCGGGGACAGCGAAGTCGACCTGCGAAAGCCCTCCGCCGAGCGCACGGCTGGCAAGCCTGATCTCGTCGACGGATGGGGCGCCGGCTTGATCGAGGTCGAGCGCGGATTCGATGCCCGGTGCGCAGCAGCTCACTGGATTGCTCCGCCACGCACAAAGACACGCTGCACCAACCGGTACGGCGAGCCGCGCCCGACATCGGCATCGACCTCGATGATCCAGGCACCGTCGCGCACCGCCTGCCTGGCGCTGAAAGCCCCGCCCGGCTCCGGCGCAAGTTCGACCGCGCGGTCCTCGGCATCATAGGCAGGATGCCGGAGCGTTACCTTCACGCCGGCGGGGATGACGGGCCTGCCGGCGGCATCGACCAGCACATAGCGGATCATGCCATCGGCGACCGTCAGCTTGCTTTGCCAATGCAGCGCCGCCTGCGCACGTCCCTCCTCCGCCTTCCTGTTGAACTGCTGGCTGGCGACATAGCTGTTCTGCACCACAAGACCGGTCCAGCTCGACCGCGCCAGCGTGGCCATCGTCATGTTGACGGCGATGATGACACCGAAGAGGTGAGGGTGATGATCAGCATGTGGCGGCCGGTGAATTCACCGGTGGAGCGACGGCGTGTGCTCATCTCGATGCCTCCGGGGCGATGAAATTGGCGTCATAGCTGGCAGTCTCGGCGCCCCCAGCATCCCTGGCGACGAAGCGGAAGGCAGTGCTGCCGGGCCGCACCAGATCGCGCGCCTGCCGCACGTAGATTTTGAGCGATTTCAGCCGGTCCGGCTCGACCTCGACGACGAGCGTTTCGCCTTCCGCCTGCTCGGTGCCGACGGCGTTCATGGCGCTCCCCTGCAACCCCTCCAGCGTGATCCGGATGGTGCGCGGCTCGGGGATCATGTTGAGCAGCTTGACGGTGTAGCCATTGCGGATGGCGCCGTCCGACAGCACCACGAACTGCGGATTGCGATCATGCAGGACATTGAGCTGCAACCGTTCGCGCGTCAGCAGCGCATACAGCATGGCAAGGCCGATCAAGGCCCACACCGCTGTGTAGACGAAGGTACGCGGCCTGAAGATCTTGCCAAGATGGAACTGGGCGACCCTCTCCGAGAGACGCCCACCGGGCTGCCTGACCAGGGCCGGCTCGATCGCATGGGCGCCGTAGCCGGTGGCGAGCGCCATGTTGGCGTTGTAGTCGTTCAACGTCGCATAGGCGATCAGCCCGCGCTCCTTGCCGATCTTGTCCATGACGCCGTCGCAGGCGTCGATGCAGAGCGCGCAGGTGATGCATTCGAGCTGCTGGCCGTCACGGATGTCGATGCCCATCGGGCAGACCGCGACGCAGGCGTTGCAGTCGACGCAATCGCCGACACTCTCGCCGGCAGCAAGCGCCTTCTTGGCGTGGCGTGAACGCGGTTCGCCACGCCAGTCATTGTAGGTGACGGTAAGCGAGTTCTCATCGAGCATCGCCGCCTGGATGCGCGGCCACGGGCACATGTAGGTACAGACCTGCTCGCGCATCAGTCCGCCGAAGATGTAGGTGGTGGCGGTCAGCACGGCGATGGTCATGTAGGCGACGGCGGCGGCCTGGCCGGTCAGCACCTCGCCGAGCAGCGTCGGCGCATCGGCGAAATAGAATATCCAGGCACCGCCGGTGGCGATGGCGATCAGCAGCCAGATGGTGTGTTTGGCAAAACGTTTGACGATCTTGCCGGCTGTCCAGGGAGCTGCGTCCAGCTTGATACGGGCATTGCGGTCGCCCTCGATGGCGCGCTCGACCACGAGAAAGAGATCGACCCAGACGGTCTGCGGACAGGCATAGCCGCACCAGGCGCGGCCGACCGTCGACGTGATCAGGAACAGGCCGATGCCCGCCATCACCAGCAGGCCGGCGACGAAGAAGAACTCCTGCGGCCAGATCTCGATGAAGAAGAAATAGAAACGGCGGTTGGCGAGATCGACGAGCACGGCCTGGTCGGGCGCATAGGGACCACGATCCCAGCGCAGCCAGGGCGTCAGGTAGTAGATGCCCAGCGTGATCGCCATGACGATCCACTTGAAGCGGCGGAATTGGCCGGAGGCGCGCTTGGGAAAGATCTTCCTGCGCGCTGCATAGAGAGGCTGGCGGATCCTGGCGGAATTGACCGCCTCCGCTTCCAGCCTTTCGATCTCCTCGACATCGAGCATCACGCATTCCCACGCTTCTCACCCTGCATGCGCCTGCCTGGGTGGATTTGCCTTGACCGAGATCAAGCGGTCGGTGTGCTGTCGGGACCCGCCTTTCGACGGGTCCCGTCGCTGGGCCCCAGGGGAACAGATTTAGGCGGACCCTATTCCCCTCCCCCCAGCGAATGCACATAGACGGCCAGTTCCTTGACCTTGATGTCGCCCAGCCTCGCGCCCCAGGCCGGCATGACGCCGTTTCTGGGTGCCCTCACCTGCTGGGCGATGGCATGCTCGCCGGACCCGTAGAGCCAGATCGCATCGGTCAGGTCCGGCGCACCGAGCTCGCGGTTGCCCTTGGCGTTGGCGCCGTGGCAGACGGCGCAGTTGTCCGCGAAGACCTTGGCGCCGGGCTCGACTTTCGCGGGGTCGCTGACCGGCCCCGACAGGCTCGCCACGTAGGTGCTGACATCGCCGATCTGGCCGGCACTGAGCATTTCGGCAAAGGCAGGCATCTCCGAGGTGCGGGTGTCCGGATCGTCGGCGAAGCGGATGCCGTGGGTGATGGTCTTGTGGATCTGGTCGGCCGAGCCGCCCCACAGCCATTCGTCGTCGTTGAGGTTGGGAAAACCGGGCGACCCTTGCGCGCCCGAACCATGGCACTGCACGCAGTTCACGCGGAACGTCGCGGCGCCGGCAGCGGCGGCGAAGTCGCGCAGGCTGCCATCGGCTTCGATCTCATCCACCGTTTTGGCCTTGATCGCGGCGATGTATTTTTCCTGGGCAGCACTGGCGGCCGCCAGTTCCTGCTTGACCTCGCCGCGGCTCGAATAGGCGAGCACGCCGCTGGTGGCCGATGTCAGAAGCGGCCATGCCGGATAAGCGACGGTGTAGCCGATGGCCCAGATGACCGTCGCGTAGAACGTCCACAGCCACCAGCGCGGCATCGGGTTGTCGAGTTCGCGGATGCCGTCCCATTCATGGCCGGTGGTCGAAACGCCGGAAACCTCATCGATGTGTTTTTCGGTCATGGCTTGTCGTCCTCGAACGGGATCCTGGCTGCCGCGTCGGCATGCTTCCTGCTGCCGGGGCGAAGGGTGAAGAGCACCACGCCGACAAAGAAGACGGTCATGCCGAGCAGCCCCCAGCTGTCGGCGAAGTGGCGCATGGCTGTGTAGGTTTCCATCTCGCGCCTCCGTCAGCGGTAGCCGGCGGCTTCGTCATAGGTCGAGAAATCGACCAGAGTGCCGAGCATCTGCAGATAGGCGACCAGCGCGTCCATCTCCGTCACCTTCTGCGGATTGCCGTCGAAGTCGCCTGTTTTGGCTTTCGGATAGCGCTTCGAGAGGGCGGAGGTGTCGGCATCGGGATTGGCCTGGGCGACGAGATCGGCTTCCGCGTTGTCGATCATCTCCTGCGTGTAAGGAACACCGACATCGACATTGGCGACGAGCTGCGTGGAGAAGCCCTTCGGCGACAGCGGCACGTCCTTCAGGAAGGCGTAGCGCGGCATGATCGATTCCGGCACCACCGAGCGCGGATCGCTGAGATGCTGGACATGCCATTCGTTGGAATAGCGGTCACCGACGCGTGCGAGGTCCGGCCCGGTCCGCTTCGACCCCCACTGGAAAGGATGGTCGTACATCGACTCCGCCGCCAGGCTGTAGTGGCCGTAGCGCTCGACCTCGTCGCGGAAAGGCCGGATCATCTGGCTGTGGCAGAGATAGCAGCCTTCGCGGATGTAGATGTTGCGGCCTGCCAGCTCCAGCGGCGAATAGGGCCGCATGCCTTCCACCTTCTCGATGGTGTTCTCGAGATAGAACAGCGGCGCAATCTCGACGATGCCGCCGATGGTGACGACCAGGAACGAGCCGACGAGCAGCAGCGTCGCGTTGCGCTCGATGAGAGCGTGTTTGTCCATCAAAGCCATTTGAGAACTCCTATGCGGCCGGCTGCAGGGCGGGCGTCGTGCCGGTGGTCGGCACCTCCTCGCGCTGGTGGCCGCGAATGGTCATGAAGATGTTCCAGGCCATGATCACCACGCCGGAGAGATAAAGCGCGCCGCCAAAGGCGCGCATGACGTAGTAGGGGTGCATGGCAGCGACGGACTCGGCGAAGGAATAGATCAGGAAGCCCTGCTCATCGTATTCACGCCACATCAGGCCCTGCATGATGCCCGACACCCACATGGAGGCCGCGTAGATGACGATGCCGAGCGTCGCCAGCCAGAAGTGCCAGTTGACCATGCGCACCGAATAAAGGCGCTCGCGGTTCCACAGGCGCGGCACCATGAAATAGACCGCTCCGAAGGAGATCAGACCGTTCCAGCCGAGCGCGCCGGAATGCACGTGGCCGATGGTCCAGTCGGTGTAGTGGGACAGCGAGTTGACGGCCTTGATCGACATCATCGGCCCTTCGAAGGTGGCCATGCCGTAGAAGGCCACCGCCGTCACCATCATGCGGACGATCGGGTCGGTGCGCAGCTTGTCCCAAGCGCCGGAGAGCGTCATCAGGCCGTTGATCATGCCGCCCCAGGACGGCATCCACAGCATGATCGAGAACACCATGCCCAGCGTCTGCGCCCAATCGGGCAACGCCGTATAGTGCAGGTGATGCGGCCCGGCCCAGATGTACATGAAGATCAGGGACCAGAAGTGGATGATGGACAGCCGATAGGAATAGACCGGCCGGTTCACCTGCTTGGGGATGAAATAATACATCATGCCGAGGAAGCCGGCGGTGAGGAAGAAGCCGACCGCGTTGTGGCCGTACCACCATTGCGTCAGCGCATCCTGCACGCCGGAAAACAGCGAATAGCTCTTCGACCCGAGGAAGGAGGCGGGCACCGCCAGGTTGTTGACCACGTGCAGCATCGCGATGGTCACGATGAAGGACAGATAGAACCAGTTGGCGACGTAGATATGCGGTTCCTTGCGCTTCAGGATGGTGCCGAGGAAGACGGCCAGATAGGCAACCCAGACGACGGTCAGGAACAGATCGATGTACCACTCCGGCTCGGCGTATTCGCGGCTCTGGGTGATACCGAGCAGATAACCGGTGGCGGCCATCACGATGAAGAGCTGGTAGCCCCAGAACACGTACCAGGCGAGATTGCCACCGAAGAGGCGCGCACGGCAGGTGCGCTGCACGACGTAGAAGGAGGTCGCGATCAGCGCGTTGCCGCCGAAGGCAAAGATGACCGCCGAGGTGTGCAGCGGCCGCATGCGGCCGAAGTTGAACCAGGGCTCCAGGTTGAGGTCGGGAAAGGCGAGCTGCAGCGCGATGACGACGCCGACCAGCAGCCCGACCAGCGCCCAGAAAACCGTGGCGATGGCCCCGTAGCGGATGGGGCCGTCCATATAGGCGGATTGATCCACCGGCGGTTCCGGCTCGAAACTGACGTTGCGCAGCAGCACGATGGTGCCGATGGCCAGCACGGCGAACAGCACCCACATGTGCGCGCGGAACGGAGCGTCGGCGGCGAAGCCGGCGCCGAGCAGCGCCAGGAACGTCGCCAGGCTCATCCAGGCAATTTCGGCTCCATATCTCATCGAGCGATCCCTCGGCTTGTCCAGCATCGAGACCACATCCCCATGCGGTCTTTCCTGCCCCGTTTCCGACAAAGCGCAGGCGTCCGCCTTGATCCAGGTCAAAGCCTCGCCCGGCTCGACACGCCAGTCTGGGCAAGGAAAAAGACGCGGAGGATCGTTTGTGCGGCGCGAATGGCTTGTAAAAACCGTAACGGCTCGCAGATCGCCGAAGCATCGCGCAGCGGTGCTTGAGCTAAACCGGCCAAGACATCCGGCGCTGGTCATCCAGCGCGTGCATGAAGACAAGCTCGCTCTGTGCGCAGCGCTGGAAACGATCGCCGATGCCTTGCCCAATGGCGTGTGCCGGGCCGAGTGCCTGCGCATCGCCAGCCTGCTGCTGCCGCTGCTGCGCAAGGCGCACGCCTATGAAGAGGACGTGGTTTTCCCTGCCTTCGCCGCCGCTGAAACCGAGGCTGATCCCGACCTGACGATCCGGCGCCTGCGTGCCGAGCATGTCGAGGACGAGAGCTTTGCCGACGAAGTGACCGAGATCCTGCTGGCTGTCGGCCATGGCGAACCAATCGGCAACGCAGAGGCCCTGGGCTTCATGCTGCGGGGATTGTTCGAGACGCTGCGGCGCCACATCGCCTTCGAGCGTGAGCATGTGCTGCCGGCCATCCTGGCCGGCTAGAGCATTTTGTAGCCAAGTGGAATCAGTTGGCGTTACAAAAATGATACGAAAACAGAAGCTTAGAGCGTTTCCGTGAAAAATGGAAACGCTCCAGGCCTCAGTGTCCGGCGCGGGCCTCCAGCCTTTCACGCCGCGCCACGGTGACGTGGCGGTTGTTCTCGATGCTGATGACGCCATCGGCGCGCAGCTTGGTGAGCTGCCGTGAAACGGTCTCGATGGTGAGGCCCAGAAAATCGGCGATGTCGGCGCGTGTCAGCGGCAAGTCGAAGGTTACCGTCTCCTCGCCTTCATCCAAGGTCGGGTCGATGTGATTGGCGATCAGCAGCAGGAAGCTCGCGACCTTCTCCGCAGCCGTCTTGCGGCCAAGCGTCAGCATCCAGTCACGCGCCTCGTCGAGTTCCTTCAGCGTCTGGCGTAACAGCCGGTTTTCAAGCTCGGGGCTCTGCTTCATCATCCGTTCGATGGCAGCCTTGGGAAAGCTGCACAGCGACACGTTGGTCGCAGCCTCGGCATTGACCGCGCTTTCGCTCTTGAACGGGCGTCCGAGGAAATCCGGGGCGAACTGCAGGCCGACGATCTGCTGGCGGCCATCGGACAAGGTCTTGGTGAGTTTGACGACGCCGGCCAGCACGTTGGAGTAATGATCCACCGTCTCCATGTCGCCGACCAGTTCCGCACCCGGTTCGATGGTCTGCTTGGACGAAGCCCTGGCGAGCGTCACCAGTTGGTCGGAGTCGAGTGCGCCGCAGACACCGCGGTGGCGTGCCTCGCATGCCTGGCAGAGAACCGGAATCCCTGCGGTATGAACGTCCTGTCGCAGGTTCATGCCAATCGCGCCCCCGCGTTGCTTAACCTCTTTCTTTTAGCTCTTCTTGCCCGAGAAATCCCGCGTCAGTTTGTCTCCGATGTGAATTGACATGGATCAAGCAGGAGAATTGATGTCTGGCACATGATCAGCGCCAACAGAAATCGATGATTTCGAAGGCCGCCATGCAGGATATCTTTCTCGACCGTTATTCGACTCCGGTGCCCCGCTACACCAGCTACCCGACGGCACCGCATTTCCACCAGGGCGTCACGGCGCAGACCTATCGCGACTGGCTGACGGCACTGCCTGCCGGCAGCACGCTGTCTCTCTACGCGCATGTTCCCTATTGCGACCGGTTGTGCTGGTTCTGCGCCTGCCACACGAAACAGACGCTCTCCTATGCGCCGGTACGGCGCTATGTCGATGCGTTACGACGGGAAATCAGGACAGTCGGCGCCCTGCTCGACGGTCAATGCGAAGTCAGCGCGCTGCATTTCGGCGGCGGTTCGCCGACATTGCTCAGCCCTCAGGACATGATCCTGGTGGACACGGCGCTGCGCACGGCATTCCAGTTCCATGCCGACGCTGAAATCAGCGTCGAGATAGACCCCAACGACATGGACGACGCGCGTTTCGATGCCCTGGCGGCAATCGGCATGACCAGGGCAAGCCTCGGCGTGCAGGACTTCGATGAGACCGTGCAGCGGACGATCAACCGCGAGCAGAGTTTCGAACAGACCCGCTGGGTGGTCGAAAGCGTCAGGGCGCGCGAAGTCTCTTCGGTCAATCTCGACGTGCTCTACGGCCTGCCGTACCAGACGATCACCACTGTCGCGCGCACCATCGAACAGGTGCTCTCGCTGCGTCCCGACCGCATCGCGCTGTTTGGTTATGCGCATGTGCCGTGGTTCAAGAAACACCAGACGATGATCGATGAGGCCGCCCTACCCGACGCGGCCGAGCGGCTGGCGCAATCACAGCTGGCGGCGGAAATGATTGCCGGCGCGGGCTATGTGGCAATCGGGCTGGACCATTTCGCCTGGCCGGATGACAGCATGGCACGAGCGTTGGCGGATGGCTCCCTCAAGCGCAATTTCCAGGGCTACACCGTCGACGGCGCCGATGCGCTGATCGGACTGGGCGCCTCGTCGATCGGACGGCTGCCGCAAGGCTATATCCAGAACATGCCAGCGACCGGCGAATACCAGAAGCTGGTGGAGAAAGGCGAACTGGCGACGGTGCGCGGCATCGGTCTGACGCAGCAGGATCGAGCACGGGGCTGGGTGATCGAGCGGCTGATGTGCGATTCTGCGTTCTCGCACGCCGAGCTTCTGGCACGGTTCGGCGAGGCGGCCAAACCTGTCCTGCGCGACGCACACATCCTTGCCGTCGATCCGTCGAGCGGCCTCGTTGCCTATAGCGGCACGTTCAGCATCGCCGAGCAGGCCAAGCCTTTCGTGCGCTCGATCGCGGCGCATTTCGACAGCTATCTGGCGACCGGCGCCGCCCGTCACTCAGCGGCCGTGTGACAACCTGATCCAGCCCGCCTGCCGGAAACCGGTTTCGAAAGCCGGCGACATCGTCTAGGGCCAGAGCATGGATTTTCAGGCACTGACCCAAACCGCCGTCGATTTTGTCCGCGCCAACCAGGGATGGGGTTTCCTCGTCGTCATGGCGCTGGCCTTCGGCGAATCCCTGGCCTTCATCTCCCTGCTGGTCCCGGCCACCGTCATCCTGCTCGGCATCGGCGTTCTGGTCGGCGAGAGCGGAATCCCGTTCTGGCCGCTGTGGGCGGCAGCGGCGATCGGCGCGTTCTTCGGCGACTGGCTCTCGTTCTGGATCGGCCAGAAGCTGAAGCACGACGTGGTGCGCTACTGGCCTTTGTCGCGCAATCCAGGCCTGCTCGAGCGCGGCCACCGCTTCTTCGAACGCTGGGGCCTGCTCGGCGTCTTCATCGGACGCTTCTCCGGACCGCTGCGCGCCTCGATGCCGCTGGTGGCCGGCATCTGCGAGATGTCGCCGGTCGCGTTCCAGCTTGCCAATGTGACGTCGGCGATGCTGTGGGCAGCCGCCATACTCGCGCCCGGCGCATTCGGCCTGAAGTGGGTGCAAGGCTGGATCTAGAGCATTTTGTAGCCAAGTGGAATCACGTGGCGTTACAAAAATGCGGCGAAAACAAAACTTAGAGCGTCTCCGCATTTCCGTGAAAAACGGAAACGCTCCAAGGCTGAACCACACCAATCACGCAAAGTTCATCTGCGCGTGACTTAATCCCGCCAGCCTGCTTGGCGACAGAGTCGGGACGGCCGCGATGATCTGCGACCGTGGGGACGTGGAGAGGGACCATCATGGCGAACGCATGTTCGGAAGGCGTCGATATCGGCTTCGCGACGCTGGGCTACGCGAAGGTCGCGGTGCTCGGCGTGGTACAGGGCATCACCGAATTGCTGCCGATCTCATCGACAGCCCATATGCGCATCGTGCCGGCGCTGCTCGGCTGGCAGGATCCGGGTTCCGCCTTCTCCGCAGCCATGCAGCTGGCCGCATTGGCGGCGGTGGTCAGCTATTTCTGGCGCGACGTGACCGGCCTTGCCGGCGGCACGGTAACCGCGCTGCGGACCGGCAACTATGCCAGCCCGACCTGGCGCCTGGCCGTGGGCATCGTGCTGGCAACCATTCCCATCGTGATCGGCGGCCTGTTGCTGTCGCCTCTGCTCAACCGCTGCGACTCGCCGCTGCGCGGCATCGTCGTGATCGGCTGCTCCATGGTGGTCCTGGCCGTGCTGCTCGGTGTCGCCGAGCGGATGGCAAAGCATCGCCGGACGGTGGAGGAGATGCGGCTGCGCGACGCCCTGATCGTCGGCGTTGCCCAGGTGGGTGCGCTGATCCCCGGTATCTCGCGGTCCGGCTCGACACTGACGGCGGCGCTGTTCCGCGACCTCAAGCGCGAAGAGGCCGCGCGCTTCTCCTTCCTGATCGGCATTCCGGCAATCGCACTGGCCGGCCTGCACGAGATCTGGGTGCTGCACAAGGCGCATATCCCATCCGAAGCCTGGCATGTGCTGATCTTCGGTCTCGTGATCGCCAGCCTGTCGGCCTTCGCGGCGATCTGGGGGCTGATGCGTTTCCTGGAAAGGTTCTCGACCTGGCCGTTCGTCTTCTACCGCGCCGCCATCGGTATCCTGCTCCTGGTCGGCGCGACCGTGGGCTGGCTGGCATGACCCAGCCAGTCTTGCCTATTGCGGGTTTTCCAGGCTGAACAATTCGCTGTGCTCGTCATAGGCGAACAACTCAGCGTAGCGCGCCCATGAAATCACCGTCTTCAGCGTTTCGTCGGCATAGTCCTCGGTCATGTAGTCTTCCAGCTCATTGCGGAAGCGCGCCACGGGCGCGACATGCGAGGGGCGCTCGTCAAGTACCCTGCGGATCAGGCCGATCAGCGGCACATAGGCCGAGATGTGCTCGGCGAACAGCCGTTTGCGGTCGTCCGTTTCCATATGAGCAAAACGCTTGCCGGCCTCCGTCAGTTCGATGTCACCTTCGCTGAGCTGGGCAAGGCGCAGCAGTTGCAGCGTCTCGCCGAGATGGAAGATCTCGTCGGCCTCCATCTGCAAGGCACCCGCCAGCACCGGCAGGTCGGCGCGTCCGTCATAGGGTGGCGCCGCCAGTGCCTCGATCAGTCCGGCGAGCACGTTGGTCGAGACATGGGTCAGCACCATGCCGATGCCTCCGCCCGGAATGCCTTCCTTCGAAGGCAGGCGCGGTTCGGCGCGCTGCGTCATGATGGCGTAGATCGAATCGACCAGCTGCCGGAAGAGCGGGTCGAGGCGGTTGCGCGGATGCGGCAGGTCCACCTTCAGCTCGCGCGCGACACGGCCCGGGTTTGAAGAAAACACGAGGATGCGGTCGCACATCAGCACCGCCTCCTCGATGTTGTGGGTGACGATCAGCACCGACTTGATCGGCAGGCGACCTTCCACCCACAGGTCGATCATGTCGGTGCGCAGCGTTTCGGCCGTCAGCACATCAAGCGCCGAGAACGGCTCGTCCATCAACAGCAGGTCGGGATGCACCACCAGCGCCCGTGCGAAGCCGACGCGCTGGCGCATGCCGCCGGACAGCTCCTTGGGAAATGCGTTCTCGAAACCATCCAGGCCGATCAGGTCGATCGCCGCCAGCGCGCGCGAGCGGCGCTCGGCGCGGTCGACCCCTTGAGCCTCCAGGCCGAGTTCGACATTCTGCAAAACCGTGAGCCAGGGAAACAGCGCAAACGACTGGAACACCATGGCGACACCGGAGGGCGGCCCCTGGATCTCCGCGCCCCTGCACTCCGCCACACCGGACGACGGCGCGACGAGACCGGCAATGATGCGCAGCAGCGTCGACTTGCCCGAACCGGAACGGCCGAGCAGACCGACCAGCTCGCCTTCGCGAATAGTCAGGTCGACATTTTCCAGCACCATCACGTCCTTGCCGCTGCCCTTCGGAAAGGATCGCGAGACCTGACGGATATCGATGAGCGGCTTCCTGGCGACTTGATCGAGCATGACAAGGCTCCCGATGGAATGGTTCACGCAAGGCGCAGCCGGCGCTCGCCGAAGGCATAGAGCGGGCGCCAGACCAGACGGTTGAAGAGAGTGACGAAGAGGCACATGACGACGATGCCGAGCACGACGCGCGGGAAATCGCCGGCGGACGTCGCCTTGGAGATGTAGGCGCCGAGGCCACGCGCGGTGAGCTGTTCATTGCCCCAGCTTGCCACTTCGGCAACGATCGAGGCGTTCCACGAACCACCTGACGCGGTGATCGCACCGGTCACGTAATACGGGAAGATGCCAGGCAGGATCACCTTGAACCACCAGCGCCAGCCCGCGATGTGAAAGCTGCGCGCCGCTTCCTTGAGGTCACTGGGGAAGGCCGAGGCGCCGGCAATGACATTGAACAGGATGTACCATTGCGTGCCCAGGATCATCAGCGGGGAGAGCCAGATGTTCGGGTTGAGGTCGTAGTGCGCAATCAGCACCACGAAGACCGGGAAGGCGATGTTGGCCGGGAAGGCAGCCAGGAACTGCACCAATGGCTGCACTTTCTCGGCAAGCTTCGGGCGCAGGCCGATCCAGACCCCCACCGGCACCCATAACAATGTCGCCAGCGCCATCAGCACGATGACGCGCGCCAGCGTGATGAAAGCGTCGGCAAGCACGGTGGCGACATCGATCCAGCCGACATTGGTTTTGAGATAGCCGATGCTGACATAGGCACCGTAGGCGGCGCCGAGCGCGATGAGGCCGATCCAGAGCCCGTCGGCCAGGCGCGAGCGTGTCGCGGCGTCTCCAGCCTCAACGGTCCCGAAAGTCGGCATGGCAGGCAGGCGCAAGGTCCATACCGTGCGCGCCAGCCAGGCAAGAGGCGTGACAAGGACGCGCACCAGCCGGGAGCGGCGAAGCAGGTCGAGCATCCACGACTGCGGCGCATCGGCGGAAGCCGTCGTCTCGAAACGGAACTTGTCGGCCCAGGCCACCAGCGGACGAAACAGCAACTGGTCGTAGAGAATGATGACCACCAGCATGGCGATGACGGCGTAGACTATGGCCGCGATGTTCTGCTGCTGGATGGCCAGCGCCACATAGGAGCCGACGCCCGGCAAGGTCACCGTGGTGTTGCCGACGGTGATCGCCTCGGACGCGACCACGAAGAACCAGCCGCCCGACATCGACATCATGGCGTTCCAGACCAGGCCCGGCATGGCGAAGGGCACGTCGAGACGCCAGAAGCGCTGCCAGCCGGTCAAATGGAAGCTGCGGGTGGCTTCCACCAGGTCGGCCGGCGCATTGCGCATCGACTGGTACATGGAAAAGGTCATGTTCCAGGCCTGGCTGGTGAAGATGGCAAACACCGATGCCAGCTCGGCGCCCAGCACCGAACCCGGGAACAGATTGAGGAAGAAGGTGACCGTGAAGGTGAGGAAGCCGAGAATCGGCACCGACTGCAAGATGTCCAGCATCGGCACCAGCACCATCTCGGCGCGTCGGCTTTTCGCGGCGGCAGCGGCATAGATGAAGGTGAAGACGGTGGACAGCACGATCGCCAGCAGCATGCGCAGCGTGGTGCGCAGCGCATAGACCGGCAGATTTGCCGGATCCAGCGAAAGCGGGCTCGCGTCGAGCGCCGACAGCGGCTCGGTGGTGACTTCCGCGCCATAGGCGATCAGCACGATGGCGCCGACCACCAGCAGCAGCGCCATGATATCCCAAGCGCTCGGCAGCACCGAGCGCCGGATGGCCAGCGGAACGTATTTCTGGACCGGCATGACGCACCCCCGTCAGCAAGGGGAAATGGATGATTGTGAGCGAAGGCTCCGTCTCATCGACGCAACTTTCGCGCAAGTCCTATTTTCAGGCGTGTGTCGGCATTGTGACGGCGGATTCCGGCCAAGGCTGAAAAGCGAACACAAAACCGTGAACAGCCGAAAAAACGAAGGGCAAGCAGGCGGTTGGTGCGGTTGTCACCCCTTGACCGCGGAACTCACGATCGAGTCGACGAAGAAGCGCTGCAGGAAGACGAACAGGATCAATGGCGGCAGCACGGCGAGCGTGGCGCCGGCCATGACCAGCCCGGTGTTCATGGCGCCACGGTTGTAGCTCAGCAGCCGGCTGAGGCTGATGACGATCGGATAGCTGTCGGCATTGCCCTGCAGCACGGTGAGCGGCCACAGATAGCTGTTCCAGTGATAGACGAAGGCGAACAGTGCCAGCGCCGCGATGGCCGGTGCAACGGTCGGCGCCACGATCTTGAACAGGATGAGCAACTCGGATGCGCCGTCCATGCGGGCGGCGTCGATCAGGTCGTCCGGCACGCTGGCGATGAACTGGCGCATCAGGAAGATGCCGAACGCGTTGGCGAGATTGGGGACGATGATGCCGGCCAGGCTTGCATTGAGGCCTATCGAGCCCACCATGCGATAGAGCGGAATGAGGGTGACGATCGGCGGCAGGAACATGGTGGCAAGCAACGCCGAAAACAGCAGCGTGCGACCGGGAAAACTGTATTTGGCAAAGGCATAACCAGCCATCATCGAGGTGACGAGGATGCCGGCCGTGGTGATGGTGGCAATGACCAGGGAATTCCACATCGAACGGCCGACATTGACCACGCCGGCCACCTTCTCATAGGCCTCCAGCGTCGGCGTGCGCGGAATCCACACCGGCGGCACCTGCATGGTTTCGGCCGTCGTCTTCAGGCTGGACAGCACCATCCACAGCAGCGGAAAGGCCGAAGCGACCGCAACCAGCAGCATCAGCGTGGCAAGCAGCGCCTTGCGCCCGGCGGGACGGCGGCGCGGCAAGGTGCTCGATGATCCGGCGGCCACGCTCATTCGTCGTCTTTCCGGCTCATGAGGGCAAACAGCGCGCATACCGCGACGATGAGCGAAAGCATCAGCATCACCGCCATGGCCGAGCCCAGGCCACCCTGCGCGCGCTCGATGCCGACGCGGCGGATATGATAGGTCAGCACATTGGTGGAACCGACCGGACCGCCCTGCGTGATCAGGGCCACCGGCTCGAACACCTGCACCGCATTGATGATGGCAATGACGGCGCTGAACAGCAGCGTGCGGCGCAGGAGCGGCAGCGTGATGAAACGGAACTGTTCGCTGCGACTGGCGCCGTCGAGTGTCGCTGCCTCATAGAGACTGCCGGGGATCTGGGTCAGGCCGGCAATGGCCAGCACGGTGAAATAGCCGACCTGCTGCCAGACGTTCAGAAGCACGATCGAGACCAGCGCCGAGCGCGGCGACGACAGCCAGGGCTGCGGGCCGATGCCGACGAGGCCCAGCATCTGGTTGAACGGACCTTCGCTCGGTGAATAGAGTTTCGACCAGACCAGCGCCACCGCGATCATCGGCACCATGTAGGTCGAGAAGAGAACGGTCCTGAGCAGCGTGCCGCCGCCAACGTCGCGCTGGTAGACGAGCAGGCCGAACAGGACCGACAGAGGCAGGATGATGGCGACCGACAGGGCGGTGTAGATCGCCGTATTGACCAAAGCGCCCTTGAAATCGCGGCCGACGGAGGTCGGCCCGAAGATATCCTGGAAATTGGCCAGTCCGACGAAGCGGGCCTCTGAAAAAGGCGTCTGCGTCGACCAGTCGTTGAACGACAGCCAGACCGTCAGAAGCATCGGCAGCAGGATGAAGACACCGATCAGCGTCACGGCGGGCGCCAGCATGATGCCCGCCGAAGCGCGATAGCCATTGGTCATCGATAGCCTTCCGAAACCCTATATGCGTCCAGGCAATTCCGGCAAAAGTGCATGGCGGTTTGCCTTCTGAATTGCGGAAAAAAGTAGGAGCGTTTCCGTGTTTCCGTGAAAAACGGAAACGCTCCGGAACAGGCGGCCTACCTGGTAGCGCGTTCCAGAATGGAGATTGCATCGGCCTGCGCCTTCGCCTGCGCCTCCTTTGCGGAAATCTGGCCGTACTGCAGCGCCTCCAGCGTCTGCTGCAGCGACTCCGAGAACTCCTGCCCGCCGGGAACGACCGGGAACGGTTTGGCATCGGAAAGAACACTGACATAGCCGGCGAGGAATTCGCTGCCGAGCTTGTCCTTGTGCGCCTCGATGTCGGAGCTGCGCGACGGCAGGATGCCCATCGACATCAGGATGTCGGACATGGCGGAGGCGCCGTTCTGGCCCGACTTCGCACCGTTCAGCCAGGCCAGGAAATCCCAGGCGGCCTTCTGCTCGGCCTCGCCGGCTTTCGCATTGACCACGGTCATCCAGGAATAGGAAATCGAGTGCGGTTTGTCGCCGCTTGGACCGACTGGAATCGGCGCGGTGGCAATGTTGGCGAACTTGTCGCCCATGCCGGTCTTCAGCGCGCTTTCCCACCAGTTGGCCATGATGATCATGCCGGTCTTGCCGGAAACGAAATTGTCGAGGAACGGGCCAGTGGTGTTGGCATCGGCGGTAGCCATGGATGGATCGCTGGAGCCGTCCTTGATCAGGCTCTCGTAGAATTCGAACGTTTCGCCGGCCTGCTTGGCGTCCAGCACCGGCTTGCCATCGGCGACAAGCTCGCCGCCATTGGAGACGAGCAGCGAGGCGAAGGGATGCACCACACCCGCCGCCCAGGAGTTGATCATGCCGAAACCCTGCTGGCCGGCATCCTTCCTCGTCAGCTTCTTCGCTGCCTCGCGGAATTCGTCCCAGGTCTTCGGTGCCGCTGCCACGCCTGCCTGCTTGAACAGGTCCTTGTTGTAGTTCAGCGCGTAGACATCGATCTCGTTCGGTATGCCGTAGAGTGCGCCACCGACCGAGGCGGCGCTGACGACACCGGCCGGCCAGGCGCCCTTGACCTCGGCGGCCACGGCTTCCGGCGCCGGCGCGACAAGCTTGTCGCGCGCCAGTTCCGGCAACCAGAGATCGTAGATGCCGCCGATGGTCGCGTCATCCGAACCACCGCTCTGTGAGCGCAGCGTGGTCAAAAGATCGCCGAACGGCACGGCACGCACGGTGACTGTCACATCGGGATGGGTCTTGGAATATTCCTTCGCCGCATTCTCCAGCAAGGCGACGGTCTCGGGCGACCAATGGGTCAGGTAGGAGATGTTTACGGTCTCGGCCCAGCCCGAGCCGGGCAGGACCATCAGCCCTGCCGCCAACGCCAGTTTCGAAGTCCAGGCCAAAGACATTCACTCCCTCCCATTGTCCGTCAAGGCAGAATGACGTTATGACAACTTAAAGCGATCAGGCAAGTGATAACTTGCGCGGAATGACCTCTCGGCTGACCTTTGGCCTTTGCCGCAGATCAGAAGAACGCAATTTTCATAACAAAATCAGGGTACTTCGAACTGGCTTTCGGGATACCTCCTGACATCGCCCGAAAAATCCGACGTGAGTTGTCTTGCGGTCTTGCTTATGTCGTTATAATGAATTTTCAGAAAGAAATCCTGGCGAGACGGAAACGTCGGAATGCAAAAGCGCTCAAGAAACATGCTTTCAACACACCGTCACACCCCAGGCGGCGTGCCGGCACCAACGGTCGTGAAATACTGCAAGCCATGACATGCGTACTGGCCATCGACCTCGGCGGCACCAATCTGCGCGCAGCCCTGCACAACGGTGACATTGCAGCGCTGCAGATGCTGACGCATGAGGCGGCACCTTCGAGCCTCGATGATTTCCGGAACCGTGTCGGCGCGCTGGCCGACGAGGCCGGCGACATCACGGCGATCGGCCTTGCCGTGCCGGGCCTCGTCGAAGGTTCGAGCTGCCGCTGGATACCCAACCTGCCCTATCTCGACGGGCAGAACCTGCAGGAGCTCTTCCCCGAGTTCACGGTCGCAGTCGGCAATGACGCGCAGATCGCCATGCTGGCGGAAGCTGTCGAGGGTGCAGCAAGATCACTGACCGATGCACTGCTGCTTGCCATCGGCACGGGCATAGGCTCGGCGGTGCTCGCCGGCGACCGCATCGTCGCGGGAGCACAAGGCGGCGCCTGTTCCTTCGGCTGGGCCTGTGCCGACACCAACGATGCCGGTGAAGACCGCAGCGGCTGGCTGGAGCGCTCCGCTTCCGGCCGCGCACTCGACATCGTCGCTGCCAGACTAGGGCTTGCAAACGGCAGCGCGCTGATCAGCGCGGCCCGTTCGGGCGAAGGTGCAGCGATCGCGGCACTCGAAGTACCGATGCGAAGCCTGGGCACGGCGCTGGCCGGCGCCGTCGCGCTGCTCAACCCGCAAGCAATCCTGATTTCCGGCGGCATCGCGGATGCGCTCGATATGATGAAGCCGCCTTTGCTCGCGGCGCTGCGACGCCAGCTGCCGCCGCACCTTCGTGACATCAACATCAGGCCAGGCGCCTTCGGGTCACGCGCCGGCCTTGTCGGCGCAGCGCTTGCGGGCGCTGCCGGAGCCGGATGGAGGCAGATACGATGACCGAAGCCAGCTTTCCACAACCCGACCGCCGCCGCCCCGAGCCCCTGTGGTTCCAGGTCGAGGAAGCGATCCGCGCCATCATCAAGAGCGGCGAGTGGGCGACCGGAGACCAGATTCCGGCCGAGGATCGGTTGTGCGCGATGTTCGGGGTGAGCCGCATCACGCTGCGCCATGCCTTGCGCAACCTGGAAGAAACCGGGCTGCTGCGGCGCGAGCACGGACGTGGCACCTTCGTGCGCTCGACCACGCTGGTTGCCGGCACGCGCGAACTGACCAGCTTCACCCAGGAGATGGGCAATATCGGCGTCGTCGCCGGATCGCGGCTGCTGGATTGCAGCCTGACCACGGCGGACGCGGCCGCGGCCGCGGCGCTCGAGATCGATGAAGGCGACCCGGTGGTGCGCATCAGGCGGCTCAGGCTGGGCAACAACGAGCCGATCGGCATCCAGACTGCGCAGCTCGCCGGTGCCCGCGTGCCGGGCTTCCTCGATTCCGGCCTGTTGCAGGGTTCGCTCTACGAAGCGCTGGAGCGCCGCTACGGCATCGTGGCGATGGAGGCGCGCGAAAGCTATCGCGTCGGCACGGTCCCCGTTGCCGATGCCGATCTGCTCGGACTGGCCGCCGGCACACCTGCCTTCATCGTCGAACGCGTGACCATCGACGAGCGTGGCCCCTTCGAATTCACCGTCTCGACCATGCGTGGCGACCGGTATGAGATCCGTTCGACGCTGCGCGCCGGTCGCGCGCCCACCAACAACCGAAGCTGACACCTAGCAGGAGTATCCACGTGTCCGATTTCTACATTCCCCGCCTCACCGCGCTCATCGAGAAGGCATCGAAGGAAAATGCCGAAGCCTTCGAGCAGGCGGCGGGCCGCTTTGCCGACTCTCTGCAGAATGGCGGGCTCGTCCATCTCTACGGTTCCGGCCACTCCGTGCTGCCCTGCCAGGAAGTGTTCCCGCGCTATGGTTCCTATGTCGGGTTCAACCCGCTGACCGACCCGCGCGTGATGTGGAACAACGTGCTCGGCGCCGGCGGCGTGCGCGAACTGCTCTGGCTGGAGCGCACGGAAAACTACGCCGAGAAATTCCTCGACCACCAGCCGCTCAACAAGGGCGACTCCATCATCATCTTCGGCCACAGCGGCCGCAACGCCTCGGGCATCGACACCGCGATCTACGCCAAGAAGCGCGGTATCTTCGTGGTGGCGATCACCTCGAAGAACAATCTCGACAAGCCGGCCACGCATTCGTCCGGCATGCGGCTGGCCGATGCGGCAGACCTCGTGATCGACACCTGCTCGCCGATCGAGGACGCAATTGTTCCCGTGGAAGGCTGGAGCCGCCCGGTTTCGGGCTCGTCGACGGTCCTGGCCATGATCATGGCGCATGAGCTGATCGCCCGCACCGCCGATCAGCTGTCGAAGCGCGGCGTCGAGCTACCGGTCTTCGCCTCGCCGACGATCGCCGGCGTCACCCTGCACGACACCGACGTGATCTATGGCGTCTACCGCGAGCGCATGCTGGAAGCGCAGAAGAAACATCTTCCGACCTTCCAGGCCACGATGCGCGGCGAGTGATCGAACAGGAAAGGCCGGTCTCGCCGGCCTTTTCCTCTCCAGGCTGGAGCGTTTCCGTTTTTCGCGGAAACGCACCACTTTTTGTTTTCACACAATTCCGGACGGAAAACCGCTACGCACTTTTCCTGGAATTGCTCAGTTGCCGTTCCGGCAGACGGCGCCGGGTGATGGCAACATGGAAGCCGGCTCCGTACAGCAGGCCCGCATCGTTGAAATCGAAGGTCGGATTGTGCAACGGCGCCGAAGTCTCGCCATTGCCGACGAAGACGAAACAGCCCGGGACATGGTCGAGGAACCGGGCGAAGTCCTCCGAACCGGTCATCGGCTCCCTGGCGGTTGCGATCGCCCCCGGCTCGAAGACCGTTGCCGCAGCCGCGAAGGCTTCCTCGACCAGCGCTGCGTCATTCACCAACGGCACGAACTCGCGCGTGTAGATGACCTCGGCGCCGACATTGTGGGCGAGGGCGGTGCCTTCGGCGATGATGCGCATCTGCCGCTCGATCTCGGCGCTGACTTCCGGGCGAAAACTGCGGGCATCGCCGAGGATCCGGGCAAGGCCGGGCAGCGCGTTGCGTGTGCCGTCGGTGATCAGTTCGGTCACCGAGACGACGCCGATGTCGGTCGGGCTGAGGCGCCGCGACACGATGGTCTGCAGGTTGGTGACCAGCGCGCAGGCGGCAACCAGCACCTCATTGCCCCAATGCGGGCGGGCGGCATGACCGCCGACGCCCTTCAGCACGATCTCGAAATTGTCCTCGGCCGACATGAACGAACCGGCACGCGTTTCGAAGTGACCGATCGGCAGACCCGGCATGTTGTGCAGGCCGTAGATCTCCTCGAACGGGAACCGTGCCATCAGCCCGTCGTCGAGCATCGCCAGCGCGCCCTTGCCCCACTCTTCCGCCGGCTGGAAGATGAAACGAACGGTGCCGTCGAAACCGCCCTCCTCTACCAGTCGCCGGGCCGCGCCAAGCAGCATCGCGGTATGACCATCATGACCGCAGGCATGCATGACGCCCGGGTTCTGCGACCGATAGTCGGCCATTCCCTGCTCGGAGATGCGCAGGGCGTCCATGTCGGCGCGCAGTGCGATCGCTCGATTGCTTGAGCCGCGTCGCAGCGTACCGACGACACCGGTGCCACCAACGCCTTCGGTGACATCGTCGATACCGAATTCACGCAGCTTCGCGGCAACGAAGGCAGCGGTGCGTTTTTCCTCGAAACCGAACTCCGGATGCGCGTGCAGGTCGCGCCGCCATGCCGTCATTTCGCGTTCCAGCAAAGCCGTTTCGGTCATGCGGGCATTTCCTCATAGGTCGCAATGACGGACGGACTTACGCCGACCAGCAATTCGTAGAGCCCGGGATCGGTCGCGCCTTCGGTGTTGACCAGAAGGATCCGAGACGCGGCGTCGAGGCGCAGCGCCGCCTTTAGCGCCGGCTCGGCCAGCGCACGGGCCAGCCCGGCAAGGCCGACACAGCCGCTTTCCCCGGAGACGATCGCTGGGTCGCGACCTCCTGGCCGGGCCAGCCGTTTCATGGCCGCAATGGCATCTTCCTCCTCAACCGTCATGAAGGCGTCGGCAACACGCGACAGCACGCGCCAGGCGACCAGCGAGGGCTCATAACATTCCAGCATCGCCATCACGGTCGGCTCGCCGTGCTCGATCCTGGTCACGCGACCGGTACGGGCGGTTTCCAGGATGCAGGCCGCGCGGGCCGGTTCGACCACGACGAACGTCGGGCGTTCGCTTGCAAGCGTCTCCGCGAAATACCCTGCCAGCGCCGCGGCGATACCACCGACGCCGGCCTGTACGAAGACGTGGGTCGGTGGCTGGTCGAGCTGGTTCAAAGCCTCATGGGCTATGGCCGTATAACCCTGCATGACCAGACCGGGAATGCGTTCGTAGCCGGGCCATGAGGTATCCGACACGATCGACCAGCCTTCGCGCTCCGCCGCACGCGCAGCCTCGGACACGGTCTCGTCATAGGTGCCGTCGACACGGACCATCTCGGCGCCGAAACGGGCGATCGCAGCGACCCTCTCATCGCTGACGCCGGCATGCACGAAGATGACGGACCGCGCACCGACAAGCTGCGCGCCTTGCGCGACCGAGCGGCCATGGTTGCCGTCGGTGGCACAGGCGAAGGTCATTTTGGCGGCAACGGCGCGTACGCGCGGGCGATCCAGATCGGTAAAACCGACGTCACATTCGAAATGGCGGGCGGCTTCTTCCAGCACAAGCCGGATCACCGCATAGGCGCCGCCGAGCGCCTTGAAGCTGCCGAGACCGAGACGCTGTCCCTCGTCCTTCACATGGATGGTTCCGACACCCAACGCGTCCGCCAGCGCGGGCAGGGCCACGAGCGGCGTGGCAACGGCGTTCTCCCTGAACTCCAGGAAGCGTTCCACCTCATGCGCGCCGGCAGCACCGAGAACTTCGGCATCGGCCGGAAGCAGGGGTGCATCGTGGTCCGGATGGGTGTTGATCAGGAACATCTGCACCTCTTTCACGTCATCGGCGAAGATGTATTGCATCGCAGGCGCAAATTGCGCTGTATTCCGCCGCGATCCGCGCAAGTTTGTTTCATGAGGCAGCATGGTGGCGAAACCGGCAATCGAACTCGACAGTTTCGACCTGGCGATCCTCGCCATCCTGCAGAAGGACAACGCGACGCCGCAACGGCTGGTGGGCGAAGCGGTCAACCTCTCCGCCCCCGCCGTGCAACGGCGCATCCGGCGTCTTGAAGAGGCCGGCGTCATCGCGGCCAACGTCGCCATTGTCGACCCCGCCAAGGTCGGACAGGCCATCACCATCTTCGTGGAGGTGGAGGTGGTCAGCGAGACCGCCGAACTGCTCGACGCCGCCAAGCGCGAGTTTTCCGCCGCGCCGGAAGTGCAGCAATGCTACTATGTGACCGGCGAAGCTGATTTCATCCTCATCATCGTCGTGGGCACGATGGCCGACTACGAGGCCCTGACGCGCCGGCTGTTCTTCTCCAACAACAACGTCAAGAAATTCCGCACCTTCGTCGCGATGGACCGCGTCAAGGTCGGGCTCACCGTGCCGTTGACGGACGCAGGCAAGGCATGACGCTAGCTATCTGCCGATGCGGCTCGAAATTGCCTGGGTAAAAGATACGCAAATTGAAGTCGCAAATTCTTGATAATCATACTCAACAATGGTAGGTCGCTCTCGCTCGTATGAGCCGAGACCTGAGTGGATCATCATCAAACCGCCGGATCGTCTCGGCTCCGTAAAGTGGAGACGAGACCTTGCAAGACGATATGCGCCCCGACGTCGCGAACCGGACAAGTCGGAAGAACCCATTCGGCCAAGCCGCCCGCATTGTTGCTGTTGCCAGCCTGATTGCAGTGAACGTCGCTCCGGCGCTGGCACAACAGACGACCCCGGTTGAAAGCAGTGCGCCAGTTGTGGCGCCCACCGGAGAGAACACGGCGCCATCTGCGCCAGACACGAATTCAGCGCAAGGTGGAGCGACGGCTCCCGCGGCCCAGCCCGCACCGGCTCCGGCAACTCAGCCGGCACCTGCGATGTCGGCCCAGCCTGTGCCTACTGAAATCGCCCCAGCGCCTGGCGCACCGAACGCTGCAGAAGCACCCTCGATCGCCAAGGCAACCCTGCCGCACAATCTGTCCCCCTGGGGCATGTTCATGAGCGCGGACTGGGTGGTGAAGGGAGTTATGATCGGCCTCGCCTTCGCGTCGCTGGTGACCTGGACGGTGTGGCTTGCCAAGTCGCTGGAAATCGCAGGCTCCAAGGCGCGCCTGGCCAAGGCCTTGCGCGGCATCACCGGCGCACGCCGGCTCGACGACGCGACGCAGGCGCTCGGCAAGGGTGCAGGCATTGGCGGCGTGCTGGTGCGGGCCGCTGCCGAAGAACTGGAAATGTCGCGCCAGGACGATGGCGGCTACGATGCCGCCGGCGTGAAGGAACGTGTGGAATCGCGCCTGATGCGCATCCAGGCTCAGGCCGGTCGGCGGCTGAGCCGCGGCACCGGTGTGCTTGCCACGATCGGCTCGACCGCCCCCTTCGTCGGCCTGTTCGGCACGGTGTGGGGCATCATGAACTCCTTCATCGGCATCTCCGAGGCGCAGACCACCAACCTTGCCGTCGTCGCGCCCGGCATCGCCGAAGCGCTGCTCGCCACCGCCGTCGGCCTGATCGCCGCCATCCCGGCGGTGGTGATCTACAACGTCTTCGCCCGCTCCATCACTGGTTATCGCCAGGGGCTTGCCGATGCTGCTGCCGGTGTGCAGCGCCTTGTCAGCCGTGACCTCGATCGTGTTTCTTCGGTCCATGCCACGGCGCGTTCGCATGTCTCAACACCTGCCGCCAGGCCCACAAATGGCCATCAGGCACCCGCGGTAGCCGTCTAGGAGAAGCGCGATGGCTGGCGGCATCAAGCAATCGTTCGATGACGACGATATGCAGGAGAACCATGAGATCAACGTGACGCCGTTCATCGACGTCATGCTGGTCCTGCTCATCATCTTCATGGTCGCCGCACCGCTGGCGACAGTCGACATCAATGTCGACCTGCCAGCTTCCACAGCGAGGCCCGCACCCAAGCCTGAAGAGCCGCTCTACGTCACGCTGAAGGACGACCTCAGCCTGGCAATCGGCCAGCAGACTGTGGACCGGTCCGCCTTCCAGCAGCAACTGGACACGATCGCCAAGGGTGACAAGCAGAAGCGCATCTTCCTGCGCGCCGACCGTGGCGTCGCCTATGGCGAGCTGATGGAGGTGATGAACCTGATGCGCGGCGTGGGCTACCTCAAGGTCGCGCTGGTCGGGCTGGAAACGGTTCCAACGACAACGCCTGCGGCGGGAGCGGCGCAGTGACAGCCGCAACGGCACAAGGCGGCCTGTTCGGCGGCTTCAGCCGCCGCGAACTGGCGCTGTGGTCGGGCGCTGCATTTATCGTTGCTTCACTTCACGCCGGCGGCGGCTGGTATCTGGGCAGGAGTGGATCGGAAAGCACACCGCCACCTGCGGCCCCTCCCGCCATCATGCTCGACCTGCCACCAATGGTCATCAATGCCGACACGGTACCGCTCGATACGGCCGACCCGATCGACAACGTGTCGGAGACACCACAGGAAATCAACGAGCAGATAGACCCTGTCGAAGAAGAGGTCGCGAAACCTGTCGAAGAGGTAACGGAACCGGAACCGGAGATAGAAGCGCCGAAGCCTGAAGTCGCCGAGGAAGTCGTTCCGGACCTCGTTGAAGCGCCACTGCCCGAAGTCGCGATGGCTATTCCCGAACCACGCCCCGAGACTGAGAAGCCGAAACCGGTGGTGAAGCCGGTTGAGAAGAAGAAGCCGGTCAAAAAGAAGAAGCCTGAGCCCGTAGAGGAAGCCAAGACCGAAAAGCCCGAGAAAGTCGAAAAGAAGAAGCCGGTCAATTCGCTCGCGCAACAGAAAGCTGCCCGGGACGGTACCAACATCCCGAAGGCGGGTGGCAGCAGCGGCACCACGGGCAGTTCAGTCACGCCATCGCAGTGGACCAGCAAAGTTGGCGCACATATCCTCCGCTACAGGCGTTCAGTGAGCTTGGGCCGGCGTGGGGGCGGCGATGCCACGGTACGGTTTACCTTCGATTCCAATGGCACAATCCTGTCTGTTGCCCTTACCCGATCCTCGGGAGACAAGGCTCTCGATGATGCGGCAGTCACAATGATCCGACGGGCATCGCCGATTCCCACACCTCCACCTTCGGTTACAACCCGGTTCCTCGTTCTCCCGGTCGGCTCACGCTGACAGATCGGCATCTTCCCGGAAATGAAGACGGCGCGGATTTGAATCCGCGCCGATTTCGTTTTCAGAGCTGCTCTAACGGTGAAATCGGATCTCGCTGCGATCTCAAGCTTTTGCCGTCTTCGGTCCGAGCAGGAAAGCCGTCACTGCCGCCAGCAACGTCGCGATGCCAGCATAGGCGAAGGCGCTGGCAACACCGATGTTGTCGACCAGAAGACCGCCGACGACAGCGCCTGTCGCAATCGCCACCTGGAAGGCCGTGACCATGAGGCCACCGGCACTTTCAGCCTGGTCGGGCGCGGCGCGCAACATCCAGGTCTGCACCGAAACCGGGATGGCGCCGAAGGCGAAACCCCATGCCGTGACGGCGATGGCCGAGGTCATCGGCGAGGCACCGAAGACAAGCAGAACCAGCGTCGAGATCGCGATCAGCAAGGGCGACAGGCCGGCGGCAAGCTTCAGGCTACGTTCGACGATGAAGCCACCGACGAGATTGCCGATGAAGCCACCGATGCCGAAGGCAAGCAGCACCAGCGAGATGTTCTCGACAGTCAGCACCGGCACCTGCTCGAGGAAAGCGCGGACATAGGTGAAGCCGGCGAAATGACCGGACGCGATGAACAGGATGAAGAGCAGGCCGACCTGGATGGCCGGGCGCCGGGCGACATCCAACAGGGTGCGCAGGCTGGCAATACCGGAAGGCGGCAGGCTGGGAAGCGTGGCGACCTGCGCCAGCAGCGTGACGGCGCCGACGATGGCTGCGATCAGGAAAGCGGTGCGCCAGCCCCAGATATCACCGACATAGGCCCCGACCGGGGCGGCGCAGACGGTGGCCACCGAAACGCCGCCGAGAATGATCGACATGGCTCGCGGCAGCAACCGCACGGGCACCAGGCGCATGGTCATGGCGCCCGACATCGCCCAGAAACCGCCGAGCGCGACACCGAGGACGACACGCGCTGCCAGCAGCATGCCCAGCGAGGACGCGAAGGCGGCGATGAGGCTCGAGACGATGAGCAGGAAGGTCAGCACCCACATCAGGATCTTGCGGTCGAGACGGCGGGTGATGATCGCCATGGTGGGCGCAGCGATGGCACCGACGATCGCCGTGGCGGTTACGGCCTGGCCGGCAGCGCCTTCACTGACGCCGAGGTCTTGCGCCATCGGGGTGAGCAGGCTGGCCGGAAGGAATTCAGCTGTCACAAGCCCGAACACGCCGAGCGCCAGTGAGACGACGGCTCCCCAGGCCGGATCGGCACGCTCCTCGACAGAAGACAATGCGGGCGCGTCCAGCGCCGCTGTCGCGGGGTCGGTCATGGTCAGTCTCCGAATTGGTTGCAGTGCAACAAATGGAGGTGACCGCCTGGAGTTTCCATGTTAGAAACACCATTATGCTTGATCGTTCGTCCAAAAATTCGTCACCGTCGGTCTCTCCGACCGGAGATCCGCTGACCGACATCCTGCGCGGACTGCGCCTCGACGGCGTGCAGTACGGCCGCTGCGAGATGAAGGAGCCGTGGGGACTGGAGTTCCCGGCACAGGACGCTGCCCGCTTTTATTTCGTCGGCCAGAAGGCTTGCTGGATGCGCATGCCCAATGGCGACTGGTTCGAGATGAAGGCCGGCGATGCCGTGCTGGTGCCACGCGGCGCGCCACACGCGCTGGCCAGTTCGCCGGACGTGCCGACCACGCAGTTCAAGGGCTATGAAGTCACCGAGATCTGCAAGAACGTCTACTGCATGAGGACGGAGACAGAGGCAGAAAGCTGTGTACCGGGCACGCTGCTGTTCTGTGGCACCATGTACTTCAACCTCGACAGCCTGCACCCGCTGCTCGGCATGATGCCGGATGTGATGCGCACGCACGGCCTGGAAGAACACGAGCCAAGCATCCCGCATTTGCTGGAAGCGATGGCGCGCGAGATCAAGATGGAACGCGTCGGCTCCGCCGGAATCGTCGCCCGGCTGGCGGACGTGCTGGCCGCCTCGATCATCCGCTCATGGGTGGAGCGCGGTTGCGGTGATTCCAAGGGCTGGATCGCGGCGGTCCGCGATCGCGAGCTCGGCAAGGTGCTTGCTGCAATTCATCTCGAACCGAACCGCGACTGGAGCGTCGAGACGCTGGCACGCAGCATGGGCGCCTCGCGCTCGGGCTTTGCCGAACGGTTTGCTTCGACCGTCGGCGAGACGCCGGCCAGGTACGTCACCCAGGTTCGCATGCACCAGGCCAGGCAATGGCTGACGCATGACCGGCTGAGGATCGCGGTCGTCGCCAACCGGCTCGGCTACGAATCGGAAGCCGCCTTCAGCCGCGCCTTCAAGCGGGTGATCGGCGCGCCGCCGAGCCATTTCCGCGGCGAGGACCACATCGAAGTCCCGAACATCTGACATTAGAGCGTTTCCGTTTTTCACGGAAACGCGGAAACGATCTGAGTTTTTGTTTTCGCTGCATTCTTGTAACGCCAAGTGCTTCCACTTGGCTACAAAATGCTCTGGGACGCCGCGCGTCCTTTTAGACGTGCAAAGGTTGCTCCAACACTTTTGTTGGGGCGCACGCCCGGCGGCGAATGCCGCCCAGCTAGGAGCGCTGGCGCGCCGGTGCTGTCAGCCGACGGCGCCGCCCTGTGCATCCAGCATACGCCGTGCGCTTTCCTCGTCGGTGATCAGCACCGTCGGCTTGACGAGATGCATGGCGCCGAGCAGCGCCTCGATCTTCTCCTGTCCACCCGAGGTGAGGATGCGCAGGGGCGCCCGGCGCAGGCGATCGACTTCCACCGACATCACGCGATCATTGACCGGATGCTCGACAAGGTCGCCATTGCGGTTGAAGAAATGGAACAGGAGATCGCCGACGGCGCCGCGTGCGACGAGCGCTTCGCGGTCTGCCTCCTTCAGAAACCCTCCGCGATAGAAGGTCGTTGCTGAAGCGATGCCGCCGATCGACAAAAGCACGGCATCCAGCGCATCGGCCATCTCGAAGATCTCTTCCAGACCGCAGCGCTCCACCAGCGCCACCTTGGTCTCGACGCTGTCGACCACGGCAGGCGCCGGAATCAGATAGCCGTCGCCCTGGAAGACCTGGGCGAAGCGCCAGGCGAATTCGGCCGGATTGTAGCGGCGCGCGACACCGACGCCGCCGAGCAGCGAGATGACCTTGAAGTCGTTCAGCGATTTGGCGCCGATAAAGGGCAAGGTCGAGAACAGTGTGCGCCCCCAGCCGACGCCGACACGCATGCCGGATCGCATCGCTTCCGAAAGATAGGCGCCCGTCTTGGCGGCGATACCGGGGATCGGGTCGGAATCCGCGCTGGAGAGCGGCGCGACGAGTGCCTGTTCCAGGCCGAAGGTCCTTTCCAAGGCCCGCTCCAGCCGCACGATCTCGGACAGTTCGCTTTCGATGGCGATCTTGACCTCGTTACGGGCGCGCGCCTCGGCCAGCATCCGCACGACGGTGACGCGGCCGACACCAAGCACGTCGGCGATCTCGTTCTGGGTCATCTGTTCGATGAAATACATCCAGGCGGCACGGATACGCAGGCGATCGGCCTTGCTTTCCGCTGCAACCGTCCCGTTCTCGCCGGCTCCGCCCTCCGTTGTCCCCGCCTGCCGCTGCGGCTTTCTTGCCACTGCATCCCTCCCCGTAAGCACTGCAACCGAACCGTTCCCGATTCGTCATATGGCCACTATCGTCTTTTGACCGGTCCTGCACGATATAAACAATTGGCTGATACGGCCATGCCGCCTATACCCGGCAGATAGGAAGCAGAGAACAGACGATGCTGCGTGAAATCTCCGAAGAGGTCCGCGTCAACCTGAAGGACCGTTTGCGCGACGTTCGCCACGTGATCCGCAGGCACCGGCACGACAGCCCAGCCCAGCAGGCGCGGCAGGGCGAAGAGGCTCGTCCATCGTTTCCGATCCGCGAGATCGAGGGACTGCTCGGTCATGCTGCAAGTGCTTTCGACGACATGATGTCGGTGGCCGAAACGCTGGTGCCGCGCGAGCGCAGCGGCCGTATGAGCGGGCTGACGCCAAAGCCGCTTGGTGTGTATTTCGCGTCCGGCGATGCAGCGCTGGCCGGCGAACGCGCCTTCCGGCGCGACATGTACGCGCTGGCCAAGGCCGTACTCGCCGAACGGAAGGCGGATGGCGTGCGGGTGCGCGAGGCGAACTTCACGGCCGTGCACACGGCGGTCGAGCGGCAGCATGCCGAGCTTTTTCAGAGGCTGACCCGCGAAGGCGACTGGGCAGGGCGTGTCGCATTGGTCGCGGCGCTGAGCGCGGCATTGTTGGTGGAGTTCCTCAACCACGACCCGTTGCGGCAAGGCGAGACAGCGGCAACGGCTGTCCGTTCGGGCCGCACATTCGCGATCTCCTGCCTGGCGCCTGTCGCGCTTGCGGTCGGACTTGCCAGCGTCGACACCAGCTCGAAACCCGAACCAGACCTGCTCGAGATCGCCTTGCTCGCCACCGACGCCAGGTTCGACCGCATCCTGGCGGCGTGCAACGGCAACGACCCGCTGGACGAGCTGACGACGGTGTTTGCCACGCTGCTGGCACATCTGCTGTAGGATCTCTTCCTTCACCCCGTTTACGGGGAGAAGGTGGCCCGAAGGGCCGGATAAGGGGCAGCACGAAGCAGACAAATGTTGGCTCCGCCCCTCACTGTCCTGCCGAACATCTCTCCCCGTACACGGGGAGAGAAAAGCAGCTTCGATGCGGCTGCTCGACAGTTCAGTGTTTATTGTTTGCCCAACTCGACGATGCGCTTCTTGGCGCGCGAGATCGAGGCCGGGCTCATCGACAGTTCGGTCAGCCCCATACGCAGGAATTCCGCAATCAGATCCGGACGAGCGGCGGCCTCGCCGCACATGCCGACCATGATGCCGGCTTCGACGCCGGCCTTCGCGGTAATCTCGATCGCCGCCATCACCGCCGGATTGGCGACATCGTTCAAGGCGGCCACCGTCGGGTTGAGGCGGTCGGCAGCCATGACATATTGGGTGAGGTCGTTGGTGCCGATCGAGAAGAAGGAAACTTCCTTCGCCAGCAGCGGAGCTATCAGCACAGCCGCCGGCGTCTCGATCATCACGCCGAGCTGGAAGTGGGCATAGGGCACGCCGTCACGCTGCAATTCGGCGGCGCATTCGTCGACCAGCCCCCTCGCCCGCCGCACCTCATCAATATCCGACACCATCGGCAGCATCACCTTGACGTTGCCGTGCACGGCTGCACGCAGCAGCGCCTTGAGCTGCGGCTTGAAGATGTCCGGCCGGTCGAGGCACATGCGGATGCCGCGCCAGCCGAGGAACGGGTTTTCCTCCTCCGGGAACTCGATGCCGGCCACCGGCTTGTCACCACCGATGTCGAGCGTGCGCACGATGACCGGATGCGGCGCAAACGCCCGCGCCAGTGCCGCATAGGTCTCGGCCTGCATGTCTTCTGACGGCAGGTGCATGTGGCGCATGAAGAGAAGTTCCGTGCGGAACAGGCCGACACCCATGGCGCCGGCAGCCTGCGCGGCTTCGATCTCTTCCAGCGAGCCGATGTTGGCAGCCACTTCGATGACTTTGCCGTCGGCACGCTTCGGCACCACATCCTTGAACACGTCGAGCGCGTGGCGCTCCCTGGCGGCTTCCTCGATGCGACGGACATGGTCGGCCTTCACGTCCGCGACCGGATCGGCGACAACCAGGCCGCTGTTGCCGTCGAGCGCGACTTCCTTCGCATCCCGCAGGTCCGAAACCCGGGCGCCAAGGCCCAGCACCGCCGGAATGCCATGCGAGCGAGCAATGATGGCGATGTGCGAGGTCGCACCGCCATGACCGCAGACGATGCCACCAATGCGCTTCAGCGGCGCACGCGACAGGTCCCATGCACCAATGTCGTCGGCAATCAGGATGGCTCCCTGCGGAATATCCTCCAGGCTGATATCGTCCTGGCCGAGCAAGGCGAGGCAGATCTGGCGGCCGACCGCCTGGACGTCGTCGGCGCGGGCATTGAGATATGGGTCTTCGACAGAACCGAACTCGGCGGCAAGCCTGGCGGCGGTGGCGATGACGGAGGCGACCGCATCGGTACCGGCCCGGATCATCGCTTCGGCTTCACCGATCAACGTGTCGTCGGCGGCGAGATCACGCAGGGCAGCGACGATGCCACGATCACCGCCGGCCAGGCTTTCGCTGGCCAGCGCCTTGTCCATGCGGGCCTGCACGGCAGCGACGGCATGACCGAAACGCACGATCTCGGCCTCGGCTTCTTCGGCGGTCAGCGTGCGCGCCTGCGGGCGGATTTCTGGCGGGAAATGCGCGAAGGCAGGACCGACGGCAACGCCCTCGCTGGCCGCGATACCACGCAGACCACCTGATGGCTCGGCCTCCGGGGCAAGGGTTACCGCGACTGGCTTGGGGGCCTCGCCATTGGTTTCCTTGTGCTCACCAGTGGCATCGTCTTCGTCGAGCCCGGCGCGCGGATTCTCCAGATAGCCGATCAGCGCCTCGACTGCTTCGGCAGCGTCGGCGCCATTGGCACGCACAGTGACTTCCTGGTTCTCCTTGACGCCCAGGAGCATCAGCTTGACCGAGCTCTTGGCGCTCACCGACTTGCCCGCCTTCACGATTTCGACTTCGGACTCGAAACTCTTGGCGAGCCGCACGAAGCGGGTCGCGGGGCGGGCGTGCAAACCTTCATGCACTCTGACGATGGTCGAGCGTTCCATACGGGCAATCCTATCAGATATTCCGGCCGATCCCGGAAGGGGCGCAATCGAAAAGAAAGCGCCGTGGCCTTGCGCAGAGGCCGCGGCGCCAGGGATTTCAGGCGGCGATGGTGATCAATGCGTCCTGCCTGAGGGCCTGGACGAGGTCACCTGTGTCGACGGCGCTGGCGCAGATTTCGCCAGGACGCTCCGCTTCCGTCGCACCGTTGAACGAGATGACGACATGGCCGATCTCGCGCACCTTGCTCCATGCGCTGGAGCCGATTGCGGTGATCGTTGCCGACACCGCGCCGATGGCGATCGACGCGCCGACTTGCGGCGCGCCGTCGCTGGGGCCCTGTACGGCCTTGTGCATCACCGAAACCTCGGCGAGTTCCGGCGGCGAGCCATCCGCGAACAGGATGACCACACCACCCTCGGCGAGATCCGCCACTTCGGGTCCAACTGCGGTTACCCGCGTTTCCAACAGAACCGTCATGATGCGGCGAATCTCCTTCTTGTCGTTACAGGACCAGCAGACTGACTACCCATGCAAGAAGCACGGACACGGGACCCATGATCTGGCGGCTGATGAGCACCGCCGGCACACCGATCTCGATCGTCTTGGGCTTGGCTTCGCCAAGCGCCAGACCGACCGGGACGAAGTCGCAGCCGACCTGGGTGTTGTAGGCAAACAGCGCCGGCAGCGCCATCGCCGGCGAGATGGTGCCGTTGGCGATCTGCGGGCCGATGATGGCGACACCGATGACCTGGGCGATGACCGCGCCCGGCCCTAGGATGGGCGAGAGGAACGGCAGGCCACAGATCGCCGAGATGATCAGCAGGCCGACGATATTATTAGCCAGCGGGCCCATCGGCTGCGCCAGCACGTCGCCGATGCCGGTGTAGAGGATCAGGCCGATCAGCATGGTCACGAAGGCCATGAAGGGCAGAACGTTGCGGATCACCTGGTCGATGGTGCGGCGGCCGGCGTTGAAGAAGATGCCGACGACACGACCCATGACGCGGCCGATCGACGAAATCAGCCCGATCATCCCGCCTTCGCTCGGCAGCGGCTGGGCCGGCGCCGACGGCGAATTGCTGTTGCTTGAACTCATTGCCGCTGCTCCCCCCGAGTGGTTATCGTCTCCGAGCCGTCGGCCATGACGATGTTGGCCGGCTTGACGCCCGAAACATAGATGTCTTCCAGGATGAACTGGGCGAGAGGCCCGGACTGGCCGACCGGTGTGACGTTGACGGTCGGGATGCGCTTGCGGGGATAGACGCCGCAACGTGCGGTGCCGCCGCAGTCGACGACGACGACAGCCATTTCGCCTTCGATGGGCGGCGATTTGAAGCCATCGACGGCTTCAGCCCCGGTCATCTCGGCGATCTGCTGTGCGATCGGATGAATGCCGCCGCCGGTGACGGAGACCACCTTGTTGCGCTGCGCGGTCGGCTCGATGACGAGCGGGCCGCCCCAGCCCCCGGAGCCCTTGGAGATTTTTACGGCCTTGTAGGTCTTTGCCATGATGTTTCCCGCCCCTTACAGCTCGACGCCCTGACGGCGTGCCATGATGGCGGTGATGCGTTCGGTCAGCATGCCCTTGAGCAGGATCACGACGAGACCGACGATGGCGTACCAGATGGCCACCTTGATGTGGTAGCCGGCAACGACCACGCCCTTCTTCTCCAGCTCGAGCAGCGCGACCAGCACGCCGCCCCAGACGAAATATTCGCCGGGATTGATGTGCGGGAACAGGCCGAGCGGCGGATGCACGTAGGATACGGCCGCGTCATAGAAGGCCGGCTTGTGCTTCTCTTCGAGGAAGGAACCGAAGGTATAGGCCATCGGATTGGTGAGGAAGAAGACGGCGAGCAGCGGCAGCACCGTGTAGCGGGTGAGCGCGATGCGGCCGGCGCCGCGGGCAAGGCCGTGCACGCGCTCCTCGCCGACCAGTTCCGTGATGGCGTAGAACGCCGTCATCAGCACCACCAATGTCGGGATGATGCCAGTGACGAAGCCGGCGAAGACCTCGCCACCCTTCTGGAAGATGCCTATGAAATACTTGCCGATGGCGGTCAGCCAGCCGAGCTGCTCTTCCTTGGCGACTTCGTTCAGCTTCTCCTTGAACTGTTCGACGGTGATCGGGCCGCTGTCGGCCTGCGCCAGGACGACAAGATTGTCGCTGGCATGAGAAACGGCAAGCTTGCCGTGCAAGGCAGCATCCTGGACGACCGCGCCTGCTGCGTGCAGGTGCTGGACGGCCATGTCGGCGTGCTGCGCCAACAATGAAATTACAGACATATCTCCTCCTTGGGCCGTCCGCCGTCTGTCCCCTACGGCAGCGGCGTTTGTTTTATGCGCTGACTGTCTTCAAGCCGGTCAGACCCGGCTTCTTTCCCGGCTCCAGCCGTGCCCGGTCGATCTGTTCGATCGCCCGCTTCACGGCCTCGGCCACACCGGGTTCCCCCTCTCCCATGATCGTAGGATTGGACCGGATACGATCGAGGGCAACGCCCTCGAATTCTTCAAGTCGCCTGAACTTGGCGAACACCGAACGGCCGCTCATGACAAGCAGGCGGCGCACGACGAGATCAGGCGTCACCACCATCAGGACGATGATGCCCTTGGCAAAGCGGCCGCGATAATTTCCGGCACCGACGAAGCCGTCGGCGTATTTGTTGGTGATGCCTTTGAAGACGTCGGAATAGTGCCGCATCTGCAGCCAGACGCCGAGGGACTGCAGCCCCCAGACGAGCGCAAGCGCGAGCAGTGCCCACTGCCAGATTGCCATCAGGATATCTCCTCCCAAGCCCCTGGCGCCGCCATGACTTCATGACAGTACCAAGACGAAAGTTAGAGAACATTTGTTTTCTTGGATGTCAATATGTATGATTTTCAGACGAACCTTGGAAACGATTGATCCACCGCATTTGGTGGTGACGACGCCTGTGCTCGCGGTTCCAGGAGTGGGCGGCGGTTTCCCTGGAACTGCGTAAAACAAAATGAGAGCGTTTCCGCGAAAACGGAAACGCTTTAAAGTCGGCTTCAAAGGAAGTGTCATGGATCTGCGATTCAAAGACGAACTGGCCCTGATGCCGGATCTTCGCCACCAGCTGCGGCGCCTGCGGTGGTTCAGGGCGACATTCCGCGCGAGCGCACGATCCGTGGAGGCGACCTACGGTCTTCGGTTCGACATCGACGAAACACGGCTGACCAGGGCTTTCCTCGACTGGATCGAGATCATGGAAGCGCAGAAGCGTTTTGCCGAGGTCAACCGCGCCGATTTCATCATCTTCGCCGCCGGCCTCGTGCTGCGCGAACTGATCCGTCAGGAGCCAGCCAAGGCGATGGGCAACGGGCCGCGCCCGGACCTGCCGCCCGCCGAGGCCGGCATGGCCGAGATCGTGCAATTTTGGCCGGAAGGTTTTCTCTATACCAACTACTGCGTAGCGGCGATCGCGGCCGTATACGAACAGGAGTTCGGTCATGCGCCGACCATCGACCAGTGCGCCGACGACCTGCGCACCTGGTGGTCCTACCGTGAGAACGTCACCGAGATGCCCGCCTATGCAGTGGCCTTCCTCGACCGCTTCCTGGGCGCCGAGCCGAACTGGATCGTGCCCGACAGCGCACAGTCGAGACAGGCGATGCAGGACGCGCTTGAAACGACAGACCAGCGGAAAGTTGGGCATCAGGCCTGATCGCCTTCTTGAACATTCGTCTCTTTGCCGATAGCGATGTGCCAAAATTATCGGACATTCGGGGCATGGCGTGGCGGCACAACAGTTGATCATCTTCGATTGCGACGGCGTCCTGGTGGACAGCGAACCGCTGGCCGCGGAAGCCTATGAGCGCGTCTACGAAAAACACGGCATGAGCGGCGTCGGTGCGGACATCATCGCCCAATGCGTCGGCATGAAGCAGGCCGACATCATCATCCGCATCAAGGAACTGACCGGCCATCACCTGCAACCCGAGCAGGAGGGCGACTTGTGGACGGTGACCCGCGACCTTTTCAGCGAGAAGCTCAATCCGACCACCGGTATAGGGTCATTTCTGCGCACGCTGGAGGCGGGTCGCTGCGTCGCCTCTTCATCGTCGTTGCAACGCATCCACCACAGCCTCGACGTCACCGGCCTCGCACCGCATTTCGGCGACGCGATCTTCTCTTCCTCCATGGTGAAGCGCGGCAAACCGGCTCCGGACATCTTCCTCTACGCCGCCGAGAAGATGGGCGCGGATCCCGCGAACTGCGTGGTCATCGAGGACTCGCCTTTCGGCGTCGAGGGCGCCGTTGCCGCCGGCATGACGGCAATCGGCTACACAGGAGGCGGCCATACCTATGCCGGCCATGGCGAGCGGCTGAGGGCGAAAGGCGCCCATGCAGCGTGTGCGAACTGGCGGGAAATCTCCGACAGGCTGAGCGGGCTCGGCTTCCGACTCTAAAGAGCGATCCGGCATCGATGCTCGGGCCGGCTAGATATCCGGCGCGTTGCCGATAATCGTCTTGAGTTCGATGGCCCAGGCGCGGCCCTCGTCGCCACCCCACAACAGCCACGCCACATAGCCGGCGGAGGGATTGTCCTCATTGCCGAAGTTCCTGGCGCGCTTGTCGACTTCATGGCGGGCGAAGAAACTCACCATGCGCCGGATGGTCGAAGGCTGCAGTGCCCGGCGTTCGACCAGTTCGCGGGCACGACCGACGCCGATCTCGGTGCCGCCACGTCCGAACCTTTCGCGCAGACGCAGCCCTTTGGCGGCATTGTCGGCAACAACCTGCGGGGGAACGAGCGAGATTTCAGGCGGATTGGTCACGGCATGTCCCGGCGCATTGTTGACGCTCGTGCCAGCTAGCGCGATTCCCAGCCGGTCCGCCATTTGGAACTGTCCGCGCAATGACCTGGGCACCAGCAGCCAAGGTCTATCGCCGCCTCCCCGAAGGGAGACGGCGCCCCCGCCGGGAGGAATTCTAGACCAGCATGGTCATCGGGTTTTCGATGATGCGCTTGAAGGCGCCGAGCAGTTCGGCTCCCAGCGCACCGTCAACGGCGCGATGGTCGGTCGACAGCGTCACCGACATCACGGTGGCGATCCTGATCTCGCCACCCTTCACCACCGCCCGTTCCTCGCCCGCGCCAACCGCCAGGATCGTCGCATGCGGCGGGTTGATGACGGCAGCGAAGTCCTTGATGCCGAACATGCCGAGGTTCGACACCGCCGTGGTGCCGCCCTGATACTCTTCCGGCTTCAGCTTGCGGTCGCGCGCCCGTTTGGCCAGGTCCTTCATCTCGTTGGAGATCACCGACAGCGTCTTCTGGTCGGCCTTCCGCACGATCGGCGTGATCAGCCCGCCCGGGATCGACACCGCCACGCCGACATCGGCATGCCTGTGCTTGACCATGGCACTATCCGTCCACGACGCATTGGCATCCGGCACGGCGACCAGCGCCTGTGCCATCGCCTTGATGATCATGTCGTTGACCGAAAGCTTGTAGGCCGGGACATCGCCCTTTTCGGTCTTCCGCATCGGGGCGGCGGCATTGAGTTCGGAGCGCAGCTTCAGCAGTGCGTCCAGCTCGCAGTCGAGGGTGAGGTAGAAATGCGGGATGGTCGACTTCGCCTCGACCAGACGGCGGGCGATGGTCTTCCTCATATTGTCGTGCGGGACGAGGTCGTAGGAGCCCTGCTCGAACAGCTTGAGCACCGCTTCGTCCGACAACGGCTTGACCGCAGGCGCGGCAGCCGGAGCGGCGGCAACTGGCGCCGCAGCCGGAGCAGCAGCAGCCTTGGCCACGCGACCACCGGCAATCGCCGCCTCGACATCCGCCTTCACCACGCGACCATGCGGGCCGGACCCGGTGACGACTGCCAGATCGAGCCCCGCCTCACGTGCCAGCCGGCGCGCCAACGGCGTGGCGCGGACCGCGCCTGCCGACGCAGGCGTCTCCTGCACGGCGAGCGCAGTCTGCGCGGGCTTGTCCTGGGAGGAGGACATCGGTGTCTCGGCTTTTCCGTTGGCGACAGGCTGCGGTTCGACAGGGCCCGGCGCCGTCGCAACAGGCGCAGCAGCTTCTTCGCCTTCGGCATAGATCCAGGCCACAGCGGCGCCGACCGGAATGTCGACGCGTTCCTTGCCGGTGATGTTACGCAGCGTACCGGAAGCCGGCGCATCGATCTCCATCGCCGCCTTGTCGGTCTCGATCTCGAACAGGACATCGCCCTGCTTGACGCTGGCGCCTTCCTCGAAGAACCAGCGCGAGATCTGCCCGGTCGCCATGTCCATGTCGACCTTGGGAAGGATGACTTCGACCGGCATCGTCAGCGCTTTCCCTTGGCAAGGTCGCGCGCGGCCGCGATGATGTCCGGCACCTGTGGCACCGTCGCCTTTTCGAGATCCGGATTGTAGGGGATCGGGATTTCGGCGCCGCCAAGGCGCACGATCGGTGCATCGAGATAGTCGAAAGCGTCGCTCTCGGCGACCGCGGCGCTGACCTCGGCGCCGATGCCCAGCGTCTTCACCGCCTCGTAGACACACAGCAGCCGCGAGGTCTTCTTGACGCTGTCGATGATGGTCTGCTTGTCCATCGGGCGCACGGTGCGCAGGTCGATGACCTCGATGTCGATGCCCTCGGCCTGCAATGCGGCGGCCGCTTCAAGCGCCTTGTGCACCATGATCGAGGTGGCGACGATGGTGAGGTCGCGGCCCTGGCGGCGGACATCGGCCTTGCCGATCGGCACGGTGTAATGGCCTTCCGGCACCGGGCCCTTCATCTTGTAGAGCAGCTTGTGCTCGAAGATCATGACCGGGTCCGGATCGGCAACAGCTGCTAGCAGCATGCCCTTCACATCATGCGGAGTCGCCGGCTGGATGACCTTCAGGCCAGGCACGTGGCCGAGCCAGGCTTCCAGGCTCTGGCTGTGCTGCGCGGCAGCACCGGTGCCGGAACCGGCCGGGAAGCGCATCACCACGGGAACCGAAACCTCGCCGCCCAGCATGAAGCGCATCTTGGCGGCCTGGTTGACGATCTGTTCCATGGCGAGCGTGGCAAAATCGGAGAACTGGAATTCGAAGATCGGTCGCAGGCCAGTCAAGGCCGCGCCGACGGCAACACCCGCACCGCCCAGTTCCGAGATCGGCGTGTCCATGACGCGCTCGGAGCCGAAACGCTCGACCAGATCGCCGGTGACCTGGAAGGCGCCGCCATAGACGCCGATGTCCTCGCCCATCAGGAACACGCGCTCATCCTGCTCCATGGCGATCGCCATGGCTTCCTGGATGGCCTGGGCATAACTCAGTTCACGCACTGCGACGTCCATCACGCAACCTCCGTATAGACGTAGTTCTCAAGGTCGCGGATTTCCGGGCTCGGGCTGTCCTTGGCGAACTCGATGCCGTCGGCAATCTCCTTCTTCACCGCTTCGCGCACCGCCTCGATGCCGGCGTCGTCGATGATGCCGAACTCCTTCAGCTCGGCTTCGAACAGCGCGATCGGATCGCGGTTGGCCATCCAGTCCTCGATCTCTTCCTTGGTGCGATAGCGATTGCGATCGCTCTTGGAATGGCCGCGGTAACGGTAGGTCTTTGATTCGATCAGCGTCGGACCTTCGCCGGCGCGGGCTCTCTCGACAGCTGCATCGGCAGCTTCGGCCACTTCGGAGAAATTGTTGCCGTCGACGATGACGCCAGGCATCGCATAGGCGCTGGCGCGGTCGGCGATGTTCTTCACAGCGGTCGACCGTTCGGTCGAGGTCGACATGCCGTAGCCGTTGTTCTCGCACACGAAGATCACCGGCAATTTCCAGACGGCAGCCATGTTGAGCGCCTCGTGGAAAGCGCCCTCGTTGTTGGCGCCGTCGCCGAAGAAGGAGACGGCGACCTTGCCGGTCTTGAGCTTCTTGGCGGCCAGGGCTGCGCCGACTGCGATCGGGATGCCGCCGGCGACGATGCCGTTGGCGCCGAGATTGCCCTTGGTGACGTCGGCGATGTGCATGGAACCGCCACGGCCTTTGCAGTAGCCTGTGGTCTTGCCGAAGAACTCGGCGAACATGCGCTTTACATCAGCACCCTTGGCGATGCAGTGACCATGGCCGCGATGGGTCGAGGTGATCTGGTCCTGGTCGGTGAGCGGCATGCAGATACCCATGGCGCTGGCTTCCTGGCCGATGGACAGATGCATGGTGCCGTGGATCAGGCCGCGCATGTAGGCGTCCTCGGCGCCCTCCTCGAAGCGGCGGATCAGATACATCTTGTGCAGCACTTCGCGCAGCTGCTCAGCCGTATACTTGCGGAAGGCAAATGGCAGGTTGGGTTGCGCCGCGTCGCTGTTTGCGGCTTTCCTGGCGGTGGCCATGATGATGCTTCCTCAGTTTCCGTAGACGAGCTTGTCCTGCCGGGCGCGCAGCTCGGCGATCTTGGAGCCTGGCGCCGGAGCGGCGTTGGCATAGGTGATCAGGTCGCCCTTCCTGATAGGCGCGGTCACCGAACCGCCCTGCAGCAGGCCGCATGGAATGGCCTTGGCGGCGCGGGCTTCCGGCGCAGTCATGATCCAGGCGCGGTAGCAGTACTCGCCAATGGCATCGAGCCTCTCGCCCGGCTGCATGTCCTTCTTGGCGACGGCGCAGACTTCCGCGACGGGCTTGGCCAGCGGCACCATGTCGGCCTTGCCATAAAGGACGACGCGGGCGCAGGTGAGCGGCACTTCGAGCGACGTCAGGTGATAAGGCCGATGGAAAGTGAAGTATGGGCCCTTGCCCATCTTCAGGTCTTCCATACGCTCCGAGACACGCGGATGCGACATGTCGGCGACGACGAACACGCCAGGCGCGACGCCCTTGCCGATGGAGTAGTCGACGACGCCGACCCTGGAGAGGACGCCGCCATCCTTTTCCGGGACCAGCACTTTGTTGAGTTCGCCCAGCGTTGCGGCAGGCCCATGCATGCCGGCCTTGTCGGGCACGAGGCCGGTGGCGTTGGCGATCGCCGCCATCTCGACCATGGTCTTGGAGCCGTCGACGAATTCGACCAGCATGCGCACGTTCATATGACGGCGCGCTGCCTCCTCCTCATAGGCGGGAGGGGTGGCGTCGATGTTGAGCGGATTGTTCTTGCCCTTGCCGGCGGCGACGATGGGATGGCCCATGGCCGAGACGAATTCGATCAGCTCCATGCAGGAGGATGGCTCATCGCCCGCACCCAGCGAGTAGGTGACGCCGAGCCGATCGGCCTCGCTCTTCAGATAGGCGCCGATGGTGACGTCGGCCTCGACATTCATCATGACGAGGTGCTTGCCGTGCTCCATCGCACGCAGGCCGATTTCCGCGCCGACGGCCGGAACGCCCGTAGCATCGATGACGACGTCGATCAGGTCGTTGTTGATGATGAGGTCGGCATCGTTGGTGACGGCAACCTTGCCGGCTTCCATGGCCTCGGTCATGGCCGAAGCGTTCGAGACTTCCTTCGAATGGCCGCCCTCCTGGAAGGCGATGTCCACGGCCTTGTGGGCGTTGGGAATGTTCAATTCGGAGATCGCGCCGATCTCGATGCCGGACATGTGGGCGACGCGCGTGACGATATCGGTGCCCATCTCGCCCGAGCCGATCAGGCCGATGCGGATCGGCTTTCCGGACTTGCCGCGCTCCTCGAGATCACGGGCAAGGCCCGTCAACGCAATATTGGAAGCCATAGCAGTCACTCCTCCCACATGCAGGCTGTTCTGATGCCTGACGGGTATTGAACATATGTATTTCTGTCAAGACTAATGTCCATTCATCTCAGCGTCATCCGAGGGTTTGTAGAGGTGACGCAGCGCTTCTACCTTCTCCCCTTGAGGGAGAAGGTGGCTCGGCGCGCAGCGCCGAGTCGGATGAGGGGTGCTGGAAGAGATGAGACGATGAAGAATCATACGCCGGGCATGAAAATAAAGACGTGACGGGGCAAGCAATACTCCGTCCAACACCCCTCATCCGGCCCTTTGGGCCACCTTCTCCCACAAGGGGAGAAGGCAAGTCAGGCGCTGGCCCGCAGCCAATCGGCCAGGGATGGCCGGGGTGCGCCGCCCCTGCCCTCGAAAGCAGGCGAGGCAAGCAGGGAGTTCAGCACCGCTTCCTGGGTTGCCTCGGCGGCGGCCTGGAACAGCAGGTCGATGCGCGACTCACTCAGGACGCGGATCGGAACGAGGCCGCGCTTCTCGTCATGGTCGACCGGATCGGCGGTCGAGAAAGCTATGGCGATGTCGCCGCTGCCATGGCCCCAGAATGCGCCAAGCCTGGCAATGCCGGCGCCAGCGCGGCGCGCGACACGCTTCAGCTGCCGGTGTTCGAGCGGGATGTCGGTGGCCAGCACGATGATCACCGAGCCGCTCTCGGCCTCGCCCGGCCGGCGCGGATCGGGACGGCGGCCATCCGGCAGGACGAGGTCGCCAGCGCGACCGAAATTCGAAAGCACAAGCGCGCCGAGATGGTGATCGCGACCGTCGAGCCTGATGCGGCGTGACGTGGTGCCGATGCCACCCTTGAAGCCGAAGCAGGTCATGCCGGTGCCGGCACCAACGCTGCCCTGCTCGACCGGCCCTTCCCCGGCGACTTCGATGGCGGCCAGCGCATGCTCCTCGCCAACCGCCAGCGCCTGGATGTCGTTGAGCGGACCGTCATTGCATTCGGCGACGAGCGGATTGACGGTGCCGGTGCGGCGACCGATGTCGGGGTTTTGCCGGATCGCCTGCCGGATCAGGGCGGTGGCGCAGGTGCCGACGGAAAGCGTGTTGGTCAGAAGCAACGGTGTCTCGATGGTTCCGAGTTCATCGAGCTGCACCAGCCCGACGGTCTTGCCGAAGCCGTTGATGACTTCGGATGCCGCCCTCACCTTGCTGCGGAAAAGATTGCCGCCATGCGGCAGGATGGCGGTGACCCCGGTGTTGATATCGCCATCGCGCAGCGTGAGATGGCCGACGCGGACGCCGGCGACATCGGTGATGGCGTTCAACGCACCCGCAGGCAACGAGCCGCAGGCCAGACCGAAATCCCTGATGCCGTGGGTCATCACCGTTCCTCGCAAGCTGTTGCCGGGTCAGGCACGGCCTTGCCAGTTGCCAGAACCGGTACGGTTCGCGCAAGTGACAGTCACCTGCATTTTCCGGCCAAATCTCCGGTTGATGTGAAATATATTTCAGTATATGAATTTTATTGACAGTATCGTCGCATGCTGCAATGATCCTGCTGCTGGCTTCGGGAGGAAGTCCGGCTGCAATCAATCCATGAAACGGCGCAAAAGCGCCGCGACGGTTCTTGAGGAATGGCTTCGGCCAAGGGAGGAAACTTGCGCAAATTTCTGAGCACGCTCGCCATGGCGGCAGCGGCGTCGACCTTCATGAGTTCGGCTCCGGCGCTTGCTGAAACCGCCAACCCGTTCAAATGCCAGCCCGGCGAAAAATACGTCATGAACGTCATGGTCTCGGGCGTCGAATACTGGTTCCCGGTCTATGAGATGTTCAAGCAGGCCGGCCAGCAGTTCGGCTGCGAGACCGCCTATACCGGCACGCCGGAATATGACGTGAACAAGCAGATCGCCAGCTTCGACCAGGCGCTCGCCCAGAAGCCGGCCGGCATCCTGGTTCATCCGATGAACTCCGATCCCTTCATCGAGCCGATCAACCGCGCCATCGAGCAGGGCACCGCTGTCGTGACCTTCGCGGCCGACTCGCCGAATTCCAAGCGCGTCTCCTACATCACCTCCGACAACGTCGCCGAAGGCACCTATGCTGCCGACGCCGTCGCGGAATCGATGGGCGGCAAGGGCGAATATGCCGTGCTGGAGAACCCCGGCCAGGACAATCATGACAAGCGCGTCGCGGCTTTCGTCGCCCGCATGGAAGCCAAGTGGCCCGACATGAAGCTCGTCGGCCGCGCCGCTTCCAACCAGGACCCGACCAAGGCCTATCAGGCGGTGCTCAGCCTCGCCCAGGCGCATCCAGACCTCGGCGCCGTCTTCATGCCGGAAGCCAATTCGGCGATCGGCGCTGCCCAGGCAGCCAAGGAAGGCGGCGGCAAGATCAAGGTCATGCTGGCCGACGTCAACGCCAAGATCCTCGACATGATCAAGGCCGGCGAGATCTTCGGTTCGGTCAACCCGAACCAGGGCATGCAGGGCTATATGGGCTTCATGCTGCTCTGGCTGGCCAAGCACCCCGAGCTGATCGACCCGATGAACGACGCCAAGCGCGCCGGCACCAACGCCATGAAGGTGCCGTTCGTCGACAACGGCTTCTCGATCGTGACCAAGGACAACGCCGACGATTTCTACTGGGACAAGTATCTCAAGCGGCGTGGCACCAAGGGCATCGAAGAGTAAGCTTCGGCCCGAACGACAACTGGCCGGAAGGGACAGTCCCTTCCGGCACCTTTTCAGACCCTTTCGCAGGAGCATGGCGTGACCGACGCGCCCGTCCTTCAGATCCGCAACCTTTCCAAGGCGTTCGGCCCGGTCAAGGCGCTGAGCGGCGTCGAGCTCGAGCTGCGGCGCGGCGAGGTGCATGCACTGTGCGGCGAGAACGGCGCCGGCAAGTCGACGCTGATGAACATGATCGGTGGCGTGCTGCAGCCCGACGAAGGCGAAATCCTGATCGATGGCAAGCCGGTCACGATCGCATCGCCGGCAGCAGCTCAGAAACTCGGCATCGCGCTGGTGCACCAGGAGATCGCGCTCTGCCAGGACGCGACAGTGGCCGAAAACATCTGCATGGCGGCGATCAACGCCCGCCGCGCACCGCTGATGAACTATGGCGAAGTCTACGCGCAGGCCGAAAAAGCGATGAACCAGCTCGCGCCCATTCCGGTGCGGACCAGGGTCGCCGACCTTTCCATTTCCAGCCAGCAGCTGGTCGAGATCGCCAAGGCGCTGACCCTCGACTGCAAGGTGCTGATCCTTGACGAGCCGACCGCGGCGCTGACTGAAACAGAGGCGCAACGGCTGTTTTCCATCGTGCGCGACCTGAAGGCGCGCGGCATCTCCGTGATCTATATCAGCCACCGCATGGCCGAGATCTTTTCGCTCTGCGACCGTGTCACCGTTTTCCGCGACGGGCGCTATGTCGCAACAGAGGCCATCGCGGCGACCTCGCCCGACGATGTCGTGCGCAAGATGGTCGGACGCGAAATCACGCAGCTCTATCCCGACAAGCTTGCCGCCGATGCTATGCCCGGCCTGACGCTTCTCTCCGTCAAAGGCCTGTCAGACGGCAGCCGCTTCGCCGATATCGACGTTGACCTGAAGGCCGGCGAGATCCTCGGCATCGGCGGCCTCATCGGCGCCGGCCGCAGCGAGATCGCCCAGACGATCTGCGGCCTGCGGCAGGCCAGTGCCGGCACCGTCGCGCTCGACGGCAAGCCGCTCACCATCCGCAGCTATGCCGACGCCGTGCAGGCCGGCCTTGTCTACCTTTCCGAGGACCGCAAGGGCTCCGGCGTGTTCCTCGACCTCTCGATCGCGGCCAATGTCTCGGCGCTCGACCTCGGCAAGCTCACCGGCCGCTTCGGCCTGCTCGACCGTCGCGCCGAAGCCAACCAGGCGACGAGCCTCGCCAAACGCCTTGGCGTGCGCATGGCCGGCATCGACGCGCCGGTCTCGACGCTTTCCGGCGGCAACCAGCAGAAGGTGGCAATCGCCAAGCAGCTTTCGGTTTCGCCCAAGGTCATCATCATGGACGAGCCGACGCGCGGCATCGACGTCGGCGCCAAGGTCGAGATCCATCGCCTGCTACGCGACCTCGCCAACCAGGGGGTCGGCATCCTCGTCATCTCCTCCGAACTGCCCGAACTCATCGGCCTGTGCGACCGGGTCCTGGTCGTGCGCGAAGGCGCGATCGCCGGCGAACTCGGCGCTGGCGAACTCGACGAGGAAGCCATCATCATGCTGGCCTCCGGCGTACAGCCAGGCGCAGCAAACCAGGGACTAGCAAACCATGTCGCCTAGAGCGGGAGAAACCGTCATGCATGCCGACATCAAGGCCACGGGCCCGAGCCGTTCCAGCTTAGCCCGGCTTGCCTCGATGCGCGAAGCCGGCCTGATCGTGATCATCCTGGCGCTGTGCATCGCCATGAGCTTCGCCTCGCCGCACTTCCTGACCTGGGGCAACTTCCGCGCCATGCTGATGAGCTTCTCGATCGAGGGCATCGTCGTGGTCGGCATGACCATCCTGCTCATCGTCGGCGGCATCGACCTGTCCGTCGGCTCGGTGGTCTGCTTCTCCATGGTGGTTTCCGGGGCACTGTTCCTGATGGGACTGGACCCGTGGACCGCCAGCCTGATCGGCATCGCCGTCAGTGCACTGATCGGCGCTGTGATGGGTTTCTTCGTCACCGTGGTCGGGCTGAACCATTTCATCACCTCGCTGGCCGCGATGGTGATCGTGCGCGGGCTTTGCCTGGTCATCACCAAGGGCACGCCGCTGTCGCTGTTCACGCTGCCGCCGGAGTTCAAGGCGATCGGCCAGGGCAGCTTCCAGGGCATCCCTTACGTCATCATCATCTTCGTGGTCGTGGTGGCGATCTTCGACTTCCTGCTGCGGCGCGCCACCGCGTTCCGCAAAGTGTTCTACACCGGCTCCAACGAGAAGGCGGCGCAGTTCTCCGGCATCAAGACCAACCAGGTGAAGTTCTGGGTGACGGTGCTGTGCGCAACGCTCTCAGGCGTCGCCGGCGTCATCTACATGGCGCGCTTCGGTGCCGCGACGCCGACCTTCGGCGCGGGCATGGAGCTCAACATCATCGCGGCGGCGGTCATCGGCGGCGCTTCGCTCAAAGGTGGCTCGGGCACGATCTTCGGCGCCATACTCGGCATCGCGCTGCTATCGGTGGTGACCAGCTCGCTCATCCTGCTCGACATCTCGGTCTACTGGCAGGATATGATCAAGGGCTGCATCCTTCTGGCGGCGGTCTCCGCCGACCACTTCCTGCACGCCAAGAAGTCGTAAGGGGCGACGAAGCAATCATGGCCCCTCCCAGCACACGCGACGACATCTCGACCGTGCGCCAGATGCACCAGGCGCTCGTCCTCCACTACATGGAGAGCAAGACCCAGGCCGAGATCGCCAAGGAACTCGGCATCTCGCATGCGACGGTGAACCGCCTGATCAAGCGCGGCCATCAGCTCGGCCTCGTCGAGATCAAGATCAAGTCGCCGATCGACCATCTGGTCGACCTCGAAACAAGGCTGGTGGGGCTTGGCGGCATCGAACGCGCGGTGGTGGTGCCGACGGTCTCGGAAAACCCGCAGACGGCGTTGCAGCGCGTCGGCGAAGCGGCGGCCAGTCTGCTGCTTGAAACGATCAAGGACGGCGACACCATCTCGATCACCGGCGGCAAGGGTGTCAGCGCGCTGGTCGCCGGCCTCAAGCCCGGCCGCAGCTACGATGTCGAGGTGATCCCGGCGACCGGACTGGTGCAGGGCAAGCACTACACCGACGTCAACCACGTTGCCTCGCTGATGGCCGACAAGCTCGGCGGCCGCGCCTACCAGATCCATGCACCGCTGTTCGCCGATACGCCGGAACAGCGCGAGATGCTGATGGGCGTGCGCGCCGTCGCAGATGTGTTCCGTCGGGCGCGCGAAGCCACCATCGCCGTGGTCGGCGTCGGCTCGATCCTGACCGACGATTCCTCCTATTACGACCTGCACCCCTCCTCCAGCGCCGACCGCCAGGCCATCGAGCGTTCCGGCGCCTCGGGCGAACTGCTGGCGCATCTGATCGACAGAGACGGCAGGCTCAGCGACTACACGCTGAACCGTTCGCTGGTTTCGCTGACGCTGGACGAATTCGCCACCATCCCGCGCTCGATCGGCATCGCCAGCGGGCCGAGCAAGGTCGCGCCGATCCTGTCCGCGATGCGCGGCAACCATCTCGACATCATCGTCACCGACGAGGCCACCGGCCTCGGCATCCTCGACCTCGCCGAAAGAGAAGCAGCATGAGTTCCAGACAGATCCAGCGCGCCATCGGCGCATCCGGCATCCAGGCCTCCGCCGTCGGTCTCGGAACCTGGGCGATCGGCGGCTGGATGTGGGGCGGCACCGACGAGCAGGCTTCCATCAAGGCCATCGAAGCTTCGATCGATGCCGGCGTCAGCCTGATCGACACGGCGCCGGCCTATGGCCTCGGCCGCAGCGAGGAGATCGTCGGCAAGGCGATCAAAGGCAAGCGCGACAAGGTCGTCATCGCCACGAAATGCGGCCTGAACTGGCATTTCGGCAAGGGCAACCACTTCTTCGACCAGGACGGCAAGCCGGTGCACCGCTATCTCGGCGCCGACGGCATCGCCTATGAGGTGGAGCAGAGCCTGCGCCGGCTCGGCACCGACCATATCGACCTCTACATCACGCATTGGCAGGATCCGACGACACCGATCGAAGAGACGGTTGCCGCGTTGGAGAAGCTGAAGGCTGCCGGCAAGATCCGCGCGATCGGCGCCAGCAACGTCAACGCCGAAGAGCTCAGGCAATACGTCGCCGCGGGGCAGCTCGATGCCATCCAAGAACGCTATTCGATGATCGACCGCGAGATCGAAGGCACGCTGCTGCCGATCACGCAGAAAAACGACGTTGCGACGCTCAGCTATTCTTCGCTGGCGCTCGGCCTGCTCACCGGCTCGATCGATCCCGGCCGGGCCTTCTCGGGCGACGACCAGCGCAAGGACAATCCGCGCTTCTCGGCATCGAACCGGCAGAAGGTTGCGGCGCTGAAGCAGGCGATCCAGCCGATTTTGGATCAGCACAAGGCTTCGATGGCGCAGATCGTCATCGCCTGGACGCTGGCGCAGCCCGGCATCACCTTCGCGCTGTGCGGCGCCCGGAATCCCGAACAGGCCCTCGACAATGCACGCGCCGGAGAAGTCAGGCTCAATTCAGCGGAACTGGCCGCCATCGACAAAGCGATAGCCTCGCATCTGACCCAGTTGGATGCCTGATTAAGCGAGACATTCTGCCATGAAGCGCAATGAAACACTCGCCGCGCTGCGAGAGCGGCCGGATATTGCCGTGCTGGTGATCGGCGGCGGCATCAACGGCATCAGCGTCTTCCGCGAGCTGGCCTTGCAGCGCGTCGACGTGCTGCTGGCCGAAAAGGGCGACTATTGCGGCGGCGCCAGCGCGGCGCTGTCGCGCATGGTGCATGGCGGTCTGCGCTATCTGGAAAACGGCGAATTCAAGCTGGTGAAGGAATCGCTGCTCGAGCGTGACCGGCTGCTGCGCAATGCTCCGCACTATGTCGCGCCGCTGCCAACCACCGTGCCGATCTTCGACATCTTCTCCGGCATCGCCAACGGCGCGGTGCGTTTCCTCGGCCTGACCCGGCGCCCGAGCCGGCGTGGCGCACTCGTCATCAAGGCGGGACTGACGCTCTACGACGTCTTCACCGCGTCGCGCCGGCTGATGCCGGTGCACAGTTTCCGCGGCGCCCGGAAAACGCTGGCGACGTGGCCAGCAATCAATCCGGCGACGCGCAGCTCCGCGACCTACTACGACGCCTGGGTGAGCCGGCCGGAACGGCTGGGCCTCGAAATGCTGCACGATGCGATGGCGGCCTCGCCCACGGCGCATGCACTCAACTATGCACAGGTCGGTTCCGATGCGGACGGCCTTACGCTGACCGACACCATCTCCGGTGAGACGCTGCCGGTGCGCCCCCGCCTGATCATCAATGCCACCGGCGGCTGGATCGACCTCACCAACAGGTCGATCGGCGTGTCTGCGCCGACCATGATGGGCGGCACCAAGGGGTCGCACATCATCGTCGACAGCCAGGAGCTCCACGACGCGCTCGCCGGCCAGATGATCTACTATGAGAACGAGGACGGGCGCATCTGCATCCTGTTCCCCTATCTCGGCAAGGTGCTGATCGGCTCGACCGACATCCGCGTCGACGACCCCGACCAGGTGCGGTGCGAGGATGACGAGCTGGCCTATATCCTGCAGTCGCTGGCCTTCGTCTTTCCGTCGATCAGAATAGCCGAAGAAGAGATCGTCTTTCGCTTTTCGGGGGTACGGCCACTGCCGGCCAGCGAGGACAGTTTCACCGGCCGCATCCCGCGTGACCATTTCTGTGAATTCGTCGAACCGATCGGCGCGTTGCCGGCAACGCTGTGCATGATCGGCGGCAAATGGACCACCTTCCGTTCCTTCGGCGCGCTGGCCGCCGACATGGCCCTGGAGCGCCTCGGCCTGACGCGTGAAATCGGAACCGAAGAGCTGGCCATCGGCGGCGGGCGGGATTTCCCGGCGGATACCGCGACCTGGTGCGCGGCCCTGGCCTCCGAATACAAGATCAGCAAGGCGCGCGCACAGACGCTGCTCGAACGCTACGGCAGTTCAGCCCGGACCGTCGCCGACGAGATCTCGAAGACGACAGACACCATGCTGCCGGGCTACGGCTACAGCCATAATGAAATCCGGCTGATCGTGGAGCGCGAGCAGGTCGAGACGCTGGCCGACATCTTCCTGCGCCGCACCACCATCGCCATCACCGGCGGCCTCACGACCGAGCTTGTCGACGCGGTGCTCGATATCCTTGCCACCCACAAAGCGTGGAACGCCAAGCAGGCGGCGCAGGAGCATGCCGCGTTTGTTGCCTTGCTCAAACATCAGCACGGCGTCGACCTCTCCAATCCCTCCGAGACAGACAACAAAAGGAGCGCGATATGCGCGTGAACAAAAAAGTCCGCATGAACAGGCTGTTCGGCAACGGCCGTTGCCTCGACGTCGCCATCGACCATGGCGTGTGCAACGAGCCGAGCTTCCTGGTCGGGCTGGAGGACATGGCCGGCGTGGTGGACAGACTGGTCAAGGCCGGCCCCGATGCCATCCAGATGAATTACGGCCAGTCCGACCTGCTGCAGGATGTTCCAGGCAAGGACAAACCGGCACTGGTCATGCGGATCGACATGGGCAACCCCTATAACCGGATCCGCCATCGGGCGATGTGGGCCGTGCTGCAGAACGAGGCCGAGCCACTGATCGGCGCCATCGAAATGGATGCAGCCTGCGCGGTCGTGAACCTGTTCATGCTGCCCGACGAGCCCGACCTGTTCAAGCAATGCGTGCAGAACATCTCCCGCGTGCGCGCCGACTGCGAAAAATACGGCATGCCGCTGATGATCGAGCCGCTGGCCATGCTGCCGGTGGAACAGGGCGGCTACATGGTGGATGGCGATGCCGAGAAGATCGTGACGCTGACCCGCCTGGCGCGCGAGATGGGCGCTGACGTGGTGAAGGCCGATCCCACCACCCGGGCGGAAGACTTCCATCGTGTCGTCGAGGCGGCACGGTGCCCGGTTCTGGTGCGTGGCGGCGGCAAGGAGGATCTGCGCGCGGTGTTCGACAAATCGGCGGCGCTGATGGCGCAGGGTGCGCTCGGCATGGTCTACGGCCGCAACATCTACCAGCACGCCAATCCGAGCGCCGTCGTGCGCGGCCTGATGGCGATCATCCATGACAACGCGGATGGCGCCACGGCCTGGGACCTGTACAACCAGGCGTGATGCCTTCCCTTCTCCCCTCGCGGGAGAAGGGAACACCTCGGGAGGAGCCGATGGCTAGCTACATTTTGGGCCTTGATGCCGGCAACACCGTCATCAAGGCCATCATCTTCGACACGGATGGCCGGGAGCTGGCGGTTGCCGCGCTCGACGGCCGCTCATCGATGCCGAAGCCCGGCCATGTCGAACGCGATCTCAATGAACTCTGGGCCAATGCCGTCACAGTGGTCCGCCGCTGCATCGAGCAGGCCGGCATCGATGCAGGCGACATCGTCACGATCGGCTGCGCCGGGCACGGCAACGGCCTCTACGCTCTGGACCGTGACGGTGCGCCGCTGATCGGCATCCAGTCGCTCGATACACGCGGGGTCGGCATCGTCGCCGAATGGGCAAAAGACAATGTCGGCGACCGCACTTACCCCTACTGCCTGCAGCGACCCTGGGCGGCGCAGACGCCGACACTGCTTGCCTGGATCAAGCGTTTCGCACCCGAGCTGTTCCAACGCATCGGCACCGTGTTCCTGTGCAAGGATTTCGTCGTCAACCGGCTGACCGGCGCGCGCTCGAGCGATACAACCGACATGTCCGGCTGCGGCCTGCTCAGCATGCCGGCGCGCCGCTACGAGCACGGCCTGCTCGCCGCCTACGGTCTCGACGATTGCATGGAGCTGTTGCCACCGGCACTGGAGTCCGCGGAGATCGCCGGCCATGTCACGGCACAGGTGGCAGCGTTGACAGGGCTGAAAGCCGGAACGCCGGTGATCGCCGGCCTGTTCGACGTGGTGGCTAGCGCCATCGGCTCGGGCGTGACCCGCACGGGCGCCGCCTCGATCATTGCCGGCACCTGGAGCATCAACCAGGTCATCACCGACGAGCCGATCCGCGACCCGTCGATCTTCATGCTGTCGACCTTCGACCCGCAGCGTTACCTGGCGATCGAATCCAGCGCCACTTCGGCGGCCAACCTCGAATGGATCGCGCGCGAATTCCTCGAACACGAAGCCGGCGACGGAAGATCGCCGTTCGAACACGCCAGTGAGCTGGTCGCTTCCGTCGATCCGGCCGGCGACGTACCGATCTACCACCCCTTCCTCTACGGTTCGCAGCAGAACGGGCGCGCGCGCGCCGGCTTCTACGGCATCGCCGGCTGGCACAGCCGCGCGCACATGCTGAGGGCGTTGTTCGAGGGGGTTGCCTTCGAACACAAGCGCCATGTCGAGACACTCTACCGCGCCGGCGCGCATTTCGACGAGGCGGTGCTGTCCGGAGGCGGCTCGCGCAGCGGGGTCTGGGCGCAGATCTTCGCCGATGTGCTCGGCGTGCCCGTCACCGTAGCGCGGAGCCGCGAGACCGGTGCGCTGGGCGCGGCGATCGCCGCCGGCACCGGCGTCGGTATCTTCACCGACGTCGCGGCCGGCGCCGCAGCGATGACCTCGGCTGCGCGGCATTATACGCCCAATGGCTCGATTGCCCCTGCCTATGCCGCGCGCTACCAACTCTATGGCGAGATCAACCAGGCGATGAACCCGATGTGGGAACGCATCGCCAAGATGCAGGCGCAGCCGTGACCGAACCCGCTTCCTTCGGCGAATTCGACTTCGTGATCGTTGGCGCGGGTTCCGCCGGCTGTGTGCTGGCGAACCGCCTGTCGGCCGACCCGCGCAACAGGGTGCTTCTGCTCGAAGCCGGTGGCAGCGACCGTTACCACTGGGTCGATATTCCGATCGGCTATCTCTACTGCATGGGCAATCCGCGCACCGACTGGCTGATGAAGACCGAGCCGGACGCCGGGCTCAACGGACGCAGCCTCAACTATCCGCGCGGCAAGGTGCTCGGCGGCTGCTCGTCCATCAACGGCATGATCTACATGCGCGGCCAGGCCGCCGACTATGATGGCTGGCGCCAGGCCGGCAATGGCGGCTGGGGCTGGGACGACGTCCTGCCCTATTTCCGCAAGTCCGAGGATTATCACGGCGGCAACAGCGCCATGCACGGCGCCGGTGGCGAATGGCGGGTGGAGAAGCAGCGCCTGTCCTGGCCGATCCTCGATGCCTTCCGCGATGCCGCCGAGGAGCTCGGCATTCCGCGTACCGAAGACTTCAATAGCGGCACCAATGAAGGCTCCGGCTATTTCGAGGTCAACCAGAAGAAGGGCGTGCGCTGGAACACCTCCAAGGCGTTCCTGCGCGGCATCGTCGACCGCCCCAACCTGCGTGTGCTGACTGGTGCCGAGACCGAACGGCTCGTCTTCGATGGGCGCCGCGTCACCGGCGTGATCTTCAGCCATGAAGGCAAATCGCAGTTCGCCAAGGCCGGCGAAACGATCCTGGCCGCAGGCGCCATCAACTCGCCGAAGATCCTCGAACTGTCCGGTATCGGCCGGCCGGACCTGCTGTCCGGTCTCGGCATCGAGACGCGGCATGCCTTGCAGGGCGTCGGCGAAAACCTGCAGGATCATCTGCAGATCCGCACCGTGTTCAAGGTGAAGAACGCCGATACGCTGAACCAGCGCTACCACAATCTCGTGCGCCGCGCGGCGATGGGTGCGGAATACGCGTTGTGGCGCAGCGGCCCGCTGTCGATGGCGCCGAGCCAGCTTGGCATCTTCGCCCGCTCCGATGCCAGGCTCGCAACGCCGGATCTCGAATACCACGTGCAGCCGCTCAGCACCGACCGGCTGGGCGAGCCGCTGCATCGTTTCCCGGCAGTGACCGTTTCGGTCTGCAACCTGCGGCCCGAAAGCCGTGGCAGCGTGCATATGGAAAGCGCGGATGCGAAAGCGGCGGCGAAAATCCGGCCGAACTATCTTTCGACCGAAGGCGACCGATATGTCGCGGTCGCCTCGATCGAACACGCGCGCCGGCTGATGAAGGCCAAGGCGATCGCGCGGTTCGTGCCGGAGGAGATGCTGCCTGGGCCGCAGATCACCGACCGGGACGATCTGGTGCGCAAGGTGGGCGACATCGCCACCACGATCTTCCACCCCGTCGGCACCTGCAAGATGGGTTCGGACGACATGGCCGTGGTCGATGAGCGGCTGCGCGTCCACGGCCTCGGCAGCCTGCGCGTCGTCGATGCCTCGATCATGCCGACGATCGTCTCCGGCAACACCAATTCGCCCGTCATCATGATCGCCGAGAAGGCATCGGAGATGATCCTGCAGGATCGGTAGACAAGTCCCCGCACTCTCTTAAAGTGGCATGCGACTGGAGCGTTTCCGTTTTTCACGGAAACGCGGAAACGCTCTAAGTTTTGTTTTAGTCGCTGGAGCGCTGCGCGTCCCCGGACGCGCAAAGGGCGCTCTGGCACTTTGATTTTGCGCATGACGGGTGGCGCAAGCTACCCAGGGTGGCGCATGCCACCCTGCCTTTCCGAAAATCGATGCCGATTTCGGAAAGGATCATGCGACAAAGCCGGACAGGTGGGCACGCATGCTGACGAAGAACGAAAGCCTGACGGAGCTTGCCCAGCAACGCGCCGTCGGACACGGCGCCATCCAGGTGGAGTGGCGGCATGGGCGATCACGCATCGCCCGCCTGTTCCAGGAGGGCTGCGCCAAGATCCGCATGCCGCGTGTGACACGCGACCCGTTCGAAGCCATCCTCATCAACACCGCTGGCGGACTGACCGGCGGCGATCGCCTGGACTGGACCGTCCGGGCCTGCGAAGGCACGTCGGCGGTTATCACCACCCAGGCCTGCGAGCGCATCTACAGGTCGCCTGAAAGTGCAGCCGTCGTCGAAACGCGGCTGACCGCTGAAAAAGGCACGCATCTTGCTTGGCTTCCACAAGAGACGATCCTGTTCGACCGTTCGGCCCTGTCACGGCGGCTGGACGTCGACATGGACGGCAGCGCCACGGTGCTTCTGGTGGAGGCGGTGGTGTTTGGAAGGCAGGCGATGGGAGAGATCGTGACGGAAGCACGTTTCCATGACCGCTGGCGGGTCCGTGTCGATGGACAACCGATCCACGCCGAGGATTTCCGGCTTGGTCCTGATCTCGGCACGCAACTGGCTCGCGCGGCCATGGCAGCCGGCCAGCGCGCGCTGGCGACCGTGTTGCTGGTCGGTCCCCAAGCCGAGCGTCATCTGGAAGCGGCGCGTGCGATCGTCGGCGACGATGGCGCAGTCAGCACCTGGCAGGTCGGCGGCGTCGACAAGCTGCTGGCGAGGCTCCATGCGCCGGACAGCTACAGCCTGCGCAAGCGACTGGCACCCCTGCTGCGCTTACTGAATGGGCAGTCGCTGCCTAAAGTTTGGTCGATCTAGAACAACGAACGGTCCGGTTGAATCATGAATCTGACACCTCGGGAGAAGGACAAGCTCTTGGTCGCCATGGCGGCGATGGTTGCGCGCCGACGGCTGGAACGGGGCGTCAAGCTCAACCATCCGGAGGCGATCGCGCTGATCTCCGACTTCCTTGTCGAAGGCGCGCGCGACGGACGTTCCGTCGCCGACCTCATGGAGGCCGGCGCGCATGTCATCTCCCGCGCCCAGGTGATGGAGGGCGTGGCGGAGATGATCCACAACGTGCAGGTCGAGGCGACATTCCCGGACGGCACCAAGCTGGTGACCGTGCACGAACCGATCCGTTGAAAACGGGCAGAAGCCAAGAGGAGAGACGACGGTGATGAAGAAGACGACCCTGTTGACCACGATCGCGCTCAGCCTGGCGGCAAGCCCGGCTTTCGCCCATCTCAACCCTGCCGAACATGGTTCCTTTGCCGCCGGCTTCAGCCATCCCCTGTCCGGTCTGGACCACATCCTCGCCATGGTGGCGGTGGGCCTGTGGGCGGCGATGCTTGGCGGGCGGGCACTGTTCGTGGTACCGGCAGCCTTCGTCGGCGTCATGCTGCTGGGCTTTGTCGCCGGTCTCTACGGCATGCCGCTGCCATTCGTGGAGCCGATGATCCTCGCATCGGTGGTGGTGCTGGGCCTGCTCGTTGCGCTGGCGCTGCGGGTGCCGGCGGCAGCCGGCGCGATCATCGTTGGATTCTTCGCCTTCTTCCACGGCCATGCGCATGGTGCCGAGATCGGCGCCGCGGCATTCGCCTCCTATGCCGCCGGGTTCGCGATCTCGACTGCCCTGCTCCATGGCGCCGGCATCCTGGTCGGCCTCGGCCTTGGTCGCCTGGGCGCGCGCGACAAGGCGCTTGTGGCAATGCGCATCGCCGGGGGTGCGACAGCGCTCGCCGGCATCGCGCTTGCGATCACCGGGTGAGGCCGCGATGATCCCGGGAGAAATCATAACGCCCGACATCGATATCGAGCTGAACCAGGCTGCCGAGGCCCTTATCCTCAAGGTCGCCAATACAGGCGACCGGCCGATCCAGGTCGGCAGCCACTATCACTTCTTCGAGGTCAACGCGGCTTTGCGCTTCGACCGTGAAAAGACGCGGGGGCTGCGGCTGGACATTGCTGCCGGTACGGCCGTGCGGTTCGAACCGGGGCAGGAACGCGACGTATCGCTGGTTCCGTTCGGCGGCGAACGCGTCATCTACGGCTTTCGCCAGATGGTGATGGGAAAGCTCTAAGTTTGCGGCCGGTTCGCCGGCCTCCGCAACAGACATCCCCAGACGGAGACGTTCGATGCCAGCAAGGATAAGCCGCGCCACCTATGCGCAGATGTACGGGCCGACGACCGGCGACAGGGTGCGGCTGGCCGACACCGAACTCTTCATCGAGGTGGAGCGGGATTTCACGACCTATGGCGAGGAGGTGAAATTCGGCGGCGGCAAGGTGATCCGCGACGGCATGGGACAAAGCCAGGTCTCGCGTGCCGAGGGCGCCATGGACACGGTGATCACCAACGCGCTGATCGTCGATCATACCGGCATCTACAAAGCCGATGTCGGGCTGCTGGACGGGCGTATCGCCGCGATCGGCAAGGCCGGCAATCCCGATACCCAGCCCGGCGTCACCATCGTCATCGGACCGGGCACGGAAATCATCGCCGGCGAAGGGCGGATCCTGACCGCCGGCGCCATCGACAGCCACATCCATTTCATCTCGCCGCAGCAGATGGAAGAGGCCCTGACTTCGGGCGTCACCTGCATGATCGGCGGCGGTACCGGACCGGCGCATGGAACGCTTGCCACCACCTGCACCCCAGGCCCTTGGCACCTCGCGCGCATGATCCAGGCTTTCGACGGCATGCCGATGAATCTCGGCCTGTTCGGCAAGGGCAATGCCTCGCTGCCCGGCGCGCTCGAGGAGATGGTGCTCGCCGGCGCCTGTGGCCTGAAGCTGCATGAGGACTGGGGCACCACGCCCGCGGCCATCGACAATTGCCTTGCCGTCGCCGATCGCTTCGACGTGCAGGTCGGCATCCACACCGACACGCTGAACGAGAGCGGCTTCGTCGAGGACACGATCGCGGCCTTCAAGGGCCGGACGATCCACTCCTTTCATACCGAAGGCGCCGGCGGCGGCCACGCGCCCGACATCATCCGCGTCTGCCAGTATCCCAATGTCCTGCCGGCTTCGACCAGCCCCACGCGCCCCTATACGATCAATACCGTGGCCGAACACCTCGATATGCTGATGGTCTGCCATCACCTGTCGCCGTCGATCCCGGAGGACATCGCCTTCGCCGAAAGCCGCATCCGCAAGGAAACGATCGCGGCCGAGGATATCCTGCACGACATGGGCGCCTTCTCGATCATCTCCTCCGACAGCCAGGCGATGGGACGCGTCGGCGAGATGGTGATCCGCTGCTGGCAGACCGCCGACAAGATGAAGCGTCAGCGCGGATCGCTGGCCGAGGACGATGCCGGCAACGACAATTTCCGCGTCCGCCGCTATGTCGCCAAATACACGATCAATCCGGCCATCTCCCACGGCATTGCGCATGAGGTCGGCTCCATCGAGATCGGCAAGCGCGCGGACCTCGCACTGTGGAGCCCGGCCTTCTTCGGGGTGAAGCCCGACATGGTCCTGCTCGGCGGGATGATCGTGACGGTGCCGATGGGAGACCCGAATGGCTCGATCTCGACGCCGCAACCGGTGCATTACAGGCCGATGTTCGGCGCCTTCGGCAAGGCGCGCAGCGCAAGCTCGGTGACTTTCGTGTCGCAGCCCGCGCTGGCATCAGGCCTGCGCGAGAAGATCGGCGTCGAAAAACAGATGGTGGCGGTCGCCAACACGCGGGGCGGTATCGGCAAGCGCTCGATGGTGCTCAACGACGCGATGCCGGTCATGGAAGTCGACCCCGAGACCTATGAGGTGCGTGCCGACGGCAAATTGCTGACGTGCCCGCCCGCGGAAACCGTGGCGCTGGCACAGCGCTATTTCCTGTTCTGATAGCCAAAGGGAGAGCCCACCATGCGGGCCATCGAGATCATCCGTGCCGGTGAGACGCACCGTCAGCGGCCCCCTGCCGATCATGCCGTGCTGGAGCGCGACGAACGGCATCTGCGCCGCAAACTCATCCTGCTGGCAAGCGGCGAGAAGCTGCTGGCCGACTTCACCGCGCCGGTCGTGCTGGAACATGGCGACAGGCTGCTGACGGAAGACGGCCGCGAGATCGAAATCCGGGCGGCGCGGGAGCCTCTGCTGGAGATCCGCGGGCGCGACGCACTGCATATTGCGGAACTCGCCTGGCACATCGGCAACCGGCACCTCGCCGCACAGATCGAAGGCGACCGCATCGTGATCCTGCGCGACCACGTCATCAAGGCGATGCTCGAGGGGCTGGGGGCAACGGTGCACGAGATCGACGCCATTTTCAGTCCGCTGCGCGGTGCCTATTCCGGCGGGCATCATCACCACCATCACGATGACGACCACCATGATCATCATCACGGCGGGGGCCATGACCACCACCACGACTGATCCCGGCCATGCGCTGCCGAGGCTGCTGGCCTGGCTCTCGCCGGTCTTCCCGGTCGGCTCCTACAGCTACAGCCATGGCCTCGAACAGGCGGTGCATGACGGGCTGGTCGTCGACACCGGCAGCCTGGAAACCTGGCTGGGCGATCTCGTCGAATGCGGATCGGCCTGGAACGACGCCTTGCTGCTCGCGGAAAGCTGGCGACTGGCGCGCGAGAGCAACGATCTCGCCGGCGTCGCGGCGCTGGCGGAGGCCCTGGCCGGCGGCCGCGAGCGCCATCTGGAAAGCCTCTCTCAGGGTTCGGCCTTCCTTGAGGCCGCGCAAAGCTGGCCCTGCGCCGTCCTGCAGCGCTTGCCGCGTCCCTGCGCCTACGCTGTCGCCGTCGGCGCCGTCGCGGCCGCCCATGACATCGCGCTGACCAGCACGCTCACCGCATTCCTGCAGGCCTTCACGCTCAACCAGCTGCAGGCTTCGATCCGGCTCTCGGTGACCGGCCAGAGCGGCGTTACGGCATTGATGGCCAGGCTGGAACCCGTTGTCCTCGATACTGCGCGACGCGCGGCGCACGCGACCCTTGACGATCTCGGCTCGGCGACGTTCCTTGGCGAGGTCATGGCCATCAGACATGAAACCCTGCATTCGAGGCTTTTTCGCTCATGACACAGAAAAACGGCCCCCTGCGTGTCGGCATCGGCGGACCTGTCGGTTCCGGCAAGACGACGCTGACCGAGAAGCTCTGCAAGGCACTGCGCGACCGCTATTCGATCGCTGTGGTGACCAACGACATCTACACGCGGGAAGACGCCTTGATCCTGGCGCGACACCAGGCATTGCCGGAAGACCGTATCATGGGCGTGGAAACCGGCGGCTGTCCGCACACTGCGATCCGCGAGGACGCGTCGATCAACCTGCAGGCGATCGCCGAGATGAACCGGCGTTTTCCCGATCTCGACATCGTCTTCATCGAATCGGGCGGCGACAATCTAGCCGCCACCTTCTCGCCCGACCTGGCCGACCTGACGCTCTACGTCATCTCGGTCTGCCAGGGTGAGGAAATCCCGCGCAAGGGCGGTCCGGGCATCACCCGCTCCGATTTCCTGGTGATCAACAAGAGCGATCTCGCGCCCTACGTCCATGTCGATCTCGACGTGATGGAAGCCGATGCCGCCAGGATGCGCGGCAAGCGCCCGTTCGTCTTCACCGACCTGCATCGCGGCAAGGGCCTGCAGGAGGTCATCGACTTCATCGTCGAGCATGGTGGCCTCAGCGAAGACGCGACAAGACTTTCCGCCTGAGGCGCAGATCAGGCCACGCGGGCGTCCGGCTTCTCGCCGTTTGCCGCATCCAGCAGGTGCCGGTAGCGCCGCGATCCCCTAATCTCCGTCCCTTCACTGGTCCGGATCCGGACATCCCCGTCACCCAGTGGCACGATCTCGACAATCCTGGCGCGGTTGACGATCCAGGAGCGGTGCACACGCACCGCGTCGACGCCGGCCGCGTGCAGCTGCGCCTCAAGCGCAGAGAGGCTGATACGCACAAGATGCGTGCTGCCCCTGGCATGCACGTCGACATAATTGGCGGCGGCACGTGCCCACTCGACTGCATGCGCATCGAGAAGAATGGTACGGCCACCTGATTTCAGCGTCAGGCGTGCGGGCTCGCCTTGTCTTTCCTGGCGAGAGTGACGGCGATTGAACTCGATGCTGCGCACCAGTGTCAGCATCAGCAGGATCACGGCATAGGTCAGCGCATCCTTGCGATATTCATAGGCAAGGTCGGTCAACGGCTCATCGAAGAAGCCATAGGCCTGTCCCAGAGCGACGGCGAAGACGACCTTGCGCAGCAGAACCATGCCGGCGACATGCAGGGCCGAAAAAACGATGCTGCCGGCAACATGGGCACCAATCGCGCGTGGCAGACCGGGCATGGCGAGCCGGAAGCGCCGCTCCCACAACGCCACCAGCGGCACCAGCACGATGATCACGACCGCACTCGAATATTCCTCGATCCAGGGAATGCGGCCATCCAGGACACGCCCGCTGCGCATGGCGTCGGTGTTCAACGTCGTTGCGTTGACGAAGGCAATGACAGCCAGAAAGGCGGCGGCCAGCAGCAAAACGCGCAGCAGGATGCGGCGATCGAGGTCGATCCGGTCGGCAGGCGGTTGCGTCATGGCAGCGATCATGCCCGACCGGATCGAACCGGAAAAGACCGATGTTCGGCACTGGTCCCGGCAGGGCCGCCGGTCGTCCCTCGACATCGTTTCGCTGCCGCCGCTCGTCCCATCGGGCCAAGCTTCGTCCCCTGCCTGTTCCCCGCCGCAGGCCATCCGCTGTAGCTCTCCTGCCCGCAGCTGGCACGGAGACGATGGACATGAACAGGCGGGATTTCCTGCAGATGATGGCGGCGACCGCTCCCATCGCCCTGGGCGGATGGGGTGATGCCTGCGCAGGCACTGCACCAGCCAGAGTGCGTCCGGGCGATGCCGGCTGGCCATCGCAGCAGGCGTGGGAAAAACTCAGCCAGGACGTCGGGGGCCGGCTGATCAAGCTGGCGTCTCCTTTCGATGCCTGCATTGGCTCACCGGACGGTGTCGGCTGCACGCAATTCTGGAGGAGCCTTCACAATCCCTTCTTCCTCGGCGATGACCCGGCGCTGACCCAGACGCTCGGCTGGGTTGACGCCTGGACGTCCAGACCGAGCGCCTATGCGGTTGCGGCGCGTTCGACGACGGATGTGGTGGCAGCCGTGAATTTCGCCCGCGGCAACCAGTTGCGGCTGGTGGTCAAGGGCGGCGGCCACAGCTACCAGGGCACGTCCAATGCGGCGGACTCGCTGCTGATCTGGACCCGCCACATGGATGAGGTGACCATCCACGACAGCTTCCTGCCATCAGGCTGCGAAGGAGAAGCCGTGCCCGCTGTCTCGGTCGGGGCCGGTGTGTTGTGGGGCAAGGCCTACAATGAGGTCACCACCAAGGCTGGTCGTTATGTGCAAGGCGGCGGCTGCCTGACGGTCGGTGTCGCCGGCCTGATCCAGAGCGGTGGCTTCGGCAGCTTCTCCAAGGCCTATGGGCTCGCCGCAGCGAGTCTCCTGGAAGCGGAAGTGGTGACCGCGGACGGTCAGATCAGGATCGCCAGCGCCTGCACCAATCCCGACCTCTACTGGGCGATCAAGGGCGGTGGCGGTGGCGGCTTCGGTGTCGTGACGCGGCTGACCTTGCGCACCCATGCCTTGCCCGAGTTTTTTGGCGTCGTGTCGATGACCGTCCAGGCAAGTTCGGATGAGAGCTACAAGCGACTGATCGCTCGCGTCATGGACCTCTATGCGGATGCCCTGTTCAACCCGAACTGGGGCGAGCAGATCATCTTCCGCTCCGGCAACGTACTTGTCATCAACATGCTGTTCCAGGGCATCGAGCAGAAGCGGGCCGAGGCCATCTGGCAGCCTTTCCTCGACTGGCTGCAAGCCGCAAGGCAGGATTTCCAGCTGCAGGCCGGCCCCGTCTTCATCGCCGCACCGGCACGCCACTTCTGGGATCCGCGCTTCCTGGAGAAGGTCCCTGGCGCCGTGCTGTTCGACGATCGCCCTGGTGCCTCCGCCGACAACATCTTCTGGGCCGGCAATCTCAAGGAGGCCGGCCAGGTGCTGCACGGCTATCAGTCGGCCTGGCTGCCCGCCTCGCTGCTTGCCAGGGAGCGCCGTGAAGCGCTGGCTGCAATGCTGTTTGCCTCCAGCCGCCACAGGAGCGTTTCACTGCACACCAACAAGGGGCTTGCCGGGGCTCCGCCGGCGATCATCGAACAGGCGCGCGATACCGCGATCAATCCGGCGGTGCTGGACGCTTTCGCGCTGCTGATCAGTGCCGCTGAAGGACCACCCGCCTATGCCGGCATAGCCGGCCATGAACCCGACGCCACCAAAGCGAGGAGGAATGCCGAAGCCATCGGCAAGGCGATGGACGAGGTTCGGCACGTCGTCCCGCGCCCTGGCTCCTACGTCGCCGAGAGCAACTTCTTCGAGGAACATTGGCAGGAGGCATTCTGGGGCGCGAACTACCCTCGGCTGCTCGCCGTGAAGAATCGCTACGATGCGGATGGGCTTTTCATCAGCCATCACGGTGTCGGCAGCGAGCGCTGGAGCGCCGACGGCTTTACGAAAAAACCCTGACGCCCGTCACGCCGCTTACGACGCCAGCGAGAGCCGGCCGGTGATGATCGATATCAGCGCCTCACCCGCCGTCTGGAGCTCGGCGCTGTTGTCGATGGTGATGTCCTGGCCATAAGCGCCGAGCTTCAGGCCCCGCTCGACACGACGGGTGATCTCTTCAGCCGTCTCGCGTCCCCGCGCCGAAAGCCTGGCCGCGATGATCTCGGGCCTGGCCGTAAGCCCGACCACGATGACATTGGCGAAGGCCGCACGAATGTCCTCGATTGCGCCGCGGGAACCGTTGGCGATGGCAGTGCCGCCACGGCCAAGATGATCCATGGTGCTGCCCGGCAAGGCATAGCTCAACCCGTTCGCCTGCCAGCTCACGGCGAAATGGCCCGCCTTCCTTGCTTCGTCGAAGGCGGCTTCACTCACGCTGTCATGGTCTTCCGTCCCAGCTGTCGCTTCGCGCGTGACGATGCGGCGCACGAACAGGACGTCGCTGCGATCGGCCAGGCGCTCACGTGCATAGCCGATGACGCTGTCCTTGCCGGCACCGCTGGGGCCGACCACGACAACGAGCGTTCCTTGCAATCTTGCGTCAGGCAACGCGACGACCCTCGCGCCAGACCGAGCGCACGACAGGAACGCCCTTGCTGTGGCGCACGCGCACGACGTCGCCACGCAATCCCGGTGCAATGCGGCCGCGGTCGGTCAGGCCGACCGTGCGCGCCGGCGCGGCGGTGACCAGCCTGATCGTCTCGTTGAGCGGCCTGCCTTGCGGACCGTCGGCCAGGATGAACGGCGCCTGCATCAGGCTGAACGGCACATAGTCGGACGACAGCACGTCGAGCACACCTGCTTCGGCAAGCTCTCTCGCCGCGATGTTGCCGGAATGCGACTTGCCGCGCACGATGTTGGGCGCACCCATCATCACCGAGATGCCGGCGTCATGCGAAGCCCTGGCAGCTTCCATGCTGGTCGGGAATTCGGCCAGCTTGACGCCGAAGGCGATCGATTCCTCGACATGTTCGATCGTGGCGTCGTCATGGCTGGCGAGTGCGATGCCGCGTTCACTGCAGGCTTCGACAATGGTCTTGCGGTGGCCTGCGGAATATTTCTGCGAAGCGGCGACGCGCTTGGCCATGAACCGTTCGAAAGCCGCGTCGTCCAGCCCGCGCTTGGTCTTGTAGTAGAGCGCGTACTGCTCCAGTGTCTGGAATTGCCGCTGGCCAGGCGCATGATCCATCAGAGAAGCGAGTCGGACGAAACCGTCGGTCTTGAAGTCTTCGTACTGGTCGAGCACATCGGCAGCCGAGACCTCGCAACGCAGGTGGATGAGGTGGCTGGCACGCAGCCGGTCTTCGGCAACGGCGACCTCGATGGCATCGGCGATGGCGCGCATCTCGCCCTTCTGGAAACCACCATCCTCGTCGGAGCCAAGACGCAGGCAGTCGAAGACAGTGGTGATGCCCGACGCAACCACCTGCGCGTCATGCGCCTGCAAGGCAGCTATGGAATCCCAGCGCACGCCCGGGCGCGGCGAATAGTGGGCTTCGAGATGGTCGGTGTGAAGTTCGACAAGACCTGGGACGACATAATCGCCCTCGCAGTCTTCGCCGGTTGCCGCCGCACCGCTGTCGATCGCAGCGATCTTGCCGTCGCGCAACAGGATCGATCCGTTGACGATCTCGTCCTCGAGGACGACGCGGGCGTTTTTCAGGACGATATCTTGGGACATCTCAGGCAGTCTTTCTGGCTTCAAGTGGCCGCAGCGGCCGATAGGAATGCACGGTGAAGGGCGCGCCGGCTTCGCGCTCGATAAACAGGGCAAGACCGTCGATGGCGAACGGGCGTCCGGTGAAGGCCTCGAAGCGGCGTTCCAGCGCCGGCTGCACCCGCGCCAGCGTCTCCTCCGGCAGGCGCTCGCTCAGCGTCATGTGGAAACGGAACTCGTCCATCACGAAGGGGTAGCCGTGACGCCTGAGGTAGGCGGCCTGGCGTGTGGTGAGCTTCGAAGGATCGCGGCGCTCGATCTCGGCTTCGGTCAGCGCTGCCCGCACCGGTGCGAAATGCAGGACTGCATCGGCGGCGAAGGCGGAAAGCTGGTATTCCGCTTCCGTCGGCAACAGCGCCAGGAAGGAGCCGAGCTGTCCCAATGGGCCCAGCTGCCCGATCCGCAGGCCCTCGATGAAGAACGAGGCCGTCTTGGCACAGAACCGGTCGAAGCTCTCTTCGAGATCGGCCAGGCCGACACCGTCGGCGAGCCGGAACGGCGCAACGATGGTGCCGTGGAAGCCGTAGCGGCGCGGTTCTCCCGTGAGGCTGGAGATCTCCTCGGCTGGCAAGCCGTCGAACGACGGCGCTGCAAGCAGTTCGCCGGAGAAGCATCGCGGCCGAGCCAGTTGGCCGCCGCCTTGGTCAGCGGATCGTCCTCGGAAGGTGTGAAATAAACCGCGTAGCGCATCACAGGAACAGCTTTCGCAGTTGCTGCGAGATGACGTCGATCAACGACACCGTCACCAGCATGATGATGAGCATTGCGGCGGCTTCAGGGTAGTAGAAGCCACGGATGCTCTCGAACAGCACCTGGCCGATGCCGCCGGCGCCGATCACGCCGAGCACGGTGGCGGCGCGCACGTTGGATTCGAAACGATAGAGCGCGTAGGACATCCACAGCGGCAGCACCTGCGGCACCACGCCGAAGACCACTTCCTGCAGTCGTGTCGCGCCGGTGGCACGGATCGCCTCGACCGGCCGCGGGTCGATCGCCTCGACGGCTTCCGAGAACAGCTTGGCCAGGATGCCGGTGGTGTGGATGAACAGTGCCATGACGCCAGCAAAAGGCCCGAGGCCGACGGCGACGACGAACAGCACCGCATAGACGAGCTCATGGATGGAGCGGAACAGGTCCATCAGCCGGCGCACCGGCTGGACGATGTACCAGGGCGCCATGTTGGAAGCCGAAAGGATGCCGAACGGAACCGCCAGGATAGCCGCCAGGAAGGTACCCCACAGCGCGATCTGGATGGTGACCAGCATCTCCTGCAGGTAGTAGCGCCATTCCCCGAAATTCGGGTGTGAGAAACCGGCCGCATATTGCGCCATGTTGCCGGCGTCGGTGAACAGATAGGTCCAGCGGAACATCTCGGCCGGCGCCCAGCTCCAGATCAGGAGCACGGCCAGACCGAGCCAGGTGACGGCGGTCCAGGCATCACGGGTCCAGTCGCGCCCAATCTCGGGACGTGGTTTCTCGTTTTCACCGATATGCGTCGTTTGGGTCATCGTCGTGCTCGCTGGAGCATGATCCCGAAAAGACTTTTCCGGACAAAGATCATGCGACAAAAGATGAGGGTCGAGCGGAATCCATCTTCATCACATCCCGCTCCCGGGGTCATGCCGGGCGTCAGCCCGCCCGGCATGGTGTGTCGAGGCCGAGACAGATCGGCCCGGAGCCGATCAGCTCTGGCCCTTGGCCTTGATCTTGGCTTCGTAACCGGCCTTCTCGGCGTCGATCTTCTCGATCTTGGCCTTCTTGTCGGCATCCGAGAGGTTGGCGTCGGCTTCAATCTTGGCCTTGGCCTTGGTCAGCTCCATGACGCGGATCGGCAGCAGCTGGTCATTGTCCGAGGCGCGGAACGGCGCCCACTGCAGGCCGGCGAGGATTTCCTTCTCCTTGGCGACGTCACCCTTCGACTTGTCGGTGCCGTAGGTCAGGATGAAGTTCTTCAGCTTGTCCTTGGTTGCCTGCGGCAGTTCCTTGCGCCAGACGATCGGGTCGGACGGGATCAGCGGCGACTTCCAGATCACCTTGATCTTGGCGAAGGCTGCCGGCTGGTTCTTCTCGATGAGGGCCATGTTCTCGGTGTTGTTGGCGGCAGCGTCGAGCTGGCCGTTGGCGACGGCCATGGCATTGGTCTCGTGGTTGGCGTTGGTGACCGCCTTGAAGCAGTTCTTCGGGTCAACCTTGTTGGCCGCGAAGACGAAGGTGGTCGGAACCAGGAAGCCCGAGGTCGAGTTCGGGTCGCCGAGGCCGAAATTCAGCGTCTTGTCGCACTTCAGCAGGTCTTCGACGGTGTTCAGCTTGCTGTCCTTCGGCGCCAGGATCAACGACCAGTAGCCGGGGTTGCCGTCGACGGAGACGGTCTGGGCGAAGATCTCGCCGTCGGCGCGGTCGACGGCTTCCATGGCCGACTTGTTGCCGTACCAGGCCATCTGAACCTTGCCGAAACGCATGCCCTCGATGACGCCGGCATAATCAGAAGCGAAGAACGGCTTCACGTCGAGGCCAGTTTCCTTCTTCATGTCGGCGAGGAAGGGCTCCCACTTCGGCTTGAGGTTCTGCTGGGACTCGGTCGAGATGATGCCGAAGTTGATCTCTTCGGCATAAGCGGCACCGGTGAGGGTGAAGGCGATCGCCGTGGCGGCGATGGCCTTGAGCATAGCGTTCATGTCAACGTCTCCTGTTGGTTTTTAAGTTCAGGCGAAAGCCGGCGCCATGTCCGGGTTCTTGGTGGTTGCAGGTTCCGGGTATTCGGGGACGAAATCCGGAACAGCCTCGGGCAGGATCAACTCCTCGGAATTCGAGCCGTAGAGTTCGACCAGTGTTCTGTGGGTGAGCCTGGAGGACGGGCCGTCGAACACGACGCGGCCGTCCTTCAGGGCGATGGTGCGCGGGCAGTAGCGGCGCGCGTATTCGACCTGGTGCAGCGACACCACGCAGGTGATGCCGTCCTCGCGGTTGACGCCGGCCAGCACTTCCATGACCCGGCGCGCGGAAGACGGATCGAGCGAGGCTATCGGCTCGTCGGCGAGCAGGATGTTGGAGCGCTGCACCAGCGTGCGGGCGATCGCCGCGCGCTGCTGCTGGCCGCCCGACAGTGTCGAGGCGCGCTGCCATGCGACCTCCGGAATGCCGACCTTGGCCAGCGCTTCGCGGGCGAGCCGCTTTTCCTCGGCGCTGAACAGGCCGAGCGTACCGCGCCACACCGGAATGCGGCCGAGATTGCCGATCAGCACGTTGGAGAGCACCGAGAGCCGGCTGACTAGGTTGAACTGCTGGAAGATCACGCCGATGTTGCGCCGAAGCCCACGGGCGCCACCGGAGAGCCGGCCATTGGTCTGCAGGCTGGCGCCGAAGATCTCGATCGTGCTGGAGCCCGTCTGCCCTGTCTCCAGTCCGCAGATGTGGCGCAGCAATGTGCTCTTGCCGGAGCCGGAGGCGCCAATCAGCGCAACCATTTCGCCCTTGCCGATGTCGAGACTGACGTTGTCGAGTGCACGCTTCTTGCCAAAATTCTTCGACAGGTTGCGTATGCTGATGGCGTTCATGAAATCGCTCCTGGTTTGGGCCTGCGGCCCCAGCACCAATTGAGTGGTCGTCGATGGACGCGTGTTGCTCGGCTGTCCGGGTGCGCGACCGCGACCGGCAAGGCCGCGTCGCCCAGCCGGAATTCGCTACCCGGTTACTGCTTCTCGATGACGGTCCGATGTACCGTTCGTGTCAGCTGTGTGACCATTCACCGGTATCGCGCCGCCGGACCGGCCTTCGTAGCGTTCGAGGAAGGCTTCGGCGCTCAGGTTGCGGAAATCGTCGAGTGCCGCACGCAGCGCGGCGTGATCCCAATCCCACCAGGCCAGTGCCTGCATGCGCTCCGCGATCGCCGGTTCAAAGCGGCGGCGCATGAACCTGGCCGGCACACCGGCGACGATCGTGTAGGGTTCGACATCCCTGGTGACGACGGCACCGGAGCCGACGACCGCGCCGTCGCCGATGGTCACGCCGGGCAGGATGGTGACGCCGTGACCGATCCAGGTGTCATGACCGATCACAACGCGGTTGGCGCGGCGTGCTGCAAAGAAATCATCCTCATGGGCGGCGTCCTCGAAATAGTCGCCGGCACGATAGGTGAAGTGATGCAGCGTGGCGCGCGACATCGGATGATTGGTGGCGTTGATGCGCACCGAAGCGGCAATGTTGGCGAATTTGCCGATGGTCACGCACCAGGTCTGGCCGTCCTGCATGATGTAGGAATAGTCGCCGAGTTCTGTTTCGGTGAGACGGCAGCCCTCGGTGACTTCGGTGTAGCGGCCGAGCGTGCAGTTCTCGAGGCGGGCGGTCGGATCGACAAACGGGGTTTCCGAAAGGCGCGGCATGGTCAGGCTGCCTTTCGGTCCGGCGCGAAGCCGGTGACGTCGATCACGATGTCGGCAACAGCATTGCGCACGTCGGCATCATGGAAGATCCCAAGCAGCGCCACCCCTGCCCGCTTCTTCTCCGCGATCATCTCGACGACGACGGCACGGTTGGTGGCGTCGAGCGATGCGGTCGGCTCATCGAGCAACAGCACCGGATGCTCGGTGATGAAACCACGCGCGATGTTGACGCGCTGCTGTTCGCCGCCGGAGAAGGTCGCGGGCGGCAAGGCCCAGAGGCGCTCGGGCAAATTGAGGCGGCCCAACAACTCACGCGCCTTGCCGGCAGCCTTGCTGCGGTCGATGCAGCGCTCGACCAGCGGTTCCGCCACGATGTCGAGCGCGCTGACGCGCGGCACGACACGCAGGAACTGGCTGACATAACCGATCGTCTCGCGGCGGATCTCCAGCACCGTGCGCGGAGCGGCTGATGCCAGGTCGACCATGCGGCCACGATGCAGGATCTCGATGCTGCCCTGGTTCACGGCATAGTTGCCGTATAGCATCTTCAGGATCGAGCTTTTGCCGGCGCCGGACGGGCCGCCGAGGACGGCACATTTGCCGCCTTCGAGCACGAAGGCAGCATCCACGATTACCGGCAGTTCGATACCGCCGCGCAGATGCATGGTGAAGGTCTTGGCAAGACCGGAAACATTGAGAAGTTGCGTCATCACCGCGCCTCAGACTTGCAGGATCGAAGAAACGAGCAGTTGCGTGTAGGGCGCCTGCGGATCGTCGAGCAGACGGTCGGTCAGCCCGTGTTCGATCACCCGGCCGTCCTTCATCACCATCATGCGGTGGGACAGCAGGCGCGCGACCGCGAGATCATGCGTGACGATGATGACGGCGAGGCCGAGATCGTGAACCAGGCCGCGCAGCAGGTCGAGCAGGCGCGCCTGCACCGAAACGTCGAGGCCACCGGTCGGCTCGTCCATGAAGACCAGGCGCGGCGCGGTGACGAGATTGCGCGCGATCTGCAGGCGCTGGCGCATGCCGCCGGAGAAGGCGCGCGGCTGGTCGTCGATACGGTCGGCATCGATCTCGACACGGCCGAGCCAGTCGGTGGCAGTGGCCCGGATGTTGCCATAATGCCGGTCGCCGACCGCCATCAGCCGCTCGCCGACATTGGCGCCGGCAGAAACCGTCATGCGCAGGCCGTCGGCCGGGTTCTGGTGGACGAAACCCCAGTCGGTGCGCAGCAGAAGCCGGCGTTCAGCCTCGCCCAGGCCATAGAGGTCGCGCATCTCACCGTCACGCATGCGATAGGACACCGTCCCCGTCGTCGGTGCGAGGCGCGTGGAGATGCAGTTGAGCAGCGTCGTCTTGCCCGAGCCGGATTCACCCACGATCGCCAGCACTTCGCCCGGCCAGATATCGAAATCGACATCGGCGCAGCCGATGCGCTGACCGTAATGCTTGCTCACCGACCGGACCGACATCAGCGGCAGATTGTCGGTTTCGACCTCGGAGCGGTCGATCCTCACCGAAACAGTCATGACAGGGCCTCGCCGGATATTTCATTGCCATGGCCTGCGGCCTGGTCGCCGCGATGGCCCGCGGCCTGGCGGCTTTCGCAATGGTGGGTGTCGGAGCAGACGAACATGCGCCCGCCGCGATCGTCGAGCACGACCTCGTCGAGATAGACCTGCTCTGCGCCGCACAGCGCGCAGGGCTTGTCGAAACGCTGCACCTCGAACGGGTGATCCTCGAAGTCGAGGCTGATCACCTCGGTATGCGGCGGCACCGCATAGATGCGCTTCTCGCGTCCGGCGCCGAACAGCTGCAGCGCCGGCGACATGTGCATCTTCGGATTGTCGAATTTCGGCGTCGGCGACGGATCCATCACGTAGCGGCCCTCGACCTTGACCGGGTAGGCATAGGTGGTGGCGATGTGGCCGTTCCTGGCGATATCCTCGTAGAGCTTCACATGCATGAGGCCGTATTCTTCCAGCGCATGCATCTTGCGGGTTTCCGTCTCGCGTGGTTCGAGGAAGCGCAGCGGCTCGGGGATAGGTACCTGGTAGACCAGCACCTGGCCCTCCTGCAGCGGCGCCTCGGGGATGCGGTGGCGGGTCTGGATGATCGTCGCGTCCTGCGTGCTCGTGGTCGTCTCGACGCCGGCAACCTTCTGGAAGAATTTGCGGATCGAGACTGCATTGGTGGTGTCGTCGGCGCCCTGGTCGATGACCTTCAAAACGTCGTCCGGCCCCAGGATCGAGGCCGTGACCTGCACGCCACCGGTACCCCAGCCATAAGGCATCGGCATTTCACGGCTGGCGAACGGCACCTGGTAGCCCGGCACGGCGATCGCCTTGAGGATGGCGCGCCGGATCATGCGCTTGGTCTGTTCGTCGAGATAGGCGAAGTTGTAGTTTGATGCCTGCGCGTTCATTCGGCGGCTTCCCTTGTTTCAAGAACCGCCTCGCCGGTGCGCTGCTCGTATTCGGAGCGCATGGTGCGAACCAGGCCGAGCTCGGCCTGGAAATCGACGTAGTGCGGCAGTTTCAGATGTTCGACGAAGCCGGTGGCCTGGACGTTGTCGCAATGCGACAGCACGAACTCCTGGTCCTGCGGCGCCGCGACCAGATCCTCGCCCAATTCCTCCGCGCGCAAGGCACGATCGCACAGCGACATCGCCATCGCCTTACGTTCGGACTGGCCGAAGACCAGTCCGTAGCCGCGTGTGAACTGTGGCGGCGCCTTGGCCGATCCCTTGAACTGGTTGACCATCTGGCATTCTGTCACCTGGACGCGGCCGACCGGAACGGCAAAGCCGAGTTCCGGCATGAACACCTCGACATCGACCTCGCCGATGCGAACCTCGCCGACAAAGGGATGGCTGCGGGCATAGCCGCGCTGGGTCGAATAGCCGAGCGCCAGCAGGAACCCTTCGTCGCCGCGCGACAGCGACTGCAGCCGCATGGCGCGCGACATCGGAAATTCGGTCGGCGTCTGGTTGATGTCGCCGGGCTCAAGCGCCGGATCAACGAAGCCGTCGTCCTCGATCAGGCCTTCCTGTCCGAGGATGTCGGCCACGCGCATGACCGGTTCCTGGGCACCACCGCGCAGCGCTCCGGTTTCGATCTGCGGATCGCCTTCGAGTTCTTCATCGAGCAGGCGGTGCGTGTAGTCGAATGTCGGTCCGAGCAACTGGCCGCCGGGCAGATCCTTGTAGCAGGCGGACACGCGCCGCTCGACCAGCATGGCGCCGGTATCGACGGGCTCGCTATGACCGAAGCGGGGCAGCGTGGTGCGGTAGGCGCGCACCAGGAAGATCGCTTCGATCAGGTCGCCGCGCGCCTGCTTGATGGCGAGCGCCGCCAGCCGGCGATCGTAGAGCGAGCCTTCGCTCATGACACGGTCGACGCCGATGCTCAGCTGTTCGGTGATCTGCTCGAGCGTCAGCGCCGGCACCGACCTGTCGCCGCGACGGCGATCGGCCAGCAGGCGGTGGGCATTGTCGATGGCGGCCTCGCCGCCCTTGACTGCAACATACATTGATCAGCCCTCCATCTCGACGAGGCGCACTGAGCGCGGCAGGCAGGCGATGGCATCGCCCGTGGTGAGGATGAGGTCGACGCCGCGCGGGAAGCGCTTGCGGTTGGCTTTCCATTGCGCGGCGAAATCCTGCGGCAGGCCGCGCGGTGCCAGCGTGACACGATCGCGGATGCCCGGACCTTCGAACGTCAGCGGCATACCACCTTCCAGGCTGGGCACCTGCAGCATCAGCGTGGCGGAACGGTCGGGATACTCCTGGGTGCCTTGAGCAAAGCGTTCCAGCGGCGGCATGGTCAGCGGAGCGCCGACCAGGGCGAAAGCAACGTCGCCGCAGGTCGCCATCTCGCGGGCGCCGGTATGGAAGGCAAGCCAGGCGCGCAGCGCGGCATGTTCAGCCAGCGAGGCATCCAGCCAGAACGGCGTATCGGCATCGATCAGGGCACAGGCCACGGCGCCGGCGGCCCGACCGAGCGGCGCCGGTGGCTTCACCACCGCATCGACCTCGACGATCGTCGCAGGCTTGGCCATCGCGTCCATGACGGCACGAAAGACGGACTGGGCGTTCAGGACCGGATTGGAGAACCCGCCCTCGAGGGCAGTCGCTTCGTTCTGCATCAGTCCTCTCCTCGCACCATGGTGAAGAAGTCGACGCGCGTGGCTGCGGTCTGCTGGCGGCGCGCCTCATCGGCCTGGTCGAGCTCGCGCCGGATCGGCTGGATCAATTCGGCATCGATGCGCGCCGCGGTCTCGGCATTGCGGCAGAGCGCGTCGATAACCGCCGAGAGCCGCGCCTTGGCATGATCGCGGCCGAGAGCCATGGCATGACCGACCGAACCGTCCTCCAGCTTGACGCTGGCGCGGGTGACGGTCGCCTCGCCGACATTGAACGGCTCACCGGTGCCGCCGACCCGCCCGCGCAGCATCACCAGGCCCGCCTCGGGGCCACGCAGAGGGGTGTGCCTGGGCTGCAGCCCGAGCGTCGCCCACAACGCGCTCAGCCGCTCGCCGCTGCAGCGCGCCAGGACCGCCATCCGGTCCCGTCGCGCGGTTTGATCCGCCGTGATGTTCATGCCAACCTCAAATTTGTCTATTGATCTAGACAACTAGATAACTTATTCTGTCTTAGACCCGTTGAATGACGGAAGAATGACAACGATGTTGCTGTGAGGAAAAATGTCGAAGTCGGCACTGCATCGAGGGGTCGGCGTCGCGTTGTGGCGGCAGATCGGCGACGAGATCCGGCGTGGCATCGGCGCCGGTCTTGCCGACCAGAACGGTCGCCTGCCGGCCGAGGCCGAGCTGGCAACACGCTTCGGCGTGAACCGGCATACGGTGCGCGCCGCGATCGCCGCCCTGGTCCATGAAGGCGTGCTTCGCAGCGAACAGGGACGCGGCACCTATGTGCGGCGCCAGAAGCGCCTCACCTATCCGATCGGCGCCAGGACCCGCTTCTCCGCCGGGCTCGAAGGCCAGGCGCGGGACCGTCAGATCGAACTGCTCGACCAGGCCCGTGAGCCTGCCAGTGCCGCGGTTGCCGCAGCACTGGGGCTTGAGGTCTCCGAAGAGGTGATCCGCCTCGAAATGCGCGGCCTCGCCGACGGCGTTCCTGTTTCACGTTCCACTGCCTGGTTTCATGCCGCACGTTTCCCCGAAATCGCGCGCCATTTCGCCAGCACTCATTCGATTACCCAGGCCCTCGCACTCTCTGGCATCACGGACTATCGCCGCGCCTCGACGACCATCGAAGCACGGCATGCTGATGATACCGACACGCGTGATCTTCAGCTTTCACCCGGCGCCATCGTGCTGGTCGCGCGTGGCATCAATATCGATAGCAGCGACAAGCCGATCCAGTATTCGCAGACGCGCTTCTCGGCGGATCGCGTCGAACTGACCGTCAGTCCCGACTAGAGCGCCGCGCGTCCTTTTGGACGCGCAAAGGTCGCTCTAGCACTTTGATTTGGCGCATGATCCTTTCCGAAAATCGATCCCGATTTTCGGGGTCATGCGCTAGGCGCTCAGCCCCATAGCATCAGGGCGACCCAGCAGCCGATGATGACGGCGGCTGCGATCGGGACACCCCAATCCGAAAGGAAGTGTGCGGGACGGTTTGTGTCGAAGTGGAGGAATGCCATAGCATGCCCTCCTCTGACGGGCTGGATGTCGCCCTCTGCAGCCGAGCCCTGTTTCGGCTGTCGACTGCGGTGATTATACACCCTGGTGGCATTCTCCACCAAACGAATCGTGGACCTGCGTATCGGCCCGAAAATCGGAGTCGATTTTCGGAAAGCACGATGCGCAACAGAAAAGTTAGAGCGTTTCCGCGTTTCCGCTAAAACGGAAACGCTCTATGGAGACCAGATGAAACCGCATCTCCTGCTCGTTGAACCGATGATGGCCGAGATCGAAGCCAGGCTCGATGCCGGCTATCAGGTGCATCGCCTCTTCGACGCCGCGCAGCGTGACGGGATCGAAACAGCGCGCAGCGACATTCGTGCCGTCGTGACCGGCGGCGGCACCGGTCTTGGCAATGACTGGATCAACCGGCTGCCGGCCCTCGGCATCATTGCCGTCAACGGCGTTGGCACGGACAGGATCGATCTGGCTTACGCTCGCCAGCGCAACATTCACGTCACCACCACGCAGGGCGCTCTGACCGACGAAGTTGCCGACATGGGGCTGGCTCTGATCCTTGCCGTGCTGCGCCGGATCGTCGAAGGCGACCGGTTCGTGCGCAGCGGCCGCTGGCAGGCAGGCGAACCGTTTCCGCTCGGCTCCAGCCCGCGCGGCAAGCGGCTGGGCATCCTGGGGCTTGGCCAGATCGGCCGCGCGCTGGGCACCCGCGCCGAGCTCTTCGGCATGGCCGTGCGCTATTCGAACCGGACGCACTATCACGACGTCGCCTGGCCGCATTTTGCCGACGCGGCAGCGCTTGCCGCCGACAGCGATGTGCTCGCCGTCTGCGTCGCAGCGACATCCGACACGCGTCGCGTCGTCGATGGCGCTGTGCTCAAGGCGCTCGGCCCGCAAGGCGCGCTGATCAACATCGCGCGCGGCAGCGTCGTCGACGAGGACGCGCTGGTGGCAGCCCTGCGCGACGGCACGATCGCCGCGGCTGGCCTCGACGTGTTCGAGAACGAACCGGCCATCCGCAATGATTTCCTCGACCTGCCCAATGTCGTGCTGATGCCGCATCAGGCCAGCGCCACAGTCGAAACACGCCGCACCATGGGCAACATGGTGCTGGCCAGCCTCGACGCCTATTTCACCGGAAAGCGGCCCGAAAACACCGTGAACTGAACAGTTCCAGCAAGCAGATCATCTCTGGGGGTTGCACTGGCGCGCTCATGCCGCGACCGTCGACAATATTACCCGGGCAATATTGACGTGATAATTTCATCCGGGTAATAAATAACCTGCCGGCCGCTGACGACAGGCACGCACCGGCTGCAATCGAAACTCGTCTTCCTCAATCACATGATCCCCGGAACGTCATCATGGCTATTGTCAGAACCAATGCGATCGATCTGGCCTATGACAGCTTCGGCAGCGAGGCCGACGAAACGATCCTGTTGATCGCCGGGTTGGGCACGCAGATGATCCGTTGGACGGTTCCGTTCTGCGAAGAACTGGCAGCGCGAGGCTATCGCGTCATCCGCTTCGACAACCGCGACGCCGGATGTTCGACACATTTCCGCGACCTCGCTCCACCGGATTTCGGCGCCCTGGCCGCGACGCTCATGGCCGGACGGCGACCGGATGTTCCCTATACACTCGGCGACATGACTGCGGACGTGGTCGGATTGCTCGATGTGCTCGCCATCGACAGGGCTCATGTCGTCGGGCGGTCACTGGGTGGGATGATCGCGCAGATCGTTGCGAGCGAATATCCCGGGCGGGTGCTGTCCTTGACGTCGATCATGTCGAGCACCGGCAATCCGAACCTGCCCCAGGCGGCGCCCGACGTCATGGCGCTGATGATGCGCCCCGCGCCGGATCCGGCCTCGGACGAAACCGGCTTTGTCGCACACAGCCTTGCCTTCGCGCGTCGCATCGCCGGCGGCGGCCATCTGTTTGATGAAGAGGCCTGTCGCGTCCTGATACTGGAAGAAATCCGGCGCGCCTATGATCCGGGCGGCTTCGGTCGACAGATCGCCGCTATTGCCGTGACCGGTGACCGTCGTTCACGACTGGCGACGATCACCGCACCGACGCTCGTCATTCATGGAAGCGAGGATCCGCTCATCCCTCCGGCTTGCGGCGAAGACACCGCAGCATCCATTCCGAATGCGGATTTCATGCTGATCGACGGGATGGGACATGATCTGCCGCCCGCCTTGTATGGCACGGTTATCGATGCGATCGATCGGACGGCAGGACTGGCGTCAACGCACTGAATGATGCGTGGGCAGTGGGTGGCGGACGAGCCGCCAACCAATTGCCCATGCATGCGCGTCACCGCTTCTTGAACGCCTCGGCCAGCGCCGCGCCAAATGCCCCTTGCGACGGTGGCGCCTTGTCCGGCCTGCCCCTGCCCTGCTGCGGCATGGCGGGTTTTCTCGGACCGTCCTGACGCGCCGGCCTGGCCGAACCACCATCGCCATCACGCCGCATGGTCAGGCCGATGCGCTTGCGGGCAATGTCGACATCGACCACACGCACCTTGACGATGTCGCCGGCCTTGACCACGTCATGCGCGTCCTTCACGAACCGGTCGGCGAGTTGCGAGACATGGACCAGGCCGTCCTGGTGCACGCCGATGTCGACGAAGGCACCAAAGGCGGCGACATTGGTGACCGTGCCTTCGAGCAGCATGCCCGGCTTCAGATCCTTGATGTCGTCGACACCGTCGGCAAAGGTCGCCGTCTTGAAACCCGGACGCGGATCGCGGCCGGGCTTTTCCAGCTCGGCGATGATGTCGCGCACGGTCGGCAGGCCGAAACGCTCGTCTACGAAAACGCGCGGGTCCAGGGCCTGCAGCATGGCGCGGTCGCCCATCAACGCCCGCAGATCGCGCCCGCAGGCGGCAACGATCTTCTTGGCGACGCCATAGGCTTCCGGGTGCACCGAGGACGCGTCCAGCGGCTCGGCACCGTTCGGAATGCGCAGGAAGCCGGCGCTTTGTTCGAAGGCGCGCGGCCCGAGGCGAGACACCTTGAGCAGTTCTTGCCGGCTGGGGAACGGCCCATTGGCATCGCGATGGGCAACGATTGCTTCCGCCAGCGAAGCGCCGAGCCCTGAAACGCGGGCCAGCAGCGGCGCGGAAGCGGTGTTGAGGTCGACACCGACGGCGTTCACCGCATCTTCCACCACCGCGTCGAGCGAACGCGCCAGCCGGTACTGGTCGACATCGTGCTGGTATTGTCCGACGCCGATCGACTTCGGCTCGATCTTGACGAGTTCTGCCAGCGGGTCCTGCAGCCGGCGGGCAATGGAAACGGCGCCACGCAGGGAAACATCGAGGCCCGGGAATTCGGCGGCAGCGGTTTCAGAGGCGGAATAGACCGATGCGCCGGCCTCGCTGACGATGACCTTCAGCGGCTTAGGCGCCGGCATGTCACCAAGCAGGTCGGCGACCAGCTTCTCGGTCTCGCGGCTCGCCGTACCGTTGCCGATCGCGATGAGCTCGACATTGTGCTGGCGCATCAGCCGGGCGAGTTCGGCCTGGGCGCCGCGCACATCGTTCTTCGGCTGGAATGGATAGACCGTTGCCGTCTCCTTGAGCTTTCCGGTGCCGTCGACCACCGCCACCTTCACACCGGTGCGGATGCCCGGGTCGAGCCCCATGGTGGCACGCGAGCCGGCGGGCGCAGCCAGCAGCAGGTCCTTGAGGTTGCGGGCAAAGACGTGGATCGCCTCTTCCTCAGCGCGTTCGCGCAGGTCGCGCATCAGGTCGAGCGACAGATGCAGCGACAGCTTGACCCGCCAGGTCCAGCCGGCAACCTCGGTCAGCCATTTGTCGCCCGGCAGCATGTTGCCGATGCCCAGCGTCTGCACGATGATGCGCTCGACCGGCTTCACCGGCGAGGTGTCGTCGGCGTCGACTTCGATGGCGAGCGAGAGCACGTCCTCGTTGCGGCCGCGCAGCATCGCCAGCGCCCTGTGGCTGGGCGTCGTCGCCCAGCGCTCGCCATGGTCGAAATAGTCGGAAAACTTGGCGCCTGCCTCCTGCTTGCCGTCGACGACACGCGAGCGCAGGAAGGCACGGTCCTGCATATAGGTGCGCAGCTTGCCGACCAGGTCGGCGTTCTCGGCGAACTGTTCGGAAAGGATGTCGCGCACGCCCTCCAGCGCCGCCTTCGTGTCCGGCACCTCTTCGGTGATATAGCCTTCGGCCAGTTGCAGCGGCACTGCGGCGCGGTCGGCCATGATCGCCTCTGCCAGCGGACCGAGCCCGCGCTCGCGCGCGATCTCGGCCTTGGTGCGCCGCTTCGGCTTGTAGGGCAGATAGATGTCTTCGAGCTCGGCCTTGGTCGCTGCCGCGGCGATCTTGAGCTTCAGCTCGTCCGTCAGCTTGCCCTGTTCGCCGATCGATTCCAGGATCGCAGCGCGCCGTGCGTCGAGCTCGCGCAGATAGACGAGGCGTTCGGCAAGCTGGCGCAGCTGCGTGTCGTCGAGACCGCCGGTCACTTCCTTGCGGTAGCGCGCCACGAACGGAACCGTCGCGCCTTCGTCGAGCAGGGCGATCGCCGCCGATACCTGCTGCGGCCTGGCCGCGATTTCAGCCGCGATGACGGAAGCGATCCGTTCCTTGCCCGCCTGTTCTGCGCCACTCATGCGTTACTTCGTCTCCAACCATCGAGTCGGCGCACCATATTCAAGTGCGCGAGGGGCCGCCACGCTGTTGGCCGGGCGAGCCTGTTTCTCCACAGCGAGCGGAAACGGCCGACAAACTGCGGAACCGATCGGCGGCTCATGCATTCCCGACCTCAGGGGCGGCACCGCAGAATGTGGGAGAATGTGCCCTCGATGAACAAGACCCTTCTTCAGGTCCAGCACCTGACCATGGAGTTCGGTGGCCTGGTCGCCATCGGCGACCTGTCCTTCGAGACCAGGCGCGGCGAGATCACCGCGCTGATCGGTCCGAACGGAGCCGGCAAGACGACGGTGTTCAATTGCATCACCGGTTTCTACAAGCCGACCGAGGGCATGATCCATTTCACCGGCCAGGATGGCTCGGAGTTCCTGCTCGAACGCATGGCGGACTTCCAGATCACCGCCAGGGCCAAGGTGGCCCGCACCTTCCAGAACATCCGCCTGTTTCCTGGCCTCACGGTGCTGGAGAACATGCTGGTCGCCCAGCACAACAAGCTGATGAAGGCGTCGGGCTTCCTTGTCCTGGGCCTGTTCGGCTTCGGCAGCTATCGCCGCGCTTCCACGGAATCGGTGGAATTGGCGCAGTACTGGCTGGAAAAGGCCGGGCTCATCGACCGTGCCGACGACCCTGCCGGCGACCTGCCCTATGGCGCACAGCGCCGGCTGGAGATCGTGCGCGCCATGTGCACCGGCCCGGAATTGCTCTGCCTCGATGAGCCCGCCGCCGGTCTCAATCCGAAGGAATCACTGGCGCTCAACGAACTGCTGATGGATATCCGCGACACCAACGGCACATCGATCCTGCTGATCGAGCATGACATGTCGGTGGTGATGCAGATTTCCGACCACATCGTGGTGCTGGAGTATGGCCGCAAGATCTCCGATGGCGATCCGGCGTTCGTCCGCTCGGATCCCAGGGTCATCGCCGCCTACCTCGGCGTCGACGACGAAGAGGTCGAGACCGTGCTCACCGATGTCGGCGACGCCAAGGTCATCGAGCAGCTCGACACGGATCGCTAGCTTACGCCGTTTCCTGGATAACCAGCGTGAGCGTACCGGTTTCATCTATCGTTGCCGCCACCACCTGGGTTGCGTCCAGGCCACTCTGGGCCAGCATCATCACCGCCATCGGTGAAGCCTGGATCGATGTCTGTAGTTCGCGCAACTCAGCCACGCTGGTCTCGTTCAGCTTGGTTTCCACCTGCGCCTTGTCCGGCGGCGGCAGTTCCTCGACCCTGACGATGTTGATCGCCGTGACTTCCTGATCGGGCGACAATCCGGGCATTGGCACCGATTGCTGCGGCGAGTGATCCGGCGCAATTTCGGGTAGTTTCTGGTCTGGTTGCGCCAGTGCAGGTGCAGAGGCGGCCATCACCGAAAGGGCCGTAACGAGCGTCAAGATACGCATCGGTTTCTCCTTTCATGACAGCAGAACCCGGTCACCGGCGATGGGTTCCGAATTTTGACCTGCTAGGCCTGCGTCTCCACCAGAAGCAGCCACGCCAACGTCCGGGCTTCATCGCGGTCGAGAAAATCCTTCCGCCTGAGCCGCCCCGCCGTTTTCAGTTCTTTCGACAACTCTCCGCTTTCCCATGACGCGATGATCCGGGGATGGATATAGCCGCTGCGACAGACCGCGCGTGTGTTGCCAAGTCTTGCGGCCACCTTGTCGATGACGTGGTTGCGAAGCTCTGCTACTCCCTTCCCGGTTTCGGGCAAGGGTGTCTGCGCGAACAGGGACAGGGCCTGCACCGTGGCGCCCCAGGTCCTGAAATGCTTCGAACTGAAACCGCAGATGTCGCCGATATAGGCGTTGACGGCATGCGATGTCACCGCCGAGCGGTCGCCGTTCTCGTCCAGATATTGGAACAGGGTCTGGCCCGGCAGATCCTGCGTGTGGCGAACGATGCCTGCGATACGCCGGTCAGTCAGTTTCAGCTTCCATTCTTTGCCGGACTTGCCCTTGAAGACAAAGCGTAGGGTCGAGCCGGCGATGTCGACATGTCTGTCCCGCAGCGTCGTCAGGCCGAAACTGCCATTCTCCCGCGCATAGGCCGGATTGCCGATCCTGATCAGGGTGTTGTCGAGCAGCCAGACGACCACGGCCAATACGCGCTCGCGCGGCAGGCCATGCCGGCGCAGGTCACGATCGACCTGCTGACGCATCGAAGGAAGCGCCCGGGCAAACGGGATCAGGCTCGAAAATTTTGCTTCGTCGCGCATCTGGAGCCAGTCCGAATGATAGAGATACTGGCCACGGCCGCGGGCGTCCCGGCCGGTTGCCTGGATATGTCCCTTGTCGTCGCGACAGATCCACACCTTGGTCCAGGCTGGCGGTATCGCGAGCGAACGGATACGCGCCAGGTCGGATTGGCTGCCGACCTTGTGGCCTCTAGCATCCTCGTAGCGAAATCCACGCCCTGCCCGGCGCCGATGGATGCCGGGCTCGCCATCCGCTACATAGCGCAGCGAAATTGCATGCGCCGCTTCGGCACCATCCCGCAAGATTTCCCGTGTCGTCTCCGGATTGTCCAAGCAGGTTCCCTCCTCGGCAGCAACCCGTTTGTCGGGCAGCGGTTCCCGTTTTCAGGTTTTGGAACTGACGGCGCTGCTGAATGACAACGATCCGCAATGGTTCACCCATCGCGGACCGGCCCTCGGTGCGCTGATATCCGTGCCTGCTACTTATTACTTGTCACTTTCCTCGCCCCTGTTTTCATCACCAGACAGCGCATGATGCTCGCTAAGGTTGGCTGCGTGTGACCGTCGGGGTCGATCCGGCATCCGAGCTCGTACGCCCATAAATCTCCGCGGCACCCCATGCGATCAGCGCGAGAAGCAGACTGATCACCAGGATCCACAACACATGGATTCCCTTGCGCCCTTGCTTGGCCTTTTCTTCCGGAATCTTCTCGGACATAGCGCCGGTCCTTCGCGTCAAACGCGTCCCAGCAGCACCAGGATGACAATGATGATCAGCAGCAGAGACAGTCCGCCGCCGCCATAATAACCGGTGCCATAAAACGGCCCGCCGCCAAAACCACTGAAACCACCGAGCAGGAGAAGAATGAGGATGATGATCAGGATTGTGCCGAGGCTCATGGTGCTCTCCTTCCGAAATTCTTGAATCGAACCCGGACTTCCGGGCCGACCAAATTCGAACGCTCCCGAAGGTGAGCTCGTTCCAATTATCTGGTTTCGCCACGGTGCCTGGATTGCGCTCCTTCCTCCGGAAGCCGCCCGTGCCCGCCTTTCGCACGTGCCCGCACCTTCCGTTCTATATCCTTGCGCAGCTGGTCGACCTCGTTTTCGGTCAGATGTTCTATGCCGACCAGCCGGTTCCTGGCTTCCGAAGCCCGGATCAGTTCATCCAGCTTGGTCTGGATCGCCGCATTGTCGCGGTTCTGCGTGTTCTGGATCAGGAAGACCATCAGGAAGGTGATGATGGTGGTGCTGGTGTTGATGATCAGCTGCCAGGTGTCCGAATAGTCGAAATAGGGACCGGTCACCGCCCATGCCAGCACCGCCAGAACGCAAAGCCCGAAGGTCACCGCCTTGCCGGCCGCATGGGACACCGTGTTCGCAACATGGGTGAAGATCAGTTCCGGTTTCACCATCTCGTTTCCTCCTCGCCATCGGTGCGACAACGGGGCGAGGATCGTCCCGTTCCGAGAAACTGCCGGTGGCCGGGGCGACTTTCATCGGAACGTTTTCGTCGCCCACCCATTGGGCTTGCATCACCTGATCGGCGTGGGGCGTCGAACTGCGGGAGACCACCATGAGAGTACGAGACTGCATGACCAAGGACGTACGCATCGCCATGCCGGACGCAACCCTGCGTGACGTCGCGCAAGCCATGGCCACCCTCGACGCAGGCCTGCTACCTGTGGCCGACGGCGATCAGCTGATCGGCATGGTCACCGATCGAGATATCGCGGTGCGCGGTGTTGCCTTGGGCAAGGGGCCGGAAACACCGGTCCGCGAAGTGATGACGTCGGATGTCAAATATTGCTTCGACGACGAGGAAGTCAGCGCCGTCCTGCAGAACATGGGCGACATCCAGGTGCGTCGCCTGCCGGTGCTCAACCGCGACAAACGGCTGGTGGGCATCGTCTCCCTGGGCGATCTCGCCACGAATGGCGAGGCCATGCATGCCGGCGAAGCGCTCGGCGGCATCTCGCAGCGTGGCGGAGAGCATTCGCAAACCACTCACTAGCAAAGACAGCCGAAGTCGCCCGATTGTGGGCGGCTTCGGCCCAACCGTGTAATCCTTACGCTATCCTGCCGGCTCCGGGCTCAATCGGCTCACCTCAGCTTCAAAGCGACTTCTGCCTTGCGAAAATCCTTCCAGGGATCGGTCATGCCGAATCGGTTCGCAGCGTTGTTCACGGTGAAATGTGCCGGACCGATCGAAGGACCGAGCTCGTCCCAGTCGAGCGGCATGGAGACGGGTGCGCCGGCGCGTGCCCGGCTGGCGTATGGCGCGATCGCCGTCGCGCCACGCTGATTGCGCAGATAGTCGATGAGGATATGGCCGACGCGCTTCGACTTGGTGATGGTCGCGACATATCGATCAGGACTGTCCGAAGCCATGTCATCCGCAATTGCCTTGGTGAATTCCTTCACCTCGTTCCAGCCGGTGACCGGCTTGAGTGGCGCTACGACATGGATGCCCTTGCCGCCGGTGGTCTTGACGAAGGTTTGGAGGCCGGCTTTTTCCAGGCGGGTTCGAACCTCCAGCGCGCCATCGATCAGGTCCTGCCATGTGATGCCCTCTCCCGGATCGAGATCCATGACGATCTGGTCCGGATGTTCGAGATCGGCCAGGGCAGCCTGCCAGGGGTGGATCTCGAGCGCCGCACCCTGGACGAGCCCGATCACGCCATCGAAGCTGTCGATCGCAAGGATGGGCTCCTCGGAATTGTCGTTGGGGTCCTGCACGGTGAGGACCTCCCTGGCATGGCCTCGCCACGCATGTTTCTGGAAGAAGCACTGGCCTGCGGTCCCTTCCGGGCAACGCAGCAGGGCCAGCGGCCGGTTGGTCACAAATGGCGCCATGCGCGGCCATGCCTTGGCATAGTAGTCCGCGAGGTCGGCCTTGGTGACACCGGCATCCGCCCAATAGACGCGGTCGGGATGGGTAAGTTGAACAGCGGATCTGTCGGCTGATGTCATGACTGCTCCCACATGATCGTGGCCATTGTCCAATGGTAACGCAGGCCACGACCGACAGCATGACGCACGGCCCGTCGGCGGTCCAGCCGTAGCCGCTACCTGTTCAGCTCCTTGGCCATGTCGAGATGGCGCTGCAATGTCGGCAGCGTGCTTGCGGCCCATGTCCGGATCGCGGTCTGCTCGCCCTTCTCGCCATAACGCTGGAACAGGTCGACGGCATCCGCATGCGCCTTGACCTGATCGGAGTGGTAGCGACCGCTGAACTCCGGTCCTTGCAGTTCCTGAAGCTTGGCCAATGTCGCCTTCTGGTCTTCCGTCATCTCGGTCGGGATGGCGACGGTGACCGCCTGCTGCTCCAGCAGCTGTTTCAACTCGCCGGCGAGCCGCTCATGATCGCGCACCATCCCTTCGGCAAAGGCCTTGGTCGCCGGATCGCCCCGCTCGACTGCAAGCCTGCTCGCCGCAATTTCAAAGAGACCGCTTGTCGCGGTTTTCGTCACGAAATCAGCCGTGGAAGGGGCAACGCCGAGCAGCGTGTTCACGCCGGTCTTTTCCGTGACGGACTGAGCCAGCACGGGCGTGGTCGCCAAGGCAATGGCAGCAGCGAGAACAAATGGCTTCATCGGTTTTCTCCTATGTCGGAAATCCGAACGGAAGCACGCTTCGATCGTTCCATAAAACACCGGATGGAAGTTGAATGGGAACGGAAAACCCCGATCTTCGAGTTTCTCCGGCTGCACCCTTCAAACAAAGTGTTTGAGAGCGAAACACTCTGTGTTGGAACGGGCTTCCATCAAAAGACTTATCCACCCCGATGCGGATTTTCACTGAGGATCAACGATCGCCTGCATGGAAGCAATCTTTTGATCCATGCGCAAAACGAGAGGAGATCACGACACATGGCTTGTTTTACACCAGTAACCTTCAAGACTTCTTGTGGTAGCAAATTCATGATCCGCAACATCAGGGACATGTCTGACGCCATGCGGCGTTCCTGGCCCGACAAGGATTGCGAGAGCTATCTGCGGGCCGTCGAGTTGATCAAGCGCTCGCAGGATGGCGAATGCAGCCCTCGTGCTGCCTTTGGTGCCTTCATGGAAGCGGCCAGCAAGCAGGACCGGATCGTCCGCAATCGTCACCGTTTTCCCAAGGAAGTCGCCAGCACGCTCGCTGACATCACGAAATTCGTGGCATCATAGGACGCAGCCACCATCGCCGGCCGTCATCTTCCATGGCAGCCATTGCAATCGTCGATCGGTCCGAATTTCCTGCCCACCTGCTTGTCCCTGCGATGGCAATCCGAGCAAAAAGCGTGGAACATGCCGTCGATGCGAGTGGTCTCGGACACAGAGATACGCTTGTGGCAGGTCAGGCAGTTCTCGCTGCCGGTCCGGTCGACGAAATTGTGATGGCAACCTGCACATGCCAGTCCGGTGTGGTCGGTATGCAGGAATCGGGCATGGTCGATCGGCGCCTGTCGCAGGCTGGCCAGCCGGGTCTCGGCCATCGACCCCATCGCCAGCCATGCAATTGCGCCAACGAACAGCCCCAGCGTGATCGCCAGGCGCAAGATATGCCGCTCGCGCAGCAGGCCTTCGACGAGCAGAAATGCGAGCCCTGCGAGCAAGGCCGCGGCAGCCAGCATGACCATTCCGGAAATCAACGCGATGTGGATAGCGGCAGCGGCCATGAGCAGGTAGCCGGCGGTGCGGTGCACCGACAGGCTGGCAAAGGGACCGAGCCGTCGGCGTATCACTCGGGACCGCTGCACGAGCAGCACAACGAGAAAGGCCAGCAGAGCTACGATGCCGGCGACGATCTCGATCGGGACCGCCGACGACAGCCAGCGCCAGAAGACGGGCTGGAAAGCCGTGGTCATGGTGACATGACCGACGAGCGCAGCCAGTGCGGCCCAGCCGAAAATCCGGTGCAGGGGGCGTCGGCCCGGAGTCGGCCGCAGGAAGAGCGTGCTGGCCGTCAGCATCAGGGCAGCGGCACCGAACAGCCGTGCGGCCCACCATCCTGCATCGGTCGGTTGCCACAAAAGCACGACAAGGCCGAGCGTCAGCGACACCAGCCCTGCCCGGCCGGCATGGCTGGCCAGCATCTGCAGCCACCTCGCGCGCAGGCTCATACCACAACAGTCCCCGGCGAACCGTCGTCAGGCTAGTGCCTTGGCCGCCAAAGGGCATGTTCGACTTCAAGGCAATTGACAGGCCCCTGCCGCGATCCAACAATTCCCGCAGAAATCCCACCAGGGCATGAGAGGGATGCTCCTGGCGAAAACGACGAGTTGGAGCGTTTCCGCGAAAAACGGAAACGCTCTGGAGAGGTTCGGGATGCAGGCAAGCGGAACGATCGCGCCGCAGGCGACGACACTGCTGCTCGACGCACTGGCCAGCAAGGGTCAGGAGCCGGAGAGCATCCTGGCGCGGCTCGGGCTTACACGCTCGAGTATAGCGGAAAGCAGCGACAGCACGCCGCTGGCGATCTTCACCACCATCCTGGAAGCCGCGGCGCGCGAGAAAGGCGACATCACCTTCGGCCTGAAGCTCGGCCGCAGCTACAACCTGCCGGCGCTGGGCTCCATCGCCACCGTCTTCTTCACCGCGCCGACACTCGGCTGGGCATTTTCCAAATTCACCAGCTACTTCTCCAGCCTGCAGAGCAACACCGAGGCGCGGCTGGACGTCTCGGGTGACCTCGCCAGGCTGAGCTATTCGATCTCCGATCCAACCGTGCGGCTTCGCCACCAGGATGCCGACTTCACCGTCGCGCTCGAGCACAAGATGCTGACCGACATCATCGGGCCACGGCGCGCCATCTCGCATGTCGACCTGGAGCATGACTGCGCAAGGGATGTCGATGCCTATCGCAGCTATTTCGGCTGCGCGGTGCAGAGCGGACGACCCCGCAATGCCATCTATTTCCCCGCCGCCTATCTCGAGCACAGCGTTCCCGGTGCTGATCCCGTGGCCAACGCGAAGGCTGAGGGAGAGCTTCAGGAAAAGCGCTCCACGCTGCAGCAGGAGGTCGACCTGGTCACCGCCCTGCAGGCGTGGATGAGCGCCGCGATTGCGCGTGCCTTCGACGCGGATGTCGAACATGCCGCCGCCGATTTCGGCGTCTCGCTGCGCACCTTCCAGCGGCGCCTGGCCGAATGCGGCGTGAACTTCCTCGATATCCGTAACAAGGTGCGCGTGCAGATCGCCAAATGCATGCTGGTGGCCACCGACATCCCGTTGACGACGATTGCACTGCAGCTCGGCTACAGCGAGCCCAGTGCTTTCTCGCGCAATTTCAGAAGCCAGGTCGGCGAGACGCCTGCCGACTACCGCACCCGGGAAAGGCATATCTGATCGCAGGGCGGCCGATCGCCTGCATTTTGGCGCATTCTGTCAAGCGGGTCGCCGAATTGGCGATGCAAAGTCCCAGTCGAGAGCCTGTAGCTGCCCAGGGAGGAGCGGAGAGGGGCTGCGGAGGGGGACGCCGGACGAGCAGAAGCACGACGGCAGACCTTGTCGACATCATCCGTGGCCGCGATCCTTTCTGCCACCTCCAGTTTAGCACGCATCCCTGTCGGTACGGCATGGTTGCAGCACATCGATGGGCCGGCGCGGAAGGAACGAGCAAAGGGGAGGACCACCAATGCGTTTGGGTCTGTTCGCAGCGGCCTTGCTGGCCGGTACGGCGATCTTGCCTGCCTACGCCCAGGAGGCGGCCAAGGAAATCCAGCCGGAGGAGATTACCAACGTCAAGATTCCGGCCGGAACCGAAATGCTCTTTTCCATGGACCTCGCGCTGAACCACGTGGTGGACGGGCGGATCTATGCAATGGATGCCAAGACGCTGAAGCCGATCGGCATCATCGGCACCGGCAGCCTCGGCATGGCCCAGTTCCCGCAGGGTTCGAAAGACATCTATGTCGCGACGACGCATCTTTCGCGCACGACGCGCGGCGAGCGGTCGGATTTTGTCGAGGTCTATTCCGGCGAGGATCTTACCTTCAAGGAGGAGATCCCGATCTCCAAGAACAGGGCGCAGGCGCTGAACTATCGCTCGCTGTTCCAGCCGTCGGCCGAAATCAAATATCTCTTCGTGCAGAATGCCACCCCGGCAACCTCGGTGACGGTCGTCGATCTCGCCGCCAAGAAGCAGATCGGCGACATTCCCAACCCCGGCTGCTACGGCATCTTCCCCTCGGCCAAGACCGCGACACGGTTCGCGACCCTGTGCGGTGACGGCACCGTCGGCACCATCGACGTCAAGCCGGACGGCACCGGCGAGATGAAGCCGTCTGAAACGATCTTCGATCCGGACAAGGATGCCATCTTCACCAGCGCCTATCGCTGGGGCGATTATTGGGTGTTCCCGTCCTATGGCGGCAACATCTATGTCATCGACGTCGAAGGCGACACCGCCAAGCTGGTCGACAAGATCGAAGCGGCCAAGGATGTCGAAGGCAACTGGCGCCCAGGCGGCTACCAGCCGCTGACGGTGCACGACAAGAACGGCATCGCCTACATGCTGATGCACTCCAACGGCACGGAAGGCAGCCACAAGAACCCCGCCGAAGAAATCTGGGCGATCGACCTCAAGGCCAAGAAAGTCATCGGTCGTTCGAAATCGGTGCCGGCCATCGGCCTGACCGTCAACCAGGGCGACAAGCCGGCGCTGTTCGCGATCGACGGGCTCAAGGCCGAAATCGTCCGTTACGACCTGCCGGAAGCAGGCAAGGATTTCGCGCTGACGCCTTCGGCCACAGCCTCAGGCGGAGACCTGCCTGACCAGGTCGAGGTGCGATAGCCGCCATGGTAGCGCTGCACCCGATCCTGGTGGTCATCGCGGCGGGCACGCTGGTCTGCGTCTTCGCCCGCGCCGCCATGCACAAGGTCACCGACCTCACCATGTTCGTGCACACGATGGGCGGCTATCGCCTGTTGCCCGCAGCACTGCTGAGGCCGGCGGCGCTCGGCCTGCTGGTTATCGAAATCGCGGTGATCCTCGGCCTGATCGTGCCGGCGACCCGACCGTTCGCGGCAGGCATCGCGCTTGTCCTGCTCGCCATCTACGCCGGCGCCATTGCCGTCAACCTGGTGCGCGGCAACACGCATATCGACTGCGGCTGCGGTGGCGCAGGGCAAGGCCTGTCCTGGTATCTGGTGGCGCGCAACGCAGTACTGGTCATGCTTTGCCTGGTGGCGATGGCTTCCCTGCTTCCGGTCGAGATGACTGCCGTGGCCTGGCTGAGTGCCGCGGCCGGCATCCTCTCCGCCATCCTGCTTTTCGCAGGCATCGAAAAACTCATCGACAACTGGTCCTGGCTGCAGGCGTCCAACCGCGCGTTCGAGCAGCACAATCACGAGGGGCACGACTGATGGATCCGCTGGTTGTAGCCGTGATCGTCCTGTGGGCGATCGTCATAGTCCTCCTGGTCGTCGTCTTCGCACTGGCGCGACAGGTCGGCATCCTGTTCGAACGCGTGGCGCCAATGGGTGCGCTGATGACAGACGCCGGCCCGAAGATCGGCGAACAGTCGCCACGCTTCGACCTGCTCACCCTGGACGGCAAGCCACTGACGCTCGGGCCGGCGGCCCCGAAGAGCACGCTGGTGTTCTTCCTCTCGACCACCTGCCCGGTCTGCAAGAAGCTGTTGCCGGTTCTCAAGTCGCTGAAGCAGGCGGAAGCGCAGAAGCTCGGCATTGTCATCGCCTCCGACGGCGATGCGCTGGAACACGCCGAATTCCGCCGCGCCGCCGGCCTGGCCGACTTCCCATACGTGCTGTCGCGCGACCTCGGCATGACCTACCGCATCAACCGCCTGCCCTTCGCGGTGCTGCTCGACCCGCAGGGCGTCGTGCGCGGCAAGGGGCTGGTCAATTCGCGCGAGCAGCTGGAAAGCCTTCTCAATGCGCAGGATCTCGGCCAGGCGTCGATCCAGAACTGGATCGAAGCCGAAGTCGCCCATCGCAGCTAACGAGACGGGTTAGAATTAGGGGAGACACGTTATGTCGAAACTGATCGACAAACTCTTCGGTGCCATCGACCACGTCACGGAGCGGGGATCGCGGCAGATGGCGCACCGACTCGGGCGCCGCACCTTCCTGTCCTTCGTCGGCAAGGTGGCCGTCGGCGGCGCGATCATGCCGCTGCTGCCTTTCGACCGGGATGGTGGCGGCACTGCCCGTGCCGCCGCGGAAAAGACCGACCAGGAATGCGAATACTGGCGCTATTGCGCACTCGACGGCTTCCTGTGCACCTGCTGCGGCGGCACCATCAACCAATGCCCGCCCAATGCGCAGATTTCCGCTGTGACCTGGGTCGGCACCTGTCAGAATCCGGGCGACGGCAAGGATTATCTGATCAGCTACAACGACTGCTGTGGCGTCGCTTCCTGCGGCAAGTGCCTGTGCAACTTCAATTTGCGCGAACGGCCGGGCTATCGCATGGGCGTACACAACGACATCAACTGGTGCATGGCCAACACCCAGACCAACTACCACTGCACCGTGGCGGCCGTTGTCGGTCTCGGCAACAGCAATGGCTGAAGCAATTCCAGCGAAAGCGCATGGCGGTTCTGCGTCCGGAATTGTGCTCAGACAGGGAGCTGCAACCGGCTTCGCCGTGGCGCTGGCGATGCTGGTCACGGGCAGCGCACTGGCCGACGATGCGGCCCTGTTCACACAGACCTGCGGGGCCTGCCATGGCAAGGGCGGTGTCGGCATACCTGGCATGGCGCCGCCGCTCGCCGGCGCCGACTGGGCAAAGGGCGGAAAACCGGACAGCCGGACTTATGTGCCGACCGTCATCCTGAACGGCCTCTCCGGAAAACTTACGGCCGCCGGCCGCACCTATCAGAGCGTCATGCCGGCGCAGAAACAGCGCAAGGACGACGAGATCGCGACGCTGGCCAACTATGTGCTTGCGACACTGAACACCGCCCCGGCCGACTTCAAGCCGTTGACCGCCGCGGATGTGACGGCGCTCCGCGCCAACAAGGTCGATCACAAGGCGCTGCTCGGGACGCGCTCGCAGCTGGTCCAGTGACAATGAGACGTGCCGCCTTCGCCTCCCTGATCCTCTCGATGGCTTTCGCCGGCATCAGCCCGGCCGTCGCCTCGGAGAGCGGCCAGATCCTCTACCGGCTGCACTGTTCGGGCTGCCATGGCGCGCAAGGCAATGCGGCCACGGTCGGCCGTATCCCGGCACTCGCCGGCAATGTCGGCACCTTCATGAAATCGGCGGAGTCGCGGACCTTCCTCACCCAGGCTCCAGGCATCATGAATTCCGGCCTCAACGACAAGGATGTGGCGACGTTGATGAACTGGCTGGTTCCGGCGCTGGCGAAGGAGTCGCTGACCGAGCCGTTCAAGCCTTACTCGGTCGACGAAATCGCGCATTCGCGCGCCAGCCGCCCGCCGGATTTCTTTGTCGCGCGGCGCAAGGTGGCCGAGAACCTGCAGAAACAGGGCTATGCGCTGCCGAACTACTGAATGGCCAGCATGAATACCAACCCACCGGCCCTGAACATGAACGGAAACTGTCGATCTCAGCTTACCGGAATCCAACCAGTTTTTCGTGGATCAGTACACACAGCAAAACGATCACGACGCCTGCCGCCAAGACGACAATGGACTGAGTGGAAAAATCTCCATCCAGATACATCCCCCCGGCACCGGCGAACACCATCATGCAGCCTATCGCGCCGATTGCCCACGCGATCCATGCGGCCCCCCAGCGAGCCATTGCTTTGAAAAGGCTGACTATTTTCTTATTCATGGCAACCGCAATCCGAACAGCTAATCGTATCGCTTCAACCATGATCCGTGCTGGACAACAATCGCACCCCGCACATCAGGCCTTCGGCACCACCAGGTTTTTGGCTAGCTTCTCATCCACCTCGACCCGATCGCGACCCTGCCGTTTGGCGCGATAGAGCGCGGCATCGGCGCGCGCTGTCATTTCGCCGAGGCCTTCACCATGCCGTGCCGAAGCGACGCCAAAACTGGCCGTGAGTTGATGGCTTTGTGGCAACCCATCAAAACGGTTCCTGCGCACATTCTCCCTCAGCCGCTGCGCAAAGACATGCGCACCGGCGGCGTCGCAATTTGGCAGCAGATAGGCAAACTCCTCGCCGCCGAGCCGACCACAGACGTCGACCTGGCGCATCGCATCGTGCAGCAGATGGCCGAATGCCTTGAGAACCGCATCGCCAGCCGGATGCCCGAAGGTGTCGTTGATGGTCTTGAAGTGGTCGATGTCGACCAGGATAAGGCTGATCGGCCAGTTGCGCGCGTCGGCAAGAAGTTCATGCGCCCGCTCGTCAAAGCCGCGCCGATTGAGCACTCCGGTCAGGGGATCGACGGCGCGTTCGTGACGCAGGTCCGCGACCATGTCGCTGACGGTCACCGCAAACAGTGCTAGCGCCAGCATGACACCCAAAACCGCGAGCGAAAACTGCAGTGCCAGCCAGAAGGGCGAGGTACCGAATGTTCCGGCCGATGGCGCCACCGTACCGACCGTCAGCACCGTACGCGGGAAGAAATGCAGCGAAAACGCAAGCAGGACCCAGAACAGGACCTTCTCGGCGAACATGCCCGCACGCAGCTGGCGCAGCCGCCAGGCGGTGGCAAGACAGACCAGCCCGTAGCCGAAGTTCAGGATGTAGATGCGAACGATCAGCTGGCGGTCGACATAGAAGAAATAGGCGATGCCGCCGCAGATCAGGACGAGAACGGCGAGATAGCCGACCAGGCTCAAGCGCTGGCCGGAACGCCGGAGCAGCCCGTCATTGAGCAGAAGCACGCTCAGCGTATAGAGGAAGGACGACGCCATGGCGTTGGGGCCGTGCCCGTCCGGCACGGCCAGGATCTGCGACAAGGTGCCCAGGCAGAAGAAAACGCAGGCAGCGCAAAAGAACAGCAGATATCGAAGCCGCCGGTCGCGCAGCCAGATCGCCACGAAACTCGCGGCGAAAACCAGCAGGATGGCGGGTCCGATCAGGACAAGGGGATTGGAAGGGACGCGCATGGCAGCTCGGCGGTCCTGGAACGCGGCGAAGCTTTCGCATAGAAGCCGGCCCCTCGCAACGATCGAAGCCGAGTCAGGTTAGCGCCTCGTCAATGCCAGGCCGTAAAATCATGGAATATGGCGGCTGCCCTAAACTCGTCTCGGTCCGCGCCTTGCAACGCGACACAGCATCCGGAACTAGTCTTTCGTGTAGTCAGGCCCGACACGCGTCGGCAAACCATCGGCGAGTATCAGCCAAGGGAGCTTCTCCTCAAAAGCGACATGCAGCGTGGGTTCGAATTTTTCTGGCTCCTCCATGGCTGCGACAAAAAAGTGCATCACGTCGGACATCTTCTTTGAGCGGAAGGACAGCGGCGAGCCGCAGTGATCGCAAAATGTTCGTTCCACACCAGGAGAAGAATTGAACGCCTTTGGCTGTTTGCCCAACCATCGCCATTGGCCGTCCTGGACGCCAATGTAAGCGGTCATTGGCGCAGAACATTGCCGCCGGCAACTCTCACAATGACAGACAACGCAGGCCTGTGCCGGACCATCGACCTCAAAAGCAATGGCGCCGCACAAGCAATGACCACGCATGAGAATTCTCCCCAAGTCGAGATGGACAAGGTAGTACCGCGCGTGAGGGAGGTCACCGTGAAATGCGCCGAGGTGGCGCCCGATTCCGACATCTGGTGCCAACGTTCTGCTCGCCTTGCTTCCAGGAAACCTTTCGGGCCTTCAGCCGAGGAAGCTATTCCGCGAGGCCCATTGCCCGCACGAGCCACGTCCGGAAAGCCACGACCTCCGCGCGCTTTCGTTGCGCCACTGTGGAGACGAGATAATACTGCAGGTCCGATCTGACCGTTTCCACGAAGGCTTGCACGAGTTTTCCGGCCGCGAGCCTGTCCGCGACCAGGCTGGTGCGAACCAGGGCAAAACCTTCACCGGCCTCGCAGGCGCCAATCATGTCGGCGAATGTCGGAAAACACGGCCCGCTGTCGAAGCCGATCGGGCCTTTGCCTTGTCCCGCCGTCCCGCCATAAAGCTGCCCGTGCCAACGCTCCCAGTCCAGGACGGTGTGCCTGGCGCCCCCATAGCGGAGCAGCGGTGCCTCCAGCAGCGCGTCGCTGGCCGGTAACTTGGCCAGCAGACCGGGCGAACAGACGACGAGTTCGTAGTCATCCGTCAACCGGAGGGCACCATCATGGGCCGGCGCCCCCATCAGCCAGATCGCCACGCCGACATTTTCGGCATCCAGCTGCGCACGGCGGTATTCGATCGTGACACTGACGTCGATCGCCGGATTGGCCGAACAGAAACCCGGCAACCGTTGCTGAAGCCACTGCGTCGCGAATTCCGATGTGGTCGAAATGCGCAGCTTGCGCGCCCCCTCTACCGACCTCGCCTCGTCGAGCACGCGCAGCAATCCTTCCACGGCTTCCGTCACCTTGGGGACGATCGTGCCCGCTTCAGGGGTCAGTTCGACACCGGCTCGTCCGCGCAGGAAAAGCGTGCAGCCCAGCCATCTCTCCAATTGCGCGATCTGATGGCTGACGGCGGTCTGGGTCAGGCCGAGGTCCAGCCCCGCGCGTGTGAAGCTGCGCTGCCGATACACGGCCAGCATTGAAAGCAGGCTTTGCAGTGAAGGATATGTCCTGCTGCTTTGCATTCAAATTCTTCATGCAATGGATACGGTGGTTTCATTGTACCGGCGACACCGCCTAATGCAACTGTCAGCCCCATGAGATACTCACGCACAATATACATGAAAATGATTGCTGATCGGCTCTTCGCACGACCGCGAACCCGCGGGATCGATCCGCGGGATCTCGACGACTATCTGATGCGCGACATCGGCCTCATGCGACCCGCCCGCCGGGCGCCGTATTTCGAGTATCTGTGAGGCATGAAGCACCGAACCATCGCGTCGCCGCCCGTGCAGCCTGATCGATATCGGGAGCGCCACCGGCGGCCCAGGCGACAAATCCATCGGGGCGCACGAGCACGGCCCTCAAACCGAGGCAATCCCTTGGCAGACCGGCCACATAGGCAATCCTGCCATCCCAGCGGTTTGCGAGTGTCTGGAGAAGCGTGCTGGCATCAAAATCCAGCAACAGGCCCTTGCCTGCCCTGAGGAGATCGCCAACCTTCCTTCCGTCGGCCAGCTCGAAATCGGGAACGCTATGTCCCACCAGCGGATGGCTGTCGCCAAGATCATAGTGAAGAGAGACGCCCCAAACGCGCTCGGCAAAATATGTCGCCCCGTCGCGCGTGGCGATGAGGTCACGGATGATGGCTTCGAGCGCACGCGAACTGCGGCTTGGCCGCATCAGCGCGACCTGGGCGCGTGACCAGTCCAAAACCTGCGCACCGACGGGATGCCGCTCGCTGGTGTAGCTGTCGAGAAGACCGGCTGGCGCATCGCCATAGATGGTGGAAGCCAGCTTCCAGCCAAGGTTCATCGCATCACCGAGCCCCAGATTGAGGCCCTGGCCGCCGAGGGGAGAATGGATGTGAGCGGCGTCGCCGGCCAGCAGCACCCGTCCCTTGCGGTAGGAGGTTGCCTGATAGGCCCGATCGGTCCAGGTGGTGGCCAGACGAAGCGAGGTCAGGGAAACATCCGTGCCGGACACCCGACGCAACACCGCCTGCGCATGATCGAGCGTGACGGGCTGGCTTCTGTGGTAGGCACCACCGTCGAAGTCGACCATCCCAATGGTTCCGGGCTGCGCGTAGGTATACATGCCGGTCGCGGTGTAATGACGACCCTGCTGCAGCTTGTCCGGATCGGCAAGCTCGACTTCAAGCGAATAGCCGGTGAATTCGGCATCGGTGCCGACGAATTCGAAGCCACCCGCCTTGCGCACCCTGCTGCGCCCGCCATCACAGCCGACCAACCAACGCCCGCGGAACGTCTCGCCGCCAGCGCGGACGACCACGCCGTCGTCGGACTGATCGAAGCCTTCGACGCCGAGGCCGCGTTTGATCTCGACGCCCGCGGTGCCGGCATGGGTTGCCAGGACTGTTTCCAGGGATTGCATCTCGACGGCCATGCCCGTGCCGCTGGGGCTCGGCAGCCGATATGGCCACTTCGCGGTATCGATATGGTCATGAAAGAACTGGATGCCCGCGAAATGGCCTCCCGGGCGATGCGGCTGTCGCGCCCAGTGCGCAACCGCAGAGGCATTGTCCTTGGCCGCACCTTGCGCGGCTGCAACATCATCCAGCAAACCGCGCCGGTAAAATGCGTCGAGCGTGGGCACTGAAAGACCCCGCATGCCGAATGGAAGGCGCTTCAAGGGTGAACCCGGGTCTTCGGCTTGCTCAAGCACCAGCACGGAAAGGCCTGCGAGGCGCAGTTCGCCGGCGAGGAACAGGCCGACAGGGCCGGCCCCCGCAATGACGACATCATAGATCATGGAGAAATCCTCCCGGACTTGCGGCGCCGCTCATTTCAGCGCGAAACCAATATTTTTACACTCAGTGTAAGCTTATTTATGATATAGGGCTCGACATGTCAAATCCGCCAGGCCTGCGAGATCGCAAGAAACAAGAGACGCGTCAGGCGATCTCCAACGTAGCGACGCTCCTGTTCGTCGAGCACGGCTTCGACCAGGTCTCCGTCACGGACGTAGCGCGCGAGGCCGGCGTCGCAAGAAAGACGGTGTTCAACTACTTCGCCCGCAAGGAAGACCTGGTCTTCGATCGCGAGGACGAAGTGCGGGAGCTGGTGCGTACGGCGCTTGCCGATCGGGGCGGACAAGCGCCAGTCCGCGCCTTCCAGAGCTTGATGCGGAGGCTGGTCGACCAGCAGCATCCCGTGTTCAGGATCACCGATCGACCCATCCGGTTCTGGCGCATGGTGGCCGAGAGCCCGGCACTGACGGCACGCGCCTGCGAACTCCAGGTGACACTGGCCGACGATCTCGCGGCGATGATGGCCGATGCTGCGGGCGGACCGCGCTCAGACCCTGCCGCGCATCTGGCAGCGACAATGCTGATGGCCACGCTGGTGGTTGGCTATCGCGAGGCCCTGCGCGCCTTTCGCGCGAACCAAAAACCTGAAGCAGCTTTGCTGCACGTCATGCAACGGGGTTTTGCCGGCGTCGACGCCGCACTCGCCGGCACGCCGTACATCTGACTTCAAAAAGCGACGCCTCCACCGGCGCATCGACCAGTGCGGGTCGCCATCCCAACGATGTATTTAACACGCTAAGCATGACAAGCTGGCAAAGGTAGGCTATAGATGCGGCCTGCGTGCCTTTGTCATTTGGGGTCCATTCCGGCGACGGACCGGAGACCCCACCCACCGACCGGGACGGCCCATGTATCGGCTTGACGATCGTCAGCGAAAGAAGCTGGAGAGCATTCGCAAGGCCCTCGTCCTGCAGATCGACGAGGCGGCGCGGGATGGCCACGATTTGCTTGCGCATCTGCTGGAAATGGCGCGTAGGAGGTCTCCGCGATCCTGAGCGACACCCCGAGGGCGAAACACTAGGCGGAGTGGCGCGCCCGAATCTAAGTCAGGCTTTTCGAAAACCGCAGGCCGCTATGTTCGTATCCGAGCCGGGCGTAGAGGCGGTGCGCGTCTTCACGATGTCTGCTCGGCTTCACCGTAACGTAGCCAATGCCGTTCTCGCGAAACCATTTCTCTCCCCGCTCCACCAGCAGTGCGCCGATCCCACGCCCGCGGAAGCGAGAGGAAACGACCAGTGCGATGATCGCACCCTGCGGATCGTTGCTGAAAAGTGATGGTGAAGCAGAGACCGCAACCATCCCGGCGGCAACGGCTTCATGGACCATCACGAACACCGCATGATCTGCCCGGCCGGCCAGGGTTGCCATCCGAGCCGCCATTTCGTCGATTGAGGTCGGATAGCCGAGTTCGGTCATCAGATGCGCCAGGCATGGGGCATCCCCCGGGACAGCGTGTCTTGTCTCCACCTCGATCCCCGCGATTTGTTTGCCGGCGCATGCCCAACATAGGCAGCGCGCATGACGGGGACGCGACGGGTTGCCATTCAGAACCAGAATTTACCACATCAAGTCACCCGCCGCCGCCTTGCCGCAGTTTCCGGTTGATCCGGCGGCCATTTTGTGCAATTAAATGACCGACCGGTCGGTGAATTACATAAGCACTACAGATCGACGGGGAGGAACGCGTGCGAGCAGCTCTGGTCCGCAGTGCAGCTGGCGCATCGACAAGCAGCCATGCCCACGCGCCGTCGCTGGTCCGTGCGGAGCATCTGGCGTCCCTTCCTGTCACCACATCGATCCTCCAACGCTTCTGACGCGGTCAGGAAGGAGACGTCGCCATGTACGCACAGATGGTCAAGACGGACGCGGCCCGGGTGAAGAGCCTGGACGAGATGGAGCCGCAGGAGCGTGCCTTCCAGGAGCGGATCGATGCCGGCCAGAAGATCGAGCCCAAGGAATGGATGCCGGAGGCCTATCGCAAGACGCTGATCCGGCAGATTTCCCAGCACGCCCATTCCGAGATCGTCGGCCAGCTGCCCGAAGGAAACTGGATCACGCGCGCGCCGACGCTTGAACGCAAGGCGATCCTGCTGGCCAAGGTGCAGGACGAGGCCGGCCACGGCCTCTACCTCTACTGCGCGGCCGAGACGCTCGGCATCAGTCGCGACGAGATGTACGAACAGCTGCATTCCGGCAAGGCGAAGTATTCCTCGATCTTCAACTATCCGACGCTGAGCTGGGCCGATATCGGCGCCATCGGCTGGCTGGTCGATGGTGCCGCGATCATGAACCAGGTGCCGCTGCAGCGCTGTTCCTATGGGCCTTACGCACGCGCCATGGTTCGCATCTGCAAGGAAGAAAGCTTCCACCAGCGCCAGGGTTTCGACATCCTGACCGTGCTCTGCAAGGGCACGCCCGAGCAGAAAGCGATGGCTCAGGACGCGCTGAACCGCTGGTGGTGGCCGTCATTGATGATGTTCGGCCCTTCCGACGATGCCTCGGTGCATTCGGCGCAATCCATGGCTTGGAACATCAAGCAGGATTCGAACGACGAACTGCGACAGAAATTCGTCGACCAGACCGTGCCGCAGGCAAAATTCCTCGGCCTCACCGTCCCCGATCCGGACCTTAAGTGGAACGAGGAGAAGGGCGGCCATGATTTCGGCGAGCCGGACTGGACCGAATTCTTCGAGGTGATCGCCGGCAACGGCCCCTGCAACCGCGAGCGGCTGGAAGCCCGCCGCAAGGCCTGGGGCGATGGCGCCTGGTTCCGCGACGCACTCACCGCCCATGCTGAAAAACATGCCGTTCGCAAGACGCCGGCGGCAGCAGCGTAAACCGCGATGGAGCGTACAATGGCACCCTCCCCGATCCTGAAGACACTGCTTCTGATCTGCGTCGCCTTCTTCCTGTGCATGGGTGCAGCCCATTTCCTTGGCCTCAAGGTGCCGGTGCTGTTCATCTATTTCGACACGCCTTTCTATGCCTATCAGGATCGCATCATCTCCTTCACCCTGGTCACCTATGCAGCACTGTTCTTCGCTGCCTCGCGTGACCGCGCCGTGGTGCCGTTCGCGTTGATCTCGATCTGGGCGACGGTGATCGGCCTTGCCTACATCAACCAGTCCAGCGAACTCGCCGAGGTGCTGAACGGAAGCAGCACCACGATCTACTGGCTGCAGACGGCTGCACTTGCCGCTCTGGCGGTGGTGCTGACGGGACTGTTCATGAAAGAGCGCGGCTCGAGCGCACAAAGGAGCCTGACATGACAAGCGAATGGCCCCTGTGGGAAGTCTTCATCCGCGGCCAGCATGGCCTCAATCACAGGCATGTCGGCAGCCTGCATGCGCCGGATGCCAAGATGGCGATCCACAATGCCCGCGACGTCTACACGCGCCGCAATGAAGGCGTGAGCATCTGGGTGGTGCGCTCGTCCGATGTGGTGGCCAGCGCGCCGTCCGACAAGGGCCCGCTGTTCGACCCCGCCAATTCCAAGGTCTACCGCCACCCGACCTTCTTCGACGTCCCGGACGAAGTGGGCCATATGTGATGAGCACGACTGCTACCGCCACAGCGGAATTCGCGCTGCGCATGGGCGACAACTGCCTGATCCTCGGCCATCGTGATTCCGAATGGTGCGGGCATTCGCCGGCGCTCGAAGAAGACATCGCGCTGGCAAACACCGCACTCGACCATGTCGGCCAGGCGCAGTTGTGGCTCGGCCTTGCCTGCGAGATCGAAGGCAAGGGCAAGACGGCCGATACGCTTGCCTTCCTGCGCGACGCCTCCGGCTATCGCAACATTTTGCTGGTCGAGCAGCCGAATGGCGATTTCGGCCGCACCATCATGCGCCAGTTCCTGTTCGATGCCTGGCATCTGCCGATGCTGAAGGCGCTGACCAACTCCAGCGACAGGCGCATTGCCGAGATCGCGGAGAAGGCGTCCAAGGAGGTCGCCTACCATCTCGAGCGCAGCACCGACCTGGTCGTGCGCCTTGGCGATGGAACCCGCGAAAGCCAGGGCCGGATGCAGTCGGCGCTGGATTTCCTGTGGCCATACACCGGCGAGATGTTCCTGGGGGATGCGCTGGACGAAGAGCTGGAGACTGCAGGCGTAGCCCCCGCACCTGCTTCGCTACGACCAGCATGGGATCAGCATGTCGGCCGCACGCTGGCCGAGGCGACGCTCAAGGCACCGGACAGGAACTATGCCCAGAAGGGTGGCAAGCGCGGTGTGCATTCCGAACACCTCGGCTTCATCCTGGCCGAAATGCAGTTCCTGCAGCGCGCCTACCCCGACGCGAAATGGTGAGGCCACGATGAACGTCGCCGCCATCTCTCGCCCTCGCCTCAGCCAGATCTGGTCGTGGCTGGCCGATATCCCGGATCCGGAAATCCCGGTCATCTCGGTCATCGACCTCGGCATCATCCGCGATGTCGCCTGGCGTGGCGACACGCTGGAGGTGACGGTGACGCCGACCTATTCCGGCTGCCCGGCTACCGGCGTCATCAATTTCGAGATCGAACGGACCCTGATCGAACACGGCATCGAGAAGCTCGAGCTCAAGCGTCAGCTGTCGCCGGCCTGGACCACTGCCTGGATCAGCGCCGGGGGCCGCGAAAAGCTCAGCGCCTATGGCATCGCCCCGCCCCAGGAAGGCACCGCGGCCTGCGCCGGAGCGCTCAAGCCCCTCACCGTCTCGTGCCCGCAATGCGGCTCGACGAAAACCGAGCGCGTCAGCCAGTTCGGATCGACACCGTGCAAGGCGCACTATCGCTGCACCGAGTGCCTGGAACCCTTCGATTATTTCAAGAGCATCTGAGGCGCCGATGGCCCGCTTCTTTCCCCTTGAGGTCACTGACGTCCGCCGCGAGACCCGCGACGCCGTCGTGGTGACGCTCGCCCCGCGCGCAGAAGACCGTGAAGCCTTCGACTTCACGCAGGGCCAGTATCTTACCTTCCGCCGCTCGTTCGACGGAGAGGAGCTGCGGCGTTCCTATTCGATCTGCGCCGGCAAGGATGAAGGACAGCTCAAGGTCGGCATCAAGCGTGTCGACGGCGGCGCCTTCTCGACCTGGGCCAATGAGGAACTGAAGGCAGGCGACGCGCTGGAGGCGATGGCGCCGATGGGCGCGTTCCACGTGCCCCTGCAGCCCGACGTGAGCCGGCATTATCTCGGCTTCGCCGGCGGCAGCGGCATCACGCCGGTGCTGTCGCTGATCAAGACGACGCTGGCGCGAGAACCCGGATCACGCTTCACGCTGATCTACGGCAACCGCTCGATCAACTCGATCATGTTCCGGGAGGAGCTGGAAGACATCAAGAACACCCATCTCGGCCGCTTCAACGTGGTGCATGTGCTGGAAAGCGAGGCGCAGGAGATCGACCTGTTTTCGGGACGCATCGATGCCGAGAAATGCGCGCGCCTGTTCAAGGGCTGGGTCAACATCGCCGCCATCGACATGGCCTTCATCTGCGGGCCGGAGCCGATGATGCTGGCGATCGCCGCATCGCTGCGCGAACACGGACTGCGCGACGACCAGATCAAGTTCGAGCTGTTTGCCTCGGCGCCGCGCCGTGCAAAGCATGTCGTCAAGACCGCCGTAGACGGCGCCAAGGCAGAGACCTGCAGGGCGACGATCACGCTCGACGGTTCCACCCGCGTCATCGAGATGGCGAAGAAGGGAGAAACCATCCTGGAGGCAGCCTTGGCGGCCAGCCTCGATGCTCCCTATGCCTGCAAGGCAGGTGTCTGCTCAACCTGCCGCGCCATGGTCCTGGAGGGTGAGGTGGAGATGGAGACCAACCACGCGCTGGAAGACTACGAGGTGCGCCAGGGCTATGTGCTGACCTGCCAGTGCCATCCTTTGTCGGACCATGTGGTGGTGACCTATGACCAGTGATCCGACCGATACGATGTCGCTGGACGACTATCTTGCCCAGGGCGGCAAGCTGACGACACCGGAAAACGCGCCACCGCGCTATCGCGGCGAATTGCTGCGCTTGATGGCGACCTTCGTCGACAGCGAGCTGGCGGGTGCCGCCGGCTTTGCCGACATCATCAACCAGGGACCCGGCATCAAGGAGCGCATCGCGGCCTCGCGTATCGTTCTGGAGAAACTCGACCATGCCGAGCGGGTGCTTGCCGTGATGGGCGAATTCGGCGCCGACATTTCACGCTACGCCAGCCATCATCCCTGGACCGCGCGCGTCGCCCGCGACAGCGACCTGGGCTCGGCCCGCCATGGCTCGGACATGCGGCTGGCCGTGCTGCACTATCCGCTGCAGAACTGGCTCGATGCGGTGGTGATGAACGTGCTGATGGGCCGGGCCGTCATTATCCAGCTCGACGAGTTTTCCAGGCTGTCCTACCAGCCGCTGGGCGACATCTTCCGGGCGATCCTGCCACGCGAGCGCCGGCATACGGAACTCGGCGAAGAGGGCTTGCGCAAGCTGCTGCAGGACACGATCAACAAGCCTGCCATCTTGACATCGATCGCCTACTGGCGCCCTCGCGTCGCGGCAAGCTTCGGCGCCGCCGCCTCCCAGCATTTCGACACACAGAAGAAGTTCGGCCTGCGTCATACCGGCAACGCGGAACTCGCCGCCGAATGGGCGCGCCAGGTCGACAGTTTGCTGGGCGATATCGGCCTGCGCTGATCCCCTGCCCGCCTTTCACAGTCATCGAGGAGCCAGCCATGAACGCGCCCGTCAAAAATGTCCGCCAGCTGGAATCCTACATCGCCGGGCAATGGGTCCGCGGGGCTGGCAAGGCGGTGCCCTTGCTCGATGCCGCCACCGGCGAGCCGGTGGCGCTGATCGACGCCAGCGGCATCGACCTCAAGGCCGCGCTGAGCTTCGGCCGTGAAACCGGCAACCCGGCGCTGCGCAAGATGAGCTTCCACGAGCGGGCACTGATGCTGAAGGCGCTTGGTCAGGCGCTGATGGAAGCCAAGGAAGAATTCTATGCGCTGTCGACGGCGACAGGTGCTACCCGCACCGACAGCTGGATCGACATTGAGGGCGGCATCGGCACGCTGCTTTCCTACGCATCGAAGGGCAGGCGCGAGCTGCCCAACACGCAAACGCTGGTCGATGGCGACGTCGAGCTGCTGTCGCGTGACAACAGCTTTTCCGGCCAGCACATCTTGACGCCGCTGGAGGGCGTGGCGGTCCACATCAATGCCTTCAACTTCCCCTGCTGGGGCATGCTGGAGAAGCTGGCTCCAACGCTGCTCGCCGGCATGCCGGCGATCGTCAAGCCGGCCAGCCAGACCGCGTATCTGACCGAGCTGATGGTGCGCCGGATCATCGACCTCGGCATCCTCCCCAAGGGCGCGTTGCAGCTTGTCAGCGGTTCGCTCGGCGACCTGCTCGACCATGTCGACTGCCAGGATGTGGTGACCTTCACCGGCTCGGCGGCGACCGGGCGCAAGCTGAAGGCCCATCCGGCGATTGTCGAAAACTCCGTGCGTTTCACCATGGAGGCAGATTCGCTCAACGCGGCGATCCTGGGACCGGATGCCGTTGCAGGCACGGATGAATTCGATCTCTTCGTCAAGGAAGTGGCGCGCGAGATGACCGCCAAGGCCGGGCAGAAGTGCACCGCCATCCGGCGGGTGATCGCGCCGCGCGCCAGTGTCGACGCGCTCGTCCAGGCGCTCGGCGATCGACTGGCCAGGACCCCGCTCGGCAATCCCGGCGAGGAAGGCATCAAGATGGGACCGCTGGCAAGCCTCGCGCAACGCGACGAGGTTCGGGCCCGGATCAGGGACCTGCAGGGCGACGCCGAAATCGTCGCCGGCGATCCGGACCGGCCGAATGTCGCCTCCGGCGATGCCGAAACAGGCGCATTCCTCAGCCCGGTCCTGCTCTATTGCGACAGGCCGGATGCGGCGAAGGCGGTTCATGATGTGGAGGCCTTCGGACCGGTCAGCACCATCATGCCTTACGAAACCGCCGGGGAAGCGGCCGTGCTGGCGCGGCGTGGCAAGGGCAGCCTGGTGGCATCCGTGTTCACCAACGACCCGACATTCGCACGCGATACCGTGCATGCGCTGGGGCCGTGGCACGGCCGCGTCATGATCGGCAATCGTGCGAGCGCGAAGTCGTCGACCGGCCATGGCTCACCCTTGCCGGTACTGGTGCATGGTGGACCCGGCCGCGCCGGCGGTGGCGAGGAACTCGGCGGCATGCGCTCGGTCAAGCACTACATGCAACGCACGGCAGTACAGGCAGCGCCCTGGCTGCTGTCGGAAGTCACCGGCCGCTGGATGCAGGGTGCGAAGGCCAGGCACGACACCATGCACCCCTTCCGCAAGTCACTCGCCGAACTGGAAATCGGCGACCAGCTGGTGACCGGCACGCGCACGGTGACGCTGGAGGACATCGAGCATTTCGCCAGTTTCACTGGCGACACCTTCTACGCCCATATGGACGAGGAAGCGGCCAAGGCGAACCCATTCTTCGAGGGACGCGTGGCGCATGGCTACCTGATCGTCTCCTTCGCCGCCGGCCTGTTCGTCGACCCGGCGCCGGGCCCTGTGCTGGCCAACTACGGCGTGGACTCGCTACGCTTCCTCACGCCGGTCAATCCGGGCGACACGCTGCAGGTGACGTTGACGGCCAAGCAGATCAACCCGCGCGAGACCGAAAACTATGGCGAGGTGCGCTGGGATTGCACGGTAACCAACCAGGACTCGCAGGTGGTGGCGCAGTACGACGTGCTGACCATGGTGGCGAAAAGCTGGCCGCAGTAGTTACGGCCAATTCCCAGCCTCACGCCACCTGCCGAGCGTCTCGACTGCAGGCTCGTTTCGGTCGATGCAATGTGGTTGGGACAGGCCTCCGCCTGTCATCGCGTAGGCTTGGGCAGATCGGCTTTTGCGAGCGCCGCTCTCTGTCCCGGTCTGAGCTGTTTCAGGCCGCGAAGAAAGGCCGTCGCGTTTTCGTCGCCGTAGGCCCGCTGGCTGATGGCAAACAGCAGAACGCCGCTCTTTCCGGAGGCGTCGCTGTATGGCGCATAGCGGTAGGCATTCCACTCGACGATTGCCTCGCCCTTGGAATCCTTGCCGCTGAGGATGAAATCGAGCACCACCTCTTTGGTGGCATTGTTCTGCAGGACTTCGAAATTGACGAGAGGATCGCTGGCCTTTCGCTTCTTGAGCATGTCGACCTGCGCACCGACAGCCTCGCCAACCGTGACCCCGCCCGTCACAAGCTCGACAAGCAGCATCTGGTCGTAACTCTCGACGCGCTGGCCCGCGGGCACGTATTCCTGCTTGGTGTAGTTCTGCGACGGCTGGGAGGTCCATGCCAGCCGATACGATTTCCCATCGAACGCGATGGGCCCCGGAACACCCAGAAAATCGGCAACTTCGGCGGCGGCCGGTGCTGCGATCATGACGATCGCGAGGAGCGCTGCGACGGGCAGTGGAAATCTCATGATCGTTCTCCGTGTGCCAGGGCGGTGTGGATCATATGCTGCCGCGCTGCGGGGGACCAACAGTCCGTTTCAGCGAGGACAGGTTGAATAACCCCGGCCTGGATCGACCTGGCCGCCGCTATCACACCGGCACCTGCCCGTGCACCTTGATGTCCTTCAGCACCAGGTTGGTGCGCACATGGGCAATGCCGGACAACCTGAACAGGAAGTGTTCGAGGAAGTCGTTATAGGCGTCCTTGTCGCGGCAGACGACATGCAGGTGGTAGTCAGCCTCGCCGGTGGTCGAAAAACACTCCAGCACCTCGGGCCGTGCCGCGACGCGCGAGACGAAAGTGGCGACATGATCCGCCTCGTGCCGCGACAGCATGACATGCACCACGGCCGAGAAACTCAAGCCGGCCTTCACCGGATCGACGACCGCGCCATAGCCGGAAATGATGCCGGCTTCTTCCAGCGATCTGACCCGCCGCCAGCAGGCGGACGCCGACATGCCCGCCTTCTCCGCCAGTTCCTGATTGGAGATGCGCGCATCCTGCTGCAGCAGCCGCAGCAGAATCCGGTCCGGTTCGGTGAGTTGCATTGAAAACGCTTTCCTTCGGTCAATTCTACCAATCTGATAGCCCAATTCGGTAGAGTCTACCATATTGTGCGTGCACAGAGGTGAGACTGACAGGATATTTCAAGCGGCAAGCGTAGACTGAACTGGATGGTACCCTTTCGGGAGATCCGGCCGTGGCTGACGCTGCCCCCTCGCTTGCCGACTACAATCTCAACGACCGCTACACGAACAGGGACGGCCGCGTCTTCCTGACCGGCACGCAGGCACTGGTGCGCATCACGCTTGACCAGGCGCGGCGCGACAAGGACCGCGGCCTGAACACCGCGGGCTTCGTTTCCGGCTATCGCGGCTCGCCACTCGGCGGCGTCGACCTCGAACTGTGGCGAGCCAAGGACCTCGTCAAACAGCACGGCATCGAATTCCTGCCTGCGGTAAACGAGGATCTCGCCGCGACTGCCGTGCTCGGCTCGCAGCAGGTCGAGACCAATCCGGAGCGGACGGTCGAAGGCGTGTTTTCGATGTGGTATGGCAAGGGACCAGGCGTCGACCGCGCCGGCGACGCGTTGAAGCACGGCAATGCCTATGGCTCCTCGCCGCATGGTGGCGTGCTGGTGGTGGCCGGTGACGATCACGGCTGCGTGTCGTCCTCCATGCCGCATCAGTCCGATGTCGCCTTCATGGCCTGGTTCATGCCGACCCTGAACCCTTCCTCCGTCGGCGAATATCAGGCCTTTGGCGAATATGGCTATGCGCTGTCCCGCTTCACCGGCATGTGGGTCGGTTTCAAGGCAATCTCCGAAACCGTGGAGAGCGGCCAGTCGGTGGAAATCGTTGCCGACCGGCAATTCCAGAAACCCGACTACGCGCCGCCGCCTACCGGCCTGCACTATCGCTGGCCTGACCTGCCTGGCCCGCAGATCGAAGAACGCATGGAAGCCAAGAAGATGGCCGTCTATGCCTTCGCCGATGCCAACCCGATCGACCGGCGCGTCTACGACATAGCCGACGCAAGTTTCGGCATCGTCACCACTGGCAAGGCTCATCTCGACCTGATGGAAGCGCTGCGGCTGCTCGGCCTTGACGAGAAGGCCTGCCGCAAGCTCGGCATCGACATCTACAAGGTCGGCATGGTGTGGCCGCTGGCGCGCCGCGACGCGCTGGAGTTCGTGAAGGAAAAGAAGGAGATCCTCGTCGTCGAGGAAAAGCGCGGCATTATCGAAAGCCAGCTCAAGGAGTATTTCTACGACTATCCGGGCCACAAGCCGCACTCGATGGTCGGCAAGCGCGACGAGGATGGCAACCGGCTGATCTCGTGGATCGGTGAGCTGTCGCCGCGCATGCTGGCGCCGATTGTCGCCAAGCGGCTGGACATGGTGTTTCCGAACCTGCGCCTGCTCGACCGAGCGGCATCCCTGCTGCCGGAATCGGAACGGCTGATCCAGGTGCCGGGCGCGGCGCGCACGCCCTATTTCTGTTCCGGCTGTCCGCACAACTCGTCTACCAAGGTGCCGGAAGGCTCCAAGGCGCTGGCCGGCATCGGCTGCCATTTCATGGCAAGCTGGATGGACCGTGAAACGACATCGCTGATCCAGATGGGCGGCGAAGGTGTGAACTGGGCGGCGTCCTCGCTGTTCACCGGCAAGGGCCATATCTTCCAGAACCTCGGCGAAGGCACTTATTATCATTCCGGCTCGATGGCGATCCGTCAGGCAATCGCGGCGAAGGCCAACATCACCTACAAGATCCTGTTCAACGACGCGGTCGCCATGACCGGCGGCCAGCCGGTGGACGGCCCGATCAGCGTTCAGGCGATCGCGCAGGAAGTGCGCGCCGAAGGCGTGGAACGCATCGCGCTTGTCTCCGACCAGCCGGACAAGTTCAGCATCGCGGCATTCCCCCCGGGCGTGACGCTGCACCACCGCTCGGAACTCGATGCCGTGCAGCGCAACCTGCGCGAGGTGAAGGGCGTCTCGGTGCTGATCTACGAACAGACCTGCGCCACTGAAAAGCGCAGACGACGCAAACGCGGCACGATGGAAGATCCCAAGCGTTTCGCCTGGATCAACGACCTGGTCTGCGAAGGCTGCGGAGACTGCTCCGTCGAGTCCAACTGCCTCAGCGTCGAACCGAAGGAGACGCCGTTCGGCCGCAAGCGCAAGATCAACCTTTCCAACTGCAACAAGGACTTCTCCTGCCTGAACGGTTTCTGCCCGAGCTTCGTGACCGTGGAAGGTGCGGTGCGCCGCAAGCGGCAGGCAAGCAGCGAGGATTTCAGTGCCCGGGCCGCCGCACTGCCCCTGCCGGATGCCCCCACGCTCGACCGCCCTTATGACCTGCTCGTGACCGGTGTCGGCGGCACCGGCGTGGTGACGGTCGGCGCACTGATCTCGATGGCGGCGCATCTGGAAGGCCGAGGCAGTTCGGTGCTCGACTTCACCGGCTTCGCGCAGAAGTTCGGCCCGGTGCTTTCCTTCATCCGGCTGGCAGCAACGCCCGATGCCATCAACCAGGTGCGCATCGATGCCGGCGCGGCGGACGCGCTGATCGGCGGTGACATCGTGGTGTCATCCTCGCCGAAGGCGTCGGGCTGCTATCGGGCCGGAATGCAGGCGGTGGTCAACATGGCGGAGATGCCGACCGGCGACATCGTGCGCTTGCGTGATGCCGACCTCTCGACCCGGCGCCGGCTGAAGGAAATCGAACGCGTGGCAGGAGCCGACAATGTGCGTGCGCTGGATGCAAACGCGCTTGCCGAGCGGCTGTTCGGCGATGCCGTCTTCGCCAACATCATCCTGCTTGGTTACGCCTGGCAGCGGGGCCTGGTGCCGATCGGATACGACGCGCTGCAGCGTGCGATCGGGCTGAATGGCGTCGCCGTCGATCGCAACAGACAGGCCTTCGCCGCCGGCCGGCTGGCTGCCGCAGATCCCCGCTCACTTGCTCCCGATCAGCCAGCGGCAGCAGAGAGCCTGGAAGAGATGATCGCGCGACGCGAGGCTTTTCTCGTCGACTATCAGGATTCTGCCTGGGCACGGCGTTATCGCGCGACGATCGACCGGGTACGCAATGCCGAGCGGCCGTTCGGCTCGGAAGTCCTGACTGATGCGGTCGCGCGCTCGCTCTTCAAGCTGATGTCCTACAAGGACGAATATGAGGTGGCGCGCCTGCATATGCAGACCGGTTTCTTCGCCGAACTCAAGCGCGAGTTCGATGGTGACTACACGGTCAACTACCACTTCGCGCCACCCTTCCTGGGTGGTGCTAGGGACGCACGCGGCAGGCCGCGCAAACGCCAGTTCGGGCAGTGGATCCAGATGCCGCTGCGCGTCATGGCGCGGTTGAAGCGACTGCGCGGCACGGCCTTCGACCCGTTCGGCTACACCGCCGAACGCCGGATGGAGCGAGAGCTGATCGGCTGGTACCAGGGCTTGATCGACCGGATCATCGGGCAGCTCGGTACACAGCCACCGGCCGAACTGGTCGAGTTGGCGAAGGCACCGATGGATATTCGCGGCTATGGCCCCGTGAAGGACGAAGCGGTTGCGAAGGTCAAGGCGCGGGTTGCCGCTTTGCTTGACAGCCCGAAGGAGACGCGCAAGGCAGCTTGATCCGGAGCCTACTTGAGCGAACTCACGCCATCGAGGACCAGCGACGTGACCATGTCGGCATAACCCTCGCGGTTGAGCGCGCCGCTCGGCTTGAACCAGGTGTAGGCCCAGTTGAGGATGCCGAACAGTGACATGGTGACGGGCGTGATGCCGGCGCGGGCCTTGCCGAGTTCAGGATTGATGTCGGTGAGCACATCGGAGAACGCCTTGACGATGCGGCGCTCCATCTGCTGCAGCTCGGTCTTCTGCGCTTCCGAAAGCGAGCCAGTGCCGTTGAGCAGGACCTGATGGAAATTGGCGGCGGTGCGGTAATTCTCCAGCACGCCGCCGATGAGATGACGCAACCGCTGCCGGGGCTCCAGGTCTGGACGATCAGCCTCGAGGATCGCCTGTTCGAGCTCGACCAGATGGGTTCGCCCGATGTCGAACAGCAGCAGTTCCTTGCTGGGATAATAGTGGTAGAGCAGCGCCTTGGAGACGTTGTTCTCCTGCGCGACCTGCGCCATGGAGGCGCGCTCCATGCCGAGCTTGGCAAAGACCGCGGCGGCGCCGTCGAGGATGCTGCGCCGTTTCTCGTCGAAATCCGCAGCTCTCGTCCTTGCCATCTTCCTATCTCTTTGTCCGGCGCATCAGATTTTAGGCCTGTTGTCGACGATCCGCCTGGCCTTGCCAGCCGAACGTTCGACCGAATCGGGATCACCGACCACGATCTTCGTGCTCACACCCACCACGCTCTTGATGTGGTGCGCAAGTTCTTTGGCGGAAGCAGCGCGCTGGGCGGCGTCCCCGGCGTGCGGCATGGCCTCGACATGAACCGTCATGTCGTCGAGGCGGCCGCTGCGGCTGAGCACGATCTGGAAATGCGGCGCGAGCCCCGCACATTTGAGCAGCTGTTCCTCGATCTGGGTCGGGAAGACGTTGACGCCGCGCAGGATCATCATGTCATCGGAGCGGCCGGTGATCTTCTCGATGCGCCGCATGGAGCGCGCAGTGCCTGGCAGCAGGCGGGTCAGGTCGCGCGTGCGGTAGCGGATGATCGGCAGCGCTTCCTTGGTCAGCGAGGTGAACACCAGTTCGCCCATCTCGCCATCAGGCATCACCTCACCCGTCTCGGGATCGATGATCTCCGGATAGAAATGGTCCTCCCACACATGCAGGCCATCCTTGGTCTCGACGCATTCATTGGCCACGCCGGGACCGATGACCTCCGACAGGCCGTAAATGTCGACGGCGTGCATGTCGAAATCATCCTGGATCTCCTCGCGCATGGCGTTGGTCCAGGGTTCGGCGCCGAAGATGCCGACCGCCAGCGACGACGAACGCGGATCGATGCCGATCCGTCGATACTCGTCCAGGATCGACAGCATGTAGGACGGCGTCACCATGATGATGCGCGGCTTGAAATCCTCGATCAGCGAAACCTGGCGCTCGGTCATGCCGCCGGAGACCGGCACCACCGTGCAGCCGAGTTTTTCAGCCCCATAGTGGGCACCGAGGCCGCCGGTGAACAGGCCATAGCCATAGGCGACATGGCAGATGTCGCCTGGCCTGCCGCCCGACGCGCGGATCGAGCGCGCGACACAGGTCGCCCACATGTCGATATCGTTTTTTGTGTAGCCGACGACGGTCGGTTTGCCGGTCGTGCCAGAGGAAGCGTGGACGCGCGCCAGCTTTTCGCGCGGCACCGCGAACATGCCGAACGGATAGGTATCGCGCAGGTCCTTTTTGACGGTGAACGGGAACTTCGACAGATCCGACAGCTGCCACAGGTCATCGGGATGGACACCGGCCGCGTCGAACTTGGCCTTGTAGTGTGGCGAGTTGCGGTAGGCATGGTCGAGCGTCGCCTTCAACCGCTTGAGCTGAAGCGCTGATATCTCGTCGCGCGAGGCGATCTCGATCGGCTCCAGATCACCCGGACGCGGAGACAGGTCTTCCATTCAATCCTCCCAGATCGTGCGGTACTTCCATGTCAGAGCGTCCTTTGCGCGTCCGAAAATGGACGCGCGATGCTCTATGCCGGCAGATGTGTTCCCTTGACTGTGCGCGAGTGGCCGCGGAACTCCGCCACCCGCTCGCCTTTCTGGTTCGTCACCGCGATGTCGTAGATGCCGTTGCGACCGGCGCGAGACACCTCGCGGGCACGCGCCGTCAGCCGGTCGCCGAGAAAGGCCGGTGCGACGAAGGTGACGGAGCAATGCTGCGCCACCGCGCGCTGGTTGTAGCTGTTGCAGGCGAAGGCAAAGGCGGAGTCGGCCAGCGTGAACATGTAGCCGCCGTGGCAGGTGTTGTGGCCGTTGGTCATGACGTCCGTCACCGTGAAGGAGACCGTCGCCTCGCCCGGCCCGACATGTTCCAGCTCCATGCCGAGATGCCGCGAGGCACGATCCTCCCGCCACATCGCTTCGGCCGAAGCCGTGGCAACAGCCTTCGGATCGCTCATATCGATCGTCATCTGCCCTTGAACTCCGGCGCTCGCTTGTCCAGGAAAGCGGCGACGCCTTCGGCGTAGTCGGCGCTGCGGCCGGCTCTGCGCTGCAGATCCCGTTCGAGGTCGAGCTGCTGGTCGAACGTATTGGCGGCGCTGGCATGGATGGCCTGCTTGGTCAGGCCGATGCCGAAGGTTGGCCCCGCGGCGAGGCGTTTCGCCAACGCAGCCGCCTCCGGCATCAATTGTTCGTCGTCGACGGCTTTCCAGATCAGCCCCCAGTCGACAGCGGTTTGCGCCGGCAGTGGCTCGGCAGTCAGCACCAGGGCCTTCGCACGCGCTTCGCCGAGCAGGCGCGGCAAAGTCCAGGTGCCGCCGGAATCCGGCACAAGGCCTATCTTCGAAAAGGCCTGGATGAACTTGGCCGATTTGGCCGCCAGCACGATATCGCAGGCCAGCGCGATGTTGGCGCCGGCGCCGGCGGCGACGCCATTGACCGCGCAGATGACGGGCTTGTCCAACGACCGGATCAAACGCAGCAACGGGTTGTAATAGGTTTCGATCGTGTAACCGAGATCCGGCGCCTCGGTGGCCTTGCGCGGGTCGCGATCGCCAAGATCCTGGCCGGCACAGAAGGCACGACCGGCGCCGGTCAGCAGAACGGCCCGGATCGCCGCATCATCGCGCGCCTGTTCAAGGGCAGCACGCAAAGCTTCGTGGAGCTCCGGATTGAAGGAATTCAGCTTGTCGGGACGGTTGAGCGTCAGCGTCATGACGCCATCGGCCACCGCTACCAGCAGCGTGTCGGCCACGGCCCGATCTGATTGGGTCACGTCATCTCCTCCCGGTCCCGCCAGCTCCTCCCCGGCGAAGAGGCTTGACAGTTACATAATCCGACCGGTCGGTCAATATTAAAGTCGATCGATGGGCGGACTTTGCCGGGCTCACAAGCGGCCATGCACCTGGCTACCAACGGCGCCCTCAACAGGGAGCCTCGCCGCATCAATTGCGGTTGCGCGCTCGCTCCAGGTCGCCCAGCGCTTTCAAGGCATCGCGATCACCGGTCGCGGCGGCGGCACGGAACACCTGCTCCGCATCGCCGAAACGATAGAGCTTGAGATAGGCGTAGCCACGCAGGATCATCAGGTTGATGCGTTCCGGCGCGATCCGCGCTCGCTCTTCCAGGGCCATCACCGTTTCGGGATAGCGCTGATGTTCGAAGGCGGCGAGCGCCTGTGTTTCCAGCAGCGCAACCCGGACCTCGACCGCGCGGTCCCGGCTCAGCGGCGCCTTCGATGAGGCAACCGCCGCCTGGTCGGCCAGCCCCGCACGCAGGTAAGCAAGACTCTGGCCATAGGCAGCGTCGCTGCGGGTCTGCCCCGTGCCGCCAAGCGCAACCTCGAACGCGGCTGCGGCTTCCAGCGGCCGGTTGATTTCCATCAGGCACCAGCCGCGCGTCAAAGCCTGGGTCGGCGTGAGACCTCTTGGGTCCTGAGTCTCGCGGCATCCTCGGGTCTTTGCAGGTGCAACACGCGCCTGTCTCGTTGGCGCGGCGCGCATGCCGAAGTCGGGAGCTGCCGGCGTCCGCGGCTCGCTGACCGCTCCCGGCTGAGAGCCTGGCTGCCGCAACGGCGGCAAGGCGGACGGAACTTTTCCGGTCTCGCGCGGCTTTGCTTCCGGCTCGCCGACCCTTGCGATGCGCTCCGAGCGCCCGACCCAGGCCCTCTGGATATCGCGAACGCCGGCATGGTCCGCGAGCTTCCAGCGCATCAGCGCAAGCCCATAGGCGGAAGGTTCATCGTCGGGCTTCCAGCCAAGCGCAAGCGCGAACCACTGCGTCGCCGTCTGGAACTGGTTCAACGCATCGGCATACCAGCCGAACTGCTCGGCCGAAGTCGTGTCCTTGGCTTCGGCAACGGCACGCGACATGCGATCCAGCACCTCTGCGGAAATCTGCGGCGGCGGTGTCAGGGCAAGCAGGTTGGCGACTGCGGCCAGGTAGACCTTCCGCGTGTCGTCGCTGGTGTTGCGCCATTGGAAAAGCACGCTCTCCGCCTCGGCGGGACGGCTGATGTCGACAAGCGCCAGGGCGAGCCCCTGTGCCGTTTCGGCGGAATTCTGCTTGTCATAGGCCCGGCGGAACCAGGTTTCCGCGGCCTGGGGGCTATCGCGGCGCAGATGATACCAGCCGAGCAGAACCGCGTCGGAGACGAGACCCTGGTCGTTGGCCAGCTTTTCGACCAGAGAGAGGTCCGCCGGCGCCACGACGAGTTTTGCATCGTCGCCGGCGTTGGCCAGGCTTTGCCGTGCGATGTCCGCCCGTAGCGGATCGAACTCCCCCTTGCCGTCCGGCGTTTTGCGCTCTTCGGCCAGCAGCTGATCGATATCGGTTCGCGGCAGCAAAGGCAGCGCCTTCTGCACCGTGGCAAAGCGCTCCTCGGGCTTGTCGCAGTTCTTCAGGACGTAAAGATAGGCATCGCGCGCGCGATCCTTGCGGTCGGTGCGGACAAAGGCCTCAGCCACGCGCCACAGGACGTCGACATCGCCGCAGGTCAGCAGGCTGGCATTGGTTGCGGCCAGTTGCACGACCTTGTCATATTGCTTGAGGTCGGAGGCGCCGATGAGCTGGTCACGCGCCTCCGCGACAGCCAGCCGGTCGAGCAGATCCTGCGGCACCTGCCAGCCGGGCTCGGCAGCCTGCCTGTCAGCAACCGCTTTCCTGACGGCGGCGAACTTGCCCTCGGAATAAAGCTTCCACATCGCCTCGAGTTGCAGGTCGCTCGTCGGCCCCGTTGCGAGCGGGTTCTTCGGCGGTAGCCAGTTCGGGTACAACGCCTTCAGCCGGGCAATTTCAGCTTCGAGCCGTTTTGTGTCTCCCTTGGCGGCAAAGTAGCGCAGCGCCGTTTCATCGACCTTCGCGGACTGTTCAGTCGTGCCGGAGGAAGAATTTCCGCCACCGGCCTGCGCCAGGACAACGTCCGCGGGAGTATCGGGCTCCGGCTCGGCCGGCTCGGTTTTGACCAGCGAAGAGGTGCTCTCTGAGCCCTGGCGCGGCAGGAACCGATCGACCAGACCCGGGCTGCCTAGGGCGACCGCCCCGAGAATGGCCACGCCGGCCGGGAGAAGGATGAGCGGCCTCATCGGTGCCTCATCCGGCTCGCTGCCGGCCGTGCGCGATCAAAGCCGCCGCTCCGCCGGTCCCGCTGTTTTCCCGATATGACAATCCGAACCTGTCGCCTTCTCTTCCGCCCTGCCCGGCTCCCTCCCGGAAATGTCGATGATTCGTCGAACAGGATCGAGCCGTTTTTCAGGCCGACCCTTGCCTGGTGCCGAGCCCACCTCATGATCGCCGCCCGGTCGAGCTCAGCAGGCCGGCTGTGGCCAGGCCCAGGACGATGGACAGCAGGGCAAGGACCAGCGCGTAGAACAGCGCGTTCGCCGACAGCCAGTTCGCGATGATCAGGCGGTAGTTGGAGATGGAGAAAGGTAGCGTTTCCACAAAGGCGGTTCGCGCCGCCGCCTGAACGGTGACCTTGGCATCCTTTGCATCGATAGTCGTGATGCGCCCGCCCAGTTGCCGCCAGACCGCCTGGTTGGTCAGCATGTCCATTCCCGAACGCAGCTTGCTGGCATCAGGTGCCGTAACCAGTGTCCAGGTTCCCGAGCCGCCGGGGCTGCTTTGCTGGGCGACGAGCAGCGTTGAGTTACCCGCCGGCGAATAGGGTGCATCGGTCCGCGGGATCAACCGAAGTGAACTGCCGGAGAGATTGAAGGTCCGGCTCAGCCAGTCTTCCAGTGCGCTGACCTGCCCGCGCCAACCGCTTCCACGCAGCTTGTCGCGCCATTGGTCGAAGGTGACATCCGTGTCCGATCGTGTCGAACTGACAGCCTCCCCCCACGCGGCCCGGCTGTCATCGGCGATACCGACTTGTGACAGCACGGCAGCAGGTATCTGCGACGCGGCTCCGACGAAGACGGCATCGCGATCGGTGATGGCTGCGGGTACCGCGGTGACATCGATCGGAATTGGTCGACCAGCCGCTGCCGACAACCGCGCCATCAGCGAAACCGCGGCAGACAGGACCTGCGGCTGGGCATTGTCCACGACCAGTGCAACCGGGCCGGCGGATCGACTGTAAGGAGCGCCCGTACCCGCGATCGCGGCCAGGTTCGGGGTCCTGCCGATGCGTGCGAAAGCCGGCATGACCATTTCAGAACTGTCGAACAGCACGAAGCGGCTGCTGGTGGATGCGGTGGCCCCCGGTGCGCAGACGGAATCGGCCTGGGTGCGCAGATCGGCCTCGATCGAGATCTTGTTATCCCCTGGCCGGAAATGACGCATCGTGACGTTGACCGGCAGGTGCCGCAGGATTTCTCCCCGGGCCGCGGTGATCGGTATCGTGGCGGCAATGTTGTCGTTGACATAGACGTCGATGTGGCTGCCGGGCAGAACCTGCTCGGAATAGGCGGCATCCAGCAGCAGCGTGATATGGCCATAGGAATCGGCGTAAAAATCGGAAGGCACGCCAACTGAAAAATCGGTCTTGAACCGCCGTCCGGAAAACTCCTGCGTCGGCACGCCGAGTTCGGAAAACCTTTTGCGGCCAGCATCGAAGAAGATCGGCACGTCCGGCATGCGCCAGGTCTGGGTGGCAAGGCTCGTACGCCGGCTTTCGGCAGGGCGATCCACCTGCTTGATCAGTTCGTCTATCGCCGAGTTGACCGCCTGCCAGTTGGGTCCGGTAATCACGAAGGTCGAAAACGCCCTGCCGGGCTCCTCGACCATCGCCGACACCGGGGTTGTGGACGCCCCCGCCGGCAGATTTGGCACCATGTGCTGGATCTCCGCCGCCGGTCCGACGATGACGGTGGCTTGCCCCGGACCAGCCGGCCGCCCCAATGTTTCACGCAGGTCGAAAGCCTGGTTTGGCATATTGGCCAATATCGCCAGCGCCTCTGCCAGCCTGACGACCGGCGCGGTTGCGACCGCCTGGGTCAAGGAAGGCACGACGAAGTTGAAGCTGGTCTCGCCGCGTTCGTCCACGCCGATGGCCCGAATGTCCTCGAAACTCTTCCAGCGCCCTGCCCCAGTCCCTTGGAAGGTGAGGAAGGTTCGGGTCGGATCGAACTGCGTCCACAGTTCATAGGTGGACTGGATCGTGCAGTCCGTACGGTGGCGCAGGCTGGCCTCAACCACGATTTCGTTGAACCCGGGCCGTAGCACTCCGGCAGGCAGAGCGGCATCGAGCTGCGCAACGCTGTTGGGAGATGATACCGGCGTGTCGATCAACCGGGTACCGTTGATCCACAGCTTCAGCCGGGAAGCCTCCGGCGCGACGACGATCGCATTCTGAAAGGCCACCTGCATGGACGCCGGCGACTCTGCTTCCTGCGGTGTCAGGTAGACTGCCCATGACCGCCGCGCCGTCTCTCCCGCCAGCACCAGTTCTCCAAAGGGTATCAGGTAGCGGCGCTGATTTTCGGCGCCAGGCAAGACAGCCTGGCTGCCGGTAGTCGGCCCTGATGGATCGGCCGGCTTCGCCGGTGCTGTCGGCGCCGGCGCTTCCGGCGACATGTCGAAGGGCAAGGGCTGTGCTGCTGCCGCCGCCGTCGACATGAAAAAGGCAAAGGCCGCATGCCGCCATCTCATGGCTGATGCCCCGCGGCTTCACCAGCAGCCTTGATTTCCGTCCGGCCCCGAAGGTCGCGGAAGAAATAGACCAAGCCGCGATAGGTCTGGAAGAGCGCCAGCCTGAGGAACCAGAACGTGCCGCGCAACAGGCCGGGATTGCCACGGCGCGACAGCTGGAATTGCTCCCACTGCCTGGAGTTGGCGAAGATCAGGTCGGCGACGAGCCTATGGTGCCGGGCTTCCTGCGGCATGTAGCGGCAGCCGATGGCAATGCCGTCGGTCGTCCGTTCGAAATTGCGGATCTTGACCGGCAACGCGCCCTCGGTGTCGTCGGCAAATGTCATGAACCGCAAGGTCGCGTCCGCTCCCTTGGCGAGGTCATCGAGTTCGGCGCCGGGCACCACGACACGCGCACCATTGGCGGACACGTTCTCGATCGTGCCCTTCAACCATTTTCCGTCGTAGTTGAAATCGCAGCGCCGGCTCACCTTGACGCGCCGTGTCGCGGCCCTTTCGCCGCGCTCCGAGACGACGCCAAGGGCGCATCCGGCCATGATCAGGTTAAGCAGGTTCCAGCCGCCGACGACCAGCGTGACATCGGCCTTGTAAGGTTCAGCGTAAACCTTGTAGGCGGTCATCGCGACGGCAGCCAGCAGCACCGCGAAAATCACGAAGAAAGGCCGCCCGATTTCGGAAAGCCGGCTCTGTGCGATGGACTCGTCCTTCGCCGTCACCTTGAAGGTCGGCTTGCTCGGATTGATCATGACGGAAACGACCGCTGGCAGCAGGTGTACCGTCTGCACATATTCATAGAGTTCGGAGATCCAGGGCCAGCGGAACGCGCCGTAGAGGTAGTTCTGCATCATCAGGTTCACGATCATATAGGCGAGCGTGTAGGCCATGAACTCGCCGCCGGACGCCGTGAATATCTGGAGATCGAAGAACAGATAGAAGAGCGGCACGAACAGGAAGATCGCCCGTGCGAACGGGAACAGCCAGAACAGCGTCGATGACATGTAGCAGAGGCGTTGCGGAAACGAGAGGCCGCGCTTCAGCGGCGGGAAGCGGAAGCGCAGGATCTGCATCATGCCTTGCGCCCAGCGGCTGCGCTGTCCGATGAAGGAAGCGAAGGTGGCGGGCTGCAGGCCGGCGATCAGCGGGCGATCGACATAGACGCTGTGCCAACCACGCGAGTGAAGCTCGACCGCCGTCTCGCAATCCTCGGTGATCGAGACGCCGCTGAAGCCGTTGGTCTCGAGCAAAGCGGCCCGCCGCAGCACCGCCGCCGAGCCACAGAAGAACGCGGCATTCCATTTGTCGAGACCACGCTGGATGACGCCGTAGAACATCTCGTTCTCGGAGGGCATCTTCTCGAACGTCCTGAGATTGCGTTCGATCGGATCCGGATTGAGAAAGAAGTGCGGCGTCTGGACAAGGAACAGGCGCGGGTCCTCGTCGAAATAGCCGACCGTCTCCTTCAGGAAATCACGTGCCGGCGCATGGTCCGCGTCGAAGACGGCGATGAGTTCCCCGGTCGAATGCTCCAGGCCGTTGTTCATGTTGCCGGCCTTGGCATGCTCGTTGCGTTCGCGCGTCAGGTAGCGTGCACCGAGATCGCTCGCCAGCTGCTGCAGTTCGGCATGTCTTCGCTGCGCATTGTCGGCCTCGGCAAGGCGATCGGAATTGCGCTTCTGCAGCGTGCCGCCGTCGTCGAGGAGCCAGACGGTGAAGCGATCCTTCGGGTAGTCCATCGCCATGGCGGCTGCGATGGTGTTCGCCAGCAGCGCCGGTTCCTCGTTGTAAGTCGGAATGAACACATCGACGGTCGGCAACCTGCCGTCGAATTTCGCGCGTGACGGCCGGGACGGCAGCGGTTGCGCAACCACGAACAGGCTCAGCGCCAGCATCATGACGCTGTACATCTCAGCGAGATAGAGCAGGATGCCCGGAATGAAATTTTCCGGCTGGTTGATCGGCGGCAGGGTGCTGGTGGTGCGCCAATAGACGTAGCGCATGACGATCGCGGTGCCGAAGGCGAGCGCGATCAGGCGCCAGATCCCGTCCGGCCGAACCAGCTTCAGGATCATCATCGCGAGGAGAACAGACAGTCCGGCGACCAGCTGCGTTTCAAGGCTGATGGGAAGCGTCACAAGCCCGAGCACGGCCACGGAGGCGATCGCCCACTGCAGTACGATCAACAACCCACGCATCAGACCTGTCTTTCCATCATTTTCAAACCTCGCCGCTGCGGTCATCGCGCGACACGCGGATTCGCCGCGCCTTCCAGGGAGCCGATTCCCGCCTCCCCTCAATCAATGACCGATGCAGGTCTCCGTTGCCTGCCTGCCCGCAGATATGGTTAGCGATTCCTTTCTCATTGTTTGCAATTGGGACTGGCCGGGTCACAGGGTGGAGGCGGCACGATCACCGCCGGCTGTACCGACGCCGGCGCGTTTTGAACCCGAACGGTCGGCAGCCTCGTTGCACCTTGCGGCGTTGCCGCGCCGGGCGGCGGAGGCACGACCGGTCCGGTCGCCTCCGGCTGCGTGGGCACGCGTTGTGGTGCGGGTGCAACCTGTCTCGGCCGCACGACTCGCTCGACCGCAGGGGCCACCGGCGTCGTCACCGTCGCGAACTTCTCCGATGCCGTCGGATAGACGGGGGCGCCGGACCTGCCGAGCGAAGCATCCGGTGCATTGACCTCGCCATAGGGGTTCCAGCCGCTCGAACGGAAGTAGGACGAGATGGTGAAATCATACATGGTCTGCAGGAGGCGCTCTTCCGGCAAGGCCTGATCGCACAGCCGCAACCTGATCTGGACAGAGCCCTTGTTGCCGATGAGCGTCTGCGTCGAACCGGTCGACGTCAGGCGCTGCCAGGCATAAAGACAGGTATCTCCCGACGATGAGCGCCCGACAGCGTAGCCGAAGGGGCCATAGCGGTTCTGCACGTAATAAGGCGATCGGGCCATGCGAATGCCAGGGAACAGCTGCCGCATCTCGGTGCCAATGTTGCTGGGCGGCAGGAACCCCGCCCGCAGTTCCGTCTGCCCTGCGGCCTTGCGATCAACCGGGCCGAACAATTGAACCCGCAACATGTTCTGGCCAGGAGAGTGCGCGGAGGTCGACAGCGCGATCTCCTGCTGAAGCGCGTTGGCATAGTGCCGTTCGATGATCCCGGTTATCGCCGGCCCGCCTGGGCCAGGATAGGCAAAAGCCTTTTCGGCTGAAACCATTTGCGTATCCGACAGCGAACCGATCTGGGTCTGCTGGGCACAGCCGGCCAGCGCAAGTCCCGTCATTATGCCGGATAAAACCAGCATAGGAGGCCGCACTCTTCCTGTCTTTGCTGCAGGCAGCCTGCTTTTGAGCAAAGTTCGCATGGTGGCGAAGCTAAGAGATTCGGCGCGTTCAACGAAGCGCGAAAGCCAACCCTTTAGCGGTTCATCACATTTTGATGTGACCTGAGTCGAAATTACCACATTCGACCGACAGCGCCGCCCGGTCGCCGCTATCCATCGGCGGAAGGTTATGTGGTCGGATCAAATCGCGGCCGCCGGTTCGTTTCTGGGTTCGCCTTCTAGGCAGATGCGGTTCCGGCCGCCAAGCTTTGCCCGATAGAGAGCCTTGTCGGCACGTTCATACAATCTGTCGAGCGTATCGCCGGGCCGGGCCTGGGCAATTCCTGCCGAAAACGTGTAGCCGAAGGCGGGATCTATGCTCAGCGGCTTTGATTGACGGACCTGCAAGAGCATCCTCTCGACGATGTTTTCCGCATCCGGAAGGCAGGCTCCTGGCAAAACGAGCGCAAATTCCTCGCCGCCGATCCTTCCCATGCTGTCGAGCCGGCGCACCATGCCGTGGATCGTTATGGCAAAGTCTCGCAACACGATGTCGCCGGCGGCATGGCCAAAGCGATCGTTGATGTTCTTGAAATTGTCGAGGTCGAGGATCGCCAGACAGCCACAGTTGTTGTCGGGCACGGCGGTCGCCCTTGCGATGATTTCTTCGGCCCGCGCCAGCACGAAACGGCGGTTGGGTATGCCAGTGAGCTCGTCGGTCTGGGCGACCTTGAGGGCAAAGTCGCGATCCTGCCGAACCTTGCGCTCCGTCGCCCTTATCGACGTGATGTCGCTGGCGATGCACAGCATCCATCCCTCGGTATCGACGGTTTCCGTCATCCAGAGCCAGCGCCCGTCGAAGAGATCCGTCTCGAAGGCGCGGAAACCAACCTTTCCGCGCCTGGCCTGGGTCGACACCAGCCATTCCTCGAAGCTGGCTGCCCGGATTATCGTTCCTCGCGACAGGGCAAAATTCCGACGCATGATGTCCGCCCAAAGCGGCATCTCGCCGGGATCGATGAAATACACTTCGCGGAATGCCCGATTGGCATATCTCAGGCGATCGGAACCATCATAGAGCGCCACCAGGGCACCGGAAATTTCCTGGACCTCCGATAGCCGAAGAACGATGTCTTCCATCATCAGTCGCTGCAAGTCCCCGCATCGAACAGTACGTTAGCATACTATCACGTGCGACTGGATTGCGTTGGTTTGATGTCAATCGACATGAACGAACCGTCACCAGCACGGCTCCTGCCCGTATGGAAATACGTGTCGGCTGGCAGAACCACCAGATGGTTCTGCCAGCCGCTCCCCGTCACCATTTCAAGCCGATCTTTGCGGTTCCAGCGATGTTCTGGACATTTCCGGAGAGTTCGCCCTGGAGGCTGGCCGCGGCGAAGAAGCCGTTGGCGGTGGCGTATTCAATGCCGGCGTCGAGCAGCGCGCTGTAGCGGTTCGGATTGGCGCCTTCGATGCTGAAGGACGTGCCGGGCAGCGCCTGGAAGCCGGCAACGAAGCCGATGCTGTCGCCACCATTGATCGCCAGGGCTGCGCGGCCCGACAGCGTGAGTGTCGCATCGTTGTCGAGGCCGATGCCGTGATCGAGCCTGGCGCCGAGTTCGGTGCGGGTGACGGTGGTGGTGTTGCCCTTGTAGGTCAGCCCGAAATTGCCTGCCCCGGTCTCGCTGTAGCCCGGCATGCGGTAGGCGATCGCCTGGAAAGCGGCATAGGGGGTGAGTGTCGCCAGCGCGGTCTCGATGTCGTAGCCGGCCTCGATGCGTCCGGAGAAGGCGTGCGCGTTGAAATCGCCTGACAGCGATTTGCCAAGCACGGTGCGGCCGGTTTCGACGTCGTAGAAGCTGTAGGCAGCGGCAGCCGCGACATAGGCATTTCCGAACTCCTGCCGGCCGAAGACACCGGCATTGAAGAAGCGTGCGCTGCCGCTGCCGAGCTTGTCGGCCAGCCGGAAGTCGGACGAGCCGCCGCCGAGCGCGATGCCGATGGTGGCATCGTCCCATTTGCGGGCAATGCCGCCTGCCAGTCCAAACGTCTTGAGATCGGTGTCGTGCGAGCCGGCAGCGGCGTCGCCACCGATCTCGGAGGTGCCGCCATAGGCGGCACCCCAGCTGCGCCAGCGGCTGTCGAAGACTTTTGCGACAGGCCCGGCAAGCCGATCGGATTTGGCGCCGAGCGCTGCGAAAGGCTTGTCGCCATCCGCAACCGGCTTCTCGTCGGCGAAAGCTGATGCGGTGTCGCCGGAAGCAATACCCTGCCCGCCACGGCCCGCCAGCGCCTCGCCCGACAGCAGGCCGAGGAACTGATCGGTGCCGTGGATGCCTGAGCTGATGGCGCCGGCCGTCGGCTCGCCGGAGACCAGCGAGAGGCCAGCGCTGTCGAGGGCGCCGAACTCGGCCAGGATACCACCCTTGGCATCGAAATAGCCGACGATGGCATTGGCCACCGAGCGCTGGTTGCGGTTGAGCGGATCAAAGGCCGGCCTGCCGCCGGGATTGCCCGGTTCACCGGGGTCTCCAGGCTTGCCCGGTTCGCGTATGTCGAGATCGAGTGCGAGATAGGCGTTGTTGCCGTCATAGGCGAGCTTGTGCTTGAAGCCGGTGGGTGCCGTGCCGGTCAGGCCGGCGAAGCTGGTGCCACCCAGCCCACCCTGTGCATTGAGCAGGGTGTAGGTCTTCTGGATATAGGTGGCTGCCGCATAGTTGGTGCTGACGGTGCCGCCCGACAGATTGGCAGTTCCGCTGACATTGGTGCGGTCGGCGGAAGCCGGATCGAGCTCGACGGCATAGGTCGAGCCGGCGCCCATGACCAGGTTGCCGGCAATGGTGACGGTGCCGATCGAATTGCCGGGCGCCAGCGTGCCGCCATTGTTGACAGTGACCGAAGCCAGTGTGCCGGTGCCACCGAGCGTGCCGCCTGTTTCGACGGTGATGCCGGACGAGGAGGCGATCGAGCCGTTGACCGACAGCGTACCCTGCTTGACGAAGGTCTGGCCGGTATAGGTGCTGGTTCCCGACAGCATCAGCTTGCCGCTGCCTGACTTGGTGAAGGAGCCGCCACCGGAGAGACCACCGGAGAAGGTCGAGTTGCTGGTCTCGTCGACGGTGAGGTTGCCACTGCCGAGCGCAACCGACCCCGCACCCGACAGCGTGCCGATGATCTGGTCGAGACCGCCGAGGTCGAGACTGGCACCAGCCGCCACCGACACCGCGCTGCGTGCCGAGAAGGAATGCGCGACACTGGCGCTCAGCGTGCCTTGCGACACCGTGGTGGCGCCGGTGTAGTCGTTCTGCCCCGACAGCGCCAGGGTTCCCGCCCCTGTCTTGGTCAGGCCGCCGGCACCGGTGACGTCTGAAGCGACGCCTGCCGCAAAGCCATTGCTGTCGAAGCTGCCGCCGCCTGCCTGGAGCGTGACGGCCCGGGTAGCCCCGACATCGAAGGTGCCATCGTAGCGCAGCGTACCGCCATCGAAGGTCAGCCCGCCGGCGGCATCGCCGAGATTGCCGTCGCTGGCGACGGCGATGGTGCCCTTGTTGAAGACGGTGCCGCCCGAATAGCTGTTGGCGCCCGCAAGCACCACCACGCCGGTGCCGTTCTGCACGACCTGGCCATGGCTGCCGCTCCGGTCTGAAACGACACCGGAGAAGGTGTAGGTGTCGGAGCGGTTGAAGGCGAGCGTGCCACCGAGCTGCACATCGCCGAGGATCGAGCCAGTGGTCCCGCCATTGCCGAGCTGCAAGGTGCCGGCCTCGACCACCGTTCCATCGCCATAGGTGTTGTCATTGGTCAGGATCAGTGTGCCTGCACCTGTCTTGTGCAGCGTGCCGGGATCGGTGGCATCGGCGATCACGCCGGCAATGGTCATGGTATGGCCGTTGGTGTCGATCGTGCCATAGCTCGGGCTGACCTCGAAACGGTTGGCAAAGGTCAGGCCATCCGCTCCAGCCTGGAACAGGCCGGCATCGTTCAGCAACACCCGGCCACTGCCGACAGAACTGTTGTTCGTCACGATGAGTTTGCTGCTGCCGGGGGCTCCGAAATACCCCACGGTGGTACCGCCGGTGTAGGTGTTGATGCCGGTCAGGGTCAGCGTGCCGCCGCTCAGCGTCAGCGAACCGCCAGTCGAAGTGTTGAAGCAGTCGGTGCCTGTCGTCCCGCAATCGCTGATGACGCCGGAGAAGGTGCCGTTCGCATTGCCGATGCCGAGGTTCCTGCCCCCGAGATAGACCTGGCCATTGCCGGTCAGCGATTTGATGCCCGGGCCGGCGCCCGTGCTCTGGTCGGAAATGTCGAAGACGCCGTTGGCGACGACACCGGAGGAGGCAAACAGGCTGCCGTCGCCGGAGAGCTGCAAGGTGCCGCCCTGCTCGATCGTCGTCGAGCCGGTGAACATGTTGACGCCGGAGAACATCTGCTCCGCGCCATCCGCGATCACGACGTTGCCGCCGGTGCCGCCACCGATGCCGCCATCGCGGATCGAACCGCCGAACAGAGAGCCTTTGGTTATGGTGAGCGTCTTCGAACCGAGAGCCACGATGCCATTGCCTGTCGCACTGAACAGGCCGGCAACGCGCGCGCCCGCCGTCGTCTGCGAGATATCGAGCGTGCCATTCGACATGAAGCCTACATAGGCGGAGCTTGCGATGGATCCGCTGCCCTTCAGCGCCAGCGTGGCACCGCCATAGATCTCGGTAGCGTTGGTATAGGTGTTGACGCCGGACAAGGTCTGCGTGCCGCCCTCGATCGACAACCCACCGGTACCCTTGATCGTACCGGCGAAATCGGTCGAACCATTGGTGATCACCAATCCTTTGCTGCCCAACTCGACCGTTCCGGAAGACGTCCCGGCAAGACTGGTGATCGCCGCGATTGGCATCGACCGTCCTGAAATGTCGAGTATGCCGTTTTCAATGTTCACGACGCTCGACATACCGATGTTGCCGAGGCCCTTCAGTGCCAGCGTGCCGCCCTTGATCGTGGTGGCGCCGGTATAGCCGTTGACGTTCGACAGGATAAGCGTGCCGCTGCCGAACTTGTCCAGCCCGATGCCGGCGGCACCGGTGAGTACCGAGGCGATCTCGGCCGTGGCCCCGGCGTTGACGTTGACGAAGCTCGCCGCGCTGTTGTTGGCGCTGTCGCCGGTGAGCGTCAGGTCGTCGCCTTCGAGCTTGTAGCCGTCGCTGGCGAACTGGATGCCTTCGAAGCCGACAGGGCCATTGACCTTCACCAGCCCGCCGGTGCCGGTGAACACAGCCACCGAACCACGCCACTGATCGTTGAAATCGGCAGCGCCGGGAGCCCCGGTCCAGTTGGTTCCGCCGGCACTCCAGATGCCGGCGCCGCCATCGACGGTGCCGTTGCCGATGCTGTCGGCGCCATCCCAGAACTGCACGATCTGGTCGCCGTTCTGGATGAACAGGTTGACCTGATGCGGGATCGCGGTCTGGATGGTGGCGCTGGCCGGCAGGCTCGAATAGCTGCCGGAGACGGAGCCGTCGACGTTGAACAGCCGGTAGTAGCCGGAGACCGCGCCCGGCGTCAGCAGGGTGCCGCCAAGCGTCAGATTGCCGGTGACGTAGACGAGGTCATTCAGCGGGCCGCCGACGGTGCCCGGCGCGCCGAGTTCGAACAGGCTGGTCGAGCCTGCCCCGAGGGTGAGATCACCGGCGACGGTCAGCTTGCCCGGGCTGCTGCCGGCCGACAGCGTGCCGTTGACGATGGTGCTGCCGAGCGTGCCATTGCCGCCGATCGTGGCGCCAGCATCGACGGTAGTGCCCGATGACGAAGCGATCGAGCCGTTCACCAGCAGCTTGCCGCCGCTCACCGTCGTTGCGCCGGTGTAGGTGCTGGTGCCGGTGAGTGTCAGCGATCCCGCACCGATCTTGGTCAGGCCACCGCCGCCGGTGATGCCTTGCGAAATGGTGGTGTCGAAGGTGTCGGTATCGATGGTCCCGCCTCCGCCATTGAGAGCGATCTGGCGCGTGGCAGCGAGATTGAACGACGCTCCCAGCTTCAGCGCACCGCCATCGAAGGCCAGAGCACCAGAGGCATCGCCGAGATTGGCATCCCTCGAAGCCTGCACGACGCCTCCGCCAAACGAGGTGCCGCCGCTATAGGTGTTGTCGCCGGAAAGGGTCAGCACGCCTGTGCCGATCTTGGCCAGAGAACCACCAGCGCCTGTGGGGCCGTCGACGATCGTCCCGCTGACCTCGGTCGACAGATCGTTGGAGCCGACCGTCAGTTTCTTGGAGCCTAGATAATAGGTGCCTGCACCTTCGATTGAGCCGACGGTCGTCCCCGCCGAGGTCAGATCTCCAATATGGAAACTGCCGCCATCCTCGATGGCAAAACGCCCGCCGCCACCGCTGCTGGTGTCACGGAATTTGACAGAGCCGCCGGAGTTGACCGTGATGGTCGCGTTTTCCGCCGTGCTGCTGCCTTTGAATTCCACCGTTCCCCGGGCCGTGATGACAGCCGTGCCCGCGGTGCTGGTGTCTGAAAAAGTCGTGATGCCGTCGCTCTCGATCCGCGCCCCGTCGGCCGTGCTGCGGTCCTTGAAATTCATGGCCGACATGTTGCGGATATGCGCCTGGTCCGCCGAGCTGTCGCCGGTGAAATTGACCATCTGCAGATTGAAGATCTCGGCGTTTCCGGCCTTGCTGCTGTCGTTGAAGTTGAGGACGCCGCTGCTGTTGTTGATCTCGGCGGAGCCGCCCGTGGTGTTGTCGTAGAAATTCAGCGTGCCGGCGTTGATCCTGATGCTGTTGCTGCTGCCACCGGCGCTGGTGGCATTGCGGAAATTCGTGGTGCCGCTGCTGGTTATGGACAGGGCGCTGCTCGGATCTACATTGACGATGTCGAAGGTGCCGCTCGCGGCGACGTCGACGGACCCGGTGATCTTGCCTGCAATGCCGCCGGCACCAATCGTGCCCAGCTGCAGCGTGCCGGCGTTGATTGTCGTGCCCCCGCGATGGCTTCCGGTACCGGTCAGCGTCAGCGTGCCGGTGCCGACCTTGCTAAGTGCCAAGGTCGGAGAGCCAGCAACGCCATCCTGGATCGTGCCGTTGAATACGGTCGAGCTGCCATCGCTGCCGACAGATAATGTCGCGTCGGAAATGCCAGTGTTGGTGACGACCCCGTCACCGGTCAGGGAACTGATCTCCTGATTGAACCCGCCGAGATCGATGGTCGCGCCGCCTGCGACGCTGAACGCCCCAATGGATGAGAACGCGTTGGAGGCGCCGCCGCGCAGCGTACCGCCGGAGACCTTGGTCGGCCCGGTATAGGTGCTTGCGCCCGAGAGCTTCAACGTGCCATTGCCGGTCTTGACCAGCGAACCGCCGGTACCGCTGATCGTCCCGCTGACCTCGGTCGAGAGGCCGTTCGAACCGACGGTCAACTCGTTGTCGCCAAGCAGATAGGAACCACCGCCGGCGATCGAGCCTGCGCTGAGTTTCTTGTCGCCGTTGGAGCCGGTCGAGCCGGAGAAATCGACGCTGCCGCCGCCATTGCTGATCTCGGCATTGGCGGCATTGCTGTTGTGGAGGAACACGACGCTGGAATTGTTGATGATCTTGGCGCTGGCGGCCGTGGTGGTGGAGCGGAATGTCAGGTTGCCGTTGTTCGTGATCTGAGCCGCACCGCCTCGACTCGCATCGTAGAAGGTGAGTTCATTGTTGTTGGTTATGACTGCAGAGCCGGCGTTGCTGCTGTCATAAAAAGACAGCGTACCATCATTGGTGATGCCGGCGAGCTCGGCGGTACTGGTGTTGTTGAAATTCAGCAGAGCACCATTGTTGTTGTTGATTGTGGCAGCGCCACCCTTGCTGTTGTCGAAGAACTGCAGGGTGCTTTTGTTGGTAATCGCGCGACTGCCGGCGGTGCTTGTGCCGTGGAACTCCAGCGAATCGTTGTTGGTCGCGGTCCCGGCGCCGGCTGTGCTGCTGTCGTAGAACTGCATCTCTCCGTTGTTGACGAGCGTGGCGCTGCCGGCACTGCTTCCGTTCAGGAATTTCGTTGTGCCCGCATTCGTGATGCCGCTCATGCCCGAAATGGAATTGGCCACTGTGAACGTGCCGGCGCCCATCACATTGACCTGGCCCTGGATCGTGCCTGCGGTGCTCGTGGTGCCGAGTTGCAATTCGCCGGCATTGACCCTGGTGCCGCCGGTATAGGTGTGGCTGCCGGTAAGGATCGTTGTCCCGGGACCGCCTCTGCTCAGATACGCTGCACCGGAAAGCGTCGTGCCGACCGTGCCGCCGCCCCACAAATTGAATGATGTCGCAGCTTCGATCGTGCCGGCGCCCGAGACGGTGCCGCCATTGAAGGCCAGGGTTTGCAGGCTGAGCTTGCGGCCGGCAGCAACGTTCAAGGTCGCAGTGTCGGCGTTTGTGAACGTCAACACGTTCACCATGTTGCCACCGGTGAGCGACACCTGGCCATTGCCCTGGTTGTTGATGTTGCTGACCTGCACGTCGACGTCACCGCCCAGAACCTTGATCTGGCCACTGTTGTTGACGCTGAATCCAATGCCTGGGGAAAGTTTCGCGACGCCGCCAGGGCCGTTGAAGTTGATAACGCCAAGGGCATTGTTGTTGATGTCGCCATCGTCCATCACGACGCCGTCAGTACCGACATTGATGGTGCTGTCATTGTTCAGGGTATTGCCTGTGCCCCAGAGCACCGCGCGGGCAGCCAGGTTGATCGACCACCGGCGCTGTTAAAGATCGTGCCGGCAGACAGCATGTTCTCTTCGCCGACATTGATTGTGCCACCGGCATTGTTGAAGCTCGTGAAGCCGGTCGCCGAATCCGCACCCAGGCTGAGCGTCGCGCCGCCATTGATCTTGAGAACATTGCTGTAGGTACCGGACAGCGTCGTAGTGCCGCCGGCCAGTTCTATCGTGCCGACGATCAAGCCTTCATTGTGGATGCTGTTGGTGCCGCCGGTGAGATAAATTGCCTGACGCCGGGAATTGTTGCCGGCATTCATGCCCCCCGATATCGTGCCACTGGCGTTGTTCGTGATGTCGAGGTTCGAGCCGGCGATGCCGAAACCGCCTTGCCCCTCGGCGCCCCTGACGCTGGGGTCGGACATAACGAATTTACCACCCAGAGCGCCTTTTCCGCCCTGGATGGTGCCGTCGTTGACGATCGAGGTTTTGATCGCACCGGCCGCTGTAACGCCGTTGCCACCTGAACCGCCGGCGCCATTGTCCGTCGCGTTGACGCCGTAACTCCACGATGTGTTCGCGGCGCCTCCTTGGCCACCGTTTCCGCCGTTGACCGTAACGCCACTGCCTATTGTCACGGCCAGGTCGGCAGCCGCGCCTGTGACGAAGATGCCGCTGCCGCCGCCGCCGCCGCCGCCGCCGCGGCCGACCCGATAGCCGCCCTGGGTTTCGCCCCAACCCGCGCCACCCGCGCCACCGGCACCACCCTGAAGATTGGAAAGGACTGAGATGCTCGTGCTGACGGCCGTCCCGGCGCCGCCGGCACCGCCGCCGCCGCCGCCCGCACCGAGGATGTAGCCCCCGCCGCCACCACCACCGGAATCCGATGCGCCTCCAAAACCACCGGGTACAGCGTTGCTCGTGTCGCCATTGGTGCCCTGGACACCGGTAGCGACACCGTTTCCTGAGAGACCGGCGTTCCCGCCTGTTCCGGGTGTGTTGTAGTTCGGAGCGTTCGTGCCGGCAGAACCGTTTACTCCGTCCGCCAGCACTCCCGTGGCCGCAACAATTGCCAGCGGCGCTACCGAGGCAGCCAGCAATGCCAGGCGCATGACAGCCGACCGCAGCGCAAGCCGGTTGGTTTGCGCCAGATTGTTCTTCCCAGAAATCACGAAAATGCTCCGCATGCTTTGGCGGTGGAACTGGAGAGGTGCGACCGACACGTCAGGCGCCGTGGATGCACCCGAAAAAAGTCGAGGGAAGGAAGCGCGTTGTCTTCATCCGGAAGGTGAGCAAACCGCCACTCCGGTCGGGAGAGATCGCTCTCGACATCCTTGATTTCAAAGTAACTTCCCCGCACAACAAGCCCTGCCCTGAAACGGCATCCCGAGCCTTCATCTCATTGAAGGGGCGGATAGGTCCTGAAGCGGCGCCGAAGACTTTCTGAAGATTTTCTGATATTTGAACGATACGCGGCGCAGCCGTGGAAAAGGGGAAGCACGTGCTCCGGTTCGCCGGCTTTGAGCTTGATCAACGACGCGCCGAGCTGCGCGATGCCAGCGGCAGCCCGATAAGGCTGCGGCCGAAGTCGTTCGACATGCTGCACCTGTTTGCGGCCAATGCCGGCCGCGTCGTCACCAAGCAGGAGCTGATGGAGGCGATCTGGCCGAATGTCCATGTCGGCGAAGACAGCCTGTTCCAATGCATCCGCGAGATCCGCACCGCACTCGCCGACGACGGGCGCAGCCTGATCAAGGTCATCTCCGGCCGTGGCTATCTGTTCGATGCCGAAGTGGCGGGTTTGCCGGCCAGCCCCGATGTCCAGGCCGGGCCGGACACCGTTGCGACGGAACACGAACGGACAAGCGCGCCAGACGCTGGGACCCAGCCCGCGCCGACGGCACACCGGCAGTCGTTTCGCGGCATGCGCGGCTGGGCAGCCATCGTCGTCAGCTTTTGTGCGCTGATCGGTTTTGCCGTCGCGGCGCAGGCGATCGCACCAAGGCTGATCTTTTCACGCAAGCCACCCGTGGTGATGGTGATGCCGATCACCACCGCCAGCGACGATGCCCAAACGGTTTCGACGGCGGGAAACGTGACCGAGCGCCTGAGCGATGGCCTGGCCAGGATCGATACGATCCGGGTGGTGACATCGCGGACAAAGCCGGCGGCGGCATTGCTGGCTGGTGTCTCCGCTTCCGTTGCCGATGCCGATTTCCTGGTGAATGGCGAACTGGAACGCAGCGCCAATGCCTGGACATTGGAAGCGCGCATGACCGATACGGCGACGGGTGAGGTGACATGGACGACCTCGGTTTCGGTCGACAGCGCCCAGACCGAACCGACCATCCAACAATCCAGGCTTACAGCCGGTCTCGGCCATGAGCTCGCCTTGCGCATCAACGCGTCGCTCTATCCCGACACCAGGGGAATCGCGCTCAGCTCACCTGTCGACAACGCCAAGGTCGTGGTCGAGCAGGCCATCGCCTCCATCAACCAGACCACGCGTGAGCGCTTCGCAACCGCGCAGGCGATGCTGGAAAACGGCCTGACCGGTGAGCCCGACAATGTAGACCTGCAGGTGACCCTCGCGGCGCTGCAGACACGCGGCATCCAGATGGTCTGGTACAGCCCGGCTGAAATGACCGCCGCGGAATCGCGAGCACGATCCCTGCTGGAGCGGGCGCTGCAGGTAAAACCACGCTATCTGCCCGGTATGGAAGCCTACTGCCGTTTCCTGACCGCCACCAACAACTTCGTCGAAAGTCTGGTCGCCTGCGCGCGCGTGCTGAACCTCGACCCGTGGAACGGTGGCGCGCTCTATCAGCTTGGCCTGACGCAGCTTCAGCTCGGCCGCACCGAGGATGCGCTTGCGACGTTCCAGCAGGCAGATGTCATCGACACCCCTGCCGTCTCCCGCTGGACCTGGAAGATCGGCATCGGCTGGGCGCATCTCATGCTCGGCCACAATGACCAGGCCGTGGAGTGGATCAAGAAATCCATCGCCATCACGCCCGCCTCGGGCCGCCCCTATCTGCTGCTGGCGGCAGCGCTTCAACGCGCCGGTCGCCCCGACGAGGCAAAGGTCGCCCTGGCCAAGGGGATGGCGCTGCGCCCGAATTCGACTGCGCTCAACGTGCTGCCGCCGGAGCGCAACGCCAGCCCGGCTTTCGTCGAGACGAGCGTCGGCATCGTGCAGACGATGGTCGAGGTCGGGCTGCCGAAGAACTAGACTTTCGACAGTGACCCCATAGCGCCAGGCCTGCGAAATCCTGCACCCAATTCACGGGTAGCGCGGCCCGGCCTTTTCGCCATTTCGCCAAAAAACGACAACCTGCCCCTCCCTCCCTTCTGACCCGGCTCGCTCCGGGTACGGCTCCTCCGCAGACGCGAAAAATTCAAGACGCATGACTTTTCATTCAAGTCACTTGACAATCACTCATCATAGTTGAATCCTTCACGTGCTAAGTTTCTGACTTTGCACAAATGGGAGGGGAAAAATGAAAACGACCAGGCGTATGTTCCTGGCCGGCGCGACCGCGCTTGGCGCAGGCTCACTCATCGTCGGACCGACAGGCAAAATGGGCCGCGCCTTCGCGCAAGACGGCAAGACCTTGTCCTTCGCGGCGGCCGGCACCGTCACCAGCAGCTGGGACCCGAGCTCCCACACGGTAGCACCGCAGATCACCGCCGAAGGCTTCCTGTTCGGCCATCTGACCAAGTGCCCGATGACACCCGAAAATCCGGGCGAGATCCTTCCCGACCTCGCGGTCGAATGGAAGGTGATCGACCCGTTCACCCTGGAGTACAAGCTGCGCCAGGGCGTCACTTTCCACGACGGCAAGGAGTTCAAGGCCGAAGACGTCAAGGCGACCTACGAATATGCCTCACAGCCGAGCCGGCCTGCTTCGGCCTGGTATCCGGGGCAGGTCGAGGTCGAGATCGTCGACGACTACACAGTACGCCTGAAGACCGAGAAGTTCGGCTATCCGGCGCTGAATTTCTGGTATGTCTCCGCCTTCCTGCCGATCCTGTCGGCCAAGGATATCGCCAATCCGGACATGCTCAAGCAGCGGCCGAACGGCACAGGGCCCTTCCGCTACGAAGCGACCAAGGGCGACCAGATCATCTTCAAGGCGTTCGACAAATTCCATGACGGCAAGCCGCAGATCGAGACCGTGCTGTGGAACTACGTGCCCGACGCCAACACGCGCGTGCTTGGCCTGCTCAACGGCCAGTACCACCTGACCGAGCGCCTGGAGCCCGAGCAGTTTGCCTCGCTTTCCAAGGAGGCCAGCATCACCACGCAGCGCGGCCTCTCCAGCGAAAACAAATACCTGCATTTCCGCTGCAACAAGCCGCCTTTCGACGACGTGCGCGTGCGCCTGGCGGCGGTCCATGCCATCGACCGAGAACAGGTCCTGGCGGTGGTCGGCGATGCGGGACAGGCCTCCAATTGCCACATCTCGCCGGTGAAATTCGGCTACACCGACGTTGCCACCTATCCGAAGTTCGACCCGGAACTCAGCCAGAAGCTTCTTGCCGAAGCGGGCTTCCCGAAAGGCCAGGGCCTGCCGGAGATCGAATACATCACCTCGGTCGGCTTCTATCCGAAGACCCGCGAATATGGCGAACTGATCACCGCCATGCTGCAGGAACAGGGCTTCCCGGTGAAGCTGACGACGCTCGAGCCGGCGGCCTGGGAAGAACAGCTCTACCGGCGCGCCGACGGCCAGGGCCCGGGCCACATCGTCGATGTCGGCTGGATCACCGGTTCGCCGGAGCCCGACCTGGTGCTGCGCCCGAACTACCTGTCGAAATTCGCGCTGATCAACGGTGTTTCCGACCCCGAGATCGATGCGGCCCTCGACAAGGAGCGCAATGCCGCTTCGACCGACGAACGGCTGAAGATCCTGCAGACGGAGACCCTGCCGCTGATCGCCGCCAAGGTGCCGAGCATCTCGCTGTTCTCTTCGGTGTTCCTCAGGGCAATGTCGAAGAACCTGCAGGGTGTCTACTTCTACCCGAACGGCCCGATCGATCTCAGCAAGGCGACACTCGCCTGAACCTGGCAGACGCGTGCGGCACCGCTGGTGCCGCACGTCACTTTGTCTCGCGCATGGTCTTCGGGATCATGCTCCGCGCGGCGCCGGTCGATCCGGCCGCCGGCTGCCTTGCTGCCTGAGAAAGAGTTCATGGCATTCGCGATCGAATTTTTCCTGCGACGCATCGGCCAGGGTCTGGTCATCGTGCTTCTCGTCGCCTTCGTGATTTTCACATTGCTGCGCATTGTGCCTGGCGATCCGATCCGCATCATCCTCGGACCGATGACACCGGCCAGCGTGCTCGAGGAAACGGCCAGGAACCTCGGCCTGCGCGATCCGATCCTCGTCCAGTTCGGCCGCTTCGTGACGCAGGTGGCGAGCGGCGATCTCGGACGGTCGTTCATCCGCGGCGTCCAGGGTGGCAGCACCGGAGGGTCGCAGGACAGCGCTGGTTTCGATCCGGAAAGCCGGGCTTCGGTCGCCGAGCTGATCGGCACCGCCCTGCCTTACAGCCTGCAGCTTGCCGCTCTCGGCATCGCCTTTACCTTGCTGGTCTCGGTGCCGATCGGCCTCGCTGCCGGCCTGCGCAGCGGGCGCTGGCCGGACCGGCTCGGCCTCTATGTCAGTTCCTTCCTGGTATCGCTGCCCAACATCTGGGTCGGCGTGGTGCTGATCTTCCTGCTCTCGGCCAAGACCGGCCTGCTGCCGGCGATCGGCTACAAGGGTTTTGCCTATACGATCATCCCGGCGATGGTACTGGCCATCGAGCTGTCGCCGGTGCTGATCCGCGCCATCTCCGTTTCGGTCGCCGCCAATCTCGGCGAGACCTATTTCGACGTCGGCCTGGTGCGCGGCCTGTCGCGACGCGCCATGATCGCAAAACATGTGCTGCGCAATGCCGCCGTGCCGCTGCTCAACCTGTTCGGCGCCCAGATGATCGGCATGCTGCTCGGCGGGCTGTTCGTGGTGGAATACATCTTCAGCTATCCCGGGCTCGGCATGCTGACGATCAATGCCGTCTTCCAGCGCGACTTCCCGATTATCCAGGCCGTCGCGATCCTGGCCAGCGGCGCGCTCGTCGCCATCAACATGCTCGTCGACTTCGCCTCGACGACCATCGACCGCCGCTTGAAGTTCTGAGGCCGGCAGATGAACAGCACCACCGCACAGGCCACCTTGCCAAAAAGCCGACCAAGGAGCCGGGGCGTCACCGCCCGCATCCTGCACCGCGCCTGGAGCTATACCGAGATGCGCGTTGCCGCATCGGTGTTCCTGGCACTCGCGCTGCTCACCCTGCTGGGGCCCTTCATCATCGATGCCTCGGCCACCAAGATGAACGTGACCGACAAGTTCCTGCCGCCGATCTTCATGGAAGGCGGCAAGCTGCCGCATTTCCTCGGTACCGACCAGCTCGGGCGTGACCTGTTGCTGCGCTCCCTGATCGGGCTGCGCAACGCCTTTGCCATTGGTGTTGTCAGTGTCGTCGGCATATTCATCATCGGCTGTGCCATCGGCATCTATGCCGGCTATCGCGGCGGCTGGGTCGACGTGATCCTGATGCGCTTGACCGACGTGCAGATGTCGATCCCGGTGGTCATCCTTGCCATCACCATCCTCGGCATGTCGCGGCCGTCGCCGGCATCGGTGATCGCGGTGCTGATCCTGGCCAGCTGGCCGGTCTATGCCCGCGTGTCGCGTGGCGTGACGCTGTCAGAACGCCAGAAGGAATATGTGCGCGCCGCCAAGATCCTCGGTGCCAGCGACCTGCGCATCATGGTTCGCCACATCGCCCCGAACATCCTGCCGCCGATCGCCTTCGTCGCGGTGCTCGACGTGGCGCGCATGATGATCTTCGAAGCGATTTTCGGTTTCATCGGCATCGGCATCCAGCCACCGACCCCGACCTTCGGCACCATCATCTCCTCGGGCACGCAATATCTGCTCAATGCCTGGTGGATCACCATCGTGCCCGGCGTACTGCTCGCGCTGGCGCTCAGCAGCCTGAACCTGATGGGCGGCGTGCTGGAGCGGGCCCGCAACCAGATCCTGCAGGGAGGCGCGTGATGGGCAAGATCATAACGCTCCCTGCCGCGACTGCCGGCGAGCCGCTGATGGCCGTGCGTGGCCTTTCGGTGGCCATCGGCAACGCCACCGGCGAACGGCAACTGCTTTCCGACATCGACCTGACGGTGAATGCACGCTCGGTGCTGGGCATCATCGGCGAAAGCGGCTCCGGCAAGACCATCCTGTCGCGCGCACTGGTCAACTGGTTGCGACAGCCGCTCAGGGTCACCGGCGGCAGCGTGCATTATGGCGGGCGCGATCTCCTCACGCTGCCGGAAGCCGAGATGGCGCGGCTGCGCGGACGCGAGATCGCCTATATCGGCGCCAATCCGACCAGCGCGCTCGATCCCACCGTACCGGTCGGCCACCAGATCCTGGAAAAGCTGCGCACCGTCTCGCCGCAACTTTCACGCGAGGCGGCACGCAAGCGTGTGATCGACACGCTCGATGCCGTGCGCATTCCCTCACCGGCCCAGCGCTTCGACGAGTACCCCTTCCAGTTCAGCGGCGGCATGATGCAGCGTGCCCTGATCGTCGACGCACTGGTCTCCAACCCCAAGCTGCTCATCGCCGACAACATCACCCAGCCACTCGACGTCACGGTGGCGGCGCAGATCCTGCGCCTGCTGCGCGACCTGCAGAAGGATTTCGACACGGCAGTGGTGTTCATTTCCTCGTCGCTCGGCATCGTGTCCGAGATCGCCGACGACCTGATCGTGCTCGACCGCGGGCGCATCGTCGAGCACAGCCCGGTTGCCGACCTGCTGCAGAAGCCACAGCACGCCTATTCACGCGAGCTGATCGCCAAAGTGCCGAAACTCTGGTCGATCGGCGGGACAATCCCCAAGCCATCATCGGCCGATGTCGTGCTCGATGTGCGCGATGTCGAGAAGACCTATGAAGTCCGTGACCGCAAGGCGATCTTCGCCCATCGCAAGGTCAAGGCCGTGCGCGGCGTCTCCTTCACCGTCCGGCGCGGCGAGAATTTCGGCATCATCGGGGAATCGGGCTGCGGCAAGTCCACGCTGTCGCGGCTTTTGAGCTGCCTCGAGGCACCAAACAGCGGACAGATCCTGTTCGAAGGCCAGGATATCGCCACGCTGCGGGGACAGGACCTTCTCGCACTGCGAAGGCGGTTCCAGCTGCTGCTCCAGGACCCTTACAACGCCATCGCCGCCCATTGTTCGATCGGCCGCACCATCGCCGAACCGCTGCTGATCCATGGGCTCGGAAGCCGGAGCGAGATCGAGGCCAAGGTCAAGGCGGTGATGACCGAGGTCGGGCTCTCGGAAACGCTCTACGATCAGCTCCCGGTCGGCCTCAGCGCCGGCCAGCGCCAGAGGGTCAACATCGCCCGCGCGCTGGTGCTGGAACCTGAGCTGCTGATCCTCGACGAGACGCTGTCGGCGCTCGACCAGGTCGAACAGGCGAAACTGCTCGACCTGTTCGAAACGCTGCAGACCAGACGTGGCATCACCTATGTCTACATCTCGCACGACCTCGCCATGGTGCGGCGCGTCTGCGCGCGCATCGCGGTGATGTATCTCGGTCGCATCGTCGAACTGGCCGACAACGAGACCATGTTCGAGCGTTCGGCGCACCCCTACACGCGGGCGCTGCTCAGCGCCGTGCCGACGGTCGAGCACAAGCCGTACAGGATGCAGACCTACCTGCTGGAGGGTGAGCCACCGGATCCGATCGATATCCCGCCAGGCTGCAGCTTCCGCACCCGCTGTCCGTTCGCCTTCGACCGTTGCGCCGTGGACGATCCGGTTCGCGGGGCCGACGTCGGCGTGAATACCAGCGCCTGCCATCTGCGCGCCGACAGCCTGCCACCGGCAGAGGCCGCAGGCGCGTCGAACGGAGCACCCGCGTGACCCTCAATGAAAACCAGAATGGAGGTCGGCGCATGGGTTCGGCCGAAGCTTTCTTCCGCGACCGCCAGCCGGTCTATGCCGGCTGGCGCCAGCATCTGCATCAGTTCCCTGAAGTGGCCTTCCAGGAGCACAAGACCGCCGCCTATGTCGCGGAACGCCTGAGCGAAATGGGGCTTGCGGTGGAGACGGGCCTTGCTGGAACCGGACTTGTCGCGACGCTCGAAGGCGATGAGCCCGGACCGCTGCTCGGCTTGCGCGCGGACATGGATGCGCTGCCGATCCTCGAAGAGAGCAAGCTCACCTATCGCTCGCGGCACCAGGGCGTGAGCCATGCCTGCGGCCATGACGGCCACATGACCATGCTGCTTGCAGCCGCCGACTATCTTTCCCGCCACCGCCTCGCCGGCAGCGTGCGCTTCATTTTCCAGCCCGCCGAAGAAGCCGAAGGCGGGGGCCGCAAAATGGTCGAGGAAGGCCTGTTCGAGCGTTTTCCTGTCGATGCCGTCTTCGGATTGCACAACTGGCCGGGCCTGCCGCTCGGCACCGTCGCGGTAAAGCCCGGGCCGATGATGGCGGCGATGGATCTTTTCACCGTCACCATCAAGGCTTCCGGCGTGCATGCGGCATTGCCGCATCTCGGCACCGACGCCATCGTCGCAGCCGGCGCGCTGATCAGCAGCCTGCAGTCCATCACCAGTCGCGCCGTGGATGCCATGCAGCCGGTGGTGGTGTCGCTGACACAGATCCATGGCGGCAATTCGCTCAACGCCTTGCCAGGAGAAGTCGTGCTGCACGGCACCGTGCGGGCGTTCTCCGAACAGGCACGGGCAACGGTGCAGCAGCGGCTGGAGCAGATCGTCAACGGCATTGCCATCGCACATGATGTGAAGGCAGCACTCGCCTTCACACCGAAATATCCCGCTACCATCAATGATCCGGGTGTCGCGGCTGCGGCCGCGGTCATCGCCGCCGAGACCTGGGGCGAGCAATCGGTGATCACCGAGTTCGAGCCCAGCATGGCGTCGGAGGATTTCGCCTTCATGCTCGACGCCAAGGTTGGTTGTTATGCCTGGATCGGCAACGGCAACCGCACCCCGCTGCACAATCCGGGTTTCGACTTCAACGATGCGCTTATTCCTTACGGCGCGCTCTATTGGACCGCGCTCGTCAATTCCTGGCCCAAAACGACAATCGGAACAGCCGCACAGGCGTGACCGCCCTTTGCACAATGAGGAGAAGAGACAGATGAGACTTGCTGGCAAACGGGCATTGCTGATCGGCGCGGCAACCGGCATCGGACGGGCCTGCGTCGAGGATTTCGCCCGCAACGGAGCCGCCATCGTCGTGGCCGACATCAATGAACCGGCGGCGGCGGAAGCTGCCGCACTGGCGCGCTCGCACGGCGCCACCGCCCACGGCATTGGCTGCGACGTGCGCGACGAGGACTCGGTGCGCAATGCGGTCGACTATGCCGAGCGCGAACTCGACGGCATCGACACGCTGGTCTTCCTGGCTGGATTGATGCGCACCGGCGCCGTCGACAGCGTCGAAGCAGCCACCTGGGATGCGATCTTCAACGTCAATGCCCGCGGTACCTTCCTTGCCGCAAAGTATGGCGCACCGGCCATGAAGCGCGCCGGCGGCGGCAGCTTCATCACCACATCGTCGCTCGCCGGCCTGCGCGGCGCGCCGGGCATGACCGCCTATGCCGCGGCGAAGGGCGCGGTGATCGCCTTCACCACTGCGCTCGCACAGGAGCTGGCTCCGGCCAACATCCGCGTCAATTCCGTGCTGCCCGGCTGGATCGACACCCCCTTCAACACACCGGCCATTGACTATATGGGTGGCGTCGAGTCGCACGGAGAGGTTGTCCGCCGTATCGTGCCGCTCGGCAGGCAGGGAACGCCGGCTGAAGTTTCGCCGATTTATGTATTTCTCGCCTCCGAGGAGGCGCGCTACATTACCGCCAAATCGATGATGGTCGACGGCGGCATGGCGCACTGAGCCGGCAATCAAGTAACGGACCAAGGAGGTCCGACAAAATGATGGATGCGGCAGGGTCGGTGCTCGACCAGGAAATCGAGAACCTGTCCGACGCCCGGCGCCGGGTCGGCATCAAGCTCAAGCTGGCGCGTCAGACCAAGGGCCTGACGCTGAAGGAGCTTGCCCGGCGCAGCCGCTGCTCGGAAAGCCTGCTCTCCAAGGCGGAGAACGGCAAAGCCCTGCCCTCGCTGCCGCTGATCCACCGGCTGGTACGGGTGCTGGAAACCAACATCAGCTGGCTCTTTGACGAAACCGAGCCGGAAGACACGCCAGTCTTCCGCGCCGGCGAGCGACCGGTGGTGACGCTCGACAACCGGCCGGGTGATGGCGCCGGCGTCTCGTTCGAGCGCATCATCCCCTACAAGGGCGGCCACTTGCTTCAGAGCACGATCCACCACATCGATGTCGGCGGCAAAAGCGGCGAGGCGATCACCCACGAAGGCGAAGAGACCGGTTACGTGCTGCGCGGCAGGATCGACCTGAACCTCGACGGCGTCGTGCATAGCCTGCAGGCAGGCGATGCTTTCTGCTTCCGTTCACACGTGCCGCATTCCTACCGCAACACCGGTGACGAACCAGCCAGCATTCTGTGGACCTGCACGCCGCCGACCTTCTAGCTAGATGAAGTCGGCCCGATGCGGCGTGAAACTGTCAACAAGACGGCCCGCTTCAAGCGCCTTCACGCCATGAACCAAGTTAGACGGCACGATGAAGCTATCGCCGACACCGAGTGTCTGCGTCCTGCCGTCGATGGTCACCTCGAAGCGCCCCTCGGCGATATAGCTTGCCTGCACATGCGGGTGCGAATGCAAGGCGCCGACGCCGCCCTTCTCGAAGCCGAACTCGACCATCATCAGTTCATCGGTGTGAACCAGCACCCGGCGGCGATTGCCATCCGGTGTGGCAGTCCATTGACGATCGACCGCGCGGGAAAAGACCTCGGTCCCTGTCACAAGCTGAACTCCTTCTGATGAGAGCGGAATACGACCGGGTTGAATCCGCATCCCGCTCTATCTCTTTCTTGAAGCATGATCTTTTCCGAAAACCGGTTCCCACTTTTCGGGATCATGCTCTAGCGGGCGAGCCAGCCGCCATCGACGGGCACCACAGCGCCATGCATGTATTTCGAGGCTGGCGCCAGCAGGAAGACGGCGGCGTCGCCGATGTCGCCGGCTTCGCCCCAGCGGCCGGCCGGAATCCGGCCGAGGATCGCGGCATTGCGGTCGGGATCATTGCGCAGCACCTCGGTGTTGTTGCTGACGATGTAGCCTGGAGCGATGGCGTTGACGTTGATACCCCTGGCCGCCCATTCGTTGGCCAGCAGCCGGGTGACGCCAAGCACGCCATGCTTGGCGACGGTGTAGGAAGCAACCCGGATGCCGCCCTGGAAAGACAGCATCGAAGCGATGTTGACGACGCGCCCCGTTCGGTTGGCGGCCAGTACCCTGCGGGCGAAAGCCTGGGTCAGGAAGAACAGCGATTTCAGGTTGACGTCCATCACGTCGTCCCAGTCCTGCTCGCTGAAGTCGATCGCATCCCCACGGCGGATGATGCCGGCATTGTTGACGATGCCGTCGATCGGCCCGTGTTCGGCCCAGGCCGCGGCCAGCATCGCCGCCGCCGCCGCGTGATCGGACAGGTCGCAGGTGATCGGCGTAAAGGAAGCACCAATCGATGCCAGATGCGCAGCGGTCTCGTCCATGGCGGAGCGGCCGACACCCAGCACGTGGGCGCCTGCCTTGCCGGCCGAAACGGCGATGCCCTGGCCTATGCCCGTGTTGGCGCCGGTCACCAGGATGCGTTGCCCCTCCAGGCTGAAGGCGGAAAGATCGCTCACCGCAGCTCACCAATATCGACCGGGTCGACATCGGTGTAGTCGACATTGTCGCCCGCCATCGCCCAGATGAAGGCGTAGTTGGAGGTGCCGGCGCCGGAATGGATCGACCAGCCCGGCGACAGCACCGCTTCCTCGTTTTTCATGACGATGTGGCGGGTCTCGTCCGGTTCACCCATGAAATGGAAGACGCGGGCACTATCTGCGAGATCGAAATAGAGATAGGCCTCCATGCGCCGGTCGTGCACATGGCATGGCATGGTGTTCCAGACCGAGCCAGGCGCCAGCTGCGTCATGCCGACGACCAGCTGGCAGGTCTTTACGCCTTCCGGATGGATGAACTGGAAGATCGAGCGTTCGTTCGAGGTCTGCTGGCTGCCGAGGTCAAGCCGCCTTGCATCGGCGATGCGGATCAGCTTTGCCGGCAATTCCTGATGCGCCGGCGCGCTCAGCAGATAGAACTTCGCCGGGGTCTGCGGATCGACCGATGCAAAGGCAACCGTTTCGGTGCCCTTGCCGACATAGACCATGTCGCGGGTGCCGACTGCGAAGGTCCCGTCGCCTGCCTGAACGGTGCCGGTGCCGCCGATGTTGACGGCGATCAGCTCGCGCCGGTCGAGGAAGTGCTTCGTTCCGGTCGGCTTGATCGCCTCCAGCACCAGCGGGGTTGCCAGCGGCACCGCGCCACCGACGACCATGCGGTCATAGTGGGTGTAAGTGAGATGGACAGCACCGGCATGAAAGAGATCGCCGATATGGAAGTTGTGGCGCAACTCGTCCGTGCCCATGGCCGCTGCCGCATTGGGGTCGATGGCATAACGGGACGAATAGCTGGTGACTGTCATTTCGGGATGCTTCTCTCTGCGGTCAGGGCTTCTTGGGTGACTTCTCGGCGGCCAGATACTCCGCCTGCTGGGTGGTGAGGCGCTGGCGGTAGCGATCCTGCGCGGCGATCAGATGCGCGCGCATGGCGACGCGCGCCGCATCGGGATCGCCGGCCGATATCGCCTGCAGGATCAGGAGATGCTCGCGCTGCAGGCCGGTCAGATATTCGTTCGACAACACTTCGACCGAATACCAGGGCGAGGCGCGGTCGCATGGAATGGTGCGGTCGCCGAGCGCGTCGAGAATCTCGACATAGAATGGATTGTTGGTGGCCGATGCGATCTCGCGGTGGAAGGCGAAGTCGGCCTTGCCGGTCGGCTCACCCAGATGCAGCAGGCGGTCGAATTCGAAGAAGGCTTCCTGGATCAGCGCTTCCTGCGCGGCGTTGCGGCGCAGCGCGGCCAGCCCCGCGCTCTCGATCTCGATGCCCATGCGCACTTCCAGCACATTGATCGCCTGGCTGACCTTCTTGATCTCCTGGCTGAAGGACGAAAACGTCAGCGTGGGATGTTCGAGCACGAAGACGCCGGCGCCCTGCCTGGATTCCACCAGGCCGTCGGCGGCGAGGCTTGCCATTGCTTCGCGGATCACGGTGCGGGAAACGCCGAACGTCTCCGTCATCTGCCCTTCCGTAGGCAGCTTCTGGCCAGGCATGATCTGGCCGCCGACGATCTGGGCGCGCAAGGTTGCCACCACGCGCTCGGCGAGCTTGGGCTTGCGTTCGATGCGCAGGTCTTCGACTGTTTCTGATGCCATGATGAAACGCCTATCTGAATACGCTCGGCAGCCAGAGCGAGAGCGCGGGTATGTAGGTGACCAGACCTAATACCACGAGGCCCGCGGCATAGAAGGGCCATATGGAGCGCATCGCCTCCCAGACCGAAATCTTGCCGACGGCACAGGCCACGAACTGCACCGCCCCCACTGGCGGCGTGTTCAGCCCGATGCCGAAGTTGAGGATCATGATGACGCCGAAATGCACCGGATCGATGCCGTAGGCCACCGCCACCGGCAGGAAGATCGGCGTGCAGATGATGATGGTCGGTCCCATGTCCATGAAGGTGCCCAGCACCAGCATCAGCACATTGATCAGGAGCAGGATAATGATCGGGTTGTCGGAGATCGTGTTCATCCAGGCAATCAGCGATGCCGGCACGCGCATGAACGCCATCAGCCAGGAAAAGGCTGCCGCCATGCCGATGATCAGCAGCACCATCGCCGTGGTGCGCACGGCACCGAAGGTGGCATGCACGAAGTCGTTCCAGGTCATGCGGCGATAGACGAAGGTGGTGACCGCGAGGGCGTAGAGCACGGCGATGCAGGAGCTTTCCGTGGCGGTGAAAACGCCCGAGCGCACGCCGCCAAAGATGATGCCGATCAGAAGCAGGCCCGGGATCGAGATCAGGAAATACTGGCCGACCTTGGCAAAGCCTGGAAACGGCTCGGTCGGATAGCCGCGCGAGCGGGCGACGAAATAGGCCGTCACCATCAAGGCGGCGGCATAGAGCAGGCCGGGGATGACGCCGGCGGTGAACAGATCGGCGATCGAGATCTTTCCGCCCGCCGAGATCGAATAGATGATCATGTTGTGCGAGGGCGGCAAAAGCAGCGCGATCAGCGCCGCCATCGATGTGACGTTGACGGCATAGTCGGCGCCGTAGCCACGCGCTTTCATCTGCGGGATCATGACGCCGCCGACGGCGGCAGCCTCCGCCACCGCCGAACCGGAGATGCCACCGAACAGCGTAGCGGTGACGATGTTGACCTGGCCGAGGCCGCCGCGGATGTGGCCGACCAGCGAGGCGGCGAAGGCGATGATCCTCTGTGCGATGCCGCCGCGCACCATCAGGTCGCCGGCGTAGATGAAGAACGGGATGGCCAGCATCGAGAACACGCTCATGCCGGAGTTGAGGCGCTGGAAGACGACCAGCGGCGGCAGCCCCATATAGAGCACCGTCGCGAAGGAAGCGACGCCGAGGCAGAAGGCGATCGGCGTGCCGATCAGCATCAAAAGAGTGAAGACACCGAAGAGGATCAGCATTTCCATCGTATCAGGCCTTCACTTTGGCGGTGTCGAGTTCGGCAGCGACTTCCGCCGGCGGCAATTCATCGAGGATGTCGTCGATCGGCTGGCCGGCGAGCCGCAGCACCATGCGCTCGAGCGAAAACAGGCAGATCAGGGCCCCGCCCGCGACCAGCGGCACGTAGTCCCAGCCGCCCGAGATGCGCAGCGACGGCAGCGTGGTGTTCCATGTCAGCAGGACCAGCTGCGACCCGTACCAGACCATGCCGATGCCGAAGGCGAAGGCGACGACATCGGAGATCATGCGCAGCCATGCCTTGCCGCCTTTCGGCACGACATAGAGCAGCACATCGAAGCCCATGTGGTAATTCTCGCGCACGCCGACGGCAGCACCGAGGAAGATGAACCAGCTCATCAGCATGACGGCGCCAGGCTCGGTCCAGCTCGGCGAGTCGTTCAGCACATAGCGGCAGAACACCTGCCAGGCGACGATGATCGTCATCGCCACGAGGCCCGCGCCGGCCAGCCACAGCGACAGCGTGCTCAGCCAGGACAGGGTCCGGCCGGTCTTTTCCAGTCTTGCCGACATGGTCTCGCTCCCGGAAGCGGCAGGCAGGCCGAGGCCTGCCCGTCGGCTGCGTCACTGCACGGCCTGAACGTCTTCGACCAGTTTCTTCAGAACTGGATCGGTGACGTGCTTTTCGTAGACGGGCTTCATGGCGTCGATGAAACCCTGCTTGTCGGGAGAGGTGATCGCAGCCCCTGCCGCCTCCACCTTGGAGCGGGACTCGGCGGTCTTGGCGGCCCACAATTCGCGCTGCCTGGCGACGCTGTCCTTCGCCGCCTGTTTGAAGATCGCCTGGTCTTCCGGCGTCAGCTTGTCGAAGGTCGCCTTGTTCATCACGAACACTTCCGGAAGGATGGTGTGCTCGTCGAGGGAGAAGTTCTTCGCCACCTCGAAATGCTTGGCGGTGTCGTAGCTTGGGAAATTGTTCTCGGCACCGTCGATGACGCCGGTTTCGATCGCCGAATAGACTTCGCCGTAAGGCATCGGCGTGGCGTTGGCGCCCAGCGCCGCCACCATGTCGACGAAGATGTCCGACTGGATGACACGGAACTTCAGGCCCTTCATGTCGGCTACCGAATTGATCGGCTTCTGCTTGTTGTAGAAGGATCGCGCGCCGGCGTCGTAGAATGCCAGCGCCACCAGACCAGCGGGCTCGAAAGCTGCCTTGATCTGGTCGCCGATGGCGCCGTCCATCACCTTGTGCATGTGGTCTTCCGAGCGGAAGATGTAAGGCAGGGCCGGGACGATGGTTTCCTTTACCGTGCCGTTGAAGGGCGCCATGGAAACGCGGTTGAGTTCGATGACGCCGGAACGCACCTGCTCGATCGTGTCCTTCTCCTCGCCGAGCTGGGCCGAGTGATAGACCTCGACGGCATAACGCCCGGCCGTACGTTCCTTGACCAGCTCGCCGAAATATTTGACCGCCTCGACGGTCGGATAGCCATCCGGGTGCGTGTCTGACGATTTCAGCACCGTCTGGGCAAAGGCAGCGCCAGTCATCAGCGACGCCGTCAGCAGTGCAAGGCCGGCCAGAGCATATGAACAAAGCGCTGTAGTGTTTCCGCGTTTCCGTGGAAAACGGAAACGCTCTGGTTTCGAGATATGCAGCATTGGTTCCTCCCTCTTATAGTTGGCTAAAGTCGATACGCCCTCTTCGCCAGCGTGTAGGCCAGCTCCGGCGCCAGCTCGCGTGCCTCATCCTCCCTCAGGCGATGCTCCGAAACGAGGCGGGCGAGAAAGGCGCAGTCGACCCGGCGCGCCAGATCATGACGGGCCGGTATGGATGGAAAGGCGCGGGTGTCGTCGTTGAAGCCGACGGTGTTGTAGAAACCTGCGGTCTCAGTGGTCATCTCGCGGAAGCGGCGCATGCCTTCCGGGCTGTCATGGAACCACCAGGCCGGCCCGAGCTTCAGCGCCGGATAGACACCGGCCAGCGGCGCCAGTTCGCGCGCATAGCTCGTTTCGTCCAGCGTGAAGACGATGACGGAAAGGTCGCGCTCGAGACCGACCGCGTCGAGCAGCGGCTTCAGCGCGGCGACATAGTCGGTGCGGGTCGGGATATCGAAGCCCTTGTCGCGGCCGAAGCGCTGGAGCATGGCGGGTGAGTGGTTGCGCCAGGAACCGGGATGGATCTGCAGCACCAGCCCATCGTCCAGGCTCATCCTGGCCATTTCCGTCAGCATCTGGGCACGGAACAGCCGATGCTCACGTTCGTCGGACGAACCGGCGCGGATGCGGTTGAACAGCTCCTGTGCAGCGGCCGGCGAAAGATTGGCGGTCTCGGCCGTGGCATGGCCGTGATCGGTCGAGGTGGCGCCGTAGCTTTTGAAATAGGCACGGCGCTGGCGATGGGCGTCGAGATACCCGGCCCAGTTGCCGGTGTCGCACCCGGTGATCTCGCCGAGGCGGTCGAGATTGGCGGCAAAACTTTCGAAATCGGGATCGACCACAGCATCCGGCCGGTAGGCGGTGGCGACGCGGCCCAACCAGCCGCTGTCGCGGATCTGCCGGTGCCAGGCAAGATCGTCCAGCGCGCCGTCGGTGGTGGCGATCACCTCGATGTTGAAACGCTCGAACAGCGCGCGCGGCCGGAATTCCTGGCGCTGCAGGCAATGAGCGATGGCGTCGTAGTGGCGGTCGGCATTGTTCGCGGTCAATGGCTCGCTGATGCCGAAGAGATCGCTGAGCACGTAGTCGAACCACAGCCGGGTCGGCGTACCGCGGAACAGGAAATAGTTCTCGGCGAACAGGCGCCAGATCTTGCGGCCATCCGCCTCGACCGGTGCACCATCGAGCGTCGGCACGCCAAGGTCCTCCAGCCTGATGCCCTGGCTGAACAGCATGCGGAACACATAGTGATCCGGCACGATCAGCAGTTGCGCCGGATCCGAGAAAGGCTCGTTGAGCGCATACCAGCGTGGATCGGTGTGGCCGTGCGGGCTGACGATCGGCAGGGATTTGACGAGGTCGTAGAGCTGGCGAGCGATGCCGCGAACCGAGGGCTCGGCCGGAAACAGCAAGTCTGGATCGACAAGCGAATTCATGGACCCTGCCGCTCCTCCTTCGGCCTCTTAAGGGCTAGGATCAGTCAGAAGTAATGTCAACATACAAAAACTATAATGTTGTATGATAAGTTGTTGCACCCGTCCAAACCGCAGTGTACGCAACGGACATGACGCTGCTGATGACTGGAGGCGCCTTTTCGGCGACAACGGCAGCTTCGGGAGGGATGCCATGAACCAGCGAGCCACCACGTGACGGCACTGTCCGACGCGTCGCTGACCGCCCTGCCGGCGCATGTGGCGCGGCCGCGCTATGACCGTTCGGCCATCGTGCCGGGCATCGTGCATCTCGGCGTCGGCGCCTTTCATCGCGCCCACCAGGCGACCTATGTCGATGATTGCCTCGCCGCCGGCGAAACCGGCTGGGGCATCATCGGGGCATCGCTGCGCAGCACCGACACACGCGATGCCATGGCGCCGCAGGACTGCCTTTACACGCTGGCTGTGCGCAGCGGCCAGGGCGAGGATCTGCGCGTTGTCGGCTCGATGCTGTCGTTGCTCGTGGCACCCGAAGACCCGGCACGGCTGGTCGATGCGCTCTGCCTGCCCTCGGTGCGCATCATCACGCTGACCGTCACGGAAAAGGCCTATATGCGCAACGCAGCCGGCGGGCTCGACTTCAACCATTCAGATATCGTCTGGGACCTGGCCAATCACGATCAGCCGAAGACCATTTACGGCTTCCTCGTCGAGGCCATCCTGCGCCGGCAGGCAGCAGGGATGCCCCCCTTCACCGTGCTGTCCTGCGACAACCTGCCGGCCAATGGCGAAACACTGCGCCGCCTGCTGCTCGAATTCGCAAAGGCCCGTGGCGCAGGGCTTGCCGCCCATATCGACCGATCGATCGCCTTCCCTTCCAGCATGGTCGACCGCATCGTGCCGGCAACGACCGATGCCGACCGCGCACGCGTCAGCGCTGCGCTCGGCGTCACGGATTCCTGGCCGGTGCTCACCGAACCGTTTTGCCAATGGGTGATCGAGGACCGCTTTCCGGCCGGTCGGCCGGCGTGGGAGCGCTTCGGGGCCACCATGGTGGAGGATGTCCGCCCCTTCGAAGACATGAAGCTTCGCCTGCTCAATGGCTCGCATTCGGCGATCGCCTATCTCGGCCTGCTTTCCGGGCATGAAACAGTGGCGGATGCGTTCGGTGCCCCGGCGATCCGGCGCTTCGTACAGGGCCTTTGGAACGAGGCCATCCCTACTTTGCCGGCAGGGCTCGATACGCAAACCTATACCGGCAGGCTGACCGCGCGCTACGATAATCCGGCGCTGCAACACCGCACCGCGCAGATCGCCAATGACGGCAGCCAGAAACTGCCACAACGCATCGTGGCAACGGCGACCGAACAGGTTCGACGGAACGCCCCGGTCGATCACCTGACGCTGGTCATCGCCGCGTGGATCGCGGCCTGCGATGCACGCGGCCGCACACCGGATGCCGGCCAGTTCTCCGACCCGCTCGACGCAGGACTTGCCACCATATTCGCCGTCTCACAATCTGCTGCTGCCACCGTAACGCAGGTCTTCGACCTTGCCGGCTTTGCCTCGGGCCAGGCCGAACGGACGGAATTGCAGAACGCGGTGATCGCCCATCTCGAAACCATCCGCGCCGCTGGCATCGGCGCCGCAATCACAACTGTCTCGGGGGAATAGATGGAACAGACCTGGCGCTGGTTCGGACCCGACGATCCCGTCACACTCGCGCATGTGAGGCAGGCCGGCGCCACCGGCATCGTCAGCGCGCTGCATCACATGAACGATGGCCGCGTATGGCCCGACGACGAAATCGCCAAACGCAAGCAGGAGATCGGGCGAGCCGGCCTGACCTGGTCGGTGGTCGAAAGCATCGTCGTGCATGAGGAGATCAAGACCCGCACCGGCCGCTACCGCGACTGGATCGACAACTACAAGCAGTCGATCCGCGCCGTCGCCAAAGCCGGCATCGGCACCGTCTGCTACAATTTCATGGCCATCACCGACTGGACGCGCACCGATCTCGATTTTCCCATGCCGCATGGCGGCACCGCATTGCGCTTCGATGCCGTCGACTTCTGCGCCTATGACGTGCTGGTGCTGCAACGTCCCGGCGCCGAGGCCGACCATCCGGCCGAACGCATCGAGGCAGCTCGCAAGCGTCTGGCCGGCATGAGCGAAAGCACGCTGGCAACGCTGGAGAAAAACCTGATCGGCTGGGTGCCGGCGCGGGAATTCATCTTTGACCGCGCCAGCTTCCGGCGCGCGCTCGATGTCTATCGCGACATCACGCCGGACGGTTTCCGCGACAACCTCTTCGCCTTCCTGCGCGAGATCGTGCCGGTGGCCGAGGAGGCCGGCGTGCGCATGGCGATCCATCCCGACGATCCGCCCTTCCCGATCTTCGGCCTGCCACGGGTGGTTTCGACGGCTGCCGATGCACGCAAGCTGCTCGACGCCCACCGCTCGCCGTCCAACGGGCTGACGCTCTGCGCCGGCTCCTACGGCGCCAACGCGGCCAACGATCTCGTCGCCATGGCCGGGGAGTTCGCGCCTGACATCCACTTCGCGCATCTGCGCAACGTCACCAAGGAGCCAGACGGATCCTTCCACGAAGCCGAGCATCTCGAAGGCGACACCAACATGGTGCGGCTGGTGGCGGCGTTGATGCGCGAGGAAGCGCGGCGCAAGGCCGAAGGCCGCGCCGACTGGCAGATCCCGATGCGGCCCGACCACGGCCACGCCATCGTCGACGATATCGGCAAGAAGGTGAACCCCGGCTATTCCTGCATCGGCCGCCTGAAGGGCCTGGCGGAGCTGCGCGGCATCATGCGCAGCTTCGAGACTTTTGGCATTCCGGGCAAAGACGCCCAATGAAGAGGCTTCGCCTCGGAATTGTCGGGCTTGGCATGGCCTCGGCACCACACGCCCGTAGCCTGCTCGACCTTGCCGACCGCGTCGAGGTGGTCGCCGCCTATAGCCCGTCACCAGCGCGCCGCGAGGCTTTCGCGAACAACTACGGCCTGCCCACCTGCGACGACCCCGCCGCGATCTTCGATGATGACAGCATCGACGCCGTGCTCCTCCTGACACCGCCCAACACGCATCTCGAACTGGTGCGGCGGGCGGCAGCGGCCGGCAAGCACATCCTGCTCGAGAAGCCGCTGGAAACCAGCGTGGAGCGCGCCGAGGCCCTGGTTTCTGCGGCTGATGCCGCCCGCGTGAAGCTGGGCGTGGTGCTGCAGCATCGTTTCCGGCCGACCGGGATGGCTCTCGCCGAATTGTTGCGCGGCGGCCGGCTCGGCGCCCTCGTCAGCGCATCGGTGCACCTGAACAACTGGCGCCCGCAAAGCTATTATGACCAGCCGGGGCGCGGCACCAGGGAACGCGACGGCGGCGGCGTGCTGCTGACCCAGGCCATCCACACGCTCGACCTGCTGATCTCGGTGGCCGGGACACCAAGCGAAGTGACCGCCTATGCGGCGACCAGTCCCGTGCATCGCATGGAGACCGAGGATCTGGTGGCCGGCGCCATGCGCTTCGACAATGGCGCGATCGGCTCCATCACCGCCACCACCTCGGCCTATCCCGGTCACCCGGACGCCATCGACATCATCGGCACCAAGGGCATGGCGCGTCTGGAGGGCACGACGCTGTCGGCTGCTTTCCACGATGGCAGCGACTTCCACCTGGAAGACGAAGGCGCTGGTGGCGGCACCGGAGCCGATCCGATGGCGTTTTCCCATCAGCATCACCGCGCCGTGCTGGCGGACTTTCTCGAGGCGGTTGCGACAAGCAGCCAACCCAGGGTCAACGGCCACGAGGCGCTCAAGGTGCATCGACTGATCGATGCGCTGCTGCGCTCGGCCGATACCGGAACCCGACAACAGGTGGAAGCGCCAGAGCATGATCCCGAAAAGTGGAAACCGGTTTTCGGAACAGATCATGCCCCAACAAAGAGATAGAGCGGGATGTCGATTCAACGTAATCGCATTCCGCTCTAGCCTAGCAGCACCCGGCCATTTTCCGGCGACCGGTTCCATATCGCTGCTGCCTCGCGGCAGAGATCCAGCATCGCCGGCTGCGGCTGGGTTTCGTCGAGCCCCCGGCATGACCGCACATGGAGCAGCGCATCCTCGAAAGCCGGGAAGCGCTCGGGCCGCGCAAGGTGCAGATAGAGCGCGATGGTACCGGCGGAACGGCTGCGGCCGCCGCGGCAATGCACCAGCACATTGCCGGACCGGTGCGGCGGATAATGCGCCTTGCCCGGGCTCTGCTGGTTGATGATGCCGTGCAGGACCAACACGGCGCCGAGCAGATGATGGGCAATATTGCCCGGGCCGTCGATCAGGCCGATATGCGTGCGCCTGACGACCGAACCGTCGCCCAACGCCAGCGGTGGCATCTCGACGTTCACTGCCAGATTCATCGTCGAGGTGACGCCATTGCGCAAAAGCAGATCGGCATCGTTTGCCGCGACCGCGTTGCCGATGAACAGCGTCTTTCCGTTACCGTCGATATCCGCAAGCACCGGCAGCAGCACCGCCAGGCGATCCTCCTCTTCCTCGGTCATCGGCCGGTTGTCATTGTGGTTCATGTTCATGCTTGCAGTCCTATTCCGCCGCTTTCAGTAACTGGTCTCGACCGACAGGCAAGGGGATGACCCTTGTCCGGCAGAGGCGCTCGCCAAGCCATTGTTCGAGCAGAGGCATCTCCTCAAGCCGCACGAAAGCCGCCACGACTTTCCCGGCACGGGTGCGGGTGACGAGGTCCATCGTATCTTGCCACCGTGGGTGGACATTCCAGCGCAGCCATCGCGCTTCACCACGCTGCAGCATGTCCCAGGCAGGGGTCTGCGCCGGAACGTGGCCGGAGAACAGGAAACGAAATCCTTCGTTACGGCGCAACAGGAGCTGTGCCGCCAGTCCGGTTTCGGCATTAGCCTCGGTCGCCACGATCACCTTGTCCGCAGACCACTCGTCGGCGGGAGGCATAGAGCGGAGCAATTCAGCGATGCCGGCACGGCTGTCCGCGCTGATGATGCCGTCTTCGTCGCTGGCGAGTGACTGCATTTCCCGGCGCACGACAGGACAAGCGATCGCCTTCAGTCCGAGCCGGCTCAAGGCCAGCATCATCTCCGGCCCCCTGCCACCGGCCGGCACGCAGAGAACCGCACCGGGCGCGGCGAAATCGGCAATCGCTCCGACCTGTGAAGAAAGCGCCTCGTCGAAATCGCCATAGGACGCATCGGTTATGAGGCAGCCTGCGGCAGGCGGCTCGTCGAAAGGCAACAAGAGCGATTCCGCGCTCCAGTCGCCCATGTAGAGAACGCCGCCACAACAGGCGAAATGGACCCATATCCCGCCGGGCGCGTGACCGTTTCGGCCGACGGTAACCGGCAGACCGGCGATTTCGGCTTTGCCGCTGACCGGCAGCTGCACACGTCGCTCCGGCGGAAGCACCGCTCCGGAGATCTGGCTGAACGTCCGGCCTGTCGCATAGACGGGCGGATTGCCGAGCTGGGCTGCGAGGTCGAGCGAGCCGACATGATCGATATGAGCGTGGGAGAGGCAGATCGCGTCGACAGGCCCGACCTGCGAGAGATCGGGTTTCACGCCGGGCTGCGGGCCCTCACCCAGATCGAGGAGAATGCGGCAGCCATGCATCTCCAGCAGGAAGGCAGCCGGAAGCTTGCCGCCCTGCCCGCTGACAACCGTCAATTTTGCCAAGGCAGCACCCCTTTCGGCAGGTAGCGCGAGAAGCGGGTCGCCACCAGCATCAGCATCAGCACGGCCGCGATCATCAGGCAGCCGACTGCCGCAGCAAGCGTCGATGACCCGCCCTCCTCGAGGAAGACCACCATGGGACCGATGGTGCGGGCATTGGACGACACGAGCAGGATCGAGACCTGGATCTCGTTCAGGGCACTCATGAACACCATGACGCCGCCGGCGACCGCCGCCGGTGCGACCAGCGGGATGATGACGTCACGCATGCGCGCCAGGAAACCCGCGCCAGCCACCTGGGCCGCCTCCTCCATGGCCCGGTCGATCTGCGCGAAGCCGCCGAGGACGGGGCGCAGCGCGAGTGCCAGGAAGCTGGAAAGATAGGCGGCGAGAATGATCCAGACGGTGCCGTAGATACTGAAACCGAGAAACGGCAGCGGCTTCAGGAAGAACAGGATCATCGCCACGGCGAGAATGATGCCGGGCAGCGCATAGGCGAGCTCGCTGAAGAGATGCAGCAGACGCACCAGCGGGCCACGTTTCCAGACGATGAAATAGGCCATGAACAGCGATACGACCATCAGGATGACGACGGTGACGGACGTCAGCAGCAGGCTGGTCAGAAACGCGTTGCGGATCGAAGCCTGGTGGACGAGGGCATTGGCATAGTTGACCAGCGTCAGCGTCTTCCAGCTGAGCTCCTGTCCGAAGCCGTTGACCAGGGAGGTCGCGACGAGCGCCGACAGAGGCAGCGCCATGGTCAGGACGATGAACAGCCAGCTGGCTGCCTCGACGGCGGGACGCCAGCGGCCAAGCCTTATCTCGAGCGAGCGGCCGATGCCGTCGACGCGTACATCGCCACGCTGGCCGAGCCAGCCGCTGACGGCGACACCGACGATGGTCAACGTCGACAGAAGCAGGGCCAGAACCGCCATGTCGGCAAGCGCCGATGGACCGTAGCTGTTCATCTGCTGGTAGATCAGCGTGATCAGGGTGGGATATCGCGCCGGGATGCCCAGCATGGCCTGGATGCCGAAATTGCTGATCGAGGACACGAATGCCAGGGCAGCGCCCGCAAACAGACCGGCCCGCGCCAGCGGCAGGATGATGGTGAAGATCAGCGGCCAGCTGGTCGCGCCGGCAGCACGCGCGGCTTCTACCAGTTCGGCAGGCAGACGCCGAAGGGCTGCCCGCACGGTCAGGAACACCAGCGGCGCGTGATAGAAGCCCAGCAGCAGGATGATGCCGCCCGGCGAATAGAGCGGATGGCGTCCGCCATCATGCAGCGAAAGACCCAGCAGACCCAGAATCGGGCTCGACGGCGAAAAAGCCTGCACCCAGGCAAGGGCCGTCACCTGCGGCGGGATCATCAGCGGCAGCACGAAGGCGAAGACCCAGGCCGTCTTGAAGCGCATGTCGGTGAGCACGGTCAGCGCGGCGGCAACGGTGCCGAGCACCATCGCAAGCAAAGTGGACAGCAAGGCGACGACCAATGTGTTGGTCGAGGCGGTCAGGACCTTCTTCTTCCACAGCAGTTCGGCGACGTGGCCGAGGTCGATCACGCCGGCCGGCGCGATCGCGGTTATGGCAAGGCGCAGCAACGGCGCGAAGGACAGGCCGGCGACGAAGATCACCAGCAGCCCCAATACCACCCATTCAGCCTTGGGAAGAAGCGCCGGCAACCGCCGGCGCTCCTCGACCTTTTCCATGGCTATCAGCGCCATTTTCTATCTTTCTATCAACCGCCGAAGATCTTGGTGAACTTCTCGCGGGTCTCCTTGTCAGTCGCCACGGCCTTGTCGGCGTCCATCGGCAGGAGCTTGATCTCGGACAGTTTCGGGAAGCCGGCGGGCGGCGTGATCGACGGATCGATCGGCAGGTTGCCTTGGGTCACGACGAGTTCCTGGCCTTGCTTGGACAGCAGGAAGTCGATGAACTTCTTTGCACCTTCGGCATTCTTGGCGGTCGACATGATGGCGACCGGCTCGGTGATGAAGGAGACGCCATCCTTCGGGAAGATCAGGTCGACGGGCGAACCCTTTGCCTTGGCGCGGATGACGTCGGCGTCGGCGATGATGCCGTATTTGGCGAGACCGCTGGCGACGGCCTTGAGGGCCGGACCATTACCGCCTTCCGGCGCGATGTCGAGCTTGGCGAGGCCTTCATAGAACTCCCAGCCGATGCCCGGCACATTGACGACGCTGTGCAGATGGTTGAGCGCCGCACCCGAATAGAGCGGGCTCGGCACGGCGATCTGGCCCTTGTTGTCTTCCGTCAACAGGGCGCTCCAGGTTTCGACCGGCTTGGCCTTCTCGGTGTTGTAGGCGATGCCGGTGGAGATGATCTTGGTGCCGAAGAACGTCATGTCCTTGTCGTAGGTGCTCTTGTCATACGAGCCGACCGGGGCCTGCGGATAGGCCATCAGGCGGCCTTCCTTCTTCAACTGGCCAAGGTTGATGGTGTCGGCGACCAGGAGCACGTCCGGCTTGACGTCGCCGGCTTCGATTTCAGCGCGCAGCACGTTCAAGAGCTGGCTGGTGCCGTTGCGGGTCCATTCCACCTTGATGTCGGGATACTTGGCCTGGAAGGCGTCGACGGTCTGCTGGGCGATCTCGGGCGACTGCGACGTGTAGAGGGTCAAGGTTTCGGCGTTGACGGCCGTCCCGCTCAACAAGACGAGCATGAGGGCAGTGGTAAGGCGCATAAAGAACTCCTGTTGCTGTGAGAGAAGAAACCCGTCAGGCAGCGGCGGGAATGACCCAGCCATCGCTGATGCAGACCTGGATTGAGTCGTCCGATGGGATGGCGACATCCGCCGGCGCGTGCAGCGTCAGCTGCAGATCCGGCTCGGCGGTGACGAGGAAATCAACCTGGCTGTGATTGCCGCGATAGATGACCCGTTCGACCTTGCCGGCAAAGCCGGCTTCACCCGGCTGCGCCAGGCGCATCGCCGAGGTGTGGACGGAGAGCCTGGCCGAAGAGCGAACCTGCTCGCTCCTGCGGGCCCGGACACGATGGTCCTTGCCGAAGATGCTGACGATGGCGGCCTCAGCGTCAGGACGCACATCCTGCACGGGCAGCACCTGGCCGTTGCCGATGAAACGGGCGACCATCTCGCTCTGCGGCTCGCGATAGAGATCGCGCGGCCGGTCGAACTGCACCAGCCGGCCGCGATCGATCACCGCGATGCGGTCGGCCAGCGCCATCGCCTCGGACTGGTCATGCGTGATGTAGACCATGGTGGCGCCGGTATGCTTGTGGAAACGCACGAACTCGTTTTCCATCGACGCGCGCAGATGCACGTCAAGATTGGCCAGCGGCTCGTCCAGCAGCATCACGGACGGCCTGGCTGCAAGACAGCGTGCGAGGGCGACCCGCTGGCGCTGACCGCCGGACAGATCGGAGGGCGCGCGTTCGGCCAGAGCTTCCATGCCGACGACAGCCAGCGCATCACGGCTGCGCTGCAGACGCTCCTGCGAACTCGCGCCGGCGATCTTCAACGCGTAGCCGACATTGTCGGCCACGCTCATATGCGGCCAGAGCGCATAGTTCTGGAAGACAATGCCGATGTTGCGCTTCTCCGGAGGAACATTGGCCTCCCTGGAGGAAACGACGCGGTCGCCGAGCTGGATGGTGCCTTCATCCGGCGTTTCGAAGCCGGCAAGCAGGCGCAGCAGGGTCGTCTTGCCACAACCGGATGGCCCGAGAACCGCGATGAATTCACCGTCGACGATGTGCATTGCGACGCGATCGAGAACGCGTTTGCCGCCATACATCTTCGACAGGTCACTGATGACGATATCGGCCAAGATGGCTTTCCTCAACAATTTGAAAAGAAAAGATTTTTTCTTGATTTCGTACTCTGGACAATCGCATTGCAACTTCATAACAATGCTCTTGCACACGTGTGCAACCTAACCAGCTTGTGCTTCAGTTTTATGACGACAAAGACAAAAGTTCAGATTGTTCGCCGGTCCCCGGCAGCCCCGATGGAGCATGGACAATGAAGAGCGGCTTCATCACCGCGGCCGACGTTGCAAGGGAAGCGGGCGTTTCGCGTTCCGCTGTCTCGCGAACCTTTACTCCAGGCGCCAGCGTGTCGAAGGACGTGCGCGAACGCATCCTGCATGCCGCCGAAAAACTTGGCTACCGGGTCAACAGGCTGGCGCAGGGCCTGCAGATGGCGCAGTCCAATCTCGTCGGCGTGGTCGCCGCCAACCTGACATCGCCCTTCAACACCGCCTTGCTCGATGGCATCAGCGCGGCGCTGTTCAAGCGTGGCCTGCAATGCATGCTGTTGAATGCCGAAGCCGCGCGCGACGACATCGGCACCCTGGTCAATCAGGTTCTTGAATACCGGGTGCGCGCGGTGATCATCCTTTCAGGTGCGCCACCCGAAGAGATCATCGAAGCCTGCCTGCGCAACGACGTTCGCCTGATCCTGATCAACCGCGGCACGCTGCCGGGGAACGCCGACAAAATCGACACCGACGACCTGACCGGCGGACAGCTCGCTGCCGACCGCATGCTGGCGGACGGGCGCCGCCATGTCGCGATCGTGCGCAGCGGCAACGGCAGCGTCAGCCAGAGACGGCGCATCGAGAGCTTCGTTGCCCGCATGAGCGAGGCGGGAGCCAGGGTCACGCCGTGGATGAGCGGGCCGAACAGTTTCGAGACGGGGCACGAAGCCGCCCGCAAGCTTCTGGCCGATCGTTCGATCGACGGTGCTTTCTGCGCGACGGATCTCATTGCGCTCGGCTTCCACGACACCGCCCGCTTCGAGCTGGGCATCCAGGTGCCGCGTGACTTCTCCATCATCGGCTTCGACAACATCCCGGAAACCGCCTGGCCGTCGCACGGGCTGACCACGGTCAATCACCCGATCGACGCTTTCATCGAAGCCATCCTGAACTGCCTCGACGATGAGCGGCAGTTGTCCGAAGGCGCGCTGAACTTCACGATACCGGTCGCGCTGATCGAGCGGGGCACGACCGGCGCCTTCGATGCGCCATCAAATTAGCCGGCAGGCGGCCGCGACAGGTGCTCTGCGGCCGCCCTCCCCCGCAACGGGCTAGAAGCTGCCCTTCACGCCAACACCGAAGGTGCGCGGCATGGTCATGCTGGCCTCGACACCGCCGATGCCGCGGTTCTGCTGCATGTAGGTCGGCGCGCGTTCGTCGAAGATGTTCTTGACGTAGCCATAGACCTGCAGGTGCTCATTGAAATTGTAGCTCGCCCGGGCATCGGCGATCGTATAGGGCTCGATCAGATAGCTCGGCGTGTTGGCGGTGTCGGAATAGTACCTGTCCATATGGCGGACCTCGCCGGACAGGTTGAACTTTTCCGTCACGTCCCAGCTGGCGCCGAAGCTCAACATGTAGCCGGGCGACTTGGCGAACTCGTTGCCCTCATAGCTGACATTGCTGGAAATCCTGTCGATGCGCGTGCGCAACAGGCCGGCGCTCGCCTTCAGCGTCAGATTGTCTAGGACACGATAGTCCGCCCCGATTTCCAGCCCGTAGGCATGCGCCTTCTCGGCGTTGATCGTGTAGGATTGCGCGACGCCCGAGGAGATCACGACCGGGATCGTGTACTGGGCGTTCTTGAAATCCATGTAGAACAGATTTCCGTTCAGGGTGAGCGTGTCGTCGAGCAGGTTGGCGCGGGTGAACAACTCGTAGTTCCAGAGCGTCTCTTCCTCGAATGGCATCCACTTTCGCGCATTGAGGTTCAGCGAGACGCCGCCGGGATTGTAGCCGCGGTTGACCATCGCGCCCACGGTCAGGTCGGGCGTCACGGCATAAGCCAGCGAGACTTTCGGCAGCACGGCACTGAAGGTGGTGTCGAAGTTCACCGGCTGCGGTGCAAAGACCGACCTGCCGGCGCGCTGGATCTGGTCCTGCTGATAGCGAAGGCCGCCGGTCAACGTCCACACATCGGTCAGCCGGTAGCTCGCCTCGCTGAAGAGGCCGAGATTCTGTTTGGTGTCGTCGAAGGTCGACAGGCCGCTGAGATAGAGCACCTCGTCGCTCTTGGTGTGCGCATAATACACACCTGCCACGCCGCTCAAGGCATCGCCTGGCTCGCCGAAAGTCACCCGCGCTTCATTGGAGGCGTTCTTCTGCTCGACATCGGCATCGCCGTTGTTGACGAGGCCGGTGGTGCGATGCACGGACGAAGCCGAATACTGGGTCTGGTTGAAGAACTTGAAGCCGTTGCCGACGTCATAGCTGATGTCGAGGATGCCGGTGTTGGTGTCCTGCTTCCAGGTCGGCATCGTCGTGGTGATGTGATTGAGATCCTCGAACGGCATCGATGCCGCTTCCTGCGACGGCCGGTTCGAGCCGTTGTGCGAATAGGTGAATTTCGCCTCCAGGCCTGGAATTTCGGCCGGCTGCCACAACAGCTTGAAGCAGGCGTTCAGCGCCCGGAAATCCTGGTCGGTGTCGCCGTGCTGGAACTTGGTGCTGATGTAGTCGATGAAGGTGTCGCGGCCGGAATAGTCCACCGCCAGGCGCGCCGCGAGCTGGTTGTCGACGATCGGGCCGGACAGCATGAACGAGGCCCGCTTCGAATTGTAGCTGCCGATCTCGGCCTGATAGGCGCCCTCGGTCGTGAAGGTCGGATCCTTGGTGTTGACGATGATGGCGCCGGCGATAGCGTTGGCGCCCTGCGAGGTCGTCTGTGGTCCGCGGAAAACCTCGATGTTGTCGACGTCCCAGACCGACGCGGCGCCGAAATAGAACTCGTTGTAATTGAGGTAGTGCCCGTCCAGATTGATGGTGGCACGCGGCACCGTACCGCCCCAGAACGAACCCTGCCCCGTGAGGGGGCCTTGCGTGTCCTGACCACGGATGATCGGCGTGCTGACGGTGTCGGTGTAGACGACATTGGGCACGTCGCGGACCACCTCGGAAACGGAAGCGTCGCCGGTCTTTTCCTTGGCGATCTGTTCGCCGGTGATGACCGAGACGGAAGAGGCCGTGTCCTTGAGACTGCGCGCGATCTTTTCGCCGGTGATGACGATGCGTTCGAGCAAGGTACTGCTTTCAGCCGCGGCCTGCGGTTTTTGCTGCGCCGACGCCGCGGTCGCCGCGAACATCGAAACAATCGAAAGCGTGCTGGCGCCCACTCTTAGTGAGGCAAGAAAATGAGAAGGCATGAAGTCCCCGATCGCCCAAACAAGAAACGCTGGCTGGGAACGGACCGTGGCTCGCGGATTGAATGATGAATTCCACAATGCATAGCGCATTCCGCATGTCAACACGAAGAGTGCCTCTGTTGATCGAGGGTGCCTATGTTGCCACAGGCAAAGGCAGCGGCTGGGGAGTGTGATTGATCGCGGGGCCGAAGCACCGTAACGTCGCCGCGTCGTTAGCCGAGATAAGGCCCTCGTTCATTCCAGCCCTGATCTTGCCTGCATGATTGCCCCAGCCACGCTTTTGCCGCCCGGTACGGAACAGAACTTGTGAAATCAGACCACTCCGACGACGACGGCAGCAGTGCCGGCAAACGCTCGACCACCATCCAGTCGGTATCCATCGCCGCCCGCTTCCTCGATATCCTGGCGCGGGCCGATGGCCCATTGGCGCTGGGCGAAGTTGCCCGGCAGGGACGCACTGGCACCTCGACGGCGCATCGCTACATGCAGAGCCTGGTGCGCGAACGGCTGGTTGCCCAGGACCCGATGACCGGCCGCTACGATCTGGGGCCGGCCGCGCTCAGCATCGGCATCGGCGCCTTGCGGCGTATCGAGCCCATCGAAGTCGCAGCACGGCTGATGAAGACGCTGGCATCGGAAATCGCGGCAAGCTGTGGTGTCGCGATCTGGACCGACCAGGGCCCAACCATCATCCGCTGGTATCGCAGCTCGGATTTCTCGATCAGCACCGTCTCGCTCGGCGACGTGCTTCCGCTCGACAACACCGCGTGCGGCCTGGTCTTCCAGGCCTATCTGCCGCGCGAGACGGTCGCTGCGGCGCGCAAGCGGCAACCTGCCGCTTTCAGGGGCAACCCGCCCTCGAGGGAGACGCTCGATGCAGCGCGCGAGGCCGCCGGCGTCGAACTCAACGAGCATCTGTTTTCGCTGCTGACCGGCAAGGCAGCGCCGGTGTTCAACGCGCAGAACGAGATCGCCTGTGTCGTCACCACCGTTTCCTTCGTGAAAACGGCCGAAGCGACCGGTCATTGGCAACCTTGCGCGCCATGGCCGCGCAGGCCTCGCTCGAATCCGGAGCCTCCCGCGGCAGCGTGTGAGGTCGGCATTTCAGTGGATACCCAGGTGCTCCCGCAAGGTGGAGCCTTCATAGTCGCCGCGAAACAGGCCTCGCCGCACCAGTTCGGGAACCAGTTCTTCGAAGAAAAGGTTGAGCGAATCCACCGAACCGCCGGGGAGCGCGATGAAGCCGTCGAGTGCACCCGCCTCGAAGCGCTCGACGATGTCATTCAGGACATCGTCGACCGTGCCGACGGAAACCCAGTGCGCCGAACCAACGACCTCGGGCCGTGCCAGCACCTCCTCGATTGTCGGGGCGTTGGCCGCAATGAAGCGGCGCAACAATTCGGCATGCGTCCGGCTGCGAACCGGATGATCGGAAGCCGGCAACAAGTCTGCGGCGATGCGGCTGCCTGGCGCGAGAGCGCCGGCATCCAGTCCGAGCACGTTCTTCAACGCCTCGACGCGACGTTCGCGCGTCAGATGCGCATGGGCGCGTTCATGCAGCTTCCAGGCTTCGTCCCGGGTGCCGGCCAGGAAGAAATAGAGCCCGGGCAACACGCGAACGGCATTCGCCGAGCGACCCTGCTGTACCGCCCTGTTGCGTAGATCGGTGCGCAGTTCGATACCGTCGCTCATGTCCGGCATGGCGGCAAAGGTCGCGTCGGCGACAGAGGCAGCAAAGCTGCGGCCGATCTCGGACGCGCCAGCCTGAAACAACGGCGGCGGGCCGGCCTCGTGTCCCGGAACGTTGAGCGGCCCCTTCACATGAAAGAACTCGCCGGCGTGATCGACCGCCTGCACCGATGCCTGCGGCGAAGCACCGGGATAGCTTGCCCAGAGTTGGCGTACGAGATCGGTGAATTCCGCCGCCTTGCGATAGCGGACTTCCGGCGAAGGCATCGGTTCGTTGCCAAAATTCTCGGCGCCCTCGATCGACGTCACGATGTTCCAGCCCGCCCTGCCATTGCTGATCCAGTGCAGGGACTGGATCTGGCGCGCAACGATGTAGGGCGGGTTGAAAGTGGTCGAGGCGGTGGTGACCAGCCCGATCTTCTCGGTCTCCCGCGCGATGGCGGCCAGCATCATCGTTGGATCAAGCCCGACATGGGTCGGCGAATGCGCCACCATCGCCTGGTTCATGACGAGATAGTCCGGCCTGAAGACGAAATCGAGCTTCGCCCTTTCTGCCAGCCGGGCAAGTTCGACATAGTATTCCACCGGCCCCATGCCCGCCGACAGCGCCTCATCGGGGTGAGGACGCTGTCCCTTGAGCCAGGTGGGCGTCAGGCTCAGTCCGATATGCAGTTTGCCGTCCGTGCTCATGCCGATTGTTTTCCGCTGTCTGGAGTATGAATTGCGGGTGCTGGCCGGCCCTTCGGAATGACCAGCGGCGTCGAAGAGACCGGGTCGGCGATGATGACCGAAGGCAGGCCGAATACCGTTTCGACCAGCTGTTCGGTGACGATTTCAACCGCCTTGCCCTCCGCAACGATCGCGCCATCTTTCATGGCGATCAGATGGGACGCGTAACGGCAGGCATGGTTGAGATCGTGCAGCACGGCAACGACGGTGCGCCCCTGGCGGTGAAGGTCGGCCAGAAGGTCGAGCAGTTCGATCTGATGGGCGATGTCGAGGAAGGTGGTCGGCTCGTCGAGCAGCAGGATCGGTGTTTCCTGCGCCAGCACCATGGCGATCCATGCACGTTGCCGCTGGCCGCCGGAAAGCTCATCCATCAAGCGGTCGGACAGATCCGTCATATGCGTGGCTTCGAGCGCGGCGGCGACGGCTTTCTCGTCGGCCTCCGACCATTGCCTGAGAAACGACTGGTGGGGGTAGCGGCCGCGCGCGACGAGATCCGCAACCGTGATCGCGTCGGGGGCAACCGAGCTTTGCGGCAGCAGGCCAAGCCGCCGTGCAACTTCCTTTGCAGGGAATTCGCCAATACTCCTGCCATCGAGAACCACCCGGCCGGCCGAAGGCGCCAGCAGTCGCGACAGCGCACGCAAAAGCGTGGACTTGCCGCAGGCGTTCGGGCCGATGATGACCGTGAAGGAGCCTTCGGGGATCGCCACCGACAGTTCGGCCGAAACCAGACGCCTGTCGTAGCAAAGCGTCACGCCATCGGCTTGCAGACGATGCGCCATGTTGCCTTTCCTTGCCTGAGTGCATGCCGGAAGATTGCGACTTCTATGTCGCATTACGGAATGCATATTGCATTGCGGGATACAACGCTTATTGTGGAATAAACAAGTCAAGTTTAAAATCCGCTGCGATGACGCAGGCTGCGCCACAGCTCCCGAAAATCCCGAACAACCGCCGATGATGATGCCGATCCAGAAACTTGCCCTTGCCCTGGTGACCGTTGCGACGATCGCAACGCTCTCCGTTCGCGCTTTTTCGCAGGAGCAACAGTGGCCAAGATCAATCGTTCAGGGGCAAGAAACGCTGACCTTGAAATCGAAGCCGGAACGGATCGTCTCGACCACGCCCAGCATCACCGGCATTCTGCTGGCCATCGGTGCCCCGGTGACGGCAAGCGCTGCTGCGACACCCACGATACTGACCGATGACAAGGGCTTCTTCTCACAATGGGCGGCTGCTGCCGACGAGCGCGGAGTCGAGGTCCTCTACCCCAATCTCAACTTCGATATCGAAGCCGTCATCGGCCGGGAGCCTGATCTGCTGATCGCCTCCGCGACAGGAGCCGACAGCGTCGCCCAGCACAAGTCGGAGCTTCAGGCACAAGGCATCCCGACGATGGTCGTCAACTATTCGAACCAGAGCTGGCAGGAGATCGCGGTAGAACTCGGCAAGGCCACCGGCCTCGAGGCGGAAGCGAGCGATGCCATCAAACGTTTCGACGACTATGCCGCGCAGGCCGCGATCTCGATGACGCGCCCCAAAGGCAAGGTCAGCGTCGTCGGGTACAACATCGGTGGCAGCTATTCGATCGGCCGACCCGAGAGTCCGCAGGCAAGGCTGCTGACGGCCCTCGGTTTCGAGGTGGCGGGACTGCCGAAAGAGATCCAGCGCGATGTGACACGACGTTCGGACTTCGACTTCATTTCGCGTGAGAACCTTTCCGCTGCCATCACAGGCGACAGCGTCTTCCTGCTGCGCGGCACCGAAAAGGATGTCGATGCCTTCATCGCCGATCCCATGCTCGCCAACCTTCCTGCCGTCACAGGCAGGAAGGTCTATGCGCTTGGGCCGACCTCGTTCCGCATCGACTACTATTCGGGACGGCAGATGATCGACGCGATCGCCGGGCACTTCCGGTAGCATGGCTTGTCCGGGCATGCGGGAAGCCGGGAAACAGGCCCGGCTTCTTCAACGAAGGCGACATTACTGGGGGCTTGCATGTGCAAGTCTCGCGCTTGCGGTTGTCGGTCTGTTCAGCCTGGCTGTCGGTTCGCGCCCGGTTCCGCTTGCCACGTTGTTCGAGACGTTCCGGGCCTATGATGCGCTCAACGACCTGCACCTCGTGATCTGGGAACTGCGTGTACCACGCACCCTCGTGGCGATCCTTGCCGGGCTTGCGCTGGGCACCGCCGGCGCCATCATGCAGGCGACCACAAGAAACCCACTCGCCGAGCCGGGATTGCTCGGCATCAATGCCGGCGCGGCAACAGCCGTGATCACCGCGATCACGGCGTTCCACCTCACGGCCATGATCCACTATGTCTGGTTCGCCTTCCTCGGCGCGGGCCTGGCAGGGGTTGCCGTCTTCATCCTGGGACGTGCCCATGAAACCGGTACCAATCCCGTCCGCCTCGTGCTGGCCGGCGCCGGCCTTTCCGTGATGCTGGGCTCGCTGACCGGCATCATCATGCTCAACGCGCCGCTGGAAGTGGTCGACGACTTTCGCCACTGGTGGGCAGGTTCCATCGAGGGACGAGGGTTCGATGTCGCAGGCGTGCTCGCCGTCGCGGTCACGATCGGTCTTGCGATTGCCCTGTTCATCTCAAGGGACCTGAACGCCGTAGCGCTCGGCCGCGATCTTGGCGAAGCGCTGGGTGTCAGGCTTGGCAGAACATGGATCCTCGCCTGCCTGTGCGTCATGCTCCTGGCGGGGGCTGCGACAGCGGCCACCGGGCCGATCGGCTTCATCGGACTGGTCGCCCCGCACATCGCCCGTCTCATCACCGGCCCCGACCATCGCTGGCTGCTGCCCTTTTCAGCGCTGTTTGCCGCGATCCTGCTTTTGTGCGCCGATATCGTCGGCCGCGTCATCGTTGCCCCCGCGGAAGTCGCGGCGGGGATCATCGCCTTGCTCATCGGCGGACCGTTCTTCGTCGCCGTGGTGCGCAGATACCAGCTGGCCCGGCTATGAGGCGGTCGTCCATCGCGCTCCGGATCGGCGGCTTCTCACTGCAGCTGCGCCCACGCGCTGCGGCAGTTTGTGGCGTGCTCGCGCTGACTGGCTTCGCACTCGGTGTCCTGCTGCTCGGAACCGGAACGCTGCATTTCAGCCCGTCCGAGGTGATCGACAGCCTGCTTGGTGTCGGCGGCAATCCGACGGCGGAGCGCATCATCCTGCGGGTTCGGCTGCCGCGCCTGGCAACAGCGATCCTGGTCGGGGCTGCGCTCGGCATGGCAGGCGCCATCTTCCAATCCCTGTCCCGCAACGCCCTCGGCTCGCCCGATATCATCGGTTTCACCACGGGCGCCGCGACAGGCGCCATCCTGCAGATCGTGCTTTTCGATGCGGGCCCGCTCGGCGTGTCGCTTGCGGCATTTGCCTCCTGCATCGCGACCGCCGTCGCCGTGCTTCTGCTTTCCATGAAGCATGGAGCAACCGGCGGCTATCGGCTGGTTCTCGTCGGCGTCGGCACTGGTGCGATCCTGTCCGGCGTCAACACCCTTCTCCTGGTGAAAGGCGGTCTCGATCAGGCTGCGGCAGCCCAGCTCTGGCTGGCCGGCTCCCTCAACACGCGCACATGGGCGCATGTGATACCGGCCGCGATCGGTTTCGCCGCGATCGTTCCGATTGTCGTTCTCAATGCACGCCAGACGACGCTGCTGGAAATGGGCGACGACATAGCGAGCCAGCTCGGCGTCGTTCCGGAACGCACGCGACTGACTATGCTCATGGCTGCCGTCGGGCTTACGGCAATCGCCACCGCCGCCGCCGGTCCGATCGCTTTCGTCGCGTTGGCCGGACCGCAGCTCGCCAGGCGCCTGACATCGTCACCTGGCCTGCCACTGATGAGCGGAGCACTGATGGGGGCGGTTCTGCTTCTGCTTGCAGACCTGATCAGCCAGCGCGCGCCTTTCCACGTCAACATGCCCGTCGGGCTGACCACAGGCATGCTGGGCGGATTCTACCTGCTCTGGCTGCTGACGCGGAAAAGAACCGTCTAGAGCGTTTCCCTCTTCCGGAAACGCACCAGTTCCTTACTGTCACGCAATTCCGACTGAACCGCTACGCAATTTCCGAGAATTGCGCTGGCCAGCCGAACTCAGGCGGAGTCCTCGGACGAGCTGTCCTGCTGCTCCGATCCGCTTGCGCGCCTGCTCTTGATGTTCTGGCGCAGACGGTCGGCGAGGGAAACCAGCGAACCCAGCAGGGTGCGTGCGCCGAGGACGGATTGAAGCGTCACACCCTCGGTCGCAAACCGGCTCTTGAAGGCATAGCCGCCGCAGAGGAAATCGACCATCCGCAGGCCATTGTCGATCGACCATTGGATGTATTCGACGATCAGGCCCACACCCGGCGATGCCCGGCTGAACTCCGGGTCATAGGTGGTGACGAATGCCATCATGACGTCATGCTGGACGATGTTGATGGAGACCGCGACCATCGCGCCATTGCATTCGATCACAAAAATGCGCAGCACGCCGGCGCGGGCGAGCACATCGACCAGCGCCGCGAGTATGGGTTCGCCTTCCTGGAAAAGATCGGATTCACGGGAGTGCTGTGCCAGCCATCTGCGCTTGAGTTCGGATAGCCGCTCCAGCACCGGCTCCAGCGGTTCATCCGGCGGGAGCAGGCGGAACGTCACTTCGCCGGCCTCTTCGAGCATCTTGAGGCCACGCCGATAATTCTGGCGGGTTTTCTTGGGATGCGTCGCCAGCCATTCGGCTCCGCTCGCCCACTCCCCGGCGACACGATAGCTGACCTCTTCGCGATGATTGCGGCGCAGCTTGATGCCGTTGGAAACTCCCGGTGCGAAGATCCTGTGGGCTGCCGCATCCGGCAGCAGGCGGTTGATGAAAGCGACATCGAAACCGCCTTCGGACCAGATGCGAGCCCATACGTGCTCGAGAGCCGATTGCGAACATTCCGGCGCCACCAGAATATCCCCGTAATCGGAATAGCTGTTGGCAGCCCATTCCAGGAACCGAAGGCCCTTTCGCCGGCAGGTCGCCAGGGGGACGACAGCGACCAGCCTGTCGTCATTCCAGACCAGGCCGATCTTCAGTGCGCGCTTGCTGCGGTCCGCCACCGTGCTCCACCATGCCGAAATCCAGCCATGGCTTTGAAAGATCAATCCGTCGGTGCGCTGCCACAGACTTGTCCAGGCTGCCTCGACCGCCGCAAGGCGATCGGCCGAGCTGACAATCTCCAGGCGCTCCACCCCGATTGTGCCGATCAAAACAGTTTCATTCATGGCTGGAGAGGATCCTGCGGCTGCACCACGTCGGCAGGGCGCTTCCTGAACGGTCGAATGAGATGACCGGCCATCTTCCTGAGGGGCAGCACATAAAGCCCGTAGAGCGATTGATAATCACGCACATCACGGTCCATCAGGCCGAATTTCAGTTCCTCGTCCGGATCCGGCACGAAATGCGTTCCGAACAGGCGATCCCAGAATGAGAAAAGCAGCCCGAAATTCTTGTCGTAGTGACGCGGATTCACACTGTGGTGCACCTGGTGCCAGTGCGGAGAGAGGATGACGTTGTCCAGCGGGCCGAAGGAGATCTTCAGATGGGTGTGGCGGACAAAGTCCATCATCAGGATGTTGCGGATGACATAGACGTTGACACCGAAGACAGCGATCTCGACGGGGTTCAGCGCGATCAGGCTCCATATGCCGAAGCAGGTTCCCGGGATGACGCCGTCCCAGGCGCGGTTCATCAGGTCGTCCAGCGGATGAACGCGGTCCTTGGTGATCCCGACCATCACTTCCGCGGAATGGTGCACCTTGTGCAGTTCCCACAGGAACGGGAAGCGATGCTGGGCGACATGGTAGAGGTAGTAGGAGATGTCATAGGCCACCAGCATCGATGCGGTGAACAGGACGAGCGTCACCGGTCCGGCCGGCCCTTCGATGAGCGGCCCCGAAATGCCAAAGAGCCAGCCGAGGGTCTGATTGGTTGCGTAGCCCATGGCGGCGATGAAGGTGACGCCGGCGGGAATGAGCAGGAACGGCATCATCAGCTTCTTGGTGATCCAGAACAGGGCGTCCGCCCGCGCCGATGGGTGCAGCATCACTTCCGCCGGAAAGGCGAAATCGAAGAAGTCCCGGAACGACTTGTCCTTGACGGTTCGCCAGTAGACCACCAGCGCGCTGCCCAGCGCCGTCGCCAGAAGAAGGCCGAGCGTCACGTAGTCGATGTTCGACAGCTTTGTGGTGACCACTCTGACGAGTTCTGAAAACATCGATATCATGGCCTCCCCGGTTGTGAATTGGCGATCCGGCTAGATGTGAAACGCAAATTTGCCGAGCCGTCGCATGAGGCTCGCACTGCGAAAGCGGACATACATGCCGCTCCGATTAGCAGAACAACCGTGTCGAAACTGCTAAACCTTTGAATGCTTTTTAAAGGATGTCGGACTGCACGGAAAGCCGGGGTGGGACCGCAAGGTGGATGGCAACTCCGTCCCTGCCGACCTCGCCCCGCCAGGCAAGCCGCGGTGCCGGTTGCCTGACACCGAAACGTGGCGAGACCCAGCCGCCCTGGCCAGGCGCATCGCCGCCGGCGCGGATATCGACCGCGCCATCCGGAAAGCGGATGGTCAGCAGCGTCTCCTCGCCGCGTGATACCCTGACCGTGCCGCCCTCCCGGCTTGCCTCGAGGCCGGCCGCGAGCTGGAAGACGATCTCAGCCTTATGGCTGCCGCCGAGCAATTGGTCGGTGATCCGGATGCCGTCGACCTCGCCGGTCACGGTGCGCCGGTGTACGACGCCGAAGCGGGCCTTGTACCCGTCATGGCTGGCACTGAGCTTCCAGGGCAGCCCGTCCTGGCTCTCGACCAATGTCGCGCGCGCCTTGTGCGACCAGTTGAACGGACCCGAAATGATGCTCTGGCTCTGCCCCTCTATGTTCAGGGTGTTGTGCGCCGGCGTGGAGCGGAACCAGTTGCGCCATTCGCGCCCCGAGCCGTAGAGCCAGGTGCCGGGGTCGACCAGCACCGGCTCGTCGTCGATACACAAGGTGAGCGACAGCGCATCGGCATGGCCGTGCGCTGCGATCGAGAGATAGCCAAGCGGGCCGTGATCGTATGTCAGGTCGATGCGGCGACCGTTCATCGTCCCATGCCAGACGGAGAGACCGCCTTGCGCGAACGTGCGCAATCCATCCGGGGTCGGTGCCTGACGCGATGGAGCGCCAAAGAAAAGCGCGCGAAAATCGCCTGGCGCCGGAGCATCGCCCGCCATGCCGAGATAACCGTGGATGGCGGCCGCGACCGAGCGGACATAATCAGGCTCGTCTCCCAGCGTGAGCGCCCGCCCCTCATCGTCGTCGCCGAAGCCGCCGCCCCGCGCAGGAAGCCAGCCCGCGAACTCGGCGAAAGCGGCCAGGCGCGCATCGACGGAGGTGGGAAACGGCGATCCGGCCTGACGAGCCGCGGTGGCGCAGAGCAGGATGAGCTCGGCCGTGAAGGCCGCATAGGTCGGGGTTTGCTCGGCGCCAGCGCCATCCGCGAGGATCTGCTTGTCGACTTCGGCGACAAGCGCTGCACGCGCGGAGACGGATTCGGAGCCGAAAGCCAGGCTGATCAAATATTCGCCAGCCAGTTCCGCGACGAGATGGTTGTTGGCGGACGAAAACCGGGAGGGGAACCGCGGCAGCCAGTAGGCACTTGCCGCCAGTATTTCGCCTGTCTTGCCGCGTGTCGCCACAGCCAGTTTGTCGCCTGCAATATCCAGCGTCACGATCAGGCTGATGGCGCGCAAAGCGACCTCGATGCCGGAAGCCCAGGCCACTCCACGAAACGGCGGATTGGCGGCATGCCAGCTGTCGATGGCGGCCTCGATGGCCTCCAGGCATTTGCCGTCGCCCGAGAGCAGCCACTGCACAGCCAGTGGCGGCAGTTGCTGCAGCCGGTTGAACTCCCAGACATATTTTATGTCGCCGCGGTCGCCGGCCGACCGGAAGTCGACATCGAAGGCATGCACTTCCGGACCCGGCCAGAGCGTGCCGCTGACCGGATCGAGGCGCCAGGCCTCGGCGGCAAAGAGACGATGGCGATCGCGCGGCGGCCATGTCCGCCCGAGTGCGGAAAAACGCCCCTCAAGCGTGTCCGCGGCGGCGGCCGTGATGGCCTGCCGTTGGTCCGCATTCGCGTTTGCCTGTACGGCGCCCCTCAATCCGTGGAACACGGGATGCAGTTGGGGTGAACCATAGCGCTGCCAGCCATCGTCGCGGCGCCTGGAAACAACCTTGCGGCGGTGCTCCCCCAGCCGGTGCAAGATCTCGGCCGGGCTCATGCTGCGCAACCGGTTGATGTACCAGCCGATCCTCATGCAAGCTCCGCCACAGTTATGCTCCATGCCGCCGGGACGCCATCTGACCGCAATGCTTCCTTTGCATTCCCCCGGTTAATATCTTCGATAATGATACGGAGATTGGCGATGAGAATAGTGGCGTTTATCGCAATATGGGCACTCTCGCTGATCACAGCCGCCAAAGCCGAACCTATTGCCTTGCAAAAAGGTGTTGGCGTGCACGGATGGCTGAACTGGTCTCCGGTCGAACCAGACCGCTCCTACAAATGGCCGCCGTACCGAACCGAAAAGCAATGGCTGGGCGCAGGCAGGCCCCTCTCCGACTGGCCCGACGGCGAGGTCTTTGCCAGCATCCGGTCCATGGGGTTTGATTTCGTCCGCCTGACCGTCGACCCGGGGCCCCTGCTCGCCAGCGATGGCGCCAGGCGCCAGCAGGCCCTGGACATCCTTGCTTCGGCTGTGGCGCACGTCACGTCGAACGGGCTCAAGGTGGTCTTCAACCTGCACAGCGTCGAACAGGTTCCGGCCTACGGTCTCAGGATGTTTTCCGGCAGCGCCGACAGTGAGGACGTCGCCCGCTATCGCGCCATGGTCACGGCAGTGGCTGCCATGCTGGTCGGGGTCGGCACCGACAAGGTCGCCTTCGAGCCCTACAACGAGCCGACCCACTATCCTTGCGATGCAAGCGGCAGCGACGACTGGCAGCGGATCATGTCGGACACGGTCCGCGATATCCGTGGGGTCAGTCGCGACCTCACCATCGTCGCGACGGGTGGCTGCGGCGGCAGCGTTGCCGGACTGGTCAACCTGAAACCCGACTTCGACGATCCCAATCTCTACTACAGCTTCCACATGTACGAGCCGCACAGCTTCACGCATCAGCGGCCGGACGGTACAACAACGACCTTTGCATCGGGCCTGCCGTGGCCCGCCGACAGCGGCACGCCGGAGATCGTGATCGAAACCCTCGGCGCACAGATGGAGGCTGCCGGTCTCAGCCAGGTCGAGCGCATGATGAATACGGTTTCGGCGCGCGAGAGGATCGCCCAGTATTTCGCCGAAAACTGGGGACCGAGCCAGCTCGAGGCGGTTTTCCAGCAGGCGGCTGATTGGGCCAAAGCCAACAACATCGCAAGCAAGCGGCTGTTCATGGGTGAATTCGGCGTCATCCTGATGTCCGCCGATGGCCGCATGGGAGCCTTCGATGCCGATCGCCTTCGCTATCTGACGGTGGTGCGGCAGCTGGCGGAGCGCTATGGCATGCCGTGGTCGATCTGGGAGTTCACCAATCCCGACGGGATGACGGTCATTCAGCCCACAGGACCTGCGCTTCCGGACCGTGATCTGTTGAAAGCGCTGGGTCTCGTGCCATGAGACCCGCGGCTCCTATTCGAAGTCTGCCATGTTGAGACGCTGCTCGACAAAGGCGCGCTTGCCGGCACGCCCCCAGGCAATGCGCTCGACCTGTTCCGCCGAAAAACGGATGGCGCCGTGGGTCTGCCCATTCAGGTTGGCGATCAGCCGCTCGGCTGGATCACCAATCGCCCCATCGACCGGAATATAGCGAACCACCGCCTCACCCGGCGTATCCTGATAGAACTGGAATTCCTGCAATCCTTCAAAGAAAATCGGATCCTCCGGCGCCAGTGACAGACTCACCACGTGGCTGCCGTCGGCGGCGATCAGATAATCGATGTTGCGGCGCGGCATGATGGCGTCGACCCGCAACCGCTGGCCGTTTTCAGCACTGGGCAGTTCGAGCAGCCGGGCACGATCTCCGGTATCATAGCGAATGAACGGCATGCCGGTGGACAGGAAGCCGGTCCCGATGAGCCGTCCCAGCTTGCCGGGCTCCACAACGGGCGCGTCATCATCGTCGACCAGCTCCGCCAGCCCGTAAAGCGGATTGAATTCGTAGCTGTCCATGCGTCCGGGCATTTCAACGGCGAACAGCGCCTTTTCACTCAGGCCGTAGAAACAGGCAAAAGGTACCTCGCCGAGCACGGACTGGATGCTGGCACGCTGATGAGGGAAAAGAGGTTCGGAAATCGGCATGATGCCTTCGATGCGCAGCTTCGGTATCCGGCCGAGCTTGCGCATATGCCGGCAGAACAACTCGATCGCCGAAGGATAGCCGTAGAGGAAGCGAATGCCGCGCTCGTCGATCAGGTCGAGATACAAGGCGGCGTCCTTGACTGTCATCGGAAACACCGAAAGCCGTAGCTCGCGCAACGCCGGCTCCCACTCGTACAGGCGTTTGCCCTGGGCATCGAGGCCAAAGCCACGGAAGCAGGCGCGGGCTGTCTGCTCGCCATAGCCGATGCGCGACCACGCGTCATAGACGAAGGCGATCTCGCGGGTGCTGCGATCCTTGTCCAGGTAGAAGACAAAGGGCTGCTCGGTGTGATTTCCGCTGGTCGTGGCTTCGTCGAGGTTCGATGCCGGCTCCGCCAACACGTCGTTGCCTGCATCGCGCAGAGCCTGTTTGGTGAGTACCGGCAGACGGCCGAGGTCAGTGAGCTGCAACGTCGCAAGGTCAAAGCCGGAACCAAAGGCCTTGTCGATCAAGCCGCGATAGAAGGGGCTGCCCGCATGCGCTTTCTGCAGCAGCGCCCGCAGCGCGGCCAGATGCGCATGCCCGGCATAGGCAGGATCCGCAGCCGCCTGGGTGATCTGTTCCCGCCATGAACGATATGTCGCACCGAACTTCATCGCGGTCGGGACGCGCGCCACCAGCGGCGCCAGGAGCCGTCGCAGAGGCTCAGGGCTGCGCACATAGGCGCCGCGCGCGATGTCGAGCAACTTCATGATCTTGCCTCCCGTCGCTTGCCGATCAACGCATCGCGCCACACGCGCTGCAATGCCATTGCGAACGGAGCAATTTCCAGCCGCTCGCGATGCACGGCCTTGGCGGCCTCGCCAAGGCGCGTCCGCAGTGCCGGATCTTCGACCAGGCGCGTCAACGCTTTCGTCAATGCCACGACGTCACCGGGAGGAACCAGCAAACCATTCTGCTCATCGGTCACAATATCTTCCACCGCCCCAACCGGCGTCGTCACCACAGCGAGGCCGCTGGCCATGCCTTCGATGACCGATACAGGCAGATTTTCGGCAAAGGAGGGAAGTGCCAGGATGTCGGCGGACGCGATCAGAGCCGCAACCTGATCGGGCCCAACCCATCCAGGAAGCTGGATGCGATCCGCGAGGCCGAGTTCCGTCAGTCGCGCCCGCGTCTCCTCGACCTCGCCGTCTCCGGCGATCGTGGCACGCCAATGCTCGACGGACTTCATGTTCGCCAGGGCATCGCACAGTTGCGGCACGCCCTTGCGTTCGCCGATACGACCCAGGAACAGGATATGAATGCCGTCACCACCGCCGACATGCGCCAGCAACGGCGTTTCAGTAGCGTTGGGCACGATGACGATGTTGCCGGCCGCACCCGGCGCGCGGCCGGCAATGAAGTCGCGCCAGACCCTGCCCAGCACGACGACCCGGCTGGCATGTTCGAACATGCTTCGGATGCGGCGGTCGAGAAAACCGCCATCCCCACTCCAGAAAGACCTGTATTCCGCGCCATGCAGATGCAGCACGTAAGGAATGCCGAGCATGCGCGCGCACCTGGCAATGACCAGCTTCCGGTAGGTGCTGCCCATGCTCGCCACGTTGATGTGAATGACATCGGCGCGCCCGGCGAGGCGCGCCGCAAGCATGCGCAGACAGAAACCGAGCGTGTAGAAGACCGAAAGTCCGACATGTCCCGGACCGCGGGTAGCGATGAAGCGCACGTCGATGTCCGCGCTGTCCTGCCGTTCGAGCTGCAGCTTGAGCGCGCCCATCAGCCGGTCGATGCCGCCTTGCCCCAGCCCCCCCGAGGGCGTTGCGACCAGGACATGCATTTTTTGATGGCTTGCGGAAGGCTGCAACATGACACCATTGCGGATAACACACGCGACCCAGCCGTAAAGCAAAGGTCTCAAATAAAGCTTATGGCCGAAGTGATATGCTGTTCTTTAGTGCCATGATGCTGGATTTCCCGCCTCCCAACGGTTAATCAGGCGGAATTGTCCGGGGAAAACCCTTTGCTGCTTCGCTCAACGCTTATATACGCCCCGGCGATCCTGCTGACACGCATTTCCGCTTTGCTCCTGCTGGTCATCATGACCCGCATGATCGACCAGAACCAGTATGGCCTGCTGACGCTGGTGGTTACGGTCGGCGAAATGACGGATGTCGCCGTCACCAGCTGGCTGCGCATTTCACTGCTGAGACTCGGCGGCAAGGGCGACATCAGCAAGGGCAGCCTGATCCTGGCGGGACAGGTGCTTCTGGCCACGACGACCATTGCACTGGTCATCTCCGCGATTGCCTCGGTGCTCATCGTGCCGGAGCATTGGGGCGAGTTTGCCTTAGCCGTCGGCAGCTACCTGATCGCCGGCTCCATCGGCCGCTTTGCCTTGACCGTCCTGCAGATGCAGCAGCGGCATTCGGTCTATTCGATGCTCGAAGCCTTGCGCAGCCTGCTGCAGCTGGTCCTGCCGATCGCCGCCGTCTTCCTGTTCCAGCGCTCCTTCCTGGCGGTGTCCCTCGGCTCTAGCCTCGGCATGCTGATTGCCGGTATCACGGCGGGCATCGTCGCATCCCGACACATCGTTCCGGGTCCGTCACGCTTCACGCGCCAGGAGTTTTTTGCCTTCGGCGCTCCCCTGGTCATCATGGCCCTGGTCGGCTTCGGTCTGAACAGCGCCGAGCGACTGTTCCTCAAGGTCTATTACGACGCCAGCGCCGTGGCGGTCTTTGCTGCAGCTTATGCGTTGGCCCGACAGCCGATCGACATGATTGCCAATGCAATCAACACCGGCGCCTTCCCGGAAGTGGTGAACCGCTTCGACGAAGAGGGGCCCGAGGCGTCAAGCCGTCTGCTGTCGCAACTCATGGCCCTGATGATGCGCCTTTGCCTGCCGGTCGCGGCAATGCTGGTGGCGCTCAGCACCGACATCACACGGCTCATGCTGCCTGCTGACTATCATGGCCGCTTCGGCCTGCTGTTTCCGGTCATCGCCTTCAGCGTGCTCTGCACCAATCTCGCAACCTTCGTCTATGGTGTCGTGGTGCACGCGCACAAACGACCCTGGTTACTGATCATCGTCAATTTCGTCGGCTCGGTCGGGACGATTTCGCTGTCTTTCCTGCTGATCCCCACCATGGCGGAACTGGGTGCCGCCCTGGCTCTGGCGGGCGGATCGGTCGCGGCCCTGGCGAGTTGCATCGTCATCGCCCAAAGGCTGACGCCGGTGCCCGTGCCGTGGCGCGACATCGGCGTTTCCGTCATCATCTCCGCGAGCACTGGCGTGGCTGCCGCCCTCACCGCGGCCCTGCTCAGCCATGCGCCGCCGATCCTGCCGCTGGCAGCCGGCGGCAGCGCCGGTACCGCGACCTTCTTTGCGCTGATCTGTATGTTCTATCCGACCGAGGCGATGCTGTTCATCGACAAGGTCAAGGCGCGACTGCCGATCCTGCAAGGCAGGAGGTAAAGGCCGCGCTGCTATCCGAGTACGGCCTAGGAGGTTGCATTCCCGCGTATGCGACGGTGCCAGAACTCCCGGCAGAGCAGCCATGCATAGGCGGTGTTGGTGTCGTAGTAACGCCGCCACAAGCGCCGAGGCTCCTGTGCGACGCGAAACAGCCACTCCATGCCGAGTGCCTGAACCAGTCTCGGCGCCCGGGCGACCTTGCCGCCATAGACGTCGAAGCTGCCGCCCACGCCCATCACGAAGCTCGGCTTGAGATCATCACGGTAACGCTTGAGGAAACGCTCCTTTCTCGGTGTCGGCATCGCCACGAACAGGCAGTCCGCGCCCGAGGCATTGATGGCATGGACGATCTCCGGCTCCTCCTCGGCCTTGAAATAACCATTGCGCTTGCCGGCAATGACCAGGCTCGGATGGTCGATCGCCAACTGGCTTTCCACCGCATCGAGAACATGCTGTTCGGCCCCCAGGAGAAACGGCCGGTAGCCCTTCCTTGCACACAGGGCGAGCACGTTGATCATGACATCGACGCCCGTGACCCGCTCAGGCAGCTTGACACCGCAGAGCCGGGCGCCCCAGAGCACTCCCTTGCCGTCGACATTGATCAGATCCGCCGTGATCACATCGTCGCGCAGCTCGGCGTTCTTGCGCATGTTCACGAGCTTGGCGACGTTGACGACGACGTGGTGCAGCGGTCGATGCGCGGCCATTGCCTCGTCGGCGACGGCGAGCGTCTCGGCCATGGTCAAGGCATGAATCGGCGCGTCGAGAAATTCCCGACGCCGTGATGCCAACAGGGGATGTTGTGCCCATGCAGCATCATGCATGGTCATGCGGCCTCTCCAGCCCGCTCCGGCGCGGACTTCTTGCCTTCGATGCGGGCATCGGGCTTGCGCGCCTTGCGCCAAGTCCAGAGACCTCTGGTGTCGACCAGCTTCTTGTCCTTGAGCGATTCGGGGTCGACGAAATTGAACTGCCGATGATCGACCAGCAGAACGACGATATCGGACTGATCGATGGCAGAAAGCGCGTCGGTGAATGCGATGTCGTGGCCTTCGAGCTCGCGTGGCAGGGCGCGCGCATTGGGCTCTGCCGCGACGATCTTGAGGTTGGGGATCCTGGACAGAAGTTTCACCACCTCGACAGCCGGGCTCTCGCGCATGTCGTCGATGTTGGGTTTGAAGCTCAGGCCAAGGCAGGCGATCGTCTGCTGACGGTTCGGGTCGAGCAATGCCTCGATATCCCTGACCACCGACAGCGGGCGCTCGGAATTGATGCGGCGCGCCGAACTGATCAGCCGCGTGCTGTTGGGTGCGGCGTCGATGATGAAATACGGATCGACCGCGATGCAATGGCCGCCGACACCCGGGCTCGGCTGGAGGATGTTCACACGGGGATGCCGGTTGGCGAGATCGATGACCTCCCAGACATTGAGCGACAGATCCTGGCACACCGCCGCGAGTTCATTGGCGAAGGCGATGTTGACGTCGCGGAACGCGTTTTCGGTCAGTTTCACAAGCTCGGCACTTTCGGCCTGCGTTATGAAGAGATCGCCGGCGACGAAGCTCGAATAAAGTGTGGCGGTTCGTTCCGACGACTTGCGCGACAGACCGCCGATGGAGCGGTCGTTGTTGATGAGCTCGGTCAGCACCTTTCCCGGCAGCACGCGCTCAGGGGAGTAGGCGACCAGTACGTCCGCCTCCTCGCCATGCGTGACGGGAAATTTGAGATCCGGCCGCAACTCGGCAAGCAGGTTCGTCATGACGCGTGTCGTGCCGACGGGCGACGTCGATTCCAGCACGATGAGATCATCACGCTTCAGCACCGGAGCGATGCTGCGAGCCGCAGCAAGCACGTAACTCACATCCGGCTTGTGGTCTTCGGTAATCGGAGTCGGAACGGCGATGATATAGGCATCAGCCGGCTGGGGGGTATTGAAGGCCTTGAGCTTGCCATTGGCGACGACCTTCTGGATCAAACCGTCCAGGTCGGGTTCGACGATGTGGATCTCGCCACGATTGACCTTCGCCACCACCGCTTCGTTGACATCGATGCCGATGACATCGAACCCGCGGCTGGCAAAGATGGCGCAGGTCGGCAGGCCGATGTAACCCATGCCGATAACGGAAACGGTTCTGATTTCAGCCATGGTGCTGTAGTTCCTCAATGATCCGGATCGCGGCGAGGCCATCGCCATATGGATTGTGTCGCTCCGCCATACCACGATAGATGCTCTCATCATCGAGCAAGCTATTGGCATTGGACAGAATTTTTTCGATGTCGGTGCCAACAAGCCGTGCGGTACCCGCGGCGACACCTTCGGGGCGCTCTGTATTCTCCCGCATCACCAGTACCGGCTTGCCAAGCGACGGCGCCTCTTCCTGCACGCCGCCGCTGTCGGTCAGCACCAGATAGCTCTGCTTCTGCAGATACAGGAACGGCAGATAGTCCTGCGGGTCGATCAGGTGGATGTTCGCCACGCCGCCCAGCTCCTTCTCGACCACCAGCCGCACGTTGGGGTTTGGGTGGACCGGGTAGACGATCTGCACATCCTTGCGCATCGCCAGTGTCTTCAGCGCGCTGCAGATACGCTGAATGCCACCGTCGAAATTTTCCCGCCGGTGACCGGTGACGAGGATCATCTTCTTCGTCGGGTCGATGAAAGGAAAACGCGCGGCAAGCCTGGCGTTCATCTCGGCATCGGCGTCGATCTCGCTGGAGAAATGCAGCAGCGTGTCGATGACCGTGTTGCCGGTCACGAAGATGGTATCGGCGGCCTTTCCTTCGGCAAGCAGATTGTCGCGCGCTTCCGCAGTAGGCGCGAAATGCCAGGTGGCGATGTCGCCGGCGATCTTGCGGTTCAGTTCCTCGGGAAAGGGGGAATTGATGTTGTGGCTGCGCAATCCGGCTTCGATGTGGGCGACCGGAATGCGCTTGTAGAAGGCGGCCAGCGCCGCGGTCATCGCGGTGGTGGTGTCGCCTTGCACGAGCACGATGTCCGGCCTGGACTTGTCGAGCACGTCGGCCATGCCGAGAAGCACGCGCGAAGTCACGTCGAACAAGGTCTGGCCCGGTTGCATGATGTCGAGATCATGATGTACCGGCAGACCGGTCAGCTCGATGACTTGCGCCACCATCTCGCGATGTTGGCCGGTGACGCAGATTTCGGTTATGAAGTCCGGGTGGGCCAGTGCAGCACGCGCAACCGGAAAGCATTTAAGCGCTTCAGGTCTTGTGCCGAACACGATCAACAGTTTTCGTTTGCCGTGCGACTTGGAATGCGAAACAGTGCTCATGGTTGACCTTGGCCGCCAAGGTCCGCGTTGCCGCCCAGCCATGTGACAATAGCGTCAGGAAGCGTCTCCCCTGTGGAAAATATTACCACTTGATTAATGGCGAATCCCATGCCCCCTCGAGTATCCCTTGCTAAGAACTATACCTGCAGATATCAAAACAGAGTCACTTTAAAGAGAATACCTGGGCTTGGGTAACATTTTAATTATCAGCCACGCCGGCTCGTCCCGACGCTGGGAGAATGAGCTTATGCAGCGGCTGGGCGCCTCGGGCCACGTTGTCTCGAGCCGGCCTGCAATGGTGGCTGCGCCCAGAACTTTGGCGCTCGATGCCGTCCTGGCCATCGAGAGTTGTCGTTATGGTTCTTCATTGGCAACACGCGCAAAGCCGCTGCCTTCCGTAGATCTCGGAGCGCCGGACCTCGTCATCGACCTCACGGCCTCCGCCACGGCGCAGGCTGCTCCAATCCTGACGCTCGAGTTCTGCGGCAGGAGCACCTTTCCTGTCGGCATCACGGCCTTCCTGGCCGGCGGCCCCGCGCCTGAACTTGCTGCCCGTCTCGATGGCGTCGTGGTGGCGCGGGCCCGCCCGATGCTCTCGGACAAGTTCTGGCTTTCCCGGACATCGAACGACCTGCTTGCCGGCGCCATATCGCTGATCATGCAGAGCGTTGCCCGTTTCTTTGCGGGCAAGATCGAGCCGCTCGCCGACAGAGTGCGGCCCACCGGAAAGGATGGCAGCTTCATCCGCCACGCTGTGCCCTATTTCTGCAAGGGTGTGGTCAATCGCGCCGTGCAGAAATACCAGCAAAGACGACGCCCGTTCTACTGGCAGGTTGCCTACCGGCTGATCGATGGGCCGGGAGTTGCCGAAGTCGGCAAATTAGACGGCTCACCCTTCAGCGTTCTTCCCGACGACGGTGAACGTTTCTACGCAGACCCGTTTGTCTTCGAGCACGATGGCCGCCACTTCCTGTTTGTCGAGGAATTTCCCTATGCGACGGGCCGTGGCGTGATTTCCGTCGCCGAGCTTGGCGACGACGGCACGTTCGGCGTTCCACGGATCGTACTCGAGGAAAAACACCACCTGTCATATCCGCAGGTGTTCGCCCGCGACGGCGAGATTTTCATGATCCCCGAGAGCGGTTCGGCGCGCGAAGTCGTGCTCTACCGTGCCGAGCAGTTTCCCGACCGGTGGATCCGCGACACGGTGTTGATGAAAGACAGCGATTTCAATGATGCGACGCTGCTCGAAGCCAATGGTCGCTTCTGGCTGCTGGGCACCGAACGATACGGCTTCGGCAGCGCGTCGGATACACTGGCTATCTACAGCGCCCCTTCACTGCGCGGACCATGGGCTGCCCATGCCCTGAACCCGATCGCCGTCGATCACTCGGCAGCCCGGCCTGGTGGCGCCATTTTCCGTCACGGCGCAAAGCTGATGTTGCCGGTTCAGGACGGCTCGCGCGCCTATGGCGGCGGTCTCGGCCTGATGAGCCTGGACCAGTTGGACGACAGCGACGTCCGCTTCTCGCCACCGCGTCCGATCTGCCCCGGACCGGCATGGGCACGTGCCGGCATCCATACGCTCAACCGCGCAGGTCGCGTCGAAGTCGTGGATAGCGCCGGCTAAGTCTCTGCCATCAAGCCGGCGGTTGCTGCCGACGAAGCGGATCCACCGGATCAGCCGGCTCGAACGCGGGCCTGTTCGAAGGTAACCGCGGGCGGAACCTCCTGCGGCTTCCTGGTGGCAATCAGCAAGACCACCATGATCGTCACATCCGGCGTCTTCGACGACAGGGCGTTGTTCGACAGCGAGGCAAGCAGGAAGACGGTGGTGGCGACCCTCGCCGGCAGCGGCGCTTCACGCAGCAGCTTGAAGATGAGCCAGAGGATCAAGGCGAAGAAGAGTATGGCTATGGGCACGCCGAACAGCAGGCCGAAGACCACTGGCGCGCTCTCGATATGGGGCAGCCCCAGTTGCTCGTTCACGATCCTCAGCAGCTCGTTGGCGTCCATCCCGAACAGGATGTCCTTCCAGCTGACCAGTCCGAAAACCTGGTAGATCGTCACGCGCGCCATGAAGTTCGCGTCGAAGATCGTGTTGTCGAACCGGCTCAGGAGGCCGGCGGAAAGCATCCCGGCGACCATCGCCACGCCAATGACCGCGGTAAACAGCAGCACGACGAACTTGGCCTCGCGTTGATGTTCGGTCGTCAGCCGGGGCCAGCGTACGAACATCAGCAGGATGAATATCTCGCCCACGGTCAGGATGAGGGCGGTGCGCGCGCCCGATGCGGCGGTGCCGACAAACAGGATCAGGATCGAGAGCACCCGCACCCATATGCGCCAGCGGGTCGAAGCCGATTGCGATGGCGCACTGCCCGCCCAATGCCAGCGGATGTCCCGCCAGTCCGATTGGCCTGAACACCGGTTCGCTTTCGGTGAAGGGCAGAAGACGATGCTGGGTGGCGACTTCCATGATGCCGATCGCGGCACTCAGGATCAGCGTCACGAGCACCACGTCCCCCAATGCTCGTCTTGCGTCCTCGTTCAGGGCCAGCATCATCAGGCCGGCGGCGCCGGCCACCAGATAGGTGTCGACCACAAAACCCGACGCACCGGCGCGGCCGGCGGCGAAAAGGTAAGGCACCAGAACGAAGACCAGCACCGAATAGCGGAGCAGTGCCTTGAAGACGCTGATCTCGTCGCCACGCAACAGGAAGGGCCGGCTGAAAAGGACAACCGCGCACAGGAAGAAGATGGCGTAGGTGCCGAGATGGAGCTTCTGATAGAAGGGGCCGCCGTCTTCCGTGTAGTTGACGACCATATTCATCAGTTGCTGCGACACGGTGAAACGGATCAGCAAGGCGGCGGCCGCGCACAGGAAAAACAGAAGCGTCAGCGCGTTCTGGCGGCGCATCCGGCTGGACAGCTGTTCCGATCCGGCAGTCAGGCTGCTCATAGCCTATTCCAATTCACACGATGGTCCGGCACCAGATCCGCAGGTTCGCCGGACGGTCGGGACATGCCGGTTATCAAGTTATGTCCAAACATGGAAAATAAAATGTTAACGATGTTTCTGTAAGCCATCTGTGCGAGATGAAGAATAGCAAGGGTTAGCACATGTCCGCGGGTACCCGCCCACCTACTTCTGCGGCGGACGCCGGTATCAGCCCTTACGAGCGCATCGAAAATGCGCGGCGCGCCAGCGCGGCAAAGCTCCAGCAAGGTACCTCGAGCGCGGCTCGCGCGCTTACGAATCCCCCGCCGCATGCGCCACAGCCGCAGGCAGCCGTGCCGGTCGCCACGGTGACGCTGGACAAGATCGGGACTTTCCTCGAGCTCGATTTCCGCCGCCTGTTCGTCTGGCTGCGCTCCGGTCTTCTGCTGGCATTCCTGCTGGCTATCGTCGGCGCGATCGTCGGCGGCGCCTATTCGATGCTGGGCAAGCAGCTGTATACGGTGACCACGGATATCCTGATCAATCCCGCCAATCTGCAGGTCATCCAGAACGACCTCTACCCTCAATCGGGCCAGGTCGATGGCCAGATCCTGACCACGCGCAGCAAGCAGCGTATCCTGACCTCGGGAAGCGTGCTTTCCGGCGTGGTCGACGAGCTTGAACTCTACAACGATCCCGAATTCTTCGACGCCAGCCGAAGCGCCGGCAAAGCCGACGCTCCCAAAGCCGACCCGAAACTCGCCGCGCAGAAAAGCCTGGCGCTGAAGGTCAAGACGAGCGGGGACGAAAGGTCGTTCGTGACGACGCTCACCGTGTCGGCGCAAACTCCGGAAAAAGCCGTCAAGATTTCACAATCCATCGTCAAGCACTTCCAGGAAGAACTGGCAAGCGCCGAGGCTTCCGGCGCCAGTCGCGCCGCCGCCGCCCTCGATACGCGCCTGGGCCAGCTCAAAAGCGACGTGCAGGCCGCCGAAGAGAAAGTCGAGGCCTACCGCCGCAGCCACAGCCTGTCCTCCAGCAACGGTCAGCTCGTCAGCTCCCAGACGATGACACAGCTCAACAGCCAGATCGGCGAGGAACAGTCGCGCGTCGTCGCCGCGCAGGCGAACTATGACGCCCTGGTCGCCTCGGGTATCAATGGAACCCCATCCGCCCCCGAAACGTCGGAGGCCCTTGCCGCCTTGCGTGACAGGGCAAACGGTTTGCGGCAGCAGATCGATTCGCAGGCCATGACATTCGGGCCCCGCCACCCGACGATCGTCCGTCTCAAGACGGAACTGGAGACCGTGGGCACGCAGCTGCGAGCCGAATACGCGCGGACCGTCGACCAGGCCAAGGTCAACCTGAACAGGACGAAGGCCTCGCTGGCTTCGCTCAACGCCAAGATGAACGACCTGCAGGGCCGGGTCTTCGCCGACAACGAGTCGGAGGTCGCCCTGCGCGAACTTCTGCGCGATGCGGCATCGAAGACGGCGATCTATGAGAGCTTCCTGTCGCGCGCACGGCAGATCACCGAGCGCGGACAGATCGACACCACCAACGTCCAGGTGATTTCCACCGCAGTGCCCCCGAACAAGCGCTCGTGGCCACCCAGCACGACGATCCTGGTCGGTGCGGGAGCGGTCGGCGGCTTTGGCCTTGGCATGTTACTTGCCATTGCCTGGGGCATCCTTCGCGACATGCGCCGTCCGCCCAGCCGCCGGGAACCCAGCATCGCCGGCGCCTGAACATGGCAAAGCGCATCGTTTTCCACATTGCCAGCCTGAGGGGCGGCGGCGCCGAGCGCGTCTTCGTCCTCATGGCCAATGAGCTGGCATCCCGTGGCCACGACGTCACGCTGTTCACCTGGAATGCCGAAGGGCCCAACGCTGCCTTGCGCTCGCCTGCCGTGAAGCTGATCAATCTCAGCTTCGCCATTCACGGCGAAGGCTACAGCAAGGCCGACACGCTGAAAGGCGTGGTGCAGGGAGCGCGCGTGCTGAGGCGGCTAGCTCCTGACGCGGTCTTCAGCGCTCCCGAATTCGCCAATCTGCTGATGGCGGTGGCACTGTTGCTGGCACCAAGCCGGGCCAAATTCTTTCCAAGCTTTCATGCCGCAGCTTCACACACGTCCAACAGGATCGGTGCCAGACTGGCGGGCTATCTCTCGTCGCTGGTGGCGGCACGCGCCACCAGCGCCATCGCTGTCTCCGAAGGCGTCGGTGGCGACCTGGTGGCAAATGGCTTTTCCAGATCCAAGGTCACCGTCATCAACAACCCGCTGCCATCGCCGGCCCCACTCCGGGAGCACAACTACCCCTGGCAAGCAGAACTGAAGGCCATGGGTGACGGCCCGGTCATCATCACGGCCGGACGTCTTGTTCCCGTCAAGGACCATCGGACCTTGCTGCAAGCCTTCGCAAGGCTGCGCGCCAGCCGGGATGCCCGTCTCGTCATCTTCGGCGAAGGTCCGCTGGACGCTGAACTGCGTGCCTATGCCGGGGAAATCGGTATCGCGCAGGATGTGCTGTTTGCCGGCTACGTCGACGATCCCGCAGCCTGCTATGCGGTTGCCGACCTGTTCGCGCTGTCGTCGACAAGCGAGGGCTTCGGCAATGTCCTGGTCGAAGCCATGGCTGCCGGTGTCCCGGTTGTCTCCACCGATGCGCCACACGGCCCGCGCGAAATCCTTGGCGACGGCCGTTTCGGCAGCCTGGTGCCGGTTGGCGACGCCAATGCCCTGGCGGAAGCCATGGGCAGGATGCTCGATCGGCCGACCCCCGCCGCGGCGCTGTCAGCCAGGGCCGCGGATTTCACGATTGAAAAGATCGGCGACCGTTACGAAGCGCTGCTCTAGACGGAAGAGAGGTGCGCCCGCTCCCTAGCAGGCTCTCTCCACTGTATCGGCTTACCGCTCCACGACCGCCACCACCGACACACAATCCCCGGCCTTGACCAGGCCCGGGAAATGCCGGGCGGTCAGCAGGCCGGAAATCCTAGCCCTGATTTCCTGCGGCGCCTGTCCGGTGCGGCCGGTCGAATGAATGCGCGCAACGACAGCACCGGCCTCGATGGGCTCGCCGAGATCGACCATGGTCTCGATCATGCCGTCCTCCTCGGCAAAGCAGAAGCAGTCGCCGGAAGGCATATCGAGCCAACGTGTCGGCAGCTTCTCGACCGCACCGTCGACCATGCCTTCGTGGCGCAGCACATTCAGGATGCCGCGCCTGGCGATGCGCACGGTTTCGGCCCGCGAGGTACCGCCACCACCGAGTTCGGTGGTGACAAAGACCTTGCCCATCTCCTCGGCAGCACTGTCGTACATGCCGACCGCATCGATCTCGAGCATCTTCATCGAAAAAGGCGCGGAGAACGCCTCGACCGCCGCGAAGGCGCGGGCCTCCTGTTTCTTGTCGGGCAGGATATGGGCGGCGCAGAACGGCACGAAATCCAGGGTGCGCCCACCGGAATGGAAATCGAGGACGATATCCGCGCGCGGCAGCAGTTCGCGCTGGAAATAGTCGGCGATCTTCTCCGTGACCGTGCCATCGGGACGGCCGGGGAAGCTGCGGTTCATGTTGCCCTTGTCGATGGGCGATGTGCGCGTGCCGGCGCGGAATGCCGGGTAGTTCATCGCCGGCACGATGATCACCGAGCCGGCGACGGCTTTCGGATCGAGCGTGCGGGCGAGTTCGTAGAGGGCGAGAGGCCCCTCATATTCATCGCCATGGTTGCCGCCGGTGAGCAGCGCGGTCGGGCCGCTGCCGTTCTTCACCACGCAGATCGGGATCATCACCGAACCCCAGGCGGAATCGTCGCGGCTGTAGGGCAGCCGCAGGAAGCCGTGCTGGACGCCGTCGCGGTCGAAATCGACGGTCGCGGAAATGGGAGAAGACCGCGACATCGTCAGTCCTTCACCACCAGCTTGCGCGGTACGTTGGCCAGGCATTCGACCCCGGTCTCGGTGATCAGGATCGATTCCGTGATCTCCAGTCCCATCGTCTCCAGCCACAGTCCGGTCATGAAATGGAAGGTCATGCCGGGCTTCAGCTCGGTGCGGTCGCCGGGGCGCAGGCTCATCGTGCGTTCGCCCCAGTCCGGCGGGTAGGAGATGCCGATCGGATAGCCGGTGCGGTTGTCCTTGACGATGCCGTACTTCTTCAGGACGGCAAAGAAGGCGTTGGCGATGTCCTCGCAGGTGTTGCCGGGCCTCGCTGCCGCCAGCCCAGCCTCCATGCCTTCCAGCGTCGCCTTCTCGGCGTCCAGGAACGCCTGCGTCGGCTTGCCGAGGAAGACGGTGCGCGACAGCGGGCAGTGGTAGCGGTGATAACAACCGGCGATCTCGAAGAAAGTGCCCTCGCCCGCCTTCATCGGCTTGTCGTCCCAGGTCAGGTGTGGCGCGGAGGCATCCTCGCCTGACGGCAGCAACGGCACGATCGCCGGATAATCACCACCGAAGCCGTCTGCGCCACGGATACCGGCATCATAGATCTCGGCGACGAGATCGCATTTGCGCATGCCGACTTCCATCTTGTCGACGATGCGCTGATGCATCGCTTCGACGATGCGGGCGGCTTTGCGCATGTAGTCGATCTCGGTCGCGCTCTTGACCGCGCGCTGCCAGTTGACCAGCGCGGTGGCGTCGACGAAACGCGCATTGGGCAGGTGCTGCTGCAGCGAGGCGAAAGCCTTGGCCGAGAACCAGTAATTGTCCATCTCGACACCGATCCGCTTGCCATCCCAGCCGCGCTTTGCAAGCAGACCGGCGAGATAGTCCATCGGGTGGCGCTCGGTCGACTGCACATAGTGATCGGCATAACCGATGATGTTGTCGTGGTTCAGATAGGCGGTGCGCTTGGCGCCGTTGGCGTCCTGGCCGCGCCCGTACCAGATCGGCTCACCATGCGGCGGCACGATCACTGCCTGGTGCACGTAGAAGGACCAGCCGTCATAACCCGTCAGCCAGGCCATGTTGGAAGGGTCCGAGCAGATCAGCACATCGACACCCTTGGCCTCCATGGCCGCGCGTGTCTTTGCGAGGCGTTCCGCATACTCCTCGCGCGAAAACTTCAAATTGGGCTGCATTCTTCCAGTTTCCTCGTTTTGGCTCTTGGTGGAGCCGCATCAGCTTTCAAAAATCGTTCCGGCACCCGCCGCCCTCGCCCGATCCCGCGCCAGCGTTGCTATGGCGGTATCCTGCACGCCCGTGCCGGTGAGATCGGCAAGCGTGATATCGGCCGTGCTGCGCCGGCCATGCTTGCGGCCTGCGATGATCTGGCCGAGTTCGGTGACCTCGGCATCGGCCGCCATCACTGCCGCATCGATGGCGTGGTGCAGCTCGCCGAGCCGGCGCGTCTGCCGGGCGCTGTCGGCGACGTAGAGATCGGCCATGCGGATCACCGCCGGCGCGATCTCGTTCTTGTGCTCGGCGTCGGAGCCCATGGCTGTGATGTGCTGCCCCGCCGAGACGAAGCCGGCATGGATCAGCGGTTCGGTCGCCGGCGTCGTGGTGACGATCACGTCCACACCGGCTGCCGCCTCCGCCGCGTCGGACTCGGCGCGCACATCGATGCCCAGCCGCTCGCGCAGTTCGCCGGCGGCCGTCTCCGCCTTTGCGATATCGCGCGCCCAGATGCGCGCTTGAGTGATCGGCCGCACCAGCTTCAGCGCTTCGAGTTGCAGTTTCGCCTGCATGCCGGCGCCGAAGATGGCGGCGCACGCGGCGTCCGGGCGAGAAAGGTGTTTTGCCGCCACCGCACCGGCGGCTGCGGTGCGGATATCGGTGAGATAGCCGTTATCGATCAGGAGCGCTTCGGTGACGCCGGTCGTTGCCGACAGCAGCACCATCAACCCGTTGGTACTCGGCAAGCCGAGCCTCGGGTTGTCAAAGAAGCCGGGGCTGATCTTGATGGCGAAAGCATCGATGCCAGGCACATAGGCCGTCTTCACGTCGACTTCGCCGCGATGCTCGGGAATGTCGAGCCTGAGGATCGGCGGCATCGCCACCTTTTCCGTGGCCAGCGCGCGGAAGGCATTTTCCACGCAGGCCACGGCCTCGAGATCGAGCTTCACAAGGCGGCGCAGGTCTGCTTCGGTGAGGATGGTCATTGGCCTCATGCCGCGAGCTCCTCCTTGCCGCACACGATGTCGCGATGCAGGCCCATGTCGATGTTGCGGCCGGAGAGCACCAGCACGACCGGGCCTCGCGGCCTGACCTTGCCGGCCAGCAGCGCCGCGATACCGACCGCGCCGGCGCCTTCGACGATCTCACGCTCCTGGCTGTAGGCGTGGGTAATGCCGGCAGCGATTTCCGCCTCGGACAGCAGCACGACATCGTCGAGCAGGTCGCGGCACATCGAAAAGGTCAGCCGGTTGTCGAGACCGATGCCGCCGCCGAGCGAGTCCGCCAGGGTCGGCATTTCCTCGACCTGGACCGGCCGGCCGGCATCGAGACTGGCTTTCATCGCCGCGCCGCGCTGCATCGAAATGCCGATGACTTTCGCGTGCGGCCTGGTGCCTTTCACCGCCGCGGCAATGCCTGCCGCCAGCCCGCCGCCGGACAGCGGCACCAGCACGGTCTCGACGTCGGCAACGGCGCTGGCGATCTCGAGGCCGAGCGTACCTTGCCCGGCGATCACCGCCGGATGGTCGAAGGGCGGCACCATGACCAGCCCTTCCTCCGCCGCCAGCCGCTCGACCTCGACCTGGGCATCATCCTGGCTGTTGCCGACGATGCGGATCTCGGCGCCGAGGCGGCGGATCTCCTCGACCTTGTTGGCCGGAACCAGCCTGGACATGCAGATGACGGCGCGCATGCCTTCGAGCCGCGCGGCAAAGCTGAGCGCGCGGCCGTGATTGCCGGTCGAGGCGGCGACGACGCCGCGTTTCCTGTCTTCGGCGTCGAGCCACGCGATCGCATTGGAAGCGCCACGCAGCTTGAAGCTGCCGGTCGTCTGGCGATGCTCGAGCTTGAGGTACACCGGGACATCGAGGCGCTCCGACAGGGTGACGGAGGCTGCGACCGGCGTTGCAGCGATCTTGCCCGCGATGCGATCGCGCGCGACCAGGATATGCTGGAAGGTGACGCTGTCCATGGCTGTCAGCCGCGCGGCAATGGGCAGGTCATGAGCCGGCCCCATTCGGGATGGGCGCTGTCGTCGCCGCAAAGTCTCAGGCAATTCCAGGCGGTCGCCTGGTTGGAGGTGACGACGGGGCGGCCGATGGCTTCTTCGATCGCCACAGCAGCAAGCGCCGAACGCAACGCAGTACAGGACACGAACAGTGCATCCGCATCCGGATGCATGGCCTGGCGTGCCAGCTCGACAAGCGTCGAAGGCGCGATGCGGGCCATCTCGCGATCGTCGTCGAAGCCGAGGCAGGTGAACGACGCTATGTTGAAGCCGTGACGAACGAAATACTCCGCCATCGGCCGGCTGGTCTCGATCGTGTAGGGCGTCAGCACGCTGATGGTTTTGGCGCCCAGCCCCCTTAAACCCTGCATGGCCGCCATCGGCGGCGTCACCACGGTCACGCCGGGCTTGGCGGTTTGTATCGCAGCCTCGATCTCGAGGTCGCCGATCACGACCGAGGCCGAGGTGCAGGAATAGCAGATGGCGTCGAGCTTCTCGTCCGGCAGGATGAGGGCGGCAGCCTCGGTCAGGGCCGGCTGCATCTTGCGCAGGTTTTCCGGCGTGGTCGGATTGGCGTAGGCGACGCGCGCGACATAGACGCCGATGCGCTCGCTCGCCACCATGCGCCGGTAGTCCGGCTCGGTGGTGTGATCGGTTGCCAGGATGATCAGGCCGACACGCCTTTCCAGCGGGCGCGGGTCCAGCGCCGGGCGCTCCGGATGGAGATGGATATCAGGTGCCATGTCTATCTCTCCACCTTGCCGTAGCGCCGTTCCAGCCACCGCAGCAGCACCACCGAGAACAGGCTGATCACCAGGAAGAAGGCGCCCACCAATGTCATCGGCTCGACATAGCGGTAGTAGGTGTTGGCGACGCTCTTGGCCTGGTTCATCAGTTCCAGCACCGTGATGGCCGAAAGCAGCGGCGTCTCCTTGAACATGGCGATGAAATAGTTGGCCAGTGCAGGGATCATCGGCGGGATCGCCTGCGGCAGGATGATGTGCATCCAGGTCTGGCGGGCGTTGAGATTGCAGGCCTTGGCCGCTTCCCATTGCCCGCGCGGCACGTTGTCGATGCCGGCGCGATAGACCTCTGCCGCATAGGTGCCGTAGTGCAGGCCAAGTCCGATGACACCGGCGGTCAGCGGGGGCAGCAGCAGGCCGAAATCAGGCAGCACGTAGAAGATGAAGTAGAGCTGGACCAGAAGCGGCGTGCCGCGGATGAATTCGGCAAGGAAGCCGACCGTGCGCGAGACGAGACGGTTCTCCGAACGCCGCAGAAGCGCGATGGCGAGCCCAAGCACGGCCGCCAGTACGGAGCCCAGGATGGTCGCCAGGATGGTGATCTTCACGCCCTCGAGCAGGGTCGGCATGATCTCGCGGACGAAGGCCCAATCCCATTCCATTACACGCGCACTCCATCGAGACCGCGCGACAGGCGGCGTTCCAGACTGCGCGTGCCCCAGGAAATCAGCATCGCCAGCACGAAGTAGATGACGAGGATGGTGGCGAAGGGCACCAGTGTGTTGCCGGTCTGGGCGCGCACCACCTGCGCCTGGAACGTCAGGTCGGCCAGCGAGATCAGCGACACCACCGACGTAGCCTTGAGCAGCTCGATGGCGTTGTTGCCGAATGTCGGCAGCATCACCAGGAAGGCCTGTGGCAGGATGACATGGCGCATGCCCTGCCAGCGGCTCAGATTGAGCGCCGTGCAGGCTTCATACTGTTCCTTGCCGATCGACTGCACGGCGCCGCGCACGACTTCGGCGGCGTAGGCGCCGACATTGAGGCCGAGCGCCAGCACGCCGGCCTGCAGCGGCGTCAGTTCGAAGCCCAGCATGGGCAGCACGAAATAGGCCCAGAACAGCTGGACGAAGATCGAGGTGCCGCGAAAGAATTCGATATAGACGGTAGCCAGCGCACGCACCGCGAAGAAACGCGACAGCCTGCCAAGCCCGGCCAGGAACGCCATGATGAGCGCCAGCACCGATCCCATCAGCGTCAGCTTGATGGTGACCAGCGCACCTTGCAAGATCAGGTCAAGATATCCGGACCAGTCGATCATGGGGTCTTCCGGTTGGTGAAAACGAGCCGTGCTTCCTGCCCCTGGCGGAACGAAGCTGCCGGCCGGCCGGCGAGGAACTGCGCGAACCTTTCAAGGCTGGCGTTGCCCCTCATCCGGCCCTTAGGGCCACCTTCTCCCCGCGAACGGGGAGAAGGAAAAGCCGCATCACTCACTTGGCCGCGCAGAGCTTGTCGCGCGTCGTCGACAATGCGGCCTTGGCCGAGAAGCCGTAGGGCTCGATGATCTTTGCGAACTCGCCGGACTCCTTCATCTTGGCCAGCTCGACATCGAAGGCGTCGCGCAATGCGGTGTCCTTCTTGTTGAAGGCGGCGCCATCGCAATAGACCGGCGCACCCTGCACCGGCGCAATGACCTCGAGGTTCGGATCGTTGGCCTTCTTCATCAGGTCATTGATGGAAAGTACCGGCAGCGAATAGGCATCGATGCGGCCGTCCTGCAGCATCTTGATGCCGCTCTGACCATCCGGCACCACGATGACGCGTTCGCGCGGCACGCCGGCATTCAGCGCCAGCTTCTCCTCGGTGCCGCCACCCGGCGCGCCGATGGTGGCGGCGCTGTCCTTGGCGACATCCTCATAGCTCTTGAAGCCCTTGGGATTGCCCTTCTTCACCAGCATGGCTTCGGCGTCGCAGAGCACAGGCTCGGAATAGGCGACGGCAGCGCAGCGCTCGGGTTTCATGAACAGGCCGGCCGTCACCACGTCGAAACGTCCGGCCTGCAGGCCCGGTATCATCGCGCCATATTCGGAGATCGACGCCGCGACGTCGGCAACGCCGAGGCGCTTGAAGATCTCTCGGGCGACGTCAGGGGCAGCGCCCGAAACCTTGCCATCCGCCGCCACCGCCGTGTAGGGCGGCTCGTTGGCGATCGCCAGGCGGGCAAAACCCTGGCTCTTCAGCTGCTCGAGTTTGCTGTCGTCAGCGCGGCCACCCACGGTGGTGGCGGCCAGCATGCCCAGCGCGAAACCGGCGATTGCTGCCGTGGTTGCGAATGTCCTCATTGTTCCCAGCTCCATGTTTTTTCGGTTTTTGTTGATGGTGGTGATGCCGCCTACGCGGCAACCATTCGCTTTCCGCCGCCGATCAGACGCGATGACCGGCCGCAATGATCTTCTTCAGGAAGCTCTGCGTGCGCTCTTGCTTGGGATGGCGGAAAATGTCGTCGGGCTTGCCCTCCTCCACGATCTTGCCGCGGTCGAAGAACAGCACCCGGTCGGCAAAGTCGTGGGCAAAACCCATTTCGTGGGTGACCAGAAGCATGGTCATGTCCGTCTCGGCGGCGAGCTTGCGCATGACGTTCAGCACCTCGCCGACCAGTTCGGGATCGAGCGCCGAGGTGACCTCGTCGAAGAGCATGATCCTGGGCGACAAAGCGAGCGCGCGGGCGATCGCCACACGCTGCTTCTGGCCTCCCGACAGTTGTGCCGGCATCGCCTTGGCCTTGTCGGCCAGGCCGACCATGTCGAGCAGTTCCATCGCCCGCTTCTCGGCGGCGGCACGCGGCATGCCCTTGGTCAGCATCGGTGCCAGGGTGACGTTGTCGAGCACGCATTTGTGGGGAAACAGGTTGAAGAGCTGGAAGACCATGCCGATCTTCTGGCGCATCCTGGCGAGATGCCGTTCGCTCGCCGGCACCAGGGAGCCCTCGCGCTCCATGTGGTAGAGCTGCTCGCCTTCGACCTCGATGTGGCCGCCATCGATGCGCTCGAGCGTCATCAGGATACGCAGGATCGTGGTCTTGCCGGAGCCCGACGGGCCGATAAGCGCCAGCTTCTCGCCGGGCATCACCTGCATCGACAGCCCGTCCAGCACCTTGAAGGCACCGAAGCTCTTCGAAATCGCGTCGATCTTGATGATGGGCGCGGCCAATCGTCTATCCCCGTGTTGGAGAACTCTTCTTTCCCGGAGCGTTTGCGTTTTTCACGGAAACGCGGAAACGCTCTAACTCTTCCACGCAATCCCGGACGCAAGACCGCTGCGCGTTTTTGCTGGAATTGCTCTAACGATGGGGAAGCAACAAAATCATGTCAATTGACAAAATAATCTCATGACAATTTTTCTAAACTCGCCTGTTCCATTATGGAACACCGAGCGTCGTCGAGAAACGCCGGTACCTAGTCGCGAGATTTTGCGAAGGTCAGATCGCGAGGAGAAGATGCTCGGGATCGCCGAGCAGCAGGCGCGTGACGACGCCAAGGCCGGTGCGCAGTTCGCTCTCGGTGGTCGACCCGATCGAGATGCGCACCGCCGGATGCCAGGGGGCTTCGGAAATTCGGAACGATGCGCCCGGCGCGATCGCCACGCCCTGCAGCCGCGCCTGCGCCACGAACCCCTCCTCCGCCCGATCCTCCGGCAACGGCAGCCACAGGTGCAGTCCGTCGGCATGGGCGTGGAACGTCACCCCGGCCAGGGTCTCCGCGGCGATGTCATGGCGCCGGCGCACGGCAGAACGCTGCCAGCGCACCAGTTCCATGGCGGTGCCGTCCGCCACCCATTTGCTGGCGATCTCGGCCACCATGGGCGTCGCCATCCAGTTCGACACCAGGTGCCGGTTGGCCACCGCCGCCACATAGCGGTCGGGCGCAGCGAGGTAGCCGATGCGCAGGCCGGGCACGGTGATCTTGGAGAACGACGTGACGTACAGCGTGCGTTCCGGCGCGAAATGGGCGACCGGCGGCGGACGATCCTCCAGCAGCGGGCCGAGAACATCGTTTTCGATGATGGCGATGTCGTGCTTGCGCGCCACCTCGGCGATCTGCGAGCGTCGGACACTGCCCATCAGGGTGGCGGTCGGGTTGATCACCGACGGCTGTACGAAGACGGCACGGATGTCTGAAAGCTGGCAGGCCTGGTCGAGCGCCTCGGGCACGATGCCATGGTCATCGATCGGCAGGCCTTCCAGGTGAAAGCCGAGATAGCGCGCCAGCGGCACCAGCGTGTGATGGCCGATCGCCTCGGTCACCACGGTGGAACCGGGCGGCGCCACGCTCATCAGCGCCACCGTCATGCCGGCGGTCGCGCCGTTGGTGAGGGTGATGTTCTGCGGCGAAGCATCCAGTCCGCACAGCTTCAGCCATTCCGCGGCCACCGCGCGGTGACGCGGGAAAACCATGTTCGGCCGGAACGACAGCGCCGAGCTGGCCGGAAGTGTCTCGGCCAGCCAACCGAGCGCCTGCTTCAGCTTCTCCAGATGCATCGGCTCGCAGACCGGCTTCAGGATCGACAGGTCAATCACCTCGCCCGGCCGCTCGGGCAGATAGGGCGGATCCGGCTCGCGGCGCTGCGTCTGCACGAAGGAGCCTCGGCCGATTTCGCCGGCGATGAGCCCACGCCGGATCAACTCCTCATAGGCGCGGCTGACCGTCTGCACCGACAGTTTCAGCTCATCCGCCAGCGCCCGATGCGTCGGCAGGCGTTCGCCATTTGCCAGCCGGCCGTCATGGATGGCGCGCGCGAACTGGTCGGCCAGCGATAGATAGGCAGGACGGCGGATCAACGCCGGATCGGGACGCCACAATGTCATGACTTCATTAGAGATCGAAATCAGTGCAATTGACAATCGGAATCATGCGCCTGCATGGTGTTGGCGACAGGAAAAGCGACGCATATGACCGGACTGAAACTCGACGCCATCGATCTGAAGATCCTCGACGCCATCCAGCGCGACGGGCGCATCACCAAGCTGGCGCTGGCCGAGCAGGTGGGATTGTCGCCGACGCCGTGCTGGATGCGGCTGGCGAAACTGGAGAAGGCCGGCATCGTCTCTGGCTATCACGCCCGCATTGCCATGCGCGCCATCGCCCCCATCGCCACGGTGCTGATGGAAGTGACGCTGGGGGCGCACAGGCAGGCCGACTTCGAGCGTTTCGAGCGCGCCATCCGCGACATTCCCGAGATCGTCGCCTGCTGGTCGGTCGGCGGCGGCGTCGACTACCTGCTCAAGGTGATGACCGCCGATATCGACGCGTACCAACGCCTGGTCGACGCACTGCTGGAGCGCGAACTCGGCATCGACCGCTACTTCACCTACATCGTCATCAAGACGGTGAAGGACGAGGTCGCACTGCCCTTGCCGGAGCTGCTTGCAGGCAACTGAGGGTCGCTGAATCTCTCTTCCATCCCGCCAGAAGAGAGATTTTCTCTGCCAGCCGCATGCGGAATGGTCTTTCTCTCGCATCGCTGTCCCTAGACTGCAGGCATCCGACACGGAGGCCCTGTCATGTCCGCCCATTTCGCCCCGCATCAGCGCCATGAAGCGCTCGACGGCCTGACCGACCGGCGGCTTTACCGCGAACACGCCTATGTCGACGGCCATTGGACCGCGAGCGACATCGCCGCCGGTTTCGAGGTGACCGATCCGGCCACCGGCGCAAGCCTGGCCTGGGTGGCCGCCCTCGATGCCAGGCAGACCGGCCAGGCAATCGATGCCGCGGCCCGCGCCCTGCCCGGCTGGAAGGCACTGCTGCCGCAGCAGCGTTCGGCCGTCCTGCGCAAATGGTTCGAACTGATCATGGCAGCCAAGGATGATCTCGCTTTGCTGATGACGCTTGAGCAGGGCAAGCCGCTGCAGGAATCGCTGGGCGAGATCGATTATGCGGCCTCCTTCGTCGAATGGTACGCCGAGGACGCGAAACGGCTGAACGTGGAGACCGTCACCAGCCACCTGCCCGGCGCCGAAATGGCCGTGCGGCGCGAGGCGCTCGGTGTCGTCGGCGTAGTGACACCGTGGAATTTCCCTTCCGCCATGCTGACGCGCAAGGCGGCGGCAGCGCTTGCCGCCGGCTGCACCATCGTTGCCCATCCTTCCTCGGAAACCCCGCTCTCGGCGCTTGCGCTTGCCGAACTCGGCGAGCGTGCCGGCCTGCCGGCCGGTGTGTTCAACGTGGTCACCGGCGATGCCGCCACCATCGTCGGACAGCTCTGCGCCGATGCACGTGTCCGGGCGATGAGCTTCACCGGCTCGACCGAGATCGGCCGGCTGATCGCCGCGCAATGCGCACCGACGATGAAGCGCCTGATCATGGAACTGGGCGGGCATGCACCGCTGATCGTCTTTGCCGATGCCGACCTCGACAAGGCGGTGAAGATCGCCGTCGACGCCAAATTCGCCACCTCGGGACAGGATTGTCTCGCCGCCAACCGCATCTATGTCGAACGGCAGCTCTACGACCGCTTCTGCGCGGCCTTCACCGAGAAGGTCTCCGCGCTGAAGGTCGGTGGCGGCCTCGCCGCCGACAGCGACATCGGCCCGCTGATGCATGAGCGGGCGGTGAAGAAAGTCGACGAACAGGTGAAGGATGCCACCGCCAAGGGCGCACGCCTGCTGTGTGGCGGCGAACGTCATGCGGCGGGTGCGCTGTTCTACCAGCCGACCGTGCTGGCCGATCTTTCGGACGACGCGCTGATCATGCGCGAGGAGACGTTCGGCCCGGTGGCGGCGATCACGCCCTTCGATGCCGAGGACGAAGTCGTCGCCCGCGCCAATGCTTCCGAATACGGTCTCGTCGCCTATGCCGTCACCGAAAACGGCGCGCGCCAGCGGCGGCTGGCGAGCGCGCTGGACTACGGCATGGTGGCCGTCAACCGGGTCAAGATCACCGGTGCCCCGATCCCGTTCGGCGGCGTCAAACAATCCGGCCTTGGGCGCGAGGGTTCGCGCCACGGCCTGGAGGCCTTCACCGACCTCAAATACATCTGCTTCGATCTGGCGTGAGCCGGCGGCTGAGACAAAAAGGAGACGACATGCTGCAACAATCCAACGAACTCACCGCCTGGGATCGCGACCACTTCTTCCATCCCTCGACCCATATGGGCATGCATGCGCGTGGCGAAATGCCAAACCGCGTCATGGCCGGCGGCGAAGGCGTGACCGTATGGGATACGGCCGGCAGGAAGAGCCTCGACGCCTTTGCCGGGCTCTACTGCGTCAATGTCGGCTATGGCCGCCAGAAGATCGCCGATGCCATCGCTGAACAGGCCAGGAGCCTTGCCTACTACCACGCCTATGTCGGCCACGGCACCGAGACCTCGATCAAGCTTGCCAAGATGATCATCGACCGGGCGCCGCAGGGCATGTCGCGCGTCTATTTCGGCCTGTCGGGCTCCGACGCCAACGAAACCAACATCAAGCTGATCTGGTACTACAACAACGTCCGCGGCAAACCGGAGAAGAAGAAGATCATCTCGCGCTGGCGCGGCTATCACGGCTCGGGCGTGATGACCGGTTCGCTGACCGGCCTTGCCGGCTTCCACAACGCCTTCGACCTGCCGCGTGCGCCGATCCTGCACACGGAAGCCCCCTATTACTATCGCCGCGCCGACCGCTCGCAATCGCAGGAGCAGTTCTCGCAATATTGCGCCGACCAGCTCGAGGCGCTGATCCTGGCGCAAGGACCCGAAACGATCGCTGCCTTCATCGGCGAACCGGTGCTCGGCACCGGCGGCATCGTGCCGCCGCCGGCCGGCTACTGGCAGAAGATCCAGGCAGTGCTTGCCAAATACGACATCCTGCTGGTCGCCGACGAGGTGGTGACCGGCTTCGGCCGGCTGGGCTCGATGTTCGGCTCCGACCATTACGGCATGCAGCCCGACCTCATCACCATCGCCAAGGGATTGACCTCGGCCTATGCGCCGCTCTCCGGCGTCATCGTGCGCGACACGATGTGGAAGGTGCTGGTGGAAGGCTCCGACAAGCTCGGCCCGGTCGGCCATGGCTGGACCTATTCGGCGCATCCGATCTGCGCCGCGGCCGGGGTCGCCAATCTCGAGCTCATCGACGAGATGGGGCTGGTGAAGAATGCCGGCGAAACCGGCGCCTATCTCAACCAGCAACTGGCAAAGGCGCTCGGCGACCACAAAAATGTCGGTGAGGTGCGCGGCGAAGGCATGCTGGCGGCGGTCGAATTCGTCAGGGATCGCGAAGGGCGCGTCTTCTTCGACGCCTCCGAGAAGATCGGGCCGCAGGTGTCGGCTGCCCTGCTGGAGCGCGGCGTCATCGCCCGGGCGATGCCGCAGGGCGACATCCTCGGCTTCGCACCACCGCTCTGCCTGACCAGGCAGGAGGCCGACACCATCGTCGAGAAAACCGCGGATGCGGTGAACAGCGTCTTTTCAAAGATCTGAGGCCTGGCCATGAACGCGATTGCCAAACCTTTGCCCGACGCCATGGCCGCCGTGCTGTTGACCGGTCATGGCGGGCTCGAAAAGCTCGTCTACCGCACCGATGCACGGGTGCCGAAACCCGCCACCGGCGAAGTGCTGGTCAAGGTGACGGCCTGCGGCATGAACAACACAGATGTGTGGGTGCGGCAAGGCGCCTACGGTACGGAAGAGGATGCCGCGGCCGTTTCCACCTGGCGCCGCCAGGGCAATACCCTGACCTTTCCGCGTATCCAGGGCACCGACACGGTGGGGGCGATCGTCGCCGTCGGCGAAGGCGTGTCGCCCAGGCGGCTCGGCGAACGGGTGATGGTGGATTTCTCCATCTACAACCGCGACGACGATTCCCTGGCCGACATCGACTATATGGGCCACGGCCGTGACGGCGGTTACGCCGAATACCAGGTGGTGCCGGCAGAAAACGCGCATGTGGTGAACACCGAGCTCACCGATGTCGAGCTGGCGACCTTCTGCTGTGCCTACCTGACCGGCGAGCAGATGCTGGAACGGGCCAGGCTGAAAGCCGGCGAGCGTGTGCTGGTCACTGGTGCTTCCGGCGGTGTCGGCTCAGGCATCGTGCAGCTGGCCCGCGCGCGCGGTGCCATCCCCTATGCGGTGGTCGGCAAGGGCAAGGAGCAGGCGCTGCTCGACATCGGCGCGGAGAAGGTCATCACGCGTGGCGTCGCCGATCTGCCCGGCGCGGTTGCCGAGGCGACCGGCGGCGAGCCGATCGATGTGGTGGCCGACCTCGTCGGTGGCCCGGCCTTCAACGACCTGCTGCGCATCCTGCGACCGGAAGGCCGCTACACCACGGCCGGCGCGATCGCCGGGCCGGTGGTGCAGCTCGATCTCAGGACCATGTATCTGAAGCAGCTTCAGTTGCACGGCTCCTCGCAAGGCACGCGCGCCGACTTCCGCCGCATCGTGCGCTACATCGAGGAAAAGAAGATCAAGCCGCTGGTCGGCGGTGTCTACCGACTCTCGGATTTCCACAACGCCCAGACCGACTTCATGGCCAAGGACTTCGTCGGCAAGCTGGTGGTCGTGCCCGACGCGATGTGGGAGAGCGCCTAACCGATCGTCCGCTCCAGGACACCGACCCAGTTCTTCCAGGCGATCTTCTCGATGAGGTCGCTTCCATAGCCGTGGCGCCCGAGCGCCTCGATCAGCCGCGGCAGGCCCGACACGTCGCCGATCTCCGCGGGGATCGGCGCGCCGTCGAAATCCGAACCCAGGCCGACGCCGTCCTCGCCCAGCCGCTGCAACATGGCGTCGAGGTGGCGCAGCATGGTGTCGAGGTCGGCACCCTTGCCGTCCGGTCCATCGGGATGGAGGAACTCCACGGCGAAGTTCAGCCCGACCATGCCACGCGTCTCACGGATGGCATCGAGTTGCCAGTCGGTGAGGTTGCGCGCATGCGGGCAGATCGAATGCACGTTGGAATGTGTCGCCACCAGTGGCGCATCGCTGATGGTCGCGACATCGCGGAATCCCTGTTCGTTGATATGCGACAGGTCGACCAGGATGTTCAGCTGGTTGCAGGCTCGGACCAGCGCCTTGCCGGCATCGGTCAATCCCGGCCCGGTGTCGGGCGATGACGGATAGCGGAACGGCACGCCGTGGCCGAAGATGTTGGGGCGACTCCAGACCGGACCGAGCGAACGCAGCCCGCCCGCGTGCAGCACATCCAGCATGACGAAATCGGCGTCGATCGCTTCGGCGCCCTCGATGTGGAAGACGGCGGCGATCACATCGCGTTCCATGGCGGCGCGGATGTCGGCCGCGCTGCGGCAGACGGCGAGAGCGCCCGCACGCTCGAGCCTGAACAGGATAGACGCCATGGCAAGGGTCGGCAAACGCGCTTCCTCCATCAGCAAGGGTGGCGGCAAGGGTTCGTCATTGCCCAGCACCGATGCGGTGAAGTCGGGATCGTCTTCCCCCGGCGAAGGCGCGAAGACGGCGAACATGCCGCCGGCGAAGCCACCCTTGCGGGCTCGCGGCAGATCGATGTGCCAGGTGGCCGGCGCGCCTTGCGTGAAAAGCCGCGCCTTGTCGGTTTCAGCCGAGAGATGCAGGTTGAGCAACGAGTCGTTGTGACCGTCGAAGACGGGAATGAGATCGGGCATGATTGTCTTGTGCTTTGCGTGTTGGATCGGAAGCGCGCCGGGCAACAATCAGCGCACTTCCAATTTCTCTCTTCGATTTCGATCCTGGCCTATCGAGCCAGCTTTGCGCCGACGAGCAGGTCATCGGCAACCGAAGCCCGGAACTTGCGATTTTCGTCCGTGCCGTCGATGTTCATCAGCACGGCCACCGCCTGGCTCTTGTCCTTGCTCAGAACGACCATGTTGAGGGCGCCGTTGTCGCTGCCGGTGTGTCCGACGGCCTTGTGGGTCGCGGTCTCCTCTTCCGTCCAGCAGAGGCCCTGATAGGGATAGATCTTGCGATCCACCTGCCGGCGCAACATGTTGCGGACCGCGGCCTGGGAGAGGATGGCCTTGCTACCCGTTTCCTGTCCAAGCATCGCGTGCAGCGCCTTTGCCAGATCGCTGGCGGAGCAACGCAGCATGCCGGCAGGCACGTCTGGATAGCCCTGCTGCGGCAGCGCGACGAATTCTCCCTTTTCATACTGGTAGGGCGTGGCGAGAACGTCGGGCGCGAAGTCCTTCAGATACCAATGGGCGTTCCGGATGCCGAGCGGCTCAAGCACGTTGGCTGCAACATAGGCAGGGAATTCCTGCTTGCTGACATGCTGGACGATGTAGCCCGCCAGGGCGATCGCGATATTGCTGTAGTCCCACTTGGTGCCGGGCTTTCCCTTGAGAAACGATTTCGGCGAGTAGGCACTGCCGCCTTCCGCAAGATAGCCTTTCAGCAAATCCGGCAGGCTTTGGGTCGGATCGCCAGGGAATGAAACGAAACCATAGCCCTCATCGGAGATGCTCGATGTATGGGTGACAAGTTGCTTCACGGTGATCGGCAGCTTCGGATGACGAGGATTCCGGACCTTGAAATCAATGAAATCATTGACGTCGCCGTTCAGGTCATAGCCCTTGCGCTCGAACAGTTGCACCAGGGCGGAGACGGTGAACAGCTTGCTGACCGACGCCAAATGCATCGGCGTGTCGGCGGTGAGCTTGCGCTGCTTCCCGAGGTCGGCGAAACCGAACGCTGCCGTGTAGCGCGTGGCATTGTCCTTCGTCGTTATGGCCACGGACGCACCGACGACATGGGCAGTCTTCATGCGATCCGGAACGCTGGCTTCGAAGTCGCGCCGCCAGCTTTCGAATGACGGCTTCGGCTTGTCGTCTGCCAAAGCGATTTGCACGTGCGGCATGAACAGTCCCGCCATTCCCATCTTGAGCAATGAACGTCGCGTTGAAATCATGATCAATCTCCTTGTCTGGGTCTCATTCTCCGGGTCGGACCCGCGGTTTCGGAACGGCTGACGCTTCCCGTCAGCCGATGATGAAGCGTTGATCCCGGCATCAGAAATCGCGTTGAATGCTGAGGATGCCGGCAAGCGCATCGCCGGATGTCGCGGACCTGCTGCCGAATGACGTGTAGTCGAGCTCGGGCGTGACGATCAGGCCCGGGACCACTTCGTAATCGGCGTTGAACGCCAGGGCGTATGTTCCCGAATCCGCATAGGCGATTTGGCTGTTGAGCGTCAGTTTCGGCGAAAGGCTGGCGGACAGGCCGCTCCATGCAGCGTAGGTGCCATCCCATGCTCCATAGTAGTTCGGCTTTTCAGGATCGGACTGATAGCCGCCCATGACGAAGGCGGTGAATGGGCCACCCAACCGGATATCCATCCGCACCTTCGCCGCGATCTCCTGGAACACCGAGTCGTAGCCGAGGACGGTTGCGATCGCTCCCCAGTGCCTTTCGAGCTTCAGCCCCCCGACCAGATGCGGCATGTAGCCATCGATCAGATGGTCCTGCATATCGGGCGTCTCGGGTCCCTCGCCCTCCTCTTCGTCCTCAACCTCTCCCTCCTCGCTGTTCTTGTCGGCGCTCGCGCCCTGCTCCGCTCCGAACATGGCGGAAAGCCCGTCACCGAGCCGCGCCGTATAGCTGACCTGATTGGTCATGCCGCCGGCATAGGGAATGACGTCGTCACTCGAAACATTGCCGGCCGATCCCAGCCAGACATCGAACTGCGAGTCCGATGCGCCGATCAGCAGCCCGCCCAGCTCGATCGTCGCCGCGGAAAAGCTTGCGCCTTCATTGGTGCCGTCGGTGAAGTTCTGCTCGATCTCGAAAAATGTGTTCAGGCTTCCCAGTTCGGTTTCCGATCGGGCATCGGCATTCAGCTTGGCCTTGGTATGCTGGCCCCAGCTTTTCTTGCGTTCGCCGGTGTAGACGTCGGCACCGGCAGAGATTTCGTAGCTGACATAGCCGCCGATCTTCAGGCAGACGTCGCTTTGCGGGAGCTGGACGAACCCCGCGCCCATGACGTCGCAGGCGCGGAGGTATTGGGCCGGCTCGGGATCGGACATCATCTCCGTTTCCGCTGCGGCGGGTTGTGGGATTTCAAACAGGAGTGCGCTCAAGCCCCCCAGAACCAGACCAGATTTCATTGTCTTCCCTCTGTTGGTTTTTCATTGGCTTTGTTTGAAGTCTCGAAAGTTCGGCATCCCTCGTCGCCCTGACGAAGCCTTCGGAGGCCTTGAGCAGGCGTCTTGTGTAGTCCTGAGTGACGGTGTGGGAGACGAGGTCGGTTGCGGCGAGCTGTTCGACCGCCTCGCCGTTCTGCATCACCATGAGGCGCTCGCACATGTGGTTGATGACGGCGAGATCGTGGCTGACCATGAGGTAGGTCAGCTTGCGGTCGCGCCGCACCTCTTCGAGCAGGTTCAGCACCTCCGCCTGCACCGAGGCATCGAGTGCCGAGGTCGGCTCGTCGAGCAGCAGGATCGACGGTTCCAGGATCAGGGCTCGCGCGATCGCCACACGCTGGCGTTGCCCGCCAGACAGCTGGTGCGAATAGCGGAAGCGGAAGCCGGAGCTCAGGCCAACCTCCTCCAGCGCACGCCGGATGCGGGTCTCGCTGTCACCGATGCCATGGATGGCTAGCGGCTCCTGCAGCAGCCGGTCCACCGTCTGGCGTGGATGCAGCGAACCATAAGGGTCCTGGAACACCATCTGCACCTGGCGGTAGAAGGCCTTGTCTCGTTTACGACCGAGTGGCTTGCCGTTGACGCTGATGCTGCCCGAGGCAACCGGGGCAAGGCCGGCAATGGCGCGCAGCAGCGTCGACTTGCCGGAGCCGGATTCGCCGACCAGCCCGAAGGATTCACCCGGCTGCACCGCGACACTGACGCCCTTGAGCGCCCTGAAGTGATCGAAGACGACCTCGACCCTGTCTGCCTGAAGTGCCGCCGTCATGCCGCCCACTCCGCCTTGCGTGCCAGCACCGGCAGCGGATGCCGGTCGTTGCCGATCTTGGGCATGCAGTCGAGCAGGCCTTGTGTGTAGGGATGTTTTGCGTTGGCCAGCTCCGAGGCCGGCAGCTGTTCCACCACCTTGCCGGCATACATGACCACGACACGGTCGCAGAAGGAGGAGACGAGCCGCAGATCATGCGAGATGAAGATCAGGCCCATGCCACGCTCCGCCACCAGCCGGTCGAGGATGGCCAGCACATCGAGCTGCACCGTCACGTCGAGCGCCGAGGTCGGCTCGTCGGCGATCAGCAGCTCCGGATCGGCAATCAGCATCATGGCGATCATGGCGCGCTGGCCCATGCCGCCCGAGACTTCATGCGGGTAGAGATCGAAGACACGCTTCGGATCGCGGATCTGCACGGCTGCCAGCATGTCGAGGGCACGTTCCCTTGCCTCGGCCTTCGAGACCTTCTCGTGGGTGCGCAGGGTCTCGACGATCTGGCGGCCGATGCTGATGACGGGATCGAGCGAGTACTTCGGATCCTGCAGGATCATGGCGACGCGCTTGCCGCGCAGCGCCCTGCGCTCGCGGGCCGGCAGCGACAGCAGATCGATGCCGTCGAACTGCAGCCTGTCGGCGCTGACCTCGGCCCTCGGATCGGTGAGGCCCATGATGGCGCGGCCGGTCTGGGACTTGCCGGAGCCGGATTCTCCGACGATGCCGAGGCGTTCGCGTCCTACCGAGAAGGAGACGCCGCGCACCGCTTCGATGATACCGGTGCGGGTGGGAAAGCGGACCTTGAGGTTGTCGACCTCGAGCAGGTTCTTCTCAAGAGCACTCATTGGCCCGAGCTCCTTGGATCGAGCGCATCGCGCAGGCCGTCGCCGAGCAGGTTGAAGCCGAGGCTGACGATGAGGATGGCCATGCCGGGCATGGCAGCCACCCACCATTGGTCGAGGATGAAACGACGACCCGATGCGATCATTGCGCCCCATTCCGGCAGGGGCGGCTGCGCGCCCAACCCGACAAAACCCAGGCCGGCTGCCGTCAGGATGATGCCTGCCATGTCCAGGGTGACGCGCACGATCAGCGAGGACGTACACATCGGCAGGATATGGCGCAGCACCACCCGGACAGGCGATGCGCCCATCAATTGCACCGCCTTGATGTAGTCCGAGCCACGCACCATCAGCGTCTCGGCGCGGGCGATGCGGGCATAGGGCGGCCATGAGGTGATGGCGATGGCGATGATGGCGTTCTCGATGCCGGGTCCGAGCGCCGCCACGAAGGCCAGCGCCAGGATCAGCTTCGGGAAGGCCAGGAAGATGTCGGTGATGCGCATCAGGATCGCGTCGGTCCAGCCACCGGCGTAACCCGCCACCGCACCGACCAGCAGACCGACGGGCGCCGAAATGACAGCGACCAGAACCACGACGAACAGTGTGAGGCGCGAGCCGTAGAGGATGCGCGAATAGATATCGCGCCCCTGATCGTCGGTGCCCAGCCAATGCCCTGCGGAAGGTGGCAGCAGGCGAGCGGTCTTGAGATCACCCACCACCGGCGAATAGGCCGTCAGGTAATTCGCGAAAGCCGCGACGAAGACCAGCGCCAGGATGATGAAAAGCCCCAGCATGCCCGGCTTGTTGGCGACAAAGCGCCGCCAGGTCGCATAGGCGCGGCCAAGCCTGGCTTGCCAGCGCGAGGCGGGCTGATCCGAAAGCAGCCACTCGCGACGGGAAAGCACCGATGATTGCGCCGTGTTCATGGCAGACAGGTCCAATGGATGGCGTGCACGGGTTCTTCTCCTCGTCGCGGTCCGAAATCAGCTGTGGAAGTGGCGGGCAGCGGCCGGTCGGCTCACTGCGCCTTGGTTCTTGGATCGAGCAGCCGGTAGAGCTGGTCCGAAATCAGGTTGATGGCGATGAACACCGAGCCGATGACGACGGTGCCGCCAAGTACCGCGTTCATGTCCGCATTCTGCAGCGAGTTGGTGATGTAGAGCCCGATACCCGGCCAGGAGAACACCGTCTCGGTCAGCACCGAACCCTCCAGCAATCCGGCGTAGGACAGCGCGATCACCGTCACCAGCGGCACGGCGGCGTTGCGCAGCGCATGCCCCCAGATGATACGCGTTTCCGAGACGCCCTTGGCCCGTGCGGCAATCACATATTCCTGGCTGAGCTCGTTCAGCATGAAGGAGCGTGTCAGGCCGCTGATATAGGCCAGCGAGAAATAGCCGAGCAGCGCGGCCGGCAGGAAGATGTGCCGCATGACGTCCCAAAACACATCCCACTGCCCCTGCATGGCCGAATCCAGCAGGTAGAAGCCGGTGGTCGGGGTGAAGGAATATTCGTAGGCGATGTCGAGACGGCCGGGGAACGCCGCCCAGCGCAGCTTGGCGTAGAACAGCACCAGCGACAGCAGGCCGAGCCAGAAGATCGGCACCGAATAGCCGATCAGCCCGATGACACGCACCACCTGATCGACCAGGCTGCCACGCCGGACCGCGGCGAGCACGCCGAGCGGGACGCCGATGACCGCACCGATGAGCGTGCCGATCGTCGCCAGTTCGATGGTGGCCGGGAAGACGCGGCGGATATCGTCCATGACCGCATTGGAGGTCAGTACGGACCTGCCGAAGTCACCGGCAAGCACACCCTTGATGTAGATGTAGAATTGCTGGATCAGCGGCAGGTCGAAACCCATTTCGCGCCGCGTCCGTTCGACGACGCTGGCCGGGGCACGATCGCCGACGATTGCCAGCACCGGGTCGATCGGCATGACGCGGCCGATGAAGAAGGTCACCGCCAGAAGGCCGAGATAGGTCATGACGGCAATGACCAGGAAGCGGGCGACAGGCGCCAGAAGCGCGAACGCACGGGTGCCGTCAGCCTCTGCTCGCGCTTCGGCTGCACTCAAGCCACGGGTTGCCATCGGTTATTCCTTTGTGACGGCGCCGGCGAAATTGGTGTCGGGGCTGGGCCCCAGCTTGAAGCCCTGCACGTTCTTGCGCAGGCCGGCGACCTCGGTCTGCTGGTAGATGATCGCGAACGGGCTGTTCTCGAGCACTTCCTTCTGCAGGTGCCGGTACATCTCGACACGCTTGGCGGGATCGCTCTCCAGAAGTGCTGCTTCCGTTTCCTTGGTCAGCTCCGGCACGTCCCAGGCATTGCGCCAGGCCAGCGTCTGATTGTTGCTGTCATCGGCGTTGTTGGGATTGGATGCAAAGGTCTGGGCATTGGAGTTGGGATCGAAATAGTCCTGGCCCCATTGTCCGATATAGATGTCATGGTTGCGGGCGCGGTATTTGGTCAGCGTCTGCTTGTCGTCACCGGGAATGATCTCGATCTTGATCCCGGCTTCGGCCGCCGTCTGCTGCACGGCCTCGGCAATGCCCGTCACCGGCTGGCTGTTGCGCGTGTCCATGGTGACGGAGAAGCCGTCCTTCAGGCCAGCCTTCTCAAGCAACTCCCTGGCCTTGGCGACGTCCAGCTTGAATGGTGTCTCATCCAGCTCGCCCAGCACGCCTTTGGGCAGGAAGGTCTGGTGGACATTGCCGATGCCCTTGATCAGCGTGTCGCCGATGGCGCTGTAGTCGATCAGATATTTGAAGGCCTGCCGCACCTCCGGCTTGGCCAGGTTCGGGTTCTTCTGGTTGAGGCTGATGTAATAGACCGTGCCCTTCGGCGCGCTGGTCAGCGCAATGTCTTCCTTCCTGGCCACAGCCTCGAGATCGTTCGGCTCGAGGTTGCGGGCAATGTCGATGTCGCCAGCCTCGAGCGCCAGCCGCTGGGCGGAGCTTTCCTTCATGTGGCGATAGATGACGCGCGCGAGCCTGGCCTTCTCGCCCCAATAATTGTCGTTGCGATCCATGACGACCGCCTCGCTGGCGCGCCATTCGCGCAGCTTGAAGCGACCGGAACCCGCCGAATGTGTCTTCAGCCAGTCATTGCCGAAATCATTGTCGTATTTGTAGTCGTCGCCCGGCGTCATCGCCTTGGCGTTTTCGGATACCAGTTTCCTGTCGACCACGGCGCCGACGCTCGACGCCAGGCAGTTCAGCACGAAGCTCGGCGCATAGGGCTTGTCGACGGTGAAGACGAAGGTCGAGGCATCCGCCGCCTTCGCCTTTTCGCCAACGTTGTCACCGGTCAGTCCGAACTGGCCAAGGATGAAGGCCGGGCTCTTGTCGAGCTTGATGACGCGCTCGAAGGAATAAGCCACGTCCTCGGCGGTGAGCGGGTTGCCGGAGGCGAATTTCAGGTTGGGCTTCAGCTTGAAGGTGTAAGTCAGCCTGTCGTCGGAGACAGTCCAGCTTTCCGCCAGATCGCTCGTCACCTTGGTGGTGTCGGCCAGGTCGAAACGCACGAGCAGATCGTAGATATTGGCGTTGACCTCGGCAGTCGACAATTCGAACGCCTCGCCCGGATCCATGGTGATCATCTCGTCAAGGGCATAGGCTTCGACCAGCGTATCGGCAGGCGTCGCCGCGAACGCCGGAACCACCCCCATCAGCAGTGCAGACATCGCTGCGCCCGCGAGCAGGCGACGCGAACGACAGGCGATCTTTTCCATCATCATGATCTCTTCCCTTGATTGCCGGAGTTCCCCACCCCGGGCGCGGCTTTGATATCCGTCTGAACCGAGCCTCCACCCGGCAGGCACACCTCCAGCGACGGCTGCTCCCAAGCAGCCGGACCGATTTCGGCAACCCTTGTCCCGAACGTTTTTGTTCAGTGGACAATAAACATTATGTATATACTTTTCCCGGTGTCAATCGTGCTTTTTTGCGGTTGAAACAGAGCCGGTTCTTGCCGTGTGTGCTTGATTGTGCCCTGTGATGCCTGAGGCGGCCTGTGCCTTGCCCCATGGTGAGGTCAAGCTATTTTGACAGAAAACAAACGTCAAGCATGATTATGTTAGAAATATTTCATATCTGAAAAACTTCGATGCGAGATGGGAATGACTGAATCCGTTCGCCAGCGACTGACCGAAAGCCTCGCCACCGCCACCAGCGCGAACAAGGCGCTTGCCACCTACATGCTGGCGAATCTCGGCGGCCTGCCCTTCGAGACATCGGCGACACTGGCCGCCAAGGTCGGCGTGAGCGAACCGACCGTGGGACGCTTCTGCCGTTCGCTCGGCTATGCGCACTTCAAGGAACTGAAAGAGGATCTCAGGGACGGCATCCGCGACAAGCCCTGGCTGGCCGGCGAGCGCCTCAGGGAATTCCGTGAGCGCAGCCACAAGGGCGACGCGCTCGCCCGCAGCCTCGATCTCGAGATCGCCGCTCTGCTCCGGATCTACGAGATCGCCAAGACCCCCGAATGGGAGCGCGCGGTCAAACGGCTGGCAACGGTGCCCCAGCTCTTCGTCGCCGGCTTCCAGACCGAGCGCGGCATGGCGCAATACTTCGCCACCCAGATGCAGTATCTGCGCCCAGGGGTTCAGCTGGCCGACATCGCCGGCGGCAATTTCAGCGAAATCCTGCTGGCGCCACAGACGTCGACGGCACTGGTGCTGTTCGAAGCGCGGCGTTATTCACGGCTGACATTCCTGCTGGCGCAGGAGGCACATCAGGCCGGAATACCGATCACGCTGATCACCGATGCCTTTTGCGACTGGGGTCGCGATCTGGCCAATGAGATGTTCGTGGTGCCGACCGAGTTGGGCATGTTCTGGGATTCGACCGCGCACATGGCCAGTCTTGGCAATCTGCTGATCAACGGCGTCTTCAACGAACTGGATGCCTCCGTCGAAGAGCGCATGAACAGGGTCGCCGCCTTGCACGGGAAGTTCATCGGGTTTACCGGCGACTGACGGAGTGTCGAAACAGCAGGAGGCGATGAGCGGTTTGCCGAAGAACTCCAGTGCGCCGTCACCAGACGGCAAAGACAGCGCGGCCGCGAAGCCGGCATCGGAGAAGCGTTATGTGGGCCGCGCCGCAGCCATCGGCCTGACCCGGCAGCGTGTGGTCGAGGCGGCGATCGCCCTGATCGACGACGAGGGCCTTGCCGGCTTCTCCGTTCGCGCGCTGGCCCGCCGGCTCAATGTCTATCCCGCCGCGCTTTACTGGCATGTCGGTGGTGACAAGACCAACCTGCTGGCCGAAATCTCGGGTTCGCTGATCGCCAGCCTGATGCGGCCCGAAGACCTGCCGGACGACTGGCGCGACACCATCCGCATCCTGTTCCGGCGCTTCCGTGCCAGCGTCCACCAGCATCCGCGCGCCGCCCCCCTGTTAGGTCCGCACATCCGCTCGAACGGCGCCCCGAATGCGCCCTGGGTCGAGGTCATCCTGAAGGCGCTGACGCAGGCCGGGTTCGAGGGTCAGCCGCTGATCGACGCCTTCAACGCCGTGGTCGGCGCATTGGAAGGCTACATCACCATGGAACTGGCGGCCGATGGCGCGACGGAAGGGTCCGAATGGGTAAAGGCTTTCGACGCCGGTCTCGATACACTGGAAGCATCGCGCTTTCCGCTGGTCAGGCAGCACCTGCCGCAGATGTACAACCGCTCCTTCGTCATGCGCTGGAAGAGCGGCGACGTCGCCCCGCTCACCGAAGGCTACGACTTCCTGGTCGAGACGCTTATCCTCGGGCTTGAGGCGCGGGCCGGCTCGAAACCGTCTTCAGCCTGAATATGGTCACCCCTTGACGGCGCCGGCGGTCAACCCGGCGACGATCTTGCGCTGGAAGAACAGCACCAGGACGATCAGCGGCAGGGTGACGGTGACCGAGGCGGCCATGATCGGGCCGAACGGATATTCATAGCGCGAGTTGCCAGCCAGCAAACCGATCGCCACAGGCACGGTGCGGCTTCCTTCCGTCAAAGTGAAGGTGAGCGCGAACAGGAACTCGTTCCAGGCCAGGATAAAGGCAAGCAGGCCCGTGCTGACCAGCGCCGGCCCCATCAGCGGCAGCAGGATGCTGGTAAGGATGCGCCAGTGCGAGCACCCGTCCATGATCGCCGCCTCTTCCAGCTCGCGCGGAAACTCGCGGATGAAGCTGGTCAGCACCCATGTGGTGAAGGGCAGCGTGAAGATCAGATAGGCGAAGACCAGCGACCAGACGCGGTTGTAGAGGCCGAACCAGCGGATCAGTTCGAACATGCCCGACAGCACCACGACCTGCGGAAAGATCGAGATCATCAGCACGGTCAGGAGCAGCGAACGCCGCTCCGGGAAACTGAGGCGGCCAAGCGCATAGGCCGCGAGCGTACCCAGGCCCAGCGACAGCGCCGTCGTCGAGACGGCGACACAGAGCGAATTGAAGATCGAGGTGGCGAAGTTGGCGTCGCGGAACAGTTCCTTGTAGTGCCGGAAGTCCAAGGCAGGCAGCAGTACCGATTCGTAGAGTTGCGCCCCCTGCTTGGTCGAGGACACGATCGCCCAGTAATAGGGAAACAGCACGTAGAACAGCAGCAGCGCGGTGACACAGCCAAGCGCAAGCTGGCGCACCCTTCGCATCGTTCTGTAGTAGGCGGCCGAGCGCCGTTTGATGCGCGTGTTCATCGGTCAGCCGCTCCCGAGCGATCGAGCCGCATCGCGCCGACGATGAAGATCGCCACGAAGGCGATCAGCAGGAACACCATGGTCGACGCGGCGGAGCCGACACCGAGTTCCTGGTTGTTGATCAGCCTGTCGCGCGCATAGATCGACATCGTCATGGCGTTGACGTTGGCGCCGGCCAGCACATAGGCGAGGTCGAACATGCGCAGGGCATCGAGCACGCGAAACAGCACCGCGACGCCGATGGTCGGCGCCAGCAGCGGCAGGGTGATCGACCACAGCCGCTTCCACCACGGAATGCCGTCGACCTCCGCCGCCTCGAAGATCTCCTCGGGCAGGATCTGCAGGCCGGCCAGGATCAGAAGCACCATGAACGGCGTCGTCATCCAGACGTCGATGAAGATGACGACGCCGAGCAGCAGGGAACCGTTCGCGACCCAGGCGACGCCGTGATCGGCGAGGCCTAGCCCGACGATCGCGCGGTTGACGACGCCAAACTGGTCGTTGAGCATCCATTCCCAGATCTTGGTCGAGACGACCACCGGCATCGCCCATGGCACCAGGATCGCCGCCCGTACCAGTCCACGCCCGGGAATGGCGCCATGCAGCAGAAGCGCGATCGCCAGCCCGAGCACGGTCTCGATGGCAACCGAGATCGTGGTGAAGATCGCCGTGTTGCGGACCGCCCGCCACCAGACCGGGTCGCCGGCTACCTCGACGAAATTATCGAAGCCGACCAGGACGTGATTGGCGCTGTCGTCGAGATAGGCATCCGTGAGGGAAAAATAGAGCGTGCGCGCCAGCGGCCAGCCCGCCACCAGGACGAGGACGGCGATCAGCGGCGCGACGAACAGCAGCCCAGAAAGATGTTCACGCCGTTCGAGCCTTGTCTTCACGCCCGCACCCCATTGGCTGCGGCGGAACGCTCATGGCTCAGGGAATGGTCGAGCCGGCGGCCATCCCTGTCGAACAGGAAGAGATCCTCGAAACGCCAGTCGAGGCCGACCGATGTGCCGGTCGCGACCTTACCCAGCGCATTCGGCAGCCTGACAGACCAGGCAATGTCGGGCGCGATGCGCACGTAGGCGAGATGTTCATGACCGAGGTCTTCCAGCCGTTCGAGCGTGCCTGTGACCTTGCCCTGCCCCTGCGCGGCAATCGACAGGGCTTCGGGCCGGATACCGATTTCGGCCGGCATACCGGCGCCAGACAACGTGACATCGAATGACAGGTTTCCCGGTCCCTGCACGCTGCAATCGACACCGGAAGCGCTTGCCGAGACAGCCATGAAGTTCATGCGCGGGCTGCCGATGAAACCAGCGACGAAACGGTTCTGCGGCGCATGATAGAGCTGCTGCGGCGTGCCGATCTGCTCGATGCGCCCCTTGTTCAGGACGACGATGCGATCGGCCAGCGTCATCGCCTCGACCTGGTCGTGGGTGACATAGATCATCGTCGCCGCCAGACTGGCGTGCAGCTTGGCGATCTCCATGCGCATTTCCATGCGCAGGTCGGAATCGAGGTTGGACAGCGGCTCGTCGAACAGGAACACTTCGGGCTGACGCACCAGGGCGCGGCCGATAGCGACACGCTGGCGCTGCCCGCCGGAGAGTTCGCGCGGACGCCGTGACAACAGGTGATCGATCTTCAGCGTTGCCGCGACTTCCGTCACCTTGGCATCGATCTGCTGCCGCGACAGGCCGAGCGTCTCCAGTGCGAAGCCGATGTTGCGGGCGATCGTCATGTGCGGGTAGAGCGCATAGCTCTGGAAGACGAAAGCGATGCCACGTTTGGAAGCGGGGATATCGGTCACCACCTCGCCGTCGATGACGACGTCGCCGGCACCGACCGGTACCAGTCCCGCGATCAGGCGCAGCAGGGTCGACTTGCCACACCCCGAAGGACCGACGAAGACGACGAGTTCGCCATCGGCGATTTCGAGGTCGACGTCGGTGATGACGGGAACGTGGCCAAACGACTTGGACACTGAACGCAAGGCGACTGATGCCATGGCATCCTCTGGCTGTATTGAAGACAAATGGATGGTTCCGGCGCCGTCCAGCGCCGGAACCAATCGCGAAAGCTAGCGGCTTTCCTTCAGCTTCTCCAGCCGACCGGCAAGATCGGTCAGCGTCTTGTCGACATCGGCGCCGTCGGCGATGATCTCGTGGACGGCGCGGTAGAAGGCCTGCGAGACGCGGTTGTAGCTCGACCCGGTGTAGCCGGACGGACGCGCCACCGACCCGTCGAAGGCCGCCTGCGCATCGGCAAGGAACGGCAGTTTCGCCAGCACGTCCTTGTCGCTGTAGAGCGACTTCTGCGTCGGGTTGTAGGCACCTTCGATGGCGCGCATCTTCTGCACCTCGGGCCCGACAAGATAGCGCAGCAGCTCCGTCGCGAGCTCGGGCTTGGCCGTGTATTTCGAGATGCCGAGATACATCGGACCGAGGCAACCGCTCGACTTCTGGCCATCGGCGCCGACCGGCAGCGCCATCATGCCGACCTTGCCGGCGACCTTGGAACCCTCGGCCTGCGAAGTGCCCCAGACATAGGGCCAGTTGCGATGGAAGACGGCATTGCCGGCCTCGAACACCGCGCGCGAGGTTTCCTCGTCATAACCGAGCACGCCTTCCGGGCTGATCGTCTTGACCCAGTCCTTGGCGCGCGTCAGCGCCTTGGCGGCTGCCGGATTGTTGATCGAAACCTTGCCATCCGGCTCGATGATGGTGCCGCCACCGCTGGAGGCGACCCATTCGATCGCGTCACAGGTCAGGCCCTCATAGCTCTTGCCCTGCCAGGTGAAGCCCCAGAGATCGGGATTGCCGGCCGCCCTTTCCTGTTCCTGGATCAGCTTGGCCGTTTCGGTCAGCTCATCCCACGTCTTCGGCGGCTGCTTGCCGTACTTCTCCAGCAGGTCCTGGCGGTAGTACATCAGCCCGGTATCCATGTACCAGGGCAGCGCCACCAGACGGCCATCCTGGGTGGTTGCCGCATCGATGGTCGACTGGAAATGCTGGGCCACTTCCTCTGCCGGAACCAGCGGTTTGAGGTCCAGCATGTTGCGCTGGAGCATGCCGATCCAGATCACGTCGATGAACAGCACGTCGGCATCGGTGGACTGGGCGGCAAGCAGTTGCTGGTAGATCGGAATGGCGTCGTCGAGCAGCGCCGGCATCTTGGTGATCTTCACCTCATTGCCGGTCTTTTCCTTGAAGCCGGCAGCCGCCTTGGCGCAAAGCTCGTACTCGCTGGCGCCGCAGAACATGGAGACGGTGTCCGCCCAGGCGGGCGTCGCCGCTGCGGAAAAAAGCATGGCCGCGCCGAGCGCGATGGATCTCATCATCATTGTCTCGTTCCCTCTGTTGTTGCTTCGGATGATGTCGGTGGTGGCTATCGCGCGTGCTTCTCCTTCCCGTCTTGTGAAACACGTGCGAGCAGATCGGCTTCGCGCGGCAGGGCGCGACCGCCATAGTCGGTGGTGGAGAGCGAACCGCAGATGACGGCATAGCGGAGCGCTTCCTCGAACGGCGCGCCGCGCAGCACGCCATAGATCAGGCCGGCGTTGAAGGAATCGCCCGCCCCGGTGGTGTCGACGACCTCGACCTTCGGAGCCGGCACCGCATAGCGGCGCCCTTCATGGCTGGCGATGGCGCCATTGGCACCGCGCTTGATCACCACGGTCGGGACATGACGCTCCAGAACGTCGAGTGCGGCTTCGGCATCCGCCGCCCCGCTGAACTGGATGGCCTCGCTTTCGTTGGGCACGAACATGTCCAGCGCCTGCAGGACATCGACGACACCCTCGGCCTCGATGCCGAAATCGAGATGCTGGCACTCGCCGCAGACCAGAACGCCGTTCCGGCGCGCGCCGCTTATCAGGGCAAGCCGCTCGGCGCTCCTGGAAAACCCCTGAAGCATCAGCACAAGCGGCTGCGCGGCCTCGACATCTTCGGCCGTGGGATCGCGGTCGTGTTCGTCGACATAGCTGATGAAGCCGCGATCCTGCTGGAAGGAGAAAGCAGCACTGACCCGGCGCAACGGACCGTCATGCCACTGGAACAGCCCTTCGTCGATGCCTTCGCGCCGTACCTCGTCCAGCACCATGCGGCTGAAGATGTCGGTGCCGAAACCGCACCACCAACCGGCCTTCAGCCCGAGCCGCGTGAGCGCCAGCGCCGTCGTATAGCTGGCGCCCGGCAGGTCGTCGAAGCTGCTGGCCCAGATGTCGGTTCCCAGGCGCGGCAATGTGGGCAGGTCGGTGAAGATCAGGTCGTAGTAATATTCCCCCACAACCATGACGTCATAGCGGTTGGCCGGCGCGGGTTCCGTCATCAACGCCACTCGCCGACATAGGCGGCATGCGCCTTGAGATACTCATCCACCAGCGGTTCGGCACGCGAATAGGACAGCACCAGCGGATGCGCCGCCAGCGCTTCCACGGCAATGTCGCGGCGACGCTCGCGGATGGCCGCAACCGCCAGCCGCTCGTAGTGCTTGACGTTCTGGACGAGCTGCGACTGCGCTTCGGGCATCGCACCGATCTTCGTCGGACGCACGCCGTCCCTGTCGATGACGCAGCTCACCTCGACCACGTCGTCGGCGCGCAGGCCGTCAATGGCATCGCCGTTGCGGATGTTGAGCCCGCTGTAGCAGGGGACGCCGGTCTGCAGCGCATCGACGAGATTGAGCGCGACCCCGGCATAACCTTCCCCTTCATGGCCAGTCGTCTCCTCCGGCAGGGACGCATTCCGGTCTGCTTCTTCCATGCTCGGCGCATCGCCGCGGGCATAATGCATGTAGGTGGCATTGCGGCGCTGCTCATAGGCGAAATAGGCGGACAACGCCTCGTCGGCGTTCTGCGTGACGCCGATCTCCTTCAACCGAGCCATCAGGGAACGGTTGAGATCGCGCACTTCCTCACCGCGGGTGCGCTTGTCGCTCTGCACGGCGGCAACCGCCTTTTCCGCATAGTAGTAATAATAGAGATATTCGTTGATCCACAAACGATGGCGGCGCACGACCGACGGCGAGAACATGCGCTGCGAGGTCGAAGCGAGGAAATCATCGTCGTCGAGCAGGTCCTGCAGCACTTCCTTGCCATTCACATAGGCAGCGCGCGTGAACGACAGATGGTTCAGACCGAAGACCTCGGTGCGGACATCGTTCTGCGGCAGATGAAAGCGCGATGCGATGGCTTCCTGCGCGCCGTTGGCACCGTCACAGATGCCGATGGCACGGTCGAAGCCGGCATCCTGCAGGGCCTGTGTGACGAGGCCGGCCGGATTGGTGAAATTGAACAGCCAGGCCTTGGGGCTGACCCGCTGCAGCTGAGCGGCATAGTCGAGAATGACCGGAATGCTGCGCAGCGCCATGGCGAAACCGCCGGGGCCTGTCGTCTCCTGCCCCAGCACGTCGTGCGCCAGCGCGATGCGCTCGTCCTTGATGCGGCCTTCCTCGTCGCCGGGACGGACCGTGGTGACGACGTAGGAGGCTCCGTCGAGCGCCCGCTCGGTATCCGAAGCCGTCGATATGCGCACCCGTGACTGCATGCGCGTGGCGAGTTCTGAACTCAGCGTACCAAAGATCTCCAGCTTGTCGGCATTGATGTCGTGAAGGCAGATTTCCGTCAGTCCGCTTCGCTCGGCACGCCGCAGGGCCGACCCCACGAACAAGGGCGCGCGAACCCCTCCACCACCGATCAATGTCAGCTTCATCTGTCCCTCATGCTATGCCGTGACAAGGCAATTAGAACTGGATATAACCAGTAATGTCAACGAACATTTGTTGCTTATATACAGCCCGGCGTGCCAGAAGATTTTTCGATGCCTCGCGCCGGTTGCGACGATAGCGGCATCCGCCCAACCGGAGATCATCGTTGAAGGACACCCGTCCCATCCAGCCAGTCGACCGCAACGATCCGGCACCGCTTTACATGCAGGTTCGACGGCACATCATGAACCTGATCGAGAACGGACGGCAGCCGCTCAATTCCAAATTGTCATCGGAACGCGAGCTGGTCGAACTGCTCGGCGTCAGCCGGATCACCGTGCGGCAGGCGCTGAAGGATCTGGAGCATGACGGCTATATCGCCAGCCATCCGGGCAAGGGCTTCTACGTCACCGGCGGCAAGACCAAGCCCTTCGAGCTCGACCTGCTGAAGAGTTTCACGTCGACGGCGATCACCACCAACCGCAAGCCGGGCAGCCGGCTGATCGAAGGCTGGGTCGGCAAGGCCGACCGCGAGATCACCCGCCCGCTGTTCCTGCCGGATGGGGCCGACGTCGTCTATCTCAGGCGCCTGCGCTTTCTCGACGACGTGCCGGTGACCGTACAGGAGGACTGGCTTTCGCCTGCGACCGCTCCCGGCCTGCTCGACCTCGACTGGTCGAGCGGCAACCGCTCGCTCTATGGCGAGCTGCGCGAACGCTACTCGGTCGTGCCGGTGCGCGGCGAGACGATCGTCAGCGCGCGGCTGCTGACCAGTGAAGAGGTGACGCTGCTGCAGGTCGATCCACCTGCCGCCGCCCTGGTCATCGACCAGATCGCCTACGACACCGAAAACAGGCCGGTGAACCTGTCGGTGTCGGTGACACTGCATCCGCAGGTGCTGTCACAGGCGTGAGGTGTCGAGTCCCACGGGAGCTCGACATCCTCCAAACAGTTGCAAACCTAGTGCCGCACCATGCCGGCGTCGACGTTGAGCGTCTGACCGGTGATCCAGCGTGCGTCGTCGGAGGCGAGGAACGACACGACATCGGCGATATGCTCGGGCTGGCCCTTGCCTTTCATCGCCTGCAGCATTTCGACGAAACCGAATGCCTCGTTGTGCGGGCTCGCCTTGACGCCGTCGCTCTCGATCAGGCCCGGCGTCACCGCATTGGCGGTGATGTTGTATTTGCCGAGCTCCGTTGCCAGCGCCCGGGTGAATCCGATGACACCGCCCTTGGCCGCGACATAGGCCGCCATATTCGGCGTGCCGGCGAAGAAGGTGTTGGAGGCGATGCTGATCACGCGCCCGGCCTTGTCAGCCGCCCGCATCTGGTCGGTCGCGGCGCGGGTGACGATGAAGGTGCCGGTCAGGTTGACGTCGATGATCTTGCGCCAGTGGTCGAGGTCGACATCGTCCCAGGCGATGAAAGGCACGATGCTGGCATTGTTCACGAGGATGTCGACGCCGCCGGACAGCGCCTGGATCTCGGCAAACAGCGCCTTGACCGATGCCGGGTCCGAAATGTCGGCAGCAATCGCCTTCGCCTTTCCACCGATCGCAGCGGCAGCGGCCCTTGCACCGTCGGCGTTGATGTCGCTGACGATGACGGTTGCGCCATCGGCGGCCAGCCGTGCCGCGATCGCCTTGCCGATGCCTTGTGCGGCGCCCGTCACCAGGGCCGTCTTTCCCGAAAGCCGTTCAGTCATGAAATCTCTCCCAAAGTCTCGTGATGTCAGGTCAGGCGTCGGCATCGATGACGGCCAGCGCCGCGTCGATGCCCTTGCCGATTGCAAGCTTCTGGCCAGCTGCGTTCATGGCGCCGCCCAGCGCCGTCAGCGCCGCGATCGCATAGATCGGTTGCGCGGTCGGCCCCATGTGGCCGATGCGTGTCAGCTTGCCCAGCGTTTCGCCGCGGCCCGATGAGAACACCACGCCGTAGCGGGCACGCGCGGCCTGGCGCAGCGCCTTCTCGTCGACGCCGTCAGGCGTGCGCACGGCGGTGGTGGTCGGCGACGCTATCGCCTCGCTCGCCGCCCAGATCGACAGGCCCATGGCGGCGACGCCGGCGCGCATGGCCTTTGCCGTCAGCGCGTGACGCGCCCACACTGCTTCCGGCCCTTCCTCGAGATAGAGGTCGAGCGCGGCGTCGAGCCCGTTGACCTCCGCGACCGATGGCGTGAACGGGAAAGGCTGCTCACGTGACCAGGCGTTTTCCCAGTCGACGATGCTCAGCATCGAGGCGCGAGGTGCCGCCTTGTTGGCCTTCATCCTGGCCCAGCCGCGCTCGCTGACGCCCATCAGCGTCAGGCCGGGAGGCGCTCCCAGGCATTTGTTCGGGCCGGTGACGTAGATGTCGGCCTTGCAGTCTTCCGGATGCGTCTTCATGCCACCGAAGGATGAAACGGCATCGACGACCAGATAGGCGCCATGCGCCGACACCAGCGCGCCGATCGCGTCGATCGGGTTGATGGTGCCCGAGGGCGTGTCATGGTGGCAGACCGACACGATGGTGATTTCCGGATGCTTCTTCAGCATGTCGGCGACCGCCTGAGGGTCGATCGCCTCGTTGTAGGGCACTTCGATCTCGAGCAGATTGGGCGAATAGCGTTTGGCCCAGTAGCCGAAGCCCTTGCCGTAGACGCCGGAGGCCAGATTCAGCACGACATCGTCGGGCGTGATCAGCGATGCCGCCGCGGCTTCGAGACCCAGCACGGGCTCGCCATGCAGGATGAGCGGCCTGTTCGACAGCCGCATCGCCTTCTGTGCCTTCTCGATCACCTTCTCATAGAAGATCTGGAACGCCGGGTCGTAGTCGTAGAGCACCGTGCGGCCAAGGCCGCGCAGCACCTTCGCATAAGCATCCACCGGCCCCGCGGTCAGCGTGATCACCGGATCGGCGTGTTCGAGGTAGCGCATTCTTCCGTCTCCCGATTGGAGCAATTCCAGCAAAAAGTGCGTAGCGGTTTTGCGTCCGGAATTTCGTAAAAACAAAGGTTGGAGCGTTTCCGCGAAGAACGGAAACGCTCTGGTGACCACTCAGCCGTAGAACTGCGTGCCGGTCCTGTAAGTTTTGAAATTGTCCATGTCGTGCGAGTACATCAGCTCAGCACCATGATCCTGCGCCAGCTTCTGCACCTTGCGCATCGAATTGACGCCCGCGACCGGGTCGATGTGGAAGGCGGCCTGGCACAGCGTCTCCAGGCTCTTCTGGGTGTAGGCGGCGTCGATCGTGAACAGGATCGGCTGGCGCTTGGGGAACTCGACCAGAAGACTGTAGTGGCCGATCGAATGACCCGGCGTCGAGATCAGCCTGACACCTTTCGCAAGTTCGACGTCGCCATCGATCCCCTCGAAGGTCGAATTGGCGCGCGTGGTGCCCGCCAGCAGTTGCGCCGTCGCGCCGCGCGCTTCCGCCGCCTCCGCCGAGAAGCTCAGGTCCGAATAGCCGAGATGTTCGAAGGGCTGCGGATTGCAAGCCTGCGGCACTTCCGTGCGATGGCAAATCTTCTTGGCGTGCGGGAAATATTTGTTGCCGCCGCAATGATCGAAATGGAAATGCGAATTGACGACGACGTCGATGTCCTTCGGCTCCAGCCCGAGCAGCGCCAGCGCGCCCGGAATGGTCTGGTGCTTTTCCTGGATCGGCTTTTCGAAAGGCAGCACCTTCATGACGTGGTCGTAGTCGAAGCCGGTGTCGATGAGGAAGCGGCCCTCGGCATGCTCGATCAGGATCGAATAGACCGGAAAGCGGACTTCACCGCCCGGGCCGCGGTTCCAGAACACATGATAGCCGTCGAGGACGAGCGAGCCGCCGTCGAGCAGGTAGACCTTGGTATCCGACATTCTTGCCTCCTGTTTTGGCGCGGCTCCCGCCCGCGCATCGGTTATGGTCAGCGCGCGCCGCGCTCATAGGGAATTCCGAGTGCAGCCGGCAGGCTGGCCCGCCGCCCGAACAGCACCAGCATGATCATCACCGCCAGGAACGGCAGCATCTGGATGACGTCGGTTGGGATGTTGATGCCCGCCACCTGCATGGCCGTCGTCAGCGACAGGCAGACACCGAACAGCAGAGCGCCGAACAGCACCCAGACCGGGCGACCGCGGGCCAGCATCGCCAGCACGATGCCGAGAAAACCGGCGCCGTTGGTGATGAAGGGAATGAACAACCCCGCCCCGACATTGGCAAGATAGGCGCCGCCCAGCCCGGCCAGCGCGCCTGTCGACAGCACGGCGATGGTGCGGGTCCTGATGACGTCGATGCCGGCGACATCGAGCGCTGCCGGCTTGTCGCCGGCCGCCTGCAGGTTGAGGCCGAGCTGCGTGCGCCGGTAGAGGTAGCCCATGGCGAATACCAGAGCGACAGCCAGATAGACGATCAGGTGATGTTTGAAAAAGGCCGGCCCGATCACCGGAATATCCGCCAACGTCGGAACTACGGTGGGATTCGGAGCCGGCAAACGGGGATAGCTGCGCGAGAACTGGAAGTGGTGCAGCAGCGCCGTCAGGCCTTCGAGACCGAGCGTCAGCGCGATGCCGATGACGATCTGGTTCAGGCCGATGCGCACGCACAGAAGCGCCATGACCAGCGCCACCGCGACGCCACCGGCCGCACCGGTGAGGAAGCCAAGCCACAGCGAGCCGGAATAGAAGGCGCCGACGAAACCGAAATAGGCGCCGGCCAGCATCATGCCTTCGATGCCGATGTTGAGCACACCGGCCTTTTCCGACATCTGCTCGCCAAGCCCCGCAAGCAGAAGCGGGATGGCCGCAGTGACCGCGCCGAACAGCAGCGCGCTGAGAAAGACTTCGCTGAACAGCCCGGTCATGCGTCAGGCCTTTCTCGACTGGTTGTAGCGATGGTCGACATATTCAGCGAGCGCGAGCACGATCAGCACGATCGAGACCAGCACCAACGTGAAATGATTGGGCACGCCGAGCCGCCGCGCCGCGCTCTCGCCGCCGATCGACAGCACCGAAAGCAGGAACACGAAGCCGATGGCGGCAAAGCCGTTCATGCGGGCGAGGAACACCGCCGGGATGACCGCCAGCCCGTAAGCCGGGTTCCAGTCGGCGCGGACATTGCCCTGCACGCCGATGATGTCGACGGCCCCGGCAAGACCAGCCAATCCGGCCGAAATGGCGAAGACGGCAATGGTCAGGCCGGGCACGCCGAGCCCGGCATGAATCGCTGCCCGCGGATTGGCGCCGACGATCCGCAACTTCAGCCCGAATGCCGTCCGCGTCATCACCAGATGCACGATGATGATCGCAGCCAGCCCGAACAGCAGGCCGCTGGTGATGGTGGTGTCGAACAGGCGCGGCAGCCGGTCCTCCACCGGCAGGGTGCGGGTCTGCGGCACGGTCGTGCCGGGGTCGCGGAAGAAGAGCTTGACCAGCACATTGGCAAGCGAAGTGCCGAGGAACGTCATCATCAGCGTGGTGATGATCTCGTTGACGCCCTGATAGGCGCGCAGCAGCGCCGGCACCAGCGACCAGATCATCGCGACAAGCGTGGCGATGACGAAGGCGCAGAACAAGGCGAGCCAGGCCGGCATGATGCCGACGAAGAACGGCGCGCTGGCCGCCGCCGTCACAGCGCCAAGCAGGAACTGGCCGTCGCCGCCGAGGTTCCACATGCCGGCGCGAAAGGCCACGATCAGCCCGGCGGCAAGGAACAGAAGCGGCGCCATGCGCGTCAGGGTCTGCTGGATGCCGAGCGGCGAGAACAACCCCTTCTCCAGCACGTAGCCATAATAGGCGAGCGGGTCGACGCCGACGGCAAGCAGGATGCAGCCGGCGATGACGAGCGCGGCAAGGATCGGGCCGAGCGTCATCAGCAACCGGCGCAGGATGTCACGACGCGCAGCGATGCCGCTGGTGGCGTCCAGTGCGGTGGCGCTGACGGTGGGGGCGGTGTCAATGCTCATGCGGCCAGTCCGATCATCAGGCGACCGACCCTGGTGCGGGCGTCTTCGGCATTGGTGACGGTGCCGACAAGCGCTCCGTTGGCCATGACGGCGATACGGTTGCAGATGCTGAGCAGCTCCTCGAGGTCCGTGGAGATCAGCAGCACGGCGAGGCCGCTTTGGGCCGCGTCGCGGATGCGCTGGCGCGATGCCAGCGTGTTGGCGAGATCGAGCCCGTAGGTGGGTTTGTTGAAGATCACCACCCTGGCACCTTCCGCCAGTTCGCGTGCCAGCAGCACCTTCTGGATGTTGCCGCCCGAGAGCCGCGCGACGGGCGTCTTCAGGCTCGGCGTACGCACATCGTATTCGCGCACCAGCTCGGCGGCGCGCCTGTCGATCTCGGCGCGCTGTTCGACGCCGCCGCGCCAGAACGGCGCGGCACCGACCTGCTTGAGAAAGAAGTTGATCGATACCGGGAAGGTGCCGACCGTGCCCTCGCCCAGCCGGTCGTCGGTCAGGTAGCGCAGGCCGCGCCGGCTGCGTTCGCCGACGCTCAGCGCCTCGATGGCGACACCTTCCAGCCGCACCGAGCCGCCGGTCACCAGGCGCTGGCCGGAGAGTGCCTCTGCCAGCTGTTTCTGGCCGTTGCCGTCAATGCCGGCGATGCCGAGAATTTCGCCCGGACGGATGTCGAAGGAAATCGACGACAGGCCGGGCGCATCGTCGCTCGCCGCCACCGTGAGGTCGGTGACCTGAAGCAGCGGCGCGGCTTCCGCGTGGGGCGAAGCGACGGGGCGCTCCGCCGCTTCCGGATCATCCTTCTGCTTGCCGAACATCAGCTCCACGATCTCGGAGATGATCTCCTGTTCGCCGAGCGTCCGAAAACGTTCGGGCGGGATCTCGCCGACCTTGCGGCCGAGCTTCAACACCGAGATGCGATCGCCGAAGGCTGCGGCCTCCTTCAGCTTGTGGGTGATGAAGACGATCGCCAGCCCCTGTTCGACGAGGCGGCGCATCAGCGCGCCAAGCTCTTCGATGCCTTGCGGCGTCAGCATCGAGGTGGATTCGTCGAGGATCAGCAGCCGGCTGTTGCGCACCATGGCGCGCACGATCTCGACCTGCTGCTGCTCGCCCAGTGAAAGCTCGGAAACCCTCGCATGCAGCTTGACTGCAATGCCGAGGCTCCTGCTGATCTCGGCGACACGCGCCTCGAGTTCCTCGGTTCTCGGCCGCTGCCACCAGGGGCCGCCCAGCAGGAGGTTTTCCGCCACGGTCAGCGTTGGCACCAGCATCATGTGCTGGAACACCGTCCCGATACCCAGCGCCAGAGCCTGGCGCGGCGAAGTGATCGGCATCGGCCTGCCGTCGACCAGGATGCGGCCTTCATCCGGCTGCTGCAGGCCGGACAGCATGCTTATGAGGGTGGATTTGCCTGCCCCGTTCTCGCCGAGCAGCACATGCACTTCGCCTGGACGGATCGACAGGTCGATGCCGTCATTGGCGACGATGCCGGGAAAGCGCTTGGTGACGCCTTCGAGTGTGACGATGTCGCCAGCAGGGGACGAAGAAGCATTGCTCATGAAAGCCCAGCCCTGAAAAAGGGAAATCGTCCGAAGGGGCGAACTGGTCGCCCCTTCGGCAACTGACCGGTCGCCGCCTTACTGGGCGACGCTCGTCATCAGCGCCCTGACGGCGGCGGCGTCATAGACCGGCTCGACCTTGATCTTGCCGGAGATGATGTCTTCGCGCACCGCCTGGACTTCGGACCAGACCTTGTCCGGGATCGCGGCGGTCTTCAGCAGTTTCACGGAATCGTCCTTGAGGCCGATCGTGTAGTGCTTGCTGCCGAAGGTGTCGGCCTTGAGGTCGGCGATCATCGCGGCGTAGACAGGTTCGATGTTCCACACCACCGACGACAGCAGGAAGCCCTTGTCGATTGGCGACTTGTCGCCAATGACGTCGATGAAATAGACCTTGCCGCCATCGGCAGCCTTGGTCGTCTCGACCGCCTGCAGCATGCCGAAGCTGGAACCGTTGCCCTGGCCGAAGATGATGTCGGCGCCCGAGGCGATCACGCTTTCGGCGACGCGCTTGCCGCCGGCCGCATCGCTGTAGGCGGCGGGTCCGATCACTGCATAGGTGATCTTCACATCCGGGTTCTCCGCCTTCACGCCCTGCGCGAAAGCCGCCGACTGCGAGTTCCAGGACGGCGGCTCGCCGGAGACGACGATGCCGACCGACTTCGAGCGCGACATCTTGGCGGCAAGACGGCCAGCCAGATAGGCGCCCTCATGGCCGCTCAGCGTGTAGTCGGCGACGAGGCCTTTCTCCAGACCGTTCGGCGTGTCGACGATCGCAACGGGAACCTTGGTTTCCTTGGCGATCTCGGGCGCAGAGGTGTTGTAGCCGCTGGCATGTGCGATCAACAGGCTGGCACCGTCGGCGGCAAGTTCCCGCAACGTCGGACGCACGTCGCCATAGCCGAGGCCCTGGGCCACGACCACTTCGACACCGGCGGCCTTGCCGGCTGCCTTGGCGGCATCGATGCCCTGCTGGTTCCAGCCGTAATCCGTACCCTCTTCGGGCGTCAGGATGGCTATCGACTTGACTTCGCCGGCAAACGCGCTGCCCATCAAGACACCACTAAGTATAACTGCACTTACGCTACTTTTGAGAAGCTTTAACATGTTACCCTCTTTTGTTGCCTTCCGGTTGATATTCTTATTGTCAATACGCAGAAGAGAGATAGACTTTCGGAATTGAACACATCCGGAGCCTATTCGAAGTGAAGATCCGTCATGTCCTCCCGTTAGCGCTGGCGTTCGTACCTTTTGCCAACGCGGTTGAGTTGCACCACGTCACCGTCCGCACCGGCACCGACGGACTCGCCATGGTGCCGTTGACGATCTCGAATTCCGGCAAGGACGGCCTGTCCTGCAATGCCGAGTTCGCCCACTGGTATTCGGCCGGGATCGCGACAGTCGAACCGGGCAAGAGCGCCCGTATCGAACTCTGGTTCGACGCCGCGACCGGCACCTTCACCATCCTCAACGACAAGCGCGAAAACCTGCCGGTCGAGCGCCTGTGGTGCGGCCTGTCGGCGCGCGCATATGCGACCCGCGTCCAGATAACGCTCGACCGCACCGACGCGGAAAGGGGCACGGCGCCGTGTCCTGCGGCATGGAGCAGGACAGCCTGCTCTGCCGGTAAGCGCTCATCGTGCCCTGCTCCTCAGGCATCGCCCCTATTCCTTCGCCAGGAATTTGTCGGTGAAGGTCTCATCCGCCGACAGCGGCGCCTTGAGCACGCCCTGATCGCTGAGCGTCTTCAGCGTCTCTTCCCACTGCGTCTTGCTCATCCAGCCGAGGCCGTGTTCCTTGGTTTCAGCGCTGGTGAAGGTCGAGGCGATGTCGGCGTTGATCTGCGCCAAAAGCACGTCCTTCTTGTCGGCATAGCCCGGTGCTGCCTTGGCGGTGATCTCGGCGGCTTCCTCCGGATGGGCGACGACATAGTCGAAGGCTTCGCGATAGGCCTTGACGAAACGACGCACGACGTCGGGCTTGTCCTTGATCATCTTTTCCGACGTGAACAGGCCAGAGCCGTAGGCCTTCCAGCCATGGTCCGCGCCCATCATGATGCTGAGCGAACCCGGACCACCCGCCTTGGCTTCAAGCTCGGGAACCTCGGCGTCGACATAACCGACCACCGTCTGGACGCGTCCGAGCAGCAGGTAGCTCTCATAGGGCGGCGAGACGCTGTTCAGCGTCATGTCCTTCTCGGTCAGGCCGTTGGCCGCCAGGAAGCCGCGGAAGAAGATGTAGGTCGAGCCCGCCGGATGGATGCCGATGGTCAGCCCCTTGAGGTCTTCCGGCTTGGTGAGCTTCAAGGTCTTGGCGAGCGAGATGATCGCCAGCGGCGAGCGTTGGTTGACGGCGGCGAGCGCCACCACCGGAACCTTCTGTGACCGCGCGACGGCGAGCGTGGGCAGGTCGCCAAAGCCGAAATCGGCGTTCTCGTTGCCCACCAGCCGCATGGCGTCCGGTGAACCCGAGCCCTTGCGGATCTCTGCAAGGTCGATGTCGTTCTTGGCGAAGAAGCCCTTTTCCTTGGCCACGAAGAACATGGCGTGGTTGCCGCGCACCACCCAGTCAAGCTGGACGTTGACGGTGTCGGCGGCAAGCGCTGCGCCGGAGAAGCCAAGCGCGCCGGCAAACGCTGCAAGCGTGGCCGCCTTGATGAGTGAGCGTCTCAGCATTGTTCGATCCTTCCCTGTCGTTGACCGCCCGGAACCCTAGGCGTGGCTGAATTTCGGTGCCCAAGGCACCACGATGCGTTCGAGGATCTCGGCCGCGTAATAGAAGGCGATGCCGAGAACGGAGACGAGCAGCAGCGCCGCGAAGACCAGTGCCGTGTCGAGCTGGGTCGAGGCGAACTGGATGACGTAGCCCAGCCCGTCCGAGGCGCCGGCGAATTCGCCGACGATGGCGCCGATGACGCTCAGCGTGGCGGCGATCTTGGTGCCGGCCATCAGGTTGGGCAGCGAATGCGGCACCCGGATCCGGAACAGGATCTGCGTGCGGCTGGCGCCGACCGAATTCATCAGCGACAGCAGCGAGCGGTCCACCGACTGCATGCCGGCCAGCATCGACAGCGTCACCGGGAAGAAGGCGATGACCAGGATCAGGCCGATCTTCGGCGCCAGTCCATAGCCGAACCAGAGGATGAAGATCGGCGCCAGCGCCACCTTGGGCACATTCTGGAACAGCACCACCAGCGGATAGAGCGCCCGGCCCAGCCAGTCGAAACGCACGATCACCAGCGCGATGGCGACACCGACCACGACCGAGACGACGAAGCCGAGCAATATCTCGGCCGCAGTCACCAGCGTGGCCTGCATCAGCGTCTCCCATTGCGCGACCAGCGATCGCCCGATCTCCGACGGAGCCGGGATGATGAAGGGCGAGATGGCGAAGATCCGCACGATCGCTTCCCAGACCACGACCGTGGCCAGCAGCAGAATGACGGCAGGCAGCCAGCTGCTTGTCGCAGCAGCGAAACCGGAAGCCGAGCGAGGCTCGGCGGTCATGGGTTGATCGCTCATGATGCGTCTCCCGGTTGATGGCTGGCGCGCAGCATGGTGCGCAGTTGCACGACGAGGCGCACGAACTCCGGATCCTCCGTCACCGCCAGGTCGCGCGGGTACGGCAGGCCGATGTCGATGCTGCCGGTGATGCGCCCAGGCTTGATGCCGAGCGCGTGGACATGGCGCGACAGATGGATGGCTTCGTCGATCGAATGGGTGACGAGCACGATCGTCTTGCCGGTACGCTGCCAGATCTCCAGCAGCGACTGGCCCATCGCGTCGCGGGTGATGGCATCGAGGGCGCCGAACGGCTCGTCCATCAGCAGCACTGCCGGATCGAGCGCCAGCGCCCGGGCGATGGCGACGCGCTGCCGCATGCCGCCCGACAGTTCATTCGGCCGCTTGTGGGCGGCATCGCCAAGGCCCACCAGCTCCAGCATCTCCTGCCCGCGTGCCCGAAGCTCGGCACGCGACAGCGATCTGTCGGCGATGGAAAGCAGCATGGAGGCGTTGTCTACCGCGTTCTTCCACGGCAAAAGGTTGGCATCCTGGAAGACGACGCCGATCATGCGCTTGCGCGCTGCCTCGACCGGCGAGAGTCCGCCGATCGAAACGCTGCCGCTTGTCGGCTCGACCAGCCCGGCCAGCACCTTGAGCAAGGTGCTCTTGCCGCAGCCGGAAGGACCGATCAGCGAGACGAAGGAGCCTTTCGGCACCGCAAGATCGATGTTCTGGAGCACCAGCTGGCGAGCGTAGACCACCGAGACGCCTTTGACGGAGATAAGGTCGTCATGGCGGATATGGGCCGGCTTGCCGCCGTCTGCCCGGATCGTGTCAATGCGCATGGCTTGTTCCTCCGTGCGTTCCGATCCAGCCCTTTGCTTGCATGGTGCGATCCATGGGCTACTCCCGGCCTTCCAGGATGCGCCGCACCGCGACGAGCTTGCGCGCCCGCTCGGCCTGCAGCGCCTTTGTCTGCTCGGGCGTGTAGGAGAACATGCCCTCGCCCGACTTGATGCCGAGCTTCGCGGCGCCGGTCTTCTCCAGCACCATCGGCGCGACATCGCCACGATTGGAAAGGTCGGCGTTCAGGAAGGACGAGACGGACTTGTAGATGTCGAGGCCCGCCATATCGAGCAGCGCCATCGGACCGACGACGGCGATCTTGTAGCCGATGCCCCAGGACACGCAGGTGTCGAGGTCTTCCGGCTCGATGACACCGCGCTCGACGAGATCGACCGCCTCGCGCAGCAGCGCATAAAGCACGCGGTTCTCGACAAAACCCGGGACGTCCTTCTTCACCACAACCGGCAACAGGCCGATCGAACGGATGAGTTCACGAATGGTCGCCACGGTCTGCGGCGCGGTCTTCTCGCCGCCGATCACCTCGATCATCGGAATGATGTGCGGCGGGTTGGACCAGTGCATGCCCACCATCCGCTCGGGATGCGAGATGTGCGCCTGCAGCTGGGTGATCGGGATGCCCGACGTGTCCGATGCCACGATCGTGTCCGATGGGATCAGTCCGTCGATGGCGCGATAGACCTCGGCCTTGATCGCGATGTTTTCGGGAACGTTCTCGATGACGAGGTCGGCACCGGATACCGCATCGGCGATATCGTCGGTGAAGCGCACGCTTCCGGCACCTGCCACCGGTGCCGCGATGCCCAGGGCATCGAGAACGCCCTCGGCCGTTTCCAGCATGGTGCGTGCGCGTTCGATCGCGGCCGGGGCGACATCACAGGCCGTTACCTGCAGGCCGCCCCTGGCGAGCCTTGCGGCCATGCCCGGCCCCATCGTGCCCAGACCGATGATGGCGATACGTTGGATCATCACGCTGCCCTGCTTTCCGTTACTGCTCTCGATGCCGCGATGAGGTCGGCGGCCTTCTCGGCGATCATGATCACCGCCGCATTGATGTTGCCGCAGACAAGGTCGGGCATGACGGAAGCATCCACCACGCGCAGGCCGTCAACGCCGCGGAGGCGCAGTTCCGGGTCGACGACCGATGCCGCATCGACACCCATCCGGCAGGTGCCGGCCGGATGATGCACGGTGATGGAGGTCTTGCGGATGTGCTCGTCGATCTCGTCATCGCTCTGGCATTTCGGGCCGGGAAAGAACTCGGCCTCGATGAAGGGCTGCATGGAGGGTTGAGCCGCGAGGTTCCTTGCCACCCGGAAACCGGCGCGCAGCGATTCCCAGTCCTTCGGCGAGGCGAGGAAGTTCTGATGAATCAACGGCGCGGCCGAAGGATCGGCCGAGGCCAGTTTCACGGCCCCCCGGCTTTCCGGTTGCGTCGCCACGATCCGCGTTGCGAAGCCATCGGCGAAAGGTGCCTTGAACGGCTTGAAATACGGCCATGCGGCAAGCGGGGCCGCGGTGAACAGCAACTGCACATCCGGCAGCGGCCGCTCGGGGCCGCTTTTCAGGAATGCCACGACACCACCGGGCACATCGCCCGAGAAACCGCTTCCCGTCAGATAGGTCTTGAGGAAATCGAAGCCGATCCGGTCGGCGCGCATGTTGTGCAGGAACGGCCCCGGGGTCCTGCGCCGGTACATCAGGATGACCGAAACATGATCCTGCAGGTTCTTGCCGACCGCCGGCAGGTTCACCCTTGTCTGGATGCCGTGCGCCGCGAGTTCGTCCGATGCGCCTATGCCAGACAACATCAACAGCTGCGGCGTGTTGATCACACCGCCGGAAAGCAGGACTTCCCTGCGCGCGACAACCGTCCGTTCATCACCGCGATGGCTGATCGTCACCCCGGTGGCGCGCGTGCCTTCCATGACGATCTTCGTCGCCATCGCTCCGGTCAGCACGGTTAAATTGGGCCGCGCCATGGCCGGGCGCAGATAGGCCGATGCCGTCGAGCTGCGGCGACCGTTCGAGATCGTCATCTGGAGGCGGCCGAAACCTTCCTGCCGTTCGCCATTATAGTCGTTTGTCTGCGGATAGCCCGCGTCGACGCTGGCCTGTGCGAAGGCTTCGATCAGCGTGTCCTTGTAGCGGCAGAACTGGGTGCTGAGCGGGCCATTGCCGCCCCGGAAGCGGCTTCCGCCCTTCTCCCAGCTTTCCTGCTTCTGGAAATAAGGCAGCACCTTTTCATACGACCACTCGCTGAGCCCGCTGGCGGCCCAGCGATCATAGTCTCCGCGGTTGCCCCGCACATAGGCCATGGCATTGGTCGAAGACGACCCGCCGATGACCTTGCCGCGCGCGCACTCGACACGGCGTCCGCCGACATTGTCTTCCGGTTCGCAGAAATACATCCAGTCATGGCGCCGCTCGGTCAGGATCTTGCCCCATCCGAGCGGGATGTGGATCATCGGGTCACGATCCCAGCCGCCGGCTTCGAGCAGCAGCACCGAGCATTGCGGATCGGCACTCAGCCGGTTGGCGAGCACGCAACCGGCCGATCCGGCCCCAACGATGATGTAGTCGTAGCTTTCTGCGTGCGGCATGGTTCTACTGCTTTCGCCTGACGCTCTGGCCCCGGAGAATTTCAGGATCGGGGCCCGCTACCCTGGCGGAGACCGAGCTCCTTCCAGGGAATGTTCAAAGACCTGCTGGCGCTAGACCAGGCCCTTTTCCTTGAGACGTTGCGACCAGTGATCCCATCCCCGGTCGATCTGTTTGCCGACAAGCGCGCCTGCCGTCTTCACCTCGCCGGGCGTCAGGTACTTGACCTTGCCGATCTGGAGTCCGGTCGTGAGCGCCTTGGCTTCCTGCTCGAGATAGAAAGCGCGGAACACGACCTCGCGGACAGAACTGCCGACGTTCACCACGCCATGGCGTGCCATGAGGACCACTGTCTGGTCACCGAGGCTTTCGGCTATGTCCGCGCAGACGTCGTGGCCGCCGCCGAAGAGATCGGTCTCGTCACCCTGCTTGTCGCGGATCTCATACACAGGCACAGCCTCGCCCATGAATGCCCCCATATGCGTGACCGGGCGCAGCGGCGTGTCGGTAAAGCAATAGGGGAGCACGGCCGGCGAATGGCTGTGGAGCACGCACTGAACGTCCGGCCGCGCCTTGTAGATTTCGCTGTGAATGTAGCGCTCCAGGTAGGACGGCCGATTGTCGGACGTTTCGCCGTCGAGATTGAAACGCAGGATGTCGCCGGTCGTTATCAGGCTCGGCGCGAGCTTCTGGGCGAGGAAGAAGCTTTGGGGATCCTCCGGGTCACGGGCACTGATGTGCCCGAACGTATCCAGGATGCCCTCGTTCAGAAGGATCTTGGTCGCCGTGACCAGTTCCTGGAAGACCTTCTGGCGCGTGGCGTTGCTGTCTGTCATTCTCGAATTCTCCCATTACACAGCGACCGCGATCGTTCTTGTTATTGTTGTTTTCGATCGCCAGGGTCGCGCTGTTCACCTGTTTTCGTAGATGCCGACGATCCGGTTCTGCTCGATGATGTTGCCGGCATATTTCTGGAGGAACTCCTCCCGGTTGGGCGTCCCTTCGACCTTGGTGTCGAGGGCGTACACCCAGAAATAGTAGTGATGTTCGCCATGGCCAGCGGGCGGCTGCGGTCCGTAGTACTGCATGTGCCCGGCGCCGTTGGGGCCGACGCGGAACTTTTCCTGCGCGTCGGAAAGATCGGTGGTCGACGGATCGATGCCATAGACGACCCAGTGGGTGAAGCCATTGGCCAGCGGCGCATCCGGATCGTGGCAGATGACCGCGAGTTCTTTCGCGCCTGCCGGGACGCCGCTGACGGTCAGCCTGGGCAACACGTTGCCCTTGTCGCCGGCATGCTCGTCGCGCAGCCTGCCGAGCGGATGGAAATCCGCCGAGGTGATCTTCAGGTCCTTGATGTTCAGGGGCATGCAATGTGTCCTTGTTCGGTAGAACTGGAGCAATTCCAGGAAAAGTGTGCAGCGGTTTTCCGTTCGGAATTGCGTGAAAACGCTCTAGACGGTGGCCTCGAGGTCGGCGACGGTTTTGCCGCCGACACGCTGATGCACGCGTGGCCCCGATGCGACGGCGACGCAGATCAGAAGCTCGTCCGGACGCGGGCCATCCGGCACGGAGAAGGTGACGGCATCGTAATGGGAACGGATGTAGAGCTCGTCCTTGTGGGCGAGCGGGATGTCGATGGCGGTGCCGGCAGCGGCGACCTTGCTGACCGACGAAATCCAGGCCCTGCCGCCACCCACCTGCTCGCGCAGCGGGTCGCCGAACAGCGTGGTGATGCAGGCGACGACATGTTCCTGTTCGCCGGCCGTGCCGGCGATGCCGCCCTTGCCGTAGCTGTTGACCGGCCGGTTGCCGAGCAGCGACGCGGCCCGTTCGCCGAGCGCGTGACCAATGGCCGGGCTGGGGTTCACGATATCGGAGAGGTCGGCGACGAACTTGCCTGCGAACGGGTTGCGGATGACCACGCCCACCGCGACCTTGACCAGCCTGTCGCCGGGCTCTCCGCCATCATGGCGGATCTCATGGACGGTGGAATACCAACCGCGCACCTCGTAGTGTTTCTCAACTTCTGCCGAATAGTTCATTTAAGTCTCCCGAGGAGAGCACAGCTTCCGCCGCACCGATTGATCTGTTGCCCGCCGTCCATTCGAAATCACTGCGGCCACGAGAAGACCCGGCGCAGCGGGTCGTAGCGAGCCGACTCCAGGGCGGCCGGCGTGAACATGTTGCCCTTCGAGAGCGAGCGATTGGCCGCATAGTCTCCGGAAAGGGCCTGGCAGCGATCGGTGACCGGGCGAATGCGCTTCTCCCAATCGACGAGCGCGTCTTCGACAGAAGAGCCCGTCTCCAGGTCCTGCGACAGGCTGAAGGCGTTGACCATCGCGCAACCGGCGCCCTGGGCGAGAGCCGGGCACATGGCGTGCGCGGCATCACCGACGAGCGCGACCTTGCCTCGTGTCCAGCTGTCCAGCTTCGTCGTCTCGTACTTGTCGTATCGAGCGGTTTTCAGCTTGGCCGCCTCGACCAGGCACGGCTCCAGGAAGGGGAACATCTCGACCCAGACCTCGAGGTCGATCGGCACCGCCGATCCACGCGGATCGGCGGCCGGGGCCATCAGGCCGAGATAGAGCTCGTTCTCGTTGCAGGGCGAGTAGAGGATGCGCTGGACGCGCGGCCAGAAATTCCACATGTCGATGGTGTTGTCCCACTCGCCATGACCGAGTTCCTTCTTCATGCGCGGGACGATCAGCCGGATCAGGCCGTCCTTCGATATCCAGCGATCCTGCTTGAAGCCGATCGAGTCGCGTACCTTGGAGCCGACGCCATCGGCGCCGACGATCAGGTCGGCTTCGAGGACCTCTCCGGTCTGAAGGGTCAGGCGACCGTCCGGGTCGGCGGCGACCGCCTCGGAATCGACGCGGATGTCGATGCCCAGTGCACGGGCGCGCTTGACCAGCGCATCATGCAGATGGCTGCGGGTCATGATGCGCCAGGGCAGGCCGTTGAACGTCTCCTTCGAGACGGACTTGTTGTGCATCCAGGTTTCGTAGGTCGGTGGCGTGTGCGAACCCTGGAGGACATCGTCCAGCGCCCCCAGCCCCTCGAGGACGCGGAGGCCGTTGTGCCAGAGATAGATCCCTGCGCCGAAGGCCCGCAACTCCGAGCTCTTCTCGTGCAGCCGGACGTCCCAACCGCTCTGCTTCAGCGCGATGGCAGCCGTCAGGCCGGCAAAGCCACCACCCGCAACCTCGGCACGACGCGCCTTGCCCGGAGTTTTGTTTACATTGGCCATTTTCTATCCTGATCCTGGGTACAAGAAGACGGCGTGCAGAGCCGTCAGGCGTCGATGAAATTGGTGATGGCTTTCAGCGTGATCTCGGGAGCCGTTTCGTTGACGTAATGGTCGGCGTCCGGGACGACGACGACTGGCAGGTCCGGCCGCAGCCGGCTGGTCTTTGCCAGCGCCGCCGGCGAAACCAGCTTGCTTTGTTCGCCACGGACGATCAGCACCGGCCTAGTCACATCCCGATAGGCCTGGGTCAGGTCTGCGCGCAGGCCCCTGGCGGTCTGGGCCATGGCCGAGGGCGACGCCAGCGGACGAAAGCCGCCATCGACTTTCTCATAGCCGCTTTCGGCCCTGATCCTGATGGCGTCTGCGGGAATGTTCGGGTAGCGGGCCGCCAGATATGCCTCGACCGACTTGAGGTCGTCGAAAAGCCGGCTTCCCGCGTTCACCCGGGTTTCCAGCGCGTCGAGCGCCTCGGTCTCGATGTAAGGCGTGAAGTCGATCGCGATGACCGAACGCACCAGATCCGGATAACGTGCGGCAGCGGTGACGGAGTTTCTGGCGCCGAGCGAATGTCCGACCAGGATGGCAGGTCCGTGATCGAGCGTGCGGATCAGCGCGGCGATATCATCCGCATAGTCATTGGCCTCGTAGCCGGTTTCCGGCTTGTCGCTGAGGCCATGCCCGCGCTGGTCGACCGCGATGGTCGTGAAGCGATCCGAAAGCCTGGCCATCAACGGTGCAAAGACAGCCGAATTGGAAGTGATGCCGTGGAAGAAGAGCAGCGACGGGCCGCAGCCTCCCTCGCGCACATGCAGGGCGATGCCCCCCGTCTCGATGCGTCGCGAAATCAGCTGGTCGGAGCGTATGCCTGCCGCCATGTTCTGGATCCTTTTTGTTGCGGCCCGTCTCACTCAAGAGGATCATATTAGAAAAGGCTCGTCAACCAGATTGTCAGACATTCTTGCAATCTTGATAATTGACAATCTGGCTATTCCTGCTGTCCAATGCGCGCAGCGTCGCATATGATGCGTCCGATCGTGACCCCGAGCCCAAGAGACGTCATCAATGCCGGCAGATCTGAATTTGCGGATTTCCCCACGGACGGTGCAACAGGAGACTGTCGACAAGTTGCGGCTCGCCATCCTGTCCGGACTGTTCCAGCCGGGAAGCCGCCTGATCGAAAGCCAGCTGTGCGCCCAGCTCGGTATCAGCCGTCCTTCATTGAGGGAGGCGTTGCGCAGTCTCGAGGCCGAACGGCTGATCGAGATCGTGCCCAACCGCGGACCGGCAGTGCCCGCGCTTTCATGGGAAGAGGCAACCGCCATCTACGAAGTCCGGGAGCTTCTGGAAGTCGAGGCGGCGGGACGATGCGCATCACGAATTGCCACCGAACAATTGCAGGAACTCGAGAGGTCGCTTCTAGCCTTCGAGGAGGCCGCGGCCAGCCATGACAGCCTGGCGCAGGTCACGACCGCCGCGGACTTCTATTCGATCATACTCGCCAATTGCGGCAACCCGATCCTGGAGGAAGTCCATCGTGGCCTTGTGGCCAGGATCAGCTTCTTTCGAGGACGGTCGATGTCCCTGGAAGGCAGGGCGCAGAGCAGCCTGGCGGAGATGCGGGAGATCTACGAATCCATCGCCGCAGGCGACGAGAAAGCCGCCCGCAAGGCTTCGAAGAAGCATCTTCTGAAGGCGAAGGCGGCGGCGAAGATATCGATGGACAGCGTGAGCTGAATTTCCCCGGAAGGTCCCTTCCGAGGTCTCGGAATCCCTGACCACCTTTCGGTATCCGCAGAACGCAGATCAACGTGCCGGGGCTTGACCGCACCGGTGCGGTCAATGCCGGTTGTCGAAGCCGGCCCACGCAAGACGGGGTGCTGATGACCAGGGCGACTGCAAGCGAACGGAATGCCGATGTCGTTGTCGTCGGAGGCGGTTCCGCCGGCACATTGCTTGCTTCGCGGCTGAGCGAGGATGCGACCCGCCGCGTCCTGCTGATCGAGGCCGGCGAAGAGGAGAATGACCCCGACATCCGCAATCCGGCAGCATGGCCGGCACTGCAGGGCCGCAGCTACGATTGGGACTATCGCACCAAACCGCAGGCCGGAACCGCGGGACGAGTGCACCGCTGGGCGCGGGGCCGGCTGATCGGTGGTTCCAGCTGCCTGCACGCCATGGGCTACATGCGCGGCCATCCCGCCGACTTCCAGGCATGGGTCGACGCCACCGGGGATCGCCGGTGGGGCTGGGACGAATTGCTGCCGGCGTTCCAGGCCCTCGAGGATCATCCGCTCGGCGGCAACGGCCTCTATGGCAAGGGCGGGCCGATGCCCGTTCATCTGCCGTCGGACGAAGTCAGTCCGGTCGCGCGTGCCTTTATCGAAGCCGGCGCTTCGCTGGGCCTGCCGCGCCTTGAAGGTCACAACAGCGAACAGATGATCGGTGTCACGCCCAACTCGTTGAACATTCGCGACGGGCGCCGGGTCACGGTGGCTGACGCCTGGCTGACCGCGGCTGTCCGCAGCCGCGCCAACCTGACGATCCTGACGGGATCGCAGGTGCGGCGGCTCACCATGGCCGGCAATCGGGTACGCGGCCTCGAGATCGTGCAGAGACAGGGCAACCTCGAGACGATCCTGGCGGACCGGGTTGTGTTGTGCGCCGGCGCGCTGGAAAGCCCGGCCCTGCTGATGCGCTCCGGCATCGGTCCGCTCGACACACTCTCCGCGGCCAAAGTCGAGTGCCTGATCGATGTGCCGGAGATCGGCCGCAACCTCCAGGACCACCTGCTGGGCGCCGGAAACCTCTACGCGGCCCGCAAGCCCGTTGCGCCGTCACGCCTCCAGCATTCGGAATCGATGGCCTACATGCGGGCCGGCGACTTCACCGCTGGCGGACAGCCTGAAATCGTCGTCGGCTGCGGTGTCGCGCCGATCGTATCGGAATGCTTCCAGGCCCCTGCCGCCGGTACGGCCTATTCGCTGCTGTTCGGCATCACCCACCCGACCAGCCGCGGCAGCCTGCGCATCAGCGGGCCGGAACTGGGCGACCGGCTGATCATAGACCCCGCCTATCTGCAGACCGAGCGGGATCGCACCCTGTTCCGCCGGGCGCTCGCAGCGGCAAGAGAGATCGGCCACCATGACGAACTCGCCGGGTGGCGCGAGCGCGAACTTCTGCCCGGCCCCCTGAACAGTGCCGCCGACATCGACGATTTCATCGCGCAGGCGGTCATCACCCACCATCATCCCTGCGGTACCTGCCGGATGGGCAAGGACACCGATGCCGTCGTCGATGCGGACCTGCGGCTCAAGGCGCTCGACAATCTCTTCGTCGTCGACGCTTCGGTCATGCCCAGCCTCACGGCCGGGCCGATCCACGCCGCCGTGCTGGCGATCGCCGAGACTTTCGCGCGCAGGATCAACGCGGCTTGAACTATGGACGTTTCCTGCGCGAGGCCAGGTTCTCCCGCATCGTTTCCAGCCAGCCGGCGATCCGGCCGAACGCCTGGCCTCCCGCGCCAAGCAGTTCCGCCAGCTCTCCCTCCGCCTTCTCGCGCCAGGCAGATTCCTGATCCGGCAGCGGCGGCAGGATGTGCGCGAAATAGGTCTTGTCCAACAGACGGTGCAGCAGCCGCTCGCCCGGAAACGGCTCATTATTGTTGAGCGCCCGCGCGGCCTTGAGGAGCGTGCGGATGTCGTATTGGACCTGCCGGATTCCCGGGACGGAAAAGCCAACAAGAGATGCCTCAGGTTGACATTCTACCTACTAGTTGGTAGGTGAAACTATGGATCATCCACAAACCAAGGCCGATGAAATTCTGCGCTGCGCGCGCGCCCTCATCATCCAGGGCGGCTACAACAGTTTCAGCTATGCCGACATCTCCAGCGTGGTCGGCATCCGCAATGCAAGCATCCACCACCATTTCCCCAGCAAATCGGACCTGGTCCGCGAGCTGGTTGCGCAGTACCGCGAGGAGGCTGCGGCTGGCCTTGCCGAACTGGAACGAAATGTCTCCGATCCGCTCGAACAGCTTCGCGCCTATGTCGGCTACTGGGAGAGCTGTATCGCTGAGGCGACCCATCCCTTCTGCGTCTGCGCCTTGCTCGCCGGGGAGATTCCGGTTCTGCCCGAAGCCGTCGTCTTCGAAGTGCGCGCGCATTTTCGAGGTCTCTCGGACTGGCTCACCGCCGTCCTGGAGCGCGGCGCCGCACAGGGCCACCTGACCCTGACGGGCACGGCCCAGACCGATGCCGAACTGTTCATGGCGACCGTGCATGGCGCGATGCTTTCGGCACGCGCCTATGGGGATGCTACGGCTTTCGGCGCCATAACCCGCCCCCTGCTAAGCCGCATCGCAGCTTGAGACTCCAGACACGACCAAGGAGATCAACGCATGTCCAGAATACCTACCAACTAGTAGATAGTTCAATCAGAGGTAACCTCTCATGTTCGGAATTTCCCCGCTTGGCTGGGTCCACACACTCGGCAGCCTGCCGGCCATCCCGGTAGCGCTCTACATGTTTGCCCGTCATGGTCGTATCGTTCCCCGGTCCGTGCCGGGATCGATCTACTTCGTTTCCATGCTTGTCGGCGCCGCGACGGCCTTCCTCGTCGCGCACCAGCCGATCAGCTACGTCATCGGCGGCCTGACCCTGCTGTTCCTGCTTGCCGGCTACGGGATCGAACGCATCGTGGGTCCAACGCGCCTGGCCCGGTATGTCGAAACCATATGCCTCAGCGTGAGCGCGTTTCTTCTGATGCTGCCGACCATAACCGAGGTCCTGCGTCGCGTTCCGGACGGCCATCCCTTCGTGACCGACCTGAAGTCGCCGCTGCTGCTCGGCGCCCAGGGCGGGCTGCTGGTCATCCTCGTATTTGGTCTGGCAGCCCAGATCATCCACCTGGCCAGGCAAGGCAGAACGACCGTGAACCACAATTAGGCCAGCCATCCCCAGGAGCCGGCCTGCCGTCGGCAGCCTTTCTGCCAGCACGCCCTGCAGCATCATGGCCGCAGGGCATGCTGGCGGGCAGATGACAGAGCTTCCTATTCGTCCGCCCAGCCTCTGCCCTTCTCGCGCTTGCGGCTGCGATAGTCCTTGTTGAGACGGACCCATTTGCGCCGCTCCTCCCCCTGCGCCACAGGATCGTCCCGGCGGTCGAGATATGCCTGCTCGCGCTGCAGCTTGCCGTAGCTCAGCCAGCGGTCCTCGGGCAGGCTGCCGTCCCGCAGGGCCGCTTCGATGGCACAGCCCGGCTCGCCGCCATGGCTGCAATCGCGGAACCGGCATCGGCTCGCCAGTTCTTCGACATCCGCAAAAGTTGCGGACAAGCCGGCACCCGTATCCCACAACCCGAGCTCGCGCATGCCGGGCGTATCGAGCACCAGCCCTCCCCCGGGCAGCAGCACGAGCTCGCGATGGGTGGTGGTATGCCTTCCGCGCGCATCATCCTCGCGAATGGCCTGCGTCGCCATGAGAGCCTGCCCGGCAAGCGCGTTGAGCAGGGTCGACTTGCCGACGCCGGAACTGCCGAGCAACACCGCCGTTCGCCCCGGCAGGATCAGCCGGCGTACGGCATCGAGCCCCTGCCCCGTCAGCGATGACATGGCGATCACCTCGGCCCCCAGAGCCACGGACCCGGCGGCGGCGATGGGACCGGAAGGATCGTCGCAGGCGTCCGCCTTGGTCAGGACGATCACCGGCGTGGCACCGCTCTCCCGGGTCACTGCCAGGTAGCGCTCGAGCCGCCGCGGATTGAAGTCGGCGTTCAACGAAGCGACGAGCAGCGCCACATCGACATTGGCGGCAATGACCTGAGCGGTCTCGCCGGTACCGGCCGCCTTGCGCCGGAAGCAGGTGGCGCGCGGCAGCAGATGGTGGATCGTCGCGGCACCTTCGTCAGGACGCGCGGCGGCCGCCACCCAGTCACCGGCGACGGGATGTTCCATGTCGCCCGCCGTGTAGGCAAAGCGGCCGGCAAGGCCGGCGTTCAATTCGCCGAAGGGTGTGATCAGCCGGTAGAGGCCGCGCTGCTGAACGATGACGCGGCCAGGGACGAGACCCGACGCGGCATACGGCAGGAATGCATTTTGGAGCGTTTCGCTCCAGCCATAAGTTTCTAGCACTTGGAAAATCTTTCGGTCGGAATGCCATATCAGGCGCCGGCCGAGAGCTGATCAAACCCCTGTGGTCAGGGCAGCCGAACGGCGGCGCAGCGGAGCGCGTTGGCGACAAGCACAATCATGTAGCAACTCCTTTTCTGCTCGCGTTGCGGTTCAGTCCGGAAGTGAACCTATACCAGAGGGCGTCGTCCTCGCAATATCGCGCGGTATCCATTTTGCGCCCTGACGATGGCGCGAGACTCACGTGCCGTCGGCAGACCCATCCTGACCCTGCTCGCCGTTTGCAGCTGATCGAAAACGCTCGCTGGTGTCGGTTCAGTTTGAGCTCGAGCGATCGTTCGCCGAGAGCCACGAGACTAACGCTCCCGCCACGAGCCCGAGCCCCGCCCCAATCACGATCGCGAAAGGCCCCATCGCGGGCGCGAAGAGAATGCCAACACCAGCTCCCAGGATCATCCCGCCAGCAGAAGCCATCCGCGGTCCTTCCGAAACCAAACCCTGTTTACCAGACGATGCACATCCAGACATCGCAAATCGCCACGGAGGTTGTTGCTGCAGGCGTCATTGAGATTGCCCGGTCTCCGAAGCTTTCGGCTTGCGAGATATTCCCGCGTCGAACGTCAGGAAGCTCAACGCAGCCATGATCCAGACTCCAATCCCGCCATAGAGCGCCACCCATCCGAAGCCGGTTGCCAGAGCTTCATGTACGATCGGGTCCGTCAGACCTGGGATCGAAGCGCTGTCGCCGCCGGAAATTCTCTCGGCGAGCGGCCGGATCTGGCTGGCATCCAGTTCGGGCAACGCTCGCCTGAGATAAGCTGCGACGCCGCTCGCCAGGATGAAGCCCATGATCGCGATATTAACCGCGAGCGAGACCATGCGCGCACTCATGTCTATGCCCGACGCCATCCCTGCCCGGTCGCTGGAGACCGAGCCCGTCGTGGTGTTGGTAACAGGCGTGTTGGCGATGCCGAGGCCGATACCGGCGGCCAGGCATCCGGGCAGCATCGTCAGCCAGTTCGGATGCGCCGACACGATGCCGAACCTCATCAGGAAAAAACCGACGCCAATCGTGAACAGGCCGGCCGGGATAACCAGGCCAGGCTGGTAGCGAAGCGACAGGCGCTCCGCGAAAGGCGGCATGACCAATGTCGGCACCGTGTAGGCAAGCAGGGCGAGGCCGGCCGTGACGCTGTCATAGCCGAGACCGGCCTGCATCCAGATCGGCAGATAGATCATGAACGGCCAGAAGCTGATGTTCATCGCCGCCGAACCGATGATCGCACCGGAGAAAGGGCGAATACCGAACACCGAGAAGTCGAACATTGGACGTGCGCTGACCTTCTCGACAATGACGAATGCGATGAGGCTCGCCACCGACACGCTGAGGATCACAAGGCCAGTGGTGCCGGTGAAACCGAGATCCGGCCCCTGCGTGATGTAGAAGGCGATGCAGAAGACCCCCGTCGACAGCGTGAGGATGCCTGCGATGTCGAGCCTGCCCGCCAGCGGATCTTTCGACTCATCGACGCCAGTCAGCGTCAGCAGGAAGGCGATCAGCGCCAACAGCACATGGATCAGGAACACCCACTCCCAGCTCGATACGGCGACGATGCCGCCGCCGATGATCGGTCCGAAGCCCAGTCCGATGCCGAAGATGACGCCCCACCAGCCCCAGGCGATGGCGCGCTCCCGACCCTGCTGAAACGCGTGCGAGAGCACCGCTATCTGACAGATCAGCAGCGCCCCGCCGCTCATGCCCTGGAGAAACCGCGCCACGATGAGGGTCCGGACATCTGCGGCAACACCGCAGATCAACGATGCGATGCCGAAGACAGCGATGGATATGAGAAAGACGCGCTTGCGCCCATAACGATCCGCCAGCGCGCCGACCGCCATCAGCACCGTCGTGACCGCGAGCGTGTAGGCGTTCATCACCCACTGCAACTGCTTGAAATCCGCGTGCAGCACCTTTTCCAGCGTCGGCAGGATCGTCGGGACGCTGGAGATCTCCAGTCCGAACATCAGGCAGGCGAGACAGACGGCGGACAGGACGACGACGCCTCGGCGGGTCAGGGCATTTGGCATGGTCAGCCTTTCGATAGATTGGGGCGGCGGCCAACGGCCCAGGATTGCAGGAAGGAGCGCAGGCCCGACGCATGTTGCGCGTTGGGCGAAAAACTAGGGTCCGCTGGATGATTTTAGAATTGGATGAACCTACATTTCAGTGACAACAAATCCGGATGGATCGCATGGCCTCACTGGACGTCGACGCCGTAAAGGCATTCCTGGCCATCGCCGATTTGCAGAACTTCACGCGTGCCGCCGCGACGCTTGGCACCACGCAGGGCGCGATCAGCGTGAAACTGAAGCGACTGGAAGATCAGGTTGGTCAAAAGCTGGTCGAACGAACACCGCGGCAGGTGCGTCTCTCGGCCCAGGGCGCGGTCTTCATCGAGGCTGCCCGGGAGTTTCTTGCTGCCCATGACCGGGCGATGGCCGCGCTTGCGTCAGCCCGGCGCCGTTTCGCGCTCGGCATCGCAAGCCATGTCGGAGGACCGGAGCTCCCGACCTTGCTGGCGCGCCTGAACGCACACGATCCCGCCCTCACCATCGAAGTGAGGCTCGACGACTCCCGCGACCTGCTCGACGCGTTCGATCGCGGTGAAATCGACGCCGCGATCATCCGACGCGAAGATGACCGGCGCGATGGCGAAGTGCTCGCGCCGGAACATTTCGGCTGGTTCGCCACCCCGGATTTCGAGCGTCGCGCAGGCGAGCCGTTGCGGCTGGCGGCCTCCTCACCGACCTGCGCCATCCGTAATCTCACGACCCGCGCGCTGGACGATGCCGGCATCGCGTGGACGGAAGTGTTCCTCGGTTGCGGGATGTTTGCCGTTGCGGAAGCCGTCGCCGCCGGCCTGGCAACCTCGGTGTTCTCGTGCCGGCTCGCACCACGCGGCACGGAGGAAGCCGGTGGGCGGCTCGGACTGCCCGCACTTCCCTCATCGGAGATCATCCTGCTCTCGACGCTTTCAGATGCCAGATCGCGGGCGACGCTCAGAACCCTTGCCGCGGCGTTTCGCGAACATCGTCCTTCCGCCTCGATATCCGAGCCGGTTCGAGCACGTGGCCCCGAGGCATGGAGCGGCGTTTCTTGACGATGACGCCTGATGCTCCTCGGGGCGGACTACCCTCACAAGTACTGACCAGTTTCGACTTCGGCAGGTCGACCACAGGCTGAACTGCCTCCCTTTCCAGACAAACTCACCGGCCGAAAGCCGCTCCCGAATTGCGGCGTAGGAAGGCGTAGGCAATTCCGGCAACGACAGTCATCAGGCCGGCCCAGACCAGTCCGAACGCCGCCAGCTCTCCTTCCTGGCCATTGGTGGCCTTGTCGAACATCGCGACGGCAATCGTCTGCGAGCGTGGCCCCGACAGAAGCACGGAAATCGCCAGCTCCTTGCCGACGCTCAGGAAGACGAAAAGCCAGGCCGAGACGATGGCCGGAGACAGCAGCGGCACGACGATGCGGCGAACGAGCTGGAGCGGAGAAGCTCCGGAGATGGCGGCTGCCTCCTCGAGTTCGCGATGGATCTGCAGCACACCCGTATAGGTGTAACGCAGGCTGAACGGCACCGCCCGGATCACGAAGGCAAAGGCCAGCAGCCAGATCGTGCCGTAGATCGCGAAAGGCACCTGCAGCCCGATCTGCATGACCGCCGCGCCCATCACGATGCCGGGAAACAGCATCGGCACTGTGCAGAGCTGGTCGAGCATCGTGCTGCCGGGGGCCCGACGCGCCGTCAGCCATCCGATGATGGTCGTGAGCAGGACCGCCATGGAAGCGGCAACGGCTGCGATGGTGATCGTGTTGGTGGCGTATTCGAGGTAGGACGCCTCCTCGAAAACCGCAGTGAAGTTCTTCATCGTCAGCAGCTTCAGGTTCGACCATCGCATCGGCGCCATGAACGGCGTGGCGGCAATCCAGATCAGCGCCGCGATCGGCACGAGCAGAACGACGAAAAAATCGACGAGGATGAAGGCACCGCCGAGCCAGCGCAGGCGGCCGAGATCGATCGGGCGTGGGCGATATCCCTTGCCGGTCACACTGGCGAACCGGTCGGCGTTGCGCGACAGACGACCGTACCAGAGCATAAGGCAGGATATTGCGAGGATCAGCAGTATGGAGAAGGCGCTGGCATGGTCGAGCTTCGGCGGCACCTCGCGTATGCTGAAGTAGATGTCGCTGCTGAGGACATTGATGTTGCTCGGGACCCCGACAAGAATAGGCACGTCGAATGCCTGCAGCGTGTTGATGAAGACAAACATCGCGACCGCAGCCATTGCCGGCCAGACCAAGGGTATCGAAACCCGCCAGAACATGTCGAACACCGAGGCGCCACTCATCCGGGCGGCTTCCTCCATCTCCGCATTTGCGGCGCGAAACGCGGCGGAGAACATCAGGAAGACCAGCGGCATCCACACGAAGGTCTCGATCAGTGCCATGCCCCAGATCGAATTGACGTTGAACAGCACGCCGGCACTGCCGGTCAGCGTCCGGTAGAGATCGTTGAGCGGGCCCGCCCGTCCGAGCACGTAGAGCCACGCGGCGGTGTAGAGGATGAAGGGCGTACCCAGCGAGATGATGGTGGTGAGGTAGGCGAGCCCCTTGAATGGCGCATTGGTCCGCTCGACAAGCCAGGCCAGGAAGGCGCCGATAATCAGCACCATGACCGTCGACAGCCCGGCGAACTGAACCGTGTTCCAGGCGCTGACATAGAGATCCGGCTGCGACAGGATCCGGGAATAGTTCTCGAACGTGAAGGAGCCGCGGGAGCCGTCGGGATTGCCCACCGTCAGGCTGTTGCGCAGCAGGATGAGCAGCGGCGGCAGCATCAGCACCGCCATGACCGCTACCATCACCGCGCTGATGATGGAGGTCGGTCTGGTCCGAAGCGATTTGAGGATGTCGGGAAAGTTCCCAGCCGGCGGCTTGTCGAGCGTCCGCGCCTTCATGATGTCATCGCTCATCGTTTCGCCTCGCCCTGATATCCGCTGTCGGTCCTGGTGAGGACCTGTCACGGAGCCGCCGCAGCGGCTCCGTCGTGATTTCACAGAAGAACTAGCCGGCGACGAACAGGCGCTTGTAGATCTCGAGCCATTTCGGCAGCTGCTCCTGGTTCATCGAAGGCAGGATCGGGACCGCCGTGAAGCCACCCTGTTCGGGTTTCAGTTCCGGCACCTTCGCCGGCACGTTCGGATCAGCCGGCAGGTAATTGGCTTCCCGCAGCACATTCTGCCCTTCCGTCGACAGCAGGTAGTCGAAGAGCAGTTTCGCGGCGTTCGGATGTGCCGCGCCTTTCACCAGGCCGACCGTCTCGGCGGTGCTGGCCACCGGTCCGATCTTCAGCCACTTGATGGGGGCACCCTGATTGGCACTGATGACGACGTGATGGTTGAGCGCCGTTATCGCCAGGGGGTATTGGCCCAGGATGACCTGGTCGAGAGCCTTGCGTGCATTGCCGGGAACACGGGTGATGTTCTGTTTCGCCAGTTTTTCGAGATAGGCCGTGCCGGCCTCCTCGCCCATCGAGATCAGCCTTGCCCCGATGAAGCTCGGAGGACCGGCAAAGTTCTCGTTGTTTTGCCAGACCATCTTGTCCTTCCATTTCGGATCAAGCAGGTCCTCGTAGCTCTTCGGCTCGTCCTCCGGCTTGACCATGTCCGTGTTGATCGCCACCGTGTAGAAGAACACGCAGCACGAGGCCCAGTAGTTCTCGGCGTCCTTGTGCTCAGGGCGGTACCTGGCCGTTTCCGGAGAGGCATAGGGAACGATCAGATCGGCCGCGCCCATGGCCGAGATGGTATCGCCGGCGTTGTCGAAAATATCGATCGTCGGCTTGCCCGCACTTGCCTCGTTGGTCATGCGCAGCAAGAGGTTGTCGGCCGTGGCGATCTCGACATGGATGCCATATTTCTTCTCGAAAGCGGCCGCCACGGGCCGAACGGCCTGGTTCACGATGAGACCGCTTGCCCAGGTAACGGTGCCTTCCGCCTTGGCTGCTTCAATCAATGCCGGGTCGGAGTCGGCCCGTGCGCCTGCGCCCGACAAGGACAAGGCGGCGGCGATCACCGCTGCCCACAATTTCGCCTGCAACATTGCGTTCTCCCATTTTTCCAAGCCGCGCCCATGCCGGCGCGTTCGAGACGCGCAGCTCGCGATCGGCGGTTCTTGTGGTTTTGTTCCCTCACCGCCCTCCAGCGGCAGGCAAAAACTGATCTTGGCCGGGGAGTCCGTCAAACGACTAAACGAAGCGGCCGGTTGAGTTCTCCTCAAGTGCGATCAGTGAGGACATCCCTGCGTCCGGCACGCCGACGCGGTTCTGCACGCAGCGCGTCAACGCAGGCATGCGTGCGAGCTTCGGGGACATGTCGAAACTGCCTGCTGCATCCATCGCCGCGACTGGTTCGGGACGCGAAACGATGCGATCGCCGCAGGCACGTGCTACCCGGAAAACCGCAGCGTTCGCACAAGCGCGGCCAGAGCGGCCGGCTGATGCTGACGGCTGGGATAGTACAGGAAGAAGCCGGGAATGGGCGGCGTCCAATCCTCCAGCACGCGGATGAGACGGCCGTTTGCAATGTCGTCCGCGACCTGTTCTTCATAAGCGAGGCCGAGCCCGACGCCAGCAAGCGCCGACTGGATCACCAGATGGGTATCGTCGACCACAAGCGGCCCGTTCGCGCCTATCGTTGTCGACTTACCTCGCTTCTCGAACTCCCACCGGTATGGCCTGCCGGCAAACCGCAGGGTGATGCAACGATGATCCTTGAGATCGCTTGGTGCCTGCGGAATCTGCCTGGACGCGAAATAGAGAGGCGAGCCGACCACCGCCAGGCGCAATTCGGGTGTGACACGAACAGCGATCATGTCTTTTTGAATGTACTCGCCGAGCTGGATACCCGCGTCGAACTCTCCCGCCACAAGATCGATGGGGCCGGTAGCCGTGACGACGTCCAGCACGATGTCCGGGTAGGCTTCCGCGAATGCCGCGAGCCGCGGCAACAACACCATCTCAACCGCAGAACGCGACATGATGATGCGAAGACGCCCCGCGGGCCGGTGGCGGTTGCTGCGCGCACCGTCGACAGCGCGACCGATCTGTTCGAGCGCCGGCGCCAGGTCCTTCAACAGTGCAGCGCCGGCGGCTGTCGGCGCCACGCTCTTGGTCGTCCGGGCAAGCAACTGCACATCAAGGCGCTGCTCGAGCCTCCGGATCGTATGGCTCAGGGCAGACTGTGAAAGCCCCAGCTTTGCCGCGGCGCGCGTAAAGCTTCGTTCGGTGGCAACGGTCGCGAAGGTTGCAAGTTCATTGAGCTCGTTTGTCATCAATGATGAACATCAGTCATAAAATCATCCAACGCAATGCGACTACCCTCATAATCAGCTCAGGCGTAGGTTTGACCGGAGAGATGGCCGCCATGTCCTGCCCGATGGCGGCCGGCTCGACATGAACAGTCAACTGACAGGATTCGGCATGCCAACTTCACAGGACACGGACGTTTCAGCTCTGCGCGCATTGGCGCAGACATATTTCGACGCTGCTTATGAAATGGATGCGGAAAAATTCGCGTCCATCTTTCATCCTTCGAGTTCCGTGACGAAGGTTGCCGAGAACGGCACTTTGAGCGTGACGCCGATCGCAAACTGGCTGGCAGCGGTGCGAAGCGCAAAAGCTCCGCAGCAACAAGGTTCCCAGCGCGAAGACCAGATCCTCTTGATCGACGCTGAAAGCGACCTCGCGCTCGTGAAGGTGAAGCTGCGCGTTCCGCCACGCTCCTTCACGGACCTGCTGTCATGCCTGAAGGTGAACGGGAGCTGGAAAATCGCGCAGAAGGTGATGACGTCGAACGCGTGATTGCCTCAAACGCCACCGAATGCCGGCCGTCCTCAATACGGCCGGCATGCCAAGCTCACTCCCACTCGATGATGCCGCAGCACAAGCGTCGGTGTGAGGTCGCGACGGCGCCGACAGACCAGACGATCTTCTGCGCCGCTGCTTTTTCAATGCCACAGCTTCAGGGCGAATTCGGCTAGAGCATTTTGTAGCCAAGTGGAATCACTTGGCGTTACAAAAATGCGGCGAAAACAAAAACTTAGAGCGTTTCCGCGTTTCCGTGAAAAACGGAAACGCTCTAGTCTTGCTGGCTGGCCAACGTAGTGCGCTCCTCCTGCGTCAACTGTGTCATACCCTCGGCCGTGACGGCGCCATCGCCGAGGACACGGACCATGCCGGTGGGCTCGTAGTTGCTGTTATTGCTTTGTCTCTGGCGGTTTCGCTGCTGCGGATTGGCAGGCTGCACGTCTTTTCCCTCCCCGCCGCCGAAGCCGAGCACTTCGACGATGATGATCGACGGCTGCTCGTTGGCTCCGGATTGGGCCGGATTGGCCGCAGCCTTCGACGCCGCACCGGCCACGTTCCCGGCTTCGGTCAGGCCGCCGATGTTCGGTGCCACGACCTGCGGCACGCCGGTCACCGTGCCCTGGCCCTGGATGTTGGCCGCATTGACGACGTGCAAGGCGGCAACGTTCACGTTGCCGGAGAACCGGATGCCTGCCTCGCCGGCATCGATGGTGCCGAGCGGCGCAACCAGGTCGATATCGCCGGGTTTCACTTCCGGGATCGGGTTCAGCGTCGCAATGCCGGCGCCCGACGACGGATCGTTCGGTGATAGCGTGATAACGCCATAGTTATCGTAGATGCGCTTCGGTGGCGTATAGAGCACCGTCGTCTTGGCACCGCGTCCGGCATTGATGTCGCCCTCGCTCGACCAGGCGACAATATCACCCCCGAAAGTCGTCATGATGCGCGACAGGCCGAGCAGGATCGAGCCTTTCGAGTAGAGTCCGATGTCACCCTGCCCCTGTGTGACGATGCCGGCAGTGGATGGCGGCACTTGACCCTCCACACCAATGACAATCTGCCCGCCCGGCGCCAGCATCTGAATGTCGCCTCCGAACTGCGTACGCACACCCGAACCGCCGAACATCGTGATATCGCCGGCGTAGGCAATCGGACTGCCCGAGGCATCGCGCTCCGGGAACAGAGCCGCGATTATCTGACGGCCGCGCAGATAGGACTGGAAGCGCGTCGAGTTCGGATTGTTGTACTCACGCCCGGCCTCGCGCAGTTCGGCGAAGTAGATGCTCCGGAGGAAGACATTCTGCTCTTCCGATGCGAGACCTGAGAAATAGACCCGCGCATCTTCATCACCAACAGCTTCATAGCCGTAACGCTCTTTGAGCCAGACGATGAGCTCCTTTTCATAGGTCTTGACGACCTTGCCGGATTGGTCTGCAAGCGGGGTGCCGGCAATCGCAAGATTGGCCGGATCGAGATACGGCAGCAAAACTGCATAATTTGGACCGTTCGCGCCGCTACCTGCTGTCATAACGATCGACGCGCCCGGACGAGTATCGCCCGGAACGACAGCACCCAAGCTGAGCAATGAACCACTGTCGGCCTGGTAGATGTGGCGGCCTGCGGTGAGCACGAGAACACCCGGACCCCCAACCTTGAAATTGGGATAGATGATGTCTCGGCCAGCCTGAATGATCGACATATCATTGTCGCGGCTGTGGACGATCAATCCGCCGATTCCAGCCTCGTTGGCCCAGTCGGAAGTGGGATCGTCAAGGCCGCCGCCGGCGATGATATCTCGACCAGCCCGTATCCACACCGGCCCGCCACCGATATAAAGGGGCTCTGATCCTATCGCACCCATCTGTCGAAGATATCCCGTGCGAATGCTGGTGATGTCCCCATTCACGGCATAGAACCGCAGCGGATCGGACAGCGCGTTGTTCGCGTGTCCGCTTCCCCACACGGTGAGATAGTTGCCTTCTCCTACTGGGTTGAAACCGTAATGGATCGAATCGCGCGCCAGCAAGTCGAGCCGCGCGTTTGACAGCGGCTTCAACTCGGCCTGGCCAAAAATCAACACGTTGCCACCGGCAGCCACGACACCGAGAGCCGGCGGATAAGGCCGCCGATCGGTGATGTCTTGAGCATAGGAATAAAAGCTGTTCGCCCCGGCGCCATCGATGTCGTAGGATGAGATGGGCGCAACGGATCCACCTGCCGAGAACAGATCAATGGCGCTGCGCCTGGTCCACAGCGAGAAGCCAGGTGCACTCATGGAGGGCAGCATGGTGCCGTCAGCACTGGCTGGATCGGTCGCGCCAGGATCGGTGGCGTGCAGAATGACGAGATTGCCGCGCGTGTTGATGGTGGCGCGACTGTCCCCCAATGCCAGCATCAGGCCACTATCGAGCCTGTAGTCATAGGCGCGCGTAGGATCGATCGGGCGCGGATCGGAATAGCCCAGAGGCCGCCCGTAGCTTCTTGCACTCACGAGACCGATCGCGGAGGCGGTGACCGAGATATCGCCGCGAACATTGACGAGCATGCCTCCGCCCGGCTGGTTCGCCTTGAAAAGCGGCGCCGTATTGAGACGGCCACCAATCTTCATCACGAGATCGCCGCCGCCGGTCTGCCGCAGCGTCCCGTTCGGGTCGAGGTAACCGCCGCCGCCGATCGCAATCTCAAGACCACTGGCCTTGTAGACATCTATTCCGGTATCGAAATCCAGAGTTTGTGGGGACATGACTCCAGCGTCGCCGCCTGAAGCGACATGGACATTGCCGCCTCCCAATGCGCCGATGCCGGCAAAGCCCGCGAGTTCGTTGATACCCCAGCTGTCCGGTAAATAGGCGCCGAAATTGATGCCCCATGCGCCGTTTTCCGAACGCAGCCACCCGTTGATTCGCCGTTGGTTCGTGTCGATACCGGTCATGTAGCTGTTACCAGCCAGGGTACCGCCAGCCTCGACGCGGACATCACCGCCTCCGTCAGGGAGCCAAATGCCGCTGTAGTTTTGTGTTTCGGCAGAAGCGGTGCCGGCGGTATAGACGCCATACAGTGAGGCGTGCCGATAGTTGCGTCCGGCGATAAGATCGAGATAGCCAGTGCCGGTGCGCACCACGCTGATCCCTTCCGCACCCAAATCCCCTGCAGCGTGCGGATTTTCGAGGACAAGATCGCCGGTTTCGCCCAGCACATGCATAGGCTTGACCGATCGCTTATCGCTTGCGGCAAGATCAGCTCCAGAGACGAAGCGCATGGACCACGACAAAGAGCCAGGTGCCAGCATCGGCGCTATCACTACGTCTGGGTCTGATACGAAGCCGTCATTGATGTTGCCGTTGATCTTGAGATTGCCGCCCGTGCGCACGACGAGCACGCCGGGATCGACGCTGGAGCCATAACGATAGCCCGAGAGATCGAGATCGCCTTGCGTCGAGAGGTCATTGGTGTTCGTGATCTCGACGCCCGGCCGCAGACGATAGGCCGAACCATAGGCTCTCAGGCCGGCAAGCTGCGCCTGCAATGCGCCATTCAGGCTTGCCGCATTGATGAAGGCGTCGCTGTCGATGTGAATGCCGTCCAGATAGGCTTGGTTGATGATGCCATCCGCTGGCGAATAGCTGCGGAACCCGTTCACTGCGATGCTGGCCGCGCCCCGGATGCTGATACCCTTCGCCGCGTCGAGGGCGATGCTGTCGTTACCCACGCGCGGCGCGTTGATTTCGAGCTTGCCGCGCGCAATGCCGTCGGCTGATCGTAGATCGATGGTGGCGCCCTCGGCGAGCGTAACGATGCCATCCTTCGTTGTCAGTTCGATCGACGCGCGATTGGAGGCCTCAATCGGCGCACCGTGGCTGTCGACCTGCAATACGGTGCCGTGCGCATCGAGTATGGCACCGGACGCGAGCGTGAGACCGTCGCGCGCCGCAAGCCGAATGGTACCAACCCGCTCGCCACTCGCATCGATTTTATCATTCACGATGAGGCTACCGCCATCGGCCGAGATATTGACGACACGCGCCCTCACCTCACCGCCCACGGTAATGTCGCCGCTTTTGGTGACGAAGCGACGTTCGCCAAAGAAGCCGCTAGAGTTCAGCTTCGCATTCAAGTCCGCGAAATTGCCGATGATGTTTGCGGAAAGCGAGAACCCGCCTGCATCGTGGCCGCCGCCCGTCTCGCCCCGTAACACACCGTCAAAGGTCGCGGTGCCATTCGTTGCAGAGGCCTTGACCGAACCGGCGTTATTGCTACGGGCCGACACATCGATGACCGAGCCCGCAGCCTGAATGATGCGACCGGCGCTGCTTTCCATTTCGAGGCTGCCGCCCCAGCTGTATTTCTTCACCTCATAGAAGGAGATCGCGCGGCCTGCGAGATCGACGATGGCGCGGTCACCGAACACGATGTCACCTTGTGCCCCCATGATCAGGCGCCCGCTTGGCAATGCGACTGTTGTATCGAGCGTGATCGTGCTGCCCTTCAAGCGAATCTCCCCGCCGAGGTCGCTGCGCGCGGAAGGAGCGGTGGCCGCGCCCGCCGCCCTGACCCTGATCTCGCCCCCCGCGCGAATGTCGATCATCGCGCCGCCATCTGCCGTGAAAAGCGGCGTGGTGATGGTGAGATTGCCTCCCGCATAGGAGGCCGCATCCGTACCGCTCTGATAGAAAGAGACGATACCGCGATTGTTGGCTGTCATCTTTTCGCTGGCGATCATATCGACGCCCGAAAAGCCAAGCACCAACCGTTCGAGATCCGCGCTGCTCTGACTGCGCGCCAGCGGATCGTAGCCGAAATGGATAGCGCGCGCGTTGAAGGTGAGGTGGCCCAATCCGGTGCCGGCTCCCCCCGGCCGCACGGCGGGTGGCTTCAGGCTCGTATAAGGGTTCTCCACCGTGCCGCTTCCGGAGGCGATGCCGTTCCAGACGAGCGTATCGGCGGCGAGAACAGCGGACGTCCCCGAATCGCCCCAGCCATATATGGCCGGCGTGTTGAGCACGACCATGGTTCTGGCTGAGCCGCCAGCATGGTTGCGCGCATCGAGCATGACATTGCCATAGAAATTGATCCCGTCGCGCGCCGAGAACGACAACCGCTCGAGCGATGCGAGATTCGTCGTCGCCGGATTAAGCAGACGATCCAGCGTCGTCTGCGTCAGATTCCAGCCGGTGCCGAGCACACCCGCCGCCTCCGCGGCAGCAAGGGAAGCTTCCGTCCCGACGTTCACGGCAGGCAGGCTCAATGCGAGATAGCGCGCGTTGAGCTGCGCCTGCCCAAGCGAAAGCTGATCGGCGGCGACAAATCCGACGGTCCCGCGCGTACGCAAGATGGCGCCGTCCGCAACCATCAACTGGCTCGCCCGACCGTCCTTGGGAGCCACCGCCGGCAAAAGATTGAGCCATCCGTTCGCGACCATGAGCACAGAGCTGAACGTCACGTCGTCGGGGGCACTGCCATTCGCAAAGACATAGCCGAGGGTAGAGTCAGGTACGGCAAAGTCGCTACGGGTCGTATCGAGGATGGCTCCGTCTTCCACCGAAACGTTATTGCCCGCCAAGACGATCTGACCGGCTTCGACCACGGCGCCCGCCCGCACGACAATCCTGCCCGCCGTTGAGAAGTTTGACCGCAGATAAACGGTTCCGCCACCGACATAGCTGTACGATCCGCCGACGAACAAAGTCCCAGCGTCAAAGCGCGACAAATCCTCCGCGTCGAGCGCGATCATGCCTGCGGTCGCCGGGGCACCGGAGGCTCTGATTTCTATCGGACGGTAGCCCTGAACCAGCAGCGATCCAGCATATCCACCCTTGCCCGGCGCGAACAATGCAGTGCCTTTGAAATCGAGGGCATCGCCGGCCTCCTCGAGGGTCAATATCAGTTGCTTGCCGTCTATGGGCAGGCGCGCGCGCGTGGTGCCAAATCGGCCGGCCTGTTCGAGTGCGAAACTGCTGTAACTCGTCTCGTTAAATTGCGAATGGGTGCGCACTGTCGTTCCAGGCGTCACCACGATCTGGTTCGGCAAAGCTGCACGGATTGCCGTATTGGCAACACCGAGATAAGCGCCCGCGGCATAGGAGCCGTTCCCAAGCGCTGTCGCGCCCGTATCGCGCGGCAGACTACCGCCGATCTCGACGCGATAAGCACCTGGCAGCAGGGCAAAGGTTGAGGGCAGCAACGTATACGTGCCGGCCGGAAGCCCAGGAATGCCAGCAGGGATCGTGATCTGCTGGCCAATCGCCGGGTCGCCTGCTCCCGTTTCCTGCATGAGAGGCGCATAATCCGAAGCATTGCCTGGAAGGATGGCATAGACTTTGTTGCCTGCCGCGCTGAACGCGAAGGCGGGATTGGCGTTTGAGAGCGGTGTTCTCAAAATGTTGACCGATCCGCCGCGGCCCGCGACGAAGCCAGCGCCGGCAAGCTCGCCACCACCTGAGAGATCGAGCACAGAGCCCGATTCCGCAACGAATTTGCCCGAGGCGATTTCGATCTTGCCCATGGCGTCGAGCGCCATCAGGTCGGGGGGGCTCAACTCCCGGCCATTGTAATTGTACTTGAGGCCATCAACCGTGCCACCATAGGGAAGGACAAGGCCAGCCGCGCTGACTGAGGTTATGCTGCCATCGCGCAGAACCACGTGGTCGCTATTTTGACTGAATAAGCCTCCGCCGCTGACCATCCCGCCCAAGCGAATGGAGCCAAGTGGCGCGCGCAGGACGCCATCCTGTTCGATGGTACCCGCGACGAGCCCGAGTGCGCCGAAAATGGACGACGGCGTTTGCGCCGACTTGCCATTGCTACCAATGGCGAGAGTGCTGTTCGGACGCGGGGTGTTTCCAGACCCATCCCATGACGCACCCGCGAGGATCGTAGCGCTCGCCCCGGTGACAGGATAAAGCTGCGTCGAAGTCAGCGTCAGATCGCCCGCGCTGGCGAGCGAGCCAGTGCGGAAACGAATGTCGCCGCGACTGTTGAAATGAATGTGACTGAAGCCCGGCGCCTCGATCGGGGCCTTCGCAGTCTGGTCATGCGTAATGAACGCGATGTCATATACATCGGACACGCCAAACCGGACCCAATTGCCGACATCGATCAGGTCTGCGTCCACCGTCAATCGAGCGGTATTCTCAGCTGCAGGTCGCCAACTTCCCGTCCCCGAATTTCGCAGGAACGGCCGAACCAATCCATTGGAGCTGATTTCCCGTGCGACTGCGCCATCAAAGCGCACAACTGGCGCCGAGAGGGCGATATGCGCGTTTGGTGTCGCGTCGGCAGCGGAGATGACGCCACGCTGCAGGATCAGGCTCTGATCGAGACGAAGCGAGACATCCCCTTCAAAACGCAGGATATCGGCGCTCCAAAGCGACAGATTGTCAAAGCCCCCCGCCTGCACCTGCTCGGCGCTCAGCCGCCCCCAGGAATAACCGAGCTCACCATGATGCTTGCCCGGTTCAAGGTCTGTGGGCAACGACGATGGCCGGCGCGCTTGAGAGATGGTCAAAATACGCGGTTGCTTGACCGCATCAATGTCGACGGACGTATATGATCCTGATTCAAGGATCACATTGAGACTTCCGCCGGAGACCCCTGCACCGCCTGCGAAGGCGCGCATCTCTCCATCAAGCGCAAGTCCCGTGGAGGACGCAAGCGTGATCGAGCCCCCATGGCTGGACAACGTCCTGACGTCAGACTTGGCGAAGAAACTATCGCCCGTCGCAAGATCAATCGTGGCGTGTGCGCCGGATGCATCGAGGATCGCGCCCGGGCGGATGATAACGAATGCAGGCGAAACCGAATCCAGAAGTCCGCCCGCGTTCGGCGTGAGTTCAGTGACACCGATCTTGATCGTACCGCCATTCGACACACGGGCGAACGGCCGCTGATGCTGATCGAGGGCGGTAACCGCACGCGCAGCCACATCAAGCACAGCGTTGTCGCCGATCCACATCGAACGTCCGGGAACGATGCCGGCGATACCCGCGCGGACATTGTTGATGGTAATAGCCCCACCAAACGCGTTCAGTCGTCCATCGATCGTGATTTGGCCCAGCGCCGATATGGCGATGGTCTGCCCAGGATCGACTTCGATACGCGAGCCCGTGTTGATCGACACATCACCGACGTCGACAAACGCGAGGCTTGCTCCCTTGCGCTGGGCGATGGTTCTGGCGGCAGGATTCGCGCTGTAGAGCGGCGGTGTCCAAATCTCGAATGGGGCGGCGGAAGCGATACCGGTGGGTACGCCATGGGCTGCGGCTGTGGACCGGTAGACCGGCATTTCCACGGAGAGCATGGTGCCGTTCGCGACGGTGACATTGCCGGAACTGAGCAAACTGCCCTTGATCGTGTATTGCGAAAAGCCCTTTCTAAAGAAATCGGGCTTCAAGAAAACCTGCCCGGCTTCAAGCCCCGCGGCATGGTCGGCGATGAGCACGGGCGACCCGCCGACGCTGAGCTTGCCGCCGCCTTCAAAGCCATAACCACGCAACTCAGCGTCGAGCACCAATCTGCCTGTCGGCGCGCCGCTCAAATCTGTGTAGACGTTGGCCTCGATGGCAATATCGCCGCCTTTCCCGCCCTTTGTCGTTCCGTTGCGAAAAAGCGTGGCCCCGGACGAGACATCAATGCGACTTCCGGATGCAAGGATGACATTCTGAGTGGATGTGAACGAGACGCTGCCGCCATCAACATGAGCGAGGCCTGAAAAATCAGCCGGGTCAGTTAGGGTGTTGGTCCATTGTCCGCGGGTATCGATCGTGGCGCCACCATGCAAAGTGAACTGCGCGAGGCCGCCCGCCGTCGTCATGACCATCGGAGGGGCCGATGTAAGGTCTGATTTGAGAATATTGCTGACGCTGACGCTGCCCGAACGCGCCGTGAGACCGGCCTTGAAGTCGACGATAGGCGCGACGAGGTTGAGTGAGCCTCCATCGGCGAGTGTGAGGTCGCGCTCGATGCTGATCTTGCCACGCGTGGCGATATCGAGCCCACCCAGCTTCTGCGCGTTGAGATGTCCGGCATCGAACCACAACGTGCCGTTGCGCGTGGATGGCAGCGCGGCGCTCGTATCGAGCCCCTTCGTGATGCCGGTGATGTCGCCGATGACGATCGCGGAGTTGTGCGCGTCGAGCCGCCCCTGCGCCCCATAGCTGCCGACAAGCAGCTGGCCCGCCTTGGCCACCTGCGTCTGCCCGAGCTTGTAGCCGTCGGTGGTGCCGTCCGGGCGCGCCTGCCGCTGGCGCGTGCCCGTGACGACATCGGCCAGGATGTTGCCCTCGAACACCGCCGTCGGCGCCGACAGCACCAGCTGGCCGGCGTCGCGGCCAACCGTATAGCCGGCCTCCCAGCTCACATGCTCGCGGCCCCGCCCGAACGGACCCGTCCACACCTCGGTGAAGCCCCAGCGCGCATGCTCGCGCACATGGCCCTGGCCGAGCCCGTAGAACACCATGTCGGCGCGCGCATTATCGATGTTGTAGAGACGTCCGTCGCGGCCCAGGAAGTTCGTCGTGCGGATCGCCCCGCTTTCATATTTGAGCGAGCCGCCGGAGATGTCGAAGATGGAACCGGCCTGCGCCACCACCTCGGCCGCCGCCAGCGTGATCGTGCCGCCGACCGTCGACCATTCGCCGATCGAATGGGCGGTGTTGGTGAGATAGCCGCCGACCTCGAGCAGGCCGCCGCGCGTGTAATAGCGGTCCGCATCATAGCCGCCGGTGCCGGCCGGCACATAGATCAGGTCGCGGATGTCGACCCACACATCCTTGTTCTTCAGATCGTTCTTGTCGCGGTTGGCCGGGCTGTCACGCAGCTCGTTGCCCTGGATGTTGACCTTCAGATTGTTGGTCGCCATTGCCAGCACGACATCACGCACGCCCGACACGTCGATCGTGGCACCACCCTCGGTGACGATGCGTCCGCCCGCCGATACCGCGGTCTGGCCGCCCTGGGCAATGGTCAGCGAGCCGGCGGCCCCGCCCTTGAAGACCACATTGCCGCCGCTGACGATCTCGATGCGCGACTGGTCGAGCCGGTCGGCAAGCAGCGACAGGTTGTCGAAAGAGCCCTGGCCGACTGGCTGCGCTGGGCGTTGGCGCCGGCGGACGCCTTGATCAGCGCGTCGCGCTGCGAGTTGAGCGCCGTCTCCTTGCTCTCCAGCTCCGGGATGATGGTGGTGACGCTGCCGGCGCCGAGCGTCACGCTGCCGGCCTTGTCGGTCGCGGAGTTCAGGAGATGGATGGTGCCGCGGGTGTTGACCGAGGTCGAGGCAACCAGGATGCCGTTCTGCTCGACGGTGCGGCCGGCCAGCGTGATGTCACCCTGCGGACTGAAGATCATGCCGGCATTGCGCACCAGCCCGGCGCTGCTGCCCGCCTTGAAGAGCGGTGCGATCTCGTTGCCGCGCGTCGTCGATGCGAGGTTCGCGTCGGTGCCGTAGCCGCGGCGCAGCACGAAGTCATCGCCGGCGGCAAGCTGGGTCTGGCCGTTGGGCGTGGTGATGGCGCCGGCATTGTCGACCGCGCCGCCCATCAAGAGCACGAAGCCGCCGCCCGCCGTCACCGAGGCCGGCGCACGGGTGGTGATCCGCGCGCCAGCCTCGACCTTGACCACGCCGCCGCCGGGGGTCTTGCCCAGCAGCGCTGCCGCATCGGTGAAGCTCGGTACCCAGTTCCTGCCGCTGCCTGACGAATAGATGCCGCTGTCGAGGAACTTCTGCGTATCGATCTTTGCCGTCGAGGCGATCAGCGCCCCGACATTGACCTGGCTGGTGCCGCCGAAGACGATGCCGTTCTGGTTGATGACCAGGACCTGGCCATTGGCATTGATGGAGCCGAGGATCTGGCTGGGCTTCGCATCGGTGCCCAGCACGCGGTTGAGCGCCACCCAGTTTCCAGCCTGCTGCTGGAACGTAAGGTCGGTCTGGCCGCCAACGTTGAAGGTATCCCAGGTGAGGATCGCCTTCTGCTCGTTCTGCTTGACGGCGACCTTGATGCGGTCGCCATCGGTGAATTCGGTCGGCAGGTCGGCGCCCTTCCACAGTTCCCGGTTCACGCTACCGTTGGAACCGACGACGCCGGTGCCGATCTGCAGGCCGCCGGGACGCAGGCCGTTGGGCACGACCTGCGGCATCGCCTGCAGCGCGGCGCGAGCGGCGTCACGGGCGGCGCCCTGGCTCGCCTGCATGGTCTGGATGGACAGCGTCGCCCGTTTCAGCGCGTTGGAGTTCTCGCGCGCCGCGCGCGCCGCTTCCTGCGACCCCGACTGCGCAGCAGCAAGCGCTGCCGCCGACGGCGCTGGCGCAGTACCGCCGCCAAGCTCGAGGGCCAGCACCTGCGGACCCGACAGCAGCAGCGCGGCCAGGCTGACACCGGCAAGCAGTGCCATATGACGAGCGCTGCGCCCAGGCATCCTGGAAAGAGAGACGGCGGCAATCGAAGGGGCGGAGCAAATGGACATGGCGACTCCTTCAGTCGGGTATGGGCAACCGGCGGCAGCAAGATGTCGCCGCCACTTCGGGGGCAACAGGGTCTCACTGCTAAGACGGAATCCGGGGAGGTCGTCGCCACGCCCCTTGGAAGTTTTTTTGTAACTTCCGGTCCGAGAGCGCGAGTCAGCTCAGCAACACGATTCCGCCCGGCAGATGCTGGAGCTTCGCGCCGAACACGCGCTCCAGCGCCAACAAGGCATCGTCCATCTGGTCGATGCGAAAAAGGCCGCTGAGCGGCTTTTGGCCAAGCGACGCGCTCATCAAAATGACGTGGCCGGGCCGGTAGCGATTGATTTCCTCTATCGCCTCGATGAGCGGCGTCGCGCGGAATTCAACGATGCCGCGGTGCCACTCCGAGGCGGTCTCCGGATTGACGACCGCAATCTGGCTCAATCCGTCGTGATCATAACGCACCCGCTGCCCGGGCTGCAGATCCACCACATCGGCACCACGCTCGATCCTCACCGCCCCCTCGAAGCAGGTCACGGTGACGGACAGCCGCTCGCCCGTTGTCGTACAGCGCACATCGAACCGGCCGGATTCGGCAATTGTCCTGCCGTCGCCAGCCAGGACCATGAGCGATCGCGCCACGCGCGCCGATGTTGCGAATGACGCCTCGCCGGCGACCAACTCAATGCGGTCCTGCGAGCCTTCGGCGGGACGGATAGCAAGGCTTGTCTGCGTGTTCAGGCTGATAGCCACGTCACCGGCGAAGGTAACGTGGCGCTGCTCGCCCGTGGCCGTACGATAATCCGCTCTCATCTCCGCGAGCGACGGCCACAGTCCGAGTGGCGGATTGGTGACGCCGTAGGCGAACGCGGCGGCAAGGGCCGCGACACCGCCGCCCAACGCTGCGCGGCGCGTCATTGTCCTTTCCCTGGTTCGCTGTCGCAACGCTTTCAGCCGGTCGGGGAAGCTCTCATCCGGGTCGAACAGATCCTGGCCGGTGGCGCCGGCCGCATGCCACAGATGCTTCGCCGCGACGAAGGCAGTTTCATGCCGGGGGCTTAGCGCACGCCAGCGCTCCAGCGATGCGACGTCTTCCGGCGTCGCATCTCCTGACGAGAGCTTTCGCAGCCAGTCGAGGGCTGCGAGCTCGATCGCGTCCAGACCGGGATGTGCCTTGCTCATGTCCATGCCATGCCTTGCGCGGTTCCTTGCCGTCGGACGGCAGGCGGCGATTGAAGGAGATTTACCCCTAAGACGATTCTTGACGACCTAACCGCCACGCTCAACCCCTCAATTCTTTCATCCGCATCAGGCAATGCTGAAGCGCCAAGCCGATCTCCTTGGTGGCGAGCTGGCGGGAGATGCCGAGGCAATCCGCAATCTCCTGATGGGACATGTTGCCCATCCGGGCCGCCATGAAGATTTCCCGGCGGCGCTCGGGAAGCTCGTCGACGATCGCCTTGAACGCCCTGAGGTCAGAGCGGGCCAGGACGGTTTGCTCCGGCGTCGGCGCATCGTCGGCCAGACCGAGCAGGCTATCGATCTCGATCGGCGATATCCGTTGTCGTCGCTCCGTCCGGCGATGATCGTGGGCCACGTTGAACGCGATCCGGTAGAGATAGTTGTCCGGGCTCTTGACGGGGCCAACCGATTCCGCGCGCGCCAGGCGCAACCAAGTGTCCTGCATCGCATCGCTGGCGTGATCGACCGAGCCAAGGCGCTTTGTCAGACGCGCTTTGATGTCGTCATAGCGATCGAGAAACATGCGGCGCATGACGGTCAAGGCGTTCTCGGTCATGGCCGATCACACCCCCGCGTGACACCCGGCCCTTGCGGTACGATCAGGATGATGACCGGCTGCTGGAAACCGGGCGGCGGGGCCTTGTTGAGCTGTACACGGCGCAAGGCCGCATCGATCTCATGATCACTCCGAGGCGTGCCGGTGGAGCCGATGCGCCGGGACCTCACAACCGCACCATCCGGCGCGATCCAGAGCTTGGCGGTAAAGCGGTAGCGTCCCGGATGCGCGCCCTGCGCATCGCAAAGAGCATCGGTAATGCCGGCCTGGATCAGTCCATAGTAACGCAGATGCTCTGGCGACGATGTTTGCCGTGCTTGCTGACTGGCCGGCACCGGCACCAGCACGAAAGTCTTCCCGGTGATGAGTTCGGCCTTGAGGCCGGTGCCGACGAGGAGCTTGTTGAGCGCCTCGTCCGGCGCAAATACGCCTCGAACCTCGCTGGAGAGACGGCCGGATGCAAGGTTCGCGTCGTAGAGCACGTCGCGTCCGGTGGCATTGCCGTAGCGGCTGATTGCGGCACCGAGTGGCTGGATCGGAATATTGAGTTCGACCTGCTCGTTCGCCAGCTTCGTTTGCGCAGGGGCTGGATCGACCATTGCGACCACATTTGCCGCGACCAGTGCGCATGCTCCAAGGATCGACCAAGGTGCCGACCGCCTGACAGCCGGCACCGCCGCACGCATCAACCTCGCACAGTCTGGTTTAACGTCGGCTACTGCCGATCGAAGCATCGCAACTGTCCCCGCTCGTGCAGATTAGGACAGTGTTCAGCCTCGAAGCGCCACGAGCTGCCCGCCGCCGGCAAAATAGCGCGCCAGCGCACGCCCCCTACGGACGCTTTGGTTAGGCTAGTGAGGCAATGTTACCGTTTGACGACAGACGGTGCTGCCGCTTGCCCAGCCTATCTCCGCTTCGGCGATGTCGAGCGGGACTGCTCGCGCCGCTCGCGAAATCTACCAGCATCCGTGTCAGATTCCTCATTTCCCATGGCGGTACTTTTCAAAATGGGTAGCAACAATATGGGAAAGGTCCGTCAGAACGCGCGAAAGGCCCGCCTGCTGCAGCCATCTCGCCCTCCCAGGAAGGCAGGATTATTTTCGTTCTGAAAGCATCTCACGTGTTAGCGTCGCGAGGGATTTTTCGATGGCAGGAAGACTGCCGTTCTGGGCCGCGACCTGAGCACCTTCCAACATAAACGTAATTTGTGCCGCAGCAGTATTCGGATCGGACAAGCCTGCCTTCCTGCACAAGGCCTTCAACCGCTCAACCTGATCCAGCTTGTGGTGCCGGATCTTCTGGCGCAACGGATGCTCCGGGTCCGGGACTTCTGCGATGGTGTTCACAAATGGACATCCCCGATGGGAAATGGCGGGGAGCCCTTCCAATACGTGGTTTACCCATTTCCGGAGCTGGGCATGCGGATCGTCTGGATGAAGATGTTCGATCTCATCCAGGACCCCGCGATATTTCGCAATCGTCGCGGTCAACCAATCATCAACAAGCACATCCTTCGAAGAGAAGTGGCGATAGACTCCCATCTTCGTAGTCTCAGCCGCGACGGCGATCGCATCGACCGAAACGTGTTGAATTCCCCTTTCATCGAAGAGCCGGAAGGCTGCTTCGATAATGCGTTGCCGTAGTGGCAGCTTCTTCATTGTGGGCACCATTTCGATTCCAGCTCTATTGACAAAGATACCACGCGGTATCATTGATACCAATGGGTATCATTTTGGAGTTTTGCAATGGAACTGCGTGACTATGTGTCTTACGACGCCGTCGGCCTGGCTGAGCTGATTGCCAAGCGAGCGGTCACTGCCGATGAGGTAATCAATGCGGGACACCGGGCGGTAGAGCGCGTCAATTCTGCGATTAACGCTGTTGTCGAGACGTGGGCCGACGAAGCTCCAGCCTCTCTGCAAGACCAGAACACTGGCGAGCCCTTTGCTGGCGTTCCGTTTCTCGTCAAGGATCTTGGCATCACGCGCGCCGGCCGACCCAATGAGCTGGGCAGCCGTCTTGCCAGAGGCCTCGTTGCGGCTTCGGACTCGACTTTGATGTCTCGATTCCGTGAAGCGGGTCTTGTCCCGATCGGTAGAACCACCACACCGGAGTTCGCGATCAGCACGACAACGGAAGGTGTCGCCACCGGCGCTACGCGCAATCCTTGGGCGCTGGAGCGTACTGCCGGCGGATCGAGTGGCGGATCTGGCGCCGCAGTCGCGGCAGGTATCGTCCCTGTTGCTCATGCAACTGATGGCGGCGGCAGCATCCGCGTTCCCGCATCCGTCAACGGTCTGTTTGGGCTGAAACCTACACGAGGCCGCGTGTCCAATGGACCTGCTGTCGATGAAGTCTGGAGCGGCCTCGCAGTCCAGCTCGGTGTTAGCCGAACGGTTAGAGACAGCGCTGCACTGCTGGATGCTGTCCAAGGCGGCGGTATTGGCGAACCTTACTACACCGCGGCACCTCAGGGGAGCTTCCTGTCCAGAGTCGAGCAAGATCCCGGAAAGCTCAAGATCGGTTTGATGCCAAACCCCTTGAACGGAGTTCGTACCTCCGCTCCTGTTGCGGCTGCGTTGGGAAGTGTAGCGCAACTGTGCCATCAACTTGGTCATGATGTCGAGGATGTGACGCTCGACGTTGGTGTCTCCTGGGAGGCCTTTGTGTTCGCCAATACCCAACTCTTCACGGTGAACACCACAGCCTGGATCGATGCCGTTTCTGCCGCCGTGGGCCGTGGTGCGACAGCCGATTATCTCGAACCCGCAACCATGGCCGTCTACACATATGGGCGTAAGGTCAGCGGCCTTGACCTTCTCGGTGCGCTTGATGTCAGGAACAAAGTCGCGCGGGCAATCGGCGCATATTTTGAAACGTTCGACATCTTGTTGACCCCCACCCTGCCGGAATTGCCATCCTTGATTGGCACTTACAATCAAGGGCAGAGCGAACTCGACGGGCCAGGTTGGGTCGACAAGGTATTCAGCAATTCGCCGTTCACGGCTCTGGCAAATGTATCCGGTATCCCCGCCATGTCGGTACCGCTGTCGACCGATCCTGTGACCGGCTTGCCTGTCGGGTCGCAATTTTTTGCCGGGTTTGGCCGCGAGGACTTGTTGTTCAGCTTGGCGGGTCAGCTTGAGCGCGCGCAGCCGTGGATAAACCGACGGCCAACCGTTTGGGCGGGTGCCTAACCAGCGATGGCAACGCCGCAAGAGTAATCCAATTGCAGTGGCCGTGAACCTTGAGCTGCATGCGTCAGTTTTCGCGAAGCTTTACAGCTGCTACTCAGGCCTTCGCGGCAGTTTGCAAGCATGCCAATCAAAAGTCTTACGGGGTGCTACCAGATGTTTTCTCTTCGCCGTGGTCGACCCGATGATCTGCCTACTATCTACCGGCTGGAGCGATTGTACATTGAGACAATGGAGCCACTTCAGCTGCAGAAATGGCTGTCCGCTCTTGAGCGGCATTTACAACAATGGGTGGAGGATCTTCCCCGGACAATTACGGTAGAACAACTAGATCAACCTCTCGGCTATTTGTTCTGGGAACGAGAAGACGACACAGCGATACTCGCTTCCGTCAACGTTGACCCTGGCTACAGACGGAGGGGAATAGCGACTACCCTCCTTGTCAGGTTTGAACATGAAGCAGCGGCGGCTGGGTGCCTTGATTTGGAGTTGAGTTGCTTGCCTCAAAATCCTGCTCGCCGCTTATATGAGTCCTTAGGATACATTTATGATCGGGAGGAAACGCCCTATGTGGTTCTGCGCAAGAAAGTCCTTGCGCCAAAATAAGGATCATCAACCACGATTATCTCCGTCTACACGATATGGCGGGCCATATTGACAACAACTGATAGAATAGACGCGAACCTCACGTAGTTTACGGCGTTGGTAGCGAAAGCCCGTTTCTCGACCATCCTGCGTCATCCGCGCCAGATGGCGATCGACGTCAGGCGCGTGGCACGACGACAGCAATCCGAGCCAGTCGTCAGTTGAATTGAAGGATGCGATTGACTTCGGGATTTGGATTCACTGCGGCGCGGATGCGAGCAGCCACATTCGGCGCCAAGGTCTTCAAATAGTTTGGATCCAGCAAGTAAGCCCGAATGGCCTCAGCCATCAGCTCTGCCCGCGCATCGGCACCGTAGCAGTCCTGCTGTTCGGGTCCGAAGTCCCCAATTTCGGGCCCGTCGCCCGGATCGACATTGCCATCAACCCGTCTTGCTGCTTTCAGCTGGGGATTCTGCAAATCGTTGTAAACGTAACGAAGCTCATCTTCGAGACCGTCTTGATTGATCGCCGAGATGGTTTCGTTGGAGTCGTTTAGAGTGGGCTGACCAGCCTTGATATCCAAGAGGTGGCCCAGCATGTGGCACAGTATATGATGGGCCGACGCCTCATCAAACTCATGCAGATGAGGGAGTGCTCGGCGACAGGGACAGCGAGCGAAAAGTTGCTTGTTCTTGGCGAAGAAGAACTGGACCTCGAAGTCTTCGAAGATCGACATGCTTTCCCCAAACAGCGTCCGCTCGACCGATCACTAACGCATTAGCGGCATCCCCTCACTCCCACTCGATCGTGCCCGGCGGCTTGCTGGTGACGTCGTAGACGACACGGTTGATGCCGCGCACCTCGTTGATGATGCGGGTGGCGGCGCGGCCGAGGAATTCCATGTCGTAGTGGTAGAAATCGGCGGTCATGCCGTCCACCGAGGTGACGGCGCGCAGGGCGCAGACGAATTCATAGGTTCGGCCATCGCCCATGACGCCCACCGTCTGCACCGGCAGCAGCACCGCAAAAGCCTGCCAGATGGCGTCGTAGAGGCCGGCCTTGCGGATCTCGTCGAGATAGATGGCATCGGCCTCGCGCAGGATCTCCAGCTTCTCTCGCGAGATGCCGCCCGGGCAGCGGATGGCAAGGCCCGGTCCCGGGAAGGGATGGCGGCCGATGAAGCTGTCGGGCAGGCCGAGCTCGCGGCCAAGCACACGCACCTCGTCCTTGAACAGTTCGCGCAGCGGCTCGACGAGCTGCATGTTCATGCGCTCGGGCAGGCCACCGACATTGTGGTGCGACTTGATGGTCGATGAGGTGGCGCCGGTAAAGGACACGCTCTCGATGACGTCGGGATAAAGCGTTCCCTGTGCCAGGAATTCGGCGCCGCCGAGTTTCTTGGCCTCTTCCTCGAACACCTCGATGAACAGGCGGCCGATGGTCTTGCGTTTCTTTTCCGGATCGCTCTCGCCTTCCAGCGCGGAGATGAAACGGTCCGAGGCATCGACCAGGATCAGCGGCAGGTTATAGTGCTCGCGGAACATGGTGACGACGTCCGCCGCCTCATTCTTGCGCATCAGGCCGTGGTCGACCAGGATACAGGTGAGCTGGTCGCCGACCGCCTCATGGATCAGCAGCGCGGCGACGGAGGAATCGACACCGCCCGAAAGCGCGCAGATGACCTTGCCCTTGCCGACCTGCTTGCGGATCGCCTCGACGGCGTGCTCGCGATAGGCCTTCATGGTCCAGTCGCCCTCGATGCCGGCGATCCTGTGCACGAAATTGCGCAGGAGCTTGGCGCCGTCGGGCGTATGCACGACTTCCGGATGGAACTGCACGGCATAGAACTTGCGCTCTTCGTCGGCGATCGCCGCGAACGGTGCGCCGGTCGAGGTGCCGACGACCTTGAAGCCTGGCGGAATGGCAGTGACGCGGTCGCCGTGGCTCATCCACACCTGATGGCGGGTGCCCTTTGCCCAGACGTCATCGAAGAGCGCGCAATCCTGCTCGACGTCGAGGAAGGCGCGGCCGAATTCGCGGTGATGGCCGCTCTCGACCTTGCCGCCAAGCTGGGCGCACATGGTCTGTTCGCCATAGCAGATGCCGAGCACCGGGATGCCTGCCGTGAAGACGGCGTCAGGGGCACGCGGGCTGCCGATGTCGACGGTGGAATGCGGGCTGCCCGAGAGGATGACCGCCTTGGGATTGATCCGCCGGAAGGCTTCGTCGGCCGACTGGAACGGCACGATTTCGCAATAGACGCCGGCTTCACGCAAGCGCCTGGCGATCAGCTGCGTGACCTGGCTGCCGAAGTCGATGATGAGAACTGTCTGGGGATGTGTCGTCATGGCGAGCCTTTAGAGAAAGAACCGATTCGACGCAATGGGCTCGCCCCGGAAGGATTGTCACGGTGTCAATGTCAAGCTGCCTGCGGCAAGTGATGCAGCGAGCAGACCGACGGCGGCAGCCAGCTTTTCGTCGATGACGTGGAGATATTCGGTCCAGTCGCCGACATGCTTGAGTTCCGCCGCACCGTCGGAGATGCCACGCAGCGCAATCAGGGGCACGGAGAACAGCTGGCAGGCGCGCAGCACCGCGAAAGTCTCCATGTCGACCATGTCCTCGGCGACGGCATCATAGGCCGCACCCGACACGATGTTAGCGCCGGTGGAGAGCGACGCGCCTTCGATGCCGGCGATGCGATGGCCGAGCGGCAAGGTCGCCGGCAGGTCGAGAAAGGGCGTGACGCCTTTTTCGAAGCCGAGCGCGGAAGCGTCCATGTCACGGTATGAGACCGACGTCGCCTGATAGATGCCGGTCTGCTCGAGACGGCGCGACCCGGCTGAACCAAGCGAAACGATCAGATCGGGCAATCGGCCGGCGGCCTGGAGGCGCGCGAACTCGGCCCCGAGCCGCACTCCGGCCTCGACCGGACCGACACCAGTCATCAAAGGCTTGAACAGGCGCTTGAGGTGCGGACCATATTCGGCGTCCGCCGCCATGACGAACAGGACCTTGCGGCCGGCAAGATCGACAAGCAGGTCTGCGGAACTGGGGCTCATCGACTTCGATACCTTGGGCACTACAGGGTGGTTAGGGCCTGCGTAACGTCTCGCCGTGTCAGTTACGCGACGAGCGACTTCGCGGACCGGCTGCTCACCCCTCGATGCCTTCGCGTCCGGTCACCGTCATCATGGTGCCGGTCATGGTGGCGATCAGCTTGGCTTCGCCGTCGGCGGCGAAGGCATAGGCCTGTCCGTCGGCGACGATGATGGTGCGGCCGGGTTTGGTGACCGAGCCCCGGAACAAGAAGCGTTCGCCCTTGCCCGGCGCCAGGAGGTTCACCTTGAACTCGATGGTCAGCACGCCGGAGTTTTCCGGCATCAGCGAATAAGCGGCGTAACCACAGGCGGAATCCAGTGCCGTGGAAATCACGCCGGCATGCAGGAAACCATGCTGCTGGGTCAGCGCCGTCGAATACGGCATCTCGATCTCGATGATACCCGGCGTGACCAGCGTCAGTTCGGCGCCGATCGTGGCCATGGCCTGCTGGCGCGAGAACGAGGTCCTGACGCGCTCCTCGTAATTCGGGGCCGGTACGATCTTGGCTGCCATGGCGTTTGCCCCCAAGCTGTCAGCGGATTGCCGTCCGCTCATTGCCCAAAAGCCTGAAACCTTCCGGGATTGTGCTCTAGCCGGCTTACAGCAGAGCCGGCAGGCAGGCAATGCCCATGCTGCATTGCAGCATGGGCCAGGGCGTCATGCAACCTTGCGCAGGGCGCAGAAATAGAAACCGTCGGTGCCGCTCAACGCCGGCGACAGCGAGATGCCGAATTGCGAGCCGATGCGGGCTTCAGCGTCGTGGCCCGGGAACCGCGCCTGCCACAATGCGGCATGGTCGACGGGTGCAAAGCCTTTGTGGCGCGCCAGGAAAGCCGAAACCTGCTCGCCGTTCTCGTCCGGAAAGACCGAACAGGTGATGTAGACCAGCAGGCCACCGGTTTTTACAAAACCCTTGGCCACATCGAGGATGGCAGACTGTTCGGCCTTGCGCGCATCGAGCTGGCGGTTGGTCAGCCGCCATTTGGCGTCGGGCCGGCGCCGCCATGTGCCGGAGCCGGTGCAGGGGGCATCGACCAGCACGATGTCCATGTGACCGGCCAGAGGCGCCAGTTCCTGTTCGCGCGCGACGACCTGGATGTTGCGGTTTTCCGAGCGGCGCATGCGGTCGAAGATCGGCGCCAGACGCTGCTTTTCGGCGTCATGCGCAAACACCTGCCCCTTGTTCTGCATTGCAGCCGACAGCGCCAGCGATTTGCCACCGGCGCCGGCGCAGTAGTCGAGCACCTGCATGCCTGGCTTGGCGTCGGCGAGTTCCGCGGCAATCTGCGAACCCTCGTCCTGCACCTCGAACCAGCCCTTCTGGAAAGCCGGTTCGGCCTGGACATTCGGATGGCGGCCGTCGCCGGCGATCGGCGCGATGCGGATACCCTGGGTGGCGAGATGCGAAGGCTCGGCGCCCGTCTCGGTGAGTTCCGCCAACACCTTGGCACGATCGGCCTGCAAGGTGTTGGTGCGCAGGTCGAGTGGCGGACGGGCAGCAAGAGCGGCCCCTTCTTCCACCCATGCCCCGTCGAAAGCTTCCTTCAACAGCGGTACGCACCAGTCGGGGCAGTCGGCACGCACCTCTTCGGGGGCGTCTGCGAGCTTGCGCCCGGCGACGGTTGCCAGTTCGGCCTCGCTCAGCAAGGGTGGCGCGAACTTGTCGCCTTCGAGCGCGGCGTTCAGCGACTGCGCCGTCTGCCCCCATTCCAGCAGGAGCGCGCCGAACCCGACGGCGCGCGGCGTCTCGTCATCGAAAAGCCAGCCGGCACTGCGTCTGCGGCGCAGCGCATCATAGACGATATTGCCGATGGCTGCGCGATCGCCGCCGCCGGCAAAACGGTGCGACAGTCCCCAGTCGCGCAAGGCATCCGCCGCAGGGCGATGCCGACGGTTGATGTCTTCCAAAACTTCGATGGCCGCCGCCAGCCTTCCGCCCAGTCGCATTCGTCTCGCCGCAAAGGATTGATTTCGTCCCTGCTGTAATGGGCGCAACCCGAATGCACAAGCTGTTGAACTGGCGTAATATCCACTGCTTTAAAACGGTTCGGCTTAAGCATACGCTCCCTCGTGCGATTCGCGGCTCTTGCCAGAGCCTGGCAGAGCCCTTTCGAGGAGAGGGACTATGAAATCTTATCTGGCTGAAGTTCTGGGTACATTTCTGTTGGTGTTCATCGGCACTGCCTCGGTGGTGACCGGAGGGTTCGGCGGCGCCCTGCCTCTGGGCCAAGAAGGCATTGGCCTTGCTTTCGGTATCGGCCTCATCGCCGCTGCCTACGCGATCGGGCCGATTTCCGGCGCGCATCTCAACCCGGCGGTGACGCTGGGCGTCTTCCTGGCCGGTCGCTTGCCGGCCAAGGACGTGATCCCTTACTGGATCGCACAGATCATCGGCGCCATCATCGCTTCGCTGGCGCTGTGGGTCATCGTTTCGGGACAGACCGGCGGCCATACCGGCGGCTTCGGCGCCAATGGCTGGGACGAAACGAAATGGGGCGTCAGCTCCGCCTTCCTCTGGGAGCTGATCGGCACCTTCACATTCGTGACGGTCATCCTCGGCGTCACCAGCGGCAAGCACACGACAGCCTTTGCCGGCCTCGTCATCGGCCTGACGCTGGCCGGTCTGCACTTCGCCATCATTCCGGTGACCGGAACCTCGCTCAACCCGGCGCGTTCGATCGGCCCGGCGCTGTTCAGCGGCAGCGCGGCGATCAGCCAGCTCTGGCTGTTCATCGTGGCGCCGCTGATCGGCGGCGCCATCGCCGGCATCGTCGCCAAGACCGGCGTGTTCGAGAAGGACTGAGCAACACCCAAGCAAGGCGCTTAACCAGGCGCCTTGCCGATCTTCAGACAATAAAAAACAGGCGCGGATCGCTCCGCGCCTGTTTTGTTTTCAGACAAACTCGAACTCAGACGAGGTCGAAGCGGTCGGCGTTCATGACCTTGTTCCAGGCAGCGACGAAGTCCTTCACGAAGGTCGCCTGGGCATCAGAGCTGCCATAGACCTCGGCAAGTGCGCGCAGCTGGGCGTGCGAGCCGAAGATCAGATCGACACGCGTGCCGGTCCAGCGGGCCTCGCCGGTGCTGCGGTCGCGCCCTTCGAACACGCCCTCGGTGGCGGAAGGCCGCCACTCAGTGCGCATGTCGAGCAGGTTGACGAAGAAGTCGTTGCTCAGCGTCTCCGGCCGTTCGGTGAACACACCATGCGTGGACTGGCCTGTATTGGCGCCGAGGACGCGCAGGCCGCCAAGCAGCACAGTCATTTCCGGAGCGGTCAGGTTCAGCAACTGCGCCTTGTCGACCAGCAGCGTCTCGGCGGAGAGGCGGTGAGTGCCGCGGCTGTAGTTGCGGAAACCGTCGGCGACCGGCTCGAGCGGAGCGAAGGAGGCGACGTCGGTGTCTTCCTGCGAAGCATCCATGCGGCCGGGCGTGAACGGCACGTTCACGGACTGGCCGGCGTCCTTTGCCGCCTTCTCGACCGCGGCGGCACCACCAAGCACGATCAGGTCAGCGAGCGAGACTTTCTTGCCGCTGGACTGCGCGGCATTGAACTCGGCCTGGATCGCCTCCAGCTTCTGCAGCACCGCGCTCAGTTCGACCGGCTGGTTGATCGCCCAGTCCTTCTGCGGCGCAAGCCGGATACGGGCGCCGTTGGCGCCGCCGCGCTTGTCGGAACCACGGAAGGTCGAGGCCGACGCCCAGGCAGTCGACACCAGTTGCGACACCGACAGGCCGGACGCCAGGATCTTCGCCTTCAGCGCGGCGATATCGGCCTGGTCGACCAGCCCGTGATCGACAGCCGGGATCGGATCCTGCCAAGGCAGCACTTCTTCCGGCACGAGCTTGCCGAGGTAGCGGGCGCGCGGTCCCATGTCGCGATGCGTCAGCTTGTACCAGGCGCGGGCGAAGGCGTCGGCGAACGCATCCGGATCCTCGTAGAAGCGCCGCGAGATCTTCTCGTAGGCGGGGTCGACGCGCAGCGCGAGGTCGGTGGTCAGCATCGACGGCGCATGACGCTTGGACTTGTCGTGCGCGTCCGGCACCGTGCCGGCGCCCATGCCATGCTTCGGCGTCCACTGATGGGCGCCGGCCGGGCTCTTGGTCAGTTCCCACTCATAGCCGAACAGGTTCCAGAAGAAGTTGTTCGTCCATTTGGTCGGGGTCGTCGTCCAGATGACTTCAAGGCCGCTGCCGATGGCGTCGCCACCCTTGCCGGTGCCGAAGGCATTGGCCCAGCCCAGGCCCTGCTGTTCGATGCCGGCCGCTTCCGGCTCCACTCCGACGAGCTTCGCATCGCCGGCGCCGTGCGTCTTGCCGAAGGTGTGGCCGCCGGCGATGAGCGCAACGGTCTCCTCGTCATTCATCGCCATGCGCGCGAAGGTCTCGCGGATGTCGCGCGCCGCAGCCAGCGGATCCGGCCTGCCGTTCGGCCCTTCCGGGTTCACGTAGATCAGGCCCATCTGCACGGCGCCGAGCGGGTTCTGCAGGTCGCGATCGCCGGTGTAGCGCTCGTCGGCGAGCCAGACGCCTTCCGGCCCCCAATAGAGCTCCTCCGGTTCCCAGACGTCGGCACGGCCACCGGCGAAACCGAAGGTCTTGAAGCCCATCGATTCCAGCGCGACGTTGCCGGTCAGGATAAGCAGGTCGGCCCAGGAGAGCTTGCGACCGTATTTCTGCTTGATCGGCCAGAGCAGGCGGCGGGCCTTGTCGAGGTTGACGTTGTCCGGCCAGGAATTCAGCGGGGCAAAACGCTGCTGTCCGGCGCCGGCACCGCCACGGCCGTCGCCGATGCGGTAGGTGCCCGCGCTGTGCCAGGCCATGCGGATGAAAAGCGGGCCGTAGTGGCCGAAGTCGGCCGGCCACCAATCCTGCGAATCCGTCATCAGCGCCTTCAGGTCGGCAATGACGGCATCGAGATCAAGGCTCTCGAACTCCTTGGCGTAGTCGAACGCCTCGCCCATCGGGTCGGACAGGCTGGAATGCCGGTGCAGGATCTGGATGTCCAGCTGGTTCGGCCACCAGTTCTGGTTTTTCGGTCCATGGCCGCTGAACGGGCATTTGCCTGCGCTTTTGTCGTCGGTCTTTGCGTCCATTTCTTTCTCCAACGCTGATCTTCAAACGATGCCAAATCCCATACACCCTACCGGGCACACAGCGGACTTTGGTCTGGAGAGAGGCTGATAATGGCTGCCTCCCTCGTGAATGGGTGGGTTGCCGAAGAGCTGCCCGAGGGGCGCCCGCCGAATAGAGCATTTTGTAGTCAAGTGGAATCACTTGGCGTTACAAAATGCGGCGAAAACAAAAACTTAGAGCGTTTCCGCGTTTCCGTGAAAAACGGAAACGCTCTAATGGAACGGCGGCAGCCTAAAAGCTCCATTCTATAAAAGCAAATTGCCTTTTCTGTTTTTTTCGATAGTTTTTTCTTATGATAAAACTGACACTGCGGCAGATGCAGTATTTCGAGACGCTGGTGCAGACGCTGCATTTCGGCAGGGCGGCAGCACTGTGCGGCATCAGCCAGCCGGCGCTTTCCGCGCAGATCGCCGACATGGAGGAAAAGCTCGGCAGCAAGCTGTTCGACCGCTCCGGCCGCAACGCCATCCTGACGCCGGAAGCCGCGACACTGCTGCCGCTGATCACGCGGGCGCTGGCGGCGGCGCGCGACGTCGAAGAGGCCGCCCTGGCGGGACGCAAGGCACTGGAAGGTCGCTTCCGGCTCGGCATCATCCCGACGGTGGCGCCTTATCTGCTGCCTTCGATCCTGCCGGAGCTGCGGCAGCGCTATCCCGAGCTGCGGCTCGAACTGCGCGAGGCGGTGACCGATACGCTAGCCGAGGAGGCAGCACTCGGCAGCCTCGACGCCTTCATCGCGGCACTGCCGCTCGACCAGCCGGGACTGACGGCGGAAGCCCTGTTCGAAGACCGCTTCTTCCTGGCGGTGCCGCGCGCGGAGCCCGACCTGGTGGCACCGCCGGTGCCGCCGGAAAGCCCGGTTCTGGAAAGACTGATGCTGCTGGAAGAGGGCCATTGCCTGCGTGAACAGGCGCTGCAGCTGTGTGGCAGCGTGCGCCCGACCGCCATGGCGAATTATGGCGCGACCAGCCTGACCACGCTGCTGCAGATGGTCGGACATGGCTTCGGCGTGACCCTGGTGCCGGAGATGGCCGTGGCGCCCACGGCAGCGCTGCCTGACCTGCGCGTCGTGCCTTTCGCCGAGCCGATGCCTTCTCGCACCGTGGCGCTGGCCTGGCGCCGCAATGGCCATCGCCAGGCAGAATGCAAGGCACTGGCCCAGGTGTTGAAAGGCGTGCGGACCGATGCCGCGCACGCCCACTAGAGCGTTTCCGTTTTTCACGGAAACGCGGAAACGCTCTAAGTTTTTGTTTTCGCTGCATTTTTGCAGCGCCAAGTAATTCCACTTGGCTACAAAATGCTCTAGGATTTAGGCAGGAAGCCCCTCTTTGGCCCCTGCCCTGAGCAGCATGCCGAAGAGGTCACGCGGTTCGTCGGGATCGGCGAGCAGGTCGAGTTCCTCATAGAGGCCGGTCGCCTGCAGCTGGTCACGCACATAACGCAGCGCCGAGAAATCCTCGGTGGCGAAGCCGACCGAATCGAACAGCGTGATCTGCTTGGCGCTGGTGCGGCCGGCAGCCTTGCCCGCCATCACCTGCCAAAGCTCGATCACCGGATGATCGGCATCCAGCTGCTGGATCTCGCCCTCGATGCGCGTCTGCGGCGGGAACTCCACGAAGATGTCAGAGCGCAGCAGGATGTCGCGATGCAGTTCGGTCTTGCCGGGGCAATCGCCGCCGACCGCGTTGATGTGCACGCCCGAGCCAACCATGTTGTCGGTCAGGATCGTCGCATACTGCTTGTCGGCCGTCACCGTGGTGATGACCTCGGCGCCCTCCACCGCCTCCTGGCCGGAGGCGCAGATGGTGATGTCGAAGCCCATACCGGCGAGGTTCCTGGCACAGCGCTTCGAGGCCGACGGATCGATGTCGTAGAGCCGCAGCCGGTCGATGCCGGTGATCGCCTTGAAGGCGATGGCCTGGAACTCCGACTGCGCGCCATTGCCGATGATGGTCATGGTGCGGGCACCCTTCGGCGCCAGGTATTTGGCAACCAGCGCCGAGGTGGCGGCGGTGCGCAGTGCCGTCAGGATGGTCATCTCGGTCAGCAGCATCGGGTAGCCCGAGCCGACATCGGCCAGAACACCGAAGGCGGTCACCGTCTGCAGGCCCTCGCGCGTGTTCTTCGGATGGCCGTTGACATATTTGAAGCCGTAGAGGCGGCCGTCGCTGGTCGGCATCAGCTCGATGACGCCGTCATGGCTGTGCGAGGCGACGCGCGGTGTCTTGTCGAACAGCTCCCAGCGGCGGAAGTCCTCTTCGATATAGGCTGCCAGTTCGGTCAGGAAGCGCTCGACGCCGATGGCCAGCACCAGCTTCATCATGGAATCCACGCTCACGAACGGAACGATGTTCAGTTTGGCCTGCATGATCAGAAGCTCCTCGTCGGACGGTCCATGATGCGGCGGCCCATCAGGCTGGCCGTCAGGTCGACCATCAGAGTGGCGGTGCGGCCACGTTCATCGAGGAAGGGATTGAGTTCGACGAGGTCGAGACTGGTGACGAGACCGCTGTCGGACAGCATCTCCATGACCAGATGCGCCTCGCGCAAGGTGGCGCCGCCCGGCACCGTGGTGCCGACTGCCGGCGCGATCGACGGGTCGAGGAAATCGACGTCGAGGCTGACATGCAGAAGGCCGTTCTCCTCGGCGACACGCGCGAGGAAGGCACGCAGCAACGGCGCGATGCCGTGCTCGTCGATGGCGCGCATGTCATGCACGGTCACGCCGGCTGCCTTGAGCGCCTCACGCTCGGGTGCATCGACGCTGCGCAGGCCAAGCGTGCAGATGCGCGTCGGATCCACTCGCACGGGCAGGTCCGGGAAAACACCGTCAAAGCCCGGGAGACCGCTGACATAGGCGAGCGGCACGCCATGCAAATTGCCGCTCGTGGTGGTGTCGAGCGTATGATAGTCGGGATGCGCGTCCAGCCACAGGACAAAAAGCGGGCGCCCGGTCTCGGCAGCGCGGCGGGCGACACCCGACAGTGTGCCGGCCGAAATGGCATGATCGCCACCGAGGAAGATCGGCATGGCGTCCTTGCTGGCCTGATAGGCAGCCTCGGCAATCGCCGCCGTCCAGGCAACGATCTCCGGCAGCTTCTTCAGCGCCGGATTGCGATGCGTGATCGGCTGGGCTGCGGCCGGCTGCACCGTGCCCAGATCCTCGACCTCGTGGCCGAGCTCGGTCAGTGCCGAAATCAATCCTGCCGTGCGCAGCGCACTCGGCCCCATCTCGCAGCCGAGATGCCCGGCGCCATCCTGTTCCGGCGCACCCACGATCCTGCAACGCATGGCGTTCCTTCCCTGTTTTTGTTCCCTATGTCCCGGATGTTGACACATCCAGGACGCCTCAAGCGCCGGCGCGGCCCCTCCGGGCCGCTTGGCTAGCGCGCCAACGGGCGCGGCGCGCGGTCGCGCGCTCCAACGGTCATTCCGAATGACCGTTGGTATTCTCTTGCTCAATTGAAGCGCAAACGACTGGCGGAATGAACAAACTGATTTGGCAGATATCGCTCATTGCCTTATCATTTCGGCAATATCGAATGCCAATATGGTCAATCATGGATATCCCGCATGGATTCGCTCGACGAAAAGCTGGTGACGCTGCTGAGGCATGACGGCCGCCGTTCCATCTCCGACCTTGCGGTCGACCTCGGCGTGTCGCGGGCAACGGTGCGTGCCCGCATCGAGCGGCTGGAGCGGCAGGGCGAGATCCTCGGCTATACCGTCATCTTGCGGGCGGATGCGCTCGAACAGCGCGTGCGCGGCATCATGATGATCGAGGTCGAGGGTCATGCCGCCGACCGGGTGGTGCGGGCACTGGGAGGCTTCCCGGAAATCTCCGCCATCCACACCACCAACGGCCGCTGGGACCTCGTCGTCGAACTGAACACGGAAACACTGACGCAGCTCGACGCCGTGCTGCGCAAGGTGCGGCTCATTCCGGCCATCACCGGTTCGGAAACGACGCTGCTGCTTGCGACGCCACGCTCGACGCGGGCGCGTCTATAACAAACTAGAGGCCCAGTTCCTCGACCATGGCATCGCGCATGACGAACTTCTGCGCCTTTCCGGTCACCGTCATCGGCAGGCTGTCCTTGAAGCGGATGTAGCGCGGCACCTTGTAGTGCGAGATCTGGCCGGCGCAGAAGGCCTTCACCTCCTCTTCGCTCATCGCCTCGCCCGGTTTCACCACGATCCAGGCGGCGATCTCCTCGCCATATTTTGCGTCAGGCACGCCGAACACCTGCACTTCCTTGACCTTCGGGTGGCGGTAGAGGAACTCCTCGACCTCGCGCGGATAAACGTTCTCGCCGCCGCGGATGACCATGTCCTTCACGCGGCCGACGATGTTGCAGAAACCTTCCTCGTCGATGGTGGCGAGGTCGCCCGTATGCATCCAGCCGTCCGGGTCGATCGCCTCGTCGGTCTTTTCCTGGTCTTCCCAATAGCCTTTCATCACCGAGTAACCGCGCGTGCACAGTTCGCCGCGCTCGCCGACCGGCACGGTCTCGCCCTCGGCATCCACCACCTTGACCTCCACATGCGGATGGATGCGCCCGACCGTCGAGACGCGCTTCTCGAGCGGATCATCAACCCCGCTCTGGAAGGAGACGGGACTGGTCTCGGTCATGCCGTAGGCGATCGTCACCTCCGACATGTTCATCAGCGCGATGACCTTCTTCATCACCTCGATCGGGCAAGGCGAGCCGGCCATGATGCCGGTGCGCAAGGACGACAGGTCGAAGCTCTTGAAATCGGCATGGTCGAGCATGGCGACAAACATGGTCGGCACGCCGTAGAGCCCGGTGCAGCGCTCGTCGGATATCGCCTTCAGCGTCACGCCGGGGTCGAAGCCCTCCCCCGGGAAAACCATGGTGGCGCCCTTGGAGACGCAGCCCATCGAGCCCATCGACATGCCAAAGCAATGATAAAAAGGTACCGGAATGCAGAGCCGGTCCTTCGCGGTCAGCCGAATGGCGGCGGTGACGAAATTGCCGTTGTTGACGATGTTGGCGTGGGTGAGCGTGGCACCCTTCGGCGCACCGGTGGTGCCGCTGGTGAACTGGATGTTGATGGCATCGTCCGGCTTCAGGCTCGCGCTGATGCGGTCGAGCCCGGCGCGGTCGGCACCAGCGCCCATGGCGAGCACATCGCCGAAATTGAGCATGCCAGGCGAAACCTCCTCACCCATGCGGATGACGGTCTTCAGCGCCGGCAGTTTCCCGGCAGCGAGTTTGCCGGGTTCGGCGCTGTCGATCTCTGGCGCCAGCGTACGGATCATGCCGAGATAGTCCGAGGTCTTGAACTGTGCCGCCGTGACCAGCGCCTTGCAGCCGACCTTGTTCAGCGCATAGTCGAGTTCGGCGAGCCGGTAGGCCGGATTGATGTTAACGAGGATCAGGCCGATACGGGCGGTGGCATACTGCGTCACCAGCCACTCCCAGCGGTTCGGCGACCAGATGCCGACGCGATCGCCCTTCACCAGTCCGAGTGTCGCCAGCCCGGCGGCGAAGTCGTCGACAACGCTTGCCAGTTCATCCCAGGAGAAGCGCTTGTCCTGACTTGGGAACACCGCGGCGTCGCGTGGTCCATAGGCCCGCACCGTGTCGGCCAGAAGCTGCGGAATGGTCTTGTCGAGCAGCGGCTGCAGGCGCTCGCCGGAGACATGCGACAGCCCTTCCTTCGGGGCAATGAAGACAATCCCCACCTGAACAGGATTTGACGGTCGCGTGCCTTTCAGTTCGTCCGGATTGATCGCCATGGCCTCCTCCTCCGCTAGCAGTGAAAGGCTATCAGCCAGCCACCGATGAGAAAATCAGGCCAAAAGTCTGATGGCAACACCCGTCAGGCAAGCGAAGCCGCGACCTTTGCAGCGATATCGGCGACGAGGGCGGCATCGGCCGGCTTGCGTTGCTTCTTCGAGACAACGAGGCAGGCCTGTGACTGCAGCACGATGCCGTCCGACAGGATCTTCAGATGGTTCGCCTTCAGCGTCGAGCCGGTGGTGGTGATGTCGACGATGATATCGGCCGAGCCTGCCGCCGGTGCGCCTTCGGTCGCGCCCAGGCTTTCGACGATGCGATAGACCTGGATGCCATGCTTGGCGGTGAAGAACTGCTGCGTCAGCCGCCAGTATTTGGTTGCGATGCGCAGCCGGCGGCCATGGCGCTGGCGGAAGTCGGCGGCGACGTCGTCGAGATCGGCCATCGAGTCGACGTCGAACCAGATGTCCGGCACCGCCACCACGACATCGGCGTGGCCGAAGCCGAGCCGCGCGGCGATCTCGGCGCGCGACTGCCAGTCCGCCAGGTTCTCGCGCAGCAGGTCCTCGCCGGTGATGCCGAGGTCGACGGCGCCCTGCCCGATCTCGCCGGCAATTTCCGAAGCCGACAGGAAGGCCACCTCGATGTCATCGCGACCGGCGATGCGGGCATGATATTTGCGATCGTCTTCCGGCAGGCTGACGGCGAGCCCGGCCTTGGCCAGCACTTCCAGCGCCTGTTCCTTCAACCGCCCCTTGGACGGGATCGCCAGCGTCACGGTCATGATGCGTCACCCCGCAGCGCCTCGATGCGGTCGAGCCAGACCGAGAAGCCGACACCCGGGATCTGGCCCTTGGCGCCGAGCAGCGTCAGCAGGCGGTCATAGCGGCCGCCGCCGACCAGCGGGCGTTCACTGTGCCCGGATGCGATCTCGAAGACGAGACCCGTATAATAGTCGAGCGGACGGCCGAAGGCGGCGTCATAGTGGACCGCATCGCCCGTCAGGCCGTGACCGGCAACCGCCTCCGCCCTCGCGGCAAAGGTGTCGAGCGCAGAGCCCAGAGCCAACCCCGCACTCGAGGCAAACTCCTGCAGGGCCCCTGCCGCCTGCGACAGCGGCACATGGATGGCAAGGAACGTCTTCAGCGCGGCGAAGGCCTCGTCGGATAGCCGCACCGAGCGCAGCTGCGCCTTCTCGATCAGCCGGCGCGCGATGTCGGCCGGCGTGCGGCTGGCGGAAGCAGAAAGGCCAAGTTTTTCCATGTCGGCGGCGATATGCGTCGTCAGGGCGTCGAGGTCGGCATCCAGTGCCAGCGTGGCGACCGGCGGCGGCAGTTGGCCGTTGCGTGGCGGATTGGCGAGATCGGCAAGGGCGGCTTCCAGCATCGCCTTCGAACCGAAGGCACGGGCAAGCCGCATGCGCCAGCCGCGCGGCAGGCCGAGCGCCGCCAGCACGGCCTCGAAGATGGCCTGGTCACCCAGCGTGACCGAAAGCGCGCGCTTCGGCAGCACCAGCGCCAGCAAGGCATGGGCGTCGGCAACGCTGCGGGCGTCGGCGGCTGCGGTATCGCCATCGCCGAGATCCTCGATGCCGGCCTGGAAGAATTCGTTGCCGCCGTCGCGGCGCTGGCGGAAGACCTCGCCGAGATAACCGTAGCGGCGCGGCGTGCCCGCCTGGCTGGCAATGTGGTCGAGGCAGACCGGAATGGTGAACTCGGGACGCAGGCAAAGCGTCTGCCCGGTCTCGCTCTCGGTCAGGAAGATGCGGCGGCGCAGATCCTCGCCAGCCATGTCGAGGAATGGATCTGCCGGCTGCAGCACGGCGACGTCGACGAGGCCGACGCCACGCTGTTCGAGCAGCGCCACCACTTCATCGGCAAAGGCAGGCGGACGCGCGCCTCTCATGACGTCACTTTCTGCATCAGTTCGATGCGGTTGCCGAATGGATCATAGACATGGATGCGCTCGTAGCCTTCGAGCGGCACATCGGTCGCCGTCCGGTACCCGGCCGTTACCGCCGCTGCCTCCAGCCGCTTCACATCATCGACCAGGAAGGCCGGATGCGCCTTGGCGGCCGCGTGGAAGTCGGGATCGACGCCGAGATGCACCTTGACCACAGCGCTTTCGAACCAGCAGCCGCCACGCCTGGCAAGGTTATCGAGTTTCGCCACCTCGGTCAGGCCCAGTATGCCGGCATAGAAGGCGCGCGCGTCGGCCTCGCGCCCGGCTGGCATGGCAAGCTGGACGTGATCGATGGCAAGCAGGGTCATTGAGCAACGCCTCCCCTTCTCCCCTTGCGGGAGAAGGTGGATCGGCGCGCAGCGCCGAGACGGATGAGGGGTGTTGGAAGAAACGGGATGCTGGCGATCCGGCCAACACCCCTCATCCGGCCCTCCGGGCCACCTTCTCCCACAAGGGGAGAAGGGGTCGGCAACGTCGAGCAAGCACTGGCCTCAGCCACGTTCGCGCTCCGCCTGCTGCGCGGCGAGGATCTTCTTCACCTCGGCGACCAGATCGGCTTCCTTCACCGTGACCTGGCCCGGCCGTGCTTCCTTGTATTCGGCATGATCGGCGATCGCCGCCGCCTGCCTGGCGCCTTCGATCAGGTCCTTCAGCTGGACTTCGCCGGCCTCGCGTTCGCTCGAGCCCTGGATGACGGCGATCGGCGACCCGCGACGGTCGGCATATTTCAGCTGCGCCTTCATGCCGGCGCCCCCGAGATAGAGTTCGGCGCGGATACCGGCCTGGCGCAGGTCCGACACCATCTTCTGGTAACGGCCGAGGCTTTCCGTGTCCTTGTCCATCACCAGAACGATCACCGGCTGCAGGATGTCGGAGGTGTCGAGCTTGCCGAGGTTCTTCAGCGCCGTCATCAGGCGCGAGACGCCGATGGAGAAACCCGTCGCTGGCACCGGTTCGCCACGGAAGCGCGAGACCAGCCCGTCATAACGTCCGCCGCCGCCAACCGAGCCGAAGCGCACGATCTTGCCTTCGTCGTTGGGAATCTCGGCCAGCAGCTCGGCCTCGTAGACCGGGCCGGTGTAATATTCGAGGCCGCGCACGATGGAAGGATCGATCTTGACGCGTGTGTCGAGATAGCCGGCGGCCGCGACCATCGCGCCGATATCCTGCAATTCCTGCACGCCTTCGGCGCCGCGTTCCGATCCGGCGACGGCTTCGCGCATCTTGGCCAGCGTGTCGGCAAGATCGCCGGTGCCCGGCGCGGTCAGGAGCAGCACGCGATCGGACTGCGCGGCATCCAGTCCGGCACCCTTGGTGAAGTCGCCGCTCTCGTCGAGGCGCCCCTTGCCAAGCAGCGCGCGCACACCGTCCGGCCCGACCTTGTCGAGTTTGTCGATGGCGCGCAGCACGGTCAGGCGGCGGCCGGCATTGTCGTCGCCGCCGAGGCCGATCGCTTCGAGCACACCGTCGAGCACCTTGCGGTTGTTGACGCGGATGGCATAGTCGCCGCGCTTGATGCCGAGCGCTTCCATGACATCGGCCATCATCATCGCCATTTCGGCATCCGCCGCGACGCCCGGCGTGCCGACGGTGTCGGCGTCGAACTGCATGAACTGGCGGAAGCGGCCGGGGCCCGGCTTCTCGTTGCGGAACACCCAGCCGGAGCGGTAGCTGCGATAGGGTTTCGGCAGGCGCTCATAATTCTCGGCGACGAAACGCGCCATCGGCGCCGTCAGGTCATAGCGCAGCGACAGCCACTGCTCGTCATCGTCCTGGAAGGAGAAGACGCCTTCATTGGGACGGTCCTGGTCCGGCAGGAACTTGCCCAGCGCATCGGTATATTCGATCAGCGGCTGGTCGACCGGCTCGAAGCCATAGAGCTCATAGACCGCGCGAATGGTCGCCATCATCTTCTCGACGGCACGGATGTCCTCGGCGCTGCGGTCGACAAGGCCGCGCGGCAGCCGCGCTTTCATCTTTTCCGGTTTGTCGGCCATGGTCTTGAACTCGCTGTCGATGGCATAGGCATGTCAAAAACTGCCGCTTTCGCGGCGCGGTTGTCCTAGCCGATGCAGGCAGGTGCGGCAAGGCGTTTGCCGGAGACAACACTTTCCAGCGCGACAGCGGTTTCGCGACGGCAGAACCGCTGGAATGAGCCCCTTGAAGCCTCCCCGGCTAACCACTCGTCAACCATTGCGGCCAAAAGCGCCAAAACGCACCAATTTGGCCATTATCGCGGCATCGTGCCGACATAATCGACGCCGATAAGCGGCTTGAAACCAAGGACTTGCACTGAAATGGCTGCGGCGCACAAAATCGAACTGCTGGATGAACCGGTCATGACCGCACAGGTGATACCGCTGCGCCGTTCCGAAGTCCTCGCGCCCACGGTCACCCAGCAGGCGGGACCATTCGAGGTGCCTGCCACCGATCGCAGAAGCTCCGGCCTCGGCGACATCCTGATCACCGGCCTGCTGGTGATCTACCCGGCACTCGCCACCATCACCGCGATCATCATCGGGCTGATGCTGTCGCGCGGCTGAACGCCTGCCTCGCACGATAATGACCTCCCGAAGCTCGGCGCTGGACAGCGCCGGCCGCCTGCGGCATCCATGCGCGCGGGCAGATGCCCGGATGAACCTCCATCGAGGAGAGGGCATTGCCGATGCTTCAGGTCCGTGTGCTGACGCCGCCCCAGAGTTGCGAAGCCGCCATCAAGGCCATCAAGGCAAATGCGACGACGGCCAATCTCGTGGTGCTGCACGGCGCAGCACTGGGCGGCAAGGGGGACGTCCTGCTGTTCGACGTGGCGCGCGAAACCGCAAATGCCATCGTCGATGCGCTGCGCGCTCTTGGCATCGAAAAGACCGGCTCCATTTCGCTGCATGACAACGTCACGATCATTTCAGAGGCGGCCGATCGAGCCGAGGCAGCAGCGGATGGCCACCCCGCCGACGCCGTCATCTGGGACGAGATCGAGGACCAGGCGCATGAGGACGCCGACCTCTCGTGGTCGTTCCTGACCTTTCTGGTGCTGGCGACCTTGATTGCCAGCATCGGGCGTTATGTCGACCAGCCTATCTTGATCATCGGCGCCATGGTGGTCGGGCCGGACTTCGCTCCTGTGGCGGCGATCTGCCTGGCAATTGCCCGGCGTCGCTGGTCGCTGCTGCGACCGGCAGCGACCACCCTGATCGGCGGCTTCGCTACGGCCACCGCCATTGCCTGGCTTGTCTGGGCGGCCGCCTATACCGCCGGCTTCGTCGATTTTGCTGCCGCGACCAGCGGCCCGCAGACACAGTTCATCGTCAAGCCCGACGCGTGGTCCTTCATCATTGCAGTGCTGGCCGGCTGTGCGGGCGTGCTCTCGCTGACGGCCGCGAAGTCGTCGGCGCTGGTCGGCGTGTTCATTTCCATCACCACCGTACCGGCGGTCGGCACGATTGCACTGACGCTCGCCGTCGGTGCGTGGGATGAAGCGCGGGCAGCGCTGATCCAGCTTGTGGTCAATGTCGTCGGCATGATCATCGCCGGCACGGCAACGCTCATGATCCAGCAGCGTCTGCTGCACGATCCGCGCAAGAGCCTGGCCGAGAGGGCCAGAAGGAGACGGATTCGAGCCCAACGCGGCTAAAGACCCACGGGCCGGCGTTTCCGCGAAAAACGGGAAACGCTCTCGAGCAATTCCAGCAAAAGTGCGTAGCGGTTTGCGTCCGGAAATTGCGTCAAAACAAGAAGATAGAGCATTGCCGGCGATTCTGTTTTTGCCGGAAATGCTCTAGAGCATTTTGTAGCCAAGTGGAATCACTTGGCGTTACAAAAATGCGACGAAAACAAAAACTTAGCGTTTCCGCGTTTCCGTGAAAAAACGGAAACGCTCTAGGCAGGCCGCTTCAGCGCCTGCCGCTCGGCCTCGACCTCGGCGCGGCAGACACAGCCTTCGATATGATCGTTGACCATGCCCATGGCCTGCATGAAGGCGTAGACGGTTGTCGGGCCGACAAAGGTCCAGCCACGCTTCTTCAGTTCCTTCGAGATGCGGGTCGACACAGCCGTGGTCGGGTTGGCGCGCAGATGGGTGATGTCGACCACTGCAGGCCGCTCCTGCGGGCCGGGCTCGAAGCTCCAGAACCAGGCGGCGAGCGAACCAGCCTCCTTGACCAGTTCCTGCGCGCGTCTGGCATTGTTGATGGTCGAGACGATCTTGCCGCGATGGCGGATGATGCCGGCATTGGTCAACAGCCGTTCGACGTCGGCATCGGTGAACCGCGCGACCTTGTCGAAATCGAAACCAACGAAGGCTTCGCGGAAAGCCTCGCGTTTGCGCAGGATGGTCAGCCAGGACAGACCCGACTGGAAGCCTTCCAGGCAGATCTTCTCGAACAGGCGGCGGTCGTTGGTCACCGGCCGGCCCCATTCATGGTCATGATAAAGCTGGTAGTCGGGCAGGTTGCCGTGCCAGGCACACCGGGTGACGCCATCGACCCCGGTGATCAAACCATTGTTGTCGCTCATTGCAAATCCATTCGTTAACGCCTGGAAAGCGTGCTTTACCGGGGCTTTACCAGATTCCTGAACCAGCCGGTAACCACACCAAAAGGTTTACTGACAAAGCGGCATTTTAAACGTTCGCGATTCACCATTCGCTTGCCGCCTGCGGACAACATGCCGATCGAGGCCGCGAGGAACACCCGTTTCCTGCGCGGCGCGACGATCGAGTTGAGAGTGCGTCCCTATGCGAATGACAAAGCTGTTTCTGCCCCTGTTCGGCGCAATCGGCGCGCTGGCAGCGGTTGCCACCCCTGCCCTTGCCAATGACCGCTATGCCGAGCGTCCGCCGGTGATGGTGAGCCCCGACCTTTCAGCGCCCTGGGTCACGCAGCTCGGCCGCGCGCCGGGCGTGGTCAGGGCCAGCCGCGGCTATGCCGTCCGGCCATGGGGAGAGCCGCAGGTGCGCTACCGCCAGGCCGTCCCGCAGGATCAGTATTACGGCCAGGCGCAGCCACGCGTGCAGTACCGCCAGGTCCGGCCGCAGGCCGGAACCGACCGCGTGCGTACCGCGGCAGTGCCCGGCCAGCAGGTCAGGCGAACGGTGGCAAGACCGCAGATCAACCCGATCTACCTGCCGCAGGAGGTCGCCTTCGACGGCAAGGAGAAGCCGGGCACCATCATCATCGATACCACGCAGAACTTCCTCTATCTGGTCGGCGAAGGCGGCAAGGCGCGCCGCTACGGCGTCGGCACCGGCAAGCCGGGCTTCGAATGGGCCGGCACGCACAAGGTCAGCCAGAAGCGCGAGTGGCCGGACTGGCGCCCGCCGAGCGAGATGATCGCACGCGAAAAGGCCAAGGGCCGCTACCTGCCGACCTTCCTGGCCGGCGGCATCGAGAACCCGCTTGGCGCCCGCGCACTCTATCTCGGCTCGACGCTCTACCGCATCCACGGCACCAACCAGCCCTGGACGATCGGCGGGGCGGTGTCCTCCGGCTGCATCCGCATGCGCAACGAGGATGTCGTCGACCTCTATGACCGGGTGAAGGTAGGCACGACGGTCGTCGTGATGTAATGTTTGCGCATTGAGTCGGCCTGACGCGCCGACCGACGAAATAACGGGGGACGGGCCTTGTGGGGACATGGCCAGTCCAGAAAGGGCAGCCGGCCATGCCGCGCTGCCCTTTCTGTTTTGGCCGTTTCGATCGGTTTTCACTGCCAGTGACCATAATTGACTAAGGCAGGACGGATTCAGTCTCCCGCCGGCGGCATTCTCCTGCTATGTCGCCCGCAACCGAGAGCGCCGCGCGTCTGTTCGGACGCGCAAAAGACGCTCTAGCACCTTGAAACGCTGGAACTCTGGAAATCCGCCCATGTCCACCACCGACAGCCGCTACCTGAAAGGTGGCCCCGTCGCCAAGCGCATCATCGAAAGCGTCCGCATCGCCGCCGAAGAGGCGCGTGCCGAAGGCTTTCCGGCGAAGCTGGTCTCGATCACCGTCGGCGATGTCGATGCCGTCGACGTCTATGTGCGCAACCAGCGCGCCAAGGCAGCGCAGGCCGGCATCGATTTCGAGGAGCGCCGCTTTCCGGCCGACGTCACCGCGCGCGAGCTCGAGGCCGCCATCCACGGCATGAATGCCGATCCACGCGTCACCGGCATCATAATCCAGCGCCCTGTGCCCAAGCATATTCCGGTCAAGGCGCTGCAGAGCGCGGTGCACCCGCTGAAAGACGTCGAGGGCATGCACCCGGCCTCGATCGGCAACATCGTCTACAACCAGCTCGACCTGGCGCCCTGTACAGCGGCCGCCTCGGTCGAGCTGCTCAAGGAAACCGGGCTCGACCTCAAGGGCCTCGAGGTCGTGGTCGTCGGCCATTCCGAGATCGTCGGCAAGCCGATCGCCTTCCTGTTGATGAGCGAGGGCGCCACCGTCACCGTCTGCCACCACATGACACGTTCGCTGGCCGTGCATGCGCGCCGCGCCGACGCGCTGTTCGTGGCGGTCGGCAAGCCGCGCCTGATCAAGGCCGACATGGTCAAGCCGGGCGCCGCCGTCATCGACATCGGCATCAACTCCGAAACGCTCCCGGACGGCACCACCCGCATCGTCGGCGACGTCGACACCGAAAGCGTCAAGGAGGTCGCCTCCTGGATCACCCCGGTGCCGGGCGGCGTCGGCCCGATCACCGTTTCGATCCTGCTGCGCAACACGATGGTGGCGCTCAACCGCCAGCGCGAACTCTACCGCGCCAGCTATGCCGTCGACGAACAGCCCGGCCAGATCGCCGCAGAGTAGTACCAACGGTCATCTTGATTGACCGTTGGAGCGCGCGACGGCGCGCCGCGCCCATTGGCGCGAAGCCAAGCGGCCCGGATGGGCCGCGCCGGCGATTGAGGCGCCCTGGATGAGTCAACATTCAGGGCCTCTGGATAAGACTAAGCCAGATCGAAGGCGCCGCGGCTGTCGCTTCTGAGCGGCTGCCAGACCTGGATGTCGCGCGGCCCTTCCAGCACCTCGTCCAGCGCGGCGTGCCATTCCTCGCGGTAAGGGCGCTTCAACTGCACGTCGAGCACGTCCTGATGGTCGACCCAGGTCTCGTGCAGCAGCAGCCGCAACGGGTCCTGCGGATCCCCGTGCAGGGTAGCGGAGATGAACATCTCTTCGTGACGCATCGCGTCGAGGACGCCATCGAGCAGCATCATGAACCGCTCCTGATGCTGCGGGCGGACGCGAAAGCCGATGATGTAGGTGATCGCCACTGTTCTTCTCCTGTCTGAGCTTGATGGCGCACAAAATGCCTGAGCCAGCGACAGCAGCAATGACCTCTCAGGTAATGATATCCAGATAACAGACGCGCCGGTCAACGCGGCAGCAGCGCCGTAACGAACTGACGCAGGCTGGTTTCGACGAAATCCTCGACGCGCCCTTGCGGGTCGAACCCCCACCACAGCAGCGACCCCTGCCACTGCGAGGCCATCAGCAGGCCGATATCGCGCGGCGCGACGGCTGTATCCGCAAAGCACGCGTCGAGCGCGGCCGAGAGACGCTGGCGCCAGGCAGCACCCCGTGCCCGCAGCACCGGGTCACGCAGGTCCTCGCGCAACACCAGCAGGCCCTCGGCATAGGCCTCGATCTCGCCATAGCCGCGCGACAGATCGACCAGCAGGCCGACCGCCCCCTCCGGCGTCCTGGCGACGCTGGCACCGAGCTCTTCGGTCCGCGCGTCAAGCCGATCCCAGGCGGCCAGCAAGGCCGACTGTTTCAGCCCGGCCTTGGTCCCGAAACGCTGGACTAGCGTTGCCGGGGAAAGACCGCAGGCACGTGCCAGGCTCTCGAAGGTCAGCGCCTCGGGGCCGCGCTCATGGATGAGGCCGAGCGCGATCTCCAGCACCTTCTCGTCGGACAACGTCTTGGGTCGCGGCATCTTGATTTCCAATTAATAAGTGAATATTCATTTATATATCATTTCACGCCATGCCATCAAAGGCAAAAGCCCGGGAGGTTTCAATGACTCTTGCTGGAAAGGTCGCGCTTGTCGCAGGCGCAACGCGCGGCGCAGGCCGCGGAATAGCAGTTGAACTGGGAGCAGCCGGCGCGACCGTCTACGTTACCGGGCGCACGACACGCCAGCAGCAATCCGAGTACCGGCGGCCGGAGACGATCGAGGAGACCGCCGACCTCGTGACTGCAGCCGGCGGCAAGGGCATCGCCGTCCAGGCCGACCATCTCGTTTCGGAAGAGGTCGCCGCCCTCGTGCAGCGCATCCGCACCGAGCAGGGCCGCCTCGACATCCTGGTAAACGACATCTGGGGCGGCGAAAACTATGTCGAATGGAACAAGCCCGTGTGGGAACACGATCTCGCCAAAGGCTTGCGCATGCTGCATCTGGCCATCGACACGCATCTCATCACCGCCCATCACGCATTGCCTCTGCTGATCGAGAATCCCGGCGGACTGTTGGTGGAGGTGACGGACGGGACGGCTGAATACAATGCCGACCACTACCGCCTCTCGCCCTTCTACGATCTCGCCAAGGTGGCGGTGAACCGCATGGGATGGGCTCACGCCAAGGACCTTGCCCCGCATGGCGCCACCGCCATTTCATTGACGCCCGGGTGGCTGCGTTCCGAAATCATGCTGGAGACGTTTGGCGTCAGGGAAGAGAACTGGCGCGACGCCATGGCGAAGGTGCCGCATTTCGTCATCTCGGAAACGCCGCGCTTCGTCGGCCGCGCCGTCGCAGCGCTTGCGGCCGATCCGGACCGGGCGCGCTGGAACGGCCAATCGCTGTCGAGCGGAAGCCTGGCGAAAGAGTACGGCTTCACCGACCTCGACGGTTCGCGGCCGGATGCCTGGCGTTACATCGCCGAGGTCGAGGAGCCCGGCAAGCCGGCGGACGCCACCGGCTATCGCTAGAGCGTTTCCGTTTTTCACGGAAACGCGGAAACGCTCCGAGTTTTGTTTTCGTCGCATTTTTGCAACGCCAAGTGATCCCACTTGGCTACAAATGCTCTAACCTGCTTTTCGCAGTTCGGCCGGCGGCTCGCCGCCATAGGCCCAGTCGAGCAGCTTCACCGTGTGCACCACCGGCAGTTTCGCGGCTGAACCGATCTGCGTGATGCAGCCGATGTTGCCGGTGGCGACCACTTCGGCGCCGGTGGCGGTGATGTTCCTGACCTTGCGTTCGAGCAGGCGGGCCGAAATCTCCGACTGCAGAATGTTGTAGGTGCCAGCGGAACCGCAGCACAGATGCCCTTCGCGCGGCTCCTTCACCACGAAACCGGCACGGGCGAGCAGCTCCTTCGGCTGACGCGTGATCTTCTGGCCATGCTGCATCGAGCAGGCGGAATGATAGGCTACGACCGTGCCCGACTTGCGCACGGGTTCCGGCAGGTCGAGCGTGGCGAGATATTCGGTCACGTCCCTGGCCAGCGCCGACACCTTCGCCGCTTTTTCGGCATAGGCGGGGTCCAGCCGCAGCATGAAGCCATAGTCCTTGATCGTGGTGCCACAGCCCGAGGCGGTGATGACGATGGCATCCAGCCCCTCGCCGTCGATCTCCCGCATCCAGGCATCGACATTGCGGCGGGCCGAGGCGAGTGCCGCTTCCTCACGCCCCATATGATGGACCAGCGAGCCGCAACAGCCCTCGCCTTCGGGCAGTACCACGTCAATGCCAAGCCTGTTGAGCAGCGAGACCGTCGCCTCGTTGATGCCGGGCTCCAGCACCTGCTGCGCGCAACCGGTGAGCAAGGCGACCCGCCCGCGCTTCTGTGCTCTCGCGGCACTGTGCACACCGGGCCTCGCCAATGGCGATGCCGCCGGCACGCTGATGGGTGCCAGCTTCAGCATGCGGCAAGCGGCTTCAGCGTTTTGCTGTTTTCGAACAGTCCCAAGAAAGGCCGGCCGAGCCTTGCCAGCTTCAGCGCGGCGCGGAAGCGCGCCGGATGCGGCAGCACGAAGGCGAGCACGGAGCGGATCAATCGGTCGGCCAGCGGCCGCCTGTAGGTCTTTTCGATATGGCTGCGCGCATGATCGACCAGATGCATGTAGTTGACGCCCGAGGGGCAGGTCGTCATGCAGGCGAGACAGGACAGGCAACGATCGACATGGGTGACGATCTCCTTGTCGGCCGGACGGCCGTTTTCCAGCATGTCCTTGATCAGGTAGATGCGCCCGCGCGGGCTGTCGAGTTCGTTGCCAAGCGTCACATAGGTCGGACAGGTGGCAGTGCAGAAGCCGCAATGCACGCATTTGCGCAGGATCTTCTCCGATTCCGCGACATGCGGATCGGCAAGCTGATCGGCGGTGAAAGAGGTCTGCATCGCTACGCCATCCGGCCTGGGTTGAGGATCTGCCTGGGGTCGAACTCGGATTTGAGCCGGTGGGCCAAGGCCGCCAGGGCCGATGGCTGCGGCTGGAACACCGGTGTGGCGGCACGGATGCCGGGGGCAGCCCGGACCAGCGTCGCATGGCCGCCGCCAAAATGCTGCACCGCCGCCCGCACCAGCTGATCTTCCGGTTCGCCCATTTCCATGCTGAGCCAGATCAGCCCGCCCTGCCAGTCGTAGAACACTTCCACCGCAAACTGCATGCGCAGCGCCATCACCATGGCATGGCCGTCGGCGGGTGCCATAGACACGCGCCAGAGCGGCTTGTCGGAACCGGCGAACGGCACGCAGTCTCGGACATCGCGCCAGATCGCTTCGGATGCTTCGCCGGCGATCTCCTGCAGCGGTCCGGCATTACGCAGCAGATTCTTCAAGGCACCGATGCGATAGCTCACCGAGGGGCCAAAACCCTCGACACGCAGCAGGGTCGCCGCCGCGCTGCCCAGGACGCCGCCGGCAACACGCGCCGCGATGCGTTCCGGCAGATGCGCGGCGCTCGACACTTCGGCGCTCGAGCCAAGCGCCAGCGACATGGCAGCAGTGGCGTTGTCGTCGAGCAGGCCGCGCACGGCCAGCGTCACCTCGGTTTCCGCCGCCGGCAGGACCTTGAAGGTGACGTCGGAAAACACCGCGAGCGTGCCCCATGATCCCGCCATCGCCTTGGAGAGATCGTAGCCGGTGACGTTCTTGACGACGCGTCCGCCGGATTTGAACGCCTCGCCACGCCCCGATACGGCATGGATACCGAGGATATGGTCGCGGGCAGCTCCAGCCTTCAGCCGGCGCGGGCCGGAAAGGTTGGCCGCAAGCACGCCGCCGATGGTGCCTTTGCCGGGTTCCTGCCCGAGCAGCCGGGCATAGTCCATCGGCTCGAAAGCAAGCTGCTGGCCGTTTTCGGCAAGCAGCGTCTCGATCTGAGCCAGCGGCGTTCCGGCACGCGCCGACAGCACCAGCTCCGCCGGTTCGTAGAGCGTGACGCCGGTGAGCTTCGAAAGATCGAGCGTGTGCTCGGTCTGCAGGGGGCGGCCAATCGCGCGCTTGGAGCCATGGCCGACGATCTCCAGCGGCGCCTCTTCGGCAACAGCCCATTGCACGGCGGAAAGGACTTCGGCAGGCGAGGTTGGGGTGAAGGTGGTCACAGCCGATGCTCCCGCAACTTCTCCAGCACCGCCTCGCCACGCGGCGAGAGCCGGTAGCCGATTTCAAGGCTTTCCGTCAGGCCAAGCTCCTTCAGCCTGCGCACATCCTGCTTGAACTTCAGCTTCTCGACGCCGGCAGCCAGCGCGAGTTCGCCAGCCGGTTTGCCCGGATGGGCGCCGATAGCGCTCAGAATCGACGGGAAATAACCCGGCTTCGCCTTGTCCCAGCGCGCGAAGCGGGCCGCCAGATCATGCCAGTCGGCTTCGGAAAGTTCGCCCTCGCGACGCAGGGCAACCCGCTGGTCCGGTTCGATGCCATCGAGAACGATCCGATAAAGCCTGCGATCGCCGTCCGAACGCAGATCGGCCAGCAGCGCCGCGCGATCGGCAAAGCCAGCCGCCTGCGCCTCGGCATCCGTCAGATCCCGTTCATCGACAGGCTCGACGGCACCGATGCGCACCACGCCGGCGGCGGTGCGCAGGCCGGTGCCGGCTTTCACCGTCGGGCGCAACCAGCGCCGGAAGGCCAGCGTGACGTCGCCACGCGCGATACCGACCAATGTTGCTTGCCTCAGTTGCACGAGATCCGTCTCACTTGAGCATGCCGTGATGGAAAGCCGCGGCAATCCAGTTCCAGTCTGCTTGGGAAAGATCGTAGGTCGACACCCTGCGCTGGCCTGAATCCGACAGGACAAGAAAGCTCCAGAGACGACCGGGCCCGGCGCGTACGCGCTCCAGTCGCAGATAGCCATGCTCGACCAGCCAGCGCATGTCGGGTGTGTAAGGCGGGCGATGTTGGCGGGCGATCCCCAAACCATCAGGCAGCTCACGAGCGACATAACAGAGCAACGCCATGCGTCGGCGCATGGAAGGAGGGTTCGCCAAGGGCCTTGGCGGAACGGTTGCCAAGCGATCCAACACCTCACGTTGTTCCTTGGTCTGTCGTATCCAAGCGCGCAATATCTGCCCCTTGGACTGTGGCCCAGCCAATCGCCCCATCGTTCAAAACCTCGGAATGTCGGGAAAGGCGACCTGGCCGCGATGCACATGCATGCGGCCGAGTTCGGCGCAGCGGCGCAGTTGCGGAAACACCTTGCCGGGGTTGAGCAGATGGTTGGGGTCGAAGGCGCATTTCACCCGCATCTGCTGGTCGAGATCGGCCCCGCTGAACATCTCCGGCATCAGGTCGCGCTTCTCGACGCCGACGCCATGTTCGCCGGTCAGCACGCCTCCGACCTCGACGCAGAGCCGCAGGATGTCGGCGCCGAACTTCTCGGCCTTGTCCAGTTCGCCCGGCACATTGGCATCGTAGAGGATCAGCGGATGCAGGTTGCCGTCGCCGGCATGGAAGACATTGGCGACGCGCAGGCCGTAGGTCTCGGACAGGTCGCGCATGCCGGCCAGCACGCGCGGCAGTTCCTTGCGCGGAATGGTGCCGTCCATGCAGTAGTAGTCCGGCGAGATGCGCCCGACCGCCGGGAAGGCTGCCTTGCGGCCGGCCCAGAAACGCAGGCGCTCTTCCTCCGAATTCGAGATGATGCAGGTGGTCGAGCCATTTTTGATGGCGATCGCCTCGACGGCGCCGATCAGGTGATCGACCTCGACCGCCGGCCCGTCGAGTTCGACGATCAGCAGCGCCTCGCATTCCAGCGGATAGCCGGCCTGCACGAAATCCTCCGCCGCGTGGATCGCCGGCCGGTCCATCATCTCCATGCCGCCGGGAATGATGCCGGCGCCGATGATGTCGGCCACGCACTGGCCGCCCTGCTCGCTGGTCGGGAAACCGATCAGCAGGGCGCGCGCCGTCTCCGGCTTCTTCAGGATGCGCACGGTCACTTCGGTGACGACGCCGAGCAGGCCTTCCGAGCCGGTCATCAGGCCGAGCAGGTCATAACCCTCGGCATCGAGATGCTTGCCGCCGAGCCGCACCACCTCGCCATTCATCAGCACCATTTCGATGCCCAGCACGTTGTTGGCGGTGAGACCGTATTTCAGGCAGTGCACGCCGCCGGAATTCTCCGCGACATTGCCGCCGATCGAGCAGGCGATCTGCGAGGACGGGTCCGGCGCGTAGTAGAACCCCTCCTGCTCCACCGCATGGGTGATGCCGAGATTGGTGACACCCGGCTGCGCGGTCACGGTGCGGTTGGGATAGTCGATGCCGAGGATGCGGTTGAAACGGCTCATCACCAGCAGGACCGCGTCTTCCAGCGGCAAGGCACCACCGGACAACGAGGTGCCGGCGCCGCGCGGCACGACGCGGATGTTGCGTTCGTTGCAATATTTCAGCACGCGCGACACCTGCGCCACCGTCTCGGGCAGCACCACGACCAGCGGAAGCTGGCGATAAGCGGTCAGTCCGTCGCTTTCGAAGGCGCGCATCTCGTTGACGGTCTCGACGACGCCTTCGCCCGGAACGATCGACCTGAGATCGGCGACGATGGTGGCGCGCCGCGCAAGGGTCGCCTCATCCGGCTTAGGCATGGCAAGACCGGACATGATGCCTCCCGCTTGGCAAATAGGCTGACTGGTAAAAGCTTTTTACCAATTTGGTGCAGTGCTTGCAAATGATGCTTTGGGCCCAGGCACTGACGGCCGCACGCGCACCTTCCCGCGCGTCAATCTGACGCTGGCAAACAGGATCGATCGTTCTACGCTATTCGCCCGCGTGGCCTGCCGGCTCGCCGTGCAGGCGCTGCACACGGCGCACACCCCACCAGACCAGCAGCACGGCGACCGGCACCGATGCGGCCGTGACCACTTCCGGCGCAAAGGCATGGCCGAAGAAGGAAGCGCCCTTGGCGAGATAGCCGATCAGCCCGACGACATAATAAGACACCGCCGCCACCGACAGGCCCTCCACCGTCTGCTGCAGGCGCAGCTGCAGGCGGGCGCGGTTGTTCATCGAGGCGAGCAGGTCGCGGTTCTGCTTTTCAACCTCGACATCGACCCAGGTGCGCAGCAGCGTGGTGGCGCGCGTCAGCTTGCGCGACAGGTTCGCCTGCCGCTCCTCGACCGAACGGCAGGTGCGCATGGCCGGCGCGACGCGGCGCTGCAGGAAGCCGGCCCAGGTGTCGTAGCCCGGCACCACCTCCTCATCGAGCGCTTCCAGGCGCTCCGTGACGATGCCGTCATAAGCGCGGCTGGCGCCGAAACGATAGAGGCTGGAAGCCGCATCCGCCTCCAGCTCGGCGGCGAGTTCGGTCAGGTCGGCCAGCAAGGTCTGGCTGTCGCGGGTTTCCGCCGCCTTCATCTCGCGCGTGATGACGGCCAGCTTGTCCTCGATGCGGCGCACGCGCGCCGACAGCGACAGCGCCAGCGGCAGCCCGAGCATGGCCAGCGTTCGATAGGTCTCGATATCGAGCAGACGCTGCGACAGCGCGCCGGTGCTCGCCGCGGTCAGCGAGCGGTTGAGCACCAGGATGCGCGTCAGGCCGTCGCCATCCTGGCGGAAGTCGGCGACGATGGCGGCAGCGCCACGCTCGACCAGCGAGAAACACAGGCTGGTGGGGTCGAAACCGTCGAGCAGCTTCTCGTTGGCGGCCGTCCAGTTACGAATCTCCAGCCGGATGCCGGAAATAACCGTTCCGGGCGGCGAGAAACCGTTGCCGAACGGCGTGTCCTCATGCGCACGCCCGCTTTCGTCGAGCGGCCCTTCCCACAGATAGGTCGAGAATTCGGTGTGGCGCTCCCAGCGCAGCGAACCCTTGCCCCACTTCATGGCATGGAGGCGCGCCTGGCTGCCGGGTGCGGCAATGCCGAGCCGGCGCGAAAGCTCGGACAGCACGGCGTGATCGACGCTGGTGCCGCCCTCGGTCATGAAGGAAAGCTGGATCAGGACGCGCGGTGTCTCGACCAGCGGGTGCGGGCGGGCATGCACCTCGCCGAGCGCGCTCGGGCGGCCCTCATGCGCGGGAAAACCCAGCACGCTGCCAATGGCACGCGGCCGGAATTCGAGATTGGACTGGTCGTCCGACACGGCAGTTCCCCCAGGTTCCGAGCCCTGTCTTTTGTAAAGCTCTAGGAGCAATCCCGGGCCGTGACAATGAAAACTCCTGGAGCAATGCCGCCAAAGCGACCGTCATCGCCTCTCCTTTGAACATCAAATTGGATAGATTAATTGACCAGTTTGCGTGATTGCCGCTATTCTGGGCTGCAGAAGCTTTTTCTCGGGCACTCCCTTGGGCGACATCTTTTCCCGCATCGATCATTCGCGCACCGCCGACGAGGTGGTGGCGCAGATCGAGGCCCTGATCCTCGAAGGCGTGCTGCGCCCGGCCGACCGGCTGCCGGGCGAACGCGACCTCGCGCGCCAGTTCGAGGTGTCGCGGCCGATCCTGCGCGATGCGCTGAAGGCGCTGGAGACGCGCGGCCTGCTGACGACCCGGCATGGCGGCGGCACCCATGTCGCCGACGTGATCGGCCAGGTGTTCTCCAAGCCGGTGATGGAGCTGATCTCCTCGCACCGCAAGGCGGCCGCCGATTATCTGGAGTACCGCCGCGAGATCGAGGGGGTTGCCGCCGAATATGCGGCCCGGCGCGCCACGCCGGACGACCTTGCCCTGCTCGACCGCATCATGGCGCGCATGGACGAGGCGCACCGCACCGGCGACTTCCAGCACGAAGCCGACATCGACGTCGAGTTCCACAATGCCGTCGGCGAATGCGCACACAACATCATCCTGCTCCACACCTTGCGCTCCTGCTACCGCCTGCTGTCGGAAGGCGTGTTCCAGAACCGGCTGCTGGTGTTCACCTTGCCTGGCGCGCGCGACGAATTGCTTGCCCAGCACCGCGCCATCCATGCCGCCGTCAAATCGGGCAACCCGGCGGCGGCACGTAAGGCGGCGATGGACCATATCACCTATGTCGAACGCTCCATGGTGGAAGCCGAGCGCAGCGGCGACTGGCAACGCGTGTCGCGGCTGCGGCTGAAACAGCGTGGCGGGGACGTGAAACAGCGTGACGGGGAATCCGGCCGCAGGCGCAACGAAACGGACGCGGCGGCACGCGAAACCGGGAAAGCGGAATGAGCATGCTTCTGACCATCGACGATCTGAAGAACCAGGCACGCCGGCGCGTGCCGAAGATGTTCTTCGACTATGCCGATTCCGGCGCCTGGACGGAGAGCACCTACCGCGCCAACGAAGAAGACTTCGGCAAGATCAAGCTGCGCCAGCGCGTGCTGGTCGACATGGCCAACCGCTCGCTGGCCTCGACCATGATCGGAGAGACCGTCTCGATGCCGGTGGCGCTGGCGCCGACGGGCTCGACCGGCATGCAGCATGCAGATGGCGAAATGCTGGCGGCACAGGCGGCCGAGGAGTTCGGCGTGCCGTTCACGCTGTCGACCATGAGCATCTGCTCGATCGAAGACGTCGCCTCGGTAACCAGCAAGCCGTTCTGGTTCCAGCTCTACGTGATGCGCGACAAGGACTTCGTGCTCAACCTGATCGATCGCGCCAAGGCCGCCAAATGTTCGGCGCTGGTGCTGACGCTCGACCTGCAGATCCTGGCACAGCGCCACAAGGATGTGCGCAATGGCCTGTCGGCTCCGCCGCGATTGACCTTGCCGAACCTGATCGACATGGCGATCAGGCCCGGCTGGTGCCTCGGCATGCTCGGAACCAAGCGCCGCACCTTCCGCAACATCGTCGGCCATGTGAAGGGCGTCGGCGACCTCGCCTCGCTGTCGTCCTGGACGAACGACCAGTTCGACCAGACGCTGTCCTGGGACGACGTCGAATGGATCCGCCAGCGCTGGGGCGGCAAGCTGATCCTGAAAGGCATTCTGGACAAGGAAGACGCGGTGCTGGCCGCCAAGACCGGCGCCGACGCCATCATCATCTCCAACCATGGCGGCCGCCAGCTCGACGGCGCCCCCTCCTCCATTGCGGTGCTGGAAGAGATCGTCGACACCGTCGGCGACCAGATCGAGGTCCACATGGATGGCGGCATCCGTTCCGGGCAGGATGTGCTGAAGGCGCTCTGCCTCGGCGCCAAGGGCACCTATATCGGCCGTCCATTCCTCTACGGGCTCGGCGCGGCCGGAAAGAAAGGCGTCACGCAGGCGCTGGAGATCATCCGCAAGGAACTCGACCTGACGCTGGCGCTGTGCGGCAAACGCGACATCAAGGATGCCGGCAAGCACATGCTTTACCGCTAGTGCACTGCTGCTATCTTCAAATCACGGAACCGCAACGCTAGCTTGCTGTTTTGGCGCATCCCGGTCCGAATGTCCCTGATCAGCAGTGGCCTCTCAGGCGCTGACTTGCTAGAGTTCGATGGACAACGGAGACATGCTAATGGGGCGGATCGAATTCGTGTTTCGTAAGCTGGCTTGGATGGCCAACTCAGGCTCGCCACTTCACGAAGCGCGGTTTGAAAAGGCGCAGGCCTTCTTGAATCCAAAGACCAAAAAAGATCGTGAACGCCTCGATGCCTTCTTCGAAAAATACCGCGGCCAAGTGCGCGGCAGCGCCCTCGTGCTCGTAGATGACGAAGGCAACCGGAGCGTCATCTAGCGAAGCGTCACACAGCCCTCCCGCCAAAGAATCGTTATCTCCCCATTTTGCCGCATCCTTGTCCAAAAGTTCCGCGACTTTCCGCTTCGCTGACCTTCGGTTCGGGATCATAATTCAGCGCTCCCGAACCGATTTGAAAGCAGCTTCTCCTTTGACCGACGGCATCCATTTCCTCGACGCCCGCGCGCCGGACGGCATGCGCCTCTACGCCATCGGCGACGTGCACGGCCGGCTCGATCTTTTGTCCGGCATGCACAGGCAGATCGCAGCCGAAATCGAACGCGACCGGCCGGCTGACTGGCGCATCATCCATCTCGGCGACTATGTCGACCGCGGCCCGGACTCCAAAGGCGTCATCGATTTCCTGATCGCCGCCGAGAAGCGCGACCCGCGCATCATCGCGCTGGCCGGCAACCATGATATCGGCTTCCGCGATTTCCTGGCGATGCCGGACGCCGATGGGCTGTTCGCACGTTATGGCGGTCGCGAGACGGCTCTTTCCTACGGCGTCGCGATCGATTTCGCCGATCCGGCCTCGCTCGAACAAGGCTGGAAGGGTCTCGTCAGCGCCGTGTCGCCCGAACAGAAACAGTTCCTGCACGACCTGCCCTATTCGGTTTCGTTCGGTGATTTCTTCTTCTGCCACGCCGGCGTGCGTCCCGGCATCGCGCTCGACCGGCAGGCGCATGACGACCTGATCTGGGTTCGCGCCATCTTCCTCGATCATCCCGGGCTCTACGAAAAGGTGATCGTGCACGGTCATACACCGCAGGCGGAAGCCGAGCTGATGCCCAACCGCGTCAACGTCGACACCGCCGCCTACCAGAGCGGCAGGCTGACGGCACTGGTGGTCGATGGTGCGGACAAGCGAATCCTGACGGAAACCATGGACGCTTAGAGCAGCGCGACTTGCGAAGCAGGCCTGCCGGTTCGCCGTCCTTCCCGCTCCAGCCTTTCAAAGACATGATCCTTTGCCTTGCCAACGGCCGTTGGCAGGTCATCCCCCAGACCCAGTCCGGCAGCGATGGCGCTGGCCAGCATGCAGCCGGTACCACGCATGCTGACATCGAGGCGCGGCGCTTCGAAACGTGACGGCTTCGCGCTGGCGCGCAGAAGAAGGTCGACCGAGCGATCGCCCCCTGCATGACCGCCCTTGACCAGCAAGGCCGGAACGCCGCTTTCGAACAGCGACCCCGCCTGACCGATGATGCCGGCCTCGTCTGTTGCCGCCGGTTTGCCGCTCAACAGGCCGAGTTCCGGCAGATTGGGCGTGACCAGCGTACACAGCGGCATCAGCCGGCGTTTCAGGACATCGATAGCATCCATAGGAAGCAGCGCGCGACCCGACGTCGAGGCAAGGACTGGATCGAGCAACACCGGCAACGGCAGGCGGCTGGCGAGAACGGAGGCAACCGCGGTTATGGCATCTGAACTGCCCAGCATGCCGATCTTGACCGCGGCTATCGCGTTGGCAGCAAAGGCGGCGCGCATCTGCGCCGCGATCAGGTCGGCCGGCATCTGCTCGACCCGCTCGACCGCGCCGTGGGTCTGCACGGTCACGGCCGTAACCGCGAGACAGGCACGCAGGCCGAAGGCCGCGATCGTCTCGACATCGCGCGCGATGCCGGCGCCGCCGCTGGAGTCCGAGCCGGCGACCACCAGAACATGCCGCCCGGGCGTCACCGCCATGGTGCGGTGGCCGCCAGCCATGCGCGGGTGCGGGCTTCCGGATCGGCATTGCGGGTGATGTCGGTGACGACGGCAGCGCTGTCGGCGCCTTGCGCAAGGACACCCGGAATGCGCTCGACGGTCAATCCGCCGATGGCGACAAGCGGCGTATCACCTGCCCGGCGCTTCCATTCGGCGATGCGGTCGAGGCCTTGCGGCGCCCATTTCATGGCCTTGAGGATGGTCGGATAGACCGGGCCCAGCGCGACATAGTCGGGTCCTGCCGCCAGCGCCGTCGCCAGTTCGGAGTGGTCATGCGTGCTCAGGCCGAGCTTCAGCCCTGCCCGGCGGATCGCCCCGACATCAGCCTCGGCCAGATCCTCCTGGCCGAGATGAACGAAGTCGCAGCCCTCTTCGATGGCGAGTTGCCAGTAATCGTTGACGACGAGCTGGCAGCCGTGGCGTTCGCATGTCGCCCTGGCGGCGCGGATCTCCACACGCAGCGCCTCGTCCGGCGTGTCCTTGACGCGGAGCTGCACCAGCTTCACGCCAAGCGGTACCAGCCGTTCGATCCAGGCAGCGGAATCGACGATGAGGTAGAATGGGTCGAGTTTCATGAGAACGCTGCCATGCCGATGACGGGGGTGGAGGGAACGGCCATGTCGCGCGGTTCGAGCGGACCGGCGTGGAAAGCCTCCCGCCCCGCCGCGATCGCCTTGCCGAAGGCGCTGGCCATCGCCACCGGATCGCCGGCCCTGGCGACGGCGGTGTTGAGCAGGACGGCGTCGTAACCGAGTTCCATGACCGCGGCCGCGTGCGACGGCCGGCCAATACCGGCATCGACGATCAGCGGCACCTCGGGGAAATGGCCGCGCAGCGAGCGCAGCGCATCGACATTCTGCGGTCCACGCGCCGAGCCGATCGGCGCACACCACGGCATCAGCAGCCTGCAGCCGGCCTCCAGCAGCCGCTCGGCCACGACCAGATCGTCGGTGGTGTAGGGAAACACCTCGAAGCCGTCCCCGCTCAGGATACGCGCGGCCTCGACCAGTCCGAACACGTCCGGCTGCAAGGTGTCGTGATTGCCGATGACCTCCAGCTTGATCCAGTTGGTGGCAAAGACCTCGCGCGCCATCTGCGCCGTGGTGACGGCTTCCTTCACCGAATGGCAGCCGGCGGTGTTGGGCAGCACGCGCACGCCGAGCGACTGGATCAGCGACCAGAACTGCCCGCCCGTCTTGCCGCCGGCGCTTTCCCGGCGCAACGACACCGTCACGATCTCGGTCTTCGAGGCTGTCACTGCATCGGCCATGATCGCCGGCGACGGATAAAGTGCTGTGCCCAGCAGCAGGCGTGATGAGAACTGCTGTCCATAGAGTTCGAGCATCAGGGGTGCTCCTTGGTGGCGGGTGAAGGGGCTGAACCCTCGCGTGTCGCGCTGCCCCTCACCTGCCTGCCGGCATCCTCTCCCCGTAAACGGGGAGAGGGCGACTTGCGCCAAGGGTTTCGCCAATCGCCAGCGTTGCAGAATGAGCGTCTTCGCCGGCGCCAGCCTCCTTCTCCCCGTTTACGGGGAGAAGTGCCCGGCAGGGCGATGAGGGGCAGTGCGACCGCGGATGCTCTCAGTGAGGATAAACTCGTCATGTCTCACCCTCCCTTCATCGGCGACAGGATTTCGATGCGATCGCCGTCGGCGATCCGGCAGGTCTCGCGCTCCCTGGCCGGCACCACTTCGCCGTTGAGCGCCGTTGCCAGCCAGCCGCCCTCGTAGTCGAGTTCGGCGAGCAGTGCGGCCAGCGTGCCGGCGTCGACCTCGCGGCTCTCGCCGTTAATGATGAGCCGCATGGGCGAGCTCCCCTTGCGATTTGAAGATCAGATCGGCCGCCTGCCTTGCCATGGCCGGCGCCAGCAGGAAGCCGTGGCGATAGAGGCCGTTGATCGAGACCCGGTTGGCTTCGCGGCTGACGCGCGGCAGGTTGTCGGCAAAGGCCGGGCGCACGCCGACACCGGCCTCGACGATCTCGGCCTCGCCGAACGCCGGGTGCAGCGCATAGGCGGCACCGAGCAGCTCCATCATCGAGCGCGCGGTGACGGGGTCATTGGCGTCGCTTTCGATCATCGTCGCGCCGACCATGAACAGATGATCGGCGCGCGGCACGACATAGACCGGAAAGCGCGGATGCAGCAGCCGAACCGGGCGCGCCAGTGAAACATCCGGCGCATGCAGCAGGAGCATCTCGCCGCGTACGCCGCGCAGGCCCGGAACGCCTGCCGCGATGCCGGTGCAATCGGCCTCGATGTCGACCGGCTCCGGCACCCGCACCGCGCCATAGCCGAATTCGAAGCGCACACCCATCCCGAGCAGCCTGTCCCTGAGGGTCGCCAGGGCGCGGCGCGGATCGAGATGTGCCTCCTGCGTGAAGAACAGCCCGCGCCGGAACCGGCCGGCGAGATCCGGTTCGAGCGCGGCAACGGCCTCTTCGCCGATCGTCGAGTACCCTGTCGTGCGCCGCGCGAAACGGTCGAGCTCGCCGGCATCCCGTGCCGGCGCCACCACCAGCGTGCCGGTGCGCACGACATGGCCCGGCAGCACGGTGTCCCACCAGTCGAGCGCCAGGCGCCCCAGCGTGACGACCGCCTCTTCCGCGCTCTCGCGCTCGCACCACGGCGCCAGCATGCCGCCGGCAGCCCAGGAGGCGCTGCCGGCAAGGCGATGCCGTTTTTCGATGACGGTGACGTCGGCGCCGCGCGACGCCAGCTCGTAGGCCAGCGTCAGTCCGGCGACGCCGGCTCCCTTGACCAGCGCTTTCATGGCTGGTCGGCCCCCGCCTCCGTAGCTTCGACGGAAGCGGCCACGTCGACGATGTCGACGGAATCGAGCGGCAAATAGAGATCGCCGCCGACGCGGAACTTTTCCGCCATCGCTGCCATGCCTTCCTTCTGTGCCTCGGCACGGATGTCGTGCGAGATGCGCATGGAGCAGAATTTCGGCCCGCACATGGAGCAGAAATGCGCCACCTTGTGCGCTTCCTTGGGCAAGGTCTCGTCGTGGAAGGCGCGCGCTGTTTCGGGATCGAGCGAGAGGTTGAACTGGTCTTCCCAACGGAACTCGAAGCGGGCGCGCGACAAGGCGTCGTCCCGGACCTTGGCGGCGGGATGGCCCTTGGCGAGGTCGGCGGCATGGGCGGCGATCTTGTAGGTGATGACGCCGACCTTCACGTCATTGCGGTCGGGCAGGCCGAGATGTTCCTTGGGCGTGACGTAGCAGAGCATGGCGGTGCCGAACCAGCCGATCATGGCAGCGCCGATGCCGCTGGTGATGTGGTCATAGCCGGGTGCGATATCGGTGGTGAGCGGCCCGAGCGTGTAGAACGGCGCCTCGCCGCAGACGGCGAGCTGCTTGTCCATGTTTTCCTTGATCTTGTGCATCGGCACGTGACCGGGACCCTCGATCATCACCTGGCAATCCTTGGCCCAGGCGATCTGCGTCAGTTCGCCCAGCGTCTCCAGCTCTGCGAACTGCGCGGCATCGTTGGCGTCGGCGATGGAGCCGGGCCGCAGCCCGTCGCCCAGCGAGAACGACACGTCATAGGCGCGGCAGATGTCGCAGATCTCCTCGAAATGCTCGTAGAGGAAGCTTTCCCTGTGATGGTAGAGGCACCACTTGGCCATGATCGAACCGCCGCGGCTGACGATGCCGGTGACGCGATCGACGGTGAGCGGAATGTAGGGCAGCCGCACGCCGGCATGGATGGTGAAATAGTCGACGCCCTGCTCCGCCTGTTCGATCAGCGTGTCGCGGAACACCTCCCAGGAGAGATCCTCGGCAACGCCGCCGACCTTTTCCAGCGCCTGGTAGAGCGGCACGGTGCCGATCGGCACCGGCGAATTGCGCAGGATCCAGTCGCGGATGTTGTGGATGTTGCGGCCGGTGGAAAGGTCCATCACCGTGTCGGCGCCCCAGCGGGTTGCCCAGACCATCTTTTCCACCTCCTCGGCCATGGACGAGGTGACGGCCGAATTGCCGATATTGGCGTTGATCTTGACCAGGAAATTGCGGCCGATGATCATCGGCTCGGCTTCCGGATGGTTGATGTTGGCCGGGATGATGGCGCGGCCGCGCGCAACCTCGTCGCGCACGAACTCCGGCGTGACGTAGTCGGGGACCGCCGCACCGAAGCTCTCGCCATCGCGCTGCAGCTTGGTGTGCACCGCCTGGCGGCCGAGGTTTTCGCGAATGGCGATGAATTCCATCTCCGGCGTGATGATGCCGGCGCGGGCGTAAGCGAGCTGGGTGACGGCACGTCCGCCCCTAGCCCGGAACGGCTGGTTGCGCACCGGGAATTCCGGCGTCAGCCGCTCACCGGAGACGAAGCCATTGTCCTCCGGCTTGACCAGCCGACCCTCGTAGCGCTCGACATCGCCGCGCGCGACGACCCATTCTTCGCGCAGGCGCGGCAGGCCGCGCTCGATATCGGTCTGCACGTTGGTGTCGGTGTAGGGCCCCGAGGAATCATAGACCGTGACCGGCGGCTCGCCGGCAGTCGGATGCACGGAGATCTCGCGCATCGGCACGCGCAGGCCGGGATGGATGACGCCCGGTTTGTAGACCTTGCGCGATGCCGGCAATTCGCCAACGGTGACGGTCGGGGTATGGATATTCATGTGCGAGCCTCCTCGAGTGACGGAGACCCAGTCCACGCAGTGAGGAGGAAGCGACGCCTGGCTGAAGGGAATACGGGCATCCTGCCCGATAACCAAAGCCGGAAATGCCGGCCCGCAAAGCGTTCCCACCGTCCCTACGCCAGTATGAACTGGATCAGGTTCAACGGGTCACTGCGCGTTACAGCAGTATCTCAGCCCCTTGTCGGGACCCCCCTGGTGAGCCTCAAGGGTGAACCTCAAGCGCCCTTTTTGTCAACAGGGGTGTGAGCGGGAGATGCGAGGAGGCCTTTGCCGGCCGGTCTCCACCTAAGGCAAACGCAGGTTCTTTCCCTCGGCATCGAACACATGCGGGGCTGTGGAAAACGCCAGCGGCAAGGTATCGCCGGAACGAACCGACGTGCGCTCCTGCGCCGGCACGATCAGCGCGGTGCCGTCCTGGGTCACGGCGTAGATGAGCGTGGAGCCGCCCAGATTTTCGGTGATTTCCACCCTGGCGCTGAACACCGGATTCGCGGCATCGATCCTGATGGTTTCCGGGCGCAGGCCGAGCGTGACCGGGCTGCCTGCTTCAGGCAACCGCGCAAAGGGTCCGGCAATGGACTGCGGCCGGGACAAGGCCGGACACGCGACCTGAATGCCATGCGCCGAGGAGCTTTCAACGGTTCCCGACAGCAACGTCATTCGCGGGCTGCCGATGAAGCCGGCGACGAAGAGATTGGCCGGATTGTCATAGAGATCGATGGGGGTGCCGATCTGTTCCACCAGCCCGCCGCGCAGAACGACAATCCTGTCAGCCAGCGTCATGGCCTCGACCTGATCGTGGGTGACGTAGATCATCGTCGCCCCGATCTCGCGATGGATCTTGGCGATTTCGACACGCATCTGGGTGCGAAGCTCGGCGTCCAGATTGGAGAGAGGCTCGTCGAACAGGAAGATCTTGGGCTTGCGCACGATGGCGCGGCCAATGGCGACACGCTGCCGCTGGCCGCCGGAGAGTTGCTTCGGCCTGCGGTCGAGCAGCGGTTCGATCTGCAGGATGCGGGCGGCCTCCGCGACGCGTGCCTTGATCTCGGCCTTCGGCACCTTGTTGATCTGCATGCCGAAGGCGATGTTGTCGAAGACCGACATGTGCGGGAAGAGCGCGTAGGACTGGAACACCATCGCGACATGACGATCGGCCGGATCGGCATGGGTCAGGTCCTCGCCGTCGATCGAGATCGAGCCCTCGCTGGTCTCCTCGAGGCCGGCGATCATGCGAAGCAGGGTCGACTTGCCGCAGCCCGAGGGGCCGACGAAGACGACGAATTCCCCCTTCGTGGCCTCGATCGACACTCCCTTGACGACCTGAAGGGAGCCGAACTGCTTGGTGACGTGATCGATCCTGAGAAAAGTCATGGGGTCGAACTGTTGCTCCGGTTATCTTGCGAATTGCCCGCCATCTGGCGGGCGCTCAGCCGCGTGCCCAGGCGGGCAGCCAATCGCCATGCGCCGCGATCAGCCTGTCGACGAGGTTCCAGATCTGGTCGAGATCGAGCTCGGCCGCCGTGTGCGGATCCATCATCGCCGCATGGTAGATATGGTCGCGGTTTTCGGTGGTCAGCGCCCGAACGGTGAGTTCCTGGACGTTGATGTTGGTGCGGATGAGCGCAGTCAGTTGCGGCGGAAGATCGCCGATGAGCGTTGGCTGGATGCCGTTGGCATCGACGAGGCAAGGTACCTCCGCGACGCAATTGGCCGGCAGCGAGGTGATCGAGCCGTTGTTGCGCTGGTTGCCGTAGATGATCGACGGCTCGCCGGTCCAGACCGAATTCATGATCGAGGAGGCATATTCGTGGCTCTCCTTGATGGCGATCGTATCGGCGCCGGTCAGCGTCCCGGATTCCTCCTTCCAGCGGGCGATCTGCTCGACGCAGCGTTTCGGGTATTCATCGAGCGGGATGCCGAATTTCTCGATGAGATCGGCACGGCCGTCCTTGATGAAATAGGGCGTGTATTCCGCGAAGTGTTCGGAGCTTTCGGTGACGAAATAGCCGAGCCGCGTCAGCATTTCATAGCGGACCCTGTTCGGACAGCGCGGGTTCCAATGGCTCGGTTTCGGGAAGCGCCCTTCGCGATAGCCCTGCACCAGGTCGGGATAGAGGTTGCGGTAGCTGCCATCCGCCAGGCGATGCTCGAAGGTGAGGAAGAACGCCATGTGGTTGATGCCGGCGGCGCGATAGCGGATTTCCGAAACCGGGATATCGAGATCGCGCGACAGCTCATAGGCGGTGCCCTGGACGGAATGGCACAGCCCCACCTGCCGGATGGAAGGATATTTCTCGGCGATCGCCCAGGTGTTGATCGCCATCGGGTTCACATACTGCAGCAGGATCGCCTTGGGGCAGACCTGAAGCATGTCCTCGCAGATGGCCCACAGATGCGGCACGGTGCGCAGGCCGCGCATGATGCCGCCGACGCCGAGCGTGTCGGCGATGGTCTGGCGCAGTCCGAATTGCTTGGGGACCTCGAAATCGGTCACGGTGCAAGGTTCGTAGCCGCCGATCTGGAAGGCGACGACGACGAAATCCGCCCCTTCCAGGGCCTTGCGCTGGTTGGAATGTGTTTCAATGGTCGCGCTGGCGCCAAGTGCCTGCACGAGTTTGCCGGCGACGACCTCGCTTTCCTTCAGCCGCTCGGGATTGATGTCCATCAACGCGATCACCGCGTCCTTGAGCGCGGGGCGATACAGCACATCGCCGATGATGTTCTTCATGAAAACGGTGGAGCCGGCTCCGATGAACGTGATCTTTGGGCGTCGCATTGCGGGTTCTCGATAAGATGACGGGGATTGTGAAGGGTCCTCCGACGTCCGGGAAGGAACGCCGGAGGAAAATCCTACCGCGGGGAGAGGCGCGCCAGGAATTGGAGTTCAAGGGCTCGGAGCGTGATCTTTACCGGAAACCGGTTCCCACTTTCCGGGATCACGCTGATTGTCGGAGCGTGATCTTTTCCGAAAACCGGTTCCCACTTTTCGGGATCACGCTGATTGTCGGAGCGTGATCTTTACCGAAAACCGGTTCCCACTTTTCGGGATCACGCTAGAGCATGCCGTTCGCCTGGTCGTTGGCTTCCTTGAGGATGGCGGCCGGATCGCCCTTGCCAAGCAGGACATTCTCGATCGCCGTCGTCAGGATCGCCGAAATCTCCGAGGCGCGATCCGAGATGGGGAACGGGAACGTCGTTTCCGGTGTCGCCAGCTGAACGAAGGCAGATACATCAAGTCCCTTTGCCTTGTGGGCCTCCTCGGCCGCCTTTGCTGCTTCGGGACGGGCCGGGAAGACGACCCCGGATTTGCCGACGATGGTCTGGCAATCCGATCCGCCGAGATATTTCACCCATTTCCAGGCTTCGTCCTTGTGCTGGGATCCGGACCAGATGCTGTCGGACAGACCGTTGAACATCGAGCGGCGGCCTTCAGGCCCCTGCGGCAGCGGCGCAAAGCCGAACTCGGCCTTGGACGTGTCGCGATAGGAGGAAATGTTCCACGAGCCATCCGGAACGATGGCGGCCTTGCCGGCTGCGAAGATCGCGGTCGCGTTCAGCCTGCCGGTCTGTTCCTGGCTGAGCGCGTAGCCCTTCTTCAGGGCCAGGTCGCGTATCCAGGTCAGCGTATCGGCAAGCGCCGGGCTGTCATAGCCATACTGCTTGCCCCACGGCTTATCGATCGGCTTGAAGCCGTCGGAGACAGCCAGGAAGCTCCATTGCGTCTGGCCGTAGCCATCCACGGTGTTGGTTGCCCAGCCATAGACGGCAACCCTGGACTTGTCGAAACCGGCTTCGTTGCCGCGCTTGCCGTTCTGATCCACGCTGAGGCGCGCGACGACCTTTTCGAGCGAGCCGCCGTCTTTCGGGTTCCAGGTGAGGTTCCTGAGCTCCTCCTCGCTGACCCCGGCATCGGCGACCATCTTCTTGTTGTAGACGAGGGCAATCGTGTCCCAGTCCTTCGGCAGACCGTATTGCCGGTCGTCCTTGTTCCAGCTTTCGGCCAGACCGGGCAGATAGGCCTTCATGTCGACCTTGTCGGCCGCGATGCGCTCCGACAGGTCATCCATCACGCCGTTCGCCAGGAATTCCGGGAAGCGGCTGAGATGGTTGACAAACACGTCCGGCGCGGTGCCGGCGACAAAGGATGTGCTCAGCGTGGTCCAGTAATTGTCCCAGCTGTCCTGCTTGATGTTGATCTTGATGCCGGGGTTTTCAGCCTCGAACTTGTCCGCGCACTGGCGATACACGGGAGCCTGGTTGGCGTCCCACATGGCATAATTGAGGGTCACCTCCTCGGCCCGCGCGAACGAGGATGCGAGCGTGGTCAGCGCGGTTGCGGCGGCAAGGACGCCTGTCAGGTTTTTTCTCATTGTCTCTCCTCCACTTCATGACTTCACGACTGGCCGGCTATTTCAGGCCGCTCGTCTGCAGCGACTCCACGATCTGCCGGCCGAAAATGATGAGCATGGCGATGACGGGCAGGATCGACAGCATGATCGCCGCCATCAGCCCGCTCCAGTCGGGATTGCCCCTGCCGGTCTGGCTCATGAAATCCGACAGGGCGACCGCCATGACGCGCACGCCGGGATCGCGCCCCACCAGGAAGGGCCAGAAGAACTCGTTCCACGAATTGATCGACAAAAGGATCGCCAGCGTGGCAATCGGCCCCTTCTGGATCGGCAGCGCGATGCGCCAGAAGATCTGGAACTGGGACGCCCCCTCCAGCCGCGCGGCCTCGTCGAGTTCCTTCGGCGCAGACAGGAAGAACTGGCGCAGGAAAAACACCGCGAAGGGCGTCATCAGGATCGTCGGGGCGACCAGACCGGCAAAGCTGTTCAGCAGACCGAGCTGCTTGATGAGAACGAAGTTCGGGATGAACAGCACCACGCTCGGGATCATGGTGGCGGCGAGGAAGGCGAAGAACAGCTTGTTGCGGCCCGGGAAATTCATGCGGGCAAAGGCGTAGCCGGCGAGCGCCGAAAAGAAGATCTGCCCCGTGACCGTCAACGCGGTGTAGATGACGCTGTTTCGCAGCGCCAGCATGAAGTCGATCGGCGCGGCGCGGAACGCCGACAGCTCGATGGTGGAAGGCAGGCCCATCACGCGCAGGAAGTTTCCGGGCGTGTAGGCGCTCGGCAACAGGCTCGACGCACTGGTGTAGACATCGTTCGGATACGTGAGGCCGATCTTGAGTGCCATCCACAGCGGCAGCAGGGAAATGAAGACGAACAGGGCAAGGACGGGATAACCCAGAGCATTTTGTAGCCAAGTGGAGTCACTTGGCGTTACAAAAATGCGACGAAAACAAAAACTTAGAGCGTTTCCGCGTTTCCGTGAAAAACGGAAACGCTCTAGGACGGCCTGCGGGGTGAGCTTCTTCATCGCGGGCCTCAATCCAGATCCGACTGATCTGCCCGCAACACCCGCATCTGCAGCAGCGTGATGAGGATCAGCGTGACGAACAGCACGACGGAAATCGCCGACGCGTATCCCATCTTGTTGAATTTGAAGGCGTTCTCGTAAATGTACCAGAGAATGACGCGGGTCGAATTGGATGGTCCGCCCGCTGTCGCGACAGCGACCACGTCGAAGACCTGAAACGAACCGATGAGGCTGGTCACCACGACAAAGGCCAGCACCGGACGCAGCAGCGGCAGGGTGATACGCCGGAACATCGTCCACTCACCTGCCCCCTCCAGCCTGGCAGCCTCGTAGAGATGGGCGGGAATCGCCTGCAGGCCGGCATAGAACAGCAGCGCGGTCAGGCCGGTGTGCCGCCAGGTGGAGATGGCGGCCACCGATACCATCGCCTCATCCGGAGAGGCGAGGAAACCCTGCGGTCCGACACCGAAGAAGGTGAGGAATGCGTTCACGAGACCCAGGATCGGGTCCAGCATCATCATCCAGACGAGCGCGGCAACCACATTGGAAATCAGATAGGGCGCGATGATGATCGCCCGCAGCCAGACCGCACGCGCCAGCCGGTCCGAGAGCACTGCCAGCAGCAGCCCGAGCACGGTCTGCAGCGGAATGTTGTAGAGAACGTAGGCGAACGTCACCTTGGCCGAATGCCAGAAGTTCGCGTCCGAAAGCAGCATCGCATAATTGCCGAGCCCGACGAATTTCGGGGCGCGCATGAGGTTCCAGTCGGTCAGGCTGATCTCAACGGCGCGAAGCGTCGGCAAAAGGTAGAAGATCAGGAAACCGAGGAACGCCGGGGCGACGAACAGATAGCCGACCAGGGCCTCCTTCCGCCGCCTCTGGCGCAGTGAAACACTCCTCCCCTGTGTCGGCATAGGATCTCCACCCGATTGATCATTACACGTGTTAGCCTCCATGAATTTCCATTCCTAACACGTGTTAGTAATGGATAAAGATGAAAAGCCGTTGTTGTCAAGCCGGGACTTCGGTTGTAGGTCATGACAAGGGCGAAGCGACTGAATGCGCTGATGAAAGATCGGCGGCGCGAGCACCCGGAGGCGGCCGATGAATTCCACCCGAGTGACCAGCCATGACGTGGCGCGCCGTGCCGGCGTATCCCGCGCGACGGTATCGCTGGTGCTGAACCGCTCGGAAAGCGTGGTCCTCAGCAAGGAAACCCGCGAACGCGTGATGCAGGCCGCGGCGGAACTCGGCTACAAGCCCAATTCGGCCGGGCGCATGCTGGTCAGCGGCCTGACCGAAACCATCGGCCTCGTGGTCTCGGATCCCTCGATCCTGCTGGTCGACCAGTATATCCCGCAGGTTCTCTACGGCATCGAAAAGGCCAACCGGGAAATGGGCTTCCATGTCCTGGTCGAGGGGCTTGAGGCCCATGGCACAGGCGGGGCTTACGACAACCTGGTGGAATCGCGGCGCATCGACGGGTTGATCGTCGTCAACCCGCGCGCTGGCGACGAAGCGCTGATCTCCCTGATCGACAAGAATTTCCCGGTCGTCCTCGTCGGCTCGGTACGCCACCCCTCCGAGGTCTCGGTAACGTTCAGCACGCGCGGGGCGATCAAGGCAGCCGTCGACCACGTCGCCGGCCTCGGCCACAAGCGGATCGGAGCGATAACGTTCTCGCCACGCGGTTTCGTAGCGACCGATGCGCGATTGAGAGCGCTGGAACGCAGCCTGCAGGACCACGGGCTTTCACTGGACGAGGATGCGGTGCAGGAAGGCGACTTCAGCGCCGAGAGCGGCCATGCCGCTGCAACCGCACTGCTGCGGCGGCGCCCGGACCTCACAGCGCTTTTTGCGGGCAACGACACGATTGCCATCGGCGTGCTCAACGCAGCACAGGAGATCGGCCGACGCGTTCCGGACGATCTTTCCATTGTCGGGTTCGACGACCTGCCGTTCGCGCGATGGCTGACGCCGCCCTTGACCACGATCAAGACGGAGGGTGTCCGGCAGGGAACGATCGCCGCCCAGATGCTCTTCGCGCGGCTGAACCACCGGCCGCTGGAAAACAACCGTGTGAGGCTGGAGCCGGAACTGGTGGTGCGCCGTTCAACGGCGCCCGCACCATCATAGGACTTTCAGGAAGAAAAGCGTTGCAGCCTTGGAAGCCAACGGCTCGACCTAGGCACCCGAAGGGCCTGGACGCACCACCGGCCATGCTTTCGACCGGCTGCCCGGAAGACTGATCAGTGCGAGGCGGAGACGACGCCGTAGCCGTCGACGGCGAGATGGTTGTTGGCTGCGTCGGCGGAGTAGATACCGAGGCCGCAGATCACGATTGCGGACAGCATGAAGAAGGACAGAAGCGCTGCTTTCACGGAGGTCATCTCAAGTTGAGCCTTCTGTATTGTCCTGCAAAGGACCGGTTACGAATGTGTTGAAACTCCCACTTGGCGAGGCGGTTTCAGCACATTTGCGTGTCTGGACGATGCTTGTTTCGGCTTGTGTGACGCTTGTGCAACAGTGGGACACCCGCGCCGGAAAGCCAGCCGCCGCCTTCTAGGAAATCGCGCCGACACAGGCCAAGCGCGAAATGCGCCATCCACAGCGGAATCCGGGCGGCGTGCCAAATTTGCCACGCGGACGTTGCGGAAGCTTTTCCCGGGCGCGTTTCAGGTGACCGGAATCGGCAGCCGATCACACCTCGCCACCACACTCGCAAAAATCGCGAAGCACGCCGTCCGTCTCCTCCGGTGCAAATCGAAATTGTTTCGGAGGCTCACTATGTGTTTTTGAAACCGTTCCATTTGATGATCAACTAAAAGTAAACATCCCATCGAAATAACTAACACCACCAATTTCACATAAAAAACAAACAGATATCAATCACGTAAAAACTGAAATCATTCCATTTGAAAGCATATTTAGAAACATGAACACAGATATGTGATATCTCGTTGCCGTTCGGCTACACATCAACTTAAGTCACGCGACGCAATATCAATCAATGACATTTGAGCTTAAAAATATTCAGGGTGCGAGGTTGATCGTACGTACTCGGAACCCAGTATCGATAGGGGATTACAGTGAACATCAGAACGCTTCTTTTAGGCTCGACTGCGGCTTTGATTGCCGTTTCCGGCGCACGTGCCGCTGACGCGGTCGTCGTCGCCGAGCCGGAACCCGCTGAATACGTCAAGATCTGCGACGTCTACGGCGCCGGCTACTTCTACATCCCGGGCACCGAGACCTGCCTGCGTGTCGGCGGCTACATCCGCTACGATGCCAGCCTGGGTGATCGCGGCACCTTCGACGGCGCCAGGACGACCGACCGCCTCAATGGCAAGGAACAGGATACCTGGGGCAAGAACACCCGTTTCGCCCTGAAGACCTGGACCGGCCAGGAGACCGAACTCGGCACCCTGAAGACCTACACCGAGACCCGCTTCCAGTTCGGCAACAGCAATGACAACGCTGACGCCCGCAACAAGAACGTCTCGCTGAACTTCGCCTGGATCCAGCTCGGCGGCCTGCGGGTCGGCAAGGACGAGTCGGCCTACGACACCTTCATCGGTTATGCCGGCAACGTCATCCAGGACACGATCGTTCCTTACGGCGAATTCGACACCAACCTGATCAGCTACACCTTCGACGCCGGCAACGGCTTCTCGGCGATCGTCTCGCTGGAACAGGGCTCGGGCAGCTACGACACCTTCGTCAAGGACGGAGCTGGCAACTGGGTTCCGGGCATCGTCAACAACACCATCGACAGCTATGCTCCGAACGTCGTGGTCGGCGCCAAGTATACCCAGGGCTGGGGCGGCATCACCGGTGTCATCGCCTACAATCCGAGCTGGGAAGAGTGGGCCGGCAAGGTACGCCTCGACGTGAACGCCACCGACCAGATCGCCCTGTGGGTCATGGGCGGCTATGGCACGGACGACAACGCGGCCCGTACCTTCTACAAGCCGTGGGGCGGCAACTGGGCCGTCTGGGGTGGCGGCAGCTACAAGTTCAACGAGAAGACCACGTTCAACCTCCAGGCGTCGTATGACGAGCAGGAAAACCTGGGCATCGCCGCCAACGTCGCTTACCAGGTGGTGCAGGGCTTCACCGTCACGGCCGAAGTCGACTACCTCAACGAAGGCAAGCGCGGCGATTCCGACTGGCTCGGCGACTGGACCACGACGGACAAGAAGAGCAGCGTCGGCGGCATCCTCCGCTTCCAGCGCGACTTCTAGAGCATTTTGTAGCCAAGTAGAAACACTTGGCGTTACAAAAATGCTGTGAAAACAAAAACTTAGAGCGTTTCCGTGTTTCCGTGAAAAACGGAAACGCTCCAGGACCTTCCTCCTTTAGCGGGTGCCGGTTTGACCTCCAGTCATTCGCTCTTTTTATCGAGGTGAAAGACCTCCCATTATCGGCCCGGACAGACCGGGCCGATCCTTTCGAAAGCTCTCGGCCGCAGCCCTGGTGGCTGGCCGATCAGAACCAGGACCGCAGGTTGGGACATCCTGATGCCGTCGTCCCACGAGCAATTTCGGCTCGACCTCTCGGCGCAGACGACATCATCGATGATCCAGCTGATCCGCGGCCGCCACCCCTGTCGGCCGCGGTTCAGTTTCGGCTGCAAGGCACTCTTCGGAATGTTGTGGGCGAATTTGGCTGTAACATTTCCGTGTTGCGGGAACTCCCTTTCGCCGCCTGCATTTTTCGTTCGCCGGATCGGGAACTCCGGCGAGGTCACCACCATCAATGGAACTGAATGATCGATCCGTGGAGCATGCTGTGGGATGGACGTTGTCCGTTCCCGTTCGCGACGGAACGATCCTCTTTTCTTCCAGGCCGGCCCAGAGGCCATCCAGGTGCCGTGACTTCAATGGGTGATATGCGGACAGGTCGACAATGGAAGAACAGGAAAGCCCGATCGCTATTTTCGAAGACATGGGGGAGATCGTCAGGCGCCTGCAAGACATCTACGAGATAGCGCTGCAAGGTACGGGACTGTCGCTGGAAGAAGGCGCCACGCTGTACCGGGTCGCGCATGGCGGCGCCAACAGCCAGAAGATGCTGGCCGACCAGTTGCGGATCGAAACGCCGACCTTCGCGCGCCTGGCCAGAAGGCTCGAGATCCGGGGGCTGATCCGGCGTTTCGAGGACGACAACGACCGTCGCGTCAAGCAGCTTTTCGTCACCACGGAAGGCATGGCGATGGTCTCGAAGTTCACAGAGAAGCTCGCCGCCGATACCGCGGAATTACTGTCCGCGTTCGGCCGGACCGAACTGGAAGCCGCCAAATCGGTCGTCAAGGACATCTCGACCAGCATCGGGGACCTTGCCCGCGCCAGGGGAAGATAGTCCCACACCGGCGGGTGTTGTCGATGTCACCCGGACATATGCCGAGACAGCACTTTCGCACTTTCGCACTTTGGTCGGCCGGTGCGAATGTACAGGGCGACACAGTTCCTCTACCTTCGCAGCCAGGACCGCAATGATCTCCGGCGCTTAGAGAATACATGGCTCTCGATCACCACACGACGATACCGCTCTGGACCTGGGCCGCGCCGGCGGCAGCGCTTGTGCTGGTTGCGCTGAAGTATCTCGGGCTGGTTTCAGACGACGCGATACCGGTGATCATCCTTGCATCGATCGCCCTCGGCGCGTCGATCTTCGCGTCCGTGCACCATGCCGAAATCCTGGCGCTCAGGGTCGGCGAACCGATGGGCTCGATCATCCTTGCCGTATGCGTGACGATCCTGGAGGTCGGGCTGATCGTCTCCATCATGCTGGCCGGCTCTGAAGGCAGCGAATCCGTCGCCCGCGACACGGTCTTCTCGGCGCTGATGATCGTGCTCAACTGCGTGATCGGACTGTGCCTGGTGTTTGGCGGCCGGCGCCACCACGAGCAGACCTTCCAGCTCAACGCAGCCTCCGCCTCGCTCGCCGTGCTCGGAACCCTGGCGATCAGCGTGCTGGTGCTGCCGAACTTCGTCTCGGCAGGCGGACCGCAGCAATTCTCGCCCATCCAGCTGCTGGTGGTCAGCCTGGTGCTGCTGGCTCTCTACGCGGTCTTCGTGTTCATCCAGACGATCAAGCATCGCGACTACTTCATGGACGTGCCAGTCGGCGGACAGGATCCCGACGAGGCCCCGCTCGAGCCGCCGACATCCAGGGTGACCCTTGTGAGCGCGGTGATGCTTCCGGTTTCGCTGCTCGTCGTCATCCTGCTGGCGAAAGTGCTGTCGCATCCGCTGGAGAACCTCGTCGCCGCAGCCGGCCTTCCGCAGGCCGTCGTCGGCGTCATCATCGCGACGCTGGTGCTTCTGCCCGAAGGCATCGCCTCGGTTCGCGCGGCACTTCTGAACCGGCTGCAGAACAGCGTGAACCTTGTGCTCGGTTCCGCGCTCGCCAGCATCGGCATGACCATCCCGGTCGTGGCGGCGGTGGCCGTGCTGACCGATCGCAAACTGATGCTCGGCCTCAGCCCCGCCGCCATGGTGCTTCTGCTGCTGACGCTGTTCGTCAGCACCATCACGCTCGGCACCGGACGCACCACCGTGCTGCAAGGCGCGGTGCATCTCGGCATCTTCGTCATCTTCCTGCTGATAACGGCCGTGCCGTAGGCTGGGGGCGTTTTGCATCCCATTTTTGATGCAAGAATGCCGAGTACCGTGGCTAAAGGAACTTTTTAATGATGATCTTGATGTACTTATTGACCGTACAGGACTCCCCATTCGCGCGGGTCGCAATGAGCGGAGCGAGAAGCGGAACTCCTCCAATGTATGTCGCAGCCTCCTTTGGGGGCATCGATGGCGAGGCGCCGTTTACATCCTGAACGACGAAATGAACCTTCCACTCTCCCAAAGGATCGAATTTCGCCTGAGCCATCAACTCCTCAATCAAGATGACCCCTGTGTACCACCCGTCCGATGCGATAGCGTCCCTATTCGCTCCATCATCAAGCAAGGGAATCCTGAATGAATTTTTGCCATCAGGCGCAACGGCTATAGCGTACGCATAGAGTTCGTCGCCCTTGTAGAAGGTGCCTTGAGCATCCTGGCCGCGGAGCCTGACAATGATTGGATCGAACTGAGCGGCCTCAGCTGGAGCTTGCATTTCCCAGGTGGCGAGGTGAACATTGGTCCGAGTTTCGTTCACCGTGAGCGATGTCGCTCTACCAGTGCTCAAGACCGCGTCATATGTCCACTTTGCTCCAACTGGGAATGGCGTGCCAGCTTCCATCGCAGGCGGATACGTTAGGTCTACTGAAACCGTTTCCCGAACAGGAACTTCGCCCGTCAGGAGGTTAGCCGCAGTCCTTCCCCGCTCCCAAGGATCTGCGTCATCTGCCAATCCAACCAGCATCGCTCCATTCGCAATAGCGGACAAAATCCCGGCAGGCGTTGCGTAATTCCCCTCCCCAAAAGCCGTTGGATCAGGAATGCACCATTCGAAATCGGCGGGATTATCGTGCCCATGGCCGCCGATCCCTATTTGAGCACTGCCGTGCCCTTTTGATGCCTCCAAAAGCGCACCAATACCGGCGAGAAGAGCTACCAGCCAGCCCACAACCTTCCACCATGGATCCTCAAACGGCAACGACAGACCATTCGGCAGCACAGTTGCTGTAAGTCGCTGAGGGAATTGGACAGGCGGTAGCTTTCCTTCGTCACCAGGTTTTGTTGTCTCCAACGACTGTTCCGAATTGTCGAACGTTATCGCCAAGCTCCCTTCCGGGACTTTACAAAGGTACGTCTTTGAGGTGCTGTCATAGCTCGTGCTGGAAAGAAAATAGCGGGCGTCACAGTAGCCATCCCAATATAGCGGCTTCCCACTCTCCAGTACCGACATTCCGCCCGCTTCAATCTGCAGGGTTTTCTTGCCAGGTTGGGCACCTGCAAACGTTACTTCCCATTGCAAGAGAGTGGCGGCACCGCTCGCCAGTTCGCGATTGACTTGGTGCTCTCGCAGCCCGAGCACAGTGTAGTCAGGAGTATCCGCAATCCGCGCCCAAAACCCTCTGACAGTATGCTTGCTGTCATTGACCAAGTAGACACTGATTAAAAGCCGCGTTATGCAAGTATCAAAAATACCGTCAGGCAGCATGAGACCGGTTACTGGCTCCACCGCAAACGGCCTCTTTCTGATCATAAATGGAGTCGCCATCTCCTCCCCCCTGTTACTTACCCTCCCCCTAGAGGGTACAGCGAGAGGACTGAACACGCAAAGAAGAAATTCGCCTTCAGAAAATAAAACTGCGGATCTACTCAAATTCCCCGCCACTCGGCTCTGCGAGTATGCCTTGCTGTATTGTGCTTCTTCGCCCAGGAAAATGCAGACCGTGGTTCGCCGCTCTTGAACGGGCACATTCCATCTGCTGTGTTTCAGGTCCTCCACAGCTCCTGAAATATGACGGCAGGCCAATCTCTCCCAGTCTGCCACACCACCCCCGAACGCGTCCTTGTCAGGGCACCTTACGTTTGGTTAACCTCCGCCACAAAACTGGGGGAGAACAATGACTTTCGAAAACACAATCCTGAATGCAAAAAACGTGCTGCGGATCATGAGCGCGACGCTGCTGATCCCGGCGATCCTGGATGTCGTCTCCGGATACCTGGGATTTCGCATTCCCTGGTATGCAACAGCAACCCTGCTCACGCTTTTCATGTATGCCTGCGAGGCCGACGCCAATGCGCAGCGATGGGAAGGGCTCTACGCGGAACTCGAAAGGCGGGACATGGAACGACGGGACAAGGAAAGGCAGTTGGCCTAGCCTGATCGCGTAAGGCTGCCCCGGGCGGCCGTCACCAACTCCGTGAAAACCGGACCTTGAACGGCTGCCAGCCAGCCCCTGGGCTCGTTCTTGTTGCGCCGTCGCCGACGCTTTGCCACCGTACCGCAGGCCAGCGACACGGTGAACACGCGTTTTCAATCGAACAAGACAGGAGATCGTCCATGTCCCTCGAACTCATCAACCCCGACGACCTGCCCGTTCCGGAGATCTACACGCAGGTTGTCATCGCGACGGGATCCAGGATGGTGTTCGTCTCCGGCCAGCAGCCGGAAGGCAGGGATGGCAAGCTGGTCGGGCACGGCGATTTTGCGGCGCAGGCGCGCCTGGCTTTCGGCAATCTCGGCCGGGCGCTCAGGGCGGCAGGCGCAAGACCCGAACAGGTCTGCAAGATCACCATCTACATCGTCGACTATGACCGTGACGAACATGTTCCGATCATCGAGGAAGCGCAGATTTCGCTGTTTGGAGACCACAAGCCGGCGAACGTGGTGGTCGGGGTGGCGATCATGTCACCGGGTTATCTGATAGAGGTCGACGCGATCGCGGTGATCTGACGAGGCCATCGGAAGCTGGCGCGATAACCTCCTTCCGGCTATGAGCCGGTGCGGGAGAAGCTTTGGATTGCCAAAGCTGCGGAAAGCTCTACTGCACCTGCAATCCAGCATAGATCGTCATTCCCGCCACCAGGATCACGATCATCCTCAATACCCATATGGCGAGCGGCGGGAACGGCATCCATCCGGCTATCGCGATAGCGGCAGCCGATATCAGCGCCGTTGAAGCCAACAAGAAAGACAGAAATACCATGGCACCTGCTTTCGGGGGCGCTTGGCTCCTCGCTGCCGATTCCGCCTTCTCTACCAACGAGAAGACGGTCGTTTTCCCCTCATGAACAGCCAAGGCATCATCTGCCAGTCATGAGTCGAGCTTACTACGCCGCCGCGCACACCTCTTCCCGGCTCTTCGACATTCCCAGCCCTCAGATCGTCGCCACCCAGGCCCTTGCGATCGCAAGACCCGACTGGTCGGCAAGCGCGGCATTGCGGGCGGCTTCGGCTGGCAGCCGCTCCGGCCAGTCCGGCCAGCGAGCCGTCACCGTCTCGGCGAAGGTCGTGGTCCAGTAATTGACCACAGGCGTGTCGGCCTCGAAATGGAACTGGAAGGCATAGACGGCGCGGCCGAGGCGGAAGGCCTGGTTTTCGGCCACAGCGCTCGAAGCCAGCCGCACGGCGCCGGGCGGCAGGGTGAAGGTGTCGTCGTGCCACTGGAAGATCGGGAACGCCACCGGCATGGCGCCGAGAACCGCGTCGGCCTTCGCCTCGTCGGTCAGGGTCACGCCGTGCCAGCCGAACTCGGACGCGCCGCCGACCTGGTTGATGCCGCCGAAGGCGCGCGCCACCAGCTGGCTGCCGAGGCAGATGCCGAGCACCGAGCGGTCCTTGTGGGCGAAGTCGCGGATGAGGTCGAGCAATTCGGGGAAATAGGGATGGCTGTCGTCGGCAAGCGCATTCTGGCCGCCGCCGAACATCACCAGCGCGTCATGCTCGCTGGCATCCTTCGGCAGTTCGTCGCCGAGATAGGCCCGGCGGACATCGAGTTCGGCATTGGCTTCGTTGAGTGCAGCCCCGACATTGCCGAGATCGGTGCCCTGATAATTCTCGACGACAAGAACCCGCATGACCATCCTGACATGAATTGCGCTGGCGATTGCGTATCATGGCAACGAAGCAGCGGCCAAGCGCCGGTGCCGGACAGCAACGGAAAAAGCCTATGCCACTGCAGAACCGCGTCGATCCCTATGGAGCCATCCACGCCGTGGCCGAGCGCGGGCTGTTCACCGGCAATCGCGGTATCATCCACGACCCGGAAACAAGGACGCTGCTGAAGAAGCGCTGGGCGCTGCCGGCCTGGATCATCTGCGTCTGCGACTACCAGGGCCGCAGGCGCGAACCGATGGGCCGCAACCGGCCAGGGGGCAAGGCCGGCTGGACCGAGCTGTTCTTCCTTGACGAGCCGACCGCGCTCGCCGCCGGGCATCGGCCCTGCTTCTTCTGCCAGCGGGCGCGGGCGAGCGAATTCCTCGGCTGTTTCGGCAAGGCCTTCGGCATCGCCGAGCCGCGCGCGCCGCAGCTGGATGCACGGCTGCACAAGGAGCGTTTTGCTTCCTCGCGCAAGCCGTTGCCGTCGATCCGGGCCGAGGAGATCGCGCGGCTGCCGGATGGCACGATGGTGGACATCGGCGGCAAGCCTTTTGCCGTGCGGGACGGCGGACTGCTGGGCTGGAGCTTTGCCGGCTACGACAGGCCGGCCAGCATGAGCGCGGCAACCAGGGGCGGCGCGTCAGTCGCGCTGATCACCCCTCCAACAGCGGTTGCCGCGCTCACCGCCGGCTTCACGCCGGTCTGGCATGCGAGCGCGGGAAACGGATAAGACCTGCGCAAACTGCTCCCCGCCCGCCTCGCTGCATGACGGGGTACGCACTTCCGGGAGCCGGCAGGGTGGGTTGCCACGCTGGCGCGATGCCCCCATCGCACCCTGGCGCAGCTCCCGCCCTGCCGGCCTCTCGAACCGACGCGGTCCGCATCGGGGGGAGGAATGCAGATCAGCTGTTCCTGCCGACGAGGCGCCAGACCAGCGGAAGTGCCGCCGACGCCAAGCCGAGCTTCAGCAGGTCGCCGAGCAGGAATGGGGTCAGCCCCCAGGCCAGAACCGGCTTGTCCCAGCCGACAACCGCGCCGAGCCAGAGCAGGCCCGGCAGATAGATCATGACGGTGCCGGCCAGCATCGCCAGCGCGGTGAGCGCAACGCTGCGATCCCAGCCGCGTTCGGCCAGCCAGCCGCAGACGGCGGCAGCAGGAAGGTAGCCCAGCAGATAACCGCCGGTCGGCCCCATCATGTAGGCAAGACCGATGCCCTTCTCCGGCGTGCCGGCAAAGACAGGCAAACCCGCAGCGCCTTCGGCGAGATAGAGCAGGACGGTGGCAAGCCCGAGCCGCCAGCCGAGTGCTGCGCCGATGGCCAGCACCGCGAAGGTCTGCATGGTCAGCGGCACGGGATAGAAGGGAAGCTGGACCTTCGCCGATGCCCAAAGCAGGAGCGAACCGGCAAAGACGACGGCGGCCTTTTGCAACAGCGACGTCTCGCCGGCGAAACGCTGCAGCAATGTGGAGATACCAGCCTGGGAAGCCATGGAACCTGTCCTTTCTCGCTTTTGAGTTCTCGGTAAAGCCTCGCGCCCCTGGCAGGGCGCGAGGTCTGGATGTCATGCGGCGGTGAGGAACCACTCGCGCTTGGCGCTGTTCAGGCCCAGCGCATAGATGCAGAAACCGACAACCGCGGTGGCCGGTGCCGATAGTTCGGTGTAGGCGCCACCCCACAGGTGCAGCGCGATGCCGACGGCTGCTGCCGCGAACCAGGCGATGATGCCGAGTGGATTGAAGGCCGGCACGTGGCTCGAACGGTATTCGATCGTGCTGCCGACAAGCTGCTCGTAGCGGCTGGAGAAGATATGGGCCATGGCGACCGCCACCCAGGCGACGACGAAGATGCCCTGATAGGCGAGTGCCTGCAGCAGATAGCTGAACACGTCGATCAGCATCAGCAGATAGACGATCGCGCCGACCACGATGGCCCAGCCGATGCGGCCGAAGGGCGGCTTGCCGAACAGCTGCACCAGCGCCTCAAGGTTGACCGCGGCGAGGTAATAGTTCGCCGTGTTGATGCGGGTCTGCGTGACCCAGACGAAGAGCAGGCCGCCTATGCCCATGATCTTCAGAAGCGCCAGCAGCACCGAGACTTCGGTGACGGTGCCGAGATCCGGCACCGTGCCGACCATGAACATGCCGAACAGGCCGCTGACCAGGAACACCATGACATAGAACGGCATGCCGAAGTTGAAATAGGCGTGATAGCCGGCATCTTCCTGGCGGCCGAAACGGGCGTAGTCGAAGGTGAACATCATCAGCACCCACACGCCCATGTAGTACACGAAGCAGGACAACCAGCCCAATGCCGGCTCGCCGCGGCCGGCCCGAGATTGAGCCACTTGTCGCTGTAGCCATACTGGCTGATCGCCAGCACCACCGCGAGCACGAGGCCCAGTATGTAGAACGGCAGCAGCACGCCGTTGAATTTGTCGAGCCAAGTCTGGATGCTGCCGAAGATCAGCGGCACCGAATAGAGCACGACGATCAGGGCAGCGATCGGATAGGAGATCGACGGGAAGATGTTGTTGATGCCGACCGCGATCACCGACCCCTCGAAGACGGCGTAGTAGATGGCGGTGGCGCAGAAGATCAATGTCGCGAGGCCTGCCCCGACATTGCCAAAGAGAACGCGTGAGAACAGGGCGACGGACAGCCCGGTCTTGATGGCAAACCTGCTCAGCACCGCATTGATGAGCCCATAGGCGACCACCGACAGCACCATGCCGATGATTGCGTTCCAGGTGCCGAAGCCAAGCGCCAGCGCGGCGCCGACCACGATGTAGAAGACGGCGCTGCAGACGGCCCACCATGCCATGGTCAAAGCCATCTTCGGCATGCGGGCATTGGGTGGTACGGCAATGTTCGAATAGTCCAGTGTGTCGGCTTCATCAGCCGCTAGTTTTCCAGCCATTGTATTTCCCCTTCTCTTTTTTGGTTATGACTGACGGATTGGCCGTCCACCTCCGCCTTGTTTCGACGCAATTGCGGACGGAAAACCGAATAGCTTCAGGCCAGCGCCTCCCTCATCCGATGGAGCAGCGCAGCCCTGTCGGCACGCGCGCGCAACGCCTCGGCCATGTCGACCTTGATGAAGGTCGTGGGCGTGTTGGGCTGCATCTGGCCGATCAGGTCCATGTCGGCGGCAATCACCGTGCCCAGCATGAAGTAGCCGCCGCCCGACACCGCATCCCGGTGCAGGATGATCGGCTCGGTGCCGCTCGGCACCTGGATGGAGCCATAGGGGTAGCAGCTGTCGACGATGTTGGAAGGATCGGAGCCCGCGCCGAAGGGCGGCTCGCGGTCGACGAACGCCAAGGGCCGGCCGCCCTTGAAACGATAGCCCATGCGGTCGGCTTCGGACGCGACCTTCCATTGGTCCTCGAAGAACCCGGCAGCCGACTCCTCCTGCAACCTGTGGACATAGAGCCCCGGCAGCACGCGCAGCCCGGCCGGCGACGCGGATGACCGCCGCAGTTCCTCCGGCAAGGTTTTGCCTTCCTTCGTCGCTCCCGGCCGCCCGATGGGGAGTTCATCGCCCTTGGCGATCGCCCGTCCCTTGAAGCCGCCGAGCGCACCGATGACATAGGTCGAGCGGCTGCCTAGCGCTTCCGGCACGTCGATGCCGCCGGCGATCGCCACATAGATGCGCGCGCCTTTCTTGAGGAAACCGAAGCTCAGCTTCCCGCCCGCCCTGACCTTGAGCGCGGTCCAGGACGGCTGCTCGACGCCATCGATCCTGATCGGCATCTCCGCGCCGGTGACGGCGATGGTCGCGTTCTCGCCGAACTCGAGCTCCGGCCCCATGAACACGGCTTCGAGGCACGCAGCACCTTCGTCATTGCCGACCAGAAGGTTGGCGGCGCGCAGCGCCATGCGATCCATGGCGCCGCCGATGGGAATGCCGAGATGAAAATAGCCGGGCCGGCCGAGGTCCTGCACCGTGGTGGCGAGGCCGGGATTGATGACGCTAACGACCATGGACCTCGCCCTCCAGTCTGGCGTTGTAGCCGTCGATGTCCTTGCGGAATTCGCGCAGGTCGAAGGTGACGTCGCGCATCACCGGCACGAAGCGCCCCGCCTTCACATCGCCTTCGATGCCGTCATGTTCGTCACGGCCGATCGGTCGGAATTTCACGATGTCGCCGGGACGGAAGAACACCATGAAATCCCTGAGATAGCTGGTCTTCTGCTCGGGATCGAAGATCGGCATCGGCGTGATGCCGAACATCTGGTAGCCGCCGGCGCCACGCACCGAGTAGATGCAGGAGAAGCAGCCGCCATGGCCGACGGTCAGCTTCGGCGTGTCGGTGCGCGGGCGCAGATATTTCGGCACCTGAAGCTGCCGCGGCCGGTCGACCATCTGGTACATGAACGGCAGGCCGGCGACGAAGCCGACCATCGAGACGAACCATGGCGCGCCGCTGTGGGCGGCAATGAAATCGCTGACACCGCCCAGATTGTTGATGCGCGCCGCATATTCGAGATCAGTCGCCTCAGGGTCCTGGTGCCGTTCGCGGAAACGCATCAGCGTCTCATGCGTCCACGGGTCCTCGTAGAACACCGGAATCTCGATGATGCGCGTGTCGATCACCGGTTCGGCGCTGGTCGTCGCCTTCTCGATCGCCTGGATCTCGGCCAGGATGTCGTCCGGCTTGATGACGTCCGGATCGAACTTGATCTGGAAGGATGCGTTGGCCGGGCAGATTTCGGTGACGCCCCTGATGCTGCTGTCGCGGATGGCGCTGGTCATCGACAGGCTCTTGAAGAACGCCTCCAGCGACATGCTCTCATCGCATTCGACGAAGAGATGCTCGTCGCCGCCGAATGAGTAGCGGTTGCTCATTGCGCAGCCTCCTTCGCACTATCGGCCTGGGCCTGGAATTCGGTATCGAGCCAGCCTTCGAGGAAACGGGTGTGGAACGTGCCGGCCGCGACATTGGCGTCGGCGGCCAGCGCCGCATGCAGCGGGATGGTGGTCGGGATGCCCTCGATCTTCAGCGACCGCAGCGCGGCGCCGAGCTTCGCCAGGCAATCGGCGCGGTCGGCGCCGTGAACCACCAGCTTGCCCAGCAGCGAGTCGTAGAAGGGCGGCACGGCGTAGCCGTCGAAAAGCATCGTGTCGAAGCGCACGCCGTCGCCGCCAGGCACGGCCAGCGTCGAAACCACGCCGGGCCAGGGCATGAAGTTCCTGGCCGGATCCTCGGCGTTGATGCGGCATTCGATGGCATGGCCGTGGATGGAGATGTCTTCCTGCCGCAGCGACAGCTTCTCGCCGCCCGCGATGCGCAGCATCTCCTGCACCAGGTCGATGCCGGTGATCATCTCGGTGACCGGATGCTCGACCTGGATGCGGGTGTTCACTTCGAGGAAGTAGAACTCCTGGCTGGCCTCGTCATAAAGATATTCCACCGTCCCGGCGCCGCTGTAGCCGACCGAGCGCGCCAGGGCGACGGCGCTGTCGCAGAGCTTGCGGCGCACGGTTGCGGGCAGGCCGACCGCGGGTGCCTCTTCCCAGACCTTCTGGCGACGGCGCTGCAACGAACATTCACGCTCGAAACAGTGCACGAAATTGGTGCCGTCGCCGAGAATCTGCACCTCGACGTGACGCGCCGCCAGCACGGCCTTTTCAATGTACAGCCCGCCATCGCCGAAAGCCGCGGCGGCTTCGGCCGAGGCCTGCGGAAACTGGCGGGTGAATTCGTCGAGGTCTGCGGCGACGCGAATGCCGCGACCGCCGCCGCCGGCAGCTGCCTTGATCATCACCGGGAAACCGATGCGCGCCGCGATCGCTGCCGCCTCCTCGACATCGGCGATACGCCCGCCACTGCCGGGCACGGTCGGAACGCCGGCCTTTTCGGCTTCGGCGCGGGCGGCGACCTTGTCGCCGAGCAGCCGGATCGAGGCGCCCGACGGGCCGACGAACGTCATGCCGGCGGCGACGACGGCATCGGCGAAGTCAGCGTTTTCGGCGAGGAACCCATAGCCGGGATGCACCGCATCGACCTTGGCCGCCTTCGCCGCCGCGATGACGGCCTCGATGTCGAGGTAGGATTTCTTCGCCGCCGCCGGGCCGATGAGGATCGCCTCGTCGGCCAGCCTGACCGGCAGCGAATCCGCATCGGCGGCGCTGTACACCTGCACCGTGCGCAGCCCGAGCGCCTTCGCCGCCCGGTTGATGCGCACCGCGATCTCGCCGCGATTGGCGATCAGGACCGATCTGATGTTCATGCGTCGATCTCTGCGATCGGCTGCCCCGCCATCACGGCATCGCCGTCATCGACGAGGAATTTGAGATTGGTGCCCGCGGCGCCGGCCGGGATCTCGTGGAACGATTTCATCACTTCGATGACGCCGAGGATGTCGGTCGCCGCCACCGCGTCGCCATCGTTCTTGAACACGTCGCTGTCGGGCGACGGCCGCCTGTAGAAGACGCCGGGCAAGGGTGAATTGAGTTCGGTTCTAGCCATGATCATCCCCTTGCCGTTGTTCTCAAATGACTTGTCAGTTCCGCAACCGGCCTGACCTTGACCCCGGCGGCATCGAGTGCCGCACGCATGGCCGTGGCGATTTCCAGGCTGCCAGGCGTGTCCGAGTGGAAGCAGATGGATTCGAAGGCGATGTCGATCTCGTCGCCCTCGACCGTGCGGACCTTGCCGGTCCGGCAGGCGTGCACCACCTTCTCGGCAACCTGGCGAGGGTCCAGGCGACCGGTGCGCCGCGTGAACACGATCGAGCCCGAGCGGTCGTAGTCGCGGTCGGCATAGAACTCGCGGATCACCGGGTGCCCGGCTTCCGTCGCCGCGCGATAGGTCTCGGACATTCCCATGCAGTAGATGAAGGCGTTGGGAGCGATCGTGCGCATGGTGCGGACGAAGTTGCGCGACATCTCCTCGCTGGCGGCAAATTCCATGTAGAGCGCGCCGTGCGGTTTCACATGCTGCAGGGTGGCGCCGTAACGGCGGGCAAATTCGCGCAGCGCCCCGATCTGGTAGACGATGTCGTTGACCAGTTCCTCGCTGGTGCCGTTGATGCGGCGCCGACCAAACCCCTGCAGGTCGCGGAAACCCGGATGCGCACCGACGCCGACGCCATGCTGGGTCGCCAGGCGAACGGTGGCGTCCATCAGATTGGGATCGCCGGCATGGAAGCCCGTGGCGATGTTGGCGGAGCTGATGAGCTTCATCAGGTCGGCGTCATCGATGTCGCCCAGGCGCCATTGGCCATAGCCTTCGCCCATGTCGCAATTGATGTCGACGGCCGCTGTCTGCAAGCAGACCTCCCTTGTCCTCACCGCGCGGCCACATGGACCCCGGGCACTCCTCGACGAAGAAGGTAGAGAGGGCGAAATCGTTTGGAAAATTCTATTAATCGATATCAAATATCTGAATTTTCTATCGCCCGAGTGATTGTCTCCGCACGCGACATCACGAGATTCATTGATTTTTTTGCCCAAGGTGATAGCTGCCAAGGCACCACATTGCTCCAAGCAGCAACGTAATATTGCTTTTGCAGCTGACAACTGCGCACAATATCTGAAATTCGGAACACAGCGCCCATGCCGGTAAGCCTTCGCCAGATCCGCTATTTCGTTTCCACCGCCGAGCATGGGCAGATTTCGCAGGCCGCTGCGGAACTGGGCATTTCCCAGTCGGCGGTGACGACGGCGATCAAGGAACTCGAGCAGACCGTCGGGCTCGACCTGTTCATCCGCTCGACCCAGGGCATGGAGATGACGACGGCGGGCCGGCAATTCCTGTTCCACGCCTATGAGATCCTGAACAAGGTCGACGAGGCGACGAACCTGTTGCTGCCGGCCAGCGATTTTTCGGGGCGGCTGACGGTCGCCGCCAGCTACACGGTGATCGGCTATTTCCTGCCGAACCATCTTGGACGGCTTCGCCGGGCCTGGCCGAACCTCGACATCCAGCTGTTCGAGCTGAACCGCGAGGCCATAGAAGAAGGACTGCTCGCCAATCGCTACGACATGGCGGTGCTGTTGACCTCCAACGTGATCAACTCGGACCTGGCGACGGAAACGCTGATGAATTCGCGGCGCCGGCTGTGGGTGCCGGCAAGGCATCGCCTGCTGTCGCAGGGCAGCGTCGGCCTCAAGGAGATCGCCGAGGAGCCCTACATCATGCTCACGGTCGATGAGGCCGCGCACACGGCGCTGCGCTACTGGAGCAACACCTCCTACCGGCCGAATGTCACGCTGAGGACGTCCTCGGTCGAAGCCGTCCGCTCGCTGGTGGCGGATGGGCAAGGCGTCGCAATCCTGTCCGACATGGTGCTGCGGCCGTGGTCGCTGGAGGGCAAGCGCATCGAGACGATCGTTCCGACCGAGCCGATCCCGTCGATGGATGTCGGCCTCGCCTGGCGGCGTGGCGCGCAGTTCACGCCGGCGATGGAAGCCTTCCGCTCCTATTTCCACCAGACCTTCTTCCTGCCGTCGCACAGGTAGAAGCGGCGGGCCGGCCATGCTCGTCCCAGCCATGCTCATCAATGAGCGGGTGGCCGGCGTCATCTCGACTAATCCTGCCGGGTGAGCAGGTAGCTGCCGCTCTCATGCAGCGCGGCAGACCAGCCGGGTTCGATGACGATGGTCGTCGTCACCTCCTCGATGATCGCGGGACCGGCCACGGCAACGCCGACACCAAGGGCTGCCCCGTCATAGACGGGCGTCGCTACCGGCTTGCCGGAAGCGTCGAAGACGGCGTCGCGATGGCCCTTCAGCGCCTGCTGCAGTCCACCTTTACCCTGCAGTCTCGGTGCCTTCGGCTTTTCGATGCGGCCATAAATGGTCGATTCGATGTTGACGACCTCGACCGTGCTGTGGCGCTCGGCGTAGGTGTAGAGCTCTTCATGCCGGGCATGGAACGCGTCCTTGACCTGGCCGATGGTCGCTTCGGTGATCTTGAAGTTGGGAATGTCGACCGTGCATTCATGCACCTGGCCGACATAACGCATCTCGAGGCTGCGCTGGACCTCGATCAGCGTGCCCGGAAAACCGTCGGCCTTCAGGTGGGCGATGCCCTGCGCCTCGATCTCCTCGAACAGCTGTTCGATCCTGTCGCAGGCGACGGCATTGTCGAGCCTGAGCGGCGCGGTCGCCATGTAGTTGTACTTCACGTCGGAGATGACCTGGCCGAAGGCGCAGAGGCCCGAGGCCAGCTTGGGCAGGATGATGGTATCGATGCCCATTTCGCGCGCCAGCGCGGTGATGTGGGCCGCGGTCGCGCCGCCTGCCCCGACCAGCACGAAATCGCGCGGATCGTAGCCGCGTTCGACAGACACGCGGCGAATGCCGTTGACCATGTTGTTGTTGACGATGGTGAACATGCCATAGGCAGCCTGCTCGATGCTGATGTTCAGCGGCGTGGCGATCGTCGCCACCACCTGCCGCGCCTTTTCGAGGTCGAGCGGCAGCTTGCCGCCAAGCAGGCCTTCGGGGTTGAGATAGCCGAGCACCAGATTGGCGTCCGACGTGGTCGGCTCCGTACCGCCGCGCCCGTAGCAGGCCGGCCCCGGTTCGGAACCGGCCGACTGCGGCCCGACCTGCAGCAGGCCGAGGCTGTCGATCCAGCCGATGGAACCACCGCCGGCGCCAAGCGTCTCGACCTGGATCATCGGCACGCCGATGCGGTAGCGCAGGAAGTCGATGTTCTTGTTGAGGTTGGTCTGGCCGTTGCGCGTCAGCGTGATGTCGAAGGAGGTGCCGCCCATGTCGACGGTGATGACGTTGTCCTTGCCGAACGGCGCGCCGGCGAACAGTCCCGCCTGCGGGGCGGAGGCCGGGCCGGAATTGATCGCATAGACGGAACGGTCGGTCATCGCCTGCCCGATCGCCAGTCCGCCATTCGACTGGAAATAGCGGACCGGCTGCCTGGCGCCGAGCGCGCGGAAATAGCTGTCGACCGCTGTCACGTAGCGGCGCATCACCGGCGCCAGGTAGGCATTGGTCACCGCGGTGGATGTGCGGGTGTATTCGCGCACCTGCGGATAGAGTTCGCTGCCGACCGTCAGGACGACGTCCGGCATCATCTCGCGCACGATCTCGGCCGCGCGGCGTTCATGCGCGGCATTGAGCACCGACCACACGAAGGAGATGGCGACCGTTTCGACGCCTTCCTTCAGGAACAGCCGGCAGGCCTGGCGAACGTCGTCCTCGTTCATCGGCGTGCGGATGGAGCCATCCGAAATCACCCGTTCGCGCACACCCTTGCGCAGATAGCGTGGCACCAGCATCGTCGCCGCCGGATATTCCGGATCGTAGCGAAAACCGTCTTCCTTGTGGCCGTTGCGGATCTCGATCGAGTCCTCATGGCCGGCGGTGCAGATCAGGCCGGTCCTGCCGCCACGATGGGTGATCAGCGCATTCAGCCCGACCGTGGTGCCGTTGATGCACAGGTCGCAATCGGAGACCACCTCGGACGGTGACACGCCGAGATCGTCGGCGATCAGCCTGAGGCCATTCTCGATGGCGCGGGTGGGATCCGAAGGCGTCGACAGTGCCTTGAAAAGTTTCACCTCGCCGGTGGCGCGATTGGCCACGACAAAGTCGGTGAAGGTGCCGCCGGCATCGATGCCGAGGCGATATGCATGTTCCACGGTCGTCTCCTCAGGCTGCGCGCAGTCGCTTGGTTTCGACCAGGTCGACATTCAATGTTTCGGGATCGGTGATGGCCACGCCATAGTCGGCACGCGCGCCTTCGATCGAGACGAGGCCGTTGCGGACATCCCACACCACCTTCTCGATCGGCCGTTCGAAGGGATTGCCGTAGCCACCGCCGCCCGGATTGAGATTGGTGATCGTCTCGCCGGTCCTGATCGTCTGGATGATGTTCTTGCGCTCGACCTCGACCTTGCCGGCGCGTTTCAGCTCGACACGGCCGACCTTCTTGTCGACCAGGGCGGATTTCGCGCCGGCAGCGCCCATCGCCGGAATGCGGCGGCCTTCGCCGAAACCGATGCAGAGCATGTCGCCGTCCAGCGGTTCGACTTCCCAGGCCGTGCCGGAACCGCCGCGGAATTTTCCGGCACCGCCGGAATCGGTCATCAGCGAATAGCGATGGATGATGATGGGATAGGAGTATTCGAGCAGTTCGACATCGCCGGAGGTCAAGGCGCCAAAGCAGCATTCCGGACCGACCGCGTGCCAGCCATCCTGCTGCGGCGTGGCGCCACCGCCCGAAATGATGGTCGCCAGGACCATCGTGACGAATTCCTCGTTGGTGCGGCTGTCCCTGCCGGCGATGTTGAGGCCGTTGGCATGGCCCCATGAGGCGGCGACCTTGGAAGGCATCGCCTTCTCGAAGGCGAGACGCACCGCATCGGTCAGCGTCTCCATCGGCGTCGTCGTGCAGTTCATGTGCGGCGCCGGCTCCTGCGCATTGCACAACGTGCCCTTCGGTCCGAAATCGACGGTGACGCAGCGATACAGCCCCTCATTGTAAGGCGGCGGCAGCGCAGCAAACATCATCAGGCCGAGATAGACGCCGGAATGCGAATTGCCCTCGTAGGAATTGATGAAATAGGGCACCTGCGGCGGGCTGGAGATGGCGATGTGGCAGCTGTCGCCCGTGACCGTCACGCGGGCGCCGATCTCGAAATCGCCGAAGCCGTGGCCGGCATCCTCGAGGATCGCCTTGCCTTCATAGGTGCCGTCCGGAACGGTGGCGATCAGCGAACGCATGTGCCGGTCCGCCATGTCCAGCAGCGTGTCGATGCAGGCATCGACCGTCGGCTTGCCGTATTTGTCGAGCAGCGCGATCAGGCTGCGTTCGCCAACCTGGCAGGCGCCGATCAGGGCGCGGAAGTCACCCTCCTGGTCGCGCCGCGCCCGCATGTTGGTGAAGATCATGTTGAGCACGTCGTTGCGCGGCTTGCCGCGGTCCCAGATCTTCACCGGCGGGATGCGCAGGCATTCGGCGTAGATCTCGGTCGCGTTGGGATTGTAGCCGGCAGGCACCGGGCCGCCGATGTCGGTGAGGTGGCCCTTGCAGACGGTCCAGTAGACCAGTTCGCCATGGTAGAAGACAGGCTTGTACATGCAGGTGTCGATGGCATGGCTGCCGCCGAAGGCCGGATCGTTGTGCAGGATAAGGTCGCCCTCGTGGATGTCACCCTCGAAGAAGCCGGCGACGGCTTTCATCGCGGGGATCAGCGAGCCGAGATGGATCGGGATGTCCTGGCCTTGCAGGATCATCTCGGGCCGCGCGTTGAACAGCGCGGTCGAGTAGTCATGCGCCAGGTTGAAGACGGAGGACCGCGCCGTCTTCTCCAGCGCCAGCGTCATCTCGCGCTGCGTTGTCTCCAGCACGCCACGCACCACCGACAGCGTGATCGGATCGACTTTCATTGTCGTCATTGCAACCTTTTCCTCCATGCCACGAGGCCTGTGGCCCGTCGCACGCGTTGTTCCCGCACGGCGTCTGATGCACCGTTGCCGCTTAAGCGAAACAGGTTTTGCAGGCGGGGTCTTTGCGCTGCGCGAACAAAAAATTGACGTTGCGTGCACTGGCCGACACGCACGTTGCGTTCCGCGGCGACGGTGCCTAGTCTTCGGTAACGTCGTCGGATCGAACATGAAGACGAGTGTCACAACAAGCGCGACGCGCCCCGCAGACCGGAGCCGGCACTGGCACCAGGCCATCGCTGGCGCCTATTTTCCACTCGACCTGAGATTCCGCAACGCCGACCATTTTTCGGGCGACCTGACGATCTGGCAGTTCGGCGACGTCTCGATCTCGCGCCTCACGTCCGACGCCTTGCAGTATCTGCGCCTGCCCCACCATTTCCGTGCGGCCCGCAAGGAAGAATTCCTGGTCACCGTGCCGGCGCGTTCGGAAGTGTTCTTCTCGCAGGGCGGCAGCGAGATCAGCTGTTCTCCGGGCGGGTTCTTCCTGGAACGCAGCCACGAGCCTTATGAATTCAGCCATGCCGATCCCGCCGATCTGTGGGTGCTCAAGGTGGAGTCGCGCGCGCTCGCCGATCGCGTGCACGGTCCGGACCGCTTCTGCTCGCTGCAGTTCGATGCGGCGAATGGAGCGGGTGGCCTGTTCACCGACATGCTGCATCTCCTGCCGGCCCGCTTCGACACGATGAACGCCGAATCCCGCATCGCGGTCGGGCGACAACTCGTCGACCTGCTGGCGCTGGCAATCAGGGCCGACGACCGCATCCTGATGTCGAAGAGTTCCACGGTGCGCAATGCCCATCTGGCGCGCATCGAAGCCTTCATCCGCGCCAATCTGAGAAACCCGGGACTTGACCCCGATCTGATAGCGCGCGCCTGCGGCCTGTCCACGCGCTATCTGCACGGCCTGTTCGGGGACATGGACCGCACCGTGGCCAGCTGGGTACGTGAATTGCGCCTGGCCGCCTGCAAGGCAGCGCTCGAAGATCCCGCCAACGGCCAGACGGTGATGGAGATCGCCTATCGCTGGGGCTTCGGCGACCAGACGCAGTTCAGCCGGACCTTCAAGGCCCAGTACGGCAAGCCTCCCGGTGAATACCGCGATGATTTCAGGACAGCCCGAGAGGCAGGCAGGTCAGCCGCGATGAACGACTGAGGCCGCGGCTGCGGCCCGTGTCTTTCCGGGCAGCAACAACGCAACAATCAAGCCAACCCCCGCCAGCGCCGCGCAGGCCAGGAAGCCTGCCTGATATCCTGTGGTCAGATCGGCGATCGTGTCCGACCCACCACTCCAGGACAGGGCGACGGTCGCTGCGACAGCGACACCCAATGCACCTCCCAGCTGGAAGGCCGCGCTGTTGATGCCAGATGCCAGGCCGGAATCGCCCTCGGCGACGTCGGACAGCGCGGCGATGGAGCCGGATACGACGGCAGCACCGATGCCTGGTCCGAAGATGACGAGCCCGGGCAGGATATCGGTCCAGTAATTGCCGCCCGCCATTGCAAGCAGCAGACACCCCGCCGCCATCAATGCCATGGCGATGACGGCCAGCGTGCGGGCGCCTATGCGGCTGGCGACCGGCCCCGAGGCGTAGGACATCACGATCGAGGCGGCGGCATAGATCATCGTGCTGATGCCGACCTCGAGCGCCGAATAACCCAACACCTTCTGCAGATAGAGCGACAGCACCAGGATCATGCCGAAGACGATCATGCCGGCGAGCAACACCACCAGATTGCCGCAGACCAGACGCACCGAACGAAAGAGGCGAAGCGGCACCAGCGGCGAAGCCGAACGCGCCTCGATGACCACGAACAGAAGGAGCAGCAAGGCCGACGCGGCGAAGGCCGCAAGGGTGTTTGCATGGGCCCAGCCCAGTTGCGGGACCTCGACGATGGCATAGACAAACGCCATCAGGCCAAAGGTGACGGTGACCGCGCCGGCAACGTCAAACCCCTTGCCGTGCGAACTGTCGCGGCTCTCCCTGAGGAGATAGGGGCTCAATGCCAGCAAGGCGAGGCAGACGGGAACGTTGATGAAGAACACCCACGGCCAGCCCAGCCAGTCGTTGAGCGGGCCACCGACGACAAGGGCGGCCGTGGCACCACCGGCACCCATGGCGGACCAGAAGCCGAGCGCCTTGTTGCGTTCGCCCCCTTCTTCGAAAGTGGTCATCAGGATCGACAGGGCCGTCGGCGTCATGATGGCGGCGGCAATGCCCTGGACGATGCGCATCGCGACCAGGAATTCGGGCGCTTGGGCAAGGCCGCACAGCAGCGAGGAGACGAGGAACAGCGCCGTGCCGGTGACGAACATGCGCCGTCGCCCGAGCAGGTCGGCCATGCGGCCGCCCAGCAGGAGCAGGCCACCCACCGTCAGCATGTAGGCGCTCATCACCCATTGCACGCCGGCCGCAGTGAAGCCCAGTTGCCGTTCGATCGACGGCAGTGCCAGGATGACGATCTGCCCGTCGAGGCAGACCATGAAATAGGTTGCGCACAGCAGGGCCAGCGCCTGCCAGCGCCTCGGATCGGGGGCCGGCCGCCCGGCAGCCGGATGATGGTGGTCGGACATGGATGTCTCCTCGATTGGTGCGTGGCCGAGCGGCCGATCGCGTCGAGGAGCGGAAATTATGCATACCGCACCGACATGCAATTACTGACAATGCTGTAAGCGCTGACCGGAATGTAAGCGCCTACCGTGCGGTAAGCAGTCCAGGCGTTTCCGCTCTGGTCAGGCCCGCAGGCGGATCAGCGGCCGCGGTTTCTCCTCGGTAACGGCCGGACGCGACGCCATGCGGCGCTCCTGTGCCTTGCCCCAGGCCGACATGACGCAGACCGCATCGTTGAGGGTGCGACCGATGTCCGTCACCGAATATTCGACCTTCTGCACCGCGCCCGGAAACACCTGGCGCCGGACAAGGCCATCGGCCTCCATCTCCCGCAGCTGCTGCGCCAGCACCTTCTCGCTGACGCCCGGCAGCAGGCGACGCAATGCGCCGAACCGGCGCGGCGCAAGCGTGATCTCCCACAGGATCTCCGTCTTCCATTTGCCGCCAATGGCATTCAGCGCTGTGGCAAAGCCGCATTCATCGGTGTCGAGATGTTTCATGCCGTCCTCCGGTTTCGTTGGAGCGGAATGCGTTGAACCGGCATCCCGCCCTATCTCTCTTCCGGAGCATGATCTTTTCCGAAAACCGGTTTCCGCTTTTTGCTTCGCTGACCTTCGGTTCCGGATCATGCCCCTGCTCCGATGCTCGCCGGGATAGGCACTTACTTCAAAGTGCGTAATTTACCCCCGGCCGGCAATCGACCTATCGAGACAATCAGGTTGACGAGAGGTATGGGCACGGCCCGATCGCGGCAAGCCGCACGGGGCGGCTCCGTCGATGCCTCCTGACAGAGTGGCGGCAGGAATGGATAGAGTGAACACAACAGAACGGCCCGGAGCAATCAGGACAGCGCGCTGCGGCTGCGGCGGGCTTGCCATCACCGTCGCGGGCGAGCCGCGCAGCGTCTATGCCTGCGCCTGCACGGAGTGCCAGCGCGCCACCGGTACCGCCTTTTCCTACCGCGCGGTCTTCGTCGATGACGCGGTGGCGAGCGTGGAAGGCGAGCGCCGGACATGGCGTCGTACCGGCGATGCAGGGCGCTGGGTGGAGCAGACCTTCTGTCCGACCTGCGGCACGCTGCTGTTCATGACTGGAGGAGGCCTGCCGGGCGCCGTCTCGGTGTCCGCCGGCTGCTTCACCGATCCGGACTTCGCGCCGCCGGCAACGCTGTTCCGCGCCCGGCGCAAGCACCGCTGGTTCGATCCGGGGCCGCGGACCAGGATCAGCGACTAGCCTATTTCAGCGTCTCCTGTTCGACCGAGGGGACATCCGGCAGGTCGTAATAGTCGCCGGCACATTCGGGATAGAGCTGGCTTTCCATCCTGAGGCCGGTCGGACCGTCGATCGTGCCGGCCCAGACCGACAGCCGGTCGCTTGCGAAGCGGCGCCAGAACAGATTCGAGCCGCACACCCTGCAGAAACCACGCTCGGCAATATCCGAGGAACGGAACCAGGTCAGCGTTTCGCCCTCGATCACCGCGTCGGCAGCCGCCGCCTGCGTTGCTGCCACATAGTGGCCCGAGGTCTTGCGACACTGCACGCAATGACAGGCGACGACCGGGCGCAGGTCGCCGCGCAATTCATAGGTGGTGCCGCCGCACAGGCATCCGCCGCGCCTGATCTTGCTCATGCATGCCCTCCATCAGCGTTCCGGAGCAAGCTAGGCGGGCTGTCCCGGCAACGAAGGGGCAAAACCGACACAAGCGCGTCGCTGCAAGCATCGAGATGCCAAGCGGCGCGCTTGACCTTGGGCAAGGGCTGCCGCATTGCTCGGCCATGCGCGCCAACTACAAGATGCAACGGCTGTTCGTGCCCGACGATCTGTCGGCCGGTGTCGAGTTCGAACCGGACACCCAGCAGAGCCATTACCTGATGCACGTGCTGCGCCTCGCCGACGGCGCCGAACTCCTGGCCTTCAACGGCCGCGACGGCGAATGGACGGCTCGGATCACCGGCAGGACGAAGAAGGCGGTGCGGCTGACCGTGCAGGCGCAGCAGCGGCCGCAGCCACCATTGCCCGATCTGGTCTATTGTTTCGCGCCGCTGAAGGTCGGGCGGCAGGACTATCTCATCCAGAAAGCGGTGGAGATGGGCGCCGGCGTGTTGCAGCCGGTGCAGACCCAGCACACGCAAGGCAAGATCACGACCGAGCGCATGCACGCCAACGCCGTCGAAGCCGCCGAGCAGTGCGGCGTGCTGGCCGTTCCGGCGGTGCGCGAGCCGCTCAAATTCGAGCGGCTGCTTGCCGGCTGGGACAAGGAAAGGCGGCTGGTGTTCTGCGACGAGGACGCCTCGACCAACAATCCGTTGCCGGCGCTGCAGTCGATCACGGAAAAGAAGCTGGCACTGCTCGTCGGTCCCGAAGGCGGGTTTTCCGACGACGAGCGCCGTATACTGCGCGCCCTGCCCTTCGTCACCGCCATTCCGCTGGGCCCCCGCATCCTGCGCGCCGATACAGCCGCCGTCGCGGCGCTGGCGGTGATGCAGGCGACGGTCGGAGACTGGTAGGGAGACACCTCCCTTCCCCCTTGTGGGAGAGAAGGAAAGTGCGCGCTACCTCACCTCCCTGTCGGGCCAGGGGTTGACCCCGTCGCGCAGCCACAAAAGCGTATCCAGCCAGAAGCCGGTGGCATGGCGGCTGTGGAACAGGCTGAAATGGCCAACGCTTTCCTGGCCGAGATCGGCGGGCCGGAGCAGGACCTGCGTGCGCGGCGCGCCGCGATAACGATCGAGCACGGCGCGGATTGCCGGCACGGTGGCGATGTCGTCATCGGATAGGGTGACGGCCAGGATCGGCGCCGTCACCGCATCGAAGCCACGCAGAACCGCTTCGCACTGCCGTTGCGGATAGTTGTCTTCCAGATATGGTCGGCGAAAGGCCCATTCGTAGGCGACGCCAGCCGGAAGGTCCTCCAGCCAACCCAGGCGACGACCGGGAAAATAGCCGCACAGCGCCGTCAGCGCGGGCATGGCGACATGCCATTTCAGGAACAGGCGGCGACGGCGCGAAGGTGCGTAGTGGCGCCAGCAGCCGAACTGCCCGCCGATGGAGAGCAGGCGGTGGATGGCCGGCGCATGGCCGGCCAGTCCCGGCAAGGCGCCGCCGACGCTATGACCGACAACGCAGACCGGGGCGGAACCATCGCGTGCGAGCGCCCAGGCCAGCACCGCGTCGAAATCCTTGTCGCCCCACTCACGCCAGCGATAGCCGCAGCCGCGCAGGTTCGCCGGGCGCGAAGCACCGATGCCGCGATAGTCGTAGGTGACGACATCGAAACCATGAGCGGCAAGGAAGCGGGCATAGTGGTGGTAGTAGCGGGCCAGCACGCCGGTAGCCGGATTGATGATGGCGATGCCGGCGGCCGTGCCGCGCACGCGTGGCCAGAAGTGGCCACCCAAAACGACGTCGTCGGCCGCAACGATCTCGATCGGCCGGGCTTCCTGGATCGGCGCGGAAACGGTCATGGCAAGGCTCCCCGGCGCGGTGCGCGCGGCCCGCTCTTCCTATCCTCGGGTCGTACGCAGACTCAAAAAACACGCGACAACCGACATAGTCCAGATCAGCTTGTTGTTACACTCACTAGTCAGTATACATGAGCCATGAAACCGACCGCCAACACGACCCGCGAACGCATCGTCGCAGCCGCCTCCAAGCTGTTCTATGGCCAGGGCGTACGCGCCGTGTCGGTCGATGCCGTTGCCGAAAAAGCCGGGCTCACCAAACGCACGTTCTATTATCATTTCGCCAGCAAGGACGATCTGATCGCCGCTTATCTGGAGCGGCGTGACCAGCCCAATCTCGGGCTGTTCCGGCACTGGTTCACGGAAAGCGGCGGCGAGCTCCCCGACAAGGTCGCCGCCATCTTCCGCACGCTCGGACAGGCAGCCAGGCGACCTGCCTGGAAGGGTTGCGGCTTCCTGCGGACTGCCGCCGAACTGGCCGACATGCCGGGCCATCCGGCGATCCGCATCGGCATTGCCCACAAGAAGCGTTTCGAAGACTGGCTGAAAACGGTTTTCGAAGCCGACGGCATCCTGGAAGCCGAACTGCTGGCGCGGCAGATCCTGCTTTTGCTCGACGGTTGCTTCGCCACCGTCCTGCTCAACCGCGACCCCTCCTACATGGACAGCGCTGCAGCCGCGGCAGCCACGCTGGTCAGGGCAGCGCAGGCGCAACGCCCTCTCTAGGGCGTTTCCGTGCTTTTCTTTACGCAACTCCGGGCACAAAACCCCTGCGCAATCTTGCTGGAGTTGCTCCTGGACAAGAACGAAATCCGGCGCGATCAAATCCTGTTGACGATTGGCTCAGGATTTTTTGCTTGATCGCCTCCTGACATTTCGTTCATCAAGCGCGCGGCGATCATCCGATCTGCCGCCGATGAGGGGCTTTATGGCACGCGACACGACCGATTTCCGACCCATCGAGGGCATGGACGAACTCGTCGACTACCTGGCCAAGGGCAACAAGCCGCGCTCCGAGTGGCGCATCGGCACCGAACACGAAAAATTCCCCTTCTATGTCGACGGCCATGCGCCGGTGCCCTATGGCGGCGACCGCGGCATCCGTTCGATCCTGGAAGGCATGCAGGAGAAACTCGGCTGGGATCCGATCCTGGATGAGGGCCGTATCATCGGCCTGGTCGAACCGACCGGCCAGGGCGCGATTTCGCTGGAGCCGGGCGGACAGTTCGAGCTCTCCGGCGCACCGCTGGAATCGATCCACCAGACCTGTCGCGAAGGCAACGCCCACCTGGCGCAGGTGCGCGAGATCGCCGAGCCGCTCGGCATCCGCTTCCTCGGCCTCGGCGGCAGCCCGAAATGGACGCTTGCCGAGACGCCACAAATGCCGAAGTCGCGCTACGAGATCATGACGCGCTACATGCCCAAGGTCGGCACCAAGGGCCTCGACATGATGTACCGCACCTGCACCATCCAGGTGAATCTCGACTTCGAGAGCGAGGCGGACATGCGCCGCAAGATGCAGGTTTCCCTGAAACTGCAGCCGCTGGCCACCGCGCTGTTTGCCAACTCGCCTTTCACCGACGGTCGGCCCAACGGCCTTCAGAGCTGGCGCGGCGAAATCTGGCGCGACACCGACAACCAGCGCTCCGGCCTGCTCGACTTCTGCTTCTCGCCGGAGTTCGGCTTTGCCGACTATGTCGAATGGGCCCTCGACGTGCCGATGTATTTCATCATCCGTGACGGCCGCTACCACGACATGACGCACATCACGTTCCGCCAGTTCATGGACGGCGCGGCGCGCAACCAGGTGCCGGATGGCCTGCCGACCATGGGCGACTGGGCCAACCACCTGTCGACGCTGTTCCCCGATGTGCGCCTCAAGCGCTTCCTGGAGATGCGTGGCGCCGACGGCGGTCCGTGGCGGCGCATCTGCGCACTGCCGGCCTTCTGGGTCGGCCTGCTCTATGACGGAGCCGCCCTCGATGCGGCCGAAGCGCTGACGCGCGACTGGAGCTATGAGGAAGTCAGGGCGATGCGCGACACGGTGCCGGAAAAAGGCATCGGCACGCCGTTCCGCACGACAACGCTGCGTGAAGTCGCACGCGAAGTGCTGGCGCTGTCGCGCCTGGGCCTGAAGAACCGCAACAGGCTGAACCGCGACGGCTTCGACGAAACCTCGTTCCTGTCGACGCTCGACGAGGTGGTGGCGCGTGGCACCACCAGCGCCGAAGAAATGCTGGCCGCCTACCACACACGCTGGGGCGACTCGATCGAGCCGGTGTTCCTGGAATATGCGTATTAAGGCCCGCGCCTCTACCTTCCGCTAAAGGACGATCTGGACTGGAGCCGGCCGAAAACCGGCGGTTCGGTTCCTTAGATCACTTGATCGGGATCCAGATTTCGACCTCGCCGAATCCGCTCGCGGCGTCGAAACGTCCGTCATACCGTTCGAAGTCCGGCGCGCAGGCCGTCTCGAGACCCGCTTCCGGCAGAGCTTTGTTCCAGATCGTGTAGACCGTGCTGCGTATCGCGGAGATATGCCCCCGGTGGGTAAACACCGCATATCGGCAAGCGGGAATACGGATGCGGGCCAACTCCGCCGGGATGGCGGAGAAGTCGCGGACTTCCACGCCGCAGATGTATTCGAAATTGCCGGCATCGTCGCCGTTGCAGCAGACGCCGTAACACGTCCATCCGACCTGCCCGGGGATGCTGCCGATCGATGGTCCGAAACGCTGCCACTGCGCGGGAATGCCCTCATTGGTCTCAAACGTATAACGCTCGCCAAGCCCGGCAATCAGCAAGGCCTGGCCATCCTCGATGCGAGGCGCTTCCAATTCGACGAGAAGACTGTGATCCATCCTGATCGGCTCCAGAAGTTTCAGGTTTTCGAGATGGCCCTGGGCGCGCACCTGCTCGGGTGTGAGGCCGAAATGGCTGCGAAAGGCCCGTGAGAAAGCCTCATGGGAGCCGTAGCCTGCGTCCAGCGCCACCGCCAGGATGTCCGGCGCCCCGCCCGAGAGTGCCCGGGCGGCCTCGGCAAGGCGGCGGTTGCGCAGATATCCCATCACCGTGTGGCCGGTCGCCGCCCAGAACACCCGCGACAGGTGAAAGCGCGAGACACCGCTCGCCTCCGCGACCTCCGCAAGCGAAAGAGCCTGCGCGAAGCGGTGTTCGATGAGCCACAGGGCTTTGCCGACAGGATCCATGCGTTCTCCCATGAAGACCTTCTCCTTATGGCCGATTCCGGATACCGCCATTTGATCGCCGTTGCGCATGGGCGATGTCCAGATCGCTCGAAGCGCTCGCGCCAATTGCCCACTTCAATCCTGTCCGGAAAGGCTCTACCTTTCTGAAAAGCGTATAGGCTGCGGAGGAGCAAGACATGCTGAACCTGTTCGACATGCTGAACCAGTCCCAGAACGGCAACGGCATGGAGGCATTGGCGCGGCAGTTCAATCTCAGCCAGCAGCAGACGCTGGCCGCGGTCGAGGCACTGATGCCCGCCTTCAGCCAGGGCCTGAAGCGCAACACAGCCAACCCCTATGGCGTCGGCACTTTCATGAATGCGATGGCCAGCGGCCAGTACGGACAGTATTTCGACAATGCGGCCCAGGCGTTTTCACCGCAGGGCGTGAACCAGGGCAATGATGTGCTCGGCCAGTTGTTCGGTTCCAAGGACCTGTCGCGCGCCGTGGCGGCGCAGGCCGCACAGGCCAGCGGCGTCGGCCAGCAGGTGCTGCAGCAGATGCTGCCGGTACTGGCCTCGATGGTGATGGGCGGGCTGTTCAAGCAGACCACCAACCAGATGCAGGCCGGCGGTTTCGGCGGCGGCAACAATCCACTCGGCCAGATCATCGAGGAGATGATGCGGCAAGGCGGCGGCATGATGGGCGGACAGCCGCAGCAACGCCAGGCGCCGCAGGGTCAGAATCCGTTCGGCAACAACCCGCTGGGCGACAACCCGCTCGGCAAGGTGCTGCAGGACATGTTCGGTGGCGGCGCACAGCAACAGGCTCCGCAGCCGCAACAGCCGCAAAACCCCTTCGGCGACAACAATCCCTGGGGGAAGATCCTGCAGGACATGCTGGGCGGCGCACAGCAGGCGCCTGAGCCCGCGCCGCAGCGCCGCGCTCCGGAACCCGAACCGAACCCGAGCGGTCGGGCACGCAACCCCTATGACGACATCTTCGGCAAGATGTTCGAAAGCGGTCGCCAGCAGCGCGACGACTACCAGCAGGGCGTCGAAAGCATCTTCGACCAGTTCCTCAAGGGCATGGACCGCCGGTAAGCCAATTCCTTAACGAGTGTGCGGCAGTCTCCACGGCGCTGGATCGAGGGGACCATGCATGTTCGGCTTGTTTGGGAAGAAAAAAGCCGCTCCTGTCCGCGTGATGGCTGTGCTGAATGCCAGGTTGCAGCCGCTGGACCGCGGCGAGATCGAAGACGCATTCGACACGGCCATGTCCGAACAGGGCTTCGGCATCCGCACCGTGGGTGGCGGCACCTTGCTGGAGGCCAACGGCGAAGTCAGCCAATGCGATATCGAGATCGAAATCGACGACTTCTCGGACAAGGCGGTCGATACCGTGAAGGGTGTTCTTGGCGCAATGCTGGCGCCCAGGGGATCGCATCTGCTGCTGCCGAGCCAGAACAACCAGCGCATCGCCTTCGGAACGCATGAAGGTCTAGCCCTCTACCTGAACGGCACCGATCTTCCAGACGAGGTCTATCGGGCCTGCGATTCCAACCATGTCTACGCCGAATGCCAGCGCCTGCTCGAAGGCGTCGGCCACGTCGCAAGCCACTGGCAGGGGCCAACCGAGACTGCCCTCTACATGTATGGACGCAACTTCGAGGAAATGCGGCAGCGGGTCGGATCGTTCCTGCAGGCATATCCTCTGTGTGCACGATGCCGCATAGAGCAGATCGCCTAACGCTGTCTCCCGAACGGCTGGAACGGGATGTGACTTGAAGTCACAAATCCTGTGCCTTTGGCCACTCTGGTTCACGAAACGACAGCCTTCTATCTAGCCATCATTGGCAGATGGAGACCCCTAGGATGGAATACCGCAATCTCGGCAGATCGGGCCTGAGGGTCCCCGTACTTTCCTTCGGAGCGGGCACGTTCGCCGGCAAGGGGCCGCTGTTCAGCGCCTGGGGCAATACCGGCATCGAGGAAGCCCGCCGGCTGGTGGACATCTGCCTGGAAGCCGGCGTCAACCTGTTCGACACCGCCGACGTCTATTCCGACGGCGCGTCGGAAACCGTGCTCGGCGAGGCGATCAAGGGCCGGCGCAACGACGTGCTGATCTCGACCAAGGCCAGCCTGCCGCTGGGCGACGGACCGAACCAGTGGGGATCGTCGCGCAGCCGGCTGATCGAGGCGGTGGATGCCGCGCTCGGCCGCCTCGGCACCGACCATATCGACATTTTCCAACTGCATGCCTTCGATGCGCACACACCTGTCGAGGAAGTGCTCTCCACGCTCGACGGTCTCGTGCAAGCCGGCAAGCTGCGCTACATCGGCGTCTCCAACTTCTCCGGCTGGCAGGTCATGAAATCGCTGGCGACGGCGGACAAGCATGGCTGGTCGCGTTATGTCGCAAACCAGGTCTACTACTCACTGGTCGGCCGCGATTATGAATGGGACCTGATGCCGCTCGGCCAGGACCAGGGCCTCGGCGCGCTGGTGTGGAGCCCGCTCGGCTGGGGCCGGTTGACCGGCAAGATCAGCCGCGACGCTCCGATCCCAGCCGGCAGCCGGCTGCATGAGACAGCCGACTTCGGCCCGCCGGTGGAGGACGAACATCTCTACCGCGTCGTCGACGCGCTGCAGCAAGTGGCGAAGGAGACCGGCAAAAGCGTGCCGCAGATCGCCATCAACTGGCTGCTGCAGCGGCCGACGGTGTCCTCCGTCATCATCGGGGCGCGCAACGAGGAGCAGTTGCGCCAGAACCTCGGCGCCGTCGGCTGGTCGCTGACACCGGAACAGGTCGCCAGGCTCGATGCGGCAAGCAGCGTGACGGCGCCCTACCCGCATTTCCCTTACCGCCGCCAGGAAGGTTTCGCACGGCTCAACCCGGCAATGGTGTGAGCTTCCCTTCTCCTCTTGAGGGAGAAGGGAAAAGCGCGCTCCCCCAAAAAGAAAAAGCCCGGTCCGTGGGAGGACCGGGCGGTGCGCAGGTCCCGGCTGGGTCGAGCCGGAAGGGAGTGGGAAACCTGCAGCAACTCTTTCCACCTGCGTTCCGCTGGAGGCCGGAACGCGAAGCGAGAGATCAGGCCACCCTGCGGGCCAGTTCCTCGATCGAGGCGATACGCTCGCTGGCAATCGAACGGAGCTTCACCGTCGGGTCCGAACCGAAGGGCAGGTCGATGGCGACGGAGAGATCGGCACGGGTCAGGCCGATATCGGCCAGTTCCGCATCGGACATCTCGCCGAGGCGATAGAAGGTGCGTCGGTTTTGCCAGGCATGGAAAAAGCCGATCATTCGGTTGAACACACGCGTCGCAGCAGCCGGGGTCGCGGTGATGCGCGCACTCTCTGGGGCGAAATCATACGTGGTCATGGGTCTTCTCCTCGAAACCGCGCGCAACAGGGTTCCGCACCGCCGAAACAGGCGGTCCGAAGCCGTTTCACACGCGCTCATATGGACAATTGGATAAATGCCACGTCGCGATTGATTAATCCAACGAATGTTTTTAATCTCTATCATCAACTCTGATGATGAATGGAACCGACAGCTCAATTTCCTCGACGAATGGTTTCTATCAAAATCATCAAAAACGATGATGGATCATAACGATGAAAGCGCCGCTCGACCTCGACCAGTTGCAGACCTTCATCTCGATCGCAGACACAGGATCCTTCACCCGCGCTGCCGAAGAGGTGCATCGCACGCAGTCGGCGGTGTCGATGCAGATGCGGCGGCTGGAGGAGCGCATCGGCAAGCCGCTGTTCGAAAAGGACGGCCGCTCCAACAAGCTGACCGAGGATGGCGACCGGCTTCTGTCCTATGCCCGGCGGCTGATCTACCTGAACCGCGAAACGCTTTCCGCCTTCGACGACAACCGGCTTGAAGGCACCATCCGCATCGGCACGCCGGACGATTATGCCGACCGCTTCCTGCCTGAGATCATGGCGCGCTTCGCGCGCTCCAATCCGCGCGTGGAACTCACCGTCACCTGCGAACCGACACCCGGGCTGGTGGAACAGATCAAGCGCGGCCATCTCGACCTGGCGCTGGTCACCCACAACGACGCGCGCGGCCAGTCGGAAGTGGTGCGGCGCGAACCGCTGCTGTGGGTCACGTCCGCCAACCACGCCACCCATGAGGAAGAAGTGCTGCCGATGGCCTTCGGCCGGCCGAACTGCATCTGGCGCCGCGCCGCCTGCGACGTGCTGGACGAGATGCGGCGCGACTACCGCATCCTGTTCTCCTCCTTCTCGGCAACGGTCATTGCCGCCGCGGTGCTGTCGGGACTGGCGATCTCGGTGCTGCCGGAATGCGCGCTGCGGCCCGGCATGCGTGTGCTGGGCGAAGCCGACGGCTTCGGCCTGCTGCCCGATTGCCGCATCGGCCTGATGCGCGGCCAGACCAGCCGGCCGGAAATCGTCGAGGCGCTGGCGCGCCACATCGCCGAAAGCCTCGACAACATCTCGGTGCCGATGAACGAGGAGCCCGGCAGTTTCGATTTCGCCTCGCTCGCCTTCACCAAGATGAAGCGGACCAAGCCCAGCCAGATCATGCCGGGCTGGTAACGGCTGCGGCCAGCGTTTCGTTAAAGCAGAAACGCGCTAGCGCCGGCCACCGCGCACAACCAGCACGTTGCCGACGGCGACCAGCACCATGCCGACGATGGCGAAGGCGGTCCATCGGTAGTCTTCGAGCACGGTCGAGACCAGCAGCGCGAAGATCGGGAACATCACCGTGGCATAGCCGGCGCGCGCCGCGCCGATGCGGCCGAGCAGCGTGAGGTAGGCGGCAAAGCCCATGATGGTGGAGACCACCGCCAGGAACAGCAGCGAACCGAAATAGGCCAGCGTCGGCACCACGGTGAAGGTGCGGCCCATCGAAAAGGCCAGGATCGCCGACCACAGCGTGCCGTAGAACATGCCCCAGGCGTTCATCGAGACGAGCGCCAGGCCCTTGCGCATACCTGCGGCCGAGATCACGTTGCCGATACAGAAGGAGAGCGTGCCGGCAACGCAGAAGGCAAGGCCGACCAGCGTGCCGCCGCCGAGATCATGGCCGACGATCTCGGGCAGGAACATCAACGCGATGCCGCAGAAGCCGGTGAGCCCGCCAAGCAGGATGCGCGGCGACGGCTTCTCGCGCATGACGATGGCGCCAAGCATCATGTTCATCACCGAGGCCAGCGAGAAGACCACCGACAGGAGCCCGGAGACCAGGTAGCCGGCGCCGTAATAGAACAGCAGGAAATTCGACGAGAACATCAGGACGCCGAGCGCCATGAAGCGCATGTGATCGGCCCAGGCGAAACGCAGCCGGCCACGCTTCAGCACCACCCAGCCGAACATCAGGGCAGTTGCAATGGCGAACCGCCAGACGATGTTGACCTCGTTGGCCACGGTGCCGACCTGGAACTCGATGGCGTACCAGGACAGGCTCCAGGCGATGACGGTGAGCGCATAGAGACCATAGTCGAGCGGCTCGAACGGACGTTCGCTGGCGCTGCGCATAACGGGCACGGGTTCAGGCGGCCGGGATTGCTGCATGTTCATGGCGACGCCTTGATTTCAGCAATTGCGCATCGATAGGCCGACCGGCCATGCACGTCCATCGCATTCATGTGGTCCAGCAACGCCCACTCAGGCTGCAGGGGCTTGACCCATGCCCCCTCCGGCGCGCCAATCGGTACATGAGTGACTTTTTCGAAGACGATTCGAGGCCGAACGCGACCAACGCCACCGAATATACGGTGAGCGAGATTTCCGGTGCGCTGAAGCGCACGGTGGAAGACACGTTCGGCAATGTGCGCGTGCGCGGCGAGATTTCCGGATATCGCGGCCCGCATTCATCGGGCCACGCCTACTTCGCGCTGAAGGACGACCGGTCCCGCCTCGACGCCGTGGTCTGGAAAGGCACGATGAGCAGGCTGCGCTTCCGTCCCGAAGAGGGCATGGAAGTGATCGCATCCGGCAAGCTCACCACCTATCCCGGCAAATCGAACTACCAGATCGTCATCGACAATCTGGAACCCGCAGGTGCCGGCGCCCTGATGGCGATGCTGGAAGAGCGCAAGCGCCGCCTCGCCGCCGAAGGCCTGTTCGACCCGGGTCGCAAGCAGCTGCTGCCCTACATGCCTTCTGTCATCGGCGTGGTCACCTCGCCCACCGGTGCGGTGATCCGCGATATCCTGCACCGTATCCGCGACCGCTTCCCGCTGCATGTGCTGGTGTGGCCGGTGCGTGTGCAGGGCGAAACGGCCGGCATGGAAGCAACAGTGGCGGTCGAGGGCTTCAACAGCCTGGAGCCGGGCGGGCCGATCCCGCGGCCGGACTTGATCATCGTGGCTCGCGGCGGCGGCAGCCTGGAGGATCTGTGGGGCTTCAACGATGAAGGGCTGGCACGGGCCGTCGCGGCTTCCGGGATTCCGATCATCTCGGCCGTCGGCCATGAAACCGACTGGACACTGATCGACCTTGCCGCCGACGTGCGCGCGCCGACACCGACCGGTGCCGCCGAAATCGCCGTACCGGTGAAAGGTGAGCTGGAGGCGACGCTTGCCAATCTGTCGGCGCGCCTTGCGGCAGCGCTTTCGCGCGGCATCGACCGCCGCCGCCAAGCGGCCCGCGCGGCAGCACGGGCCCTGCCCTCGCCGGACCAGTTGCTGGCATTGCCGAGGCGCCGTTTCGACGAGGCGGAAAACCGGCTGGGCCGCGCGCTGTCGGTGGCGATCGAACGCAAGCGTGGCCGGCTGGGCGCGATCCGGCTGACACCGGCGACACTGGCCCGGCGCATGGATGAGGCGCGGCGGCTGACCGCGCGTGACCTGGCCCGCGCGCAGGCTGCTTTCCTCGGCATCGTGCGCGAGCGCCGCGCGCGCTTCATGCGCACGGCGGCACGGCTTTCGCCCGCGCCGATCGCACGCCGGCAGAAGCTGCAAGGAGAAGCATTGCTGGCTCTGGCGCGACGCAAGGACCAGGCGATGACGGTACGGCTGGAGCGCTTGCGCGCCCGTCTCACCCAGGCCGACCGGCTGCTCTCGACGTTGAAACTGTCGGAGCAGGCGATCCTGGAGCGCGGCTATGCGCTCGTGCTCGATGCCGATGGAACGCTGGTCAGGCGGGCCGCGGACGTGACGCCGGGCGCCGGACTGGAACTGCGCTTTGCCGATGGTTCCGCCCATGCGACGGCCGAGGGCGGCGAACCGGCGCCAGGTCCGGCTTCGCCGGGTCCCATCGCGCCAAAACAGGCCCGAACTGCGCCAAAGGACAAGGGTCCCAGCGGCCAGGGGTCATTGTTCTAAACCGAGAACAATCGATCCGGCCATACGGCAGCGCTCTCAACCCTCTTTCCGGAAAGCGCGACTCGAGACGGAGATGGGATTCTGGCAGGGATCCTTCCCGTTCGCGAACAGGTAGCCATCGGCCTTGTGGATGGCGCCGAAATCGAGGCCGTCTTCGGCGCGCTGCCTGCAGAACAGTTCGACATCCTCGACGTCGAAGACCAGCTTGACGATCGACTGGCCGCCGCGCTGACCTTTGGCGGCCTGATGCAGCAGGATATTGGCGCCGCCATCCCTGGCGACCAGCTCGACAATCCTGTCTCCGGGTGAGCGGGTTGCCGTAAAGCCGAAATGCCGCTCATAGAAGCGGGCGGTTTCCTCGACATCCCTGGCGTAGATGACGACCCTGCCGAGTGGCATCGCTGATCTCGAGAACGAAGAGCCCTTCTCCATCGGGAGAAGGGAGCAGGCTCAGGCCGCCTTGTCGGCGTCCGTTTCCGCCTCGACGGCCTCTTCGAGGCGCGAAGCGATCAGTTCCTGGATATCGCCGACCTCTTCCTGGAGGTCTTCCAGCGGGATCCCCGCTTCGGCGGCCTTGGCGGCACACTGCTTGGCCAAAACCTCGGCATGTTTTTCGATCTTCACCGCTTCGGACGGGGCACAGCACTCCTTGCCGATCCAGTCCTGCAGAAATTCGATCGCGTGTACGCTCATAATTGAACTACCCGTTTCGGTTCTTTCCGGCCACCAGCGCTTGTCGGCGCGGCGGGCCGGTGTCTCTAGAGCGTTTCACGGAAACGCTCTGTCTTTTTTGGCGCAATTCCGGACGCAAAACCGCTAGGCACTTTTGCTGGAATTGCTCTGTTTCAATTGAAACCGAGTCGCAAGCTCACGGCAACCTTACCGGCACCAAAGAACAAGACCTGGTTTCAGTGATTGGTTTGCGGGGCATCCACCCGGCGAAAAAGAAGTGGTACCGTTGCTCGGGATCGAACCGAGGACCTCCGGATCCACAATCCGGCGCTCTAACCATCTGAGCTACAACGGCACTCATGCCCGTCGATGATCGCAACACCAGCTCCACTCGTGTCAGCCGCGCTCCGTCATCCGGCGAAGCGTCCATACGGGCAATCGGATCGTAATTCAAGGCTCTTGCGAAGGCAAAGGCCCGATCACCCACATCCGTGTTCACCCGGACGCCCGGACCCCGACAAAACGCTGGGGGCTGCCGACGCATTCCAACCAAACTCAAGCCTCAACCGAGACGCAGTACCAGTTTTCGGAGAGGTCCCACCCTTTTGGAGAATTTAAGAAAAAGGCCGGCGGGAGGAGGAGCCGGCCTTTTTCCGATATGAAGCCGGCGGGAGGAGGAGCCGGCTTTTGCCTGGAGCGGAGGGAGGAGGAACCACCCCAGGTATCTCTTGCCTCATAAAGCTAGGAAGCCGGTTTGATGCTTACAAGACCCCGGCCTGCCCTTGCCATTTTGCCGCACTTTCCGGCATGCATACTTTCCGAAAATCGCTTCCGATTTTCGGGCCGAGCATCAAGCGGCCTTGGAGACGTCCTTGAAGGCCTTCTCGAAAGCGGCCTTGTAAGGCTTGGAAACTTCCTCGGCGGCCTTGGAGGCGGCAGCCTGGAATTCCTTGGCCTGCTCGACGGCGGTCTCGACGCGCTTGCGCAGGAACGAGGTCTGCAGCTCGACGACTTCCGACAGCGACTTGGCGCCGACGAGGGCTTCGAGGTGCGAGAAATTGGCTTCGGCGTTGGCGCGCAGCGTGGCGATTGCCTTCAGCGACAGGTCGCTCGAGGTGGTCTTGGCGGTCTCGTAGCTGGTCTCGAAAGCCTTCTTGGCTTCCTCGGCGCCGGTCTTCAGCTTGGCGAAGGTCTCCTTCGACTGCTCGACGCCCTTCTCGGCGAAAGCGCGAACCTGGTCAGCAGCCTGCGAAGCATCGAAGGTCGGGAATTCAGTGGTCTCGGCGGTCTTCGTCTTGGTCATTTTCCATCCTCGGTGTGGACGGGCACGTTCGCACTCTGTGGCGCCGGGCCGTCTCGTTCATTTCTGTTAACACCATAGCATTTCCCATTGTGCAGTGCAATATTTATGTTGCGTCGCAACATTAGTGAAAAGAAACAAGGGGATGCCCGCGTTAACCAAAAGCCTTACTTTTCAAGTGGGCTATCTTCTGGCTTGTGGACCTTGCTGCGGCACCCATTTATTAACGAAGAATTAACCGCGGCCATCTCCTGGAGGATCGCCAGAGCGCATGCCGTCCGAGAACTATTCGTTCCTCGATGTTGCCGTCCTCGACGAGGTGCGGACGCGTTTCGCTGCCGGCGACGCGCTCCTCATCCTGTCGGCCGACCTCGACCAGGTGCTGTGGGCGAACGGCCCGGGCGCTGCGGTGCTCGGCCATGCCGACATCGAGGCGGCGATCGAGGCGCCGGCCGACCTGCCGCCCGTGGCGAAGCGCCAGATCACGGCCACCGCCGGCTTCCCGGCCATCGGCCGCAACCGCGCGCTGCTGGTCCGGCTTTCCCGGGGCATGGCAACGCAGGCAATCGGCTTCCAGGCCAGCGCCGTGACCATGCCGGACGGCGAAGCGGCAATCCTGCTTTCGGTGCCGGTCCAGCAGACCGGTTCGCGCAGCGTGGTCGAGATCGCCGAACGCGCCATCAGCGGCTTCACCACCGACGGCCAGTTCCTGGCTTTCATCGACGGTAGCGGTCATGTCGAAGCCGCATCGCAGGGCTTTCCGGAACTCGGAATCACCACCGAGACACTTGCAGCGCTGGCGGGCGAAACCGGCCGCGATCACGAACGCACGCTGAAGCGGCGTGTGCAGGCTGGAAAGCGCGCCCTGCCCGCGGGCATGGCGAGACTGACGGATGATCCGGAACGCCATCTGCTGGTGGTGATCGACGATGGCAGCACCGATCGGGCTGACACAGCACCCACAGCGACGATCCCTACCGGCAACGGCCCGACGGCTTCGGCCGAACCACCCGCCGCGGAAGGCTGGCGCGCAGCTGACGACAGCGCGTCCGCCAGCGCCGCATCCGGCGAACACCATCATGACGGCTGGTATTTCAGCGACGCCGGCCGCAATGGCGAAAACCAGACGCCGGCCGGGTCGGAGCCTGCCGAGACCGCGGCAGCCGCGTTGCCGGCCATCGCCCGTAACGCAGCGCCGGTGCGTTTCGTATGGCGCACCGATGCAGCCGGCCGCTTCAGCGCGATTTCTCCGGAGTTCGCCGCCGTTGTCGGCGAAGCCGCAGCCGATGTCATCGGCCGACGTTTCAAGGATGTCGCCACCACTTTCGGCTTCGATCCTTCCGGCGAAATCGCGGGGCTCCTGGACCGGCGCGACACGTGGTCGGGCCGTTCGGTCGCCTGGCCGATCGCCGGCAGCAGCCTGAAGGTGCCGGTCGACCTCGCCGCCCTGCCCGTCTACGACCGTAACCGCAACTTCGAAGGTTTCCGTGGTTTCGGCGTCGCGCGGGTCGCCGATGCCACAGAAGACCACGAAAAAGTCGGCGAGGCGCTGACGCCTGATTGGACACCGTCAGCAACGCCGCCCGCTGCAGTCGTCGCGCCGCCCGCCATACCGGAGGCGAAGCAACCTGGCGCAGAGGCAAGCCGCCACAACGCTTTCCAGGGCGAGACGCCCGCGCTGACCATTGCGCCGACGCTGGAACGCCGGTTCACCGACAAGGTCATCCGGCTGGCGGAACACCGGGCACCGGCCAATGACAAAGGCCTCTCGAACGTGGAGCGCACCGCCTTCCGCGAGATCGGCGAGCGCCTGAAAAAGGACAGCGCCGTCGAACCCGGCAAGGCTGCTCCCGCCACGCCGAAAGAGACGATCCCTGCCGCATCGCAGACGGATATCGCCGCTGCGTCGCCGGGCAATGTCGAAATGACTGCGGCATCCGGCAAGGACGTCGAAGCGACGAAGCCTGCCGACGCGATTGCGCCCGCAACCCCGGAGAAGCCGGAGACCGCGGTCCTGCCTGCTGTCGTCGCCGTTGAGCAACCAGCCCTGGACAACAAGGAAAACGCAGCGGACCCCGAAACCGTTGGCGCGCAGGATGATGCCGTTTCCCAGGAGGAGACCGACGCAGACGACAGCAGCACGCTGATCGAAGCGCAGGAAGCCGAGGACGTCGAGGATCTGACCCGGCTCGACGGCGCGGATGCCGAGACGGTTTCCGAAATCGAAGATTCCGTCGCGAGCTCCGAAGTGCCCGTTGCGCTGTCCAGCCAGCCGACCGAAACCGAAGTTGCCGGATCGGACGATGCCGTGCAACCGGACGCCAAGCTGGCGTCGCCACGCTCGCTGCTGGCCTTTGCCACCGAGGATGACGGTGAGGCAGATGACAGGACAGCGCCGACGCTGGACGATGCAGGTGACGTCAGGGCCGCCGCCGCCAAGGCAACGCAACAGCGTCGTGGCGCGGTTGCCGAAGAGACACCCCTTGCGGACGACGCAGCGGAAGACACCGATCTCGCCCGCCTGGAAGATGACGGCGATCTGACGCATCCCCGCGACGAGGATGAAGCGCTTGCCGGCGCTGAGCCGGCGCAGGTCGCCGTGGTACCGCGTATAGCGCCGCCGCTGCAGGCCGGCGGTTTCGTGCCCGCAGCCTTCTCAACCGGCGAAACAGTGCCGGACACCTCGCTTGTGGCGCGCCTGCCGGTGCCGCTGCTGATCCATTCCGGCGACAGGCTGCATTACGCGAATACGGAATTCCTGGCCCTGACCGGCTATGGCGATCTTGCCGCGCTGGAGGCCGCCGGCGGCCTGGATGCGCTGTTTGCCGACGCCTATGCCAGCGACGATGCGCCCGACCATTCAGACCACAAGCTGCGGCTCAGGAAAGCCGGTGGCGACGAGGTCCCGGTCGATGCGGTGCTGCGTTCCGTGCCGTGGGGCAAGGGCAAGGCCCTGATGCTGGTGCTGAACGGCACGACGGACAACCGGTCGGCGCAGGTCCTGCCCTTTCCGGCCGCCGAGACGGCACAGCCCGACAATGCCGAGCTCAAGGCGCGCATCGCCGAAATGCGCACCATCATCGACACCGCCACCGACGGCGTGGTGCTGATCAACCGCGATGGCACCATCCGCTCGATCAGCCGGCCGGCGGAGGCCCTGTTCAGCTTCGACAGCGATGACGTCGCCGGCAAGCCGTTCGCCTCGCTGTTCGCCATCGAAAGCCAGAAGGCGGCGCGTGACTACCTTGCCGGTCTTTCCGACAATGGTGTGGCCAGCGTGCTCAACGATGGCCGCGAAGTCATCGGCCGCGAGGCCGAAGGGCGTTTCATCCCGCTGTTCATGACCATCGGCCGCCTGCCAGGCGACAGCGGCTACTGCGCCGTGGTGCGCGACATCACGCAATGGAAACGGGCCGAGGAAGAACTCACCCAGGCGCGTGCGGTGGCCGAGCGCGCCTCCTCGCAGAAGACCGATTTCCTTGCCCGCATCAGCCACGAGATCCGCACGCCGCTCAACGCCATCATCGGTTTTTCCGAGCTGATGGTGGACGAGAAGTTCGGGCCGATCGCCAATGAGCGCTATCGCGACTATCTGCGCGACATCAACCGCTCGGGCAACCATGTCCTCGACCTCGTCAACGACCTGCTCGACATCTCCAAGATCGAGGCAGGCCAGCAGGAAATGGACTATGAGGCGGTGTCGCTCAACGACACGCTGGCCGAATCCGTCGCGCTGATGCAGCCGCAGGCCAACCGCGAGCGGGTGATCATCCGTTCGTCTTTCGCCTCGCGCCTGCCGGAGGTCGTGGCCGACCTGCGTTCGATCCGCCAGATCGCGCTCAACATCCTGTCAAATGCCGTCCGCTACACGCAGGCCGGCGGCCAGGTGATCGTCTCGACCGCCTATGAAACCTCTGGTGATGTGGTGATGCGGGTGCGCGATACCGGCGTTGGCATGACCCAGGCCGAGATCGAACACGCGCTGAAGCCCTTCAAGCAGGTCAACGCCCTGAAGCGCGGCCGCAGCGACGGCACCGGCCTCGGCCTGCCGCTGACCAAGGCGATGGTCGAGGCCAACCGCGCCCGGTTCACCATCAATTCGACGCCCGGCGAAGGCACGTGGTGGAAGTGGCCTTCCCGTCGACCCGCGTGCTGGCCGACTGACAGACCGTATAAAGAGCCGGTTTCGAAACTCGCGACAGCGCGTCAAATAGCGTTGCTTTGGTGCGTCCTTCGAGGCTCGCCCGGCTACGATTGCGCCTACTCTCCACCGCCCCGCGGGCTCACACCTCAGGATGAGGGCCGTTGTTTAACGACGCCCAAGTTTCCGGGGCACCTCGGAGTTCTCCCGAAGCGACACGACGGTCCTCATCCTGAGGTGCGAGCCCGCAAGACATTGGAAAGATGGCAAAACCCAAGCGGGCGAACCTCGAGGGACGCACCGCAAACCTGAAAATGGCGCTGTGGAGTTTCAAACGGCCTCTAAGAAAAAAGGCGCCCAGCGGGCGCCTGAAGAGGAATTTGTCACAACGGGCTTGAGCGATACTGTTCCCGCCTGGCGGGATGGGATTTCTCCCTCAAGTTACCCATGACTATCCGGGCCGGGTCGTAAACAAATCCTTACCGGACCGCGGAAAAATTTACGAAAGTGTACCACTTGTGAAAACGCGGTAAATTTGGGCGCTACGCTTTGTTTACCATCTTCTTTATCCGACTATCCATTCAGCTCCGCAGTTCGGGCCGATCCCTGAACAGGTCGAGCGCTTCGGGATTGGCGAGTGCTTCCTTGTTCTTGACGGCGCGGCCATGCACGACATCGCGCACGGCAAGCTCGGTGATCTTGCCCGACTTGGTGCGCGGGATGTCGGTGACGGCGACGATCCTGGCCGGCACGTGGCGCGGGCTGGCGCCGGTGCGGATCTTGGCCTTGATCTTCTTCTCGAGCGCCTCGTCGAGGACGACCCCGGAAGCCAGCCGCACGAACAACACCACCCGCACGTCGTCATCGAAATCCTGGCCGATGCAGATCGCCTCGAGGATTTCCGGCATCTGCTCGACCTGGTTGTAGATCTCTGCCGTGCCGATGCGCACGCCACCCGGGTTCAGCGTCGCATCCGAGCGGCCGTGGATGATCATGCCGCCATGTTCGGTCCATTCGGCAAAGTCGCCGTGGCACCAGACATTGTCGAAGCGCTCGAAATAGGCGCCGTGATACTTCTTGCCGTCGGGATCGTTCCAGAAGCCGATCGGCATGGCCGGGAACGCCCTGGCACAGACCAGCTCACCCTTTTCCTGCCGTACCGGCTGGCCGTCGTCATCCCAGACATCGACGGCGAGGCCGAGTCCAGGCCCCTGGATCTCGCCTTCCCAGACAGGTTCGGTCGGCACCCCCAGCACGAAGCAGGAGACGATGTCGGTGCCGCCCGAAATCGAAGCGAGGTGGATATCCTGCTTGATGCCTTCATAGACGAAACGGAAGCCTTCTGGCGACAGCGGGGAGCCGGTCGAGGAGATGGTGCGAACTGTGGAGAGATCGTGCGTGGTGATCGGCTTCAGCCCGGCCTTGCGCACCGAATCGATGAACTTCGCCGACGTGCCGAAATAGGTCATCTTCTCGGCGTCGGCGAAATCGAACAGCACATTGCCGGAGGGGTGAAAGGGCGAACCATCATAAAGCAGCAGCGTTGCGCCGCAGGACAGGCCCGAAACCAGCCAGTTCCACATCATCCAGCCGCAGGTGGTGAAATAGAAGAAGCGGTCGCCTTCGACGAGGCCGGCATGCAGGCGCAGTTCCTTGACATGCTGGATCAAGGTGCCGCCGGCCGAATGCACGATGCATTTCGGAATTCCGGTCGTGCCGGAGGAGAACAGGATATAGAGTGGATGCGCGAAAGGCAGTCGCTCGAACGTGACGGCTTTGGCCGCGAAGGGCTGCAGCGCCATCTCCAGCGCTTCCGCGCCCTCGATCGTGGCGGCGACATCCTCGGCCGTGCCGAGATAGTCGACCACCAGCACCTTGCGCAGGCTTTTCAGCTTCGAGACGACGGCAGCCACCTTGTCGGCGACCTCGATGGCCTTGCCGGCATACCAGTAGCCGTCCGGCACGATGAAGACGACCGGCTCGATCTGGCCGAAACGATCGAGCACGCCCTGTTCGCCAAAATCGGGCGAACAGGACGACCACACCGCGCCGATCGAGGTGGCGGCAAGCATGGCGGCAACCGTTTCGGGCATGTTCGGCATCATCGCGGCGATGCGATCGCCCTGCCTGACGCCAAGTTTCACGAACAGTTGCTGAAGCTGTGAGACCCTGGCGTGCAGCTCGTCCCACGACAGGCGCCGCTCGACCTGATCCTCGCCGCGAAACACGATCGCGTTGGAGGAACCGCTCTTCTTGAGCAGGTTTTCCGCAAAATTCAGCCGGGCATCGGGGAAGAAATGCGCGCCCGGCATCCTGTCGCCGTCGGCGAGCACCGTTTCGCCCTTGTCGCCCGTGATACCGCAGAAATCCCACACCAAATCCCAGAACGCTTCGCGTTCCGCCACCGACCAGGCATGCAGATCGCGATAGCTGGCGAAGCTCTGCCCGCTTGCCCGCTCGGCCGCGCGCGTGAACTCGGTCAGCGGCGCCTCGGCGATCCGTGCTTCCGATGGGCTCCAAAGGGGGGTATCTGCTGCCATCAATGTTCCTCCCGTGGCGTCACCCGTTAAGCATACTGCAACGCAACAACGCAAGGTCGGCGGATTGCGACAGGATGTGTGCTATCGCCATCGCATGGTCACAAAGACTTGAAATGCAGCCGTCTAGAGCGTTTCCGTTTTTCACGAAAACGCGGAAACGCTCTAACTTTTTGTTTTCGCGCAATTCCGGACGGAAAACCGTTACACACTTTTCCTGGAGTTGCTCTCGGTTTACACCCCTTCATGCGGTGGAATTGAAACGCTAAGGACCAGATGCCATCACCCCTGATCTGGCGGGCCATTTGGGCTGTATCGATTGCGGTCATCGTCGCCGTCCTGGCGTTCGTGGCCGTGCCCTATTTTGCGTCCAATCGCATCGTGCGCGACCGCATCGCATGGGAAATGAGCGCCTGGAGTGGTTTTCGCGTCACCATCGAAGGCACGCCCGAGATTTCGATCTGGCCGCAGTTCCGCGCCACGCTGTCAGGCGTCACGCTGTCGAAATGGAGCGATGACAAGGCTCCGCCGGTGATGCAGGCCGAACGGATCGACATCGACCTGTCGGCGATGGCGGCGTTGCGCGGCGATGTCGTGTTCTCCGGCGTGCAGCTGATCAAGCCGATTTTCCGCATCGAGCCCGCCGAGCATGGGATGCTTCTGCCTTCCGTACCGTCGGGCGGGCGCGTCGCGCGCGCCATCGACGCCGCCCGGGAAACGGTGAAGGCCAACCCCGGCAAGCCGGACGTCGTCAAGCTGCCCAAGGAAGGTTTCGGCAGCATCGAATTCCGCGACGGCCGTGTCGTCGCCAGCGTCGATGGTTCGGAAGAAGACGTCGTGACCGGGCTGTCGGGCATGGTCGACTGGGAGGCGCTGAATGCGTCGGGCTCGCTGACGGCCAACGGCACCTGGCGCGGCGAAAGCGTGTCCGTCGAGGCCAATTCACCGCAGCCCATGCTGTTGCTGGCGGGCGGTGCTGCCCCCTTCACCGTGTCGCTCAAGGCGCCGCCGGCCAATCTCTCGTTCGAAGGCAACGGCAACTTCTCCGCAAAGTCGTTCTTCGACGGCCAGGCCAAGTTCTCGGCGCCGTCGCTGCGGCGCGCGCTCTACTGGCTGCGGGCCGGCATCGCACCCGGCGCCACCACCGGTCCCGTCTCCGTCAGCAGCAAGGTCAGCGGCAACAGCGACCGGATCAAGTTCGACAATGCCGAAATGACGGTCGACAAGAACCCCGGCACCGGCGCGCTCGACCTTTCCTTCAACGATGCACTGCCGGTGATCTCCGGCACCATGGCCTTCGATACCGTCAATCTGGCGGCCTTCCTCGCCGCCTTCACCACGACGGCCGCCGCTCCCGGCGATCTCGACGCCATCGACACGTCCTTCGCCGACCGCTTCAACCTCGATCTGCGGCTGTCGGCAGCGCATGCCACCGCCGGACCGATCCAGCTTGCCGACATGGCCGGCACCGCCCAGGTCAAGAACGGCCTCGCCGTCTTCGACATTTCCGACGCCGGCGCCTTCGGCGGCAACATCCAGGCAAGCCTGCGCTTCGATCTGCGTCCGGAAGGCACCCAGGTCGAGATGAAGCTGCTGGCTTCCGACATCAACGGCGCCGAATTCACCTCGGCCGCAGGCATGACGCGCCTGATGCCGACAGGAACCGGCACAGTGTCGCTGATCCTGAAAGGCCCCGGCAAATCCTGGAATTCGATCCTGCAGAATGCAGACGGGTCGGTTTCGGCCACCTTCGGCCCGGGCAATCTCACCTCGCTGAACCTCCCATCCTTCCTGAAACACGCCGAGGACGGTGGTTTCTTCGCGCTCGACGAGGTCGCAGACGGCACCCTGGCCATCGACGGAGCCGAGCTCAAGGCCAGCATCGCCAAGGGCGTCGCCCGCATCGACCGAGCCGAGGCGAAGTCGGGCCAGACCAAGATCTGGCTGTCGGGCATCGTGCCTTATGCAGGGCGCGGGCTGGCGCTGTCAGGCGGCGTCATCCAGAAGCCGGCGGCCCAGCCGGCGCCTCCGGCACCTCAGGCCCAGCCGGCACCGGCGCAACCGGGCACCGTTCCGGACGGTCAGGCTCCAGCCAACCAGACCACGTCCACGACGCCACCTCCGGCAACGACGCCTGCCCCCACCACACCCGGCAACGGCGGCAACGAAGCGACCTTCTTCGTCGGCGGCACCTGGACAACGCCATTCGTGTCGCCGATCACGCGGCGCAAGACGGACGAATAAAAAAGGCAGCCGAAGCTGCCTTTTCTATTCCGGATCACGAATATCTATCCCCGCAGGGCCGCCTGTTCGTCGCGCAGCCGCTGCACTTCGCGGCGCTTGTTGACGACCGAGGCGATGATCACGCCTGTTGCCACGATCGCGATCAGGATCGTGCAGGCGGCGTTGATCTCCGGCGTCACGCCAAGGCGGACCTGGCTGTAGATCTTCATCGGCAACGTCGTCGCACCCGGCCCCGAGGTGAAGGACGACGTCACCAGATCGTCCAGCGACAGGGTGAAGGCCAGCATCCAGCCCGACACGATGGCAGGCAGGATGACCGGCAGCGTCACCTGGAAGAAGGTGGCCACCGGCGAGGCGCCGAGATCCATCGCCGCTTCCTCGAGCGAGCGGTCGAAGGTGACGAGGCGCGACTGTACGACGACGGCGACGAAGCACATGGTGAAGGAGATGTGCGCCAGCGTCAGCGTGAAGAAACCGCGATCGAGGCCGACTGCAACGAACAGCAGCAGCAACGACAGGCCGGTGATGACTTCCGGCATGACCAGCGGCGCAAACACCATACCCGAGAACAACATGCGGCCGCGGAAGCGGGTGTAGCGGGTCAGCGCGAGCGCCGCCAGCGTGCCCAGCACCGTCGCCACGGTGGCCGAGATCAGGCCGACGCGGATGGTGACCCAGGCGGCATCGATGAGCGCCTGGTTCTGGAACAGCGAGACATACCATTTGGTCGAGAAGCCGCCCCAGACGGTGACGAGCTTCGATTCGTTGAAGGAGAAGATCACCAGAAGCACGATGGGCAGGTACAGGAATGCAAAGCCCAGCGTGACCGAGGTGATGTTGAAACGGCTCCAGGTCGTGTTCATGTCAGCGCCCCTGTTCCTGAGCGCGCGCCTGGGCGTGCTGGAAGATGACAATCGGAACGATCAGCACCAGCAGCAGCAGCACCGCCACCGCCGAAGACACCGGCCAGTCGCGGTTGGCGTTGAACTCGTTCCACAGCGTGCGACCGATCATCAGCGTCTGCGAGCCGCCGAGCAGGTCCGGAATGACGAATTCGCCGACGGCCGGGATGAAGACCAGCAGACTGCCGGCCAGCACGCCGGGCAGCGACATCGGGAAGGTGATCTTCCAGAAGGCGGTGATCGGCGGGCAGCCAAGATCCTGCGCAGCCTCGACCAGCGAATAGTCCATCTTCTCCAGCGCCGAATAGAGCGGCAGCACCATGAATGGCAAGTAGGAATAGACGATGCCGATGAAGATCGCCGTGTAGGTGTTGAGGATGATCAGCGGCTCGCTGATGATGCCCGTGCTCAAGAGAAGCTGGTTGAGCAGGCCTTCCGGTTTCAGGATGCCGATCCAGGCATAGACGCGGATCAGGAATGACGTCCAGAACGGCAGGATGACCAGCATCAGCAGCGTCGGCCTGAGCGTCGCCGGCGCCCGCGCCATGCCGTAGGCGATCGGATAACCCACAAGCAGGGTGAGCAAGGTCGATATGCCGGCGACGATGACGCTGGTGAGGTAGGCGTTGATGTAGAGCGGGTCTTCCGTGAGGAAGATGTAGTTGTCGAAATTCAGTTCCTTCAGCTGGCCGATGATGCCGGAGATGCCGCCGCTGAAATCCAGCGCCGGCGTATAGGGCGGCATCGCGATCGCCGTTTGCGACAGCGATATCTTGAAGACGATGAAGAAGGGGACGAGGAAGAAGACCAACAGGAAGACATAAGGAATGATGATGACCAGCTTGCCGGTGAAGCTGGTAGCCTGCTGCGGAGCAGCCTGGGCCTGAGCGGCGCCGGCTGTGGTGGTCGCAAGGGTAGCACCCGCCATGATCGCCCCCTATCGCGTCAGCACGACGCCGGCATCAGGCCGGAAGGAAACCCAGGCACGGTCGTTCCAGGTCAGGGGATCGTCCGAGATGCGCGCGGCATTCATGCTTTGCGCCCGCACGATCTGCCCGTCGCTCAACTTGACGTGGTAGACGGTCATGTCGCCGAGATAAGCGATGTCGTAGACCTCGCCTTCCAGCGCGTTGGTCGAACCTTCCGGCTTGGCCGAGGAGATGCGGATCTTTTCCGGGCGGATGGCGAAGGCGACGTCGGCGCCGGCAGCGGCATCACCGGCATTCTCGACCAGGATCTGCGCGCCGGTCGAGCCGGTGATCCTCGCGGTCTTTTCGGTGCGTTCGGCGACCTTGCCCTCGAACATGTTCACATTGCCGACGAAGTTGGCGACGAAGCGCGAGGCTGGCGCCTCATAGACTTCGGCAGGCGTCGCCACCTGCATGACCTCGCCCTTGTCCATGATGGCGATGCGATCGGCCATGGTCATGGCCTCCTCCTGGTCGTGGGTGACGACGACAAAGGTCAGGCCGAGTTCCTGCTGCAGGTCCATCAGTTCGAACTGGGTTTCCTCGCGCAGCTTCTTGTCGAGCGCGCCGAGCGGCTCGTCGAGCAGCAGCACCTTCGGGCGTTTGGCGACGGAGCGGGCAAGCGCGACGCGCTGGCGCTGGCCGCCGGAAAGCTGGTGCGGCTTGCGCTTGGCGAAAGGCTCGAGCTTGACCAGCTTGAGCATCTCGGCGACGCGCTTTTCGATATCGGCCCTTGGCATGCCTTCCTGCTTCAGCCCGAAGGCGATGTTCTTTTCCACCGTCATGTGCGGGAACAGCGCATAGGACTGGAACATCATGTTGACCGGGCGCCGGTAGGGCGGCGTGCCTGCGAGGTTTTCGCCGTCGAGCAGGATGCGCCCCGAAGTCGGCTGTTCGAAGCCCGCCAGCATGCGCAGCAGCGTGGACTTGCCGCAGCCCGATGCGCCGAGCAGCGCGAAGAACTCGCGCTCGTAGATGGTCAGCGACAAGTTGTTGACGGCGACAAAGTCGCCGAACCGCTTGGTGACGTTTTCAAACTGGATATAAGGCTTTGCGTTCGGATCGTTCCACGGCGCAAAGTCTCTGCGGATGCTGCCCAGCGATTTCATTGTCCCACTCCCGTTCTGTCAGCACGCCGCGCATCCATCCGGACACGCAAAGGACGTTCCAACACTTTGAATCCACGCATCGCGCCTTCCAAAAACCGATCTCGATTTTCGGACCGATACGCCAGAGCAGTCTGCCGTTTCAGGGAAACGGCGAACCGCTCCATCTCCTTGCTTTTACGCAACCCCTGCCGGAAAACCGCTACGCACTTTTCCCGGAATTGCCTGGTTCCCCGAAAAGAACCCCGGCAGCCGGGCTGCCGGGGTTGTCCTTGTGGTGCTTATTGTCCGGTGATGACCTTGGTCCAGATGCGCGTGATGATGCGCTGGGTCTTGGGATCGTATGGCTTGACCGTGAAGAGCTTCTTCATCACGTCTTCGGTCGGGTAGATGGTGGGATCGCCGGTGATCTCCTTGTTGATCAGCGGCTGCGAAGCCTTGTTGCCGTTGGCGTAGAAGACATAGTCCGACGACTTGGCGATGACTTCCGGCTTCATCATGTAGTTGATGAATTCCAGCGCCTCTGCCGGATGCTTGGCGTCAGCCGGGATGGCCATCTGGTCGAACCACATCTCGGCGCCTTCCTTCGGGATCGTGTAGGCGATCTCGACGCCGGCCTTGGCTTCCTGGGCGCGGTTGCGCGCCTGGAACAGGTCGCCCGAGAAGCCGACGGCCAGGCAGATGTCGCCATTGGCGAGCGCGTTGATGTATTCCGACGAGTGGAACTTGCGCACCGACGGACGGATGCTCAGCATCAGCTCCTCAGCCTTGGCGAGATCCTCGGCCTTGTTCGAGCTCGGATCGATCTTCAGGTAGTTGAGTGCGGTCGGCAGGATGTCGGTCGGCGAATCCAGCATCATCACGCCGCAGTCCTTCAGCTTGGCGAGATTTTCCGGCTTGAACACCGTGTCCCAGCTGTCGATGGTGTCGACGCCGAGCGCTTCCTTGATCTTCTTGGTGTTATAGCCGATGCCGGTGGTGCCCCACATGTAGTTGACCGAGTACTCGTTGCCCGGATCGAAGGCAGCGACGCGCTCCTGCACGACGTTCCACATGTTGGCCAGGTTCGGCAGCTTGGACTTGTCGAGCTTCTGGTAGACGCCGGCAGCGATCTGGCGCACCAGGAACGGCGTCGCGGTCGGCACGACGACGTCGTAACCCGAGCCGCCTGCCAGCAGCTTGGTTTCCAGGATCTCGTTGGAATCATAGACGTCGTAGACGACCTTGATGCCGGTTTCCTTGGTGAAGTCGGCAATGATCGACTGGTCGATGTAGTCGGACCAGTTGTAGACGTTGACGACACGCTCCTGTGCCTGCGTGCCCAGCGTCGGCAACGTCAACGCCACGGCCGTCGCCGCCAGCAAAATCGCTTTGCGGATCATCATTCAAACTCCCTTTGTCAGTGTTCCCTTGCCGGACGGCACGGTGGCCGAGATCCGGCATGCATTGTCGAATGGTGTTGTGGCAACGGACGACATGCCGCCGAAACGGCGGTGCCTGGACTGCGTGCGATAGAAAGGCGAAATGCAGCCGTGGTGGCTGTTTGGGGGAACTACCGCCCGCGTCTGCCCGATTGGCAGACCTAGGCGATGAAGCTCGATCCTGGTTTGGCCGGCTCTGTCACGTGGCAAGATGCGCCTGTCTTGTTGTTGCCGCATCTGCAGCCTGCCCGTCGCGCAGCAGGCTTGTCAATGGGCAAAGATGTTCCAATCGCTCCTGACAATCAAATCTCGGTTTGTGTCAGGTGGGCGACGGGATGCCGGTGGTGCCGGGTCGCGCCGGCCGCGACTGCCGCCGCAGCTCCAGGCCGATATGCACGAGCAGGGCGGCAACGACGACGACACCCCCGACCATGGTGCGGGCGGAAGGCACCTCGCCATGCACCAGCCAGACCCAGATCGGCCCCAGGATGGGCTCGAATGTGCCAAGCAGTGCCGCCACGGCCGCCGGAACCAGCCTGGCGCCGGTGGCAAAGAAGGCGAGGCCTACGCCGAGATTGATGACGCCGAAGGCGAACAGGAAACCCATGTCGCGCGGCGAAACCGCGAACTGGCCAACCTGCGAAGCGGCAAAAAGCGCGGCAAGGATCGTGCCGAGGCAGGTGGCCGGCGTCATGCGCACCTGGGCAAAGCGACGGGTGATGACGGTGGCGATCGAAAACATGAAGGCGATGAGCAGCGCCAGCCCGTCGCCGATCGGCGACACGGCGCCGCCGAGCGATTCCGAGACCATGATGGCGACGCCGACAATCACGCCGGCGATCGCCGCCCAGGTGGCAGCAGAGACTTTCTCGCGAAACAGCAGCCAGCTCAGCAGCGCCGCCAGCAAGGGGACGCCAGCCTGCATGAGCAGGATGTTGGCGACCTTGGTGTAGGAGAGCGCGACGACGAAACAGGTGGAAGCGGTGGCGAAACAGACGGCGACCGCAAGACCCGGCAGCCCCATGTCACGGAACAGCTTCAGCGTTCCGCGCGGACCGTCGCGCCATGCCATGAAAGCAATCAGGAAGGCGGCTGCCCAGACCGAGCGCCAGAACACCACCGTCCAGCTGTCATCGATCGTTATGAAGCGCGCGATGGTGCCGCCAAGGCTCCACATCAGGGCGGACAGGAACACCAGCAGATAGCCGATGCGTTCCTCGCGCAATGCCGATGGTTGAGCGATGGCGTTCATGGCCCACCTTTGCCCTTTCGCAGGCGACGCAGTGTGTGGGGGGCGACAGAATTTGCCGGTTTCCAATTGCCCCCTGAGCAGACAGAGCGTGAAAGAACCGATACGGGCAAGGGCCGGACTGCCCGCATCGTTTGTTCCAATCGGGGACCGCCAGCCGATCACTCCGGCAACGGTGCCGCCTGTCCGGGCGACTTGGCATAGCCGAGTGCTTCCACGATCAGACCATCCCTGACCCGCATCAGATTGACGCCACGCACCGAACCGCCGTCGCCGAAATTGAAACGCCAGCGGATGACGGCGTCGTCGCCCATCGCGGTGATATCCTCGAGCTCGAAATAGGCAACGCGATCGGCGGCGATGGCATGCCAGAAGGCAAGGCAGGCTTCGCGGCCTTCGTAGCGGGTGCCGTTGGGGGCCGGCTGGATCGATTCCATGACGCAGTCCTCGGCGATCAGGTCGTCGAGAAGCGCAGGCCGATGTTCCTGGAATGCCTGGTTGAAGCGCCGCATGATGTCAAACGTACCGGTCGAGTGCATGTCTTCCTCCTGATGATTGATAAAAGACAGACAGGTCTGTCTACCATTGAAATAGACAGACCTGTCTGTTAGTGTCAACTCCATGCAAAAGACTGCTGACATGATCGACGTCCCACCCGCCCGTCGCCTGCTGGATACGGCGGGCCGGCTCTTCTACGCCGAAGGCATCCACGCCGTCGGCATCGACCGCATCATCGCCGAGGCGGGTGTGGCCAAGGCGACGTTCTACAAGCACTTTCCGTCGAAGGATGATCTCGTCGTCGCCCATATCGAAGAACAGGACCGGCAGGGGCGTGCCTATGTGGCCGCTCTGCCGCCCAGGCCACCACGCGAAATGATCGCCGCGATCCTGGGACGCATCGGCAATGCGGCGACCGATGCCGACTACCGGGGCTGCGTGTTCCTCAATGCCGCGGCGGAATATCCCGATCCGGCGAGCCCGGTGCGGCGGGCGGTGGATACGCGCCGTGCATGGTATCGCGACAGCCTGCACAAACTGTGCACCGCCAGCGGCGACCCGTCTCCCGCAATCACGGCCGGCCTGCTTGTCGCGCTGTCGGACGGCCTGCTGGAAGGCGCCTATCTCGACGACCCGGCTGCAATCCCTGCCCTGATCGAGGATGCCATCGCCCGGCTCCTGCCGAATGCCTGACCGGCGGCAATGCCCAGGCAGCAGGCCGTGATGGAGATCACTTCGCCTGCTTCAACGCTTCCGCCAGCACCGCATCCTCACCGGCGGCATAGCTTGCGAATGTCTGCGCGACAGGAATGGCGGGAGCCAGCGAACCCGACGGGGTGCCATAGACGTAGTTGAGGAAGAAGCACGTCGTGACCTGCGCCAGTCCGCAGCCGTCTTCCCAGTCGTGATAGGCGGTGGTGTAGCGGACCGTCAGCCTGGAATTCGGCAAGGTGACATTGCCACCCTCGCCCCAGAATTTCGACCGGTCGCCCATCGGCTCACCCACCAGGATGCCGCGCCCGCCGGCATGGTATTTCAGCATCGCCGCCGTGCTGAGCGCCGCCGAAAAGGTCGTACCGCTGGTGAGGATCAGGACCTTGCCGTCCTGCGGCACGAGCCCGGGCAACTGCTTCGAGAAATCGGCGCTTTGCGTGTAGTCGCCGCCTGGGTTGAACCGCAGGTCCACCACCGCGTTCCTGATCCGGCGCGTCTTCGCCTCGGCCAGTACATCGGCGAGATAGCCATGCAGGGATTTGCCGTCCTGGTCACGCACCCGGTTGATCTGGACATAGAGGACGCTGCCACCGGCCAGGTAGTCATGCCAGAAATACTGATCGGGACGCGCCAGCGCCGGCGGAACCTGGATGCCTTGCAGCACATGAATCCATGCACCTGTATCGCCCGGAACGGGAACGGGGCTCAGATAACGCCTGGGCCACGGGTTCCTGGGCAGCAGTTCCGGCGCACCCGGCAGGGCGGCGAGCTTCTGCACGCGCTCCGTCCCGTCACGCAGGCGCAATGCGAACTCGCTGACATCCGGGCTGTCGGCAAGGCCTGCCGCATGGAGAAGCTCCGGTGACACAAGCAGATTTGGCGAGAGCTCCCGCGCCAGATTGGCGGGGCCGCCGACATAAGCGCGCAACGCTTCGACCATCTGCTCGGGAGACTGACCATTCATGGCGAGGACCTGCGCACCGGGAAGGTCGCGCCGGTCAGGACTGGCCGCAACCACGTACAGGCCGTCGGCAAACCAACCGAGACGCACCGGCAGGACGTTGAAGCCATGGCCACCGACAAGTCCTCCGACATTGGTGTGGCCGTTGTCGGCAAGCGCCACCGCATGCGCGACGCCCATCGCAAAGGCGGCGCGGTCGAGATCCGGAGCACGTGCCTCAAGCTTGTCCACAGCGACCTCGAAGGCCGAACGGGTCTGATCTGTGAAGCTTCGCTCCACGTCAGGCAGCCGTCGCAGCAGGTCGAGATCCTGCTGGTTCTTCTCGGACTGCGACGCTGCCGGCGGAAACGTCATCGCCGGATAGGACTTGAAGGTGGGATAGAGAATGTATGCGGCAGGAGCCACCACGAGTACCAGAACGGCGACCACAATGATGGCGATGCGCTTCAGCCAGCGCCGCACGGGACGATCGGGACCAGCCATGGGCGCCCTCAACGGTTGCGCAATTTCGGACGGGAAAATGAAGAGACAGCCGGCAAGCGTCAATGTCAGCAATGGCTAACATGCCATCTCTGCTGAAGCGATCCTGACAAAATGGCAGGACGCGACATGAGGCTTGCAACAGGCTGGTGCCGGCGTGCGATCCGGGATTTCGTCGCGCCGCAGGTCCGCAGGACCTCGAAAGCACGGCAGTGCGCCGGACGCTCAGGGATCGATGACAAGGTATCCGAATTCGCCGTTCCGGTAGTGCTCGAAATGCCGGCAACCCTCGATCATCGGATCCAGCCGTGCGCGGCTGAGATAACCCGTCTCCACGTAGATCCGGCTCTGCCAGTTCCGGCGTCGTACCGAGTCGATGAAATCGATCAGGGTCACCACGGGGCCATCGGGATCGCAGATCGAAATGGGTGGCATCTGAGGACGCTCTTCCAGCTCGCGCCGGGTGTAGTCCGCGTCACCACCATATGGGATGTTCGCAATGATCACGTCGGGCTCCTGCATCCGCACGTCGTCCACGAAGTAGCTTTCCTGGAAATCGATCTCGGCCTGATGCGTCAGGGCATTTTCGCGTGCAAGCGCCAGCGCGTTGGGGTCGATATCACATGCGGAAATGACAAGGTCGGGCCGTGAGCACTTCAGCGAAATGGAGATCCAGCCGCAACCTGTGCCGACTTCCAGCAGGGACCCCTCCTTCGGCGCCTCTGCCATCACGCGCTCGATCAGCTCTTCAGTGTAGGCATCAGGGATGTAACTGCGCCGATCGATCTTGAATTTGCGCCCCAGCATTTTTGCCCAGCCTCGAAGATAGGCATTTGGTTCACCGAACTTCTTGCGGATCGCCAGACGGCGCAGCAGAGCGCCATCGCCGGCTGCCAAGTGCAATATCTCCAGGATTTCCTCTTGAGGCACATCGCGCTTCTCAAGCATGGACATAATATCCAGCTGGAACTTGCTATCCTCCATCTTCAAAATTTGCGTTTCAGCAATATTCATCTGCTTTCTCCAACCGGGTTGCAGCTACTGTGGCGTTTCTGCTGGGGAAAAAAGAGGCGATCGTTACGCCCACTATGATCAGGCTTCCCCCGACGATCGTTTCAATCGATGGCGTCTCCCCCAGAAAGGCTGCCCCTCCGGCGATCGACACGGCCGGCACCAAAAGGAGATAGGGGGCCACGAGATTGATCGCATGGCGAGAGATCAGGAAGTACCAAGTGCCGATCCCCCCTGCCGTCATGACGATCCCGAGATAGATGACCTGCAGCCAATTGGTCGCCGACGCGGTCCAGATCGACTGCATCTGCTGCTCCTCAAAAACAAAAGAGAGAATGACGAGCTGCGGCGCTGCCAGGAGCGACAAGGCGCCGAGCAAACTGAAGCTGGCGGTCAGGCTGAGCCTGCGGATCATCAACTGCCCGGTCGACCAGATCACCATGCTGACGACCGCCAGAATGACAGGGAAGAAACCACCGGACACAACTGGCCTCCCGGCTACGAAGATCACGCCGACGAAGGAGACGATCACCCCGATAATGATTGTCCGGCTGGGGATCTCCCGCAGGAAGAGCGCCGACATGACGATCAATATGGGAGCCTCCATCTGAGCCAACATCACAGTAATGGAGACATCCAACTGACTCAGGCTATAATTGGAAAGACTGTATGGAATACTTATTGATAAGATCGATAGAACAATAATATTCTTGAGTTTAAGATCCTTCCATTGACAGAACGGAAGCATGACGACGCCCGCACACGCGAACCGAAACGCGGCCATGAGTATTGGCGGAAAATGATCGAGCGCCGCTTTTCCGAAAACCCAGCCCAAACCAAAGACAACCGACAAGGTTAAGGCCAGAAACCTATGTGACCAAACCATTTACGGCTTTCCTCAGGAATTTTTGTCGAAGGTGAATTGCCGTCATTGTTTCTTACCTTCTGTTGAAAGGCAGCCACGATAAATTCGAAGTCCATATGAATTTATTGAATCGCAGACGTCTACTTCGATAGTGCAGTATCGTCTGCATCGATGCTCGCACTTTTCTGCTCAACTTGAGGGGACAAAGAATGTCACTTAATGGAAGCGATGTTCGTGCAAGATTTATCAAAAAATTTATGTACATTTCGAGGAAAAATACACGGTCCGAAGCAATACTCACCCTTCTTCTGGAAGTGACTGCGATCACATCCTGCGTGCTGGCGTCCATCCTGATCCTGCAGCACTCTCTGCTGGCCTTCGTTGCATTCTATCCGATCGCGATCGCGATGATCGGCATGCGCCTGAGATGCTTCGGCAATATCATCCACGAGTGCAGCCACGGCGGATTCGTCAGCGAGCGGACCTGGAACGAGGCGATCGGCCGCCTCCTTTCGATCCTGCTTCTCTATTCCTTCAGCAACTATCGCCGAGACCACATCACCCATCACCAGTATACGGGCGACTATGAGCGGGACCGGGAATTCGCGGAAACCGCGAAGTTCAATTTCCATGAACCACTCACGTCGTCCCGCTGGATCCACTATCTGCGCCGCTTTTTCGTTCCCGAGACAATCCTGGCTTATACAGGCCGCACGTTTCTCGGGAACGACGAGAGCCTGCCCTGGAGAGCCGGACGGTTGCTCTATGTCGGTTTTCTTCTTGCTGCGGTCGGCGGCCTCGTCGTCCTCAATCCCCTTGCCATCGCTGTCGTTGCGTTCTGGATTGTACCGCTTTGCGTCGTCTTGCCCGCCATAGGCTACGCCACCGACATCATGGATCACGCAGGGCTCCTGCAGAACGAGGACGACATCGACAAGGCCCGAAACTACGTGGTCCAGAATGCATTCGTGCAATGGCTGCTCTTTCCGCGAAACGACTCCTATCATCTGTTCCACCATCTCTTTCCGGCGGTATCGACGCGTTCCTTTCCGGAATGCCACGCAATCCTGATGTCCGAATGCCCGGAGTACGCGGCCCGTAAACACTCATTGATGGAGTGGATCGAGGATTTTCGCCACCGAACCCCCGCCCCTTCAATCGGCTAGAGCAATTCCGCCGGGGTTCGCAGCGAACTCCAGAATTGCGCATGAACGGAGCATTGAAGGCCATTTTGCCTTCGACGGATGCTCAAGACACCAGAGTCCAATCCTGATCATTGCCTGCTACATGGGGAACAATTGCCATGACCTCGGCATCCACCGCCTTGCCGGAATACAACATAGTCATGATACAGCTCGATGAGCTCAGACCCACCGAGGAGATCAACCTTGATCGGGCGATGTCGCTCTCAAAGGTCATCTCCCGCGGCTCCGTCTGGACACGCCCGCTTCTGGTAGAGCTCAAACACTCACTTGTCATGGATGGCCACCATCGGCTGCATTGCGCGCGTCACCTGTCGCTCCGCAAGGTGCCCTGCATTCAGCTATCCTATGAGGATCCGAGGCTCTCCGTCACCTCGTGGGAAGATGAGGCCTCATTCGACACGAAGAAGATCTATGAGGCCGGACTGTCCGGAAAGCTTCTCGGGTTCAAGTCCACGCGTCATCGCCTGGAGCCCCAGATTCCAGCCTGTGTGATCGCTCTAGACGCCTTGATGTAAGAGGCTGCGGTGAGCATGGACACCCGGACAGCCCCTCTCCTCAGCAGCCCGATTCAAGAGCTCCTTTCAGAAAGGACTTCATTGTCGGACTGGGTATCCGGCTTCGGATCTCCATTGCATGTGGTGTTTCCTGCCCAGGCCCGCGAGAATTATCGGCAATGGGAAGACCTGCTCGGAAGGGCTTACGGGTCATGCAAAATCCAGTTCGCCCTCAAGTCCTGCAAGTCATCGGCGCTTCTGCAGGCATTTGCGAAGGCCGGTGCCGGTGCCGACGTTTCATCAGCGCAAGAGATCGTGTCGGCCTTCGTCAACATGGTTTCTGCACATGATATGGCCATGACCGGGCCGGCAAAAACAAACCATGAAATGGCGCTTTGCCTGAAGCACCGGATCCCCATTCATGTAGACTGCATCGAAGAGCTTCGACGGCTCCTGGACATTGCCGGATGGGCCGGCGATCCGGCACGATTGTTTCTGAGGCTGCGGCCTGGATCAGAAGCCAGATCCCGCTTCGGAATGTCACCTGACCAGATCGAGGAGTGCCTGAACCTGCTGAAAGCGGCTGGTGTCGACCAGATTGGCTACTCCTTCCACCTCAACGACTACGAGATGTCCTCCCGTGTCAGGGAACTGGGCCGCTGTCTGCAACTGGCTCGCCGCAGTCATGCCGCGGGGTTTCGGTGCTGCGGCATAGACATTGGTGGCGGCTTCCCGATGCGCTACCTCGCAGGCTTCGATCGAGATACCTACAACAACGGTCCTCTCTGGTCGGGCAGATGCGCTTCCGGAACCTACCCCTATGCTGCCGAGACCTACGGCCCCTTTCATGCGGCGGCCGTGATCGCGACGGCGCTGGCCGATCCCACCGACCTTGCCTTTCTCGAGGCCGGGAACATCCCGATCCTGCTGCAACCTGGACGTTCACTGCTCGACCAATGTGGCGTCACCGCCTTTCGCGTGACCGAACTGAAAGCGCTGGACGAGAACAGCCAGATCGCCGTGCTCGACGGCATGTCATTCTCCTTGTCGGAAACATGGTTTGGAAGTGATTTCGTCCCCGAACCCATCATCATCAATGTCGGTAACCGGGCACCCAGGACGGCCGATCTGCACACATATCTGGTCGGGAGAAGCTGCCTGGAATCCGACGTCATCCGAAAACGCAGCATCCGGCCATCCAACGGTATCTCGGCGGGTGATCTCGTGGTCTTCGTGAATACGGCCGGATACCAGATGGATTCCAACGAAAGCGCCTTCCATCAGATTCCCCTGCCAAGAAAACTTGCCGCCGTACGCAAAAGCACCGGTTGGGCGTTCCACCTGGACGAACAGGGATCGAGGGAGGAGTGAACGATGATCGTCGAGAATATTCTGGAAACAATCGGCAACACACCTGTTCTCCACATCGCATTGAGGGGTGGCGAAGTCAGTCTTTTCATCAAGCTGGAGATGTTCAATCCGACCGGCTCCATGAAGGACCGGATGGCTCTGAGCATGATACGGAACCTGCCGCATGGCGAATACGGAGCCCCTCCTGAGGTCGTGGAATCCTCCTCGGGAAACACGGCAAGCGGGCTTTCGATGATCTCCGCGGTGATGGGCATGAAGTTCACCGCATTGATGGATCATCATGCCAGCTCGGACAAGATCAACACAGTGCGGGCCCTTGGGGGCGCGGTCATCGTTGTGGGAAATCCTGACGGAACGCTGGCCACCGGCATGCGTGACAGCATGGCCAGGGAGATGTCCCTCAAGGAAGGCGTCCATTGGACGGAACAACATAACAACCCGGCCAACAGCGAAGGATACGAAAGCCTGGCTGCCGAACTTCTCACGGATATCGGACCGAGCATCACCCATTTCGTTTCCGCCATCGGCACAGGCGGTTCCCTCTGCGGGACAGCCCGGGCGCTGCGCCGTGCACTTCCTGCCTTGCGGGTAATTGGTGTCGAGCCTGCCGGCAGCATTGTCTTCGGGGGCTCGGGCCATGTCTACCATCAATCCGGCACTGGTACCCCTGCCGGAGCCGATGTTGGCCTGGTCATAGACTATGACGTGATCGACCATGGCCGGAAGGTCAGTGACGGAGCCGCGTTCTCGGTCTGCCGTTACCTCGCACGAAAGCACGGCCTCCTCGTTGGCGGGTCCACCGGCGGTGCCGTCTTTGAAGCACTCCGGATTGCGCGAGATGCACCGCGCGGCTCGAAGATCGTTACCTTGGCCTGCGATAGCGGAACCAAGTACCTGGACAGCATCTACAACGACGAGTGGCTCGTCGCACGCAATATAAGCCTCACGAATATCGACGATGATTTCGCAGACGTCCTGATGGATACAACGAGTGTATCCGAGATTTTGCATCACAGGCCGGCAGATCTGGCGGAAGCACTCGCCTGAACCAGGTCGACAAGGAAACGCAGTCGCGGCCGCGGCCTCCATCAGGCGCCTGATCGCATGGCAGCGCGGTCAACGCGTTCAGGGCCGCATGATCTGGTTCACGGTGCGCTTCAGCAGGGCTCTGAGCTGTTTTGTCGCTTCTCTTTGGGAGCGTCTCTTAGGGGTCAGGAGGTAGTAGCCATAAGGCGCATCGACCCACTGGTTAAACGGGCTCACCAGATTGCCGCGTCGAACCTCTTCGCCGACGGTGACATAGTCCATCATGGCAACGCATTGGCTCACCTTGAGCACTTCGACCGTAAATCTCGAACCTTTCACCGCATGTCCGAGTGAGATCTCGAATTTTCGGGCATACTCTTCGCTGTAGAAGGATTTCGCCCAATAGTACCATGTCGAACGACCTTCCGGCGTCGATTCCGGTGAGGGCAACCGGGTGAGTTTCAGATAATCATCCACATTCTCGATAAGACGAGCCGTTTCGGGCGTACATACCGGGGCGATCTTGTCCGTGAAAAGCAACTCGGAATCCGCATCCACGTAGTCCCCGCCGCCGTAGCGGATCGCGAAGTCTACCGTGTTGCGATCGAAACTCAGCGGTACAGGCGAAAAATCACATTGAATATGAAGCCCCGGGAAGCGGAGCTCGAGTGCGGCCAACTGCTCCGCGAGCCAGGAGATTGCGAGTGTCGGAACGCATGTGATGCGCAGTGGCCCGGACACTTCGTGCCGCATCAAACTATCGGTGGCATTGATAAGGATGTCGAAGCCTGGCCGAATTGCATCAGAATACATGCGCCCCTGCGGCGTCAGTGTAATCGAGTTCGTTGTTCGAGCGATGAGCTTGGTGCCCAGGAACTCTTCAAGCGTCTGAAGGTGATGGGTTACCGATGGAGGCGATATCCCCAGTTCGAGCGCGGCCTTCGACATGCTTTCCTGCCGAGCGATCGCATCGAACGCACGGATTGCGTTCAGGGGTGGCAATTTTGACCGCGTCCCTTTCATCCGTACACTCCCAACGCTACTCCCTGACTAGAGAGGTGGCTCGCTTTGAACCGTACCGTCTGAGGTATTGCGGCGGACACTTGTGTAATTACGACATTGCCATGTTTCTCAGGCCGCACGGCGGGCCTCGCGCCAGATCCAAACAAGCGGTGGCAGCAGGATGAGACCCAACGTCTCCATGACCTGCGCGAGCACACGGTGCTCTCCTACTGAAAATCGAAAGCGCTTAGGCCAGTGACCATCTCATCGAGACCCAGCGGGCGTGTGACCGGTGGCTCGGCGCGCGACAGGCAGCCGGAGCGCTCGCACAGGCGGCAGGCGGGACCGACTGGCGTTGCCTTGACCGCGCCGCTCTTGCCGCCAAGCGCCAGCGCGGGAAGCGCAGCGCCGTAGACGATCTCGTCGCGGAAGGCGATGTCGCAGCCAAGCAGGATAGCGGTGCGGCGCGGCCGTTCCGAAAAAGCGCCCTGTGGTCCCTCCAGCGTGCGCGCGACAGTGAGGAACTCTGCGCCGTCCGGCATCTCGACCGCCTCGACGAAGATCTGGCCTGGCTGGGTGAAGGCGGCATGCACCGGCAGTTTCGGGCAGCCGCCGCCGAAACGGCTGTGCGGAAAACCCTGCGCGCCGCCGCGGCGGAAGCGGTTGCCGGCATTGTCGACCTCAAGCATGAAGAACGGCACGCCGGAAGCGCCGGCGCGCTGCAGCATGGTCAGCCGGTTGGCGGCCTGCTCGAAGGAGACGCTGAAGCGCGACCGCAGCACATCGACGTCGTAGCGGGCACGCTGGGCGGCGGAGAGAAAGGCCTGGTACGGCATCATCAGCGCATGCGCTGCATAGCGGCCGAGCTCGAAACGGGCGAGCCGCCTCGCCTCGTCGGACGACAGTTTGAGTGCCGCGATCTCAGCCGCCACCGCCACCTGCATGCGGATCAGGCTCGCTTCCATCGCCACCTCGCGCAGCTGGTCGAAAGGCGACAGGCGCTCAGACAGGAACAGGCGCTGCGAATGACGATCATAGCGGCGCCGCCAGTTGGGCATCGTCGCGACAGGCAACACCTTGACGACGATGCCGTGTTCGCGCCGCAGCCATTCCTTCAGGGCGCCGAACAGGTCGTCGCCGGGGTTGAGCCCCGAATTGAGCAAAGTCGTGAACGCCTCGGCTTCTTCCTCGAGCGCCGGGAAATGATTGGGCCGGCGCTCGAAAACCTCATGCACCTCGTCGATCGGCAGGCGTGCACCGGAAAGCGCCGTGGTGTGGCCTTCGCGGGCAAGCAGTTCGGTAAGGTCCGACAGCCGCTCGGCCTGTTCGCGATAGGCGCGGAACAGCTTGATGACGGCCGCCGCTGCATTGGGGGCAGCCTCGGCGATCTCGACCAGCTCCTGGTCGCCCGGCAGTTCGCCGGCCAGCAGCGGATCGGTGAAGACCTCGCGCAAGGCCGAGATCGACCCGCGCGCCTCCCCCTGCAGTTCGTCCGGCTCGACCTTGTAGACGGAAGCAAGCTTGAGAATGAGCTGGACCGTCAGCGGGCGCTGGTTGCGCTCGATCAGGTTGAGATAGGAAGGCGAGATGCCCAGCCCCTCGGCCATCGCCGTCTGGGTCAGCCCCTTCTGGTTGCGGATGCGGCGGATGCGCGGACCGGCGAAGATCTTCTGCTCAGCCATGGCGCTTAGTCGGTCGTCGCGGGGGAGTTCAGAGCTGACGGGGAGCCGAGGCTATGTACTGGAGTTCCTTCATTGCGCCCCTGAGCAGTCACCACGGTCATCGCGGTGAGGCCGATCAAGCTCAACATGAGAACGAATTTCGACGCCATCGCCCTGCGAACAAAAAGAGCAGAACCGATAGCTGCGGCAATCAACACACACCATCCCATTTCCGAAACACTGTCCCAGCGCTGCGGAAACCGGACCGTCTGGATCAACCGCATGCCGGCGAACATACACACGATGGAAAACGACGCAGCCATCATGCGGGAACCGTTACCCTCCAGGGTCAATCCCATGATGCGATTTTGCTCCTCCGACCGTGGCTGGCGAAAAATCGTATCGAAAAGACTGGGCAAAAAGACTGCCCCTATCGCGCCCAGGCTAGCGCCGGCGAGGAAGTTCCAGAAATTCGGCATCGCCACCCTCCTGTAAATATTTTTTCAACCCAACCAGCGGATCGATATTTACACAATTTACAAATTTACAGCGTGACTCTGTCAAACACAACACAGATTTTCCCTTATCTTTCAGCCGAAATCGTGAATTCACTAGGTCGATTTCGCACCGCAATGTAAATCAAGTCACAGGGAGATCGCCGTCAACTGACGAAAGCCTGGCGGTTTCACGAAACGCAATTTGTGAAGCGGAGCAGACAATGACCGATTTTTACAACCTCGTCCCTTCGGCCGCTGAAGGCCGGTTCGACGGCATCGAGCGGCCCTATTCGCCGGAGGATGTGAAGCGGCTGCGTGGCTCCGTGCAGATCAAGTACAGCCTGGCCGAAATGGGCGCGAACCGCCTGTGGAAGCTCATTCACGAGGAAGACTTCGTCAACGCGCTCGGCGCGCTCTCCGGCAACCAGGCCATGCAGATGGTCCGCGCCGGACTGAAGGCGATCTATCTGTCCGGCTGGCAGGTCGCGGCGGACGCCAACACGGCTTCCGCCATGTATCCGGACCAGTCGCTCTATCCGGCCAATGCCGCGCCGGAACTCGCCAAGCGCATCAACCGCACACTGCAGCGCGCCGACCAGATCGAGACCTCGGAAGGCAAGGGCCTTTCGGTCGACACCTGGTTCGCGCCGATCGTCGCCGACGCGGAAGCCGGCTTCGGCGGACCGTTGAATGCCTTCGAGATCATGAAGGCCTTCATCGAAGCCGGCGCCGCGGGCGTTCACTTCGAGGACCAGCTGGCATCGGAAAAGAAATGCGGCCATCTCGGCGGCAAGGTGCTGATCCCGACTGCGGCACACATCCGCAACCTGAACGCCGCACGGCTTGCCGCCGACGTCATGGGCGTGCCTACGCTGATCGTTGCCCGCACCGACGCCGAGGCAGCCAAGCTGCTGACCTCCGACATCGACGAGCGCGACCAGCCCTTCGTCGACAAGGACGCCGGCCGCACGGTGGAAGGCTTCTACCAGGTGAAGAACGGCATCGAGCCGTGCATCGCCCGCGCCATCGCCTATGCGCCGCATTGCGACCTGATCTGGATGGAGACCGGCAAGCCGGACCTCGCCCAGGCGAGGAAGTTCGCGGAAGCCGTGCACAAGGCGCATCCGGGCAAGAAGCTGGCCTACAACTGCTCGCCGTCGTTCAACTGGAAAAAGAACCTCGACGACGCGACGATCGCCAAGTTCCAGCGCGAGCTGGGGGCGATGGGCTACAAGTTCCAGTTCATCACGCTGGCCGGTTTCCATCAGCTCAACTTCGGCATGTTCGAACTGGCACGCGGCTACAAGGATCGCCAGATGGCGGCCTATTCGGAGCTGCAGGAAGCGGAATTCGCGGCCGAGGCCAACGGCTACACCGCCACCAAGCACCAGCGCGAAGTCGGCACCGGCTACTTTGACGCCGTCTCGATGGCGATCACCGGCGGCAAGTCGTCGACGACCGCCATGCACGACTCGACCGAGCACGAACAGTTCCGCCCGGCCGCCGAGTAGAAGCCGGATCGCAGATTATCCCCGGCGCCGAGGCGCCGGGGCGGCAACAGAGGAATCGCCTCGCAAGGCGAAGGAACATTCGAGGAGAACAACGATGGCACCGCGTACCCGTGTCAAGGAAAGAGCCGAGGAACAGGCCACCACCATGAGCGCCGACCAGCAGGCAGTGATCCGCATCGTCGCCAACGATCTGCACCGCCTCAACCAGTCGGTGATGAAGGCCGTCGAAGCAGGCGTTTCGGTCGAACTGGTCCGTTCGGCCCGCCATCATGGCGGCGACGGCAACTGGGGTGATCTTTTGATCCCGGTCATCGTGACCCAGCAAAGTCACGGCTGACAAAAGTCAAGACTTACCCACAAAAAAGCAAAAAACCGCCGCGCGGATCACCGCGTGGCGGTTTTTGTTTTACCCATGCTTTCATCAGGCGACGGCCTGCTACTTTAGTTGCATAGTTACCACTAATATTATTGTGATGTGCAAACAGGCCGGCTAGTACAGCCGTACGCTTGACATGGACGTGAGGCTCAACCCATTCTCAGGCCAAGGTACAACCTAGCATTGAATTTGGACACGCAAGGCGCGTCCACTCTCCGGCAATGAACGAGAACGATATGACGGTTGTTGACGAATCCACCCCGGCCAGGGGCGGCCCGAGGCTGGATTTCAGCAAGGTGCTGGTCGTCAGCCGATCGCCGATCAACCGCATCGTCGTTTCCAGGATCATCGAGCAGAGCGGACTGAAGGCGATCGCGGAATCACCCGAAACGGCGCCATCGGCATTGACGGATGTCATTCCCGGGGCCGTGGTGCTGGACGGCGGACCGGAAAACAGCGATTGCGACGCGGTGTTCTCAGGTGTCGTGGCGCTCCGCGGAATGGCGGGCCGATCGGCGCCATGCGTTGTCTTCCTTTCCAACCGCACCGGCACGGTGGAGAGCCTCGGGCTGCCGCGCACGGTGGATTTCGTGGTGGCCAAGCCGATCACGCCCGACCGGCTGCAGCAGATCATCGAGACGCTGAAGAGCAGCGCCAGGCATTCCCCGCGATAAAGCAGTTCCAGGAAAGCTGCCCTGCGGTTTCCGTCCGGAATTGCGTAACAGATGTTAGAGCGTTTCCGCGCTTCCGCGTCTCCTTGAAAAAGGGAGCACTCCCGGCGCCGCTATTTGCCGATCTCGGCAAGCAGTCCCGGCAGTTCGCCGAGATGGCCGATTTCGCGGAAGCGCGGCGCGGCCTTCGGCGCTTCGACATGCTCGATCACCCAGGTCAGCTCATGTGGCACGAAAACGCCCCAGCTGCCGGCCTCGATTGCCGGAACGACATCGGATTTCAGCGAATTGCCGACCATCATCGCATGCTCGGCACCATCGCCGTGACGGGCAAAGATGCGCTCATAGGTCGGGCGCGACTTGTCGGATACGATCTCGACAGCCTGGAAGAAATCGCCAAGACCGGACTGGGCGAGCTTGCGCTCCTGGTCGAACAGGTCGCCCTTGGTGATCAGCACCAGCCGGTAGCGTCCGGCCAGCAGCTCCAGCGTGTCATGCACATGCGGCAGCGTCTCGATCGGGTGGCTCAGCATCTCGCGTCCGGCCGCCAGGATCTTGCCGATGACTTCGCTCGGCACCTTGCCGCCAGTGACATCGATCGCCGTCTCGATCATCGACAGCGTGAAGCCCTTGATGCCGAAACCATAGGCGCCGAGGTTGCGCCTTTCGGCTTCCAGCAGCCGCTCCAGCAGATGCTCCGTGTCGACGTGATCGGAAAGCAGTTCGGCGAAATGACGCTCCGTCAGCCGGAAGAACTGCTCGTTCTGCCACAGCGTGTCGTCGGCATCGAAACCAATGGTGGTGAGGCTGGTCATGACGCTGATTTAAAGCATGTCGCGCCATGTGTGCAGTGGTTTTGCGACAGCGCATTTTGCAGTCAAGTGGAATCACCTGGCGCTACAAAATGCGGCGAAAACAGAAGTTAGAGCGTTTCCGCATCTCCGTGAAAAAACGGAAACGCTCTAGCGGCATGCACCCGATCGAAACCCGGCGCACAAGGGGTGCATCGGGCTAAAAATGGCTCAAAACCAGCCTTTTGGAACGCATGGGCCAGCAAAAACCGGCATGAGCCCCCCTTTTCTTCCTTCCGGGGGCCCGGCTATACTCGGTAATCTGCAACCACAATCTGGTGATTGATGCCGTCTGCCAAGAAGGAAGTCCGTCCGTCGAGCCGGGGGACACGAACCCGCGCGCCTGCGTTTCTGAAAAATCTCAGGGGAGTGAAGAGCTTCAAGGAGGCGAGCGTCTGGCTGGAATCGCGCGGCATCGAGGACATCGAATGCATCACACCCGACCAGGCCGGCGTCGCCCGCGGCAAGATGATGCCGTCGTCCAAATTCACTTCCAACACCTCGCTGGCGCTGCCTTCCGCACCGTTCATGATGACGATTTCCGGCCAGTATCCGGAAGACGGCAACGGCTTCGAATATCCGGAAGACGATGGCGACCTGAAGCTGGTGCCCGACCTTTCGACGCTGACCGCCGTGCCATGGGAAGAAGACCCGACCGCTGCCGTCATCTGCGACCTCGTCCATCAGGACGGCCGTGCCGTCGAATTCACGCCGCGCAACGTGCTGAAGCGCGTGGTCGCCGCCTATGATCGCCATGGCCTGAGGCCCGTCGTCGCGCCCGAGATCGAGTTCTACCTGGTGCGCAAGAACCCGGACCCGGACTATCCGCTGACCCCGCCGGTCGGCCGTTCGGGCCGGCCGATCGCCGGTGGCTCAGGTTACTCCATCGCCGGCGTCAACGAATATGACGAGCTGATCGACGACATCTATCATTTCTCCGAAGCGCAGGGCCTCGAGATCGACACGCTGATCCATGAGGAAGGCGCGGGTCAGCTCGAGATCAACCTGCGCCATGGCGACCCGATCGAACTGGCCGACCAGGTCTTCCTGTTCAAGCGGACCTTGCGGGAAGCAGCGCTGAAGCACGATGTCTATGCCACCTTCATGGCCAAGCCGATCCAGGGCCAGCCGGGTTCGGCCATGCATATCCACCAGTCGATCGTCGACAAGAAGACCGGCAGGAACATCTTCTCGGCGGAAGACGGCACCGAGACGGAAGCCTTCTTCCATTTCATCGGCGGCATGCAGAAGCATGTGCCGAACGCGCTGGTGATGTTCGCGCCCTATGTGAACTCCTATCGCCGCCTCACCCAGGCAGCGTCGGCTCCGGTCAACAATAAATGGGGTTACGACAACCGCACCACCGCCTTCCGCGTGCCGCGTTCGGACCCGAACGCGCGGCGCGTGGAAAACCGCATCCCGTCGTCGGACGCCAACCCCTATCTGGCGCTCGCCGCATCGCTGGCCTGTGGCCTGATCGGCATCAACAACAAGCTGCAGGCCGAGCCGCCGGTGCTGACCACGGCCAACGAGGATGAGATCGACCTGCCGCGCGGCCTGCTCGAGGCCGTCGACCTGTTCGAGGGTGACGAGGAACTGGCCGCCATGCTCGGCCGCACCTTCGCCGCCACCTATGCAGCGATCAAGCGTGCGGAATTCGAGACCTTCATGGAAGTGATCAGCCCGTGGGAGCGGGAGTATCTGCTGCTCAATGTGTGAGGAGATAGGCAGTCGGGAGTAGGCAGTCGGCAGTCGGGAAGAGCAGCGCAGGTCGTTGCTCGGGCCGACGCTCACTGCGACGATCAAAAACCCGACTGCCGACTGCCTACTCCCGACTGCCTCACTTCCTGAAAGCTCCCATGCCCTACCAATCCCCCATTTCCCCCGGCCGCTCCTGGTATGAGGACAGTGCCGGTCCGCGTCCTGAGTATCCCACGCTGGACGGCGACCGGCAGGCCGATGTCGTCATCGTCGGCGGCGGCTTCACCGGCCTTTCGGCCGCTGTGCATCTGGCCAAGGCCGGCACCAATGTGGTGCTGATCGAAAGCTACCGGTTCGGCGACGGTGCGTCCGGCCGCAACGGCGGCCAGATGGGCACGGGCCAGCGCGCCTGGGCGGAGGAACTGGAAAGCGAATACGGCCTCACCCGCGCCAGGGCGCTGTTCGACCTCGCCGAAGAAGCCAAGGCGCATCTCATCGACTTCTCCACCGCCAACGGCATCGAGATCGACTACATGCCCGGCCAGCTGTCGGTGGCGCACAAGCCGCGCTACGTCGACGATTACAAGGCGCATGCCGAGATCATGGCAACGCGCTTCAACTATCCGCACATCACGTTCATGGATGCCAGGGAGACGGCCGAGCGGCTCGGCTCGACACTCTATTACGGCGGCAGCCGGGACACCGGCACCGGCCACATCCATCCGCTGAAGCTGGTGATCGGCACGGCACGCGCGGCCGCGGCCGCCGGCGCGCATATCTTCGAGAATACGCAGGCCACCAGCATTGCGGCGCAGGGCGGCAAGGTGAAGGTGACGACGGCACGTGGCACGATCACCGCCGACAAGTGCCTGCTCGCCGCCAATGCGTATGGCGGCGACCTCGAACCGGTGAGCGCGTCGCATATCATGCCGATCGGCTCCTTCATCGGCGCCACCGTGCCGCTGGGCGACGAACTGAAGGTGCTGCCTGGCGGCGAATCGGTCGACGATTCCCGCTTCGTGGTGCGCTATTTCCGCAAGTCGAAGGACAACCGGCTTCTGTTCGGCGGACGCGAGGTCTATGCGGTCAACGACCCGAAGGACATCCACATCCATATCCGCAAGCAGATCACCGAGATCTATCCGGCGCTGAAGGATGTCGAGATCACGCATGGCTGGGGCGGCTATGTCGGCATCACCGTGCCGCGCAAGCCCTTCGTGCGCGAAGTGATGCCGAATGTCCTCTCCATCGGCGGCTATTCCGGCCACGGCGTCATGCTGTCGAACTTCTTCGGCAAGCTTTATGCCGAGACGGTTTCGGGCAACCGCGATCGCCTCAAGCTGATCGAAGAATTAAAGATACCCCCCTTCCCGGGCGGACGCCGCTTCCGTGCGCCGCTGCTGTTCCTGGCGCTCAACTGGTTCGCGCTGCGCGACCGGATTTGACCGCAGGCTTGACCGTTGCCGCCAGCGGCAGTTGCAGCCGGATATGCGTGCCTTTCCAGGCGCCATCGAGGATTTCGACGGTGCCGCCATGCAGGCGCGCGATCTCGCGGACAAGGTTGAGGCCAAGCCCCGCACCGGTGGATCGCGGCCTTAGCCGGTAGAACGGCTCGAACACGCGCTCGCGCTCCGCCTGAGGAATGCCCGGTCCTTCGTCGTGGATCTCAAGGCCACCCTCATCATCGACGAAGACGGTGATGGTGCCCGAACCGCCGCCGTGCTCGATGGCGTTGCGCAGGAGATTGGCGACCGCACGTTCGATCTGCTGCTGCCGGATGTTGACCGGCACCTTGCCTCCGGCCGGCTCGAAAGACAGCTCATAACCGGCCTCAAGCGCCAGCGGCGCAAAATCGGCTGCCAGGTTCCGGGCGAGATCGACCAGGTCGACCACGTCGCGCTGGCCGGACGAATGATCGATTGCCTGGCTGTCCAACAATTGCTGCGCAAGATGCGACAGGCGTTCGATGTCCTGCAGCAGCTTGCGGCTCTCTGGATCCTCGCGCAGCAATTCGGCGCGCGTGCGCATGATGGCGATTGGCGTGCGCAGTTCATGCGCAGCATCCGTAAGGAAACGGTTACGCTTTTCGTACCCCTCACCGAGCCGGGCAAGCGCGCGATTGAACGCCTGCACCAGCGGCGCCACCTCCTGCGGCACACCTTCGGTCGGCAGCTGTACGGCACGATTGTCGATGTCGATGGCGCTGGCTTCCTCGGCGGTGGCGACCAGCCCGGCAAGCGAGCGGCGCACGACCGCCGGCGTCGTCACCAGCGTGGTGAAGCCCATGACGATGATGATCGGCATCAGCATGACGACGGTGAGGATGAGCAGGATCGGCCCGACGCGCAGCCAGTTGGTGGTGCCGTCGGGATTGCGCGCCAGCTCGATCTGCAGGTCGATGTTGACCTCGACGCCATCGTTTTCAGCGCGCGATGACAGAGTGGAGGCGATCACGCCCACACGGCCGGCCGGTGTATCCAGGTTGGCAAGGGTAGCAGCCGGACGCAGATCGTTCTGTGCAAATGTCAGCGCGGCACGGTCGACACTCTTCAGCAAGCCGTCGCCACCGCCGGCATACACCGCAGGCACGTTGCCGCGATGCAATTCCTGGCCGTTCTGGTCACGCGCCACGAACCACATGTTCGGAAAACTCTGGCGGAACCGCTTGAGGTCTTCGGTCTCCCTGAGCACCAGCTGTCCGTTGCCGTCACGGCTCAGCGCCTCGCCAACGATAACGGCCGCCTCTTCATTGTCGACCAGCAGGCGCGGCTGCGCGATGAAAAGCACCAGGGTGAGCAGGCCCAGGAAGACAAGCAGCATGGCTGCCTGCAGCAGGATCAGCCTGCGCACCAGCACCCATTGCAGCGAACGCGGACGCGGCCTCTTTTTCATGTCACCGCACGCAGCAGATAGCCGAGATTGCGGATCGCCCGGATCTCGACGCCGGCATCGACCTCGTCGAGTTTGCGCCGCAACCGCGAGAGATGGGAATCCAGGGCATTGGAGCCGATCTCGTCGTCCATGGCATAGACCGATTCCTCCAGCGTCGAGCGCAGCACCGCGCGACCGGGCCGGCGGATCAGGGCCTCCAGGGCCAGTTGTTCACGGCGCAGCAATTCGAGCGGCTTGTTGTTCACCATCGCCTCGCGATGATGGAAGTCATAGGTCAGGCGCCCGACCACGATGAGCTCGGAGCGCAAGGTCGCCGGCCGGCGCTGCAGGGCACGCAGCCGCGCCATCAGCTCCTCCACGGCGAAAGGCTTGGCCAGATAATCGTCGGCGCCGCCGTCGAGCCCGGCGACGCGGTCATCCAGTCCGCCGAGCGCGGTCAGCATCAGGATCGGCGCATCGACGCGGCTGGCCCGCAGCTTCGGAATCAGATCCAGGCCCTCGCCGTCCGGCAGCCGCCGGTCGAGAACCAGCGCATCATAAGGACCGAAGGCGGCAGCGGCCTCGGCGTCCGCGATGGTGGCGACATGATCGACGATGACATGCCGGCGCTCCAGCGCCGTCTTCAGCACCGAAGCCATCTCCGGCTCGTCCTCGAGCAGCAGAATACGCATTATCCCTCTCACCCATGCTCTGGGTTTGCGCCGCCTTCGGCTCTGGCCATCCGGCGGCGCTTTTTCAGAAACGTCAAAAACGCTTATTCACATTCCAGCTTCGGCTTGCGGAAGCTGGTGACATACCAGCCCTGCCCCCAGCGCCGTGCGTAGAATGTGTAGAAACACTCCTGCTCCTCGACATAGCCCGGCGTCACCGTCTCCTCGTAGCGCGTGCCGCGCCTCGTGTCCTTGATCTCGCCGCTGGTCGAACCCGCCACCACGTTGGTCGAGACCTTGCGCCATTGGTAGGCGCGCTCGTCACGGCTGAGGTCGAGGACGGTCGATGGCGGGCCATAGTCGATGATGACCTCGGAGATCGGCCGGCCGACATAGTTCTTCATGATGTCGGAAGCACAGCCGACGAGTAAGGTCGCCGCAGCAAGCGCGGCAGCGGTGCATGCAGCACGAATAAGATGAGAAGGCATGGTGAATCCCGTTTGGCGTCCCTGCACGGCTGCTAGCGGTACTAGATTACATGGACATTGCAGAAAACGACGCGGATCGCTGCTTCGCCTGTGTGCTTTCGGCGTCGAACTGATTCGCGCAATCGGGCTCAAAATGTAATCATGTACTTACGCATACCTCCCCAAAAAGCGCCTGAACCGGCTCCCATGACAAAATCTGCATATAAGTTTGGGGGGAACGGTTGTCGTTTAAGCTTGAAAGGCGCATAGATGCCACAATCGTCTGCCAGATGATCCAGACTGGGCATTGCGAAATCGGAGCTTCGTATCGCCTGGAGGGATTTCGGGACCGACGCTGATCACGGCGCTGCCCTTGATCGAAGAACGTCGGCCGTGTTCAGGGGTAACCAGAACCTCAGATGCTCAACTTGGTTCAGTTCTGTTTCGCTGACCGCGGGACCGTCGACACCTCAGGCCATCGAGCCCAAAGCGCCCAATGGAGGCCGTGTTGAAACGGCCGCTCGGTTTCGGAGCGTCCAGGCCGCACCGCATTTCGATGCAGTTCGGCTACAACACAAAGCCGTCCTTCTGGCAGAAAGTCGGAGCGCACTCTCATCTGGTGATCGCGGCCGTCGGCACCATGGCGCTGCTCAGCGTCGCCGGCACCGCACTGTGGCTGGCGCTGCCATCGGGCGAAAGGCAAGCTTTCGCCAAACATCCGGTCGCCTCCGAGGCCGCAGCTTCCGAGCAGAGCGCTGAACCCGCGCAGGTCGCGGAACAGAAGCCTGCCGAGCCGGCAGTCACCACCGCGAAGGGCGCACAGGTCAAGCCGACCGCCGTACAGACAGCAACTGCAAGCGCCGTACCTTCCAACACGCCAAAGCCGCAGACGGCTGCCGCGATCCAGGAGGCCGCCAAATCGGTGGTGGTCGCCAAGCCTGGCCAGGACGACGCGGACGACACCGAAGACGAGCCGACCACCGAACAGGCCTTTGCCGAGCCGGAAGATACGAGCTCCCCTGCCGAAGCCGTGCTGGCCAAGGCAGCGCCGGTGCCACAGGCAAAGCCCGCGAAGGTAAAGGCTGAATCGACCGCCGGCATTCCTGCAGCGGAAGAGCCCGAGCAGGAAGCGACTCCCGCCGCGGCGAGTGGCAACGGAACGATCCTGCGCTCGGTGACAATGCGTTCAGGCCCGAAGAAAGGCGCCGGCGTCATTGCCACGGTGCCGGCCAAGGCCAGCGTCGACGTCATCTCGTGCGGCAAGCACAAATGGTGCGAGATCGTCTACCAGAACAAGCGCGGCTGGATCTACCAGGGCTTCCTCAACCGCGGGTGACGAGGTTCCCTCTCCCGCAAGGGGAGAAGGAAAAAAGCAGCCCCCTCAGATACACCTTCCGCCGTCCACCTCAGCGCAACGCCGGTGATGAATTCGGCTTCGTCGGAAGCCAGCCATAAGGCGGCATTGGCGATGTCGAGCGGCGTCGACAGGCGGCCGAGCGGAATGGAGGCGCGGAACCTGGCGCGCAGCTCGGGGGTATCCTCGCCCATGAACTGGGCCAGCATCCCGGTTTCGCCGGCGACCGGACAGAGGCAGTTGACGCGGATGTTCTTCGGCGCCAGTTCCACCGCCATCGACTTGGTGGCAGTGATCGCCCAGCCCTTGGAGGCGTTGTACCAGGTCAGCCCCGGACGCGGACGCAGGCCGGCGGTCGAGGCCGTGGTCAGGATGACACCGCCACCCTGCCGCTCCATGATCGGCACCACGGCGACCGTAGCGTGATAGATCGCCTTCATGTTGACGGCGGTGATGAGGTCGAACGTCGCTTCGTCCACGGCCAGCATGTCGCCGTTGCGGTGGGTGTAGCCGGCATTGTTGACCATGATGTCGACGCGGCCGAAGGTGTTTTGGGCGGCATAGACCATCTCGTCGACCTCCGAGCGGCTGGAGACGTCGCTGGCGACGGCAATCGCGGAAGAGCCGATCTCGGCGGCGACGCGTTCCGCGCCCCGTGCGTTCAGGTCGGCCACCACCACTCTCGCGCCTTCCTCGGCAAAGCGCCTGGCCATGCCTTCGCCAAATCCGGAAGCAGCGCCGGTGATGATCGCAACCTTGTCTTTCAAACGCATGTCTTGTCCTTGTGCAGAAATTCCCGTCAGCGGGAGATGGCAGCCCCCGATCTCAAAGCGCTGAATTCACCCTGGAGCGTTTCCGTTTTTCGTGAAAACGCGGAAACGCTCTAACTATTTGTTTTTACGCATTCCGCTCTACCCGTGATTGAACACGACGGTCTTTGTCGCCGACATGTCGTACAGCGCCTCGAAGCCTTTCTCGCGGCCATGGCCGGAACGCTTGAAACCGCCGAAGGGCAGTTCGATGCCGCCGCCGGCACCGTAACCATTGACGAACACCTGGCCGGAACGCACCCGCTTGGCCAGCCGGTGCTGGCGCGCGCCGTCCCTGGTCCAGATGCCTGCGACGAGGCCGAATTCGGTGCCATTGGCGAGCCTGACCGCCTCGTCCTCGCTGTCGAAGGCAAACAGGGTCAGCACCGGACCGAACACCTCTTCCTGCGCAATGGTGGCGGCAGGATCGACGGAACCGAACAGCGCCGGCGCGAAATAATAGCCGCTGGCCGGCGCCGCCTTGTCGACCGAACCGCGCGCCAGCACCGGGATGCCGGCCTTTTCGGCATCGGCCACCATGCCGGCGACACGTGCCTGCTGGCGTGGATTGATCAGCGCACCGAGATCGAGATCGGCATCGTGTGGACCGGCGACCAGTTTCGAGAAGCGTTCGGCAAGCGCCTTGGCAACCTCGTCATAGACCGGCCGCTCCACGAGCACGCGGCTGCCGGCAGAGCAGGTCTGGCCACCGTTCTGGATGATGGCGTTGACCAGCACCGGCACGGCCTTTTCGAGGTCGGTGTCGGCGAACACCAGTTGCGGCGACTTGCCGCCGAGCTCCATGGTGACGCCGCGATTGTGCACCGCTGCCGCCTGCTGGATCGCCGTGCCGGTGACCGGCGAGCCGGTAAAGGTGACATAGTCGACATCGGGGTGACCCGACAGGAGCGCACCCGCCTCGCGGCCGTAACCGGTGATGACGTTGAAGACGCCTTCCGGGATTCCTGCTTCCAGCGCCAGTTCCGCCATGCGAATGGTGGTGAGCGAGGCATCCTCGGCCGGCTTCACCACCAGTGTGTTGCCCATGGCGAGTGCTGCACCGGCGACGCGCGCCAGGATCTGCAGCGGATAGTTCCACGGAATGATGCCAGCGACGACACCATGCGGCTCGCGCAGCGTCAGCGCGGTATAACCGTCGAGGAAGGGAATGGTGGCACCGTGGATCTTGTCGGCGGCGCCGCCGTAGAATTCGTAATAACGCATGGTGGCGGCAACATCGGCCTTGCCCTGCCGCACGGGCTTGCCGGTATCACGCGATTCCAGCGCCGCGAGTTCGGCGCCGTGCTTTTCGACCAGCTGGAACAGCCGGGTCAGGCAGCGGCCGCGTTCCACCGCCGGCATTTTTGCCCACGGGCCATCCTCGAAGGCGCTGCGCGCACTGGCCACCGCCAGATCGACATCGGCCTGCCCGGATGCCGGAATCGAGGCGAACACCTGGCCATCCGAGGGAGCGGCGACATCGATGCGCAGGCCGGAAACGGCATCGACCGCCTTGCCGCCAATGATCTGGCGAAAGCTGCGGCCTTCCGCAACCGAGCTCGAAAGATGTCCGTCCATTGCAAAGTCTCCCGTGGCCTTCCGGCAAATGCGCCCTATCTCGGCGGGGCGTGATAGTGACGGCACTATTGCGCAATGAACAGTACCCGTGCTGGACCAGTCGCCTACACGATGCTGTGACACCATAACCCTAGTCAAATTAAATCGATTAGATTATATGGACATCCGTCGCATGGCGGCAGTGTTGTTAGCGCATCATGACCAACGACCGGACCCAGCCGGGTGACGGGCAAAGGCAGCGCGAGATCGGACGAAACATGACCAGCCAGATCATCCCCGTCGACCCGTTCGACTTCATCATTTTCGGTGGCACCGGCGATCTGTCGGAACGCAAGCTCCTGCCGGCACTCTATTATCGCCAGCGCGACCATCAGTTCTCCGAGCCGACCAGGATCATCGGCACGTCGCGAACCAAGATGAGCGACGACGAATTCCGCGCCTTCGCAAAGAAGGCGATCGAGAGCCATGTCGCAGCGGCCGATATCGATGCCAAGGAACTGGACGTCTTCCTTGCCCGCCTTTCCTACGTACCGGCTGACGCCACCAGCGGCACCGGCTTCGATGAGCTGAAGAAGGCGATCGGCGATTCAAAGGCCATCCGCGCCTTCTACATGGCGGTTTCGCCGTCGCTGTTCGGTTCGATCTCGGATCAGCTCAAGCAGCACAAGCTGATCACGCCGACCTCGCGCATCGTCGTGGAGAAGCCGATCGGACGAGACCTCGCTTCGGCCAGGGCGCTGAACGACCTGGTCGGCGACGATTTCGACGAAAGCCAGATTTTCCGCATCGACCACTATCTCGGCAAGGAGACCGTGCAGAACCTGATGGCGCTGCGCTTCGCCAACGCGCTCTACGAGCCGTTGTGGAATTCGGCCCATATCGACCATGTCCAGATCACTGTGGCCGAGACCGTCGGCCTCGAAGACCGCGTCACCTATTACGACAAGGCTGGCGCGCTGCGCGACATGGTCCAGAACCACATGCTGCAGCTGCTCTGCCTCGTCGCCATGGAAGTGCCTTCCTCGATGGATGCGGACGCCGTGCGCGACGAGAAGCTGAAGGTGTTGCGTGCGCTGAAGCGCATCAACGGCACCGAAGCGCCGAAACAGACCGTGCGTGGCCAGTACCGTGCCGGCGCTTCCGCCGGCGGTCCGGTGAAGGGTTATGTCGAGGAACTCGGCGCCGAAAGCAACACCGAGACCTTCGTCGCCATCAAGGCCGAGATCGCCAACTGGCGCTGGGCCGGGGTGCCGTTCTACCTGCGCACCGGCAAGCGGCTGGCGTCGCGCGTTTCTGAGATCGTCATCGAGTTCAAGCCGATCCCGCATTCGATTTTCAACGGCGACAGCGCCGGGCCGATCTTCGCCAACCAGCTCGTCATCCGCCTGCAGCCGAACGAGGGCGTCAAGCAGTACATCATGATCAAGGATCCGGGCCCGGGCGGCATGCGCCTGCGCCAGATCTCGCTCGACATGAGCTTCGCGCAGCAGTTCCAGGGCCGCGCGCCGGACGCCTATGAACGCCTGATCATGGACGTGATCCGCGGCAACCAGACGCTGTTCATGCGCCGCGACGAAGTCGAGGCGGCCTGGAAATGGATCGACCCGATCCAGAACGCCTGGGAAAATGCCCGCCAGGACGCGCAGGGCTATACTGCCGGAACCTGGGGTCCGTCCGCATCGATCGCGCTGATCGAGCGTGACGGCCGCACCTGGCACGAGAGCAACTGAGATGGCCGGGAATTATCGCCGCAACGACTTCGCCGACCGGGAGAGCCTGGCCGCCGCGCTTGCCGAGACGGTCGCCGGAAGGCTGTCGACCGAAATCCGGGCCACGCAGGCGGCGAGCCTCGCCGTCTCCGGCGGCTCGACCCCTGCCCGCTTCTTCGAGGTGCTGTCGAACACCGGCATCGCCTGGGACAGCGTCAACCTGACGCTGATCGACGAACGCTACGTGCCCGACACCTCGCCGCGCTCCAATGCCGGCCTGGTCAAGGCCAGGCTGCTGCAGAACAAGGCGGCCGCCGCCCATTTCCTGCCGCTCTACCGCGGCGGCGAACTCGACGCGGACCTGAAGGACGCCGAGCATTTCCTGACGACCTTCTTCAATCCGCCCGACGTGGCGATCCTCGGCATGGGCAATGACGGCCACACGGCTTCATTCTTCCCGGACGCGAAGGAGCTGGAGCATCTGCTCGACCCCACCTCGCGTGACGAGATCGCCGCCGTCCATGCCGACAGCGCCGGCGAGTTGCGACTGACACTAACGCTTTCGCTGATCCGCCGGGCGCGCTTCCTCGCCCTGCATATCGAAGGCGCCGAAAAGCTTGAGACGCTTGAAAAGGCGCTCGCGCCGGGATCGCAACTGCCGATCCGTCGCGTCATCGATGCAGCGACGAGCCCGGTCGAAATCTTCTGGGCCCCCTGATTGTGAATGGCGAAGGCCGGACGGCCTGGCGTGCCGTCGTCTTCGCGAAAGGACGATAGCCATGACAGCCAGATCCGACATCGAAGCCATCACCAGCCGTATCCGCGAGCGCTCCCGCGCCAGCCGCGAGACCTATCTCGGCCGCATCGACGCAGCATCAAGCCGCGTCGCCAATCGCGGCGTGCTGTCCTGCGGCAACCTCGCCCACGGCTTCGCCGTCTGCAGCCCTTCGGAGAAGGTCGCGCTCGGTGCCGACCGCGTGCCGAACCTCGGCATCATCACCTCCTACAACGACATGCTGTCGGCGCATCAGCCGTTCGAGAGCTATCCGCAGCTCATCAAGCAGGCAGCAACGGAGGCCGGCGGCATTGCCCAGGTCGCAGGCGGGGTGCCGGCCATGTGCGACGGCGTCACCCAGGGCCAGCCCGGCATGGAACTGTCGCTGTTCTCGCGCGACGTGATCGCCATGGCTGCCGCGATCGGGCTTTCGCACAACATGTTCGACGCCGCCGTCTATCTCGGCGTCTGCGACAAGATCGTGCCGGGGCTGGTGATCGCAGCTCTCACCTTCGGCCATCTGCCGGCCGTCTTCATTCCGGCGGGCCCGATGACCTCCGGCATCCCGAATGACGAAAAGGCGCGCGTGCGCCAGCTCTATGCGGAAGGCAAATGCGGGCGCGCCGAACTGCTGGAGGCCGAGTCCAAATCCTATCACGGCCCCGGCACCTGCACCTTCTACGGCACCGCCAACTCCAACCAGATGCTGATGGAGATCATGGGCCTGCACACGCCGGGCGCTTCCTTCGTCAATCCCGGCACGCCGCTGCGCGACGCGCTGACCCGCGAGGCCACCAAGCGGGCCCTGAGCCTGACCGCCATGGGCAACGCCTATACGCCGGTCGGCCGCATGATCGACGAGCGCTCCTTCGTCAACGGCATCGTCGGCCTGCATGCCACCGGCGGCTCGACCAACCACACCATCCACCTGATCGCGATGGCGGCCGCAGCCGGCATCAAGCTGACCTGGCAGGATATTTCCGATCTTTCCGAGGCGGTGCCGCTGCTCGCCCGCGTCTATCCGAACGGGCTTTCCGACGTGAACCATTTCCACGCCGCCGGCGGGCTCGGCTTCATGATCCGCGAGCTGCTCGATGCCGGCCTGCTGCATGAGGACGTGCAGACGGTGTGGGGCGAAGGCCTGCGCCCTTACACGGTCGAAGCCAGGCTTGGCGCCGACGGTTCCGTCATGCGCGAGGCCGCCCCCGCGGTGAGCGGCGACGAGAAGGTGCTGGTGCCAGTGAAGCAGGCCTTCCAGGCGACCGGCGGCCTCAAGGTGCTCGCCGGCAATCTCGGCCACGCCATCATCAAGACCTCCGCCGTCAAGCCGGAGCGGCGCATCATCGAAGCACCCGCCAAGGTGTTCCACAGCCAGCAGGGCCTGAACGATGCCTTCAAGGCCGGCGAGCTGACCGGCGATTTCGTCGCCGTCATCCGCTTCCAGGGGCCCAAGGCCAATGGCATGCCGGAACTGCACAAGCTGACCACGGTGCTCGGCATCCTGCAGGACCGTGGCCAGCGCGTGGCGCTGGTCACCGACGGGCGCATGTCTGGCGCTTCCGGCAAGGTGCCGGCAGCAATCCACGTCACGCCGGAAGCGCTGGAAGACGGCCCGATCGCCCGCGTGCATGACGGTGACATCGTCAGGCTCGACGGCGAAGCAGGCACGCTGGAAGTGCTGGTGCCGGCCGGCGAGTTCGCCGTACGGTCCTCGGCCTCGGCCGACCTTTCCGAGCACGAATTCGGGCTGGGCCGCGAACTGTTCGCCGGCTTCCGCCAGATGGCCGGCCGCGCCGACCACGGCGCCAGCGCGTTCGGCTGATGCCCCCACCTCCTCCCCTGGCGGGAGAAGGTGGATGGGCGCGTCAGGACCTTATCTCCCCTTCGCGGAGAGATGGAGAGGGTCTGCTCTTGCAAACAGAACCTTATGGCACCGTCACTTCGGTCCGTTCTCCGGCCTTGATCGTGACCGGGATCTCGGACTTGGCATCGTCGTCGCCGCGGGTCGCCACCACGACATAGTCGCCCGCCGGCAGGGTGGCCTGATGCGACTCGTCGTAAGAAAAGCCAAACGCCTGGCGCTTGCCCTCGAGATCCTTCCTGGCTCCGAAGACTTCGATCTCCTTGGCGCCGTCCGCCGTCGCGGCGAGCACGCCGGCGTTGAGCACGACATCGACGTCGGTCCTTTCACCGACCTTCACCGCGAAGGGCGTCTCCGCGACCGCCTCATCCATCTTGGCCTGCAGGACGTAATTGCCGGCCGGCAGGTCGAACTGCTGGTCCGGCCCATAGGAGGTTGAGACATCCTGGCGCTCTCCGGCCAGGTTCTTCTCGGCCTTCAGCACGCGCACGACCAGACCACCGGAATCCACCTTGTCGCCTGCGACATAGAAGGCGTTGGCCGCCACCTTGCCGACGCCAGCAACGATGTCCTTCTCAATCGTCTCGCCAGCCTTCAGCGTGAGGTTCTCCGTCACGACGCCCTCACCGACCTTGACCGTGATTTCCTGCGCCCCTGCCGGAACGAAGGTCTTCATCTGACCATAGTCTGTGGCCGTGCCGCCCGGATATTTGACCTGGATGGCAGCGCCGTCCGCGATCTCCGACCCTTCGCTGGCATGGGCTCTCAGGATCAACATGCCGGCATCCAGGACAAAATACGGTTCGGCGACCTTGCCTGCCTCGACCGTGACAAACTGTTCGCGCTCGACCTCGCCAGCCTTGACGGCGAGAACGTATTTGCCCGGCTGAACGCTGCCTTTCCAGTCACCGTATTCGGTCAGGATGTTCTCGCCGCGGCTGTTGTCGTCCTTGGTCCTGTAGAGAGCCCAGCTCTGGCCGACGTCGTCGGTGATCTCGGCGCCACCCTCGGCAAGCGCAAAGGTCGGCCGCAGGTTGAATTCGGCCTTTGCTGGCTTGGGCTCAGGCGCTGGTGCCGACTGCGGCGCGGGCTTTTCGACGACGGTCTGCTTCAGCGCCGATTCCAGGCCCTTCGCGTCGGTGGCCTGGATGTATCTGCCGCCGGTGTTTTCGGCGAGACAGGCCACCTGCCTGCCTTCGTCCGTCGTCAGACCGAAGCCGACGACATGGGCGGTGAAGTTGACGCCCGATGCCTTCAGTTCCTTGCCGAGCGCGCAAGGGTCGGCATTGCAGGTCTCGAGCCCGTCGGTGATCAGGACGACGGTCGCCTTGTCCTCAGTGTATTTCAGCGCTTCCGCGGCCTTGCGCACGGCGGCCGTCAGCGGTGTCTTGCCAAGGAATTTCATGGAACCGGCGGCCGTCGTGATGGCGCCCGCGGTACCGGCGGCCGGCGGAACGATCAGTTCGATGTCCTCGCAGCTGCCTTTTTCGCGATGGCCATAGGCCATGAAGCCCACCTCCCTGTCGGCAGGCAGCGACTGCAGCACGGTGCGCAGCGACTGGCGCGCGATCTCGAGCTTCGGCTTGCCGTCAATCTTGCCCCACATCGAGCCGGAAGCATCGAGGATGATGATGGTGCGATCGGCGCCGAGCGCCGGCACCGCCAAGAGCAGGACCGCGGCGAAAACCGTGATCCATCGGGCAAAAGTCGACATGGTATCTTTCCTTGCGAGCCTAGTGGTTGCGAAGTGTGCCCCGGTGCCCACCGCAGTATCTGGAACGCGCCGAAATCAGAATGCTGTGCCGTACCGCCGCCGGAATTCGCCCATGACCGACAAGGGCCGCCGGATAGCGACCCGATCAGACAGTGCAAATTCCAGAAACGAGATACCGGCCCGATCCAGAGAAGCCGCGAACATAGCGGCTCGGCAGGTGGATGAAAATCGGCGGCGGCCCCGCCGGCCGTTTACTCAGCGGAAGAAAATCGTCGTTTTGCCCGATTTGATGATTGTTCTTTCGCTAAGAATAGCGCCTTTCCAGGCAAACTGGCTGGAAAAATAACCGTCAACCATTCTTATTTATCATTTTGTTATCAAACATATTTTTTAGGAATCGAGGCTCCATCGCCTTGACGATCACGCTTTTATAAATGACGTTTTTATAATTTTAGTGCATTTCGATCGCGACCAGCTGAACGCGGCCAGGGGCCTGTGCGAAACAGGCGCCAGTCGACGACGCGCCGCACCGAAATCCCGTCGTGACCATGCGACGCGACCGGTTTCTCAATGCGGGAACGCGTCCGTTTCTACGGCACCGTCACCTCGGCCCGCTCGCCGGCTTTCACCGTCACCGGGGCTTCCGTCTTGACGTTGTCATCGCCACGGATCGCCACCACGACGTAGTCGCCGGCCGGCAGCGTCGACTGATGCGTCTCACCATAGGAATTGCCGAAGGGCTGGCGCTTGCCTTCGATGTCCTTCTTGGCGCCATAGACCTCGATCTCCTTGGCCCCCTTCGCATCGACGGACAGCACGCCCGCATTGAGCACGACATTGACGTCGGTCTTCTCGCCGACCTTCACGGTGAAGGGAGTCTCGGCGGTCGCTTCGTCCATCTTGGCGACGACGACATAGTTGCCGGGCGGCAGGTCGAACTTCTGGTCCGGCCCATAGGACGTCGACACATCGTCGCGCTGGCCGTCGAGGTTCTTCTCGGCCTTGAAGACGCGCACGACGAGGCCGCCGGAATCCACTTTCTTGCCCTCGGCATAGAAGGCGTTGGTCACAGCCTTGCCGACACCGACGGCGATATCCTTTTCGATCGTCTCGCCGGCCTTCAGCGTGACCTTTTCGGTCGCGGTGCCTTCGCCGACCTCGACGGTGATCTCCTGTTCGCCGGCCGGGAAGACGGCCTTCATCTGGCCGTAATAGGTGGTGGTGCCGTCACCCGGATATTTGACCTGGATGGCGGCGCCGTCGGCGATCTCCGAACCCTCGCTGGCGTGCGCGCGCACGATCAACGTTCCGGCATCCGCCACGTAATGCGGCGCGGCGATTTTGCCGGCCTCGATGGTCACGGCCTGCTCGCGCTCGACATGGCCGACCTTGGCGACGAGCACATATCTGCCGGGCTCGGCATTGCCTTTCCAGGCGCCATATTCGGTCGAGACATAGTCGCCGCGGCTGCCATCCGGATTGGCTTTGTAAAGCACCCAGGACTGCCCGATGTCGGTGGTGATGTCGGGATTGCCTTCGGCCAGGGTCAGCGTCGGCACCAGGTTGAATTCAACCTTTGCCGGTTCCGGCGCGGGAGCCGGCTTGGGTTCGGGCGCAGGCTTCTCGGCGACGGTCTGCTTGAGTGCGTCCTCGAGACCAGCCGCGTCAGTGGCCTGGATATATTTGCCGCCGGTGTTTTCGGCGAGGCAGGCCACCTGCCGGCCTTCGTCCGCCGTCAGGCCGAAACCGACGACATGGGCGGTGAAGTCGACGCCGGATGCCTTCAATTCCTTGCCGAGCGCGCAAGGATCGGCATTGCAGGTCTCGAGCCCGTCGGTGATCAGGACGACGGTCGCCTTGTCCTCGGTGTATTTCAGCGCTTCCGCGGCCTTGCGCACGGCGGCCGTCAGCGGTGTCTTGCCGAGGAATTTCATGGAATCGGCGGCCGCCGTAATGGCACCTGCGGTGCCGGCGGCCGGCGGAACGATCAGTTCGATGTCCTCGCAGCTGCCTTTCTCGCGATGGCCATAGGCCATGAAGCCCACCTCCCTGTCGGCGGCCAGCGACTGCAGCACGGTGCGCAGTGACTGGCGCGCGATCTCGAGCTTCGGCTTGCCGTCGATCTGCCCCCACATCGAGCCGGACGCATCCAGGATGATAATGGTTCGGTCGGCGGCCAGCGCGGGCGCGGTGAGCAGCAGCGCCGTCACGACAGCTGCGATCCATCTGGCAAAAATCGGCATGGTATCCCCCTCGCGAGCCTGGCTCGATCCGACGAAGCGGCGAAGATAGCGGTTCGGCAGGAGGAAGGGAATCTGCAATAGCCGATGAAATCGGCGGCCCGGCAAAAAGCCTAACGTTCTTCGGCGCGGACTCGATGCAACGCTTCGGCATAGGCCGAGAGCCCGGCCACGACGACGCGACGCTGGTCATCGGACAGATGCAGGAAGGCTGCCGCGACCTGGCCATGGCCGAAACGGTTGATCGCTGCAAACGTGGCCTTCCCACGCGCCGTCAGCCGCAGAAGCTTCGAGCGGGCATCATCCGGGTTGACGCGCTCTTCGACTTCGCCGGCATCGATCAGTTTGCGCAGCATCCGGCTGACGCTCGATTTCTCGAGATTGAGGATTTCCCCAAGCGCGCCCGCGGTCAAACCGTCATTGGAGCCGATCTCGATGATCGCATGGACTGCCGAGGCAGGCAGGTCGGTGCCCGCCACGGTCGGCTTCATGAAACCAAGTTCGCGCACGATCCTGCGCGACGAATCGCGGACTTTCTGGATCTCGACCGTCTCGCTTTCGCTCACCACAAAGCTTCCTTGCGTCTTATTAGTTGTATGATACAACTTTATTCTCTGGATCCAAAACAGCAATGCGGGATCATCATGTCAGCCAAAGCCTCGAATGTCAGCGCCGGGAGGGAAGCAGGCCGGATGGATGGCCTGGTCTGCCTGGTCACCGGAGGCGGCAGCGGCATCGGCCGGGCGACGGCACTGCGGATGGCGGAGGCTGGAGCAGCCGCGGTCATCATTGCCGGCCGTCGTGACGAGGAAGGAGAGGCTGTCGCACAGGCCTGCCGTGCAGCTGGCGCCGAGGGCCTGTTCCTGCGCACGGACGTGACGCGGGAAGAAGATGTCAGCCATCTCATGCAGACCATTGTCGCGCGGTTCGGCAGGCTGGACGCAGCCTTCAACAATGCCGGTTATCAGGAACGGCCCGCCCCGCTGGAACATCAGGACAGCGATGTCTTCGACGCTGTTTTCGACACCAATGTGCGCTCGGTCTTCCTGTCCCTCAAACATCAGCTTGCCGTCATGCTGGCACAGCAAAGCGGCGGCAGGATCGTCATCAACGCCTCGGTGAGCGGCGTCCGCAATCCCAACCCCGGCTTTGCGCTCTACTCGGCGTCCAAGGCAGCGGCGATTTCGCTGATGCGCTCCGCGGCCATGGCCTATGCTCCCCACGGCGTACGCATCAATGCCGTGGCACCGGGTCGTGTCATGACCGACATGATGATGAGGGCGGCGGCCGGTGTGGGAAGCATGGAAGCCGTGGCGGCGGGCCTGCCACTGCGCCGCATGGGCCGGCCCGAGGACGTCGCCGAAGCGGTCGTCTGGCTCGCCTGCGACCAGTCCGCCTACATTGTCGGGCATGTCCTGGCCGCCGACGGCGGTTTCCTGGCGAGTTGAGGGGCAATCGCCGCCCGGCTCAATAGGTCGTGCGTCGCTCTTCGCTCGGCGGGCGGCCGAACTGCAGCCGGTAGCTTTGCGCGAAATAAGAGTGCGAGGTGAAGCCGGTGGCGATCGCCACGTCGAGGATCGGCATGTTGGTCTGGCGCAGCAGTTCGCGGGCGCGCTCGAGCCTGAGCCGCATGTAGTAGCGCCCCGGCGTCACGGTCAGGTGCCTGAGGAACAGCCGCTCCACCTGCCGCACCGAAAGCCCTGCCGACTTGGCGAGCTGAACCGCCGACAAGGGCTCGTCGAGATGATCGGCCATCAGCTCGACGATCTTGCGCAGCTTCTCCGACTTGCCGGTCAGGTCACGCTCCGGCCCGACACGCTGGCGGTCTCCGGCCGAGCGGATGCGTTCGTGCTGGAACTGGTTGGCGACGGCATTGGCGAGATTGGCGCCAAAATCGGTGCGCACGATTTCCAGCATCAGGTCGATCGAGGTGGTGCCGCCGGCGCTGGTGTAGCGCTTGCGGTCGATCTCGAAGACGTTGCCGGTGCATTCGATGTCCGGGAAGCGCTCCATGAAGCCGGCGCGATTCTCCCAGTGGATGGTGCAGCGATGGCCCTCGAGCTGGCCGGCTTCGGCCAGGACGTAGGAGCCGACCGACAGCGCGCCCAGCACACCGCCACGCCGTCCCCAGGCGCGCAGGGCGCCGAGCACCTTCGACTTGCCGGGGAATTCCAGGTTGAGCGCGGCGCAGACGAACAGGATATCGACCGGCGGCACGTCGGCCACGGCATAGTCGACCTTCAGCGGCAGGTCGTTGGAGGCGGTAACCGCATCGCCATCCGGAGAAACGGTGGTCCAGCTGTAGAAATCATGGCCGAGCAGGCGGTTGGCCGAGCGCACCACGTCGATCGCCGCCGCCACGGAAAACATCGGAAACTTGTCGACCAGCAGGAAGGCGAAGCGCCTGCCGCCTTGAACGGCGTCCGTCACGATGGGCCGTTCTATGGGAACAGGAGGCGTCGGCAAAGCTGGGCTCTCAAATGGCGGCTATCAGAAGGAAGGGCGGTCGAGTCCGGCGGCAAGATAGGCGGAAATAACCGTGTTGGCCATCAGCATGGCGATGGTCATCGGACCGACGCCACCGGGCACCGGCGTGATGGCACCGGCAACGGCCGCGGCCTCGGCATAGGCGACATCGCCGACCAGCCGCGTCTTGCCCTCGCCTTTTTCCGGCGCCGGAATGCGGTTGATGCCGACGTCGATGACGGTGGCACCCGGTTTGACCCAGTCACCCTTGACCATTTCCGGCCGGCCGACCGCCGCGACCAGGATGTCGGCCGTGCGGGCCAGCGCGGGCAGATCCTTCGTGCGGCTGTGCGCGATGGTCACGGTGCAGTTGGCGGCGAGCAGCAGGTTGGCCATCGGCTTGCCGACAATGTTGGAACGGCCGACGACCACGGCGTTGAGACCCGACAGGTCCTTGCCGCGCACGCGTTCGATCAACAGCATCGAGCCGGCGGGCGTGCAGGGCACGAAGGCCGTTTCGAGCTCGCCGGCGCCGAGCTTGCCGACATTGATGAAGTGGAAGCCGTCGACATCCTTTTCCGGCGCGATCGCCTGGATGACCTTGCCGGCATCGATATGGTCCGGCAGCGGCAATTGCACCAGGATGCCATGGATGGCCGGGTCTGCGTTGAGATCGGCGATGATGCCGAGCAGGCCGGCTTCGCTTGTCTCGGCCGGCAGCGTGTGCTGCACGGAATGGAAGCCGCATTCCTTCGCGGTACGGGACTTCGAGGCGACATAGACCTGGCTGGCCGGGTCTTCGCCGACGATGACGACGGCAAGGCCGGGCCTGGTGCCGGCAAGGGCCGCGGTCAGCGCCTTGACCTTGCCGACCACATCCTCGGCCACTTTCTTTCCATCGATCACGTCAGCCATGCTTCACCCGGTCAGCCAAATCACGTTCATGCCAGAACAGAGGCGCGACCTTCTCACGAAATTCCATCAATGCAATCCCGCCAAAACGCCGTCGCATGCCGTAAACTCGAAACTCCACTTCGTTGTTTCGCGGCATTCTGTAAGTTTCACCTTACCATTTAACTGGCTGCAGGGCGTCTTCGACGCAACGCACTCACCGCTTGATCCGGACCGGAGATGCGGTCCGCTTCTGGCGCATGACACGGCACAGGAACAGTGGGTTGCCGATGAGATAGCGGCGCCACATCCGGCCGGGTTCGACCGCCAGCCGGAACGCCCATTCGAGCCGGAGCCTGCGCAGCCAGAGCGGTGCCCGCGGCACCGCGCCGCTCAGGAAATCGAACAGCGCACCGACAGCCAGAGGCAGCGTGCAATGGCGGTGGTCGAGATTGCGGGCGATCCACAATTCCTGGCGCGGCACGCCCATGGCGACCAGTAGGATGTCGGGCCGATGCTCGGCCAGTTGCTGGACGATCCGCGCCTCTTCGGTCGGGGAGAAGAAGCCATCGTTGAAGACGACGATCCTGTGCTGCGGCACCAGCTGCCGCAGCCTGGCACCGGCGCCCTCGGCATTGGCTCGTGTGGCGCCGAGCAAACCAACCGTCAGCGGCTCCTTGATGGCCATGAGCAGGTCCGGCACGAAATCGGTGCCGTTGAGATTGGCCGGGAACTTCCGGCCGTAGAGCAGCATGGCGGCGATATCGACGCCGATACCGTCCGGCAGGACCAGGAAATCGTCCAGCGCCCCCGCGAAACTGTCATCGACCGAGGCAATGTTGGCGTTGTGCGCGTTGAGAAAGGTGACCTTGGTGAACCGCCTGTCGCGTACGAAGCCGGCAAGCTGCGACAGTGCCTCTTCCCAGCCCAGGCTGGCGACGGAAACTCCCAGAACCGACCGTGTGCATCCCATGCCGAAGTCCCAGACAGCAGGCACTTGCTCGGCCCGCCTTTCGATCGCAGCCGCACCGCCACCGGCGCAGACATAAGGAGGTTTTCCCATCTCCGGCACGGGCATCGCTGACGCAGCGATGGTGCGGACCGGAGATGCCCGCACTATCGCCCGGCGGGCAGCATTAGCAAAGGGCGATGAAATGATGATTAAGCGACGTGGGAGCGTTTTACCTTCCTGTGCAAGGGGAAGGTAAGCGTCTCTCTTCCACCCCCGCGCATGACCGTCTAAGGAAGAGCTTTCGGGAGGCCTTCCATGACCATCAAGCTTGTTCTCGCCGGCTGCGGCAATATGGGTTACGCCATGCTGGCCGGCTGGGTGAAATCCGGCAAGCTCAAGGCAGCGGAAGTGCTGGTGGTGGAACCTGCCGATGCGCTGCGCGCCCGCGCGGAGGCCCTGGGCTGCCCGGCAGTGGCGGACGCTGCGGACATTGCGGCAGATGTAAAACCGGCGCTTGTCGTGCTGGCGGTCAAACCGCAGGTGATCCGGGAAGTGACGGCCGCCTACGCAAAATTCGGCAATGGCGGGACGACCTTCCTCAGCGTCGCCGCCGGCACGCCGGTCGCCACCTTTGCCGGCATTCTGGGCGACCGCACGCCGATCGTGCGCTGCATGCCGAACACACCGGCGGCCATCGGCAAGGGTATGATGGTGGTGTTCTCCAACAGCCTGGTTTCCGAGACCGCCAGGAGCGTCGTGGCCGACCTGCTCTCTTCCAGCGGCGCCGTCGCGACGATCGACGACGAAGCCCTGATGGATGCGGTGACCGCCGTTTCGGGTTCCGGCCCCGCCTACATCTTCCATTTCATCGAATGCCTGACTGCCGCCGGCGAACAGGCCGGCCTGCCTGCGGACACGGCAAAGCTGCTTGCCATGCAGACGGTCTATGGCGCCGCCACCCTGGCCGCCGATAGCGGCGAGGAACCCGGCCTGCTACGCCAGCAGGTGACCAGCCCGAACGGCACCACCGCGGCAGCGCTCGGCGTTCTGATGGGCGGCGACCGGCTGAAAAGCCTCGTCACCGAAGCCGTCGAGGCGGCGCGCGCACGCTCGGTGGAACTGGGCAAATAGCTTCGCCTTTTCGGACGATCAGGCCGCGCGGTTCCTGTCGCGCCAGGTTGCGGGACTGAGCGACGTCACCCGGCGGAACTCCCGGTTGAAGTTCGACTTTGTCTGGAAACCGGACTCGAACATCGCGGCGGTCACCGAGCCGTTGTCCTGCCGTAGCAGCCGGCAGGCTTCGGCGATCCTGAAATCGTTGATGTATTGCGAGACGTTCTTGCCGGCCAGCCGGTTCACCGCACCCGATATCTGCCTGGCCGGCAGGCTCGCACGGCGCGCCAGCCGCGACAGGGTCAGGTTCTCGTCGAGGAACAACCTGTGTTCGTTGAGCAGACGGTCGACGCGGTCGAGCACCTCGCGGTCCTGGGCAGTCGTGATTGACGATCGCTGCGCCTCCGCGACGGGCTCGGGAAGGGCTCGCGCCCGCGCCGCAACGATCGCCGCAAGACCAAGCGCCAGCAGCCAGAGCAGATTGGCATTGGTCACGATCAACGGGACACTCGCGCCCTGTTTCCATTCGAAATCCAGCCGGACGACAAGGTCGAACACGGCGGAAAGGCAGAGCGAAACGGCAGCAATGATCAGGGCCTTGTGCGCGGCCACCGCGCCATCGAAGCGGGCGCCATCCAGCGCGTCGGGTCCGGCCCTGCCCAGCCGCAGCAAAGCGATAGCATAACCGACGAAGAGCAGGATCAGTGCAAAATCGATGAGGTTGGGGGCGAGGAACAGCAGCGCCACGATGACGAATGGCGGCAGCGCCTGAAGCCAGATGTCATGCTCCCGGGCGCCGTCTCGGTCGATCAGGCTGTGGAAGCTTGCCAGCACCAGCGGCGGCAGGCAGCCGCCCATTACCGGCAGGATGAAGCGCATTGCCTCGACGCCATAGCCCCAGCGCAGCCCAAGCACGATCGACTGCAGGCAGCACAGGCCGATCAGCGCCAGGAAGGGCCGGTTGACACTGACCCGATCTGAATTGCGCAGCAGGACGACAAGCAGGATCAGCAACAGCAGTGCGACGACGAAGGGCAAGGGAACGAAGATCACGACACGTATCGGCGTTGGAATTTCAGAAGCGATGATGGCTCGGATCGCAATCGAGAACGACCTGAATCACGATCGAGGAAGCATCAAGCCGCGGTGCCTGCAATGGGTCTTGCGTATTTTTTCATAACGGAGCTTCCGATGCCGACCTTCCAGACCGTTGCCACCGCCGCGCTTTTCGCCGCCTTCGTCACCCCTTGCCTCGCCGCCGAGGTCGGCGTGCGCCAGATTGTCATAGAGGCGAGCGAACACGGTCGCGATCTTGTCGCCACCGTCTGGTATCCGGCAGATGCCGGTGGACAGCCGACAGTGGTTGGCGACAGCAGGGTGTTCAAGGGTGAGCCAGCCTTCCTCGATGCTCCCGCCGCCAGGGGCCGCTATCCACTCGTTGTCCTGTCGCACGGCTCGGGCAGCCGCGTTCAGGCGATGGGGTGGCTGGCGACGGCGCTGGCCAAGGCCGGGTTTGTCGTCGCAGGCCCGAACCATCCCGGCACCACCAGCGGCTATTCGCTACCGGCCGAAACGCCGAAGGTGTGGCAGCGCACGCAGGATCTCTCGCGCGTGATCGACAAACTGTCGACCGATCCGCAATGGCAGGGCGTTGTCGACCCCGACAAGGTCGGTGTCGCCGGCTTCTCGCTCGGCGGCGCCACCGCCATGGAGATCGCCGGTGCCCGCGCCAAGCTGGAAACCTATGCCAGGTACTGCGACAGTTATACGAAATGGGACTGCGCCTGGTTTGCCAGCGGCGTCGGCTATCTCAACGATGCGCGGGTGACGGTTGACAAGGTCGACCTGCGTTCGATCGACAAAGACCTTTTCGAACAGTCCAATCTCGATCGCCGCATCAAGACGGCGGTGCTGATAGACCCTGGCCTGGCGCCGGCCTATGACGAGCAGAGCCTGAAGGAGATCGCCATTCCGATGGCGTTCATCAATCTCGGCAACCCGGACGTCATCCCGACCGCGGTGCTTGCCGACAGGCTGGCATCGCTGACGCCGCAGGGAACCTATGCGGCGATAAAGGACGCCAACCACTTCAGCTTCCTGCCCGAATGCAAGGAGGGTAGCGCCGCACTGCTGAAATCCGTCGGGGAGTTCGACCCGATCTGCGACGACGCCGGCAACCGCTCGCGCGCGGACATCCATGCCGAAGCGACCCGGCTGGTGCTGGAGGCCCTGCAGCGGACGTTGAAAGGCCGATCCTAGGCTTTCCGGGAGATTGCCGGAACATCTTGATCGATGTTCGGCTTTCCGCGATCGTCGGCGATCATGCGTGGCGGCTCCGTTTTCGCAGCAAAGCGGAGCCAGCCCGTGCAGGCGGAGACCAGGATGGCAGAAGCACTGAAGGCCGGCGATCCGGTCAGCATCGAGGTCGCGGGAACGCAACGACCGGGGAAGGTGCTGGCGACAGCCGACTGGCAGTGGATTCTCGTGCAGGCCGATGATGGGCGTCTGTGGCTCGACGTGATGATGAATGTCTCCGCCGCCTATTGGTCACAACTCGTCCTGCTGGATCGCGATACGGACGCAGACGACCTGCCTGCCATCGCGGAGATCGCACGTGCCGTCGCATGGCATCCACGCCGCGTCGATGCCGCGGATGTTCCGGGCGCCGAGCGGCTGGCCGGGCCGGGCGAGCGGCTGACCCGGCTGTAGGCGGCGACACGAGAGCGTTTAGGCTTCTGCCGGAAGCGCTCTCGCTCCTTGTTTCCTGGCAATTCCGGCTGTAAAACCGCCGGGCATCTTTGCAGGAATTGTTCCAGCTCAGCCGTAGAGCATCTCGTCCTGTTTTTTGCGCAAGGCATAAAGCCGCGTCGAGCTGTCCGGAGCAGCGTTGTCGGCAGTGAGCAGTTCGCCCTTTTTCACCGGCTTCAATACCTTGCCGCCCTCGAGCAGACCGACCGGCACGGCGCGCACGGCGCGCGCTTCCCCGACCGTCATCGTCCAGGAGCGGTAGCAGGTCTCGCCGATGGCATCGAAGGTCTCGCCGGCGGCGAGGTCGCGCTTGGCCACCGCGCAGACTTCGGCGACGGGACGCGGCAGCGGCACCATGTCCGGCTTGCCATAAAGCATGATGCGGGCCGCCGTCAGCGGCACTTCCAGCGAGGTCAGGTGATAGGGCCGGAACAGGCCGTAATAGGGGCCCTTGCCGACATGCAGGTCATCCAGGCGCTCGATGACGCGCGGATGCGTGGCTTCGACGATGACGAAAACGCCGGGCGCCACGCCCTTGCCGATGGTGTAGTCGACCACGCCCTTCTTCGACAGCACGCCGCCGTCGGCGCGCGGAATCAGCACCTTGGCCAGTTCGTCACGATTGGCGGCGGGGCCATGCATGCCCGGTCTGTCCGGCACCAGGCCGGTGGCATTGGCGATGGCGCACATCTCGACCATCGTCTTGGAACCGTCGACGAACTCGACCAGCATGCGCGGGTTCATGTTGCGGCGTTCGGCCTCGGCACGATAGTCGTCCGGCACGGCATCATGATTGAGCGGATTGTTCTTGCCCTTGCCGGCGGCGACGACCGTGCAGCCGAGCGCGGACACGAACTCGATCAGCTCCATGCAGGAGGACGGCTCGTCGCCGGCGCCGAGCGAATAGACGACGCCGAGCCGGTCGGCCTCCTTCTTCAGCAGGCAGCCGATGGTGACATCGGCCTCGACATTCATCATCACCAGATGTTTGCCGTGCTCCATGGCCGACAGGCAGAAATCGGCGGCGACACCGGGCTTGCCGGTGGCATCGATCACGACGTCGACCAGCGGGTTGGTGACCAGCATGTCGTTAGAGGTGATGGCGATCCTGCCTGCCTCGATCGCCGCGGTGACCTGCGCCTGGTTCCCGGCCTCGCGTGCCATCGCCTCGTCGCCATAGGCGATGCGGATCGCCTCGCGCGCCGTGTGCGGGCGCCTCGTCGAAATGGCGCAGACCTCGATGCCCGGCATCAGCATGCCCTGCGTGACAAGGTCGGTGCCCATCTCGCCGGAGCCGATGACGCCGATGCGCACCGGCCTGCCCTCATCGGCACGCCGGGCAAGATCGCGGGCAAGTCCGGTCAGGGCGACATTGGTCATGAACAAGGTCCTGTGGCTTGGTCGGCGGCTCTTGCAGGAAACCGGGCGGCCTTGTCAACAAACCGCCAGCGCCTCGGGCCTGCAGTGCCGGGTGTGGCGGCAGAACATCCGATCTGGATCATTGGGAAACAGCTCCCGTTTGTCTATGCAGGGATCGCAGCCGGTCGGACACATGGGGTGTTGCATGCGCATTCTCGTCTTCCAGCATGTCGATGTCGAACATCCGGGCATCTTCCGCGACTTCTGGGCCGAACAGGGGCATGAATGGGTGCCCGTCGAACTCGACGCCGGCGAGCCGATCCCGGACTTCGACGGCTTCGACCTGCTCGCGGTGTTCGGCGGACCGATGGATGTCTGGCAGGAAGAGGTGCATCCCTGGCTGGTGCCCGAGAAGGCGGCGATCCGGCGCTGGGTGAGCGAACTCGGGCGGCCCTATCTCGGCATCTGCCTCGGCCACCAGCTGCTGGGGGGCGCACTCGGCGGCACGGTCGGCCTGATGGGCAGGCCGGAAGTGGGCTTGGCATCGGTCGAACTGACCGCGACCGGCCGCAACGATCCGGTCTTTGCCGGGCTCGGACCGACGGTCGAATGCCTGCAATGGCACGGTGCCGAAATCGCGCGCCTGCCCGAAGGCGCCGAGATCCTGGCCAGCAATGCCGCCTGCGTGACGCAGGCGATCCGCTGGGGCCGGCACGCCTATGGTTTCCAGTATCATCTCGAAGCCATGGAAACGACGGTGGCCGACTGGGCGGCGATCCCGGAATACAAGCAGAGCCTGGAGCGGGTGATGGGCAGCGGCGCCGCCGCAACCCTTGAAGCGTCGATGGCGCCGCGGCTTGTCGATTTCCGCCAGGCAGCCAAAAGGCTGAACGACAATCTGATGGCAATCGTCGCCGCATCGTAGGGCGCCGACAGCCCGCAAGGGAGGGTTGCCGTTCCGGCATGGCACCTCGTACCCCTTATGAAATCCTTATTTTTTGTCGCCGCCTTCTCTCTCGAACCCTTATGCCGGGGCTCCTAACTTCCCGGCTGCACACGCTCCAAGGCGCGGTGCGAAAGGAACGAGACATGTACAGCTACCACATCCCCGACGACGACGACCGCATGCCCCATGCTGTCGCGCGCAGCCTGCAATCCCGGGCGGACGAGCCACTGATGTTCTTGCGGCTCTTCCTGGTGGTCGGCATCTTCTTCGCCGCCATCGGCGGCTTCCACCAGTTCATCGGGTGATCGGCGATGCGCAATTCCCTGATTTCGGAGCCTCTTTCCGCGACCCATCGTTTCCTGGTCGGGCGCGATGGCGAAGGGCGCTGGATCGCCCGCGATGAGCTTGGCCTGACCGGCGGTGTCTTCACCGACAAGGCATCGGCGATGCATTTCGCCGAGACCGAAAGCGATCATAAGGCCGGCTGCGTCAGCCTCGCGCCGGAGAGCGCGCGGCTTTCGCTCTTCAACTGACCCAGAGCGTTTCCGTTTTTACGGAAACGCGTAAACGCTCCAAGTTTTTGTTTTGACGCTATTCCGGACGCAAAACCGTTGCTGGAATTGCTCCAATCCGTTTCGGACCGGCCGGCGACGCGGCGCCATGCCCACGCCCAGGTGCGCCGCCGCTGGTCCGAATCCCTGCAAGAGAGAACCTCCATGCACATCGACAGAACCCGCTTCAAAGGCGCCATTTCGGCACTGCCGACCCCATTCCGCAAAGGCGCGGTCGACATGGCCGCCTTCGATTTCCTGATCCGCTGGCAACTCGACCAGGGCATTGATGGTGTCGTCGTCTGCGGCACCACCGGCGAGGCGCCGACGCTGACACATGACGAACGCCTCGCCGTGACGCGCCGCTGCGTCGAAACCGTCGCCAGCCAGGTTCCGGTGATCGCCGGCACCGGCTCGAACAGCACCGAAGAGACGATTGCCGCGACACTGGCCGCAGCCGCCTGCGGTGCCGACGCTGCCCTTGTCGTGACGCCTTATTACAACAAGCCCGGCCAGGAAGGTCTCTACCGCCATTTCGCGGCAATCGCGCAGGCGACGACCATCCCGCTCATCCTCTACAACGTGCCGTCGCGCACCGGTGTCGACCTGTTGCCGGATACGGTGCGCAGGTTGGCTGCCTTTCCGGCGATCATCGGCATCAAGGACGCCACCGGCGATCTCGACCGGCCGGAGCGCACCGTCAGGCTCGCCGGCCGGGACTTCCTGCAGTTCTCAGGACATGATGCCACCGCGCTGGCGTTCAACACGATCTGCGGCGCCGGCACGATCTCGGTCGTCGCCAATGTGGCGCCCGGTCTCTGCACCGAAATGTTTCGCGCCTGCCGCAATGGCGACCTGCTCTCGGCACGCACGATCCGCCACCGGCTGGAGCCGCTGGTTGCCGCACTGGAACGCGAAACCAATCCGGTCCCGGTGAAATATGCGCTGCATCGCCTGCTCGGGCTGAGCCCGGAAGTGCGCCTGCCCCTGACGGCGGCGCGGCCGGAAACCGAAACCGCCGTCGAACAGGCGATCACGGCGCTGTTTCCGTTTGATTTCGACCAGCCCAGGCGCGTCGCCGCACGACGATAAAATGGCGAGACAACGGGTTATTACCGGCATTTTGGATCAGTAAGGATAGGGTTTATAAACCCTTTTGCTGGTCCAAACGCCGACACCTTTTTAGGCGATTGCGTTCATTAGAAGTTACTTTTATTCCTCTTGCCGCAAGGTAAGTTGAGAGTGACGATTGATTCTCTCAACATTATTTACCTGGCTAACAAGGTGGTTCGGGGTGGCGGCCCCGCGGCAAGAGGGGGCCACGACCTGTGTTGACCAATCGATATTCCAAACGGACCTTTTTGAGTGCCGGCGTTTCGTTTGCCGCGCTTATCGCAGCAAGCCTGGGCGGCGTATCGCTGGCCTCCGCGGCAGATTTCACGGCCGGCACCGAGCAGCAATTGCGCGACGCGATCGCGGCGGCGAACGCTTCGCCCGATGCCGCCTCGACGATCACGCTGACCAACAGCTTCACAGTGTTGAGCGCGCCCGACCTGCCGACGTCCAACAAGTCGATAACGATTAAAACCGGCGCTTTCGAATTATCCGGTCTAGGCATGCCCGGCAGCCCAGGCAACATCAGCTTTTCCGGCGCCTTTCCGAGCGGGACACTTATCATAGAAGGCGCCTTCAAGGGCGGGGATCAGTCGGGCAGCATAGCAGCCGGAACAGGCCTTATGGTCAACGGTACGGGATCGGGTGGTGCCATCGTCAACAATGGAACCATCAAAGCCGGTGACGCGACGGCCGCCACTGGCATTGGAGGCATTGGCGTCAGCTTGAACGGCGGCGTGACCCTCGCCAACAAAGGCACGATCGCAGGCGGTACAGGAAGTGGCAGCGGCAACTCCAACAACATGGCCGGCGTTTACGTGGGCGGCGCCAACACCGTCGTCAACAGTGCCGGAGCGACGATCCAGGGCGGAAACAGCACTCAGGGCGGCTACACAGGCGCCGGTGTCTATTTGAGCTTTGTGAATTCCTCGACATTCACCAATTACGGCACAGTCCAGGGTGGCTCCGATCTCAGCGGAACGGTGGCCGGAAACGGCGCCGTTGTCGTTCGTGCCAGTGGCGGCACGATAATCAATTACGGCACCTTGATTGGAGGCAACCAAGCCGCTGCAATCCGTGGGGAGGGGGCGTCTTCGATTGGCGTTGTCATCAACAGCGGCACCATCCAGGCTGGTGCCGGTGCTGCCAATGCTATCCAGCTCGGTGGATTGGCGGGCTGGGTCACCCTCGAACTTCAGGCCGGCTCGACGATTGTCGGTAACGTTGTTGCCGGCAACGGAACCAGAGATATCCTCCGGCTCGGCGGTGCAGCCGACAGCAGCTTCGATACGTCGGCTATCGGCGCCGCCGCACAATACCGGAACTTCGACACGTTCGAGAAGGCAGGAACCAGCACCTGGACGCTGACCGGCTCGACCAGCGCCGTCACGCCATGGACGATCCGCCAGGGCACGCTGTCGATTTCCACCGACAGCCAGCTCGGCGATCCTTCCGCCACGCTGACCTTCATGGGCGGCACGCTGCGCATGACCGCCGCCGCAGCAAGCACGCGCGCGGTCAACCTCGCAGCCAGCGGCACGGTTGAGACCGACGGCACGACGTCCGGGCTCTCCGGTGTCATTTCGGGCGTCGGGGGCCTGACCAAAACCGGCACGGGCACGCTGGTCCTGGGCAACGCGAATACCTATCTGGGCGGCACCACCATCGCTGGCGGAACCGTATCCGTGCTGGCCGACAACAATCTCGGCGACGCAGCCGGAGATCTGATTTTCAACGGCGGCGTGCTGCAGGTGGGCGGCAATACGTTTTCCTCCACCGCGCGCACCATCAACTGGGGCGCCAATGGCGGCGGCTTCACCATTCTCGATGCCGGCAACAACTTCACGGTTTCGCAGGCGCTCAACGGACCAGGCGGCTTGAGCAAGTCCGGTGCCGGGACACTGACGCTGACCGGTTCGAACAGCTATGCCGGCACCACCACCATCAACCAGGGCACACTGCGGCTCGGCAATGGCGGCACGTCGGGCTCGATCGCCGGCAATGTCGTCAACAATGGCGGCACTCTGGCCTTCAACCGGTCCGACACACTCACCTTCGCCGGCGCCATCTCCGGCACCGGTGCCGTGCAGCAGATCGGCAGCGGCACCACCACGCTGACCGGCGCCAACAGCTACAAGGGCGCGACCGTGGTGAACAACGGCACCCTGCTCATCAACGGCGACCAGACGGCGGCAACCGGCCCGACCTTCGTCCTGCCCAATGCCACGCTCGGCGGCAGCGGCATCATCGGCGGCGATGTGACCATCATCGATCTCGCCACGCTGGCACCCGGCAATGCCGGCGCTGCACCGGGTACGCTGACCATCAACGGCAACCTGTTCCTCAGCGAGGCCAGCAAGCTTGCCTATGGCTTCGGCCAGGCCAATGTCGTTGGCGGTGCACTGAACGACCTCGTCAAGGTCGGCGGCAACCTGACGCTCGACGGCAAGCTGAACGTGACCCTGGCGCCCGGCGGCGCCTTCGACGCCGGCATCTATCGCATCGCCAGCTATGGCGGCACGCTGACCGACAATGGGCTGGACATCACCAGCCTGCCAGCCGGTACGCCGGCGGGAACGGTGCTCCTGCAGACCGCCGTCGACAAGCAGGTTAACCTGGTCAACACCACCGGGCTCAATTTCAGCTTCTGGGACCCGATCAATCCACAATCCAATCCCGGCAACAATGGCAGGGTCGTCGGCGGCGCCGGAATCTGGCGCAACGATGCAGGTAACAACAACTGGACGACGGCGGACGGTGCGGTGAACGCGCCCTGGGCCAACGGCAATTTCGCCGTCTTCCAGGGGGCGGCTGGGACCGTGACGGTGGACAATTCTGGCTCGGCCCCGGTGACGGTGGGCGGCATGCAGTTCGCCGACACCGGCTATGTCATTGCCGGTGATGCGCTGACGCTGGCCGGCTCGTCCGGTACCGTCGTCCGCGTCGGTGACGGCACCAGCGAAGGCGCCAGCTACACCGCCACCATCAGCGCGGCGCTGCAAGGCAATTCCCAGCTGATCAAGAGCGATCTCGGCACGCTGAAGCTGACCGGCGACAGTTCAGGCTTCACCGGCGGCACAGCGGTCAGGCAAGGTATTCTTTCCGTCGACGGCAAATTGGGTGGCACGGTCGACGTGCTGGCCGGCGGCCGCCTGCAGGGCAACGGCACCATCGGCGGCCTGAGCGTCGCCAATGGCGGCGTGGTCGCGCCGGGCAATTCGATCGGCACGCTGAACATCGCGGGCGATGTCACCTTCGCCGCGGGCTCGACCTATGAGGTCGAGATCGCGGGCAACGGCAGCGGCGATCGTATCGCCGCCACCGGCAAGGCAACGCTCGGCGGCGGCACGGTGGCGGTGACGGCGCTGGATGCGCAGACCAGCTACAAGGCCAGCCAGACCTACACCATCCTGACGGCAGCTGGCGGTGTGACCGGCGGCTTCGACCCTGCGGTGCTGGCCCGTTCGGCTTTCCTCGACGCCAGCCTCATCCAGAGCGCCAATGCTGTCGACCTGAAGATCGCGATCAAGGGCTCGAAACCGGAGGAACCCGGCAAGCCTGAAGAGCCCGGAAAACCCGAGGAGCCGGGCGGTGCAAAGCCGCTCTTCGCCACTGTCGCCGACACCTACAACCAGAAACAGACCGCCGGCGCGCTCGACACGCTGCAGCAGAGCGGGACGCCGCTGGCGCTCTACAACACACTGCTGGTGCTGTCGGCGGACAAAGCCCGCGCCGCCTTCGACAGCCTGTCGGGCGAGATCCATGCATCGACGGTGACGGGTTTGCTCGAGGACAGCCGTTTCGTGCGCGATGCCGTGAACGATCGCCTGCGCTCGGCCTTCGAGACCGTCGGCGGCCTGCCGCTGATGGGCTATGGCGACGATGCGAAAGAGATCACCACGGCTTCGGTTGCTTCCGAGCGCTACGGCGCCTGGGGCTCGGTGTTCGGTTCGTGGGGGCACTTCGGCGGCGACGGCAATGCCGCCAGGCTGTCGCGTTCGACCGGCGGTTTCGTCACCGGTGTCGATGGTCTGATCACCGACGACGTCCGCCTCGGCTTGCTCGCCGGCTACAGCCATTCGTCCTTCAAGGTCGATGATCGCAGGTCATCGGCTTCGAGCGACAACTACCATCTCGGCGTCTATGGCGGCACCGAGTGGGGAGCTCTCTCCTTCCGCTCCGGCCTTGCCTACACATGGAGCGAGATCGATACGAGCCGGCAGGTCGCCTTCCCCGGCTTCAGCGACAGCCTGACCGGTTCCTACCGCGCCGGCACCACGCAGGTCTTCGGCGAACTCGGCTACAGCCTCAAGGCCGGCAGCGTCGCCTTCGAGCCGTTCGCCAACCTCGCCTATGTCAACGTCCACACCAACGGCTTCACCGAGCAAGGCGGAGCATCGGCGCTGACCGTCCACGGCGGCTCCAACGACAGCACCTTCACGACGCTCGGGCTGCGCGCCGCGACCGACTTCGACCTCGGTTCAACCAAGGCCACGGTTCGCGGCATGATCGGCTGGCGCCATGCCTATGGCGATGTCACGCCGACGGTCAGCCAGGCCTTCACCGGCTCAAGCGCCTTCACCATCGCCGGTGCGCCGATCGCGAGAGACAGTGCCGTCATCGAGGCCGGGCTCGACTTCGCCATCACACCGCAGGCCACGCTCGGGCTGTCCTATCACGGACAGGTCGGATCGAAGGCCAGCGACCACGGTGTGCGGGCGGATCTCAATGTGAGGTTCTGACGCCATGGCATCATCGCCGCTCCGGTTCGCCGGAGCGGCGCTTGCCATTGTGGCCGGTGGCGAAACCCGAACACGTGGTCAGGACGATCCCGGCGAGTTCAATTCCCAACAGGAAACGAAGTTGCCTGATCCAAATGCATCGGATATTCGAACTGTCGGGCACTCTGCCCGAAAATCCAATTGGGAGAGGTTCATCGTGACACGCGACACACTTATCAAGTTCGGCAAGGTGGAGAACGCCGATGCCAGCGACCTGCCGGGCTGGGTGGTGGTCGAAGGAACGCCGACGATGAAAACCGCCGTCCAGCACACCACCGAGGATGGCAAGGTCCTGTCGGGCACCTGGCAAGCGACCCCGGGCACCTATCACGCGACCTACACCGATTACGAATTCGTCCACATGATCGCCGGGCGCATCATCATCACACCGGATGGCGGTGATCCGGTTGAAGTCGGTCCGGGCGATGCGTTTGTCGTGGAAGCCGACTTCAAGGGAACCTGGAAGATCGTCGAGCCGGTGACGAAGCACTTCGTGGTCACTGTTGGCTCGTAGGACGCGGCCGGCCGGCGATATTTTTCGGCAGCGCTGTTTGCATTCCAGGACTCGCTGGCGCGACCTCCGGTTGGCCAGGCCATCGTCAGCCTGAGATCGCAAATTTCAGAAAAATATCAGAATCCGGACCTTGCTCCGTCGGGACATTAGCCCGAAGACATATATGGGCCGCCGTTGCAGTCGCTTCGGCGGTCCGATGTCACATTCCGGCCCCAACGGCCGCCCGCTCAGCTCCGGCTGGGCGGGCTTTTTTATGGGATACGGGGGGCGTCCTGTCCCTGGCTTGCCTCGAACAACGGGCGGTGTTTCACCAGTGCCTGGCCGGCAAATTCGGTGAAGGCGCTGACGCGGGCGGTGCGGCGCAGATCCTCATGGGTAAGGATCCACAGCGCCGTCGCCATCTCGGCGACCGGGGAACCGATGCGGACAAGGCCCGGCGTCCGTTCGCCGAGATAACATGGCAGACCGACGAGGCCGAGGCCGGCAGCCGCTGCCTCGCGGGCCGCGACCAGCGAGTCGCAACGCAGCACCGAGGCCGAGCCCGGCAGCCTGGCACGCATCCACCGGGCGACGCTGGAGCCGGCCAGTGCATCGCTGAGGCCTATCCAGCGTTCATCGGTTACCGCCAGATCGTCACCGGCTTCGAGGCCACGCTCCTGGAGATAGGCAGGCGCGGCATAGATGGCGAAGGCAATGCCCGAGATGCGGCGGCCGACCAATGTCTCCGGTGGATCCATGGCCGGGCGCACGGCGACATCGGCGTCGCGATGGGTGAGGTTGGCGAAGGCATTTGCCGTGGCCACTTCCAGCAGCACGCCGGGATGGCGCTGGCGGAAGGCCGCCAGGACCGAGGGCAGCACCGACGCCATCAGCGTGTCGGTGGTGGTGATGCGCAGGCTGCCTTCGAGGCGCAGGTCCTGCCCGGTCAGGCGGCGCTCCAGCTCGGTGACAGTTTCCGCCATCTGCCGTGACACGGCAAGCAGTTCCTCGCCGCCGGCGGTCAGCGTGTAGCCGGTCGGCAGGCGGTCGAACAGGCGCACGCCGAGCTTCTGCTCGAAGGCGCCGACCCGGCGCAGCACGGTGGTGTGGTTGACACCGAGCGAACGCGCCGCCGCGGCGAGCGAACTCGTTTCCGCAACCGCCAGCACGAAACGCAGGTCTTCCCAGTCGATGCGATAGTTACTGTGCATGATTGCACGAACCTAGCGCAAGATAACGCTTCAGGCGAGCATTTCCGCAGAGGTCGAACGCAAAACCGGAGCATGCCTCGTCGCGTAATCCCGCCTCATCAGCCTCTGTGCGTTTTTGCAGGATAAGACGGCAAACAGACAGATCGAACTGCGAACAAGCACAGTCTACCCAAACTCCAACGATCGGACGGACCGGTCGAAGGAGACCACGAGATGACCCCCATCCAGCTCTACACCTACCAGACGCCGAACGGCCACAAGGCCTCGATCATGCTCGAAGAGACCGGATTGCCCTACGAGGTCCAGATCATCGACATCGAGGCCGGCGAACAGAGGACGCCGGAGTTCCTGGCGCTCAACCCCAACAACAAGATCCCGGTCATCGTCGATCCGGACAGGGACCGCACCATCTTCGAATCCGGCGCGATCCTGCACTATCTCGCCGAACGCTCCGGCGTGCTTGTACCGGGTTCCGATGCCGAACGCGTTCAGGTGCAGAGCTGGACCCTGTTCCAGGCAGCACATGTCGGCCCGACCTTGGGGCAGCTGTGGAACTACAAGATCTTCGCGCCGGAGAAGATCCCCTATGTCATCGGTCGCTTCGAGGCCGAGGCAAACCGCGTGTTCCGCGTGCTGGAGAGCCAGCTGTCGCGCCACGCCCATATCGTCGGCGAAGCCTATGGAATTGCCGACGTGATGACCTGGCCGTGGATCCACGCCGGGCTCACCAAGCTCGGGCTCTCGCTCGACGCCACGCCCAGCCTCGCACGCTGGTACATGGCCATCGGCGCGCGGCCTGCCGTGCTGCGCGGCCTCGTCGTGCCGCGGCTGCCAGCCCACCACTGATCCCTCAAACATCATTCGCATTCTTTTCAAAGGAGGCTCCCATGGAGACCCTGTTCGTACCCCTGTCCCTGTTCGCCGGCGGCCTGCTCGCCGTCCAGGCCGGCGCCAATGCACAGCTCTCGAAGGCCATCGGTTCGCCCTTCGCGGCGACCACGCTGCAGCTCACGGTCGGCACCGGACTGCTGCTGCTGATCGCCCTGTTCACCGGCACGCTGGCCGCGCTCGGCGCCTTGCCGCAGGCTGAATGGTGGCACCTCATCGGCGGCACCGCCTCGGCGATCTATGTCGTCTCGACCATCGTGCTGTTCCCCCGCCTCGGCGCCGTCGTCTCGGTCGGACTGTTCATCGCCGGGCAGATGCTCGCCTCGCTTGCCCTCGACAGCTTCGGCCTGCTCGGCGTGGCGCAGACCGGTCTGCAGGCCGGAGCGGCCATCGGCACGCTGGTGGTGCTGGCCGGCGTCGCCATGATCGTCTTCGGCCAGGGTGGCAGCGACAACCTCAAGGCCGACAAGTTGGGCTGGATCGCACTGGCGCTGATCGCCGGTGCGGTGCTCCCGGTCCAGGGTGCGGTCAATGCGCTGCTGCGACATGATCTTGGCGGCGCACCTTTCGCAGTGGGCGCCATCTCATTCTTCGTCGCGACGCTGGCGATGGCAGCGGTGATGCTGGTGGTGCTGGCCTTGCGCAAGACGCCGAGCCCCAACATCGGCGGCGTGCAGACCATGCCCTGGTGGGGCTGGCTCGGCGGCGTCGCGGGGGCAACCTACGTCACCACCGTGTTCACCGCGATCCCGGTCATCGGCGCAGCCGCCGCGGTCGGCTTCACCGTCGCCGGCCAGCAAGTCGCCAGCGTGTTCGTCGATCGCTATGGCTGGTTCCGCCTGCCGCAGCGGCCGGTGTCGGGCCTGCGCCTCGCAGGGGTGGTGCTGCTCCTCGCCGGCGTCGCCGTCATCAAGCTGGTCTGAACCGTCAGGTTTGTGGTGCGTCCTTCGAGGCTCGTCCGTGCGTATCTTCCAATGCCTTGCGGGCTCACACCTCAGGATGAGGACGGTTGTGCAATGGAGGCCACATTCTGAGGGGTTTCAGAACTTGGGTGGCGTTGCACAACCGTCCTCATCCTGAGGTGCGAGCCCGCACAAGCATTGGATGGATTGCACAACCATTGCGGGCGAGCCTCGAAGGACGCACCAAATCACCGCTAGTGTTCCGCCAGATAAAGACGGATCAGCCTGACCAGCTCGTCGCGGACCTGCGCCTCATGCAGCATGCCGCGGCGCGCCGCGTTGTGGATGACGCCATCGATGGCGTCCGACAGCACCAGGCCGACGACGGCCGGACCCCTGTCGTTGGGTCGGTAGGCCGCAGCAGCCTCGGTATAGAATGCGAGGTATTGCCGCTCGATCTGGCTGTTCTGGTCGCGATAGGCTTCAAGGCCCGGCGCCTCGTCCAGCAGCACCCGGTGCAGACCAGGATGGATGCTGTGGGCTTCGACGATGTTGGCCACCAGCGTCGCGGCGAAATCGGCGAGAGGCTGTCGCTGCGCCAGGGCTGTCCTCACGGCGGCAAGGCTGTCGTCCAGATGATGGCGGCGGATCGCCCCCACCAGCGAGACCTTGTCGGGAAAATACTGGTAGAGCGAGCCGACGCTGACGCCGGCCGCCTCGGCCACCCTGTTGGTGGTGAAACCCGGCCATCCCTGCTCGCTCAGAATGCGAGCCCCGGCCTCGACGATCGCATCGACCGTCGCCCGGGACCGCGCTTGTCGCGGCTCCTTGCGCATCAACGGCTGCCGCTTTGTTATGCGAGTAGACAATTTCGCACCCTCGCCAAAATATAGAGACATTACTCACATTTTCTCGGCAGGGACAGGTTCGGCAATGCGTGAAATGCTTCGCACCCTTTACGGCTACCAGGCCTGGGCAAACAACGAGCTGTTCGACAGGCTGGCGCTGCTCGACCAGCAGACGCAGGCGGCGGAACTGCATACCGCACTGCGCCTGGTCAGCCACCATCACGTGGTGGCCGAGATCTTCGCGGCGCATCTCAGCGGCGCCAGACAGCACCACACATCCGACAACACGCCGGAGACGCCGACGCTGGAGGCCCTGCGGGCGTCGGTATCGGCAACGGACGGATGGTACCAGCAATACGTCCTCGACGTGACGGACGGTCAGCTCGATGAAGCCGTCGCCTTCACCTTCACCGATGGCGACAAGGGCAGCATGACACGGCACGAAATGCTGCAGCACGTCGCCCTGCATTCGGCGATCCATCGCGGCGAGGTCAGCCGCATCCTGGTGCAGCTTTCGATCACGCCGCCCTGGGATACGCTCGCCGTCTACCTGCACCGGACGCAGCCGGCGCGGCGTGAGCAGGAACTGCGGCCGACCGGGTGAACCAGCCCTCCGCCGATCCAGTCCCTCCAGCGCTCAAGCCGGCATCGCGTCCTGCCAGCCGGTTTTCTCGAGAACAATCCTGGCCAGCTCGACAGGCGTCCGTCCGTCTGTCGGCACCACGATCAGGCCATCGGCATTCTCGCCGGCCATGCGCCTTGCCTGCCGCAGCGAGCGTTCGGCCTGCGCTTCCGCGCCCCGGCCGATCTCGCGCTGCGCCAGGCGCTCAAGCAGCACGGGCTCGCTCACGCCAAGCCGCACGAGGTGATCTCGGCGTCGGGAATGGCTGCCAGGATCCAGCGCCTGTCGAAGGCAAGATGCTGCATGACGCCCGACATGATCAGCCGCGTGTGGCCCAGGGCCCGGTATGTCGACCAGATAGCGGCAAGGTTGATGCTGCTGATGTCGACGGTGCCCGGCCACAGCCGGTCGAGCTCTTCCCGTGTCGGGCGCGGGAACACCCTGTCGAGCTCGTCGGTTTCGACAACCGCGTGCGCGATCTGCGCGGCGGCGAGCTCAACACTGAGTTCCCAGCAAAGCGTCGACTTGCCGACACCCGCCGGTCCCGTAATCAGCAACAGCTGCATTTTGCCTCTTCGGTTCTGTGCCGGTCCAACCGGCTGACATTGACAACGCGCCAAACCATACCCATACCTTGTGCCCATGAGACAGATGTTTGCCTCCGCCACGACCACGACGACCATCGCTTTGCGGTGGCCGGTCGTCTGATGCGCTGAACAAACAGCTTCTCGACCCCCAGCCCCGCCGGATCGTGCGGGGTTTTTTGTTCCTTTCGCTGTCCGGCTTTTTTTCAAGGACAGAACCATGGAACAAGACGATCACCGTATCCTGGCCAACCGGCTCGACCTCTTCCATTTCGAAGAGGACGCTCCCGGCATGGTCTATTGGCACCCGGCCGGCTGGCAGCTCTATCGCCAGCTCGAGGACTATATCCGAAGTCGCATGCGGCAATCCGGTTATGAGGAGGTGCATTCGCCGCAGCTCCTGCCGCGCAGCCTGTGGGAGCGCTCCGGACATTGGGAGAAATTCCGCGACAACATGTTCGTGATGCCGCGCGAAGGCGGCCGCGACATGGCGCTCAAGCCGATGAGCTGTCCGTGCCACATCCAGATCTTCAACGCCTCGCTGCGCTCCTGGCGTGACCTGCCGATGCGGCTTTGCGAGTTCGGCGCATGCCACCGCGACGAGCCCTCCGGCGCGATGCATGGACTGATGCGCACGCGCGGCTTCGTCCAGGACGATGCCCATGTGCTTTGCCAGTCGGAGCAGGTCGAGGCGGAAGTCGCCCGCTTCGTCGTGCTGCTTTCGTCGATCTATGCCGACCTCGGCTTCGATGATTTCGAAGTGGCGCTCTCGCTGCGTCCTGAAAAGCGGGCGGGATCGGAGGCGGACTGGGACGTGGCGGAAGCGCAATTGCTGGCAGCGGCAAGGGCCGCGGGTCTGGAGCCCGTCCTGCAGCCCGGTGAAGGCGCTTTCTACGGGCCGAAACTGGAGTTCGCGCTGCGCGACCGCCAAGGGCGCTCGTGGCAGTGCGGCACGATCCAGCTCGACTTCGTGCTGCCGGCGCGGCTCGACGCGTCCTACATCGATGCCGGCGGCAACCGCGCGGTGCCGGTGATGCTGCATCATGCCGTGTTCGGCTCGATGGGCCGCATGATCGGCATCCTGCTCGAGCATCACCAGGGCAAGCTGCCGTTCTGGCTGGCCCCGGTCCAGATCGCCATCCTGCCCGTGGCTGAAGACCAGCACGATGTCGCGAAGGACTTCGGGCAGCGCCTCGTCGCCGCCGGGCTGCGGCCACGGCTGTTCGATCAGGCCGAGACGTTGTCGCGGCGCATCGTCAGCAGCCACGACCTGTCGATTCCGGTCGTCGCGGTTCTCGGCAAGCGGGAAGCGCAGGATGGCTCCGTCGCCCTCAAGTCGAGGCACGGGCAATGGACGATGGCTCTGGACGAGGCCGTTTCGCGGCTGCTTGCGACGTCCAGCCAGAGAGGCGACGCGTTCAGGTGACGCGCCGCCCCTCATACCAGAAGTCCTGGATGTTGACCCATCCAGGACGCCTCAATCGCCGGCGCGGCCCCTCCTGGCCACTTGGCTTTCGCGCCAACGGGCGCGGCGCGCGGTCGCGCGCTCCGACGGTCATTCAAAATGACCGTCGGTGTCACTCCAGCGCATCGAGTGCCTGGCGCTGCCGGTGCATTTCGAGGAACACGCGATAGTCGCGGTCGAACCGGCTGAGCGAAGCCGGGTTCGGCCGCCGCTCGCGGCCCGGCTGGCGCATGGCCGCGCAGGCCTCGGCGAGGCTCGGATGCAGCCCGGCGGCTGCTGCCGCCGACATTGCCGTGCCGAGCAGCACAGCATCGCCGCTGTCCGATTCCAGCACCGTGCAGCCGGTGGCATCGGCGTAGAGTTCCATCAGCAGCGGGTTGCGGGTGTGGCCGCCGGTCACATGCAGCGTGTCGATGACATAGCCATTGGCATTGAGGGCTTCGAGCACATGACGCACGCCGAGCGCGATGGCGACCGCCGTGCGCCAATAGAGCCGGGCAAGGCTGTCGAAGGATGAATCCAGCGTCAGCCCGCTGATGACGCCCAGCGCGTGCGGATCGGCCAGTGGCGTGCGGTTGCCGTGGAAATCCGGCAGCACATGCAGCCGCGCGGCCAGGTCCAGCCCCTCCTCGGCACGCAGTTCGAGGACGCGTTCGACGATGCGCTTGTGCGTGGCTGCATCCGGTTCGCCGCCATGCCAGCGGATGATGTGGTCGAGCAACGCGCCGGTGGCCGACTGCCCGCCCTCGCTGAGCCAGAGACCCGGCAGGGGTGCGCCAAAATAGGGGCCCCACATGCCGGCGAAAGCCCGCGGCTCGGACGACATCGCCATGACGCAGCTCGATGTGCCGGCGATCAGCGCCAGATGCCGGTCGACATCATCCAGGCCGCCGATGACGCCGAGCGCACCGGCGAAGGCGTCGATGAGGCCGGCGCCGACGCGGCAGGCCGTGGTAAGGCCGAGCGCGGCGGCGGCCTCTTCGGTCAACGGACCCAGATCGCTGCCGACCGGGCTGGGGCGATCCGGCAGCGAACCGTGTTCGAAGATGTCGGCGAGGCCCACGGCCTCGAAGAAATCCGGCCGCCAGCCGGTCTCCTCATGGGCGAGGAAGGTCCATTTGGCGGTGAGCGTGCATTGCGAGCGGGCAAACGAACCGCAGGCCCTGTAAGTGAGGAAATCGGCAAGGTCGAAAAGCTGGCCGGTACGCGCCCAGGCATCGGGCAGATGTCGCTTCACCCACATCAGCTTCGGCGTCGCCATCTCCGGCGACATCACCCCGCCGACATGGCCGAGGACACGGTGGCGGGTGGCCGTGCATTCGTCAGCCTCGGCCAGGGCGCGGTGGTCCATCCAGACGATGGTGTCCCAGCGCTCGCCGCCCGCCTTTGAAACACCGATCTGCTCGCCGTTGCGGCCACGGAAAACATTGGAGCAGGTGGCGTCGAAGGAAATGCCGACGACGTCTTCCGTCGCGACGCCGGCCGCTTCGCGGGCGGCGCGCATGGCTTCGCAGGCGGCGGCCCAGATGTTTTCCGAATCCTGTTCGTAGTGGCCGGGGCTGGCGCGGTTCATGGCGATCGGCCGCTCGGCGCGGGCCAGCAGCCGACCGTTGCTGTCAAACAGGCCGGCGCGCGCGCTGCCCGTACCGACATCGATGGCGGCGAGCACCGGCGCCATCAGTATGGCTGGACCCGCGGGGCGGCCGTCATGGCCGATGATCCAGAGAGCCCGCAGGCCCATTCCGGCTGTGGCAAGAGGGTCGAAAAGGGAGCATCGGCACGCGGCATGGTGCGCACTCTATATGCGCGTTTTGCCCGGCGCTACCGCCTCGGCCACATGGACGACTGGTTCAGAGTTTTCCTGCCAGATAACGTGTCAGCGTCTCGCGCGCGCCAACGTCCCAGACCGTCTTCAGGGCATGGGAGAACGCCTCGATAAAGGCTGGCGAGCGGCCGACCTCGCCATAGATATCCTCCATGGCAAGCCAGGCCGACGGGTCGTCCCTCGCGGCCCTGGCGGTCGCCTGCATGCGGTCCCAGCTCGGATCGTTTGGTTCGATCACCGCGCCGGAATCGGTGGTGCCGAAACAGTAGCGGCACCAGAAGGCGGATTCGAGCGCGAGGCCGGAAACGCCGGCGCCGGCCTTCAATCGGTCCGCGATGGTGGGGATGATGAATTTCGGCTGGCGGTTGGAACCATCGAGGCAAAGCCGGCGCACGGTGTCGCCGATCTTGGGGTTGGAGAAGCGGCGCTCGATCAGCTGGTAATAGTCCTCGAGGTCGGTGTCCGGCACCGGCGGCACGGTCGGGATGATCTCGTCATGTTCGAGCCTGGCGAGGAAGGCCCGCACCAGCGGCTCCTGCATCGCCTCATGCACGAAATGGATGTCCATCAGCCCGGCCGGGTAGGCGATGGTGGCATGGCCGCCATTGAGGATGCGGATCTTCATCAGCTCATAGGGCGAGACGTCCGGCACGAACTGCACGCCGACCTTTTCCAGCGCCGGGCGGCCTGCCGGAAATTTGTCTTCCAGCACCCATTGCCGGAACGGCTCGCAGAATACCGGCCAGTTGTCGTCGACGTCGAAATCCGTCGCCAGTATGCCATGCTCGCGCTTGGTGGTGGCGGGGGTGATGCGATCGACCATGCCGTTCGGAAAGGCGACATTGCCGGCAACCCATTCGGCGAGATCACGGTCGAACAGGCGGGCGAGGCCGATGACGCCGTCGGACGTGACGCGGCCATTGTGAGGAATGTTGTCGCAGGACATCACCGTAAACGGCTGGACGCGTGCAGCGCGACGGCGCACCAGCCCGGCAAGGATCAGGCCGAACACCGTCTTCGGATGGTCCGGATCGCTGGCATCGGCAACGATGTCGGGGTGTTCCGGATTGAAATAGCCCGAGGCCGGATCGATGAAATAACCACCTTCGGTGATGGTCAGCGAAACGATGCGGATGGCCGGATCGGCCAGCCTGTCGATGATCGCCGCCGTCTCGCCCGGCACCAGGAAATCGATCATCGCACCGGTCACCCGGGCGGCCATATGGCCGTCGTCCTGCTCGACCACGGTGGTCAGCCAGTCCTGCTCGGCCAGTCTGGCGCGACCTGCCTTCTCGCCCTCGAACACCCCGGCGCCGACAAGCGCCCAGTCGTGCCCCTCACCCGTGTTGAAAAGGTCGTCGAGATAGACGGCCTGGTGGGCGCGGTGGAAGTTGCCGACGCCGAAATGCAGGATGCCGGCCTTGAGGCTTTCGCGCTTGTAGCCGGGGGCGGCCACCTTCGCGGGCAGCTTGTCCAGATTGGCGAGCGAGAGTTTGGTCGTCATGTCAAAACGCCTTTCATTGAGCACCACCTCCCCTTCTCCCCTTGTGGGAGAAGGTGGATCGGCGCACAGCGCCGAGACGGATGAGGGGTGCTGGAAGAAGCTGAACGCTGGCGATCCGGCCAACACCCCTCATCCGACCTCGCTTACGGCGGCCTAGCCGCCGGGCTCGGCCACCTTCTCCCGCAAGGGGAGAAGGCAAGATCAACTCATCCACTGGCCGCCATCGACGTTGTAGGTCTGGGCGACGATGTATTCGGCCTCCCTGCTGGCCAGGAAAACCGCCATGCCGGTCAGGTCTTCGGCCCGGCCCATGCGGCCGTAAGGCACGCCCTCGCCGACCAGCTTCTTCTTCTCGCCGAGCGGCCGGTTCTCGTATCTGGCGAACAGGGAATCGACATGATCCCAGTGCTCGCCGTCGACCACGCCCGGCGCGATCGCATTGACGTTGATGCGGTGCCTGATCAGGTCGAGCCCGGCCGACTGGGTCAGCGAAATGACGGCCGCCTTGGTGGCGCAATAGACCCCGACCAGCGCTTCGCCGCGACGGCCCGCCTGGCTTGCCATGTTGATGATCCTGCCGCCTTTGCCGCGCGCGATCATCGATTTCGCCGCTGCCTGCAGCATGAACAGCGTGCCGGCGACATTGACGGCGAACAGCCGGTCGTAGCTGGCGCGGCTGATCTCGACGATGGGTGCTGCATCGAACAGAGCGGCGTTGTTGATGAGGATGTCGAGCCCGCCGGCCTTGTTTTCGACCGCGGCAATCGCGGCATCGATCGAAGCCTGATCGGTGACGTCGAGCCGCACCGCATAGGCAGCCGGCCCGATCTCGGACGCGGTTTTTTCCGCCGCTTCCAGGTTGATGTCGGCGATCGCCACCGTCGCGCCTTCGCGCACATAGGCTTCGGCGAAGGCACGGCCGATGCCGCGCGCCGAACCGGTGACGATGGCGGATTTGCCTTCAAGACGCTTCATCGGATTGCACCCGCACGGAAAGCCACGGTCGTCATAGGTCCTCGTCCTCGGCCAGCGGTTCGCCGATCTCGACCGCATGGCGATCGGGATCGTAGAAGCGGAACACGCGCTGGCCCCACGCCTGTTCGATGATCGGATGGATCAGGTCGACCTTGCCGCTCAGCCGCGCAAAGCAGGCGTCGATGTCCTCATCCTCGAAATAGAGCAGCAGATTCGGCTGCCCCAGCGGTTCGGTTTTTGGGGGAGCCGCCACTCCCCATACGGTTTCGATCAGCGCCGACGCGTCGTGGATGGCGAAATGCCCCTTGAAGATGACGATCGTGCCGTGGTCGGCCTTGACCGTCAGGCCAAGCAGATCGCGATAAAAAGCCGTCGCGACGCCAATGTCCCTGACGAAGATGATCGGATTGACGAAGCGCACGACCGTCTCACAGCGCCTTTCCGTCGGCGTCGAAGCGATGCAGCTTGGCCGGGTCCGGCGTCAGGTAGACGATGTCGCCATGGCGAACCCCGATCTCGCCGTCGGCACGCACGTTGATGGTGCCGACATCGTCGGTGTGGACATGCAGGAAGGTGTCGGCGCCGAGATGTTCGGCGACGCCGACCTTGCCGCGCCATTCGCCGCTGTTGGAGGCGATCTTGAGATGTTCGGGGCGGATGCCGACGGTGGCCGCATTGTGCTTGGCCGCCGCCGCGCCGCTGACCAGGTTCATCTTCGGCGAGCCGATGAAGCCGGCGACGAACAGGTTCTTCGGGCTGCGATACAGATCCAGCGGCGAGCCGACCTGCTCGATGTTGCCGGCGTTCAGCACCACGATCTTGTCGGCCATGGTCATGGCCTCGACCTGATCGTGGGTCACGTAGATCATGGTCGTCTTGAGCTGATTGTGCAGCTCCGAGATTTCCAGGCGCATGGTGCCGCGCAGCGCCGCATCGAGGTTCGACAGCGGCTCGTCGAACAGGAAGGCCGAGGGCTGGCGCACGATGGCGCGGCCGATGGCGACACGCTGGCGCTGGCCGCCGGAAAGCTGGCCAGGGCGGCGCTCGAGATAGTTGGTCAGGTTCAGCACGCGGGCGGCATCGCCGACTTTCTTGTCGATGACCTCCTGGCTTTCACCGGCCATCTTGAGCGGGAAGGCGATGTTCTTGGCCACCGTCATATGCGGGTAGAGCGCATAGGACTGGAACACCATGGCCAGCTTGCGCTTGGCCGGCGCCTCGTTGGTGACGTCGCGGCCATCGATGGAGATGGTGCCGCCGCTGGTGTCCTCCAGCCCGGCGATGAGGCGGAGCAGCGTGGACTTGCCGCAGCCGGAGGGGCCGACGAACACGACGAACTCGCCGTCCTCGATGTCGAGGTCGATGTTGGGAATGATCGACGTCGCCCCGAAGGACTTGGAGACATTCCTGAGAGCGATCTTACCCATTTTGTCCTCCTTGAGCTTCCCGGCGCATCACTTCACGGCGCCGAAGGTCAGGCCGCGCACCAGCTGCTTCTGGCTGAACCAGCCCATGATCAGGATCGGTGCGATGGCCAGCGTCGATGCCGCCGAAAGCTTCGCCCAGAACAGTCCCTGCGGACTGGAGAAGGACGAGATGAAAGCGGTGAGCGGAGCGGCGTTGGTGGTGGTGAGCCGGATGGTCCAGAACGCTTCGTTCCAGGCCAGGATGATGTTGAGCAGCATGGTCGAGGCGATGCCCGGCACCGCCATCGGCGTCAGCACATAGAGGATCTCGCCCCACAGCGTGGCGCCGTCCATGCGCGCCGCCTCCAGGATCTCGCCCGGGATTTCGCGGAAATAGGTGTAGAGCATCCAGATGACGATCGGCAGGTTGATCAGCATCAGCATCACCGTCATGCCGATGCGGCTGTCGAGGAGGCCGAGATTGCGGAAGATCAGGTAGATCGGAAACAGCACCGCCACCGCCGGCATCATCTTGGTGGAGAGCATCCACATCAGGACGTCCTTGGTGCGCTTGGTCGGTGAGAACGCCATCGACCAGGCGGCCGGGATGGCGACCACCAGGGCCAGCACCGTCGAGCCCAGCGCCAGGATCACCGAGTTCATGAACGGCTTGAAGTAGTTGTACTGCGACTGGACTTCCGCATAGCTCTCCAGCGTGCCCGACGGGATCAGGCTGAAGCCCTGGATCGCCTCCTGCTCCGACTTGAAGGAGGTGATGATGGTGTAGAGGATCGGGAAGAAGATCACGAGCGCGACAGTCCAGGCCGCAATCGTTGCGATCGTCTTGTGCCGGTTGGTGACGGCGCGTGCCATTGCAGCCTCCTACTTGTCCAGGTTCTTGCCGACGGCGCGCATGGCGAAGAAGGCAACGATGTTGGCAAGGATGACGGCGATGATGCCGCCGGCGGACGCCTGTCCGATTTTGTATTCGAGCAGGGCCTTCTGGTAGACGAGGAACGGCAGGTTGGTGGACGCGTAGCCCGGCCCGCCATTGGTGGTGACGAGGATTTCGGCATAGACCGAAAGCAGGAAGATCGTCTGGATCAGCACCACCACGGTGATGGCGCGCGAGAGATGCGGCAGCGTCAGGTACCAGAAGCGCGACAGAATGCCGGCGCCATCCATTTCAGCCGCCTCCTTCTGCTCGCCGTCCAGCGACTGCAGCGAGGTGAGCAGGATCAGCGTGGCGAAAGGCAACCACTGCCAGGCCACGATCACGATGATCGAAAACAGCGGATATTGCGCGAACCAGTCGATCGGTTGCGCCCCGAAGAAGCGGGCTATGTCGGCGAACACGCCGTAGCCCGGATGCATGATCATGTTCTTCCACACCAGTGCCGCGACCGGCGGCATGACGAAGAAGGGCGAGATCACCAGAATGCGCACGAAACCCTGCCCCCACATCGGCTGGTCGAGCAGAAGCGCAAGCAGGATGCCGCCGACGATGGTGATGGCGAGCACCGCGACCACCAGGATCAGCGTGTTGAGGATGGCGGTGATGAAGGCCGGGTTGTTGAAGAAGAGCGCGTAGTTCGAGAAGCCGACGAAGCCGTCGCGGATCGGATTCAGCGGGTTGTACTGCTGGAAGGAGAACCACAGCGTGATCGCCAGCGGTACCGCCATCCAGATCAGCAGGAGCAGCACCGATGGTGCGGCCATGAAACGCGCGAGCGTACGGGTCTGTTTGGTTGCCATGGTCTCCTCCAACCGGTTCCCAAGAGCCGTAACCTAGCCGTCGCCGCCGTCATGGCGGGCAGCCTATCGATCGCCCGGCCGCACAACGGCCGGGAGAGAGGGAACAGATTACCGCATCTTTTCCAAAAATGACCGCCCGGACCGGGAAGACCCGGGCGGCCAAGGCACCAGGATGTTTCCGGCATCGAACGATGCCTCGAACACCGGGAGGAGCCCTTTGGGCGTCAGCGGATGCCCTTGTCGCCGGGCACCCGGACTGCCCTTTACTGGATGTAACCGCCTTCGGTCATCGCTGCCTTGGCGGCGTCCTGTGCCTGCTTGAGTGCATCGTCCACCGACATCTGGCCGGCAAGTGCCGCCGAGAACAGCTGGCCGACCGTCGTGCCGAGACCCTGGAATTCGGGGATCGCCACGAACTGCACGCCGACATAAGGCACCGGCTTGACCGTCGGCTTGGTCGGGTCGGCGGAATTGATGGAGTCCAGCGTCATCTTGGCGAAGGGCGCTGCCTTGTCATATTCCGGATTGGCGTAAAGCGAGCTGCGCGTGCCGGGCGGCACGTTGGCCCAGCCTTCCTTCGAAGCGACGAGATCGAGATAGCCCTTGCCGGTCGCCCAGGCGACGAACTTCTCGGCCGATGCCGCCTTCTGCGTGCCGGCCGGAATGCCGAGCGACCAGGCCCACAGCCAGTTGCCGCGCTTGCCGAGGCCGTTGTCGGGCGCCAGCGCGTAGCCGACCTTGTCGGCGACCTTGGAGTTCTTGGGATCCGACACGAAGGAAGCCGCCACGGTGGCGTCGATCCACATGCCGCACTTGCCCTGCTGGAACAGCGCGAGGTTCTCGTTGAAGCCATTGGAGGATGCGCCGTCCGGACCATCGGCCTTCATCAGGTCAACATAGAACTGCAGCGTGTTCTTCCATTCCGGCTGGTCGAACTGCGGGTTCCACTTCTCGTCGAACCAGCGCGCGCCAAACGAGTTCGACATGGCGGTCAGGAAGGCCATGTTCTCACCCCAGCCGGCCTTGCCGCGCAGGCAGACGCCGTTCACGCCATTGGCCTTGTCGGTCATCTTGTCGGCGGCTTCCTTGATGAAGGTCCAGGTCGGCGCGTCGGGCATCTTGAGGCCGGCCTTCTCGATCAGGTCCTTGCGGTACATGACGAAGGAGCTTTCGCCGTAGAAGGGTGCGGCGTAAAGCTTGCCGTCGACGGAAAGGCCGCCGGCGATCGCCGGGATGATGTCCTTCTGGTCGTAGTCGGCGCCGAGATTGTCGAGCGGCAGCAGCCAGTTCTGCTTCGCCCAGATCGGCACTTCATAGGTGCCGATGGTCATCACGTCATACTGGCCACCCTTGGTGGCGATGTCGGTGGTGACGCGTTCACGCAGCACGTTCTCTTCCAGCGTGACCCAGTTGAGCTGGATGTCGGGGTTCTTCTTGGTGAAGTCCTCCGTCAGTTTCTGCATGCGGATCATGTCGCCATTGTTGACGGTGGCGATGGTGATCGTCTCGGCATGCGCGGCGAACGCAAAAGCGCTGGCCGAACACAGCCCCAGGACGAGGGTGCGCAGGTTCATCGATTTCCTCCCAAAGAGCCAAGTGAGCATTTGCCTTAGCTGTGAGCAATTATTCATTCTTCGGGATTTATGTCAAGCCGGAATCCGGCTGCTGCCATCACAGACGACCCAACCCCGGCCGGCCGGAATGGTTCCAGCCTCGGCAAGAAGCCGGGCGCCCCAAGGCAAATGGCGGGAAACAATGCCGGACTGGCGAGATGGAGCGGCTGGCAAAGTGATGTCGGGGACGGTCCCGGAGGGACCTGGCGCGCCTAGATTGCGGTCGCCAGCAGGCCTTCGGCCGTACGCTCGTCGGTGATCAGGCCATTGACGAGACGCCGCGTCACCGCGGCGAGGATGCCGGGCAGCTTGCGTTCGCCCATGGCGAGCGCCACGACCAGCGAACGCTCGCGCGAGGGCAGCGGTGCGGAGGCGACACGATCGTTGGTGATGCCATCGATCAGGCGGCCATCACGGTCGAAGGCCCAGCCGACGATCTCGCCGACGGCGCCGGCCTTCTGCAGCGCCTTGAGGTCGGCCTCGGTGATGAAGCCGTCTTCCAGCAGCGGCGCCTGCGGGCCGAGGTCGCCAACGCCGACAAAGGTGACGTCGGCCTGTGCGGCCAGGGCCAGCGTCGGCTGGATAAGCTGCTGGCTGTGCAGCATTTTCCGCTCCTCCGGCGAAGAGGCGATCGCCGGCAGCGGCATCGGGAAACTGCGCGCCTTGATGGTGTCGGCCATGGTGAAGATGACGTTGTAGAAGGCGGCCGAACCGTCCGGCGAGATGTTTCCGGTGAGCGAAACCACCTTGTGCTGCGGGCACTCCATCGGCGGCAGCTGCTCGATGGCAGCCTTCAGCGTGCGGCCGGTGCCGATAGCCATGATGACCGGCTCCGGCCGGCGCAGCCACTTCTCGATTTCGACTGCCGCCGCCTGGGCGACGCCGATGGTCGAAGAAGTGGAATCGGGATCGCTCGGCGTCACCTCGACCAGGTCGAGCGCGAATCGGGATTTCAGCCTGGCGGCAAGGTCGAGGCAGTTGGCGATGGGATGGTCGACCCGGACCTTGATCAGTCCCTCAGACATCGCCAGCGACACCAGCCGCTGCGCGGTCTGGCGCGAAATGCCGAGCTTCGCGGCGATCTGGTCCTGCGTGTTGCCGGCAACATAATAGAGCCAGCCGGCACGCGCGGCATCGTCAAGCCTGGGATTGCTGGTTTCGGACCGAGCACTCATTGCAACCACTCGCGGGGCAGTCACTTTGCGGGGCAACCCCACACGGGTCGGCACGCCAGGAAGACTATCGCCCGCTACTGTCGCAGGGTTTTCGAGAATGCGCAATCGCTCACCAATTAGACAATTGTTCGACAACCATCTTGAAGCCGTCATGGTCTTCCAGGTCACCGCACCATCGTTCGGCACCGTCTTTCGGGCGACCATGCAACTGCCGCTACGGAATGCAGTCTCCTTGCCCTCTTCCCGGCAGGTTCCTACAAATTTTGTAGCTGGAAATCACGGAGCAAAAACCGGTTTCCCCTGATTTCCTTCGATTTTTCGACTTGGCACGCGACATGCACGTGCAGTGCAGCATGAACAAGATCGACCTCCTCCCCCTGCCCCCCGTGCAGTGCTTCATCGACTTCGATGGCACGATTTCGCTGGAAGACACCACCGACCTGCTGCTCGCCCAGTTCGCGGAGCCGGCATGGCGCACCGTCGAAGCCGCCTGGGAGCGCGGCGTCATCGGCTCGCGCGAATGCATGTCCAGGCAGGTGGAGCTGCTGCGCGTCGAACCGGTCATGCTCGACCTGTTCGCCAACTGCCTGCGCATCGACCCGGGCTTCGCGCGCTTCGTCGAGGCGCTGCAGGCCAGCAATATCAGCGTCACCATCGTCTCCGACGGGCTGGACCGCGTCATTGCCCACGCGCTCAGGGGTTACGGCCTGGCCCTGCCGGTTCTCGCCAACGAACTCATGCATGCCGGCGGCGACCGCTGGCAGCTCGGCTGCCCGCACGCTTCCGACAGCTGCCGCGCCAGCTCCGCGCACTGCAAATGCGCCAGCTTCGACCGTGCACCCGACAGCGCGCTGCGCGTGCTGATCGGCGACGGCCGTTCCGATTTCTGCGCCGCCTCCATCGCCGACATGGTGTTCGCGAAAGGCAAGCTCGCCGACCATTGCCGCGCCAACGGCATCACCTATCGCAGCTTCGGCAACTTCACCGACCTGCCACCGCTTTTCTCCGACTGGCTGGCCAGCGCCATGGCCGTCCAGTCCACCCACCTTCTGTAACAAGGACCTGACCTATGCCCACCAACGCCGCCCTTCGGCTCGAAGCCGATTCCGAGCTTGAACGCAGCGAGGCCGAACTGCTCGCGCTCGAGGCCACCTACTGCTCGCATGGCGACACCGTGCACTACACGGATTTCCCGAAGATCTTCGACCGCTGCGAAGGCTCCTATATGTTCGATGCGGCCGGCACGCCGTTCCTCGACCTGCAGATGTGGTATTCGGCGGTCAATTTCGGCTACGCCAACCCGCGCCTCAACAATGCGCTGAAGCGCCAGATCGACAAGCTGCCGCAGGTCGCCAGCCAGTACCTGCACCGCGAGAAGATCGAGCTCGCCGCGCTGATCGCGCGCGATGCCGAGCAGAAATTCGGCCACAAGGGCCGCGTGCATTTCAACGTCGGCGGCGCCCAGGCGATCGAGGACTCGCTGAAGCTGGTACGCAATGCCTCCAAGGGCAAAAGCCTGATGTTCGCCTTCGAGGGCGGCTATCACGGCCGCACGCTGGGCGCCTCGGCCATCACCTCGTCCTACCGCTATCGCCGCCGCTACGGCCATTTCGGCGAACGCGCGCAGTTCGTGCCGTTCCCTTATCATTTCCGCGCGCCGAAAGGCATGGACAAGGAAGAATACGGCCTGCATTGCGTGCGCCAGTTCGAGCGCCTGTTCGAAAGCGAATATCAGGGCGTGTGGGACCCGAAGGCCGGCGAGGCCGAATATGCGGCCTTCTATGTCGAGCCGCTGCAGGGCACCGGCGGCTACATCGTGCCGCCGATGAACTTCTTCACCGAATTGAAGAAAGTGCTCGACCGCTACAACATCCTGATGGTGGTGGACGAGATCCAGATGGGTTTCTACCGCACCGGCAAGCTGTGGTCGATCGAGCACTTCGGCGTCAATCCCGACGTCGTCGTCTTCGGCAAGGCACTGACCAACGGCCTCAACCCGCTGTCCGGCGTGTGGGCACGCGAGGAGCTGATCAATCCGGGTGCCTTCCCGCCCGGTTCGACCCACTCGACCTTCAACGCCAACCCGCTCGGCACCGCCGTCGCGCTCGAAGCCATGAAGATGATGGCCGAGGACGACTATGAGACGATGGTGCCGGAAAAGGGCGCCTACTTCCTGCGCGGTCTCGAAGAGCTGAAGCGGCGCCACAAGATCGTCGGCGAAGTCGATGGCCTCGGCCTGGCGCTGCGCATCGAGATCTGCGAGCCGCATGACAGCTACACGCCGTCCAAGGCGCTGGTCGACCGCATGGTGGACGAGTCGCTGAAGGGCGACCTCGTGCACAACGGCCAGACCTACGGCCTCGTGCTCGACATCGGCGGCTACTTCAAGAACGTCATCACGCTGGCGCCGTCGCTGACCATCAGCCATGCCGAGATCGACCTGGCGATCGCGCTGCTCGACCAGCTGTTCACCCGCGTCACCAAAGCCCATGTAGCCAAGGGGTGAACGGATGCGCCTGCGCATCGTCGATCTCGACGGCGCCGTGACGGGTCAGGGCTTCCACAGCACCCGGACCGGACCAGCCGACATCGTGCCAGCCGGGGACCTAGCGCCCCGGCTGCGCATCGTTGCGAGCAGGCGAGCGCTCGACGAACTCGGCAAGCGCATCGGCCCGCGCACGAACGGCAATGCCGAGCTGATCTTCTACGGCTCGGGCGACTTCCATCATCTCGCCGACCTGTTCCTCGGCCGTGCGGAAGAACCGCTGACGGTGATCCAGTTCGACAATCATCCCGACTGGGTGACGTTTCCAGCGACGTCCAACTGCGGCGGCTGGGTCAACCGCACGCTGCAACGGCGCAACGTCGTCCGCGTGATCACCATAGGCCCGACCAGCACCGATCTCGTGCTGCCGCAGATCAAGTCGGCCAACCTGCAGGCGATCCGCGACGGCCGCCTCGAAATGTATGCCTGGCGCGTGCCGGCGACGCAGCTCGTCGGCAAGGCGGTCGAAAAAGGCGGCGCCAGCACCTTTGGCGACGGCTTCGCCAAGCGGCTCATCTGGCGCAACCTCGCCGACGAGGACTGGCAGGGCTTCGTCGACGAGCTGATTTCCCGTCTGGGCCCGGAAGCGCTGTGGATCACTTTCGACAAGGACGTGCTGGCCACCGGCGAGGCGGTGACCAACTGGGACCAGGGCGCCATGCGGCTCGACCAGGTGCTGCACGCCATCGAACGGCTGGCCGCGCACCGGCGCGTCCTCGGCGTCGACGTCTGCGGCGACTATTCGCCGCCCGAGTTCCGCGACCCCTTCCGCTACACGCTGGCCAGGCTCGACCACCCGCGCCAGCCGAAATTCGATGGCGCGATGGCTGCGGTCAACAACGCCACCAACGCCCGCATCGCGGCAAGGCTCGAACAGGTGCTGGCATGAGTACCGAACTGATCATCCTGTTCGTGCTGTCGATCGTCTGCGACGTGTTCGGCCAGATCGCCTTCAAGTTCGGCGCCGACGCGCTGCCGGAATTTTCCGCCCAGCGCTGGCAGCCTTTCGCCCGTGCCCTGTTCGCCGACCGCTGGGTCGGGATCGGGCTCGTCATCTATGTCGCCGAGTTCATCATCTGGGTGCGCATCCTGACGCTCGCCCCGCTCGGCATCGCCTTTCCCCTCGCCAGCCTCAACATCCTTGCCATCACGCTCGCCGGGCGCCTGTGGCTGGGTGAAGAGACCGGCCCCTCTCAATGGCTCGGCGCGCTGCTCATCACGGCAGGCGTCATTCTCGTCGCAGGTACGATCTGATGGTTGAAACCACGAAACTGCAGTCCAAGGACCGCACCATTTTCTTCCCGCGCGGCGATGTCGGCGTGCTGCTCCTGCACGGGCTCGGCGGCACGCCGATCGAGATGAACAACGTCGCGCGCAATTTCGCCGAGCGTGGCCACACTGTGCTGTGCCCGACGCTGGCCGGGCATTGCGGCACCGAGGCCGACCTCGTCGCCACCAACTGGAAAGACTGGTACGCCAGCGCCGAAGACGCGCTGACCACGCTGGAGCAGCGTTGCCGCGTCGTGCTGGTCGGCGGCCTTTCGATGGGCGCGGTGCTGGCAGCCATGCTGGCGGCGCGCCAGCCGCAGCGAGTGCACGGCCTCATCATGTTCGCGCCGACGCTCTGGTATGACGGCTGGTCGATCCCCTGGTACCGCTTCCTGCTCAAGCTGTTCATCAACACGCCGAGCGGCCGCAAGTACCGCTTCGTCGAACAGGAGCCATACGGGCTGAAGGACGAGCGCCTGCGCATGGTGCTGGCGCAGTCGATGTTCTCCGGCGACTCCACCGCCGCCGGCCTCGAAGCGACGCCGGCGCTCGCGCTGCGCGAGCTGTGGCGGCTGGTCGATGCGCTGAAGCCGGAACTGCCGGAGCTGCGCCAGCCGACGATGGTGGTGCATGCGCGCGAGGACGACATCGCCAGCCTGAGCAACCTCGAATATCTGCAGCGCAACCTCGGCGGCATGGTCGAGTCGCTGGTTCTGGATGACAGCTACCACCTCGTCACGCTCGACCGGCAAAGGCGGCTTGTCATCGCCAGAGCCGCCGCCTTCGTCGAGAGCGTCGCCCGATCCTACGAACGCGCAGGGGCGCATGAGCATGAGCGGCTTCAGGTTGTCGCCTGACGCGTTGCCAATCCAGGGCGGCGACATCGTCGACGGGCGGATCCAGCAGGGCGACATCGTCGCCGGACGGGCAATGCATGGCGACATCGTTGCAGGTCTGTCCGCGCTCGATGCAGCCTCATGGCCGGCGACGAGCTGCAGCAACGCCGAAGGCATCCACTATCACGCTGCCTGCGAGGTTTCGGCTGCGGCAGACGGCACGGCACCGCTCGCCGCCGCCGTGACCGACAGCCGTGGCCTGGCGATGGCGGCGTCGCTGTTTTCGTTGACCTATCGGCTCGACACCCCGTTCCAGGGTTCGCTCGGCGCCTGGACCAGCCGGCTGGTCGACCGGTTCCCGGGATTGCTGGCGCTCGGCCTGCTCGGCGTCGGTTCGCCGATGGCCGACCATTGCCATTTCGTGCGCCGCGACTGGCTGTCGGCCAGCGAAGGCACCACCGCGCACGCCCTGCTGATCGATGCCGTGGAGCGCGAGGCACGCCGGCGCAGGGCCGCCGTCATCGTGTTCAAGGACGTCGCGCCCGAAGACGAGATGCTGGTCGGCAACCTGCTCGCCGCCAAAGGTTTCACGCGGCTGGCCAGCCTGCCGGTGGCGGTGGCCGATGTCGGCGACACTGAAGACGCCTATCTGGCGCGGCTGTCCAATGCGACGCGCAAGGACATAAGGCGCAAGCTGAAAAGCCGCGACGGCATCCGCATCGAAAGGCGCAACGACATCGCCGGGCTGGAGGACCAGATCGCCGCGCTCTACCGCTCGACGCAGGAGAACAGCAAGCTGCGCTACGGCGACTTCGAGGAATTGCCGCGCGGCTATTTCACGGAGGTGGCGCGGCGGCTCGGCAAGGATGCGGTGTTCCAGCTCTATTGGGTCGGCGATCGTCTCGCCGCCTTCAACCTGCTTCTGGTGGGGGCGGACCGGGTGATCGACAAGTTTCTCGGCATGGCCTATCCGCTGGCGCGCGAGCACAATCTCTATGTGGTGAGCTGGATGGAGAATGTGCGGTTCTGCAGGGAGATCGGAAAGCCGCTGCTGCAGACCGGCCAGACCGCCTATGCTTCCAAGCTGCGCATGGGCAGCCGACTGGTGCCTTCGGCCATATATGCCAAGCACACCAATGGGCTTCTGAACCGTGGCCTCGCGGCCGTCGCCCCCTGGCTGGCGCTCGACCGCTGGGATCCGGACCTGCGCGAGGCCCGTGCCGGTAGCAAGGCAGGTGGACAATGACCATGTCGGCCACAGGCACCTCCGGCCTGCGCGGCATCATCGCCGGCTTCGTCGTCGTCGACACGGCAACGCAGATCGCCTTCAAATGGGCGAGCGAGCGCATCGGCGCCGGCTCGCTCGACATGGCCTGGGTGCTGGCGGCGCTGACGACGCCGGCACTGTGGCTCGCCGTGTTCTTCTATGCCCTTACTTTCGTGCTGTGGATGCTGATACTGGCGCGCATGGACCTTGGCCGCGCCTTTCCGCTTTCCGCGCTCACCTACGTCACCGTGCCGGCGGCGGGCATGCTTCTGTTCGGCGAACATCTCTCCTGGCCGCAGACGGCGGGCATCGCGCTCATCATCTCCGGCGTCCTGCTGATTGGTCGAGGAAAACCGGAATGACGCCCTTCCATCGCAGCATGCAAAAGACCATCGCGCAATGTCTGGCCGCCGCCGCGACCAGCCTCGTGCTTGTCGCCAGCGCCGGTGCTGCACCGGCCGAAGACGTCGCGACCACCTGGCTGACCCATGACGGCCAGGGCGTCGTCGAGATCGCCCCTTGCGGGGGCAAGCTATGCGGACGCATCGTCTGGCTGAAGACACCGACAGACGACAAGGGTGCCGCGCTGACCGACCAGAACAACCCGAGCCAGAAACTGCGCAGGCGGCCGATCTGCGGTCTTGCCGTGCTGAACGGACTTCAGCCCGACAAATCCGGCGGCTGGGACGGCGGCAAGATCTACGATCCGGAGGAAGGCGACACCTACGACGCGGCGCTGAAGCTTGCCGGGCCCGACAGACTGACCGTCACCGGCTATCTCGGTGTCAAGGCACTCGGCCAGACCTTCACCTGGAAGCGGTACGCCCTGCCGGCCGGCCAGCGCTGTTCCACGGCGGCGCAGCAATGAAATCCAGGCGGCAACAGGAGACGTCGTGCTCAACGGACTGACCCTGCGCTGGCGGCTGGTGCTTGCCTTCCTCGCGGTCTCCGTGCCGCCGGTGCTGATCGCGTCCTATGTCGCGGCGGTGCTGATCTCGTCCAGCTTCAAGCACAATGTCGAACGCTGGCTCGGGCGTGCCGCCGACTTCCTGGTCAGCGAAACGATGAGCAGCGAGGACGAGGCCGACCGCGCCGCCTCCATCCTCGGCGCCTCGCTGCCAACGCATGGCGGCGCGCTGACGGGAGAGGTCAACGAGAACTCCACTTCGCTGCGTGTCTATTCCGACCTGTTGTCGACCGTCGGCTACGACCTCGTGCTGATCTACGACGACAAGGGCAACACGCTCTACCGCTTCGGCAACGCCACGCTGGACATGCCGCTGCCGCGCACGTCGACACGGTCGGTGTTCACTGTGACCAAGGAGGATCGGCCGGGCCTCGTCGTCGGCGCGGCCCGCATGTTCGAGCGCGACGGGCAGGTGCTGCACGTGCTGGTCGCCAACCAGATCGACGATTCCTTCTTCGCCGCACCGCGCGCCAAGACGGCGATCATCATCCACGCCTACCGGCTGCAGGGGAACAACATGATCCCGCTGGTGCGCGAGGGACGCGGCGATCCGCGAACCATATCCGACGACGTGCTGGCCATCCTGAACCGCGGCGACAGCTATACCGTGGTGCCGGATAACGGCAGCGGCGGACTGGCCACCGGCTATGGCGCGATCCGTGACGATTCCGGCCGCCTGGTCGGCATCGTCACTTTTGGCCTGGCGGCGCGGCGGCCGGTGTTCGAGCAGCTGATCGACTGGCGGCTGTTCACCATCCTGGCGCTGATCGCCTCCAGCCTGTCCATCACCGTCGGCATCGTGCTGGCCAGCCGGCTGACCGGGCCACTGCAGAGCCTGAAACGTGGCCTGCGCGAAGTCGCCTCCGGCAACTACCGCCTGCAGCTGCCCGAGCGTGGCGGCCCGGAAATCGCCGAGGTGGCGAGCGGCTTCAACATCATGACGCGCCAGCTCGAACGGCTGCGCCAGATGGAAGGCGAGATGCGCCGGCGCGAACAGCTGGCAGCACTCGGCGAGGCCGCCGCCGTCATCGCGCACGAAATCCGCAACCCGCTCGGCATCATCAAGACGTCGAGCCAGCTGGTGGCGCAGCGCAGCTATCTCGCCCAGCCCGACGAGCGGCTGCTCGGGTTCATCCTCGACGAAGTCAACCGCATCGACCGGCTGGTCACCGAGGTGCTCGACTATGTACGGCCGAACCGGCCGACCATGCGGGTGGTCGCCCTGGACGAGATCGTCAGCAAGGCGATCGACTTCATGGCACCCGAGCTCGACAAGCGCGGCATCACCCGCGATGTCGCGGTGACGGGCGGCCTGATGGTGGAAGCCGATGCCGACCAGATCCACCAGGTCGTCATCAACCTGGTGCTCAACGCCATGGAGGCGATGGCCGACGGCGGCAAGCTGACGGTCAAGGCCGAAGCCGACGCAGAGGCCGCGGAAGCCGTGCTGACCATCGCCGACTGCGGCACCGGCATGGAGCCGGACGTGGTGCACCGTATGTTCGACCCCTTCTTCACCACCAAGACCAAGGGCACCGGCCTCGGGCTCGCCAAAGTGCTTTCCGTGGTCGAACATCACGGCGGCGCGATCACCTGCACCAGTGCCTTGGAGAGCGGCACCAGCATCGTTATACGTTTGCCGTTGAACCAGAAGAAAGGTCCAAATGGCGAGCTCGATCCTGGTCGTTGACGACGAGCCGCGCCTGGCGGAAACGCTGGCGCTGGCGCTCGAAGGAGGCGGCCTGACCAGCGACTTCGTGACCAGCGCCGAAAGCGCGCTGGAGCGCGTCGAAAATGGCGAGTTCGGTCTGGTCATCACCGATCTCAGGATGCCCGGCCGTAACGGCCGCGACCTGCTGCACGAACTGCGCAGCAGGCGGCCCGAGCTGCCCGTGGTGGTGATGACAGCCTATGCCTCGCTGCGCGACGCGGTTGCGCTGGTGAAGGAAGGCGCCTTCGACTACATCTCGAAGCCGTTCGAGATCGACGACGTCATCGCCACCGCCCGGCGGGCCTTGCGGCTCACGCAGGTCGTCAACGAGAACCGTCGCCTGCGCGCCGAGCTGGAGGACAGATACAGCTTCGGCAACCTGATCGGCTCCAGCCCGGCCTTCGGCGAGGTGCTGCGGCAGATCGCAGAAGTCTGCGAAAGCCGCGCCACCGTGCTGATCCAGGGCGAGAGCGGCACCGGCAAGGAGCTTGTCGCCCGCGCCATCCATTTCAACAGCCCGCGGCGGGACAATCCCTTCATCGCGGTCAACTGTTCGGCGATCCCGGAGAACCTGCTGGAGAGCGAGCTGTTCGGCCACGCCAAGGGCGCCTTCACCGGCGCGGTCGCCGCGCGCGAGGGCCGCTTCGTCACTGCCAATGGCGGCACGCTGTTCCTCGACGAGATCGGCGATCTGCCCGCCTCGCTGCAGCCCAAGCTGCTGCGCGCGCTGCAGGAGCAGAGTTTCGAGCCGGTCGGCTCGGATCGCAGCGTGAAGGTGGATGTGCGCATCATCGCAGCCACCCATCGCGACCTCGAAGCGGCCATGGACGAAGGCGATTTCCGCGAGGACCTCTATTACCGCCTCGCCGTCTATCCGATGCGCGTGCCGGCACTGCGCGAACGCGCCGGCGACGTGCTGCCGATCGCCAGCCATTTCCTCAGCCATTTCGCTGCCGAAATGACCAAGAAAATCTCCGGCTTCGCGCCGGAAGCCGAGGCGGCGCTGTCGAGCTATCAGTGGCCCGGCAACATCCGCGAGCTGCAGAATGCCATCGAGCGGGCAACCATCGTCGCTTCCCACAACGTCATCACGCCGCAGGACCTGCCGGGTTATGTCACCCGTGCCCGACGGCAGGCCGCATCGACCCCTGCCGTGCCTTCCGACCTCGATGGCGAAATGGAACGCATCGAGCGCGATTTCATCCTCGCGGCCCTGCAGGAAAGCGACGGTGTCCAGGTCAAGGCCGCCGAACGGCTGGGTATTGCGGAACGAAGCCTTTGGCATCGGATCAAAAAACTTGGTATCAAGATCGCCAAGACAGCGAAGTGAGGTTGGTTTTGCGTTGGGTTCTGGCTGCTGGCGTTAGCGCGATTTTACTCGGTTCGGCGCAGGCTGCCGACAGCCTCGGCGAAAAGCCGGTCGCGTCCAACGACCCCTGGATCATCAGCGTCGGCGGCATGATGACGGTGAGCCCGAAATGGGACGGCTCTTCGCGCTACAGCCTCGGCGGCATGCCCTCGATCTCGTTCCGCCGCGCTTCCGAGCCGGAGACCTTCTCGGCGCCAGACGACAATTTCGACATCACCTTCTTCACCGGCAAGCGTTTCGCCATCGGTCCCGTCGCCAGCCTGCGTCCCGGCCGTTCCAGTGAGGGCGGCCGGCTGGAGGGGCTCGACAGCTATCCCTGGACGGTGGAGGCGGGTGTCTTCGCCGAATTCTGGCCGATCGAGGACCAGTTGCGGCTGCGCGGAGAACTGCGTCACGGCCTGCGCTCCAATGATGGCTTCAGCGCCGACCTGGGGGCGGACTATGTGCAGAACTACGGCCAGCTGACGCTGTCGGGCGGCCCGCGCATGGTGCTGGCCGACGATCATGTCATGAACCTCAAATACGGCATCTCGCCGGAGGCAGCACTGCGCAACGGCAGCGTCGCCGCGTTCGATCCGAAGGGCGGCATCGTCAGTGTCGGCCTGTCGGCGGCGCAGAGCTATGTGTGGTCGAAGGAGTGGACGACCACGCTCTACCAGCGCTTCGACTACATGGTCGGCGACGCCGCGAGCAGCCCGATCGTCAAGGATCTCGGCTCCCGCAACCAGTTCACCTTCGGCGTCGGCGCGACCTATTCGTTCACGGCTGAATAGACAGATTCTTCCCGCCCCGTTTCAGGGCGGGCTTTTCACGACAGAAACTGAACCTGGCAAATGATCTGCCTTAGATCAGTGCGCTCGCTTCCTGCTGCGAAACGGTGCGCCCGAGCTTGCCGAATTCGTGCAGGTCGCCACCAACCTCGATGCGGATCGACCGGTCGATCCCGCCGACATAAACGGGCACGAACCCGCCGGCCGTGATGAGCCTGGCAACAGTTTCGCCGGCACCCATGTCGTCACTTGCGTAGAACAACACCGCACGCTCGGGCATGCGATTTGCCGCCGCTTCCAGCGACTGAGCGCCAAGGGTGCCAAACGCCTTGACCAGTTTCGCCCCGGCGGGCAGCAGGCCGGCGATCAGCTGACCGGAAGACTGGTCTTGCGGGATGATCTTCCTGAAGCCGCCATTGCCGTCCGGCGCGATCGGGTTCGACGGATCGACGACGACCTTGCCGGTGAACATGGCGCCTTTGTCGGCGAGCAATGCCTTGATCGCATCGAAATAGATGGCAAGGATCACCACATCCGCCGACTTGATCGCATCGTCGACCTCCATGGCCTCGACATTGCCGCCGAGCGCGCCGGCAAGCATCTGCGCTTTCTTGAATGTCCTGTCCGCGACGATGATTTTTTCCCCGCCCGTGGCCAGGTTCCTGGCGACGCGGGAACCAATGTTGCCGACACCGATGATTGCTGTGGTCATGATCATTCTCCTGTTCTGAACCAATGAAAGAATGATAATGCGCGCCCGATTTTGCTATTAGATGGGAAAGAAGGGAAACCTTTTCCCATAAATGGAAAAATCATGATCGACCTCAACACGCTGCTGATGTTTGCCAAGGTGGTTGAAGCCAACAGCTTCTCAGAAGCGGCACGGCGCCTGCGCATGCCGGTTTCGACACTCAGCCGGCGCATCGCCGAAATGGAGGACCAGCTCGGCGTCAGATTGCTGGAACGCTCCACACGCACCTTGCGCCTGACCGATATCGGTGCCGACGTCTTCGAACAGGCGCGACGCAGCGCCGAGCTGAACGACGCCGTCGAAAGCATCGTTTCCAGCTCCACATCGGAGGTGACGGGGGCACTGCGCCTGTCATGCCCGCCGAACATGTCCGACACGCTCGTGGTGCCGCTGGTGCAGGCCTTCCAGGCGCAGTTTCCGGCGGTGAAGGTGCAGATCTTCGTGACGCAGCGAACAGTCGATCATATCGTCGAAGGCATCGACCTGGCGTTCCGTTACGGCCAGTTGAAGGATTCGGCGCTGGTCGGGCGCAAGATCCTGCGATACCGTCACCAACTGGTGGCAAGTCCCGACTATCTGGCGGGCGCCGGGCTGCCGCAACATCCCAGTGACCTCGCCCGGCATCGGCTGCTGACATTCTCGTTCGGATCGCTGGAGCGCCGCTGGACCTTTGTCCGGCCGGCAGGCAGCGAGCAGTTTACGCTGTCCTTTTCGCCGCATCTGGCCATGAACGACTATGCCGGCCTCGCATCGGCGCTGCTGTCGGCCGGCGGGATCGGCGACCTGCCTCCCATCGTCAGGCCCGAACTGCTTCGGGACGGCCAACTGGTCGAAGTGATGCCGGAATGGCACCTTCCCTGCCACGACCTGACGCTTGTCTACACCAGCAACCGCAACGCGTCGCATCCGGTGCGGCTGTTCAAGGAGTTTGTCATCGAGACGACGCCAGGACTGTTCCCGCACCTGCCGGTCTGACACGGGACAGTCGCCTGTTTCGATACGAGCGTCGCGGTTCGCGGCTCAGCCGCTTTGAGCCAGCCGCGCCAGCTTGCGCGACTTGCAGATGGCACCGTGGTTTTCGTCTGCCCATTGGGTCAAAATCCGCAGCGGGTCGAGGAACGACCGACCGAGTGATGTCAGTGTATATTCGACGCGCGGCGGCACTTCGGCAAAGATGGTGCGGCTGAGGTAGCCGTCCTCCTCGAGCCGCCGCAGCGTGCGCGCCAGCATCTGGCGCGAGATGTCGTCGATCTCGCGGCCGAGTTCATTGAAGCGCATGGTCTTGCGACCGAGCGCTTCCAGCACCAGCAAGCTCCATTGATCGCCGATGCGGTCGAGCACATCGCGGATCGGGCAAGGCTGTTCGAACTCGATTTCCTCGGTCTTCTGCTGATTCATCGCTCTGTTTCCCGGTCACTGCGCAGTGACCTGTTCGCTTGAAACTGACTTCTTGCGGGGTCTGTGCGGCTCCTGTAGCGCTCCATTGGTCTACAAGATAGACCAATCTTAGCAGGAGTTGATATGACGGCATTCCCAAAAATCGCAGCACTTGCCCTGTTGATCGGCACGGCCCTGTCGTCGTCGGCCTTCGCGCAGACGCGCGACCTCGCTGTCGAGGAAGCCAACCGCAAGCTGGTGGTCGAGTTCTACGACCGCGTCTTCAACAAACATGAGACGGCGGAAGCCGCCGAAGTCGTCGCGGATTCCTACATCCAGCACAATCCGAACGTGCCGGACGGCAAGGAGCCGTTCGTCTCCTTCTTCACCGGCTATTTCAAGACCAATCCGGAATCGCGGGCGAAGATCGTGCGCAGCGCCACCGATGGCGACCTCGTCTACCTGCACGTCCATTCGACCGAAAGCCCGAAGGATCGTGGCGTGGCCGTCGTCGACATCTTCCGCGTGAAGGACGGCAAGATCGTCGAGCACTGGGATGTCATCCAGCCCGTCCCTGAAAAGGCGGCCAACCAGAACACGATGTTCTAAAGCAAAGTGCCGCGGGCCGCTGTCGCATACCTGGCCGGTCTCGGTCAGAGCATATGCCGGTTGGCTGCCCGGGCCACGGCCTGGGCGCGGTTGACCGCGCCCAGTTTCCTGCGGGCATTGTCGATGTGGAAGCGCACCGTCGCTTCCGTGACGCCGGTGATCTCGGCAATCTCCCGGTCCTTGCGCCCATCCGCCATGTAGGTGAGGCAGTCGCGTTCGCGCGGCGTCAACTCCGGCAGGTCGTCCGGCACGCCGCCGGCGAAATCCATCAGCCGCTCGGTCAAAAGCAAGCCTGCCAGCTGCATCGTCCTCGCGGCGTCGATGCTCGGCTCGCGCTCGCCGAGCCCCAGATGCAGCGAGGCGATGACACCCCTGCTGCCATAGGATGTCGTGCACAAAGCTTCGGCGATTTCAGCCTCGCCCAGCGCATCCCAGTAGCTGCGATAGCGCGGGTCGCCGTGGCCGGCGAAATCGGAGAAACGATAGCGTGTGCGGTTCTCGCGGATCGCCGCAAGCAAAGGGTTGCAGTCGAAACAGACGTAGTTGAAAGCGGCGCTGCCGGGCCAGCCCTGTGGCGAAATGCGCTTGATGAACCCACCGGCCGACCAATGCGCCTGCGAGGTCAGCCGCTCCACCGGCCGCCGGTAGAGCCGGGTCTGGAGATAGGTCGCACCGAGGGCGGAAGCCGCGGTGAAAAACCGGACACTGGCTTCCTCCGCCGAGGGTGCGGTCAGCGCCCCTTCGGCAAGCGTCATGATCTGCCCGAGCATTGCCGTCGCGCCCCGATGTCGGATCCCCCAGGCATTGTTGGCATGGCCACCGCGCGTTTTCAACGAAAGCGGCGTTTTCCACGCCGGAAAAGCGCAAAACCTATGACTTTCGAGAGTTGTGCAGTGCGGCAGATCAGCGATCTTCAGCCCATTGAATCGCATGGGGACATGAGTGGGCAAGCCCGGCCGCACCGTGCAGCCGGGTCGCCTGCTCATGACGGATCATCGACGCATGTGACCACCCTGCCGGACAGGCGGGGATCGCAGCGGGATTTGTGGGGCGGACCATCGCATGACGTTGAAGACCGGTGCATTGCGGGCGCCAGGCCGAACTGCCTGGGCACACGCGGGATTGCGGAGCGTGGGGTTGGCGGCGCTCGTCCTGTCGAGCTCGTCGCTGGCACTCGGTGCTTCGCTGACCTGGAACGGTTCGGGCTCGGGCAACTGGTTCATCGGCGGCAACTGGACACCTGCGGCGGTGCCGACCAGTGCCGACACCCTCGTCATCGACAATGCCGGCCCCAACACGGCGACCGTCAATTCGGCCGGCGCGGTCGCCCGCACGCTGACGATCGGCAGCCTGGCTGGAACGAGCGGCGCGCTCGTCGTCAACGGCGCCGGCACCCTGGCGGTGGGTTCGAACTACCTCATCGTCGGCGACAACGGCAGCGGAACGCTGACGATATCGGGCGGCGGCAAGGTCACCGGCAGCGGTGTACTCGCCAACAATCCGTTCTCCAATGGCCAGGTGACCGTCAGCGGTGTCGGCTCGCAATGGAGCAACAGCTTCCTGTCGATCGCGGCCGACAATGGCGCGATCGGACGCTTCCGCGTCGAAGCGGGAGGCAAATTGCTGTCCAGCGGCAGCGTCATGCTCGCCGAGACCTCCGCCAACGCCGATGGACAATTGCTGGTGACGGGGGCCGGATCGGACTTCACCATGAGCAATGCCGGCGTCGTCCAGTTCCGGGTCGGCGCGGCCGGCAAGGGCGATTTCCAGTTGCTGGACGGTGCCACCGCTTCCACACGCTACACCTATCTCGGTGGCAGCGTGGGAAGCCTCGGCACCGCCACCGTCTCGGGCGGCGCCTCCTGGACTACAGGTCCGTTCACCGTCGGGCCGCTGGGCCAAGGCGAGCTGACCGTCTCCGGTGGCGGCAAGATCGCCACCACCGGCACCGGCAGCACGGCCCGCATCGTCAATGGCAAGGCAACCGTCACCGGTGCCGGTTCGCAGTGGAAGATCGACGGCAGCAACTATCTGCCGCTGGGGATCGGTTCGACCAGCCAGACAGCGAGCCTCGATGTCCTCAACGGCGGGGCGGTGCTGATCGACGTCAACGCGCCGAACTTCCTCGCTGCCGACCTGCGGCTGGCTGACGGCGCCGGCCAGAAGGCGACCATCACCATTGACGGTGCCGGTTCGAGCTTCACCACGCCCTATCGGCTCTACAGCGGCAATGGCAGCAATTCGACTGCCGCGATCGTCGTCTCCGGCGGCGGCAGGCTCAACACCGGCTATGCCAACATCGCCAGCGCCAGCGACGCCAGCCCTGCGACGACGGACACCGTGACCGTGACCGGCGCCAACTCGCTATGGGCCATCAGCACCACGCTGGGTTCGGGTCCGACCGACCTGCAGGGACTCACCATCGGCGGCAACGGCAAGGGTGCGCTGACCATCACAGACGGCGGCAAGGTCCAGGTCATCGGCGGCAGCGGCGGCGTCGGTCTCGGCGGCGTCACTGGCTCAGCCGGCACGCTCAACATCGGCGCGACCGTGGGCTCTCCCGCCGCGGCACCCGGGACGCTGGAAGCCAACCAGGTGCTGTTCTCCGGCACCGCCACCGGACCGCAGGCGATCAATTTCAACCATACCTCCGGCAGCTACGTCTTCGCGCCCAACATTGGCGGCTTCGGCGCGCTCGCCGGTCCCGCCGCAGTGAACATCCTGGCCGGCACCACCATCTTCACCAGCGAGAACGCCTATTCGGCGGTCACCAACATCAGCCCCGGCGCCGTCCTGCAGCTCGGCAATGGCGGCACGACCGGCAGCATCCGCGACGGCATCGTCAACAATGACGGCACGCTGATCATCGACCGTTCGGCCGATATCTTTCCCCGCTATGCCGGCGTCATCTCGGGCACGGGTACTCTGATCAAGAACGGGACGGGTCTGGTCACGCTCGTCGGCGTCAACACCTACAGCGGCGGCACCACCATCAACGCCGGGGAACTGCGCATCGGCGACGGATTTGCCGGTGACGGCGCCCTCACCGGCAACTATGCCAACCATTCCAGGCTGTCCGTCTATTTCAACGGTACGCCCAGCTATTCCGGCATCATTTCAGGCGAAGGCAGTTTTGAGAAAACCGGCAACGGCTCGCTGACGCTGAACGGCATCCAGACCTATACGGGCGGAACGAAGCTCACGTTCGGCACGCTTCTGCTCGGCGGAGCCAACCGGCTGGCGCCCACGGGTGCCCTCACCCTCAATGGCGGCATCTTCGACCTCAATGGCTACACACAGACCGTGGGCGACCTTTCCGGCTACGGCCGGCTCGTCATCGGCACCGGCGGCCTGACGGCCGGCGGGGCGGCGGACACCAGCTTCAACGGCGTCATCACCGGCAGCGGCACCTTGACCAAGACGGGCAGCGGCACGCTGACGCTGGCTCTCAGCGCCCTCTTCCCAACCACCTTCACCGGCACGACCAATGCCAATGCCGGCACGCTCAAGGTGGATGGCGCCATGGCGTCGAGCAGTTTCCAGGTCAATGCCGGCGGCACGCTGGCGGGCGGCGGTTCGGTGGGCGTCACCAGCGTTGCCAATGGCGGCACGCTGGCCGGCAAGGCGGGGCAATCGCTGACGCTCGCCTCGCTGACGCTCAATGACGGCTCCAACATCAACGCGGCTCTGGGAGCCGCCAACACCATGCCGCTGTTCGACGTCGCCGGCAATTTGACGCTGGACGGCAAGCTGACGGTGAGCGACGCCGGCGGCTTCGGCAACGGCAGCTACCGGATCGCCAATTATGGCGGCACGCTGACAAACAACGGACTGGTGATCGGCAGCGTTCCCGCCGGCTTCAATCCGGGCGACTGGTCGATCCTGGCAGGAAGCGGCACCGTCAACCTGCTGGTTGCGACCGGCGCTGGCGAGCAATACTGGGACGGCGCCAACATGGCGCCGGGCGGCGTCGCCGACGGGCGCGGCGGCAACGGCACCTGGGATGCCTCCTCGACCAACTGGACCAACAGCGCCGGCACCATCAACGCGGCGGCGGCTGGCCAGAAGGCGGTCTTTGCCGGCGTGCCGGGCACGGTGAGCATCGTCGGCGCGCAGACCTTCACCGGCCTGCGCTTCGTGTCGCACCCGAGCGACTGGACCTATACGCTTGCGACTGGCGCGGGTGGCGGCCTGATCACCAATTCGGCCGGCACCGAGATCATCGTCGCTGCCGATCCCGGGGTTGCCGTGAACGATGCGGTGCTCAATGTCGGCATCTCCGGAACCGGCAGCATCGTCAAGCTCGGCAACGGCACGCTCACGCTCGGCGCCGCCAACAGCTACCAGGGCGGCACTCTTGTCAGGGAAGGCGAGCTGGTGGCAACGGCGAACGGTGCCTTGGGCGCCGGCGCCGTCTCCGTCTCCGGCGCGCCGGCCGCCACGCAGAAACCCGCCCTGCGTTTTGCCGGTCCGGTCAACGCCAATGGGCTGACGATATCGACGCAGAACGGCTCGGCGGTATTCGACAGCCAGTCCAGCGCCGGCACCGCAGCCGTCACCAACCAGGGCGACGGCAGCACCGTGTTCCTGGCCGGTTCCAATGCGGGTATGGCGACCATCACCAACCAGGCTGGCGGCACCACGGCCTTCCGCGGTGACGTTGCCTCGGCCGGCGCGCGGATCGTCAACCAGGGCGGCGGCAAGGTCGACCTTTCTACCTTCGATGCGGCCGGCCTGTGCAACTGTGTTTCGCTCGGCTCCGTCTCCGGTGCCGGCGCCATCTCGCTCGGCGCGCATCAGCTAGAAACCGGCGCACTCGATCTCGACGAGACGATATCGGGCGTCATTTCCGACGGTGGCGCTTCGGCCAAGGGCAGCTTTGCCAAGGCGGGCACGGGCACGCTGGTGCTGTCCGGCGCCAACACCTATCTCGGCACCACCACCGTCAAGGGCGGCCTGCTGAGGATCGACGGCTCGCTGGGTTCGGCCGATGTGGTGGTGGCAGGCGGCGCAACGCTCGGCGGCATCGGCATGATCGGCACGCAGGCGGGCGGCACGGTGACAATCCAGACGGGCGGCCACCACGCCCCCGGTGCCTCGATCGGCACGCAGACCATCAACGGCAACTACAGGCTTGCCGGCACGCTCGACATCGAAATCGAACCTGGCCGCGCCGACAAGGTGGTGGTGACCGGCAATGTCGACCTCGGCGGCGGCACCCTCGCCTTGCATGAACTGTCGGCGACCGGCTGGCAGCCGAGCCAGAGCTATACGATCATCGACAACCAGGGCGTCAGCGCCGTGGCCGGCCAGTTCGCCTCGATCGCCCATCTCTACGCCTTCCTGATGCCTGCGGTGAGCTACACCGGCGGCGACGGCAACAACGTGGTGCTGACGCTCGACCGCAACCAGGTCGACTTCGCTGCGGTCGCGCGCACCCCCAACCAGAAGGCCGCCGCCGGGGGCATCGAATCGCTGGGCGCCGGCAACGGCGTCTACAATGCCATCGCGCCGTTGACCGAGGATGGAGCCCGCCACGCCTTCGACCAGCTTTCGGGTGAAGTGCACGCGGCAACAGCCGGCATGCTGCTCGACGAAAGCCAGTTGCTGCGCGAGGCGGTGCTGGCCCGCGCCGACTCCGTGACGGTTGAAGGAGCCGAACGCGGGTTCTGGATCCAGGGCACCGGGCTCGCCCGCTCGCTCGACAGCGACGGCAATGCCGCCGATGCCAGTGCCAAAACAGGCGCCATGTTCTCCGGCGTCGACAGCGGCGCGGGCGAGTGGACGCTCGGTTTTCTCGGCGGCATCAGCGTCAGCTCGCTGAACGTCGGCGACCGCAATTCCTCCGCAGATGTCACCAGCGTGCATCTCGGCGCCTATGCCGGCGGCATTGTCGACAACCTCAGGCTCAAGTTCGGCGCCGGCTACAGCCATCACGACGTCGACACATCGCGCACGCCGCAATTTGCCGGTTTCAGCGAGCGGCTCAGGTCCGGCTACGGCGCAAGTTCGCTGCAGGTTTTCGGCGAGGTGGCGCGGCCGTTCGATGTCGGCACGCTCAAGGTCGAGCCGTTCGCCGACCTTGCCTATGTGCGGCTGTCGACCGACGGTTTCACGGAGAGCGGCGGCGTGGCCGCGCTTGGTGCCGGCGGCTACGCCAACGACGCCGGCTTCACCACGCTGGGCGCGCGTCTGTCGCGGCAGTTCACCACAGACGGCACGGTGTTCGACTTCAATGCCTCGCTCGGCTGGCGCCATGCCTTCGCCAACGCGCCGGCCGCGAGCCTCTCTTTCGCCGGCGGCACTGCCTTCACGGTCTATGGTGTGCCGGTGACCCGCGATACGCTGGCGCTGCAGGCCGGCTTCGACGTCAGGCTGGGCGCCACGAGCCAGCTGGGACTCCGTTATGATGGCCAGTTCGGATCGGGCGGCATCGAGAACGCGTTCAAGGCGAGTTTCTCGACGCGTTTCTGATGCGAGGGAGCCGTGCGATCAGCCGTACCCGAAGAACTCCCGCAGCAGGCCGGCAGTTGCTTCCGGCTTTTCCTCGGGAAAGAAATGGCCGCCATCGACGGAATGGCCACGCACGTCCCGTGCCCAACGACGCCAGATGCCGAGCGGCCCGCCAGCTTCCTCGTACCAGCTGGCGAGGCCGCCATGCGCGCTCCACAGCGCCAGCAGCGGGCAATCGACCTGGCGCCCGGCCTGGAGATCGGCGCGGTCGTGCTCGCGGTCGACGGTGGCGGCCGCGCGGTATTCCTCGCAGATCGCATGTATCTGCGCCGGATCTCGCAGTGCCGCGGCATAGGCCTCCCGCACGGCACGCGGAAAGGTTTCGGGCGCCGATCCCCACTCGTCCAGCGCGTTGTCGACGATCGCCTCGGGAGCAGCGGCGATCAGCCGTTCCGGCAGCGGCGCCGGCTGTGCCAGCAATGAAAACGGCCAGAACGCCAGGGCGAGGCGCGCATCCGCACGGTCCCACACCTCGAAGGTGGGAATGATGTCGAGCACTGCCAGCCTGGTCACGACCTCGGCATGGTCGAGTGCCATGCGATAGGCGACCCGGCCGCCGCGGTCGTGCCCGGCAACCGCGAAGCGGTCGTGCCCCAGCGCTGCCATCGTCTCGATCAATGTCGTCGCCATGGCGCGTTTCGACATGGCCCCATGTCCCTGCTCATCGGCAGGCGGACAATCGCTGGCGCCATAGCCCGGCAGGTCGACGGCAACGCGGTGAAATGCGACGCCAGCATCGGGCCGATGTCGCGCCACATCAGGCTTGTCTGCGGAAATCCATGCAGAAGCAGCAGCGGCGGTCCCAACCCGGCCTTGTGCACGAACACGCCGCCCTGCGCCGTCTCGACCCTGCGGCTCTCGAACCCGATCATCGCCTGCTGTTCCATCGAGGCAGAACGCACGACGCGCGGATTTCGTTCATCCAATCTGGCCGGCAGGAGGCTGCGTCACCCGATGCCGTGTTTGCGCAGCAGCTCCTGCTCGTCGCCGGCGACCCAGCCGAACACCTTCGGCTCGCCGCCCAGCATCTGCATCAGGTAATGCACCTCGAAGTCGATCGACAGGTCCGGCTGGTCCTTGCGGGCATAGGTTGCCGTCCAGGCGACATGGGCGACGCAATGATGCTCGTCGATGGGAGTGACGCGGATATCGGTTATCCGCATCGCCTTCGTGCCGATCTCCCGGTAGTGCGCGTAGCCGTGCGCCAGCGTGCGCTTGAGCTGCTCATCATTGCGGCCGGTCATCACCCCACGCGGCGATGCCGCGATGAATTCCGGGGCGTAGAGCGCTGTCAGCTCATGCTCGTCGATGTTACCGGCCAGCGCCCGGTTGAAGAAGCCTGCATAGCGTTCGAAAAACTTCCTGACGCTCGTTTCCATCGTCGGTCTCCCTTGGAAGCGAAAGGGCCGTGGCGCGAACTGGTTCCATTCTTCCGGCAACGCCCATGCGCCGAAAAGGTCCGTGAAACTGGCAGCCTCGCGCTTGGCTTGCCTGGGATCCTACTCCCCTGCTCTCGCCATCGCATAGGCATTCCGCTTCGGCGGCGGGCGGTCAAGCGACGATCCGGCGATGGCTGCAAACCAGGCACCCTCGACCATGCGGGCTGCCGCCCGCGCCGACTTCTCGACACCGTTGAGGCTGCCGATGTTGCGGCTGATCTCGGTGCCATGCGCGTTCATCGCCCAGAACCACAGGCCCTGCTGCGGGCCGGCATCACGCAGATAGATGCGGCCGACGCTGCCGTCATAACCGTCCGCGTCGGCGACATAGTCGGCCTCGCGATCGGCCTGCCGCCAGTTCAGACGCAGTGAAAAAGCTTCGCTCTCCGCGACCCTCGCAGGTTCGGTCATCGTCGTTCTCCGTCGGTTTGATGGCGGCAGACTGCCATCGCGACAGAGAGGCCGTCAAGGATTTTGTTCCTATTTTGTTCCCATGCGAACAGTTGCTGACTCTGGACTGGCAGAGACGAATCGCGAGAGCGCCATTGAATGATCGGCGTCGCGACCTGTCTCAATCCTCTGTGACGAACCGCGCAATCCGAAGGCTTTCCGCAGGGCCAGACACGACCGTGCAGCCTTGTTGCGCGGTGACAAGACGATCTGTTGGTTCTATTGGGGAGAATGGTGCTGCCAGAGAGGATTGAACTCTCGACCTCTCCCTTACCAAGGGAGTGCTCTACCACTGAGCTACGGCAGCATCGTGAATGCGGCGCCTTCTGCCACAATGAATCGCCAAGCGCAAGTTGCTATAATAGCATTTTCCAACTGCCTCCCAGACATGGCCGCGCCACAATGTCGGTTATGCATTGTTAAGGACTAAGCGAGACCATGACCGACAAGACCGAACCGAAATCGCCCAAGCCGGAAACCAGGGCCGACCACCGCAAGGCCAGGCTGGCCGAGGCTCTGCGTGCGAACCTGCAGAAGCGCAAGGCACAGCTCAGGTCGCGCCGCACCGGCGAGGCCGATACCAGGCCCGACGGGCTTGCCGCAGCGAAGGAACAGAAAAAAGAAGGGTAAGAGAATCAATACGCGGCCATTCTTGCGCCGACTTCTCGAAATCCTATTTCTTGAACCGGACCGACCAATGGTTTAGAGGGCGGCCCAAACACAACCGATTTAAGCCGGCTTCCGGCTGAGGGACACTCTTTCATGGATCGCATCAGGATCGTCGGCGGCCGCGAGCTCGCCGGCACCATCCCAATCTCTGGCGCCAAGAACGCCGCCCTGCCCCTGATGATCGCCGCGATGATGACCGGCGACACGCTGACGCTGGAAAACGTGCCGCATCTGGCCGATGTCGAGCAGCTCATCCGCATCCTCGGCAACCACGGCGTCGACTATTCGGTCAATGGCAAGCGCGATCACCAGAACGGCAATGGCGGCGGCTATTCGCGCACCATCAACTTCACCGCGCGCGACATCGTCGACACGACCGCTCCTTATGAGCTGGTCTCCAAGATGCGTGCCTCATTCTGGGTGATCGGCCCGCTGCTCGCCCGCATGGGCGAAGCGCGCGTGTCGCTGCCCGGCGGCTGCGCCATCGGTACCCGTCCGGTCGACCTCTTCATCGACGGGCTGCAGGCGCTCGGCGCCGACATCGACGTCGACAACGGCTATGTCGTGGCCAAGGCCAAGAACCGGCTGAAGGGCAACCGCTACGTCTTCCCGAAGGTTTCCGTCGGCGCCACCCATGTGCTGATGATGGCAGCAGCACTTGCCCGCGGCGAAACCGTGCTGGAAAACGCTGCCCGCGAGCCGGAGGTCGTCAACCTGGCCGAATGCCTGAACGCCATGGGTGCCAGGATCCACGGCGCCGGCACCGCGACCATCACCATCGACGGCGTCGACCAGCTTCACGGCGCCAGCGTGCGCGTGATCCCCGACCGCATCGAGACCGGCACCTATGCCATGGCGGTGGCCATGGCCGGCGGCGACGTGCTCCTGAAGGACGCCCAGCCTGACCTGCTGCAGACGGCGCTCGACGTCATCGCCCAGACCGGCGCCGAGATCACGCCGACCAATGAAGGCATCCGCGTGAAGCGCAATGGCGCCGGCATCGCGCCGGTCGACGTCACCACCGAGCCTTTCCCCGGCTTCCCGACCGACCTGCAGGCGCAGTTCATGGGCCTGATGACCAAGGCCAAGGGCAAGTCGCGCATCACCGAGACGATCTTCGAGAACCGCTTCATGCATGTGCAGGAGCTGGCCCGCCTCGGCGCCCACATCACGCTTTCGGGCCAGACGGCGATCGTCGAGGGTGTCTCCAAGCTCAAGGGCGCACCCGTGATGGCGACCGACCTGCGCGCCTCGGTCTCGCTGGTCATCGCCGGCCTTGCCGCCGAAGGCGAGACCACCGTCAACCGCATCTACCATCTCGACCGCGGCTTCGAGCGGCTGGAAGACAAGCTTTCCGGCTGCGGCGCGGTGATCGAGCGGATCAGCGGCTAAGTCGGCAGTCGGCAGTCGGCAGTCGGCAGTCGGCAGTCGGCAGTCGGCAGTCGGCAGTCGGCAGTCGGCAGTGAAGCCGATCGCATGTGTGGAACGGCGATCAAGGCGGTCACGGAACTGTCGTTCGTCGTTCGCACGCCAATCCCCAATCTTTATTCCCGACTGCCGACTGCCGACTGCCGACTGCCTTCCCCGGTTGCGCCCGCTGAGAAGACCGCCTAACAGAAGGTTGGACAAAAACCTTCGCAGGTGCGGTATCCGCATGGACGCTTTGAAGTTATTGGCGCTGGACGAGCAGGACCTGGGCATCATTTCGGCCCATGTCCAGGATGCCGTCATGAAGGTGGGCGACATAGAATATCTGCCGACCTGGAAGCGCTTCGTCATGCCGATGAACCGCTTTGCCTGGGAAGTGCGCTCCGGTTTCTTCCGCAAGCACAATGAGCGTCGGCAAAGCGTGCTGCATTTCGAGCGCGTGCTGGCGGTGAAGACCAGCGGCATCGCCCGCGAGAAATCGGAAGAGGTGCTGTCGCTGCTGGCCATCAGCTTCATCCCGATCGCGCCGCCCGCCGGCATCATCGAGCTGATCTTTGCCGGCAACGGCACCATCATGCTGGAAGTCGAATATGTCGAGGCGCGCCTCGCCGATCTCGGCGGCGCCTGGCAGGCCTCCTCGCGCCCGGTTCACAGGGGCTAAGCGATGGCTGTCACATTGAATGCAGCCGATGCGGATTTCGAAGCCCGCTTCACCGCTTTCCTGGCGACCAAGCGTGAGGTTTCGGCCGACGTGGAAGCGGTGGTGCGCGACATCATCGCCCGCGTCCGCGCGGAAGGCGACGAGGCGCTGATCGACTACACGCAACGCTTCGACAAGGCCGATCTCGGCACGCTCGGCATTGCCGTTTCCCGCGCCGACATCGAGGCGGCCTATACGGTAGCCGACCGGGAGACGGTGGAAGCGCTGAAATTCGCCCGCGACCGCATCCGCTCGCATCACCAGCGGCAAATGCCGAAGGACGATCGCTACACCGATCCGCTCGGTGTCGAACTGGGCTCGCGCTGGACGGCGGTCGAGGCAGTCGGGCTCTACGTGCCGGGCGGCACGGCAAGCTATCCGAGTTCGGTGCTGATGAACGCAGTGCCGGCCAAGGTGGCCGGCGTCGGGCGCATCGTCATGGTGGTCCCTGCGACTGGCGGCGTCATCAGCCCGCTGGTGCTGGTGGCGGCCGATCTCGCCGGCGTTTCGGAAATCTACCGCATCGGCGGCGCGCAGGCGGTGGCTGCCCTTGCCTATGGCACCGAGACGATCCGCCCGGTGGCCAAGATCGTCGGCCCCGGCAATGCCTATGTGGCCGCGGCCAAGCGCCAGGTGTTCGGCACGGTCGGCATCGACATGATCGCCGGCCCGTCGGAAGTGCTGGTGGTCGCCGATGGCAGCAACGATCCCGACTGGATCGCCGCGGACCTCCTGGCACAGGCCGAGCACGATGCCTCGGCGCAGTCGATCCTGATCACCGACGATGCCGCCTTCGCGACGGCCGTGGAAGCCGCCGTGCAGCGCCAGCTCGCTGCCTTGCCGCGCGGCGCGATCGCCGCCGAAAGCTGGCGCGACTTCGGCGCCGTCATCCTGGTGGACGAGCTTGAAGACGCGCTGCCGCTGGCCAACCGCATCGCGGCCGAACATGTCGAGCTGGCGCTCGACGAGCCGGAAGCGTTCCTGACCGGCCTTCGCAATGCCGGTTCGGTCTTCCTCGGCCGCCACACGCCGGAAGCGATCGGCGACTATGTCGCCGGTTCCAACCACGTGCTGCCGACGGCGCGTTCGGCGCGCTTCTCGTCCGGGCTTTCGGTGCTCGACTTCGTCAAGCGCATGTCGGTGCTGAAGCTCGGACCCGAACAGCTGCGACAGCTGGCGCCGGCGGCGATCGCGCTCGCCAGGGCCGAAGGGCTCGACGCGCATGGCCGCTCCGTCTCGATCCGGCTGAACATGTAGGCGGATATGTCGGGAGCCGGGCCAAACAACGCAAGGCTGATCGACGTCGAACTCGACGAAACGATCGGCCGCTCGACGCCCGACGTGGAACATGAGCGGGCGGTGGCCATCTTCGACCTGATCGAGGAAAACTCGTTCAGCCCGGTCAATGACGACGGCAGCGGTCCCTACAAGCTGAAGCTGTCGCTTGCCGAATCGCGGCTGGTCTTCGCCATCAGCCGCGAGGACGGCGCCGACGTCGTCACCCACATCCTGTCGCTGACGCCGTTCCGGCGCATCGTGAAGGACTATTACCTGATCTGCGAAAGCTACTACGACGCCATCCGCTCCTCGACCCCGAGCCATATCGAAGCGATCGATATGGGCCGGCGCGGCCTGCACAATGAGGGCTCGCAGACGCTGATGGACCGGCTGGCCGGCAAGATCGAAATCGACTTCGACACGGCACGACGGCTGTTCACGCTGGTCTGCGTGCTGCACTGGCGCGGGTGAGAAAGAAAAACGCTGAACAAAAGTGTCGTTGGCTGTTTCATTCTGACATTTGCCCGCAGGTGTTGTATCGGAGGGTGAAAATGTCGGAATCGGACCACAAAGTTCGAGCCGATTAAGCTTGTTCACAAAGCGGCGATAATCATATAGGTTCCGCGCCAAATTCCGGCCGGCCTGCCGGAAATCCATACAAACCAAAGGTATCGAATGCCGAAGGAAGAAGTCCTCGAGTTTCCGGGTGTGGTGACGGAATTGTTGCCCAATGCGATGTTCCGCGTGAAGCTCGAAAACGAACACGAAATCATTGCCCATACGGCTGGGCGCATGCGCAAGAACCGCATCCGCGTTCTGACGGGTGACAAGGTTCTGGTCGAGATGACGCCTTACGACCTGACCAAGGGCCGCATCACCTATCGCTTCAAGTAAATTGTCGTAGCGGGCCAGATGCGATGAGCACCATGCACAAGCTCGTGCTTGCCTCGGGATCGCCCCGCCGGATCGAGCTCCTGCAGCAGGCTGGCATCGAGCCCGACCGCATCCTGCCCGCCGATATCGACGAGACGCCGCAGCGTGCCGAGCATCCTCGCTCGCTCGCCAAGCGCCTGTGCCGCGAGAAGGCCGAGAAGGCCTTTGCCTCCATGCAAGGCGACGCCGAGGGCGAACGCGGCTATGTGCTGGCGGCAGACACGGTGGTCGCGGTCGGCCGGCGCATCCTGCCGAAAGCGGAGACCAGCGACGACGCTGCCTTCTGCCTGCAATTGCTGTCGGGCCGGTCGCACCGTGTCTATACCGGTGTGTGCCTGATCACGCCGGACGGCAAGCAGCGGCAGCGGCTGGTGGAAACGCGCGTGCGCTTCAAGCGCCTGCCCCGCACCGAAATCGACCGCTATGTCGCTTCCGGCGAATGGCGCGGCAAGGCCGGTGGCTATGGCGTGCAGGGGTTGGCCGGCGCCTTCGTCGTCAAGATGTCCGGCTCCTATTCCAACATCGTCGGCCTGCCGCTCTACGAGACCACCGCGCTTCTGGCCGGCGAAGGTTTCGACATCCATCGCGGCTGGCCGGAACGCGGACTGTCCTAGAGCGTTTCCGTCTTTCACGGAAACGCAGAAACGCTCTAAGCTTTTGTTTTACCGCATTTTTGTAACGCCAAGTGATCCCACTTGGCTACAAAATGCTCTAGATCATTATTCCGACGGGAGGTCTGCGAAGGCGCAGATGTCCTCGGATATGGGTCGGGCAGGAACCGCGCCACAGCGAGAGAAACCATGGCAAGCAATGACAGCACCGTGACGCCGCTGCGTCCAAAACGGCCCTGCCCCGAATGCGGACGGCCCTCGGCGCGCGACACCTATCCGTTCTGCTCGACACGCTGCAAGGACATCGACCTCAACCGCTGGCTGAAGGGCGTCTATGTCATCCCTGGCGACGACGGCGAGGCGGAAGACGCGCTGCCGGGCAACGCGCCAGGCAAGGCGCCGGACGACGCGCAGGACTGATCACACCTGCCCGCAACACTGGTGCAAAGACCGGCAAGGCGCCGATTTTTAAGGCGTTTTCGGCTAACGATTGTTTTCCCGGCGAAATCGACACGGCGGTGCTGGACAGGCGGGAATCTCATGCTATAACCCCGCTCGCTTTCGGGCTTTGGCCCGGCGAGCAGGCAAGGTCCGGATTTTGAATTCCAATCGTGAATTACAGATCAAGGCTCTCGTCAGGATGCCCAAGTAGCTCAGTTGGTAGAGCATGCGACTGAAAATCGCAGTGTCGGTGGTTCGATTCCGCCCTTGGGCACCATTCTTTTATCTCACGCCAATTCGCTTCGCTCACGGCTCCGATGGGGCGGCCTGACGGCCGACGGACGGTCGTCCTTGCGAACCACAGGGTTCGATGCCAGTTCTGCTTCGGCGGGCGACCTTCCTCACCCAATTCGCTTCGCTCACGGCTCTGATGGGGCGGCCTGACGGCCGACGGACGGTCGTCCTTGCGAACCGACTGGGTTCGATGCCAGTTCTGCTTCGGCGGACGACCCTCCTCACGCCAATTCGCTTCGCTCACGGCTCCGATGGGGCGGCCTGACGGTCGACGGACGGTCGTCCTTGCGAACCATAGGGTTCGATGCCAGTTCTGCTTCGGCGGGCGACCCTCCTCACGCCAATTCGCTTCGCTCACGGCTCCGATGGGGCGGCGTCTATACTCCGAGCGTGCCGGTCGTTCCGAAAATTGAGATCAAAAAAGCGCCGCCCGGGAGAACCAGAGGCAGCGCGAGTCATCACAGGTTGGGTGCCCTGTGCAACGGTCGACGGCCGAAAATCGGGAAAATGGCGGCCGGCGCAAGGGATGCAATTGCGGCTGCGCCGGCCTAACGCCGGTTAGGCTCCCAGCGCCATCGGCGACGCTAGCGAAGACAATTAGCCAGCACATCTTCCATATGGGGTAGAGGATAGTCTCGCTCGACCGGATTTGCCGCCAGGTTCCCCAATGGCGCTCCGGTTCATTGACGCTTTCACCATCGCGGATAAACTGCCGCCATGTGGCGCAACCTGCCTCCGCTGCGGAAGGGTGACGCAAGGGCGATGCTCATCGCTTTTGCCCTTGGCACCGGCGTGGTCGGCGTCATGATCTATTTCGCGACAGACCTGCAATCGGTCCAGGCAAAGGTCAACCACGGCTTCGGAACGGGATGGGACTGCGTGCGCATGGATCACGGCGACCCAATCTGCACGAAATCGAGGCCCTGACGCGGCTACCTGTTCACTTGCCGAACCAGATGCCGGCACCCGGGCGATTGCGACAACCAGAACGCAGCGCGCAAACAATCGCTAGATGGAGCCGGCTTCCTTCCGGATCAGGCCCGCGACGACCTGCTCCGCCTCCTGCAGGAATGAACGCAGCTGGCCAGCGCTGGTGGTCTCGGCATGAGCCTGCATATCCAGAATATCGAGATAGAGCTCGACGGTGCGCTCATAGAGATGCGGGACTGTCTGCGATGGACGCGCCCTGCCCAGCGCATTGGCGTATTTCTCCGAGCCGAGGAAATGCCCCGGCTTTTTGCCGTCATGCAATTCCGGACACAGGATCGCTACGCGTTTCTGCTGCTCCGGCACGGTCAAATCAGACATCTCGATCACCCCAGCGCGGCCGCTGGCCCTAACGATGCAGTTGTTCAATCCGACGCCAAAACGGCATTCGCATCCAAAACCGGATGAATCGGACCTGCACACAATAGCCGGGGCACACTGACATCATTCTGTCAGGAGCTTGGCGCGTATCGCCGATGGTTTTGCTGACGGCCTTGCCTTTGGCAGCCGAATGGCTTCGTGGACTGGCGGCTTACGGCCTGCGGACACCAGGGTGAAGAAACCGTGCCTGGCCAGGGGTGATGCCAAAGAACGCGCGAAACGCCGCGCCGAAGGCCGGGATGCTTTCAAAGCCGGCGATGGAGGCCGCCTTCGCCGGCTGCACCCCCATCGTCAATGCACTCAAGGCCTCGGTCAGACGCGCCTGCTGTCGCCATTGCCGGAAGCTCAACCCCGTCTCGGCCCGGAACAGGCGGGCCAGCGTCCGGCTCGAGGCATTTGCCACCTCCGCCCACGCCTCCAGGCTCCTCTGGTCGCCGGGCCGCTGGCGGAGCAGCATAACCACCCGGTGCAGACGGGGGTCCCGAGGCAGGGGCAGGCCGAGTGGCAGCGGCGTCGATCGTGCGATTTCGTCAAGGGCGAGTTCCGCCAGGTGATGACCTCTGCCATGCAGCTGCCATTCCACGGGTTCGGCGCAGGCTGCAACGATGACTTCGCGCAGCAGGCCGGAGACGGCAATGACCTTCGGCTCCACGCCGACCCGCATGGCGGCATCTTCCCGCAGGAACAATTCCCGCATTGCCACGGGCCCGTCCAGGCTCACCGCGTGTTGCGCACCCGCAGGCAGGAACAACGCCGTCGTTGGCGGCACCACATAATGCGCAAGCTGGGTTTCCACGCGCATCACGCCGGAGATGGCATAGAGCAGCTGAGCCCTCGGATGCTCGTGGAACCCCGACGACAGGCCTGACGGATAATCGCAGGCAAAGCCCACGACAGGCCGCGGGGCGGTCTCGAACGGCAGGATCGCAGCTTGTCTTGTTGGCGACAGAAATTGGCCGGTCGTCTCCATCCGGCTAGCCTAAGCTAAGCGCAGGTTCTTTCAAGATTTTCCCAGGAGGGAAACGACCATGAGCACGGGGCTTTTCCAGACGATCGGATATGTCAAAGCGCACCAGCTGGTCGATGGTCCGATCACGCCAGGCCAGAACAGGAAAAAAGCGCTCGAGGCCGGCAATCTCTGGGTCGGCCAATGCCATGTCACAGCACTCGATGCACCCAGCCAGTGGCATCACCACGAAGAATTCGACAGCGGGATGTACATGCTGTCAGGTCGCATCCGGGTGGATTTCGGCGCGAATGGCGAGCAATCTTTCGAGATCGGCAAGGGCGATTACGCCTATTTCCCCCGCCGGGCGATCCATCGCTGCCAGATCATCGAGGGCGGCAACGACGTTCACTATGTCTTCGTTCGCGTCGGCGCAGGCGAGACCGTGGTGAACGTCGATGGCCCGGGAACGTTTGCCCCTCAGCGGACGCACGCCACCTGATGGCCATCCGGTACCGCCGACGACATCACCGCGACCCCTCCAGCTTTTCCGCGACGGTGTCGACGATGTGCGCGCCGATCGGCAAAGCGGCGGTTGCGGCCGGGGAAGGCGCGTTGCAGACATGGGTGGTCCTTGGCGTCTGCACGATGAGGAAGTCATGGATCAGTGTGCCGTCGGCTTTCACAGCCTGGGCACGGATGCCGCTCGGATGCGGTTCGAGATCTTCAAGCGTGAGCGAGGGACAATATTTCTGGCAGAGCGCCAGATAGCGGCGGCGGGAAAAAGCGCTGTGGAGTTCATCGACGGCGGATGCCCGATTGTTCCATATCGTGCGCCAGAAGCCGGGAAACGTCGCCAGGTCGATCGAATCCACGACATTCAGGCTCAGGCGGCCATAGCCTTCGCGGGCGAACGACAGGGCGGCATTCGGCCCTACGGTGACATAACCTCCAATCATCCGGGTCAGGTGCACGCCGAGAAAAGGCAGCGCCGGATCGGGAACGGGATAGATCAGGTGGCGGATGATGGCATTGCGTTCGGAGCGCAGCCGGAAGTAGTCGCCACGGAACGGCACGATCCGGAAATCGATGTCGAGTCCGGCCAGTCGAGCCATGCGGTCGGACTGGACGCCCGCGCAGGTGATCACGGAGCGCGCATGCAAGGTGCCGCCATCGGTGTGTATCTCGACCTCACCGGGATGTTCCTTGAAGCCCGTGCAGACGGCGCCGAAGCGGATCTCTCCGCCGGCAGTGATGAACCGGCTGGCCATGCCGCGACAGACCGCTCCGTAGTCGACGATGCCGGTCTCGCGGAACAGCAGTGCGCCCAGTCCGGTAATATCGGGTTCCCGCTCGGCCAGTTGCTCGCCGTCCAGCCGGATGGGCTCAAGGCCATTGGCGCGCGCTCGTGTTTCCAGATCGCCGAGCCGGGCGAGTTCCGGGCTGGACGTGGCAACGATAAGCTTCCCGCACTGCTCGTAGGGAATGGAGTTCTCGCGACAGAAGGCCATGGTCCGCGCGCTGCCCTCGCGGCAGAACCTCGCCTTGAGCGACCCCGGCGCGTAATAGACCCCGGCGTGGATCACGCCGCTGTTGCGGCCGGTCTGGTGAAGGGCGGGCGCACTCTCCTTTTCCAGCAGGACAATCGAGGCATGCTGGAACCGTTGCTGCAATTGCATCGCCGTCGAAAGGCCAACGATGCCGGCACCGATGATGCAAAAATCGAAGATCACGATCGTTCCGTTGATTTGAGCTGCTGCTGCCCGCCATAGACCATTACGCAGCGAAAGAACGATGGTAAGGTCCAGTTTATCACCGCCTGGGAACCAGCGGGATAGCTGGGCAGGTGGCATGAAGACCAGGGCGAGAGGCCAGAGCGACGCGAACATGGTCTGGGAGCATCTCCTGGCCAGGCCCGATCCAGCGCGGGGCGCCATCACCGTGCAGGTGATCGAGAGCTTCGTCGACGCGATCGTCAGCCGACAGATCCCGGCGGGCGTGCGGGTTCCATCGACGCGTGCCATGGCTGCGACGCTCGGCATCGGCCGCAACACGGCGATCGCCGCCATCAACTCCCTCGTCGAACAGGGCTACCTCGTCGTAAAGGACCGCTCCGGTGTCTTCGTCGCGCAGTTCGGCTTCGAGGCAGGAGCGACCGAACGCCGGAATGAGCCCAGGGAAACGGACTACGACTGGCATCGGCGCCTCGGCCTCGAGCGGCCTGCGCCCCGCTCGCAGCCGCTGGCCCCTCCCTCATACAATTTCCGCTATGGCCAGTTCGACCCGAGCACCTTCCCGACCAGCCACTGGCGACAGTGCGAGCGCAGCGCGCTCGGCCTGACCCAGATCGCCGACTGGGGCCGCGACATGGTCGACATGGACGACGCCGGCCTCATCGAAAGCCTGCGCCGCCATGTGCTGCCCAACCATGGCATCTGGGCGGAGGCCAACGAGATCCTGATCACGCTCGGCGGACAGGAGGGGCGCTATCTGGTGGCGCGGCTGCTCGGCCAGGCTGGCACGACCGTCGGGCTGGAGCGGCCCGGCCTGCCTGACATGGAACAGCTCATCCGCTCGACCGCGGCAAAGCGGGTGCACCTGCCGGTCGACCAGAATGGCGCGGTCCTTTCGGTGGAACTGCGGCAATGCGACGTGATCTTCATCACCCCGGGCCACCAGTGCCCGACGACGGCGGTGATGCCAGTGGAGCGCCGGCAGGCACTGCTCGACATTGCACGCCGCCGCGACACCATCGTGGTCGAGGACACCTATGACACCGAAGTGCTGAGCCACGGGCGCATGACCCCGTCGCTGAAGAGCCTGGATCGCGAAGGCCGGGTGATCCATATCGGCAGCCTGTCGAAGGCGGTGGCGCCTGGATTGCGCACCGGTTTCGTCGTCGCCTCGCCGCCGGTCATCGAGGCCTTGCGTGCCATCCGTCGCCTGATCCACCGTCATCCGCCCGGCAACATCCAGCGTACGCTGGCGATGTTCATCGACCGTGGCTACTACCACTCCTATCTGCGCAAGGTCTCGGGCATCCTGCAGCGGCGGCGCGAGGTGCTGAGCGCCGCACTCGGCGAACTGAAGACGCCGGCCCGCATCGTCGGCAGCGAAGGCGCGTCCACCTTCTGGGTCGAAGTACCCGCCTCCGTGGACACGGCGGCGCTGAGCGCCGTGCTGGAAAGCGAAGGCGTTCTCGTCGATCCGGGCAGTCGTTTCTTCACTGACGACGCCCCGCGCAACTACCTGCGCATAGCCGTCTCGCAGATCCATGAGAGCCAGATCGGCAAAGGCGTCAGGCGCATCGATGCGGCAATCCGGGCGGCTGCCTGAGGCTGATTGCTTTCTGGAATTGCTTACCCGTAGTTCCGATAACGCTCCGCCGCAATTCCGGGAAGCGGGTTGCTCCGGGCTCAGCCGTAGTTCCGGTAACGCTCAACCGCGATCGCGATCTGATCCTCATCCAGGAGGGTGACGGGCCCCGCTTGCCGCGCCTGGATGTACTGGCGGCAGAGGATCTCGAGGCGGTATGCGGCATTGAACGCCTTTCGCAGCGAGGTGCCATAGGCGATCATGCCGTGGTTGCCGAGCAGGCACGCCGTGCGCCCGTCGAGCGCAACAACGGCGGATTCGCCCAGTTCCACTGACCCGTAGGTCTCATAGCTGGTGCAGCGCACGTCGCCGCCGCCGAAAGCCGCGAGCATGTAGTGGAACGGCGGCAGCGGCTGATTGGTGCAGGCCATGGCGACGCAATGGTCGGAATGGGTGTGGACAACAGCCTCGGCGCGCCCAAAGGCGCGGTAGATCGCGGCATGCATCGACCATTCGCTCGATGGCCTCAACCCCTCTGCGCATCGTCCATCCATATCGGTGCGGGCGAAGCTTTCCGGCTTGATCGTTTCCGCCGAAGCGCCCGCCGGCGAGATCAGCATGCCGTCTTCGTGGCGCACGCTGATATTGCCTGCGGCCAGGAAGATCAGCCCGGCGCGGTCCAGCTCGCGGTAGAGGTGGGACAGTTCAGCGCGTTTGTCAGCTTCGACGGACATGGTGATCCTTCCGGGCGTTCGATTGGTGGGCCGTCAGGCCAGGGTCATTGATCGCGGCGAGAGCCGCGGAGCACAGCAGGAACAGGTCACGCCCTGGAAGGCCGAGCCCTGCCAGGCGGCATAGCCGGCCTGCAGCCCGTCGATCGCAGGCCCGGTTTCCGCCGCAAGTGCCCGCAGCTCGGCGGCCACGACCGAGGCCCTCTCGATCAGCGCAACCTCGTCGAGCACGGTGACGGTGCCATTGCGCAACAACCAGTTGCCGTCCACCATCAGGGAATGCACGCTGCGCGCATCGGCATGCGCGACGATGGATGCGGGGCTCACCGGAGCAACCGCCAGTCCCGGCGCGCGCGGATCGAGCATCAGCACATCGGCGACGGCGCCTGCTTCAAGCCGGCCGCGGACGGCCTGGTTGCGGAACACCCCGGCGCCTGCCGTGGTGGCGGCGTAGAGAACCTGCCCGGGTTTCGGCCAGTGCCTGAAGTCGCTGCCGGGGTCCCGTCCGGAAACCAGCATGTGCCGCATCACTTCGAACAGGTCATGGCGGCCGCCGGCATTGGAACAATCCGTGCCGAGGGCAACCTCGAGACCGAGTTCGAGGTCCTCGCGGATGGTCTTGCGCCCGGAGCCCAGCATGGCGTTGCTGACCGGGTTGAAGGAAAGGGTCACCCCGCGCCTGGCCAGCAGTTCCTTCTCTTCTCGCGTCAGCCAGACGCCGTGGGCCACCGACAGCCGGTCGTGCAGCAGGCCGGCGGCATCCAGTGCCTTGACGAGACCACCACGCCAGCGGGCGTCGGCGAGCTGTCTCTGGGGATAGGTCTCCAGCAGATGCGTGTGGCTGCCGAGGCCGAGGCTGTCCTGAAGCCGCTGCCAGAGTTTCCAGAAATCGTCCGAGCAGCGCTGCGGCGCGTTGGGACCGCACATCAGTTCGACACGGCCGTGTCCTTGCTGACGCAGGCGGACGGCGAGACCCCGATACAGCGCTTCGATCTCTTCGGCGCGGCGTGGCGCCAGCGGCAGCAAGCGCGCCGCAAGCTCGGTGTCGAGCGGGATGCCCAGCAGTTCCTCGTCGCGCAGGTCGGCGAAGAACGGGGCGAAAGCGACCCGGAGGCCGGATTCGAGGTGGGCATCGAGGCCGATCCCGGCCCGGCCCGCCTGCGGGAAATGATCGACATAGCTGCCGATGCCGTTGCGGATCAGTTCGACCGCCGTCAGCAGCACGCCGAGACGCGCGGCTTCGTCGGTGACCCCGCGGCCGTGGTTGATGGCATGGAACGACCAGAGCTCGAGCGGCAGGGAATTCTCGGTTCCCCGAAACAGCGTCGAGGACGAATGGACATGGCAATCGGCCAAAGGCGGCATCAGGATCATGCCGGCCGCATCGATGACCTCGTCAGCGCCGAGCGCGGCCGCGTCAGCTTCGGCCGGGGTGAGGACGGAGACAATCCGCGTTCCCTTGACCAGCAGGCCTCCCGCCATGAACCCGGCGTCACCACCGGGCCAGACGGTCGCGCCGATGAAGCAGGTCGACCTGTCGCCGCTCATGACTGCGGCTGCCTTGCGAAAGTCTGCAGGATCATGGCCGGCGCGAAGACACCGATCGAGGTCGCCACGGCCGAGACCAGACGCGGCGGCGTGACGTCGAAGGCCGGATACCATCCCCTGGCCAGATAGGAAGCGGTTCGCATGCCGAGGCAATAGAGCGACTCGTCGCCGTCACGCTCCTCCATCCTGACATCCTCCGGGCTCGGCGCCCTGGCGTCTGGAAAGCGCACCATGGCAATGAACGGTATACCGAAATGATGCGCGGCGATGGCCAGCTGCAGCGTGCCCACCTTGTTGATGACATGGCCGGACAGGGTGACGCGGTCGGCCGCGGTCATCAGCCGGCTGACCTGGCCGCGGTCCATGGCATGGGCGGCCATGCCGTCGGTGATCACCGTCGTCTCGATGCCCATCTCGGCCACGCTGTGTGCCGTCAGCCGCGCGCCTTGCAGATAGGGCCGGGTCTCGGTGCAGATCACCTTCACCGACTTCCCGGCCTCCATGGCGCAGCCGAGCGCGTGGATCAGCCCCGACTCCGCCCAGCAGTGGGTGAGAATGGTGTCGCCGTCCTCGATCAGGCTGGCGGCACTGGCGCCGAGCTTGCGGCTGAATTCCTGTTGCCTCTCCCAGGCCTGGCGGGTGGCAACTTCGATGCACTCGGCCATGTCGGCGCGATCCAGCCAGGCTTCCGCCTCGGCCTGCAGCTGGCCGATGACATCACGGATGTTGTTGTTGGTCGGCCGTGTCCGCAACAGACGGGCGGCGGCATCGGCGAGCGCCTGCCGGCGCGCCGCTGGCTGCAGCGAACTCGCCTTCCTGGCGGCAAGCACGAAGCCGGCGCTCGCCGCGAAAAAGGGGCCACTGCTCTGGGTCACCATCTGCTCGATGGCCAGCGCGACCTCTTCCAGGGTCTCGCAGTCGACGAAGCGGGTCTGGAACGGGAAGACCCGCCGGTCGAGGATGCGCACGCGGTCGGGCTCGAGCAGGACGCTCTTGGCAATAAGGGTCGGCATAGCGATAGACGCGTCCATCACCGTCTCCATCTCAGAAATGTTCTTGGCAGTACCCCGCCGGCGCGGGGTCTAGACGTCCGTTGCCGTGATCAGCGTTCGCCCGGCCTCCCCGGCCCTTTGATCCCACTCCGCCAGCCGCCTGATGGCTTCGGCGCCGATCAGGCAGGCACGCGCCACACCGCCGCTCTCGTCCCAGACGCCGGTGATGCGGTTGGCGATGACCGAGCAGATCGCGCCGGCACGGAGGCCGTAGATCCGCGCCAGAGTCAGCAGCGCCGCGGTCTCCATCTCGAAATTGAGGACGCCGGCCCGTTTCATCTCTTCCAGGATGCGCTCGCCTTCCGGCGCGACATAACCGTTGAAACCCGGCCGTCCCTGGCCGGCGATGAAGGATCCGGTGGTGGCGCCGGTGCCGACGCAATGGCTGAAGCCATTCGTGGCGGCAGCATCGACCAGCGCAAAAGTGACCTCATGCGAGGCGACGGCCGGGAATTCGTTGCGGACATAGAAATGGCTGGTGCCATCGAGGCGCACCGACGCGTCGTTGATGATCAGCGAACCGGGCTCGATGTCCTCCTTCAGCGTGCCGCAAGTGCCGACGCGGATGAAGGTATCGATGCCGAGCTTCACCAGGTCGGCAAGCACGATGTCGAGCGACGGCGCCCCCATCATGGTCGAGACGGCGCCGATGCGCACGCCCTTATAGGTGCCGACGGCCGCCCGATAGCCGCGTGGCAGCGCAATGACCTCGGACGTTTCCCATTGGCTTGCCATGAAGTCGACGCGCTCCGGATCGCCCGGCAGCAGCACGTAGCGGGGCAGGTTCAGCGCGGCGAGCGCATTGATGCGACGGCGGTCGCCGGTGTTTGCTGTCGCGGTTTCGGTGGATTGACTGGTCATCTTGGTTTCCCTTGCCGCGCGATCAGGCGGTCCGCCATTTGACGAAATATTTCTCGGCCAGCACCACGGCCCCGAACATCGCCAGCGCCAGTGCCGACGACATCATGATCGAGGCATAGAGCAGCGGCGTGCGGTAATCGAAGGTCGACTGGATGATGAGCATGCCGATGCCGGATTCCGCGCCCACCCACTCGCTGACGATGGCGCCGATGACACTGCTGGTGGCGGCGATCTTCAGGGCCGTGAACACGAAGGGCAGCGAGCGCGGCAGGCGCAGGCGGAAGAACACCTCGACCGGGCTGGCCGACATGATCTTCATCAGCTCCATCTCGGAATGCGACACCGCCTCCAGGCCACGCAAGGTATTCACCAGCGTCGGGAACATGCAGATGATGGCGGCGATCGCGATCTTCGACGACATCGACAGGCCGAAGACGAGGATCAGTACCGGTGACAGCGCGATGATCGGTATGGTGTTGAACAGCACGACGACCGGGAAATAGATGGCGCGCAGGCGCTGGCTGTGCACGAAGATCGTCGCCAGCAGGAAGCCGATGCCATTGCCGACGAAGAAGCCGGCAATGGCTTCCACCGCCGTCGGCTGGATGTTGTGCCACAGCAGCTGCCGGTTTTCCCACAGCGCGTGGACCACGGTGAGCGGGTCGGGTGCGATGAAGGGGCGCACCTGGAAGCCGATGATGACCGCCTGCCACAGCGCGACCAGGGAAAGCAGGCCGATGACCGGCCAGGCCCATGACAGCGAGGGTCTCATGCGTGCCCCCGGGGGCCATGCGCCGTCTCCATGACGCCGCGCAGGCGCGAGGTGATGTCGAAGAAGGTCGCCGAGGAGCGATCGATGCCATTGCCGGGCTTGTGCTCGTCGAGCTCGATCGTCTCGACGATACGTCCGGGATGCGCGCCCATCACCACGACCGTCTGGCCAAGGAAAGCTGCCTCCGACAACCCATGGGTGACGAACACGATCGTGGTGCCCGTCTCGCGCCAGATGCGCAGAAGCTCGTCGTTCAGGCCGTCGCGGGTGATCTCGTCGAGCGCACCGAACGGTTCGTCCATCAAAAGGATGTCCGGCTTCGTCACCAGGGCCCGCGCGATTGCGACGCGCTGGCGCTGCCCGCCCGACAGCTGCCAGGGCTGGGCATCCTCGCGCCCTTTCAGGCCGACGAGCTCCAGCAGTTCGCGCGGGTCGCGATGCGACCGCTTCTGCGCCGCCCAGCCGCCGACCTGCAGCGGCATCTCGACATTTTCCAGCGCCGTGCGCCAGGGCAGCAGGGTGGCCTCCTGGAACACGAAGGAGATACGGCGCTGGCGGCGCACCTCCTGCGGACGGTCGCCGAACACCCGGATCGTACCGCCGGTGCTCTGCAGAAGGTCGGCGATGTTGCGCAGCAGGGTGGACTTGCCGCAGCCGGAAGGGCCGATCAGCACCACGAACCGGCCTTTCGAAACCCTGAGATCAAGGCTTTGGTAGGCGGTAAGCTGACCGAATGACATTGTGAGGTCGCTGACCTCGATGGCGAGTTCTCCAGACATCGGCTATCCCAGCTTCGGACGGACGTCCGCGGTGGCGTCGAGCACCTGCCAGGATACACATTTCTCGACCACCGGTGCCGCCCCGGCGAAACGGCCCGCCTGCTGGAACAGCGAAATCTGCGTCGCCAGCTTCGCGGCGTCGTGCCAGCCCCAGCCGTGTTCCCGGGTCTCCTGGTCGAAGGAAAGCGCCATGATCGTGTCCACGGTCTTGTATTCGATCTCGCGGTCGAGTGCCGGATAGGCGTCGCACATGAGGTCGACGGCGGCGCGGCGGTTCTCGTAAGCCCAGCCCCAGCCGCGCGAAACCGCCCGGATGAATCTGGTGAGGTTCTGCTTCTGGCTGTCGAAGGTTTCAGCGCTGGTGAAATAGGAATTGGCGTAGTTCGGAATGATCTCGGACGGCACCAGGGTGACGATATCCGGGCCGAGCACGGAAAGCGCCTTGGTGTTGGTGAGGAAGCCGGTGACGGCATCGACCTGTCCGGTCAGCAGCGGCGTCATGTCGGCACCCATGGTGACGACCTTGACCGACGAGGCATCGAGGCCGCTCTTGGCCATGATCAGGTCGAGCAGGTAGCGCCCATTCGGATTGATCGCAATCGTCTTGCCGACGAGATCCTGCGGCGTGCGGATCGGCTTGCCGGGCAGCGAGATGTAGGCATAGGGCGAGCGACGCAGGCCGCTGGCGAACAGGAGCAGCGGCCGGCCGGCCTCATACGCGGTCAGGAACTGGGCGGTGGAGGAGAACTGGCCGGCCACAGCTTGCCCCGCCAGCACCGGCGGTACGGTCTGTGCGTTCGGCCCGCCGGGCCCGAACACGACAGTCAGCCCCTCTTCCTTGAAGAAACCCTTCTGCTGGGCGACGATATCGCCGAGCTGGCCGTTGCCGAGCAGCCAGTCGAACTGGATCCGCACTTCCACGCCGTCATCGGCGAAGGCTGGCCCGAACGACACCATCGCCCCGCCCAGACCCGCGGCAACGCCGCCTTTCAGCAAGGTGCGCCTGCTTATTCCCCCCATCATCCCGTTCCCTTTTTTAAGATGATCGTTTGTTGTTGTTCGCCAGTCGTAGCCGCACTTCCTGTCACCGATAAGAACCAGTTATGCGAATAGGAGGAACCACTTTGAGAACCTCCGTCTGCCAGGCGGAACCGGGTCTTGACCAGCAGGCAGCTCAGGGTCTCTTTCGAACGATCGTTGTATTCCGGGGCATGAAGAGCGAGTGGCGATGGCCCTCAGGCTGCATGAGCGGCCATCAGGGTATCCAGCAACAAAAAACCCCGGACGCCAGCGGCCTCCGGGGGTCGGGAAGACAGCGATCCGGCCGGCGCTAGCCGGCTGCGTCTGCGATGAGGCGGCAGATGGAGTCGCGGGTGACGTCTTCGGGAGCGATCTGGCCGGCCTGTACCATGAACACCACGTCGATCCGGCTGCCCTTGCCGGACTTGCGCACGACCACGCGCAGCGTCTGCTCACGGCCGGAGCCGGAGGTTTCCTGCTTGGCGGTCAGCGAGCCCATCGCCTTGTCGACCTTGATGTTCTCGAAACCCTCGGCCAGCATGGCGCGATGGGCATTGTCCAGCGCCTTCTTGGCATCGGTCTTCGGGAGAACGCCGGAGCTCTTGTAACTGACGGCCGTTATCGACGGCACGCCCACGACCTTGAAATTCTTCTGGCAGGACTGGGCGTTGGCTGTGGAGACCGCCAGCAGGGAAGCCGCCGCGGCAACGAAAATCTTGCTGATCATGAAAAACCTGCGCCTGAAAATTGTTCCGTTTCCGCCGGGCCTCGCTTCCCGGCTGTCCTCAGCAATAGTCGGCTAGCCGGCAACATGCCAGCACAACGATGCACTAGAGCGCCGCGCGTCCATTCGGACACGCAAAGGACGCTCCGGCGCTTGGAAGCTGTGGCCGACGGTCCAGGGCGTCACCGCCTCACTATGAGGTGGTCGCGGCAGTGAAAGGCTGGACGTCGGCAAGGAAAGACGCAACCGCCGACGGCAGGCTGGCGGAGGTGGGCGCGTAGACGCCACAGGCGGAAAGCAGGCTGCGTTTGTTGGCGGTGAGCCCGAGATGGCGCCAGATGGTGCGGGTTGCGTAGGGCATGTTGTTGTTGCGCCAGGAGATGCCCATCGTCAGGCCGCGAAGATAACGGCGCTGGTGCAGTTCGAACGGCATCAGGATCGTCTGCCCGAAGGTCGGCGCTTCGCCACGGGTCAATTCGGTCAGGAAGATGCGCTGGCGCTGGTAGGCAGCGAGGCCGACATAACGCGAGCGCTGGGAAATGCCGCGTTCGGGATCGAAGATGCGCTCCAGCGTCGTGACGACGACCTGGCCCTCCTTCTCGCGCATGTGGGCGCAGGAGCAGACGACCTGGCCCGGCCAGGAAAGCGATATGTGCCAGGTCTGGTAGAAGCCGAGATGCGGCCGCAAGGCACGCAGGTCGCCGGGAAAGGCGTCGTCCAGCGGCCCGGCATCCATGGCCGGCCGGCTCTTTTCTGTCAGCCTTCGCTGGAAGGCATGCGGAGGCAGGTTGAAATCGGCCGGATCGAGACCGAAGGCGGCGGCAATTCGCAGACGGTTGTGCGCGGAAGGCAAGGTTCCGGCGTTGAGATAGCGGTTGAACTGTTGCCTGTTGACGCCGACGACGCGACACAGGTCGGAAATCGATCGCCGCGTACTGCATGCGAATTTGAGATTGGCGAGAAAATTGACCGGGGCGTCGTGCATCGGTGGTGTCTTGCAAAACCGGGAACTGATCGAGAGGATCACCCCAGTGTAAACTCGCTTAAAGCAGCGTCAACGCGCGAAATTGCGCAGGCGTGGGCACGGATCATTATCGCTCCCGAGCGCCATTCCCGGCAGCTCCAATAATGGGGACACAATGATCAGCAACACGTTGAATCTCTCGCGCCGCACTTTTCTACAGGGCAGCACGCTTCTTGGCCTGTCGGCTGCGGCCGGAACCTTTGCGCTGCCGGCGATGGCCGAGGAACCGGTGCGCGGCGGCACCTTGCGGATGGGCCTGGAAGGCGGCGCTTCCGCCGACGCGCTCGACCCGGCGCTGGCATCGGCAAGCGTGCTGTTCGTGATCGCACATTGCTGGGGCGACACCTTGGTCGAGTCCGATCCCAAGACCGGTGTCGCGGTGCCCTCGCTGGCCGAATCCTGGTCGCCGTCGCCGGATGCCAAGGTGTGGACCTTCAAGATCCGCAAGGACGTGCGTTTCCACGACGGCAAGGCGCTGACCGTCGCCGACGCGGTCGCCACACTGCAGCGCCATGCCGGCGCCAAGTCGCAGTCGGGCGCGCTCGGCCTTTTGACCGGCATCGAAAAAATCGAGGACAAGGCCGGCGACCTGGTCATCACGCTGAAGGAAGGCAATGCCGACCTGCCGCTGGTGCTGACCGACTATCATCTGCAGATCCAGCCGAATGGCGGCAACGACAACCCCAGCGCGGCGATCGGCACCGGCCCCTACAAGCTGGTCAAGTTCGAGCCGGGCGTGCGCACCGCCTTCGAACGCAACAAGGACGACTGGCGCCAGGACCGCGGTTATGTCGACGCCGTCGAGATCACGGTGATGAACGACCTGACGGCGCGCATCAATGCGTTGCGCTCAGGCCAGGTCGATTTCATCAATGTCGTGCAGCCGAAGGTCGTGCCGCTGCTGAAGCGGCTGCCCGAGGTCGAGATCCTGCGCACGCCGAGCAAAGGTTTCTATGCCTTCCTGATGCATTGCGACACCGCCCCCTTCGACAACAACGACCTGCGCATGGCGCTGAAGCTTGCGATCGACCGCGAGGCGATCCTCAAGCAGGTGGTGGGCGGCTTCGGCACCATCGGCAACGACTATCCGATCAATGCCAGCTATGCGCTGGCACCGACGGACATCGAGCAGCGCCCATACGACCCCGACAAGGCGGCGTTCCACTACAAGAAGTCCGGACATGACGGACCGATCCTGCTGCGCACCTCCGATGCCGCCTTCCCCGGCGCCGTCGATGCAGCACAGCTTTTCCAGATCAGCGCGGCCAAGGCCGGCATCAAGCTCGACGTGCAGCGCGAACCGAGCGACGGCTACTGGACGGAGGTTTGGAACAAGAAGCCGTTCTGCGCCTCCTACTGGGGTGGACGCCCGACGCAGGATGCGCGCTATTCCACCTCCTATGTGTCGAATGCGGAATGGAACGACACGCGTTTCAAGCGTCCGGATTTCGACAAACTGGTCGCAGAGGCGCGTGGCGAGCTCGACGAGACCAAGCGCCGCGCCCTTTACCGCCAGATGGCGGTGACGGTGCACGACGAAGGCGGACTGATCCTGCCGGTGTTCAACGACTATCTCAACGCCTCGTCGAAGAAGCTGAAGGGCTTCGTCGACGACATCGGCAACGACCTCTCCAACGGCCGTATCGCCAGCCGGGTCTGGCTCCAGGCCTGAGACCGGACTGATCTTTCCACGTAATAACAGAGGCGGTACGCGCCGCGTGCCGCCGGTACTTTCATGGTTGGTTGCATGTCGAATACGAAATTTCATGTCATCGAGAACGAGTGGATCGTGCTCAAGGACGGCACACGGCTGGCCGCGCGCATCTGGATGCCGGACGACGCCGGCAAGGCTGCGCCGGTGCCTGCCGTCCTGGAGTTCCTGCCCTACCGCAAGCGCAACGGTACCGCGCCACGGGATGAATCCAATTATCCGGCGTTTGCCGCTGCGGGCATCGCCGGCGTGCGCGTCGATATTCGCGGCAGCGGCGAATCCGACGGCGTCATCGATGGCGAATACACGCCGCGCGAGCTTTCCGACGCCATCGAGGTGATCGACTGGATCACGGCGCAGCCCTGGTCGAACGGCAGCGTCGGCATGATGGGCATTTCCTGGGGCGGCTTCAACTGCCTGCAGGTGGCGGCGCTGAAGCCGCCGGCCCTGAAGGCGGTGATCTCCATCGCCTCCACGGTCGATCGCTACAATGACGACATCCACTACAAGAACGGCACACACCTGTCGGCGCAGCTGTCCTGGGCGGCGACGATGAGCGCCTACCAGTCGCGCTCGCCGGACCCGGAGATCGTCGGCGAGCGCTGGCGCACCATGTGGCTGGAGCGGCTGGAACAGGAGCCTTTCTTCATGGAGGAATGGCTGTCGCACCAGCGCCGCGACGACTTCTGGAAGCATGGCTCGATCGCCGAGGATTTCGACGGCTTCCCGGTCCCGGCGCTGGTGATTTCCGGCTGGGCCGACGGCTACCGCAACACGCCGCTGAAGGCGGTGGCCGGGATGCCCGGCAAGGCCAAGGCTTTGGTCGGCCCGTGGGTGCACAAATATCCGCATTTCGCCTATCCGAAGCCGCGCGCCGATTTCCACGCCGAAGCGATCGCCTGGTGGCGCCGCTGGCTGTGCGACGAGCAGAACGGCGCCGAGGCCGCGCCGCAGGTGCGTGCCTATATCCTCGACGGTCCGCGTCCGGCGCGCTGGCGCGAGGCAGATCCCGGCTACTGGGTCGCCAAGGACGCATGGCGCGAACCCGAAACCATGACGCTGGCAATCGGTTCCGCTGGGCGGCTGGAACGCGACCCCGCAGGGCGCGCCGACGGCAACGCGCTGCTCAACTCGCCGCTGGATACCGGAACGGCGGCCGGCGAATTCTTCACGCTCAAGCCGGACACGGAAATGGCCGGCGACCAGCGCCTCGACGACGCCGGTTCGCTGACGTTCGAAACCGGGATGTCGATGGATGAATGCGTGATCCTCGGCCAGCCCGTGCTGAAGCTCAGGCTCTCCAGCGACGCGCCGCTTGCCAATCTGGCCGCGCGGCTGGTGGATGTGCATGCCGACGGCACCGCCACCCGCGTCTCATTCGGCGTGCTCAACCTCGCGCATCGCGCGGGCAACGCCGAACCGAGAGCGCTGGAACCCGGCAGGACGGTCGAGGTGGAACTGGTGCTCGACGCCTGCGGCTATCGCTTCGCACCGGGACACCGCATCCGGCTGTCGCTGTCGAGCGCCTATTGGCCGATGATCCTGCCGCCACCGTATGACGCCACGCTGGACGTCGAACTTTCATCCATCGAACTCGGCCTGCCGCTGCTCGGCGAACACCGCCGCATCGATGTGCCGGAGCCGGCCGATCCCGACCCGCTGCCGCGCTACGAGACGCTTGCGCAAGGCTCGGCCGGGCGCGTCGTCGAGCGCGACATGCTGAACGGCGTCACCCGCTACAGGGTCAGCGAGGATACAGGACTGAACCGTCATCCCGGCAATGGCCTGAGCGCGCGCGACACCACCGAACAGGTCTGGTCGATCGTGCCGGGAGATCCGCTGTCGATGACGGCCGAAATCACCATGCACAGCCTTGTCGCCCGCGAGGGCTGGGAAACCCGGACCCGCAGCGTCATCCGGCTGTCCTGCACCGAAACGGAGTGGATCACCTCCGAGCACATGCAGGCCAGCCATGACGGGACCATTGTGTTCGAACGCGAGCGCAGCGCTCGCATCCCGCGCGATCACATGTGAAACCTGTGCAGGAAAGGCCAACGGAATAGCCGCCCGGCGTTTTGGGAAGGCATGGCTTCACAGTTTCGATAATATGGAATACCAGATACGCGTTCGGTATCTGGAGACAAAGACGCTTGCAACGCGGCAACCTATCCCTACGGGTCAAGCGACCGGAAAAAACATTGCGCGAGCTGACACTCGAGCAGATGCGCAATGCCATCATCGATGGCCATTTCAAGCCGAACGAAAGGCTGGTCGAGCGCGACCTGTGCGAACAGCTGGGCGTGAGCCGCACCATTGTCCGCGAGGTCCTGCGCCACCTCGAATCGGAGGGTCTCGTGGCAACGGGCCTCACGCGGGGACCTGTCGTCGCGCAAACCACCACCAAGCAGGCGATGCAGATCTACGAAATCCGCGGGGTGCTGGAAGGTCTGGCGGCCAAGGCCTGTGCCGAAGGCGACCGTGAAGCGATCGCGGGTGCCCTGCAAGCCGTGCTCGACCGGATCCTGGCTGGTTATGCCAAACGCAAGATGGATGCCGTGCTCAAGGAGACGGCCGAATTCTACCGGCTTCTCTTTGCCGGAGCCGAACACGACGTGGCCTGGGACATCGTCTGCTCGCTGACCGCGCGCATCACCCGACTGCGGGCGATGACGATCCGCTCCCCCGGTCGAAGCGAAGAGGGCCCGGCCCAGATGCAACGCATCGTCGACGCAATTCGTGCCGGCAAGGGTGACGAGGCCTATCAGGCCGCGCAAGCCCATATCGGCATCGCCTCCTCCATCGCGCGGCGCCTACTGGAAGAGGCTGCCGGCGACCGCGGCATCTGACGCACCAAACGACCGTATTTTGTCAAACGGGCCAAGGCGATTGCTTGACAGCCATTTTGGTATACCATAATAGCGAATTCCAATAAAGCAGTCCGCGATACAGGGAGAACGCGTTGCCGGCACTCATTCGCAAGACGATCCTGCAGATCGAGACGACGCTGATGGAAGGTGGCAGGGCGGCGGCGGAGCCGCTGCGGATGATCGCCGCCATGGCTGTGATCAAGAATCCCTGGAGCGGCCGCGCCTTCGTCGAAAACCTCAAGCCGGAAATCCACGACGTCGCTCCCGTCCTCGGCGAATTGCTGACCGGCATGATCGTGGAGGCAGCCGGCTCCGGCGCGGCTGTCGAAGGCTACGGCAAGGCAGCCGTGGTCGGCCTCGACGGCGAGATCGAACACGCCTCGGCGCTGATTCACACGCTTCGTTTCGGCAATCACTATCGCGAAGCCGTCGGTGCCAGGACCTATCTCGCCTTCACCAACACGCGCGGCCCCGGCAACGCGCCGATCATGATCCCGCTCATGGACAAGAGCGACGAGGGCCGGCGTTCGCACTATCTGACGATCCAGACCTCCATTCCCGATGCTCCCGCCGCCGACGAGATCGTCGTCGCGCTCGGTGCCTCGATCGGCGGACGCCCGCATCACCGCATCGGCAACCGTTACGAAGACCTCAAGGAACTCGGACGCGATGTTGGCAACCCTGCATCGGTCTAGGACCCGCGGCGGCGCGGCCTATGTCGACAGGGGGCGTGGCGAGCCGCTGCTCCTCATCCATGGCGTCGGCATGCGTCTTGAAGCATGGGCACCGCAGATCGCGGCGCTCGCTCGCGACCATCGCGTCATCGCCGTCGACATGCCCGGCCATGGCGAGAGTGATCGTCTGCCCCGTGGTTCGCAGCTGCCCGACTTCGTGGACTGGTTCGCGACAACCCTGGACGACCTCGGCCTGGGCGCCGTCAACGTCGCCGGTCACTCGATGGGCGCCCTGATCTCAGTTGGACTGGCGGCAACGCATCCCGATCGCATACGTCGAGTCGCCCTGTTGAACGGCGTCTACCGCCGCAGCCCGGAGGCGCGCGCCGCGGTCGAGCAGCGGGCAGCCGCGATGCGGAATAGCGATTTCGACAGGGAAGCGCCGCTGGGTCGCTGGTTTTCCGCCGACGAAGTCGACGGTGAGGCGTATCGTCTCACACGCAGCTGGCTGATGCACAACGATCCGGAGGGCTACACCACCGCCTATGCTGCCTTTGCTGCCGGGGACACCGTCTATGCCGACGCCTGGCCACGGATACAGGTTCCCGCCCTGTTCCTGACCGGCGGTGACGACCCCAACTCCACGCCGCTGATGTCCCGGCAGATGGCACAGGCCGCAGTCAACGGCCGTTGCCTGGTCATCGACGCACATCGCCATATGGTGAACCTCACGGCGCCCGAACAGGTCAACCGGGCGATGCAGGAATGGCTCGAGGAGGTGCCGGCATGAGCAAGCCCGACCCGCGCGCGTTGCGCGACGCTTTTGGTGCGTTTCTGACCGGCGTCACGGTGGTCACGACACATGATGCGGATGGAGCGCCGATCGGCTTCACCGCCAACTCCTTCGCCAGCGTATCGCTGGAACCGCCACTCTTGCTGGTGTGTCTCGCCCGCAGCTCGCGCAATTTCGGCCCGCTCACGCAAGCGCCGGGTTTCGCGGTCAACATCCTGTCCCAGGGCCAGAAAGAGGTTTCGAACACCTTCGCCCGCCCGGTGGAAGATCGCTTCGCGACGGTGGACTGGACGGTTGGACCGAATGGTTCGCCGATCCTCTCCGACGTGGCGGCCTGGTTCGACTGCACGATGCACCAGATCGTCGATGGCGGCGATCATGTCGTCCTTCTCGGCCGGATCGAAGCCTTCTACAATGGCCAGTTGAACGGCCTCGGCTACGCACGGGGCGGCTATTTCGTCCCCGAGCTTGCGCAGAAGGCGGTTTCGGTTGCGTCTTCGGAGACGGGTACGATTGCCGGCACTGTCGCCACCCGGGCAGGCCAGGTGCTGCTTTTGCGCGGGCCGGCCGGGCGCTTTGCACTCCCGTCGTGCGTGCTCGCCAGCGGCGACGGCCCCGATCAGCTGCAGACCTTTGTCGGCGGCCTTGCGGGCGTCGCCGCCTCGCTGGGCTTCATCTATTCGGTCTACGAGGATCGCAAGACCGGCAAGCAGCATCTCGTCTATCGTTGCGAGCTTGGGCCGGGAGACATCAGAACCGGGCAACTGTTCCCGGTCGACGCGCTGCCGCTCGACAACCTCGTCGATGCACCGACCGCCGATATCCTCGGCCGCTACGCTTCGGAGAGCGTGCTCGGCAATTTCGGCATGTATGTGGGCGACGAGCAGAGCGGCAAGGTCGTGTCCGTAGGCAAGGGTTCATCATGAAGTTCTCTCTTTTCGCCCATATGGAGCGGCTCGACGCCGGACAGGACCAGAAGCAGCTCTATGACGAGTTCATCGCCCTGTGCGAGATCGCCGACCGCGGTGGCATGCATGCGATCTGGACCGGCGAGCATCATGGGATGGATTTCACCATCGCACCGAATCCCTTCATCAATCTGGCCGATCTCGCGCGTCGCACCCGCAATGTCCGGCTCGGCACCGGCACCGTGGTCGCGCCGTTCTGGCATCCGATCAAGCTGGCCGGCGAAGCCGCCATGGTGGACATCATATCGGACGGCCGCCTCGATATCGGCATCGCGCGAGGCGCCTACAACTTCGAATATCAGCGCCTTTCTCCCGGCATGGATGCCTGGGGAGCCGGCCAGAGGCTGCGCGAGATGGTGCCGGCGCTCAAGGCCCTCTGGGCCGGCGACCATGCCATGGAAGGCGAGTTCTGGTCGTTTCCTGCCACCACCTCGGCGCCGAAGCCGCTGCAGAAACCGCATCCGCCGATCTGGGTGGCGGCACGCGATCCCAATTCGCATGAATTCGCGGTCGCCAATGGCTGCAACGTGCAGGTGACGCCACTGTGGCTCGGCGATGAGGAGGTCGAGGGTTTGATGACGCGGTTCAACGAAGCCTGCGCCAAGCACCCGGACGTATCACGGCCGAAGATCATGGTGCTGCGCCACACCTATGTCGGCACCGGCGAGGCGGACCTCGAGCAGGCGGCCAGGGAGATCAGCGTCTACTACAACTATTTCGGGGCCTGGTTCAAAAACGAAAAGCCCATCCGGCAGGGCCTGATCGAACGGCTCACGGATGACGAGATCGCCGCGAACGCGATGTATGCGCCCGACGTCATGCGCCGCAACAATGTCGTCGGCACCCCCGACGAGGTGATCGCGCGGCTGAAGCACTACGAAGCACTCGGCTATGACGAATATTCTTTCTGGATCGATACCGGCATGAGCTTCGAGCGCAAGCGCGCCTCGCTGGAGCGCTTCATCGCATCGGTCATGCCGGCATTTGCGGGGTGAACGCGATGGACCGTTTCCAGCATTACATCGACGGCGCCTTCGAGGACGCGACGTTCAGCTTCGAAAGCCTCGATCCCGCCACCGGCGAGGCGTGGGCGGTGATGCCCGAGGCGCGCGAAGCGGAAGTCGAGCGCGCGGTCGCCGCCGCCCATCGCGCATTGCATGAAGGCCCTTGGCCACAGATGACGGCAAGCGCCCGCGGCAAGCTGCTCTACAGGCTTGCCGACCTCGTCGCGGAACATGCCGGACGGCTGGCGGAGCTGGAAACGCGCGACACCGGCAAGATCATTCGCGAGACGTCCGCCCAGATCGCCTATGTGGCCGAATATTACCGCTACTATGCCGGCCTCGCTGACAAGATCGAAGGTTCCTTCCTGCCGATCGACAAGCCGGACATGGATGTCTGGCTGCGGCGCGAGCCGATCGGCGTGGTCGCCGCGATCGTGCCCTGGAACAGCCAGCTCTTCCTTGCCGCGGTGAAGATCGGCCCGGCGCTCGCCGCCGGATGCACGCTGGTCGTCAAAGCCTCGGAAGACGGTCCGGCGCCGCTGCTGGAGTTCGCACGCCTGATCGACAAGGCAGGCTTTCCCGCCGGCGTCGTCAATGTTCTGACCGGCTTCGGGCCGACCTGCGGTTCGCTGCTCACTCGCCATCGCGATATTGCCCATGTCGCCTTCACCGGCGGCCCGGAGACCGCGCGGCACGTGGTGCGCAATTCCGCTGAAAACCTTGCCAGCACCTCGCTTGAACTCGGCGGCAAATCCCCCTTCGTCGTCTTCGCCGACGCAGACCTGGAAAGTGCCGCCAATGCACAGGTGGCCGGCATCTTCGCCGCCTCCGGCCAGAGCTGCGTCGCGGGCTCGCGGCTGATCGTCGAGGCTTCCGTGAAGGATCGTTTCCTTTCCATCCTCAAGGACAAGGCCGAAGCCATCAGGATCGGCTCGCCGCAGGACCGGGAGACGGAAATGGGACCGCTGTGCACCGAGCGGCAGCGCCGGCATATCGAAAGCATCGTCGAACAATCGGTCGCGGCCGGAGCCAGGCTGGTCACGGGCGGCAGCACGCCGTCCGGATCCGGCTACTTCTACCCGCCGACGATCCTCGACTGCACGAAGATAGAGGCGGAGTCCGTCCGGCGGGAACTGTTCGGCCCGGTGCTGTCGGTGCTCGAATTCCACGATGAGGAGGAAGCGGTCCGGCTCGCCAACGACACGCCCTTCGGCCTTGCCTGCGGCGTGTTCACGCAGAACCTGACGCGAGCGCATCGCCTGTCGAAACGCATCCGCGCCGGCATCGTCTGGATCAACACCTATCGCGCGGTCTCGCCGATCGCGCCATTCGGCGGCTACGGCCAATCCGGCCATGGACGTGAAGGGGGTCTCGCGGCCGCCCTCGATTTTACCAAGACCAAGACGGTGTGGCTGAGGACATCGGACGAACCGATCCCAGACCCCTTCGTCATGCGGTGATCAAGCAAGCAGGGAAAAATCCCGGGAGGAGATGAAATGCGCAACGCGATCGTAACGGCAGTCTTCTGCATCACCATGCTCAGCGGCGCCGCCTCGGCCGACGAGATGGTGTTCACCAGTTGGGGCGGCACCACCCAGGACGCCCAGAAGGCAGCCTGGGCGGACAAGTTCACCGCCACCACCAAGATCAATGTCCTGCAGGATGGCCCAACCGACTACGGCAAGATCAAGGCCATGGTCGAAGCCAACGCCGTCACCTGGGACGTGGTCGACGTCGAGGGTGACTACGCCGTCCAGGCCGGCGACAGCGGCCTTCTGGAGAAACTCGACTTTTCCGTCATCGACAAGTCGAAGCTCGATCCGCGCTTCGTCACCGACTACAGCGTGGGCAGCTTCTATTATTCCTTCGTCATCGGCTGCAACGGCAATGCCGTGGCCGCGTGTCCCAAGACCTGGGCCGAACTGTTCGACACGACGAAATTCCCCGGCAAGCGAACTTTCTACAAATGGTCGGCGCCGGGCGTCATCGAGGCAGCACTGCTCGCCGACGGCGTTGCGCCGGACAAGCTCTATCCGCTCGACCTCGACCGCGCCTTCAAGAAGCTCGACACGATCAAGAGCGATATCATCTGGTGGACGGGCGGTGCGCAGTCACAGCAATTGCTGGCGTCCGCGGAAGCCCCCTATGGCAGCTTCTGGAACGGCCGCCTGACCGCGCTCGAACAGACCGGCGTCGCGGTCACCGTTTCCTGGGATCAGAACATCACCGCCGCCGACTCGCTGGTCATTCCAAAGGGCGCGAAGAACAAGGATGCGGCCATGAAGTTCATCGCGCTGGCCTCGAGTGCCGAAGGCCAGAAGGACTTCGCGGTTCCGACCGGCTATGCGCCCACCAATCTCGACTCTGCCGCGTTGATGGACGAAGCCGTCCGCAAGCTGCTTCCCGACGCCCAGTCGGCGAGCCAGATCAATGCCGACATGAAGTACTGGGCAGAGAACCGCGACGCCATCGGCAGCCGCTGGTACGCCTGGCAAGCCAAGTAAAAGTACGCAGAGAGGAAGAGTTAGGGCGCCTGCTGGAAACACTCCAGGAAACAGATATGGCCATTTCGCATCCCGACATATCGGCCAGCACGCGCGCACCCAGCGGCTTCGCCTATGCACTGCCGGCACTGCTGCTGCTCGGGCTGTTCTTCGTGGTGCCGGTGATGATGCTTTTGGTGCGCAGCGTGCTGGAACCACAGCCCGGCTTCGGCAACTATGTCGAGTTGCTCGGCTCCTCCACCTATCTGCGCATCTTCTTCAATACCTTCCTCGTGTCCGCGGTGGTCACCCTGCTGTCGGTGCTGATCGGTTTTCCCGTCGCCTGGATGCTCGCCATCATGCCGTCGCGATGGGCGGCAGTGCTGTTCGCCATCATCGTGCTCTCCATGTGGACCAATCTGCTGGCGCGCACCTATGCCTGGATGGTTCTGCTCCAGCGCACCGGCCTCATCAACAAGACCCTGATGAACCTCGGCCTGATCGACCAGCCGCTGGCGCTGGTGAACAATCTCACCGGTGTCACGATCGGCATGGTCTACATCATGCTGCCCTTCGTCATTCTGCCGTTGCCGGGGTCATCAGGAATATAGACCCGGCCATATTGCAGGCAGCGTCGGTGTGCGGGGCGACCCGCTGGCAATCGCTCGTCCGTGTTCTCATCCCCCTCGCCCTGCCGGGCGTGGTGGCGGGCGCGCTGATGGTCTTCGTCATGTCGCTCGGCTACTTCGTGACGCCGGCACTGCTGGGGGGCACCTCCAACATGATGCTGGCGGAGATGATCGCGCAGTTCGTCCAGTCGCTGGTGAACTGGGGCATGGGCGGCGCCGCGGCTTTTGTCCTGCTGGTCGTGACACTCGCCATCTATGCGGTTCAGCTGCGCCTGTTCGGCGCCGGTCGCATCGGCCAGGGAGGTTGATGCCGTGCTGCTCGACTTCGACCGTCTCGGCAGCTGGAAATGGGCGCTCGCCGCAATCACCATCCTGGTCGCGCTGTTCCTGCTGGTGCCGATCCTGTTCATTGCCGTGCTGTCCTTCGGCAGCTCCCAATGGCTGATCCTTCCGCCACCCGGCTGGACCTTGAAATGGTATGAGAGCCTGTTCTCCGATCCGCGCTGGCTGCAATCCGCCTGGACCAGCGCCAAGGTGGCTTCCGCCGTGACGGTGCTGTCGGTCGTCATCGGCCTGTTTGCGTCTTTGGCGCTGACGCGCGGCACCTTCAAGGGACGCGGGGTGCTGCGCGCGCTGTTCATCACCCCAATGATCCTGCCCGTCGTCGTGCTGGCGGTCGCACTGTATGCTTTCTTTCTCAGGATCGGGCTCAGCGGCACGCTGACCGGATTTGTCCTTGCCCATCTGGTGCTTGCCTTGCCGTTCTCGATCATCTCGATCAGCAACGCGCTGGAAGGCTTCGACAGGTCGATCGAAGATGCGGCCATCCTCTGCGGAGCACATCCCTGGGAGGCGCGCTGGCGCATCACCTTGCCGGCGATAAGCCACGGACTGTTCGCCGCCGCGATCTTCTCCTTCCTGGTGTCCTGGGATGAGGTCGTCGTCGCCATCTTCATGGCCAGCCCGACACTGCAAACCCTGCCCGTCAAGATCTGGACCACACTGCGCCAGGACCTGACGCCCGTCATCGCGGCCGCGTCGACACTGCTCGTCCTGTTCACGGCCGCGCTGATGCTGCTGGCCGCCATGCTTCGAAAAGGCCTGAAGAAATGACGATGCCCTATCTCGCGATCCGAAACATCCGAAAGCAATATGGCGACGTCGTCGCAGTCAGCGACGTGACGCTGGACATCGCCAAGGGCGAATTCATGACTTTCCTCGGTCCCTCGGGGTCCGGCAAGAGCACGACACTCTATGCACTGGCCGGTCTCCAGCAGCCGACGTCGGGCGACATCCTGCTCGAAGGCAGATCCCTGCTCTCGGTTCCTTCGCACAAGCGCAACATCGGCATGGTGTTTCAGCGCTACACCCTGTTTCCCCACCTGTCTGTCGGCGACAACATCGCCTTTCCGCTCAGCGTGCGACGCCGGCCGAAAGCCGAGATCGATGCCGCCGTGCAGCGATGCTTGAAACTGGTGCGGCTGGAAGGCTTCGCCGACCGCATCCCGGCCAAACTGTCAGGCGGCCAGCAGCAGCGCGTGGCACTTGCCCGCGCGCTCGCCTACGATCCGCCGGTCCTTTTGATGGATGAACCTCTGTCAGCGCTCGACAAGAAACTGCGCGAGGAGATCCAGTACGAGATCCGCCGCATTCACCAGGAGACAGGCGTCACCATCCTCTATGTCACGCACGATCAGGAAGAAGCATTGCGGCTATCCGATCGCATCGCCGTGTTCAGCAAGGGTGTGATCGATCAGGTCGGCACGGGTACGGAACTCTACACCCATCCCGCCACCCGCTTCGTGGCCGAATTCATCGGCGACTCGGATTTTCTCGGCGGCCGCGTCGAAAGAGCCGACGGCAAGCATGCCGACATCAGGATCGGCGTGGATCTCGTGATGCGCGGCGTGCCGGTCCATGGCGCGGCCAAAGCCGGCACCTCGGCCGCGATCATGCTGAGGCCCGAGCGCATCAGCCTCTCGCAGCGGAAACCTGCCCAGCCGGCGCTTGCGGCGACCATCCGCGACATCACCTTTCTCGGCAACAACACCCATGTGCAGGCACAGACGCCGAACCGCGAGGATATCTCGGTGCGCCTGCCGTTTGGCCATGAATCGGCCGCGGGCCTCAGCACCGGGCAACAGGTCTGGTTGAGCTGGGACGCGTCGGCGGCTCATGCATTCTGTGAATCGGCGACGTGAAGGCCGTCGAATCCGAACGCTCCGCCACGGCGGTCTATTCGCAATCCATAATATAAAGCACTGAATTCATTACATAATTGTAATGTCGCCATTCAGTTTTGGTTCATCTTTCGGGACCTAATCCTCTTCGTGCGAACACATGAGGAGTTACGCCAATGAAACGTCCAATTCTCTCCGGCCTGGCGATTTCAATGCTTGCCGCATCGAGCCTGCCGGGCTTTGCCGCGCCGATCGCGGTTCCGAGCGTTCCGGATTCGAACGTCATCTCGGCGCAGTACCGGGAACCGGTTCGGAAGGAACGCCGCGTCGTCAACGAACGCGTCATCGTCAAGAAGAAGGTCGTCACCAAGCAGGTGGTCAAGCAGCGCTGGAAGAACGGCCAGCGCTACGAAAGCTGGCGCAGTGCGAAAGGCATGAAGGACTACAGCCGCTATGGCCTGCGCCGTCCCGGACCGGGGCAGCATTGGGTACGCGCCGGCAACGACTATCTGCTGGTCGGCATCGCCACGGGCGTGATCGCGAGTGTGATCGCAGCGCGATAAGCGCAGCATTGCCTCCCAGCAAAAAGGCGACCCTGGTGGGTCGCCTTTTTCCGTATCAGTCAGAGCATTTTGTAGCCAAGCGGCATCACTTAGCGTTCCAAAAATGCGCCGAAAACAAAGACTTAGAGCGTTTCCGCGTTTTCGTGAAAAATGGGAACGCTCTAGTCCGCGCCAACTTCGAGAGCGAAGCCATCGTCGTTATTCGACGGCGGCAAAGTCGGCCGGATCGAAGTCGTAACGCGTCGAGCAGAACTCACATTCGACACTGATGCGGCCCTCTTCCGTGCTGTCCTTGATCTCCTGCGCGGTGAAGCCTTCAAGAATGCCGCGGATCTTGTCGGACGAGCAGGAGCACTGGTCGGCGACGTGAACCTCGTCGAACACGCGCACGCCATGCTCATGGAACAGGCGATAGAGCAGCCGTTCGGTTCCGACGGTCGGGTCGATCAGTTCAGCCGGTTCGACGGTGGCCAGCAACGCCAGCAATTCCTGCCAGGAATTGTCGATCGGATCGAGCACCGCTTCCGCCGTATCGCCGTCACCGCCCGGCAGATCGGCCAGGCGCATGCGCTCCGGTGCCTCGGGCAGGAACTGCGCGAGCAGACCACCGGCGCGCCATTGCTTGCGCCCGCCCGGCAGCACCAGCTGGGCGACAGCCAGTCGCAGGTCGGTCGGGATCTGTTCCGACTGCCTGAAATAGGTGCGCGCGGCCTCTTCCAGCGAGGTGTTGTCGAGCTGGACGATGCCTTGGTAGCGCTGCGTGTAGGCGCCCTGGTCGATGGTGAGCGCGAGCACGCCGGAGCCCAGCAAGGTCTCCGCCGTCACGTCGCCGGCAGCGGTCGCCGCCGCCAGCTTGTCGGCATCGAAACGGGCATAGGCGCGCAGGGCGTTCGGCGTCGAGAAGTCGGCGACCAGCATGTCCACCGGCCCGTCGGTGCGGGTCTGCAGGATGAACTTGCCGTCGAACTTCAGCGAAGTGCCGAGCAGCACGGTGACGACGCAGGCTTCCGCCAGAAGCCGGGCAACCGGCTCCGGATAATCATGGCGCGACAGGATGGCGTCGAGCATCGGCCCGAGTTGCACGGCGCGACCGCGCACGTCGAGCGGGCCGACCTCGAACGGCACGACATGGTCGTCGCCGGCATGGCCGAATTCGCCGAGTTTGGGTCCCGTTTCCGTCATTCCATGTTCAGTCAAAATGGTCGTTTCCAACATGACAAAGTCTCCCGGCGCGGCACAACCGCCCTTTTTGGGGAGCATGCCTTCAAACGCCAATGATTTGCGTGATGCCCGGGAGATAGGCATCACACCTCGTCGTATCAAGTCGCAGGCCCTGATCGCAAAACCGTGGACACTTTTGCGGGGCCTGCTGGGTATCAAGTCGCAGGCCCTGATCGCAAAACCGTGGACACTTTTGCGGGGGTCTGCCGGTATCAAGCAGCCGGCATCAGGCGCCCAGGCACCAGGCCAGCACCGCCTTCTGCGCGTGCAGCCTGTTCTCGGCCTCATCGAACACCACGGAATTCGGGCCGTCGATCACCTCGTCGGTCACTTCCTCGCCGCGATGGGCGGGCAGGCAGTGCATGAACAGGGCGTCTTTTTTGGCCTTGGCCATCAGTGCGGCATTGACCTGATAGGGCACGAACACGTTGTGGCCGCGGGCGCGATGCTCCTGGCCCATCGAGACCCAGGTGTCGGTGACGACGCAGTCGACCTGGTCGACCGCTTCCTCGGCCGAACGGGTGAAGCGGATCCTGCCGCCATTGCCCTTGGCCCAATCGACGAATTTCTGCTCCGGCTCGCTGCCTTCCGGCACGGCGACGTTCAGGTTGAACGCAAAACGCGCCGATGCCTCGACGAGCGAGTGCAGCACGTTGTTGCCGTCGCCGGTCCAGGCGAAGGTCTTGCCGGCCACCGGCCCACGATGTTCCTCGTAGGTCATGATGTCGGCCATCAGCTGGCAGGGGTGGGTATCGTCGGTCAGGCCGTTGATGACCGGAACCGTGGCGTTCTCGGTGAGTTCGAGCAGCCGGTTGTGCGCGGTGGTGCGGATCATGATCGCATCGACATAACGCGACAGCACCTTGGCCGTGTCGGCGATGGATTCCGAACGGCCGAGCTGCATCTCCGTGCCGGTCAGCATGATCGTCTCGCCGCCGAGCTGGCGCATGCCGACATCGAAGGAGATGCGCGTGCGTGTCGACGGCTTGTCGAAGATCATCGCCAGCACCTTGCCGTCGAGCGGCTTCGAGCGCTCGCCGGCCTTGAGGCGGGCCTTGCGGGCCGACGCGTCATCCAGGATGGCGCGCAGGTCGGTTGCGGAAACGGTGGACAGGTCTGTGAAGTGACGAACGCTCATCATGCCGTCCGGTTACTTCGCCGCGGCCGCGACGGCTTCCGACAGGCCCCTGGCGGCACCGCGGATACGCTTCAGGCCTTCCTGGATGTCGGCTTCAGTGACGGTGAGCGGCGGCAGCAGGCGGATGACGTTGTCGCCGGCCGGCACCGCCAGCAGATGCTGGTCACGCAGGGCGCCGTTGACGGTGCCATTCGGCATGACGCATTTGAGGCCGAGCATCAGGCCATCGCCGCGAATGCCTTCGATGACATCCGGGAATTCGTCGGCAACGGCCGCCAGCCCCTGCTTGAACAGCAGCGCCTTGCGGTTGACGTCTTCCAGGAAACCCTCATCCAGCACCACGTCGAGCACGGCGTTGCCGACGGCCATGGCGAGCGGATTGCCGCCGAAGGTGGTGCCATGCACGCCGGCGGTCATGCCGCGCGCAGCTTCGTCGGTGGCCAGGCACGCGCCCATCGGGAAGCCGCCGCCGATGCCCTTGGCGATCGCCATCAGGTCCGGGGTCACGCCGGCCCACTCATGCGCGAACAGCTTGCCGGTGCGGCCGATGCCGCACTGGACCTCGTCGAAGATCAGCAGCAGGCCGTGCTTGTCGCACAGCTGGCGCAGGCGCTTCAGCGACTGCAGCGGGAACGAGCGGATGCCACCCTCGCCCTGCAGCGGCTCGAGCAGGATCGCCGCGGTCTCGGGCGTGATCGCCTTTTCAGCGGCCTCGATGTCGTCGAACGGCACCTGGTCGAAACCGTCGACCTTCGGGCCGAAGCCTTCCAGATATTTGTACTGGCCGCCGGCGGCGATGGTGGCCAGCGTGCGGCCGTGGAAGGCGCCTTCGAAGGTGATGACGCGGAAACGCTCGGCATGGCCGGTGACGAACTGGTAGCGGCGCGCCGTCTTGATCGCGCACTCCAGCGCCTCGGCGCCCGAATTGGTGAAGAACACCTTGTCGGCAAAGGTCGCTTCGACCAGCCGTTCGCCGAGGCGGCGCTGTCCCGGGATCTCATAGAGATTGGAGACGTGCCAGAGCTTGTCGGCCTGGTCCTTCAGCGCCGCAACCAGATGCGGATGACCGTGACCCAGCGAGTTGACGGCAATGCCGGCGGCAAAATCGAGGTATCGGTCGCCCTTTTCCGTCACCAGCCAGGAACCCTCTCCTCGCTCGAAAGCCAGGGGTGCACGGGCAAAGGTCTCGTAAAGCGCCGAACCGCTCATTATATGCTGCTCCGGTACTGAAAAAATAAAAGCCGCCCAAGCGGCGGCTATTGGCAGCTTATCGTGTTTTTCAGCCATGAAGTCAACGAAAAGCTCTTTTACAGCACCGCCTGGACCAACCTGTTTCAGCTGGCGGAATTTGAATGTCGAAAATCGCTGGCGCAGCCAAGTTGGGGAAAACTGCGAAATCCGATTCGTGTTGCAGTTGGGACTCTTGTCACCGAGTCAGCGCATCGGTAATTGTGAATGAGAAATAGCTAGATTTCGTACGGCGGATCCAATCACCCCAGATATGTGGTGCCCGCCCGGCGCGAGCCGGAACGATTTTGGATTCTGAAAACACCGGACGGTTCAAAGGAGCGCGGTCTTATGAACTGGACTGACGAGCGAGTAGAACTCTTGAGGAAACTGTGGTCGGAGGGTCTGAGCGCAAGCCAGATCGCGGCCCAGCTCGGCGGAGTGAGCCGCAATGCGGTCATTGGCAAGGTACACCGGCTGAAGCTGTCCGGTCGTGGTCGCACCACGGCCGCACCGGCACGGCAGAAGAAGGCGCCAGCCGCCAGCGGTGCTTCGTCGACGAAGTCGACGACACGCGCTGCCGCCAGCACCTCGCATCGCCATGTCACTGCCTCGATCGGCGCGACCGCGCTGCAGGTGCAGTTCGACGCCGAGCCGGTGGCGCGCCAGTATCTGCGCCCGGTGGAAAATGTCGTGGTGCCGATCTCGCGGCGCCTGCAGCTCACCGAGCTGACCGAGCGCACCTGCAAGTGGCCGAACGGCGACCCGCTGACGGAGGAATTCCACTTCTGCGGCAACGATGCCGGCGAAAGCGGTCCTTACTGCGCCTATCACTCGCGCATCGCCTTCCAGCCTGCCTCGGAACGCCGCCGGCTGCGCTGAAGGCAGGGAAACAAGGGATTAAGCATCAGGGCAGCAGGCGACCACGCCGCTGCCCTTTTTCTTTGTCCTGCTGCCTGTTGCCTTCCTGCCCTGGATCAATACGGGAGCCGCTCGTGAGCACAACAACCCAACTTGCGGTGATCGGGCGCGGCCTGATCGGGTCGGCAGCCGCGCGTCATCTTGCCAGGATGGGGCACGATGTTGCGCTGATCGGACCGGATGAACCGGCTGACTTTTCGCGCCATGATGGCGTCTTTGGCAGCCATTACGATGAAGGCCGGATCACGCGGCGGCTCGATTCCCAGCCGTTCTGGCTGCAGATGAACTGCGCCGCACTTTCGCGATATGACGAAATCGCCGCGGCGAGCGGTGTGGACTTCTATCACGAAGCCGGAGCCCTGCATGTCGGCCTCGCCGAGGACCCCGACGTCACGTCGATCGGCGACATCGCCGCCGCGGCAGGAATTGCCTGCGAGTCTTATGCGGGCAGCGCACTGGCGGAACGCTTTCCGTTCCTGAAGTCGACGACCGGCATGCTGGGATTCTTCGAACCCCACGATGCCGGATATATCAGCCCGCGCCGCCTGGTCCGGGCGCAGACGATCGCGGCCGAGCGCGCTGGGGCCAGGATCGTCAACGAAGCGGTCCTCGGCATTTCCGAGCATGGTTCCGGTGTGACGATCCGCACGCGATCGGGCGATATCGATGCCGAACGTGTTCTCGTCGCGGCGGGCGGACACACCCAGTCGCTGCTCGGCAGATCGTTCGGCGCGACCGTCTATGCACGAACCGTGGCCCTGTTCAGGCTCGACGCGGCCGAGGTCCGGCGCCTCGCCGGAATGCCGTCCATGCTCTGCATCGGCACCAAGGGCGACGATCCCTACATCCTGCCGCCGGTGCTCTATCCCGATGGCCAGTACTGGCTGAAGCTCGGCGGCGATCCGGTCGATATCGCGCTCGAAAGCGAAGCCGACATCAGGGACTGGTTCCGCTCGGGCGGATCGATACAAGTGGCCGACCGACTCGAGACGCAGATCCTCGAGCGCATTCGCAGCCTCACATTCGAGGAACGCCGCGTGGTGCCCTGCATGACCACCTACGGCAAGACAGGACTGCCCCACATCGGTCCGCTTTCCGATCGCGTATCGGTTGCCTTCTGCTGCTACGGCAGGAGCGCGAAATGTTCGGACGAACTGGGTCGGCTGGGTGGCATGGCCCTGCTCGGAGAGGTCAGGCCGGAACTGGCGCCCTGAAGGTCGGGAATTAAGGTAGCAGGGGATCAAGGCATTAGGCAGCAGGCGATTTCGCCGCTGCCTTTTTCATTGCCTACTCCCTTATTCCCTTATTCCCTTATTCCCTTATTCCCCCGCCATGCTTTCCCGCAGCCGATGCCGGCGGAAATTCAAGGCCACGGCGATCATCAGGACGATGCCGACGCAGATGAGGAGAACGGCGCTGCGCAGGCCGTCGGCGGTGGCGGCAAGACGCAGCGCACCGGTCAGCTCGCCGACGGGCGCATTGGCGATCGGCACCAGCATGGCAAGGCCGAGCGCATAACCGATCTGCTGGGCGGTGGAAGCCAGCCCCGACGCGATGCCCTGCTCGCGCTGCAGCACATCCGTCGCCACGGCGGCGAACATGATGGTGAATGTCGCGCCCATGCCGAGACTGAGGATCACCAGCGCGGGCAGCAGGGCCGGGAAGGTGCTGTGCGCCGACAGCACCGCGCCGTACATCAGCGTCCCGGCCAGCCCGACGACGAGGCTGCCGATCAGCGCCACACGCACGCCAAGCCGCGACGCCAGCGTGCCGCCGATCGACGAGCCGACGAAGATCCCGGCATAGGGCACGAGATAGGCCAACCCGGTCTGCAGCGCGCTGTATTGCAGCACGACCTGGAAATGGATGGTCAGGAAGTAAAGCAGCGAGCCGAAGGTGATCGTGTAGAGCAGGATGGTGGCGATGCCCGTCGTCAGGTTGCGGTTCCTGAGCAGGTGCAGCGGCAGCAGCGGGTCGCCGCTGCGGTATTCGACCGCCACAAAGATGGCAAGCAGGATGGCTGCCGCGGCCAGGCTGGCAAGGATCACCGGCGAGCTCCAGCCGGCTTCCGGCCCCTGCACCAGCCCGAAAACCAGCAGCGTTATCGCAGCCGTCGCAGTCGTCGCGCCCGGCAGGTCGAAATGCCGTGCCTGCGCCGAATGCCTGTCCGGATGGATCAGCATCAGGGCCAGGACGATGCCGATCAGCGAAAGCGGGACAACGACGAAGAACACCGCCCGCCAGCCCCAGGTTTCGGTGAGCACACCGCCGAGCAGGGCGCCGAGCGCCATGCCGCTGCCGCCGACGCCAGCCCATATGGCGATGGCGCGATTGCGCTGCGGCCCCTCATGGAACAGCGTGTTGATCAGCGACAGGGTGGCCGGGAACAGGAAGGCGCCGCCGATACCCTGGACCGCACGGGCGGCGACCAGCAGGGTGGAATTGCCGGCAAGGCCGCCGGCGAGCGAGGCCACCGCGAACAGCAGCAGGCCGAGGATGAACATGCGCCGCCGACCGAGCAGGTCGCTCGCGCGCCCGCCAAGCATCAGCAACCCGCCATAGGGAACGACGAAGGCACTGATGATCCATTGCTGGGACTGCGCCGAGAAGCCCAGGCTGCCGCCGATTTCGGGAAGCGCCACGAACACGATCGTATAGTCGATCGAGATGATCAGATGGGCGAAGGCGAGCAGGGCCATGACCGCAGGCAGGTTGCGCTTTTCCGGCATGGCCGTCTCTTTGTGGGTATCGGTCGACATTGCGTGCTCCATGAAATGAGCCGCGCTGCGTGAAGAGGAGCGCGTTTTGCCGACCGTTACCCCTCGTATCCGGAGCTTCACACCTAACAATTTCGCAGCGCCTCCCTACAATTCTGTATGCCGCTTTCGCAGACTCACGGAGATCACATGGATTGGGACGACCTGAAACTGGCGCTCGCCATCGCCCGGCATGGCTCGTTGACCGCGGCGGCGCGCGCGCTGGGTGTCAGCCAGCCCACCGTCGGCCGCAGGCTGGAGAGTTTCGAGCGGAAGATCGGCGTCAACCTCTTCGACCGCAGCCTGGAAGGCCTGAAGCCGACGACACTGGGCGCCGCACTTTTCGACAGCCTGTCGATGATGGAGGAAGGCGCGCTCTCCGTCGAGCGGCGCATCGCCTCGCGCAACACCGGACTGGAGGGCCCGATCGTGGTGACCAGCCTCGACTGGCTCGCCGATTTCCTGACCGCGCCGATCGTCGCCCGTTTCGCTGCCCTGCACCCGCTGGTGTCGATCGAGCTGCTCAACGACACAAGGGTCTTCAACCTGTCGCGCCACGAAGCCGACATCGCCTTCCGCTTCGGCAAGTTCGAGCAGGAGGACCTGGTGGTGCGCAAGGTGGCGGATGTCGCCTACGGGCTCTATGCGTCCAGCACCTATCTCGAACGCATGGGGCTGCCTGATATCGAGGCAGGCTGTCCGGACCACACGATCGTCATGCTGCACCAGGCGGCCGGGCATGTCTGCTACCGGGACTGGCTGGCGGCGCTCGCGCCCAACGCGCATGTGCTGATGCGGACGAATTCCGTGCAGTCGCATATCGCGACGGTGGAAGCCGGCATCGCCATGGGGGTGCTGCCGCGTTATGTGGCAGACCAGAGGGACGGCCTGATCCGCATCGAGACCGGCCGGCACGAGCCGGTGCAAAGCGTGCAGATGGGGGTGCATGCCGACATGCGCGACAATCCCCGCGTCCGCGCACTGCTGGACTTCGCCGCGCGGGAGTTCAGGCAGCTTTCCTCGCTGCTGGCCCCGGGGTGAGCAGCGCCAGCGTCTGTATCTCCCCCTTGCGGGGGAGAAAGCGATGTCAGCATCTTAGACGAGCACGCCCTTTAGGGCGGCGCAGGCTAAGTGCTAGAAATCCAAGAGAGGGGATTTGCCGGCACACCGCTCGCAGGCTGTTGTCCTCTGTCCCCCAAACACAGGCCTCTCAGCTGAAAATCCCCTCTCTTGGATTTTCTACGACTTAGACTGCGCCGCAAGGGGGGAGATAAGGTCGCGCATCCCGCCCCCATACGCTTTCGCATGCCCCCTCTGCGATGCTGGCGGATAGACGGCGGCGGGCCACTGTCTGCACGATAATCCTGATTGTCCCTTTTGCAGGATCCTGAAATGCGTCAGCCGAACCCGTCGCTGCTTGCCCGCAGCGCCCTCATTGCCGCCGCGATGACGGCCGCTGCCATGACAGCCACGCCGGCGTGGTCGGCCGCGTGCACCGTCAAGGTCGATCACGACGTGCCAGCCAGAATGCGCGATGGCACGACCCTGCTGGCCGATGTCTATCGCCCTAACGAAGCCGGCACCTATCCGGTGCTTTTGATGCGGCTGCCCTACAACAAGAGCGATGCGCAGGCCTTCGTCTATGCCCGGCCGGAAGCCTATGCCTCGCACTGCTACATCGTCGCCATCCAGGACGTGCGCGGCCAGTACAAATCCGAGGGCACGTTCTATCCGTTCCGCAACGAGGGTGCCGACGGCTATGACAGCGTCGAATGGGCCGCCGCCCTGCCCGGTTCGAGCGGCAAGGTCGGCATGTATGGCTTCTCCTATGTCGGCGCCACCCAATGGCTTGCTGCCGCCGAACGGCCACCGCACCTGGTGGCAATCGCGCCAGCGCAGACCGGATCCGACTATTTCAACGGCTGGACCTATGAAGGCGGGGCGCTGTCGCAGGCCTTCGTGCAGTCATGGCCGCTCACATCGGTGGCGTTGTCGGCGTCGCGGCGGCTCGGCAACCAGCAGGCGCTGAACGACATCCAGGCTGCCGCCGGCAGGCTTTCGTCGGTCTATGCCCAGTCGCCGCTGTCGCGGCTGCTGCCCGCGTCGCAATACGAAGACACGGTTGCGCCCTACTACGGCGACTGGATCACCCACAACACCTGGGATGCCTACTGGAAACCCTGGAGCATCCGCGCGCGCTATGACCAGGTCGCCGTGCCCGCGCTCAACCTCGCCGGCTGGTACGACGTCTTCCTGCGCGGCGGCGTGGAGAACTATTCCGGCATGCGGGAAAGAGGCGGCTCGGACGCGGCGCGTTCGGGACAACGCCTGGTCATCGGGCCTTGGAGCCACATGCCATGGCTGCAGAAGGTAGGCGAACTGGATTTCGGCGCCGAGGCGAGCAATCCGATCGACGCGCTGCTGCTGCGCTGGTTCGACCATTGGCTGAAGGGCGAGGCCAACGGGCTCGACGCCGACAAGCCGGTCCGCATCTTCGTCATGGGGGCCAATCGCTGGCGCGAGGCCGACAGCTGGCCGCCGGCGGAAGCCAAGACCGTATCGTTCTACCTGCAGAGCCGGGGGCAGGCCAACACCCGCTTCGGCAATGGCAGCCTGACGGCAGAGAAGCCCGAGGAGCAATTCCAGCAAAAGTGCGCAGCGGTTTTGCGTCCGGAATTGTGTGAAAACAAAGAACCAGAGCGTTTCCGCGTTTCCGTGAAAAACGGAAACGCTCTGGCCGAACAGGCGGCCGACCAGTACCGCTACGATCCCGCCGATCCGGTGCCGAGCGCCGGCGGGCACTCATGCTGTTCACCCGACAGTGCGCCGATCGGCCCGATGGATCAGGCGAACATCGAAGACCGTGCCGACGTGCTTTATTACGCAACGCCACCGCTGGAGCAGGACATGGAGGTGACGGGGCCGGTCACGGTCGAACTCTACGCGAGCTCGTCTGCCGTCGACACGGATTTCACCGCCAAGCTCGTCGACGTCCATCCCGACGGCAAGGCCTACAACCTCGCCAATGGCATCATCCGCGCCAGCATGCGCGAAACCCTCGAGCGCCGCACGCCGATCGAACCGGGCAAGGTCACCAAATATACCATCGACCTCGGGCCGACATCATCGCTGTTCCAGCGTGGCCACCGCATCGCGCTCGAAATCTCCAGCTCCAATTTCCCGCATTACGACCGCAATCCGAACAACGGCAAGCTCGACGGTACCGGAGCTCCTGTGGTGGCCGAGCAGCGGGTCCTGCACGACACCGCAAACCCCTCACGGCTGCTGCTTTCCGTCATGCCGAAACCGATCAGCGCTGCGCCGTGAGGCGCGGCGATTTCGCGAAACCTCAAGACAACCGGACCACGACACCATGAGAATAGATGTACACGCCCATGCCTGGAGCAGCGACTATCTGGACCTGCTCGAAGGTTTCGGCAGAAGCGAAGTCGCGGCATACCGCCAGCTGGGCGCCGGCGTGACCGACGATGAACTCGCCACCCGCTTCGCCATGCTCGATGCCGTCGGCATCGACCTGCAGGTGCTGACGGCGACGCCGCTTTCCCCGCATTTCGAGGATGAGGCAACCGCAATCGCGGCGGCGCGGAAGGTCAATGACGACTATGCGGCGCTCGTCAGGCAACACCCCAACCGGTTCCGGGCGATCGCTTCGCTGCCCCTCCCCCATATCGACGCTTCGCTTGCCGAGCTCGACCGGGCGATCTCGGAGCTCGGCATGCTGGGCGCCTGCATCACCACCTCGGTGCTCGGCCGTTCGATCGCCGACGCGCAATTCGAGCCACTTTACCGCGAACTCAACCGCCGGCAGAGCGTGCTGTCGGTGCACCCTGCCGGCCATGGCGCGCATTCGCCGCTGATCACGGAGCATCAGCTGACCTGGTCGATCGGCGCGCCGGTCGAAGACACGGTCGCCGCCATGCAGCTGATCCTGAAGGGCATCCCGAGCCGCTTCCCCGATATCAAGATCATCATCCCGCATTTCGGCGGGCTGCTGCCGCTGACGCTGGAAAGGATCGACCAGCACGTCGCCTGGGAGGCGCCCGGAACCCCGGAAAAGCCGAGCCTTGCCGCGCAACGCCTGTGGTACGACACGGTCGGACACGACCACGTACCGGCGCTGCGGGCAGCAGTCGAAACGTTCGGCGCCAATCGGCTGCTGTTCGGCACGGACTTCCCCTTCCAGCCCGGCGAATTCTTCGCAACCACCGTCGACTACATCGAGCGGGCCGGGCTGGCCCGGCGGGATGTCGAGGCGATCCTCGATCGGAATGCGGGACAGCTTTTCAAGCTGAGTGAGTAGCGAATAGTGAAGTAGCAGCGGGTGCTCGCTACCTCACTAATCACTACTCCCTCCCTCTACTCCGCCACGAACTCCACCTTGATGCGGTCCGGGTCCTCGACGAACAGGGCGTAATAGTCCTTGCCGCCATTGGCGAAGGGATATTTCTCGTCATAGAGGCAGTGGATTCCGTTCTCGATGCAGTATTGCCGGAGCGCATCGACGGCTTCCCTGCCCTTGACCTTGAAGGCGAGATGATTGAGGCCGACACCGCAGCGGTGGTAGCGGTGTTCCTTATGTTTCTCGGCGACCTGCACGAAGGTCAGGTAGCCGTCGTCGCCATGATCGAGCGTGAATCCGTCATCCCAATGGCCGGTTTCCTCATAGCCGATCCGGGCCAGGATGCTGGCCCAGAACGCATGCGAGGCCTTGATGTCGGAGACGTAGATTTCGACGTGGTGAAGCATGGGGGTCCCTAGGCAATAGGCAATCGGCAGTCGGCAGTCGGCAGTCGGAGGCAAACCAGCAAACGGGAGATGGTGCAGCCGTTGTCACCCTACTGCCGACTGCCTATTGCCGACTGCCTACATCTCACAGCCAGCCATTCTTCCTGAAGCGCCAGTAGAGGAAGACGCAGATGCCGGCGATCGCGGCCAGGACGGTCGGGTAGCCATATTCCATCTTCAGTTCCGGCATGTCGTTGAAGTTCATGCCGTAGATGCCGGCAAAAGCTGTCGGCACCGCCAGGATGGCGGCCCAGGAGGCGAGCTTCTTCGAGATCGCCGTCTCCTGGCTCTGGCCGACGAGCAGGCTCGCCTCGAAGGCAAAGGCCAGCACTTCGCGCAGGGAATCGATCTTTTCCTGCACCGTGCGGATGTGGTCGGTGACGTCGCGGAACAGCGGATGCATGTCGGCGTCGATCTGCGGCAGCTCGGAGCTGGTCAGACGGCGGCAGACCTCCACCAGGGGCAGTGCCGCGTTGCGCAGGCGCAGGAGGTCGCGCCGCAGCATGTAGAGGCGCTCGATCGCCTTGGCGTCCATGGGCTTGACCAGCACGCCGTCCTCGATCTCCTCGACCTCGTCCTCGATCTGCTCCAGCACCGGGAAGTAGTTGTCGACGATGAAATCGAGGATGGCGTAGAGGACGAAATCCTCGCCCTTGGCCAGCGACGTCGGGCAACTCTCCCAGTGCTGCCGCACCGTGGCGTAGGAGGTGGAAGGGCCGTGGCGGACACTGACCAGATAACCCTTGCCGATGAACAGATGCGTCTCGCCGAAGCTGACGCGCTTGTCCACCAGCTGTGCCGTGCGGGCGACAATGAACAGGGCCTCGCCATATTGCTCGAGCTTCGGCCGCTGATGCGCGTGCTCGGCATCCTCGATGGCCAGATCATGCAGGCTGAACTGCGCCTGCACGCGCCGCAACAGGTCGCGGTCGGGTTCGAGCAGGCCTATCCAGACGACATGGTCCTTCTTGCGGGACCATTCGCCGGCTTCCTCGATCGGGATATCGGCAACGCGTCGCCCGGCGACATAGACGCTCGATGCGACGATGCGGGAATCCTGCGGCCCCGGCGTGAAATCGCGAACATGGTCCATCGTCGCCTCCCGAGGAACCTCAGTCTTCGGCGTAGAGTGAACCTGGTGTGGCGGGATGGCAAGGGAATAGGCAGTCGGCAGTCGGCAGTCGGCAGTCGGCAGTCGGCAGTCGGCAGTCGGCAGTCGGCAGTCGGCAGTCGGCAGTCGGCAGTCGGCAGTGAGCCGTGCGTCAAACCACCAAATTCGCAATGGGTTTTATTTTCGACTGCCGACTGCCTATTGCCGACTGCCTACTTAGCCACTTCAGGCTGCTGCATCACCACCCGATCGGTCTTGTCTTCCTTCGGACGGTCGGCCGGCATCTGGTCGCCGGTGACGATGTAATAGATGGTCTCGGCGATGTTGGTGGCGTGGTCGCCTATGCGCTCGATGTTCTTGGCGCAGAACAGCAGATGCGTGCAGGAGGTGATGTTGCGCGGATCTTCCATCATGTAGGTCAAGAGCTCGCGGAACAGCGAGGTGTACATGGCGTCGATCTGCTCGTCGCGGTCGCGCACCAGGCCGATCTTGTCGACCGAGCGCGAGGCGTAGACGTCGAGCACTTCCTTCAGCTGGATAAGGGCGAGGTTGGCCAGCGCCTCCAGCCCGCGATAGAGGCTTGTGGCGTCGCGGCCGTCCGTCACCGACATCACCCGCTTGGCGACATTCTTGCCGAGGTCGCCGACGCGTTCGAGGTCGGCGGAGATGCGGATGGCGCCGACGATCTCGCGCAGGTCGGTCGCCATCGGCTGGCGGCGCGCGATGATGAGGATCGCCTTGTCGTCGATCTCGCGCTGGCCTTCGTCGAGCACGATGTCGTCGCGGATCACCTTCTGGGCGAGATCCTGATCGGCATTGACGAGGGCAGCCACCGCCTGTTCGACCATGCGTTCCGCGTGACCGCCCATGGCCGCAATGCGCTTGGCCAGGAACTTCAGTTCCTCGTCATAAGCGCTGACAATATGCACGGACTGCATGGGCATTGCCTTCTGGAATGTGCGGTGATTCGCTTGTCAATTGACTGCTGATACGCCAGCCATGTGACAGTACGACGAAACGCTTTCCCCAGAGATAGTCTGCATTTGCGCTAAAATCTAGTTTGCTGGCAAATGGACCGTGAAAGCAGCTCCTTTGCCGAGTTCCGAGCGGATCGACATGCGCGCGTGATGGCGGGTGAGGATGTGCTTGACGATGGAGAGGCCGAGGCCGGTTCCCTTCTGGGCGCGGCTGGTTTCGACATCGACGCGATAGAAGCGCTCGGTGATGCGGGGAATGTGTTCTTCGGCGATGCCGGGGCCGAAATCGCGAATGGTGACGTCGATGGTCGGCTCGGCGGCATTTCCTCCGGGCGCCACGCTGACCGCGACACGACCGCCGGACTGGCCGTACTTGCAGGCGTTCTCGAGCAGATTTTCGAACACCTGGAACAGTTCGTCGCGATCGCCCGGCACGGCGAGCTCACCGTCGGCGAAGTCGCGCTCGACGACGAGGTTGCTGTCCCTGGCCAGGGGGCTGAGGGAATCGATGACGCTTTCCAGCGTCTGGCGCAGATCCACCCGCGCGCCGGGCTTGAGATAGGGTTTCATCTCCAGCCGCGACAGCGACAGCAGATCGTCGATCAGGCGCGCCATGCGGCTGGTCTGGTTCTGCATGATCTGCAGGAACTGCTCGCGGGCGGCGGGATCGTTGCGGGCCGGCCCGCGCAAGGTTTCGATGAAACCCGAGATCGAGGCGAGCGGCGTGCGCAGCTCGTGGCTGGCGTTGGCGATGAAGTCGGCGCGCATGCGATCGATGCGGCGAGCCTCGCTCTGGTCCTTGAACACCAGAACGAACAGGTCGGTGCCGTGTCCGACGGAGGAAGCGCTGACCCGGTAGACGCGCTCGACCGGCAATTTTTCGAGATAGTCGAGTTCGTCGGAAGCGACCTTGCCGGAGACGACACTGTCGAGCAGCGCCTGCATTTCCGGCGCCCGGAACTTCAGCGGCAGCGACAGGCCGGGCGACATGCCGCCGAAAGCGACAAAGGCTGCGGCATTGGCATGCACCACCGTGGTGTTGCGGTCGAAGATGATGAGCGGATCGGCGACGGCGGCGGCCAGATATTCGCCGGAAAGGCGCTGCAGGCCTTCGGTTTCCACCTCCCTCGCCTTCTCGGCGATGCGCGCGCTAGGCTTGGCGCTGAAAAGCGCTGCAAACAGAAGCAGGACGGCCAGTGGCAGGGCCCAGGCCCGGCCCGGCCCGAAGCCGTAGGCGACCGTCACGGCCGCAAGACCCGCCAGCAGATACCAGCGTGCCTCCCACAGCCTGACCGTCAAGCTCGTCCTCGAATGGCGATCCTCACCCGCAACGTCGCTCATATGCACTCCAATCCATCCGGGCGGCCTACCGCAATTCCAGTAAAAGTTTGTGACGGTTTACCGTCCGGAATTGCATAATAAAGAATAGAGCGTTTCCGCATTTCCGTGAAAAACGGAAACGCTATCGTGCCAACTTCCCGCTGGACCCCATTACTGGCTCCCCATAGCATGAGTCTGAAAGTTGGAGAGGTTCGTATCGATGAAAAAAGAAAAGCCCACCGCCCCGGTTGCCAGCATTCCGATCCCGGAACCGCTGAAGATCCAGATCGACGGCAAGGAGCGTCTGTTCGACATCGATGCGCCGGAACTGCCGGAATGGATCGAGGAGAACAAGCTGTCGGCGGGCGGTTATCCTTACGACAAGAAGATGAAGAGCGAGGATTATGCGCAGACGCTGGAACAGCTGCAGATCGAACTGGTGAAGGCGCAGGCCTGGCTGCAGGCGACCGGGCAGCGGGTGATGGCGCTGTTCGAGGGCCGCGACGCCGCCGGCAAGGGCGGCACCATCTTCGCGCTGCACCAGTTCCTCAATCCGCGCAGTGCGCAGAACGTGGCGCTGACCAAGCCGACCGAGACCGAAAAAGGGCAATGGTACTTCCAGCGCTACGTCAACCATTTCCCGACCGCTGGCGTGCTCGTGTCGTTCGACCGCTCCTGGTACAACCGCGCCGGCGTCGAACCGGTGATGGGCTTCTGCACGCCACAGCAGCACGAGGACTTCCTCGACGAGGTGCCGCATTTCGAGAAGATGATCGTCAATGACGGCATCCATTTCTTCAAGATCTGGCTCGACATCGGCCGCGAAACGCAGCTGGCGCGATTCCACGACCGCCGCCACAGCCCGCTGAAGAACTGGAAGTTCTCGCCCATCGACATCGCCGGCGTGAACAAATGGGACGACTACACCAAGGCACGCGACGAGATGTTCAAGCGCACGCATGCCAAGCACGCGCCGTGGATCATCGTGCGTGCCAACGACAAGCGCCGCGCCCGCCTCGCCGTCATCCGCCGCATCCTGCTCAGCCTGCCCTATGAAGGCCGCGACCTCGAAGTCATCGGCAAGGAGGACAAGAAGATCATCGGCGAAGGGGCAGGATTTGTGAAGAAGTGAGTTCAGGCAACAGGGATTAGGGCATTAAGGGACCAGGGGAGTCGAAATACGCTTTTCGCGAAAACGCGCGCAATAATTAGAAAACATCGCCCCAATGCCCTTCTGCCTTACTCCTTTGTTCGCAGCCTCCCCTAAGTTCAGCGTTTCGGCCGTTAACCATATTTCATGAGTTATACCAGTTTCCACTGGAATTCCGGGGTCGACCATAAAGGTTAATTTAACTTTTAAGCGATTTTTCACGAATTAAACCATAGATCGACGCGTTCGCCGTATATTTCTTTAACGATATCAAGACGCTGTCGCAAAAACAGCGCGTGGGAACGCGTCGCATGGTTGGGGGCTGGATAGGCTGGCTGAGACAGAGGTTCGCTGCCGAACACGCGCCTGGCACCCCGCTGATCGTTCAGGGCAGGCGTCGCGCTCCGCGCCGCCGGGTGGTCTTCATCACGGCCGGTTTCGTCGCGGTCTACGCAGCGATGAGCGGCCGCCTCGTCTATCTGGGCATGCAGAACCCGCCGGAAAGCGGCGGCCCCGCCGTCCGCCCCACGGCATCCCGGCCGGACATCCTCGACCGCAACGGCGCATTGCTGGCAACCGACATCAAGATGTCTTCGCTGTTTGCCGAGCCGCGACGCATCGTTGACGCGGATGAGGTCATCGAAAAACTGTCGACAGTGCTTGCCGATCTCGACGTGGAGGACACCTATGCGAAGCTGAAGAGCGGCAAGGGTTTTGTCTGGCTGCGCCGCCAGCTCACCCCCAGACAGCAGGGCGACATCATGGCCCTCGGTCTGCCTGGCATCGGCTTCCGTACCGAGAAACGGCGCTTTTATCCCGGCGGACCCGTCACCTCCTACATTGTCGGACTGACCAATCTCGACAATCGCGGCATTTCCGGCCTGGAAAAATACATCGACGATCAGGGGCTGGCCGATCTGCAGCAGTTGGGCATGGCAACAGCCGCAAGCCTTACCCCGGTCAAATTGTCCGTCGACCTGCGCGTGCAGCACATCGTGCGTGACGAGGCGCTCCAGGCCATGACCCGCTTTCGCGCGCTTGCCGCCGGGGCTGTCGTGATCAATGCCAAGACAGGTGAAGTCGTCGCCATGGCGTCGGTGCCCGACTTCGACCCGAATGACCCGTTCGATGCCCAGAGCCCGGACAAGCTGAACCGCATGTCCGCCGGGCTTTACGAAATGGGTTCCACCATCAAGAGCTTCACCACAGCGATGGCGCTGGACTCCGGCAAGGTCGACCTCAACAGCACCTTCGACGCCAGCCAGCCACTTCGGATCGGACGCCAGATCATCAGGGATTTTCGCGGCAAGGGCAGAGTGCTGACCCTGCCGGAAGTCTTCCTCTATTCATCCAACATCGGTTCGGCACGCGAGGCGGATGTGGTCGGCATCGAGGGGCATCGCGAATTCCTGAAGCGCCTCGGTCTGCTCGACCGCACGCGCACACAATTGCCGGAGGTCGCCCAGCCCACCGAGCCGCGCGTATGGAAGAAGGTACATTCGATCACGGCAGCCTTCGGGCACGGTTTCTCGACAACGCCGTTGCAGACCGCCGTCGGCGTGGTTGCGCTGATGAATGGTGGCCGGCTGATGCCACCGACCTTCCTGCCGCGAAGCCTGCAGGAAGCCCTTGCTGTTTCCGAACAGGTGGTCAAAGACAGGACCAGCCGGGACATGCGCTACATCTACAAGCTGAATGGCGAAAAAGGGTCCGGCAGGTCCGCGGCGGTTCCCGGTTATCGCGTTGGCGGCAAGACCGGCACCGCGGAGAAGGTGGTCAATGGGCGCTATTCCAAGGACAGGAATTTCAACGCCTTCGTTGCCGCACTGCCCATGGATGATCCGCAATTCGTGATCCTGACCATCGTTGACGAACCGAAGCGGGAAAACTCAGACCGCGCGGCCACCGCCGGCTTCAGCGCAGGCCCAATGGCAGCCAACATCATCCGCCGCGCGGCACCAATGCTCGGCGTGATGCCGGAATTCACGGTCGAGGCGAAGGCAGAGGATATTCTGGTTGAGTGAGGTGGCGAATAGTGAGTAGTGAAATAGCGAGCAGCCAGTAGGGCAACAGGGTGCGGCGCTACAGGTGTTCCTCTGCTCCCCGTTGCCTGCTCGCCAAACAGGAGTTTCGATGTGACGCCGCGCGGTTTGGCCCTGACTGTTCTTCTGGCAACGCTGGTTTGCGGTCCGGCCGCGCGCGCGGCGGAGCCGCAGCCGCCGATGCTGTGGGACGCCAATGAGCGGCTGCCGAAACCGGACCTCACGAAACTGGCGCGCCTGCGTTTCCTGACGACCACCGATTTCCCGCCGTTCAACTTCCTGGACACGGCCGGAAAGCTGTCCGGCTTCCATGTCGATCTTGCCCGCGCCATCTGCGCCGAACTTGCCGTTGCCGACAAATGCCAGATCCAGGCGCTGCCCTGGGCCGAACTTGATGGCGCACTGACCAAGGGCGACGGCGAAGCGATCATGGCCGGCGTCGCGGTAACGCAGGAGAACCGTGAGAAGTATGCTTTCTCGCGCTCCTACCTGCAGTTTCCGGCACGCTTCGTCATGCCGAAGGCGAAGGCCGTGACCGAACCGCTTTACGAGAAGCTCAAGGGCAAGCGTGTCGGCGTGGTGGCAGGCTCCGCGCATGAACGCATGCTGCGTGACGATTTCCCGGAGGTGACCGCGGCGCCCTTCCCGACCGAGGCAGCGCTGTTTGCCGACATCAAGGCCGGCAAGATCGATGCAGCCTTCGGCGACGGCATGCGCTTCGGCTTCTGGCTGGCAGGCTCCGATGCCGCCGACTGCTGCCGCTTCGCCGGCGGGCCTTATCTGGCACCGGAGTATCTCGGCACGGGCCTCGCCATCGCGGTCAAGCCGGACGACAAGGACCTCGCTGCGGCATTGGACTATGCGCTGCAGCAGATCGCGCTGAAGGGCACCTTCGCCGAACTCTACCTGCGCTATTTCCCGGTGAGCTTCTACTGAGCCCCCGGGAACGCGGCCGTTCATCCGGCAAGCGCCAGGCCACCATACCGGCTGATTTCGCCTTCGATCTCCTTCACCAGCGTATCAAGGGCGGGATTGCGTACCTTGCGGCCACGGCGCACGACGTAGACGAGCGGGGGCGGCGGAGGCAGGCTGCCCGCGATGATCTGCATTTCCGGGCGCAGGTGCCGCTCGCTCAGCAGCGCAATCCCCATCGCCGCGTTGACCGCCGCGACGATACCCGCAGCGCTTGAGCACTCGAACACGGTCTCGAGCACGATGCCCGCGTCCTGGCCGATATCGAGCGCCCAGCGGCGATAGAAACATTCATCGTCAAAGGACAGGAAAGGTATCGGCCCGCCTTCCGGCAGATCGAGATCGTGATGCTTCACCCAATGGAGCTTCTCTTTCATGAGAACGAGATCGGTGGGGCGCACTTCATGCGCAAACACCTGGATGATCGCCGCGTCGATTTCGCCCCGCTCCAGCATCGATCTCAGCACCAGGCTCATGCGAACCCTGGTGCGGACGCTGACCTGCGGGTGAAGCCGGCGGAACCTGCCCAGGATGCGGGAAAGCGCCGTGCAGGTCGTGTCTTCGGTCAGGCCGAGCGCAATGCGTCCCGCGAGCGTCGTCTTCGACAGGCTGAGCAGCGCCTCGTCATGGAGCCCGAGGATGCGCCCGGCATAATCGAGCAGGTCGCTGCCTGCTGCGGTGAACGCGGTCGATCCCGGCGAACGGTTCAAAAGTTCGCAGCCAAGGCTCGTCTCCAGCCTCTTGATCTTGTGGCTGACGGCGGATTGGGAAAGGCCAAGCGCTTCGGCGGCACGCGTGACCCCGCCATGATGGCGGATGGCGAGCAGCGCCCGTAGCGCATCGATTTCCAAACGCCGGCTGTTGAGGTCGGTCATCTTGCTGGCTCGCAGTGCATCGCGACCATCTACGCATGACGGGCTCGGAAAGGCAATTTCTCATGACCCGATAGCCAACTCTGTCATGCATCGATCGAAATTTGTCATGAGCATCGGTTCGCCCATTGCTGATAGCTGCCGGCGAACAACCCGAATGACAGCCGATGATCGACCAGCCGCAGACCCTGCCCGTCCAGAACCGAAACCGGTTTGTCTGGCCATTGATGGCCTCGCTCCTCATCCTGGCATGGAGTTCCGGCTTCGTCGGCATCCGCTATGCGAACGAAGAGGCAAGCGTCGTGACCATCCTGTTCTGGCGCACGCTCCTCTCGGGCTTGATCCTGCTGCCGTTCGCCCTGGCCATCGGTCCGAGGATGACGCCTCGCGCGGTACTCGACCAGATGTGGTTCGGAGTGATGTCCGTCTTCCTCTATCTCGGCGGCTTTGCCCTGGCGATCGAGCAAAGGGTTCCGACCGGTCTTGTCGCACTGACGTCCGATCTGCTGCCGCTGGCAATCGCTGTGCTGTCGCAGCCGGTGCTGGGCGAACGGCTCGGCGCGCGGCAATGGCTGGGCACGGCAATCGCGGTTGCAGGGGTGCTGGTCGTATCGTTCGACAGCCTGAGTTTCGGCACCGCGCCGGTCTGGGCATATGGCCTGACGATCGGTTCGATGCTCGTCTTCGCACTGGCATCCGTTCTGCACAAACGGCGGCGGACCGGACACATGCCGGTTCACCAGAGCCTGTGTATCCATACGCTGACGGGCGCGGCGCTGTTTGGCGCCTGCGCGCTGCTCACGGGCAGCATCGCGCCGCCGATGACCAGGACCTTCGCCATCGGGATGGCATGGCTGGTCCTGATCGCGACCTTCGCAGCCTATTCCGTCTACTACACGGCGCTGCGGCTGTTTCCGGCGGCGAAAGTCAGCGCAGCGATCTACCTCAGTCCGCCGGTGACGATGCTGTGGTCATGGGCGCTGTTTTCAGAACCGTTGACGGTCACGATGTTCGCTGGCCTGGGGGTTACGCTTGTCGGCGTCTGGATGACGTCACGCGGCTGAAAGTCCCAGACCCCACGTCGAGACACCATCTTCGGCGGCGGCATGCGTCTGGGGCGCAATTCCGGACGGAAAACCGCTACGCACTTTCCCGAGAACTGCTCTGGGTCTGGGTGAGCTTCAGCGTGCCAGATGCAAGGCCGAGTTCGCGTTCGCTCGCATCGATGACCATCTCGCTCAGGATACCCAGGCGGGATCGCGAGAAGCTGATGACGTGGCTGGCGAAACTGTCGAGCAGGGCGGAAATGTGGATGGCGGCCGTCCTGGGATCGTGCGGGCGGAAATCGCCCTTCTCGACGCCTTCCCTGATCACCTTCTCCAGCTCGTCGTCCCAGCTGTCCAGAAAACGTACCACGACATCGCGCAGCAATGGCTGATCGCGCCCCAGCAGGCAGGCGTGCGCCCAGAGCAGATATTGGCTGTCGCGCTCTTCGTCGAGGTTCAGACGCAGGAACATGCGCATGCGGCCAACCGATGTTTCCTGCGCGCGGACCGTCTCGAACATGTCACGCATCTGGGCTGTCATCGCCTGCTCGAATGCCTCCGCCAGAAGCAGCTCGACCGTAGGGAAATAGTGGCTGACCAGTCCCGGCGTGACACCTGCGGCCCGCGCCACCTGCCTGAGCGTGACACCGCCAAATCCCGTCTCGCCGGCCAAACGGCTGGCAATCGCGACGATCTCGCTTCTGCGTTCGCTCGGTATCTTTCTTTGTCTTGTCTGCGGTTTCATCTCGCCGTGCCGAACAGCAGCACCAATTGGTCCGACGATCAATAACAAAGGGAAAAACCCAATGGCAAGCCAAGGTGACAAGCTGGCCAATCCTTGCCAACCCGAAATCCGCGAGACCCCTATTGAACACATGAACAATAGTCGGTAGCTATTGGTCAAAAGACCAATAAGGGAGGGATCGTGGTGGGAACACGGGCGAAGGAGATACAGACCGGCGGCGTCGACCGTTTTGGGATGATCGAGACACGCGGCATTGACTATGTGCCCAGGGCGGAGCGCCATGGGCATCCACGCGAACTGTTCTCGATCTTCGCCACGGCCAGCATCAGCTACAGCAACATCATTGTCGGCGGCCTGCTGCCGATGTTCGGCCTCAGCCTCTGGCAATCCATCCTGGTGGTGTTGCTCGGGAACCTGACCTGGCTGCTCGTCGGCATACTGGCATGCAGCGGTCCGAGTGCCGGTACGCCATCGACGATGATCACACGCTCGATGTATGGCGTGCATGGAAACAAGATCAATGTGGCCTGGACGTCCTGGGCGATCTGCCTGGCGGCGCAGGCGGTCTGGCTCATCTTCGCGGTGCAGACGGTTCTTGCGCTTTTCGCCCTGTTCTCCGTGCCGACTCCACCGATGGCGCAGTTCCTGATCCTGTGCGCGATCGCACTGCTGACGCTGACGATCAGCGTCTACGGCCACGCCACCATCGCGCGCCTGTCCGGGCTGTGCGCCACGGTCCTGGCGGTGGGGCTGGTGCCGCTCGTGGCGTCGCTGGCGCCACACATCACCATGCCGTTGGAGGCAGCGTCGACCCCGTTTTCGCCCGTCGCCTTTTCCACGGCACTGGTGCTCATCGCGTCTCAAGGCATATCGTGGTGCAACAGCGCCGACTACGCACGCTATCTGCCGGCCGAGACGTCGCGATCCGCCATCATCTTCTGGACCGCGCTCGGTGGCGCCGTGCCGGCCGTCCTGCTCCAGATTTTCGGCGTGCTGGCAAGCTCCGCGATCGACATGACAAATTTCCAGCTGGCGCTTGCCGCAGTCCTGCCGGCATGGTTCTACCCTGTCTTCCTGCTGCTTTTCCTGACGGGCACCGTCTGCGGCAGCGCACTGGTCGCCTATGCCTCGGGACTGGCCTTGCAGGCCATGGGCGTGAAGATCCGCCGGGCCAGAAGCGTGGTCGTGGACGGTCTCGTGGCAGTCGCAATCACCTGCTACGCGCTTTTCGTTTCGGACCTGACCAGCACGATCACCAGCGTGCTGGAGATGATCGTGGTTCCCCTGGCACCCGGGATGGCGATCTACCTGACCGACATGGCGCTGCGCCGCAACCGCTACGACGGGCCCGGGCTCAACGACGACACCCCGGCGGGTCCTATCTGGTATCGCAATGGTTTCAACTGGACCGGCCTGTCGGCCCAATTCGCCGGATCGGCGGCTGCGCTGCTCTTCCTGAACACGCCGATCTTCACCGGTCCGCTTGCCAACGCATTGGGCGGACTGGATCTCTCGATCCCGGCCGGCATGCTGGTGGCTGCGATGGTCTATGCGGTCACCTTCCAGCGTGGCCGCGTGGGCATGCGGGCGACCGCCCTTCCCCAGCAAAGCTGAGCTGGAGTCAGGCACGTGAGCGGCAAGGCGGATCTGATCGTCTTCAACGGACGCATATTGACGATGACCGGTGCGTGCACACCGGTTCAAACGGCAGTGGCGGTTGCCAACGGGAAAATCTGCGCCATTGGCACGGACGACGATGTGTTTTCCATGCGCATGCCGACAACGACACTGGTCGACGCGCGCGGCGGTTCCATCCTGCCGGGCTTCAACGAAAACCACATGCATCTCTTCTTCGGAGCGACGAAGCTTTCCCATCTCAATCTGTCCGAGGTGACGGGCTATGAAGCCCTGGCGAAAGCCACAAAGGCCTTCGCGGCGATGCATCCGGATCTGCCGCTGATTTCCGGCGTCGGGGTCGCCTACGACGTGCTTGGCGACGGCAGAAAGCTCGACCGCCATATCCTCGACAGTATTCTTCCGGAGCGGCCAATCCTGCTGGCGGCACCGGACTTCCATGCCGCCTGGGCCAAATCCGCCGCATTGAAGCAGGCCGGCATCTTCCACGGCGCACGGCTGGCGCCGGGCAATGAGATCGTGATGGAGCCGAGCGGCACGGCGTCGGGGGAATTGCGCGAGAATGATGCGATCAAGCCAGTCGAAGCGCTTGGCGGCGGTCGCGAAACGCTGGCACTGCACGGCATCGAACCATCCCCCACACCTTCAGAACGAGCCCTCGACAAGGCGATCCTGCGCCGCGGCCTCGACCATTGCGCACGGCTTGGCATCACCAGCATCCAGAACATGGACGGCAATTTATACCAGGCCGAACTTCTCGAGGAACTGTACAGGGAAGGTCATCTTTCGTGCCGGGTCAGGCTGCCGTTCAGCTTCGTGCAGTCGATGGATGTCGCAAGCCTGGAAAAGGCCGACTGCATGCACCAACGCTACAGGTCGGACTGGCTACGCTCGGGTCAGGTCAAGCTGTTCATGGACGGCGTCCCGGAATCCTGGACCGCGCTGATGCACGATGACTACGCTGACAAACCCGGATGGCGAGGCGAGCCGCGCTTTACCGAAGAGGGCTTCAACGCCGTTGTCAGGGAAGCAGACCGACGCGGCCTGCAGATTGCCGTGCATGCCATTGGCGACGAAGCCGTCCACCGGGTCCTGAACGGTTTCGAAGCGGCACGTCACCGCAACGGTGCACGCGACAGCCGCCACCGTGTCGAGCATGTCGATATCGCGCTGGATGACGATGTCGATCGGTTTGCCCGTCTTGGAGCGATCGCCTCGTTCCAGCCGCTGCACGCGCCGGGACATGGCCTGCCGAGTGAACCTGTTCTCAGCCGTTTCGGCCGCAACAACTGGCGGCGCGCCTATGCCTGGAAGCGCTTCCGCGATGCCGGCGTCGGCATGGTGTTCTCGTCGGACTGGCCCGTCGTGTCGGTGGATCCGCTGCAGTCGATCCATTGCGCCATGACATGTCCACCACTGGCGGACGATCTGCCCGACAACCGCCAGACATTGGATCAGGCACTCGCGGCCTACACATGCGACGCAGCCTATGCCGAGTTCACCGAGAACCGCAAAGGCCGGCTGGCGGTGGGTTATCTCGCGGACATCGCCGTCCTCGACAGGGACATCACGGCGGTCGAGCCGGAGGCGATCGCCGGAATGCGCTGCCTCGCCACGATCTGCGGCGGGCACATCACACACCGCGATCCCGCGGTATGATCGGCACAGGCCGTAAAGCACCCGCGCACGAAAACCGCCCGTCCGACTAGGTCAGCATGCGATGCCTTGCCTTGGCCGAGCGCTCGATGGCGGCGACGGTGAGCGTGTCGAGGTCGAGCGCGCGGCGGATGAGCTGCAGCACGCGCACCTCTTCCATGCGCATTTCGAGATCGACGGCGGCAACTTCGAAGGCTGCCGCATAGGCGGTGTCATGCAGCCGTTCCGGCAGGGCCTTGGCCGCCTTGGCGAGAACGCCGTCGAGACCGTCCTTCTCGTGCAGCAGCTTCTGGCACTTCTGCGCGATCGCAACCAGCTTGTTGTGGCTGAAATCCTCGAAGACCGGCCATGAGCTGACCACGCTGCCGATCCGCGCGAGTTCCACGTCGGTCATGTCGCGGTCGGAAGCCGAGGTGATCACCATCAGGTGGATCAGGGCTTCATGCGGATTGAGGCCGGGCATCATGTCTCCATTCGGTTTGCCATTGGCTGGCTCGAAACCAGCAACAGTAACTGAGCTAGGAACGAAGAAAGGCAGCAACAAGGAAAAATACCCGAAATCGTCGGCGTCGTTTGATAGCATGGCAAGAAGCTTGGTTTTCAGGAGACTGCGCGAATGATGCGAGCTTTCGATCCCGACAGGGTGCTTTCCCTGCCGCTGATGGCGAACCTGGCGACGGTTGCCGATGACGGCGCGCCGCGCAACGCGCCGGTCTGGTTCATCTGGGAAGAGGGCGTGCTGTGGATGCTCGGCGACGAAGGCGGCAGCTCGGTCGCCCGCCTGCAGAGGGACCCCCGATGTGCGGTGGAGATCGTGCATTTCGACAATGCCGCCGGCGTGCTGCTGCATTGCGGCCTGCGCGGACCGGCCACGATCGAGGCGTCGTCGCCGGCCCGGTTTCGTCGCCTGCTCCTGAAATATCTCGGCCCGCAGGAACACTGGAATGAGTGGTTCATCGCCACCATCGCCAAGACCGAGGACCCGGCGAACCGGATGATCAGGCTGGTTCCCGATAGCATCTTCACCAACAATGTATCGTTTTTCAGGACCGGCCCGGACTATGCCTGGTCATGACAGGCGTTCGGGTCGAAAACCATCCAAGCTCCAACAGGAGGAAACGTGGCCATACAGCATGATCCCGACCTCATCCGCGGGCTGGAGGAGGAACTGTTCAGGCAGAGTGTTCGCGCCTCCCCGGCGGCGGTCGGCGCGCTTCTGACGGACGACTTCGTGGAGTTCGGCCGATCCGGGCGGGTCTACGACAAGAAAGAGATCGTGCTCAGCCTTGCCGCGGAGGCAGGCGACCCTCCCCTGGAACTGGTGGCGAGCGGGTTCGAACTGAAATCCCTTGCCGACGATGTCGTCCTGCTGACCTACAGGACACGCAGGCTCGACGGCGATCGGCCCTTGCACACACTGCGAAGCTCGATCTGGAAATTTTCCGACGGCACCTGGCGGATGATGTTCCACCAGGGCACGCCGACGAGCGAGACCTGAATGCAACCGGAACCTCTCCCGCGACCGGATCCGGCGTTGCAGCCTCTCGATAGCGCAAGTGCCCTGATATTCGAGGCGGAGCACTGGCTGATCACGCACAGGCTCAACTCGGCATTGCCGGGCTATCTGATGGTAGGAGCCAGGACCGCGACGCCCGATCTGTCAGGATTGTCGACGGAAGCCCTGTGCGATCTCGGTCCACTCCTTGCGAAGGCGCAGACAGCCCTTCGTGGGTTGGCCGCCCGGCGGGTCTACATCGGCAGATACGGCCATGATTCCGGCTGGCCGGTGCATTTCCATGTCATCCCCATCTATCCATGGGTCGAGGAGCTGTTCTGGGGCGATGCCAGATATCGTGCCCTGGAAGCCTTTGCCGATCCGTCGATGGAGTCCGGCACCGATGGCGCCGAACTCACCCTGTTCGTCTGGCGGGAGTTCTGCGAACGAAGAGACCCGCCACCGATCCCCGGCCCGTCGGTTGCCGAGGCGATTTCACAGCTTCGCAAGCTGAAGTGGTAACAGGCTTGCAAGCCGCAACCGTGACTTCACGGGTGCCAGCTCTCCTCTCCCTCTCCGTTGTAGAAGAGGGTGCCTTCTGGCGTGCTGTCAGCACCCGGGTCCGCGCGCTTCATCTTGGCGAGGCTGTCCTTCGGCGGCTTGTTGCCGGCCGCATCCATCGAGAACTTCAGGTTGGGATCGTCCGGCGCGCGGCCGACGGCCGTCATCGCGGGGTCGGACCAGTGATACGTCTCACTCATGACATCCTCCTCTGTTGGCGGCGGGCCTCGCCCGGAAACCGGCTTCCCACGACCCCTGCCTTTTCGACGAGCAGATCAGCCTCGCCGACGCTTTGCGTCGCGCGGATGCGGACGGGGATCGACTTGTAGGCCGGCGTGCGGCTTTCCGGATCGTGGTGCTCGAGAGCGACAAGCGGCTGCGCTTCGGGATAGTAGGCAGCGCAGCATCCGTCGGGCAGGTTGTATTCGACAAGCGTCAGCCCGCGCACGATGCGATGATCGCCGGCATGGTCGAGCGCGGTCAGGATGTCGACGACGTCGCCCTCCTCGAAGCCGAGACGCTCCAGTTCGCGCCTGTTGATGAACAGCACGTCACGACGTCCGAACACGCCACGGTAGCGGTCATCGAGCGCATAGACCGTGGTGTTGAACTGATCGTGGGACCGCAGCGTGGTCAGGTTCAACACCGCAGGGTCGGTTGTCGAGACATCTTCCTGCAGGCCGGGTGCGACCAGGAAATTGGCCTTGCCGGTTTCAGTCTTCCACACGCGCTGTGCGGCCGCATTGGGCAGGTTGAACCCGCCGGGAACCGCGACCCTGGCATTGTAGTCGCGGAAATCCGGGAAGACGGCTTCGATCTTGTCCCTGATCAGGTCGTAGTCGGCGGCCATTGCGTCCCAGTCCACGGCGCCCTTCCCTTTCAGGGTCGCTTTGGCGATCTGCGCGACGATCCAGGGCTCCGACCTGACATTGTCGCTCGGCGGCCTGATGAAACCACGCGAGGCGTGAACCATCGACATGGAATCCTCGACCGTCACGAACTGCTGGCCGCTCGCCTGTTCATCGATGTCGGTGCGGCCGAGGCAAGGCAGGATGAAGCTCTCGCGGCCGACCAGCAGATGCGTGCGGTTGAGCTTGGTGGTGATGTGGGCGGAAAGGTCGAGCTTGCGGAACGCCTCGGCACAGGCCTGCGGGTCCGAAGAGGCGATGGCGAGATTGCCGCCCAGGCAGATCACCGCCCTGGAGGAACCGTCGCGCATCGCCGCGATGGCATCGATGACGGAATGGCCGTGCGCCCGTGGCGGCTCGAAACCGAACACCTGCCCGAGCCGGTCAAGGAAGGCTTCGCCCGGACGTTCCCAGATGCCGACGGTGCGGTCGCCCTGGACATTGCTGTGTCCGCGCAGCGGGCAGAGCCCGGCGCCGGGCCTGCCGATATTGCCTTTCAGCAGCAGCAGGTTGACCAATTGCTGGACGTTGCTCGTGCCGGTCCTGTGCTGGGTGATGCCCATGCCGTAGCAGATGATGGTGGCCTTCGATCGTGCGTAGGCCTCCGCCACGCTCTCCAGGTCCGCCCTGGAGAGACCGCTGGCCTTCTCGATGTCGGCCCAGCCTGTGGCCGCCACATCGTCGGCAAAGCCGTTGAAGCCGAATGTGTGTTCGTCGAGGAAGCCGTAGTCGAGGATCGGCTCAAGTCCGGCGGGCTGCGTCACCTGGTCCATCGCCAGCAGCGCCTTGCAGATGCCCTTGATCGCCGCGGCGTCGCCGCCGACCTTGACCTGGAAATAGGTGTTGGCGATGGGGGTCGAGGTCAGCGTCACCATTTCCACGACCGACTGCGGCGACTCGAACCGCTCCAGCGCCCTTTCCTTCAGCGGGTTGAGGACGATGATCTTGCCGCCCCGCTTCTTCACCTGCCGCAAGGTGGCCATCATGCGCGGGTGGTTGGTGCCCGGATTGTGACCGATCGACAGGATCAGGTCGGCATGGTCGAAATCCTCCAGGCTGACCGTGCCCTTGCCGACACCGATGGACTTCGGCAGGCCCACCGACGTGGCCTCGTGGCACATGTTGGAGCAGTCGGGAAAATTGTTGGTGCCGTAGAGCCGGACGAACAATTGATAGAGGAACGCGACCTCGTTGGAGGCGCGTCCGGACGTATAGAACTCGGCCTGATCGGGATGGTCGAGCGCATTGAGGCCGGCGGCGATACCGGCAAACGCCTCGTCCCAGCCGACGGGCTCGTAGTGATCCGTATCGGGATTGTAGCGCAGCGGGTCGGTGATGCGGCCCTGGTCCTCCAGCCAGTAGTCGGATTTCTTCCACAGCTCGCGCACGCTGTGCTGCCTGAAGAAATCGGGGCCGATGTCTTGGTGGTCGCCTCCCAGGCGACCGCCTTGGCGCCGTTCTCGCAGAATTCGAAGGACGCGGTGTGCTTGGGATCGGGCCAGGCACAGCTTGGGCAATCGAAGCCGTCAGGCTTGTTCTGGCTCATCAGCGCGCGTGCCCCGCGCGCGACCACCTGCTGGTCCTTGAGGGCGAGAGCCACCGCTTTCAGCGCACCCCAGCCGCCGGCCGGCCCCTTGTAGTCGGTTATGCCTTCGGGACGTTTTTTCGTCATTCAAGATCTCCAGGGGGCGGGCCTTGTCTTCCGCTCCGGGTTTTCAGTCACCTGATCATTTCGGCCACGGCATCTGCTCGCCTTGCTACGGGCCCTCCGATCCTACCTCGGCATTTTCCTGCTTCGGTTTCGAGTTGCCGCCGGCCTTCGCCTTCTTCGGCTCCGGCGACGGAGACTTGCCGGCATCCGGTGCCGCCGGGCGCGTCACCTTGAAGGCGACACCGGTTCCCTCCGCGTAGCTGCAGTCGACCGTATCGCCTTCCTGGACCCGGCCCGACAGCATCTCCTTGGCCAGCGGCGCTTCGAGGACGCGGCGGATTTCGCGCCGCAACTCACGCGCGCCGAACTGCGGCTGATATCCCTCTTCGGCCAGATGGCCGACAAGGCTCTTGTCGAAGCTCAGCGTGATGCCCTGGCCGAGCGCGACCTGGCGAACGAGGTTGAGCTGCAGTTCCACGATGCTGCCGATCTGCGTCCTGGAGAGCGGATCGAAGATGATGATCTCGTCTATCCGGTTCAGGAACTCCGGCCGGAAATGCTTGCGCAGCACCGCCATGACATCATCGCGCACCGCCTCCGACGAGATCGAACCGGCGAGGCTCGGACGGCCCATGATGACATCGGAAGCGAGATTGCTGGTGGCGATGATCATGGTGTTCTTGAAGTCGATGACGCGGCCCTTGCCGTCGGTCAGCCGGCCATCGTCCAGCACCTGCAGCAGCACGTTGTAGACGTCGGCATGCGCCTTTTCGATCTCGTCGAACAGGACGACGCTATAGGGACGGCGGCGGACACGCTCCGTCAGCTGGCCGCCCTCGTCATAGCCGACATAGCCCGGCGGCGCGCCGATCAGGCGGGAGACGGCGTGGCGCTCCATGTATTCGGACATGTCGATGCGGATGACGGCATCCTCGTCACCGAAGATGACCTCGGCCAGCGCCTTGGCGAGTTCTGTCTTTCCGACACCCGTCGGTCCGAGGAACAGGAAGGTCGCGATCGGCCGGTTGCCCTGCTTCAGGCCGGCCCTGGCCAGCCTGACCGCGTCGGAAACCGCCTGGATTGCCTGGTCCTGCCCGATGACACGCTGGTGCAGCCGCTCCTCCATTTTGAGCAGCTTTTCCTTCTCCTCCTGCGTCAGCTCGTTGACCGGGATGCCCGTCAGCTTGGAGACGATGTCGGCGATGTCGCTGACCTGCACGTCGGCGCTGCTCGACCCGATCTTCTGCTTCCACTGGTCGGTCTTGTCTTCGAGGTCCTTTTCCTGCCTGGCGATCTTCGCCTCGATGTCCTTGGCCTTGTCGAACTGCTTGCGCGACGTCGCGTAGGCCTGCTCGCGCTTGAGCTGGGCGAGCTCCGCTTCCGCCTCCTGCAGGTCGGCCGGACGCGATGTGGTCGACAGGTGCACCCGTGCCGCCGCCTGGTCGATCAGGTCAATCGCCTTGTCGGGCAGGAAACGACCGGTGATGTAGCGGTCGGACAGTTCGGCCGCGGCGACCAGCGCCTCATCCTGGATGATGACCTTGTGGTGCGCCTCCATGCGGTCGCGCAGGCCGCGCAGGATGTTGATGGTCTGGTCGACCGTCGGCTCCGGCACCATGACGGGCTGGAAACGGCGTTCGAGGGCTGCATCCTTCTCGATGTATTTCTGGTATTCGTTCAGCGTGGTGGCGCCGATCAGGTTCATCTCGCCGCGCGCCATCGCCGGCTTGAAGGTGTTGGCGATGTCGAGGCCGCCCTCGCCGCCGCCCTGTCCGGCACCGACGATGGTGTGGACCTCGTCGATGAACAGCACCAGCTCGTCCTGCTTCTCGGCGATCTCGTCCATCACCTGCTTGATGCGCTCCTCGAATTCGCCCCGGTATTTGGAGCCGGCGACCAGGGAATTGATGTTGAGCTCGATGAGCCGCTTGCCGCGCAGGACCTCCGGCACCTCGTTGTTGATGATGCGCTGCGCCAGCCCTTCGACGATCGCCGTCTTGCCGACGCCGGGCTCGCCGATCAGCACCGGATTGTTCTTCTTGCGGCGTGCCAGCACCTCGATCGTGGTCTCGATCTCCTTCGAGCGGCCGATCACCGGGTCGAGCTTGCCGTCGCGCGCCATCCGGGTGAGGTCGCGGCTGAACTTGTCGAGGTTGGGGGTGTTGGTAGGCGTGTCGACCTTGCCGTCCTCAGCGCCCTTGCCGACGACTTTCACGGACTGCTGGCGCAGTGCCTGGGCCGTCAGGCCGTATCGCTTGAGCAGCGTTCCGGCATAGCTGTCCGGCACCTCGGCCAGCCCGATCAGCAGGTGTTCGGGGCCGACATAGCTGTGGCCGAGTTCGCGCGCGGCGGTGTAGGCCCGCGCCAGCGCGCTCTTGACCCTCGGCGACACACCGACTTCTCCCTTGGGGTCGGCCTTGTCGCCTGATTGTTCGGGACTGTATTTATCGATCTCCGCCTGCAGATCTGCGGGCGATACCTTGAACTGCTTCAGGATGGTCTGGACGACATCGCTTTCGGGCAGCACGTAGAGCAGATGCTCGGTGTCGACTTCTCGGCGGCCGCTCTGGGCCGCCCGCTCGGCAGCCCGCTGCAGCATCTCCTTGGCCTGCTCGCTGAACTGCTCGATGTATTGCCGCTCGCCGGTCGTATCGGGTGCCGAGCCGCCACGGCGCGTGTTGAAGGCACCGGGAGAACTGTCCGCCAATCCGTCGGAGCGGTTGAAGAAATCCCCGAACGGGCTGTTGCCGAAGAGGGATTCGAAGGGCGAAAGATATTTCTGGTGACGCGTCAGCTGCCCGTAGTCGTATTCGCAGACATCCAGGTCTTCACGGGCTCCGTCCCTGACGACGGTGACACGGATTGCGGCCGGACGAACGCCACAGATCTCGCATAGCTTGGCTGCCATTGGATTACCCCTTGCCGGTTTCTGTTCCGAGCACGAAATCTTGCCTTTGGTGATGCCTTTGCCGTTGCTCGAAGCCCCATCGGGCAACCGCTGAACTCATTCTCCTTTGAAAATACGCTGTCGGCGCCGGCACTGGCATCCCAGCGCAGGCGAAGACAAGGCACGCTGTTCCGCAAGACGAACCCAGCGCCATCAAAAACGGGGGAACGAGAACCCTTGGCTGTCCGCTTCCAGCCCGGCCCGTGGTCTCTTCCTCGTCTGGAACATTTCCGGCGAAAATCGCCTTCAATGCCCCATCTCCTTGTTTGTAGGCAATTCCGGACGCAAACCGCTGCGCACTTTTGCCGGAATTGCTCTAACCGCCCCTGCATCCTGCCCATGATGGCGCGGCGACGCAACGCCAAAACGCGCTCGAAGCGAAAAACCTGCCGCATGCCGATTGGCGGCAAGGCTTTGGCCGAACGTCAAAATTGGGCCTCAGAGATAAACCACGCTGGTCGGAACAGTTCGGTTCGCGGCTGTCACCGCGCAGTGCTTTCAGGGGGATGGCTATGGTCGACGTATCGGGAAGATTGCGCATTGCGGTGCTGTTCGGCGGGCGCTCGGCCGAACATGATGTTTCGCTGCTTTCCGCTGCCAATGTGATGAAAGCCCTGGCCCCGGAAAAATACGATCCGGTTCCGATCTTTGTCACCCGCGATGGCCAATGGCTGCTGAGCGCCTACGAAAACGGCACGCTGGCGACGCCATCCAGCGGCACCGAGCTCTGCCTGCTGGCAGGAAGACACGGACGGGCGATCGCCCTGCCCAAGGACGACGTGCCCTACGAGGCACCCAAGATCGACATATTGTTTCCGGTCCTGCACGGCCTTCCCGGGGAAGACGGGGCGGTGCAGGGACTGGCCGAGGTGGCCGGCGTGCCGCTGGCCGGTTGCGGCATAGCGGGCTCGGCCAACGCGCTCGACAAGGACCTCGCCAAACGACTGTTCAACACCGCGGGCGTACCTGCCGCGCGCTCGGTCACCATCCGTCGCGGCGCCGCACCGGCCTTCGATGGATTGGAAAAGGCGCTCGGGCTGCCGATCTTCATCAAGCCGGCCCGCCAGGGTTCGTCTGTCGGCATCAACAAGGTCTCGACACAGGCGGAGTATGAGGCAGCCCTGTCCGAGGGTTTCCGCCATGACGACAAGCTTTTGGCCGAGGAGTTCATTCGTGGCCGCGAGATCGAATGCGCGGTACTGGAGAACCCCGACGGCACGCTGTTCGTGTCGCGAACCGGAGAGATCACCCCGGCCGAAAGCCATGGCTTCTATACCTATGATGCCAAATACATCGACGCCGACGGGGCGGCATTGAAGGTTCCGGCAGACATCCCCGGGGATGTCGAGGACGAGATCCGCGCCCATGCGGCGACGGCGTTTCGTGCGCTCGGCTGCGACGGCATGGCACGCGCCGATTTCTTCGTCACGGCGGACAGGCGCATCTTCATCAACGAGTTGAACACCATCCCCGGCTTCACCGACATCAGCATGTATTCCAAGGTGATGGGCGCCAGCGGGGTCAGCTACCCCGAGATCATCGACCGGCTGGTGGCGCACGGCATGGCGCGCGCGGGCCGCGCTTTGTGAGGGCTGGGGCGCGGAGCATTTTCGGCGAATGCCTCTCGTCCCCGCAGCAAGACAACCACATAGGTTGCTAGAGCCCCTCTCCGTCTCGGCTTCGCCGGCGGCAAAGCCGCCGTAGCCGAGCCACCTCTCTCAGGCCTCGGACATGCGCACCACGACCTTGCCCTTGGCGCGCCCGGCCTCCAGATAGGCGAATGCCTCGCCGATCGCAGCGAAGGGGAACACCCGGTCGATGACCGGCTCAAGCTTCTTCCGTTCGATCAAGTCGCCAAGCTCGGCAAGCTCGCTGCCGCTCGGATGCATGAACAGATAGCGATAGGAGACGCCGTGTTTCCTGGCTTCGGCACGCAGGCTGAAGGATGCGAGCCAGAACAGCGTGGCCAGCCCCATGCCCCGGCCAAGGTCCTTCAGTGCGGTGTGGGGCTCCGGCATGCCGGCGATCGAAACCACCTTGCCGCCGCGCTTCACCACCGAAAATGTCTGCCTGAGTGTCTCACCGCCGAGCAGATCGAAGGCGCCATCCATGTCGCGCACATGGTCCTCGAACTTCTGCGTGGTGTAGTCGATGACGACATCGGCGCCCAGCCGCTCGACGAGCGCCCGGCCGCGTGGCGACGCCGTGGTGGTGACTTCGGCGCCCAGATGTTTGGCCAGTTGAATGGCGAAGGTGCCGACGCCGCCCGCCCCGCCGGGAATGAAGATGCGGCTGCCCTTCCTCACGCCGAGCTCGTCGCGCAGCGCCTGCAGCGCGGTGAGCCCGGCCAGCGGAACGCCGGCGGCGCTTTCGAAATCCAGCCATGCCGGCATGAGTGCAACGAGATCGGCGGGAACGACCGCATGGTCCGCGAAGGCGCCCATGGCAGCCTTCGGCATGCGGGCGAAGATCCGGTCTCCCTTCGCGAACGATGTCACGCCCTCACCGGGTTCCTCGACGACGCCGGCCAGCTCGTTGCCCATGACGGCCGGCAGCGGATACCGCTGGATGACCTTCAGCTTGCCTTCGCGCGTCTTGAAATCGACCGGATTGAGACCGGCAGCATGAACACGCACCAGCACTTCGCCACGGGCGGGGCGCGGCCGCGGCATCTCGCGCAGCTCGGCGGCTTCGGCACCGCCATATCGCGTCAGAACAAAGGCCTGCATTGCGCACCCCATCGATCGTCGGCTCCTGCGCACTTCTAGCATGCGACGGGCTGGCCCAGAATGTCGGCAACATGTGATCAAGTGCCGGCCGGGACGGATCAGCCTCGCCGGATCATCAGGAAGGCCAGCACGGCAATTGCGCCGGCGGCGACGGCGAGGGCGAGCGAAGGGATGACCCCGATCCGGATCATGCCGAATGCCAGCGCGAACGGGGCGACTGCCGAGACGACGAGGCGCGCGGAATTCACCCTGCCCTGCAGCCTGCCATAGCCCTCGCTGCCGAACAGATGAAGCGGCAGCGTGCCCGAGACGATGCTGAGCAGCCCGTTGCCCAGGCCGAACAGGATGGCGAAAGCCATGGCACCGGCAACCGATGGCGCCGTCAGGGCGAGGACCAGCACACCCAGGGGCATCAGGGTCGCGGCGATGACGGCCAGCACCACCGGCGATAGGTTGCGCCCGAACCCCATGTTGATCAGGCGGCTCACCACCTGCGACGGACCGAACAGCGTTCCGATGAACGCCGCCGACGCCCCGAGACCAAGGCCCGAAAGCAACGGCACCATGTGCACCAGTATGCCCGCGCCGACCAGTGACTGCAGCGCGAAGCCGGCCACCATCAGGACGAAGCCTGACCGCCTGCCGCCTTCAGGCAATCGCCCAAGGACGGGAACTGGCGCCGTCGACATGGCGGCCCGGCTGCGGGCCAGCCCCGCCGACAACCATCCGTGCAGCGGCAGGCAGACGACCAGATTGAGCGCGGCAAAGACCAGATAGACTTCCTGCCAGCTCAGCTGCCGGTGCAGCGCGCTGGTGATCGGCCAGAAGACGGTCGAAGCAAAGCCGCCGATCAAAGTGAGATAGGTGATGCTGCGGGCCGCGACATGCGGCTGCAGCTGCACCAGGAGCGCAAAGGCCGCGCCGTACTGGACGAGGTTCGAGGCGAGTTCGAGAGCGATCAGGGCCGCGACGAAAACGGCACCGTTCGGAGCCGCGGCGCAAGCGGCAAGCGCTGCCGCGGCGAGCAGCGAGCCGGCCGACATCATGCGCCCGGCGCCATGGCGATCGATCAGCCGCCCGAACCAGGGCGCCGCGAACCCACCCGCCAGCAGCGCCGCCGACAATGCGCCGAACACCCATTCCGTCGACCAGCCGAGATCGCGGGCCATATCGGGCGCGAGGATCGAGAAGCTGTAATAAAGCGTGCCGTAGGCGATGATCTGGGTGAGGCCGAGGGCAAGGACGGCCGCGACCGGAATCCGCTCGCCGACTGTATTCACGGCTGGCCCTTGGCTGGATGGTGCACGACCTCGCCGTCTTCCTTGGTGAAGGTGGCAACGGGATTGGCGAGCAGGTCGAGGACGGCTTCGGACGGTCGGCAGAGCGCCGTGCCTTTCGGCGTCTCCACGATCGGCCGGTTGATCAGGATCGGGTGCGCCAGCATGAAGTCGATCAGTTCGTCGTCCGACCATTTGCCGTCGGCCAGGCCGAGTTCGCCATAGGGCGTGCCCTTCTCGCGCAGCAGCTGCCTCGGCGTGACCCGCATGGCCGCCAGCAAATCCAGCAGCCGCTGCCGCGATGGTGGCTCGATGAGATATTCGATGACCGTGGGATCGTCGCCGCTGGCCCTGATCATGGCCAGGGTGTTGCGGGACGTGCCGCAGGCCGGATTGTGATAGATGGTGACGGTCATCGCGCCTTTCCGGTTTCCGCGGCAGGAGCAGGCTTCAGGCCCCGCTCATACCAGCCTTTGCTGCGGTTCACGATCCAGACGACCGACAGCATCACCGGCACCTCGACCAGCACGCCGACGACGGTGGCGAGTGCGGCACCCGAGTTGAAGCCGAACAGGCTGATGGCCGCGGCAACCGCCAGTTCGAAGAAATTGGAGGCGCCGATCAACGCCGAGGGACCGGCGACGCAATGCTGCTCGCCGCTGATGCGGTTGAGCAGATAGGCGAGCCCGGAGTTGAAATAGACCTGGATCAGGATCGGCACGGCCAGCAGCGCGATGACCAGCGGCTGCGCGATGATCTGCTCGCCCTGGAAGCCGAACAGCAGAACCAGCGTTGCCAGCAATGCGACGAGAGAGACGGGCTGCAGCGTCGCGAGCAGCCGGTCGAGTGCCTGCTGCCCGCCTTTGACCAGCAGGCGCCGGCGCACGAACTGGGCGGCCACGACCGGGATGATGATGTAGAGCACGACGGAAAGCACCAGCGTGCCCCATGGCACGGTGATCGCCGAAAGGCCGAGCAGCAGGCCGACGACCGGGGCGAAAGCGACCACCATGATGGCATCGTTCAGCGCCACCTGCGACAGCGTGAAATGCGGTTCGCCCTTGGTCAGGTTCGACCAGACGAAGACCATGGCGGTACAGGGCGCGGCGGCCAGGATGATCAGCCCGGCAATGTAGGAATCGATCTGTCCGGCAGGCAGATAGGGCCGGAACAGCCAGCCGACGAACAACCAGCCGAGCAGCGCCATCGAGAACGGCTTGACCGCCCAGTTGATGAACAGCGTCACGCCGATGCCGCGCCAGTGGCGGCCGACTTCGCCGAGCGCGGCGAAATCGATCCTGAGCAGCATCGGCACGACCATCAGCCAGATCAGCACCGCCACCGGCAGGTTGACGCTGGCGATCTCGGCCGAGCCGACGAGTTGGAACAGGCCCGGGAAGAGATGGCCGAGCAGGACGCCCGCGACGATGCACAGGCCGACCCACAGGGTCAGGTAGCGTTCGAATGTGCTCATCGCTCAGGCTGCCGGCGCGTTCTGCTGCAGGACTGCCGGTGTCGCGCCCTCGGTCGAACCGATCCGTTTCAGATGATGCTGAAGGGCGAGCTGATCGATCGAGGCGTGCGGCAGGTTGAGGAAAGCGTCGATACGGTTCTTCATGTAGCGCGCGGCGGTGGAGAAGGCGCGTTCCCTGTCGATATCCGAGCCTTCGACGGCAGCCGGATCCTCGATGCCCCAATGCGCGGTCATCGGATTGCCCGGCCAGACCGGGCAGGCTTCGCCGGCGGCACTGTCACAGACGGTGAAGACGAAATCCATCTCCGGTGCGCCGGGCACGGCGAACTCGTCCCAGCTCTTGGAGCGGAACCCATCGGTGGGGTAATCGAGTGCGGCAAGCACCCTGAGCGCGAACGGGTTGACGGCGCCCTTCGGCTGGCTGCCCGCCGAATAGGCCCTGAACCGGCCGGCCCCTTCCTTGTTCAGGATGCTTTCCGCCAGGATGGAGCGGGCGGAATTGCCGGTGCACAGGAACAGTACGTTGTAGATGCGGTCGCTCATTGAACAATGTCCTTGGACGGGGTGCAGCAGGCAGCTGCGGTGACGACAGGGGCGCAGACTTCCGGATGGCCGCCGCAGCAATCCTCCATCAGGAACCGGATCAGGCCGGCCAGCGCCGTATATTCGGCGCTGTAGATGATCGAGCGCGCATCGCGCCTTGCGGTGGCAAGGCCTGCCCGCTCCAGTTCCTTCAGATGAAACGATACGTTGGAGGCTGACACTTCGGACTTCTCGGCAATGGCACCGGCGGCGATGCCGTCCGGGCCGGCCACGACCAGCATGCGCAGGATGCGCAGGCGGGTCTCCTGCGACAGGGCACCGAAAGCTGCGAGGGCTTGACGTTCATCCATATTTCAATAATCCTAAAAATATCGAAATGAGGATTAGCGCAGATGAATGCGATTGGCAACGTCAATGTTTCAACCGACGAAATCACCCTCGGTGAATTGCTGGAGGCGCTCGGACAACACCCGTCGAGCCTGCTCACCTTCCGCCATGAAGGCCGCCCGCTGCGCAAGGGCTATCACGTGACGGAGGTGAAGGCCGGCAGCTTTGCCGGGCTCGACTGTGGCGCCAATCCGGAAGCCTGGACGGAAATCTTCGTGCAGCTCTGGAATGTCGATGACGCACCCGAACAGATGACGGCCAGGAAGTTCGCCGCCATCATCGGCAAGGTCGCCGACCACCTTTCGCTCGACAGGAGTGCCCGACTGACCTTCGAGGTGAGTGATGGTATCCAGCCGATGCAATTGCATCGCGCCGCCGCCCCGGCGATAGGCGGCGATGAGATCGTCGTGGAGCTGTCGCCGCGCCCGGCAAGCTGCAAACCGCGCGACCGCTGGCTGGCTGAGCAGCAGGCCGCCAGTTCCTGCTGCGGACCGGCAGATTCGCGGTGTTGCCCGTAGCGACATCAAGGAAAAATGCCCGAAATCGTTGACGCTCCGGTGCTGCGCGGAGCACCTTGCGCATGATCTTGGTCCGAAAAGTCTTCAACTTTTCGGGATCATGCTCTAGAGCATGCCGTCCGGCAGCGTGGCCGGGCTTGTTTTCAGGGCATCCATAATGGCCATATCCAATTCGATCGATCTCAATCCCGAACTCCTTGCCGCCGCCGTCGAGAGCAAAGCATGGCCGTTCGAGGAAGCCAAAAAGATCGTCGAACGCTACAAAGGCCGTGAATTCCCGGAGACCGTGCTGTTCGAGACCGGCTACGGCCCGTCCGGCCTGCCGCATATCGGCACCTTCGGCGAGGTGGCGCGCACGACCATGGTGCGCCATGCCTTCCACGTGTTGACCAGGGGTGAGGTGAAGACCAAGCTTTTGTGCTTCTCCGACGACATGGACGGCATGCGCAAGATCCCGGAAAACGTGCCGGACCGCGCAGCGCTCGAGCCTTACCTGCAGATGCCGCTCACCGTCGTGCCGAACCCGTATGGAGGCGACTACAAGAGCTTCGGCGACCACAACAACACGATGCTGCGGCGCTTCCTCGACACGTTCGGCTTCGACTACGAATTCGCCAGCGCGACGGAGTATTACAAGTCGGGCCGCTTCGACGACATACTGCTGCGCGCGGTCGAAAAATACGACGCCATCATGAAGGTGATGCTGCCGACGCTCGGCGAGGAACGCCAGGCGACCTACAGCCCCTTCCTGCCGATCTCGCCGCAGAGCGGCCGCGTGCTCTACGTGCCGATGAAGCATGTCGACGCCAAGGCCGGCACCATCACCTTCAACGACGAGGACGGCACCGAGACGACGCTGCCGGTGACCGGCGGCAAGGTGAAGATGCAGTGGAAGCCGGATTTCGGCATGCGCTGGGCAGCGCTCGGCGTCGATTTCGAGATGTTCGGCAAGGACCACCAGACCAATGCCGGCATCTACGACAAGATCTGCAACATCCTCGGTGGCCGCGCACCCGAGCATTTCGTCTTCGAGCTGTTCCTCGACGAGCACGGCCAGAAGATCTCGAAGTCGAAGGGCAACGGCCTGACCATCGACGAATGGCTGACCTATGCGCCGACCGAGAGCCTCGGCCTCTACATGTACCAGCGGCCGCGACAGGCGAAGAAGCTCTATTTCGACGTCATCCCGAAGGCGGTGGACGAGTATTATTCCTTCCTCTCCGCCTATCCGCGCCAGGAATGGAAGGAGCGGCTCGGCAATCCGGTCTGGCACATGCATGACGGCCATCCGCCGGTCATCGACATGCCGGTCTCGTTCGCGCTGCTGCTCAACCTGGTCAGCGCCTCGAATGCCCAGAACAAGGACGTGTTGTGGGGCTTCATCTCGCGCCATGCGCCGGGCGTGACGCCATCCACGCATCCCGAGCTCGACAGGCTGACCGGCTACGCGATCCGCTATTTCGACGACTTCGTGAAGCCGACCAAGGTCTACCGCGCCGCCGACGATGTCGAGCGCGACGCGCTGGCCAGGCTGTCGGACATGCTCGCCGCGCTGCCGGCAGGTGCCAATGGCGAGGCGATCCAGAACGGCGCGCTCAATGTCGCGCGCAAGATCGAGCGCTACCAGGATCACAGCAAACAGAGCCCGGAAGGCGGACCCGGCGTATCGGTCGCCTTCTTCCAGATGATCTACCAGGTGCTGATCGGCCAGGAGCGCGGCCCGCGCTTCGGCTCCTTCGCCGAACTCTACGGCATCGCCGAGACGCGCGACCTCATCGCGCGGGCGCTGGAGGGAAAACTCGCAGCGTAGGATCGCTGCCGGACGCCGGTCCGGCGGGCGCCTGCCAGATCGAGGGTGAGTTGTTCGACGCCTGACCGTTCTGTGCGGGCGGGGCGTCGAGGCCCGAACTGTCGATGATCGAGCTCGGCACCGCTTCCGGCGCAGAGACGGGCGGCGGTGCCGGCGGCAGGCCGGTGCCCTCAGGCGCCTTGCCGAAGATGCCCCGCTTCTCCGCCTTCGCCTTTTCGCCGGCCTCCGCGTAGGGGCCGCCGGCTGTGGGCCGTGCCCAGCCATTGCTCACCAGCCACTCGCCGACATCGATCTTGCCGATATGGCAGGAGGCGGAGATCAGGTCACGCCCGCCTTCCGGCGGCACCACGCAGTTGACGGCACGCTGGCGGATGAGGGCGCGGAAGGCCCCACGCGCCCGCACGCCGCAGGGCCATGTTTTGCCTGCTTCATCGGTGCAGGTCTCGTCCTCCGGCATGATGTCGACGCCCGTGACGGCGACCGAATAACCCTTGGCCTCGATGCGGCCCGCGGCCGGAGCCACCGCCTGGTACAGCGGCGTGCCTTTCCACTTGTCCGGCATAGGCGGCTTCTTCGGCTGCGCCTGCGAAAGCTTGCTCAGCGGCGCGCGCGGCTCGATGCGCTGCAGGGCGCCCGGATCGCCCGGCGGCGCCGCCATCATCGGGTCGATCGCGCGTGATGCCGCCTGCGCCTGCTGCTGGATGGTCTCGGCCGACGGCGTTGCCTGCTCGGGCGCCGGTGGCGAGGACTCGGACTGTGATGATACCGACGGTTCGAGGCCTTGTACCTGGCCGGACTGCTGCGGTGCAGCCGGTGGCTGCCCGGGTTCCGGCGGCGGAGCAGCATCGTTGTCCGTTCCGGTCTGCTGGTCGGCAGGAGGGTCGCCCAGCATGTCGAGCGTCGGCACGTCCTCGTTCGTTATCTCGACCTTGGCGCCTTCCCCGGTGATGCGCCCGCCGGCGACGATGGCCGCGGCGGAAGCGCCGAGCATCAGGATGGCAATAACTGCTGGAAGCGGTCTCATGCCGCCATCCTACTGGCTTGCCCAGACGATGCGGGCCACCCACTCCACCTCGACCATCTGCAGGTCGCGGTTGGGGTGATCGGGGTTCAGCGAAAGCAGCGAGATGGTGCGCGCCGTCTGGCGCTCCAGCACCTTGGCCATGACCTCGCCGGAGCCGGTCTTGACGACGACACGGTCACCCCGGCGCACAGTGGCACCCGGCTCCACGATCAAAACGTCGCCATTGCGGTAAAGCGGCAGCATCGAATCGCCCTGGACCTTCAAGGCATAAGCCGTATCGGTGGATTGTGCCGGCAATTCGACCAGGTCCCAGCCCTGTCCAACGGGGAAGCCGGCATCGTCGAAATAGCCGCCGGCGCCGGCCTGTGCGAAACCGACCAGGGGCACCGCGGCGCCCGAACCGTGCGGGCGGGCGGGCGATTGCCTGTCCTGGATCAGCCCCATGAATTCGTCGAGCGTCGCGCCCGTGGCTTCCATGATCTTGGCGAGCGACTCGGTCGAGGGCCAGCGCGGGCGCCCGTCCGAAGACTGCCGCTTCGATTTGTTGAAAGCCGTCGAGTCGAGGCCGGCGCGCCTGGCGAGACCGGAGGCCGACAGGGAATAACGCTCCGCCAGGGCATCTATCGCGGCCCAGACACGATCATGCGAGAGCACGGTCCGCTCCCTTCGAAGAGGAAAAAATACCTTTTCTTGATAAGGGTGGAGGCTCGCGATGTCCAGCCTCGGCGAGGCATTGCAGGAACGGATTCCACTTATTCGGCGTCGACCTTCGCCATATGCTGCCCCGGCAGGGTCGCATCACGCCGGGACATGTTGCCGATCCGCCCGCGCAATATGCCGATCTGCTCCAGTGTCAGGCGCGTCCATTCCAGCACTGGCCACAGTGTCAGGCGCACGACATCGTTTTGCGGGACATCGTTTGCCCCCATGGGCGCGGTGCAGGGGCCGGGCACATGATAGGTGCCGAAGACCCGGTCGAAGAAGGGGAACACATTGGCGAGGTTCTTGCCGTAGGCCTCGGGAACGTTCGCGTGGTGCCAGCGATGAAAACGCGGCGAAGCGATCAGCAGCCGGAACGGTCCGTGATCCCAATCGACATCGACGTGAACGTAGATCGTATGCAGCACCAGGATGACGGCGCCCATGCCGATGGCGTCGGCGGGAAGGCCGAGCCATGTCAGCAGGATGGTGTAGGACCCCCACATGACCAATGTCTCGAGCGCATGGATGCGATAGGCCGACAGCGCATTCACATGCGGGTCGGAATGATGGATCGCATGCACCGGCCACAGCCATTTCATGTGCATGAGGCGGTGGTTCCAGTAGTTGGCGAAGTCATGCGCCACGATGGCGATGATCATGAGAGCCCAGACCGGAAAAGCGGACCAGGCCGATGTCGGGATGCTTGGAATGCCTGCCAGCGCATAGAGCGCCTTGATCTGGTCCGAAAGCAGCCAGATGGTCGGCGCCAGAACGAGATTGATGTTGAAGATGGCGATCGTCGCCGCCACGCTTTGAACCGCAAGCCGGGACCATGAAAGCCGCCATCCCTTGCGCGCGATGTCGAGGACCAGCAGCAGCACCAGGAATGCGAAGACGCATTGATTGGCGGGCGATCTGACCGCCGTTGGCCAGACCCCGATCATCGTCTTCAGGAATTCGACGATCTGCTCCACGCCCGCCTCCCGTCGCAACAGCGTGTGCCGCGAAACCAGCCTCGGAGCGCAATTCTAGCGGGTCTTGCTTAAGGGCATCTGAATGTAGCGGACGGCTGGCAGTCGGCTTCGGCTGGAGGCAAAGGGACTGGATCGAAAGTCGCACGCATTGACAATTTTTTTTGTCAATGTCAGTCTGGATTGATGATCGAAGTGGAAGTCATCGAAACCGCCGTTGCGGCCACAGCCGCCCTCGACCCGATCCGATCCCGGCTTCTGGCGGAACTCACGCAACCCGCTTCCGCGGCAACCCTGGCTTCGCGTCTGGGTCTGGCACGTCAGAAGGTGAACTATCACCTGCGCGCGCTAGAGGATCACCACCTCGTCGTTCCGGCTGCGGAACGCCAGTGGGGCGGGCTTACCGAACGGCTGATGATCGCAACCGCTTCCTCCTACGTCGTTTCACCAGCAGCACTGGGACCGATCGGAGCCGATCCTTCACGGAACCAGGATCGGCTTTCGGCCGACTACCTCATTGCGCTCGCAGGGCGTGCCATCCGCGAGGTCGGAGATTTGCTGCGCAAGGCCCGTGGAAAGGGGAAGCGGCTTGCCACCCTGTCGATCGACACAACCATCCATTTCCGGTCCCCCGCCGACCGGGCAGCCTTTGCGGCCGATCTGGCCAACGCAGTTGCCGCGCTGGTGGCTCATTATCACGACGACACGGCACCGGGAGGACGTCCACACCGGCTCGTGGTGGCGGCCTACCCCGCCCCCGGCGATGCCACGACCTGAAAGGAAGTTCGATGCCGATCAAGAAGGACGAAACCGGCAAGCGCTGGGTCGAGATGGAGTTGAGCGTGCCCGGCACGCCCGAGCAGGTCTGGCAGGCGATCGCAACAGGTCCTGGCTATACGGCCTGGTTCACCCCGGCCACCATCGACGAACGCATCGGTGGTGCGATCCGCTTCGACATGGGCGAGAACGGCGAGTCCAATGGAGAGGTGACACTGTGGGAGCCACCCTTCCGGTTCGGTTATGTCGAACGCGACTGGGCAGAGGGTGCGCCATCGCTCGCAACGGAAATCACGGTGACGGCCAGATCGGGAAACCGCTGCATCGTGCGCATGGTCCATTCGCTGTTCGCCTCGACGGATGACTGGGATGACCAGATGGAAGGCTTCGAGAGCGGCTGGCCCGGTTTCTTCGACGTCCTGCGCCTTTATCTCTCACTTTTCTCCGGCAAGAAAGCGGCGGTATCTGCCGCGATGGCGCATGTGGAAGCGCCCCAGCTTGATGTCTGGAAAGGTCTGATTGATGGCCTTGGCCTCGCCGGTGCCAACGCCGGCGAGACAAGAACGGCTTCGCGAACGCCGGAGCCACTGTCGGGCGTTGTCGAGCGTGTGCAGCAGGGCGACAAGGAGCGTTATGTGCTGCTGCGCCTGACGCAACCGTCGCCCGGTATCGCGTTGATCGGAACCTATGGCATCGAAGATGCCACCACTGCCGGCATTACCTTATACCTGTATGGCGACGACGCCGGACAACGCGCCGCAGCAAGCGCGCCGGGATGGAAGAATTGGCTTCGCGATACCTTCGGGCAGGCTCCGCATTGAAAGAAGGCCGCCATCAAGATGGCAAGAAATGGCTGGACAGCAAGTAACAGCCAGAGCACTGCAACGAGAACATGATCCCGAAAAATGGGAACTGGTTTTCGGAACAGATCACGCTCCGAGATCGGGGGGTGATTCAACCAGGCGCCGTCCCGATCCAGGACGTGATCCTACTGCCCCTTTCCGAACATCAGTTCCGTCATCTTGGCCTGATCCGCTTTTGCCCCCGCCTCGTCACCGGTCCGGCGACGGGCGTCGGAACGGAAACCATAGAGGCCGGGGTCTTCGGGCGTGAGCCGCAGGGCAGCGTCGAAATCAACCAGGGCGCGCGGCGTGTCGCCCTTGTTGACGTAGGCAATGCCGCGATTGGTCAGCGCGTGCACGTTGAGGGGATCGAGCGAAAGGGCGCGGTCGAGGTCGGCCAGTGCCGGGTCCGGTTGCCCGAGCCAACCCAGGATGGAGGCACGGGTGACAAGGAATTCCGGCTGTGAGGGATCGATACGGAGAGCTTCGTTGAGATCTTGCAGCGCCGCCGTGAGGTCGCGCGCATAGAGCAGGTTTGCCTTGCCGCGCCGCCAATAAGCGGTGGCAAGATCCGGCGCCAGGGTGATGGCGCGGGCATAGTCGGCCAAGGCCCGGGCGTAAGCAGCGTTCTGGCCCGGCGCATGGAGATCCGCCCGGTCCAGCAGCGCCTCCGCGAGGGCATTGCCTTCAAGTGAAGAGGCGTCGACCAGCCGGTCGCAGGCGGCCCGAGCCAGTTCGTTGCGCTGGAGAATGACATCGACGTCGCCCGGCTGCGCGGGGCTCTCGGCACTGCCGTCGCGGCATAGCTGGATCAGCTTCGCCATCGGCGTTGCCGCGTCAAGCGCCAACACCTTGGGGACGTCGCTTCCAGCCTCGGCGGCAGCAATGCCGGCCATCGCAAAACCAACGGCCGCGTACATCGTCGGGGCATGAAATCGAGCGGACATAATCCAGTTCCTTTGCACGACAGCTTCGGTTCGGCAGCACCCAAAAGCAAGAAGACATAAGGCACGGTAAGGTCGCCCGGATAAGACGCCAGAGCATGATCCCGAAAAGTTGCAGGCTTTTCGGATGAAGATCATTTGCCGAAACAAGGGGATAGAGCGGAATACCGCTTCATCTCCATTCCACCTTAGCCGCCCTTAGCCGCTGCGCGCAAACCTTGGTGAGAGGCCATGAAGGCTTTCTCGGCTTCCGTCGGCGCGCGCGGGGACGCATCGTAGCCGAGCGCCTCGACCAGATCCTGGATGTCGACGAAATGCCGGGCCTTGCGGTCATAGACGCCGGCGGTTGTCTTCATCAGGGCCGCGGTCTCGCCGTTTTCCAGCACGAAGCGATGCGCGCCGAGCACCTGGGTGCCGTCCCAGGTCTCGATCGAGGACACGACCTGGAAATTGCGCCATAGCTTGATCTCGCGCACATAGACGGTCTGCAGCCCGCCCAGCATCGGCGCCCAGCCCCGCTTCCTCGCCAGCGCGATCAGGCCAGCGCGGATGAAGATGTCGATGCGGCCGAGATCGGCCAGCATCATGTAGCGCGCATTGTTGAGATGGATATTGAAGTCGATGTCGGTCGGCAGGCACCGGAAAGTGAGCCGGCTTTCATCCCCGACGCGGTAGGCGCCGCGCGACTTCGCCGTCAGCGCCATGCGCGCAAAACGTGCCCAGACATACATGTGCTTACTTCCTTCCTTCTCCCCTTGTGGGAGAAGGTGGCCGATCCCCGGCGGCGCAGCCGCCAAGGGGTGAGGTCGGATGAGGGGTGCTGGAAGAAACGAGGCGCTTCAATGCCGGACCTTCATTTCAAATTTTTCCCTAACCCCGTCAAAATCGCATCCCGTCCAACACCCCTCATCCGACTCGGCGCTGCGCGCCGAGCCACCTTCTCCCACAAGAGGAGGAGGAAGGTTGACCGCCTTACGCGGCTTCCTTGACTTCGCCCTTCGCATAGGGGTCGAAGCGCTGGTAGAAGGTCTCGCCCTTCTCGGCCATGTCAAGCAGCAGCTTCGGCGCCTTGAACTGCGCGCCGTACTTCTTCTGCAGGCCCTTGGCGATCTTCACGAAAGCCTTGGCGCCGATGCCGTCGATGTATGACAGCGCACCGCCCGTGTAGGGAGCGAAGCCGAAGGCCAGGATCGAGCCGACATCCGCCTCGCGCGGATCGGTGACGATGCCTTCTTCCATGACGCGTGCCGCTTCGAGCGCGATGGTGACCAGCAGGCGCTGCTGCACCTCCTCGTAGTCGACCTTGTTGGGATCGAGCTGCGGGTAGAGGTCCTTCAGGCCCGGCCACAGCTTCTTCTTGGCCGGCTTCGGCGGATAGTCGTAGAAGCCCTTGGCGTTCTTGCGGCCGAGGCGCTCGTGCTTGTCGACCAGCGTGTTGATCAGCGCGAACTGGTCCTTGTCGACGGCCTTCTCGCCGAGGTCGCGGATGGTCTGCTTCATGATCTTCTGCGCCAGGTCGATCGCCGTCTCGTCGGTCAGCGCCAGCGGGCCGACCGGCATGCCGGCCGCCTTGGCGGCATTCTCGATCATCGGTGCCGGGATGCCTTCGATCAGCATCTGGAAGGCTTCCGACATATAGCGCAGCACGCAGCGGTTGACGTAGAAGCCGCGCGTGTCGTTGACGACGATCGGCGTCTTCTTGATGGCGCGCACATAGTCGATCGCGGTGGCGATCGCCTTGTCGCCGGTCTTCTTGCCGAGGATGATCTCGACCAGCATCATCTTGTCGACCGGCGAGAAGAAGTGCAGGCCGATGAAGTTCTTCGGCCGCGACGAGTTCTTGGCCAGCCCGGTGATCGGGATGGTCGAGGTGTTGGAGGCGAAGATCGCCGACGACTTCAAAACGGCCTCGGCCTTTTCGGTCGCGGCCTTCTTGACTTCCGAATCCTCGAACACCGCCTCGATGACCAGATCGCAGCCGTTGAGATCGGCATAGTCGGCCGTCGGCGTGATCAGCGACAGCAGCTTTTCCTTCTCCTCGGGCTTGGCGCGGCCCTTCTTGACCTGCTCGGAGATCAGGGTGTCGGAATGCGCCTTGCCCTTCTCGGCCGACGGCAGGTCGCGGTCGAGCAGCACGACCGGGATGCCGGCCTTGGCGGTGACATAGGCGATGCCGGCGCCCATGAAGCCGGCGCCGAGCACGCCGATCTTCTTGAACTTCGCATCCGGGATGCCTTCGGGACGGCGTGCGCCCTTGTTGAGTTCCTGCAGCGACACGAACAGCGAGCGGATCATCGCCGCCGCTTCCTTGGTCTGCAGGATCTCGGTGAAGTAGCGGGTCTCGATCTTCAGCGCGGTGTCGAAAGGCACCAGCAGGCCTTCATAGACGCATTTCAGGATCGCCATGGCCGCCGGATAGTTGCCATAGGTCTCGCGGCGCAGGATGGCGATGGCCGGCGGCCACAGGTTCGCGCCGGCGACAGAATAGACCGGGCCGCCAGGCAGCTTGAAGCCCTTCTCGTCCCAGGGTGCGACCGGCTTCAGGCCGTTGCGGATCATCGCCTTGGCGGTCTCGATCAGCTTGGCCGGCTCGGCGATCTCATGGATCAGGCCCATGGCCTTCGCCTTCTGCGCGGTCAGGTTCTTGCCGGAGGTCAGCATCTCCAGCGCGCCCTGCGTATCGGTCAGCCTCGGCACGCGCTGCGTGCCACCGGCACCCGGGAAGATACCGACCTTCACTTCCGGGAGCGCCATCTTGACCTTGTCGGAATCGGCGGCGACGCGGCCATGGCAGGCCAGCGACATCTCGAAGGCGCCGCCCATGCAGGTGCCGTTGATGGCCGACACCCAAGGCTTGCCGCAGGTTTCCAGCTTGCGGAACAGGCCGGTCATGAAGCCGACATTGGTGAACAGCGTCTGGGTGGCCTTTTCCTGGTCCTTCACCTTCTCCTTGGCGAAGAGGCCCAGCATCTGCTGCAGCATGGTGAGGTCGGCGCCGCCGGAGAAGGTCTCCTTGCCCGAGGTGATGACCGCGCCCTTGACCGCGGCATCGGCCACGACCTGGTCGATGATGGCGTTCAATTCGCGCATCACCTCTTCGGTGAACACGTTCATGGAACGGCCGGGCATGTCCCAGGTGACGAGCGCAATACCGTCGCCGTCGATGTCGACCGAAAAGTTCTTGTAGCTCATTGTCTTCTCCTACCGGCCGAAATCAGACGCGCTCGATGATCGTGGCGGTGCCCATGCCGGCGCCGATGCACAGCGTCACCAGGGCGGTGTTGAGGTTGCGGCGCTCGAGCTCGTCGAGCACGGTGCCGAACACCATGGCGCCGGTGGCGCCGAGCGGATGGCCCATGGCGATGGCGCCGCCATTGACGTTGATCTTGTCGTGCGGGATGTCGAAGGCCTGCATGTAGCGCAGCACGACGGACGCGAAGGCTTCGTTGAGCTCGAACAGGTCGATGTCCGACAGCTTCATCTTGGCGCGCTTCAACAGCTTCTCGGTGACGTCGACCGGACCGGTCAGCATGATCGCCGGCTCGGAGCCGATGTTGGCAAAGGCGCGGATGCGGGCGCGCGGCTTCAGGCCCATCGCCTTGCCGCCCTTCTTCGAGCCGAGCAGCACGGCGGCGGCGCCGTCGACGATGCCCGACGAGTTGCCGGCATGGTGGACGTGGTTGACCTCTTCCAGCTCCGGATAGCGCTGCACGGCAACGGCGTCGAAGCCGCCCATTTCGCCGGGCATGACGAAGGAGGGGTTCAGCGAGGCCAGCGACTGCATGTCGGTCGACGGGCGCATGTGCTCGTCATGGTCGAGGATGGTGAGACCGTTCTGGTCCTTGATCGGCACGACCGAGTTCTTGAAATAGCCCTTCTGCCAGGCATTGGCGGCGCGCTTCTGGCTCTCAACCGCATAGGCGTCGACGTCATCGCGCGAAAAGCCATGCTTGGTGGCGATGAGGTCGGCCGAGATGCCCTGCGGCACGAACCAGCCGGGGAAGCCGACCGAAGGGTCCATGAACCAGGCGCCGCCAGAGGCGCCCATGCCGACACGGCTCATCGATTCGACGCCGCCGGCGATGACGATGTCGTCGGCGCCCTGCGCGATCTTGGCCGCGCCCAGATTGATGGCGTCGAGGCCGCTGGCGCAGAAGCGCGACAGCTGCATGCCCGGCGCCTTGGTGTTGTAGCCGGCCTCGAAGGCGGCGGCGCGCGGGATCACCGAACCGGCCTCGCCGACCGGGTCGACGCAGCCGAAGATGATGTCGTCGACCGAGCCGGTGTCGAGCTCGTTGCGGTCGCGCAGCGCTTCCAGCACCTTGGCGCCGAGACGCACCGCCGGCACCTCGTGCAGCGATCCGTCCTTCTTGCCCCTGCCGCGCGGCGTGCGCACGGCGTCATAGACATAAGCGTCGGCCATATTCGTGCTCCTTACTGTTTAGATCGGCTGCTCAAGGCGCCGATCGGGTATGTCGTGACCGGCTGCTCAGAGCGAGCGGCCGATCAACATCTTCATGATCTCGTTGGTGCCGCCGTAGATGCGCTGCACGCGGGCGTCGCGATACATGCGGGCGATCGGGTATTCGTTCATGTAGCCATAGCCGCCATGCAGCTGCAGGCACTCGTCGACGACCTTGCACTGCAGGTCGGAGAGCCAGTACTTGGCCATCGAAGCCGTGACCGGGTCGAGCCCGCCATTGAGATGGCGCTTGACGCAGTCATTGTAGAAAACGCGGCCGATGGTGGCCTCAGTCTTCAGCTCGGCCAGCTTGAACTGGGTGTTCTGGAACTCCACCACCGCCTTGCCGAACGCCTTGCGGTCCTTGACGTAGTCGACGGTGACAGCGAGCGCGCGCTCGATCATGCCGATGGCCTGGGCGCCGATCAGCAGGCGCTCCTGCGGCAGCTGCTGCATCAGCTGCACGAAGCCCTGGCCTTCCTCATGCCCGAGCAGATTGGCCGTCGGCACGCGCACGTCGTTGAAGAAGAGCTCCGATGTGTCGTTGGCCTTGAGGCCGATCTTGTCGAGGTTGCGGCCGCGCGTGAAACCCTCGACCTCGTCGGTCTCGACGACGATCAGCGAGGTGCCCTTGGCGCCCTTGGTCGGATCGGTCTTGGTGACGACGATGATGAGATTGGCGTTCTGGCCGTTGGTGATGAAGGTCTTGGACCCGTTGATCAGGTACTGGTTGCCATCCTTCTCGGCCCGCGTCTTGATGCCCTGCAGGTCGGAGCCGGCACCCGGCTCGGTCATGGCGATGGCGCCGATCAGCTCGCCGGTCGCCATCTTCGGCAACCACTTCTTCTTCTGCTCTTCCGAGCCGTAATGCAGGATGTAGGGGGCGACGATGGCGTTGTGCAGCGCGATGCCGAAGCCGTCGACCCCGACATGGCCAAGCGCCTCGGCGATCACGCTTTCATGCGCGTAGGTGCCACCCGAGCCGCCATACTCTTCCGGCATCGAGGCGCAGAGCAGGCCGGCGGCACCGGCCTTTTCCCAGGCGGAACGGTCGACGATCTCGTTCTTCTCGTATGCGTCGTAATGCGGTGCGATCTCTTCCGACAGGAAGCGGATCGACATGTCGTAGAGCATGGCGACCTCGTCGCCAGCCCAGCCGGCCTTCGGCAAGGACAGGATGTCGGCGGGGTTGGTTGCCATGAACTGCTCCCTGTTGACCGCTTTTATATAGGGCGTCTGTTCAAGCCTGAACAGACGCCGGCACCGTTCAGAACGCGTCTGCCGGCAGCGCCATCATGGAATCGGCACCGGACGAGAGACGGGCGAGGTGCGCCGCCGTCTCCGGCATGATGCGATCCATATAATAGCGCGCCGTGACCAGCTTGTTGTCATAGAAAGATGACGAGCCGTTGGCGCCCTCGGCGAGCTTGGCCTGCGCGGTCTTGGCCATCTGGCCCCACATATAGCCGAGCGTGACGAGACCGAAGAGATGCAGGTAATCGGTCGAGGCCGCACCGGCATTGTCGGGGTTCTTCATGCCGTTCTGCATCAGCCACATGGTGGCGGCCTGCAGATCGTTGAGACCTTTCTTCAGCGCCTTGGTGAACGGCGCCAGCTTCTCGTCGGCGCGGTTTTCCTCGCAGAATTCGCCGACTTCCTTGAAGAAGGCCTGGATGGCGCGACCGCCATTGGCGCCGAGCTTGCGGCCGACGAGGTCGAGCGCCTGGATGCCGTTGGCACCTTCATAGATCATCGCGATGCGGGCATCGCGCACGAACTGGCTCATGCCGTGCTCTTCGATATAGCCATGGCCGCCGAACACCTGCTGCGCCATCACGGCATGCTCGAAACCCTTGTCGGTGAGCACGCCCTTCACCACCGGCGTCATCAGGCCCATATGGTCGTCGGCGGCCTGGCGGTCGGCATCGTCACCGGAGCGATGGGCGATGTCCGACTTCAGCGCGGTCCACAGCGTGAAGGCGCGGCCGGCCTCGTTGAAGGCGCGCATGGTCATCAGGTTGCGGCGGATGTCCGGGTGCACGATGATCGGGTCGGCCTTCTTGTCGGGCGACTTGGCGCCCGAGATCGAACGGCCCTGCAGACGCTCCTTGGCGTAGGCGACGGCATTCTGGTAAGCGACTTCCGACTGCGCCAGGCCCTGCAGGCCGACGCCGAGGCGCGCCTCGTTCATCATCGTGAACATCGCCTTCAGGCCGCCATTGGCCTCGCCGAGCAGCACGCCTTCCGCCTCGTCATAATTCATGACGCAGGTGGAATTGCCGTGGATGCCCATCTTCTCTTCGATCGAACCGCAGGAGGCCGCGTTGCGCTCGCCCGGATTGCCGTCGGCATCGAGCTTGAACTTGGGCACGATGAACAGCGAAATGCCCTTCACACCTTCCGGCGCGCCCTCGATGCGGGCCAGCACCAGATGGATGATGTTGTCGGACATGTCGTGCTCGCCGGCCGAGATGAAGATCTTCTGGCCGGAAATCTTGTAGGTGCCGTCGCCGTTCGGCACGGCCTTGGTGCGCAGCAGGCCGAGATCGGTGCCGCAATGCGGCTCCGTCAGGTTCATGGTGCCGGTCCATACGCCTTCGATCAGCTTCGGCGCGAAGGCGGTCTTCTGCTCGTCGGTGCCATGGGTGAGGATGGCGGCGATCGCGCCCTGGGTGAGGCCAGGATACATCAGCAGCGCCAGGTTGGCCGAGACCATGTATTCGGCAACCGCGGTGTGCACGGCATAGGGCAGGCCCTGGCCGCCAAATTCGGCAGGGGCCGCAAGGCCCATCCAGCCGCCTTCGCAATATTGGCGATAGGCTTCCTTGAAGCCTTTCGGCGTCGTTACCGAGCCGTCGTCATGGCGCACGCAGCCTTCCATGTCGCCGACACGGTTGGTCGGCTGGATGACGTTTTCGGCCAGCTTGGCGCCTTCGGCGAGGATCGCTTCCAGCACGTCGCCGGATGCATCGGCAAAACCGGGGAGGTTGCTGTAGCGCTCGAAACCGAGCACCTCGTTCAAGACGAACAATGTATCGCGGACAGGCGCCTGATAGATCGGCATTGCGTCTTCCTCCACAAAATCAACGCGACGAGGCCCGCACCAAAACGGCTTTCGGGCCGACTGTGAGATCTGGATAACAAATATTGACGTTTGCGTAAACGTCAATTTGCGCAGGTGGTCACTTTTTTAGGAGGGTTTTCGACAGGAGCGGGAACATGTCTCGCGCACCAAGCGGGCCAGCTAGCCAGGTCTGCGCAAAAGCCTCCCAAGGTCACGGCTCCTGCCCTTGGAGCACATCGTTTCGTGTGCTCTAACTGCCAGACAGTTAACTGTGATGGATCGATGGCAATCGAAATCGAGGAAGTGCTCGGACGCTCGGAGCAAGGCATTACCGAGCCATATATATGCCGCAGCCTTGAAGGCGACCTCTACTACGTGAAGGGAAAGGGGGCGAACTACGATTCACTCATTAAGGAATGGATCGCAGGCTGCCTAGGGAGATTTCTAGGCCTACCGATTCCGACATTTAGCCTGATGGAAATGCCACGCGAGTTGTATGAATTGGGTCGCCACAATCTTCTGAAGGATCTTGGATACGGCACACTGTTTGGTTCAAAGCAGATGCCGGACGTAAATGAACTGTCATTCCTGAACATCGCAAAACTTGATGATAACCTCAAACGAGATATAGCCGCCTTCGATTGGTGGATAATGAATGGCGACCGAACTCTGACTGAAACAGGAGGAAATCCCAATATCCTATGGTCCGAGGTGGACAGCCGCCCCTACATAATTGATCACAATTTGGCGTTTGATCGAACTGTAACCCTTCATTCACAGCTGGATAGCCATATATTTGCCGCGTCACTAGCTGAGATTTGCGACACACCGGCACTCCAAACTCACTACAATCAGAGGTTCGGAGAGGCATTAGTTAAATTGCCGGGTATCATCCAGGACATCCCGGAGCGGTGGCACTACCTTGATGACGCTTTAACGGCTGAAAGCCCCTTCCATATCGATGTGATCGAAGAAGCCTTGACCCGCTACCCAATGAAGCCCTTTTGGAAACGAACATGAAAAAGCATGCAGTCAGCTATGCGATTATCCGTTTCCAGCCTCACGTTGAGACGGAGGAATTCGCGAATATCGGCATCGTCTTGGTTGCCCCTCGGCTGAGCTTTTTAGACTTTCGCATCGAAACCCGACGGATCGGAAGGATCACCAATTTTTTCGACACTGTCGAACATGCCAAAATACGTACCATCCTCAGACACTCCCACGATGAACTCAAGAGAATTAAAGATCTCTCTGGCCATAAGGGCGATGGACAAACACGATTCGAATTCGAGTTATCCGATAACGCAGAGCATCTTTTTCTCGCCCTCACAAAGGACCGGGAAGGCGTCATCCGCTTTAGTGACGTTCGCTTTGCAATGACGGATAACCCGCGCCGAAAAATAGACGAGCTTTTTGACTACTACGTCAGAAGAAACTTTGCGGGCTCGATCTACAAAGAAGGCCTTCTTGAAAGACATGTTAGAAGTGTTCTTCGCATGCGGGAGATCGGAAAGAATTTCAAGAAAAAAGAATTTTCCGATGGAGTATATTCAGCAACATTTCCTTTTGTTGAGATCTCAGATCAGAAACCGATAAAAATACTTAAGCCAATATATCTTGGGCAGGAAGATCCTACAAGAATAATCGACCACAGTAACAAATGGATATTTACAATAAATCGTCTACGAAATTTCCTTCCTAAAGATGTTGTATTTGCTGTCGAAGGCCCGAAAGGAAATCGGCTGCAAGGAAAGGCGTTTAGCGAAGCGACGGAGCAATTGAGACTAAATAACATTACTGTCGTGGACGCTAGGAACGAGGTCGAACTCGTTGGCGCGATCCAGTAAGCTCCCAACCCACCAATTGATACATCACCGCAAGGTGAAGTTGTATCAACAATGAGAAAGACGTGCCGCTGAGCGACACGTCTTTTTCATTGTTAAACCTGAGCAGGCGCGAACGCCTGCGATCAGTTCGCGGCGGCCGAGGTCGAGGCGGCGCGTTCGGCGACCATCTGGCGGACGGAGTTCATGGCGCCGCTCAGCTCGTTGATGGCGTCGTCGATCAGAGCGCGCTGCTTCTGCAGGCGCACGAGCTGTTTTTCAGACTTCTCCAGCGCCAGGCGCAGCTGCTTGGTGTTGGTGCCGGTCGGATCGTAGAGATCCATCATCTGCTTGACCTCGCGCAGCGAGAAACCGACCTTGCGGCCGAGAAGGATGAGCTTGAGGCGCACGCGGTCGCGATGCGTGTAGAGACGGGTGGCGCCGTCGCGCTCCGGCTTCAGCAGGCCCTTGTCTTCATAAAAGCGCAGCGTGCGCAGCGTGACGCCATATTTCTTGGCCATCTCGCCGATGCGCACCAGCTCTTCGGAGGTTTCGTTCGACATAATGTTGGAGTTGCCGGCTGCTTCGCCAGCGGTGTTCATCTGCACAGTCATCGACATTTCCCGTTCAGGCCCCTGCTATGGCGCGCGGCATTGGCTGCCTGGCTTCGCCCGTGGCGGAAGCGCTAGGGGGCTTTGCTTCCTGGTTTCGACATAAATTCGTAAGCGCTACCGCATTGCACAACTTACGTTTACGTAAAGGTATACCGATATCGTCGCGGAAATGCAAGTGGGGGTGCCGCTACGCCATCTGCCCGGCAATTCCAGCAAGGCACCGAAAGCTTTTCTCAACGAATCCTGAAGCTTCTTAAGCTTGGTTAACGGGTTGTTTACCATGCTGGGCGAAAGGTGCGGCTGTCGGTCCGTGTCCATCCTGTCTCGCTTTTCACACGGGTTTTCATCGAAGCGCGAGCCTGCCCGGGAACAATCTTCCACTGGCCAAGCCGTCTTCGGACCCGACTGGGTGGTTTGGGGAACTGCTGGCCGCGGCCAGCCAAATGCGAAACGGGCGCTCGATGAACAACAAGCGGTCCTATCTCGACAATCTGAACGCCGGGCGGCAGCGCCGGAGCTATGCCTCGCTGGAAGAGCTCAACCGCTCGATGGAAGCGCTGGAGCAGCGGCTCGACCGCAACCGCGAGGAGCCGGCCCGCCGGGAAGAGCCGCGCTACGGCCGCAGCCAGCCCTATGCCGACCGCTATGATGCGCCGCGCCAGCGCGGCTACGAGGACCAGCGCCCACGCGAGCGCGACTATGAAGGTGCGCGCGGCTATCAGCGCCCCTATGAAGAACCCCGCCCCTACCGCCAGCGCAGCGAGCGGCCCTACCAGTCGATCGCCCGCGACATCGAGCGCATGCGCGGCCAGGAGGACGGCGTGGCGATGGTGAGCAAGATTGCCGGTGAGCTGCGCGGCCTGCGCGAGGAATTGCGCCAGCAGATGAGCCAGCAGGTCAGCTCTGGCCTGCAGCGCGAATTCCAGGCGCTGCGCAAGGATATCCAGCGCGCCGCGCAGGAAGCCCCCTCTTCCCGCGACAGCGCCGAGCTCGGCCTCGAATTCGAACGCCTGTCCGGCGCCATCCGCGGCCTGGCCGAAAAGAGCGACGACAAGGGCGTGCACCTGCTCAGGCTCGAACTGGAGCAGGTCCGCAACGCCATGGACACACTGGCGCGCGAAGAAAGCGTGCAGGCGGTGGACCGGCGCTGGCAGGAATTCGACCAGCGCTGGTCGGCCTTCGAGAACCGTTTCGACGGCAATGCCGGCAAGCGTGACGGCGTCGATGTCGCAGCCCTCGCCGAACGGCTCGAACAGATCGGCGCTGCCGTCAACAAGCTGCCGGAATCGCTGTCGCTGCGCTCGCTGGAAGAAAAGGTGCGCACGCTGGCCGGCGCCGTCGACCATTTCGCCAGCCAGCAGGGCCGCCGCGGCGGTGACGTCTACGGCATGATCGACGAGCGGCTGGACGAGATCTCGCGCGCCATCGTCGCCTCCACCGTCGCAGCCCAGTCGAGCGCCTTCGACCCGGCCCCGTTCGAGCGCATCGAACAGCGCATCGCGGCCCTTGCCAGCCAGATCGAGGAAGTGGCCGACGAGCGCCCGCGCGGCGAGGTGATGGACCACCTCTTCCATGGGCTGGAACAGCGCTTCGAAGCGCTGTCGGGCATCATCGAGCGCCGACAGGACGACGCCATCCAGCAGGGCAACATGCTGTTCCGCGACCTCGAGCGCCGGCTGGACGATGTTGCCGACCGCATCGAGCGCCGCGCCCCAGAGCCGGACAATTCCGGCATCATGGACGCCATCGACGCGCGTTTCAGCGCGCTGGCGCAACGCCTGGAAAGCCGCAGCACCGATATCGCCGGCCAGGATGCGATCCGCAGCCTGGAAAGCCGTCTCGACGACATCTCCAGCCGCCTCGACTCCAGCTCGGTGCAGGCAGCCGGCATCGATCCGGACCTGCTGCGCAGCCTGGAAGCCCAGGTTTCCGGCCTGGCAACACATCTGTCGCGTCCGGGCACGCCGCTGCCGGAATTCGAGGACATCGCGCCCCGCATCGAGAAGATCGAGGAATCGATCGCAACCAACCGCGACACCATCCTGGAGACGGCAAGGCAGGCCGCCGAAAACGCCGTGCGCGCGCTCGGCCTTTCGAACGGCGACACGGTCACCGTTGCCGGGCTCGCCGGCGACCTCAAGACGCTGGAAGACCTGACGCGCCGCTCGGACGAGCGCAACACCAAGACCTTCGAGGCGATCCACGACACGCTGCTCAAGATCGTCGACCGCCTCGGTTCGCTGGAGGGCGCCCCGCCGATGGCGTCGCCGAAGATCACCGTGCAGGATACGCCGACGCTCGACATGGACGAGCCGCTGCCGTTCCTGAACGAACCCGAGGCGCCCGCCATGCGTGGCGGCGCGCGCACGCCGGCGCAGGCGGCAGCCGATGCGGCACGCGCAGCGCTCGGCGCTGAAGCCATTGCCGCGGATTCGGAAATCTCGGGCCAGAACAAGTCGATGTTCGGCGGTATCGCGCGCGCCTTCAAGATGCGCCGCGAAAACGAAACGACGCAGCCGACGGCGCTCGCAGGCAGCGCCGAGGTGCCGACGGTCGACCTCGACGAACCGCTGGAGCCGAAGCTGCTCAATCGCCCGCTCGAACCGGGCTCGGGGGCGCCGGACCTCGGCGCCATCATGAAGCGGGTGCGCGACGAACGCGGCCAGCCCGCCAGGCAGAACACGACCGACGCCTCGAAGGCCGATTTCATCGCCGCCGCGCGCCGCGCCGCACAGGCAGCGGCCGCCGAAGCGGAAGCACTCAAGCAGCAGTCGGGCAAGGCGGGCGGCGTCAAGTCGTTCGGCCTCGGCAACCTGCTGAAAGCCCGCCGCAAGCCGATCCTGATGGCGGCCGCGGCGATCATGCTGGCGCTCGCCGGTCTCCAGCTCGGCAAGGCCTTCCTGTCCGATCCCGAGCAGGTGTCGTTCAACGAGGTCGCCCCGACGACGATCGAGGAAAAGACCGACGTCGCGACGGCGCCCGTCCAGCAGGCTCCGGTGATGGCAGAAGCCCCGGCACTGCCGATCCCGGCCGACGCGCCGCCGGTGCGCAGCGTCGACAACAGGGATGCAACCGAACCGGCATCCGCCGGCCTGGCAGCCCCGGAACCAAGATCCAAGGACGACGTCGCGACCCCGCAGGCCACCGACGCGCAGGCTGCGCCGGAAACCGCGGAGACGAAGGCCGAGGCCGCCCCGGCAACGCATGCGCTGATCGCCGCGCCGGTGACGCTGCCGACCGTCGACGTGCCGGGCATGCCGAAGTCCGATGTCGCCACCGAAGACAAGACCGGCGCCGTCCAGGCCGCCTCGACCGGACCGTCGGCGAGCGGCATCGAAATCCCGCAGGCCATCGGCCCGGCGGCGCTGCGTGACGCGGCGGCGGCCGGCGATGCCAAGGCGCTGTTCGAAGTGGGCTCGCGTTATGCCGAAGCGCGCGGCGTCAGGGAAGACATGGCCACCGCCGCCAAATGGTATGGCGAAGCGGCCGAACGCGGCTTCGCCCCGGCCGAGTACCGCATCGGCAACTTCTACGAGAAGGGCATCGGCGTCGAGCGTGACATCGCCAAGTCCAAGGAATGGTACCGCCGCGCCGCAGAGAAGGGCAATGCCAGCGCCATGCACAATCTGGCGGTGTTGTTTGCCATGGGTGCCGACGGCGCCGCCGACAATGACGCCGCGACCCGCTGGTTCAGCCAGGCCGCCGACCTCGGCATCAAGGACAGCCAGTTCAACCTCGGCATCCTCGCCGCCAAGGGTGCTGGCATGCCGCAGAACCTGGAGGAATCCTACAAGTGGTTCGCGCTGGTGGCGAAGTCCGGTGACAAGGACGCTGCCGCCAAACGCGACGAGATCGCCAAGGCACTGCGCCCCGAACAGCTCGAACGCGCCAGGCAGGCCACCGAGCTGTGGAAGCCGAAGCCGCTCGACGAAGCCGCCAATTCCATCGAGATGCCGGCAGCCTGGCAGGACGCCCCGACCACCATTGCCGGTGTCGACATGAAGAAGGCGGTGCAGAACATCCAGCGCATCCTGGCCAAGAACGGCTATGATGCTGGCGGCACCGACGGCGTCATGGGCGACCGCACCAAGAAGGCGATCATGGCCTTCCAGACCGACAACGGCCTGCCGGCCACCGGCTCGGTCGACGAGCCGCTGGTCAAGGCACTGCTGGCGAAGAAATAAGGCTCGCGCTGACGTTTCGGCCAGCACCTTCTCCCCTTGCGGGAGAAGGTGGCCTCGCCACAGGCGATGTCGGTTGAGGGGTGCTGGACGGATCGCGAGTTTGCTGGCCAGACGAGGCAGCCATGCCTCAATCCTCCGCGTTCAGGCAGTGCAACTACAACCCAGAGAGCAGCATTTGCGTAACGGAATTGCAGCGTTTCCGCCATTCAAAGAAAAGCAGAAACGCTCCAGGCTCCAAGACTGGTCTGCGATCTACTGCAGGTCTTCCGGATACCGATAGACTTCCGCGTGCGAGGCCACGAAGATTTCGCCCTTGTCGTTCACCCAGCCACGGAACATGCCGTCGGTGTTGTAGGGTGCCGCAATGGCGCCTTGCGCATCGACCGCCACCAGGCCGGCGCCGACGTCCTTCAGGTCGTTCATGATCACCTTGCGCGTCGCCGTCTCCAGGCTTTCACCGAGATAGTCGACGCGGGACGCGACCTCGTGCCCGGCAACGTGGCGGATGAAATACTCGCCCTTGCCGGTGCCTGAAACGGCGCAGACGCCGTTGCGCGCATAGGTGCCTGCGCCGATGATCGGGCTGTCGCCGACCCTGCCATCCGGCTTGTTGTTGTAGCCGCCGGTCGAGGTGGCGGCAGCCAGATCGCCATGGCTGTCCAAAGCGACCGCACCGACCGTGCCATGCTTTTCGGATTCGCTGGCCCTGGCGGCGGTGCCGGCCTCGACATGCGCCTTCATCGCGGCCAGCGCCGCCCGGCGGCGCCCGGTGGTGAAATAGTTCTGCGGCTCGACGGCCAGCCCGATGTCCTCGGCGAACCTGTCGGCGGCGGGGCCGGTCAGAAGCAGGGGATCGCCCTGCTCCAGCAGCGCCCGAGCGGCCTTGACCGGGTTGCGCACATGCCGGGCGGCGCTGACGGCGCCGGCGGCCAGCGAGCGCCCGTCCATGATCGAGGCGTCGAGTTCATGCACGCCGTTCTCGTTCAGTGCAGCGCCATGGCCGGCGTTGAAATGCGGGCTGTCTTCCATGACGATGACGGCGGCCTGCACGGCGTCGAGCGCGCGGCCGCCGGATTCCAGCACCGCGTAGCCGGCTTCCAGCGCGCGGCCGAGATCGCGGCGCGCTGCGATCCATTCTTCCTCGTCGAGATCGAGCCTGGCCATGACCCCGCAACCACCATGGATCGCCAATGCGAATTTCGTCATCGTCCGTTACCTTCAAAGGGGAGCAGGCGGCCCGGCGGACCGCTTCAGGAGTTTCGCAATTCCGGGCGCAAAACCGCTGCGCACTTTTGCTTCCGGAACACGACCCCGAAAGCAGGAATTGATTTCGGGGTCGCGCTTCAAAAAAGCCAGATCAGGAAGAAGATCGACCCAACGCCTTCCTGACCTGGAGAGAATGCAAACGGGGTGAACGGTATTCCGTTCTATCTCTCGTTTTCAGCATGTTCCGCGTTCGGAAAGCCCTCGGCTTCCTGCCTTGTTTGCTTTCCGGCTGGATCATGCCTCCCCGTTGCATTCCCGGGAATCCTACTGCTTCGGCTTGGCGTCCATCGCCAGCGTGTCCTCGTCGGAACGCGGCGTGTAGGTGATCTTGTCCGCCTTGACGCCCCAGGCCGAGACGTTGACGGCCAGCGGCAGGTCGGGACGGTCGGTCGCGACGAGCAGGTTCGCCTTCTCGAGCAGTTCGCGGCGCCTGGCTTCGTCCATCTCGACGCCGGCATCCTCGATCAGCTTGTCCATCTGAGGGTTGGAATAGCCGCGCGTGTTGAAGGCACCCAGCGACTTTTCCTTGTCGTTGGTGTGCATCAGCGACGACAGCATGTAGTTCGCCTCGCCGGTCAGCGTGCCCCAGGACGCCATGTAGAGCGAATATTCGCCACGCGTCTTGGCGGGATTGAACACCGCGGCCGGCACGCCGTTGACGTCCGCCTGCACGTTGATCGCCGCCAGCAGCTGCGCCACCGTCGGCCCAAGCTCGGTCGGCAGACGGTCGTTGGCGTAGTTCAGCGACACCTTGAAGCCGTCCGGGAAGCCCGCCTCGGTCATCAGCTGCTTGGCCTTGTCGACATCATAGGCCGCCGGCTGGATGTCCTTGTTGTAGCCGAAGATGTTGGCGCTCACGAGCTGGGTCGGCACGACACCCATGCCTTCCAGCGCCACGTCGGCGATGGTCTGGCGGTCGATGACGAGATCGAAAGCCTCACGCACGCGCGGGTCGAGGAAGGGGTTCTTGTCGAGCTTCTTGCCGGCCTTGTCCCAGACCATCGGCGAGTTCTCGCGGAAGTCGAACTCCAGATAGGGGATGTAGACCGACTCGTCCTTGACCACGTCGATGGCCGGATCGGCCTCGAGATTGGCGAGGTCGGTCGCCGGCACTTTGGAGATCAGGTCGACCTGCCCTGCCTTGAGCTGGGCGACGCGGGCCGCGTCATTGGGGATTTCCTTGCGCACCACCTTGTCCCAGGGCTGCGCACCACCCCAGTAGCCGTCGAACTTCTCCAGCACGAGGTCCTGCGTCGGCGCCCAGCTGACGAACTTGTAGGGACCGGTGCCGATCGTGGCCTTGCCGGTGTTGAAGCCCTCGGCCGCCGTCTCCTTGGTGGAATAGGCCGCGGCCGCCTTGTGCGAGACGATGAAGAGACGCACGAAATCGTTGGGCAGGGTCGGTGCCGACCCATGCGTCTTGACGCGCACCGTCAGCGGGTCGACGACTTCGACGCCGGCGACGCGGCGCACATAGATGGTCGACGGGTTCGGTCCGGTGACGTTGGGGATGCGCTCGATCGAGAACTTCACGTCCTCGGCGGTGAAGTCCGAACCGTCATGGAACTTCACGCCTTCGCGCAGCTTGAACTCCCAGGTCGTGGCGTCGACCGGCTTCCAGCTCACCGCCAGATTGGGCTCGACCTCGAGCTTGTTGCCGGACTTCAGCAGCGTGTCGAACACATGCTTGGTGGCCTCGGCATTGGCCGAGGTGGCCGTGAAATGCGGATCCATCGAGGCCGGACCGGATTTGGTGGCAATGGTCAGGTCTGCGGCGAGCGCCGGCAGCGACACGAGCAGCGTCGACACAAGCAGGGCCGAGCGCAGCAAGGAACGGGTTGTCATGGGGATCTCCTCTTTTTGTTGTTGAATGTCTCGTCGTCGCCGATGTCGGCGGGATCAGTCGGTCGCCGCCTCGGCGGCAGTCATGTCGAGATCGCGCGGCCAGCTGCCCGTGGCGACGACCATCTTGGTCAGCAGGTCCGACAGGGTCAGCCGTTCGGCGGGCGACAGGCATTCGAGCATGGCGCGTTCATGCTCGAGCATCAGCTCCTTGACGGAGACCACGGCGGCACGCCCCTTTTCCGTCAGGGTCAGGGTGACGCGGCGCTGGTCGGAGGGGTCGATCTCGCGGTCGATCAGGCCGAGCGTCGCCACCTTGTTGACGGCACGGCTCAGCGTGTTCTTGGGAAAGTTGGACGAGCGCACAACCTCGGTCAGCGTCAGGCCATCGCCGAGATAGAGCGACCACAAGACGACGAACTCCGGACGCAGCAGGCCGAGCTGCTGCTGGATGCGGCCATAGACGGGATTGTTGAACTGCAGGGCGAGGAAGTTCAGCCGGAACGACAGCCAGCAGGGATTGTCCCACAGTTTCGGAAAGAGCGGATCGTCCTGCGGCAGGTGCTGCGGGCCCGGCGTTTCCCGGCCTGCACGCGCCTCATGCAAGGCTGTGCTCAGCAATCGATCCATATGACCTCGCCCCTGAATTAGTCCCAAACGGAACGGTAATTGAAATTTTTGTTGCGTCAACCTCATATTTTTGTTCCTAATGGAACTTAATTGGAGATATCTCGCAGTTTTGTTGCTGGCCCATGCCGCATTCCGGCAGGCTGGCGCACGACACCAATCGCGGACGTCGCGGAGAATGGAGTTTTCAGGAATGCGCATTCAGGACATGCACTGGGCTCAGGTGGAAGAGCGTGCCAAGGTCGACGATCGCTGCGTCCTGCCGATCGGATCGGTCGAGCAGCATGCCTATCTCAGCCTCGCGACCGACATGATCCTGGCCGAGCGCATTTCGGTGGAAGCCGCCGCGCCGCTCGGCGTTCCCGTCTTCCCCTGCCTGCCCTATGGCATGGCCTCGGGCTTCGCCGATTTCCCCGGCACCATCACGCTGACGCTGCGCACCTATATCAGCGTCATCGAGGACATGCTCGACAGTGTCTACCGTTCCGGCTTCCGCCGCATCCTCGTCGTCAACGGCCATGGCGGCAACACGCCGATCGCCCCGCTGCTGTCGGAATGGATGAACAGCCATCGCGACACCTCGGTAAAGCTGCATGACTGGTGGCGTGCACCGAACACCATGGCCAAGGTGATGGAAATCGACCCGGCCGCCAGCCATGCGAGCTGGATGGAGAATTTCCCATGGACGCGGCTCGAAGGCGCGCCGGTGCCGAACTTCAAGAAGGATCGCATCGACTTCGCCGCCACCGGCCGCGTCGATGCCGGCCGCAAACGCGAACGCATCGCCGAAGGCAATTATCACGGCGTGTTCCAGCGCCCGGACGCGGACATGTTCGCGATCTGGGAGGTCGGCGTGGCGGAGACCCGCGACGAGATCGAGAACGGCTGGCATTGATGGATGGACGACGGCATTGCGGCCAGCCCCTTCTCCCCTTGCGGGAGAAGGTGGATCGGCGCGCAGCGCCGAGACGGTTGAGGGGTGTTGGAAGGAACAAGGCCGGGCAGAACTGCTCATCTCGCATCGATCCCGACGGGCAATCGGGAAGGCAGCGTTCCGTCCAACACCCCTCATCCGACCTCGCCTTTGGCGAGGCCACCTTCTCCCACAAGGGGAGAAGGGGCCGGCTGCAATGCAGGCACTCATTCTCTTACCCTCAGGCGAATCCGGAGGGCTCTGTTGCGGGAGGACATATGAAACACGACAAGCACCGTTACGGGGTCAGTGCATGACCTCCTTCGTGTTCAAGCGGCTCAGCCAGGCGGTCATCGTGCTGATCGTGATGTCGATCCTGGTCTTCGTCGGGGTCTATGTGATCGGAAACCCGGTGGACGTGCTGATCTCGCCCGACGCCACCCAGGCGATCCGCGAACAGGTGATTGCCGAATACGGCCTCGACCAGCCGCTATGGAAACAATATCTCGACTTCGTCGGCTCGATGTCGACCGGCGATTTCGGCCGCTCCTTCGTCTTCAACATGCCGGTCGGCGAGCTGATCTCGCAACGCCTGCCCGCGACGCTGGAGTTGGCGGTCATCGCAGTGATCCTGGCCTCGCTCATCGGCGTTCCGCTCGGCATCTATGCCGGCTACCGGCCGGGCAGCCTCGCGTCCCGCATCATCATGGCAGGCTCGATCCTCGGCTTTTCGGTGCCGACCTTCTGGATCGGCCTGATGCTGATCATGCTCTTCGCCGTGCAGTTCGGCGTGCTGCCGGCGGGAGGACGCGGCCAGACGGTCAGTCTGCTGGGGGTCCCCTTCTCTTTCCTCACGCTGGACGGCTGGAAGCACCTGATGCTGCCCGTGCTCAACCTGTCGCTGTTCAAGATGTCGATGATGTGCCGGCTCGCCGCCGCCGGCACCCGCGAGGTGATGACCACCGACGCCATCAAGTTCGCACGCGCCGCCGGCATCCCCGAGCGCACCATCCTGCGCCGGCACGTGCTGAAGCTGATCTCGATCCCGCTGGTCACGGTGTTCGGCCTCGAACTCGGTTCGACGCTGGCCTTCGCACTGGTGACGGAAACCATCTTCAACTGGCCGGGCCTCGGCAAGCTGATCATCGATTCCATCGCCTCGCTCGACCGGCCCGTGATGGTCGCCTACCTGATGATGGTCTCGGTGCTGTTCGTCGTCATCAACCTCAGCGTCGATCTGGCCTATGCCGCGCTCGATCCGCGCCTTCGACTCAAGGGACGCTGAGATGAGCGACATCACCGTCAAGGACAATATCGACGCGGCACCGCCGGCTTCCGCCTGGCGCGACTTCTGGCGCATCTTCCTGCGTAACAAGGTTGCGGTGATCGCGCTGGCGGTCGTGCTGGTCATTGCGCTGGTCGCCATCTTCGCGCCCTTCATCACGCCGCAGGACCCCTATGACCTGCGCTCGCTGGTGCTGCGGGACGCGCGGCGGCCGCCGGGCTTCGTCGGCGCCAACGGCATGCACTACCTGCTCGGCACCGACAGCCAGGGCCGCGACCTTCTGTCGGCCATCATCTATGGCCTGCGCATCTCGCTGGAGATGGGCCTGATCGCCGGCGCGGTGGCCTTCACCATCGGTGCCATCGTCGGCTGTTTCGCCGCCTATGCCGGCGGCCGCTTCGAGACATTCATCATGCGGCTGGTGGACGTGCAACTGTCCTTCCCGGCCATCCTGCTCGCCTTCGTCGTCGCCGCGCTGCTGGGACAGGGTAAGGGACAGCTGATCCTGGCGCTGGTCTTCGCCCAATATGCCTATTTCGTGCGGACCGCCCATGGCGCGGCCTCGGCCGAACGGCAGAAGGACTATGTGCAGGCGGCACTCTCCATTCCGATGAGCGGCTGGTTCGTGGTCACCCGGCACATCCTGCCGAACTCGCTGCCGCCGCTGATCGTCGTCGCCACGGTGCAGGTCGCCTCCGCCATTTCGCTGGAAGCGACGCTGTCCTTCCTCGGCGTCGGCCTGCCACCCACCGAACCGTCGCTCGGCATGCTGATTGCGAACGGCTTCCAGTATCTCCTGTCAGGCCGCTACTGGATCTCGATCTATCCGGGCGTCGCCCTCATCATCCTGATCATGGCGATCAACCTGGTCGGCGACCAGGTCCGCGATCAACTCAATCCACGGCTGCGCAAATGACCGAACTGCTCAAAGTCGAGAACCTGCGCACCTATTTCGAGACCGAGCGCGGCATCGTCAAATCGGTCGACGGCATTTCCTTCGAGGTGGGCAAGGGCGAGATCTTCGGCCTGGTGGGCGAATCCGGTTCGGGCAAGTCGATCACCGGCTTCTCGCTGATCGGCCTGCTCGACGCCAATGGCAAGGTGCAGCCGGGCAGTTCCGTCAGGCTGGAGGGCCGCGAGATCGTCGGCCTGCCGGACCAGGAGCTGCGCAAGATCCGCGGCCGCGAGATCGCGATGGTCTTCCAGGACCCGATGATGACGCTGAACCCGGTGCTGAAGATCGTCGACCAGATCGCCATGGCGATCCGCGCCCATGAAAAGGCCAGCGATCAGGACGTGCGCCGCCGCGCCATCGAGGCGCTGGCGCGCGTGCGCATCGTCGAGCCCGAGAAGAAGATCGACCAGTATCCGCACCAGTTCTCGGGCGGCATGCGCCAGCGCGTCGCCATTGCCATCGCCCTGCTACACAAGCCCAAGCTGGTGATCGCCGACGAGCCGACGACGGCGCTCGACGTCTCCGTGCAGGCCGACATCCTCAAGGAGATGAAGGCGCTGGTGGCCGAACTCGGCGTCTCGATGATCTGGATCAGCCACGACCTGGCGACGGTCAGCCAGATCTCGCAGCGCATCGCGGTGATGCGCCGCGGCAAGATCGTGGAAACCGGCAGCGTCACGCAAGTGCTTGGCACGCCGCAACATTCCTATACGCAAGGGCTGCTCGACGCCCTGCCCTCGCGCGCCAGGCCCGGCGAACTGCTGGCCTCGGCCGCGACCGAAAGTTCCGGCCCGATCGTGCTCGACGATCTGGCCAAAGCCGCTCCCAAGGCTGCCGACGGCGCGTTCGTCCAGGTCGACGATGTCGACATGGTCTTCGAGCGCCCCGTCGGCCGCGTCGGGCGTTTCACGCAGAAGCTCGGCATGAGCCAGCCGCCGCATGCCGTCCACGCCGTCAGGGACGCCAGCCTGACCATCGCCCAGGGCGAGGTGCTCGGACTGGTCGGCGAAAGCGGCTCCGGCAAGTCGACGCTCGGCCGCATCATCTGCGGTATCTACACCCCGACTGCCGGCACGGTGACCGTCGCCGGCCGGAAGGTGCGCGAAGGCCAGCGCAAGCTCGGCACCGGCGTGCAGATGATCTTCCAGGATCCTTATGCCTCGCTCGATCCCCGCCGCACCATCTTCCAGTCCGTCGCCGAGGGTCCGCTGGCGCATGGCCTCACCACGCGCAGCAGCGCCCGTGCCTATGTGAACCGCTGGCTGAAGGCGGTCGCCTTCGACCCTGCGCTTGGCGACCGTTACCCGCACCAGTTTTCCGGCGGCCAGCGCCAGCGCATCGCGATCGCACGGGCGCTGGCCATGCAGCCGGAACTGATCGTCTGCGACGAACCGGTTGCCTCGCTCGATGTCTCGATCCAGGCACAGGTGATCAACCTTCTGATCGAATTGCGCCGCACGCTGAACCTGACGCTGCTGTTCATCAGCCACGACCTGTCGGTGGTGCGCCATCTGTGCGACCGGGTCGTCGTCATGCATCACGGCAGGATCGTCGAAGAGGCGGAAGTCGGCCAGCTTTTCGAAGCACCGAGCCAGGCCTACACCAGGATGCTGCTCGACGCGGTGCCGAAACTGGCGGTGTAGAAATCGGGCGGGGCCAGCCCGCGACGCGCAAATAGCGCCAAAGGCGTCGCCTTCGCGACGCCCTGCCATCAAATTGCCTGTTAGCTTGCCCGTAACTGCTTGAATGGGTTTTTGTTTCGGTAACCGTGACCGGTGTTTTCCCTGTCACGTTGCCGGCGCAAGAACGAATTAGCTTTTCGATGGTATAGCAACAGAAGTTCTGTTGCCGAGAGGCTGGATTGATCGAGACTGACGGGTGAGCATTTATCTCCCGATCGCGGAAATTTCCGTCAACATCCTCGTGCTGCTCGCCATGGGCGCAGCGGTGGGTTTCCTGTCGGGCATGTTCGGCGTCGGCGGCGGATTCCTGATCACGCCACTGCTGATCTTCTACAACATCCCGCCGGCAATCGCGGTCGCCACCGGCGCCAACCAGGTCATCGCCTCGTCCTTCTCCGGCGCGCTGTCGCACATGAAGCGAGGTACGCTTGATTTCAAGCTGGGCGGGGTATTGTTAGCCGGCGGTGTCGTCGGCTCGACGGTCGGCATCTATGTGTTCGGCCTGCTGCGCGAGATCGGCCAGCTCGACCTGTTCATTTCGCTGCTCTACGTGGTGCTGCTCGGCACGGTGGGCGGACTGATGCTGGTGGAGAGCATCAATGCGCTGCGCGCCACGCGCGGCGGCGCGGCACCGGTGCTGAAGAAATCCGGCCAGCACAACTGGATCCACCGGCTGCCGCTGAAGATGCGCTTCCGCGCGTCCAAGCTGTTCGTCAGCGTCATCCCGGTGCTCGGCCTCGGCGCCGCCATCGGCTTCCTGTCGTCGATCATGGGTGTCGGCGGCGGCTTCATCATGGTGCCGGCACTGATCTACCTGCTGAAGGTGCCGACCAACGTCGTCATCGGAACTTCGCTGTTCCAGATCATCTTCACCTCGGCCTACACCACGCTGGTGCACGCCACCACCAACCAGACGGTGGACGTGATGCTGGCGTTCCTGCTGATGGTCGGCGGCGTCGCCGGTGCGCAATACGGCGCCAGGGCCGGCCAGAAACTGCGCGGCGAGCAGCTGCGCGCACTGCTGGCAGCGCTGGTTCTGGCGGTGGCCATCCGCCTAGCCATCGATCTCTTCGTAACGCCACCCAACCTCTATTCGCTCGCCGCGCTGGGGCTGAGCTGATGGCAGTTCAGACCCTGCCGGTTTCGTCCCCGTCCCGCCGGTTCGGCATGACCCTGGGCTTGCTGCTGCTCCTCGCGTTCGCCGCGCTGCCGGCCGCGGCGCAGTCGCCGCACCAGGAAAATATCCAGATCGGGCTTTCCACCGACAGGGTGATGATCACCGCGGGCTTCACCGGTGCCGACCTCACCATCTTTGGCGCACTGGAGGATGCCGACCCGCAGATCGCCCGCCAGGGCCGCTATGACGTGATCGTGGTGCTGGAGGGTCCCGCGAGACCGGTCGTGGTGCGCCGCAAGGACCGCGTGCTGGGCGTCTGGATCAACCTGGAATCGGAAACCTTCGAGAACGTGCCGGTATCCTATTCGGTCGCCACCACACGGCCGTTCCAGGACATCACCGAGCCGGCAAGCTACAAGCAGCTCTCGCTTGGTGCCAACAACATCTTCATGCAGCCGGCCGACGAGAGCCAGAATCCGGCGACCATCGCCGAGTTCACCAAGGCGCTGCGCGAACGCAAGGCGGCGACCGGGCAGTACAGCGAGAATGTCGGCGGCGTGCAGTTCCTGTCACAGAACCTGTTCCGCGCCACGGTCAGGCTGGCGCCCAGCGTACCCGTCGGCACGCACAAGGCGCGCGCCTACCTTTTCAAGAACGGCCTTTTCGTGAAGGAAAGCTCGGCCCAGCTCGAAATCCGCAAGTCCGGTTTCGAACAGTCGATCTTCCGTGCCGCCCACGACTATTCCTTCCTCTACGGCTTCTTCGCCATCAGCCTGGCCATGATCACCGGCTGGCTCGGACGCGTCATCTTCCGCAAGGATTGAGGACAGGCGGCTCTACCCTCGAACCGTTCGCGGATGTCCGGGGATCACTCGGCGACGGCCAAAAATTCGAGCGACGGCAATTTATTGCGTGCCTTGCAGTCCAAGGCAGCCAACATGGCGGCCTATTGCAAAGGACGCCATGCAACCGCTCGAACTCAGGATAAATGCCGCGCGCAACGCCCTCATCGTCAGATGGGGCGACGGCACGAGCACGGCTTTGGCGGCGGCGGCGCTGCGCGCCACGAGCCGCGCGGCCGGGCAGGTTCGCGCCGGGCTGGAAGGGCGAAATGGCGTGTTCGAGGGCGTGGTGATCACCGGGGCCGAGGCTGTCGGCACCTACGCCATCCGCCTCGCCTTCTCGGACGGCCACGACAGGGGCATCTACCCATGGGATTACCTGCGCGATCTCGCCACCCTGAACCCAATCGCACATCAATCCCGCACGAGCGGCGGCGGGCGGGAGCAACAAGATGGATGATTTTGTCGAAGGCCTGTCGGAAGTCAGCTGCGACGTGCTGGTGATCGGCGGCGGCACCGCCGGGCCGATGGCCGCGCTGAAGGCCAAGCAGAAGAACCCGGCCCTCAACGTCGTGCTGCTCGAAAAGGCGAATGTGAAGCGGTCCGGAGCGATCGCCATGGGCATGGACGGGCTGAACAACGCCGTCGTGCCCGGCTACGCGACGCCCGAGCAGTACACCAAGGAAATCACCATCGCCAATGACGGCATCGTCGATCAGGCGCCGGTGCTGAAATACGCGACGCGCTGCTACGACATCATCCAGGAGCTCGATCGCTTCGGCATCCGCTTCCAGAAGAACGCCAACGGCGAGTACGATCTGAAGAAGGTGCACCACCTCGGCACCTATGTGCTGCCGATGCCGAATGGCGATACCGTCAAGAAGGCGCTTTATCGCCAGCTCAAGCGGGAACGGGTGCTGATCTCCAACCGCTACATGGCCACCCGCCTGCTGACGGCCGGCGACGGCCGCATCGCCGGCGCAATCGCGGTCAACACGCGGTCGGCTGAATTGCTGGTGCTGCGCGCCAAGACGGTCATCCTGTGCATGGGTGCGGCGGGCCGGCTCGGGCTGCCGCATTCCGGCTACCTGTACGGCACCTATGAGAACCCGACCAATTCGGGCGACGGCTACGCCATGGCCTATCATGCGGGTGCGGCGCTGGCCAATCTCGAATGCTACCAGATCAACCCGCTGATCAAGGACTATAACGGTCCGGCATGCGCCTATGTCGCCGGCCCGTTCGGCGGCTACACCGCCAACAATGAAGGCAGGCGTTTCATCGAGAGCGACTACTGGTCCGGCCAGATGATGCAGGAGTTCTACAACGAACTGCAATCGGGCAAGGGGCCGGTCTTCCTCAAGCTCACCCACCTGCATTCCGATACGGTCGGCGAGATCGAGCGCATCCTGCACAAGGTGGAACGCCCCTCGCGCGGCCGTTTCCATGAAGCGCGCGGCACCGACTACCGGGAGAGCATGATCGAGATGCACATCTCGGAGATCGGCTTCTGTTCCGGCCACAGCGCGTCCGGCGTGTTCGTCGACGAGCATGCGCGCACCACGGTGCCCGGCCTCTATGCCGCAGGCGACATGGCCAGCGTGCCGCACAACTACATGCTGGGTGCCTTCACCAACGGCGCCGTGGCCGGCGAGCACGCCGCGGAGGTCGCGACCGCGATCGACTTGCCGGACTTCGATGGCGGTGCGGTGCGGCGCGAACGCGAGCGCGTGCTAGCGCCGACACGACGCGAGGACGGCATTCCGCCGAACCAGCTCGAATACAAGGCGCGCCGGCTGGTCAACGACTATCTGCAGCCGCCGAAGGTGACAGCCAAGATGCGGCTGGGGCAAGCGCGGCTGGCCGAGGTCCGCGACGATCTCGAAACGGGGCTGATCGCCCGCAACGCGCACGAACTGATGCGGGCGCTGGAGGTGTCGTCCATCCTCGACTGCGCCGATATGGCAGCCCATGCCTCGCTCTATCGCACCGAGAGCCGCTGGGGCCTCTATCACAACCGCGTCGACCATCCCGACAAGGACGACGACAACTGGTTCTGCCACACGCTCGTGGAAAAGGTCGACGGCCGCATGGTCTCACGCAGACAGCCGATCCAGCCCTATGTCGTGCCGGTCGAGGACGCGGAACGCACCGCCTATGACCGCCTGCGGGTTTCAAGCAAAGCCTGACCGAGAAAAGCCAATGCCGCTCGCTCATTCCCCATCAACGGTTCCGGTCGTCGTCGACGAGGCGAAATGCATCGCCGACAAGGGCTGCACGGTCTGTGTCGAAGTCTGTCCGCTGGATGTGCTGCGCATCAGCGAGCTGACCGGCAAGGCCTACATGAAATTCGACGAATGCTGGTACTGCATGCCTTGCGAAACCGACTGCCCGACCGGCGCGGTCACCGTCAACATCCCCTATCTGCTGCGCTGACATGACCCAGTCCGACCCTTTTGAAGATTTCGGAGACGTCGCGGAAATCGCGCGGGGGCTGCACAACGCGGATGCCGCGGTGCGCCGGCTGGCCGTCATCGACCTTGCCGAGACGGCCGAGCCCGAAGTGGTTTCCCATCTCGTCGCCGGTGCCGAAGACGCCGATGCCGGCGTGCGGCTGGAGATCGCGCTCGCCCTGTCCGGTTTCGACGGCGTGGAAACCGCGGCAGGGCTGGCTCGCCTTCTGACCGATGAAGATCGCGCCGTCGCGCAGGCGGCGGCCGATGGCCTGGCTGAGCTGAAGGAGCCGGCGGCGGCGGCCGCCATCCTGCCGCTGACGGATCACGAGGCGACCTTCGTCCGGGCCGAGGCGTTTCGCGGATTGAAAGCCCTGCGCTCACCCGCCGCGCTCGGCGCTGCACTTGCCGCGCTCAAGGATCCGGAAGCCGCCGTGCGCATGCAGGCGCTCGGCGTCGTCGCCTACCTGAAGCTGGACGAGACCCTGCCTTCGCTCATCGCCGCGACACATGATCCCGACGCGACCGTCAGGGCAACTGCCGTCAGTTCGCTCTCCTTCACCAGCCAGCCCGCGGCGGCGACCGCCGTCAACGCCGCACTGAAGGATGTCGACTGGCAGGTGCGGGCCGCCGCGGCGGAGACACTTGGCCATCTCGGCTTCGCGCCGAGCCTCGACGGGTTGCTCGCCGGGCTTTCGGAAGATTTCTGGCAGGTCAGGCAGAAATGCCTCAACGCGCTCGGCAAGCTGAAGGCGCAGGCGGCGGTGCCGCAGATCGTGGAGCAGCTGTCGAGCGAGATCGCACTGCTGCGCAAGGAAGCCGCCGCGGCACTCGGCGAGATCGCTCATCCCTCCGCGCGCGAAGCCCTGCTGCAGCATGTCTCCGACGGCGACCCGGACGTGCGCAAGACCGTGCGGTGGGCGCTCACGCGGATCGGCTGACAGGTAGCGACCCCTTCTCCCCCTGCGGGAGAAGGTGGCTCGGCGCGCAGCGCCGAGACGGATGAGGGGTGCTGGAAGAAACGAGACCGTGCAACGTATTACACCTGCATCGCTCTCTCTGTATTTGGAAAAGAGGCGCTCCGTCCAACACCCCTCATCCGACCTCGCCTGCGGCGAGGCCACCTTCTCCCACAAGGGGAGAAGGATCAGCCAACGCCGCGCGGACCGGCTGAAGTCAGCCGCCCTTAGAGACCATCTCGAGCAGCAAATGCGGCCGCTCGATGCGGATGTGGCGCGGCGTCACCGTCACCAGCCCGTCGCGCTGGAAACGCTTCATCATCATCGTCACCCACTGACGCGTCGAGCCGACCATGGCCGCGATCTGGTCATGCGTCACCCTGGCGTTGATGATGATGGCGCGGCCGTCGCGCACGCCGTGCAGCTGGCCGAGATTGGACAGGAACTGCGCCAGCCGCTCGATGACCGAACGTGTGCCCAGCATCTGCGCCATGGCCGAATAGCATCTTCCCTTCGCCGCAAGCCCCTGCAGCAGGCAGACGGCAAAGTTTGGCATCTCGACGATGAGCGTGCGCAAAGCCGCTGACGGCAGGAACAGGATACGGCAGTCGCTCAAGGCCTCGCCGGACCAGATGTGGACGCCGCCGCCGCTCAGTTCGGGCCCGCCGATGAAATGCCCCTTGGTCCAGTAGGCCAGCGTGATCTCACGCCCGGACGGTGCGGTGTAGAAGACGCGAACCCGGCCGCCGTCGATGATGAAGATGCCGCCATGTTCCTCGCCCTGCGTGAAGATCGGCTGGCCGGCGGTGAATGCGAGCTGCCGGCAATTGGCTCGAAGCCGCTCCAGCTCATCCGGTTTCAAGGCGTCGAGAAAGTAGGCGCCCTCGTTGAGACCCTCGACACTGTCGCTGAGAAACAGCGATCCGTCCCCGGGCAGCACCACCGGATCGGGCAGGGAAACAGCTGGCCTCGAAGCGGCGCGCCTGGCGCCGGGCGTGGTCACTTGCAGGTCGAGGCTCATGAGGCAGCTCCAGCGGGTGGCCTTTGATCGCCAGCAAATTAGATAAATGCGATAGACTTAGAAGAAATATATTTGCGGCTTTGCGGCCTGCCGTAGATGGAACCTGACGCGAGAGGCCGTTCCGGCACGCGGAAGCTTCCGGCAGGGCCGGAAATCGGCCCTCGGCGGTGGATCCCTGGCCCGGTGCCGCGCAACTAATTGCTTCAGCCGCCGATGACGCCCCCCAATAATCCGATGCGACAACGGCCGCATCGCCGGCAATCAATCGGGGGTTCAACCTATGACATTGCGCTTACATCTTGCCGCACTCGTACTCGCCGCGTCCGCGCTGGTTTCGACGGCCGAGGCCGAGACGATCCGGGTCGCCATCGGCACGCAGGACACCACCATCAACACGGCGACCGGCGGGCTTTTGATCCGCGAACTGAAGCTGCTCGACAAATATCTTCCGCATGACGGAAAATACGCGGGCGTCAGCTACGACATCCAGTGGAAGAACTTCACCAGCGGCGCGCCGATCACCAACGAACAGATCGCCGGCAAGCTCGATTTCGGCGTGATGGCGGACTTCCCGGGCTCGTTCAACGGCCTCGCCCACATCAAGGCAGGGCGCAAGAGCATCTTCATCACCGCCCTGCAGGGCAGCGTCGGCGGCAGCGGCAACGGCATCGTCGTGCCGGTACAGTCGCCGATCCAGTCCTTCTCCGAGCTCAAGGGCAAGACGATATCGGTGCCGTTCGCCTCGACCTCGCACGGCATGCTGCTGCGTGCGGTGAAGGAACAGGGCTGGGATCTCGAAAAGGACGTCACGATCATCACCCAGGCGCCGGAAGTCGCCGGGGCTGCCCTCAAGGCCAACCAGATCGAAGCGCATGCCGATTTCGTGCCGTTTGCGGAGCTGTTCCCCTGGCGCGGCATCGCCCGCAAGATCTATGACGGATCGCAGGCAAAGACGCCGACTTTCCACGGCGCGCTGGTCGATGCCGACTATGCGGCCAAATATCCCGAGATCGTCGTTGCCTATCTGCGCGCCGCCATCGAGGCCGACCAGCTGATCGGCAAGGAGCCGGAAAAATACAGCGAACTGATCGCCAAGGTCACCGGCGTCGATGCCGAAGTGGACTATCTTTTCCACGGGCCGCTTGGGCTGCAGACACGCGACCTGACCTGGAAACCGGAATACCGGCAGGCCGTCGCCACCGCGATCGACACGCTGGTTCTGTTGAAGAAGGCTGACCAGACCTATGACGTCAACAGCTTCATCGACGACCGTTTCATCCGGGAAGCCTTCAAGCAGTCCGGCCTGGACTACGAAGCAGCGCTCAAGAACTATGCGCAGCTGCCGCTCGACGCCAAGGACGCCGCCACCGGCGAAGTCATTACCGACCCGAAGCGCGTGGCCGAGGTCTGGGTTGCGGGTGAGCCGCTCGTGCGCCACTACGCTTCCGCGCAGAACGCATTGAAGGCGCTGAAATCGGTCGAAAGCGAAGGCAAGACGGCACGCGTCTTCTATGCCCAGGATCGCGAGAGCGGCATCAAGCTGCTGGGCGCCCAGGCCTGGTTCGTGCGCGCCGACAATGGCGAGGTCGATGCCTTCCTGCTCAAGGAACGGGCGGAAGCCTGGGCCAAGGCACATGGCGGCAGCGTGCAGGACTTCGCGACGGCCAAGGCCGCCGTCGTGGCCAGCAACTGACCGGCATGGAGCGCGCAAGCACCGGCCGCTGGCTGCGCCGCGCCGCATCGCTCGCCATCTGCCTGGCCTTCTGGCAGGTGGCGTCGCGGTTCAAGCTCGATCTCGGCATCGTGACGTTCCAGAACGTGCCATCGCCGGTCGACGTCGCGCGGGCCGGTCTGGATTTCCTGCAATCGCCGCGTTTCGCGACGCATGTGGCAAGCAGCGTGAAGCGGGTGCTGGCGGGTTTCGCGCTTGCCGCGCTGATCGGCATCGCGCTGGGGCTCGTCATCGGCCGGTCGCGGCGTCTGCGCGACTTCCTGCAGACACCGCTGGAGATCCTGCGCCCGATCCCGGCCGTCGCCTGGATTCCGCTGGCGGTGCTGATGTTCCCGTCATCGGAACTCTCGATGATCTACATCACCTTCACCGGCGCGCTGTTTCCGATCGTGCTCAACACGGTGCACGGCGTCGAGCATGTCGATCCGCGCCTGATTGCCTCGGCGCGCAGCCTGGGCAGCACCAGGGCGGCGATGCTGTTCGAGGTCATCCTGCCGGCGGCGGCGCCGAACATCGTCACCGGCCTGGTCATCGGCATGGGCACCTGCTGGTTCTGCCTGGTGACCGCGGAAATGATCTCCGGCCAGTTCGGCATCGGCTATTACACCTGGGAATCCTACACCCTGCAGAACTATCCCGAGATCATCGTCGGCATGATCCTGATCGGACTGCTCGGCCTGGGCAGCAGCCTGCTGCTGCGCGCCGCAGGCAAGGCGGCACTGCCATGGCACAGGCAGGAGAATTCGCGATGAACGCCCATTCGCGCGACGTCGGGGCAGCCGCCGGCCACATCCGCGCCGATCGCGTCACGATCCGGCTCGGCGAAGGCGCCGGCGCCTTCGAGGCGGTGAGCGAGGCGAGTTTCGAGGTCCGCCCCGGCGAATTCGTCTGCCTGCTCGGTCCCTCCGGCTGCGGCAAGTCGACATTGCTCGGCGCCATGGCCGGCCACATCAGACCAGCCTCGGGCACATTTTCCGTCGACGGCCATCCGATCGACGGTCCGCATCCGGAACGCGGCATCGTCTTCCAGCAGCACACCCTGTTTCCGTGGAAGAATGTCCGCGACAATGTCGCCTTCGGTCTGAAGATGCGTGGGGTGAAGCGCGGCCCGCGCCGGCTCGAGGCAGACAGGATGCTGGAGCTCGTCGGGCTCGCCGGCAGCGCCGACCGCTATCCCGGCCAGCTTTCCGGCGGCATGCAGCAGCGCGTCGAGATCGCCCGCGTGCTGATAAACCAGCCGAAGCTGCTGTTGATGGACGAGCCGTTCGGGGCGCTCGATGCGCTGACCCGGCTGCGCATGCAGGAATTGCTGCTCGACATCTGGGAGCAGTTCCGCAAGACCATCGTCTTCGTCACCCACGACATCGATGAAGCGCTGCTGCTCGCCGACCGCATCATCGTCATGCAGGCACAGCCCGGCCGCATCCATGAAGAGATCCGCGTGCCTTTCGAGCGGCCGCGCTCGACCGACATCATAACCTCGGGCACGTTCATGCAGCTGAAGCAGCATTGCCTCAGCCTGCTGCATGGCGACCGGCGACAGGACACCTTGACCCGGCTCTCGCCGCTCGGAGCTGTCCGCGCCGCCAAGGCATGAGGCGCGCGTCGCCTTCCGACACATGCCGAAGCGGCTTGATCGCTGCCGCATTCGGTCCGATGATCCGCGCCCGGAGGACGCATGATGGAACATCGCATCTATTCCACCAGCGTGGCGAGCGTCTATCGGCTCTACGTCGCGAAGGTGGAAAGAAAGGGACGCACCCAGGCGGAGGTGGATGAGGTCACCCGCTGGCTGACCGGCTACAGCCAGCAGGCGCTGGACGAGCAACTGGCGAAGAATACGAATTTCAAGGATTTCTTTGCCCAGGCGCCCCAGCCGAACCCCTCGCGTTCGCTGATCACAGGCATGGTCTGTGGCGTCCGGGTGGAAGAGGTCGAAGACCCGCTGATGCGGGAAATCCGCTACCTGGACAAACTGGTCGATGAACTCGCCAAGGGCAGGAAGATGGAGAAGATCCTGCGGGCATAGCCCGCAGCATCCTGCTGACCGTTCTGGCCGAACCCGTCGGGAACGGGCACGGCCTGTCACCCTGCTCACTTCCTGGTGGCGTTGATCTCGGGCTTGTCCATCAAGGATGCTTCGAGACCGTATTTCCTGGCGATGGTCTCCAGCGTGCCGTCGGCCTTGAGTTCGGTGAGCGCCGCGACGAAGGCCTTTGCCAGCTCGGGCTTGTCGACCGAGGTATAGGGGCCCATCGGAACCTTGTCGCCGACACCGGCCTGCAGGATCATCCAGTCCTGATGGCCCTTGCTGAGGATGAAGGCAGCCTGTTCGGTCGAGACGACCTCGGCAGCGTCGCGGCCCGACTTCAGCGCGAGATCGGCATCCGGCACCGAGCTGTAATAGCTGATGGTCAGCGCCGGCTTGCCCTTGTCGGCGCAGTTCTTCACCGCGAACTCGCCGACCTTCACCGTATCGGTGCCCTTGAGAACGCCAATGCTGCCGCCGCACAGGGCGTCGATGTCGGGATATTTGTCCTTGTTCGCGGCCTGGATGATGATCGCGTTGGACGAGGTCGCATAGTCGGCGAAGGTAACAAGCTTCTGGCGCTCCAGCAGGTCGCTGGTGCCGCCGGCGCCGGCATCGAAGCGGCCGCCGCCGACACCGGTGATCAGGCCTTCCCACTTGGCATTGACGATGTTGGCCTTGATGCCGAGCTTTTCGGCCACGGCATTGAAGACGTCGACTTCCAGGCCGGTGGTCTTGCCGGCCTCGTCGATCCAGGAATAGGGCGGATAGTCGAGCACCATCGCCACCGTGATCTCGCCCTTGGACTTGTAGGGCTCAGGCAGCAGATCCTTCGCGCTTTCGGCAAAGGCGGAAACGGCGGTGCCGGCGATGATCGCCGCCGACAACACAGTCGTCCTCATGAATTTCGTCAGACAGCTCACAGTCTTCATCAATTTTCCTCCCAGGTAGACGATGAAACCCCAACAACCCGGCAAAGCTCCGCCCGTCCGCCAAAGCGGGGGTCGGAATCGTTTCCAGAATTTGCCAAATTGCCTATGCGTTCAGACGCAAGCAGTGGATGAGGGGCGTTGCGATATAGCGTCCGGAAGCCCCGCCCTCCAATGCAGAGCCCCTCCGGGTCACACCATCACGTTGACAACCCTTGCGGACCTATCGAATTCCGCGCCCCCATAGCTTATGCGTTTGCATAGAGCGTTTCCGTTTTTCACAGAAACGCGGAAACGCTCCAAGTTTTTGTTTTCGACGCATTTTTGTAACGCCAAGTCATCCCACTTGGCTAAAAAATGCTCCAGTGGCACATTGCTAACATCAAAAAGTGATTATTTGCAACGTGCATTGTTGAAAAAAATGAATGAAACGATTGTGACGGATCGGCGAGCGCTTTCATGGTGACGTTCAAACAGCTCGAAGCCTTGTACTGGATCGGCACGCTCGGCAGCTTCGAGGCGGCCGCGCAGCACCTCGACACGACGCAGTCGGCGATTTCCAAGCGCATCCAGGAACTCGAGGCGAGTTTCGGTGTCTCGGTGTTCGACCGCAGCCGCCGCGCCGCCCATCTGACGCCGAAGGGCGTCGAGATGCTGGAGCTTGCCGCCGGCCTGCTCGAACAGCGCACGCGTTTTGCCGAGCGCTTCAGCGCCCCTGACCTGATCGAGCGCCGGCTGCGCATCGGCGCGACCGAAGCCTCGGCCATGACATGGCTCGGCCGCTTCGTCGGCAGCCTGCACCAAGCCTTCCCGAAGGTCTCGCTGGAGATCGTGGTGGATTCGGCAACCACGCTCACCCAGAAACTGGCCGAGAGCCAGCTCGATCTTGCCGTGGTCCCGGACGGCCTCACCGATCCGCGTTTCCAGGCCGTTCCGGTCGGCTCGTCGCAATGGTGCTGGGGCTGCGCGCCCGGCCTTGTCGAGGCCGACAGGAAACATCACCTCAGGGACCTCGCCGAACATGCGATCCTGCTGCGCCCCGACTCGGCGTCCGAGATGCTGGTCGGCACAACGCTGCGCTCGGCCGGGCTTGCCACCACCAGGATTATAGCCGTTCCCGATTTCCTGTCGCTGGTCAGCCTGACCGTCGGCGGCCTCGGCGTCGCCGCCATGCCGACCTTCCTCTTCGACCAGGGCTTTGCCGGTGCCGCGCTGGCCCGTATCGACACGGTGGAACCGGTGCCGGACCTGCAATATCTCGCAGTTTTTCCGGCCGCCGACACCAGCCCGATCCTGGCTTCCGTGGTCACGCTGCTCAAGCAGACCTGCGATTTCTCCAAGGCCTACCAGGCTCGGGACGTGGCGGTCGAGCCGAGCTAGTTACGTCGGCATTCTTCCTTCTCCCCTTGGGCCCACAAATGTTCGAGGCGCGACTTGCCTTCTCCCCTTGTGGGAGAAGGTGGCTCGGCGCACAGCGCCGAGCCGGATGAGGGGTGCTGGACGGAACGCTGCTTTCCCATTTTACAGACAACCAACTGTTATACGTACATAATCCTTCTCTTCCTCGTTTCTTCCAACACCCCTCATCCGGCCCTTCGGGCCACCTTCTCCCACAAGGGGAGAAGGGGACGCCACGTCTGCGCATTTCACAATTCATTCTTTTTTTTCCACAATCATTCTTGCAATAAATCTCTTTTAGAAATACTCGTAAAGCCAGATCACGGCTGACGGGTGCGCACGGTGCGCGCTGACCGGCCAACGTTTTCGGCTTTGCGACATGGACAGTTTTCCAACCACGGCACCCAGGATTTCGCTCGTCATCGGCAATCCAAAGCCGATGTCGCGCACCCGCACGCTTGCCGAGCGGTTCACCGACGGGTTGATCGCACAGCCCGGTCGCGATCGGGTCGTGATCGACCTGGCCGAACAGGCCGATGCGCTGTTTCCGCCAAGGACCGAGTTGCTGGCGCCACTCTACGAGCGGCTGAGCGGCAGTGACCTGGTGGTGGTCGCCTCGCCGACCTACAAGGCGAGCTATACCGGGCTCACCAAGCTGTTCTTCGACCAGATGCGGCCCAACGCGCTGCAGGGCGTGGTCGCCATCCCGCTGATGACCGGTGCAAGCGCGGCGCATTCGCTGGCCGTCGATTTCCATCTCGCCGCGCTGCTCAGGGAGCTCGGCGCGATCGTGCCGACCGGCGGCGTCTATTTCATCGTCAACGAAACCGAAGACCTCGAGGCAGCCGTGAACGCCGCGATCGCCAGGCAGCGATCGCAGCTGGCGCTGCTCAAGGCGCCCTGGGGAGGCAAGCATGCTGGAAATGCCATCGATGGTCGCTAGGACCGCGCCTGAACCGCACCTGTTTCGCCAGGCGCTCGGCCATTATGCGTCGGGCATCACGGTGATCGCCGGTGTCGCCGACGGCCTGCCGGTCGGCTTCACCTGCCAGTCCTTCTACAGTGTCTCGCTGGAGCCGCCACTGGTGTCGTTCAGCGTCATGCGCACCTCCGGCAGCTGGCCGAAGATCCGTGCCAGCGGCGCCTTCTCCGTCAACATCCTGTCGGCGCGGCAGCGCGAGGTCTCGAACGCCTTCGCCCGCTCCGGCACCGACAAATGGAGCGGCGTCGACTGGGCCCACAGCGGCTTCGGCAACCCGATCATCGCCGGTTCGCTCACATGGCTCGATTGCACGCTGTTCGAGGAATACCCGGCGGGCGACCACACCATCGTCGTCGGCCAGGTCCGCGAGATGGCGTCGATCAACGCGGACGAGGACCACGAGCCGCTGATCTTCTTCAAGGGACGCTACGTGAATTCGATGTGAAGCCGGCGGCACAAGCCGGCTGACAGACCGAGACGGGAGGACGACCGATGACCGCAGCAAAGCGCCAGCTCAAGCTGGCGCTCTTCATGAACACGACCGAATATGCCTGGCTCTACGAGAAGGCGCGTTCGGAGAGCGAGTTCGACTTCGCCTTCTACCGCGACCTCGCGCAGATGGCCGAGCGAGCGAGGTTCGATGCCGTCTTCCTGGCCGACATCGTCGCCGTCAACGACCGCAACCGCGGGCTCGAAGCGGCCGGCCACATGGGCAACGCCGTCGTCTACGAGCCGCTGACCATGCTCGGCGCGCTGTCGGCGGTAACCGAGAAGATCGGCCTCGTCGCCACCGCCTCGACGACCTATCACCAGCCCTTCCACATCGCGCGGATGATCGGCAGCCTCGACCATCTGTCGAAGGGCCGCATCGGCTGGAACGTCGTCACCTCGCAGGGAGAATCGGAAGCCGCCGCCTTCGGCCTCGACGCGCAGCTCGACCCCGGTTTCCGCTACGACCGCGCCAGCGAATTCGTCGACCTGGTCTTCGACCTGTGGAACAGCTGGGAGGGTGACGCCTTCCTGCGCGACAAGGCTTCCACGCGCTATTTCGACCCGTCGAAGGTGCATCCCGTCGACCACCGCGGAAAGCATTTCAAGGCGCGCGGCGCGCTCAACGTGCCAAGGCCACCGCAGGGCCGGCCGGTGATCTCGCAGGCCGGCTCGTCGGAAGCCGGCTTCGAGCTCGCGGCCCGCACCGCCGACGTCATGTTCTGCGCGCCGGGCTCGCTCGAACGCGGCAAGGCGTTCTCGGCCAACATCCGCGAACGCATGGTGAAATACGGCCGCGGCCCGGACGAAGTGGCGATCATGCCCGGCCTGTTCGTCGTTGCCGGCGGCACCGAGGAAGAGGCGCGCCGCAAATATGCCGACGCGCAGGCCGCGACGCCCGACAGCTTCAAGCTGCAGAGCATCGACCGCTATCTCGGCGGCGTCGGCGCGCTGGAATGGGACCTCGACAAGCCGATCCCGACAACAGCCGAGGAAGGTGCGGCCCGCCTGCGCCGCCGCGTCACCTTCGAGATCGATGGCCGCCGCATGACGGCGCGCGAACTCGGCGACCAGATCACCTCCTGCTACGGCCACATCACCTGCATCGGCGCCGTCGAGCAGGTCGCCGACACGATGGAGACCTGGCTGAAGGAGCGCGCCTGCGACGGCTTCACATTGTTCCCGCACTACTTGCCCGGCAATGCCCATGACTTCGGCCAGCTCGTCGTGCCCGAACTGCAGCGGCGCGGCATCTTCCGCAAGGAATACGAAGGCTCAACCTTCCGCGACCATCTCGGCCTGGCGTCGCCGCAGCATCCGGCGTCCGACCGGAACGCGGCGCGGCTGGCCGGACAATAACGACAATGAACATCGACCCCACCCGGTTTCGATCGCCGCCAAGACGATCGGGCGGATAAGGGTGCGCGCGTGGAGGAGGAGAACATGAGCGCAGTGATACCGATCAAACCGATGCGCGGCGCCGAGGGCGTGGCAGCGTATCTGCCGCCGCTCGACCAGAACGGCGTCGTCACCGCAGCGAGGCGCCCGCGCCTCGGCCAGATCGCTGCCAGCATCGTGCTGCTGGCGCTGCTGGCCGCCTTCGTCTGGACGGTGGCCGTCAACAAGAACATGCACTGGGACGTCGTCGGGACCTACCTGTTCCACCCGCTGATCCTGAAGGGCGTGGTCTCGACGCTGCAGCTGACGATGCTGGCGGTGCTGCTGGCCTTCGTCACCGGCGTGGTGCTGGCAGCGATGGGGCAGTCGCGCAACCCGGTGCTGTCGACCTTCGCCGCCTTCTACATCTGGCTGTTCCGCGCCCTGCCGCTGCTGGTGCAGATCGTGCTGTGGTTCAACCTGGCGCTGCTGTTTCCCGAACTCGGCATCGGCATTCCCGGCACCTCGCTCTATGTCGGCTGGAACACCAACCACGTCATCACACCCTTCACCGCCGCGATCCTGGCGCTGGCCATGCACGAGGCCGCCTACATGGCCGAGATCGTGCGCTCCGGCATCCTTTCGGTGCCGCAGGGACAGACCGAAGCGGCCCTGACCATCGGCATGACGCGCGGCGAGGCGCTGCGCCGCATCGTGCTGCCGCAGGCGCTGCGCGTCATTATCCCGCCGATCGGCAACCAATTCATCATGGTGCTGAAGGCGAGCGCGCTGGTTTCGGTGATCGGCGGCGGCGACCTCCTGACCGCCGCGCAGAACCTCTACGCCGTCAACTACGAGGTCATCGCGCTGCTGCTCGTCGCCTCGGCCTGGTACATGGTCATCATCTCCATCACCAGCGTCGGCCAGCACTATCTCGAAAAGCGGCTGAGCCGCTCCGAACGCAATGGCGCGGGCGCCCCCGCCGCCGACACGGAGGTTTGAGCATGGAACCGGCCATCCGCATTCACGGACTGCGAAAATCCTTCAAGGGCGTCGAGGTGCTGCGCGGCGTCTCGCTCGACGTCGCGCCCGGCGAAGTCGTCTGCATCCTCGGCCCTTCCGGCGGCGGCAAGAGCACGATGCTGCGCTGTATCAACCAGCTCGAGACCTTCGAAGCCGGCTTCATAACCGTGCATGACGATCCGGTCGGCTATGCGCGACGGACCAATGGCGAGCTGGTGGAGGCGAGCGAGCGGCACATGGCCGGCCAGCGCCGCCGCATCGGCATGGTGTTCCAGCAATACAATCTGTTCCTGCACCTGACCGCGCTGCAGAATGTCACCGAAGGCCCGGTCAAGGTGCTGGGGCAGAACCGCGCCGCCGCCGAGAAGCGCGCGCGGGAGCTGCTGGCATCGGTGGGTCTGACCCGCCACGCGCACAAATATCCGAGCCAGCTGTCAGGCGGCCAGCAGCAGCGCGTGGCGATCGCGCGTGCGATGGCCATGGAGCCGGACATCCTGCTGTTCGACGAGCCGACCAGCGCACTGGACCCGGAATGGGTCGGCGAGGTGCTCGACGCCATCCGCAACCTCGCCCGGTCCGGCATGACCATGGTGATCGTCACCCACGAGCTGAACTTCGCGCGCGAGGTCGCCGACCGCATCGCCATCATGGCCGACGGTCAGATCATCGAATGCGGGCCGGCCGCCGATGTGCTCGACCGGCCGAGTTCGGCCCGCGCGGAAGCCTTCGTGCGGCGGCGCAACTGAGCGCACGCAAGATCATAGCGGCCTGAGGCAACGGCGCTCGCACTGGGCGCCGCCATCCGCAGCGACGCCAACAACGGAACCATCACGATGCACCAGAAGCTGTTTAGTCTGTCGCTGAACGGACAGGGCCACCACCCCGGCGCGTGGCGGCTGCCCGGCGCCAGGCGCGAGCGCGCCGTCGCCCCGGATTTCACCCGCGACCTGGCCAGGCAGGCCGACGCGGCCGGCTTCGATCTGCTCATCGTCGAATATCCGCCGCGCCCGACCACGATGCCGGCGCCCGACCGGCAGGAGGCGGTGCATTTCGAGGCGCTGTCCGTCGCCGCATCGCTGGCCGGCGTGACGGGAGCGATCGGTCTCGTCGCGCCGGTTTCGGCGGTCTACAACGAACCCTTCAACATCGCGCGCCAGTTCACCGCCTTTGACCATCTGTCGAAAGGCCGTTCCGGCTGGCTGCTGGTGCCGGGGCTGGACGAGGCCGACCGCCCCAACTTCAACCGCCTCGACGGCACTGACAGCGCCTTCCACGACACCCGCTCGGCGGAGTTCTCCGACGTGGTGCTGGAACTGTTCGACAGCTGGGAAGATGGTGCACTGGCGCTGGACAAGGCGGAATCGATCTTCGCGCATCCCGGCAAGGTGCACGTCATCGACCACAACGGCCCGCATTTTTCGATCAGCACCTCGATGAACGCGCCGCGTCCGCCGCAGGGCCATCCGGTGGTGCTGATGTCGCCGCAGACGCGCGCCGACGAAACCACCGCGGTGACCCGGGCCGATGTCGTGCTGCTGTCCGGCGGCCGCGAGGAAATCTCGGCGCGTGGCGCTGCCCTGAAACAGGTGGCCGCTGCCGGGGGACGCGGCCACCTCAAGGTGTTCGCCAACCTCGCCACCACGCTGGCCGACAGCGATGAAGAGGCACAGGCACTGGCCCGGCAGCTCGACGGGCTGGGATCGCCGATCAGCGGCGTCGAACATTTCATCGGCACAGCAAACGGTCTCGCCACCTATCTGGAGACCTTCGACTGCGACGGCTTCAACCTGATGCCGTCGGTACTGCCGGACGGGCTGGCGCCGCTCTCCGCCCTGCCCCGCAAGCCAACCACCAACATGACATTGCGCAACAGGCTGGGCCTGCCCCGCCCCGCCGGACGGAGGAGCTGACATGGCAACGCGGAAGATGCACATCCTGCTCTGGCTGCAGAATCTCGGCCACAACCTCGCCGCCTGGCGCCATCCGGACTCGCGCACGCAGGATTTCCTCACCGTCGACTATCTGCGCGATGTCGGCAGGCTGGCGGAATCCGGCAAGCTCGACATGGTGTTCATCGAGGACGTGATGTTCACCCGCGAAAGCGGCGGGCGCTATTTCGGCGAAGTGTCGATCAATTCGATGGATCCTTCGATCATCATCGCGGCGCTGTCCTCGGTCACCGAGAAGATCGGGCTCGCCGCCACCTATTCGACGACCTATCACGAGCCGGAGGTGCTGGCGCGCAAGTTCGCCACGCTCGACCATCTGAGCAAGGGACGGCTGGCCTGGAACGTCGTCACCTCAGACCCGCGCGTGGCGCGCAATTTCGGCGCCACGCTGCATCCCGACAAGGAGCTGCGCTACCGCAAGGCAGCCGACACGATCGCGGCGATCAAGGCGCTGTTCGATTCATGGCGCGACGACGCCCTGGTCTTCGACCAGGCCGGCGGGCGTTTCTACGATCCGGAAAAGGTCCGGCCCGTTGCCCATAGTGGCGAGTTCGTGCGCGTGCAGGATGCGCTCGGCGTGCCGCGTTCGCCGCAAGGCCATCCGGTGTTCATCCAGGCCGGCATGTCGGAATGGGGCCTCGACTTCGCCGCGTCCTTCGCCGAAGCCGTCTTCGCCTCGGCCAAGAGCCTGGAGCTGGCGCGCGACTATCGCACGGCGCTGAAGCAGAAGGTCGCCGACAAGGGCCGTGACCCCGACGGCATCAAGATCTTCCCCGGCTTCGTGCCGATCGTCGGCTCGACCGAGGAGGAAGCGCGCCGCAAGGAGGCCTATTTCGACAGCCTGGTGCACCCACGCGCCATGCTCAACCTTTTGCGCGAACAGTTCCATCTCGACTTCTCGCAGCATTCGCTCGACGATCCGTTCCCGATCGAGACGATCATGGCCAGCGACGGCTACACCAACGGCCGCACCCAGGTGCCGCACTACCTGAAGGCGATCCGCGGACAGGAAAGCATGGCCACCTATTGCAGGCGCTACATGCGCAGCCTCGGCCATCAATACATCGTCGGCACGCCGGAGCAGGTCGCCGACTTCATGCAGGGCTTCGTCGACGGCGGCGGCTGCGACGGCTTCGTGCTGGCGCCATCGCACATCCCGGGCGAGCTGAAGACCTTCATCGAGGAGGTGGTGCCGGTGCTGCAGAAGCGCGGCGCCTTCCGCCAGGACTATGAAGGCGAGACGCTGCGCGACCATCTCGGCCTGTCGCGGCCTGCTTCCTAGGCTCGCAGGCGGTCTCAGCCGCGATAGCGCAGCGCTTCGACCACCAGCTTGAACGCCGGCGAGTTGAGGCGGCGGTTGGCGTAATAGAGATGGTATCCCGGCAGCGGCGGGATGTGATCTTGCAGGACGCTGACCAAAGCGCCGCTTTCGAGATGGGCTGCAACCTGGTCCAGCGGCAGGAAGGCCAGCCCGACGCCGGCCAATGCCGCGTCCAGGATGAGATCGATGGAATTGTAGACAGCCTGACCTTCGACGCGCACGCTCAACGGCTTGCCGTCTATCTCCAGGTTCCAGGCATAGAGCGCATTCGACGTCGGCAGGCGCAGATTGATGCAGCGCTGCCTGGTGAGGTCGTCCGGTGTGTGCGGCACGCCACGCCCCTCGAGATAGGCGGGTGAACCGACGATCGCCATTGGAATGTCTGGCGATATCCGCACCGCGATCATGTCCCTGGCGACCTGCACGCCGAGCCGCACACCGGCATCGAAATGATCGGCGACGACATCGGCAAGACTGTAATCGACGAAGATCTCGATGTTGAGGTCCGGATAGAGCGGCAGCAGTCTGGCGAGCGCCGGCGACAGGATCGTCCTCGCCGCATGTTCCACCGAGGTGATGCGGACCGTTCCCGACGGCGTCTCCCGAAATTCCGCCAGGGTCTCGATGCCGCGGTCGAGCTCGTGCAGCGCCGGCGCCAGCCGTTCGAGCAGCCGTTCTCCGGCCTCGGTGGGCGCTACGCTGCGCGTCGTGCGGGCCACCAGGAGCACGTCCAGCCGCTCCTCCAGCCGCTTGACGATCTGGCTGAGCGTCGACTGCGAAATGCCGAGACGAGCCGCCGCGCGGGTGAAGCTGCGCTCCTCGGCGACCGCCAGGAAGGCAGCCAGGTCAGCGATCTCCTCGCGTCTCATTTATCATCCTGCCAATAAATCCTAGTGGAGATTACCCGCTAATCAGATGGATCGCCACGGCCTATCTTGGCCTTGTGAATTGCAAGACAGATCAACAAATGCGGTCCCAAGGAGCAAGATGATGGGTAAAATCAGCTTCCCCAATTCGAACAACCAGACCATCGCCATGTCGGCGGTCATCAACTTCCCGGCCGGCTTCGATGAAAGCCGGACCTATCCGACCATCATCGTCTCGCATCCAGGTGGCGGTGTGAAGGAACAGACGGCGGGCACCTATGCCCGGAAGCTGGCCGAGCAGGGCTTCGTCGCCATCGCCTATGACGCGTCCTACCAGGGCGAAAGCGGCGGCCAGCCGCGCCAGCTGGAAAATCCCTACATCCGCACCGAGGATGTCAGCGCCGTGCTCGACTACCTGACGACACTGCCTTATGTCGACCAGGATCGCATCGGCGCGATGGGCATCTGCGCCGGTGCCGGCTACACCGCGAATGCCGCGATCCAGGATCGCCGCATCAAGGCGATCGGCACGGTCAGCGCCGTCAACATCGGCTCGATGTTCCGCAATGGCTGGGAAAACAACGTCAGGTCGATCGACGCCCTGCCCTACGTCGAGGCCGGCTCGAACGCCCGCACAGCTGACGCCAGTGGTGCCGCGGTGGCAACGATGCCGCTCGCCCCGATGAAGGAAGCCGATGCGCCGAATGAGGAACTGCGCCAGGCCTGGGAATATTACCATACGCCGCGCGCCGAATATCCGACCGCGCCCGGTTACGCGACCCTGCGCAGCCTGAACCAGATCATCACCTATGACGCCTACCACATGGCGGACGTCTACCTGAACCAGCCAATCCAGATCGTGGCGGGCAGCGTTGCCGGCAGCAAATGGATGAGCGACGACCTGTTTGCCCGCGCCGCCAGCACCGACAAGTCTTTCCACATCGTCGAGGGAGCCAATCACATGGACCTCTATGACGGCCAGAAATATGTCGACGAGGCCGTAGCGGTGCTGGCCCCATTCTTTACCGCGAAGCTCTCGACCGACGCCACAGCCGCCCAGGCTGCCGAGTAACAGAACGGGAGAGACACATGGAAACCGTCAGCATTCGCAACCCCGGAATGTACTGGGATATCGCCGCCAACATCCACTTCCCGCCCGGATTCGATGCCGGCAAGCGCTATCCCGCTGTCGTTTCGAACCACCCCATCGGCAGTTGCAAGGAGCAGACCGCCGGCAATGTCTATGGCGCCGCCTTGGCTGATGCCGGCTTCGTCGTCATCGTACCCGATGCCAGCTTCCAGGGGGCCAGCGGTGGCGAGCCGCGCTGGACCGAAGATCCCGAACAGCGGGTAAAGGACTATCGCGACGTCATCGATTACGCTCAATCACTGCCTTATATCGACCCTGACCGTATTGGCATCCTCGGTATCTGCGGTGGTGGCGGCTATTCGATCAAGGCGACGATCATCGACAAGCGGATCAAGGCGCTGGTCAGCATCACCGGTGTCAACTTCGGGCGGCTGATGCGCGAAGGTTTCAGCAATTTCGATCCGGTCGGCGCGCTCGAAGGCATGGCGGCGCAGCGCAGCGCCGAAAACAGCGGGGAGGATGAACGTATCAATATCTTCCTGCCACCCAGCGTCGAGGCGGGCAAGGCCGCCGGCATCACCGACATCGACGTACTGGAGGCTACCGACTACTACCGCAACCGTTGCGTGGCCGAAGGCTCGGGCACGCGGATGCTGTTCTCCCATGCCGCGCCGGCAATGGCCTGGGATGCATTCGCCTTCGCCGAAACGCTGCTGACCCAGCCGATGATGGTGGTGTTCGGTGACAAGCCGGGAGGCTTCGGCGCCTATCGCGACGGCATGGAAATCTACGGTCGCGCGGCCTCGAAGGACAAGGAACTGGTCGTGATCAAGGGCTGGTCCCACTACGATCTCTACGACAAGCCCGAGCCGGCCGGCCTCGCGCTTGAAAAGCTGGTGCCGTTCTTCAAGGCGCATCTGGGCGGTACGACCGCCGCGAGCGGGCTGAAGGCGGCGGAATAGGCAGGTTTTCCCGTGAAGGGGCGCCGGGCGTTCGCACCCCTCCACGCCATTCGCAAGGAACGGAACATGACGAAAGTGCTCATTCTCGGCGCGGGCGGGCAGATCGCCCGTCACGTAACCGCCATGCTGGGTGACGACGACGATATCTCGCTGACACTGTTTGCCCGCAACACAGGCAGACTTACGCACACGCCGGTAAATGCCAGACCCGTCCAAGGCGATGTGCTCGACAGTGCAGCTCTCGACGGCGCGGTCAAGAGACAGGACATCGTCTACGCCAACCTGACTGGCGAAGACCTCGACATGCAGGCCAGGGCCGTGATCGCGGCGATGAAAAAGGCCGACGTGATGCGGTTGATCTTCGTGCTCTCGCTCGGCATCTATGATGAGGTTCCGGGCCGGTTCGGCGCATGGAACAGGGCGACGATCGGCGAGGACCTGAAACCCTTCCGCCGCGCTGGCGATGCCATCGAGGCCTCCGGGCTGGATTACACGATCCTGCGCCCGGCCTGGCTGACCGACGAAGCCGAGATCGACTATGAGACGACCGGGCGCAACGAAGCGTTCAAGGGCACCGTTGTCTCACGCAGGAGTGTGGCCGACCTGATTGTCAGCATCATCCGTGCACCAGGCGCGCATATCGGCGGCAACCTTGGCGTCAACAAGCCAGGCACGGACGGCGACAGGCCCTATTTCATGTAAGCCTTGAACTAATCCAGCCAGGGTGGACGCTCGGCGAAGGCCTTGGCCAGATGATCGACGATCGCGCGCAGTTTCATCGGCAGCGGCTTGACCGGCGGCCAGACGAGCGAAATCGGCAGCGGCACCGGCGTCAGCTTAGGCGCGATCCTGACCAGACGGCCCTGCCGCAGCGCCTCATGCGCGACGAACAGCGGCAGCAGCGCGACGCCGAGGCCGGCGATGGCCATGTCGCGCATGGCCTCGCCATTGTTCGCCGTGACGCGGCTCTGCATCGCAATCCCGGTCGGCGTTCCGTCGCCACCCCGGAACTGCCAGACACTGGCGGCATGGACATTGAGATAGCCGATGCTGGCATGTGTGTGCAGGTCGTCGAGGCTTTCGGGCATGCCGCGCCGGATCACATAATCGGGGCTGGCAACAATGACCCTCGGGTCTTCGCACAGCCTGCGCGCGATCAGCCCGGAATCCCGCAGCTGACCGATCCTGACGGCCAGGTCGAAACGGCCGCGCACGAGGTCGACCGCCCTGTCGTCATAGTCGAGCGTGACGGCAAGCTCGGGATGCTGGCGCGCGAAGTCGGCGACGACGGGACTGAGATGGCTGATGCCGAAGCTCATCGGCGCCGCGATGGCGAGCGTCCCCCTGAGGCCGGCCATACCCCAGGCGGCGCTTTCGACGGCGTCGTTCATTTCCGCCAGCGCCGGCCGAAGCCTGAGTGCCAGTTCCTCCGCGCCTTCCGTCGGCGTGATGCGTCCGGCATGGCGCCGGAACAGCGCGGTGCCGAGTGCCGCCTCGAGGTCGCTGATGCGCTTGCTGATCACCGATTTCGACAGGTTGGCGCGTGCGGCGGCGCCTGAAACGGTGCCCGCCTCCATGACATCCAGGAACGTCCTGATTTCCTCGACCGACCATTTCATGGCCCGATTCTATCGCATTTGAACCGACCCGGCATCGGAAAACTGTTCGCGATTCACGAATTGCTTCCGTATGCCGGGGCGGTTGCGATGCCAGAGCGTTCGCGAATTGCGAACGGCTTTCTGGTGCTGGGCGTTCGCGAATTGCGAACGCCGGGTCCGGTGACTGGCGGCTAAACAGCATCGCTTGAGGCGCTCATATTGACGGCAACGAAGCGATCATCGTGGTCGCAGAACTTTTTGCTCTTGGGAGTGACCGACATGAACCTGACCGGCATCCACCATCTGACGGCGATCACCGCGAACGCGCTCGCCAACAAACATTTCTACACCGAGACGCTCGGCCTGCGGCTGGTCAAGAAGACCGTCAACCAGGACGACACCAGCGCCTATCACCTGTTCTATGCCGATGGCGAAGCGACGCCCGGCACCGACCTCACCTTCTTCGACTGGCCGGTTGCGCCCGAGCGGCGCGGCACGCATTCGATCAGCCGCACCGGCCTGCGCGTAGCCGGCGAGGAAAGCCTGAGCTACTGGGCCGCCCGTTTCAAGGACAGCGGCGTGAATGCCGATGCGATCAAGACGATCGACGGGCGCGCCGCGATCGAGTTCGAGGATGCGGAAGGCCAGCGCTTCCGGCTGATCGATGATGGCAGCCACGGCGAAGCCCATGCCTGGGAACGCAGCCCGGTGCCCGCCATACACCAGATCCGCGGCCTCGGTCCGATCACCATCTCGGTGCCGACGCTTGGGGCCACCGATGCGGTGCTGACCACCGTGCTGAACATGAAGCAGGAGCGGGTTTACGCCTCGCCGGACGGCCAGGGCGACGTCCATGTCTACGCCATGGGCGAAGGCGGGCCGGCGGCCGAACTGCATGTCGCGGTGCAGCCCGGCCTGCCGATCGCGCGGCAGGGCGCCGGTGCGGTCCACCATGTCGCGTTCCGCACGCCGGACGTGCCGGCGATCCGCGACTGGGCGGCACGGCTTTCGGAGTTCCGCATCCCGAGTTCCGGCGAAGTCGAGCGCTATTATTTCCGCTCGCTCTATTTCCGCGAACCCGGCGGCAACCTGTTCGAGATCGCCACAGACGGCCCCGGCTTCACCGCCGACGAGCCGCTGGAAAGCCTCGGCGAAAGGCTGTCGCTGCCGCCTTTCCTGGAAGGCAGGCGGACCGCGATCGAAGCCAACCTGAAGCCATTGGACTAAGTCATACTGAAAGCCGGTCTCGCAGCGATGTACTCGCTGCGAGACCGGCCTTGGGGAGAACAGCGACATGACCACCATCCTCGGACTGTCCGGCAGCCTGCGGCAGGCCTCCTTCAATGCCGGCCTGCTCAGGGCGGCGGCCGCGGCCGCTTCGCCGGCCACGAATGTCGTCATCGGCTCGATCCGCGACGTGCCGCTCTACAACGCCGACGATGAGGCAGCTAACGGCATTCCGCCCGCAGTGCAGGCGTTGAAGGACACCTCGCTGCCGCCGACGGGCTGCTTCTGGTCACGCCGGAATACAACAACGGCATTCCCGGCGTGTTCAAGAACGCCATCGACTGGATGAGCCGGCCGGCCAATGAGATCCCGCGCCATTTCGGCGGCAAGCCGGTGGCCCTGCTCGGCGCATCGCCGGGCGGCTTCGGCACGGTGCTGTCACAGAATGACTGGCTGCCGGTGCTGCGCACGCTCGGCACGCGTCACTGGGCAGCAGGCAGGATGCTCGTCGCGCGCGCCGGAACGGTGTTCGACCGTGACGGCAACCTGACCGACGAGGCCACGCTGGCACGGCTTGGCGACTTCATGGCCGGCTTCGCGGATTTCATCGAAAGCTGAGACGCTAGCGCCAGGACCAGCAGGGTCGCGTGAGCTCACCCGAGAAGCCGTAGAAATGCGGGTTGCCCGTCATTCAACGTGACATTCAAGGCGGCTATCGTTTGAATATCTTCACACGGAGATATTCGGATGCTGTTTTTTCGCCGTCTCGCCCTTCATCGCTTCGTAAAGACGCATCCCCCATCAAGACAGGTTTCGCCCGCCGATCGTGAGCTTGTTTCTGCCTATGACGACATCCTTCCCGCCAGCCTCATCGAGTTATGGCGCCGGAAAGGGCTTGGCTTCTATGGCGATCTGCAACTCGCCCTGATCGATCCGCGGCCGTGGCAGCCCGTGCTCGACCGCTGGATCGTCTCACCCACGGATGCTGTACGGCGCACGCCGATCGCGCTGACGCCGTTCGGCGTGCTTGTCTACCATCGCAAGCTCACGGCCACCGACGAGGATGTGGCCTATATCGATCCCGTCACGAAACAGACCGGAGACCTGGCCTGGAGCCTCGGCGAATTCTTCAACCGGTTCCTTTGCGAGCGGGAAACGCTTGGATCGCTCGTTCCGCCGTCGCTTGCGCAGGCAGCACGCAAGGAATGCGGAGCGCTCGCGCCGGGCGAGGTCTATGAGATCGATCAGCTGCTGTTTTCTATGCAGATGCTGAAGATCACGAAGACCGACGCGTTCGAGCTGCATCGTCGTCTTCGTGACGCGGTCGATCCACCCGAGCCGAAGGATGTCGAACCGGTCACCGTGGCCGATGCGGTGCCGGCTCAGCACCGTGCCATGTTCGAGAAGACCGTGGCGGGCGAGCGTCTCGCCGGCCTGTATCTTTCCTCTTACATCGACTGGCACCGCCTGCTGGCGCTCGAACCGGATGGCCACTACCGACTGCTGTTCTGGCGCATCCACCACAAGACGTTCGAGCGCACCGAAATCCGGCTCTACGCCGGCACCTACCAGGTCTCCCGCAATGCCGAGGGTGATGAGACCGTCGAGCTCGACATCACCCTGAGGGCGGATTCGCTTGGCAGCGACGCCAATGACGAGCGCCTTGTTGCGATGCATTCGGGTGGCGCGACCTGGCTGTTGAACACCGGTCGCTTGGGGAGCATCGCCACGGCAATCGGCGGCAGGGACACGATGGGACGCAGTGAAGATTATTTTCGCCGCGTGACGCCGGACCAGGCCTTCGAGGAAGAACCGAGCGATGGCCGCGATGCGCCACCCTTTGCAGACCTTCCCCATGTGCTGCAGGCCATGATCCATGTCGAGCCGCTGCGGCCGAGGATTACCCACGTCGCCGATCCGAACCCCGACGAAGAGGACGATGGCGACGGCACCGTCATGTGCACGCTCGATCTCGGCGAGGATGATGGCTTGCGCATGAACATGCCGCTCTATTCGCTCGCCGAAACCGGTCGCGACCTGAAAGGCTGGGTGTGGAAGATGGACCCCCGCGCCTGCCAGGCCGGCATCAAATATCGCCGTGGAGAAGACGGCACCATCGAGCATGGGCCAGTCGTCGGCGACATCCTGACCACCCGCGCGCCATAGAGATGCGACATGACCGGCATCAAGCAGATGCCGGGTGGCCGGGAGGCACTTGCCGAAATCAGCCTCGCGCGATCGCCTCGTCATCGACCGTCGGCTGATGGCCGATGACAACCGTGCGGTGTTCGGCGGCGCTCAGCCGTGATTTCCGCGGTAACGCAGTTCGAGCCAGAGATGAAACAGCGGAACGCAGAGCGTCACGCCGCTGAACAACAGCAAGCCGCCACTCAAATCAGGATCGGCGTATGGGAACAGCATGGTGGTGGCGAGAAGCGGAAGCGCCGCCCATGCGAGGCAACGCCAATAGGTTTCCCGCAATTCCTGCAGCGCCTGCGTGCCTTGGTTCACGAAAGCCGCTGACAGACGAAGAAATTTCAGGATTGCAATCAATCCCATACCCGTCAGAACGATGAGTGCTCCGAATATGGCCACGTTCCTGAGCGTTTCCAACAATGACGCCGAGTCGTTGCTGCCTGCCAGCGCCGTGAGCATGAACAGAAACATCAGAATGGAGCCCGCTCCATAGAAAACCGCCCATGCCGCGAGCGCGCATAGGGGAATCAGGGCAAACAGGATGAACTCTATCCCATAGAGGATCCGGCTCGCCTTTTCCGAAATGATCATCACCTACGCCCCATGTTGACGAGCAGCAGCGCGGGCGATCGCCATGCTCTCGCGCAGGCGCATTCCGATCCCGCTATCAGGCACGATCCTTCCTTTCTCCGATCCAACCCTGCGCGATCGTTTCGTCGTCGGCAACCAGCTGATGCCCGGCGGCAACCGTGCGATGTTCGACGGCAGCGCCGTGTTTCACCAGCCATTCGGCAAGCACCGGCGCGCTGTCGCCGAACGGGTCCTGCTCGCCGCTGATGAGCAGGGCGTCGCTTCCCGTCAGGTCGGCCTCGGGCAGCGGGTCGAGCACCGGCACGGCCCTGAGCAGGATGGCACGGCGGATCACCGCCGGATGCAGGCCCATGACGGCGGCAGCGAAGTTCGCGCCGTTCGAATAGCCGAGGAAGGTGATGCGCGCCGGGTCGAGCCCATAGCCCGAGATCGCGCCGGCCATGAACGCCTCGAAGGCTTCGGCCTCGGAACGGATGTCGGGCTGGTCGAACACTTTCTGCGACAGGCGCCGGAAGAAGCGGGCGATGCCCTCCTCATGGCTGCGGCCACGCACGCCGAGCAGCGTGGCGCGCGGTGCGATGCGGTGCGCCAGCGGCATCAGGTCGGCCTCCGTGCCGCCGGTGCCATGCAGCAGGACAAGCGTGCTGCCGTCCGGGTCCTGCGGCGTGAAGAAACGATGCACGAAGGGCAGGTCGCGCTTCGGCAGGCGCGGTTCCCCCGGCATGGCAAACTGCGGCAGCATGACCCGCAGGTCCTCGGCCAGCGCGGCATCGTGCGGCGGGATGAACAGGCTCTCACCGAGACGCCCGGCCGGTTCGTCGATCGCGAAACCTGGCCCGTCGGTGGCCAGTTCGAACAGCGTGCCGCCCGGCTCGCGCACATAAAGCGAGGTGAAATATTTGCGGTCGTGGACGGTGGTCGGTGACGAATTCAGCCGCGACAGGGAAGCTTCGACGTCGCGCACGGCCGCTACGTCCGCAGCGCGGAAGGCGACATGGTCGGCGGTGCCGGTGCCCGGCAGGCCGGGCACGTAACCTGCGGCGTTGCGCACATCGATCGCGTCGTTCGTGGACAGCAGGCGCTGGATGTTTTCTTCGACCGGCCCCGGCGCATAGCCGAAACGGCGCACGAAGGCGGCCGTCTCCTCGGCGTCGCCGGTGAGGATGGTGACCGCGCGCAGCCTGCCGACGGCGTTCTCGGAGCCGCCTTCGGCCAAGCCGACCAGCTTGACGATGAAGCCGTCAGGGTCCTTCAGCCTGAGCACGGGCTCGCCGAACTCGCGCAGCGGACCCTGTACCGGCACGCCCTTTTCGAGCGCCCGCACCAGCCAGTTGCCGATGCTTTCTGCCGGCACCGCAAAGGCGATCTCCGAAACCTGGCCAAGACCGGCGCGGCCTGGCGCCCCGTCCTGCCAGACCAGGAAGGTGACCAGCGAGCCGGGCGCCCCCGCGGCGTCGCCATAGAACAGGTGCAGCTGCTGGCCGTCCTCGTAACCGCCGGTGCGCTTGACCAGATGCAGGCCGAGGAAGCCGACATAAAAATCGACATTGGCCTGCACATCGCGCGTGATCAGCGTGACGTGGTGGATGCCGTTGGAGAGTTCCATGCCTCAGCCCCCGGCGCGCTGTGCCGAGGGCAGGAATGTAAAGAGGTCATGGATCGGCATGTGCAAACTCCCGGTGCTGCGGCGACATTTGCACGTGCCGTCCGCAGCGCCAAGCGCGGCGGCGCGAACACGGCGTTCAGCGATCGCGAACTGCGAGCTCCAGTTGCTGCTCCCGCAAGGGCCAGCGTGCGCACGAATGCTTCGGAGGGGTGTCAGGGAAGGCGCGGCGTTGCGGCCAGCCCTTCTCCCCTTGTGGGAGAAGGTGGCCCGAAGGGCCGGATGAGGGGTGTTGGAAGAAATGAGGTCGGGCAGAACTATAACAGCGTGTTGATGGAAGTCTGGAACGCCGCACTTCGTCCAGCACCCCTCATCCGACCTCGCCTGCGGCGAGGCCACCTTCTCCCACAAGGGGAGAAGGCAAGTAGCGCCTCCCCAATCACACCGAGCGGATCAGGCCGCCGTCGACCCTCAGGCTCTGGCCGGTGATGTAGGAGGCCTCGTCCGATGCCAGGAAGGCGATCGCGGCGGCGATCTCGTCGCTGGTGCCGTAGCGCTGCATGGGAACACTGTCGCGGCGCTCCTCGGTCGCCGGAAGGCTGTCGATCCAGCCCGGCAGCACGTTGTTCATGCGGATGTTGTCTGCCGCGAAGGTGTCGGTGAAGATCTTGGTGTAGGCGGCAAGGCCGGCGCGGGCGACCGCGGAGGTCGGGAACATCGCCGACGGCTGACTGACCCAGGCGGTCGAGATGTTGACAATGGAGCCCTTGCGCTGCGCCTGCATGATCGGGGCGACGAGGCGGACCGGGCGCACGACGTTCAGGAAATAGACGTCGATGCCCTGGTGCCACTGCTCGTCGGTGATGTCGAGGATCGGGGCGCGCGGGCCATGACCGGCGCTGTTGACCAGCACGTCGACGCGGCCCCACTTCGCAACCGTGGCATCGACCAGCCGCTTGAGGTCGTCGTTCGACTGGTTGGAGCCGGTCACGCCGATGCCGCCGAGTTCGGCCGCGAGTGCCTCGCCCTTTCCGGAAGACGACAGGATGGCGACCTTGTATCCGTCCTGCGCCAGGCGCTTCGCCGCCGCCGCACCCATGCCGCTGCCGCCAGCCGTGACAATCGCTACTTTTTCTACAGTCATCTTGCTTCCTTCCGAAAACCCGTTGGTTCTGATACCCTTTCCATACGGGTTATTCGAACCAGTTTCCTTGTATTTTGCCAATAGAAAAACTACTGGATGCGATCGGGCCAACTTCCTTCACTCAATGCGGTGCGCGCCTTCGAGGCCTCGGCCCGCCACCTGAACTTCCGGCTTGCCGCCGAAGAACTGGGCGTGACGCAAGGCGCCGTCGCGCAGCATGTACGCGGACTGGAGGATTCGCTAGGCCTGAAACTGTTCCTGCGGCTGCCGAGGACGCTGGCGCTGACCGATCAGGGCCGGGCCTATGCCGGCACCATCCGCCGCGCTTTCGAGCTCATCGTCGAAGGCACGGCGGCGCTGCGGCCGCAGCCGGTCCGCCTCTCCATCAGCGTCACCCCGACCTTCGCCTCGAAATGGCTGCTGCCGCGCCTGCCGGGCTTTGCGGCGCTGCATCCCGAGCTCAGCCTGGGCATCGTCGCCACCGACCGGATCTCCGGCTTCCAGCCGGAGGGCATCGATATTGCGGTCCGCTACGGCCCGGCGCCTGCCGATCCGCAACTCGAGGCCGACCTCCTGTTCCGGGAAGAACTCGTCGGCGTCTGCAGCCCCTTGCTGCTGGCAGGCGCGAAGACCCCGCTGTCGGCAGGCCGGCTCGACGGCCATGTGCTTCTCCACGACGCCCACAGCCGCTGGCCCGAATTCATCGAGACGCTGTCCGGGCGGCCTGACGCCGGCGGAAACAGGGGCGTGCATTTCAACCAGACCGCGCTCGCCATCGACGCCGCCCTCGGCGGCCAGGGCATCGCGCTGGCCAGCCGCGGCTTCGTCGAGGCCGACCTTGCCGCCGGGCGGCTCGTCGATGCGTTCGGCGTGACGATGCAAAGCGACCGCGCCTATTATGTCGTCACGCCGCGCAAGCCCCGCTTTCCGTTGCCGGTCGCGGCGGTCCGGGCGTGGCTGCTGTCCGGTCCGGAAGTCTGATTCAGGGGCTTTCAGCCGCGTGCGCTCTCGCAGGCCACACATCCGCCCCAATACGGCGGGAAGCAGGCATTGCGGGTAAGGCATATGGAGGTCTTCCCATGAAACCCAATCGATATCTCGCCGCCCTGGCATGTGCCGGACTGGTAGCCGGAACCGTGTCCCTGAGCCAGCTCGGTCCTGTCGGGTTTGTCAGTGCCGCCTATGCGAAGAACGGTGGCGGCAATGGCGGCGGCAACGGCAATGGCGGCGGTAACGGCGGCAATGCCAGCGGCCACAGTGCCGATCACGGCAAATCCGCCGAGGCACATGACAAGAACGACGCAAAGAGCAAGGAAGCCAATGCGCTCGGCGCCTTGAACGCCGCCCATGCTTCGGCGAAGGCACGTGCGCATGCCAGCCCGAATTCGGCTGTCGGCAAGATCGCCACTTATGAGAAGAGCCGCGAGGCCGCCCTCAGCCTGCAGGACCCTGCCGCCCAGCAGCAGGCGCTTGAGACTGCCGAAGCCAAACTGGCCGCCAGCTTTGGCATGTCCTCGCTGTCGCCCGAACAGGTCAGCCAGGTCAACACCCTGCTGGACGCCCGCAAATAAGCGACGTCTCGCGGCGTTTCCCGGCCTTGCGAAGCACAGACGCCGACAAAAGCGGTCGGCGTCTGGAGAGACTGGCCGGGCCCGGCATTTCCTTCACCCAAGCGGTCGATCGAACCAGGCACCGAGGACATCGGACAGTCCGGCGCCGTCGCCAGCCCATGCCACATGCCCGTCGGGCCGGATCAGAACGGCAGCAGGCATGTCGACTGCGCCTATGACCGGAAGCTGGCACACGCCTTCAAATCTCGCCTCGACCTGCTTGATGCGATCGGCCCATCTGCCGACAGCGACCTGCCTGCCGAAGTTCAGCAGCACCGGCTGCGCATCGTGCAGCAAGGTGAAGACACGCGCCGGGCTGCCGTCGATGGTGATGTCGAGATCGGGCATGCGACGGCCAAGCAGCAGGTGGCCATCGCCGAGCTCGTAGCGAATGTCGAGGCCGCTCATCATCGCGGCAAAGTGCCTGCGCGGTTCCTCCATCGCAAGCAGCTCGGAAACGAAGTCGCCAAGCACCGCGGTGCGCTCGCCGGGATAACGCAGCACGCCCTGCGCCATGGTGTTTTTCAGCACGCGCGCCGCGACCGGATGGCGCTCGGCCTGGTAGGTGTCGAGCAACGTTTCGGGCGACATACCCCTGGCCACCCGCGCCAGCTTCCAGCCGAGATTGACCGCATCCTGCAGGCCGAGATTGAGCCCCTGCCCGCCCATCGGCGAGTGGATGTGCGCGGCATCGCCGGCCAGCAGGACCCGTCCCTTGCGGTAGTCTTGCGCCTGCCGCGCCGCATCGCTGAAGCGGGACAGGAAGCCTGGCGCATGCACGCCGAAATCGGTACCGTAAGCGGCCTTCAGCGCGACGGCGAATTCGTGCAGCGACGGCTCGCCGCCGGCGCGCGGATCCTGCCCGGCAAGCACCACACCCACCGTTTCGCCATCGTCCAGCCTGGCCATGGCATGGCGGCCCAAAGCGGTTTCATGGAAGCCGAGCACCGGCTGCTCGCGCATGCCGACCTCAGCGATCAGCCAGCTCGTCGAGGCATCCCAGCCAGGAAAATCGATGCCGGCTGACTTCCGCACCGTGCTGCGGCCGCCATCACACCCCACCAGCCAGCCGGCCCGCAGGGTCTTGCCCTGTGCCGTCGCCACCCCGACACCGGTCTCATCCTCGACGATGTCCAGAACCTCGGTGCCGCGATGGACCGGCACGCCGAGCTCCTCGACCCAGTCCGCCAGAAGCCGTTCGATGCGTTCCTGGCGCAGCGCCAGCAGATAGTTGTGCCGGGTCGGGAAATCACTGATGTCGAGCGCGACATGAAAGCCGACATTGGGATAGGTCTGCCCTTCGGCGAGAAAACGGTCGACGATGCCGCGCTGGTCGAGCACTTCCAGCGAACGCGCATGCAATCCGCCGGCGCGGCGGCCGGCAACCGCCATGGTGGATCGCTGCTCGACGAGCGCGACATCGATGCCGGCAAGCGCCAGCTCGCCGGCAAGCATCAGGCCGGTCGGGCCGGCGCCTGATATGAGGATCTCGTGTTCGGACATTTGCCGCCTCGTGCAGTGAAAGGGGCCTGCCTTCTACGACGCGATCGGGGCCTTGAAGCAAGAGGGTTGTGCGCCATATGTATGATATGAGGGGCACGGCTCTCCGAGCGGGAGCAGCAGCCAGCACCCTGGCGAGCATCGAACCGGCGGATCACCCGGCAAGCTCGTGCCACCACCAGCCTTTCAGATCAGGTCTCGCCTCGAAGAACGGACGCCAGTCCTCGATCCACTGCAGCGGGTCGCATGGCTCGCCCTCGACATAGGGGCGATATTGGTCCGTCACGCAGGAGCCGCCGTGGCGGCCTGTGACATGGGGTTCGCCCGGACCGGGAACCGTGAAGGTCGCGGCATCGGCATTTTCCACCAGCTTCTTGCGGCTGAGAAACCAGACGCTTGTGCCGTCCGTCGCGTAGCCATGCCCGATGTCGCGGAAGCTATCGGGGATAGCGTTCTTGAGGCGGGTCCCGTAAAAATATACCGCCTCGCGGTCGCGGGCGATGACGCTGGTGTCGTGCAGGGGGTCACGTGTTCCATCGCGATAATTCAGCCTGAGTTCCGGCACGACCTCGAAGGCTTCGGGGCTTTTGGTGCGGATCGTCTTGCCGGTGATGTAGTAGGCCTGCCTGCCATCGCGCGCATAACGCAGGTTCAACGCCTCGAACGTTGCAGCATCCGCGCCTTCGACGACATACCAGTAGAAGGTCTGGTTCGCGCCATACTGCCCCTGGCCGTAGACATGATGCCTGTCGGCAAGCCAGCGTCCGGCGACGGCCCTGAAGCTTGCCGCGTCGACGACAATGCGCCCGCCCTTGCGATCCGCCAGCGGTTTTCCATCGAAATAGACCGTCTTTCCGTCATGCGTGTAGCAGCACAGCACGGCTTCCGCATGTGCGGCGATGAAGGTGCAGGGCCAGCTGCAACCAGCGAACGGCCCGACATGGGGGTTGCGCCACACGGCCTCGCGGATATGCCGTGTCGAGCGCAGGTCCGCTGTGTCGCCTTCCTGCAGCCGCCATCGCGGCGGCAGCACCAGCCGACAGATCGCGGCATCGTCCAGTCCCTTGAAGTAGGCGTGCCTGTAACTCTCGCCGAGCGCGGTGGGAAACCATCGATAGGTTTCCCGCAGCCTGTCCCATTCGCCATTGGCAAGACCGATCAGCGGCAGCACCTCTTCCCGGGTCCGTCCGGTGGCAAGGAACAGGCTGGCGGCTTCGAACGTGTCGTAAGGAATGACGGGAACGGTACCGTCGCCCACGCCGTGGTCGGATCGCTCGGTCATGCCGCCTCACTGATCCAGTCTGCGATGGGTGCTGGCTGCATCAACCGCGCTCGGCTGGCCAGAAGACGATCTCGATCACATCCGGCTCGACGGGCACGCTTTCGTCCCGGCTGCCCTGGAACTCCATCCAGCTGATGCGGACGGATACCGTGGCGCTGTCCAGAAAGAAGATCGGGCCGCCGGCAAGCGTATCCGGTGCGGAGGGGCTCGAGATCGAGAACGACCTGGAAGGGAAGCGCGCCGGTGTCGTCTCGATCTGCGTCCACGGCTTGCCGCTCATCGGCTCCACCGGTGCGTGATCCGGCTCGGCATCGTGGATATGGATGCGGATGTGCTGCTGCAGGCTGCCCTCGGTATAGACCACCAGCCCCGCCTCGGGAACGAAGAAGCGCCGGGCCTCCATTTCCGGCGTAATGATCTCCGGAGGAAGGAAAGACGTGTCTTCACGGTCGACAAGATAGAACTGACCATAGTCGGCCTGCCATGCCAGCGTAGCCCAACCGCGCAGTCCCAAAGCATACTCTCCTTGCAAACAATCATGGCTCGTCCAAGCCTTGTCGCAGCCTCGGCTGGATGCCAGGCCTCGGCTTGCCGAAGCTCCTCCTGAAGGACTGGTGTCAGCAGGACTGTGCAACACTTTCCTCCGCTGATGAAGCCGGAAAGGCACACAGCGATGCTGGAAAAGCGCTCAGCGCTGACATTGATGAAGCCGGAAAGGACCGGGCCGATGACAACATCGTCGTTTCTCACCGCCCTCGCATCAGAGGGCCCATCCGCCGAGCGCGCGCAGGACATGGCGCTTTATGGCTGGCTGATCGGCAACTGGCAGATGGAAACGCTGCATCATTGCGACGACGGCACGATCGAGAACCTCCCGGGCGAAATCCATTTCGGCTGGGTGCTCGAGGGCCGCGCCATCCAGGACATCTGGATCAGGCCGCGGCGTCCCGAGCCATCCATCATGTACGGCACGACCCTGCGCGTCTTCGACGCCGCGATCGACGGCTGGCACATCATCTGGAGCGACCCGCTCAACCAGGACTATTCGCGCCAGATCGGCCGAGCCGAGGGCAAGGACATCGTCCAGGTCGGCGAGGATTCGCGGGGCATGAAGACGCGATGGCGTTTCACCGAAATCACCAGCGACAGCTTCCACTGGATCGGGGAGGAAAGGACTTCGGACAGCGACCCCTGGCGGATCACCTATGAGCATTTCGCGCGGCGGGTCTGATCCGCGCCGCCTCAAACCTGCGCCAGCAGGATCTCGGTCAACCGCTCCGGCATCAGCCGCGCGACATTGTGGCCGCAGTCGAGGGAATGGGTCGACCAGTCGGGGTCGCTGCCCAGGCGCTGGTAAAGCTCGAGGAACGGGCTGCCTTCCCAGCCATGCGCGCCGACATAGGTCTTGCGCGGCACCTCGCGCCAGCGACCGCTGAGCGTGATGGCCTGCAGGAACGCCGCAAGCGGATGCGGCCGGCAGCGCGGGTCGAGATTGGGCGGTGGCATGCAGTTCAGCCCGTCGGTCCTGGCACCGGCAACGAACATGTCCCGGAAACGCGGCGTCGTCAGCGACCAGACCGAGTCGCCGCTATCGGGCACATAGGCATCGACATAGACCAGGGCGCGGATACGGGACGGCTCGGCATCAGCCACCCCGCTGACCACCATGCCGGCATAGGATTGGCCGACGATGACGACCTCGCCGCGCTGCGCCTTCACGACATCGACGACCTCACCGATATGCGCTTGCAGATTGGCCATCGGGGCCGGGACATCGCCAAGACCCGAAAGCGTGAGGGGCAAGGCTTCGTGCCCGTGAGCGGCCAGCAGATCGGCCACCGTCTGGTAGACCCAGCCGCCCTGCCAGCCCCCGGCGATCAGAACAAAGGTGGCCATGGCGCTTATCCCTGATTTTGACGTGGACGAAGCTTCGACAGCTCCAGGGCCGAAATCAAGGCCATACTGTCACCAGGCTCCGGCGACGAACCGCCCGCGACTGACGCCATCATACAAAAATGAGTTTAAACCGCTCGGCATAGATAAGCAGCTTATTCAAAACAGCCGTGTCCCGAAAAAAGAGATATCCTTTTTCACTTTCCAGTAAAGCGAAGCGTCCCGGTCGAAAATCGCCTTTCCTGAATCATCCAAGACTTGGCTGCCCCGTGGCTTGTGACTGGCTACGCCGAGAGTGTGACCATCCAGCCCTGCCTGCCCCAAGTCGGGTGGCGCGCACCTCCCACGCACATTCCGGGACCTCGACTGCGTAGATATAACATGAATCAAATTCAATTGGTGTCGATATTTTCTTGCCGTTTTTAAGCAAAATTGGATTCCATACAACTCTTTTATTAATTGAAATCCCGAAATACTGCATATCCCGATTTTGCCATAAACTCGATTTGATTTTGATTTTCTTCACATTTCTTTCTCGTAACAATAAACAAGATTCGGAATTCAAATAAAGCCGTATCAAATGATCTTTTGAAATATCATTCAATGTATAAAATAAATCGCGATCTCATTTAGTACATTCTTACAGTCGAAACGAATCATATTCTGTGGCACGATGAGTTGAGTAATCTTGCTTAACGCGTAAATCATTTCTCGGTGTTTAATTTTAACCCTCAACAATCCGTTGAGGGCGTGAGGTTTGGCGCGCCTGATGGGGAGGCAGCGTCGTGATCAATGGGCTGGGGCGAGGACTTGACGAGGTAAATCCACATACTTCCACGAAGAGGGGTCATGATGCGGCATTACAGCCTTTCTCATCGTTCCGGTTGTTCTACTCTGCTTCTCAGTGCTTCTACTTTGGCGCTTGCGGTTGCGTACCCGATAAGTCCCGCATCCGCCCAGGATGCCACCTGGCTCGGTGGTGTGGTGGCGGCCCCCTGGGATGCCGGGACATCCTGGATCGGCGGGACGGTTCCCACCGGTACGGCAACCTTCAATCTCTCCGTCTCGCCGGGCGTTCTGTTCACCCCGGGCAGCTCCAGCACGGTCGGCGGCATCAATTTCGGCGCAACCGCACCCGGCTACACATTCGGACTTGCCGGCACGGGCCTGGGCAGCGTTTCCCTGGATATCAACGGAGCGGGAATCCAGAACAATTCCGCGCTGCCGCAAACCTTCACCGCCTCCGGCATCGGCGGCGGAACCGGAACGCTGTCGTTCAGTGGCACCGGCACGACTGCTGCCAATGCGGTCATCAATTCCAATCTCGGTGGTATCGTCAACTTCTCCGGATCGAGCACGGCTGCAACGTCCGGCATCCTCGCAACGGGCGGCAGCGTCAATTTCTCGGGCACGAGCACGGCCGCCAACGCCAACATCACCGCGGCGACCGGCGGCTCCGTCAACTTCGGCGGTAACAGCACGGCTGGAAGCGCTACCATCACCGCCAATGCCGGCGGCAGCATCGCCTTCACCGGCGCCGCCAGTGGCGGCAGTGCGCAGGTCAACCTCAACGGCACCGGCAGCCTCAACATAGGCGGCCTCACCGGCACCGGCACGAGCATCGGCTCGCTGTCCGGAACCGGTTCGGTCGACCTCGGCGCCAAGGCGCTGACACTTGGAGGCAACGGGGCCAGCACCGTTTTCAGCGGCAACATCAGCGGAGCCGGCGGCTCGCTGGTCAAGACCGGCGCCGGCCTGCTCACCCTGGGCGGCTCGAACACCTCGACAGGCGGCCTGACCATCAACGGCGGCGGCGTGCTGGCAACCAATCTCGGTGCCGTCGGCGCTGGCGCCATCTCGCTCGGCGGCGGCGGCCTGACGCTCGGCGCAAGCGGAACCCTGGCCAACCAGATCAATGTCGGCGCCGGGGCTGGCAACAGCCTGTCGGTGGGTACGGGCCTCAACGCCAACCTGACCGGCGGACTGAACATCGGCGCCGGGGCGACGCTCGGGCTGGGCTCCGCGGGGGCCACCGGCGGGCTGACCCTGTCGGGCCCGGCCAGCATCGGCGCCGGCGCGACCCTGTCGGCGGATTTCGGCGCCGTGACGTTCGGCAGCGCGTCGATCGGCGCCCAGCTGGCCGGCGCGACGCTGAATGTCGGCGGGGCCGGCTCGGTCAACCTCAACGGTTTCGGCGCCACCATCGGCAACCTCACCGGCGCTGCCGGGGGCATCCTCACCAACACCGGCGCTGCCGCGGACATCACCGTCAATGGCGGCAATTTCGCCGGCAACATCACCGGCAATCTCGGCCTGCAGGTCGGCGGCGCGCTGACGCTGTCGGGCAACAACACCTTCTCGGGCAATGTGACCATCCTCAGCGGCGGCGCCCTGACCGCGGCCAACGACGCCGCGCTCGGACTGGGCACGGCGCTCAACCTCGGCGCCGGCGCCTCCTTCGGCATCGGCGCCGGCGGGACGATCAGCAAGAACCTCAACCTCGGCGGGGCGGCTTCGCTCGACGTGGGAGCCGGCATCGGAACCCTGAACGGGACGATCAATGGTGCTTTCGCCCTCACCAAGACGGGCGCCGGGCAGCTGACGCTCGGCGGCGTCAACACCGGCTTCAGCGGCGACCTGAACATCGGCGCCGGCTCGGTGCTGGCGACCAACCTCAATGCACTGGGAACCGGTGGGGTCAATTTGAGCGGCGGCGGCGAGCTGACGCTGGGCGTCAACGGCACCTTCACCAATGCACTCGGCGTCGGCGCCGGCCTAAACGGCACGCTGTCGGCGGGTGCAGGCCTGGCGGCAACGATGGGCGGCGGGCTCAACCTCGGCGCCGGCGCAACGCTCGGCATCGGCACCGCCCTCAACAACGGTACCGTGGCGCTGGGCGGTGGCGCCACCATCGGCGCGAACGCAACGCTGTCGGCCAATTTCGGCACGCTGCAATTCGCCGATGCCACGATCGGCGCGGCACTCGGCAATGCGACGCTCAATGTCGGCGCTGCCGGCAATGTCGACCTCAACGGCTTCGGCGCCACCATCGGCAACCTCACCGGTGCGGCGGGAGGCGTCATCGCCAATGCCGGCGCGGCGGCAACGCTCGGAATCGGCGCCGGCAACTACAGCGGCGCCATCAACGGCAACATCGCGCTGAGCAAAACCGGCGCCGGTCTGCTCACCCTGGGTGGCGCCAGCACCTTCAATGGCGGCCTCGCCATCGGCGGCGGCACGGTGCTGGCCACCAATACCGGTGCGCTCGGCACCGGCGCGGTGAACCTCAGCGGCGGCGGCGAGCTGGCGCTCGGTGTCAACGGCACCTTCGGCAACGCGCTCGGCATCGGTGCCGCCGGAGCCGGCACGCTGTCGGCGGCCGGCGGCGTCACCGCGACGCTCGGCGGCGGGCTCAACCTCGGCGCCGGTGGCACTTTGGGCATCGGCACCGCCACCAACAACGGTATCGTGGCACTGGGCGGTGGCGCCACCATCGGCGCGAACGCAACGCTGTCGGCCGACTTCGGCACGCTGCGGCTGGCCGACGCGACGATCGGTGCCAATCTCGGCAATGCAACGCTCAATGTCGGCGCCGCCGGCAATGTCGACCTCAACGGCTTCGGCGCCACCATCGGCAACCTCACCGGTGCGGCGGGAGGCATCATCGCCAATGCCGGTGCAGCGGCCACGCTCGGCATCGGCGCCGGCAACTACAGCGGCGCCATCAACGGCAACATCGCGCTGAACAAGACCGGCGCCGGACTGCTCACGCTCGGCGGCGCCAGCACGTTCAATGGCGGCCTGAACATCGGCGCCGGCACGGTGCTTGCCACCAATACCGGCGCGCTCGGCACCGGCGCGGTGAACCTCAGCGGCGGCGGGCTGACGCTCGGTGCCAATGGCACATTCGGCAACGCGCTGACTGTCGCCGGTGGCGGCACGCTGTCGGCGGGAACCGGCATCACTGCTGCGCTGGGCGGCGGGCTCAACCTCGGTGCCGGCGCCACATTGGGCATCGGCACCGCCACCAACACCGGCATCGTGGCGCTGGGCGGCGGCGCCACCATCGGCGCGGGTGCGACGCTGTCTGCCGACTTCGGCACGCTGCGGCTGGCTGACGCCACGATCGGCGCCGGCCTCGGCAATGCGACGCTCAATGTCGGTGCTGCCGGTGCCGTCGATCTCAACGGCTTCGGCGCGACAGTCGGCACCTTGAACGGCGCAGCCGGCGGCCTCATCGCCAATGCCGGCGCGGCAGCAACGCTCGGTGTCGGCGGCGGCACCTACAATGGCGCCATCAACGGCAACATCGGGTTGAGCAAGACCGGTGCCGGCCTGCTCACGCTCGGCGGCGTCAGCACCTTCAATGGCGATCTGGCCGTTGGTGGCGGCACGGTGCTGGCCACCAACACCGGCGCGCTCGGCACAGGCGCGGTGAACCTCAGCGCCGGCGGCGAGCTGGCGCTCGGCGTCAACGGCACCTTCGCCAACGCGCTCGGCGTCGGCGCCGGAACAACCGGCACGGTGTCGGCTGGCGCCGGCCTCGCCGCAACGCTGGGTGGCGGACTCAATCTCGGTGCCGGCGCGACGCTCGGCATCGGCACCGCCACCAACACCGGCATCGTCGCGCTCGGCGGCGCTGCCACCATCGGCGCCGGGGCAACACTGGCGGCCAACAACGGCACGCTGCGGCTGGCCGACGCGACCATCGGCGCCGGGCTGGGCAATGCAACGCTCAGCGTCGGCGCTGCCGGCGCGGTCGACCTCAACGGCTTCGGCGCCACGGTCGGTATCCTCAACGGTGCGGCCGGTGGCGTCATCGCCAATGCCGGCGCGGCGGCCACGCTGGGTGTCGGTTCCGGCACCTACAATGGCGCCATCAACGGCAACGTCGGGCTGAGCAAGACCGGTGCCGGCCTGCTCACGCTCGGCGGCGTCAGCACCTTCAATGGCGGCCTCGCCATCGGCGGCGGCACGGTGCTGGCCACCAACACCGGCGCGCTCGGCACCGGCGCGGTGAACCTCAGCGGTGGCGGCGAGCTGGCGCTCGGCGTCAACGGCACCTTCGCCAACGCGCTCGGCGTCGGTGCAGCGGCAACCGGCACGGTGTCGGCGGCTGGTGGCGTTACCGCGACACTGACCCGCGGGCTCAATCTCGGTGCGGGCGCCACGCTCGGCATCGGCACGCCCGTCAACAACGGCACGGTGGCGCTGGGCGGCACCGCCACCATCGGCGCGGGGGCGACGCTGTCGGCCAACAACGGCATCCTGCAACTGGCCGATGCCACGATCGGCGCCGGCCTCGGCAACGCCACGCTCAATGTCGGTGCAACCGGCGCTGTCGACCTCAACGGCTTCGGCGCCACGGTCGGCGCCCTCACCGGCGCCGCCGGTGGCGTCATCGCCAATGCCGGCGCGGCCGCCACGCTCGGTGTCGGCGGTGCCGGCACCTACAATGGCGCGATCAACGGCAACATCGCCCTGAACAAGACCGGCACCGGCCAGCTCACGCTCGGCGGCGCCAGCACGTTCAACGGCGGCCTCAACATCAACGGCGCCGGTTCCGTGCTGGCGACGAATGTCGGAGCCCTGGGAACGGGTGCGGTGAGCCTCGGCGGCGGTGGCGAGCTGACGCTGGGTGTCAACGGCACCTTCAACAACGCGCTGGGCGTCGGCGCCGGCCTCGGCGGAACGCTCTCGGCGGGGGCGGGCCTGACGGCAACGCTGAATGGCGGGCTGAATCTCGGCGCGGGTGCCACACTCGGCATCGGCACTCCCACCAACAGCGGCACCGTGGCTCTCGGTGGCGCCGCCACCATCGGCGCGGGTGCGACGCTGTCGGCCAACAACGGCATCCTGCAACTGGCCGATGCCACGATCGGCGCCGGCCTCGGCAACGCCACCCTCAATGTCGGGGCAGCCGGCCAGGTCGACCTCAACGGCTTCGGCGCCACCGTCGGCACCCTCACCGGTGCCGCTGGCGGCGTCATCGCCAATGCCGGGGCGGCAGCCACGCTCGGCGTCGGAGCCGGCGATTTCGCCGGTGCCATCACCGGCAACATCAGCCTGGACAAGGGCGGCACCGGCATCCTGTCGCTGAGCGGCAACAACAGCTTCACCGGTGCCGTCGCCGTCAATGGCGGCACGCTGGTGGCCGGCAGCAACACCGCGCTTGGTGCGGCCGCCAACCTCGTCTCGCTCGCCAACGGCACGACGCTCGGCCTGGGGGCCGGTGTCACGCTGGCCAACAACATCGCGCTGACCGGCGACGCCTCGCTCGACGTGGCCGCCGGCAACGGCACGCTGGGCGGGATCGTCTCGGGTGGCTTCGACCTGACCAAGACCGGCGCCGGTACGCTGGCGCTCAACGGCGCCAACACCTTCACCGGCGGTCTCGCCATCAATGCCGGCACGGTGATCGCCGGCAACACCGGCGCACTCGGGACCGGCCCGGCGACGCTGGCGACCGGCACACAGCTGGTGCTCGGCGCCAACGGTACCTTCAACAACGCGCTTGGACTTGGCGCCGGGGTGGATGCGACGGTTTCGGCCGGCACCGGCATCACCGCCGGTCTGGCCGGGCCGCTGGCGCTCGGCGCCGGGGCGGACCTCCATATCGGCTCAACCGGCAATACGGGAACTGTCTCGCTCGGCGGCGCCGGAGCATCGATAGGATCCGGCGCCACCATCTCGGCCGACTTCGGCACGCTTCAGCTGGCCGACGCGGCAGCCGGATCGCTGCTTTCGGGAGCCGGCGCGACGCTCAATGTCGGGGCGCAGGGAACCGTCGACGTCAACGGCTTCGGTACAAGCGTCGCCAATCTGACCGGAGCGGCGGGGGGCACCATCACCAATGGCGGCGGCGCGCTCGCCAACATCGCCATCGGCGCCGGCAATTTCGCCGGAGCCATCGTCGATGGTGTCGGCGGCATCTCGCTCGACAAGACCGGCACCGGCACGCTGACCCTTTCCGGTACCAGCACCTACAGCGGACCGACCACGGTGAATGGCGGAACGCTCAACGTCACCGGCTCGATCGGCAATTCCAGTGTTGCCATCGCAGCGGGTGGCACGCTTGCCGGAACCGGAACCGTCGGCGGCGTCAATGCAGGATCGGGCGGTACGGTCGCCCCCGGCGGCTCCGGTGCTGGAACAAACCCGATCGGCACCCTGACGGTCACCGGCAATACCGGGTTTGCGGGTGGCTCGATCCTGGTGATCGACGCCAATGTGGCCGGCGCCAGCGATCAGCTGGTGACCAGCGGCACGACCACGATCGGCGGCGGCCAGGTCAACGTCGCCGGATTGCTGAACCCCAACCAGGTCTACACCATCCTGACCTCGAGCGGCGGCGTCACCGGAACCTTCAGCGGCCTGACCGCGGCCGTCAATTCGGGCTTCCTGACGGCCAGCCTGGCCTACCAGCCGACGGCGGTGCAGCTGCAGGTGCAACGCAACGGGGTGACGCTGCCGAGCGTTGGCCAGACCGCCAACCAGCGCAGCGTCGGCACCGCCGTGGAAACGCTCGATCCGGCCAATCCGATCGCCGCCGAGATCCTCAACGGCTCGGTTGCGCAGGCCCGCGACGCCTTCGACCAGCTGTCGGGCGAAATCCACCCGAGCATGACCTCGGCGCTGATCGACGAAAGCCAGCTGATCCGCCGGACGATGGTCGGGCGCATCATGTCCGGCTTCGCCGACCAGTCGTCGACGCCGGCGCCGATGGATTCGGCCGCAAAGGGTGGCTCCGTCGACCTGAAGGACCCGCTGCTCACCCGCTACCAGGAGGCCCCGAAGAGCGAACGCTTCGCGGCATGGTCGGAAGCACTCGGCGGCTGGGGTAGCTACTCCGGCGACGGCAACGCGGCCCGGCTCGAACACTCGCTTGGCGGTGTGCTGTTCGGCCTCGACGGCGCCATGGGCGACAACTGGCGTGTCGGCGTCGCCGGCGGCTACTCGCGCACGTCGTTCGATGTCGATGCCCGCAAGTCCTCCGGCTCGGCGAACAGCTACCACCTGATGGCCTATGCCGGCACCCAGCTCGACGCCATCGGCCTGCGCTTCGGCGTCGGCCACAGCTGGCACGACGTCAAGACGGACCGCAGCGTCGCCTTCGGCGGCTTCGCCGACAAACTGTCGGCCAGCTACGACGCATCGACCACCTATGCGTTCGGCGAAGTCGGCTACGCGATGGTGATGGACAGGGTGACCTTCGAGCCCTTCGCCAACGTCGCCTTCGTCCATCTCGACACGGATGGCTTCACCGAAAGCGGTGGTCCGGCGGCGCTGACCAGCAATGGCGAAACGCGCAACATCCCCTACACCACGCTCGGCCTGCGGGCCGGGACCGACATGCTGCTGGGCGGCACGACGCTGCGCCTGGACGGCATGGTCGGCTGGCAACATGCCTACAACAACGTGGTGCCTGGCGAAAGTTTCGCCCTCAAGGGTAGCGACCTGTTCAACGTCAGCGGCGTGCCGATCGCCAGGGACGCGTTCCTGCTCGAAGCCGGCACAAGCTGGCGGCCTGCCGACAACGTCACGCTTGGCCTGACCTATAGCGGCCAGTTCGCCTCCGGTTCGAGGGATCATGGCTTCAAGGGCACGCTGAGCGTCAAGTTCTGAAACGGGGGCCATCGGCCGGGCTCGTCAATTGCGGCGAGCCCGGCCGATGTGTTTTCGGGATTGGCCCTCGCCTCTTCGCGAGGGCCGTTTTGTGTGGCCAAGCGATAGACCGCCAACTCAACGAAAGAACAGCTTCAGCAGCCTGCGGCCGCGACAATCCGCTCGACCGCTTCCCGCAGCGAAACCGTACCGCGGCGATGGTCGTTGCCGTGCTCGCGGGCGAACAGGCCGCGGGCGATGCCTTCATACATGCCGAGCAGTGCGCTCGCGACGTCATCCGGCACGCCTTCCCCGGCAAGCAGCGCGGCGCGGTGTTGCGGCGGCACGAACACCGGCGTCACCGGACGGCCGAGGACCTCGGCGAAAGCCTCGGCGACATCGCCGGCGCTCCAGTCCTGCGGGCCGCCAAGCTCAACGATGCCTGTCCGGGCCTCGCACAACAGGCTTGCCGCGACGCGCCCGACATCGAGCGTGCTCACCATCGGAATCTTCAAGGAAGGTTCGATGAAGGTTGGCAGAACATTCTCAGAAAGGACGGCTTGCGCGACCTCGCCCCACGTCTCGACGAAATAACCCGAACGCAGGAAGACGATCGCCGGGACCGTATCCTTGAGCAAAGCCTCGAACCGGTTGAGGGTGGTTATCACTCCTGTGCCGGTTGCATGCTGCGCGCCGATGGACGACAGCACGACGGCCCTGGGCAGGCGCGCCTGCCGCACCGCCTCGGCCAGCGCAGCGCCAAGTTCGTCGGTCTGCAGGTAGGGGTCGCCATTCGCCGGTGGCGGATTGAGCAGGAACGCCGCCGATGCGCCCTCCAGCGCCGTCGCCATCGCTTCTGCATCCTCCATGCCGGCAAGCGCTGCTTCGGCACCAAGGGCTCTCCATCGGCCTGCCTGTTCGCTGCGGCGCAGCACGACACGCACGGCCTCGCCCCGTTCGATGAGGGCATGCGCAACCGCGCCACCGGCACGACCGCTTGCTCCGAGAACGACATACATGACTACCTCCTTCGCCAGACCGGCAGGACAGGCCTGCTTGATGGGAGAAAGGTAGGCGGAGCAATTCCATGCGTCCAATGCATGGTATATATGCCTAGCATGCGGAAAGTGAATTTACGTCGGATCGATCTCAATCTCCTGGTGGCGCTGCAGGCGCTGCTGGAGGAAAGGAACGTGACGCGGGCGGCCCAGCGGCTTGGCATGAGCCAGCCGGCGGCGAGCCGTGCGCTGGGACGGCTGCGCGCGCTGTTTTCGGACGCACTGCTGGTCGACGCTCCGGGCGGCTACATCCTGTCCGCCCGTGCCAACGAGATCCGTCCTCACCTGCAGAGAATACTGGCGGGCGTCGGCGACATGCTGGAAGCCAATGCCTTCGATCCGGCAACCGCCACCGGCCACATCCGGCTGCTGATGCCAGACCTCCAGGCCGCGGTGCTGGCACCGCATCTGCTGGCCCGCCTCGCCCGCGAAGCACCGCTGCTCGACCTCGACATCGCGGCGCCCGGCGCGAACGGGTTCGAAATGCTTGAACATGGCGGAGCCGAGGCGATGGTGGCGTTGATCGACGACGCGCCGGCCGGTATCCAGCGGCGGCGGCTCTATGACGAAGAACTGGTGACGCTGATGCGGGCACAGCATCCCGCGCTTGCCCGCAAGCTCACGCTGGAACGCTTCCTGGCGCTGGAGCATATCGTGGTGAGCGTCACCGGCGTGGGCGCAGCCCCTGTCGACGAGGCGCTGGCACGACTGGGGCAGACGCGGCGGGTGAAACTGCGCGTGCCCAACTTCTTCGCAGCGGTGGAGATCGCTGCGCGTTCCGACCTCGTCATGACCCTGCCGGCGAGCCTGGCGCGCGCCGCCGCCACCATGGAACGCTTCGTCTCGCTGGCGCCACCGCTCGATCTCGGGACCTTCACGATGAGCCTCGCCTGGCACGCGCGCCAGCAGGATGCACCGCGGCACATCTGGCTGCGGCGCGCTATCGTCGCGGCAGCGACGGATATGTCGTCGCGCCGCTGAGCCGGTCCGGTCAGGCCGGCTGGAGTGACAAGGCCGCGCGGTTGTAGCTGCGCACGACGTTGCGGACCGCCTCGACCATCAGGGCGTGCGGCGTCGCCTCGACCTTGCCGGCGGCAACCGCCGGGTAGAGCGTCGCCAGGTTCTGGCTGATCAGCGTCTCCGGGATGGCGCGGCCTTCGAGGCGCTTGAGCAAGGCGTCGACAGCGGCCGAAGCCTGCGGATGCGGCCAGTAGTAGCGGATGCGGTCGCTGTAGGAGAAATGGCGCTGCAGGCGCAGGTCGTCGGCGTCGCCATGATAATATTTCTCCCAGTTCTTCGGCTCGGCCAAAAGCAGCTTTTCCATCTTGCCGCGCAGTGTCTCCTCTTCCGGCAGGCGGTCAAGGAAAGCAGCGATCTGGTCGAGGCCGAACAGCGCTTCGCGCAGCGCGAAGGTGAGGCCGGGGCCGACCTTGAGGATGGCGAAGCCGTCATGGACCAGAGCCGCCAGCGCCTGCTGCGGCTGGTAGTCGGTCGAATGCGCCTCGAAGACGAATTGCGGCATCTGCCTGAGCACGCCGCTCAGCGCCGTCGCCTTGGCACTGTCATAGACGACGACATTCTCGTTGCCGAATTCCACACCCGGCTGCACCACCACACCGATGGCGCGGGCGAAGGCGTCCTCAAGGCCGAGTGCCGCGAAGGCGCGGCGGTGGACCTCGACCGTCTCGACGGCGGCGGCCGGCGTGGTCAGTTCCAGATGGTCGAGCGCTTCCATCGCCCCGCCCGGGATCGGTACCTCGGTGCCGATGATGTAGGCCGGCAGGTCATAGCCGGCCTCAGCCGCCGCCATTTCCGCGATCCTGGCAAGCCGTGCCGCCCGTTCGGCCGTCACCGCATCCGGCAATGCCACCGGCTCGCCAAGACAGCCCATCGAGGTGTCGAGGTGGATCTTGGTGAAGCCGGCGCGGACGAACGCGTCCATCATGACATCGGCGCGCTGCATCGCCTCATCGGCGGGCAGATGTTTCCACGGATTGGGGCCGAGGTGATCGCCGCCGAGGATCAGGCGGCTGGTGTCGAAGCCGAGACGCGTCGCGATGTCCTCGACGAAGCTGCGGAAGTCCGCCGGCGTCATGCCGGTGTAGCCGCCTTCCTGGTTGACCTGGTTGCAGGTGGCTTCGATCAGCACATCCATACCGGTGGCGATGCCTTCCAGGAGTGCTGCCTCGATGACCAGCGGATGAGCCGAGCAGATCGAAGTAATGCCGCCGCGCTCGCCCCTTGCGAAGCGGGCCGGAAGGCCGGCGAGTCTGCTGGTGGCGCTCATGCCGCAACTCCTTGGCTGTGCAGGAAGGTTTCGATCTCGGCCATGGTGGAGGTGCCCTCCATCGGCCCCTTGACGCTGACGGCGCGCGCGCCGGTGGCGTTGGCGATGGTCAGCGCCTTGCCGGGCGCCATGCCGCGCAGCCAGCAGGTGACGAAGGCCGCGCCGAAGCTGTCGCCGGCGCCGGTCGGATCGATCTCCTCGACCCTGAAGGCCGGGGCGGACACTTCGCCGGAGCGGTCGAAATAGCTGGCGCCGTCGGCGCCGCGCTTGACGACGATGGCCTTGATGCCGCGCTCGAGCAGTTCGGCGATCGCCGCCGCCTCCTCGGTCGCCTTGGTGAACAGGAACATCTCCGGGCCGCTCGGCATGAACAGGTCGGCGTTTTCGAGCGCATGGGCGAGAGCCTCGCGCATGCCGGGCAGCTCCAGCATCTCCTTGCGGATGTTGGGGTCGAAGGAGACGGTGCCGCCTTTGGCCTTGATGCGCCGCGTCGCCTCGAAGATGGCCGAGACGATGCCGTCGAAGAACAGCGCCGAACCCATGATGTGCAGGTGGTCGGCACCGTCGATGAGCGCTTCGGCCTCAGGCGTCAGGCCGATGGCGCTGCAGGCGCTGTGGCGGATGTTGTAGATGAAGTCGCGGTTGCCGTCCGGCCGGTAGCGCACGAAGGCGCTGCCGGTGGCCGCCGTCGGATGAACGCCAATGGCCGAGACATCGGCGCCGTCCCGCCGCAGCCGCTCGACATTGAGCACGCCAAAGTCGTCATTGCCGACGGCGCTGACAATGCCGCAGGGCTGGCCGAGCTTGGCGGCCTGGTCGATGAAGATCGCCGGCGCACCGGAGGCGAACGGACCGATGAGCGGGATGGCGGCGGTGAAACCGAGCCCGGGCTCGACAGCCATGATCTCGACGACGATCTCGCCGATGGTGATGATCTTCTTCATGCTTGCATTCCGATGAAAGGGTTGCCGCTCAGGTCCGGGCGGATTTGCTGCGCACGTCGAGCCAGACGGCGATAAGGATGACGGCGCCCTTGACGATGAGCTGGTAGAAATAAGGCACCGACAGCATGTTCATGCCGTTGTTGATGACGCCGATGATGAGCGCGCCGAGGATGGTGCCGACGATGGTGCCGACACCGCCGGCGAGCGAGGTGCCGCCGAGGACTACCGCGGCGATGGCGTCGAGCTCGTAGCCCGTGCCGGCATTGGTCTGCGCCGACGATAGGCGCGAGGACAGCAGCATGCCGCTGATCGCCGCCATCATGCCCGAAATGGTGAAGACGATGATCTTGATGCGGTCGACGCGGATGCCGGAATAGATCGCCGCTTCGCGGTTGCCGCCGGTGAGATAGACCTGCCGCCCGAAGATCGTCTTCGACAGGATGATGTGGTTGACCACGAACAGCACGGCCATGATCCAGATGATGATCGGGATGCCGAGGAAGCTTTCGCCGCCGATGGCGAGCCAGGTGTCGTTCTCGATCATCGCGGGCGCGCCGTTGGTCGGCAGGCTGACCATGCCGCGATAGATGCCCATCGTCGCCACCGTGACGATGAAGGATGGCAGCATCAGCTTGGCCGACAGCGCGCCGTTCAGCGCCCCCATCAGCGCGCCGGCGGCCAGCGTCAGCGCCACCGCCGGCACAAAGCCGAAGCCCATGGCGAAGGCCTGCGCCGCCACCATGCCGGCGACGGCGATGATGGAGCCGATCGACAGGTCGATGTCGCCGAGCAGGATGACATAGGTCATGCCGTAGGCGGCGACCGCGATGACGGCGACCTGCTGCATGATGTTCATGAAATTGTTGAAGGCGAGGAAGCGCGGGCTCATCACCGAGAACACCACGCACAGCACGGCCAGCGAGATGATGATGCCGCCATACTGGCGCACCGTCGGCGAGGCCAGGAAAGAGCGGCGGACCTCGGCGTCGGCGGCCTTCTTCTGGATGTCCTGAACATTGCTCATGCGTGTATCCCCGCTGCATAGGTCATGACGGTTTCGGGTGTGAGGCCGTCGGCATCGAGCACGGCGGCGACGGATTTGTTGTGCATCACCACGACGCGGTCGCTGAGGCCCAGCACCTCCGGAAGCTCGGAGGAGACCATCAGGATCGCGGTGCCGTTGGCGGCCAGTTCGCGGATGATGCGGTAGATCTCGAATTTGGCGCCGACATCGACGCCACGGGTCGGCTCGTCCAGGATCAGCACGCGCGGCTTGATCTGCAGCCATTTGGCCAGCACGATCTTCTGCTGGTTGCCGCCGCTCAAGGACCCGGTGGTGGTGTCGATCGAGGCGGTCTTGATGGCGAGACGCTTGACTTCGCTCCTCGCCGCCTCGCGTTCGGCCGTGCCCCGCATCAGGCCGAGCGGCCCGGAGAGCTGGCCGAGCCCGACCATGTTGATGTTGCGCTCGACGCTGTGCAGCAGCACCAGGCCTTCTTCCTTGCGGTTCTCGGTGACGAAGGCGATGCCCTTGCGGATCGCCTGCGCGGCCGAGCGGAATACCACCGGCTTGCCGTCGAGCAGGATTTCGCCCTGCGGCGCAAGCATGCCGAACAGCGCCTTCATGACGTCGGAGCGGCCCGAGCCGACGAGGCCGAACAGCCCGACGACCTCACCGGGCTTCACGTCGATCGAGACGTCGCGGAACTTGCCGGCAAAGGTGAGATGCTTCGTCGCCAGCACCGGCGGCGTGTCGGCCGGCGGGCGCGGCGCCTCGCGCGGCGGATAGATGTCGTTCATGGCGCGGCCGACCATCAGCGTGATCAGCCGGTCGATGCTGGTCTGGCTCTTCTGCGTCGTCGTCACATATTCGCCGTCCCGCATGACGGTGATGTCGTCGGAGAGCCGCATGATCTCTTCCATGCGGTGGGAGATGTAGATCACCGCCTTGCCCTGGCTCTTCAGGCGCTCGATGATGGCGAAGAGGATCTCGGCCTCGCTGTCGGATAGCGACGAGGTCGGTTCGTCGAGGATGACGACGTCGGCCGGCAGGCTGAGGCCCTTGGCGATCTCGACCAGCTGGCGCTGCGCGATCGACAGGTCGCCGACTTTTGCGCGCACGTCGACCGGCAGGCCCAAGTCGCGGATGAGCTGCTCGGCAGCGGCGTTCAAGGCACGGTCGCGGATGAAGCCGAAGCGGCTCGGCTCATGGCTGGCGAAGATGTTCTCGGCCACCGACAGGTTGCGGCTGAGGCTGAGTTCCTGAAAGACGATGGAAACGCCATGCGCACGGGCATCGCGCGGATTGCGCGGCGTGTAGGCCTTGCCGTTCAGCACGATGCTGCCGGCGGTCGGCTTGAAGACACCGGCGAGGATCTTCATCAGGGTGGACTTGCCGGCGCCGTTCTCGCCCAACAGCGTGTGCACACGACCGCGCCGCACGGTGAGATTCATGCGCTTCAGCGCTGCAACCGGGCCGAAGGACTTGGCGATGTCGTGGATCTCGAGCACCACGTCGTCCGAAGGATCCGAGGCAGCGGCGTGCGGCTTCTGGTTGATGGCTGTCACGGATTGCTCCTCCATAACCCACCGCCGACGGGCGTAGCGGGCACTCCCTTTCGGGGCATGCGAGAGCGTCGGCGTTGTGGATCAAGGCAAGGCAGGGAGAGCATGGCGCCCTCCCCACCGCCTGCCTGTTCGGGCTTACCTGGTTTCGCCGTCCTTGGTGACGACGCCCGGAACGATCGGCTGCTTGGCCTCGACCGTCTCGCCCTTGATGACCTTGGCCGCGGTCTGGACCGCAACCTTGCCCATCTGGTCCGGATACTGGGCGATGACGCCCACCATGACCGGGTCGTTCTTCACGGCGTTGCGGGCTTCTTCCATGCCGTCGAAGCCGATCACCTTGACCTGGGACTCAAGCTTCGCGGCCTTGACGGCGGCAGCGGCGGCCAGTGCCGCGTCATCGCCGAAGCCGAAGATGCCGACGATGTCGGGATTGGCCTGCAGGATGTTCTGCGCGGTCGCCAGCGCCTCGGGACGGGTAATGCCCGGCTGGATGGCCACGATCTTGACGTCCGGATGCTTCTCCAGGCCCTTCTTGAAGCCTTCGACGCGATCGACCACCGACTGCACGGTCGGATAGTCGATGACCGCGACATTGCCCTTGCCGCCGATCGACTTGGCCATCAGCTCGGCCGCCTTCTCGCCGCCGGCGAAATTGTCGGTGCCGACAAAGGAGGTGACGTCGACATTGTTGGCGGGCACGTCGACGGTGATGACCTTGATGCCGGCCTTCTCGGCCTTGGTGATGGCCGCCTTCACGCCCTTGGAATCCACCGGCGAGATGATGATGACGCTGACGCCCTTGGTGATGAAGTCCTCGACATCGGCAAGCTGCTTGGAGAGGTCCTGGTTGGCGATGGCGACTTCGAGCGGCACCTTCTCGGCCTCGGCTTCCTTCTTCATCGCGTCGGCGAGCGAGATGTAGAACGGATGCTGCTGGGTAAGCAGCGACGCGCCGATGCCTTCGGCGGAAGCGATGCCGGCCATCAGGGCAAGAGCGGCACCCGACAGAAGAATACGGCCAAGCGTTTTGCGAAACATGTGTTCCTCCATGAAGCCGGCGATGCCCGGCCTGTTGTTGATCTGAACGCGAAGATGCGCCTCCCGCCTTGCGGACCGAAATCGGCCGCTACCTCCAAGACAGGAATTGGGCCCGATATCGAGCCAGCATCCAGATGCCGCACAATCTCCTACGTGTCAACTTATTTTTTTACACGCGATAAAAACTTGCAAAACCCCACAAATGCGGCGACTATCTGGTCAATTGAAACGCAGCGCACAGGAAACGATCGCTTCGGGTCGGCCTGCGGCTTGCTTCGGTCAAAAAATAATTTTACGCATGGAAATAAATCGATTTATCCCGTTCGGGGCGCGCGGCAACAGGCGAGGAAGCCGAGCATGAGCGAACAGAAGGTCAGGACCATGGAGGAGTTCGCGGCGGCCACCGGCCTGTCGCGGCCGACGGTCTCGAAATACTTCGACAATCCCGACAACGTGAAGCCGTCGACCCGGGCGCGCATCGAGAAGGCGCTCAAGGATTACGACTACCGGCCCAACATCTTCGCAGCCAGCCTCAACCGCAAACAGCCGAAGAACATCGGCGTGATCGTGCCGCACATCTCGGACCCCTTCTATGCCGAGGTGGTGCGCCAGATCGAGATGCGCTGCCTTGCCGAAGGCTATTGGGCGATCGTGTTGTCCTCGCATGGCGAGCGCAAGCTGGAAGCGCGCGCGATGCGCACGCTGATGTCGCTCAACATCGCCGGCGTGCTGATGGCGCCGCTCGGCTTCGAGACGGACGCCACTTTGCTCGCCAGCCTCGTCAGCACCATGCCGATCGTGTTCCTCGACAACCGGGTCAACACCGAGCAGTCCTTTGTCGGCACCGACAACCGGCAGAGCATGGGCATGATCACCGAATATCTGTGCCGCACCGGCGAGCATCCGTGCTTCCTGGAAATGCCGGCGGTGAACCAGAATGCGCTGGAGCGCCGCGCCGCCTATGTCGCCACCATGGAGCGGCTCGGTTTCGAGCCGGTCGTGCTGCCGACCACGGCCACGGGCTGGGAATTCGAGGAGCTCGGCTACCGCGAGGCCGGGCGCATCCTCGACAGCGGCGGCTTTCCGACCCGCACCGTGCTGTGCGCCAACGACCGCCTGGCTTTTGGGGTGATTGCGGCGGCCTTCGAACGCAAGCTGCAGGTGGGCAGAGACGACGGCTGCGAACTGCGTGTCGCCGGCCATGACGACCATCCGCTCAGCCGCTTCACCTGCCCGCCGCTGACCACGGTGGCGCAGGACTACCAGGGAATCGCAGCCAGCGGCGTCGACATGCTCTTCACCCGCATTGCCGGTGGCGCGGACGCCGGCAAACCGGAGATCAGGCAGCTGGAAGCCAAGCTGATCATGCGCGGCTCGGCGTAGGAAGCGCAGCACCTCTTTTTCGCCCGCAAGGGCGGAAGGGTAACGGCACGCGCCATTGTCAGCTGTTGCAGCCTCGGCCGGCTCCGGGTTATCCGTTGCCGACACTGTTCAGCCCGGGGGTTCCAGTCACGTGAGCGTCGCATTCGCCAAGGAGGAAAGCGCCGAGGCCGCATCGGAAACCATCCTGCCGCCGCGCCCGATCCCCGACCGGATCAACCTGGTCACCGAGGCGGGTCTCAGCATGCTGCAGGAGGAACTGGCGCGGGCGCAGGAAGCGCTCGAGGCCGCCGGCAGGCTGGAAGATGTCAATGAAAGGCGACGGCAATCAGCCGTACCGGTTCGGGATGCCCGCTATTATGCCGAGCGCGTCCGCACGGCGCAGCTCGTGCCGGCGCCCACTTCGAATGCGGTGGTCGGCTTCGGCCATTCGGTCACCTTCAGGCGCGACGATGACCGCGTCCAGACCTTCCGCATCGTCGGCGACGACGAGGCCAATCCGGCCCAGGCTTCCATCTCGCACGGCTCGCCGGTGGCGATTGCACTGATGGGCAAGGCAGTGGGTGATTTCGTGCCGTTCGGGCAAGGTGAGATCGAGGTGCTGGCTATTTCGTGAGGAAGCGCCAGCGCCCGTTATCTCCCCTTTGCGGGGGAGAACGGATTTTCACGATCTTAGCGAGCACGCCCTTTAGGGCGGCACAGCTAAGTCGTAGAAAATCCAAGAGAGGGGATTTTCAGCCGAGGGGCCAGCTAGAGGGAGACCTTCCCTTCCTCAAAGAGAATACGAAATGCAGATTACCAGCGCTGCGACTGCATATCCCCTCTCTTGCGATTTCTAGCACTTAGACTGCGCCGCCCTGCGGGCGTGCTCGTCTAAGATGCTGAAATCGCTTTCTCCCCCACAAGGGGGGAGAAAGGGGCGCCGCTTGCGCCCCCCAAAAACTCAACCCGGGCGCTTCGGCTTGCCCTTGCCCTTGTATTCCCCGGGCGCGCCCTGGCCACGGTGGGGTTTCTTGGCCGGCTTGCCGCCCTTGCCGAACTTGGCCCCCTTGGCGAAATCCGGCTTGCCCTTGCCGAATTTCGGCTTGGGCCGCCACACGGCAGCGCCGGCTTCTCCGGCGGGCGCGATGACGATGCCGCGCTCGGTGCTGCCGGGCTGCTTGAGCTGCTCGATGAAGCCGGCCGCCTTGTCGGCGGAGATCTCGAAGCGGGTTTCGGTGTCGTCGATGCGGATCGAGCCGACGTCGCGCTTGGAGACGCCGCCGGCGCGGCAGATCATCGGCAGAAGCCATTTCGGATCGGCGCGCTGCTTGCGGCCGAGCGACAGCGTGAACCAGACGCCGCCTTCCATGTCGGGGCGGCGCGGCTCGGCCTCACGCCGGTCTTCACCTCCTCGGTCCCGGTCGCCTTTCTCACGCTTGGGCTTGCGCGCCTGCATGTCGTGGACCGGCAACGGAAACAGGTCCTCGGGCACGGGCCGGGCGGACAGCTGCTGGCGCAGGAAGGCGGCGGCGATGCGCTCGGGGCTGGCCTTGGCCAGAAGTTCGGTGACGAAAGCCGCTTCCGCCTCGTCCGGCTCGGCAGCCGACAGCACGGCATCCAGTATCTGGGCGCGATAGCGGGTCTCGATCTCGGCGATGCTCGGGGCGGCGCGCAGGGTGGCCGACAGCTTGGCCAGCGCCAGCACGCGCTGGGCGGCGCCGCGCCTGGTTTCGGGCACGATGAGCACGCAGACGCCTTTGCGGCCGGCGCGCCCGGTGCGGCCGGAGCGGTGCAGCAGCGTCGCCGGATTGCTCGGTACATCGGCATGGATGACGAGGTCGAGGTTCGGCAGGTCGATGCCGCGTGCCGCGACGTCGGTCGCCACGCAGACATGGGCGCGGCCGTCGCGCATCGACTGCAGCGCGTTGGAACGTTCCGACTGCGCCATTTCGCCCGACAGCGAGACGACCGAGAAGCCGCGATTGGCAAGTCGCGCCGTCAGGTGGCGCACCGCTTCGCGCGTGTGGCAGAACACCAGCGCGCTGGCGCTGTCGGAATCGAGCAGCGTGTTGATGACGGCATGTTCGCGCTCGTCGCGCCGCACCAGCATCAACTGGTATTCGATGTCGGCGTGCTGTTCGGTGGCGGCGGTCGCGGCAATGCGCACCGCGTCCTTCTGGAAATTCCTGGCCAGGTCCGCAATGCCGCGCGGCACCGTGGCCGAAAACAGCAGGGTGCGGCGATCCTCGGGCGCGGCGCCGAGGATGAATTCGAGGTCCTCGCGGAAACCGAGGTCGAGCATCTCGTCGGCTTCGTCGAGCACCACGGCGCGGAGCGCGCTGAGATCGAGCGCACCCTTGGAGATGTGGTCACGCAGGCGTCCCGGCGTGCCGACGACGATATGCGCGCCGCTGTCCAGGGCGCGGCGTTCGCGGCGCATGTCCATGCCGCCGACGCAGGTGGCGATACGGACGCCTGCGTCGGCGTAGAGCCAGTCGAGTTCGCGCTGCACCTGGATGGCGAGTTCGCGCGTCGGCGCGATCACCAGGCCAAGCGGCAGGTCGGCCTGCGGAAAACGTTCGGCGCGGCCGAGCAGCGTCGAGGCGATGGCAATGCCGAAGGCCACCGTCTTGCCCGAACCGGTCTGCGCCGAAACCAGAAGGTCGGCCTCGCCATGCCCGCCGCCCGCCATCTCGGCCTGCACCGGGGTGAGCTGGTGGTATCCCTTCGCTTCCAGCGCGGAAGCAAGGGCGGGGTGAATGGTGTCGTCGGTCATGGCTGCGGTCTCGGTTCAAAGCCGCGCATAGCACGGTATCGTGGAAGTTGTAGCGCAATTCTGGTCAGAACGCGCTGAAAGCGGCGGCGACAGCAACGTTGAAGGACAGCGACAACGTCGGCGCTGCCATCTCCCCCCTTGCGGGGGATAAAGGATTTTCACGATCTTAGTCGGAGCAGGCCGAAGGCCGTCGCGAGGCTAAGTCGTAGAAAATCCAAGAGAGGGGATTTTCAGCTGAGACACATCGTGTGTAACGCAGCCGTCTTGCTTCCAGGACGTTCCGCGAGAGCCGATTGTCAGCGTTGCGGCTGAAAATCCCCTCTCTTGCGATTTCTAGCACTTAGCCTGCGCCGCCCTAAAGGGCGTGCATCGTCTAAGATGCTGAAATCGCTTTCTCCCCCGCAAGGGGGGAGATAAGGCGCCGCGTCACCCCTCACCCGAACTCCGCGATCACCGACAGGAAGGCCGGGCCATAACGATCGAGCTTGGCTTCGCCGACGCCCGGCACACCGGCCATCTCGCTGCGCGAGGCGGGCCGGGCGGCTGCCAGTTCGATCAGGGTCTGTCGTGGAAGATGACATAGGGCGGCACGTTCTGCAGGCGGGCGATTTCGATGCGCTTGCGGCGCAGCGCCTGGAACAGGTCGTTGTCGGCCTGCGGGACGGCGGACTGCGCGTTGCCGCGCACCACCTTGCCGCGCCTGGCCCGCGGCGGCGCCGGAATGCGCAGCATCAGCTGCGGCTTCTCGCGCAGGAAATCACGCCCGGCCGGCGCGATCGACAGGCCGCCATGGCCGACCAGGTCGACATCGATGAAGCGCAGCGCGATCAGCTGGCGCAGGATCGCCCGCCAGGTGCGGTTGTCGTGCTCCTTGCCGATGCCGAAGGTGGAGATCCGGTCATGGCCGAATTGGGCGATGCGTTCGTTGTCCGCGCCCAGCAGCACGTCGACGACGTAGGCCTGCCCGAACCGTTCGCCGGTGCGATAGATGCACGACAGCACCTTCTGCGCGGCAATGGCACCGTCGAACAGGCGGGGCGGCTCCGCGCAGGTGTCACAATTGCCGCAAGGCTCGCAATGGTCGCCGAAATAGGACAGCAGCACCTGGCGGCGGCAACGCGCCGTTTCCGCCAGTCCCAGCAGCGCATCGAGCTTCTGCCGTTCCATGCGCTTGCGCTGGTCGGGCGCCTCCGATTCCTCGATGAAGCGGCTGCGCAGCGCGATGTCCTCATGGCCGTAGAGCATCAGCGTATCCGACGGCAGGCCGTCCCGCCCGGCGCGGCCGGTTTCCTGATAGTAGGCCTCGATGCTGCCCGGCAGGTCGACATGCGCGACGAAGCGCACGTCCGGCTTGTCGATGCCCATGCCGAAGGCGACGGTGGCGACCATGATGACCGCCTCGCCGTGCTGGAACCGCTGCTGGTTGGCCTCGCGCGCCGCCTTGTCCATGCCGGCGTGGTAGGCGAGCGCATCGTAGCCGAGGCCTTGCAGCCAGGCTGCGATCTCCTCGGTGCGGCGTTTCGACAGGCAGTAGACGATGCCGCTCTCGCCCTCGTAGCGCTTGAGGAATTCCTTCAGCTGGGCGCGCGGATTGTCCTTTTCCTCGATGGCGTAGCGGATGTTGGGGCGGTCGAAACCGGCGATGAAGGCGTCGGCCTCGTCGATGTCGAGATGCGACAGGATCTCGGCGCGGGTCGGTTCGTCGGCGGTGGCCGTCAGCGCCATGCGCGGAACGCCGGAAAAGCGCGCAACGACGGCGTCGAGCTGGCGGTAGGATGGGCGGAAATCGTGCCCCCATTGCGACAGGCAGTGCGCCTCGTCGATGGCGATCAGCGACAGCTGCACGCTTTCCAGCAATTCCAGCACGTCCGGGCGAGCCAGGGTTTCGGGCGCGACATAAAGCAGGTCGAGCGCACCGCCGCGGATGTCGCGCCACAGCGCACGGCGCTGGTCCAGTTCCAGATCGGAGTTGAGCGCCGCCGCGCGCACGCCGGCCTGGCGCAGCGCCGTGACCTGATCGGCCATCAGCGCCAGCAGCGGCGACACCACAAGCCCCATGCCGGGGCGCACGATGGCCGGGATCTGGTAGCAGAGCGACTTGCCGCCGCCCGTCGGCATCAGCACGAAGGCATTGTTGCCGTCGATCACATGCCCGACGATGTCCGCCTGCGGGCCCCGGAAGGCGTCATAGCCGTAGACGGTCTTGAGAATGTCGAGGGCGGCAGTGGTCATCTTGAGGTGGCGGCACGGAGAATCACGGGGAGACCCTTCATAGCAGCTTCGCCGGGCCGAGGTGGCTGCGATCAGTCCGAAATCGGCAGGTTACCGCCTCGAACCAGGCCGCCGGACTATCGAAAGGCATCGGCGCGGCATCACCGTCCTGCGGCGCCCGAACCTTCCAGGTCACCGCGGAGCCTGTCGAGGATGGAGACCGCATGGGCGGCATAACCGCTGATCCAGCGATCGTGGATGCGCTTGATCGGCAGGGCGTTGAGATGGTTCCAGCGCTCGCGGCCTTCGCGCCGGACGATGATCAGACCGGCGTCCTCCAGCACCTTGAGATGCAGCATCACGGTGCAGCGGTCCATCTCGGCGAAGACCTCACAAAGCATGCCGGTGGTGTGTGCCTCATCCTTCAGCTGATCGAGCATGGCGCGCCGCCGCGGATGGGCCAACGCCTTGAAAACCAGGTCTTCTTCGTGCTCGCTTGACATGTTATGTTTTTATAACATATTTGAAAATGAGCACAACACGGAGCCTGCGGCCGAAGCGAAATTCCACAGCGGCGCCGTGGCGTCTCGAACCGCACCGCATCAAGGAGGTTACTGATGACGCTGCCCAGTATCGTCTCGGAGCAGGAGTGGCGGGCCGCGCTGCGGCAGCAGGTCGACCGGGAAAAGGCTTTCACCCGCGCACGCGACGACCTCAACGCGCAGCGACGGCGCATGCCCATGGTGAGGATCGACAAGAACTACTCATTCGCCGGGCCGTCGGGAACGGTGAGCCTTGGCGACCTGTTCGACGGACGCCGCCAGCTGATCGTCTACCACTTCATGTTCGGGCCGGACTGGCAGGCGGGCTGCGACGGCTGCTCATGGGTGGTCGACGCGATGACCCATCCCGCGCATCTCAACGCGCGCGATACCTCCATCGTGCTGGTGTCGCGCGCACCACTGGAAAAGCTGCAGGGGTACCAGCAGCGCATGGGGTGGCGGCACCCCGTCTGGTATTCATCGCTCGGCAGCGACTTCAACCAGGACATGGGCGCGACAGTCACCGACCCGGACGATCCGACCAGGACCAGCGAACGCCACGGCATCAGCGTTTTCCTGCGCGACGGTGGCAACATCTATCGCAGCTATTTCAACGGCGCTCGCGGCGTCGAATATCTCGGCAGCCTGTGGACCTATCTGGACCTGACCCCTTACGGGCGCCAGGAGACCTGGGAAGAGTCCCCGCAGGGCTGGCCCCAGACCGAGCCCTATGGCTGGAACCGGCGGCACGACGAATACGGCAGCTGACCCCGCGACACGGGATCACCGGTTCCCGGCACGCCGGGCCTGAAAAAGCACTCAATCGTGCTTTTCGATCACCGCGTAGAGCACGTTGCGGTTTTCGCCGAAGAACACCTGCACGTCGACCTTGTTGCGGTCGACGCTGGCGTTGACGACGTTCCACATGTCGGCCTCGGAACGCAGCAGCAGCACCCAGTTCATGAAGGTTTCGCGGTAGCCGGCGTCCGGATTGCCTTCGGCATAGTTGGCGAACAGGAAGGTACCGCCCGGCTTCAGCATCTGCAGGCAGGTCTTGGTGAGCTTCACCGCCACCTTGTCCTGCAGGTAGTCGTAGAGGCCCGAGGCATAGATGAAGTCGAACTTGCCGAGCTTGTGCCCCCGCGTCAGCAGGGTGCGGACGGAACCGTCGACGGTTTCCACGGCCGTGCCGGCGAAGTCACGCGAGATCAGGCCGACGCTGAGCGGGTCCTGGTCGAGCGCTACCCAGCGCTTCAGGCGCTTTTCGCGCAGCGCAAGCGAGAGGTTGGCTTCGCGCAGATGGCCGGCGGCGACTGCCAGGACCTCGGTTCCGGGCCCGCGCTTCTCGGCGATCTCGTCGACATAGCGGGCGAGAAGATCACGACGCTCGCGGGCCGCCACGCAGGAGGGCACGTTCTGGGTATAGGCATAGAGCGCCTTGCCGATGTCGGACGAGTCGGCGACGGCGTCGGCGACATGCGGATCGCAATAGATGTAGTCGAGCAGTTCGGCGTCGCCGGAATAGCCGCGCGGCTTCTCGAACGACCAGCGCGTCAGCGGATCTTCCAGGAAATAGTCGAGGACCGGATGGCTCTGGATGATCGGTGCCAGCGCATTCCAGGTGTCGTCATGGAGCCTGAGGCGCATCGCCTCGAGGCGCGCCATCAGCGGCTTGATGATTTCCGCCGGACCCTTCTTGAGGGCGATCTGCTGCTGCGTGACGGACAGCATGAGCGCGAGCTCGGCACGCGCCGTCTCAAAAGCCTCACTGCGATTGTCCAGCCCTCTTGCGAGGTTGGCCGCGATCGATTCTTCCGTAATCAGACTCTTGCCGTCGAGGACCGTGGCCACCAAAACCCCCATGGTTAACAACTCGTTAACAACTGGCATGTTAATAGCGCGAAGCAGACCCCCTGCAAAGCACGCTGGGTGGCATTCTAATGTTATCGTTAACGCACAATTTACCGAATTCGATTGCGCCAGGGCATTTCGTTTCAGAATCCGTGGATGATTAACCCAACCTTGTGGCCTCAGGCCGCATTGTCTGCGAGGCGCCAAGATCGCCCGCGCACGTTGGAGTTGTTCTGCGTTGAGGCCGGAAGCAACAAACGGCTTACAAAAGCCCTTCCTGAGAGGTCTCTCGGCGATGAGCAACTATGCAATGTCAGCTGTGGCTGAACTTGCGCCGGTGGAGCCGGCCATCCAGCCGCAGGCCGCGCCTGACGCCAGCAGCCTGCGCGCGCAGTTCCATGCGGAATCCCAGGCCGCGCGCCGCATGGCGGCCCGGCCGGGGCTCTACATCGCCGTCATCATCTACCTACTGTTCGCCGCCACTGACATTCTGCTGGTGCCGGATGTCGCGGCCTACACCATCGCCGCGCGCTTCGCGGTCGGCGCGACCGCGCTGGTGACGCTGGAGGCACTGCTGCGCTTCGGTGCCGCCACGAAATGGCTGGACATTACCTGCGCCGGCGCGATCATCCTCGGCTATATCGGCTGGCTGCTGCCGACGGCCGCCAGCGCCAATCATGAAAGCGTCTCGTACTACATGGTCTTCGGCACCATCTTCATGATGAGCGCCAACCTGTTTTTCACGTTCCAGTTCAGCTTTTCCGTCGTCACGTCGACGATCATCCTGCTGATCCTCTATGCCGTGAACTATTTCGTGCCGTCGACGCTGACCTACAAGCTGGTTTTCGGCGCCTTCTACATCTCCTGCTTCGTCTTCACCTCCTACATCAACTGGAAGCTGAACCGCGAGCGCTACAACGTCTTCCTGAACGCGCTGGAGGCGCGCAACCAGCACCGCGAAGCCACGGAGCGCGGCAAGGCGCTGCTCAAGCTGTCGCGCACCGATCCGCTGACCGGGCTGGAAAACCGCCGCGCCGTCGACGAGCGGCTGCGCGACCTGTGGAGCAACTGGCAGCGCCATGGCGCGACCTTCGCGGTGCTGCTCATCGACGTCGACTTCTTCAAGCGTTTCAACGACTATTACGGCCACCAGAAGGGCGACCGTTGCCTGATGGAGGTGGCAGACAGCCTGCGCCACCTGGTGGAGCGGCGCAGCGCCTCGATCGGTCGTTATGGCGGCGAGGAGTTCATCGTGCTGGCGCAGGCCAAAAACCACGAGGACGTCGTCACGCTTGCCGAGGAGATCCGCAGCGAAGTGGAAGCGCTGGCGATCACCCACAACGAGCGCCGCGACGGCACACAGGTGGTGACGGTGTCGATCGGCGCGGCCTTCACCCGCGACGAGGCCGGCACCAAGCTGGAAAAGATCATCCAGGAGGCCGACCGGGCGCTGTATCTGGCCAAGGCCGACGGCCGCAACTGCGTGCATCTGTTCGACCCCAACGACCCGCAGACCAGCGACGAAAGCGAGAACGTCGCCGCGCTCCTGAAGATCGCCATTGAGCGCGACCTGGTTTCGCTGGTGTTCCAGCCGATCGCCAACATGCGCAGCGGCAGGATCGAGGCGATGGAGGCGCTGATGCGCCTGACCATGCCGGACGGGACGGCGGTGCCGCCGAGCCTGTTCATCCCGGTGGCGGAACGCACCGGCATGATCCTGGAACTCGGCCGCTGGGCGATCCGCACGGCCTGCCGCGAACTGATGTCGAACGAGCATATCCGCACCATCAGCGTCAACGTCTCCCCGGTGCAGCTCAAGGCGCCGGGTTTTGCCGCCTCCGTGGCCGCCGCGCTCGGCGAGGCCGGCGTGACCGGCGATCGCCTGGCCCTGGAGATCACCGAGGGGCTGGAGATGGAGATGCATTCCGACGTGCTGCGCTGCATCAGCGACCTCAAGCTGCTCGGCATCAAGGTCTGGCTCGACGATTTCGGTACCGGGTTTGCCGGCCTGTCCTGGCTGCGGCTGATCGACTTCGACACGGTCAAGATCGACCGCTCCTTCCTGCACGACTGCGTGACGCCGCGCGGCCGCGCCATGTTCCGCGACATCGTCGGCCTGCTCAGGAACCGCGGCCCGAAGATCCTGGTCGAAGGCGTGGAGAGCGAGGAGCAGCTGGAGCTGCTGCGCAAGCTCGACATCGACCACGCCCAGGGCTACCACATCGGCCGCCCCGCCCCGGCCGAACGCATCCGCGCGCTGTTCGAGGAACCGAAGCGGCAGCGGATGGCATAAAGACGGGTCTGAACCGCCGCTGCGTCGGCGTTCCGGCATGGGTTGCGATACGCTCCGCTCATCCCGCCGCAACAGTTCTACGCCCGGCGATCGATTTCGTGTATCGAGGTCGCAGCGTCCCCGCCGGAACACCGCCTGATGAGACCCGTCCTTGCCGCCCTCGCCCTGATGCTGCCTGCCCCGGCTTTCGCCGAATGCGCCATGACAGACGCGCTGCTTGCCCAGGCCTATCCGAAGGCGCAGCAGGGCGACAACGGACTCACGGTCGACGGCGGCGGCTTTCAGCGCGCGATCCAGAGCGAAGGCGTGGTCTGCAAGGCCTGGCCCTGGCGGCCGGGGCTGATGCTGGCCGCGGTACCGCTGCTCGAGGCAAAGCCGGCCGAAGAAGGCTCGAACAAAGGCGATGTCGAAATCCTCGTCACCGACCGTGCCGGCAAGCCGCTGGCCAGGCGCCTCGAGCCGGACATGGCCTACTCCGACGCCATCCGCTTCGGCGACATGGCCCTCGACACCGCGCGCTACGATATCGCCGAGGGCCTGCGCGCCTTCGGCCTGCGCACCAATCAATCCGGCAGTTCACGGGTCAACCCCTATGAAGAGCAGGCGCTGTGGCTGTACACCTTCGACAGGGGCCGCATCGAGCGGGTGCTGGACGGCCTGATCGTCGAGCACGGCCTTGGAGAAAACAACGGCAATTGCGAGGGCGAGTACACCACGACGAAGCGCACCATCACGCCCGGCCCGAAAACAGTCGCGCGCTACCGCGCCCTCAAGGTGGAGCAGACCGAGACCCTCGACACCTCGACGCGAAAGGGCGACGACTGCGTCAGCGACGAACGGCCGGGACCGAGCAGGCAGTTCGAACTGGTCTATGACAAGGGCCGTTACGTACTGTCGGGCAAGGCCGAGATCGACCCGCTGTTCTCCACGATCGAGATCGGGGAGCGGTGAGGTCAGCTTTCACGAAAGCCAGGCAGCGACGGGAGCGTCGCTCCAGACCTGGACCTCGACATATTCCCTGAGGTGGTAGTCCGCATAGGTGTCTTCATCGGCATTGTCTTTCGGCAGGCCGAACTGACTACTGACTTCCGATTGTCGCGCATTGCAGCGTGCGCCTGGCGATGGCACCATTGTCCTCCCCTTAGACCTATACATCGGTCGTATAAGTCGTCAGGGCTGAGCCTCGCGGCTGAGAGGCCGAGTGCTTCTGGAGGATGCCTCAGCATCGCGCCACGCTTTGAGGACATCGCCGAGCAGCCCAAGCGGCCGTATTAGCGCTTGCAGAAACCGACTCGACTGTAGTTGGGGTAACCCGCAGGGCAACATTGCCCGCTGGAACTATCAACCTGAACACAGGTTCCAGTTTTGCACACCCAGCCGCCATTCTTCGAGCACATGGCTACCGCAGGGAACTCGTCGCTCTTCTGCGTCACGCTCATTACAGGCACAGGGTGAACGGAACCAAGCTTCCCACTTCGCCCTGGTTCACTTGCATCGGCCCCTCCAACCCCAAACGAAAGTACAAGACCGGCAAGCGAAAACATAAAAGGCGTTCTTATGCCTCCCATTCTTCTCTCCTGTTGGTACTACGACACCAGTGGTACCCAAGCCGAAGCGTGGGCAATTGCTGGATCAAAGTGGTGGTGCGCAAAACTCCTCGACTTTTGGCTGTGCACCCTGTGCAGCAACGCGGGCGCGATACCATGTTGCCCATTCGCTGTTCACATAACATCCAGCCGCGCGGTGCGACGAAACACAAAACTCATCACCGCCTGCGTCACAGTATTCCGGGCCGCCTTTGCAACCCAGCGACAGGTTCCAGCCTTCCGAGCCGGCAGGATAGACACGACCGTCGTATGTGCCGACCTCCTGTGCGCCGATTTTCTCGTATGTATCGCCTGGTGAAGTCGGTGTGTTCACGCAAGGAAAGACGTTAGAGTAGGCACCTCCCGCCCAATATGCTGTTGTCTGGTAGAGACCGCCCGTAATGGGTACCACACTCTTAGCCGGCCCATCTATTTTTGCGACAAGCGCACTAACGCGTTGGTCCATTTGATCGACCAGGTAGTCAGTTGGCTGGATGTCGGCAACGTGAACCAAAGTGTGCATTTGCGCCGTCTTTGACTGGGTCACGACCGCCATCTCGATACTGACTTTGGCGCGATCAGCCAAGCTTTGAGTATCAATTGCATAAATGTCGACATCTACAGGAACCCAATCAGGCCCGACGCGATGCCATTTAATCGAGTCTGCATACCCATAGGTCAGATTTCTTGAAGAAGCGCACCGCTCCTTGTCGTCGACTTTGCCAGTTTCGGTCGCCTTCGCAGTTTTGGTGGCCGATGCACCAGCGGTTCCCGCTGCTGCCGCACCTCCCGTTGCCGACGCTGCCAGCATCGCGCAATCGACCGTATCACTACCGGAAATGGCGAGATCCGCATCGGGTACGCTGGACATGAGCAGATTGCTTTCTGCGACAGAAAGCGTGCGTTTGTATGTGTCTGTTACAATCGCCCATTGGTCGGCACCCACCTTCTCAAAACGAGCCTTGAACGCGGTTTGCTGACCGAGGATGAAAGTCATAAGCGTTTCGACGATCTTTGCCTGATCGAATCGGTCAGGGTCCTCAATCCTGGCTGAGATCGTTCCGTCTGTTGCCACCTCCTCAGCAATTGTCTGGATGAGGCTCGCACTGACGCCTCGATATCGCGTGTCGGAGCTCGTTTCCGAGCTCTTCCCTGTGGTGGCACCGCCTCCCAAGAAGCCCCCAAGATTGAAGCCGATGCCCTTCGAACCCGACTTCGATTCAACACGCACCACGCCGCCTTGTTGCTCGTCGCGTTTCAGATCAGCAAGGCCGCCTCCATTGGCGAAAGCCGAGATGACTGCAGAAACTGAGTTGAGTTTGACCTCCGCATACTGCGTGTAAACGAACGCATTAAGGTCTCGATTGACCGCTATTTCTTTAAGGTTCGCGCAGGTTTCACGAATCCGCAGCGGCGGGCGCTGGCCGAGGCCTGTAAGAGGTGCATCGATTGTCGCAGTAACGCCTTGAGGGAGCACATCCGTAATCCCTGGCGGAAAGCGAAATTGGATTTTGGTAGCTACCGTGTCTTCGGGATCGATTGACCCAGAAACCACGAAAAGGGCATAGATCGGATAGGAGAAGATGGTGTTGACGTTGACGGCCGCATTGCTTTTGCTGAGCTCGCTCGCGACCTCCTCATTGAGTCTCTTGGAAGCGAATTGAACTTTGATCGGCGCTGTCTTGACGTCTGTTTCCTTAGCTCCGCCGCAGGTTACTTTCACTTCCTTCTCGAAGTCCTCCCAAGCGGGGATGAATACTGGTTTGAAGAAGCGACGCTCCCGACTATCCGAAGCATCCTTGTAGATTGTTATCGCTTGCTCGTTCGCAGACTTCGGGAAGACGACCGCATCTGCGATGTACGGCAAGCGAATCTCAGGCGCGGCACCCACTGCATTTTTATCACCGTTTTGCGAATAGCTTGGACAGCTTAATGCGAGCAAGGCAGCAACGAAGGAAGAGGCCTCCCGCAAATAATATCTTGGCATTGCACCCCCCATGTCAATTTCTGTAACTATCCTTCAGCAACAGCAAGTTTACAATAGGATTCATTTCTTGAATTATTGACACCGTGCCAGCAACTCTGCAGATCACGGAGATACCTTCTCTTTGCGAGATCTCGCCTCCTTATCGACATTCGGAGTCAGGGCAGCTCCGGGCGATCATCGCGATGGCTTTCCGCTGTTAGAACTTATAGAGATACCACTTTCTTCAATCCCATCACCATGGGAACCGTCGATGACGGGGTTGATCGGCCGGCGAAAACATGGCGACCCTCCGCCCATGTGAACAGCTCTGCCCGCGCGCCTGACGGCGAGGTCGCAACCGTGCGCGTGCTCGACAGCCGCCTGAAAGCCGGCTCCTGAAGCCCGATCCGCGGACACGGCTGGAGCTGCGACGCTGGAAGTGCCAGATGGAGGTTCTGAACTTCCGCTACCGGATAGACGATCCCCAGGGCGGACACCTGTGATCACCGCAAGGGTACACATTTCTCCGACGGGTTCGTGAGCCCACGCCGACCCGTGTCACGCAGTGGTCCCTGCGCACGCCTCGCAAACACCGGAAAGTTCGACAGTCGTGGCCTGCACCTGGAAACGCTGGCGGCGGGCGAGCCTGGCCAGAAGCCGGGCGAGAGAGGCATCGTGGGTCTCGGTGGCCAAGCCGCACCGCGTGCACACCGCAAAGACGGCATGGCCTTCGCTGGCGCAGCCGGCATGCGTGCAGAGAGCGTAGGCGCTGACACTCTCGATCTTGTGGACAATGCCCTCGGCGATCAGGCGATCCAGCGCGCGATAGACCTGCAACGGCGCGTAGACCCCCAGTCCACGCAGGCGCCGCAGCAGTTCATAGGCCCCCAACGGCTTGTCGGCCTGCCTGAGGGCCTCCAGTACCAGTTGCTGATTGCGGCCGCGCCGTCCTCGGGTCACCGCGACAGGAGCCTGACAATCGGACATGCCTACCGCCGTTCCGTGATCACAACACTGTTGACGAATGTAATAACATAACATAGTCGATCGTCAAGCGGCCAACCGGTGTGCCTCATCCCTCCTGAACAGCGGGATGCGCAGCGATTGAGCATGTAATGATATATCATATTAAATCGATTTCGTGGGGGTAGAAGATGAAGTGGGGATCCATCGTGTCGGGGTGGTCGATGGTGCTGGCGGCCTCGGCAAGCCATATTGGTGATGCGCACGGCCAGACCGTTCCCGATCCCGCGACGTTGCTGCAAAGGATCGTCGTGACCGCGACCTCGGGCGAGCGTTTCCTGAAGGATGCGCCCGCCAGCGTGAGCGTGGTGACCGGCGAAGAGCTGCGGCAGCAGCCGGTCAAGGACCTGGCCGATGCGATCGAGGGCACGCCCGGCGTCCAGCTCACCGGCATAGGCCTCGGCCGCCGCGGCATCTCGATTCGCGGCATGCTGCCGGAACAGACGCTGGTGCTGGTCGACGGCATGCGCGTCACCAATTCGGCTTCGGCGGTGGCGCATTCCGACTATGAGCTTGGCTGGGTGCCGGCGGAAGCGATCGAGCGGATCGAGGTCGTGCGCGGTCCGATGTCATCGCTCTATGGCTCCGAGGCGCTTGGCGGCGTCGTCAACATCATCACCCGGCGCGCGACCGACGAATGGCATGGCTCCTTCTCGACCTTCGGCCTGCCGACCGAACATGGCCTTGGCGGCAATGGCTATGATGTCAGCTTCTACGCCGGCGGACCGATCGTTCCGGGCGTGCTCGGCCTCAATGTCCGGGGTGCGGTCAAGGGCCGGACGGAGCTCGCCTCGCCCACCGATGCGCGCGTTTCGTCCATGGGCGACGAGAAATCGTTCGTCGGCACGGCGCAGCTGACATGGACACCCGACGAGCGGCAACGCATCGACCTGTCCTACGGCGCCGGCTTCGAGGAGCGCTGGTCAGGCCTGCAGGGTGCCGGGCGCTTTCCGACCTTCTACCGCTCCAGCGACGACATCTGGCGCCAGCAGGTCTCACTGGCACATGAAGGAACCTGGGACTGGGGCACCAGCCGCATCCGCTTCTACAACACCACGCTCGACCGCGAGAACACACGCAGCGACGGCGCTGCCCCCTCCGGACCACAGCGTTTCGTCGATACGGTCGGCGACGGGCAGATCAGCTTCTCGCCCCTGCCCGGGCACAAGGTCACGCTCGGCGGCGAGGTCCGCCAGGAACGCCTGAAGGATCCGACCGTCACCAGGGCCGGACGCGCCGACCAGATCCACTATGCGTCCTATCTCCAGGACGAGATAACGCTCGGCGACCGCTGGGAACTCGTCCTCGGCAGCCGCTTCGACCATCACGAATCATTCGGCTGGGCTGCGAGCCCGAGAGCCTATCTCCTCTACCATCTCTACGAGGCACTGACCTTCAAGGGCGGTGTCGGCACCGGCTTCAAGGCGCCGACGTTGAAGCAGCTTTCGCCCGAATACAAAGCGATCGCCGGCGGGGGACGCTTCACCATCGCCGGCAATCCCGATCTGCAGCCGGAAACCAACCTCTCCTTCGAAGCCGGTCTCGACTATCAGCAGGGAATATGGTCGGCGCACGCCACCGCCTTCCAGAACGATGTCGAGAACCTGATCCAGGCGGTCTGCGTCACCCGCTGCACGGGCGCGCCGGGAGCGACCTGGTCATACAGGAATGTCAGCGAGGCGCGGCTGCGCGGCATCGAACTCGGCGGCGGCGTCGAACTGCCCTGGGACCTGCGGCTCGACGCCAACTACACCTATCTCGATCCGATCGACCGGACGACCGGCCAGCGCCTGCCGGACCGCTCCAGGCACGCCGCGAACGCGACGCTGGCATGGACGCCGATGGAAGGGCTGACGACGTCGCTGCGCATCAACTATCTCGGCTCGCAGAAGACGACGACGGCCTCGGGCAGCCAGCCTGCCTACACGCTGCTGTCGGCCTATGCCAATTACGACGTCACCGAGCACGCCACCCTCCAGTTCGGCATCGAGAACATCACCGACGTCAGGCTTGCGGACGAGAACAGGGACTATGCCTTCGCCGACGCGGGACGGCGCTATTTCCTTGGCCTGAAGACGAGGTTCTAGCCATGCGCGTTCTATGCCTGTTGATCGTGACGCTGCTTCTCGCCCCCATGGCTTTCGCGCAGGAACCGGCCGCCGGCAAAGCACCGGTCGTGCGGGTGCTGACCACCAGCTTCGTGCTGCCGGCCAAGTTCCGGGCCATTGATCCCATCGCCAGGCAGGCGGGCGTCACGCTGGAGAGCATCGACGTCGAGACAGCGACATCGGCCCCTGGCGAATGGTTCTCGGGCGCGGATCTCGTCATCCTCGACGTGCCGCGGCCCAGTGACCGCGCACGCGTCGAAAAGGCCCTGGGTGACGGGCCTGGCGCAGCAGCCACGATCTCCATCGGCGGGGGACCGCCCCGATGGAGCGGCATCGAGCCAGGGCCAGCCTCCCTCCTCCTCGGCTACTATGCCGCCGGCGGTGCGGAAAACTTCCGCGCCTTCTTCACCGCCGTGCGCGTGTGGAAACAGGGCGGCGACCTGTCCGCGATGCCGCCGGCGCAGCGCCAGCCGCGCACGGGTTTCTACCATCCTGCCGCGCCACATGCCTTCGACACGGTCGAAGCCTATCTCCAATGGGGCGGCAATCGCTGGAAGGACACGGCGGGACGGATCGGCTTTGTCATTCACAGCGGCGCCATATCCGACATGCAGACCGGCCTCGTCGACGCCCTCGTCGCGCGCAGCGAGGCGGCGGGCCTGCTGCCGGTCGTGTTCTGGTTCGACAGCACCGACCCGAAAGGATTGTCCCGGATCGCCGGTCCGGCAAAGCTCGACGCACTCGTCAACCTCACCCACATGATGGACGGCAAGGCGCGCAGCGCCGAATTCCTCGACCTCGACATTCCCGTCCTCCAGACGACGGGCTTCCGCGAGGGCGGCACGAAGGAATGGGCGGCGGCCATCACCGGCATTCCGATGCGCACGGCCGCCGTCTTCCTTGCCGGAACAGAGGGCTGGGGCATGAGCGATCCGCTGGTGCTGACCGCGATCGAGGACGGCGCCGAGGTGCCGTTGCCGGCACAGCTCGACGCTCTTGTCGGCAAGCTGGCAAAGCTGGTGAGCCTGCGCCGCAAGCCGGCTTCCGGCAAGCAGCTTGCGCTGTTGTTCTGGAACTATCCGGCCGGCGAGAAGAACCTTGCGGCCTCCAACCTCAACGTGCCGGCGAGCATCGAAACCCTGACCGCCGCGCTCGCCGGGGCGGGCTACGACGTGCCGGCACTTTCCGGGCAGGAGATGATCGAAGCCGGGCAGGCTATGCTTGGCGGGCTCTACCGCACCGTACCGCTCGAGGACCTGCTGAAGCGGGACCTCGCCGAGGCGTTTCCGGTTGCCGCCTATCAACGCTGGCTGGCCTCGCTTTCGCCGCAGAAGCGCTATGCCTATGCCCATTGGGGCGATCCCCGCAAGCACTGGGCCGTGCGCGATATCCAGGGCGTGCCGAGCTTCGTCATTCCGCGCATGAAGCGCGGCAAGCTCGTCATCATGCCGCAGATGCCGAGGGCAGGAACGATGGGTGCGCATTATCACGACACGGCGAGCCCGCCGGACCATCTCTACATGGCCGCCTACCTCTATCTGCGGCAGACGATCGGCGTCGACGCCATCGTCCATTTCGGCACCCACGGCACGCAGGAATGGCTGCCGGGCAAGGACAGGGGGCTCGCTGCCGACGACGACCCTTTCCTCGCGGTTGGCGACGTGCCGGTGTTCTATCCCTACATCCAGGACAATGTCGGCGAAGCACTGCAGGCGCGGCGGCGCGGCCGCGCCGTCACCATCAGCCACCAGACGCCGCCCTTCGCGCCCTCCGGCCTCTACGACGAACTGCGCGATATCCACCACATGATCCACGAATACATCCAGCTCGACGAAGGCGCGGTCCGTGACAGGACCGCGGACGGGATCGCGAAGGCGGCGATCGCGGCGAAGATGCATGCCGATCTCGGCTGGAGCGAGGATGCGGTGCGGCGCGATTTCGACCGCTTCCTGCCCGTGCTGCACGACCACCTGCACGAGCTGGCGCGAACGGCGATGCCACTCGGGCTGCACAGCTTCGGCAAGCCGGCAGAACCGGATCAAAGGCTGGCGACCGTCATGCAACAGCTTGGCCAGCCCTTCTACGCGGCGGTCGGCGCAGGCTCGGACGAACTGTTCGTCGAGGACTTCTCCGCCCTGAAGAAGACAGCGCCCTACAGGACGCTGCAGCTCTATCTGCGCGATGGCGCCGACAGGTCGGCGCTCAAGGAGCCGCTGAAGGGCCTGATCGAACGCGCCGACCTGCTGGATGCCAATCTGGCGACCCCGGGCGAGACCGAGGCGCTGCTGGCGGGGCTGGCGGGCCGCTTCGTCGCGCCGGGCTCCGGCGGCGACCCCGTGCGCAATCCTGAGGTCAGGAGCGGCCGCAACCTCTATGCCTTCGAGCCGGACAGGATACCGACGAAGGCGGCCTACGCATCCGGAAAGGAGGCTTTCGATCAGCTGCTGGCGGCATTCCGCAGCGAGCATGGTGGCGCATCGCCGCGCAAGCTCGCCTTCAGCCTGTGGTCGTCGGAAGCGGTCCGCCATCTCGGCATCACCGAGGCACAGGTGCTGCATGCGCTCGGCCTGCGCCCGGTCTGGGACGAAGGCGGACGCCTGCGCTTGCTGGAGATCGTGCCTGCAGCCGAGCTCGGCCGGCCGCGCATCGACGTCGTCGTGCAGGTCACCAGCGTCTATCGCGACCAGTTCGACGGCTTCATGCGGCTGCTTGCCGACGCCATCGACCGCCTCGCCGCGCTGGATGAGCCGGACAATCCCGTCGCCGTCAACACCGCCCGCATCGCCGCGATGCTGCAGGAGAAAGGGCTTGCGCCAGACGAGGCGAAAAACGAGGCCAGCCTGCGCATCTTCTCCAACGCGCCCGGCAGCTACGGCTCGGGCCTGCCGGACATGGCGCTGGCATCGACGACATGGGACGGCGATTCGGCGCTGGCCGAGCGCTTTCTCGAAGGAACCCGCTTCGCCTATGGCGCGAAGGCATGGGGCGTTGCCCAGGACAAGGCCAATCTCTTTGCCGAACAGCTGAAGGGCGCGCAGGGAGCGATCATGTCGCGCTCGAGCAACCTGCACGGCGTGCTGTCGACCGACCATCCTTTCGAGTTCCTCGGCGGCCTGTCGCTGGCGATACGCCATCTCGATGGCACCGCACCCTCCCTCTACGTCTCCGACCTGCGCAAGGGCGCGCCATCGACCACGACGCTTGCGCGCTTCCTGTCCGACGAGATGCGCGTGCGCTACCTCAACCCGCACTGGATCGAAGGCATGAAGGCCGAGGGTTATGCCGGCACGCTGGAAATGCTCAACGCCGCCAACAATCTGTTCGGCTGGCAGGTGGTCGATCCCTCGACGGTGCGGGCCGACCAGTGGCAGGCCATGTTCGACACCTATGTGGCGGACACGCGCAAGCTCGGCATGAACGCCTATTTCGAAACGCACAATCCCGCTGCCCAGGCACAGCTGATGGAGCGCATGGTCGAGGCGATCCGCAAGGGTTACTGGGACGCCCCGGAGGAGACGCGCCGCCAGCTGGCCGAACGCTGGCGGGAACTGGCAGCCGATCACGGCGTGACCGTCGGGGAAGCGCCGACCAAGGCCTTCGTCGAGCGCATGGCGGCGGGCTTCGGCCTTGCCGCGAAGCCGGCGGCACCCGCTGCAAGTCCTGACCAGCAGGCCGTGGCCGGCGCGCCGCAGCCCGTCGCGGGACAGGTGCTGGAACAGATGCCGGCGGCGGCCGAGCCACAGGACACCTGGCGCCTGTGGCTCGCGCTCTGCGCCATGCTCGGCCTCATCGCACTCGGCGCGACCCTGCAATGGCGCACGGGACGTTCTTCATAAAAATCAGAATCCACGGTGTTTTCATGAATGGTTTTGAACTCGGCCTCTTCGAGGTCTCGCACCTGTTCCTCGCGCCGGTGCTCGTGCTGATCTCGGCCTCTCTCGCCTATGCGCTGGTGGCACTCGGCATGTTTGCGGCGGAAGCCGTCCAGCGCTGGCGCTTCGGCCATCGGCCGGTGCTCGGCGGCGGCATGAGCGACGATCTGGAGCTGACGATCATGCGGCGGCTCGAATGGCTGCGCATCGTCTCGCGCACGGCGCCGATGCTGGGGCTGGTCGCGACCATGATCCCGATGGGACCGGCCCTTCTGGCGCTCAGCCGCGGTGAAGCCGCGTCGGTGGGCGAGAACCTGGTGGTTGCCTTCTCCGCCGTGATCCTGGCGCTCGTCGCGGCCAGCATCACCTTCTTCATCCTGACGATCCGCCGCCGCTGGCTGCTGGAGGAACTGCGCGGCATCGAACGGGCAAGGGAGGCAAGCTGATGCGCTTTCTCGACCAAGACGACGACGACCCGCTGCTGTCGGTGGTCAACCTGATCGACCTGTTCCTCGTGGTGATCGGCATCCTGATGATCCTCATCGTCACCAATCCGCTGAATCCGTTCTCGTCACAGAAGGTGACCGTAGTGGAGAACCCGGGCCAGCCCGACATGCGCATCACCATCAAGGATGGCAGGGAGCTGACCCGGTACGAGGCCAGCCAGCAGGTCGGCGAAGGGCAAGGGATGCGCGCCGGCACCACCTACAGGCTCGATGACGGACGCATGATCTATGTGCCGGAGAGCAGCGAGCGGCCGTGACAGGCCATGGCGGCTCGCTGCCCGGGCGGCGCGCGTTTTCCTCGCGTTTTCGGCCGTGTCGAATTCTTGCGGGTTGATCAGCCGGCGAAAATATGGTGGCTTCCCGGGCCATGAGAACAGCTTTGCTCACCGCGCTCGCGCTCCTGACGGCGAGTTCAACAGCCCATGCCCTCGACAGCCGCCTGAAAGCCGGGCTGCTCAAGCTCGATCCGCAGACGCGGCTGGAGCAGCGCTGCGATGCGGAGGTGCTGGACCGGATCACGCATGACGACCCGCACTACAAGGCCGACCGCGTCGTCGCCTACGCCTTCGGCCAGCCGGAAATGACGGACGATTCGATCAAGAGCAAGGTCGCCGCCTTCCGCAGCCGGGGCGAGTGGTACCGGCTGAAGTTCAAATGCGAGACGGCGCCCGATCACATGGAAGTGCTGAACTTCAAGTACCGGATCGGCGACAAGATCCTGAAAGAGGACTGGTCGAAATACTACCTCTATCCGTGAGTGCTGGAGCCGCATTTTCGAGGCTGGAAGCTGCTGGTCTGACCCAGGAAGCAGCACCGTCGAAATCCTACAGGCCAAGTGCCACCTTACGCCCGTCATGGATGGCATAGGCAGCCTGCCGTGGCGCGGTGCAGTCGCCGATCGTCGTGAAGATAATGCCACGGGCCAGGAGCTCGACGGCAAGGCTGTCCTCGGCCCTGTTGGTACCGGCAAAGACGAGTGAATCCGCGGTGTGCTCCTGTCTGGCGCCGGTGAGCAGCGAGACGATCGCGGCCGTCTTGCCATCCCAGCGCACGACGGCACTCTCGGTCAGGAAACGCACACCGAGACCCGCCAGCGCGCGTCGCAACGGCGCGTCCGCCGCCATGCGCTGCAGTTCCTTGCCAACGAGCGGATCAGGTGTCACCAGCGTCACCTCATGGCCATCCTCGGCCAGACGCCACGCCGTGCCGCAGCCTTTCCAGTTGCCGCCATCGTCGAGCACGATCACCCGTTTGCCAGGCCTCGCCTCACGCGCCATCACGGCTTCTGCCGAGAGCACGGTGCCGGTACCGGGGATCGCATCGAACTGCGGCAGCGCCCTCTGGAACGCCCCGTCCGGCGGCTGTGAACCGGTCGCGACGATGACATGGTCGACGCCTTCCCGCGCGACATCGTCGGCCTCGACATACTGGCCGTAGCGGACATCGACCTGGAGTTGGGTGAGCTGCCGCTGGTACCAGTCGATCAGGTCGATGATCTGGGCGCGGCGCGGTTGCATGCCGGCAAGCCGGAACTGCCCGCCGAGACGGTCCGAAGCTTCCGCGAGCGCCACCTGGTGGCCGCGCTCGGCCGCCACCCGCGCCGCTTCCAGCCCGGCCGGACCGCCGCCGACGACAAGCACGCGCTTCGGCCTTGCCGCCGGCGTGAAGCGGTCGCCGCCCCACTCCCATTCGCGGCCGGCCGAAGGGTTGATGACACAGCTGATCCAGTAGTCGCGCGAGCGCCGCCCCCAGCACATCTGGTTGCAGGACAGGCAGCCGCGAATGTCCTCGGCCCTACCGGAGGCGGCTTTGTTGGCAAGATGCGGGTCGGCGATCTGACCGCGCACGATGGAGACGAGATCGGCGCGGTCCTCGCTGAGCACGCTTTCGGCATTTTCCGGAGTGCGGATATGGCTCTCGGCGGTGATCAGTGCGTGGCGCACGGTGGACTTCAGCACCGCCGCCAGATCAGCCCCGAGCTTCTCCGGGTAGAGGAAGGTCGGCATGATCTTGTAGAAGTCGAAATAGCTGCCCGAGCCGCAGGTCACATAGTCCATCAGATGCTCGCGATCGTGCCGGTCGATGATCTCGGCCAGCGCCTCACGCGACAACGCCACCTCGACGTCCTGGTCGTCGTTGATGGCCAGGCCAACGATGAAATCGTCACCGCATGCGCGGCGGATGCGGCTCATCACCTCTCGGCTCATGCGGGTACGGTTCTCGAGGCTGCCACCCCAGCGGTCGTCGCGACGATTCGACCACGGAGTCCAGAACTGGTCGAGCATCGAATGATAGGCAGCCCAGACCTCGACCCCATCAAAGCCCGCCTCGCGGCAGCGCCGCGCGGCCTGGACGAAGCCGTCGATCGTCTCCTCGATATCGGCCTCGGCCATGCGGTGCGAGCCATCGGAATCGTGGTAGCTCGGCAGGCCGGACGGCGACCAGCCGGCGTGGAAGGAGTTATCGGCATCGGCGTGCTGGCCGACATGGTAGAGCTGTTGGATGGCGACGGCGCCGTTGCTTTTGATCGCCTCGGTCACCTGGCGGAAATGCGGGATCACGCCGTCGTCCGATGGCCGAAAATTGCCGCGGGTCAACACCGCCGCCGGATGCACGGGCATCGGCTCGACCACGATCATGCCGGCGCCGCCGATGGCGCGCTCGGCATAGTAGCCGACATGCTGCCGGGTCGGCAGGCCGTCGGCCGCCATGTTGGCGGTGTGCGCGCCAAAGACGATGCGATTGCGCAGCGTCTTGCCGCGCAAGGTGACCGGCGTGAACAGACGTCTGAATTTCCGTTCGGACATTGTGCCTCCCTTGGAGCGTTTCCGTTTTTACGGAAACGCTCCGGTACCCGCTGGTGGATCGCCTGCTCCGGCGATCACTTCCATGGACGGACAATCGAGGCTGGCAGTCAATGTGAACGAAATTCTTCTGCGGTTGAGCCACAGGCAACCGAACTGGGCGCTTTACCCGGAACCGCCCTTCGCTTTACGCAATTCCGGACGCGAAACCGCTGCGCGCTTTTGCTGGAATTGCTGCTGAGCCCGGTGGCTAGAACAGGCTGAGCGCCAGGTAGGTCAGGGCGGCGATCGCGGCGGTGGCCGGCAAGGTCACCACCCAGGCGATGACGATGTTGCCGGCGATGCCCCAGCGCACCGCCGAGACGCGGCGTGCGGCACCGACGCCGATGATGGCGCCGGTGATGGTGTGCGTGGTCGACACCGGCACGCCGAGCCAGGTCGCCGCGAACAGGGTGATGGCGCCGCCGGTTTCGGCGCAGAAGCCCTGCATGGGATTGAGCCTGGTTATCTTGGAGCCCATCGTGTGCACGATGCGCCAGCCGCCGAACAGCGTGCCGAAGGCCAGCGCGCTCTGGCAGGTGATGACCACCCAGAACGGCACGTAAAATTTGTCGCCCAGCATGCCCTGCGAATAGAGCAGCACGGCGATGATGCCCATGGTCTTCTGCGCATCGTTGCCGCCATGGCCGAGCGAATAGAGCGAGGCCGAGAAGAACTGCAGCACGCGGAAGGAGCTGTCGACGGCGAACGGCGTCTGCCGCACGCACACCCAGGACACGATCAGCACCAGGACGAGCGCCAGCACAAAACCGGTGAGCGGCGACAGCACGATGGCCGCGACCGTTTTCAGAAGCCCGCTCCAGACGATGGCGCTGAGGCCGGTCTTGGCGAGACCGGCGCCGACCAGCCCGCCGATCAGCGCATGCGAGGAGCTGGACGGGATGCCGGCGAGCCAGGTGACGATGTTCCAGACGATTGCCCCGGTCAGCGCCGCGAAGATGACGCCGGGCGTGACGATATCGGCATCGACGATGCCCTTGCCGATGGTCTCGGCGACATGCAGGCCGAAGACGGTGAAGGCGATGAAGTTGAAGAAGGCCGCCCACAGCACGGCATATTGCGGCCGCAGTACCCGGGTCGAGACGATCGTGGCGATGGAGTTGGCGGCATCGTGCAGGCCGTTCAGAAAATCGAAGAACAGCGCGACGCCGATAAGCGCGACCAGGATCGGAAAGGCAATGGTCGGGTCCATGGCGGTCAGACGTTCTCGATGACGATGCCGCTGATCTCGTTGGCGACGTCCTCGAAACGGTCGACCACCTTCTCGAGCTGACCGTAGATCTCGGAGCCGATCATGTAGGCCATCGGATCGGACTTGCCGTGGCGGCGGAAGAGGTCCTTCAGCCCCTGCTCATGCAGGTCGTCGGCGCGGCCCTCGACGCGCATCACCTGCTCGGCGATGGCGTTGAGCCGTGTCGTGTGCGTGCCGATCTTGTTGAGCAGCGGGATCGCCTCTGCCACGAGCTTGGCCGCCTCGACGATGACGGCACCCATCTCCTGCATCAGCGGATCGAATTCGCGCTTCTCGAACAGCTTCACCGTCTTGACGGTCTTGTGCATCATGTCGATGGCGTCATCCATCGACTGGATCAGGTCCTTGATGTCGCCGCGGTCGAAGGGCGTGATGAAGGAGCGGCGCACCGCCAGCAGTACTTCGGCGGTGATCGCGTCGGCCTGGTTTTCGAGCTCAACGATCTCCCTGCACCAGCGCTCGACATCCTTGCCGGACAGCAGCTGCTGCAGGGCTTCCGCGCCACCGACGACGGTGCGGGAATGCTGTTCGAACAGGTCGAAGAAACGGTCTTCGCGCGGCAGCAGCCGCCTGAACCAGCCCAGCATGATTTCTCTCCGCATCGTCTGTAAGTCGGCAAAGCCAATAACGCCTTTATGCCGGATAACGCAAACAGATAGCCGGCTTTTGAACAGTCATGGGTTTCTGCCAGTGGAATCGGGACCTGCCCCGGTCACGCTGGTTCCTGCCCCCTTGCACGCGCGGAGTTCCCGCTCACCTTCGTTTTGGCCGAACTGTCCTGGACCACTGTGCCTTCCTCGGCGTTCCGGCATGGATCCCCGACACTCTCCGCTCCATGCGGTCGCTCCGAGGTCGAGGATGACGGGGAGAGCGGCGTGTCGGCCAATCTTCAACGTTGGCGATGACGTGGTGCCGGCGGGCGACGATGTCAGCACCAACGCTGACAATCAGCGTCGGCGCTCTGTGAAGTCCGTCATCCTCGACCCCGTAGGGAGCGAAGCGACCGAAGGGTGTCGGGGATCCATGCCGGAACGTTGAGGAAGGCTCCGCGGCCGAGAACAGCTCAACGTCGCGACAGCGATTGGCAAAGGCGAACAGCCAACTACGTTCCACGTCGAAGGGAGCGCAGCGACTGGTCGGCGAGCCATGCCGGAACGGTGACGAAGTGGAACCGGCTCGTGTCCCGTCGGGGTCATAAAATGGTCAAGTTCCGTATGCCACCATCGCCCCGATACTGAAGGGAGCGCATGCGCTCCGGCAGGCCATGGGACGGCAACGGGCCTGCTGAAGTGTCTGGCGTGCAGCACGCGCCGCAGGGCTATGGGGCTTGTCACGGAGATGAGATCCACCATGGCCTATATTCCCGGTACTGAAAAAGACGATCAGCTGTACGGCGGCAACGGCGCCGACCAGATCCTCGGTTTCGGCGGCAAGGACCGTCTTTTCGGCTTTCGCGGCGACGACAGCATCAAGGGCGGCGACGGCGACGACCAGCTCTGGGGCGACGAAGGCAATGACACCCTGTCGGGCGATGCCGGGCGCGATGAGCTCTACGGCGGCACCGGCAACGACACGCTGCATGCGGGTCTTGGCGGCGACGTGCTCGATGGCGGCGCCGGCAACGACACGGTGAGCTACGCCGATGCCCCCGGCTACATAACGCTCGATCTCGAACTCGGACGCGGCGTCGGCGATCCGCAACATTACCCCGACAGGGCCCAGGATACCTATGTGGGCATCGAGAATGTCGACGGCTCGGCGTTCGACGATTCCATGGTCGGCAGCACCGCCGCCAATGTGCTGCGCGGCGGCGGCGACAATGATTTCCTGTCCGGCGAAGTTGGCAACGACACACTCGAAGGCGGCAGCGGGCGCGACCGGCTCTATGGCGGCGACGGCAACGATGTGCTCGACGGCGGCGCCGGCGGCGACAAGCTGTGGGGCGGCACCGGCAACGACACCTATGTCATCGACAGCGCCGACGACCGCGTCGATGAAGCCGACGATGGCGGCATTCCTCCCGACGGCATCGACACGGTGAAGTCGAGCATGTCCGTCTCGCTCTCGAACACCACGACCTTCAAGGGCGACATCGAGAACCTGACGCTGACCGGCAGCGGCAACCTGAACGGCAGCGGCAACGACCTCGACAATGTCGTGACCGGCAACACAGGCGCCAACAGGCTGGACGGCCGTGCCGGCGACGACACGCTTGCCGGCGGCTTCGGCAACGACACGCTGGTCGGCGGCGACGGCAACGACACATTCGTGTTCGACACCGCGCTCAACCCCGGCTCGAATGTCGACAGGATCGCCGACTTCTCGGTGGTCGACGACACGATCTGGCTGGACAACGCCGTCTTCAGCGCGCTTGGCGCGCCGGGTGCGCTCGACGCGGCCGCCTTCCATGTCGGCACGGCGGCGCACGATGCCGACGACCGCATCATCTACGATCCGACCAGCGGCCATCTCACCTACGACGCCAATGGCGACGCCGCCGGCGGTTTCACCGACTTCGCCGTGCTCGAAGCCGGCCTCGCGCTGACCAGCGCGGATTTCATCGTGGTGTAGTGCATCCTTTCCGCCGCGCGGGGGAGTGACTCGCGCGGGCGGAGGATGTGACTGGGCGGGCTTTCGCTGGAGAGGGAAGTTCTGGATCGCCGAGCCTTCCTCGGTGTTCCGGCATGGATCCCCGACACTCTCCACTCCCTGCGGTCGCTCCGAGGTCGAAGGATGACGGGGAGAGCGGCGTGTCAGCCAATCTCCAACGTTGGCGATTACGCGGTGCCGTCGCCGACGAGCGATGCCAGTGCAGACGGGCGGCGATGCCAGAGCTGACGCTGACAATCAGCGCCGGCGCTCAATGAAGCCCGTCATCCTCGACCTCGCAGGGAGCGCAGCGAGCGGAGAGTGTCGGGGATCCATGCCGGAACGCAGACGAAGGTGCAGCGGCTCACGACGTTCAACTATGACGAGGCGAACAGGGACTCCCGTCATCCTCGGCCCGTGTGGAACGAAGCGACAGAAGGATGGCGGATGCCGGAACGTTGAGGAAGGCTACGCGGCCGAGAACAGCTCGACGTCGCGACAGCGATTGGCAAACAGCGAATTACGCTCCCCGTCGAAGGGAGCGAAGCGACCCGGTCGAAGACCGATGCCGCAACCCGGCAGATCAGCCCGCGAGGCGCGCACGAAACAGGGTGCTGCCATCCGCCAGTGACGACCGGGAGATGTCGTGGAACCCGGCCTCGGTCATCCACGCGCGATACTGACCTTCCGTGTAGGCCTCACCGTGGCGATAGAGGTTCAGGAAGGTGAGGTTGAGAAAGACGCCCTCGGGCGGGCTAAGGCGGCCGTCGTCAACGACGCCCCATCCCGCGATGGCGATCTCACCGCCGGCGTTGAGGCAACGCGCCGCGTTCAGGATCGCGCTGCGCGCCTTGTCCGGCGGCAGCACCTGGACGACAGCCTTGAGGATCGCGAGATCGTGCCGGCCTGCCGATGGCGCGAGCGTTATGTCGCCCTCTTCGACAACCACGTCGCCGGCGCCGTATTCCAACAGGATATCCGGTGCTGCCGCCGCGACCGTCGGGAGTTCCATCAGCGTCGCCGAAATCCGCGGCCACCGCTCGCGCAACCCGACGAGAATGGTTCCGGCCCCGCCGCCGATGTCGATCGCCGAGCCGGTCGCCGAGAGGTCCATGGCCTGCGCCAGATGGCGGCCGAAGATCACCCCGCCCGGGGCGAGCATGCGGCTGAAGGCCGCCGCCTCCTCGCGGCCCGCTTCCGAAAAATCGTGCAGCGCGGCCGGCCGGTTCTGGCGCAGCGAGTCCGCAGTCAAGAGGTCGGCACCCCAGAGCTCGCGCAGCAGCGCATGATCACCACCGCGATAGGTCGACCGAGATGCGTCGAGGAAGGCCGATGCTTCGGCTCCGTTGCGAAATCGACCATCCACGACTTCCAGGAGATCGATGCTGGCCAGCGCGTAGAGGAGCCGCGACAGGCGATCGGGATCGACGTCGAGCGCAGCGCCAAGGCTGTCGGCGGTCTGCGCGCCGCCACCGAGCCGCGTGAAGATGCCAAGCTCCAGCCCGGCACGCAGCGCCAAAGCGGGCGGCACCGCCGCGATCATTTTTTCGATGCGATCAAAATCCACCATGCCAAATCCGTTTCCGTAGTCCGACTTCGAAGCAGTCGGAAGATGGATTCGACCGGAAAAGACGATCAGGCGTCGCCACAAAAGCAATTCCAGGAAAACCGCTTTTCCGCCCGCGATTGCGTGAAAACAGGAGTTGGAGCGTTCCGCGGACACGGTAACGCTCCTGCCGCGACGGGAACTCTGTCACGGAACCGAAGCGCCTTTCAACTGACAGGGCCTGCCATGAGGACGCTTTCCTGCCGGCTGATGACACGTGATGCTGTGGTGGAGAGGTGCCCTAACCCTTCACCGCCAGCACCAGCCAGGGCACGCCGAACCGATCCGTCACCATGCCGAACCGGTCGACCAAGTCGACCCGGTCCGCCCAGTCGACCTCGGCCAGCGGCGTCGTCACGGTGCCACCTTCGCTCAGCGCTTCGAAGATGCGGCGTGCCTCGTTGGCGCCCTCGATGTGCAGCGAGACGCTGAAGCCCTGCATCGGCACATGCTGGTCGGGCGGCACGTCATTGCCGCGCAGCACGGAGTGGCCAAGGCTGAGTTCGGCGAAGCGGACCTGGTCGGGCGCGGCGGCGGTCGAACCCGGCGGCAGGGCCTTGTCCTCATTGGCGCCGAAGGTGTTCATCACCGTGATCACCCCGCCCATCAGCCGGGCATAGAATTCGAACGCCTGCCGGCAATCGCCGGCAAAGGCCAGTTGTGGTGCGGTGTTCATCCTGACGGTCCTCCATGAGGTGATGCTTGTCGAACGCGACGGCGCGAACGGGGTTCCTGCGAAGTTGGGCACGCGTCATCCTCGACCTCGGAGGAAGCGCAGCGAATGATCCGGGATGACGGAAGTCGAGGTGTCGGCGCAACGGTGCTCGAAAACCCGATCTGCCATCCCCGCCGGGCCTTGACGAAAACCGCCGCGCCTGTTGAGACCGGGCGATCGGAACGAGGCGGGGCTGCCGGTGAAACGCGTTTTTCGGTTGATCGTGGCGGCGGTCATGGCGGCGGGCGTGGCCGGCTGCACCAGCATTTCCTATTACGCCAGGTCGCTCGAAGGCCATGTCGAGATCATGGCGGCGCGGAAAGATGTGGGCAGGCTGATCCAGAACCCGGCAACGCCGCAGGCGCTGCGCGCCAGGCTGATGTCGGCAAGCGCCATCCGGCAATACGCGACGGACGCGCTGGCGCTGCCCGACAACAGCAGCTACCGCAGCTATGCTGACATCGGGCGCGAAGCTGTGACCTGGGCGGTTTTCGCCGCGCCACAATTCTCGCTGGCACCCCAAACCTGGTGCTTTCCGGTTTTCGGCTGCGTACCGTATCGCGGCTATTTCGATCGCAAGGAGGCAGCCGAAAACGCCGTCGCACTGCAGAAGGAAGGGTTCGACGTCCACGTCACCGGCGTCACCGCCTATTCGACGCTCGGCTGGTCGAGCGATCCGCTGCTGTCGACCATGCTCGGCCAGAACGACACCTTCCTCGCCAGCCTGATCTTCCACGAACTGGCGCATCAGCGCGTCTATGTGAAAGGCGACTCCGCCTTCAACGAGGCCTTCGCGGTGGCGGTCGAAACCAGCGGGGTGCGCAAATGGCTGCGCGCCAGCGGCAATCTCGCCGGGCTGCGCCGCTACGAGGCCGATCGCAGGCGCCGGGCCGATTTCCTCGGCCTGCTGGCGACGACCCGCGAGGAGCTGCAGCAGGTCTATCAAAGCGCACGAACGCCTGAACAGAAGGCGGCGGCCAAGGCAGCCACGATCGAGACGCTGCGGGCGCGCTACCGGTCGATGCGCGACGGGCGCTGGGCGGGATACCGGGGCTATGACGCCTGGTTCGCCGCCCCGATCAACAACGCCAAGCTCGCCGCCACCGCCGTCTATGGCGAACAGGTGCCGGCATTCCTGCGCCTGTTCGATCTCTGCGCCGGCGACTACCCGAAATTCTACGCCGCCGTGCAGCGGATCGGGAACCTGCCGCAGCCCGCCCGCGCCGGGGCGCTCGCGGCGGCAAAGGCGTGCCGTTGATGTAAGCGACGGGAAGTCGGCAGGTCCGGCGCAATCGCCTATGGCGTAAGCGCCCCTCTCCGTCTCGGGCAAGACGGCGGCAAAGCCGCCGTGCCCGAGACGGAGAGGGGGAGTTCACAAGCGCAGCCGTTAAGGCAAGGCAATGCTTCCCAGCAACGAAGGCGCCTACTAAGGTACCACCCAGCGAGCGAACAAGCCCCACGGATTTTCGACATGTCACACCATGCGGCGCGACAGGCTGTCGTCGGGCAACCTGCCGAACCGGCTGAAGACGAATGGCTGCGGCAGGCGCAAGCCGGCGATGCAGCGGCCTTCGACCAGCTGGTGAAGCCTTACCGCAGGCGGCTGCACACGCATTGCTACCGCATGCTCGGCTCCCCCTTCGACGCCGACGATGCCCTGCAGGAGACGCTGCTTGCGGCATGGCGTGGCCTCGGCACGTTCGAGGGCCGCAGTTCGCCCGGCACCTGGCTGACCAGCATCGCCACCCGCATCTGCCTGCGCATGATTGCCAAACGCCCCCGGCGCCTGAGGTCGGGCGACCGCGCCGCACCGCTTCGGGCAACGGCGGAACTGGGCGAGCCGATCGAGGGACCGCTCTGGCTGGAACCGCTGCCGGACGGCGAACTGGCGGACGATGACGATCCGGCAGCGATATTGCTGCGCCGCGAATCCATCGGGCTCGGCTTCGTCGCCATGCTGCAGCACCTGCCCGGCCTGCAGCGCGCCGTGCTGCTGCTGCGCGAAGTGCTCGGCTATTCGGCAGTCGAGACCGCCGACATGCTGGGCACCAGCGTGGCGTCGGCCAACAGCGCGCTGCAGCGCTCGCGGCAGACGATGCGGGCGAAGACCGACATCGGCGAGAAGCAGCCCGTCGACCCGCAGGGGCTCGAACGGCTGCTGCAGGCCTTCCTCGCCGCCTGGGAAAGCCGCGACATCGCGGCGATGGTCGAGCTGCTCAGCGACGACGTCCGCTTCACCATGCCGCCGCTGCCGGCCTGGTTCGATGGCCGCGCCTTCGTCGAAAAATTCTTCGCCGAGCGCGTGTTCCAGACGCCCTGGCGGCTGGAACCGCTGCGCGGCAACGGCCAGCCCGGTTTCGCCTGCTACATCAGGCAGGCCGGCGACGACCGTTTCCGGCCCGGCGGCGTCGTGCTGCTCAGCTTCGCGGACGGCCGCATCGCCGCCATCGACAGCTTCATTGACCCCGCGGTTTGCCGCCGCTTCGGCATGCGCGAGGAAATTTGACCCGGCGCGATCCTGGACAGCAGTTCTGTCCGGAATTGCGCAGAGCCTGAATGTTCCGTGTTTCGGTGAACACATAATCCCAGCGGTGATGTGGGCGGCGTGGTCCTCACCAGCGTTCCGGAATGGATCCCCGACACTCTTCGCTTCGCTACGAGGTCGAGGATGACGAGAGTAAAGAGCGCTTCGGCCAATCTCCAACGTCGATGATGACAGGGATGTTGTTGGCGGAGATGTTTTGGCGGCGTTGATGGTGACGCCGGCGATGACAATGAGCGCCGGCAGTTCATGACGTCCGTCATCCTCGACCTCGTAGCGAAGCGAAGAGTGTCGGGGATCCATTCCGGAACGTCGATGTGTTTGGTGAGAACCCTTCCGAACTTTTTTCGCCGCGCAGCGATGAGTTTCAGCGTCGCGATGTCTCCAAGGCAATGACAGGCCCGGATGGTTCGGGACTGCGTTGTGCCGCACAAGGAGATTTCCGATGGCCAAGCTCGTCGTCAGCATTCTGAGTTCCCTCGACAATTACTGCGCCGGCCCGGGCGGACGGCTCGACGGGCTGCCGATGGGGCCGGCGTTCGGCGTCCACAACCTCGACCTGATGCGCAGCGCCGGCACGCTGCTGTTCGGTGCCGTCACCTTTCCGATGTTCGAAGGCTACTGGCCGAATGTCGATCGCGGCAGCGACCCGGTGCAGCGCGAGATCGCCGAGCGTTGCGACGCCTCCCGCAAGCTGATCGTCAGCGACAGCTTCGTCGTGGCGCAGAGCTCGCCCTGGGCCGATGCCGAGGTGGTGAAAAGGTCCTCCGCGCACCAGCGCATCGCCGCGCTCAAGACGCAGGCCGGCGACGACCTGCTGATCTTCGGCAGCCACGTCCTGTTCAACGACCTGCTGCGGCATGGCCTGGTCGACGAGTTCCACCTTCTGGTCGGCAATGTCGTGCTGGGCGGCGGCGTGCCCACCTTCGAACCCGGCGTGACCGCGCCGTTCCGGCTGCTCGGCCAGCGCCGGCTGCCCGATTCCGACATCGCTGCCCTGCATTACGACTGCCGGGCGGGCTGAGGCGGATGGCTGGAGGACCGGCAACTCCCCGGCATCCGGAAGTCCACACCGCGGCAGACGATCCTGCTGCCGCGGCCATCGAATGACCGGGCTGGGAAAGCTGTGAACGCTTGCGCTTCGTGCGGGTCGACCCTATACTGAACTACATGGTTCAGTATTTAGATCTCCCGCTCGATCGCTCGTTTGCAGCGCTGTCCGATGCCACCCGCCGCGGAATCATCGATCAGCTTGGCCGGGCGGACGCGTCGATCACCAGCCTCGCCGACAGGTTCCAGATGACGCTGACCGGCATGAAGAAGCACGTCCAGGTTCTGGAGCGCGCGGGGCTCGTCGTGACGCGCAAGGTCGGACGGGTCAGGACCTGCGCGCTCGGGAAACGCGGCCTCGAGGCCGAGGCGGAGTGGATCGAGGCGCACCGCAAGCTCTTCGAGGCCCGTTTCGAGGCACTGGACGCAATCATCAGCGAAATGAAACAGGAGGAAAACGATGGATCGGCAGGCTAGCAATGCAGGCGGTGCGCCGAACCCCACGTCGATCGAGCGCAGGGGAGATCGCGAACTCGTCGTGACGCGGACATTCGATGCGCCGCCGGGCATGGTTTACCGGGCATGGAGCCGGCCGGAGCTGTTCCAGCGCTGGTGGATGCCAAGATCGGTATCCGGCGTTGCGCTGGTTTCGTGCGCCATGGACGTCCGCACCGGCGGGAAGTATCGGCTGGAATTCAGCACCGGCGGTTCGGACACCATGGCCTTCTACGGCAAATATCTCGAGGTGGTGCCGAACGAGCGCATCGTGTGGACCAACGACGAAGGCGAAGAAGGCGCGATCACGACCGTGACCTTCGAGGACCAGGGCGGCGGGACGCTCCTGACCTTCCACGAGGTCTATCCGTCCAAGGAGGCGCTCGAGGAAGCGCTGCAGGGCTCGGCAGCCGGATTGCCGGAGCAGCTCGAGCAGCTCGACGAATTGCTTGCCGGCATGGGCGCCTAGGCGGGTCGGCAAATGCGCCCGTGCAGACCATCTGCGCCTGCGAGGTGCTGCGCCGGTCCAGCCGACCGGCGCGATGCGCGTTGGTTGCGGCTCAGAGGATGTCGTCGACCCTGACGGTGCGACCACCGAACTCGGCGGTGTCGGATTTCTCCAGCCCGTCGATCGCCAGATAGAACGGCGCGCGCGGCGACAGGCCGGTCAGCTCGACGCCGTCGCAGGTGAAGTGATCCATGGTGATGCCGATGACGAAGTGGCGGCCATCGACGGTCACGATCGCGCCCGGTTCGACAACCTCTTTCGGCCCGAAGTCGAGCGTGTTCAGCGCCGCGACCTTGGCTTCGGCGGTGCGCACCATCTTTTCGAGGTCTTCCGCGAGCTCCGCCTGCGTCCAGGCCTGGGCCTGATCGTCGGCGTCGGTCGCCTCATCCTCGAGCGGCTTGCTCGCCTGAAGGTGCTCGGCATAGGCGGCCCTGGCGCCGTCCAGTTCGGCCGAAGCCAGATCACTCAACCTGCTGCGCACGCTGGCCTTGTTCATGTACCGGTCTCCCTTCCTGAAACTGACACCATCTGCCACGAGACACGGCTGAGTTTTCGCCGCCTTGCGTCCAGCGTCAATGCCAAGTTTCCGGTCCGTCGACGTCATGGACCTGCTGAAAGCGCAATCGCAGGGGCATGGGGTTGCGAAGCGGCCGCCGCACCGCCGACCAGATCGCCGGGTGCAGCCGCGTTTCGCCCGGGCACGTTGCCCGGCAACCACCCCTGCTCTACTCAAGGCGCGTGCAAGGAATGGGGACATCGCCAGTGGGATGGGAAACGTTGGAGCTGTGGGGCGCGACCCGCATCGAAGCGCTCTCCGGCGGCGTGGCCAACGATGTGTGGAGCGTGCGTGTCGGCGGTACACTGGCGGTCGCCCGGCTGGGCTCGCACAGCGACGCCGATCTCGCCTGGGAGGCCGGGCTGCTGCAACATCTCGACCACAACGGCATGAGCGTGCCGGTGCCGATCCCGACGCGGGACGGCAAGCTGTTCGCGGACGGCCTTATGGTGATGCGCTATGTCGAGGGTGGACCACCCGAGACGGAGGCCGACTGGCGCCGCGTCGCCGAGGCGTTGCGGCATCTGCATCGGCTGACGTCGGGCTGGCCGCAGCGCCCGGGCTGGTGCTCCTCGACCGACCTGCTTTCCGCCACCACCGGCACGAAGGTCGACCTGACCGCCATGCCGTCCGAAGGGGTGGCGCGCTGCCGGGCTGCGTGGGCGCGGCTCGCCGGGCGCCAGACCGCGGTCGTCCACGGCGACCCCAACCCGCGCAACATCCGCATCACCGCGGAACGGGTCGCGATGATCGACTGGGACGAGTCGCATGTCGACGTGCCCGACCTCGATCTGGTGCTGCCGCACAACGCCGCCGGGCTGAAAGGGGCCGCGCACGACATCGCCGCCCAGGCATCCGCCGCCTGGGAAGCCGCCGTCTGCTGGGATGACGACTATTCGAAAAGGCGGCTGGCCGAGGTTCGCGCGGTGTAGGTCCGACTGTCGGTGCTGCCTGCCGGCCCTCTCCTGAGGGCAATCGCTATGGCAGTGCTTCGGCGGTGGCCATCCTTCCATGTTCCGGAATGGATCCCCGACACTCGCCGCTCCCTGCGCTCGCCTGCGAAGTCGAGGATGACCGAGTTCCCTTTTCGCCTCCTCCAACCATCAGAGCGTTTCCGTTTTCACGCAAAGGCGGAAACGCTCCAACGCCCTGGTCTTTCCTCTGAGCGGGAAACCACGACACACTTTCCTGGGAAAGCTCCAGCTTGGATCCAGGCGTGACAATTAGCGACAACGGCAAATGAAGTCCGTCATCCTCGACCTCGCGGAGAGCGAAGCGAACGGCGAGTGTCGGGGATCCATTCCAGAACGCAGGAAGGCTGGTCCCGCTTTCAATTCGCATCGGCTGGCATGACCTGCCGGGGAGAGGCGCGCCCGTGCCACCGATCTCGCCGATCGTCAATGTTGCGGAACAGGCGCGGCTGCCGGCCATGGAACAACCACCACTCCCGCTGTCCCATTGCGGACGCCGGCGAGAGGCCCCACTATCCGTGAGCTGCCCCGGCGCGGGGTGAAGAGGAGGAAGTGCCGTGCATGAGCTTGCAATCCTTTTCTCCATCCTCGGCGTGTTCCTGCTCGGCGCCATCAGCCCGGGCCCGAGCTTCGTCGTGGTGTCGCGCATCGCCATCTCCGGCTCGCGCGCCGACGGCGTGATGGCGGCGATCGGCATGGGGCTCGGCGGCTTCCTGTTCGCCTGCATCGCCATGGCCGGGCTGACCGCCATACTTTTGCAGGTCGAATGGCTGAACCTTGTGCTCAGGCTGGCCGGCGGTGCCTATCTGATCTGGCTCGGCATCAACATCTGGCGCGCCGCGCCGCAACCGCTGACGGTTGCCGAAACGACGGACGGACGGACGGGCACGTTGTGGAAGTCGCTGCTGCGCGGCCTGTTCGTGCAGTTGTCCAACCCGAAGACGGCAATCTTCTACGCCTCGATGTTCGCGGCGCTGCTGCCCTCGCCGACGCCGCACTGGATGCTGTTCGCCCTGCCGCCACTGCTCTTCGTCAATGAAACCCTGTGGTACACCATCGTGGCGCTGGGCTTCTCCTCGCGCCGGCCACGGGCCGTCTACCTGCGGTCAAAAGCCTGGATCGACCGCTGCGCCGGGCTGGTGGTCGGTGCGCTCGGCGTCAAGCTGATCACGGACAGTGCGCGGACGTCTTTATGAGGGAAGCGTGGCGCCTCTATCTCCCCCCTTGCGGGGGAGAAAGCGATTTCAGCACCTTAGACGAGCACGCCCGTCAGGGCGGCGCAGGCTAAGTGCTAGAAATCGCAAGAGAGGGGATTTGCCGGCACAACGCAAACAAGTTGCTTCTCAACACACCTTGTTCTCGAAGGTCATCTCCGTTTCGCGATAGATGGGGAAGCCTCTCAGCTGAAGATCCCCTCTCTTGGATTTTCTACGACTTAGACTGCGCTGCCCTGCGGGCATGCTCGCTAAGATCGTGAAAATCCTTTCTCCCCCGCAAGGGGGGAGATAGAGGCGTAGGCGCCGACTCTCCCTCTCCGGCCAGACCTACCGCCCAAACGTCAAATGCATCACGCCGCTCTCCGCCGTTTCCGACTCCACTGTGTAGCCGGCTTCGAGTCCGCGCAGGTCGTCCCACAGGCGGATGCCGCGGCCGAGCAGGATGGGGACGATGGCGACGTGGAGGCGGTCGACGAGGCCGGCTTTCAGGAATTGCTGCACGGTGCTGGGGCCACCGCCGATGCGCACATCCTTGCCGCCCGCTACCGCAACGGCCTTGCCCAGCGCCTCGGCCGGCGTAGTGTCGATGAAGTGGAAGGTGGTGCCGCCGGCCATCTCGATCGAGGGCCTCTTGCGGTGGGTCAGCACGAAGACCGGGCAGCGGAACGGCGGCTCGTCGCCCCACCAGCCCTTCCAGTCCGGATCGTTGGGGAAGTTGTGCAGGCCGAACATGCCGGCGCCCATGATCTCAGCGCCGATGTTGTCGAAATAGGCCCTGGCGTAGCTGTCGTCGACGCCGGTCGTGCCCTCGCCGCTGGTGTCGTGGAACACGCGCTCGCGCATCGTCTTCGTCTCGATGTAGGCACCGACGAGGCGCATCCAGTCCGCCCCCATCGGCTGTTCGGGCGTCTGGTCCGTCGTTGTCGCGAAACCATCGAGCGAGATGTTGAGGTCGACACGTACTGCCATAGAAGACTCCTTTTTTGGTTAGGTTCTGGATGTTCACACATCCAGAACGCCTCAAACGCCGGCGCGGCCCATCCGGGCCGCTTGGCTTACGCGCCAACGGGCGCGGCGCCCGAAAACACAATCAATTGGCGCGCGCTCCAACAGTCATCAGGATGACTGTTGGTAATGCCATGCTGCCCATCGCCAACTCAATAGTAAGGCATGTACCTTTATGTTGACTCAAAAGCTAAGGCAAGTGCCTTTCTTTCATTGACCGCGCTCGCCGCCCGGCATAAGGAATCCCATGCCCTATCATTCGACCCCGCTCGACCTTGCCTTCCACGCGCTCAGCGACCCGACGCGGCGCGCGGTGGTGTCGCGGTTGGCCGAGGGCGAGGTGCCGGTGAGTGTGCTGGCCGAGCCGTTCGACATGGCGCTGCCTTCCTTCGCCCAGCATCTGAAGGTGCTGGAGGAATGCGGGCTCATCACATCCGAGAAGCGCGGGCGCAGCCGCTGGTGCCGGCTGGTGCAGGCGCGCTTCGACGAGGCCGCCAACTGGATGGAAACGGAGCGCCGCAGCTGGGCGATGCGGCTGGAGCGGCTGGATGTCTATCTGGACGGGGAGGAATGATGAAAGACGAGGTTCGCCCGCTGCAGAGCTGGTCGCTCGATCGCGAGATCGTGCTGGTGAAGGTGCTGAACCATCCGCGCGCAAAGGTGTTTGCCGCCTGGACGAAGCCCGAGGCGCTGGCCGCATGGTTCGGCCCGACCGGCCTCAGCATCGAGAGCCATGAGGCCGATATAAGCGAAGGCGGCATCTGGCGCTTCGACATGGTGGGCACGTTCGAGGGCAAGGAGCAGCGCTTCCCCAATTTGATGCGCTTCCTGGAGATCGTGCCGAACGAGCGCATCGTGATGGACCACGGCTCGGCCGACCCAAACGACCCCGACCGCTTCCGCGTCACGGTGACCTTCGACGAGCAGGGCGACGGCAAGACGATCCTGACGCTGCGCCAACTCCACCCCAGCCGCGAACGGCGCCAGATCGTCATCGGCTTCGGCGCGGTGGAATATGGGCTGCAGACGCTGGAGAAACTGGCGGGGTGGCTGGAGAGGTGAGTGGGGCTTTCGACGAAACGTGGCAGTGCCATGCTCCTGGCTATGGCGCAGAAACCGCCGCGCATGTCTACAGCGGTTGCAGAGGTGGAAAGACACCTACTGAGTTGGATGAAGATGTTGATACGACGACAGTGTTGGGCTCGAAAGCTGCCTGCGCCGGCTGAACGAAGAGCTATTGTTCTGTATCAACCGAGAAATATAGATCTGTCCGTCATGCACCGCTCAATAGTTCGCCTCGAAGAGGCGGTGGATCAGTGCCACCTCAGCCCTATCCCCAGCTCGGCTTCGTCGCTATGAAGCGAATAGCATTGCGATGCGCGCCGAGTGTGAGTGGGGCGTGGGGAAGGTATGAAGCATGGCGGGAATCAAGAATATCGAGACGGCTGACGAGTTTGTCCTGTTCTCGCAAGAAGAACATCGCGCGCTGGACGGTCGAACGGTCGAGCGCGATGTGCGGGGCAAATTCGTGCCCTATGCCACCTGCTTGATCAGAGGGAAGGAGGTTCAACTCAAGCCCGAGGAGCGCGCTCGCCAACTTTGGCTGGCTCGTCTCATCGACAATCTAGGCTATGCACCATCGCGCATTCAGGTTGAGTATCCGATCACTTTCGGACGCGACAGCTCCAAACGCGCCGATATCGTGGTGTTTGATGCAGACCGCCCCACCGTTCCATACATCATCATCGAGGTGAAGCAGGCTAAATACAAGGACGGCAAAGAGCAGCTCCGTTCTTATGCCCACGCCACGGGCGCGCCGCTGGCCCTGTGGAGCAATGGCACGCTCGCAGAGGTCTGGCACCGCAAGAACCCCAATTACTTCATGCCGATCCATGATCTGCCGCGCGCGGATCAGACCATCGAGCAGGTTGTCGATCAGCCTTGGACCATTCAGAAGCTGATTGAGTTGGAGGACGAGCGTGTCCGTGAGGGGAAATCTGCCAAGTCGCTGCGCGACCTCATTGCCGATATGGAGGACGAGGTGCTCGCCAACGCGGGCGTGGATGTGTTCGAGGAGGTCTTCAAGCTGATCTTCACGAAGCTCTACGACGAGATGACCTCCTACCGACGGGGTAGCGCACTCAGATTCCGCAACCAGAACACCGCCTCCCAGCTAAAGACTGCGGTTCAGAACCTGTTTGACGAGGCCAAGCGCAAATGGCCTGGTGTGTTCCTCGCCGATGAGCGCATCCGGCTCTCACCAGATCACCTTCAGGTGTGCGTTGGTTCTTTGGAAGAATGGAAGCTGTTCAACTCCAACCTCGACGTCATCGACGACGCCTTCGAATATCTCGTGTCAAAGTCGTCGAAGGGCGAAAAGGGGCAATACTTCACGCCGCGTTGGGTCATCGACATGTGCGTAAAGATGATGAATCCCGCAGAGGGCGAGACCGTCATCGACACGGCCTGTGGATCGGCAGGCTTCACCGTGCACGCTATGTTCCATGTCTGGCGACAGATCATCGCCGACATGGGCAAGGAAGAAAGCCACCTCTTCACAATGGAAGAGAAGCCGCACCGCTGCGTTGACTATGTGCGTGACAATGTCTTCGCCATCGACTTTGACGAGAAGAGCGTACGCGTCTCTCGCTGCCTAAACCTGATTGCCGGCGATGGCGAGACCAACGTGTTGCACCTCAACACGCTTGACTGGACCAAGTGGGACGAGACGGCGAAGCAGGATGACTGGCAGTCGACGTACGCCGCAGGGTGGCAGCGTCTGAGGAAGATGCGCGCCACGCCCCGGCAACAGGATTATCGCCAGTTCCGTTTCGACCTACTGATGGCCAACCCGCCCTTCGCGGGGGAGATCAAGCAGTCCGACATGCTGGCACCCTATGAATTGGCCCATAAGAGGGACGGTAAACTTGACAAGGCGGTGGATCGCGACCTCCTGTTTGTCGAGCGCAACCTCGACTTCCTGAAACCCGGTGGGCGTATGGCGGTAGTGCTGCCGCAGGGGCGGTTCAACAACTCGTCCGACCAGCGGCTACGCGAGTTCATAATGGAGCGTTGCCGCGTGCTGGCTGTGGTGGGGCTGCATCCTAACACCTTCAAGCCGCACACCGGCACCAAGACCAGTGTCCTATTCGTGCAAAAATGGAACGACGACGCCAGCGCTGGACCATTGTGCAAGAAGCAAGACGACTACGAAATCTTCTTCGCGACCCAGCAGGTGGAGAGCGTCGACAACTCAGGCCACAAGGTCTATCGGCGCGACAATGACGGCAACTTGGCACGTGACATGCACGGGCACTTCATCGTTCAGCATGACCTGTTCCGGCACGACGCGGTGGCCCCGAACAAGACGGTAGTCCCCGGTAAGGAGGGTATAGCCGAAGCCTTCGAGGCGTTCGCCCACAAGGAGGGACTCAGTTTTTTTCGGGTCGCCCCTTCGACCAAGGCCGCATAAATGGCCTGTTGAAGGGGCTGGAGGTCACAGTCCTTCCGTTCAGCGAGTTGGAAAACCTGCTCACCATCGGGGCAGAGTATTATGGCCGAGCATACGTCTCCGACCAGCTAAGGCTACAGTCAGGCCCCCTCCCCCTCGCCACTTTGGGCGAGTTATGCACGCTGATAACGGACGGAGACCACGGGGTTGCCGACTATCAAGATCACGGCGTCCCATTCATACTGAGTGAGAACGTCAAGGAAGGTTGGATCGACATCGGCAGCGTCCGACACATCTCGGAGGCTCATCATCAGTCGCTTGCAAGGAGCAAAATTCGCAGTGGCGACGTGCTTGTCACGAAGACCGGTTTGTATTTTGGCAAGAGTGCGGTAGTCGACGAGCAGCTCGGTGAAGCGAATACGATCGCGCATGTGGGCATTCTGCGGATCGCTGCTGGTCACGACCCCTATGTGCTCTCAACCTTCCTGAATTGTCGATATGGCCAGACACAGCTCCGCCGACGGGGGATCAAAGCCACTCGGCCCGAGATCAAGCTCGTCGAGTTTCAAAATATTCAGGCCCCTCTCGTATCACCTCAGTTTGCGCAGTCTTTGCGAGCGACCATTCAAAAATCCAAGGCGATCCGGCGAGAGGTCGAGAATGCGGTCTTAACGGCATCAAACACACTGCTGGCCGCTCTAGACCTTGCCGGCTGGACCCCACCGGATCCGCTGACCTATACAGCCACGCTGTCGAATTATGCCACAGAAGGACGCCTTGACGCTCAGTTTCACAGGCCAAAGTTTGTCGAACTGTTCCGTTTGCACGCAGCCCGTTTCGAACTCTTCCGCCTTGGTGGGGTAGTGTTGAAGGGCCGCACGGTCCCGTACGTTGATGACGGTGAAGTCCCGATCATAAGATCCGGCGACCTTTCAGACATCGACGATGACGAACGCTTCCTGAGAGCGGCGTCAACTGAGCCGATATTCTACTTGCACAAGGGTGACATCCTGATCTCCTCGATTGGCTTCGGCTCAATCGGCAAAGTGCAGGTGTTCGACAAGGCTGGCAAATTCGGCACAGTCAGCGAGGTTACAGTGGTGAGGCAGTCAACGCTTAATCCATATTACCTTGCCACCTACCTCCGGTCTGCTTTCGGCCAGATGCAGATAGACCGATACATCACAGGTGCAACAGGGCAACTTCACCTAAATCCGAAGGACGTCGAGAAGTTCTTTATCCCTGTCATCCCCACAGCCGACCAGTTGGCCTTCGAGCACCTTAGTCAGGAGATAGTCCAAACGAAGGCCCGTGCCTCTGCTCTTCTAGCCGCAGCCAGGCATGCGGTTGAAATCGCGATCGAAGACAACGAGGCCGCCGCAATAGCCTACCTCATCCAAGCAGAGGAGGCCACCTGATGCCGATGCCTCCCCATGCGCAAGATTGGATGAACCGTGCCGAGATTGACTACATCGGCCCCTTTATCAAGGCTTGGGCTGCCTTTAATGCTTGGTATCGCTACGCCTCCGGTGCTCGCAAGGATATCGATGGGCTGCGCTATGTGAAGCAGAACCCGAACCCGGTGAGGAACGCCATCATGCCTCTGCTGCGTGCGGCGCAGCGGGATGGGAACGGTGACCTTGTCGCAGACCCGGAACCCGCACAGAAGTTCAAGCTACTCATCCGCGATCTCCATGTGTGCCTCGATGACTTCCACATCGAGGTGATGCGGGATGAGGTCGTCGAGCGCATCTCGTTCCGCTCCGTGTGCCTCGGTCGTGGGGCCAATCTGCCACAGACGATGCCGTCTTACGGACTGCGGTATACAGTCGAGAAGACTAATGGGCAGTGGAAGAGCACGGTCCGCTCAGATGCCAACGCCACCAATGTCCGTGCTGAGATCTTACAGGAAAGCTTCGACGTTGGCGGCTTGCAGGGGCACGAGCAATTTGGGTGGCTGTCCGGGGCACAACGAGCCACCTTGCTCGATCTCTACCGGCGCTGTGACCCGCGACCAATGACGGACCTCTTCGCAGGACGCGACAACCATATCGTAGCTGCCGATGTGGAATTCCGCTGCACCGACCAGCAGCTCTTCGAGGCCCTGATTGAGGTGATCTACGGACTGAGAAACACGCTGCTGCACGGCGAGCTTCAGCCCCATGAGCAGGCTTTCGCTGCCTACGAACCGGCCTATCGGCTCGTCATGAAGTTCCTCAGCTGCGTTCGGTGAGAAAGGACAACATGACGAAGCTCAAAGGCACCAAGTTCATCTAGTATTGTAGGCCGGCTTAGAGATGAGTCTTCAGCGATGTCTAACAACCACAATCAAGGTGTTAGTCTGGGCTGTTGCTGAATGGGATCCGCTTCCAGAGGCGGCGAAAGGTTATCCGAATTGCTAAGATGAGGGCGGAAAGCTACCGCGCCACGCAGTTCTAGGTGATCGAAATCCATATTCTCGAACGCGCATCAATTCCTCACCCCGGCCTAAGCATCGCCCCCGAGATCGCAAACACCCGCTCCGCTCCCAGCATGTAAGCCATCAGCGTTTCCCGCCTGAACAGCCCCTGATAGGCGCGGTCGAGCACATTCAGCGAGCCGGTGTAGGCACCGAAGGCGGGCATGATGAGGCGGGTGCCGTCGCCGGCGAAGCAGCGGCGGCGCACCGAGCGGCCGCGCTGGACGATGCGGGCGCAGGGGTGGAGGTGGCCGGCGATCTCGCCTTCGACGCGCTGCTTCGATGGTTCGTGACGGAACAGCACGGAGCCGACGGCGAGCTCCAGCACGGTTTCGCCGGGCAAGTCGGCCGGGGCTTCCGGGTCATGGTTGCCGGCGATCCAGAACCAGTCGCGGCCGGCCATCAGCGCTTCGAGCCGCTGGCGGAAATCGGGATGCAGGCGCTCGGCGCCCTTGCCGTCATGGAAGGAGTCGCCGAGGCTGACGACGATCCTGGGCTGATAGTCGGCGATCACCGCTTCGAGGCGGGCGAGCGTAGCAATCGTGTCGTAAGGCGGGATCAGCGCGCCGCGGCGGGCGAAGGACGAGCCTTTTTCGAGATGCAGGTCGGAGACGGCGAGCAGCGAAAGGTCCGGGAAGAACAGCGTGCCGCGCGGATCGCACAGCGCGCGCTCGCCGGCGACGGTCACCGTCTCGGCGCCGATGGCGGTTGCTGCTCTTGCCGCCGAAAAATTCATCGGGGTCCCATTGCCTCTTCGACCAGATCGGCCGCTTCCATCAGCAGCGATTCATTGGCGCCGCCATTCACCGGCTCCTTGCCGATCTCCAGCATCACCGGCACGGCCAGCGGCGAAATGCGGTCCAGCACCTTATGCACGATTCGACCACGGATGCGCGAGAGCAGCTGGCCAAGCCTGCTGACATCGAGCAGGCCGGCGGCGGCATCGGTGCGGGTGGCCTGCAGCAGGATGTGGTCGGGCTCGTGGCTGCGCAGCACGTCGTAGATCAGGTCGGCCGAGACGGTGACCTGGCGGCCGCTCTTTTCCTGGCCGGGGAAACGCTTCTCGATCAGGCCGGCGATGACGGCGCAGTTGCGGAATGTGCGCTTCAGCATCCAGCTGTCGTTCAGCCAGGCGTCGAGATCGTCGCCCAGCATGTCCTCGTCGAAGAGCTCGGCAAGCGAAGGCTGCCTGGCCTTGAACAGCGCACCCATGTCGTCCAGCGCCCAGACCGCCAGCGAATAGTCGGTGGCGACGAAGCCGAGCGGGCGGGCATTGGCACGCTCCAGCCGGCGGGTGAGCAGCATGCCGAGCGTCTGGTGCGCGAGGCGGCCCTCGAAGGGGTAGCAGACCATGTAGTGGCGGTTGCCCTTCGGAAAGGTCTCGACCAGCATGTCGCCCTTCTTCGGCAGCACCGAACGCAGCTTCTGCATGGCGAGCCATTCGGCGACCTGCTCGGGCAGGTTCTGCCAGCGCTTCGGGTCGGCCAGCATGGCGCGCACCTGCTCGGCCAGATAGGTGGAGAGCGGGAACTTGCCGCCGGCATAGCTCGGCACGATGATGTTGGCGCCGGTGCCGGCCGACACGATGCACTCGCTTTCGCGGATGCCTTCGAAGTGCAATATCTTGCCGGCAAACAGAAAGTTGTCGCCGGGCCGCAAAGTCTCGGCGAAATACTCCTCGATCTTGCCGAGCACCGGGCCGCCGCGCCCGGCCATGCCGCGGCCCTGGCGCACATAGCGCACATTGAGCTCCGGCATCTCGACGATGGTGCCGACATTGAGGCGGTATTGTTGGGCAATGCGCGGATGGGTGACGCGCCACAGCCCTTCCTTCGTGCGGCGGATGCGGGCGTAGCGTTCGTAACTGCGCAGCGCATAGCCGCCGGTGGCGACGAAATCGACGACGCGGTCGAAGGTTTCGCGCTCCAGCTCGGCATAGGGTGCGGCGGAGCGGATCTCGGCATAGAGCCGGTCGGCGTCGAAGGGGGCTGCGCAGGCCGAGCCCAGCACGTGCTGCGCCAGCACGTCCAGCGTGCCGGCGAGCAGCGGCGGCGTGTCCTGCGCGCCGAGATAGTTGGCGTCGAGGGCGGCGCGGCATTCCAGCACCTCGAAGCGGTTGGCCGGGATGAGGATCGCCTTGGAGGGCTCGTCCATGCGGTGGTTGGCGCGGCCGATGCGCTGGGCAAGGCGGCTCGCCCCCTTCGGCGCGCCGACATGCACGACGAGGTCGACATCGCCCCAGTCGATGCCGAGGTCAAGCGTCGAGGTGGCGACTATGGCGCTGAGCGCGTTGTCGGCCATGGCCTGCTCGACGCGGCGGCGCTGGCCGACTTCGAGCGAACCGTGATGCAGGGCGATCGGCAGCGCATCCTCATTGGCGCGCCACAGTTCCTGGAACAGAAGCTCGGCCTGGCTGCGCGTGTTGACGAACAGCAGCGTCATTTTGTGCTGTCGGATCGCCTCGTAGATCTCGGGGATGGCATAGCGCGCCGAATGGCCGGACCACGGCACGCGCTCGCGGGAATCGAGGATGGAGATATCGGGCTTGGCGCCGCCGGCAACGGTGATGAGGCCGGCCATGGGGGGTCGCGTGGTGCGGGCCGGGATACAGGTTGACGTCGGAGGCGCTTCGATGCCCCGGCTTTTCGCTTCGCCCAGGGCGCTCGCCGAGCTGCCGGGGCGAGCCAGCCCTGTGACGCCCCTTGCGGGCGAGGGTAAAGGCACCTGCGGCACCAGCCAGCGGCGCAGCTCGTCGGGCTCGGCGACGGTGGCGGAGAGGCCGATCGCGGTGAGGTCCGGCACGAAGGCGCGCAGGCGCGCCAGCCCGAGCGCCAAGAGGTGGCCGCGCTTGGAGGTGACCAGCGAATGCAGCTCGTCGAGCACGATGTAGCGCAGGTCTTCGAAGAAGCGGTCGGCGCCGTTGGAGGCGATCAGCAGGGCCAGCTGTTCGGGCGTGGTGAGCAGGATGTCGGGCGGCGCCAGCTTCTGGCGCTGGCGCTTGTGGGCGGGGGTGTCGCCGGTGCGGGTCTCGATGGAAATGGGCAGGCCGATCTCCTCGACCGGCTTGCCGAGGTTGCGCTCGATGTCGACGGCCAGCGCCTTGAGCGGCGAGATGTAGAGCGTGTGCACGCCGCGCGGCCGCTCGCCCGGCCGGCGCCTGGGGCGGGTAGCGAGTTCCGTCAGCGAGGGCAGGAAGCCGGCCAGCGTCTTGCCGGCGCCGGTCGGCGCGATCAGAAGCATGGAGCGGCCGGCGCGGGCCTGGCCAAGCAGCTCCAGCTGATGCGCGCGCGGCGCCCAGCCCTTGGCCGCGAACCACCGGGTGAAGGGTTCGGGCAGCAGGCTGTCGTCGGCAACAAGGCGCGGTTCGGCGGTCACCGGCAAGACCTAGCGCGGGAGCGGGCGAAGGCCAAGCGAAATATGGAACAAAAGGGGATCGCACCGAGACGTGTCGGGTGCCAGCATAGCGGGCAAGCGCGGCGCCTCTATCTCCCCCCTTGCGGGGGAGAAAGCGATTTCAGCATCTTAGACGAGCACGCCCTTCAGGGCGGCGCAGGCTAAGTGCTAGAAATCGCAAGAGAGGGGATATGCCGGCACTACGCTGACAATCTGCTTCGAGGGAAGAGAAGCTCATTTGCAAAGCCCCCAGCTGAAGATCCCCTCTCTTGGATTTTCTACGACTTAGCCTGCGCCGCCCTGCGGGCGTGCTCGTCTAAGATCGTGAAAATCCTTTCTCCCCCGCAAGGGGGGAGATAAGTGGCGCCGCGCCCGTCGCAAAGGAAGATCGCTTAGGGGCTTCGGCTCAGTGCCCAAAATCGCAGCAGAGAAAAATTGCCGCCGGGGTGTCGGCGAGGTACGCCTGTGCGGCAATGGTTGAGAACTGCGAGGCCGTCCTGGATTCGAAATCTGCCCCGCTTCATCCCCGCGTGCTTCGCCCCGGCGATGCGGTGCGTCTCGTTTCGCCGGCGAGCACGCCGGACGAGCAGGCTGTCGAACAGGCGGTGGCCGTGCTCGAGCGCAGTGGCCTGCGGGTCGAGCTCGGCCGGCACGTCTTCGACCGGTACGGTTATCTCGCCGGGCGCGACGAGGACCGGCTCGGCGATCTCAACGAGGCGCTGCGCGACAGTACGGTGCGGGCGATCATCGCGACGCGCGGCGGCAAGGGCGCCTACCGCATCGCCGACGGACTCGACCTCGCCGCCCTGCGCGCCGACCCCAAGCCGCTGATCGGGTTCAGCGAGATCACCATCCTGCATCTGGCCATGTGGGGCGGCGCCGGCGTTCCCGGCATTCATGGCGCCTGCTGGAGCGCCGCGCAGTTTGGCGAGCGCGCCGAACAGTCCTTCCTGCGCGCGCTGCTGACGACGGAGGCGGTCACCATCCGTTGCGAGCCGCACGAGCCGACATCGACCCTGACCACCGGCGGCCGCGCCGAAGGCATCCTGCTCGGCGGCAACCTCGACATGATCGCCACGGCGGCGGGCTGGACCTTGCCCGGCCTGCAGGGCGCCATCCTGCTCATCGAGGACGTCGAAAAGGGGCTGGGGCATGTCGACCGCAACCTGACCCGGCTGCTGAAATCCGGCGCGCTCGCCGGCGTCGCCGGTGTCGCGGTCGGCCAGTTCACCGGCTTTGCCAGTTCCAAAGGGGTGACGGTGGTGGAGCTGCTGCGCGAACGTCTCGCCCACCTTGCCGTGCCCATCCTCGGCGGCCTGCCCTTCGGCCATGGCGACAACCCCGTCGCCGTGCCGGTCGGAACGCAGGCCGTGCTGGACGCCTCCGGCGGCACGCTGACCGTGGCGGCGGCGATGCGGTGAGGTGCCATAGCAGGGCGAGGCGCTAGCTATCTCCCCTTTGCGGGTAGGGCAATTGCATTTGCTACGCCGCGACGTGAAGCCGGCCCGGATCGCTGCGCCTTCGTCTGCGTTCCGGAATGGATCCCCGACACTCTCCGGTCGCTTCGCTCCCTTCGAGGTCGAGGATGACGGATTTCATTTGCTGCCAGCGCCAATTGTCGCCGTTGGATCCACGCAAGAGCAATTGCAGGAAAAGTGTGTAGCAGTTTTCCGTTCGGAATTGCTTCGAAACAAAGAGCGTTTCTGTGAAAACGCTCCAGGATTGGCGGAGCGAAAAGGGAACTCCGTCATCCTCGACCTCGCAGGGAGCAAAGCGACCGGAGAGTGTCGGGGATCCATTCCGGAACGCAGACGAAGGCACGGCGATCCAGATTCGGCTTCAAGACGCCCCGACCGGCATGGGAGTTAACTCCAAGGGGAGATGGCAGCACCGCCCGCCAGGCGAGATCCAGCCGCACCCTTCCGCCGCCCCCCTGCCCCCCGCTTGTGGCATTGCGTTGCATCCGCTAGGAGCCGGTCGGGGGATTTCAGATTTTTCAGCACCGGATTTTCGAGGGACGACCATGACCATTTCCAGCGACACCGCCACGCCACGAAGCATGCTGAAATATGCGCTGCTGTTCGGGCTGATGATCATATTCTGCCAGATCGTCGTTGCCGTGCTGACATCCATCCTGCAGTTCGAGACGCCGGCGGCGATGGGCATCATCGTCATCATGGCGAGCCTCGCCTTCGTCATGCAGAAGTTCGCGACCGACACAAGGCGTGCGCCGCTGTCGTCGGAACGGCTCAGCCTCGCCCTACTGGGCGCCGTCGCCGCGGTGGTGGTGACGGCCGCACTTCAGGCCCTGTCCGCGATGCTGCTGAACATCGCCGGCGAACACGATGCGCTGAAGGACGTCATTCGCGAGCTGACCGTCGGCAACGCTTCGCCGATGCTGACCACCGCCCTGCTGGCCGCGCTGATCTTCGTGCTGACCTTCGTCATCATCTTCGCTTCCGCCGGCTTCCTCGCCCGCAGCGCCCTGAAGCGGCTCGACGCCAAGAAGTAGGCCGAAGCGTCCACACTACTTCCCGCCTACAAAGGCGAAGCACGCCTCTGTGTCTCCCGCAAGGGGGGAGATAGAAGCGCCTCGCCTACTTCCCCGCCACCACGATCAGCCCGGCGACCGGTTCGCGGCGGTCCTGGCGGATGACGCGCTCTTCGAGCGAGAGCACGGCAAAACCGCTGGCGGCGAGCACGGCCCGCACGTAGGGCTCGGAATGGGCGTAGCGGCGCGACGGCTGCAAGGCAAAGCCTTCGGCTGCATCGAGCTTCTCGACCGAGAAGGCGAACAGGCCATCTGCCGCGAGCAGACCGGCGACGGTGGCGACGATGGTTTCCAGCGCGCCGACATACATGAAGACATCGGCCGCGGTGACGAGATCGGGTGCGGGGCCGGCATAGGCGAACTGCTGCAGGTCGGCCTTGCCGAGATGATCGTAGACGCCCTTGCGTTCGGCCTTGCGCAGCATCGCGGCGGAGATGTCGAAGCCTTCCAGGCGTTCGACGATCGGGCGCAGCCTCTCGCCCATCAGGCCGGTACCGCAGCCGAGATCGAGCGCGAGGCGGAAGCGGCGTTCGCCTGCGACGGAGCTGCCACCGGAGGGTTTCGCCCGCTCGGCGTCCGGATCCGGCTGGGGAGCGGAGCCCGTGCCCTGCCCGCGGCCTGACGAAGGCTCGCCCGCTGCCCGGATCGCTTCGTCGAGATATAACGGCACGCGATAGCCGAGCTTCTCGACCAGCGCGGTGTCGAAGTTCGGCGCATACTGGTCGAACAGCGCCTCGACGAAGGCGCTCGGCGGGGCGGCCACCGGCGGCGCCTTGCCGATCAGCGCCAGCTTCAGCGCCGAGCCCGGCCGGTCGGCAGGGTCGAGCTTCAGCGCCATCGTCCAGGCAAGTGCCGCCGCATCGAGATCGCCGGCGGCCTCCTGCATTTCGCCGAGCCGGAACCAGCCGAGCGCCCAGCCGGGCGCCAGCTCCACCGCGCCGAGCATCAGCTCGGCGGCATCGGCATAGTCCTGCGAGGCGAACAGCGCCTCCGCGTAGTCGGCGCGGCGGTCGGCAAGCAGGTCGCCCGACGAAGCGGGTAGCGGTTTCATGAAGGTGATCTCCGGCGCGTCGCTTAACTGGAGAGTGGTGGTCTGTGCAAGTCCTCTTCCTTCTTCGCTTGCGGGAGAAGAAGATCGAGTCCCGGCGCCTCTATCTCCCCCTTTGCGGGGGGTGAGTGCCTGGTTCGCCGCAGGCGAATTGAAAGGTCCAGTGGACCTTTCAAAAGGCACGAACGCCTGAGGCCATAGCCGAAGGCCGGGCGATTTCAGCATCTTAGCGAGCACGCCCTTCAGGGCGGCGCAGTCTAAGTGCTAGAAATCGCAAGAGAGGGGGTGAGAGCCTGGTTCGCCACAGGCGAATTGAAAGGTCCGGTGGACCTTTCAAAAAGGCTCGAACGCCCGAGGCCATAGCCGAGGGCCGGGCGACATATTCCCTGGCGCGGCCTGCCATTCGGGGAAAGCCGACCCTCTCAGCTGCAAATCCCCTCTCTTGGATTTTCTACGACTTAGATTGCGCCGCCCTGCGGGCGTGCTCGCTAAGATCGTGAAAATCCTTTCTCCCCCGCAAGGGGGGAGATAGGCGCCGCGTCGAAGCTGCCTTTCTCGCCCCGTTCACGGGGAGAGATGCCCGGCAGGGCGGAGAGGGGCGGAGCCAGCTGCTGCCGGTTCGTGCTGCCCCTCATCCGGCCCTTCGGGCCACCCACCGGGGCGAGCCACGCGTCTCGCCCGTCCTTCGGACCCCCGTAAACGGGGCGAAGGAAGAAGCTCGCCTCCTGACAAATCTGGCAGGAGCGATGTCAGGAGCATCTTTCATCCAGCGGGGGATGACCTATCCTTGAACCATGCGCCCAAGCGACCTGCTCTGTTCCCGGCCCCAGGGCCTCTACTGCCCGCCTGGCGACTTCTTCATCGATCCGGTCAGCCCGGTCGACCGGGCGCTGATCACGCATGGCCATTCCGACCATGCCCGCTCCGGTCACCGCTCGGTGCTGGCGACGCGCGAGACGCTCGACATCATGGCGCTGCGCTACGGCGCGGATTTCGCCGTTTCCCGCCAAGCCGCCCGGCTCGGCGAGACGATCAGCCTGAACGGCGTGACCGTCTCCTTCCACCCGGCCGGGCATGTGCTGGGCTCGGCGCAGATCGCGGTCAAGCACAACGGCCTCACCATCGTCGCCTCCGGCGACTACAAGCGCCAGCCCGACCCGACCTGCGCCGCCTTCGAGGTGGTGCCGTGCGATGTCTTCATCACCGAGGCGACCTTCGCGCTGCCGGTGTTCCGGCACCCGCCCGCCGAGGACGAGATCGGCAAGCTGCTGCGCTCGGTCGAGCAGTTTCCCGAGCGCTCGCATCTGGTCGGCGCCTATGCGCTGGGCAAGGCGCAGCGCGTGATGCGGCTGCTGCGCGACGCCGGCTACGACAGGCCGATCTACATCCATGGCGCCATGGCGAAGATCTCCGACTACTACCAGAGCCAGGGCATCGATCTCGGCCAGCTGGAGCCAGCCACGGTGGAGAGCGGCAGCAGGACCGATTTTGCCGGCGCCGTCGTCATCGGGCCGCCGTCGACCTTTGCCGACCGCTGGGCGCGGCGCTTCCCCGACCCGGTCTCTTGCTTCGCCTCGGGCTGGATGCGCATCCGCCAACGCGCCAAGCAGGGCGGCGTCGAGCTGCCGCTGATCATTTCTGACCATGGCGACTGGTACGAGCTGGGCGTGACGATCCGGGAAACCGGCGCGAGCGAGGTCTGGGTCACGCATGGCCGCGAGGAAGCGCTGGTACGCTGGTGCGAACTGGAAGGGCTGACGGCCAGGCCGCTGCATCTGATCGGCTACGAGGACGAAGGGCAATGAACCGCTTCGCCGAACTGCTCGACCGGCTGGTGCTGACGCCTTCGCGCAACGGCAAGCTGAAACTGCTGACCGACTATTTCCGCAGCGTCGAGGACCCCGACCGCGGCTATGCGCTGGCGGCGATCACGGGGGATCTTTCCATCGCGGCGGTGAAACCGGCCATGCTGCGCGCGCTGGTGACCGAGCGCATGGACCCGGTGCTGTTCGGCTATTCCTACGACTATGTCGGCGACCTCGCCGAGACCGTCTCGCTGGTGTGGCCGGCCGACCCGGGCGCGCGCGCCAACCATGTGCCGACGCTCGGCGAGGTGGTGGCGAGGCTGCAGGCGGCCAGCCGCTCCGACGCCCGACAGGTGCTGGCGCGGCTGCTCGACAGCGCCGGCATCTCGGCGCGCTTCGCCATCATCAAGCTGGTCACCGGCGGCCTGCGCATCGGCGTCTCGGCCAGGCTCGCCAAGCAGGCGGTGGCCGATCTCGGGCCGGTCGACGTCAGCGAGATCGAGGAGCTGTGGCACGGGCTGACGCCGCCCTACACAGAACTGTTCGCCTGGCTGGAAGGCAAGGCAGCCAAGCCGGAACGCGCCGCCAGGGCGCTGTTTCGGCCCGTCATGCTGGCGCATCCGGTCGAGGACAGGGATTTCGAGAAGCTGGAGCCTGCCGACTACGCCGCCGAATGGAAGTGGGACGGCATCCGCGTGCAGGCGGCATCCGAAGGCGGCGTGCGCCGGCTCTATTCGCGCACCGGCGAGGATGTCGCCGGCGCCTTCCCGGACCTCACCGACGCGATCGACTTCGACGCGGTGCTGGACGGCGAGCTGCTGGTCGGCTCGCCTAGCGCCACCGGCAGCTTCTCCGACCTGCAGCAGCGGCTGAACCGCAAGAGCGTGTCACCGAAGATCCAGACGCAGTATCCCGCCTTCATGCGCTGCTACGACCTGTTGCAGCTCGGCGACGAGGATTTGCGCGGCCTGCCCTTCGGCGAACGGCGCGCCCGGCTGGAAGCCTTCATCAAGATGCTCGACCCTGCCCGCTTCGACCTGTCGCCCTTCGTGGAATTCGAAAGCTGGGCGGATCTCGAAGCGAGCCGCAGCAACCCGCCGCATCCGATCATCGAAGGCGTCATGCTGAAACGCTGGGATTCGCCTTACGTCGCCGGCCGTCCGAAGGGCCCGTGGTTCAAGTGGAAACGCGACCCGCACACGGTGGACGCGGTGCTGATGTATGCTCAGCGCGGCCACGGCAAGCGCTCCTCCTTCTATTCCGACTACACCTTCGGCGTGTGGTCGGGCCCGGAAGGGGCGGAAGAGCTGGTGCCGGTCGGCAAGGCCTATTTCGGCTTCACCGACGAGGAGCTCAAGCAGATCGACAAATATGTGCGCGACAACACCATCGAGCGTTTCGGCCCGGTGCGCTCGGTGCGCGCCGACCGCACCGCCGGCCTGGTGCTGGAAGTCGCCTTCGAAGGCCTCAACCGCTCGACCCGCCACAAATCCGGCGTCGCCATGCGCTTCCCCCGCATCTCCCGTCTGCGCTGGGACAAGCCGACGGCCGAAGCCGACCGCATCGAGACGCTGCATGCACTGCTGGATTGAGGGGGGCTCCATCCCTTCTCCCCTTGCGGGAGAAGGTGGCCGAGCTCCGGCGGCAAAGCCGCCGCGGGCGAGGTCGGATGAGGGGTGCTGGACGGAGTGCTGCCTTGCCAATTAGTTGCCGGACTGCTGCATATTCCGTTCTGCCGTGCTTCTTCCAACACCCCTCATCCGACCTCGCCTGCACGGCGGCAAAGCCGCCGGAGGCGAGGCCACCTTCTCCCACAAGGGGAGAAGGGGACGCGAGTGCGCCTGGCCGCCCCCTACTCCGTCACCCTGCAGACGCCATTCCGGCCGCGTCTTTCATTGCCCGGTCGAGCCGCGACGCCAGCTCTGGCGACACAGGCATCATCGGCAGGCGCATTTCAGGGCTGTCGATGAGGCCGGAGCGCCAGAGCCAATACTTCAGCGGAGCGGGACTGGGTTCGGCAAACAAAAGGCGCGGCAGGTCGGCAAGGCGCCGCCATTGCGCCAGCGCGGCAGTCTGGTCGCCGGCGAGCAATCTGTTGCGCACAGCCGCGAAATCCGCGGTGCGGACGTGCGCCGAAGCGGTAATGCCGCCTTCCGCGCCATGGACCAAAGCATTGTAGAACAAGCCGTCCTCACCGGTCAGCACCGAGAAATGTGCGGGCTTGTGGCGCAGAAGATCGAAGGATTGCTGAGCATCGGCCGAACAGTCCTTGACGCCCACGATGTTGCTGCGCTCGGCCAGCCGCAGCATCGTCTCGTTGCCGAGATTGACGCCGGTGCGATACGGAATGTTGTAGATGATAATGGGCCTTACGGTGGCATCGGCCAGGGCCGAAAAATGGCTGAACAATCCGGCCTGCGACGGCCGCGTGTAATAGGGACAGGCGATCAGGTAGCCAGTGACATCCCATGATGCCGTACGCTCAAGAACCTTGACGAGCTTGGCTGTGTCCGAGCCCGACAGCCCGAGATAGACGGGGATCGCGCTTTGCACGGAGAGAAGAACCTCGCGCGTGACCGCGACCAGACGGCGGCTCTCCTCCTCATCCAGCGCCAATCCTTCGCCGGTGGTGGCGGCAAGGATGAGGCCGTCGACCGGCAACGCGGCGAAATGCGCGACAAGCCTGCGCAATGATGCCTCATCGAGCGCATTGTCGCGGAATGGCGTGACAAGAGGCAGCCAGAGGCCGCCGAGGGTGGTGCGTGTGGTTTGCATGTCCATCTCCTTGGGCCGGAAACGGAGTGCGCGCGAAACCCCGTCGAAACCGGCGGGGTCAATCTGATCCGAGTGCTTGCTAGGTTGAGTGCAACGGCCAGTGCCCCTAAAGGGGCGCTTTTTTCGACTTGCTCGACTGGGCGTTGCGGCTGCGCATGCCCCCATCAGTCCGACGCGCCCGCCGGTTTGTCAAGACCGGCATCCGGGCGATGGCCATGCCAGCGGCGGTCGGAAAAGAGGCCCTCTACTCCGTCACCGACACCCGGATCTCGTAGATATCCACCGACTTGCCCTGCTTGTCGAAGTCGGAGTTGATGGCGATGGTGCCGGCGGAGCCGGGGCGCTTAGCGGGCATCTGCACGTCGAACAGATATTCGTTGCGCTGGTTGCCGACGGCGTAGCGCTTGCGGCCGCAGTCGCCGAGCTCGCCGAAATTGCAGTCGACCGACATCTGCGTTTCCTTGCCGTCCTGGGCGCGGGCGATGATGTCGAACACCGCATGCTTGCCGGCGATCTGTTCCAGCACGCCCTGGCCGACGTCGAAGGAAACGGCCGAACCCGAGGCACCGGAGGTGACGCGGATGAAGGCGCCGGAATCGTCCTTCATCACTTCGGCCTTCGCATCCGAAGGCGTGGCGACCTGCGCCGGGTTGGCCGGCGAGAAGACGCTGATCCAGTTGCGGTTCTGTGTCTCGCTGGAGAGCTTCGGCTTGCCGGTCGCATCCGGCTCGTAGTCCTCGTCCGAAACCGTCGGCGTCGGCGACGGCGGCTGGCCGAGCTGTTCGCTGGTCTTGAAGGCGTTGGACTGCATCGCCCACCACAGGCCGATGCCGACGAGGGCGAGGATCGTCACCCCGAAGAACATCGCCGTCAGCGGCAGGCGGCGGCCTATGCGGCGCGGCTTGCGGTCCGGCGAGACCTGCGGCGTGCCAGCAAGGGCGACCTCCGCCGCCGAGGGCGGCAAGGCGCCTTCGGGAATGATGTCGGGCACCACCGGCAGCACGCGCGAGCGCGGCGCATCCCCGAGCGAAGGCTCGACGCGGCCGTTCTGGTTCGGCGCCGCCGGGCTCGGTGCAGCGGGCGCAGGCGCGCGGTCGCCGAGTTCGACCTCGGGGGCAACGCCCGGCACCGCCGGCAGGAATTCCGATTCGATCTCGGCGATCTTGGCCTGCATCGCCTTGCGGCGCTTCATCGCCACCTCGACGGTGACGTTCGGATTGGCCAGCAGGGCGCGGTCGAGGGCGGCAAAAGCCGAACGGTAGACCCGCTCGCGGAATGCGCGATCGTCGGGGTTGCCTTTTTCGAAGGCGTTGCGGATCGCCTTTTCGATCGGGTCCAAATCGATTTCCTTCCGGGCGGCGGTCACATTTTGCTGATGGTTAGCCGCCGGAACACGATCAATCAACGGTCGGCTGCCGCCATTTGCCCCTAAGCAGTGCCTATTATTCGCATTTTTGCCGCCGACCGTGGCTTTCGGGAAGCAACTTTTGCGCTCTGCTCATCGTGCCTTGCGAAAATCGACGTCGATTTCGGGGGCGATGCCCGGAGCGCAGCATGTCCTTTCCGGGCGTACAAGGGTGCCCCGGTTCTTGTGGTGGCGCATCAGGCTTTGCGGGAATCGATCCGATTTTCGCGCCGATGCGCAGCGCCGCGTGTCCATAGCACCCGCAAAGGATGCGTCCGGTCCTCGCCGCTGCCCTGCTTTTGCTTTGGGTCCCGCCACGTGTTCGTGACGCGTTCTGTCGGCCGCAGAAACCTGCCGATTTTCGGCGGACGCGACGATTGCGGCGGCGCCCGCCTTGCGTTATGAAATTGACGTTTACGGAAACGTCAATTTCAAGGGAGGCTGACGCGTGGCCCTGCCAGACATTCTCACCCGGACCGTTCGCATACCGGTGGTCGGCTCGCCGCTGTTCATCATCTCGCATCCGCCGCTGGTGCTGGCACAGTGCAAGGCCGGCATCGTCGGCTCGTTTCCGGCGCTGAACGCGCGCCCCGAAGCCCAGCTCGACGACTGGCTGGCCGAGATCACCGAGGAGCTCGCCCGCCACGACGCGGCCCATCCGGAACGGCCTTCGGCCCCCTTCGCCGTCAACCAGATCGTGCACAAGAGCAATGGCCGGCTCGAGCACGATCTGCGCATGTGCGTGAAATACAAGGTGCCTGTGGTCATCACCTCGCTGGGTGCCGTCGAGGAGGTGAACCAGGCGGTGCATTCCTATGGCGGCATCGTGCTGCACGACATCATCCATGACCGCCATGCGCGCAAGGCCATCGAAAAAGGTGCAGACGGGCTGATCGCGGTGGCGGCCGGCGCCGGCGGCCATGCCGGCACGCTGTCGCCCTTCGCGCTGGTGCAGGAGATCCGGCAATGGTTCGACGGGCCGCTGCTTCTGTCCGGCGCCATCGCCCATGGCGGCGCGGTGCTGGCGGCGCAGGCGATGGGCGCCGACATGGCCTATATCGGCTCGCCCTTCATCGCCACCGCCGAAGCGCGGGCTGCCGACGGCTACAAGCAGATGATCGTCGATTCCAAGGCGGCCGACATCGTCTATTCCAACCTCTTCACCGGCGTGCATGGCAACTACCTGAAGGGCTCGATCCGCGCCCAGGGCATGGACCCCGACAATCTGCCGGTCTCCGACCCGAGCAAGATGGATTTCGGCAGCGCCAAGGCCTGGAAGGAGATCTGGGGCTGCGGCCAGGGCATCGGCGCCGTCGACAAGATCGTGCCGGCAGCCGAACTGGTCGAGCGGCTGGTGCGTGAATACGAGGCGGCAAAGACCAGGCTGGCAGCGTAGGGTTCCACCCCTTCTCCCCTTGTGGGAGAAGGAAACGCCCAGCGAAGCCTTTCCCATAAATTCAGCGACAACCCATCTTGAATTTGCCGAGGCTTGCGTCTATCACGCAGCCATCTTGCGGGTTTCAAATCCGCCGGGCCGCTTTAGCTCAGTCGGTAGAGCACATCATTCGTAATGATGGGGTCGCGTGTTCGAGTCACGCAAGCGGCACCACTTCCCCAATAAACAGCCTGGCAAGTTTCCGCCTCTATATTGATGCCACATCCCTTCTGGCTTCCGACCAGCCGCAAGTATGCATCAGCCGACAGGCTACTTTGATGGATCACAGAAATCCTGCGTCACCGCCTGACAGGCGCGAGATACGCGAATTCGACGCCGAAGCCTGGATCGGGGAACCCGATAGAAGGACGTACCAGGAATGCCAGGAAGCACGCTTCAAGCTTCTGCTGGCGATAGTCCTGGTCGTGGCAGGTGGCGTGGCGCTTGTGGTGACACTCGCGATTTTCGCCAGACTGGTCCTCTACCTGTTCTCGTAAAAGAGGTGCGATGCGGCCGCACCTTGATTGTCCCGAGGGTAGATCTTCTTCGGTAGGTAAGAGCCTAACATAATCGCTACCCCCGAGCCGATCCAGCTGCAGCGGGAAGATACGCAAGCCCACAATTCTGGACAATATCCAAACGACTTCCGACTTGCGCGTGTCGCATGTTCGCGCAATGTTTCGACATTGCTCTGGGGAGGGCTGGGGGATGAAACAGGTACTCGCTGCACTTGCTGTATTGTCTGTCGTAGGCTGCCAAACGCCCTATCAAGATATGGGCTTGATGGGCGGGGTTACCGCCGCTCCGCTAGGTGGAGATGTTTATCGGATCTCAGCGAGAGGGAATGGTTACACGGACCCAACACTCATTCAGGATTATGTACTATTGAAGGCTGCCGAGACGGCCCTCCAAGCTGGCAAGACTCATTTCGTCATTGTCGGAAGTAATGATGCTAGCCGCCAAGAATTTGGCCAGACACAAGGCGTCATGCAGACCAATGTCTATGGCAACACCGCTTTCACCACATACACACCGGGCAGTACGTACCAGATCGTGAAGCCGGGACAGGATCTGATAATTAGGATCGGAAACCTAACAGGACCGAACAATATCGGCGCATTCGATGCCAATCAGGTTTTCAATGCGATCAATCCCCGAGTTAATCGGCCCAAAAAGGCTTAGGAGGCTCCGATCGAAAGCTACCTTCGCAAGTAGCTCTTTCGACCACCAACCGCACTCGATGATGGCGTTTCCATCTGCCGGCAATTCCGTTTGCTGGCGCTGATAGGCAAAGGTTTACCGTCGCCTTCTTCACCTGCGAAGGTTCCACTCTACGCCTTTCCCGGAGTTTCCGCCTCAAGCCACACCGCGCTGGCGCGCCTGGCGATCACCTCGACCGTACAATCCAGGCTGAGCAGCACGAAGTGCGAACAGTTGCCGAACAGCGAGTTGTACGACTGGAGCCATTCGGAGTTTTCTATCCTCAGGGTCGGCCAGCGATACGCCTTGTCATCCAGCATCGGGACAGCCGACGGGTCTTTCACGCTCATGCCCATGCCGAGCATATCGTTGGTGGCCGAAATCCTTTCCAGGCCAAAGAATTGGATTTGCAGCGTGCGGTCGTCGTCGACGAACCTTCCTTCAACGACAGCCTCGAAATCACTGTCCGTCCTCACCCTCCACACGTGACAGGGGTTGTGAGGCAGGTCGTCCACCGGCAGCCATTTGACGGCCTGTTCGCGATCCGGGTTCTCCATGGTTATCCCTCTACAGCGCGGGCTTGCGGCTTGACGGCAGATACGCGCCGGCCTGGGGCTCGCCAGACCATGGTCCGATGTCGCTGCCGGCCGCGATGACCGCCAGCTGATGCTCAAGCAGCGTTTCCAGATTCCAGTCCAGCGACTGGTACCGGTCGATGGTGCCGAACTGCGTCCAAGGCGACCGGTTGAAGCCGCTCTCCAGGTGGTTGTAGTAGAGGACGGTCGTGCCGATCAGCCCGACGACCCAGCACGGCTCATAGCCCTGCAGCTGCCACAGGACGGGAGGGATTTTCACCGTGTCCCACAGCTTCCGTTGCGGCGGGCTCATGCGATCCCGGCTCTGGTTGAGTTCGCCCCACAATCCTGCTTCCGAAAAGACCATCTGAAACCTTTCTGGCTGGCTTTTGTCGTGGCCTGGAAGGCGCTCGCCCGCGTCCAACCGGTCATGGCTCTTCCCCTTCGCTTGCTCCGAAGAGGCCAACCGACTCCCTTTTTCTACGATCTAGTACCTGATCTTCCTTGCGTTCTGATATCTCCTTCGGTCGTCCTATTCGCGTAGTTCCGTTCACAGATTTATAATTGGCGATTCAGTGCCGCCATGTGGCTCAAGGGGCTGCCGGCTGTGACAATATGCAAAATGCAGGCAAGTGCCTTTGGACGCTAGACTGCCCGATATGAGCAGCGAAAATCCCCTGACCGACCCCAATATCGCTCATCCGGACATAGACGAGGCGCTGATCGCGCGCCTTGTGCGCACCTTCTACGAGCGCGCCCGCGCGGATGAATTGATCGGCCCGATCTTCGCCGAAGCGGTGCATGACTGGGACGAACACATCGCCAACATCACCGCCTTCTGGTCGTCGGTGACCTTGCGCAGCGGCCGCTACAACGGCCGCCCGATGCGGCCACACCTGACGCTGCCGCTTGAAAACGAACATTTCGACCGCTGGCTGGCGCTGTTTGAGGCGACCGCAAAGGAGCTTTGCTCACCCGGTGCCGCGAACGCCTTCATCATCCGGGCCCGCCGGATCGCCGACAGTTTCGAAATGGCCATCGGCACCCAGCGCGGCGAAATCCGCCGCCCGCGTCACTCGCGGATGTAGGCGGAGCGGCATTCACCCGGCCGTCAATGCAGGGATCCAGAGCGTTTCCGTCATGACGGAAATGCCCTGACTCTTTGTTTTCACACAATTCCGGCCGGAAAATCACTGCGCATTTTCCTGGAATTGCTCTAGGGGGCAAACGTCCCAGTCATGATGGTATAGCCCAGTGAAGCAGCGCTTGGGGTTGTGAACCTCTAGCCGGGTGCACTGCGTGGCGAAATCAGCAGGAACAGGAAGCGAAGTCCGTCCAGTTGGAAGTAGTAGAAGGCGGCCGCGGCAAGGATCAAGAAAATGAGCACTTTGATCCACCGCCATGCGCGGCGTCGGCCAGATGGGCCAGAGTGCCCTGACTGAGTCATTCTTGAAGCGCTGTCTTGGGCTCTAAGGTGTAATCTTGCCAGTCATGATGGCGTAGCCCATCACGACAAAATAGAGGGCGCCCCATAGAACCACCAAACCGATACCTGTCAAAAACACGAAACTCAGTGCCTGAGTGAGAACAAGGTAGACGTTCCCGTCCTTCGGTTCCGTTTCGTCTTCGTCGTTTGTCATTTGATGCAAGCCCACATGACTGCCTTGCAGAACTTTATATCTGAGAGCTTGCTAAAGAGTTAGATCGGTTGCCATCCATCGAAACATCGATCTGGCTCGCTCTGAAGGCGAGGGCAGAGGCGCTTGTGCTGTTGCCTGCGCTGCCGATCGCCAGGCTACCGTCGTCCCCTCCGCTCCAGGGCACGGCAGCCACTGCTGAACCGCCGCTGGCGTGCGCTGCCTTGGACCGGGCACACCAGCGACGTCCGCGACAAAACAGAGGAGCTGCGTCAGCCGCCATAACCGACGGTCACGCCCTTGGCCCGCCTGCAAGCCTCCATGGCGGACTTCAGTTTCGAGCTGTCGGTGACGGTTGCGAAGTCGAACTGCCCGGCACTGCCCGGATCGGGAAAGTCGGCGACACCCTCGTCGCGCACGCACTGTGCGAAGCCAAGCAACTTTGCCCGCCGCGCGGGATCAGGGCGCTGTGATGCCCAGCCCTCCGGCGCCAGATCGTTGCAGGCGGCGTGGGCCGCGCGGAAAGCCGGCGCCGAGCGATCGTCGAGCCGCTGGCGAAGCAGGATACGACCTTCCGCGTCCGGATCGGGAAAGTCGGGAAAACCGCTCTTGCGCATGCATTGCGCATAGGCGACGGCCTTTTCCGTGTCCCCGGCGTCGGCCGGGCTTCCCCAGATGGACAGCGCAGCGATCATCGCCGCGTTCAACAGCACCATTTTCGTCCCACGGCGGTTTGTGCAGGTGTTCGGCATCGTGTTTTCTCCAAGACAGGGTTGATGGAGATTTCAACCTAGAGTGCCGAATGTTCTGGTGACGTATGCGGTTTTCGATATGCGCACGATACAGTCCAGGCGCTATAGCCGAGGTGTGATGCGTGTTTTGATCGTCGAAGACGAACCCTATCTGGCGGGAGCCATCCGCGACGGCCTGCGGCTGGAAGCGATCGCTGCCGACATCGCCGGCGATGGCGACACGGCGCTGGAACTGCTCGGCATCAACGTCTACGACATCGCCATCATCGATCGGGACATCCCCGGCCCTTCCGGCGACGAGGTCGCCAAAAGCATCGTCGCCTCGGCCAGCGGCGTTGCGATCCTCATGCTCACCGCCGCGGCCCGCCTCGACGACAAGGCGTCCGGATTCGAGATCGGCGCCGACGACTACCTGACGAAGCCGTTCGAATTCCGGGAGCTCGTGCTGAGGCTGCGGGCTCTCGACCGAAGGCGAGCCCGCAACAGGCCTCCGGTGCAGGAGATCGCGGGGCTGCGCGTGGATCCGTTCCGACGGGAGGTCTATCGCGATGGTCGCTACGTCGCGCTGACACGCAAGCAGTTCGCCGTGCTCGAGGTGCTTGTCGCCGCCGAGGGCGGCGTCGTCAGCGCCGAAGAGCTGCTGGAGCGGGCATGGGACGAAAACGCCGATCCGTTCACCAACGCCGTGCGCATCACCGTCTCGGCGTTGCGCAAACGCCTCGGCCAGCCCTGGCTGATCGATACGGTGCTCGGTGTCGGCTACCGCATCGACACGCCACACGACAGCTAGAACAATTCCAGGAAAAAATGTGCAGCGGCTTCCGTCTTGAACTGCGTAAAAACAAGGAGGTGGAGCGTTTCCGTGAACGCTCTATCGGGAGGCGAAGCCATGGATAGAGCGCCGGGCCTGAGCGTGCGCCTGAAACTCGCCTTGAGCTACGCCGCATTCCTGATGGTGGGCGGCGGCCTGCTGCTCGCGGTGGTCTGGGTCTTCCTGCTGCGCGGCACGTCCGTCAGCATATTCGTTCCCGCGCCTTCAAACCTTCTGCGCGCGTTCGACCCGACCAATTTTGGCCCGATCATATTCGGCCCGGCGGCCGTCGCCGTCATGGCGTTCCTGCTGCTGTTCGGCCTGCTCGGAGGATGGTTTCTGGCGGGACGCATGATCGCCCCCCTGACGCACATCACCGACGTCACGCGCATGGTGGCGGAAGGGTCGTTGTCGCGCCGGATCGGATTGCAGGGCCGCCAGGACGAGTTCCGCGAGCTCGCCGACGCCTTCGACGCCATGCTTGCGCGCATTGAGGCCCATGTCGCGGAACAACAGAGGTTCGCGGCCAATGCGTCCCACGAACTGCGCACCCCGCTGGCCATCACGCAAACCCTTCTGGATGTTGCCCGCAGGGACCCGAACCGTGACGCCGATGCGCTTGTGGAACGCCTGCATGACGTGAATGCCCGGGCGATCGACCTCACCGAGGCGCTGCTCGTCCTCAGCCGCGCCGACCAGCGCGCCTTCACCAAGGCCCGGGTCGACCTCTCCCTCATAGCGGAAGACGCCACGGAAGCACTTCTCCTGCTGGCCGAGAAACATGGCGTGGCCATCGAAACCGCCTGCGAACCGGCTGCAACCATCGGTTCGGGCACGCTGCTGCTGCAGCTGGCGACGAACCTCGTGCACAATGCGATCGTGCACAACCTTCCCGAGCGAGGCACCGTCTGGGTCACGACCAAGGTTCGGCCTGGCCATGCCATGCTTGTCGTTGAAAATACCGGCGAGGAGCTTTCCTCGTGCTCGCTCTCGACACTCGTCGAACCGTTTCAGCGCGGAACCGGGCGCATCCACACGGGACATTCCGGCGTCGGCCTGGGTCTGGCGATCGTCAAAAGCATCACCGAAGCTCACGGCGGCACGCTGGTTCTTGAACCGCGGCCTTCCGGCGGGCTGCGCGTCGTCGTCGAACTGCCCGGCGCCGCGGCCTAGCCTGTCCACATCGTCGAGCGAAGAAGGGTTTGCGTGTGCTGCGGCAGGTCGAGCTCGCCGCGCGCCTCGATCTTCAGAAGGTAGGCTGCCTTGGCGAAGCGGTCTCCTTCAGTGATCGCGGCATGGGCGCAAATGGCCATCAGCGCCTTTTCCTCCGTCCGGCAGGCATTGGCGAAGACCGCGCCGCGACTGCCGATTTCGTCGACGGTTCTGCGCAGTGCCGCGTATGCCGATCCATGGGCCTCTAGCAGCGCCGTCAGTTCGGCGCTTGCTCCCTCGCCCCGGCGCGGAACGCCGAGGGCCATTGCTTCAGTCGTCGTTGCGACAACGATGCCACCGGACTGAAGCAGCAATGTGCGGCGATTGATCCTGGACGTGGTGAAACCCTCCTCTGACGGCAGGTGCTCGATGAACTGCTGCACCATAACACGAGGGCCTGCGCATTCCTGTCAGGAGCCTGGCCTGCCAGGAGTTTAGCCTGCAGGAGCATTGGCCTGTCCGGCGCGACCGGCACGCTCGATCAGGGCAGCATCAAGGCTTCAGCGTCACATGGAAATGTCCGTCGCGGATCGCTGTCTTACCGTCCAGCGATTCCATGTCGGCCGAGAACGTGCCCTCGATGGCATTGCCATCGACCTTGGTGATCCTGAGCAACGCCGGCTGTTTCGAAGCACGGTCGATCAGGAATTCATGGCTGTCGCGGCTGAGCTCGATGCAGGGTCCGTTGGCGCTGCAGTCGCGCGCCAGCGTCTGTTCCTGCAGCGAGGTCGCGTCGAACTGCAGCTTCAGCGTGGTGAGGTCAATGTCGCCGCCCTGCACGGAAGGCGTGGTCTGGACCAGCAGGACATTGCCGAGCGCAACCGCGATCATACCGGTTCCCGGCGAGGACCAGTCCTTGTCGCCGATCCTGGCGCTGACGCTGTCACCGGGCTGCGCGGTGGACTCGATCTTCTGTTCAGCGGCTTTTGGGACCTGCGGCTTTGCCGGCGGCTGCGGCGCCTGTTTCCACGGTTCGGGCGCTGTCGACTGTTCGGCCTGCTGGCCGGGGTTTGCACCCGGAGGCGTCAGCTCGAAATTGAAAACCTGCCATTGGCCCGCCTCGTTCCTGACCAGGTTGACGGTGGCCGGCAGCGTGATGTCGCCTTCCAGCGTCACGGTTCCGACGACCTTGCCCTGGCCGCTCTGCATCTCGCGGGTCGGCCAGGACGCGCTCTTGAACCTGGCCAGGCCCAAGCGCTGAACAGCCGCCTCGAAATCCTGTTCCGAAACGGCCTGCCTGAATCCACCCGCCGCCTTCTCGTAGCCAGCCGCGGCGCCGGAACTGGCGGTGGTGGCGAAGAAGTCGGTCGCGGCGTCGCTGATGCCGCTGGTGAAATAAAACACCGTGCCGACAATGACGGCGGCCACCACGGCGACAGCGGCAAGTCCGATCAGGAGCTTCTTGTAAAAGGGCATTCGGATCACTCTCCGAGAATCAAACCGCCCGCGCGGACCATATCGGCAGGGGTATGGCGGAGCAACCGAGGACGGCAGACAGTCGAGCCCGTCCATGACCACCCCGGATCGCGTCCACGACCCGACGGACCACGTCGCGGCTGTCGCAAATCAGATGACGGCGACGATGCCGGCGGTGTCGAAATAGAACGGCGTGCCGTCGAGCAGCAGCCCGTTCCTGAAGTGCAGGACCTCGGCGAAAGGCTGCTCGATGACGGCGCCGGTGGCGCGCGACGTGAGCCTCAGCGTGCATGACATGAAGACGGTGTCGTCGACGCGGGCCGCCGTCATGTTGGCAACCGCCATGTCGCTCCAGACTTCGCCCATCCGGCCGAGCAGGCCCGCGATGCCTTCCAGCCCCCTCCACTCGCCGGCATAAGGCAAGGAGGCCGGTTCGTGGACGACCACGTCGGGATGGAAAGCCCTGGCGAGGCTTGAAACATCCCTTGCGTCCGAGTTCAGAAATCCCAGCTCGACTTCGAACATGCGTTCGAGAAGCGGCATGGCATCGGTGCAATCACAGCTCATTTTCAAGCGGGCTCCATCATCGATTTGCGAGCGATCAGTGCCGGCTGGGCCTGATCGCCGCCACCCGTTTCCCGCCGGGGACTACCGCATCAAGTACGGCGTCCATCTCGGACTATGCGACCATTTCGCCTGGAGCTGCCACAAGGCCCTGTGATCGATGAAATAGCTGGAGCGTGAAGCCAGTGATCCATTGCAGCGGCGCGTGATGGGCAACTATGCTCGCCACATGGAACAACCCCCCAACAGATCCCACATCAACGCGAATGACCCGGACTACACTCGCTACAAATGGTGCCTGGGTTGTTTCGACAGAACGACAGAGAGATTGGTCTGGTCTCGCGATCTGCCGATCACGTCCGCAGAGGCGAGGCATGTGCTCGACTTGGGACCGAGCGATTCTCTCGAGGGTGGGTTTTTCATAACCGGTGCCGCAACAAACCGTCTCAACGAGATTTTGGACGACAAGATCTCGTTTGAGTTCGAGAAATTCGAATACGACATAGAACTTACCGACACTCTCTAAGAGTATCCGTGGGTTCGCTGCGAAGATCGCAATCGCCCTCGCCTAAGCCACCGTCCCCGTCGGCTCACTCCTCGCCGCGCGCAGCAGCTCCGAGCGGACCCAGGGGTCGGCCATGGCGCTTGGAACGGCGCGGGCGCGCACCTCGTCGGGCAGCGTCGAGACTTCGCCATAGAGGCACGACCAGCGCTGGCAGTGTTCGGCGAGCGGGCGCTCGCCGCGCTCCCATGCCGCCAGCCGGGCGGGGATGTCGCGCGGGTCGGCGAGGTCTTCCATATGGGCGGAGAGCGCCAGCGCGCTCTGCATGGCCATGCCGCCGCCCTGACCGAGGTTCGGCGGCTGGGCATGCGCGGCATCGCCCAGGATCGCGGCGCGGCCGGCCGACCAGGATTTCACGGTGACGATGCTGTAGGGGCTCCAGGCCAGCACGTCGCCGATGCGGTCGATGAGATGCGCCCAGGCAGGGAACGAGGCGCGCCAGGTTTCCTTGTCGAGCGGATAGGCCCTGCCCTTCTCGTCCGTGTCCTGGCAGGTCAGCGCCAGATAGATCCGGCCCCCGGCCAGCGGCGTGATCAAGAAGCGCCGCATACCGGACCAGCATTCGATGTATTTGTCGGCGCCGCCCGCGCCGAGGTCTGCGATATCGCCCTCGATGATGGTTCGGATGGCGCCCTCCGTCGTCTGCTGGTGGCTGAGTTCCAGGCCCAGCGCCTTGCGGACCGGCGACCAGACACCGTCGGCGCCGACGACGAGATCGCCCTGCACCGCACGCCTGTTGGCGAAGAGCAGTTCGCCGTGCGCGCCGGCGCCGATCACTTCCTGGCCGGTGCGGATCTCGACGCCGGCCTTTTCGGCGGCACCCTTCAGACCTTCGAGCAGGTCGCGCCGGTGCAGGGTGACCAGCCGCACCTGCGGCGGCAGGCCGCCATCGTCGAGGATCGAATTGTCATGGCCGCGCTGCTCCATGGCATGGCCGCGATAGGCGTTCTGCGACAGGCCGCCCAGGCCCAGCGCCTCGAGGATGCGCAGGCCGTTCTCCCAGATGTAGATGCCGGCGCCCGAAGCCCTGAGCTCGGCCTGCCGCTCGAACACGGTGACGGTCCAGCCGCGCTGCGCCAGCGCCGTTGCCGCCGTCAATCCCGCGAAGCCCGCGCCGGCGATGAGTGCCGTTGGTTTGCCTGTCATTGTTTCCTCCTTCCGCCGCAGACTGCGGCCATGCCGCGTCACATGCCGAAGTAGCGGCGCTTCACTTCCGGGTCGTCGACCAGCTCACGCGCCGGTCCCGACAGCGTCACCATGCCGTTTTCGATGATGTAGCCATGGTCGGCGGTTTCGAGCGCCAGCTTCGAATTCTGCTCCGACAACAGAACGGTGTAGCCGTCGGCGCGCAGCTGGCCGATGATCTCGAACACCTTGCTGACCATGATAGGCGCCAGCCCCAGCGTCGGCTCGTCGAGCAGGATCAGCCGCGGCTTCGCCATCAGGCTGCGGCCGATGGCGAGCATCTGCTGTTCGCCGCCGGACATCGAGCCGGCCAGTTGCCGGCGCCGCTCTTTCAGCCGCGGGAACTGCCGATAGATCTCCCCCAGCCGTTCCAGTGCGCCGCCATGGGCGCGCGGCACGACGGCACCGAGCCTGAGGTTCTGCTCCACCGTCAGCGCGGCGAAGACCATGCGGCCTTCCGGTACCAGGGCGATGCCGCCATCGACACGGCTGTGCGACGGGCTTTGGGAAATATCGGCCCGTCATAGACGATCGCGCCGCTGTTGGCACGGATCAGGCCAAGGATCGTCTTCATCAGCGTGGTCTTGCCGGCGCCGTTAGGCCCGACCAGCGCCGTGATCGAGCCCAGCGCGACGCCGAGACTGATGTCGCGCAGGATCACCACCGGCCCGTAGCCGGCGGACAGGCCCCTGATGTCGAGCAGCGCCGTCATCCGAAATACACCTTCACGACATTCTCGTCGGCGACGACCTGCTCGGGCGGGCCCATGGCGATGGGCACGCCGTGGTCCAGCACCAGGATGCGGTCGGACAGCTTCATCAGCGCGCCCATGACGTGCTCGATGATGAGGATGGTGAGGCCGCGCTCCTGCCGCAGCCGGAACAGCGTCTCAGTCATCTCGGCGACCTCCGTCGCGGTCAGCCCGGCCATGACCTCGTCGAGCAGCACCAGCCTGGCGCCGGTCGCCAGGGCACGGGCGATCTCCAGCCGTTTCTGGTTGGACAGGGTCAGGCTTGCCGCCAGCTGACCGGCGAGCGGCGCGAGGCCGACATCCTCCAGCGCCCGGCGACCGGCCAGCGTGGCATCCGCCAGCCGGTGCGTGCGCGCCGAGCCGTACATGGCCGAGACGACGACGTTGTCGAGTACGCTGAGATTGCCGAAGGGGCGCACGATCTGGAAGGTGCGGCCGAGCCCGAGCCGGCAGATCTGGTCGGGCCGCCGTCCGGCAAGTGATTTGCCGGCGAAGGTGATCGATCCGCCGTTCGACCTGATCTGGCCGGCGATGACGCCGAACAGCGTCGTCTTGCCGGCGCCATTGGCACCCATCAGGCCGAAGATGGTGCCTTCGTCGACCGAAAAGGACACATCCTGCAGCGCCTTCAGCCCGCCGAACTGCTTGCAGACGTTGTTGACGTCGAGGATCGTCATGCGCGTCTCAGCCCCCTGGCGACGAGGCCGGCGAGGCCCTGCGGAACGAACAGGATGAAGACGATGAGCAGGGCGCCCAGGATCATCATGTAGGCCTGCGGGAAACGTGCCCACAGGAGCTCCGACAGCAGAACCAGGAACAGCGTGCCGAGCAGCGGCCCCGAGACCCGGCCGAGCCCGCCGACGATGGCCATGGTGACGATGGTGAAGGACACCGCCGGATCGAAGGCCTGGTCGGCGGCGAAATAGCTGGTGCGCAGCACCAGCAGCCCGCCGACGATGCCGGGGATGATCGCCGACGCGACGAAGGCGAACAGCTTCAGCCGCGTCACCGGCACGCCGATGGCCTCGGCGGCGACTTCGTTCTCGCGGATGGCGGCGAGCCCGCGGCCGAAACGCGACTGCGCGGTCCAGCCGGCGAGCGCGGTGGCGATGACGGCGAGTGCCAGCATGGCATAGTAGAGTGCCTCCAGCGAGGGCGCGTCGAAGATCATGCGGCTGAACTGGCCGAGGCGGGTCTCCAAGAGCATGACCAGGTTCTTGACCAGCTCGGCGAAACCGAAGGTCAGGATGACGAAATACGGCCCCTTGACGCGCAGCACCGGCAGCCCGGCCACCAACGCCAGCAGGCCGGCAGCGGCACCCGACAGCGCCAGCGCATAAGGCACCGGCATCCAGTCGAGGCTAACGACCAGCACATAGGCGCCGATGCCGTAGAAGACGGCATGGCCGAGCGAGATATAGCCCGTCGTCGCCGACAGCAGCGACCAGCTCTGGATCAGCGCGATCCACATGGCAACGATGAAGGCGACGCCCAGCCAGTATTCGGAGCCGAACTGCGGCACCAGCGCCAGCAGGATCACAACGAAGGCGGCGATCAGGAGCTTGCCGGTCATCGTGCCTGCACCGCCTTGCCGAACAGGCCCTGCGGGCGCAGCAAAAGCACGCCGACGAAGATTCCGTAGATGAGGATCGACCTGTAGGTGGCGGACGTCAGCGCGACGCCGAAGGTCTCGATGAAGCCCAACACGAAGCCGGCGGCAATGCCGGCGGCGATGTTGCCGAGTCCGCCCATGATGACGACGACGAAGGCGGCGATGGTGAAGGGGAAACCCATGAAGGGCGTGATCTGCTGCGTCATCGAAACCAGCACGCCGGCGATGCCGGCAATGGCGAAGCCGGCGCAGATCGAGATCATCTGTACGCGCTCGACATTGACGCCGACGACGGCGGCGGCATCCCTGCGCTCGATGACCGCGAGCAGGCTCCAGCCGGCGACATGGAAACGCAGAAAGGCGAGCGCGCCGAGCGTGATCAAGGCAGCGACGCCGAGCAGCAACAGCATGCTGCCGGTGGCGGAGACGCCGGCGAAGCTATGGACGCCGTCGAGGAACTGGTAGCCGCGCGAGGTGGCGCTGAAGGCCAGCGAGGCGCCGTTCTGCAGGATCACCGACAGGCCGTAGAAGATGATCAGCGAATTGGCTTCAAGGCGCTGCGCCAGCGCCGGTGAGCCGAGCTGCCGCTTGAGCAGCACGACGTAGACCAGGAAGCCGAATGCCGCGCACAGCACCGTGGTGGTGGCCAGCGAGACGACCGGCGAGAGGCCGAGCAGCGTGAACGACCAGAACGCCACATAGGCACCGATCATGACCAGGTCGCCATGCGCGATGTTGAGCAGCCGCAGCGAGCCATAGACGAGGTTCAGCCCCAGCGCGACAAGCGCATAGAGCGCGCCGGAGACGACCGCCGCGAACAGGAGTTGCTGGAACATCGGACCTTACCAGCCCGTCTTCGGCCTGAAGTCCTTGGTCTTGATCTGCTCGGGCCAGACCAGTTCGAGGCTGCCGTCCTGGATCTGCAGGAAGGAGGTCGGCGTCATGGAGTTCTGGACGCCGTCGAACTTGACCGGCCCATTGATGGTGTCGAAGGTCGCCGATGCGATCGTCTCGCGCAGCTTCTCCCTGTCGAGGCCGGCCGTCGCCACCGCCTGCTCAAGGATCTCCATCGACATGAAGGACAAAACACTGTCCAGCGCGTCGGGCGCTTCCTTGTACCTGGCGAGATAGGCGTCATAGAACGGTTTGGCCTTCGGCCATTTGCTCTGGTTCGGCGACCAGTGGCCGACCGTCACGATGTTGTTGGCGCCGGTGCCGAAGGCCTGCTGATAGGCCTGGATCGTCGGACCGATCAGCGACAGCACGAACGGCGCCTTCACATTGAGCTGCCTGGCCTGGGTGGCGAACAGGAAGGTGTCCGACGGGTAGCTCAGCACGATGAAGGCGTCGGGACTGGACTGGTTGGCGCCGCTGATCAGCGTCGTCATGTCCTTGATATCCGGCGGGAAGTCCTCGTTGGCGACCAGCTTGATGCCGTGCTTCTCAAGCGCCGGCAAAAGATAGGTCTTGATCTCCTGCGCCAGCGGCAGGACGTTGGCGAAGACCGCCGCTGTCTTGACGTTCTCCTTGGCCATGAAGGCGGCGAGCTCCTCGCCGACCTTGTCGGGGATGACGGCGGTGGGGAACCAGATGTAGCCGGGCTTCACTTCGCGCAGCTTCACGGAAGCCGCGGTGTTGCCGACCATCGGGAACTTGTGCCGGGCCAGCACCGGCGCGAGCGCCAGGTGGATCGGCGTGCTCCAGGGCGCAGCCAGCAGGTCGACCTTGTCCTGCGTGATCAGCTTCTCGTAGATGCGCACGGCATTGGCCGGGTTAGACTGGTCGTCATAGCTGACGAACTCGACCTGCCGACGCTGGCCGCCGCCGATGTCGAGGCCGCCGGTGGCGTTGACCTGGTCCTTCCAGAGTTCATAGGCATTGACCTGCGAAGGCGCGGCCTGCGCGAACAGCCCGGTCAGGCACATCGAATAACCGATGCGCAGCGGGGCATCCGCAGCCATCGCCAGGCGCGTCGTCACCGGCGCCAGCGCGGCAGCGGCCAGGAACGTCCTGCGGCTTATCGTGAAAGTCATATGTCCTCCTCCGGCGCGTCTTGCTGCGCTGCCTTCCCATGCCCTCGACGGGGCTGTTCCCACATCATTGCCTGGTGCGTGTTCGCACTCTTGAACGAATGACGTTCTTTTATGAAGGATGATATGCCGGCGAGTGTCAATAGCGAATTACGTTCTTTTATGGAGAGGTGTTTCGTGACCTTGAGGTGGCCGGATGGGCGTGCTGGCGCGAGGCGATGAAGCGGACGCGGACGCACAAGCCGGCGGTGGGAATCAGCGCTGCCATATGCTTGCCCGGTTGCTCTGCACCGCTGCGCCTTCGTCAGCGTTCCGGCATGGATCCCCGACACTCTCCAGTCGCTTCGCTCCCTGCGAGGTCGAGGATGACGGAGTTCCCCGTTCGCCTCCGCCAATCACCAGCGTATGAGCCAACGCTGGCGATTTGCGTCGGCCGCCCATGCGGCCGTCATCCTCGGCCTCGAAGCGGCCATAGGCCGCGGAGAGTGTCGGGGATCCATGCCGGAACGTCGACGCAGGCACAGCGGAACATCCCGACTCCAAATGCTGGAGTTGCAGAGGCACGCATTGAACCCCGTCATCCTCGGCCTCGAAAGGAGCGAAGCGACTGGCGAGTGTCGAGGATCCATTCCGGAACGCCGACGATAGGCACAGCGGTGCAGAACAGCCCGGCTCCGACAGTCCGAAATCTAGCGGGAGCCGCCGATCAGCATCCCCACCAGCGCGTCCTCGACATCGGCCGTGTTGGCGGTGCTTTCATTGGCGGCGCGCTGCGATTTCACGCGCATGGCGACGCCGTCGAAGGTCAGCATCAGCAGATGGGCGAAGGCGCGCAGGCGCGGGTCCTGCGGGGTGTAACCGTCGAGCGCATCGCAGACGATCTGCACGATCTTGTTCTCGGCCCAGTGCAGCAGGTCGGGCTTGTACTTGTCCTTGGGCATGACGATGGCCAGGCCCTCCATCAGGGCGGAGGTGTAGCCGGTCTTGTCGTCGGCGATGTCGTTCAGCAGGCCACCGACGAGGCGCTGGATCTTGCGCTCCGGCGTCTTCAGCCGCGCCACCGCGCGCTCCAGCGCCAGCACCTGCGCTTCGAACCAGGGCGTGTAGATGGTGAAATAGATCTGCAGCTTGGATTCGAAATAGACATAGACGTTGGACGGTGCGATGCCGGCGCCCTTGGCGATCTTGGCGATCGTGGTGTCCATGTAGCTGGTCATGGCGATCTGCGACGCTGCCGATGTCAGGATCGCCTGCCGAACCGATTCATTCTTGACGCGGGCCAAGGGCATCCCTCTCGCACGAATTCCAGACACTAGAGCGTTTCCGTTTTTCACGGAGACGCGGAAACGCTCCAGCTCTTTGTTTTACGCAATTCCGGGCGGAAAACCGTTACACACTTTTCCTGGAATTGCTCTCTACGCTTAAGCGCGGAATCTGCGGGGGTCAAACGGCCAGCCGACAAATCAGCATGCCAGGGCAAGGCGACGGATCTCAGCCCCAAAAAAGAATGCCATTCTCTATTGACATGAACGGACTTCGGCTCTTTTCATAAAAGAACGTCATTCGTTATAAAACAAGAAACGCGAATGGCCGGAAACCCGGCGTGCAGGACGCACGGGCCGCAAACGGGAGATGCCTGATGCCGACCTTGCAGATCAACGACCATCCGATCGCCTATCTGGAATTCGGTGACCCGCAGGCCGACACCATCATCCTCCTGTCGGGCTGGGCGCAGGACAACCGCCTGTTCAAGAACCTCTCGCCCCTGCTTGCCGAGCACTTCCACGTGCTGGTGCCCGACTATCGCGGCCATGACGCCAACGAGACCGTGCATGGCGACTTCGGCACCGAGGAGCTGATCGATGACATCGCCGCCTTCATCGCAATCAAGGCGCCGAAGAACCCGATGCTGGTTTCGACCTCGCATGGCTGCTGGGTCAATATCGGCCTGTGCGAAAGGCTTGGCCTCAAGCGTACCATCCTGATCGACTGGCTGATGCAGCCGCATCCGGGCTTCATCCAGCAGCTCGAGGACGGACAGGACCCTGAGCGCTACAGGCAAGGCCGCGACAGCTTCTTCAACGAATGGGAGGCGACGACCGACAATGTCGACGTCATCAACCACATGAAGAAGGAGATGGCTTGGTTCTCCGGCCCGATGTGGATGCGCGCCTGCCGCGAAATCCTCAGGGCCTACACCAAATACGGCTCACCGCTGCAGCGCATGGAAAGGCTGAGACAGCAGCCCGAACTCATCCACATCTACTCGCAGCCGCTGTCAGCCGAGTACCGCAAGTTCCAGGAAGACTATTCCGCCGACCATCCCTGGTTCCGCCCCGTCCACATCCCCGGCCAGACGCATTTCCCGACGCTGGAGAACCCGGCAGCGGTGGCGAAGGCGATCGTGGCGTTCGGGCGGGGGTAGAGCGGTTGAGGATCAGCTGGAGGACGCTAGCGCATTGCGGCGGAATCTGAAGCCGCAATTGGATAGCGCGTGTCTTCATAGGCTTTAATAAGAGCAGCAAGGACATCAAAGCGACCGCCCTCAGAAGAGCCGGCTTCCGGCTCATTCTCAAAATATCTGGTAATCTCGGCAATGGCCCAATCGTAGTCTGCCTCGGTCTTAAGGGGGCGGATGCTTTCCATCAGCCTATGCCGCCTCCGCCTCTATTATCTTTTTTGCCGCTCTCGCGATGAAGCCTGACCGGCTGTAGCCATGGGCCGCCGCAAAAGCGTCGATTTGAGCCAGAATGTCTTCCGGAAGGGTGACATTTACACGGACTGCCCTGGCAGTCGCTGTTTTCGCGGCCACCAGAATTGCGACGCCGTCACGGTTGGCGGCGTCTGCCATCACGTCTTCGAGGCTGGAAGGGTCAGGTATGACCTCGCCATCCTCGACCAGGCCTTCGATGTGGAAGGCCAATGCTTCCTCCGCCATGGCACGAGCGTCGTCCAAGTCCTTACCAGCCGTCACAACGCCCGGAAAATCAGGAAACGAAACACCGAAGTCGCTTTCGGCATCCTTGTGGATCAGACCGATATACTGCTTCATTTCGGCACTTTAGTTCCACTGTATCGCGACGGCGCCTGAACGCGTCCGCATCCACTATCGATTGACTCAGCCAGGCTCGCAATTCAACATCGTCGCGAATGGGTGATGGGCAAGAATATACACCGGAGCCTGCTTTTGTTGCATTTTTCGATGAGGCGGGCGATCCGGGCACACGAGCAGTATTCCCAATAGACCCCAACGGTGCCAGCGAATGGTTTACTGTTGGATGTGTTGTCGTTCGCGCCAGCAAAGAGAACTCGCTTGTCGAGTTGGTTCGCGACATCAAGAAATCTATTTACTCGCAGCAGAGCCCGGATCTTCATTTCAGAAATCTAGTCGAACATAAAAAGCGCCCGGTTTGTGATGCGCTCGCAAGCGCAGACATGCGTTTTTTCGTTGTCGCATCCAACAAAAAGAAGATGAGGTTGTACCGGAACCCGCAAGCGGAGGCTGTTTCACTTCACAAGCACAATTGGTTCTACAACTATTGTATTCGCATAGTGCTTGAGCGGATCAGCCAATGGTGTGCTGAACGATCGATTTCAGAAGGGGGAGAACCTCGGCACGTTAAACTCGTTTTTTCCCGCCGCGGTGGCCACTCCTATAGGCATGTTCGGACCTATACCCAATTACTGAATATCCAGGCGGCACAGGGAAACATCTATCAAACAGCTCGTGTCCCAGATTTTCGGGTGTTGGATCATCGTTTGATAGAAGTTATCGACCACAACAAGAGTGCTGGATGCCAAATAGCAGACGTCGTCGCAAGCGCATTCTTTCAAGCGGCCAATGCTGGGCAGAAACGTTGGAACACCGAATACGCTGAAGCACTAGCCCCTAGGATTGCACGGGGTCGCAACCGGCGTTGCGCAAACTACGGAGTAACTTTGCTACCGTGGCGCAACTGGACTCTCAATCTGACGGACGCCCAAAAGCAGATATTTCGATTCTATGACTACGAGATTTAAGTGGCGGGTCCTGGCCTCGTTACCATTGCCGGCGTCTAGGCTACCATCCAATGGGCAACCGTCCGAACAACTGCGCCATCTACGATGGCACCCGAGGGGAATCCAGCGTTCCCCGCCATTCATACGATGCGCGCATTCGACAAAAAAGTCAAATGAATCATTGCGTTAGCAACAGAACCCGCAAGTGGTTGAAATAGATTCGTTTTTTTGCGACGACACCAGGCTCTTAAGACAAATCGCGATCTAAATACCTTGCTATCTTCCGCTAGCTCACACCCGCCTGCACCGTCGTCACCGCGATCATCGAGAACACGTCCTCGGCGCTGCAGCCGCGCGACAGATCGTTAGCCGGCTTTGCCAAGCCCTGCAGGATGGGGCCGATGGCGGTGGCGCCGCCGATGCGCTGGGCGATCTTGTAGCCGATGTTGGCGGCGTCGAGATTGGGGAAGACGAAGACATTGGCTTCGCCATGCAGCGCGGAATGAGGCGCCTTGGCGGCGCTCACCGCCTCGACGAAGGCGGTGTCGAACTGCAGTTCGCCGTCGATGACGAGGTCGGGGGCGGCGGCATGGGCCAGGCGGGTGGCTTCGACCACCTTCGAGACGCGCTCATGCGCTGCGCTGCCATTGGTCGAGAAGGACAGCATCGCCACCTTGGGGGCGGCGCCGGCCAGCGCCTGGTAGGAACGCGCCGACATGCGGGCGATGTCGGCCAGGCCGGCGGCATCGGGATCGACCACCAGGCCGCAATCGGCGAAGACGAAGGCGCCTTTCTTCACGTGATGAGGCTGGCACAGCATCATCAGGAAGAAGGACGACACCAGCCCGACGCCGGGCGCGCGGCCGATGCATTGCAGTGCCGCCCGCACCGTGTCGGCCGTGGTGGCGACGGCACCGCCGACCGTGCCATCGGCCTCGCCTTCACGCACCATCATGGCGGCAAAGATGAGCGGCGCGCGCACGGCGGCATTGGCCTGTGCGCCGTCGACGCCCTTGTCCCTGCGCAGCGCGTGATAGGCGGCGGCCAGGCGCGCGGTCAGCGCCGAAGTCTCCGGGTCCTCGATGCGGATGGCTTCGCCCGAGATGCCGGCCTCGGCAAGCCTCTGCTCGACGATGCTGCTGCGGCCGACCAGCGTGATCTGCGCGATGCCCTCGCGCACCGAACGTAGGGCCGCCTCGACGATGCGCGGATCCTCGCCCTCCGGCAGAACGATGCGGCGCGGCGAGGCCTTGGCGGCGGCGAGGATGCGTTCCAGCGGCTTCATCAGGCGTGCCCCAGATAATAGATGCCGGCGAGGATGAAGAGGCCGATGAAGATGGTCTCGGCGACGATCAGCGCCACGGCGTCGCCGCCGACGTCGAGCACGCGGCGCAGCGAGGTCTTCATGCCGACGGCGACGATGCCGGCCAGCAGCGCCCAGCGCGACACCTCCATGCCGGCCTTCGAGACCGCTTCCGGCACGAAGCCGAGCGAATTGGCGGCGGCGAGGATCAGGAAGGCGATGACGAAGCCGGGCAGCAGCGGCGGCCGCTTGCCGGCGTCGCCGACCGGGCCGGCGCCACGCGTGGCGAGCGAGAACACCAGCACGACCGGCGCCAGCATGGTGACGCGGATGAGCTTGACCAGCGTGGCGGTCTCACCGGCCTCCGGTGAGACAGAGAAGCCGGCGCCGACCACCTGGGCGACATCGTGGATGGTGCCGCCGAAGAAGATGCCGGTGGCACGCGCATCGAGGCCGATGCCTTCGGCGATCATCGGATAGAAGATCATGGCCAGCGTCGACAGCACCGTCACCGACAGCACGGTGAAGATCAGGTTGCGCTCGGAGAACTCGTTGCGCGGCAGCACGGCGGCGATCGCCATGGCGGCCGATGCGCCGCAGATGGCGACCGAACCGCTGGTGATCAGCGCCAGCCGCCAGCCGCGGCCGAGCAGCTTGGCGGCGGCAAGGCCGAACAGGATGGTGGCGGCGATGGCGCAGACCAGCAACAGGATGGTGCCGGCGCCGAGCCCGACCAGCAGGTCGACGCTGATGCGCATGCCGAGCAGAGCGACGCCGATGCGCAGCACCTTCCTGGCGCTGAGATCGATGCCGGCGACGCAGCGCCCCTCCTCCGACAGGAAGTTGAAGGCGATGCCGAGCAGCAGCGCCATCAGCATGGCCGGCGCACCGTAATGGTCCGACAGGAACTGCGCCGCGATGGCGACGGCTCCGGTCACGGCAAGGCCCGGCCACCAGGCCTGCGCCAGCGAAGGCAGGTCGTTGAGGCGTGCGGCGGCGGTGTTCATTTCGTCATTCCCTTATCGAGAGTGGGTATGGCGCGGACGGCGCCCTCGCCGCCTTGCCCTGTCCAGGGCGGGCAATCGCGTGTGCTGGTGCGACTTGAAACCAGCTCCGGATCGCCGCGCCTTCGTCTGCGTTCCGGAATGGATCCCCGACACTCTCCACTCCCTTCGGTCGTTCCGAGGTCGAGGATGACGGGCTTCATGTGCCGCCGGCTCCGATTGTCACCGTTGCGCTCACGCCTGTGATTGCCGCAGGCGAAAAGGGAACTCCGTCATCCTCGACCTCGCAGGGAGCAAAGCGACCGCAGAGTGTCGGGGATCCATTCCGGAACGAAGAGGGAGGTCCCTTTTGGCCTGCACCAATCGCAAGCGCAGATCTGACGGTGACAACTGGCGGCGACAGCACATGAAGCCCGTCATCCTCGACCTCGCAGGGAGCGAAGCGACCGCAGAGTGTCGGGGATCCATTCCGGAACGTGGAAAAGGATGGCTGCGGCCCGGCAACATGCAGTTGCTCCGATCTTACGGGCAGGAGGTGGCGACGCGACGCTGAGACGGAGAGGACAGTCATAGCCAATTGCCCAGGATCGAGAGGGAGGCCCTGCCCGGCGAACCGGGCAGGACCCGGCGACATCAGGCGCGCTGCTGCGGGCGCATGTCGGCGCCGTCGATGCCGGCCACCGGCACCGGCTTCTTCATGGCGTCGCGACGGAAGGGCTCGCCGAGCTCCTGGTTGAGGATGACCTCGATGAAGGTGGTGACGCCCTTGGCCTGATCGTCGATCGCCTTGCCCAGCGCTTCGGTGAGGCCGGCCGTGGTGTCGACAGTCACGCCCTTCAAGCCGCAGCCGTCTGCCACCCTGGCGTAGCTGAGGTTGGGGTTGAGCTCGGTGCCGACGAAATTGTTGGCGTACCACAGCGTGGTGTTGCGCTTCTCCGCGCCCCACTGGTAGTTGCGGAAGATCACCATGGTGATCGCCGGCCAGCCGTCGCGGCCGATCGAGCCCATCTCGTTCATCGAGATGCCGAAGGCGCCGTCGCCGGCAAAGCCGACCACCGGAACGTCGGGGCAGCCGATCTTGGCGCCGACGATCGCCGGGAAGCCGTAGCCGCAGGGGCCGAACATGCCGGGCGCCAGATATTTGCGGCCCTGCTCGAAGCTCGGATAGGCATTGCCGATGGCGCAGTTGTTGCCGATGTCGCTGGAGATGATCGCTTCCTTGGGCAGGGCGGCCTGGATCGCCCGCCAGGCCTGGCGCGGCGACATGCGGTCGGCCTCGCGCCTGCGCGCCGAAGCGTTCCATTCGGTGCCCGGATCGTCGTCCTCGTGGTCCATTGACGACAGCTGCTGCAGCCAGGCCGAACGGGTCTGGTGGATCGCCGCCTTGCGCGCCTCGCGGCCCTCATTGCCGGCCGCCGGCGTCAGCTTTTCGAGGATCTGGCGCGCCACCTGCCTGGCGTCGCCGCAGATGCCGACCGAGACCTTCTTGGTCAGGCCGATGCGATCGGCATTGATGTCGACCTGGATGACGGCGGCGTTCTTCGGCCAGTAGTCGATGCCGTAGCCCGGCAGCGTCGAGAACGGGTTGAGGCGCGTGCCCAGCGCCAGCACCACATCGGCTTTGGCGATCAGCTCCATCGCCGCCTTCGAGCCGTTGTAGCCGAGCGGACCGACGGCAAGGCGATGGCTGCCGGGGAAGGCATCGTTGTGCTGGTAGCCGCAGCAGACCGGCGCGTCGAGCTTCTCGGCCAGTGCCATGGATTCGGCAATGGCGTTGCCGATGACGACGCCGGCGCCGTTGAGGATGACCGGGAACTTCGCTTCCGAAAGCAGCTTCGCTGCCTCGGCGATGGCCTGCGGGCCGCCGGCCGGCCGCTCGAAGCGCACGATCGCCGGCAGGTCGACATCGATGACCTGGGTCCAGAAATCGCGCGGGATATTGATCTGCGCCGGGGCGCAGCCGCGCCAGGCCTTCTCGATGACGCGGTTCAGCACCTCGGGAATGCGCGAGGGGTCACGCACCTCTTCCTGGTAGCAGACCATCTCCTCGAACATCGCCATCTGGTCGACTTCCTGGAAACCGCCCTGGCCGATGGTCTTGTTGGCCGCCTGCGGCGTGACCATCAGCAGCGGCGTGTGGTTCCAGTAGGCGGTCTTCATGGCGGTGATGAAGCCGGTGACGCCGGGGCCGTTCTGGCCGATGGCCATCGACATGGTGCCGGTGGCACGGCTGAAGCCGTCGGCCATCATGCCGGCATTGGTTTCATGGGCGCAGTCCCAGAATTTGATGCCGGCCCTGGGGAACAGGTCGGACACCGGCATCATGGCCGAGCCGATGATGCCGAAGGCATGCTCGATGCCATGCATCTGCAGGACTTTGACGAAGGCTTCTTCGGTGGTCATCTTCATGTCTTGGTTTCCTTTCGATGGGGTCGGACCGGCGTTGCCGGCGGATTTCTGTTGGAGCGTGATCGGCTTCCGCTCAGAGGATTTCGTCCTTGAGGTAATACCAGCGGTACATGCCGGCCTGGCCGAGACGCCGGAACGGCGTCAAAAGGCCATGGCTGGGCAGCGGCGAGGTGAAGATCGGCAGGTCGAGCCCGGCGCCCTTGCCAGCCACCATCTCAGCCATGCGGCGACCGGCCTGGGCCGAATACATGACGCCGTTGCCGCCATAGCCCATGGCGTAGAACAGGCGCTGGCCGGGGTCGGGCTGGAAGATGCGCGGCATCATGTCGTGGCTGACATCGACCCAGCCCCACCAGGAGTAATCGATCTCGATGCCGCGCAGGATCGGGAACTTGCGCGAGAGCCCTTCCAGCAGCAGCGCCAGATGTTTCGGGTTGACCGCATCGCGGCCGGTGATGGCGCTGCGGCTGCCGATCTGCACGCGCCCGTCCGGCAGCATGCGGTAGTAGTGACGCAGCGTGCGCGTGTCGGTGAGCGGTATCCGCGCCTTGAAATTGAGCGCAGCCTGTTCATCTCCGGTCAGCGGCCGGGTGACCACCGAATTGGACAGGATCGGCATCAGCCGGTGCCGGGTCAGCGCATGCAGGCCGGGCGAGGTGTAGCCGGCGGTGGCTATGCAGACGGCGCGCGCCCGCACCGTGCCGCCCGGGGTGCTCAGGTGATGGACGCCGCCCTTCAGCTCGCTGGCCAGCACCGGGCTTGCCGTGTGTACCTTCGCTCCCAGCCTGCGGGCGAGCTTGAGATAACCAAAAGCCAGCTTGGCGGCATGGATGCCGATGCCGTCGGGCTCGTACATCGCGCCCCTGGCCTCGGCGTCGCGCACGAAATCGCCATGCACCTCGTCGCGGCCGACCATGCGGGCCTTGTAGCCGAACACCTCGTTGAGCAGGCGGGTCTCCTTTTCCAGCGCCGGCAGCATCTTGTCGCGGTGGGCGATGTAGAGGTGGCCGCCATCCTGCGGGTCGCAGTCGATCCCGGGCTCGCGGATCAGGGCACGGAACAGGTCGAAACCCTCGGCGATCTCGGCATGCAGCTTGCGGGCGACATCGACGCCCCAGCGCTCGATCCATTGCGAGCGCTTGAGCCGGCCGGCCGAGATCTGCGCCTGGCCGCCATTGCGGGTCGAGCAGCCCCAGGCGACGCCATTGGCTTCGAGCACGGTGGCCTTGATGCCGTGTTCGCGGGCGAGATGGATGGCACAGGACAACCCGGTATAGCCGGAGCCGACGATGGCGACGTCGACATCGATGTCCTGCGTGACCGGGCCATCGTCTTCCGGCTCGGCACCGGCGGTGGCGATCCAGTAGGTGGGGGCATAGTCCTTGCCGTCGCCGGGGTTCGGCGCATGCACCGGATCATAGGCGGGATCGAACGGCTTGCGCCGCGCCGCCGGCCTGACGAGCTGTTGTTCCATGGTTCGGTCCTCCCCGCTCATGCGATAAAGGCTGTCAGGCATCCGCCGCGAGCAGCGGCCGGTTCTTGCGGAAGGCCTGCTTGCGCACGATCCTGTCGCCGTTGAGCGTGAACAGGTCGCAGCCCTCGGCCTCGATGCGGCTGCCGTCGGCATTGGTGCCGGTGAAGGTCCATTCCGAGACGGCGCGGTCGCCGTGGACGAAGTGACCGTGATGCGCCCAGTGCGCGTCGGGCATCGTCTTCCAGACACCGCTGAAGGCACTGGCGATGGCATCGGGGCCTTCGAAGCGGGTGCCGCAGGCTTCCGCCCCGCCGACCGCGTTGAACACGCAATCGTCGGAGAAGAAGCGCATCACGCCGTCGATGTCGTGCCGGTTGAAGGCATCGAACAGTTGGCCAAGGTGGTCGGCGGTCAGCGCCATGGTGTGGTCCTCGTCTCTTGTCACGGTGGTCTTCGAAGCCCCGCCGGACACGCCGTGGCCGGTGGATTTTGGTCAGAGGCGCGCCGGGCATGGCTCCGCCGTGGCCGGAAGCACCGGCCGATCGAGTTGTCGTCTGTGCGGCTGGGAGTCGCCCTAGAAGGGCGGCGCGGTAGCGGGGTGGCCGAGCATCTCCATCAGATCTTGCCCTTCCAGGGGATCAGGATCTTCTCGAGATGGCGCAGCAGCAGATCGAAGGCGAAGGCGAAGATGCCGATCACGATGATGCCCATGATGACGGTGTCGCTGGCCAGATATTCGGCCGCGTTCAGCACCATGAAGCCAAGGCCGCGATGCGCCGCCACCATCTCGGCGGCCACCAGCGTGGTCCAGCCGACACCGATGCCGATGCGCATGCCGGTGAAGATCTCCGGCAGCGCCGCCTTGAGGATGACCTGGCTGATGACCTGGGCGCGGGTGGCGCCCATCGCATAGGCGGCATGGATCTGCTCGGTGGAGACCGAGCGCACGCCGGCACGCGCCGCGATCGCCATCGGCGCGAAGATCGCCAGGTAGATCAGGAACACCTTCGGGAACTCGCCGATGCCCAGCCAGATGATGATCAGCGGCAGATAGGCCAGCGGCGGCAGCGGGCGGTAGAACTCGATGATCGGATCGAACAGGCCGCGAATGGTGCGGTTGACGCCCATCAGGATGCCGATGGGCACGGCGGTGACGAGCGCCAGCACGAAGGCGCCGAGCACCCGGCCAAGGCTTGCCAGCGTGTGCTGGGCCAGCGTCGAATTGGACACGCCCTCGGTCATGGCCAGCACGAACTTGTCCCACACCGCCAGCGGCGACGGCAGGAACAGCGGCTTGACCCAGCCCATCTCGGTGACGAGCAGCCACAGGCCGAACAGCACCAGCGCGGTGATGAGGCTGATATGGCCGCTGGCGCCGTCGCCGGGCGCGCCGTAGATCTTTCCGGGCGTGACCGGCCGGGCTCGTGAGACGCGCTCAAGCATGGAGGTGTTCCGGGCTGCCGGCCTGGCGCTCGGCGCCATGGATGCCGGATTGGCGCTCGTCGCCGTAGATGATTGAGAGGATCTGTTCGCGCATGTCGATGAAATCGCGGCTGGACTTGATTGCACGGGCGTTGCCCTCCTCGAGGAAGCGTCGATTGAAGTCGAGCTCGTAGGTGTGGGTGATGCGGCCGGGCCGCGGCGACATGACGATCAGCCGGGAGCCGAGGAACAGCGCCTCCTCGACGCTGTGGGTGATGAAGAAGAACATCTTGTTGGTGAGCTGCCAGACCTCGAGCAGCAGCTCCTGGATGGTCTCGCGGGTCAGCGCGTCGAGCGCCGCCATCGGCTCGTCCATCAACAGCATGGCGGGATCGCAGGTCAGCGCCCGGGCGATGCCGACACGCTGCTGCATGCCGCCCGACAGGTGGTAGATCATGTGTTTGTGGAAATCCTGCAGGCCGACCAGCGCCAAGTTCTTCGTGGCGATCTCGCGCCGCGTCTGCCGGTCGACGCCGCGCAGCTTGAGGCCGAATTCGGTGTTGTCGATGACGTTGAGCCAGGGCAGCAGCGCGTGCTTCTGGAAGACGACGCCACGTTCGGCGCCGGGGCCGGTGACCTGGTGGCCGCCCAGCGTGATGTCGCCGCCGCTCGGGGCCATGAAGCCGGCCATGAGATTGAGCAGCGTGGTCTTGCCGCAGCCGGACGCGCCGAGCGCGACGACGAAATCGCCGCTCTTGATCTCGAGGCTGACGCCCTTGAGGGCGATCACGGCCTGGTCCGAATAGAGGCCTGGGTAGGTCAGGCTGACATTGCTGACGTTGAGGGTTTCCATCGCGCCGATGCCTTTCGCGGTTTGAGAGAAGGCGACCGCCGGCGAATACCGGCGGTGCCCCGGTCAGGGTCGTTCAGGAACCTACTTGGCAGCCTCCCTGGCGTAGCTGGCGTTGACGAAAGGCGTGTAGTCGTCGAGCGCCTTGTCGATCTGCTTCTGGGCGACGAGGAACCTGGCGCTTTCGCTGAGCGCCTTCAGCGCGCCGCCACCGAGCCAGGTTGCGGAGGCCTGTTCGGCGGCATCGGGGAAGGACAGCAGATTCAGCGCCTCGACCGTGCCGGCACCGTCGCCGCCGATCATCTTGACAATGCCCTTGACCTGCTCGGAGTCGGCCGTCCAGCTCGCCTTGTTCTTGTTGTAGTCGGCATAAGCCTCGGCCAGCACCTTGGTGAAGGCAGCCATGAATTTCGGATTGGCGGCGGCCCATTTCCGGTCGGCGACGAGGCCATCGAACGTCGGCACCGAGGCCGCGCCGATGGTTTCGGAATCGGCGATGGTCTTGCCGGTCTTGAGCAGTTCGGTCAGCGCCGGCGGCCAGACATAGGCGGCGTCGATGTCGCCGCGCTGCCAGGCGGCGATGATCTGCGGCGGCTTCATGTTGAGGATGTTGACCTCGCGCGGATCGACCTTCCAGACCTGCTGGAGGCCGACCAGAAGATGGAAATGCGAGGTCGACACGAACGGTACGCCGACATTCTTGCCCTTGAGGTCCTCAGGCTTCTCGATGCCGGAGCCGTTGCGCACGGCGAGCGCCTCCGACTTGCCGATGTTGTCGAGTATCCAGAACAGCTCGAGGTCGACGCCGCGCGTCGCGGCAGCTGCCGTACCGGTCGAGCCGATGACGCCGATCGGCACATTGCCGGAGGCCAGCGCGGTCGAGATGTCGCCGCCCGACGAGAACTGGCGCCAGTCTATGCTGTAGCCTGCCTCCTTCGCCGCCTTGTCGAAACGGCCGTCGGCGATGGCCGTGACGAACGGCCCGACGATCTGCTGGTAGCCGACGACGACGGTCTCCTCGGCGCGGGCGAGACCCGCCTGGAAAAGGCCGACCGCCAGCGAGGCGACGGCGGCCAACTGCTTGAAATGCACAAATCCCATTATCGTTACCCTCTTTGTTTTGGTGGTTGCCGGTTGGTCCGGGAACGCGCCGGCTTGTGTGCCGGTCTTGGTTCTGGCTGACAGGGTTAAAGGAGGGCCCCGGATTGCCTTATATCCAGTTTGGAAGTTGAATGATTCCAGTTTAACTCTCGATGGACATGTCAGGCTGAAACGGACAGAGCTCACCATCCTGCTTGCAGGGCATCCGCCGGCTCCATTTCCTCCTGCGTTCCGGAATGGATCCCCGACACTCTACGGTCGCTTCGCTCCCTGCGAGGTCGAGGATGACGGAGGTCATGAGTGTCTCGGCTAATCTCCAACGTTGGTGATGACGCCAGCGTTGTTCGGAGCGTTGCCGGCAGCGCCTGCGTTCGCGATTTTGGCGCAGCTATGAAAATTCGTCATCCTCGACCGCGAAGCGACCGCAAGGAGCGGAGCGTGTCGGGGATCCATGCCGGAACGCTGAAGAAAATGCTGCGCCCAGGACGCGGCTTCACCGATACCCTCCGCGAGTTTTCGATATCAGGCTGAAGGCTCCCCATGGCGCATCCGACGGTTTCCGAAACGGTGTTCTTTCTCGATCGCGCCAGCCGCGTCGGCCTGCAGGCGCAGATCCGCGAGACCGTGGTGTCGGCGGTTCTCGCCGGCCGCATCCAGCCCGGCGCGCAGCTGCCCTCGACACGCAAGCTGTCCGACTATCTCAACATCTCGCGCATCACGGTGACGCTGGCCTATCAGGAACTGGCCTCGCAGGGTTATGTCGAGGCGGCGAGCCGCAGCGCCTACCGCATCTCGGACAACCCGCCGCTCAGGCTGCTGGCCACGGAGACGCCGCAGGCGGCGGGCGAGGTGGTGGACTGGTCGGCGAAGCTGCGCTCCAGCTTCATCGTCGCCAAGCAGATGCGCAAGCCGCTGGACTGGCGCCGCTTCCCCTACCCGTTCCTGTACGGCCAGATGGACCCTTCGCTGTTCGACCTCAACGCCTGGCGCGACTGTGCGCGGCGCGCGCTGTCACGCGAGGATTTCGAGCTGATGGCCGGCGACTTCGCCGCCGCCGACGACGTGCAGCTGGTGAACTACATCTGCTCGCGCACCTTGCCCAGCCGGGGTATCCGAGCGCATCCCGACGAGATCCTGGTGACGGTGGGCGCGCAGAACGCGCTGTGGATCGTCACGCAGCTGCTGCTCGCCCGCGGCGCGCATGCCGTCTGTGAGAACCCCTGCCATCCCGACATGAGCGCGTCGCTGAAACTGAGCGGGGCACAGGTGACGGCGATCGACGTCGATGGCCAGGGCCTGCCACCGGAGGCGATCCCGGCCGGCGTCGACGCAGTGTTCGTGACGCCGAGCCACCATTCCCCGACCGGCGCGACGATGCCGATCGAGCGCCGGCAGCACCTGCTGGAAGCGGCGGCCGAGCAGGATTTCGTCATCATCGAGGACGATTACGAGTTCGAGATGAGTTTCCTGGCGCCGCCGTCGCCGGCACTGAAGGCCTTCGACCGGGCCGGCCGGGTGTTCTACATCGGCTCGTTTTCCAAGTCGCTGTTTCCGGGGCTGAGGCTGGGCTATCTGGTGGCGCCGGCGCCGGTGATCCGCGAGGCCCGCGCGCTGCGGGCGCTGATGCTGCGCCATCCGCCCGGCCATGTGCAGCGCACCGCCGCCTATTTCCTGGCGCTCGGCCACGATGACGCGGTGCTGCATCGCATGCGCAGCGAATATCACAAGCGCCACATCGTCATGGCCGAAGCGCTGAAACGGCAGGGCTTCACGATTGCCGGCTCCTCGGCCTTCGGCGGCACCTCGTTCTGGGTGGAAGGCCCGCAGGGTCTCGACGCCGACCTTTTGATGGCGGAGCTCAGGCAGGACGGGGTGCTGATCGAATCCGGCTCGCCCTTCTTCCCCGATGCGGACGGCCCGTGCCGCTTCTTCCGCATGGGCTATTCCTCCATCGACAAAGACCGGATCGTTGAAGGCGTGGCGCGCACGCGCGCCAGGATCGACGCGCTGTCGGGCGCGTGACGTTTCGCACCGAGGCCGAAGCGACGATTAATCACCCGCGTCGGTCAAGGGTGTGCTAGCGTGACCCACTCAGGCGCAATCATGCGCATCCGTCTGACAAAGATCGGACATCTACTGGCTCCATCCAGCATCAGCAGGGGCGGCGGAACGAAGCGGACCGCACATCGACGATCTACCCCATCCCGGCCGCCGGGGGCGCTACCGAGATGACGACACTTCTCGACGCTGCGACGAGAGACGTGCCGAAAGGCCGGGCCTGACCGACGAAATCCGCCCCTCCACGACCGAAGGACTTCCACAATGGCGCTCGACTTTCCAAACCAAAGCCGCAGCTTCGATGAAGCGCGTTTTGCGGTACGATTTTCCGGCTATGACGGCATGCAGCAGGTGCGGTTTCTGATAGAGGCCGAAGCTCTGGCCAAAACGAACGGCGCGGCCAACGCAACAACAGACTCAGAAGCGGGTTGCCTCGCAGCATTCGATGCGGCACGCACTTCGATTCAGGATGTCGCGCGCTTTGTATATTCTCGTAGCCGCCAGCCCATCTATGTTCTTACGGATAAAGATTTTTCCTGAAACGAAATTTCACAAAATATATAAATTTATACTCCCAAATCCTTCAGGGTAAATGTCTTCCGCCTGAACAAAAAATATCCCTTTCAACTCGGGAGTCTGAAAATCTACAAAAATAAAATCACGATCAGAAAATAAATATTTTTATTACATGGACTCATTTCTTGAACGGGCGCATGATCCATTTTCTCGCGACGGGAAGGCCGCGAGGCGCGTCTGGTCTTCCCGTGAAGGGAAGAACACCGATGTTTTTCACCTACCTGACCAGGAACAGCGCGGCTTTCCAGTTGCGTGCACTGGTGTGGACTTCACCGTCCGGCCCGAAGACTGCAAGTCCAGCCACCGCTGACAAGGCAAAGGCCATGATCGACCTTGATGACAACGAGATTGGTGTTCTGTGCCCTGACTGTGTCCACGAAACAAAGAAGAGAATTGGCTGGGTGAAAACGCACACCCAGATGGAATGCAGGAACTGCGGCAATATCGTCGATATCGAAAGCAGGAACTTTCGCGTTCCGCACGACACCCGAAACGATGACTGAGTGGCGGCAAGACCACATCGCACCCGGCATCCGTCCGATCTTCGAGACAGGCAGGCTTGCGAAGGCCTTACGATCCACCCGCCGCGACAATCTGCAATGCCCCATGCCAACAATCCGAAATGGATACGCCAGTGACGACAAAAACCGCACGAACAGGCGACCAGATACTCGCCGGCATCGCAGTGATCCTGGTGGCCGGCGTGGGTGGGTATCTGGGCTACATCTTCTTCGGCAGCATCACTTGGTAGGCTTGCATATCGCCGAACGCATGCAGCCGGATGCTGCGCGCAGGACGGCGACTGCCGGAAGCAGAATGCCATGAAGACGCAGCGCGCCAAACCAGCGCGGCTCCGCTTGAGCGGTTTGCCGGACCTGATCTCGAATTGCCAGAAACTGAAGGCCCCCAGTCCGGAGTTGGACCACGCGATCGAAAAGTATTTTTCCGACTGGGAAGAACTCTGGGCCAGCTATTCCAGGCACAGAAAAACCGGCGAGATCGTTCGCTCGCAATACCGTACCGCGCCAGCCTACACCGCCTCGCTCGACGCAGCCGTCGCACTGGCGGAACAGGTGCTGCCGGGATGGCATTGGGGCAATCACCCCTTCGCAGGCCGCCGGCGGGCTTATGTCGTCGAGGATAGCCCGCTTCGCCTTGTACCTGTCGTGGCGGACCATTCCTTCGCGGCGATTGCCCTGGTCCTGGCCACACTGCGGGCGCTCCAGATCGAAGAGGAGGGTATTCCAGCGCGCGGCCGAGCCGCGGTGTCCGGCCGCGTGCAGTAACACGGCACGTCGACCAGACAAGTAGAGCGTTTCCGTTTTTCACGGAAATGCGGAAACGCTCTAAGTTTTAGTTTTCATTGCATTTTTGTAACGTCAAGTGATTCCACCTGGCTACAAAATGCTCTAGTGCAGCGCCCTTTTTCGATCGAAATAGATGCGCATTGTTTCGCGCATGCCGGCGTCGTCCAGCACGCCTTGCGAAAACAGATACATCAAAGCTCTCGCCACCTCTGTCGATGCGTGGCTGCCTTCATAAATGCAGCGTTCGCGACAGATGTCCTCGTAGATATTCCTGAGAAGATCCAGATCTTCGGGGTAGGCAATCGCGGGAGTGTGCACAGGCATGGCTCCCTCCTTTCTGGGCGGAAGCATGACGAATGCTCACAGCCGACGCTGCCCTGGTCAGTGCCGCCAGTTGCGCACCATGCGCTCATGAAGACAGCTCGTCCGCATAATTCAGCCTGCCGGATGATCACTTATGAAGACGATCCGTGCCGAGGAAGTGACCTGTATTCAGCTCCGTCGGCAAACCACGCCTTGTGAGCGGACGCGATTGATGATCTGGTCGCTGCTTGTTTCACGCGGGAGTTGAACGTGAGCGTCGGGCCTCTGGACATGAACGAGCCTGCCGAACTTTCCTTCAGCGAGAAAAAGGGGAAGATCGTTCTCAGCCTCACGGACATGATCCGGTTCGAACACCTTTCGGCCGCGCTGATTTTCGCCGTCAGGACAATGCATGACAGCCATCGTCCCAACTGCATGATCACAACGCAGTCGGGAAGCATCTACCGCTGGAGCGATATCCCGGCCTTGTATGAAACGGCAAAGCTGGCTCGATAGCGCAATTGCAGAACCCGACGTCGCCAAAGGCGGCTATCCTCGGACCGGTCACGTCACTGGTTGATCAGGATCCCGGCCTCGCGCGCGGCCTGGACGAAAGCGCGCCGGGCGCTGTCGGCGGATTTCCTGCCAGAGCTCGCATCCGAACAGGCCTGGAGGGCTGCCCGATGCTTGTCGCCGCGCTTGCCAGGCCATTCTCGCAACAGGAAGCTGGTGCAGGCAGCAATATCGGCAAGGGTGATGCTGCCACCCGCAGGGTCAGTGCGGACGGTGATCACGTTGTCAAATCTCGGATTTTCCATCCCCGCTCTTATGATGTCGCAAGGAAAGTAGCGAGGATTATTTTCGAACCCCTGTGATCCTGAAAATAATTCCGATCCCGCCTTTTTGTTCTCAAGAGTGGGGCGTACAGTATTTTATGGAAAATCTCTCCTTTCAGACGCCGGTTGTCATTTATGCCGGGTTGCCTACGAAATTCCATCTCGTCTCGAATGTTTCGGACGCGTCGGATTTTCTTTTCGACAATTGGGCGGACAACGACAGCCTGCAATGGACAGACGCCATGAACCGATGCGCCTGGGCCAGCGTCGGCAAGGCAAGCGTAGAAGCCGCGCGCTCGGCCTTCCTGGTCGCCGTCAAGACGGCAGGCATCCGGATCGATCCCTCGATTTCGCTGTACTGAGCGCGAAAAACAAAAAAGCCGCTGGGGATATCTCCCAACGGCTCTGCTGTCTCTTTCGAGAACCCCTTCCACGATCAACTCGCCAGTACATCCGTGGTCGGACGAAGGCAGAAGGGAAAGCGCATCAACCTCTGACGGGGACGCACCATCGCTATATGGAGAGCGATTGCGGTTTATTCAAGGCCCAGTGGCGAGGCGACCTGCGCAAGCAGCGTACCCGGCCGGCAACACCCTGAACCGATGGATCGACCCGGCTTGATTTCCATGGCCGGGATGGCCGACAAACTGCAGGCAAGCAGAAAAAGCCAGATGGAAGCTTTCACGACATTCTTCTTCGCGGTCGGCGGTGCGCTGAACTTCGTCCGTTACGGCCTGTGGGTGCTGTTTCCGCTGGCAACGCTGGTGCTGCTGCTGGCAAGGTTCAGCAAGTCGCGGGTGGATTCCGGGCTTTTGCGCTTCGCCTGGTGGTCCAGCGTGGTGTTCCTGATCCTGGTCGGCGGTCTGCTCGTCAGCGGCCTGCTGGCGGCGAGCCAGGATCGCTATTTCTACTATCCGGTCTTTCAGCTGCTGTTCGTCGTTGGCCCGGCCCCGCTGGCCTGCCTGGTGTCGCTGTTCCTGCGCCCTGTCGCTTCACGGTGACGGTATGCGCGATCTAGGGGCCTAGCCGCCCGCCCGGTAGGCTATCGCCGTCGCCCGGGTTCCGGGCATGATACCGCAGCGGTCGAGCAGGCCGGTCTGCGCATATTTCACGTTGTAGATACCGGCCGCACCGATTGCCGCCGCTTCATTCTGCAGCGCCGCCAGCGCGTCGGCAGGAGCCGGCTGCGGGTCGATGAAGGCCTTGGCGCAGATGATGGCGGTGACGCGCTGCATGATGGTTCCATCGAGCGGCAGGTCCGGCGCGACGGTTATGCGCGAGGCGTTGCCGACCATGGCATGCCTGGGGGAAGCACAGCCCGCCAGAGCGGCGGCGATCACGGCAAAGGCGACAACGACACGCATGCGGGGCTCCCAGCGGCAACCCATTCAGCCGCAACGCCGGTCCGGAGTCAATTTTCCATGCAACCTGCAAGGGAAACGACGCGCGCGGAAGCCGAAGGCCATCAGCGTTCTGCACGGCTGGCAATGTGCGCTCTCGCTTGAGTTTTCCGGGGTGATATAGTCGATACGGCCTATGAAACTGCGCGGCGAGACCGACCCGGAAGACTGGCACCCGTCGACACTGATCGCGACGATGGCGGATCGTTCCTGCTGGCATGGCGGCGTCAGCTGGCGCAAATGGCGTTTGCACTATGCCTATGGCTGGTACGATGGCCCGGTGTGGCAGCTGCAGGTCGGACCGTTCCGGCTGTCGCTGAGCTGGTTCTAGGCGTTGCCCCTTTGCACGGCCAATCCCCCTCAATGGCCGCAAAGCCCGGCTAAACCAGTCGAGAACGAACTCATGGGATGATGGTGAGTGGCCTCGCCATCATTCCAGGTTCTTGAAATATCTGGAGATCGGCCACGGCGTGTATCGTGCAGCCTCGTAGGTCCGACGTGCGGCTTCATGACCCGCATCTCCGGTGGTTTCCAGCATCACCATTTTCATCCCAGCGTCTCTGATGAGACCTTCGGCGTGCGCCAGCAGCATCCTGCCGACGCCCTGCCGTTGCCGGTCGGGAGCTACAGCGATGATATGGATTTCACCCATACTGTCCTTCGGGTGGATTCTTATGCCGATAAAGCCCGCCAGCTTTCCATCCACAAGGGCCAAGCTGATGTTGTCCGGCTCGGTGGCAAGCAATTCGGCAACGTCCGACGTCTGCCTAGCCTGCCAGCCCTCGGGGTAAAAGGCGTCATACGCGAAGCGGGGAAGCTGATCCAAATTCGCACTCCCGAGCACCGAAGCCCATGCCACGATGGTGAGGGAAAGTACTTCATCCCTATAGCTGTCATCATAGGGGACAATATGGAGTTGGCTCATCTCAAATTGCTGTCAAATGCCTCGGGCAACCTCGAAACGGTAATGGATAACAAAACCGACAAACCGCACCGAAATCCAGCGACGGTCACCGAAGATAGCTATCATCGATCAGGCATGCCGGAAAGTTCCGCCGAGCGGGTAACCCGCCTTGCCATTGTCAGCCGCGATCTTCCTCGAACTGTTTTGCCGACCGCACGGGACGCAGCCAGGGCTCGCGGCGCTTCGTCCACAGTTCGTAGCCCGGCGTGAAGCCGGCAGGCGCCCGGTCGAGCGCGCCGGCCATGATTTCCGCTTCTTCGGGGCGCAGCGAAAACACGCGGGACCCGCAGGAAGAGCAGAAGCTCCTGCCTTCATAGACCCCCGTCGGACCGGTGCAGGCAAAGGCCGAACGGTCCCAGATCAGGAACGTCGAGAATGCGCTGCCGCTGGCGCGGCGACAGTCCTGGCAATGACAGAGGCCGGCGCGGATCGGGTCGCCCGCGAGCGTGAACTTCACCGCTCCGCACAGGCAGGCGCCAGTGATCGTGGTTTCCTCGCGGCCCGTCGACCCCTTGCGCAGCGCCGCGGTTCCGGCGGCATCGGTCTCGTTGATCGCGCTGTCCTTCTCCAGATGCCGGACCTTCGCCATGGCTCGATCTCCTTTCGGGATCGAACGGATGAGCACGACAGACGTTCCCCTGGACATGGCGTGGCGGAAACGGAGGGAGATGGGCCCGAGGCAACCGGCCTGTCAGAAACGGGAGCCGAGATGGATGCGATTCAGGATCTGGCAGGCGGCTTCGGCACGGAACAGCGATCGGTTGACCAGTTGCTGTCCGTCCAGCTCCGCCGCCCGGTTGAGCGCGTTGTCCCAGACCTTCCAGGTGCCCGCAGGCTCTTGAATGCATTCGTATCGGGGCCGGCCCATCGAAGCCTCGCTGTCCAAACCTCCCAGTTTTGCGTTGAAGTGCGCGCGCATAATACAACTTGCAGCTGTTGTCAGCCCCAAACTGCGATTTGGTACGAAAGTACAGGGTTTGCCGAAGAACAGGACACGCCTGAGACCGCACGTGAGGCAAGCCACCCCGCATACGATCCGATGGCCGCGTTCGGCAACTCCTAGTACGGGAACTTGATTTCCAGGCCGTGCTCGTCAACCTGACATATGCCCGGCGGCCATGCCGGGTGTGATTCCGGGAGTTTCGATGCGTCGTGCCGGTCTTTATGGGCTGATTGCCCTCCTGGTCCTTGCCATCGCGCTGGCAAGCGTGTGGGCCGGTCTTGCCTTCTTCTACCGGCTGCCGCTGCCGGAAGCCGGCCGCATCGTCGCTGCCGCGCTGTTTTGCCTGTTCGGACTGGCGACACTGGTTGCCCTGTTCACGCGCCTGAGGTGGCGCGCCGTCGGGCTCTTCGCCGTGGTCTTCGCAGGCGTGCTGGTGTGGTGGGCGAGCATCACGCCGCCAGGCGACGCGGCCTTCGTGCCGGAGGATGCGCGCCAGGTGACCGGCAGGATCGAGGGCGACCGGCTGACCCTCACCAACATGCGCAACTTCACCTGGCGATCGAAGACCGATTTCACGGAGAGCTGGGAAACGCGCAGCTACGACCTGTCGAAGCTCAGGACCGTCGACCTGTTCATGTCCTACTGGGCCGGACCGGCCATGGCGCACACCATCGTCAGCTTCGGCTTCGAGGGCGGCGAGCAGGTCGCCTGGTCGATCGAGGCGCGCTATCGGGTGGGCACGGAATATTCGCCGGTGGCCGATGCCTTCAAGACCGACACGCTGATCGTGATCGCGGCCGACGAACGCGACCTGATCGGCCTGCGCACCAATGTGCGCGGCGAGGACGTGCACCTCTACCGGCTCGCCGTGCCGGCCGACCATGCCCGGGTCTTCCTGGCCGGTTATGTCGAGGACGCCAACGCGCTGGCCACGCAGCCGCAATTCTACAATTCGATCACCACCAACTGCACCACGGCGATCGTGCGCATCCTGCGGCTGATCGGGGCCAGCGTGCCGACCGACTGGCGCCTGCTCGTCAACGGCTACCTGCAGGGCTACCTCTATGACCAGAAGCGCCTCGACACCCGGCTGCCGCTGAAGGAGCTGATCGAACGCTCGCGCATCAGCGAACGCGCCAGGGCCTTTGGCATCGGACAGGGCTTTTCCGAGGAGATCCGGCGCGGCGTGCCGGATCCGAACGGCTAGGCGACGCCATATCTAGTTGTCCTGGGCGCGACGATTGAAGCTGTCTACAGCCGCGTTGTAATCGTCGAGAGTTTCATTGGAGCTTTTCTTGAGGCAGGACAGGTACTCTTCGACCTCCGACTGGTAATTCTCCATGTCGCTCTTACAGCTTCGGAAATCGTCCTCATCGTCAAACGCCCCGTAGCCAGAGGCACATGCAGGCACCGATGGCTCGTAGCAACGGCGCGCGGATGCCGGTTGAAACGACACGACCAGCGCTACCGTTGCGAAAAACGAAATCCTGACCATCTGTTTTCAACCTTTAGCGTTCTCTAGCGTCAACCCACGAACCCGCGGCTATCTCCACGCCACCGGATCCAGCGGTGACCAGGGCGGGGTCGCCTTTTGCCTGTCTCCTCGCGCCCAGAAGCCGGTGGCGAACTGGCCGGAGCCGTCGACATCGAGCCGGACCCAGATGGAGCGACCCTCGTCGAACAGGAACACGCTTCTGCCCTTGCGCTTCAGCTCCTCGAACACGGCGAAGGTCTGGCCGTGCTGCACCTCGGTCCAGCGTCGGTCGCGGCCCGAGAACTCCACCACCACCCGGACATAGTTGCCGTCCTTCAGATTGTGCGTGAGCACATTGAGGCGGTCCTCGCCGGCCTTGCCGGTGGCCTTCCTCCAGCCGGCCGATGCGGCGGCAACGCGTTCGGCGCTCGGCGGATGCGTCGCCGATCCGGTGCCCATCCTGGCGAAAACGCGTGTCGCATCGTCCAGGTCGCCGCCGAGGCGGCCGACGATGAAGCCGGCGAAATGATCCGCCTCGAGCTCCCGTGGCGGGCGCGACCCGACATTGTCCAGCGTGTGGCCGCAGAGATGGTGGCCGATTTCATGGGCGAAGACGGCCATGCCCGACCAGTCGCGATTCTGCCGGTCCGCAATCAGCTCCATGAACGGTTCGCTGTAGACGACGAGGCGCTCGCCATCCTGGATGGAGGCGAAGGCATTCGCCTTCGGATCATCGATCGCCAGGACGCGGAAGTTGGCCGGCAGCCCGACGATGCCGCAGATCTCGGCGACGACCCGATCTGCCTTTTCACTCGCCTCAAGTCCGGTCATCGCCGGCAGCTTCCGGTCTTTCGACAGGCCACAGAACGTTCCGGCGCGAATTTTGAAGGCGTTTCCGACAGCCGGAAACGCCAGCATCGCCAGCGCTGTCGCGCCAGCGCCACGCAGCAACGTCCTGCGATCGATCAGACCACAATTGCAGATCCGCAAGAGCCCCTCCCCCCTTTGGCGCGCATGCCAGAGCGTTTCCGCTCTCTCCGGAATAGCTCTAGCGGCTCCCGGGCTGGGGCCACAAGCGACTGGCCCTCAGAATCCGTGGCTTTGTTACATCGGTGTGGATGAATCGCTAACGCTGTCGGGAGAACTGATTGTACCGCCACCCCGCAAGTGCTAGTGCATAATCGTGTCGAGTGGTGTTGGGGAGTACCGCTATGCCTGCCAAGGAACACGAATACCAATCGCCTTACGGGCGTTATTACAAAGTCGCTTTTCTTCTCATCTCTGTCGGCGTCGTTGCTCAGGCATATAGCTGGCTAGCAACTTCCTAGACTCGGCAACACCATTAGCCAACTTGCGGCAGCCGCTGAAGCGGATATCGGCCTCTGCCATTTTTCCTGATGCTGGCGCCGCCGGACAGTTCAACAGCAGACACCCAGGAAGCACCCGCCCCGGCTGACCGGAGCAGGTGCTGTTCGACACACCGATCAGCCGAACGGGGTCCAGTGCTTGCCGTTCGGCAGGCCGCTGCTGATTTTGCCCGACCTGTTAGGCCCGGCGGCGTTTGCGGCGGAGACCGCCAGCAGGCCCGCCACGATGGCAATGACGATACGTTTCATCGATCTATCCCTTCCAGATTGCGCACAAGGCACCTGGCGGTGCCGGATCGCGGCGCGCTTCACGCGACCCGCCTGGATATCTGCCCGGGAACCTTTGGCGTTGGCATACGGCAGATGCCGTATTTCGGCCGGGCTCGTGCGAGGATGGTTATCAAGGAATGAAGCCGCTCAGGAAACCGATGGAGATGGCCGTGGACTGGAACGCCTTTGCCGAGCGCTGGTGCGCCGACTGGAATGCGCACGATCTCGACCGGATCCTGTCGCATTTTGCCGATGACGTCGTCTTCACCTCGCCGATCGCGGCGGGGCTGCTGCCGGAGACGGGCGGCAGGCTGGTCGGCAAGGCGGCACTGCGCGCCTATTGGGAGGTGGGTCTGAGCCGCATCCCCGACCTGCACTTCACCGTCGAGCGCATCTTCGGCGGCATCGACACGCTGGTGATCCAGTACCGCAACCAGAAGGGCGCCAGCGTCAGCGAAGTGCTGCGCTTCGAGAACGGCAAGGTGGTGCGCGGCGACGGCACCTATGCGGTCGGTGCCGACAACCCGGCTGGCCTGCGCGGCCAGAGCAATTCCGGCAAAAGTGCATAGCGGTTTTGCGTCCGGAATTGCGTACAAGGGCAGCGTGTGTCCGCGTTTCCGTGAAAAACGGAAACGCTCTGTCCATGAAGTGCCCGCCCGGCCGGAGCCGAGCAGGCGAAGGAAGAGTTAGCCGCCCCAGCCATGGCCCAGGGTCTTGCAGCCAAATGGCGTGCAGAACGAAGGCCCGCCACCGCCGCCACTCGCCCCCGGCTTGGTCCTGACAAGCGTCGCCGTGGCCTTCTGCGAGTCCTTGGCGATCACCAGCTTGGCCGGAACGCCGGCTGAAGCTGTGCCCGTCAGCATGAAGGCGGCAGCAGCCGCCACGATCATCGATTTCATCTCATCCCTCCTGTCTGATGGACTGCGGCCTGGACCATGCCGCAGCGGAGGAAACCGCGACATACGGCAGATGCCGTAGATCGACCGCGGGGCGATGAAGATGGTTAGCGGGTGATTATTGCCGGCTGCTGTCCGCAGAGGCTGGAAACGCAAGATTCAAGCTTTTGCGGTAAGTCTGCACAATCTGGTGCTTGAGGCATTCTGTTGCGATATTCCCTGAGACAGTTCGCATTGCCGTTTGTCGTACTTGTCGCGATCTTTCTGACGGTCAAGATTTTTGTCAAACCGCACTGGCCATCGCTTGGCGGGCTTACGGGACTCGCCCTCTTCGTTACTATTGCGACCGGGCTGATTACGGCGTGGGGTTGCAGAGACAATTCGTGGTCTGTCAGGATCACAATCGGTCTGGCGTTTGCTCTTTTTGCTGCCACCTCATTGCTGCTTTCCATCTACCTCAATGTGTACGCAAGCGCAGCGCTCTTCCTAGTGGTGCTTTATATCGGTCAGCGGACCAAGAAGTTCTTCGAGAGAAGAGATCTGTAAAAGGGAACGGTCGAGAGCTGGCCATGCCGCTGCGCGAAGGCCTTGATCTCGCAATCAACCGGGTGCCGGCGTCTTCTTCTGTTCCAGGGCGGCGAGCTTCGCCTTAAGAGCCTCGATTTCTTCGGCCAACCTGGCCGCATGGCTGGAAACAAGGGGTAGGGCGAGGCCCGACCTGGGAGCATGCCGAAGCAAAATCGGGCCTCAGCCCACTGACTTACCCCTCGTCAGCAGCGTGAAGTTTGCCAGCAAACGGTGAGTCGGACAATTGCCGGCCGGGCGGACAACGGTGGACTTTAGGCGAAGTCGAGGTGGCATCGACGGGGGCTTGTAGCGTCCCGCTGCAGCCGGCGCTTCGCGACCGCCAATGACCATCCGCTTGCCCGGCCTTGCCCAACGGACCTAACCTGCCGAGGCGCCGGACCTGCGCTCGTTCTGGATCGTGTCGATCAGCGCGCGCAGGCTGCTCGAGACATGGCGGCGGCCGGGGTAATAGAGGCACACGCCCGGGAAGACCGGGCACCAGTCGACGAGGAAGCGCTCGAGGCTGCCTGCCGCAAGCGCATCCCGGACCAGGAAATCGGGCACGAAGGCGATGCCGATGCCGTCGATGGCCGCATCCACCATCAACGCCTGATCGGTGAGCGTGAGCGGGCCGTCGACGGTGACGGTTTCGGCGATGCCGTGGCGCTCGAACTCCCAGCGGTAGAGCGCGCCGCTTTCGAAGCGGAAGCGGATGCAATCGTGCTGGTGGAGATCCTGCGGGACGGCAGGACGGCCGCGACGCCGGACGTAATCGGGGGAAGCGACAGCGGCGAACTGCACCGTTTCGGTGAGGCGCACCGCGATCATGTCCTGCGGCACGGCTTCGGCAAGGCGGATGCCGGCGTCGAAGCCGTTGGCGACGATGTCGCTCAGCCTGCCGTCGGTGACGATGTCGAGATGGATCTGCGGGTACCGGCCGAGGAACCGTGCCAGAAGCGGGCGCAGGATCATGCGTATCGCCGCATCGCTGGCATTGATGCGCACCGTGCCGCTCGGCACCTCGCGGAAATCGTTGGCCTCCTGCAGCGCCTCCGCGATCGAGGTCACGGCGGGGCGCAGCCTGGCGGCAAGGCGCTGTCCGGCCTCGGTCAGCGAGACGCTGCGCGTCGTGCGGTTGAACAGGCGTACGCCAAGGCGCTGCTCGAGGCTGCGGACGGAATGGCTGACGGCGGAACCGGTGACATTCAGTTCGATCGACGCCGCGCGGAAACTGCGATGATTGGCCACCGCGAGAAACACGTTGAGCGCGAAAAGATCGGTCGATTGATGAGCGCTGTTCATCACGTCACCAAGGATTGGCGAGATTGTTGCGACAGTCAAGGCTGTCTAGTTTTCAGCAGGTCCCCTCCGGGAGACGTCGCCGTCGCGAAAAAGCGGATGGCTTATCGGACTGAAAAACGAGGACAACCATGTCAAAGACAATCCTGATCACCGGAGCCAGCTCCGGTTTTGGCCGCGGCGCGGCGATCGAGCTCGCCCGGCGCGGACACAAGGTCGTCGCCACCGCCGAGACCTGGCCGCAGGTTCGCAGCCTGCGCGCCGATGCAGGCGATGCAGGCGTCTCGCTGGAAGTGATCAAACTCAACCTGCTCGACGATATCGATATCGCGCATGCCGCGACCTACGATCCCGACATCCTCGTGCTCAACGCCGGTGTGATGGAGAGTGGATCGGTGCTCGACATCCCGCTGCAACGCGCACGCGAATCCTTCGAGATCAACGTCTTCGGTCACATGAAGCTGGCACAGGGCATCGTGCCGAAGATGGTTGCCCGCAAGGCAGGCAAGGTTGTGTGGACCTCATCGATGGGTGGCATCCTGGTCATCCCGTTCCTCGGCGTCTACTGCGCCACCAAGCACGCCATCGAGGCCATCGCCGGGTCGATGCGGGCGGAGCTCGCGCCTTACGGCGTCAAGGTCGCGACGGTGAATCCCGGCGTGTTCGGCACCGGCTTCAACGACACCGGCGCGGAGAGCCACACGCAATGGTACGACGCCAAGGGCGCGATCGTTCCGATGCCGGATTTCGGCGCCGCACTCGCCGATCAATTCGACCCGCAGGAGATGATCGACGCGATGGTCGAGATCATCCCGGCCGAAGAGCACCTTTACCGCACGATGCGTCCCCTCGGCACCATCGACACCGCCAAGGGGTGGCAGGAAACGGAGTGGACGCAAAATGCCTGAGCTGACACTCGACCACGCGCGGCGCCTGGTGGCGCAGGGTGAAGCCGCCGCCAGCAAGATCGGCCTGAAAGCGGTGTTCGCGGTGCTCGACACCGGCGCCAACCTGGTGACCTTCTCCCGCATGGATGGCGCATGGCTGGCATCGAACGAACTGCCATCGCCAAGGCGCGCACCGCCGTGATGTTCCAGGCGCCGACCGAAGCACTGAACACGCCGCTGCAGGTCGGCGAACCGGCCCTGCATTTCGACCACATCCACCATGGCGGGCTGCTGTTGATCGGTGGCGGCGTGCCGCTGCACGACAGCGATGGAACGCTGATCGGCGCCGTTGGCGTATCGGGTGGCGCCCCGGATCAGGATGCGGCGATCGCACGCGCGGCCGCCGCGGCGTAAAGGCCCGGGGCAGCCCCACATTGTGTTGCCCGGACAGCCCGCCGATCGCGGCAGCGGGCTGTCCGTCAGATCATTCGCCGGACTTTTTACCAGCCGCCGCGCCAGACGCGCTCACGCCAGCAGCGCACGCGCCATTCGCCACGACGCCAGACGCGGCGGCAGACACGGCGCCAGCGCGGGCCGCGGCCGTAGCGTGGTCCATCACGCCAGTGGTGGCGGCGCCAGCCGGGGCGGTCGTCCCAGCCGCGGCGGTGCCAGCGGCGATGGTCGACCTGCTCGACCTGTGCCTCGGCGTCGCCGTCGAGAACCGCGGGCTCGGCCCTGTCCAGTTCGTCCAGGATGCCGGGGCCTGGGGCCGCGACACCAGCGAAGGCCTGGGCGGGCCGCAGGGCGGAAACCGCTACCGCCGCTCCGGCAAGACCGAGAGCCGACATCAGAAACTGCCGTCGTTCCATTGTATCCTCCAAGAAAAAGCGTCCCTGATTCACTGAACAGCCGGAACGCTGAATGGTTCCTGAACGATGATGCGGGCTTTTTATGGGTCCCTCATTGAAGCGCTACAAAAAACCGTGGTGGCCGCTGCGCGATGGGCGTTCTTATCGGGCGGCGGATGAGCGCCGATACGACGACCGTTGCGCCGTCGAGAGGATACAAAGAAGGGACCCCGGCCGAAGCCGGGATCCCTGCCTCCTCCACCTATGCTTTCATGGCCGCCGCGTCCGTGCGAGGCCGGCCACTGCGCGGTTCAGGGCAGACGGCTGAACCAGCTGTCGACGTCGCTTTTGGCGCGATCCTTGGCGATGCCGTAGCGCTCCTGGATCTTGCCTTCGAGCTGGTCGCGGCGGCCGGCGATCTGGTCGATGTCGTCATCGGTGAGCTTGCCCCACTGCTCCTTGACCTTGCCCTTGACCTGCTTCCAGTTTCCTTCGATGCGGTTCCAGTCCATGGTTTCTTCTCCATTGGGCGGGGATCGCCCGTTTCGGGATCTGCGGCCTCGCCGGCCGCGTTCCGGGTTTGCGGCCGCACGGCCGCGCTGCCCGATCGTTCATCCAGTGCTGTCCCTGGGGATCAGTGCCAGAACAGCAGGATCAGGATGATGACCGGGATGGGGATGCCGAGCAGCCACAACAGAATGCCACGACCCATTGTCAGGTCCTCCTTGCAGGGATGGCCTCAACATGAACCGCGCAGGCGCGGTCCGGCGAAAAATGGAAAACTCTAGATGCGGCTGGAGCGCAGCCGCTGTGCCGGCGCGGCGCGCGCCTTGGGCTGGCCCGGCAATCGGATCACCGGCTCGGCAAGCCTGCCCATCCTGACCGGCAAGGCGGCCCTGCCCGGCTTGCGGTTGAGCCCCGTATCCTTGCGGGCGGTATCATCCTTACGGGCCGCATCCTCGCGATCGATTTCGCGCAGCGCCAGCAGCCAATGCTGCTCCTGCTGGTCTCCGGGGCATCCTTCCTGCAGCCATATCTCGGCTGCCCGAGCGCGGATGCGTGCGTAACGCTCATTGCGTGCGTGACCCAAAACAGCCTCCTGGTTGAAATCCGTCATGGAGGGGCAACCGCTCAAAAGAGGGATGGTTCCGAAAAACTTCGGAAGTTGGCAGCCGGAGTTTGCAGCACATGGCATGGCCGCGAGGCCGTTATTTCTCCTGCAATGTGCCAAGTTGCGCACCGTCGCGCTGGACGGCTGCACCAGAACCGGACAGCCGGCAGGCGTCGTCGTCCGGCATGTCATGCGCCGTTTCGCCCTTGTCGAATTCAACCACGGCGCCGACCGACAGGGTCGCATGCAGGACCGCCTTTTCGATGCCCGGCAAGGGCACGTTCTGGAAGCGGGCGGTGCGCCGGATGGCAAGAGCGATGGCCGAGACATTGACGCAACCTTCGCTGGCCTTGGCCTGGATGACGGCGTCCCAGGTTTCGCTGAGCAGCCGCGACGGAAGGGGACGTTTCATCGTCCGATTCCTTTCCTTGATTGGCAAAAGCGGATAGTGCGCCCAATTCCGCTGAAATACAACCGAAAGTCAAAATTATTTCAATGAAATCATATAGTTAGTATAGTATGCGGCATGGTTCATCTGTGCCGGATGCTGACTGTGTGCAGATTCTACTTGCAGCATATAAGCAGTGAACTATGTATTTGATGCAGTGTGTGTCACTTACTCATTTTTGACCTGAAAGGACGGTTGAGGGAGACATCCATGGCGGATCTGGGAAGACCGGAACGGCTGCAGATCATGTTGAGCGCCGAGGAGCTCGAAGCGCTGGAAAACTGGCGCTACGAAAAACGCATGCCATCGCGCGCCGCCGCCATCCGCGAACTGCTGCGGCTCGGCCTGGCGGCCGAAGGCATACTGGTCAGCGGCCAGGGCATCAAATCGCGCGAATTCGGTGTGCTGTCGGGCAATGGCGACGAGGGAAATACGGACTGAGCCGGATGTTTGCCCGGTGAGCCGACGCCGATCATTCGGCGACGTGCCGGCGCCGCCAGAGGTGTTGCCGGGAAGGCGTCAGGGATTGCTGCGCACCAACCGGTTTCGCCAGGCCTGCGGACCGCGCGGGCCAAGCCGGTTCTGATCGCCGACGGCATCCGCCCAAGCAGCCAAGAGGAGGATGATCTGACCGCCGACACCGTCACGCTCTGGCGCCCGGTTGGGCCGGAAGAGCTGGAGCTGATCCGCCAGGCCGGCATGAAGGCCTCCCGGCTGCCCGACCAGCCGATCTTCTATCCCGTCACCATGCAGGACTATGCGGTGAAGATCGCGCGCGACTGGAACGTGCCGCGCAGCGGCGTCGGCTATGTCACCCGGTTCGCGGTGCGCCGCGATGTCCTCGACCGCTACCCGGTCCAGGAAGCGGGCGGACGCGCGCACAGCGAATACTGGGTGCCCGCCGGGGAGCTCGACGCCTTCAACGCCGCGATCGTCGGCGACATCGAAATTGTCCAGCAGTTCGGCGACGACGCGGGCGAGGCATGAGCGGCGCCCGCTGTCCCTGCTGCGGTTTCCGCACGCTGGGCGAACGCGGTGCGTTCGAGATATGCCCCGTCTGCTTCTGGCAGGATGACGGCCAGGACGAGAGCGACCTGGAGAGCGTCCGCGGCGGTCCGAACGGCGAACTTTCGCTGCTGCAGGCAAGACTGAACTTCACGGCGTTCGGCGCCTGTGCGAAAAGGCTCGTACCCCATGTGCGCCGACCGCTCGATGACGAGCGGTAGCGGCATGCGGAACGCAGTGGCCAGGGCCCGGTTTCAGCCGTGATGGAAAAGATCCTCGTCAGCGCCTGCCTTCTCGGCCGTCCGGTCCGCTACAACGGCTCGGCCAAGCCGCTCGCGCATCCATCGCTGGAGCGATGGCGCCAGGAAGGGCGGGTCGTGGCGATCTGCCCGGAACTGACCGCCGGTTTCAGCGTGCCGCGCCCGCCTGCCGAGATTGCCGGAGGAAAGGATGGCCACGCCGTTCTTGCCGGAAGCGCCAGGGTGTTCGAGGCAACGGGCGGCGATGTCACCGACCTTTTCGTCGCCGGCGCGCGCGCAGCCCTGGCGCTGGCGCGCCAGCACGATTGCCGGTTTGCCCTGCTGATCGACGGCAGCCCGTCCTGCGGCAGCGGCTTCATCCATGATGGCAGTTTCAGCGGGCACAGGCACCCCGGCGCCGGCGTGACCGCCACCCTGCTCCGCGACCACGGCATCGAGGTGTTTTCCGACAGCGAGGTCGAGGCGTTGGAACGGCGGTTGTCGCCGCGAGCCTGAACTGCTGCATCACATGCGGATCTTGCCGTCGCATTGGTAAGTGAGGTTGACCTGTTCCCGCGCGATGCTCAGGTCCACCACCGACTCGAACAGGCGCGTGCCTTCACTCATGATCAGGACGACGAGCGGCCCGAACCTTGCTTCACAGGAAACACCGTTGTCACCCGGCACGCAGCTCAGTGTCCGCGGCGCCGAGACCTTGCCCGCGAATGTGCCGGTGACGAAAATCGTCCTGCCGATCACCTCGACCTGGCGCACGGCGGAAACCCGCACGTTGCCCCAGCGCCCCTCCACCGAACGGCACTCGACGGCGCTGGCCACCGACGGGACCAGCAGCAACAGCCCGGCAACCGTGTACCTGATCGCGCTTTTCATGGCGCCGCGAACCTCAAAGAGACGGCGCGATCTAAGCCGCTTTCGCCGAGGCCGGCAAGCCGACGCGGGGCAGCCAACTTTCCCCCGAGGCTCCGCCGGCAAGCTGACGCTGCCCGCGATGTGCCTGTCGACGGTGGTTGCGGGCGAGTGGTGGGGAGCGGCGCGCTCGACCAAGAGCACGCCGCAGACATTCGAGATGATCTCAGGTCACCACCATCACCTGGTAGCCCGCGGCCACCGGCATTTTGTAGAGCATGCCGGAGGTAAGCCCGCCCGCCACCGCGCCGGCATTGTCGGCATAGGTGTTGAGCGGCAGGATCATCGGCGACGGTCCGCCATAAGGTATCCAGACATTGTTGATGCGGCGCTCGCCGACATCTGTCCTGGCGGAGGTTCCGTATGCACCGGTGCCCAGTACGGCCGCCAGCCTGTCCATGCGGCCTTCGATGATGAGATCGTTGAGCAGGTTGTGGAACCTGCCATGGTTGTTGGCCTGGGCGCTCTCGCTGTCATACAGCGCCACGTCCACGCTCGACGTGCGGATGTCGTATTCGTTGGCCACGGCGGCGACGATATCGTTGCGCACGGCGTAGTCCGCGCCGCCGCCTCTATGGTGGACCTTGTACTGGTTGAGCGTGCGGTTGCCATTGGTACCGGCGCCGGGCGCCGGCGTGCGGTTGTCGACCAGCACCCTGGCGTTGCCGTTGAACTCGATCGCGACCTTGTTGTTGTAGCCGATATAGTGACGCACGAGCGCGCCGAGCTGGCCGTAATCCGTGTCATTCCACAGCGTGACGTCGCGAATGACTGCATTGGCGTAACGGTCGATGAAGATGGCCCCAAAAGCCTGCTTGGCGGCCTCATCGGCGCCATGGCTTTCGCGGCCGCAATTGTAGCCGGTGACGCCTTCGACGACGGCGCTGTTGTCGGAGACCAGGAGCGACGCCGGAGTATAGGTCTGCATCAGGCTGATCATGCGGTCGCACCGCACCATGGTCAGGTTCTTGTAGTGGATGCCTGTGCTGACACCGCCATCATGATCGCCACCTGTCTCCACACCGACGGTGCAGTCCACGATGAGCGTGCCTTCGGCGGTGCAGTTCTGGACATCGGCTTCGATCTGGATGCCCTTGCCGCCGGTTCCGATCGGCGCGCTGTTGCCATGACGGCAGTTCTTCACGATGCCGCCACGGATGCGCAGGTTGCGAACGAAGGCGCCGCCAACGCCATTCTCGCCTCCCGGCCTGTTAGCCGCATAACCGAGGTTTCCGCCGTCGACGAGCGGATTGTCGAACAAGACGTTCTCGGAAGGAACGGGTGGTATGGTCCCTAAAGGCCCTTCGCTATAGGCGACGATGACGGCGCCGACGGATGAGGTCTGCGTGAGCTTGATGAAGCTGTTGCCGACCCAGGCGACAGTGGTGTTCGAGCGCACCAGCAAAGTATCGTTCACCTCGAAGTCGCCATTCCTGTCGTCGGGAATGACGATCCTGCCGCGTGTGTCGATGGCTGCCTGGATGGCGGTGTGGTTGGCGGCGCCGTGGCCGGAGCCGGCAATGGCGCCATACCAGCGGATGTCCTTGCCGGTCATGGCCCAGCTGCCTTCGCGCACCCACACCTTGGTGGCGTCGAAAGTCGAGCGGACGAAGATGCCTTGCTGGGTGTCAGCGTCGACCTCGGCGGCAATGCCGGCATAGTCCTTGAGCAGGAACTGCCCCTCGCGGCCTGCCTCTTTCAGGTAGGCGGAGGTGATGACGGTCGTGTCGTAGGCTTTCATCTCGGTGCGGTTGGCGGGATAGGCGTTCATGGCAGTTCCTTCCGGTTGCAGGTTGGATGCGAATTGCTGCTGCCGCGCTCACGCCGCGCGCTGGCAGGCGGAGCTTGGCGCAGGTGGGCCGCCCCTGGCCTTGGCGGCTGCGCCCTGGAGCGCGGCGCGACCGGCCGCCGGCTAAAGATCCGTGACGATCGTGCCCGCCGTCGAGGTGTCGCGGATGCGGTTGGCGGCGGCGAAGCCGTCGAGGTCGTTCTCGAAGATGTCGACGGCGCGCGGCGCGTTGACCGCGACGCGGAACGCGGTGGCGCCGGCGTGGGTGGCGCGCACGGTGTTGCGCCTGACGAAGATCTTCTGCGTCGAGGACCCCAGGCCGGAATGGATGTGCAGGCCGTAGGCGACGTTCTGGACGAAGCAGAGATTGCCGCAACAGCGCCCGGACAGTGCCGTGTAGCGGATCGCCGCCTGCACCGAGGCGGTGTCCGCCGGCATGACGACGTCATTGTCCAGGCAATCGGCATCAAAGCCATAGGCAGTCGCGCTGCCGCTCGGCGCGATGTCGATGCCGGTCCGGGCGACAGCGCGGATCCGGTTGCGGGCTACGGTGAAATCCTGCGCCTTGCCATAGATGCCGATGCCGACGGCGGCGGTGAGCGAACGCGTGACGCCTTCGATGATGTTGTCGGCGATGACGAACCCGTGCGCATAAGCCTGCGTGTCTTCGACCTTGACCTGGATGGCGACGTCGCCGGTGTTGCGGATGCGGTTGTCGACGAACCGCCACCGGGCACCATGGCTGCCATGGTGGAAGGCATGCCGGCTGATGTTGTCGAAGACGCAGCCCGAAACGCTGTAGTCCGACATCCGGCCGACCGCGATGCCGCAGCCTTCCGAGCCGCCGGCGGTTCTGCTGCCGACGATGTCGAGGAAGCGGCAATGGGTGATGCGCCAGCCGGACTGCTCGGCATCGGTGGCGGCCCAGGCGCAAGAGATGCCGACAGTGGTCTTCGTCACCGTCACATTGTCGATGGTGACGCGCTGGGCCGGTGCCTGCTGCAGCCCGGCTTCGAAATCCGGCCCGGCATAACCCGATGCGCCGCCCCAGATGCCAATGAGATGGCGTTCGCTGCCCTCGGTGCCGACCTCGCCGTCGCCTTCGATGGTGATGTCGCGGATGGTCATGCCATCACGGGCGACGATCGCGGCGCAGAAACGTCTGGCGCTGAAGATTTTGAGCCTGCCGTTGCGCACCGTCACCGCGACGGCGGCAGCGGCGAAGGCCAGCGGCCTGGTGTGGACGAATGTGCCGCCGCCGAGATCGACGGTGTGGCCGGCGCCGACCCGGCTGGCCAGTTTCTGCAGGGCGGCATCGGCGTTGGTGACGCCATCCAGCGGCGCGTCGAACTGCGCCGGGGTCCAGCTCCTGCCGTCGAGCGCAACGGCGCGCAGCCTGACGCCGCCGGCCGTCTCGATGTCGCAGTCGCTGGCGGCGGCGGCCACCCGGTAAACGAAGCGCTCCTCGACGGTGCGGACACGATCACCGGGGATGACCGCGCCGGCGCCGTCATAGCGCAGCATCGTGTCGGCAACGAGCGCCGGCACGGAGGCGAATTCCGGCACCTGGTGGTAGAGGGTCATGACGTCTTCCTGTGGCTTGTGGTCCGGTAGGGGCCGGTTCCGGTGCGCTCACGCCGCGCGGATCGCCGCGATCTGGCTGTCGATCGCCGCCTTGCGGGCGGGCACGTCCATATGGGCGTCGGCATAGTCAAGCAGGTCGCGCTCGGCCTCGAGCGCGCCGATCAGCCGTTCACGCTCTCCGGGCGGCGTCGCGGCAAGCGCGCCGCGCGCCGTCTCGTTCCTGGCTTGGGCGATGGCGCAGGCTTGCTGGTGGAAGCGGGCATGGTCGGCGCAGGCATCGAGCGCGCGCTGGAACGACCAGTGGCGATCACGGCAGCCGATCCAGGCGATGAAGCAGGCACCGTCCCTGGTGATGGTACGCTCGTGCACACTGTCGACCGTGACGACCCAGCGGTCTTCGCCGGATTTGCGGAACACCAGGCGGCCCGTGGCATCGATGTGACTGGACATATCCATCCCTTCCTAGGAGCATGGATACGATTATCACATTGCGTGAAGTTATCAATCTTAAAATTCACACTGTGTGAATATCATCAACCGCGATTGCGTCCGACCGAAGACGGTGCGCGCCCGCAAAAAGAAAGCCCGCGCGAGGCGGGCACCGTCAGGATGTGGCGCTCGGCTCGCCTTTGCCACCACCCGCGGAACGCCAGGGATCTGCAACAGCGCCCGGGCGGCGCTTCAGCCCGCCTGGCGCGGCGCGGCAATGGCGCGCGCTCCTGCTGATCCCGCCCGAACCCTCAAGACCAGGACCAGTGCCCGCCCGCCGGAAACGCATGAAAGCCGGGCCCGCCGTCGCGGCAGCCCGGCCGTCACCCTGAAGCCGGCTGTGACGCTTCAACGGCGGCGAACCCGCCGCGACAGAACGCCTGGCGCGGAGCGCGCCTGGAGCATTTCCGGCGACAGCAGAATCGCCCGCAACGCTCTCGTTGCCTGGCGCAATTCCGGACGCAAAACCGCGGCGCACTTTTGCTGGAATTGCTTCCTGGTTCGGCGCAATTCCGGACGCAAAACCGCTGTGCACTTTTGCTGGAATTGCTTCCTGGTTCGGCGCAATTCCGGACGCAAAACCGCTGCGCACTTTTGCTGGAATTGCTTTAGCTGGATCCAGTCAGAACGAACGCACGCACGGTTTCGGCTCTCATCCGTTGCCCGGACACACCCGGCGCATCCGCCAGCACCTTGAGGAACTTCTGGTTCACTTCGCAGGCACGAGGATCCTGCGCGCCGGCAGCCAGGCTCTTCAGTTCCGCCGCGGTGCCGCCGCTGGCGACAAACTGCGTTGCAATGGCTTGCCAGTCATCCGCCGTCACGGCACTGGTTTCCACCGCCGACTTTTCGCCCGCCCCCATGGCCCGCATGACGGCGGCGGCAAAGCGATCGGCAGGCGCGGCATAGGTTGCGCTCTTCGCCTGCATGGCAGGGGTCATGGTGCCCGTCACGATCCAGCTGCCACAATCCTGCGCCGTTTCGTTGGCCTTGACCAGCTCGAGCATATCCAGCTTGGCCTGGAGCACAGCCAGCACCAGCGCAGGGTCTGCCTTGCGCAGCGCATCCGCATGGCGCCGGCGGATATCAGCCAGGTTCTTGCCGATGAAAGCAGTCGTCTCCTGGGCGCTGCGGCCCTCCTTGGCCAGAGCGAGGTATCCGGCCATGAATTTATCGTACTCGGCGGGCAGCGCTTCCTGCAGCGCCGTGAAGATGGTCAGCCCCGATTTTTCGGCTTCGGCGGCCACGCCCTCCACGGTGGGAGCCGGCGGCTTCGAGAAGCGCGAGACGATGCCCGACACCGAAAACGCGGCGATGACGAGCAGAAAGGCAACCACGATCTTCCAAGGTTTCATCAAGTCCCCCACCGAGGCGCCGCGCGTCCACCGGGACACGCAACGGACACCCCACCCTTTGATCTGTCGCACCGCCCTTTCCGGCAATCGACACCGGTTTTCGGGCTCGTGCGTTCGGCCTGGAGCGCCGCGCGTCCTTTGGACACGCAAAGGTCGCTCCAGCACTTTGATTTCGCGCATGACCCTTTCCGAAAAATCGATTCCGATTTTCGGGGTGATGCGCAGGACGCGACATGATCAGCTTTTCAGGCCTTCCACAAGACAAGTATAAGTTCTTGTTTCGTTCTTGACAAGTGATACAGGAATTGGTTCCTAATACCGGCTCCAATCAGGAGTGCAGCGGGTGGGTGGAATGGATGCAAAGCTGGACGCCGACGGCCACCTGAAACGGGTGGCCTGCCAACTCTACACGCAGCTGCCGGAAGACAAGCGCGAGGCGCTGCTGGTGCTGCGTTATGTGCGCCAGATCATCTTCTGCCTGGGCGAGGACTGGGAAGCCGTCACTCGCTCCGCGCCGATCCTGCCTTTTGCGGGCGATCGGAAAGGTCGGGCAGAATCTCCAACATCTTTGCGGGTAATCCAGACCGGTCGCCAAGATACAGCCAATCCAGAGTGACCCCGGTCTTCGACTGGATGGTGATGGCCACGTCGAGATCCGGGCGCCGCAGCCCCTTCAGGTAATTGTTGAGCGCCGGCTGGCTGATGCCGATCAGCTGGGCAAAGGACGTCTGGTTGCGCTGCAGCGCGGCAAGCAGCGCCGCCAGCCGCATCGCTATGTCTTGATTGGAACGTCCACCATCAGCCATGGCCCTTTTTGCCATATTCACGCCGTGAAAAGAATTAACGCATATGGGCTTGCAATTAATTCACATAGCGTGATATTCAGGATCATGAACAGCGCCCCGCAGTGACGGTGACTTCACCCGACGCCAGGCGCCACACCGCAGCTTTCTGCCATGCGCCGCACCAGCGGCGCCTCACCATCCGCGGCCCTGTCGCGGACGGCCGACGCCTGGGCAGGTCCCCCCTCCCGCCGCCCGGGCGTCGGCTGCCTCTTCCCTACCTGCGGCCGAACGGCCCTGAACAACGAGGAGTTCCGCCCGTGAAGTACGACTTCGACGACGACCTGCGCGGCCCCGACCCCAGAGCGTTTCCGTTTTTCACGGAAACGCGGAAACGCTCTGACTCTTTGCTTTCACGCAATTCCGGACGGAAAACCGCTGAGCACTTTTCCTGGAATTGCTCGGCTGACCGGCTGCATCTCCTGGTCATGGCCGGGCTCGGCGCCGCCGCAGCGCTGCTGACCGCCTTCATCTTCTTCTGCTTCGCCTGGAGCGTGCTGACGTTATGACCGCAGCGCTCTGTTTGCAGGCCCGCGCCCTCATCGAAGCCGAGCCGCGGCTGGCCCGCGAAGTGGCGCGGCAGTTGGCGCGCAGGACCAATGCGTTGGAGCGTTGCCGCGTTTCCGTGAAAACCGCAGACGCCCCGGGCAATTCAGGCGGCATGACCGCGCGCCAGCGCGACCTACTTATGTTCGTCAAGACTTACATAAGCCGACACGGCTTCGCCCCGTCCTTCGAGGAGATGAAGCGTGCACTGGGCCTGGCCAGCAAGGCCGGCATCCACCGCATGATCGCCGGGCTGGAAGACCGCGGCTTCCTCACCCATGCGCCCCGCCGCGCCCGCTCGATCCGCCTGGTGGCGACGCCATGAGGCAACGACCATGAGCAAGAAACGCTGGTTCCGGCTCTACATCGAACGCTGGCGCGACGGCACCTTCGGGCTGACGCCCAACGAGATCGCCGCCTACATCACGCTGCTGTGCGAGCTCTACGACCATGACGGCATCTTGATCCGTGCCGATCTCGACCTGCTGGCGCGCCGCTGCGGCATGCGCCCGACTTCTTTTCGGAAGGCTTTCGAAACGCTGACCCGGCGCGGAAAGCTTACCCTCGACGGTGATGTCATCACCTCCAAGGCGGTCTCCGAAGAAATCGAAAACCGGGAAAGACTCGACGGGAAGTCGGCGGAGAACCGCCAGAAACTCGCCGAAAAACGCAATGTCATCAACGAAATCCGGCAAAGACTGCCGACTGATACAGACAAAAGAATCCAGACAAGAGTCTTGAATCCCGAAAAGCTGCAGGCTTTCCGGGGGGCGGCTTCGTCGCCCGTCATGCCCCCAAAGAGGGAGCTGGAGCCTTTCCGCGTTTCGCAGAAAAACGGAACGGCCGCTCCCGATCACGCCCAGCCGCCGCCGGCGGCCAGCCCATCCGCTTCCGTCCAGAACTTCATCAAGCGCCGGGAGATGGCCCGGCGCAGGAGCTGAGCCATGTTCATTGCCCGCTATGAAAACACCATGCGCAACGCCAGGCCGAAAGGCGTCGAGCCCGAGCCGCGCAAGCCGAGGCCGCAACCCGCCCGCCAGGACCCGGCCGTTGCCGCCTATCGCACCATCGACGTGCTGGAGCCCAGGATGCCGGCACGCGAAATCATCAGCCGCGTCGGCGCGCTGCACGGCTACACGCTGGCCGAGATCACCGGGCCGCGGCTGGAGAAGAAGCTGGTGCAGGCGCGCTTCGACGCCGTCAAGGCGGTGGCCGATGCCCGGCCCGATATGTCGCTGCCGCAGATCGGCCGGATCTTCAACCGCGACCACACCTCCATCCTGCACGCGCTGAAAAAGCGCGGCGGCCGGCGCCTCGAACAGGGCCCGGAACAGGAACAGAGATCCGAACAAGACCAGGGAAACGGCCAACGACAGGGAGCCGCGGAATGAGCGCGCCACAGAACGATAACGACAACGCCTGGTACATCGTCAGCAGCCATCCGCAGGCGGAACGGCAGGCCTGCGCCGAGATCGCGGCCCTTGGCCAGACGGTGTACCTGCCTTGCTTCCGCAAGGAATTCCACCACCGCCGCTACCGCAAATGGATCCGGCAGCACTACCCGCTGTGGCCGGGCTACCTGCTGGTGCTGGCTTCCGAGCACTGGTCGCGCGTGCTCGACTGCCAGCATGTGACGCGCGTGCTGCGCAGCCAGACCTATGCCGGCGCCGGCGCGCCGATCGCCATCCGCGACGCCGACGTGCAGGCGATCCGCCACGCCCAGGACAGCGGCCAGTTCGACGTGATGCGCATGGACCGCGCCACGGTGAAGCCGGGCGACCGGCTGCGGGTGCACGAAGGCGCGCTGACCGGCCAGGCCGGCACGGTGGAAAGCGTCGGCGACGACAGGATCGTGCTGCTGATCAACGCAATGGGAAGGGAGTTGAGGGCGGTGGTGCCGGTGGAGAGGGTGGGGTGAGGCAAGAAATCTCGCAACTCACTCAGAGACCTATCTGCATCCAAAATGCGATCCGGTGCGACCAAGCCAGTCACGCAGCGTTATCTTCAATACCAAAGGATGGCGTGTCTCACATTCCCAAACAGTAAGCACGTCCCACCCCGCGTCACGAAGCTCGTGTTCCTTTCGACGATCGCGCTCAATGTTGCGGGCGAACTTGTCCAGCCAAAAGTCCACTCGCGTCTTAGGGATCGTTGCCTTCGGACAGCCTTCGTGCCTATGCCAGAAGCATCCATGCACAAAGATAGCCTTCCGCGCTGCGGGAAGAACAATATCCGGAGTTCCAGGTAAGTCTCGACGATGAAGTCGGAAACGACGACCAAGTGCATGCAGTATGCGTCGCACGATCATTTCCGGTTTTGTGTCACGAGGGCCGACTTTTGCCATAAGTGCTGATCGCGCCGGCGCGATTGGCTCATCAGACAACAGCAGCCTCTTGTTCGGGTCGCCGCTCGGGTACGATATAGCGATGCTCCTGCAAGTAACTATCGAATGCAGCAATTACCTCACGTAAATAGGCCGCTACGCGATCGGCAAGCGCCCGAAGTTCAGCAGCGCTATCGTCCTGGCCACAATCCACGAATGACAACCGGCCGTGCGCAAGAGCGTTCCGCAACTCAACTATCAAAGCGAGCGAACCGAGATCGTTTCGGACCTTGCGCTTTATCTCGCGTTCAACGCCACGGCTAACCCGCAGTTCGAAGCCAATTCTGGCAGCCACCTTCCTTATCGCTTTGTCGTCCCAATTTCCACCACCACCCTTTTCGATCTCGAACTCTGCGACAGGGAGTGCAGCAACCAAATGGTTACATAGGCTGATCGCATCTTCTAAGCGTTTGTCTGGGGCCGATGGAAGGTGAGTACGGGCCATGTAGCGCACCCACTCTTTTCGGAGCTCTGATGTCAGGTCACCTGGTGACCAGGCCACTCGACGCATTGCTGCTTTGCTGACGGCGTCAAGACAATTGCTGACCGTCGCCTCCACCAAATTGTATAACTGGAGATATACGCTTGAATTCAGAATCCTCTGTTGTGGCGCCGTGACTGTGGGACCGTTGTCGCCCAACCGCGGGACACCTGACTGAACAAGCTTCTCGATACCATCGATCAGCTCTAGATATGCGACGATCTCACCGAACCGCTCGTCGAAACGATCCGAAAGCTCACTCATTGGGCTGCTGCGAGCAGAGCAGCTCGCACGAACTCGATACGCCCTTCAAGCTTCGCACGAGTGTTCGCAGCGTCGGAGGTGGTCTTCTTGCTGAAGACATCACTGGCGAGCCATTCGGCCGTGTCTGGCACAGTGTCGAAAATTGCTGGGTTTTCCTCCATCGCCCTGTGGCTGCCAATCGCAATCGCTTCATACCGCGCGCGCGGCGTGCTGTTCGGATTGGAGGGCTTTCGGAACCCCAGAGGAAACGCACGTTGGACGAAGTCAAGCATTCGCTCAAAACGAGTTCGATATGCACCGATTAAATGTGGCTCGGCTTGCATACGTTCGTTCATACGCTTGGTGTAGTCGAACATGAACTGTGCAGGACGCTCACGATATCCCTCAAGACCGTCGCCGTAGGCGAAGAAACGAGTCACCAGCTCCTCGCGAATACGCTCTTTTTCTGCCTTCCCGGAAACTGGAGCGAGCTGAGCGAAGAGGTCCAAACGTGATAGCTCCAAGACCAACTCAAGAAACGGCCCGCGCAGTGCTCCCCGGCGCACTTCCGCCGTATTGGCTACCTTGCTGCCGGTGTTGATGCGTTCGAACATATCGAAGCGAGCTTGATCGTCCGCGTGCTCGTTAAGAACGATGCCGCGGATAGACCGATTCTTGATTTTCCTCTGACGCGAAGGCGAAAGGTCCGTGAACCGCGTTCCTTCTAAGGAAGGCAGCTCATCGAGCTGATCGATTTTCATGTTGCCGAGAATGTATTCATGCAGAGTGCGGAGGCGTTGGGATCCGTCAACGATCTCCAATTTTCCGTTACCCATTTCCCAGAAGAACAGAAATGGGATCGGAAGCCCCATGATCAGGGACTCGATGAAGCGGGATTTCCGCTTCGGCTCCCAGGTAAACTCTCGCTGATAGGCAGGGATGACAAATTCTTCGCGAGCCATTTTCTCGGCTAGGAGTTCGACCGAGTACTCGGTCATGTAGAAGTCGATTCGGCGCGAGCGATCAACGATCTCGGCTTCCGCCGCAGCCAACTGCTCATTCGAAATGAGGTGTAGACGGGATTGTCGTGCCACGCGAAATCCTAGCAGTCCTGCTCAACGCAGGTTGAGTTGGCCTTCAAGGGGGGCTGTGCCATTTCGCACAGCATTGACATGCGCGAGAATCGACCGTCCGATCGCCTCGCCCAATTTCGGTGGGACCGCGTTTCCTATAAGCGTTCCGAGACGTTCAAAAGTGACCTCTTCACCCTCAGCCAGGAAGCTGTATTCCTTAGGGAAAGACTGAATGATCGCCGCCTCTCGAAGACTGATCGCGCGATCCTGTTCAGGATGTCCGAATCGACCGTTACCAAAACCGTAGCACTGTGTAGTCATCGTCGGAGCAGGTTTGTCCCATTCCATCCGCCCATATACGGAAGGATAGGTCTTGCCGGTACTTCTGCGGTGACATGGTGCTCGCAACTCTTCCGGCCAATCACGCCACGTACCCCCAGGCGCCGAAGCGCGAATTCGCTTAAGATTGACTTCGCCCAACCCTGCACTGGCATGAAGAGGGTCGTCGGTCGATTTCTCTCCGGCTGCGATACGCGGGAGCTCACCTATAGCATCCTTGACAGTCAGCTTTAATTTACTCTCTGAAGCTTTCAGTTCGATCGGCCCAAGCAGTGATGCAAGAAGAACGAGGCGACGACGGCTCTGAGGGACTTGATATTCCTCACACGCCACTTCGCACCAAGAGACCTTGTATTCTGCCTCCTGCAACGCCGCGATGAAATCCTCCCAGACCTGCTGGTTGGCCAGGCCTGGCACATTCTCCATCGTCACGATCTCAGGTTTGAGGGCGATGGCCAAACGTTGAAACTGCTTGAGCAGTTCCCAACGACCATCGACCGACTTTCGACTTTGCGAATATGTCGAGAACGGTTGGCATGGTGCACATCCAGCGAGCACGCGAACATCTGCCTCACCGAACCAACGCTCAAGGTCAGCAGGCGTCACATCTTCCACGTTGCGACATGCAAAAATCGCTCCGGTATTTTCTTCAAGAGGATGTTTGCAACTCGGATCTAGATCGACACCAGCCTTAACAGTCAAGCCTGCCGATTTGAGGCCGTAGGCCAACCCACCGGCACCACAAAAAAGATCAATGACCGCGGTAGTGAAGCCGCCAGCATCAACCTGAAGAATCCCGTTCGCGTTCATCGTCATATGTTAGACGAACGAGAGGTGATTTGCCTAGCTGTAAAGTGTCGCCACACACCATATACAATTGCGTGACAGCTGTCCAATCCCACCAGCCGATGCGGACGCACCCGGCTATCTGCCTATGTCTATTCAAGCCCAGCGAAATGACCTCGCCTCGCGTTCAATGGTAGGATTCGAGATACTCCGCCAACGCTGCAGCGATTTCGAACCCGAACCAATTATCCTCCCTGACCGTAACACTCTCCAAATCACCGTCCACCAACACCACGATCGCTCCAGCACCTTAATCGCAACTATCCACCTCCGCCGCAGGTCAAATCGAGCAAGAATGGCTTGCGTACGCCAATCACCTAGATGATACATTAGCTCCTCCAGTATTAAGATACGGGATGGCGATGGCTTACTATCGGAAAATATATTGCCTCACCGACTTCTACATTTCCATCGCGCGGCACGAGGAACTCAGGAGAGAATGCCCACAGTGTCACAAGCTTGAATCACGAATATAACTTCCCCGATCAGCACGAGATAGGCGTGGGTCCGCCCGCGCCGTCGGGAGTACTGAAACCAATCTGCAAATGAGATCGCCGAGACATGCTAGACCAGGACAAGGAAAATTTCCGCTTCGAGATATCATTGAGTGTCCTCAATCATCTTGGACGCAATCTCTATCGCAACTTCATCACCGTTCTTGGAGAAGCAATCTCGAACGCTTGGGACGCGGACGCAAAAAATGTCTGGATCGACATCAATCGAGAAACGTCGCATTTTTCTATCAAGGATGACGGCATTGGCATGTCTGCCGAGGATTTTCAGACAAAATTTCTGAAAATTGGATACTCGAAACGGTCCGACGGTGCGACGCAAACGAATAGAAAACGTCCTTACATTGGCGCCAAAGGTATAGGGAAGCTCGCACTACTTTCGTGTGCGAAACGAATCTCAATCATTTCGAAAAAAGACGACACTGATTACGTTGGAGGCGTGATCGACAACTCAGGCCTAGACAAGGCGATCACCCAAGACCTCACGCCGGAACAATACCCACTCGAAGCGCTTGATTTGGGTCTATTCAAAAACCTCACAAGAGACCATCGTCACGGAACCATCATATTTTTCGAAGGAGCAAAAGAGCAAATAAAGAACTCGGTAGCCCATATTAGAAAGATGATCGCCTTATCATTCAAATTCGCACTGATCGACAAGGAGTTTTCGATATTCGTTAACGACAAAGAAGTGACCTTTAAAGACATCCAAGACGTTCTTGATGCCACAGAATTCACCTGGCTAATCAACGAAGCGGACGATCTTTTTCTCCCTGAGATGAAAAAACTTAAAGCCTCCCCGAAAAGACTCACTACTACTCTAAGCCTAACAGGATTTATCGCCTCAGTTGAAAAGCCCAAAAACTTAAAAATAACGGGAACGGACGAGCGGGCAACCATAGACTTATTTGTAAATGGTCGCCTTCGTGAGAAGAATATCCTTCGACATATCCCATCACAACGGGTCGTCGAAAGTTATATCTACGGCCAAATACATTTTGATGCGATGGACACAGGAGCAACCATAGACCCCTTCACTAGCAGTCGAGAGGGCGTAGTCGAAGACGACAGGAATTTCGCAGCCCTATTAGAATATCTGAAACACGATGCGCTACCAGCGATATTCGACCAATGGGATGATCTACGCCTGGGACGCGGAGAGGAAGGCGACGAAGACAATCCAAGAAAAACAAAGAAGCAAAGGCGAGCACGAGACCTGTACGCAGCAGCAAGGGAAGAGTATGAGCCCGATGAAGGGACGGAGAATAAAGATGAAGTAGATAATTGGCTTGACTACCTTCGATCTGACGCTGAATACAACATAACATCCTATGTAGATTGCTTTTTGTCCGAAAATCTACTAAGGGAATACATTAGAACATATAAACTACCCCTCACTTCCGGCATATCCAAAGAGATAAGCGAATGGCAAGGGAGGGAAGCGATCAATTTAGGGGCAGCCAATATCAGCTATGCTGTGAGAAGGGATAGCGATGGTTTAACTTATTTGGGTATGGATGCGTTGGCGGTAACGGTTGAAGGATCCAAAATTGCAAACGGCAACCAGTCCCTCTGGACTGATGCAATACAGTTCAAACCTGTGCGGAATGTAGTTGGCCATACAGGTCTTTTGACAAAAAATGCAAAGACTGGACTGACACTAACATTTGAGAATATAAAATCCAGAGTAAGAACTCTTATTTCTTCGAAGCCGAAATCATCTCCTTAATATTTAATTATATTAATCAAAAAACGCAAACCAGTGTCGTCGAACAAATATTCGTCGAGAAGATGACACTGCGTCGCTCCACCGCAACTTAACTAATTTCGCATGCGATGCGCAGGTCCCCCAGCAACACTGCGTGCTGTCAAGTTTGACGACGATGTTGGCGGGCACTGCCTGCAGACGACCAGAGGTGCGAACGGCGCGGACGAGATGGTCGCCCATGTGCGCGAGGCCAAGCCAGGCTAGCGGCATGCGCTGAACCGTCTCGGAACAGCGAACCGCGCTTTACTTTAGGAGGATGGGATGACCAATCTGTGCCTGCCAGCCAAAGCGGAAGTGGAGATCGTGAGGGAGTTGGATGTCTCCAGAATTGGGTATCTGGACGAAGAACTGGCCTCCTCCGAAGACGGAATAATGCTGAACCACATCTATTTCGATACCAGAGGATGTGAGGCCGCAGATGTCGAATTGATTTTGGAGGAGGAACTTGAGCTCCTTGAAAGTTTGGAAGAAGCGGGTTGGAACACACCCGAAGCGTCGGAGATCATCGACTCTCACTTCTCCGATTGGTCAGAATTAACGGGTTTCGACGTTGGAATTGGCGGCGCTGTCCTTGCCCTGTCTGCAGCTGGTGCAACCCCGATCACTTCCTGCAATGGCGGCACCATCGGTATCGAACATCACTCAAGCTCAGTCCCTCACATATTGTTCGCTGGATCTGCGACAATGAATGCTTCGGCTATTCATCAAGCGATCGAGATAGCTGATCTGGGTTCGGTTTATAGTGGAGAGTTCGGCGAAATCTACGCCGATAACGTCCTCAAATTCCCTACCTTCGCCAGAGCATTGATCGAAGCGTTGATGGGCAAGGACTAGAGGTTGCTTCGCCTACCCGACCTGCCCGCTTACAACGCGGATGTTCGCCTCACCCCTCCAGAAACCCCTGCAGCCGCGGTACCACGAAATCCAAAAACACCCGCACCCGCTGCGGCATCCTCTGTCCGCCCAGGAACACGGCGTGCATTTCTTCCGCGTCGGGCTCGACGACGTCGGCCAGCACTTCCACCAGGCGGCCGGCGGCGAGGTCGGCGCGGACGTGGTAGTCGCCCATGCGGCCAAGGCCGACGCCGGCCAGCGTCATGCGGCGTACCGTCTCGCCATTGTTGGCCAGCAGCGACCCGTGGACGACGCGGTCGACGATGCGGCCGCTCTGCTTCAGCGGCCACACCGGCTCGGCGCGGCGAAAGTTGAAGCCCAGGCAGTTGTGGCGGGCAAGGTCCTCGATCGTTCGCGGCACGCCCTGGCGGGCGAGGTAGGACGGGGCGGCGACGATCTTGCGGCAGGCGGTGCCGATGCGGCGCGCCACCATGCCGGAATCCGGCAGCGTGCCGACGCGGATGGCGATGTCGGTGCGGTCGAGATAGAGGTCGACGATCTCGTCGCTCAGGGAGAGGTCGACGACGATGTTGGGATAAGCGCGCCAGAATTCGGGCAGGATCGGCTCCAGCCCGAGAACGCCGATGGCGACCGAGACGTTGACCCGCACCGTGCCGCCGGTGGCGGCGGCGCCGTATGACAGCTCCTGCTCGATCTGGTCGAGCTCCTTCAGCAGCGCCTGGCTGCGCTGGTAATAAAGCTGGCCCTCGGCGGTCAGCGACAGCGCCCGCGTCGAGCGCTCGATGAGGCGCACGCCAAGCCGCGCCTCGATGCGCGAGACCAGCTTGCTGACGGTCGAAGGGGTGAGGCGCAGCAGCCGTGCGGCTTCCGAAAAACTGCCGGTCTCGACGACGCGCAGGAACACCTGCATTTCACCGGTGCGGTTGTCCATCTTCTGCCCGCCTGTGATCTGGTTTCACAGATGATGGGAAGATCAGCGGCATTATCAAGCCCGCAACGGCTCTTTATGTGATGGGGCGAGATAAATCATATCAAGGAAGCCTCCGTCGCCGGCGTGGCCCATCCGGGCCAGTCATCCAAGTAAAATGTCGGACCGTTTCCGCGTTGCCGTGAAAAACGAAAGCGCTCCGGCCCCAGAGCAATTCCAGGAAAAGTGCGTAGCGGTTTTCCGTCCGGAATTGCTTGAGACAAAGAGAGAGAGAGCGCGGCGCCCGAGAACACATGAATTGGCGCGCGCTGCAACGGTCAATGACCGTTGGCTGAATTCATGGCGTGCCGCCAGGCCGCAGGAAAGAGACAAGAAGGACATCATCCATGCAAACCGTCACCGCCCATGGGGCAGAAATCCCGGCGCTTGGCTTCGGCGTGTTCCGCATGTCGGACGCCGAGGTGGAGCGCATCGTGCCGGCGGCGCTGGAAGCCGGCTTCCGGCATTTCGACACCGCGCAGATCTACCAGAACGAGGCGGCGCTCGGCCGCGCGCTCGACCGTGCCGGGGCACAGCGCGAGGAGCTGTTCCTGACCACCAAGGTGTGGGTCGACAATTACAGCGAAGGCCGGTTCGCCGCTTCGGTCGACGAGAGCCTGGACAAGCTCAAGGTCGACCAGGTCGACCTCTTGCTCCTGCACTGGCCGGCCGAGAAGGTGCCGGTGGCCGAGCAGATCGCCATGCTGAATGCGGTGCAGGCCGCCGGCAAGACGCGTTTCGTCGGCGTCTCCAACCAGAATATCGCGCAGATGCGGGAATCGGTCGAACGCTCCCCGGCGCCGATCGTCACCAACCAGGTCGAGCTGCACCCCTACCTGCCGCAGCCGGCGCTGGTGGCGGCGGCCAGGGCAGCCGGCGTTGCCGTCACCGCCTATTACGGCATGGCCGACGGCGCCGTGCCGCAGGACACGCTGCTGCAGGAGATCGGCGCGAAGCATGGCAAGAGCGCTGCCCAGGTCGGCCTGCGCTGGCTGGTGCAGCAGGGTTTCGTCGCGCTGTCGAAGACGGCGAACCCGGCGCGCGTCGCCGAGAACATCGCCATCTTCGATTTCGCGCTCGATGCGGCCGACATGGCGGCGATCGCCGGGCTGGCGCGCGCCGACGGCCGGCTGGTTTCGCCTCCCGGCCTGGCGCCGGCGTGGGATGTCTGAGGCGATGAGGTTGCAGGGCCTTCTTCCCACTTTGCGGGGTGAGGAACCCCGGCTGGAGAAGCGCAGGCGCTGCGATGGGTCTGAACCGCCGCGCAAGCGTCGCGGTTCCGGAATGGATCCCCGACACTCTGCGGGAGCTGCGCTCCCTTCGAGGCCGAGGATGACGGGAAGATGGGCGCTCCGGCCAATCTCCAGCGCTGGAGCCCGGATGTCCGGTGGCAACCTCGTTTGGGGTTGCCAATGCTGGAGAGGCTGATGAGACGACGCCTGGCGCTGGCGATGACAGTTAGCGCCGGCATCAAATGAAGCTCGTCATCCTCGACCTCGGAGCGACCGAAGGGAGTGGAGAGTGTCGGGGATCCATGCCGGAACGACGAAGGAAACATCGGAACGCCGGAGAGCAAGCTTCGACCCAACAACTCCAATCGGCCCAGAAGCCAAGGCTTCAACCACCGCAACACCGTTTCAACAAACAAATGTCATCGCCCCGCCTGAGGGGCACATGAGGCACATGTCATGAGCACTATGATGGATAGCAAAGGCGCCGCCGCGGCGGCGACCCCTTCCGCCCGGTGGGCACTGCTGGCGCTGGCGATCGGCGCCTTCGGCATCGGCACCACGGAATTCTCGCCGATGGGGCTGCTGCCGGTGATCGCGCAAGGGGTCGACGTGTCGATCCCGACGGCCGGGCTGCTGATCAGCGCCTATGCGATCGGCGTGCTGGTCGGCGCGCCGTTCATGACGCTGGCGTTCAGCCGCTTCGGCAAGCGCACGGCGCTGATGCTTCTGATGGCCATCTTCACCATCGGCAACCTGATGTCGGCGATGGCGCCGGGCTATTTCACGCTGCTCGCCGCCCGCCTCGTCACCAGCCTCAACCATGGCGCCTTCTTCGGCCTCGGTGCCGTGGTGGCGGCGAGCGTGGTGCCGAAGGAGAAGCAGGCCAGCGCGGTCGCCGCCATGTTCATGGGGCTGACCATCGCCAATATCGGCGGCGTGCCGGCCGCCACCTGGGTCGGCCAGCAGATCGGCTGGCGCATGGCCTTCGCCGGCACGGCCCTGATCGGTCTCCTCGCCATCACGGCGCTGTGGCTGGCGCTGCCGAGAGGCGAGCGCGGCCAGATGCCGGATGTGAAGCGCGAGCTGCGGGTGCTGACGCGGCCGGCCGTGCTGCTTGCCATGGCCACCACGGTGCTGGGTGCGGGTGCGATGTTTTCGCTCTACACCTATGTCGCGCCGACGCTGGAAACGCTGACCGGCGCCTCCGGCAGCTTCGTGACGCTGGCGCTGGCGCTGATCGGCGTCGGCTTCACCATCGGCAACTGGCTGGGCGGCCGGCTGGCCGACTGGTCACTCGACGGCGCCACCAAGATCTTCCTCGCCGCGCTGGCGCTGATCATGTTCATGCTGCCGCTGCTGTTTGCCAGCCATATCGGCGTCGCCATCGGCCTGCTGGTCTGGGGCGGTGCGGCCTTCGCCATCGTGCCGCCGGTGCAGATGCGGGTGATGGAGGCGGCGGCCGAAGCACCCGGCCTCGCCTCCTCGATCAATGTCGGCGCCTTCAACCTCGGCAACGCGCTGGGTGCTGCGCTCGGCGCCGCCGTCATCAGCCTCGGCCTCGGCTACGCCGCCGTCTCCATCGCCGGCGGCCTGCTCGCCGCGGCCGGACTGGGTCTGGTGTTCGTGGGTGGCAGGCAGAAGGCGAGGACGATGGCGGTGTGCGGGGCCTGAGGCAGGGCGCCAAGTTCGCGCGCTGCCCGGGCCTGGCGTTATGGCTGGTGAAGGCGTTCGCCGCGCCGGGCGTTTAATGCCGAGGGCGTGGCGCTTCTATCTCCCCCCTTGCGGGGGAGCCTGGTTCGCCACAGGCTTAAAAGGTACGAATGCCCGAGGCCATAGGGCGCGGCGCCTCTATCTCCCCCCTTGCGGGGGAGAAAGGATTTTCACGATCTTAGACGAGCACGCCCGCAGGGCGGCGCAGGCTAAGTCGTAGAAAATCCAAGAGAGGGGATATTCAGCTGAGCGGCTGATATTTTTGGATACCGAGAAATTCCTTGCCAACGTTGTGCCGGCATATCCCCTCTCTTGCGATTTCTAGCACTTAGACTGCGCCGCCCTAAAGGGCGTGCTCGTCTAAGATGCTGAAATCGCTTTCTCCCCCGCAAGGGGGGGAGATAGAGGGCGGCGTAGGCTCGGTGCCGGACATTGCAAGAAAAGGCCGGCGCAAGCGCCGGCCGGTGATCCGGTCGAGATCAGCGACAGATCGGAAAGCCGTCGCATACCCATCTACTTGAATCACCAAGTATAAGCCAAGCCTTACCACAGTGACGGCCACCCGGGTTTCAGCATTCCCGGGCAAGCCTGCTTGACTCTATTTCCGCGAGAGTGCTGAATATGGTTAACGGGCGTTAATTCTCCTTGCATGGGCGCAAGGCTGGGGAACTGGGCTGGGGGCTGGCATGAGAAGCAGAGCTTCTTCATGGGCGTTTGTTTTATTCATCACACTTGGCGGCTGTTCGGCACTCACGTCAGAAGACAAGTCTTCGGAAGGCGTGCCTTACCACCTGCCGCTGTCGCTGATCCGCTACACGGTGGACCAGGGCGCCAGGACCGCGAAGATCGACACGATGGACGTGGTCGACAAGCACACCCGCTACCTGGCCTATCGCGAGAACGGTTTCGCCGACGAGAACGTCTGCGTCGACCGCACCAGCACCGGCCTGCTGAACAAGGTCTATTTCGGTTCGCAGGACCGCACACCCGACATCCTGCTCAACATAAGCCAGCTCCTGGCCGAGGGGTTCCAGGCCGACGGCGCCAGGAAATCACCGCAGGCGGAAGCCGCCAGCGCGGGCTGCAGTGGAACGGCTGTGTCGCCATGGATGGACCCTTATGACGAAGAGGCGCTGGCGGCGTTCAACCGGCAGCTGTGCGGAACCAGGATCAAGGTGCCGCGCGAGCTGTTCCACACCGGTCCCGCCGTGCAGTGCCCCAAGGATGCCGTCTGCTTCGCGACGAAGAGCGATTTCTTCGCCGACCTGGTCAAGCCGGACGGCGCCGTGGTGTCGCCCACCAACAAGATCGCGATCGCCACGCCGCGGGATATCGGCTGGATCAAGGTGCGCGAGGCTTTCTTCAACAAGCGCATCACCCAGCTGGATTTCGACAACGGCGTGCTCACCACCATGCGCGTCAGGAAGGAAAGCGAGATCCTGGGCCTGTCGCAATTGCCCCTGAACGTGGTCGAACGTGTCCTCGCCGTGCCGGGCAATGCCATCGGCATGGCCTTCGGTACTTATCAGGAAAAGCTGTTCTACCTGCAAAGGCGCAAGGAACTGCACGAAGCCAATTCTGCCACGGCGCCCGCGGCGCCACCGGCGGAGCCGGCGGTCTACACGGACCTGAAATGCGCGGCCGGGGCAGCCGCCGCAGACAAGTAGCAGCCCGCGCACGGGGTTCGAGGCGATGTTCGACAGCAAGGCAGCCGGTTTCGTCCTCGCCATCAGCCTCGGCCTGGCAGGCCCGGCAGCGGCGGACGAGAAGGTGCTGGTGCTGCGGATCAAGCCCGGCGAGCTGACCAGGGAGACCGCGCAGTTCATCGGCGAGAACGGCAAGCTGACGACCGTCAATTCCGACAGGCCGCGTACGATCCAGAACATCGTCCAGAGCATCTGCGCCACCGCGCCGCCGGCCTTCATCGTTGCCGTACAGGCGGCCAACAAGAACAGCGCCTTCGACTATGCAACGCAGATCGCGGCCGGCCAGAACATCCTGATGCCGCCCTGCCCACCGAAGCAGACGACTTCGCTCCTGGCCCGCAACGTGCAGCCGGGCGACACGGTGTGGGGCTATTACAAGACCGGAACGATCGGCGCGGATTTCGCCCCGAAATATGCGCTCGACGTCCCGCCCGACAATTATGCGCCGCCGCTGAACGACGCCCAGGTTGTCGCGATGTGGGATCGCGACATCAGCGACGTCACCTCCGACTCCATCTCGACCAAACAGGTCGTCGGCGCCTTCCCGCTCGGCCCGAACAACCATCTCGTCAGGCGCAACATCCTGGACACGCTAGGGGTGGGCGCGAAGTTCGACAGCTCCGGCAAGCTGTTCGCCGAGACGGGCCTGGCGATCAGCGCGGACCCGGACACGAGCTTCGTCGACATGTTCCAGCGCGCGAACCCGCGCATCGGCTCCGCCGATCAGCTGAAGCCGGGAGAGATCGTGCTGGTGCCGGACCAGACCCCGCAGGAATATGTGCTGCCGCTGCGCGATCCGGCCGAGAGCACCAAACTCGCCTCGCTGTCGCCGGAAGCCTTCACCAAAAAGCTCGGGACCCCGGTGACGGACGTCATGGAGACGACCGATTTTCGCTTCTTCAAGCGGCTCGCCGACAAATGCGTTCCCGAAGACGCCGCCAGGATGAGCACCGTGCTTGCCGGCGCCCGGCAGCTTCTGGAAGAGAACTGGAAACAGGCCGACCAGCAGTCGGCAACGGTGGCGCCGGAAATGGTGTTCGTCGACAGCGGCATCTTCAAGCCGACCGAACTTCCCGCGCACCCGGCCCTGCTCAAGAGCGTCGATCAAAGCTCCCCGGCGAGCCTGGCCAGTTCTCCCAGCGAAGCGGAGCTGGAACCGCCGAAACTGCTGCCCGATGCCATGCACGGCACCAATGTCGCCGCGCTGGCGCTGGGCACCAGCGACTTCGCCAAGCTGGCCCGGTCGATCGGGTACCGGATGAAGGTCCGTGCCTTCAGGGCATTCACCGAATCCACGACGCTGGCGCTGCGCCCCGACGGCTCCATCACCATCGTCGACGGAAAGGCGGACGTCGTCGTCCATACGGTCGATCGCGACCGGATTTTCGATGCCATCAAATATTCGGCGGACAGCATCGTCACCCTCTCCTTCGGCCGGGAAAAACCCATCGACGAGCTTCGCGCCAAGCTCGACCCGCTGTCGCAGACGCTGTTCATCGTGGCGGCGGGAAACGACCACAAATCGCTCGACACGATCCCGCTTTTTCCGGGCCGGCATGGCGGCGGCGAGGCATTCAACATCATGACCGTCGCCTCCATCGACGGCGACAGGAAGCTGTCGGGCTTCTCCAACTGGAGTTCGGATTTCGTCGACATCGCCGCGCCCGGCTGCGGCGTCGCGACGCTTTCCTACGACAAGGACCAAAGCGCCTTCTTCGGCGAAACGGTGAACGGCACGTCGTTCAGCGCACCGCAGGTGTCCTATACGGCGGCGCTGATCAAGGCGGTGCGGCCGAGCTATACGGGGGCCCAGATCAAGGCCCGGCTGCTTGCCGGCTCCGACATCGAACCGGCATTGACCGGCTCGGTGCAGGAGGGCCGTGTCCTCAACATGGTCAAGGCCCTGGCGCTGCAGCACGATGTCGTCGACGTCAGGAAGGCGAATGGCGAGCGCGAGCTCCGCTTCGGACAGCTGAAGCCCGAGCTGAAGCCCGACCAGTTCTGCAAGGCTGCGCCCGACATAGGCAATCTCAGGATCCTGAAGGTCATCCCGGCCTTCGACGAACGCGACGCGAAGCCCGGAACGACGACGATCAACTTCGCCGACCCCGGCGGGCTGGTGAAGTCGGCGACCTGCGAATCGAAGGACTTCCAGGTGACGCTGCACGAGCTATCCGGCGCAACGGTCCAGTTCTCCATGGGGGAGATCAATGACATCACGCCCGCCTGGCGCTGAAGCGCTGCCGCCGCGCAAGCGCTTCGCAACGCAACCGTGCCGGAACGGCGCCGGCCGCGTCGCCCCGACCTTTCTGGCAACGACCCTGCTGGCGACGACGTTGCTGGCGACGTTGGGCCTGCCGTCCACGGCGTGGGCCGAAGGCAAGCCGGCCGCGGTGGAACGGCCGGAGCAGCTGCTCGGCGCGCCCGGTTCCGTCTCGATCGACGTCAACGGGTCGGATGTCGAGGTGCCCTATGCGATCACCACGGATGGATATGCCGTTCTCGAGGGCGACATGATCATCGGCGGGGCGCAGGAGCTGTTCCAGCTGCAGAAGATGCAGGAGGACGAGGCCCGGAAAACACAGAAGCTGACGCTGGCGAGCGTCGACGCTTTCCAGCTCTTCGGCCTCTTCGACATAGCGGGCCGCGTCTGGCCCAAGGGCATCGTCGCCTACCGCATCAATGCCAATGTCGATGCCGACGGCAAGAAGCGCCTGGATGCCGCCATGGCGATGTGGACCAGCACGACGAAGATCCAGTTCGTCTCCGCTGTGGCGGGCACGCGCGCCTATGTCGAGTTCGTGCACGCGAACAACGCCGACAACTGTTCCTCCGAGGTCGGCTTCCTCGGCAGGCGGCAGCTGATCTACATGGGCGACAATTGCGACGCGGGCAACATGGCGCACGAGATCGGCCACGCGCTGGGGCTGGGGCATGAGCAGATGCGCAGCGACCAGGACAAGTTCGTGACGATCAAGACCGCCAACATCATGAGCGGATATCTGAAGTTCTTCACGCCGAAGCCGTGGGCCTATGTCGATGCCGGGAGCTACTGCTACGGCTCGCTCATGCACTACGGTCCGAAGATGTTCTCGAGCAATAATTTTCCGACGATCGTGCCCAAGGACCCATCAGCCAGGATCGGCCAGCGGGACCGTGTCGCCTCCTGCGACCAGAGGGTGATCCAGGCGGCCTATCAGGCACAATTCGCGGCGCGGCCCTGAGCCTTTGCAGCGGTTCGTGGCGAGACGGCCGCACGATGCCTACAAGCCCGGCCCTCACTCCCCGCAATAGCCGGACTGTTCGATCTTGCGGCTTTCCTGCGAAACCTGCTTCGGGGTTCCCGAGGAGATGTCGTAGAAACGGCGGATGCAGGTGTCGTAGCTGCCGACGCTGGTGTCCATCCAGTCGGCCTGCAGCAAGGTGCTGTCGAGCCGGTATTTCAGCTGCAGCTGGTAAAATTCCTCGCCGCCGAGCGTAAAATCCATCACCTTGCCGGTGCGGGCGTCGATGAGGAAGGTGAAGATGCAGGAGCCGCCGCAGCCGATCTCGATCAGGCTGAAGTGGCCGGCGAAATTCGGGCCTTCCTTCATGCCGTTGCGGATGCGCGTGCGGAACTGCGCGGTGTCGCCGGTGAATTTCGGCAGCACCGGCTTGCCCTTCAGGTGGGTCTTGACCGGATAGTCCGCGAATTGCGGCTCGGCCGCCGCCGTGCCGGTGACAATGGCAGCCAGCAGCGCCGCCGCGATCAGTCTCTTCATGATCTCCCTCCATGCCGCGGCCCTGTCTGTGGCGGCATGGCGGCCGTGTCAACACGGTGCGATGGGGATGCGTCAGATTGCGAAGGGAATGCCGGGGACGGGCTTTCGCCGGCTTCGCTCATTTGCAAAGCCCTCAGCTGCAAATCCCCTCTCTTGGATTTTCTACGACTTAGACTGCGCCGCCCTAAAGGGCGTGCTCGCTAAGATCGTGAAAATCCTTTCTCCCCCGCAAGGGGGGAGAGAGAGGCGCCGCGCCCGGCCTTCGGCCATAGCCCTCGGCGCTACGCCTTCGCTACTTCTGCCGGAACCCCTTCTCGAACTGCATGGCCAGCGGGCCGACGAGATAGTCGAGCGCGGTGCGCTGCACGGTTTCGATCATCACCGTGGTCGGCATGCCGGGGTAGAGATGCACCTCAGGCAACCCGGTCAGTTCCTTTTCGTCGATGCGCACCAGCGCGACGTAATAAGGGGCGTCGTTGCGTTTATCGATCAGCCGGTCGGCCGAGACCTGGATCACCGTGCCGTGCACCACCGGGGTGATGCGCTGCTTGTAGGCGGTGAGGTGGACATTGGCGGTCATGTCGGGATGCACGCTGGCGATGTCCTCGACGGCGATCTGGGCGTCGATGATGAGGGAATCGCGGTCCGGCACGATGTCCATGATCTTCTCGCCGCGCATGATGACGCCGCCGACCGAAAAGGCGGTCAGCCCGACGACCTCGCCCGAATAGGGCGAGCGGATGTCGATGCGGCTGAGCACGGCCTTCGCATTGGTGAGCTTGGGGATGACCTCGAGCAGCTTGGCCTGGGTGTCGCGCAGGTCCTTCGACACTTCCGTCATGCGCTCGTTGTCGAGCCCGGCCATCTGCTGCAACTGCTCGGCGATCGCCTGCCGGGCCCTGGCGATGTTGGCGGCCGTCTCGGCGGCCTGGCCTTCCAGCCCGGTGCCGCTGCGTTCCAGCTGCAGGTAGCGCGACTTGGAGATCAGGCCCTGCTTCAACAAGCCGGTCAGGCTCTCGCGCTCCGCCTGCACGGAGGCATATTGCTGGCGAAAGGCCTTGGCTTCGGCTTCCGAGCCGGTGATCTGCGCCTCCAGCTGCGCGATCTTCTCCTTGATGACGGCGCGCTGCCCGGCAAGCAGGGCAAGGCGGCTGTCGAACTGGTGGATCTGGCTGCGCCAGATGCCCTCGACATTCGGGTTGTCGCGCGCCGCCTGTTTCAGGTCGTCCGGCATGGTCAGGCCCGAGGCGTCGGCCAGCTCGGCCTTCAGCCGCTCCTCGGTCGCCCTCAGCACCAGAAGCTGCTGGTCGAGCACATTGTATTCGGCGCGCGCCTGGCTGTCGTCGAGCCGGATCAGCACGTCGCCTTCGCTGACGCGGTCGCCTTCGCGCACGTTGAGCTGCTTGACGATGCCGCCATCGAGATGCTGGATCGACTTGCGGTTGCCCTCGACGCGGACATAGCCGTTGGCGACCACGGCGCCGTTGAGCGGCGCGGTCACCGCCCAGGCGCCGAAGCCGCCGAAGAAGGTGGCGATGATCGCCCAGCCGGCGATCGCGGCCGTGCGCATGGAATCGCTGGCGGCCGGGGTGTCGGCGGCAGGCTTGGCACCCATGCGCGTCTTGTTGCGGACATCGATCTTCATTGTGCCGCCCTCGCCATCGTGGCGCCCTGGGCGCCGGCCGGGGCCGCCGGCTCGGCTTCCGGCCTGACCGTTGCCAGGCGGGTGAGCTGGCCGATCACCTCGTTCTTCGGCCCGAACAGCTCGACCGCGCCGTCCTTCATGACGAGCAGCTTGTCGACCACGGCGAAGGTGTTGGGCCGGTGCGAGATGATGATCACCGTGGTGCCGCGCTGCTTGCAGGCGGCAATGCAGGCCAGCAGCGCGGTGTCGCCTTCGGAATCGAGATTGGAGCTCGGTTCGTCCAGCACCAGGATGGCCGGGTTGCCGTAGACGGCGCGGGCAAGCGCGATGCGCTGGCGCACGCCGCCCGACAGCACGGCGCCGCCGGCGCCGACATTGGTTTCATAACCCTTGGGCAGGCGCAGGATGATGTCGTGCACGCCGGCCAGCCGCGCCGCCGCGATGACGTCATTGTCCTCGCCGTCGTCGCGGAAGCGGGCGATGTTGGCGGCGACCGTGTCGGCGAACAGCTCGATGTCCTGCGGCAGGTAGCCGAGATGCGGGCCGAGCTCCTCGCGCGGCCAGGTCGAGACATCGGCGCCGTCGAGCCGCACCGTGCCGGCGATGGGGGCGAGCACGCCGACGATCTGGCGCGCCAGCGTCGACTTGCCGGCGCCCGACGGGCCGATGATGCCGAGCACTTCGCCGGCGGCGAGGCTGAGCGAGACGCCGCGCAGGATCGGGTTGCGCGGCAGGCCGTAGACCAGGCCCTCGACCGACAGCCGTCCTTCCGGCCGCGGCAGCGCCAGCGCCGGCGCGGCGGCGGGATTGGTGGCAAGCAGCATCTCGATGCGCTGGCGGGCGTTGCGCGCCGCGATCATGTTGCGCCAGGCGCCGACGATCTGCTCGACCGGCTGCAGCGCGCGGCCGAGCAGGATCGAGGCGGCGAACATGACGCCGATGGTCTGCAGCCGTTCGATGACCAGATAGGCGCCGAGCCCGAGGATCAGCGACTGCATGGCAAGGCGCAGGAAGCGGATGAGGCTCTGGTTGGTGGCGGCGCGGTCGCTGGCGGTGACCTGGCGCTCGATGACGCGGTCGCGGTCGATGTTCCAGCGCGTCAGCAGGCCGGGCATCATGCCCATGGCGCGCACCACCTCGGCATTGTGCAGGCTCATGTCGGCGAAGGCGTAGTTGCGGGAGGCGAGATCGGCCGATTCCGCCATCGGGCGCTGCACGCGCCATTGCCCGTAGACGGCAAGCGCCACCAGCGTGACCGCCGAGGCGAGCGAGAACCAGCCGAGCAGCGGGCTCATCAGGAAGATGACGAGGATGTAGATCGGCGCCCAGGGCAGGTCGAACACGGCGTGGATGCCGGGCCCGGTCATGAACTGGCGGTAGGTGTCGAAATCGCGCAGCGTCTGGCTGCTCGCCGGCACGCCCCTGGCCGACGAGGCCATGGTGGCGGTGAGCAGGCGCCCCGCCATCTCGCGGTCGAGCCGCACGCTCGCCCTGGTCAGCACGCGCGCCCGCACGAAGTCGAGGCCGGCGAAGCAGGCGAGCGCGAACATCAAGACGATGGTCAGCATCACCAGCGTGACATGGCTGCCGCTCGAGATGACCCGGTCGTAGACCTGCAGCATGTAGAGCGGGCCGGCGAGATAAAGCAGGTTGATGGCGAGGCTGAAGGCGAGCGCGGTGGCGAAGTAGCGCCGGCAGCGGCGAAGCACGTCGCGCAGTTCACTGGATTTCGGCTCTGTCAGCATGTCTGGCCCCCACCGTTACGCGTTACCTCTGGACTTTCGTCTGGTTTCGACCGGCTTCCCGGCCCGCGCCGGGAGACGCCGCAAGGGAGCGGGGCCAGTTCCCCGCTCCCGATCGGTGCCCGCACGCGTCATGGCGCATCACGCGTGCAGCTGCAGGTAGCCGTCGGGTGAATTCAGCGTCACGCCGAGCAGCCCGAAATGGTCGCCGAGATCGGTCGCCATGACGACATGGGACTGGTTCTGCGACACCACCATGTTCTGCGTCGTGCTGTCGGTCAGAGCGTTCATCGCGGCAAAGATGGAGCTGCCGGACGGCACACCGCCGACCGCGGTCTGCCAGGCCGCGCTGTTGGCCTTGACGCTGGTGGTGAAGCCGTCCTTGCCCGGTTCGATGGCGTTGTTGTAGTTGAGGACATAGCCGTCGGCGGCGGTGATCGAGCCATCGCCATTGGTGTCCTTCTGCGTCACGCCGCCATTCTTCAGCACCAGTCGGCGATGTCGGTCAGCACACCGTTCGGCGCGTTGAAGTCGGGCACGCCGACATCGTTGAGCAGCGTGGTGATGGCATAACGGGCGAAGTCGCCCAGCTTGTCGCCACCGGTGCCGTTGGAAGCGCCGACGATCTCGCGGGCGTCATCCCACTCGATGACCAGGGTCTTGCCGTTCGAGCCGGTGACGATCAGGTCCTTGTGGTTGTCCTTGTCGACGTCGACATTGCCGGGCAGCAGGCTGGCGATGTCCGCCTTCTCGATTGTGCCGGCCGCGGCGAGCTTGGAAGCCAGCGAAACGCCCTTGCCGTCGACGCCGCCATTGCTGGTGTCGGCGCCGATGATCGGCGCATCCCAGACGTAAAGATGGTTGTACCAGAAGCCCGGTGTCAGCCCGACCGCGCCGAGCTCGTGGTTGCCGAAGGTCAGCGTGTTGCCGACCACGACCTCGCTGTGCAGCGGGTCGAGCTGTCCGGCTTCACCCTTGACCGCGACCAGCTCCTGTCCGCTGGTGATGGTCACCGTGGTGGTGGCATCGCCGACACCGTCATTGTTGTGGTCGACGGTCGCCGCCCAGCTGTTGCCGTCGGTGAACAGCTCGCTGATCGTGTAGGTACCCGGATGCAGGTTGACGAAGGCGAAGAAACCGTTGGCATCGGTCGTGGTGGTCAGGGTGTCGATCGTGCCGTTGCCGTCGACATCCCCCTTGAGCTGGATGGTGATACCCGCCATGGCGACATCGGTGCCGTCGAACTTGCCGTTGGCATCCATGTCGTTGAACTTGAAGCCATGGATGGAGCCGGGCACGAAATTGGCGAAGTTCATGCCGGTCTGGTCGTTGCCTGAGGTGCCGACGATCGTGTAGCCGGCCTGGCCGAGCGACTGCACATAACCGTTGGGTAGAACCTCATAGACCTTCTTGCCGGCATAGCTGGCGTCGAGGTTCTGGAACGACCAGGTGCCATCGGCCGCCGTCACCGTCGAGACGTCGCCCGCGGTGAGGCCGGCAATGCCGTCCTTCTCGATGTAGATGGTGATGCCGCCGAGGCCGGCGTCGCCGGTGGTCAGGCCATCGCCATTGGCGTCGAGGAACTTCTTGCCCGAAATGTCGAACTTCTCGAAATTGGCGAAGTTCAGCCCGGTCTGGTCGTTGCCGGAGGTGCCGACGATCTGATAGCCGGCCTGGCCGAGTGTCTGGACATAACCGTTGGGCAGTACTTCATAGACGGTCTTGCCGGCATAGCTGGCGTCGAGCCCGGTGAACGACCATGTGCCATCTGCCGCCGTCACTGTCTGGTTGGCGGCGCCGTCATTGTTCAGCCCATCACCATTCTTGTCGATGAAGATGGTGACACCGCCGAGGCCGGCATCACCCGCCGTCTGACCATCGCCATTGGCGTCGAGGAACTTCTTTCCCGAGATGTCGAACTTCTCGAAATTGGCGAAGTTCAGACCGGTCTGATCGTTGCCGGAGGTGCCGACGATCGTGTAGCCGGCTTGCCCAAGCGTCTGCACATAGCCGTTGGGAAGAACCTCATAGACCTTCTTGCCGGCATAGCTGGCATCGAGCCCCGTGAACGACCATGTGCCGTCCGCTGCCGTCACCGTCTGGTTGGCAGCACCGTCATTGTTGAGGCCATCGCCATTCTTGTCGATGAAGATGGTGACACCACCGAGGCCGGCATCACCGGCCGTCTGACCATCGCCATTGGCATCGGTGAACTTGGTGCCGGAGATGTCGAACTTCTCGAAGTTCGCGAAGTTCAGCCCGGTCTGGTCGTTGCCGGATGTTCCAACGATCTGGTAGCCGGCCTGGCCGAGCGTCTGGACGTAACCATTGGGCAGCACTTCATAGACAGTCTTGCCGGCATAGCTGGCGTCGAGCCCTGTAAAGGACCATGTGCCATCGGCTGCGGTCACCGTCTGATTGGCGGCACCGTCATTGTTGAGGCCGTCGCCGTTCTTGTCGATGAAGATGGTGACGCCGCCGAGGCCGACATCGCCTGCCGTCTGGCCATCACCGTTGGCATCGGTGAACTTGGTGCCGGAAATGTCGAACTTCTCGAAGTTGGCGAAGTTCAAGCCGGTCTGGTTCTGACCGGACGTGCCCGTGATGACGTAACCAGCCTGCCCGAGTGTCTGGATATAGCCGTTCGGCAGCACTTCATAGACGGTCTTGCCGGCATAGCTGGCATCGAGCCCGGTGAAGGACCAGGTGCCATCGGCCGCCGTCACCGTCTGGTTGGCGGCGCCATCATTGTTGAGGCCATCGCCGTTCTTGTCGATGAAGATGGTGACGCCGCCAAGGCCGACGTCACCGACGGTCTGGCCGTCGCCATTGGCGTCGGTGAACTTGGTGCCGGAGATGCCGAACTTCGCGAAGTTTGCAAAGTCCAGGCCGGTCTGGTCATGACCGGACGTTCCGACGATCTGATAGCCGGCTTGCCCAAGCGTCTGCACATAGCCGTTCGGCAGCACTTCATAGACGGTCTTACCGGCATAGCTGGCATCGAGCCCGGTGAAGGACCAGGTGCCATCGGCCGCCGTCACAGTCTGGTTGGCGGCGCCGTCATTGTTCAGCCCGTCGCCGTTCTTGTCGATGAAGATGGTGACGCCGCCGAGGCCAACGTCGCCTGCGGTCTGGCCGTCGCCATTGGTGTCGGTGAACTTGGTGCCGGAGATGTCGAACTTCTCGAAATTGGCGAAGTTCAGACCGGTCTGGTCGCTGCCGGAGGTGCCGACGATCTGATAGCCGGCTTGCCCAAGCGTCTGGACGTAGCCGTTGGGCAGCACTTCATAGACGGTCTTGCCGGCATAGCTGGCATCGAGCCCGGTGAAGGACCATGTGCCGTCCGCCGCCGTCAACGTCTGGTTGGCGGCGCCGTCATTGTTGAGGCCATCGCCGTTCTTGTCGATGAAGATGGTGACGCCACCGAGGCCGACGTCACCGACAGTCTGGCCGTCGCCATTGGCGTCGGTGAACTTGGTGCCGGAGATGCCGAACTTCGCGAAGTTTGCAAAGTCCAGACCCGTCTGATCATGACCGGACGTGCCGACGATCTGATAGCCGGCCTGGCCAAGCGTCTGGACGTAGCCGTTCGGCAGCACCTCATAGACGGTCTTGCCGGCATAGCTGGCATCGAGCCCTGTAAAGGACCAGGTGCCGTCGGCCGCCGTCACCGTCTGGTTGGCGGCGCCATCATTGTTCAGCCCGTCGCCATTCTTGTCGATGAAGATCGTCACACCGCCGAGGCCAACGTCGCCGACGGTCTGGCCATCGCCGTTGGCGTCGGTGAACTTCTTGCCCGAAATGTCGAACTTCTCGAAGTTCGCAAAATTCATGCCGGTCTGGTCGTTGCCCGAGGTGCCGACGATCTGATAGCCGGCTTGCCCAAGCGTCTGGACGTAGCCGTTGGGCAGCACTTCATAGACGGTCTTGCCGGCATAGCTGGCATCGAGCCCGGTGAAGGACCATGTGCCATCGGCTGCGGTCACCGTCTGGTTGGCGGCACCGTCATTGTTGAGGCCGTCGCCGTTCTTGTCGATGAAGATGGTGACACCGCCGAGGCCAACGTCGCCGACGGTCTGGCCATCGCCGTTGGCGTCGGTGAACTTCTTGCCCGAAATGTCGAACTTCTCGAAGTTCGCGAAGTTCATGCCGGTCTGGTCGTTGCCCGAGGTGCCGACGATCTGATAGCCGGCTTGCCCAAGCGTCTGGACGTAGCCGTTGGGCAGCACTTCATAGACGGTCTTGCCGGCATAGCTGGCATCGAGCCCGGTGAAGGACCAGGTGCCGTCGGCTGCGGTCACCGTCTGGTTGGCGGCGCCGTCATTGTTGAGGCCGTCGCCGTTCTTGTCGATGAAGATGGTGACACCGCCGAGGCCGACATCGCCCGCCGTCTGGCCGTCGCCATTGGCGTCGGTGAACTTCTTGCCCGAAATGTCGAACTTCTCGAAGTTCGCGAAGTTCAGACCCGTCTGGTCGTTGCCCGAGGTGCCGACGATCTGATAGCCGGCCTGGCCAAGCGTCTGCACATAGCCGTTCGGCAGAACCTCATAGACGGTCTTGCCGGCATAGCTGGCGTCGAGCCCGGTAAAGGACCATGTGCCATCTGCCGCCGTCACTGTCTGGTTGGCGGCGCCGTCATTGTTCAGCCCGTCGCCGTTCTTGTCGATGAAGATCGTCACGCCGCCGAGGCCGACGTCGCCGACGGTCTGGCCGTCGCCGTTGGCGTCGGTGAATTTCTTGCCCGAAATGTCGAACTTCTCGAAATTCGCAAAATTCAGCCCGGTCTGGTCCTGGCCGGAAATTCCATCGATGGTGTAGCCGGCCTGGCCCAGCGTCTGCACATAGCCGTTGGGCAGGACTTCGAAGACCTTCATGCCGTCATAGCTGGAATCGAGCCCGGTGAACGACCAGCTACCGTCCGCCGCGGTCACGGTCGACTTGTCGCCTGCGGTCAGGCCGGCAATGCCGTCCTTTTCGATGTAGATGGTGATGCCGCCGAGGCCGACGTCGCCCACCACCAGGCCATCGCCGTTGGCATCGGTGTATTTCTTGCCGGAGATGTCGAAGGTGATCAGCGCGGCAGGGTTCGTGCCCCATTCCTCGAAGCCGGAATTGGTCTGCCAGTCGCCGCCCTGGAAACCAAAGGCGGAGTAGACATAGATGTATTGGTGGGCGGCATCGTGGAGGAAGGCGCTGTCCGGAACCAGCACACGGATGTCGCTGTCGCCGCTGCCCGAGGACAGGGTCGAATTCATCGCCACCCAGACGTTGCCGCTGGCATCCATGTTGTAGACGAGATGCTCGCCGGCGACGCCGAAGCCGCTGCCTGGGGTGAATGGCGTGTTCGCGCCCGGCGACACGTGACCGACACCCAGCGTGCCGGAGGTCTCCTGGAAGATCTGCAGGCTGTCGAGCGAGATGAACTCCTTGTTGGCACCGGTCGCTTCATTGGAGTCGAGCAGGAATTCCCGATAGTTGACGCCATTGATGGTGACGATGGGAATCTCGCTGAGCAGAAGCGCCGTATTGTGCTCGCCGCTGGTGTTTTCATTATATTGCGGGCTGAGCACATCGCCGTAGGTGCCGGAGCGGTCGTAATTGTATCCCTGCTCCGTGGGCGGATTGTTCGGGCCCTGGACCTGGACAAAGGTATCGAAGGTGCCGGTGCCGGCCGATTGCCCGAAGTCGGATTTGACGTGGTAGACCTGGAACAGCGCGCCGCCGATGTTGTGGGTCGGATCGCCGCCCGGAACCGCCGACAGGTCCTTGGTCAGGTCGGCCGCGGCGCCTGAAGCATCCGGCGGCGCGGCATCGGTGAAGCTGGCGGTCGCGACCTGGCCGCTGGCCTGGTCGATCGCCGAGAGCACGAAAGCCTGGTTGAGCGCGTCGGCATTGACGTACCATGAGGTCTGGATGGCGCCGTTGACCAGACCGTCGAGGTCACCGGCGCCACCATCGGTGACGACCCAAGGCGTGCCGGTGCCGGTGAGGTCGCCGCTGATCACATCGTCGGCGGTGCCGAGAATGCCATCGGCACCGGCGCTGACATGGCCGACGGAGAATTCCAACGAGCCGCCGGTGGAGACATTGGAGGCGGTGATGCCCACCGTCTCGCCGGGCGCATAGTCGGCATCCGACTGGTCAAGCGTGACCCAGAGCTGTTGCGACGGGGTGACGGAAGAGGTTCCCTCGGTCGTCTCTTCAGGGATCGTAGGGTCGGTCGCTCCGGTCACGACCGGATCGGTCGTCGAGGTATCCCTCGTCGGAATGCTTTCCTGCGTCATGGCACCAGCCTCCAGATTTCTGTCGCATCACAGAAATTGTCGGCGGCGGAAAACACAGAAGCAGCGGCGCCGATCCTTGCCGGATCGGCGGCGATACTTCCATATTAGCTCATCCTAAAATAAGCCCCAAAGCAAAACTCAAAAACCCGCCTCTGTCTTGACTTGGTTTGTCAAGTTTTATTCTGCCCCGTCGCCTTTTTTCACTGAATGAAGACTACGCCCGCAGTCGATACATCCGCATCATTTGAATCAATGATGTGGCTAAAGATTCAGAATTCTGCTATTTTTCACGCCAGATACGTTGAGTTTGTATCTCCGCCGGGGGGCGGCAGTAACATGGGCGTTGTTCCAAAGGGGTTGCTCCGCAGGCCCATAGAGCCCGCGGTCGTTTCGGATCTCTACGATGCGGCACTCGACCCGCAGGGGCTTCGGGGGCTGGCCGAAATCGTGATGGCGGTCGGCCAGGGCAGCAGCGCCGCGGTCAGCCTGGAGCGCGGCAACAGCTTCGAGGAAGTGGCAACCTTCAATCTTCCGGACAAGGCGCTGCAGGACTATGCCGCCTATTATCGCCGCATCAACCCCTGCATCCCGATCGCCATGGCCCGCCATCCGGGCAACATCTCCCGCTTCAGCGACCTCATCGCCGAACAGGACCTGGAACGGACGGAATTCTACACCGACTTCATGCAGGTGCATGACACGGTCCGGGCGATGGGAGCGCCGGGCATCGCCATCGGCCCCAACCTTTTGCTCCAGGTCGGCGTTCATCGCAGCCGGGGCAGCACGGATTTCGACGGAAACGACGTCGCCCGGCTGCAGGGCATGGTGCCGCACCTGAAGAGGGCGATGCAGCTTCGCCGGCGCCTGTCGGGCGGCCTGGATATCAATGCGGGGCTTGCCGCACTCGAGGCCTTCGCCTTCGGCTGCGTGATCTGCGACGCCGCCGGCCATGTGCTGTTCGCGAACCGCGCGGCCGAGGCCCTGGAAGCAGGCGGCATCGTCACATTGACAACGCGACAGGGGCTGCAGGCACGCAATCCGGGCCAGTCCCGGCAACTCGCCACCTCGATCGGTGCCACTGCCGCCGGCGGCACCGGCGACGCCTTGATCCTGACCGCCAGGGATGGCACGCGGGTGTTCGCGCTGACGACACCTTTGCCGGTGCGTTTCGGCGGCCAGCCGGGACATGTGCTGGTCACCTTCAGGTCCGAAAGCGCCGCAACGACACTCGACGCCACCGCCCTGCAGCAATTGTTCCCGCTGACGACGGCGGAAGCGCGGCTGGCGCTGGCGCTGGCAGGCGGGCATTCGCTGGCCCGCTACGCCGCCGAACACAAGGTCTCGGACAACACGCTGCGCACCCAGATCGCCAGCATCCTGCACAAGACCGGCACCGAGAACCAGCGCGAACTGGTGCGCCTGCTCGGCCTTCTGCCGCCGGTGGACAGGATGGCAGGCGTCGGCAATTCGTGAGCCGTGCAGAAATGCTGTAAGGCGCGGCGTCTCTATCTCCCCCCTTGCGGGGGAGAAAGGATTTTCACGATCTTAGCGAGCACGCCCACAGGGCGGCACAGTCTAAGTCGTAGAAAATCCAAGAGAGGGGATTTTCAGCTGAGGGGCTGATATTTCTGGGATACCTTCCCTTTGTTCGAAGCTCGGCTTTCGAGAAGCTCCTCGCCCACGCTGTGCCGGCATATCCCCTCTCTTGCGATTTCTAGCACTTAGCCTGCGCCGCCCTGCGGGCGTACTCGTCTAAGATGCTGAAATCGCTACCCGGCCTTCGGCTATGGCCTCAGGCGTTCGTGCCTTTTGAAAGGTCCACTGGACCTTTCAATTCGCCCGCGGCGAACCAGGCCTTCACCCCCCGCAAAGGGGGAGACAGAGGCGCCGCGCCCTTCAGGCCGACCGCCCCGCAGCAGCAGCCGCACGCCCCTCTCGCCCTGGCCCACACATTCAGCACCCATTCCCGGATGACCATTGCCGGAGGAGCCTCTATAACTGTGCGCAACATGTGAAGGGGAGACGATGCGCTACATACGTCCGCTTACGATCGAGGATGCCGTTGGCCAGCTGGTCGGCGCATCCGGCACGGCCGCCATCCTGGCGGGAGGCAGCGACCTCCTGGTGAGGATGAAAGGCGGGTTCGTCGAACCCGACCTGATCGTCGACATCAAGGCGATCGCGGGTTTGAGCGAAATCCGGGAAATTGCGGAAGGCTTCAGCATCGGCGCCGCCGTGCCCTGCGCGGTGCTGGGCGAAAACAAGGTGCTGAAGAAGGCCTGGCCGGGCGTCGTCGAGGCGGCGAAGCTGATCGGATCCAAACAGGTGCAGGGCCGCTGCACCATCGTCGGCAATCTCTGCAACGCCTCGCCGGCCGCCGATTCGGTGCCGGCGCTGGTCGCCGCCGGCGCCAGGGCCGTGGTGGCCGGACCGTCGGGCAAGCGCACGGTTGCCGTCGAAAGCGTGCCGACCGCGCCGGGCCGGACCTCGCTCGCCAAGGGCGAGATCATCGAGGCGATCCTGCTCGACAACAGAGCACCGCGTTCGGGCGATGCCTATCTGCGTTTCATCCCGCGCACCGAAATGGACATTGCGGTGGTCAGCGCCGGCGTCAACCTGACGCTCGACGAGACCGGCGTGATCCGGACGGCGCGTGTTGCGCTGGGCGCGGCAGCCCCAACGGTGCTGCTGGTCGAGGAAGCGGCCGAAGTGCTGGTCGGCTCGAAGCTGGACGAGGCGACGCTGGAGCGGCTGGCCAAGGTCTGCGCGGGTGCCTGCCGCCCGATCGACGACAAGCGCGGCACCATCGAATTCAGGCGGAAAGTCGCGGGCGTGCTGGCGAGACGCGTCGCCACCACCGCTTATGAACGTGCAGGAGGCAAATGATGGCCGGCATTGCGGTTTCCACGACGATCAACGGCGATGCCGTCGAATATCTCTGCCAGCCGGACGAAACGCTGCTGGACGTGCTGCGCGACCGGCTCGGCCTGACCGGCGCCAAGGAAGGCTGCGGCACCGGCGACTGCGGCGCCTGCAGCGTCATTGTCGACGACCGGCTGGTCTGCTCGTGCCTGGTGCTGGGCGCGGAGGCGGAAGGGCGGCGCGTCGAGACCATCGAAGGCATGGCGCATGGCGACACGCTGCACCCGCTGCAGCAGAAGTTCCTCGAACATGCCGCCCTGCAATGCGGCATCTGCACGCCGGGCTTCCTGATCGCGGCCAAGGACCTGCTGGCCAAGAACCCGGACCCGACCGAGGAGGAGATCCGCTTCGGGCTGGCCGGGAACCTGTGCCGCTGCACCGGCTATGACAAGATCGTGCGCGCCGTCCAGGACGCCGCCAGCGTGATGAGGGGCTGAGGCGATGAATTTCGATCCACGTCTGACCAACCGCAGCTTCAGCGCCGTCGGCACGCGCCCGATCCGTCCCGACGGCATCGACAAGGTGACCGGCCGCGCCCGCTACGGCGCCGACTTCAACATGGCCGGCCAGCTGGTCGGCCGCGTGCTGCGCAGCCCGCACGCCCATGCCGTCATCCGCGGCATCGACACGTCGAAGGCCGAGGCGCTTCCCGGCGTCAAGGCGGTGATCACCGCGGCCGACCTGCCGGACCTCACAAATGGCGACAGCGCCCTCTACGACATCCTCGACAACTGCATGGCGCGCAGGAAGGCACTCTATGACGGCCATGCCGTGGCAGCGGTGGCGGCGATCGACGCCCGCACGGCGCGGCAGGCGCTGAAGCTGATCTCAGTCGACTACGAGGTGCTGCCGCATGTCACCGATGTCGACGAGGCGTTCCAGCACGGTGCACCGCTGATCGACGACGCCATCTTCACCGAGGGCCTGGTTGAAAAGCCGGTCAAGCCGTCCAACGTCGTCAAGCGCACGCAATTCGGCCATGGCGACGTGCACAAGGGTTTCGGTGAGGCCGATTTCATCGTCGAACGCTCGTTCAGGACCGAGCAAACGCACCAGGGCTATATCGAGCCGCATGCCTGCGTGGCGAGCGTCAGCGCCGACGGCATGGCGGAACTGTGGGTCTGCACCCAGGGGCCTTTCGTCTACCGCCAGCACTGCGCCCAGCTGCTCGGCATGGAAGCCTCGAAACTGCGCGTCACCTCCTCGGAGATCGGCGGCGGCTTCGGCGGCAAGACCCATGTCTGGGCCGAACCGGTCGCGCTGGCGCTGTCGCGCAAGGCCGGCCGGCCGGTGAAGCTGGTGATGACGCGCGACGAGGTGTTCCGGGCATCGGGCCCGACCAGCGCCACCTCGATCGACGTCCGTATCGGCGCGCGCAAGGACGGCACCATCACGGCGGCGGAAGCGACATTGCGCTACAGCTGTGGCCCCTATGCCGGCGGGTGGGCCGAGGTCGGCGCCATGACGGCGTTTGCCTGCTACCGGCTGGACAATGTCAGGACGGTCGGCTTCGAGGTGCTGGTCAACCGGCCGAAGACCGCGGCCTATCGCGCGCCGTCGGCGCCGATGGCGGCGTTCGCGGTGGAAAGCAGCATCGACGAACTGGCCGGCAAGGTCGGCATGGATGCGGTCGACTTCCGCATCAGGAACGCGGCGCAGGAAGGCACGCGCGCCTCCTACGGCCCGGTCTACGGCCCGATCGGCATCGGCCCGACGCTGGAAGCGGTGAAGAAACATCCGCACATGCAGGCGCCGCTCAAAAAGAACCAGGGCCGCGGCATGGCCTGCGGCTTCTGGTTCAACTTCGGCGGCCAGACCTGCGTCGACCTCAACATCGGCATGGACGGCTCGGTTTCGCTGGCCGTCGGCACCGTCGACGTCGGCGGTTCGCGCGCCTCGCTGTCGCTGGTGGCGGCGGAAGAGCTCGGCATCGACTATGGCCAGGTCAAGGCGATCGTCGCCGACACGTCGAGCCTCGGCTACAACGACATGACCGACGGCAGCCGCGGCACCTTCTCCTCCTCGATGGCGACGATCTCGGCGGCCCGCAACGCTATCCTGATCCTGCGCGAACGTGCCGCGCAGATGTGGGACATCCCCGCCGACGACGTCGTCTGGGAAAAGGGCCATGCGCTGGCCAGAGGCGAGAAATACGGCAACCTGTCGCCGCTGTCGCTGAAGGAGATCGCCGCCCAGTCCGGCACCACCGGCGGGCCGATCGCCGGCCATAGCGAGCTGGTCGCCGACGGCGCCGGCGTCTCCTTCGCCACCCATATCTGCGACATCGAGGTCGACCCCGAGACCGGGGCGACCCGGGTGCTGCGCTACACCGTGGTGCAGGATGCCGGCAAGGCGGTGCACCCGACCTATGTCGAGGGCCAGTACCAGGGCGGGGCGGCGCAAGGCATCGGCTGGGCGCTCAACGAGGAGTATATCTACGGCAAGGACGGTCGGCTGCAGAATGCCGGCTTCCTCGACTACCGCATCCCGGTCTGTTCGGACCTGCCGATGATCGACACGCAGATCCTCGAGATCCCCAATCCCAACCACCCCTACGGCGTGCGCGGCGTCGGCGAGACCTCGATCGTGCCGCCGCTGGCGGCGATCGCCAATGCGGTCTCGAACGCCGTAGGCGTGCGCATGACGCATATCCCGATGTCGCCGCCGCGCATCCTGGCGGCGCTCGAGGTCGAACGGAAAGCCTGATGGTCGCCGTCACGCTCTGGGGATCGCTCGCCGCTGTCGCCGGAGGCAAGGACAAGCTCGACATCGAGGCCAAGGACATCCGGGAACTGTTCCGCAAACTTGCCGAACAGTACCCGGCCATCGAGCCGTTCATCAACCGCGGCATCGCGGTCGCCATCGACGGCACCATCTACCGCGACACCTGGTCGAAGAAGCTGCCGGAAGGGGCGGAGATCTTCCTGCTGCCGCGGTTGGCGGGCGGATAGCGGCCCCGCCCTTGCAGCGTGGCGACCGTTGCCGGCACGTCCTCATACATGGTGCGTCCTTCGAGGCTCGCTTCGCGAGCACCTCAGGATGAGGATCGCTGTGCCTTTCGGGCGAGAATCCGGAACGTCCTGGAGATTGAGCGCCGTTCACCCAACGCCCCTCATCCTGAGGCGCTGTGCCTCGCGGGCGAGAATTCTGGAACGTCTCAGAGATTGAGCGCCGTTTCACCCAGCGCCCCTCATCCTGAGGTGCTCGCCCGCACATCGACTGAAAGCACAGCCCGGCCCTTTGCGGGGCGAGCCTCGAAGGACGCACCCAATCTTGCCTTCGAACCGTTCGCTGGCAAGAACGGGCAGGAGTGTTGGAACGCCGGGCGTGCCGGGCACGTTTTCAAGCGTAAGATAGCGGTGCTGGCCGCCCGCAGCCGGGTCAGCGCTTCCGCATGCAACGAACGACCCTGGGAGGTTCAGCAGCATGTCCACCTCATCAAGCGAACTGGCGACAAAACGCAGACCCCGCCCCGGAGAAAGCGAAGCCTATGCGCAGGCCCGGCAGGAATTGCTGGCGCAGGAGATCGAACTGCAGCGGCATATCGACCGCGTCGCCGAGCAGCGGCGAAAGCTGCCGCCGGGCCCGGCCATCGAGAAGGATTATCGCTTCAAGGATGTGAACGGCACGGAGGTCGGCCTCGGCGACCTGTTCGGCGACAAGCAGACGCTGGTCACCTATTTCTGGATGTACGGACCCGAGCGCGAGCGGCCCTGCCCGATGTGCACCAACCTGCTCGGTCCGTTGAACGCCAACGCCAACGACCTGAAGCAGCGCGTGGCGCTGGCCATTCTCGGGCGCAGTCCGGTGGAACGGCAGGTGGCGTTCGCCCGGGAACGCGGCTGGCAGCATCTGCAATTCCACCAGACGGTCGGCGACGACTATGCCCTCGATTTCCGCGGCCTCGATCCGGCCAAGGGCTGGGAATATCCGGTGCTGGCCGTGTTCCAGAAATCCGGTGATGGCGGCGTGCGGCTGTTCTGGAAGGGCGAGATGACCGGCGAAATGGCCGATGCCGGCAAGGATCCGCGCGGCGGCCCGGATTTCGCGCCGCTGTGGTCGGCCCTCGATCTCACGCCCGAAGGCCGCGGCGACAAATGGTACCCCAGGCTGGAGTATTATTGATCTACCGTTTCGGGATTGCGCTCGACAGCGCAATCCCGAAACGAAGTAAATCAGATTGTGCCGGCCGCCAGCCCGTAGAGCACGCCGAGCAGCGAACATCCCGCCAGCACCCAGAGCATGCCGATCCGGAAGCGGAACACGGCCAGCAGGGCGACGATCGCCAGGGCAAGTGCTGCCAGCTTCACGCTGGCCAGCACCGGGACATCGAGGGTCGCGCCCAGGGCATGGATCTCCCGGACCTCGCCGAACAGCACGTGCAAGGCGAACCAGACGGCGAGGTTGAGGATCACCCCGACCACGGCGGCAGTGATCGTGGCCAGCGCTGCCGACAGCGCCCTGTTAGAGCGCAGCGCCTCGATGTAGGGCGCGCCGAGGAAAATCCACAGGAAGCAGGGCGTGAACGTCACCCAGGTGGTGAGCAGTCCGCCCAGCGTGCCGGCAAGCAGGGGATGCATGGCGCCCGGCGCGCGGAACGCCCCCATGAAGCCGACGAACTGGGTGACCATGATCAGCGGGCCGGGCGTGGTCTCGGCCATGCCCAGCCCGTCCAGCATCTCGCCTGGCTTCAGCCAGCCGTAGGTGTCGACCGCCTGCTGGGCGACATAGGCGAGCACGGCATAGGCACCACCGAAGGTGACCACCGCCATCTTGGAGAAGAAGACGGCGATCTGTGAAAAGACGTTCGCCTGCCCGTAGAGCGAAAGCAGGACCGCCACCGGCGCCAGCCACAGCATGAGCAGGATAGCCGCCATCTTCAGCGACGACCTGCCGGCATGAAGGGCATGCGCCGGAATGTCTTCGCCAAGCGCGGTATCGGCATCGGCGACCTCATGCGCTCCCATCTTGCCGTGACCGCCGGCAGCCGCGAAGGCGGCCCAGCCGGCACGGCCGCCGACGTATCCGATGAGCGCCGCAGCGATCACGATCAGCGGGAACGGCACCCGGAAGACGAAGATGGCGATGAAGGCGGCGGCGGCCAGTGCAATCATGACGGCGTTGCGCAGTGCTCGCCTGCCGATGCGCATAACGGCTTCCAGCACGATGGCCAGCACGGCGGCCTTGAGGCCGAGGAACAGCGACTGCACGAGCCCGGCATTGCCGAAGATCGCGTATATCCAGCTCAGCGCCATGATGGCGACGAAGCCGGGCAGCACGAAGAGGATGCCGGCAACGAGGCCGCCCTTCGTCCTGTGCAGCAGCCAGCCGATATAGATGGCGAGTTGCTGTGCTTCGGGGCCGGGCAGAAGCATGCAGTAGTTCAGCGCGTGCAGGAACCTCGTCTCGCCGATCCAGCGTTTTTCCTCGACCAGGATGCGGTGCATGACCGCGATCTGCCCGGCGGGACCGCCGAAGCTCAGCGCGGCGATCCTGGCCCAGACCTTCACCGCCTCGGCGAAGCCTATGCCGTGCGCCGCCGGACGGTCGGCGAGACGTGCGTCGGGAGCGGCGGCGGTCATGACGCAGCTCCCGGTCTGGCGCTTGGCCAATTATGGCTCTCGTCGGTGGCGTCGCGGCACCAGCGGTAGAAGGCGTCGTAGAGCGTCATGCCCGCTTCAAGCTGGGCGAGATCGTCGGAATGCATGCGCGACAGGCCGAGCGAAGCAGCAAGCAGCCCGGCGGCTTCCGGCGCCAGGTCGAGACGGGCGGTGTCGGCGCCGCGCACGATGGCGGCGAGCCGCAGCAGCGGTTCAGTGCCGAGGCCGAACTCCTCGACCATGGTGTCGAAGGTGCAGGTCTCGCCGCGATGGCTCCAGAAGACGTTCTCGACGTCGAACGGGGTGGCGTCGAACCTGTCGGCGACGCCCGCCACTTCCTGCGGCGCGACGAACAGGAAGGCCGCGTGCGGATCGACGAAGCGGCGGATCAGCCAGGGACAGGCGATGCGGTCGATCTTCGGGCGCGCCCGTGTCACCCAGACGGTGCGGCCCGCCGTATCACGAGGCGGCAGCCTGGCGGCGGGCACGGCCGGCAGACCGGAAGCAAACCAGGCCTCGATACCGCCTTCGAGCGACTCGGCGGGGGTGCCCAGCTGCCGCAGCCATGAGGCGCTGCCTTCGCTCAGTTTCCTGCCGGCCTGGCAGATCACCACCGCCGAGGGCCGGGTGATCGTGGGGTACCATGTCTGGACGTCCCGATGAGATCGCCTGATCGAACCTGGCACGAGCCGGGGATCGAGAGCGAAATCCTCGTCATTGCGCACATCGATCAGCGCCGGGCAGTGCGGCGTGCCGATCAGGCGAGCGAGCTTGTCGGTGGAGATGGTGGTTGGAGATGGCATGACGCGTCCTTCCGTTTCACGGGTTTCTGGACGCGATGCTTGGGCCTGAGCCTCGTGGGGAGATCGCAATCCCCATGGGCAGGATCATTCGCCCGATGCGGGGCCGAGTCAAGACACGATCAGGCCCGGACGGCATTGGCCGCCACGACGAGAATGACGAGACCTGCCGCTGCCTGGATGGAACGGCCGAACCAGTCGATCAGGCGCGGCCAGCGCGCGAGGGCGCCGAGCACGTGCTGGCGGAAGAACACCGCCGCGAAGGCCACCGCCGACAGGGTGAGGCCGACGCCGATCAGCATCGTTGCCGCAAACGCGATCCCTGCCTGCGGCACCCCGCGCGTGATGGCGAAGGTCATCACGAAAAGTGTCAACGGACATGGGATCAGCCCCGCCATGAACCCCATCGCCGTTCCTTCGCGATGGCCATGGCCGTGTGTCCCCCGCAAGGCTTGCCACAGCATCCACAGGCCGATCAGGCCGAGCAGGCCACGGCTCGCCTGTTCCAGTGCCGGAGCCCTGCCGACGCTACCCAGCGTCACCGACACCAGCGGCAGGGCCAGCAGGGCAATCAGCACGGCCGTGCTTATATGCACCAGCGACAGGACCCATGTGGTGAGCATTGCCTGTCGCAGCGACGCGGATGAGCCTGTCAGATAGGTGGCCAGCAGCGCCTTGCTGTGGCCGGGCGTCGCGGCATGAATGGCGCCGAAGACAATGCCCATCGGCAGATAGACGAGCAGCGGCTGCCAGTCGCCGGTCTGCGCGAAGTCGGCAATCCTGGCCGCCAGCGCCAGGTAGATCTCGCGCTGGGCAGCGATTGCATGCTGGAGCCAAGCGTAGAGCCACATCATGGGTCATGCCCCTCGAAGAGAGGCAACGGTGACGTGTCCGCCCGGCGTCAATGCCGGCGCGGCCATGCCGCATGCATGTCGTCGATCACATAGGCATGGACATGGCGGCGATGCCCGGCAAGGTGCGGATGGCTTGCCGGCAGGTCGTCATGGCTGTGCTCGACCATGTCGGGATCATCGGCGGGCCACAGCCGCACCGCCAGGGCCGCCGCCGCCGCCGCTATCGCGGCAAGGACGACCGCGGTTGCCGGCAGGCCGATCATGGCGCCGACCCGGCCGGCCAGCGGGTAGGCGAGCAGCCAGCAGGCATGGGACAGCGCGAACTGCGCCGCGAAGATGGCCGGCCTGTCCTCGGGGTTGGCCGAGCGCCGCAGCAGGCGGCCTGAAGGCGTCTGCGCGACGGAATAGCCGATGCCCAGAACGAACCATAGCGGCAGCAGCCAGGCAAAGGAGGGAAGCAGCGCTGCCAGCAATGTCGCCGCGGCGAGCAGGCCGGTGCCGCACAGCATCGCCGTGCGGTCGGGTACCCGCTCGAGCAGGCGCGGCAAAACAAGCGCTGCGATCATCGAGCCGCCGCCGAATGCGGCAAGCGCCAGCGCGGTCCGGCTCTGATCCAGCCCGAACTGCGCCTGGACGTAGACGACCGTGTTGACGATGACCAGCGCACCGGCGGCAGCAACCGCCATGTTGATGGCGAGCAGGCCGCGCAGGCGCGGCGTGGCGAGATAGATGCGCATGCCGCGCGTCGTGCGGTCGTAGATGCCGCGCGGAGCGGATGGTTTCGGGCTGGGCAGGACGACGGTCAGCACCAGGGCTGCCGACGCCAGGAAGCCGATGACGGTGCCCCCGAACAGGCTGTGGAAGGAAATCAGCGTCAGCAATGCCGCCGCCAGAATCGGGCTGAGCAGGCTCTCCAGATCGTAGGCCAGCCGGGAAAGCGACAAGGCGCTGGTGTAGTCCTTCTCATCCGGCAGGACATCGGGAATCGTGGCCTGGAAGGTCGGGGTGAAGGCGGCGGACGCCGACTGCAGCACAAAGATCAGGACATAGACCTGCCAGATTTCGGTGACGAAGGGCAGGAACAGCGCGACCGCGGCGCGCACCAGATCGAGACTGACGAGCATGGTGCGGCGCGGCCAGCGCTCGGCAAAGGCGGATGCGACCGGCGCCACGCCGACATAGGCGATCATCTTGATGGCAAGGGCGGTTCCGAGCACCGCGCCGGCCTGGCCGCCAGCCAGATCATAGGCGAGAAGACCGAGCGCCACGGTAGCCAATCCCGTGCCGACAAGCGCGATGACCTGCGCGGCGAACAGGTGCCGGTAGGTTCGATCCCTCAGAACAGCCAGCATCACAGATACTTCGCGATTTCCTTGAATTCGTCGATCGATGCGCGCTGATCCTGACCGAGCTTGCCGACAACATGATCCAGGCAATGGTCGAGATGATCCTGGATCAGCGTCTTCTTGGCCTGCGCGATCGCTTTTTCGACGGCGTGCAATTGCTGGGCGATGTCAAGGCAGGGGCGCCCTGCCTCGATCATCTCGACGACGCTGCGCAGGTGCCCATCGGCCCGCTTCAGGCGCTTGACGATTTCGGGATGGGTTTCGTGACGATGCGGTTCCATGCCGGATTTTTATCCTCCTGGGGAGGATGTGGCAAGTATCCCCTAGGGGAGGATATTTTCGAGGCACGGCGCCTCTTTCTCCCCCGCGACGGGGAGATAGGTGCCGCTTGACCCATCGACATACGAACCATATATGCTCCGTATATCAATCGGAGACAGACATGGGCATCGTGAAGATCGACGAGGACCTGCATGAGGAAGTGCGGCGCGCCTCGACCGTGATGTGCCGGTCCATCAATGCGCAGGCTGAGTTCTGGATGAAGATCGGCATGCTGGCCGAGGCCAACCCGACGCTGTCGTTCACCGAGATCGTCAAGCGGGAACTGGCCACGGCGCAGGACCGCCCTGCCCCCAGTCTCGTAGCCTGATGCTGGTCGCGATCTTTCAGATGCGCTCCTTGCGCATCAGGTTTTTTGCTTTGCGCATGCCGTACTCGCAAAACCGCTCGACACTTTTGCGCGGCATGCTGTGATGGTCAAAACTCCGGACGAGCTGGCGCTGATGCGCCAGTCGGGCAGGCTGCTGGCTTCGGTCTTCGAGATGCTGGACGGGCTGGAGCTTGCCGGCATGTCGACGCTCGAGGTGGACACGCTGGTCGACCGCTTCATCACCGAGGATCTTGCCGCCCGCCCGGCGAGCAAGGGACAGTATGGCTACAGGCATGTGCTGAACTGCTCGATCAACCATGTCGTCTGCCACGGCGTGCCGGATGCTGCCGCGATCATCCGCGACGGCGACATCGTCAACTTCGACATCACGCTGGAGAAGAACGGCTTCATCGCCGATTCCTCGAAGACCTATCTGGTCGGCGACGCTTCGCCGACGGCGAGACGGCTGGTGCGCGTCGCCCAGGAGGCGATGTGGAAAGGCATCCGCGCGGTGCGGCCCGGCGCGTTTATCGGCGACATCGGCTACGCCATCGAGAAACATGCCAAGAAGAACGGCTATTCGGTGGTGCGCGACTATTGCGGCCACGGCATCGGCCGCGAGATGCATGAGGAGCCGCAGGTGCTGAACCACGGCCGGCCGGGCACCGGCGTCAGGCTGCAGGAAGGCATGGTGTTCACCGTCGAGCCGATGGTCAACCAGGGCACCCGCAGGGTGACGACGGCCGACGACGGCTGGACCGTGGTGACCAATGACGGCAAGCTTTCCGCCCAGTTCGAACACACCGTCGCCGTCACCGCCACCGGCGTCGAAGTGCTGACACTGCGCCGCGACGAGAAGTTGGCGGCCTAAGGCAGCGCAACTCTCCCATCGGGCGCAGCCGGAAGCGCGGCTGGCCCTTTCGAAATGCCGAAGAATGCCTTGCACTGCCGGGCAATAGAGCGTTTCCGTTTTTTACGGAAACGCGGAAACGCTCTTTGCTTTGACGCAATTCCGGACGGAAAACCGTTGCACACTTTTCCCGGAATTGCTCTAGCGTCCATGCCGGGGGCAACCTTGAGGAGAGGCCATGTGATGCGCAAGAGGCGGCTATCCAGCATCGGCATGGTGCGGCGATCCCGCGCTCTGGTCACCTCGCCCCGGCTGTGGAAGCCACGCCTGGTGTTCTGGGCTGGCGCCTTCGCCATCGGCATCATCAGCGCCGGCTTCGCCTGGCTGGCCGACGAGGCGCAGAAAGTCTTTGCCGGCGTCGTCGGCGCCGGTGGCTGGCATGGCTACATCCCGCTGGCGCTGACGCCGGCCGGTTTCATGCTGTGCGCCTGGCTGGCGTTCCGCTTCTTTCCCGGCTCGCAGGGCAGCGGCATCCCGCAGGCGATCGCCGCGCGCCATCTGCGCGACGACGACGAACGCGGCCGCTTCCTGTCGCTGCGCATGGTCTGGGGCAAGATCGTGCTGACCATCGTCGGGCTCGCCTGCGGCGCCTCCATCGGCCGCGAGGGACCGACCGTGCAGGTCGGCGCCTCGATCATGGTGCAGGCGGCGCGCTGGGGCGGCATGGCGCAGGCACGCGGCCTGATCCTGGCCGGCTCGGCGGCAGGCATCGCCGCCGCCTTCAACACGCCGCTCGCCGGCATCGTCTTTGCCATCGAGGAGATGGGGCGCTCCTATCAGGCACGCACCAATGGCGTCGTGCTCTCGGCCGTCATCCTCGCCGGCCTGGCGTCGCTGGCACTGGTCGGCACCTACACCTATTTCGGGGTCAGCCATGCCTATGCCGCCTTTCCCGGCGACTGGCCGCTGGTGATCGCCTGCGGCATCATCGGCGGCGCCGCGGGCGCGCTGTTTTCCTCGGCGACGCTGAGGATCACGCGCCGCATCCGCCGCTGGCGCACCGAGTTTCCGCTGAGCCGCACCCTGATCGTGGCGGGATGCGCGGGCCTCGTCGTCGCCGTCGTCGGCGTGCTGTCCTCCGGCGCGACATTCGGCACCGGCTATGCCGAGGCGCGCGGCGCCATCGAAGGCCATGCGCTGCCGCCCCTGTTCTTCGTCGCGAAGTTCGTGGTCAGCCTTGCCTCGACCATTTCCGGCATTCCCGGCGGTCTGTTCGCGCCGTCGCTTTCGGTCGGCGCCGGGCTCGGCTCGACGCTCGGGCAGATCTTCGGCGCCGATGTCGGCCTGGCGGCGATCCTCGGCATGGCCGGCTATTTCGCCGGCGTCGTGCAGGCGCCGATGACGGCCTTCGTCATCATCCTGGAAATGACCGGCAACCATGACAACGTCATCGCGCTGATGGCGGCCTCGATGCTCGGCTACGGCACTGCCCGGCTGATCGCGCCGGAGCCGCTCTATCATTCGCTGGCGCGGCTGTTCCTGGCCGATGCCATCCGGCGCCGGCGTGTCGAGCAGCAGGCTTCGTAGCGCTTCCGCCACCGATACCGGGCCAGCCGCCAGTGCGTTTCCGTTTTTCACGGAAACACGGAAACGCTCCAAGGTTTTGTTTTCGCAGCATGTGACGCCACGCGATTCCACCTGGCTGCAAAATGCGCTATTTCAGCGGCAGGAACAGTTCCACCACCACCTCATGCGCCGGCACTTCCGGGATGAGGGCGAGACGGCGCCGGCAATAGACCGGGAAGTCGCGCACCTCCTCGCCGCTGGCCGGCAGCCATTCGCGGTAGAGATAGGTTGCCGCCGGTTCGAGATTGTTGGTGTTGCCGGGGTAGCGCAGCACCGCGCAGCGCCCGCCGGGGATGACGCCGGCCTTCATCAGCGGATCGTCCGGATCGACCGGCCGGTCCGTCTCGAGGCACAGGTCCATGGCATAGTCGGCCGGATTGGCGGGGCAGCGCTCGGACCGGAACACCATGAAGGTCGAGCGTTTCCCGGCCGACAGGCCGGCGGCCTTGCCCCAGGCCCTGAACCGCTCGGCTGTCGTGCCGAGCATGGCGCGGTCGCCACGATGTTCCAGCATCGCCACCGGGGTGGGCTCCTCATCGCGGATCGTCACGTCGTCCTGGCTAAAAATGATCTGCATCAGCTTGCTCCTCGCATTGTAGAGAGGCCCGAAGGCCACAAGCCACGGTTCCCAGTCGGGCGACTTCCGGAACGACGACGGCGATTGCCCGAGCCGTTGCCGGAAGGCGCGGGCGAAGGCATCGGGGGCATCGTAGCCGGCATCCATCGCGATCTCCGTGACGCTTTCGGCGTCCGCAGCGGCCAGCCGCTGCGAAGCCTGCTTCATGCGGGCCAGCTGGACATAACGATGCACTGACAAGCCAAAGGTCGCCATGAACTGCCGGTGGAAGTGGAATTTCGAGAAGGCGGCAACCCGGCTCAGCGCGTCGAGGTCGAGATCGCCGTCGAGATGACGGTCGATATGGTCGAGCACACGCAACATGCGGGCATGGTAGGTCTGAAGTGCCGCCTTCATCGTCTTTCTCCGTGGCCGCCCCAGATAGCCGCCCGACGTCATGACGCGCTCGACCGATCTTGCGGTTCGAGAGCCTAAAGAGAGCCGCTTCACCACACTGGATTCTCGTTCACCTCCACCTGTTTGTCCTGGCACAGGATCTCTATCTGAGGAATTGCCAACCTGCCGACCAGGCCCCGAGGAGAGACCATGATCGACATAGACCGCGTGCGCGCAGAGACACCTTCATGCGCCGATGTCCTGCATTTCAACAATGCCGGATCCTCGCTGATGCCGCTGCCGGTGTTCGAGGCCGTCTCCAATGCCCTGAAGCTCGAGTACAGCGTCGGCGGCTATGAGGCGGAGCGGCTGCTCGGCGACGAACTGCGCGTCTTCTATGACGAGTTCGCCGGGCTTCTGAACGCAGAGCCGGAGGAGATCGCCTTCGTCGAGAATGCGACGCGCGCCTGGGACATGGCCTTCTACGGCCTGCCGCTCAAGGCCGGCGACCGCGTCGTCACGCACGCCTCGGAATATGCGTCCAACTACCTGGCGCTGCTGCAGCAGGCGAAGCGGCGCGGCATCGTCATCGACCTGGTGCCGTCGGACGCCCATGGCCAGATCGACCTGACCGCGCTGGAAGCGGCAATCAGGCCTGAGACGAAGCTGATCGCGCTGACGCATGTGCCGACCCAGGGCGGGCTGGTCAATCCCGCGGTCGAGGTCGGCAGTATCGCGCGGCGGCACGACATCACCTACCTGCTCGACGCCTGCCAGTCGGTCGGACAGATCGACGTCGACGTGAAGGCGATCGGCTGCGACATCCTCTCGGGTACCGGGCGCAAGTTCCTGCGCGGCCCGCGCGGGACCGGCTTCCTCTATGTGCGCAAGGCCATCGCCGAGACAATCGAGCCGCCTTTCATCGACCTGTTGTCGGCGACATGGACCCAGCCGCAACGCTACGAGCTTGCCGGAGGCGCCAGGCGTTTCGAGAATTTCGAAAGCTATGTCGCCGGCCGGGTCGGGCTGGCGGCAGCGGTGCGGTATGCGCGTGGTATCGGCCTGCCGGCGATCGAGCAGCGCGTGTCGGACCTGGCCGCCACCTTGCGCACTCAACTCGGCACCATCGACGGTGTCAGCGTGCACGATCTCGGGCAGGTCAAATGCGGCATCGTGACCTTCCAGAAGACGCCACTGCAGGCAAAGGAGATTGCCGAACAGCTGCGCTCGCAGAAGATCAACGTCTCGGTTTCGATCCTGCCCTATGCCCAGCTCGACCTCGGCCAGAGAGGCCTGACGGCGCTGGTGCGAGCATCCGTCCACTATTTCAACACCGATGACGAGATCGAACGCTTCGTGGCGGCGGTCCGCGTCATGTGAGGCGAGCATCGGCTTCCTACAACACAGACGGTCACGGATGAGAGGACTCTATATAACGCCACGCGCTTTGCCAGGCGCACCTAAGATTTTGGGCATGCGCGCCATGCAGAAGCGGGAAAATTCATCTTCAATCGCCTTCTTTGGCGCCGTAAAGAACTCACCACCTTGGGATGTGAAGCGGCGACTGAAGAATTCTTTCAATTCGATCTCATATCGATGCGTCATAGTTGCGTCCGGAAAAACCTGGGTCGAGATCAGAGCCCAACGGCATGTACTCCTGTCCGGAAATCCTCCATTGATTTCGCTCAGTCGTCGCTTCGGATCATTAGATCGCCCGACCTTTGCTAGGTTCAGACCGTAGTGGGGACCTACCGGTCCGAGAAGGCGCTCCGCGCCATCAGTAAGAATCATTAGATATAGGCAATTCTCACCGTCCTCTATGGTCGTTGTTCGTGTCCCGAATGACGGAGGAATGCCTTTAGATGGAAATAGAAGTTGTTCCAGCACCCCTTGCTGAAGGTCTGCCTGGACAATTGAAGGCTCCCCATAGACATTCACTTGATAAACTGGATGGCTGAGTGCTCGTGCGCGTTCCTCGGCGGTGAGCAGGACTGCCTTCGTTGTCCGCTCAAACCTTTTTTCATTGGTATAGGCGAGTGGCGCAACGTTGCTAATGTGAACGCGGTTTCGAACACGCCAAGCCCGTGTCACCTCAACACCGAAGGTCCACCTGTCTTGAAATCCTTGAGATCGCTTCCAGTCAATTGCCGACGGGGCGGAGCGATCTCGATCGTTACATTGTTTTGTCGACACCTCCAGGAAACCCAGCGCCTGCCGCCTAAGCGTCTTATCGGTCAGCTCGTCCACGGCGCCGTAGATGAGAACCAAATCGCCGTCCTGCATTCTGGACAGCATTTCCTTACGCTGCTTCTCGTGCGTGAATCCAAGGTAGCCGGCTTCCTCGGGATTGAAACCGTAGAAGGCCCGCAACCAAATTTGTCGGGTATCTAGGATGGAATGCAAAGAAACCACTTTTAAGACCCAGATCGCACTTCGGGATGACTGATTTGAATCAACCCGAGTACATCTTCAATATGGCTGCAATCGCCCATACGTTTCATTGTTACCCGCCCATCCCATATGACTAAATCAAAGTAAAATCACACACCCAGCTCGCCAGCAAGCATCGCTCGTTGCTCAAATTAGAGGCTGTTAACACAGCTAACGGGATTGCTCGAAATTCAGCCCTTCGATTGAACCAGACATCCACCTGCTGCGTTGTCCGATGCCGACCCGCGCAAAGGAGGCCCGCATGACCGTCCGCAAGTTCTCCGTTTCCGACGCGACTTTCGAGCATGTGCCCGGACTGGATGGAGAGGTCTTCACCGGCAACCTGGTCGACCAGCGCCATGGCGCGCCGATCACCATCGGTTACGGCCGCTACGGGCCCGATGTCAGCATCGACATCACGCTCGCCGTCGACGACGTCATGGTGGTGCTGAAAGGGCGGCTGTCCGTGACTGGCGACGAAGGCACGGTCACCGCCGGCCCCGGCGAGATCGTGCATATGCCGAAGGGCGACCGGGTGACCATCCGCGCGCATGAGGACGGCGCGATCACCGCCTATGTGACGTATCCGCACTGGCAGGAGGCGGAGGGCGGCTGAGGGACGCGGGCGTTCCGTTCCCCGGCGTTCGGAATGAAGGAATCCTGCACGACCGCCCTCATCCTGAGGTGCTCGCCCGCACGCCAACTGAAAGCACAGCCCGGGCCCTTGCCGGGCGAGCCTCGAAGGACGCACCCAAAACGGCTGGATTGTAGGTGCGTCCTTCGAGGCTCGCTTCGCGAGCACCTCAGGATGAGGACCGTTGTGCGGCTCGCCGCACGGCGGTCAAAACACCCCAACCAAACCTCAGCCCACCGCGCCTCCATCCAGCGTCGCCAGCCGCCCATAGAGCTCGGGCCTGCGGTCGCGGAAGACGCCCCAGGAGCGGCGCTGGTGGGCGATGGCGTCGAGGTCGAAGGAGGCAGTCAGCACGGTCTCGGTTTCGCGGTCTGCCTCGGCCACCTTGGCGCCGGTCGGATCGGCGATAAAGGATGAGCCGTAGAAGGTGATGCTGGTGCCGGCGCGACCGTGCTCGGTGCCGATGCGGTTGGAGGCCAGCAGCGGCATGATGTTGGCGCCGGCATGCCCCTGCATGACGCGCTGCCAGTGTGCGCTGGAATCCAGGCCCGCATCATGCGGCTCGGAGCCGATCGCTGTCGGATAGAGCAGGATCTCGGCGCCCTGCAGCGCCATCGAACGCGCGGCTTCCGGAAACCACTGGTCCCAGCAGATGCCGACGCCGATGGTGCCGGCCTTCGTCTTCCACACCTTGAAGCCGGTATCGCCCGGCGAAAAATAGAACTTCTCCGTGTAGCCGGGACCGTCCGGCAGGTGGCTCTTGCGGTAGTTGCCGAGCACGGTGCCGTCGGCATCGATGACGGCAAGGCTGTTGAAATAGCTCTGGCCGGCGCGCTCGAAATAGCTGACCGGCAAGACCACGCCGAGCTCGCGCGCCAGGCCGGAGAAATGTGCGATCAGAGGGTTGTCGGCAAACGGCCGGGCGAGATCGAAGAAGCCGTGGAACTGGTCCTGGCAGAAATAGGGCGCGGCGAACAGTTCCTGGATCAGGACGAGATCGGCGCCTCTTGCCTTCGCCTCCCGCACCAGCCGCTCGGCCCGCGCGACATTGTCCTTCTCGTCCCAGACACAGGCCATCTGTGTGGCGGCGACGGTTACCTTACGCATGATGCGGCGAACTCCCTTGGCATTGCCTCGACTTGAATTGCGGGTCTCGAGAGCGTTTTCGCGGAAACGCTCCAACTCTTTGTTTTTCACAAGTCTGGACGGAAAACCGCTACAGACTTTTCCTGGAACTGCTTCGGGGTCTATCGTGGACGACATGCAGTTTCACGATGAACCGCCGCCCGCAGATAACCAGCTTCGGAGCGGAAGATGAACGGCCCCTACCGCCGGTTCCTCGCGGATACGTCCATCGGCATCTTCCTCGTCGTGACCACCATCGTCGCGGTGATCTTCAGTCTGGTCTGGTACATGTCACCTCTCGCCCTGGGCTTTTCCGAATGGCCTTCCGAGCCCGGCCAGCGCGATCTGGCTCAAGCCCTGTTTGCGACGTCCTACAGGATCGGCATACCGGCGCTGCTGATCAGCCAGCTTGTCGCCGTGGTCATGGGAGCCAGAGGCCATCATCGCGCGGCGCTGATCATCCCGATCCTGTCGCTGAGCGCTTTCTGCCTCTGCGTGGCCATGGTCCTCGCACTGCTGAACCGAGCCGCGGCTTGAATTCCTGCCGGCGCCGGCTATCGTTCGGGACATGCAGCCGGCTTTTTCCCAAGAGCGTTTCCGGTCTTCGCGGAAACGCGGAAACACTCCTCGTTCTGACCCGGACACAAAACCGCTATGACTGTTGCCGGCATTGCCCTCGAACAATTCGGACGCTGGAGCCACGGCCTGGCCGCGGCCGCGCAGGCCAGCTCGAGCAAGGAGATCTCGGCCACCTTCACCGCCGCCGCCAGCGGACTGCTGCCGTGCGACCGCGCCTATGTCGGGCTCTACCTGCGTGACCACAGTTCCGTGACCATCGACGACCGCGGACCGGACCCGTGGAACCGCAACTACGATGCGCGGCTCTACAGGCAGGACCCGTTCTTCCGCATGTTCGCCAGCACACGACAGGATTTCCTGCTGCCGCTCGCCGCGCTCGACACGGGCGACTTCCAGCGGACCGACTACTATCGGGACTTCTACGAACCGTCGCGCAGCTTCGACGAGATCACCGGCGTCTTCAACCTCGACGCCAGGGCAGCCGGCTACATCACCTTCCTGCGATTTCGCGGTGCGCCCGCCTTCGGCGCGGATGACCTTGCGCTCGCCGAAGCGATCAGCGGCGCGACGCGGCTTGTGCTGACGCAGCTCTGGCATCGATGGCGCGCCGAGATGGCCGCCGGTTGCGGGGAAGACACCGGTCATGCCCATCCTGCCTTGTCGCGGCTCAGCGCACGCGAGCGCCAGATTGCCGTCCTGCTCATCGACGGCGGCTCGGCCAAATCCATTTCACGCAGCCTCGCCGTCTCGCCTGGAACCGTGCGCAACCACATCAAGAAGGTCTATGCCAAACTCGGCATTCATTCGCAGGTGGAGCTGATGGCCGCGGCAAGGGTCGCCGGTGTGGCGTCGCTGGTGTAGGCCTCGCCCTTCGTGCCCAAGTGCAATTGCGTTTGCCACCCGGCATAGCCTGGGTCTGGACCGCTGCGTCTTCTCCCCCGTTCCGGCATGGATCCCCGACACTCTCCAGTCGCTTCGCTCCTTTCGAGGTCGAGGATGACGGCGTTGAGGCTGCGCTTCGGCCAATCTCCAACGTTGGCAAGGACATCAACGTTGGAGATTGGCGCAGGCAACCGAACTGCGTCATCCTCGACCTCGTGAGCGACCGAAGGGAGCGGCGAGTGTCGGGGATCCATTCCGGAACGTTGAAGGGAATGGCTCCCGACACAGCTAGGGCATTTTGTAGCCAAGTGGAATCACTTGGCGTTACAAAAATGCAACTAAAACAACAATCTAGAGCGTTTCCGCGTTTCCGTGAAAAACGGAAACGCTCTAGGCACAGGCGACTTCCCCGCTTACTGCCCGGTGACGACACGCGTCCACAGCCGGTTCTGCAGGCGCAGCTGCTTGGCGTCGGCGGGGCTGAGCGCGAACAGCTTGGCTTTCACCTCGGCCGGCGGGAACACGCCGGGATCCTTGGCCACGAGCGGATCGACCAGCGGCAGCGATTCCGGGATCGGGTTGGCGAAGGAGATGTAGCTGGAGTTGGCGGCGGCGATGTCGGGGCGCATGTTGAAGTCGATCCAGGCGTGCCCGTTCTGCGGATGCGGCGCATCCTTAGGGATCGCCATGGTGTCGAAGTTGATCAGCGTTCCTTCCCTGGGGATCGAATAGGCGATCTCGCGCTTGTTGGCGGCGGCTGCGGCACGTGTCCTTGCCTGCAGGATATCGCCGGACCAGCCCAGCGTCACGCAGATGTCGCCATTGGCGAGATCGTTGATGTATTTCGAGGAATGGAAATAGCGGATGTAGGGCCGCACCTTGGTGAGAAGCGCCTCGACCTTGGCGAGATCGTCCGGATCGGTCGATTTCGGATCGATCTTCAGATAGTTCATCGCGATGGGAATGATCTCGGCCGGCGCATCCAGCATGGTGACACCGCAGTCGGCGAAGTTCTTCACCACGTCGGGATTGAAGACCATGTCGAGCGAATCGACCGGCGCGTCGGGCATGCGCTTCTTGACCGCCTCGACATTGTAGCCGACGCCGTCGGTCACCTCCATGTAGGGCACGGCATGGACATTGTCCGGGTCGGCGTTGCCGACCAACTTCTGCGCCTGCGGATCGAGTTTCGCGAAATTGCCGAGCTTCGCCTTGTCCAACGGCATGAAAGCCGCGGCCGTGACCTGGTTCTTCAGGAAGGGAAAGGCGGAAGGATAGACCACGTCATAGCCTGACCCACCGGTCAGCAGCTTGGTTTCCAGCACCTCATTGCCGTCATAGACGTCGTAGACGACCTTGATGCCGGTCTCCTTCTCGAACTTCGCCGCCGTGTCCGGCGCGATGTAGTCGGACCAGTTGTAGACGTTGACGACCTTTTCTTCTTCGGCCCGGGCGGCACCGGCGAAAACACAGCTCGCCAATAAAAAAGCCGAGATCATGGATGTGCGCATAATATCTCCCATTGTGGTGGCCTGCGGGGCATTCGCCCTCTTCAGGCCGGTTTGCCGCCCGCATAGACGGGCAGCGTGATGCAGGCGACGTTGCCGCCGCCCAGCAGAATTTCGCGCGAGTTTTCGATGCCGACAATACGATGACCCGGAAATAGTTCGGCGAGCTTCGCCTTTGCCTCGATATCGAGCGTCTCATTGGCAAACTGCGGCACCACCACGACGCTGTTGCCGGGATAGTAGTTGATGTAGGTGGCTGCGACCCGGTTGCCCTCGGGCCGCGCCCAGGTGGCGTCGACGCGGTCGACGCCGGCGGCCTCCTCGGCCGTCATCTCGATGGGCAGCGGATGGCGGATGCGATGCACCTCCAGCCGGCGGCCGCGCGCATCGGTGGCCGAGCGCAATATGTCCTCGGCCTCGCGCACGATCTCGTATTGCGGATCGTCGCGTTCGTCGGTCCAGCTCAGCGCCACGACGCCAGGCCGGACGAAGCAGCAGAGATCGTCGACATGGCCGTCGGTCTCGTCGAAGGCAAAACCGCGCGGCAGCCAGATCACATGATCGAGGCCGAGATAGTCGCAAAGCTGCCGCTCGACCGCTTCCCGGCCGAGATGGCCGTTGCGGTTGCGGTTCAGCAGGCACTGTTCGGTTGTCACCAGCGTGCCCTGGCCGTCGCATTGCAAACCACCGCCCTCGGCGATCAAAGGCGAGCGGTAGCGGTCCATCCGCTCCGTCTCCAGCACCTTGCGGGCGACGAGATCGTCGAGGTCCCAGGGTGCATAGAGGCCGCCGTCGAAACCGCCATAGGCGTTGAAGGTCCAGTCGACGCCGCGCACCGCACTCTTGTCGTCGATGACGAAGTTCGGGCCGCTGTCGCGCAGCCAGCTGTCATTGGTGGCCATCTCGACGAGACGGATATGGTCCGGCAGCATGGCGCGGGCATTCAGCCATTGCCGGCGTGACACCGCGATGGTGACCGGCTCGCTCTCCGCGATCGCCGTTGCCACCTTGACGAACTCCTTCTGCGCCGGCTTGGCGCCCAGCCGCCAGGTGTCGGGCCGTTCCGGCCAGATCAGCCAGCAGCCGGCCTTGGGCTCGAACTCGCCCGGCGCCCGGAACCCGTCCTGTTTCGGCGTGGTGGAAAGCGTGCGTGACATGCGGGCCTCTTCGACAATCGGAGCTGGATGAGGCCGCACAGTGGGGTGCGTGGTCAATGTCCCAATTGGGATATGGCGCACGGTGTCGAAATGCGGGAGCGGGATTGCACGGCACCGCAATGCGGGACCGGCAACATGGCCTTCCAGCGTTCCGGAATGGATCCCCGACACTCTTCGGAACGCTGACCAAAAGCCGCCAGCAGGAGTGCCGTGACGCTCCTCAAACGCCCCTGCTCCGGCGCGACCGGGGGGCACATCCGCTGACGCCGACCTCTCGACAAGTTCATTGTTGCGTGACCACGCGCTCGCGTAAGCACGGAAACGACCGTTTCGATCAAGGACTTCCAAGCCATGCAGCCGCAATTGCTCAGCATCATGCGCGTAGCGATCGCCCTGACATTTTCCCAGCACGCGGTGGTCAAGCTGCTTGGCTGCACCAGCGGCAGCTGCATTCCGCAACCGTTCACGCCGCTGTGGCTGAGCGGCATCGTGGAAATCATGCTGGGATCGATGCTGCTGTTCGGCCTGGCGTCGCGTTCCGTCGCGCTGCTGCTGGCCGGCGTCACGGCGATCGCCTACTTCACGACGCAGACGCAGCAGGACTTCTTCCCGTATCTCGACGACGGCAAGCTCGCGATCGTCTACGGCTTCGCCTTCCTGTATCTCGCGGTGGCCGGACCCGGCCCGTGGAGCATAGACGGCATCACCGCGACCAAACCGGCGCCGGCGCGCTGAAGCCGCTCACCCTCTCGAAGGCCATCTCTCCGGCATCAGGCGGTCGGTCAGGCAGCGCGCCTGCGGCTATACCAATACACCGCAACGGCGATGGCCGCAGCGACCTCCAGCTGCGAAATCGTCAAGCCCAGCCAGACCGGTATGTTCAACGGTGATTTTGTGACCCCCTCGATAAATCCGAGGGGAAAGCTCACGATGAACGAGATGATGAAGTGGGCCACGGATCCGACCACAACTGCCCAGAAAATCTGCATGACAAGCTCTCCGCAAGGCAGCTGGAGCGAACCACATATGCCCGGGAGCGACAAGCCGTTCAGGTCATGACGATGCCGGACGGACCGGTGGCCCGAAATCCTCAACCGCCCTTGCGGCCAAGCGTTTCGAGACAGGCACATCTGTCGCCCCCAGCGCGCTTCCCTTGGGGCATCGACGGCATCACCGCGACCAAACCGGCGCGGGCGGCCTGAGGGGCGAGGGTTCGCCGCCACCAGTTGGCCAACCGCCCTTGCGCCCAAGCGTTTCGAGATAGGCACAGAACATGTCCGCCATGGCGTCGGCATAGGCATCCATCTCGGCATCGCTGCGCGGGCTCTCGGAGAACTCCTTGCCCAGCGCCGCCATGGTCGACATGACCAGGTCTGTGGCGGTGTCGCGCGTCGTCTGCGGCACGCCGGGCAGCGCTTCCGCCATGAAGGCCTCGATGATGCCGTCGCCCTCGGCGCGCGCTTCCCGCGCTTCCGGCGCATCGCGGTAGAGCGGGGCGACGCTGTCCAGCGCGCCACGCACCTCGGCTTCCGCGCATTCCGAACGGATGAAGGCCCGCACGAGTGTCCGCAAGCGCTCCAGCGGCGCCCTCTCCCGATCCTGCAGGACGGTGCGCAGCATTTCCGTGGTCTGGCGCCATTCGTCGCTTTGCAGGCGAAACAGGATCGCGGCCTTGTTGGGGAAATACTGGTAGAGCGAGCCGATGCTGGCGCCGGTGCGCTCCGCCACGCGCGCCATGGTGAAACGCTTGATGCCTTCCCGCGCCAGCACCTGGACTGCGGCCTCGAGGATCGCCGCCACCAGTTCGGCCGAGCGGGCCTGCCGCGGTTTTTTGGTCTGCGAGATCGTCGGGCGTCGTGGTGGCATGCCGGTCCTGGCGATGAAAGCCACGCACAGCTAGGCCGATAGCGAGCGGCACGCAAGGCCGTGCCAAATCTGAACATTCCCGCCATGCCGCCTTCCGTAAGCCCTGTCAGCAGGCTGTTCAGCGCCGGTTTCGATCGTGAAAACAACTGGTTGGCCTTCCGCCGAGGTTCCCTGATGCAATGCGATTAGCGGGTTCGGCCGGCGCGTCGTACCTAAGAGCCCACGAAAGAAAGATCGATCGGAGACAGACGTGAACACATTGACGACAACCCCGCTGGCGCCTTTGCTGGAGCGCCTGTTCAACGAGGCGGCGACATCCGGCTCGAGCGCGGCCACCATCGGCGCCGCCGATCGGGCCCGGCTGTTCGACAGCAAGACCGAATATCTCGACCTCTACGGGCGCATGAAGGACCTCTGGCTTCCCGTCTCCGAGAAGACCGGAACCCTGCTCTACATGCTGGCACGCGGCAGCGGCGCCCGTTCGATCGTCGAGTTCGGCACCTCCTTCGGCATATCGACCCTGCATCTGGCGGCGGCGCTGCGCGACAATGGCGGCGGCCGGCTGGTGACGACCGAATTCGAGCCGTCCAAGGTGGTGCGCGCGCGGCAGCACATCGAAGCCGGCGGCCTGGCCGACCTCGTCGAGATCCGCGAAGGCGACGCGTTGAAGACCCTGGCAACCGATCTTCCCGAGACGATCGACCTCGTGCTGCTCGACGGCGCCAAGGCGATCTATCCGGAAGTCCTCAGCCTGCTGGAGCCCCGGCTGAAGCCGGGCGCCATCGTGGTGGCGGACAATGCCGACATGTGCCCCGAATATCTGCAGCGGGTGCGCGACACGGCGCAGGGCTACCTGTCGCTGCCCTTCGACGAGGATGTCGAGCTCTCGGTCTGGGTGGGCAGAACCAAACAGGTCGGCTGAACCGGCCGGGCAAGGCTCGTGCAGATTGCTCATGCGACGCGCCTGCCGCGTCGCCCGAATTCAATCAGGACCACAGGAACATGACTGCTATCGAACGGCTGGCGTACCGCCGTGTCGTCGCGCTGACGGCTGCGCTTTTTTTGTCTTATCTCACCGTGGCGATGTCGCTGCCAGCGGTGCCGATCCATGTCGTGAACGGATTGGGCCTCGGCAATGCCTGGGGCGGGCTCGCCGTCGGCATTGCTTTCCTGTCGACGATCCGACACGCGCCCGTGCCGGCGCGTGGGCCGACCGCCTCGGCGGCAAGCTGTGCATGCAGCGCGGCCTGATCCTCTATGCGCTGGCCGGGCTGGTCTGCGCCACGGCCAGCTGGTCTGGGCTTCATTCCAATGCCGCCTATGCGGTGCTGGTCGGCGGGCGGCTGTTGCTCGGATTGGGTGAAAGCGTCGCCATGGTCGGCATGATCAGCTGGGCGATCGGGCTGATGGGGCATGCGCGCGCCGGTGCTGTCATAGCCTTGGTCGGCATCGGCATGTACGGCGCCTTCGCTGCGGGCGGACCGCTGGGACTGGCGCTGCTGGATCATGTGGGTTTCGCCGGACTGATGGCCGTCTGCACGATGCTGCCGCTTGTCGGACTCGCCGCCATTCACTGGCTTCCGGCGGTGGCCCCCCATGCCGGCCAGCGCGAGTCTTTCTGGCGTATCATCGGACGCATCTGGCGCCCGGGCGCCGTCGTCGGACTGCAAGGCGTCGGCTTTGCCGCGCTCGGCGCCTTCCTTTCGCTGTACTTTCTCAGCCGCGGCTGGCCCCATGCCGGGCTTGGCCTGACCTTCTTCGGCGTCGGCTTCGTTGCGATGCGCCTGGTGTGCGGCAACCTGCCAGACCGGATCGGCGGAACGCCCGTCGCCATAGCCTCGCTGCTGGTCGAGGCCGGCGGACAATATCTCATCTGGCTGGCGCCCGGTCCTTATTCGGCACTGGCTGGTGCGCTGCTGACAGGCCTCGGCTGCTCGATGGTGTTTCCGGCGATGGGCGCCGAGATCGTCAAGCAGGTGCCCCCGAATCTGCGTGGGACGGCCCTGGGCGGCTTCGCTGCCTTCCAGGATCTCGCCTACGGCGCGACGGGACCGCTTGTCGGCATCCTGGCTGACCGCATGGGCTATCCGCCGGTGTTCCTGATCGGCGGCCTTGCCGCAACGCTCGGCCTCTCAATGGCGATCTCGGTTCCGCGGGCACAAGCCCGCGCCCTGGAAACCTGAACAATCAACCCTGCAGGCGGCTCGCGAACCGGGCCCGCGAAACAAGGAGAACAATGTCATGCATGTCTTCGTAACAGGCGCCACCGGCTGGGTGGGCTCGGCTGTCGTCGACGATCTGATAGAAGCCGGCCATACGGTCACGGGCCTTGCCCGCGATCCGGAGAAGGCGGCAGCACTTGCCTGGAAAGGCGCGCATGTGGTTCGCGCCACGCTGGAGGACGACGACGCCCTGCGCAGCGCGGCAGCGGCCGCCGATGCGGTGATCCACACCGCGTTCAACCACGACTTCTCCAGGTTCCTCGAAAGTGCCGCGCATGACCAGCATGTGATCGCGACGCTGGGCAGCGCGCTCGCCGGATCACGGCGCCCGCTCCTGGTGACATCGGGCCTGCTCGGGCTGCCGCGCGGGGCGACCGAAGCGGACATCCCCAATCCCGCATCACTGAGAAAATCGGAAGTCGCGGCACGTGCGCTCGCCGAGCGCGGCATCCATGCGGCAACGGTGCGGCTGGCGCCGTCCGTGCATGGCATCGGCGACTACGGCTTCGTGCCGCTGCTGATCCGCATGGCGCGCGAAAAGGGCGTCTCGGCCTACATCGACGACGGCGCCAATGCCTGGGCGGGCGTTCACCGGCTGGACGCTGCACGCGTCTACCGGCTGGCGCTGGAACAGGGCGTGACGGAGCAGGCCTACCATGCCGTGGCCGACGAGAGCGTGCCGTTCAGGGAGATCGCCAAGGTGATCGGCCGCCGGCTCGGCCTGCCTGTCGAACCGCGCCCGGCGGAACATTTCGGCTGGTTCGCGCATTTCGCCGGCACCAACATGTCGGCGTCGGCAGAGCAGACGCGCAGGCTGCTCGGCTGGAAGCCGAAGGGCCCGGACCTCATCGCCGACATCGACCAGCCGGGTTACTTCACGGCGTGATGGAACAGGACCGGCCTGTGTTTGGTCTTTCTCACGGGTCCGTCTTGTCGGTCCCGTCGATGCGCACCAGCTGCAACAGGCCAAGCACGATCACAGCCAGCACGGTCGCGAGCAGGGCGATCTGCCAGAAGCCGAGCCCGACCGCCAGGCCGATGGCGCCGGCCAGCCACATGCCGGCGCCGGTGGTGAGGCCGTGGACCTCGCCCTTGGCGAAGAAGATCAGGCCGGCGGCCAGGAAGGCCACACCGGCGGTCGTCGCCTCGACCAGCCGGATCGGATCGATCCTGATCTCCTGCCCGGCAAAGACGTCGACATGGGTGATCTCGATGGTCAGGATGGCGATGGCGGCGGTCGCCAGGCAGATCAGGATATGCGTGCGCAGGCCCGCCGGCCGGTTGCGCCATTCGCGCTCCATGCCGACAACCGCGCCAAGTGCCGCTGCCAGCAGCAGCCGGGCCGACACCACGGAAAAAGGCAGCCATGTCGGTTGCCCGAAGCGGTCGATGAACTCTTCCATGAATTCGAAAACGTATCCCCGGGCGCCGGGTTCCCGCAGACTTGCCTTCGGAACTGAAACGGCGCGAAACCCGCCGGGTCAGTCCCGGCGGGTTTCGCGATTTCAGGCCAAAGAGATCAGCTGCCCTGCCGGCCCGAGAGCTGCGGCACGAACATGTCGCTCCAGCTGCCGGGCTTGACCTTGATGGTGCCGGCCCGGTGCATGAAGTCGGCGAACTGCATGACGCCGTTGGGCGTGGTCGAGAAGCGCGCGTCCTTGTCCTCGATCATCTCCTGGACGTCGGCCGGCTCGACCTTGGTCTTGGAGCCGCGGGCGAAGATCTCGGCCGCCAGCTTCTTGTCCTTGGCGATCAGCGCGTTGGCATCGTCCATCGCGTCGATGAAGGCCTGCGTCATCTTCGGGTTGGCATCGACGAACTTCTTCGGCGCGAAGGTGACGTCGAGCGTGATGTTGCCGAGATAGTCGACGGAATTCAGCACCGTGTGCACGCCGGGCGATTTCGCCTCGATGTACTGGAAGGGCGGCGAGGTGAAGTGCGCCTTGATCTCGGTCTTGCCGCCGACGAGCGCCGCCACCCCTTCCGGATGCGGCAGGCTGACGGTGAGCGGATCCATCCTGGCGTAGTTCTCCTCGCCGAATTCCTTGGCCGAGATCATCTGCAGCACGACGGCGGCGAGCGAGGTCTTGATGCCTGGCAGCGCGATCTTGTCGGCAGGGGTGAAGTCCTTCAGCGACTTCAGCTCGGGCTTGTTGCTGTTCAGCCAGAGCGACACCGAGCTCATGCCCGAGACGCCGACGACCTCGACGCCGGGAATGCCCCTCGCCTTCGACCACAGCGTGATGAAGCCGGGCGCGCCGGTGCCAGCGAAATCGAGCGTGCCGGCCATCATCGCATCGTTGATGACATTGCCGCCGTCCAGCATCAGCCAGTCGACCTTGATGTCGCCGAGGCCGGCCTCCTTGGCGCGCTTCTCGAGCAGCTTCTGGTCCTGCATGACGATCAGCGGCAGGTAGAGGATGCCGAAGCCTTTCGAGATGCGCACCTCGCTGACCTCGGCCCTTGCGGGCATCGACATGGACGCGATCGTCACTGCGGCGAGCGCGCCGCAAAGCCAGTTCTTCAGTTTCATCCATTTCCTCCCTTTGGATTTTGGTGTCCGCATCGGGATGGCGCTAAGGTGTCATCCCGATCTGGTTTTTTGTTGGGTATGATCTTTTCCGAAAACCGGTTCCCGCTTTTGCTTTGCCGGCCTTCGGTTCGGGAGCATGCCCTAGTGCTGCATGCCCCAGCGGCGGATCGTGTGTTTTTCGATCGTGGCGAAGATGACGTATTCGACGAACAGGCCGATCAGGATCACGGTGAACAGACCGGCAAAGACGTTGGCGGTTTCGAGCTGGTTGCGGTTCTCGAAGATGAACCAGCCGAGGCCGCCCGAGCCCGAGGACACGCCGAAGACGAGTTCGGCCGCGATGAGGGTGCGCCAGGCGAAGGCCCAGCCGATCTTCAGGCCGGTCAGGATCGCCGGAAAGGCCGCCGGGATCAGCACATAGCGCACCAGGCTCAGCCCGCGCAGGCCATAGTTCTGGCCGACCATGCGCAGCGTGTTCGACACCGAGCGGAAGCCGGCATGGGTGTTGAGCGCGATCGCCCACAGCACCGAATGCACCAGCACGAAGACGACGCTGCCGGAGCCCAGCCCGAACCAGATCAGCGCCAGCGGCAACAGCGCGATGGCCGGCAGCGGGTTGAACATCGAGGTCAGCGTCTCGAGCAGGTCGGCGCCGATGCGCGAGCCGATCGCCAGCGTCGTCAACAGTGCCGCCAGCGTGATGCCGATGGAATAGCCGATGACCAGCGTCTGCAGCGACACCATCATGCGCTGCGGGATGACGCCGTTGGCGATGTTGGTGACGAAGGCCTCGACGGTCTGGCTGAAGGTCGGGAACAGCAGCGGGTTGCCGAGCCAGCGGCCATAGGCCTCCCAGGCCAGCGCCAGCACGGCCAGGATGACCGCCTTGCGCACGAAGCCGATGCGGTAGATGCGCTCGAACGCGCCGATGGATTTGGCGACGACCGGGGCATCGCTGGACTGGACGTCGTGCACGATTTCCGCGCGCGGAAAGACAAGACTGGTCATGATCTATCCCTCAATGCGTCGCAAAGAGCATGTCGTTGATGCGGGTCTCGAGCGCGGCCTGCGAGCCGGTGCCGAGCGCATCGGCGGGGATGCTGTTCAGCTCGGCGCGAACCTGGCCGGGATGCGGCGACAGCAGTAGGATGCGCGTGCCGACGCGGATCGCCTCCTCGATAGAGTGGGTGACGAACAGCACCGTGAAGCGGGTGTCGTCCCACAGGCGCAGCAGCTCGTCCTGCATCTTGCGCCGGGTCAGCGCGTCGAGCGCGGCGAAGGGCTCGTCCATCAAGAGCACGTCGGGTTCCATCGCCATGCCGCGGGCGATCGCCACGCGCTGCTTCATGCCGCCCGACAGCATGTGCGGATAGCTGTCGATGAACTTGGTCAGCCCGACCTTGTCGATGTAGGACCTGGCCCGTTCCTCGGCCTCTGCGGCAGTGGCCCTGCCGCTTGCGGTGAGCGCGAACACGACGTTCTGGCGCACCGTCTTCCAGGGCAGGAGCTGGTCGAACTCCTGGAACACCATCATGCGGTCCGGTCCCGGCGTCGAGACCTCGCGCCCTTTCAGGCGGATGTGGCCCTCGACGGGGTTGAGGTAGCCGCCGATCGCCTTCAGCAAGGTCGACTTGCCGCAGCCGGACGGGCCGAGCAGCACGAAACGATCGGACTGGAAGACATCGAAGGAAACACGCCGCGTGGCGGTGACCACGACATCGGGCGTCTTGTACTGGAGCGTCACACCTTCGACCGAAAGAATGGGCGCAAAGGTGCCTGTCGCGACTGGAGCGTGCATCGGTCCTCCCTGTTTACCTGTGCACATGCAGTGTCGGCCGTGTTATTAGCCTAGCTTCCTGACTCCCACCTGACTCCGGCTAAGGATGCCTGCCCATTGCGCGTGCTCGTCGTCGAAGACACCGCCGACATCGCCGAAGCCATCGTCATGCGGCTGGAGAAGATCGGCCACGCCGTCGACTGGGAAGCCAATGGCCGCACCGCTGCCGAGCTGCTGGAGGTGCAGGCCTACGACCTGGTCATCCTCGACCTCACCCTGCCCGGCGAGGACGGCATGCGCGTGCTGAAAGGCATGCGGGCCCGCAAGCTGGCGACACCCGTGCTGGTCATCACCGCCCGCTCGGCCGTCGACGAACGCATCAGCGCGCTCGACCTCGGTGCCGACGACTATCTGGTCAAGCCGTTCGACTATGGCGAGATGGAAGCACGTGCCCGCGCGCTGCTGCGGCGCAGCGCCGGGGCCAGCGACAACAGGCTGAGCGTCGGGCCGCTGGAGATCGACCGGGCCGGCCGCATCGCGACGCTGGCGGGGCGGCCGCTGAACCTCACCCGGCGCGAGCTGACGGTGCTGGAAATCCTGGCCATCCGCCGCGACCGCATCGTCTCGAAGGAAGAGCTGGTCGAACAGCTGTTCAACTTCGACCAGGAACCGAGCCCTAACGCCATCGAGCAGTTCGTTGCCCGGCTCAGGCGCAAGCTGGGCGACACTTCGATCGAGATCAGCACCATTCGCGGACTGGGATACAAGCTTGCCACGGCGTGACCTCGGCCTTTCGCTGCATGTCCGCATCATCGCCGTGCTGTCGGCGGTGCTTGGCGGCGGCGCGATCCTGCTCGGGCTCGCCGCCTGGCAGTCGACCTCGCTGGCGGCGCAGCAGGCCTATGACCGGCTGCTGGCCGGAGGGACGATCCAGATCGCCGAGAATGTCTATGTGCAGGGCAATGTCGTCACCGTCGACCCGCCGGTGGCGGCGATCTCGACGCTCGCAGCCTATGACATGGTGTTCTACAAGGTGGTCGATGCGCGCGGCGTGGTCGTCGCCGGCTATGAGGACCTGACCTCCCTGGCCAATAGCGAAGCCATCCGGCGCGGCGTGGTGATCGAGGACGGCCAGTACCAGGGCCGGAAGGTACGCATCGCGACACTGGCGAAACAGGTCGAACACGCCTCGCCGGGCAGCTGGGCCACCATCGTCGTCGCCCAGACGGTCAATGCGCGGGCAGCGCTGGCACGCGACCTCGCCACCAAGGCCTTCCTGGTCATCGGCGCGATGAGCGTGCTGGCGCTGCTTGCCGTCGGCTTCGCGGTGCGCTTCGCCCTGAAGCCGCTCGCCGAGATCGAACGGGAGATCACGCAGCGCCGCCCCGAGGACCTGCGCCCGATCCAGGCGCGCCCGCCGCTGGAGATCCGCAACCTGGTCCATGCCATAGACGACTTCATGCGCCGGCTGTCGGAACGCATGGCGACGACCCAGCGCTTCATCGCCGATGCCGCGCACCAGATCCGCACGCCGCTCGCGGCGCTCGACGCGCAGGTCGAGATCCTGTCCAACACGCAGCCCCCCGGACGCCGGCAGGAAACGGTCCATCGCATCCGCGAGCGCACGACCGAGCTCGGCCGCCTGACCGGGCAGCTGCTCGACCACGCCATGGTCATCCATCGCGCCGATGCCACCGCGGCCGCCCCGGTCGATCTCAGCACGCTGGCAAAGACGGTGCTCGCGACGGCGGTGCCGCTGGCGCTGCCGCGCGAGGTCGAGGTGGTGTTCAGGCCGGCCGATGGTCCCGCCATCATCGACGGCGACGCGGTGAGCATCCGCGAAGCACTGGCCAATCTCATCGACAATGCGCTGACCCACGGCGCCAGAAGCCAATTGATCGTGGCAGTCTCGACGGACGCCGCCACGGTGTCGATCGATGTGCTCGACGATGGCGACGGCTTCGGCAGGAACCCGCTCGACCTGATACGGCCTTTCGCCAAGGGCATCGCGTCGCACGGATCGGGCCTCGGTCTCGCCATCGCCGCGGACGTCGCCAAGGCGCATCACGGCGCGTTGCTGTTCGATCGCGACGGCGGCCTGACGCGCGTGCGGCTGCAGTTCAACCGACCGGCAGACTGACCCAGAGCATTTTGCAGCCAAGCGGGATCACTTGGCGTTACAAAAATGCGGCGAAAACAAAAGCCTGGAGCTTTTCCGCGTTTCCGTGAAAAACGGAACGCTCTAGGCGCTCCCCTCCAGGAACTGCGCCGTGGTCAGATAGTAGTTGCGGGCGGTGGCGTTGAGCTGGCGCTCGCCGAGTTCGGTCAGCGCGCGCGCCTTGAGTTGCCTCGCCGCCGCGTCGGCAGGGTCCAGTGCCAGCAGGCAGTCGGCCAGTTCGGCGGCCCACTGGAAGTCGCCCGTTGCGATGGCCTGTCCGGCGCGGGCCAGCATCCCGTCCGGTCCGCCTGCCATCTCGATCATCCGGGCGGCGCGCCCGGCCGGCGGCAGCGGGTTCAGATTGGTGGCGTTGCCGTCGAACCAGCCGACATAGTCGGCATAGATGCCGCGCACGGCCCAGGCGACGCTGCCGTAATACTCCTGCAGATACGGGCTGGCGGCGAGTTCCGGCGACAGCCTGACCTCCTGCACGAGTTCGTCCGGCGTCCTGCCCTGCCGGATGCCGGCCAGCGTCTGGTCGAGCACCGTGCTGATGCCGTCGCGGTAATCGGTCAGCGCCCTGCGGACTTCGTCCCGGCCGAGCACCGGGCGCATGTGCCCCTGCACCATGGCGTCGGCGTTCAGCGCAAGCATCCTGTCGAGGCTGGCGATCCAGCGCTCCGGTGGCCTGAGCTTGAGGCCCCGGATGGGCGACAGGTTCGGGTAGGATTTCAGGACATCGTCGCCGGGGATCAGGACGCGCTTCGCGCCGATCCAGACCGCGATGTTCTCCGGCGACTCGCCCGGCGTATGGATGAGCTGCAGGCGCACGCCGGCCACCTCGATCGTCTCGCTGTCGCCACCGAAGGTGCGTGTCGGCGCCAGGAAGCCCTCTCGGGTGTGTGGCGTGACACGGCCATATTCGAGCTGCGTGCCCGCATTGATGAACAGCGCGTCGGGAAGCCTGGTGCCGAAGGCGTCACCGCCGTCGCGCGGCCCCCTGCCGAATTCGGGGCCGGCTTCGACCAGCGTGCGGTGGCTGTAGATCTCCGGCCTGTCGGCGCCGGCAAAGACCGTGGCGCCGCCGGAGTGGTCAGGATGGTTGTGGGTGTAGATGATCGCCCGGACCGGACGCCTGAGGCGGTCGCCAAAGGCGTCCGCGATGGCTTGCGCGTCGACCGGGTTGGCGGCGGTGTCGACGACGATCGAGCCCTCCTCGCCCTGGATCAGCGTGACGTTGCTGGCCGAATAACCGACCGCGGCAAAGATACCGTCGGCGACCGTGATGACTTCCTTGCGGAACTCGACGGAGCTCGTCCGCAACTGTTCGCGTCCGGCGAATTCATCGGCGGGTGGCGTCAACGTGGCCATGAAAGCTGATCCTTCCTCGTGCAACGCGACATGCTAAAGCATCTGCTGCCCAGATTGGATTGCCGCTCCTGACGAATGGGGCAGGAGTGAAGGCGGGGCGGCCAATCTCGGTCCACAACCTCGCCACCGCGATCTGCGTCCGGACAGGCGTTTTGCAACCTCAGTTCGTCGCGAGGTGAAGTCGCGGTTGCCCCATCTTGAACCATGCCTTGGTGATCTTGCCACCGCTCACTTCATAGATGCAGACAACATCGACCTCACCTGCACCCTCCGGAAATGTCCGCGTGACGGTTTCATGGTCGATGACAAGATTGTCGAGCGCGATCCGCGACAGCAGGTGGCCATGCAGATCGGGCTCCTTGAACCGTTCGATGTGCCGGGCGCGGATTGCCGCCGTGCCCTCGGCGAGCAATGTGGAGGGAAAAGCGAAATACTGGCAGTCCTCTGCCCACCACTGCATGAACGCGTCGATGTCGCGGGCGTTGTAGGCCTCGAGCTGCCCCTGCACAGGCAGGGTTGGGTCGATATCCTTGGAATTCGTCATTGTTTTTCCCTGCGCCTGCGGTTCACCGAGCGTGCCGGCAAAGAGTGCGTGCTCGATCAGTGGCCATCGTCTCCGCGAACGGATAGTCGCCATCGAATGTCGAAAACGTAAAGATGCCGCAGTCCGTCGTCGGCACCACAACAAGCATGTCGCTGGCGGCTGTGAGAATTTTAAGGCTATCCGGCAACCGGACGCGACAGCTGCAGTTGCAGCATCTGCAGCAGCCCCGCCGCATCGGACGGGCTGCCGATCAGCACGACTTTCATGGTTCCCGTGGCTGGATCGAAGGCGGTGCTGAGATGCAAGGCAGGCGTGGAAGCATCGCCTGTCATGGCGGCCGCCCCCAGGAACGTCGCCAGCCGCTCGGCGCACTGCAGCGTGATATCGGGGATGTCGACGACACAGGTCGCCCGCACGTCGCTTGTCGCGTGACCGCTCGCCACCCCCGCAAAGGCATCCAGCCTGGCCTGCTCGATGCGATAGGATTTTCCGATCCGCGCCGCCGGCAGGCGTCCGTCGCGGATGTAGCGGATCACGGTCTTGGGGTGCAGCTTCAGCTGTTCGGCGGCCTGATCGACGCTAAGCAGGGTTTCGGACATACTCCAAATTGCTCCTTAAAATTCTACATTAGTCTATTATATGGTATTATATAGAGCAATACGACTCACCCGTGCAAGCCAAATGGAGAAACCCGGTGCCGGCAAGCGACCACATGAAAACCCGCCTGCGGACCGATCTGGTCGCGGCGATGAAGCTGGGCAGCAAAGGCGAAGCGACGATCCTGCGCGAGCTGATCGCCGCGCTCGACAATGCCGAGGCAGCCCCCGTGCGCCGGAATGAACCGTCCTATGTCCAGCATGACTTTTTCAGCGGCGCGGCCGAAACCGAAAGGCTTCTGCTGAGCGAGGAGGAGGTGCGCGACATCCTCCTGAAGGAAATCGAAACGCGTGAGCAGGCAGCCGCCGAGTACGTTCGGCTGGGCAGGAGCGCCGATGCCTTGCTGGCCGAGGTGGCAGTGGCAAGGCGCTATCTGAACGACTAGAATCCGCTAAGCCGATCACATCCTGCCGTACAAAACCGGGCCTGCCAAAAGCCGATCTACCACACCATGTCGGCGTAATGTTCCACGATCATCCTGTGGACCTGTGCAAACGACGGCGAGGATCCGATGAAAAAACCCTGGTTCCGGGTGAAGAAATACGGCTATGGCGCCGGCCTGCCCTACGGATGGCAAGGCTGGACCGTCATCGTCCTCTATGCCGTCGCGGTCATCTGTGTCGCGTTGTCCGGCACCAGCGAGGACCATCCCTTGCGCTATCTTATGATTGTCACGCCGCTGACCGCGATCGTCGTCTTCGTGGCCTGGGTCAAGAGCGACCGGCCCTGGCGCTGGAGGAACGGCGACGATGACTGACAGCCGTCTCCGCCAGCGACCGCCCGTCGGGCCGACGGATCGGTCAGGAAGAACCGCCATGTTGTCACCCGCGAAACTCGTCGGCTAGACTGGTGACCGACAGCAACCGGGGCAATGATGGCCGGAAATTTCAGGGCGCAATCCGCCGTTCTTCCCAGATACCCAGCCACGCAGGAATTCAGCCTCGAGGAAACATCCCTGGATTTTTCATCGCATCGGAGGATCGTCGCATCCAGCGACGGCCTCGGCTGGTCCGACCTCGCGGTCGCCGTCACCGAGGTCTCTCCGTTCGAAGGACGCACACCGCGCCTGACATCGTTGTGGCTGACGCTGCCCTATAACGATGCGCATTCCGAGCTCAACCGCAACGGCCGCGTCTTCAAGGGCATCATGGCGCGAAACAGCGTCTCCCTGGCAGCGCCGGGGATCGACGACAGGATCATCCTGCTGAACACGATCCACTGCCTGAACGTGTTCATCCGCGAGAGCATGATCACCGAGATCGCCGGCCAGATGTTCCGCCGGCCGGTGCGCAATGTCGAGATCCTGTCCTTCGCAGGAGCCGTCGACCCTGCTTTGTCCTATCTGTTGCGGGCCTGCCGGGAACTGCTCGCGGACCCGGACGGCAGCCACTACCGCAACGCCTACCTGGCCCAGGCCATCGCGGCGCAGGTCCTTGCCCGGCACGCGCAGCTGCACGACCTTCCGCTTTCCAGCGGCGTTCGATCGACGCTTTCGGCGGCGCAGATGCGGCGCATCGACGAGTTCCTCGAAAGCAATCTCGCCGGCAATTTCCAGTTCGGCGAGCTCGCGACGAGCATAGGGCTGAGCAGGACGATCTTCTTCTCGCGCTTCCTTGCGACCACCGGCAGGACACCACACCAATACCTGCAGGTGCTGCGGGTCAATCGCGCCCGGCGGCTGCTCGAGGAAACCAGCGCTTCGCTCGCTGAAATCGCCGTCGCCGCGGGGTTTTCCGACCAATCTCACCTCGCACGCTTCTTCAAGCGTCATTTCGGTGTTTCGCCGGGCCGTCATCGTGCGTGTCGATCGGGCTAGTGCGTCTCAAGCCTCGATGGCCTGCGCTGACAATACGGACGATCATCCAAACCGGCGGACTGATCGCCTATTCGGGAAGCAGACCGGGTGCCTATTCGAGAGAGGGATCCGAATCAGCATCACGATGCGATCCGGGCGTGGACATGACGAGGTATCCGGTTTGCCTTTGAGAACATCGCGCATTCGCCATCGCGCCCGGCCGCCGGCCGATCCGGTCAGGCGGCTGCTTTTGTAGCGGCCCGGCCTGCCCGCAGGGGATTTTCCGGCTGCCAACAGCGGCATCCCTCCCTGCCCGCCGCAAGTTGCGCCGGCCGCGCCGCTCATCCGAACCAGATTGGAAACATTGCAGGCCGAATGGCCTTGACCGAATCTTCAACTCAAGATTGTATGTAATACGGAATCACAACCTTATGGAGTCTGCCGCAATACGCTCATGAACGGGCTCAGACAGGGGGCTGTCAAGCTCGTTCGTGCAAGAGGCTGCAGAAGCTTCCCCCGAAGCTCCGCGTAGCCTCGTCCTCCTCCCCGGCCACATTCCCCGGGGAGGAGGACACCCTGGACAACGCGGCCGGCTTCCCGGGCTGGCGGCACCGTCCAGGCTCCGCAAAATGGATGACCGGGAAGGCTTGGGGACATTTGAGATGGAAGTGCCGGTTCAGTGGAAATATCGACGGCTGCTTGCCAACAGACTGAAAGAACTGCGGACCGCAAAGGGGATCGACCAGCTCGACCTGGCCCTGAAGGCAGGGTTGAGCCGGCGCGGCGTCGGCGGGCTGGAGCGCATGGAACGGACGCCGACACTCGACATGATCGTCGTCATCGCGGCGGCCCTGGACGTCGAACCGCACGTGCTCATCAGCCCGGCTTGCGAAACCGGACTGGATGCGGAGGTGCCGTCGTCCAACCCGGATGCTCAGGGCATGAGCGGGGAGGAGGTCGGAGCCTGGCATGAGCATCGACCGAAAGCGAGCGTCGAGGACTAGCGACGCATGACGCCGGCCCAGGCCTGACGATTGCCACAGGCCCGGGCTGGCGCTTTGCCAGCGCAATTCCAGGAAAGTGCGTAACGGTTTCCGTCCCGGAATTGCGCAAAATACAAAGCGAAAGAGTTGGAATGTTTCCGCGTTTCCGTAAGAAACGGAAACGCTCGAGCGTCAGATCGAGCGCGCGGCCTCGGCGATCAGGCCGGTCACTTCCCGGGGTTGGGAAGCCAGCGACGCATGGCTGCTGCCAAGGGTGATGATCTTCTTCGCGTTCATCCGCGACGACATCATTGTCTGGTTCTGCGGATTGATCATCCTGTCCTCGCTGGAGATCTGGTACCAGCACGGCTTCGTCTTCCAGGCAGGCGCGGTGATGGTGTCGCCAAAGGTCGAACCGAGCGGCGCCTTCTGCGTGACCGCCATGACCAGTGCTTCATCCGCCGTCAGGTCCTGGCAGAAGCTCTGGTGATACTGATCGGGTTTGATCCACAGGTAGCCGTCGCTGTCGGGCACGACGTTGGCGATTGCCGCGGGAGGATTGGCCTGGGTGATGCCGCCCGGACTTTCACCGGCATCCGGCGCAAAGGCCGCGATGTAGACGAGACCGGCGACGTTCGGCTGGTTCCCCGCCTCGGTGATGACGGCGCCGCCATAGGAATGGCCCACCAGAAGGACATCGCCCTTCTGCTGCGCGATCATCTGCTTCAATCGGCCGGCGTCGTCCGCCAACGACGTCAGCGGCACTTCAACCGCATGCAGATCCGAAAATCCCTGTCTGGACAGTTCCACGATCACCTTGGCCCAATGGGCGGCGCCGCCCCAGAAACCATGGACGAGAATGATTGCAGGCATGGTCATGCTCCTCGTTTGTTGCGTCCGGCAGGCTAGGTGCCCGCATCGTTGACGACAATGGCCCGATGGGCAATTGTCGATCGGATCGGGCCAACCGCATGCCAGCAGGAACACTATAGGGCATACGCTACGGAGAGGTGACGGCGAAGATGGCGGAGGGAACCGGCCAACGCATCAGAATGGCGGTCGTGGCCTATGAGGGCGTGCGGCCCTTCCAGCTCTGCGTGCCTTGCGAGATCTTCGGCGAGATGCATTGCGACGGGGTCGACAGCGAGCTTTGGGTGTGCGCCATCGATGATGGCCCGGTGCATACCAGTGCCGGGTTCGACATCGACACCAGCCATACGTTGCCCGATCTGCTCAAGGCGGATGTCGTTTTCGTTCCGAGCTGGCAACTCCCCTACCAGCCTCCGCCGCAGCACCTCGTCGACACGCTGATTGCAGCACACGCCAATGGTGCGGTCATCGTTGGCCTGTGCCTGGGTGCCTATGTCGTCGCCGAAGCCGGGCTGCTCGACGGCAGGCGTGCCACCACGCATTGGGCGTTCTGCGACGATTTCCGCCGCCGCTTTCCCGCAGTCGAACTGGATGAAAACGCGCTTTATGTGGACGAAGGTGCGGTCGTCACCTCTGCCGGCGTGACGGCGGGCGTCGATTGCTGCCTGCACATCGCGCGGCGCTTCTTTGGCCCGCAGAACGCCAACCGCATCGCCCGCAACGTGCTGGCCCTGCCGCACCGGGCCGGCGGCCAGACACAGTTCATCCAGCGTTCCCTGGCCGACGCTCCCCAGGACGTTCGCCTCAGGGAGACGGTCGAGGAGATCGCGCGGCACCTCGACCGCAACTACAGCATCGATACGGTTGCCGCGCGATTGCAGATGAGCCGCCGCAGCTTCACCAGGCTTTTCCAGCAGTCGATGGGGTCGAGCTTCAATGCCTGGCTCACCGATCAGCGCCTGACGCTGGCACAGGGCCACCTCGAAACAGGCAAGCGCTCGATCGAGCAGATCGCGCATGAGGCAGGCTTCGGCAGCGTGGTGACCTTTCGCGCGAAATTCCAGGACAGGTTTGGCGTCAGCCCGACCGCATGGCGCCGGTCATTCCTTGTCTCCGGCCTTGTCTCTGGCGGCAGAACCGCCCCGTAGCCGAGATCGTCACGCCTCATCACGCCATGGAGCCGGGACCTTCCACGCGATTGCGCCCCCGCTGCTTGGCCAGATAGAGAGCGGCGTCCGCGGCTTCCAGCAGGCCGAGGTCCAGCTCATCGCACAGCGGCCTCGAAGCGGCGACGCCGATGCTGACGGTCACGATGCCGTACGGGCTTTCCGTGTGCGCCATGTTCAGGTCCGCTATCGCCGACAGCACCCTGGCTGCGACCTTGCGCGCATGGGCCTCGTCGGTGTTCGGCAGGATGGCCACGAATTCCTCACCGCCGAACCGCGCGCAGAATTCGCCCTCCCGTTTCAGCGCTCCGCGGATGGCGCTGCCGATGACGACGAGACACTCATCACCGGACTGGTGGCCGAAGGTGTCGTTGAACTGTTTGAAATAATCCACGTCGATCATCAGGATGGACATCGACGCTTTCGCGGCGAAGGACCTGTTCCACTCGGCCCTGAAATATCTGTCGAACGCGCGACGGTTCGGCAGTTCCGTCAGGGGATCCGTTTCCGACAGTCTGCTCAAGGCACGCTCATGGCGCCGCTGCTCGGTGACATCGCGCATCGAACCGATCACAATCGTCGCTTTTCCGGCGCTCGATGTCTGGACGATCGCCTCGAGTATCTTCTCACGGCCTTTCGCGTCGATGATCCGGAAATCCACCGAAACGGGTTTTCCGGTCCGGATGACCCGAAAGGCGGTCTTGTATATCTTCTTGACGTCGCCCTTGGCGACGTAGTTCTTCCAGCCTCGCATCTCGGCCGTCTGCAGCGGCACCCCGAGCACCTCTCCTATGGACGGAGAGATGAACAGGATCTTGCCGTAGGAATCCGCGGCAAAGACGATGTCTCCGGAGCGCTTGGCCAGCATTTCGTAGATGTGGGCGTTGGCGAGCTGCAGCTTGTGATGATGCAGCCGTTCCCCCAGCAGCCCCGCATAAAGCACGACGGTACAGAAAATCGCCAGCGCGTAGATCTGGCACATGACGATCGGATCAAACCGGCTCAGAGACGCCAGCGCGATGAACGGGCCGTCGTCGAGGATCGTCGCGACAATCGAGGCCGTAACGAACAGCGCGAGGCAGACCAGCGACGCCGTTGTCCCCGACACATACAGCACGACGACAAGGACAGGGGCGACAAGAAAAATGGGAAGGATGTTGTCCTGCACCGCGATGGCACCAAACAGCGCCGCGACGACCGCGATGACGCCGAGCGTCGTCAGCATTTCGCGCCAGTCAGGCAGGTGGCGCAGCTTCACGGAACCCAACCGCAGCAGTGTCGTCGTCACGACCACGACACTCAGGGCGTCGGAGATGAACCAGGTGACCGCCGTCATCAGCCAGGCATTGCCGGTGGCGGGAACGATCCCGGCGATTGTCGCCAGAGGCGCGCCCAGCAACGCGTTGACGCCCGGAGCAATCAACCCGGACGAAACCACGAACAGCAGCCATGGCCTCAGGCGGTCGTCGCGCCCCTTGATCCAGTCCGGCTCGTTCCTGAGAATCCAGGCCGACCAGATTGCAACGGCACTTGTGATCGCAGCTGACCCGATTGCAAGGATCGGCGGCACGGCAAGGAACAGCATCGTCGCGGCCGCGGCAAGAAACATCGCAAGGATATATGCACGGCTTCTTTCCGTCAGCGTCAGTACTGCTATCTGAAATCCGAACGAGAGCCAGACAGCTGCGATATTTCTTTCGTCCTTGAAGAATCTAAGCGAAATAAATATAAGTATACACAACAAAGCGCATGAATATACTATGCCAAATAAATATGACAAACGCCTAAATGAGACGGTCATTACTCACCAATATATTCGCGAATCCTAATTTTCCCTCTGTTTTAAATGTACAGCATCAACCCCTGAGTGTGAATAGGTCGCTATCCACAACCACTCCCGGTCATTGTCCAGGCGGGATGGTTCGCGCCGGCTCTGCCATCCGGAGCACGCGGCTGCCGACGCCTGCGCCAACCGATCCCCGACACGGATGGCTTGCAGCCGATGCGACAGGCATGGCAACACACACGGGCGCGGTTCCGCGCAGCCAATTCAGGCCAAACATCCCTGGAGGATAAGATGAAGATCGACGACCGGCGCCCACGCCCTGGCCCCTTGCCTACCAACCTGCTCGCAATCTCCGACAAGATTTCAGATTGGCGCATAGAAGTGGTGGGACATGACTGATACGGCAAAGTGGCTCGAACAACAGGCGATCTCGGAAGTCGAGTGCCTGGTACCTGACATGAATGGTGTGTTGCGCGGCAAGATCGTGCCTGCACCGAAACTCCTGGCGCCGCCGACCGACGCCGCGATCATGCTGCCGAACAGCGCCTTCATGGTGGCGGTGACCGGCCATTACACCGGCGCCATCGACGACGAAAGCGCCTACCAGGACGCCGACATGCGGCTCCAGCCCGACCTGACCAGCCTTTGCCTGGCGGCGGGAACCCGGCCCGGAAGGGCTTATGTCTTCTGCGATGCCTTTGCCCAGGACGGCACGCCGTGGCCTTCAGCGCCGCGACAGGTGCTGAAGTCAGTGATCGCGCTCTACGCGGCGCGGGGCTGGCGGCCGGTGATGGCACCGGAACTGGAATTCTATCTCACCGCGCCGAACCCGGATCCGAACGTGCCGCCCGGCGCCCCCATTGGCATTTCCGGCCGTGCCGAGACGTCGCCGGCACCCTACGACATGGAAGCGCTCGGCGAGTTCCAGCCGGTCATCGACGAGATCTACCGGCAGGCCGAGCTGATGGCGCTGCCGCTCGACACGATGATCCACGAAACCGGCGCCGGCCAGCTCGAGATCAACTTCAAGCATGGCGATCCGCTGCGGCTGGCCGACCAGGTGCTTGTGTTCAAGCGGCTGGTGCGCCAAGCCGCGCGCGAGCATGGGCTGGCGGCCACCTTCATGGCCAAGCCCATCGCCGAACAGGCGAGCAGCTCGATGCACCTGCACATGTCGGTGGTCGATGCTGCCAGCGGCCTCAACCTGTTCGCCGACGAACATGACGGCGACAGCGCGCTGTTCTCGCAGTTCATCGGCGGGCTGCAGGCCTATGTGCCGCAGGCCATGCCGCTGTTTGCGCCCAATGTGAACTCGTTCCGCCGGCTGAAGCCGGGGTTCAGCGCGCCGAACAATGTCGAATGGGCGCGCGACAACCGCACCTGCGGCCTGCGCGTACCGGGTTCGAAACGCATCGGCCGACGTGTCGAGAACCGGCTGCCGGGCGCCGACGCCAACCCCTATCTCGCCATGGCCGGATCGCTGCTGTGCGGCTATCTCGGCATCGAGGAAGGGCTGGAACGGCGGGCGGAAGCGCCGGCCAACGCCTACACGATCAGGCCCAATCTGCCGCGCACGCTGGAGGATGCGCTGGCGCGCCTCGACGGCTGCGAGCCGGTGCGCCGGCTGCTCGGCCAGAGCTTCACCAACGCGTTCCTGCGCCTGAAGCAGGTCGAGCTGGAGAATTTCCAGGGCGTCATCACCGCCTGGGAACGTGATCACCTCTTTGCGAGGGCGTGATCATGGGCTTCAACTCCGGACTTGATATGGAGCGATCCTACTATGCGGCGACGGCCAGTCCGGCGCCGCATCACGCGCCGCTCGCCGGCGAGGTCGATGCCGACCTCGTCGTGGTCGGCGGCGGCTGCACCGGCTTGTCGGCGGCACTGCATGCCGCCGAGCGCGGCCTGAAGGTGGTGCTGCTGGAAGGCGGTCGCGTCGGCTGGGGCGCCTCCGGGCGCAATGGCGGGCAGATGATCGTCGGCCTGCGCAAGGGAGCGGACGAGCTGGTCAAGCTGTACGGCCGCGAACGCGCCAGGGCACTGTTCGACCTCGCCTTCGAGGCATGGGGGCTGGTGCTCGACATGATCGAGCGCCACGCCATCGACTGCGACCTCAGGAAAACCGGCCATCTCGTCTGCGCCATCAGCGACGGCGACATGGCCTGGTTCGAGCGCGAGGTCGAATGCCTGACCACGGTGATGGACTATCCGCATGCAAGCGTGCTGTCGGCGTCGCAGTCGCTCGACGCGGTCGCGTCGCCCTACAAGGGTGCGCTCTTCGATGCGCTGGGCGGGCACATGCACCCGCTCAACTACACGCTGGGGCTGGCCCGCGCGGCGGCAGCGGCGGGGGTGACGATCCATGAGGCCTCGCCAGCGCTGCGCATCGACCGCAGCAGAGGCATCCGGGTGGAGACGGCAAAGGGCGCGGTGCGCGCCCGCCATGCCGTGCTTGCCGGCGATTCCCTGCTCTCCGGCATCGATGCGCGTGTGGAAAGCCGCATCATGCCGGTCGGCAACTACATCGTCGCCACCGAACCACTGACTGACGCCGGGGAGATCATCCCCAGCAACGCTGCCGTCTCGGACTCGCGTTTCGTCGTCAACTACTACAGGCTCTCCGCCGACGGGCGCCTGCTGTTCGGCGGCGGCGAGCGCTACACGCCGAGCCCGCCTGCCGATATCCAGGCCTTCGTGCGCCCGCACATGGAGCAGACCTTCCCGCAGATCAAGGGCCGCCGGATCGACTATGCCTGGGGTGGCCTGGTGTCGGTGACCACCTCGCGCTTTCCGCATGTCGGCCGCGACGGCGAGGTCTATTTCGCGCATGGCTATTCCGGCAAGGGCGTCATCCTGTCGACGCTGGCCGGCAAGCTGCTGGCCGAAGCGATATCGGGCGAGACCAGCCGCTTCGCGCTGTTCGAAGGGCTGAACCCGATGCCCTTCCCCGGCGGCGCAGCGCTGCGCGGACCGCTCTATGTGCTCGGCATGCTGTGGTACGCCATGCGCGACCGGCTGAAGCATTGATACTAGAGGTCCTGGATGTTGACACATCCAGGACGCCTCAAACGCCGGCGCGGCCCCTCCGGGCCGCTTGGCTCACGCGCCAACGGGCGCGGCGCGCAGTCGCGCGCTCCAACGGTCAAAAATGACCGTTGGTATGAACAGGTGTGAGCTGCGGGGGCCTCGCGCCTCCGCCGCCCACCCGCGACCCTGTCAGGCTTTCTTGCGCGCCGCTGCAACGGCCGCGCCCGCGGCGCCGATGCCGGCACCGATCAGGGCACAATTGACGAGGATCGACCACAGGTCCTGCTGGTTTGCCGAGGCTATGGCCTGCGCTGCCGCCTGGGCGCCATCACTGTTCTTTTTCGCGTCCATCATGGCGACCATTCCGGGTTCGCCGCATTTCCCGGCCAACGTCTCGATGCTTTCGGGGCTCGTCGCGTAGATCTCCTTCACGATCGTTTCGCAGCGGGCCTGATCGGCGGCGGACGCGGATGGAGTTACGAACTGGCGATAGCAACCGACGCCGATGAGGGCGAGGGCGATGACGGCGTATACGATTTTTTGCATGATTTTCCTGAATTCGAGCGAGTCACCAAGCAATTCCAGGAAAGTGTGTAACGGTTTTCCGTCCGGAATTGCGCAAAAAAGAGATTTGCAAAAACAGCGAGTTAGAGCGTCCTGGCTTATCCCAACCGGAGCGGCGCTTCACCGGCGTTCCGGAATGGATCCCCGACACTCCTCGGTCGCTTCGCTCCCTCAGAGGTCGAGGATGACGAGGTTTCTTTGCCGTGCGAAAACCACGAGCGCTGGCGCTTCAATCTACGCCACCCGAAAACCAAAACGTCGGCGTCATCAGCAACGTTGAAGATTGGCGCTCCCCACCCTCGTCATCCTCGACCTCGAAGGGAGCGAAGCGACTGGAGAGTGTCGGGGATCCATGCCGGAACGCCGATGACATGGGCATCCCTCAGGATTCTACAGGGTTTCCCGCATGGGCGCTCTCAAGCCTGCAGCCGCTGCCGCAGGAAAGCACCCAGTTCCGCCAGTGATTGATCCGCCTCCGGCATCCTGCCGCTGAACACCTGCCAGACATGCCACATATAGGGCCATTGCCGGATCTCGACCGCCGTTCCGGCGGCACTGGCGCGCTCCGCCAGCATGACGGAATCGTCGAGCAGCGTCTCGTAGGTGCCGACATGGATGAGCATCGGCGGCAGGCCCGAGAGGTCGGCATAGAGCGGCGACACCAGCGGGTTGCGCCGGTCGGCGCCGGCGTAGCGCTGGGCCGCGACATCGAGGATACCCGGCGTCGGGAAATACGGGTCGTGCCTGGCCTTGCTGCGATGGGTCGCGCCGGTCAGCGCGAGATCGGTCCAGGGCGAGAGCAGAGCAAGACCGGCTGGCAGCGGCTCACCGGCTTCACGCAGGGCCAGCGCCAGAGCGAGCGCAAGGCCGCCGCCAGCCGAGTCGCCGGCGAAGGCGATGCGATTGACTTCACCACCGGCCAGCAGTGCGCGATGGACCCGGAGCGCATCGTCCAGCGCGGCCGGAAACGGATGCTCCGGCGCCAGCCGGTATTCGAACAGCAGCACCGGCGAGCCGCTCTCCAGCGCAAGGCGTGCCGCCAGGGCGCGATGGGTCGCCAGCGATCCGGTCTGGTAGGCGCCGCCATGCAGATGCAGGATTGCGGTTCCTGCGCGAGCGCCCTGCGGCACCAGCCATTCGGCCGGGCAGCCGCCGATGGTGCAGGGCCGCACAGCGACGCCCTGCGGCAGCCTGAACATGCGGCCTGCGATCTTCTCGCGGTCGGCGCGCAGTTCCGGCAAGGACAGGTTGCGTGCACGCAGCCGCGCCAGGGTGAAGCGCGAGATCTGGTAATAGAACCACGATCGCAAAGACGGCATGTGTGATCCCCGGACAGCCTGAGCATCGCAAAGTCCAGCGGAAACCAAACGAAATCAAGAAGGCCTGCCGTTGGTGTTCACCGCGCGACCGCTCTTCGCCACCGTCGGCTTAGCGCGAAACGCCGGTGACCAGAAGCGCAGCCAGCACGATCAGCACGAGGCCGCCGAACAGCGTTGCGAGCACGAGCGCCATGCAGACCAGCGGACGCAGCTCCGAATTGTCGCGGAAATAGAAATACTCCACGACCAGCACCCAGGCGAGCGCTGCCGCCACGGCGATGCCCGAAACCGTCAGCCCCAGCAGCGACGGTCCGACGCCGCCGAGGAAGGTCAGCACGAGAATGGACGGTGCGCCGATGTAGCATTGCTGGTCGAAGGGGACGCGAAGGCTTTCGCGGCTGACCCGTCCCGGCGTCAGCAGGTCGAGCAGCAGCGCGCCGACAAGCGGCACCAGGCACAGCGCGATCATCGAGAAGGCGGTGACGCTCGTCCACGAGCCGTAGACCATCTTGCCCAGCGCGCTGCTGCTGGTGGCGCGCAGCACATCGATATCGTCCGGCGATATGAAGCTCCCCAGGATGATGGCGATGGCGAGAAAAAGCGCCGGCCGCATCGCATCCGAGAATGCCGTGTCCGGATCCAGCGCCGCCTGCTCGCGGACGTAGCGCAAGGTCCGCCGCGGGCTGACGATCATGCGCAGCACGGTCAGCGGAAAGAACAGGATCCACATCATGACGTCGTAGACGCCCTGCTCGATCAGTTTCGGGATATTGAAGAAATCCATGCGGTCTCGCCGGCGGTTGGCCCACGCCGGATGAGCCCGGCATCCGGCAGCAATCGGAACAGGTCTACAATGACGGGATTTTCTCCATCATTGCCAGTGCTTTCGCCAGAAACGAGGATGCCGTGGAAGGCATGACCACCTACGATGTATCCCTTTTCCTGGGCGTCATCTTGCTTTTCGTGATCCTCGTTTCCTTGTGGCGCAATCGGAAAAAGCGGTTCCCGAATACGATCCAGCCCGACTCCAGCAATGGCGGCGGCCCATGGGACACCAGCGATGGCGGTGGTGGCGGCGACTAGACCCCGACACCCTGCCGATGCGGAAGTTAGCGGCCCAGATCTTGCTGACCGCGATTCAACCCCGTTGCCGCTCCAAAACCTGAAGCGCCTGTTCTATGTGCCAGAGGTCGGCCTCTGAAACGCTGCCGAGCGCGCGATGGAGTCTTTCGCCGCACCGATCGAGCAGCCATGTCCGGATCACGGCTCGATTGTCATCGCTCATATCGCCCCAGAAGCGGCTTTTGCTGCCATCGAGCTCAGAAACCGAGCTTCGAACGATGCCCGCAAGCTGCAGGGCGGAGTTGCCGGCGTGCGGGTCGTCGAGCGCCTCCAGTGCGGCAACCACCCCGAAGTCCAGACCCACCATGCCACAGAGCCAGTCCTCGGCATTCTCTTCGTCCGGATGCCGGCGGAGCGCACGCTGCCAGGCTTCCTCGAACAGATGCCGGATTGCCGCCTGCTCATCGGCCGGCCAATCCAGCCATCCGGCCCGCTTCAGCTTTTCGCCGATCAGGGAGGGATCAAGGCCCGGCCAGCCTTGTGCCTGGGTGGCCAGATGGAGAATGCGGGGCAGGAAATAGCGATAGTCGTCGACACCGCCAACAGTGGTCAGGGCATACCCCGCATAGGGCCCGATCTGTTCATCACTCAGCTCGCGCAGCGGCAATGAAAGCAGAGGCTTCATGAGGTCCCGATCCCGCAACGGCGAAGCGTCCAGCAGCCTGGGCCTGGGATAAACGGCAAACACCTCGTAGCACCGCTCAACGGCGCGCTGCAGCGGCGACATCTCATCCATGCGGGCAATTCCTATTGCAGGAACCCTGGGCGTTCAACCGTAGCCCGCGACCATCCCGGCCTCTTCATCAACAACATTCCTTGCTGTCCCGCTCCGCATGCGCAGGCGAGTGAGCAAATGACGCCATCCCGTTGAGTCGAAAATATGATTTACTGATCATCTTTCATGAATCGAGAATCCGTCATTCGACTTTAGAATAACATAAATATCCACTCGTAATATTTCCTGATTGAACTCTCGTATATTCAAAAAATAACCTCTCTTCCGACTGGGGAGGAAAGGTGATTCGAAATGGCCTGTCCTCGATCTTCGCATGACCCATTTGGAATAACTTCGAAACCTCAATTACAAACGAAACATGGAAAGGTTCTATTTGGTTTCTGGTGTGCCGGGCTGTTCAGCTCCGGCCTTCTTGTCGAGAATGCCGCCTGGGCTCAGGCGGCATGCACATTGAGCCCGTGCACCGGCACCACGGCGCTGGAAGCAAACACGAAAGACTTCTTCAACAAAAACTCGCCGGACTGGGTGTTTGAAAACGACAGCAGGCTGAATGTCTCCACGGCTGAAGCGGTCAGCGGTGGCAAGCAGTTCTTCCGGCACCAGAGCACACTCAATCTTTCGGCCGCCAATGCCATCACCGGCGGAGAGCAATGGTTCTACGAAACCAGCACGCTCAATGCCTCCACCGCGAATGCCATCAGTGGCGGAACGCAGTATTTCCGCAACAACAACGTGCTCAACGCCACCGCCGCCGGCGCACTCGGTGGTGGCCTGCAATGGTTCTACGGCACCAGCCGCCTCGAGGCTTCGGTCGCAAACGCCATCAGCGGCGGCCAGCAGTTCATCAACGAAAACAGCACCCTCAACGCCTCGGCCCAGAACGCCATCAGCGGCGGCGAGCAATATGTCACCGGCACCGGCACGATCAACGCCTCCGCAACCAATGCCATCAGCGGTGGCCAGAGAACCCTGTTCGACAACGGCACGCTGAATGCTTCCGCCGCCGGCGCCATCAGCGGCGGCCTGCAATATCTCAGCGGTTCCAGCATCCTGAACGTGCTGGCCGAACAGGCGCTGACGACCGGCGCCACCATCGCCTTCGACAACAGCCAGGGTGGCCCGGGCGGCACGCTGAAACTGAACGGCCACAGCACCGCGGTCGGCGGCATCAACAGCGCCTTCGCGGGCTCGGGCATCATCACCAATGGCGGTGCGAGCGACGCCCTGCTCACGGTCGACACCTCGAAACTCGGCCTGCCCTCGACTTTTGCCGGGGTAATCCAGGATGGCTCGGGCGGCGGCAAGCTGGGCCTCAAACTCGCGGGTGGCGGGCTGCTGCTCAGCGGCGCCAACACCTACACCGGCGGCACGACGATCTCGGGCGGCCTGCTGCAGCTGGGCAATGGCGGCAACTCCGGCTCGATCGCCGGCGATGTCTTGAACAACGGCGCGTTCGCCTTCAGCCGCGGCGACAGCTTCACCTTTGCCGGCGTCATTTCCGGCAGCGGCGTCGTCTACCAGAACGGCCCCGGCACGACGATCCTGACCGGCAACAACAGCTACAGCGGCGGCACCGCCATCACCGGCGGCACGCTGCAGGTCTCTTCCGACGCCAATCTCGGCGCCGGCTCCGGCATCCTGATCTTCTATGGCGGCCAGCTGGCCACCGTCGCCGGTTTCGACAGCGCCCGTCCGGTGTTGCTGATCCAGGACGGCCGGTTCAACACGGCGGAAGGAACTTCGCTCGGCCTGACGGGCGAAATCGTCGGCAACGGCAATCTGATCAAATCAGGCGCCGGCACATTGCGGCTCGACAATGCAAACAACCTTTATGGCAACAGCGCTGTCGAAGCCGGAACGCTGGTCGGCAACGCCACCTCGATCTCCGGCAACCTGTTCAACGCCGCCACCACCGTCTTCGACCAGACCGGCGACGGCCGTTTCGCCGGGCAGATCGCGGCGCTGAACGGCACCGCCGGCGCCATGGTCAAGCGCGGCTCCGGCACGCTCACCCTTGGCGGCCTGTCGGCGCTCGACTGGACGATCGAGGCGGGCAATCTCGTCGCGGCAGCGGAACGGTTCGGCGGCAATGCCACAATCGACGCCGGCGGCTCGCTCACCTTCGACCAGTCGGCGAATGCCTCTTATGGCGGCGTGGTGTCCGGCAGCGGCGCCCTCGTCAAGACCGGGACCGGCGCGCTGGTCCATGATGGCAACAGCGCCGCCTTCACCGGCACCACCCGGGTGGCCTCCGGAATGCTGATCGTCGGCTCCGACACCAGCCATCGCAATGCCGTGCTCGGCGGCTCGATGACGGTGCAAGGCACGCTTGGCGGCCATGGCACCGTCGGCTCGGGCCCTGGCGCGACGGTGACGATCGCTTCCGGCGGCACGCTGTCGCCGGGCAACTCGATCGGCACGCTGACCGTCAACGGCAACCTCGTCCTCGACAAGGGATCACGCTTCACGGTGGAGGTCGATCCGGACGGCCAGGCATCCGACCAGGTCGATGTGACCGGCAACGCCACCATCAAGGGCGGCTCGGTGGCGCATGTCGGCGCCAGCGGCAAATACAGGCTGCGCTCCACCTACACGATCCTGTCAGCCAAGGGCGGCGTGGCGGGAAAATTCGACACCGTCTCGTCGGACTTCGCCTTCCTGACACCGGTGCTCGGCTACGGCAAAGGCGACGTCACCCTCAGCCTGATGCGCAACGACAGCGCCTTCGCCTCGAAGGCGACGAGCGGCAACCAGATCGCCACCGCAAAAGCACTGGAAAGCATCGGCGTCGCCGCCATCAATCCGCTCTATGATGCCGTCGCCCTTTTACCGGACGACAGGGCGGTGATCCGCGCCACCTTCGACGGCCTGTCCGGCGAGGTCAACGCCTCGACGGTGACAGCGCTGCTGGAAGACAGCCGCTTCGTGCGCGATGCCATGAACGACCGGCTGCGCGCTGCCACCCGGACCAGCGAGCCGTTGCCTTTGCTGGGCTACGGCGAGGAAAAGGCCACGACGGCGCTGGTTCCCACCGAACGACCGCGCGACAACGGCGCCTGGGCCTCGGTCTTCGGTTCCTGGGGCAATACCGGCGGCGACGGCAATGCAGCCGAAACCTCACGCAGCATCCGCGGCTTCGTCACCGGCACGGACGGGCTGGTGGCCCATGACTGGCGACTCGGCTTCCTTGCCGGCTACAGCCATTCCTCGCTCGAGGTCGATGACAGGCGGTCTTCGTCCTCTGGCGACAGCTACCATCTCGGTCTCTATGGCGGCAGGGAATGGGGCTCGCTCTCCTTCCGCTCCGGCCTCGCCTACACATGGAGCGATGTCGATTCCAGCCGGCAGGTATCGTTTCCCGGTTTCAGCGATACCCTGAGCGGCAACGGCCGCGCCAGCACACTGCAGCTCTTCGGCGAATTCGGCTATGGCATGAAGGCAGGCGACTTTGCTTTCGAACCCTTCGCCAGCCTCGCCTATGTCAACGTGCACACCAATGGCTTCACCGAGACGGGAGGCGCTGCGGCATTGACTGTCCATGGCAGTTCCAACGCGGTTACCTTCACCACGCTCGGCATCCGCGCAGCGACCGATTTCGAGATCGGTCCGACGAGGGCGACGATGCGTGGCATGATCGGCTGGCGGCATGGCCTCGGCGATGTCACGCCGACGGTCGCCCAGGCCTTCGCCGGCAGCAGCGTGTTCTCGATCGCCGGCGCGCCTGTCGCCAGGGATGCCGCGACCCTCGAAGCCGGGCTCGATTTCGCCATGACGCCACGAGCAACGCTCGGACTGTCCTATCGGGGACAGCTCGGCACCAAGACGCGCGATCATGGTGTCAGGGCCGATCTGAATGTGAGGTTCTGAGAGAGACACGCCCCGCTCCGGTTCGCCGGAGCGGGTTTCCTCCCAACGTCGAGACCGTCAGAGCCCCAGCCGTTCCACCACCGTCTTGCGATGCTGGCGCGAGACGGGCCAGTCGTCCTCGACGATGCGGAGCCGAACCTGCCAGTGGAAGCCGGCGCCGGCGTGCTTGTCGAGGCCTGAAACATGGTTGAGGTTGACGATCGCGGTGCGGTGGATCGATGGAAACCTCGCCTGCGGCAGCAGGTCACGCCAGGCGGCGAGCGGACGCCGGTCGACAATGACCGAACCGTCGTCGAGCCAGACCATGGTGTCGTTGCGCTGCGAGCGTATCCCGACGATCTGGTCGAAGGGGATGCCCCGGATCGTGCCGCCATGGCCGATATAGACGAGCGGAGCACTGTCCTGCCGGGCGAGACGGCGAACATCCGGCGCGCCGTAGCGCGCCTCGGCAATCATGCGCCCGCACACCGCCAGGATTGCCGCCTCGGCATCGCTCCATTCCCGCAATTCACGCACAGTGTCGAAGCCGATGCAGGCACGGAGCCTGCCGCCGTGAAACACCGGGACGCTGAGCACGCTCCTGTCCAGCTGACGCAGCATCTCGCGGCGCAGCGCCGATGCCGCAGGCGGCAAGGTCGAGACGTCATCGATCATCACCGCCTTGCCGGCGAGCAGGGAGCGCTGCAGCCAGCCGATCATCGACACCGGCGCATCCTGGAGGTCCTCGACATGCGAACGGATGCCGCGCGCGCACCATTCGTGCGTGTTGCGGAAGCGTGCGAGATCGGTGTCGTATTCGAACATCCAGGCACGGTCGGCGTGCAACCTGCCGCCGAGATCGGCAAGCACCCGCGAGATCGCCGCGTCGCCCGGAAGCGCGATGAGGCTGACCGCCGCAAGGCTGACGCAGTCGAGCGCAATGTCGCCCGAGATGTCCCTGATCGAGCGGCTTCGATAGCGCTTATGCCCGGACACGACCCCTCCACCGACCAGGCCCTGCCTGTGACAAAACCGCATCACGGGTAGCGCATTGTTGGCACTTCTTTCCGTTCGTCCTTACCAGATGTCCGTTGGTCCGTGAAGCAATTGACGGATGCAAAACGCCGGTCGAAACCTGCTCCGTTCGGCCTGGCCTCCTGCGGGGCGCAGGCGGACAGCCCGATGGGGGGCATGCGAAGGCATGGCGGCACTGGTCCGCCGCCATGCCCGTACCTCCGGGCGAAGAGGCGGCGCGCAGGCGACTTTTGGGGAACGAACGATGGTGCAGGGCGGGAAGTGTGGTGGCACCGGAACGCGGCGCGCCAAGGCACGCAGGCGTTTCGATTGCGGCGCCTCTCGCATCCAGCAGCCGGCGCGCGGTCATGATGTGTTCGAACAGCCCTGCCACGGTCCGCACCGATATACGGCATATGCCGTATTTACCCTTCAGCCCGAGTGCCTAAGCTGAATGCGCTCGCGCACGAATCTCCGTTTTCTTTCAACACAATGCACCGCGGATGCATCGCGGGCGTCTGGGGAAATTTCTTGGCGCGGTTTTCGAAAATCCCATCAGCGTTTGTGAAGGCGCTTGTCTTCATTGCGATGCTTGTCTGGTTCCTGGCACCGGGAACGCATGCGGTTGCCGCGACACCGCAGACGATCACCTTTACGGATCCGGGTAATGTGAACTTCGGCACCACGACCCCACTGAACGCCACGGCGACTTCCGGCCTGCCCGTCACGTTCCAGTCCAGCACACCCAACACCTGCGAGATCAGAAACGGCAACCAGGTCTTCGCCAAGGCTCCGGGTACCTGCAGCATCGAAGCGAATCAGCCTGGCGATGCGGCCTTTTTACCCGCACCAGCGGTGACCCTTGCTTTCCAGATCAAAATACCGGGCGGCGCCGTCTCGATCACAACGCCGTCGCTGCCGCCGGCAACGGGCGGGACTTTCTACAGCCAGCGCATCAACGCCAGCGACGGCGCACCGCCTTATGTCTTTTCGATAACCGCCAACAGCCTGCCGACCGGATTGTCTCTGAATCCTGCGACGGGCACGATCTCCGGCGTGCCGCGGGTCAGCGGCACCTTCGGCTTCACGATACAGGCCACCGACCAGGCGACGCAGACCGATTCCAGGCAATTCAGCCTTACCGTCGACGCGCCAACCATCACCGTCGTGCCTGCAACCCTGCCCAACGGTCGGGTCGGTACCGCATATTCCACCACCGTTTCCGCTTCCGGCGGAACGTCACCCTACAGCTATGCTGTCACATCAGGCATGTTGCCAGCTGGGCTGATCCTTTCACCATCCGGAGTGCTGAGCGGTACACCAACGGCAAGCGGGTCGGGAAACTTCACCATCACCGCGACCGACCACCTAAGCTTCAGCCGTTCGCAACCCTATTCGATGGTCATTGGCCAAGCGGCTCCAGTCGCAGCAGACAAGGCCGTGTCGATATCCTACGCGACGACCACAGCGATCGACTTCACGACCTCGCTCAGCGGCGCCGTCACTTCAATATCGATGGCGCAACCACCGACCCGTGGCACCTTCATTCTTTCAGCCATGGTCGTGACCTATACGCCTTCCGCAGCCTTTTTCGACGGCACGGACAGCTTCACCTATGCAGCGATAGGCCCAGGCGGCATGTCGGCGCCGGCCACGGTGACGATCACCATGCAGCCGCGGTCGCCCCTGGTCTTCACGCCGGGCGCCGGCGCCCTGCCGCAGGCAACAGCAGGCGCGGCCTATAAGAGCGTGATCACCGCTACGAATGGAACCGGCCCCTACAGCTATGCGATCACGGGAACGCTGCCTGCCGGGCTGAGTTTCGATGAAGCCAGCGGCACGATCAGCGGAACGCCGACCGACATCGGCACCAGCAACATCACCGTGACGGCCAGGGACAGTATCGGCTTTGCCGGTGCGGCAAGCTATGGGCTTACCGTGGCGGCGCCGGCGATCAGCGCACCGTCCATCAATGCCTCGGTCGTCGCCGGCAGCAACACCACGGTGGACCTGACGGCAGGCGCCACCGGCGGTCCATTCACCGACGCAAGGCTGATAGCGCTGACACCGGCTTCGGCCGGAACCGCCACCATCATCCTCGGCGACACCGCCGATGCCGACGGCGCAATGATGGCTTCGCTGGTGGCGGCCGGCCACTACAAGCTGAAATTCACGCCCTCGCCGACCTTCTCCGGCACGGCGGTCGCGACCTACACGCTGTCCAACCGCTATGCCACCTCGGCGCCAGCGACCATCTCCTTCAGCGTCGCCGCCCTGCCCGATCCGACCAGGGACAGCGATATCGCCGGCGTCGCCAATGCCGAGGCGGAAGCGGCAAAGCGTTTCGCAGCGATGGCGCTCGACAATCTCAACAGCCATCTCGAACAGCTGCATGGCGGCGGCTGCCTCGCCAACCGCTGGGGTGTCGGCCTGAACGACAGCCGATCGGGCAAAGAGCCAGGACAGGATGCGCAGGCAGCGGGAACGGCGGACCAGGTCGGAGCCTTGGGCCTCGACAAGGACACGGCCCGCAAGGCGCCGGACAACTGCTCGCCCTTCGCCGACGGCGCGCTGGCCTTCTGGACCGGCGGCTCGGTCAATTTCGGATCGACGGATTTCACTGACAGCGGCAGGAATTTCGACTTCACCACCTTCGGCCTGAGCGCCGGCATGGATTATCGTTTCAGCGAGCGCTTCGCCGCCGGGCTCGGCATCAGCTTAGGCTCCGACCGCAGCTTCATCGGCGACGATGGCACACGCACGAACGGCCTTGCCTACAGTGCCGCGGTCTATGGCAGCTACCACCCCTCGGGCGGCGTCTTCCTCGACGGCGTCGCCGGTTATGGCTGGCTGCGTTTCGATTCGAAGCGGTTCGATGCGCTGACGGGCAATCTCTTCGACGGATCGCGCGATGGCCGGCAGATCTTCGCATCGCTGACCACCGGCTATGAGACGACGGTCAACGGCGTGTTCATCTCGCCCTATCTGCGTATGAGCGCCTCGCGCAGCAGCCTCGACGCCTTCAGCGAAAACAGCGCCGCGTGGTCGGCGATCCGCTACGGTGACCAGGACATCGACACCTTCACCGGCCTTGTCGGGCTGCGGCTCGGCTATGCGATCCCGACAGACTGGGGCGTGTTCACGCCGAAGCTGCGGCTGGAATACGGGCACGACTTCGCCAGCGCCAGCAGCCTCGCCTTGTCCTATGCGAACCTGACCGGCAGCCCGTCCTATCTTCTGACAAACGCCGGCAGCGCACGCGACCATGCGACGGTCACGCTCGGTGCCGACATGCAGTTCGGCCCAGACTGGAGGCTGGGGGCCGATTACGGTTTCACCGTCGACGGGCGCAATGGCATCGGTCCGCAGCAATTCCGGTTGCAGGCCGGGGCAAGGTTCTGACATGGCCAGGCTGGCCGTGGGCTCTCGCGCCCCGCATGCATCGAGGGCGAACCTCCAGCCGATCGCCGGCGCAAATCAGCAAATTTCAGAAAAATTTCAGAATCCTGAGCTTGCCGGATCAAAGCATCCGTGAGTTCAGATGGGATGGCTGTCGATGAGGGGGCTTCGACGGTCTGATGGCTTGCGGGCGTGCTGCGCGAGCCACCGAAAAGGGGGTAAAGGGTGCAGACAGTGGGCGTTAAATTGGGGTTGTCTCACCGGTGGAGACTGGTGCTCTGGGCATCGACCGCTCTGGCGCTGGTCTCCACGCCGCCTGCCGGCGCCAGCCAGACCATGCAGTACTGGGATGGCGGCAACACCACGCCCAACGGCGTCGTCGACGGCGGTTCCGGCAACTGGGCAAATGGCAGCACGAACTGGACAAACGCCGACGGGACAATGAGCCAGCCCTGGCTGGGCTGGACCGGCGTGTTCCAGGGCGCCTTCGGCACGATCAGCGTCGTCGGCACACAGAGTTTCGACACGCTGCGGTTCCTGACCGACGCATACCATATCAACAGCGGCAACCTGGCCTTCAACCCGGCATCGGGCTCGGCCAGCACAATCTTTGTCGATGACGGCGTCACAACCATGATCGACAGCACGCTCGTCGACGGCACTGCCACCGGTTTCGCCAAGACCGGCAACGGCACGCTGGTGCTGACGGCGGCGAACACCTACACGGGCGACACCGCGCTGCTTGGCGGCACGCTGTCGGTGGCATCGGACGACAATCTCGGCATCGGCGGCGGGCTGATCTTCAATGGCGGCATCCTGCAGGTGACGGGAAAGACCTTCACCGGCACCACCCGCGCGATCACCTGGGGCGCGGCCGGTGGCGGCTTCGACATCGAGAGCGTCTTCAACACCTTCACGGTTTCGCAATCGCTGAACGGAAGCGGCGGCCTCACCAAGCTGGGCGAAGGCACGCTGGTGCTGTCGGGCATCAACGGCTACAGCGGCGGCACCGTCATCAGCCGGGGCCTCGTGTCGGTGACCGTCACGGGCGCATGGGCAGCGGGCCGGTCCAGATCGGCACCAACAGCGCGCTCGACTTCGAGACCGGAACAAGTGCCGGATCGCTGCACCTGACCACGGCCGCCAGCCCCGGCATCGGTGTCAATGGCGGCAACATCCTGTTCAAGGATGGCAGCAGCGCCGACCATGCCCAGATCGTCATCGGCAGCGGAGGCGGCGTCGGCTTCCACGGCAATTCGACAGCCGCGGCCGCGCAATTCGACAATTCAGGCACGGTGGATTTCTGGCACAGCAGCGATGCCGGCCAGGCCACGATCCTCAACCACAAGGATGCCAGCAGCAATTTCGTGGACGACAGCTCGGCCGGACATGCGCAGATCACCAATGCGGCAGGCGGCGCGGTCGACTTCTTCGACAACTCCACCGCGGGAAATGCCACCATCATCAACAATGGTGGCTATGTCGTATTCCGCAACACGACCAGCGCCGGCTCATCCAGCATCATCAACAACAATGGCGGGCGCGTCCTTTTGAGGACCGATGCCGATGCTTCGGGTGCGACGATCACCAACAATGCCGGCGGCATCGTCGACCTGTCGCGGGTGACGAGCGGCATAGCGATCGGCGCGCTTTCGGGCGCCGGCAATGTGCTGATGGGTTCAAAGACGCTGACGCTCGGCGGGCTTGGCGGCAGTGAGCGCATCGACGGCATCCTGCAGGATGCCGGCGTTGCCGGTGGCGTCGGCGCCTCGCTGGTCAAGACCGGCGCCGGCACGTTGATCCTGGCGGGCGCAAACAGCTATACCGGCTCCACCACGATCAAGGGCGGCATCCTGCAGATCGGCAATGGCGGCACCTCGGGCTCGGTTGCCGGCACGATCGTCAACAACGGCACGCTGGCCTTCAACCGCAGCGACACGGCTTCCTTTGCCAATGTGATCTCCGGCAACGGCAATATCCGCCAGACCGGTTCCGGCATGCTCAAGCTGAGCGGCGACAGCTCGGGCTTCAGCGGTTCGACATTTGTCGAGAACGGCATTCTTTCCGTCGACGGCAAGCTCGGCGGCGCGGTCAATGTGCTGGCCGGCGGCCGCCTGCAAGGCAGCGGCACCATCGGCGTTGTCACGATTGCAGGCACCATCGCTCCCGGCAACTCGATCGGCACGCTGAACATCGCCGGAGATGTGGCTCTGGCTGCCGGCTCGACCTATGAGGTCGAGATCGCCGGCAACGGTAGCAGCGACCGCATCGCCGCCACCGGCAAGGCGACGCTCGGCGGCGGCAAGGTCGCGGTGACGGCACTCGATGCGAAGACCAGCTATCAGGAAGGCCAGACCTACACGATCCTGACGGCCGGCGGCGGCATCATCGGTGGTTTCGACCCTGCCGTGCTGGCGCGCTCCGCCTTCCTCGATGCGACGCTCGTCCAGAAGGCCAATGCGGTCGACCTGAAGATCGCGCTGAAAGCAGACGCGCCGGGTGGCAAGCCGGTGTTCGGAAAGGTCGCCAACACCGACAACCAAAAGCAGACGGCGGGTGCGCTGGACACGCTGCAGCAGAGCGGTGCGCCGCTGGCGCTCTACAACACACTGCTGGTGCTGTCCGCCGATGAAGCCCGCGCCGCCTTCGACAGCCTGTCGGGTGAGGTCCATGCCTCGACGGTGACGGGCCTCATCGAAGACAGCCGCTTCGTGCGCGATGCCGTGAACGATCGCCTGCGCTCGGCCTTCGAGACCGTCGGCGGCCTGCCGCTGATGGGCTATGGCGACGATGCGAAAGAGATCACCACGGCTTCGATTGCTTCCGAGCGCTACGGCGCCTGGGGCTCGGTGTTCGGTTCGTGGGGGCACTTCGGCGGCGACGGCAATGCCGCCAGGCTGTCGCGTTCGACCGGCGGTTTCGTCACCGGTGTCGATGGCCTGATCACCGACGACGTCCGCCTCGGCTTGCTCGCCGGCTACAGCCATTCGTCCTTCAGGGTCGATGATCGCAGGTCATCGGCTTCGAGCGACAACTACCATCTCGGCGTCTATGGCGGCACGCAGTGGGGAGCCCTCTCCTTCCGCTCCGGCCTTGCCTACACATGGAGCGAGATCGATACGAGCCGCCAGGTCGCCTTCCCCGGCTTCAGCGACGGCCTGACCGGCTCCTACCGCGCCGGCACCACGCAGGTCTTCGGCGAACTCGGGTACAGCCTCAAGGCCGGCAGCGTCGCCTTCGAGCCCTTCGCCAACCTCGCCTATGTCAACGTCCACACCAACGGCTTCACCGAGCAAGGCGGAGCATCGGCGCTGACCGTCCACGGCGGCTCCAACGACAGCACCTTCACGACGCTCGGCATCCGTGCTTCGACCGACTTCGACATCGGCTCCACCAAGGCCACAGTTCGCGGCATGATCGGCTGGCGCCATGCCTATGGCGATGTGACACCAACCATCAGCCAGGCCTTCACCGGCTCAAGCGCCTTCACCATCGCTGGTGCGCCGATCGCCAGGGACGCCGCCGTCATCGAGGCCGGGCTCGACTTCGCCATCGCACCGCAGGCGACGCTCGGACTGTCCTATCACGGCCAGGTCGGATCGAAGGCCAGCGACCATGGCGTGCGAGCGGATCTCAGCGTCAAGTTCTGATAGTAGACGGGGCAGTATAAGTGAGCCAGATCAGAATCCACCTCGGTTCACCTGGGCTGATTTCTGTGCTTCTACGATGTTATTCTCGGCCTGAACTCACGATGGCAGATTGACCATTTTGAAGGAATATGGCTGAAATCGAGCTGGCGAGTGGGGACGAGCTGGGGACAGATCCCTTGGGGGAACCGAGATATTCCGGGACGAAGTCCAGGGGATAATCTTTCAAATCAGTTTGAACCCTTTCGTCAAACGGTGCCGGAGCCCATTGCTGGCGGTTTCGGCCATCCGTCGTTTTGCGTGGGGTGGGGATGACGTATTCACTGAAGACATGGCGCCAGAAACGGCTGCCAGGCATTGTCCGGCTGCTGTGCGGAAGTGCGATCTTCATCGCATTGCCGGTGCCGGGCTGGGCCGCGGATCTGGATTTGAATGGCGGCAACGTCACGCTGCCGTCAGGGGTTTATTTTGGCGGCCAGGCATTCCTGAACGGAAGCGACGGCGTTGCAAACACCAATGCCGCAGCGGCTAGCCTGACCAGCACAGGCGGCAACGACATTTATTTCGGCCTGATCAATGAGACGAATGGCGCGATCGCGATCAATCAGGTTGGTGGAAACAACACGTTCGCCAACGGAGCCAACAATTTCTCGGGCGGGTTCTTTGCGAGCGGCGGTGCAACGGTCGGCATGAGCGCGTCCAACGGAGCACTCGGCACCGGTATCGTGACGCTGGATGCCGGGACGACGCTGCGGGTCGACAACGTCGGCATCACCCTGGCAAACGATGTTGTCCTGAACGGTCCGGGGATCGTCAAGTTCGACACCAACTTACACGACGATTTCGTGCTTTCCGGCGCGGTTAGCGGAAACGGGACGTTCGAGAAGGCCGCTGGCGGCACCCTTTTTCTCGCCGGCGTGAACACATACAGCGGCGGCACGAAAATCACGGACGGCGTCCTTGCCATCTCGAGCGATGGCAATCTGGGTGACGTGTCCGGCAATGTCGCCATCGCCAGCGCCTCTGCCTATGTGCCCGCGACAGGAACGATGGCAAACTCGACGCTGCGAACGACCGCATCCTTCAGCAGCGCGCGCACGATCAGCTTCGAGAATTTCGGTGGCCGCCTCGAAACCGATGTGGGCACCACGCTGACGCTGTCGGGCCTGATCGCCGGCGGTGGCGGTGCCGCCTTCATCAAGCAAGGCGCCGGCACGCTGGTGCTGACCGGCGACAGCAGCGGCATCACCGCCACGACCGGCTTCCTCGGGACCGTCTACGTCAATGACGGCACGCTGCGCATCGAGAGCGGCGGCAAGCTCGGCGGCAGCTCCACGGCGGGCGCCGGCTACATTTCGAATGGCGCCGCGGTGGTGGTGACCGACGGGGCGAGCTGGACAACCGGCGGCCAGATCGTCGTCGGTGACAGCGGCTCCGGCACGATGCTGATCGAAAACGGCGCCAAGGTGAGCAGCAGCAACAGCGGCATCATCGGAGCGGGCGGGGCAAGCTCTGTCTCCATCTCCGGCAGCGGTTCGGAATGGGCGAGCAGCGGCGCGAATTTCTACGTCGGCCATTTCTTCGAAGGTGCGCTGACCATCAGCGACAGCGGTGCCCTGAACGTTGGTGGAGGCCTTGGCACCGTCAATGCGGGGCTGTTTGCGGGCGGTGCCGCCGGCACGGTCAACATCGGTGCAGCCTATGGCGCGCCAGCCTCCGCCGCAGGCCAGCTGCTGGCGAGTTCGGTTGCCCTCAACGCCGGCACGAGCCGGCTCGTCTTCAACCACACCGATGGCGGCTACACCTTCAAACCCGACATCACCGGCCTGGGAAGCGTCTATCAGGCCGCGGGCACGACGATCCTGAACGGCACCAACACCTACAGCGGCGACACGGTCATCGAGGGCGGCACGCTGGTGGCCGGCGTCAACACCGCGCTCTCCGCCGATTCCGTGGTCTATCTCGACCAGGGCGGAACCCTTGAGCTTACCGACGGGGTCGAAGCCGATATCAAGGGCCTGTTCGACGGCCCATCCGGACATGGCGGCGTCGTGACCATCGGCACGGCGGATGATTCCACCGTTCTCTACCTGGGGTATAACGGCCCCGTCGCCAGTGACTTCAGCGGGCAGATCACCGGCGCGGGATCGCTGGAGCTGGACCAGGGCAGCCTGACCCTGCGCGGCGCCAGCAGCATCGGCGGCGACCTCTATGTCAGCCCCGACGGAACCCTCACGCTGTTCGGCCCGGGGGCGTCGGTCGACGTTGCCGGCTCAACCTTTGGCGTCAGCCCACTGCCGGGCGTTGGAGCCGACGGGTCGCTCAACATGCTTGGCGGCGCGAAGCTGACGACCGACAACCTGCTTGTCGGCGGCGTCATGCTTGTCGACGGGGCCGGCACCAAGGCAAGCGTTGCCCAGTTGACCTTCGTCGGTTCGATGGCGAATGCGGCCGTGCTGACGATCCAGAACGGCGCGGTGGTCGACAGCCTGTTCGGAGCCGTCATCGAAAATCCGTTCGACGCCGCGCGTGCCGTGGTCAGCGGGCTGGGTTCGACCTGGAACATCGCGACCTTCCTCGGCGTCGGCAACATGCTCGGCGGCGGTACGGGCATGCTCACGGTGACCAAGGGCGGTGTCGTCAGTGTTGGCGACACCACGGTGATCGCCGCGGACCCGACGTCGACGGGACTGGGTCCTTCGGAGGTCATCGTCACCGGTGCAGGATCGAAGCTCGTGACCAGCACGCTGATCATAGGGCTGCCGCCCTGTGTCTGCGGCAACTCCCTGCCCGGCCAGCTGTTCGTGGCCAATGGCGGCTCTGTCGTGGCATCGCAACCCGTCGTCATCGAAGAAGGCTCGATGTTCTCGATCGGCATCGGTGGCCTGTCGGGTTCGCTGGTTGCTCCTTCCATCAGCAACAACGGCAGGATCCAGGCCAATTTCACCGACAGCGTCACGCTCGACGCGCCGATCAGCGGCTCGGGCAGCGTCTCGAAATACAACACCGGCACGCTCGTGCTGAACGGCGCCAACACCTATACGGGTGCAACGACCGTCTATGGCGGCAAGCTGACCGTCGGCGACAGTTCCCACCCTGGTGCCAGCCTGGCCAGCACGGCGACGGTGAAACCGGGCGCATCGCTCGGCGGCATCGGCACGCTGGGCGGTCTCGTGGTGGAGAACGGCGCCACGGTTGCGCCGGGCAATTCGATCGGCACGCTGAATGTCGCGGGCGATGTGGCGTTTGCCACGGGATCGACCTACGAGGTCGAAATCGGCGGCAATGGCAGCAGCGACCGCATCGCCGCAACCGGCAAGGCGACGCTTTCCGGCGGCAAGGTCGGCGTGACCGCGCTGGATCCCGAAACCAGCTATCAGGACAGCCAGACCTACACGATCCTGACGGCTGGCGGTGGTATCACCGGCAGCTTCGATCCATCCGTGCTGGCGCGCTCCGCCTTCCTCGACGTAACGTTGTTGCAGAGTACCAATGCGGTCGATCTGAAGATCGCGCTGAAGCCGAAAGGGCCGGGCACCCCGCCGGGTTTCATCAAGGTTGCCAACACCGACAACCAAAAGCAGACAGCGGGTGCGCTGGACACGCTGCAGCAGAGCGGTGCGCCGCTGGCGCTCTACAACACACTGCTGGTGCTGTCGGCCGACGAAGCCCGCGCCGCCTTCGACAGCCTGTCGGGTGAGGTCCATGCCTCAACGGTGACGGGCCTCATCGAAGACAGCCGCTTCGTGCGCGATGCCGTGAACGATCGCCTGCGCTCGGCCTTCGAGACCGTCGGCGGCCTGCCGCTGATGGGCTATGGCGACGATGCGAAAGAGATCACCACGGCTTCGATTGCTTCCGAGCGCTACGGCGCCTGGGGCTCGGTGTTCGGTTCGTGGGGGCACTTCGGCGGCGACGGCAATGCCGCCAGGCTGTCGCGTTCGACCGGTGGTTTCGTCACCGGTGTCGATGGCCTGATCACCGACGACGTCCGCCTCGGCTTGCTCGCCGGCTACAGCCATTCGTCCTTCAAGGTCGATGATCGCAGGTCATCGGCTTCGAGCGACAACTACCATCTCGGCGTCTATGGCGGCACGCAGTGGGGAGCCCTCTCCTTCCGCTCCGGCCTTGCCTACACATGGAGCGAGATCGATACGAGCCGCCAGGTCGCCTTCCCCGGCTTCAGCGACGGCCTGACCGGCTCCTACCGCGCCGGCACCACGCAGGTCTTCGGCGAACTCGGGTACAGCCTCAAGGCCGGCAGCGTCGCCTTCGAGCCCTTCGCCAACCTCGCCTATGTCAACGTCCACACCAACGGCTTCACCGAGCAAGGCGGCGCATCGGCGCTGACCGTCCACGGCGGCTCCAACGACAGCACCTTCACGACGCTCGGGCTGCGCGCCGCGACCGACTTCGACGTCGGTTCCACCAAGGCCACGGTTCGCGGCATGATCGGCTGGCGCCATGCCTATGGCGATGTGACACCTGCCATCAGCCAGGCCTTCACCGGCTCGAGTGCCTTCACCATCGCCGGTGCGCCGATCGCCAGGGACGCCGCCGTCATCGAGGCCGGGCTCGACTTCGCCATCGCACCGCAGGCGACGCTCGGACTGTCCTATCACGGCCAGGTCGGATCGAAGGCCAGCGACCATGGCGTGCGGGCTGATCTGAATGTGAAATTTTAGGGTGGTGCCCCTCGCTGTCCCGCCGGCAAGGGGCCGGCAAGGGGCCGGCAAGGGGAATGCGGGGCTGGCCGGGATTTTCGGCCAATCTCCGGCCCCTCTTTGATTTTGCCCCAATCGTCTTGATCATGGCGCGAAACCTCTGCACATGCGGAGGCAAACTTCGCGCACAGTGAGCATCCCGACGATGAAGACAAGAACAGCTGGCCGATCCGCGCTGAGATTTCTCGCGCTGATGCTCATCACGATGATTGCGCCGATCGCCAACGCCGCGGCAACGGAACGCCAGGCGGGCATATTGCGGCTGCAGGTTCCTGACGCGGACGGTCCGTTCGACGTGATGGTCTGGTATCCGACCGATGCGCCGCAGACACCCTGGCAGGCTGGGCCCTTCACGATCGATGCCAGCCGCGATGCACCGATCGCCGCGCAGGGGCGGTTTCCTGTCGTGCTGTTTTCCCACGGCAGCGGCGGCACGCCGCTCGGGCATCGCCAGCTCGCGGGGTCTCTTGCCCGCAGGGGTTTTGTCGTGGTCGCTCCCGCGCATCTCGGCGACACGGCAACACGGCCCCGGTTCGAGAAGCAGGCGCAGATCTTCGCGGCGCGCCCCCGGCAGGCCATGGAAGCCCTGCAGGCTGCCTTGCAGGACGAACGCCTTGCTGCCCATGTCGATGCGGCCCGCATCGGCATGATCGGCTATTCCGCCGGCGGTTATACCGCTCTCGCGCTTGCCGGCGCCCGCCTCGATGCGAGCGCCGCTTCGACCTACTGCTCGGGAACCGGCCGGGACGATATCGGCTCCTGCGGCCCGGCAAAGGACAGCGTGGTGGATGCAATCCGCCAGCTTGGCAAGACCGAGTTGCCGGAAGAGCCTCGCCTGAAGGCGCTTGTGCTGATGGATCCTCTCAGCATCGTCTTCGACCGGGTGAGCCTCAAGGAAATCAGCCTGCCGATCTTCCTGCTCCGCCCGCAGGACGATGCCTACATGAACGCGTCGCACAACGCGCTGGCGCTGGCCAAGGGGCTTTCCTTCCCGCCGCAGGAGAGCGTGGTGCCCGGGCGTCACTTCGTCTTCATCGACCCCTGCCCGTCGGAACTGGCAGCGGAAGCGCCGCTGATCTGCAGCGACGAGCCCCAAGTCGACCGCGCCGCAGTGCACGAGAAATTCGAAGGCGAGATCGCCGCCTTCCTTGAGAAGAAATTATGACCGGGCAGGCTTTCCGGTGCTCTCATTCCCTTGCGGAATAGATTCTCATACCAGGAACAGGCCCCTCGCGGGATGTCTTTTCCTGCTCCTGGCCATCATGCCTGGCAGATTTGCTTCCCGACCGGTTGCGGCTAGTCTAACCTGAAAGCGACCAAACGAGGGCTCCAGCTCAATGTCGCGGGTGCAGCTGAAAGCAGCGGACGGCACCGTCGTCGAATTGGATCCGGCCAATGTCGTCGAAATCCGTCAGTTCGACGGCAAGGCGCAGGTCGAACAGGTGACCAGCGATCCATCCGTCCCCAGGCGTATCACTCTTGCCGAAAAGCCATGGCGCGTGGCCATGCTGCTGAACGCCGCAATCGGGAAGACACGGTTCGGCAACAGCGCCGGCGATCACGGCCGCTAAAAAACGGAAACGCTCCAGCTCGCGCGACGGACAAGCCGTGGCCGGTCCGGAGCGGCCACGGCAATCAAGATAGTCGGGATTCCGCTCTATCCCTTCGTTTTCCTGCACAAGCTTCGTCCGAAAAGACGGCAATCTTGCCTTGCTGATCTTGGAGGAACGCAATGATCGACGACGTCGCCAGGGAAAGCCGCCGCGAGCGGCGCCGCGCCAAAGGTGGCGAAGCGGCAAGCCAGCGCAGGCCCGACTACCGCAGCCTGCGCAACCCGTTCCTGCCGCAGCCGGTGTTCTCCGACGACCAGGTCGCGGCCATCCACGAAACCGCGCTGCGCGTGCTGGAAGAGCTCGGCATCAAGGTGCTGCTGGCGGAGGCGCGCGCGCTTTACCGGCGCGCCGGCGCCATCGTCGACGACGACACGCAGATGGTGCGCATCGGCCGCGACATCGTGGCGGCAGCGCTTGCCTCCGCGCCGCGGTCGATCCGTGCGCTTGGCGGCGACCGTTCCAGGGACCTCGTGCTCGAGCTCGGTGCGCTGTCCTTCCTGGCCGGTTCCGGGGCGCCCAACGTGACCGATATCGAGCGCGGCCGCCGCCCCGGCAACCTCGCCGATTTCGAGGCGCTGGTGCGCATCGTGCAGAGTTTCGACGTGCTGCACATGCTGGGCCCGTTCATCGAAGCGCAGGATGTCGAGACGCGCTTTCGCCACTATGCCGTCAACCGCGTGCAGCTGACCCTTTCGGACAAGCTGCCCTTCGTCTATGCGCGCGGCACGCCGCAGGTCGAGGACAGTTTCGAGATGCTTCGCCTGGCGCGCGGCCTTTCCGACGACGCCTTCCTCTCGGACGTGCACTGCTACACCGTCATCAACAGCAACTCGCCGCGCCAGCTCGACATCCCGATGGCACAGGGCATCATCGACTTCGCACGGGCCGGTCAGGTGTCGATCATCACGCCGTTCTGCCTTGCCGGCGCGATGGCGCCGATCACTGTTGCCGGCGCGCTGACACTGCAGCATGCGGAGGCTTTGGCGGGCCTGGCGCTGGCCCAGGTCAGCCGTGCGGGCGCGCCGGTGGTCTATGGCAGCTTCTCCTCCAATGTCGACATGAAGTCCGGCGCTCCGGCCTTCGGCACGCCGGAACACATCAAGGCGACGCTCGGCGCCGGCCAGCTGGCGCGGTTCACCGGCCTGCCCTGGCGCTCCGGCGGTGGCAGTGCCGCCAACATCTCCGACGTGCAGGCCGCGCATGAGACGCAGTTCTCGCTGTGGGGCACGGTGCTTGCGGGCGCCACCGTGTGCATCCACGCGGCCGGCTGGCTGGAAGGAGGCCTGACCGTTTCCTTCGAAAAACTGATCACCGACATCGAGGCGCTGCAGACCATCGCCGAACTGTGCACGGCTGTTCCCGGCGACACGGATTCGATCGGCTTCGACGCCATCGCCGAAGTGCAGCCGGGCGGGCATTTCTTCGCCGCGCAGCACACCATGGCGCGGTATCGCACGGCCTTCTACGAGCCGCTGGTCGCCGACCTTTCCAATTTCGGATCGTGGAGCGAGGCCGGCTCGCGCACGGCGACCGAACGCGCCAACGATGTCTGGAAACGCAGGCTCGCCGAATTCGAGGCGCCTCGATCGGCGGCCGGCTGCGGCGAGATCCTCGACGCGTTCATCGCAAGGCGCACGGAACAGGGCGGTGCCGAACCCGTCTCATGACGGGCCCGCGAGGATTTGGCGGCCAATCCGTGCCGGCAATATCCTTTGGTATATCGGTCGTATGCCATTGCCTTTTCGCGGCGCCGCTTTTCGGCTGGATATGCTCCGATCCGCTTGCTATCCGATTGACGTTCGGAAGCCTCCGACAACCAGACAGGAAACCTGAAATGCCCAGCGACAGTAGTCGAACGCCGCAAAGGCCGTCAGGTCGGGTCTGAGCAATCGGTCTCGCCCTGACGTCCCGCGCGGCACGTCAAGGAGTGAGACATGAACATCGCAACCTTCCCCCGCAGCACGCTCGCCCGGCACCGCGATTATTTCGTGGCCGAGAGAATTGAAACCGGCCTCCAGCACGAAACCCGTCGGGAGAGATCCCGCACGCGCCCGGAGATCATCGCGATCTGGAGCCCCAATCCGGATACCGGCCGCATCGAATGCCGCTGGACAGCCGACCGGGACGAGATCGCCAGGTGGCTTTCCCGGCCCTGGATCGAGCGGGCGGGGATAATCCTCGCCGCCGCCCAGCAAGCGCGCTTCGACAAGGCAGGGCGGCTGCGCTGACCACGTCGTGGAGGGCATTGCCGTCTCGGCAGCGCTGATACCCGCGTCGCCAATCCAGTCCCGGGCGCCAATCGCCACCGCGACGGCCCCGGGGTCAATCCGGCAGATCCAGATTGACCAGCAGAACCATGTAGAGAAGCCAGACGGCTGCCATGGCGCAGCCGATTGCAGCGTAGACGCGCCGCGCACGGCCGTTGCTCAGATAGGCCGCAGCAAAGAAGAACAACGCGCCGAGCGGCAACAGAAACATGATCGGCATCAGGCCTGCTCCGCACTGGTGGCGGGCATGATGGTCAAGAGCCTGAAGGCATGGACGCTCACCGGATCAGCCTCGCTTCATGCGCGGCGATGCGGTCGATGGCATCGACAAAGCGCCGGCGCTCCTTGTCGATCCAGCGGCCGTCCTCGTAATTCCGCAGGAACGTCTCGGCGAACTCGACCGGGTCCTCGCCGACGATCGCCCGGATCGGCGTTCCGTTGGCCGCGCTCTCCTCGAAGAGGTTGATCAGGTCCTCGATCATGGCCACCAAGGTCTCACCCTTGGTGATGCCGCCGAAATACATGAAGTAGCGGTCCAGCGCTTCCAGCGCCGCGCGGTAGTTCTCGGGAAGCTGCTCCTTGCGCGCCTTGTATTCGCGGTAGCGCTTCTTGTGTTCGAGCGACCCGGTGATCTTCTCGATCCATTCCATGGCCATGATCATTTCCTTTCGGTGTGGAGCTGTTCGAGCCGGTCTGCGAGGAAGCTCCATGTCCTCCAGAACTCGTCGAGGTAGTCGCGGCCCTGCGCGTTGAGGGAATAGACCTTGCGCGGCGGCCCCTTCTCGGACGGGACCTTCTCGACGTCGACGAAACCGCGCTGCTCGATCCTGACGAGCAGTGCATAGACGGTGCCCTCGGCGATGTCGGAAAAGCCGCGGTCGCGCAGCCACGCGGTGATTTCGTAGCCATAGGCCGACTGGCCGGCGAGGATCGCAAGCACGATCCCCTCCAGCGTCCCCTTGAGCATCTCCGTCATCTGCTTGCCCATGGCGCTTCCTTCCACTACTAAGCATTGCTTAGTACTAGTACTTAGTAATGCTACATAGAAAGCCTGTCAAGCGGCGCCCATATCGCGTGCAACCGAACCACTCCCATCGCGTTCCCGAACCAATGCTACGAAACGAGGAGTGCTGGCATGACGTCCCCGAAGCGACAGAAGCTGCGGCTTTCCGGCGGAACCGAGCTTTCCTTCGTCACGGCAGGCGATGCGGCGAAACCGGCGCTGCTGCTGCTGCACGGCTTTCCAAGTTCGGCCCGCACATTCGACGGCATCATTCCCGGGCTGGCGCGCATCGTCCATGTGATCGCGCCCGACCTGCCTGGCTACGGCCAGTCGGAGCCCCTGGCCAAACCAACGTTCGAGGCGCTCGGCGGCGCCATCCAGCAACTGCTGGACCATCTCCAGATCGGACAGCGCTTCATCTACCTGCACGATTGGGGGGCGCCTGTCGGCGTGCACATCGCCATGCAGGCGCCCGAACGTGTCGCCGGCCTCATCATCCAGAACGCCAACGAGCATCGAACCGGCTTCGGGCCGCTTTGGCACGACACTTTCGAATTCTGGAGAAACCCGACGCCGGAGACCGAAAAGAAGGCGACATCGCACCTGACCTTCGAATTCACGCGCGAGCAGTACACGGGCGGCTTGCCCGACGAGGTCGCAGCCAGGATCAAAGGCGAACCCTGGGTGGAGGACTGGCGCGTGATGAACCTGCCCGGCCGCATGGAAACGCAGCGCGCGCTGATTGCGGACTATGGCAACCACGTCGCTCGCTTCGATGCGGTTGCCGACTATCTCAGGCAGAACCAGCCGCCGGCGCTGATGCTGTGGGGACGGCATGACCCGTATTTCGACATCGCCGAAACGCTGTCATGGATGCAGGACCTGCCGCGCATGGAAGCCCATGTCTTCGATGGCAGCCATTTCCTGCTCGAAACACACGCCGAGGCCGCGCTGGCGCTGATGCTGGACTTCATCGGCAAGCAAACGATGCGCTGAACGCGATGCTTCTGCGCGGTCCCAGAAAATTGGAACCACGCTGGATCGGAATTCTTGTTTTTGCAGGCATCCACTTTCGAAGAAGGAGACCATGATGACCACTGCAACAGGCCACACCGAAGCCATCCCCGCCAGCCGCGTGATCGGAACGAATGTCTACAACACCGCCGGCGAACACATCGGCGACATCGAGGATGTGATGCTGGAGAAGACCTCGAACGGGATCATGTTCGCCGTGATCGGCTTCGGCGGGTTTCTCGGCATCGGCGAGAAATATCACGCCATCCCCTGGGCCTCGCTCGACTATGACAAGGGCAAGAAAGGCTATGTCGTTCCCTACGACAAGGAACAGTTACAGGCTGCACCGTCCTATTCGGTCAACGAACTGACAGAGGATGACGGCCTCAAGGCGCGTGACGCCTCCTACAGCTACTACAAGGTCGATCCCTACTGGCAGTAACAACCGGCCGTCGGGGGCCGAAACAGCCCCCGACCTCATCCGGGTCATCACCGAGGCAGAAATCCCCGCGCACACAGAAGTCGATGGATCCGGCCGGGTGCAGATTTTTGGAACCGATCCGCGCCAGGCAGATTTTTTACGGGGACGCGTTGCGAGCGCAAGCGGAGGGAAATCATGCAGGCCAAGCCAGACAAGCTGATCGAACTGCACTCCGGCAGTGCGGAGTCACAGGCTGACATGGAGGCGCAGGCACGCCTCGCGGCCATCGTCGATTCCTCCTCCGATGCCATCATCAGCAAGGACCTCAACAGCGTCATCACAACCTGGAACGCCGCCGCCGAGCGCATGTTCGGCTACACGGCGAGCGAGGCGATCGGCCGATCCGTGCTGATGCTGATCCCCGAACGCCTGCACAGCGAAGAAAACGAGATCATCGAGCGCATCCGCAGCGGCGAGCGGATCGGCAGCTTCGAAACGGTGCGCCTGCGCAAGGACGGCACCACGATCCATGTCTCGCTGACCATCTCGCCGATCAAGACCGCCGACGGCAGGATCATCGGCGCCTCCAAGATCGCCCGCGACATCACCGCCACGCGCGAGAACGAGCGCCGCATCCGGCTCCTGCTGCGCGAGGTCAACCACCGGGTGAAGAACCAGTATGCCGTCATCCTGGCGATGGTGAAGGAAACCAGCCGGCGCGCTACCTCGCCCGAGGAATTCGAGCGCCATGTCCGCGACCGCATCGCCGCGCTTTCCCGCTCGCACGACCTGCTGGTGCTGTCGGACTGGTCGGGCGCCAGTGTCGCCGAACTGGTGCAGGAACATCTGAAGCCGTTCGGGCACGAGGAGCGCATCAAGGTTTCAGGCTCGCTGCTGACGCTGAACGCACGCTCGGTGCAATATCTCGGCATGGCGCTGCACGAACTCGGCACCAACTCCGCGAAGTACGGCGCGCTGGCCTGCCCGAAAGGTTCGATCGATGTGACCTGGAACATCGGCACCGATGCAAAGGGCGCTTCGGTGCTGCAGCTCTGCTGGGAGGAACGCTTCGCCGGGGAACCGACGGCCTGTCACCAGAGCAATCCGCGCGGTTTCGGCAGCATCGTGCTGCTGCGCGCCACGCCACAGGCACTGGATGGCAGTGCCGAGATCGACCGTGGCACCGGCCATGTGCGCTGGCAGCTGACGGCGCCGGTCGACAGCGTGACGGCGGTGCGCGACAACGAGGATGAGCCAGCACTCAGCCAGCAGGTGTTCGACCCGATCCGGCTCGTCCGCTCGCCGTCGCTTCACGACAACATGGTCCCGAAGACGCGTCCGCTCGAGGTCGGCGCCATGATTGCAAACGGGAAATGAGCCCCGTGAGGGTGTTCCAGCGGCCAACAGGAGGTCCAGATGCTGCACAATGAGATTTGGCTGCTTCTGCTCACCGTCGCACCGATCGTCGCGGCCGGCCTGATCGGCTTCGCCATGCTCAGGCGGCACGAGGAAGATTCGGCAGAACGGCGGGAACATGAGGCGGCAATGAGAAGACTGTCTTCCGTCTCCGGCCGAGGCTGAGCCGAAGAATGATCGCTGCGATGGGCCTGGTCAGCCTTGGGTCCGTCCGCGGACGGTGCCGCGATAATAGAGCCCGATGGGCTTGTCCTCGACAGCCATGACCGCAAAGTCGAGATCGTAGATGTCCGCCAGCACCGCGGAGCGCATCAAGGCGGCCGGCGATCCCTGCTGCACCAGCCTGCCGTCGCGCATGGCGACGATGTGGTCGGAATAGCTGGAGGCGAAGTTGATGTCGTGCAGCACCAGCACGATGGTCTTGCCGAACTCGTCGACCGCCCGGCGCAGCAGCCGCATCATCGACACCGCCTGTTTCATGTCGAGATTGTTCAGCGGCTCGTCGAGCAGCACGTAGTCCGTATCCTGGCACAGCACCATCGCCACGAAGGCGCGCTGGCGCTGGCCGCCGGACAGTTCGTCCAGGAACCGGTCGGCCAGCCTGCCGAGTTCGAGATGGGCGAGCGCGTGTTCGACATGGTCACGGTCCGCTGCCGTCGGCCGCCCCTTCGAATGCGGGTAACGGCCGAAAGCCACCAGTTCGCGCACCGTGAGGCGCGAGGTCATGGCATTGTCCTGCCGCAGGATCGCGAGCTTGCGCGCCAGCACGTCGCCGGGGGTGGTCGTCACGTCGAGGCCGTCGACGGTGATGGTGCCGGAGTCCATCGGCATCAGGCGGCTCATCATCGACAGCAGCGTCGACTTGCCGGCGCCGTTCGGCCCGATGATCGATGTCAGGCCCTTCTGCGGCAGGTCGAGCGTTACGGCATCGACCACGACGGTCCTGCCATAGGCCTTCGTCACCTTGTCGATGCGGATCATCGTCTCGCTCCGGAAAGCAGCAGCAGGATGAACAATGTCCCGCCGAGGAATTCGATCAGCACGCTGAGCGCGGTGCTGAAGGCAAACAGGCGCTCCAGCAGCGTCTGCCCGCCGACCAGGATGATGACAGCAAGCAGGATGGCGACCGGCAGCACGATGCTATGACGCGCGGTGCCGGCGAGATGATAGGCGAGGTTTGCCACCAGCAGCCCGAAGAAGGTGACCGGGCCGACAAGCGCCGTCGAGACGGAGACGAGCACGGCGACCAGAATCAAAAGCACGGTCACCACCCGGCTGTGCGCCACGCCGAGACTGATGGCGTGTTCGCGGCCCAGTGCCAGCACGTCGAAGGTGGAGAAGAAGCGCCAGCCGATCGCCGACGCGACCAGCACGGCGAGCGCCGCCACGGAAAGGATCTCGCCATGGACGGTGTTGAAGGAAGCAAAGAAGCGATCCTGCAGCACCATGAAATCGAGCGGGTCGATCATGCGCTGCAGGAAGGTGGACAGGCTGCGGAACAGCACGCCGAAAATGACGCCGGCCAGCAGCAGCAGGTGCAGGCTGCGCACCTCGCCCGAGAGCAGCCAGCGGTAGATGATCGCCGCGAAGAGCACCATGGCGGCGGCGTCGACGACGAATATGACCCGCGGCCCGACCAGGCTGGAGTAACCGGCGCCGAACAGGAAAACGACGATTGTCTGGACGAGCACGTAAAGCGCGTCGAAGCCCATGATCGCCGGCGTCAGGATGCGGTTGTTGGTCAACGTCTGGAACAGCACCGTCGACACCGCGATCGAATAGGCGACGAGCAGCAGGGCAGCGAGCTTGGTGCCGCGGAACGGCAGCACGAAACCCCAGTTGCCATTGGCGCCGATCGTCATGAACGCCGTCATCGCGGCGAGAGCCAGCAGCGACAGCAGGGCGACCAGGAAAAAAGGACGGCGGCTAACCAAGCTGCCTCCGCCGGCGCAGCAGCAGCACCAGGAAGAAGGCACTGCCGACGACGCCCATGATGGTGCCGACGGGGATTTCATAAGGGTAGCGGATGATGCGCCCGGTGATGTCGCAGGCAAGCAGCAGCGCGGCGCCGAGGATCGCCACCCAGGGCAGCGAGCGACGGACGTTGTCGCCGAGCACCATCGCGACGATGTTGGGAACGACCAGGCCGACGAAGGGGATCATGCCGACGGTCGCGACGACACCGGCGGTGACCATGGCGACGATGACAAGGCCGAGCCGCAGCACCCGCCTGTAGTCGAGGCCGAGATTGGTGGTGAAGTCCTCGCCGAGGCCGGCAGCGGTGAAGCGGTCGGCGGTGACATAGGCGAGCGCCGCCAGGAAAAAGGACACCCACAACAGCTCGTAGCGGCCACGCAGCACGCCGGAGAAATCGCCGGTCGTCCAGGCATTGAGCGCCTGCAGCAGTTCGAAACGGTAGGCGATGAAGGCGGCGACCGCGCCGATGATGTTGCCGAACAGGATGCCGACCAGGGGCACCATCAGCACCGAGCGCAGCGGTATTGAACGCAGGATGCGCAGGAACATCGCGGTGCCGGCGAGCGCGAAGACGGAAGCGACGAGCATCCGGACGAAGATCGGCGTTTCGGGGGCGACGAGGGTGACGGCCAGGATGCCGAGGCTGGCCGAATCCACCGTGCCGACCGTCGACGGCTCGACGAAGCGGTTGCGGGCCATCATCTGCATGATCGTGCCGGCGACCGCCATCGACACGCCGGCCAGCATGATCGCCGCCGTGCGCGGGATGCGGCTGGCCAGCATGATCTGCGCGGCCTGGCTGTCGCCGCCCTGGCCGAACAAGGCAAGGGGCGAGATGTCGCTGACGCCGACGAACAGGCTGACCAGCGCCAGGCAGGCAACGAGCAGGATGGCGGCGGCTATCTTCAACGCGATGTCCGGGAGAGGTTTTGGTGGGCGGTGACCAACCCCTTCTCCCCTTGTGGGAGAAGGTGGCCCGAAGGGCCGGATGAGGGGTGCTGGAAGAAACGAGACTGAGGAAATTACATCTGTATAACAGCATCTTAACCCGAAAGGTCGCGATCCGTCCAACACCCCTCATCCGACCTCGCCTGCGGCTCGGCCACCTTCTCCCACAAGGGGAGAAGGCAACGCGGCGAAGCGGCTCTCAACTCACTCACCCGGCGCATCAAAGGCCTTCGACACCTGCTCGATGCTCTGGTGCAGTGCGGTCAATCCGCCGCCGACCAGGTACCAGTTGGCAGGCTCCAGATAGACGACCTGGTTCTTCTTCCAGGCCGTCGTCTGCCGGACCAGCTCGTTGTCGAGGAAGGACTTCGCCGGGCTGCCCTCGCGGCCGATGGCGGCATCGCGGTCGATGACATAGAGCCAGTCCGGGTTGGTCTTGAGGATGTATTCGAACGAGACCGGCTGGCCGTGCGTGCCGGTGTCGAGGCCGGTGGCGGCGGGAACGATGCCGAAGGCGTCATGCAGGATGCCGAAGCGCGAGCCCGGGCCGTAGGCGCTGATGCGGCCGCCGGTGGTGAGCACGATCAAACCCTTGCCCTTGCTGGCCGCCTTGGCCTTCAGGGCGGACACGGCGCTGTCGAGTTCCGCGACGGCCTTTTCAGCCTCCTGCTGCTTGCCGAAGATGCGGCCAAGCGTCTTCACATTGTTCTCGACCGAGCCGAGGTAATCCTTGGCATTGCCGGTAAGATCGATGGTCGGCGCGATCTTCGCCAGCTCGGCGAACTTGGCGGCGGAACGGCCGCCGACGATGATGAGGTCGGGCCTGGCGGCATTGACCGCCTCATAGTCCGGCTCGAACAGCGTGCCGATCTTGGCGTAGCTGTCGGCATTGTATTTGGCGAGGTAGGCCGGCTTCGGCCCACCCGGAACGCCCGCCACCGCCACGCCGAGGCGGTCGAGAGTGTCCAATGTGGCAAGGTCAAACACCAGGACCTTGGCCGGCTGGCCGCTGAGCTTCGTCTCGCCCTGCGCATGGCTGACGGCAATCTCTTGTGCCTGCGCGGGCAGACACGCCAGCACCACAAGGGCCAGCGAGGCAATGAGGGGACTGATCTTGCTGAACATTTTTTCCTGCCTTTCGAATTGCGCCGGCTTAGTTGCCGTCGGGCGTTGTCGATCCGCCGGCTGCCGGAGCCGGGTTGATGCCGAGCAGCGAAAAGCGCAGGGCGTCGGCGACCGCGAGAGGGATCATGCTGCCGTGGCTTTCGTCGGCGAACTGGCGGTAGCCAAGCATGAGCCGACTTGCCTTGAGGGCGTCGTGGACATCGTGGCCATTCGGCCCGGAGCGCAGCGTTTCGATCTTCGCGATGGTCGCGGCATCGGCTCCCGGTCGCTGCGCACGCTTGCCGCTGGTCTCGATCAGCAGCCTGCTGCCCTCGCCCGAAGACGGGTCGCGCAGGAACTGCTGCATTTCATTCAGGATCGAGCGTCCGTTCCACCAGATCGAGGGGTCGGCGGCGATGTAGGTCTGGAAAGCATCCGGCCTGGAGAACAGCACATGCAGGGCGAACAGCCCGCCCAGCGAATGCCCGAAAAGCGTCTGCTGTTTCCGGTCGACCGCAACGCGGCGCTCGACCTCCGGCTTGACCGTTCTCTCAAGGAACTCGAGGAAGGCATCGTTTCCGCCAGTCTTCGGCGCGCTCATGCCCGGCGGGATCAGCTCAGCCGGCGTCAGCGGCGTCAGGTCGAAGAAGCGCAGGCGCACGATCTCGTCGCGCTTGTCGCTGGGATAGCCGATGCCGACGAGGACAGCCTGCATCTCCGGCGCTCCGGCCAGCGCCTGCCGCGCCAGGTCGAAGGTGGTGTTGCCGTCGATCAGATAGACAACCGGGTAGCCTTGCGCGGGCGGCTGCCCTTCGGGCACGGAGAGGAAGACCCTGCGCGTGACCTTATCCAGGCCGCCGAGATCGAAGCTTGTGCGCATCGGCTCATCGGCGATTGCGGTGCCTGCGACGGCAACCGCCACCGCCGCGGCTCCGATTATTGCGTTCAACGTCCGGCCGACCATCGTCAGAAGGTCGACCTGAGGCTCATCCAGAGCCGGCGGCCCTCGACCACGGCGTTGTAGTCGTTGGTTTCGACACGCTTGTCGAAGACGTTGTAGATGGCGGCGTTGAGCGTGACGTTCTCGTTGAAAGAGTAGGACGCGCCGATGTCGGCGGTGAGATAGGCGCCGTATTTGCGGGCGCGGATGGTCTTGCCGTCACTGCCATAGACCGGCGTGCCCTGCGTGCCGATGCGCAGCCCGGAATTGACCTCGGAGCCATGGTAGTTGCCGGCCGCCCAGGCGCTTAAGCCGTCGATCGGCGTCGTCCAGTCGGCGCGGATGTTGCCCATATGCGTCGGCGTGCGCGTCAGCGGCAGGCCGGCGAAGTCGCCCGTCTTCTGTTCGGAATCGGTGTAGGTGTAGCTGGCGCGCAGGGTCACCGTGTCGATGACCTGCCAGTCCGCCGTCAGCTCGACGCCCTGCAGCACGGCATCGTCGATGTTGTAGCTGTACCAGAGCCGGTAGTTCGGGTCCTCCTTCCAGCGCGCGATCGAACCATCCGGATTGTAGACCAGCGCGTTCGAGATCTTGTCCTTGAAGTCGGTGTAGAAATAGGTGGCGCCGGCACGGAAGTTCGACAGGTTGTCCCACAGCACCGTCGCTTCGTAGCTGAGGCTCTTTTCGGGCCTGAGATCGGGATCGCCGATGATGACGCCGCAGGTGCCTCGCGGCCCGTAGGTGCAGTTGGCGCCGCCCGTGGTGTAGGCATAGCCAGGCGCGATGGTGCGGATCTCGGGCGCCTTGAAACCTGTCGAGACGCCACCCTTCAAGGTGATCTGCTCGGTGGTGTGCCAGACACCGTAAAGGCGCGGGCTGAAATGCGAGCCGTAGATCTCGTGGTTGTCCATGCGCAGGCCGCCGGTGAGGGCGAAATCCGGCGTCAGCTGCCATTCGTCCTCGGCGAACAGAGCCCATTGCCGGATGCCGAACTGCTCGTCCTTGCCGGTGCGCTTGCCGGGATTCTGGTCGGTCAGCGTGGCGTCGATGAACTGGCCGCCGGTGACCAGCGTGTGCTGGCCGAGCAGCTCGAACGGCGTGGTGAACTTGCCATCGACGACCGTGTTGCGGATTTCCGGCGAGCGCTGGTTCTCGACGAACCGCGATGTGCGGCCATCCCAGTTGAAATTGGTGCGCTCGGCCGCTTCCTGCGAGATGGAAAACTCCGATGTCGTCCAGCCCCAGCGGCCGGTGTGCGACAGCGACCAGTGGTCACGATCGTTGTAGTTGTAGCTGTTGCTGGTGGCGGTGTTGCCGGCGCTCGCTTCCCGCCGCAGGCTGGTACGGCCGGCCTCGAAGACGAAGTCGTGGTTCTCATTCGGCGTGAAGGTCAGGCGCCCGGTGAGATCGGCATCCTTGTACTGCGGGTTGCCGGCGCTGAAGGCGTCTTCCTCGCGCTTCAGGCCGCGCCCCCACAGCTGCGCGCCCACCAGCCCGGGGATGATCGGCCCGCTGGCATAGATGCTGCCCTGCGCGGAATTGCCGTAGCGCGAATGCTGCTGCACGGTTCCGTCCACGGTGGCGGTTCCCATCCAGCGATCGGCGACCTTGCGCGTGATGATGTTGATGACACCGCCCATGGCATCGGAGCCGTAGAGCGAGGACATCGGCCCGCGCACCACTTCGATGCGTTCGATGGCGCCCACCGGCGGCAGGAAGCTCTGCTCGAAGCCGGAATTGCCGTTGGTGCGGGCATCACGCGTGCTCTGCCGCTTGCCGTCGACCAGCAGCAAGGTGTAGGCGCCCGGCAGGCCGCGGATGTAGATATCCTCTTCGCCGGCGGCGCCGGTGACCGCCACGCCCTGCACGCTGCGCAATGCATCGGTGAGGTTGCGGTAGGAACCCTTTTCCAGCTCCTCGCGCGAGACGACCGTGATGCTGGCCGGCGCGTCCTTGACGTTCTGCTCGAAGCCGGTCGCCGTGATCACGATGCGCTCCAGCAAGGTCGATTTCTCGGCCGGCTGGGCAGCGGGAGCCTTTTGAGCCGAGGCGCCGGAGGCGGAAGCGGCGAGCAGGCCGAGGCCTGCAGCACCACACCACAGGCTCGACTTCAGTCGCATCCGCCGCGTCGCTCCGGTGCTGCCGCGCGAAATGTCCCACCCCGCCATCATCAATTCCCCGCTCTTCAAAACTCGAGTAAACAAAACTTGAGTAAGTTAGTCGTCTTTTCTGATCGCGCCGCGGGAAGGTCAACGCCTATGTTTCGGAACGATTCCAAATTCAGGAAAACGCAAATGGCAGCGGACCAGGACTTCGGCGTGGATATGCAGGGCGGTCGCCTCAAAGCGCCTGATGCCAAGCGCCGGCCGATCGAAGCGACACACCCGGCCTCGTCCTATCTCGGCAGGCTGCGCCTGCTGGTTGCGCTGGATTGCCTGCTGGTCGAAGGCAGCGTCACCAGGGCGGCTGAACGCCTGGCGCTGAGCCCGGCTGCCGTCAGCAGGCTGCTCGGCCAGGCGCGCGAACTCTATGGCGACCCGCTGCTGAAGCGTTCCGGCCGCCGGCTGGTGCCGACACCACGGGCGGAATCGCTGCGCAACAGGCTGCGCGCGCTGGCAGCCGAGACCGAGCGTGCAATGGAGCGCAGCGTGCCGCAAGCCGAGCGCGCCGAGCCGGACCCGGCAGTGCTGGCGAGCTGGCGGCGCGAGCCGATCGTGCAGGCGCCGCCGCTGGCGATGCGGCCTGCCTTCCTGCTCGACGACGAACCGGGACCCGAGGCCCTGGCGCAGCAGTTGTCCGGCATCGAAAGCGATGGCGACCCGCGCCGGCGTCTCGCCAAATACATCGCCGTCGTCGGCCGCAAATCAGGCAACTCGCGGCCGCTGACCCTTGCGGAATCGCAGGATGCCTTCGCCACGATCCTGCAGGGCGATGCCGATCCGATGCAGATCGGCGCGCTGCTGCGCCTGCTCAGCTATCGCGGCGAAACAGCCGCGGAACTCGCCGGGCTTGTCCGCGCGGCCAGGGACAGCTTCCTCGCCGGCGGTGCGGGCAGGACGGCCGCCGATCTCGACTGGCCGGCCTACCCGTCGCCGCGCTCGCTGAGAACACCCTGGTTCGTGCAAGCGGCCCTGCTGGTGGCGGATGCAGGCCACCGGGTGGTCATGCATGGGACGCATGCCGGCGGCAGGCTGGAGCGGGCCGTCGAGGCAATCGGCATCCCCGTCGCCCTGTCGGTTGCCCAGGCACAGGCGACGCTTGGCGAAAGGAACATCGTCTACATGCCGCTGGCCGGCTTCGGCGCACGGCTGCAGGGGCTGATGTCGCTCTATCCGCTGTTCGAATCGCGCAGTTCGGTCAATTCGGCCGTGCATCTTCTCAACCCGCTCGCCGCGCGCACGATGCTGCTCGGCGTCTCGCAGCCGGCCTATCGGGAACTGCACAGGGACACGGCCCTGCTGCTTGGCCATGGCGATCTTTCGATCGTCGCCTCCAGCCGCGACGTTGCCGAATGCAACCCGTTCCGCGCCATGACGATGCATCGGCTGGTGGAAGGCAGGCCGGTCGACCTCATGACCGCGGCCCAGGCCGAGCCGCTGTCGCAAGGCATTGGCGGGCTCACCAGCCTCGAATACTGGATGGCGGTATGGTCGGGCGCCGCCCGCGATGCCAGGGCGACGGCAACCATCGTGCTGACGGCCGCGCTGGCGCTGATGACGATCAACAGGGCACCGAACGAGGAGCTGACCTCCTACCGCCAAATGGCCGTCGAATTGTGGGAGCGCAGGCACAGACGTGTCCGGCCTCGTTAGTGGCCAGCTTCGTCGCTCAGGAGATCGACGACGGCTTGCGATCAGGCCTCGCTATCATCCAAAAAGTGACGCCGACCACAGCTCCCACGAGTCCGAAAAATATCGGTCGACCGGGATGATCGACAATGGTTCCGGCGAGGATGGATAAGGCGACGCCCGGTCCGTTGCTGGCATAGCTCGCGGTATAGACCGCGGCCCAGATAATCAGTTCACAGACGAAAAACGTTGTCAGGTAGGCCCAGACCGAACGATGACCCCATCTCTTAAGCAGGATGTGGGCCGGTAGTCCCACAGCAAGAATCGCAGCATAGCCGTACAGCGCGCCGAACATGGCGGCCATCAAGATCCATGTGCCTGGATCAACATTGCCCAGATCAGAGGGATGCCAGAAGAAGGCGGCGATGATAGCCCCGGCAAAAGGAGCCCAGAGAGGGGCCATAAGGGATGCAATCACTATACGTCTCATATGTCTCCCACAGTCAGGACTTCAGCGGGTCGCAGCATCGGACATCGCCACCTGGAGGTCAGTCGGGTAGTTCCAGATTCACCAGCAGAACCATATAAAGCAGCCATATCGCTGCCATCACACAACCGATTGCGACATAGACATAACGGGCGCGGCTCTTGGTCAATCGTGCCGCAACAAAGGAGAGCAGAGCGCCCAAGGGCAACAAGAAAACAACCGGCATTTTCATCCATCGCTGCTGGGTGCTGGCATCTTGTCCAATGTCATACAACAAAGCCGGCGGCCTCGAACTAGTCCATCGACAAGGTCGACAAGATCGCCAAGGTTCGTATTTTGGCGCCGGTCGGATCGCCAGGATGGAGAGGCCAGCGGACATGACAATCTGGCGTTCTGTCTTTGGTGGTTGCCTGATGTCGCTTGCCGTGACGGCAGCGACTTCCGCACAGGAACAGGCGGCAGCTTCCCCCACGGTCGGGCAGCTGCAACAGGCGATCGATGCCGTCAAGAAGGACGCACCGAAGATCGAAACGATGCTCGGCTGCCTGCCGGCACATGGCGAGCCGGAGACGCAGCGGGTCTGCGTGCTGCAGTTCAATGGCCTGAAAACCAATCAGGAGATTGCCTTTCGCCGCGATGGTGACGGCTGGCAGCTTGTTCTCGATGAAATGGGAGAGCCCGTGCCTGGCGAAGCCGCCTGTGCGCCGCTGGAGGTCGCGGAGGCAGCATTGCGCAGGATACGCGGTGATGCCGGACTGCGGGTTACGGGTAGCGTCGACGAGGGTACCGGCGTCTTCACCGAAGCGCGTGGCATGCTGCGCGACAAGGTGGGGCCATACCGGCTGATGTGCCGCTATGACGTCTCGACCGTGTCAGGGGCCAAATATCTCTACCTCACCTATGTCTGGCATGATGGCAGCCAGTATGTGATCGATCCGGACGTCGAAATCTGGGCCGATTGAAGCATTGGCTGCCCGGAAGCTGGTGGCCCGACGAACCCCGTGGGGATGCGAGCGTCGACAGCTGCCACTGCGATCACGGCAGCGGGATCGCCCCGGTGTCGTGCGGCACTGCATAGCCGCGGATCACCGCCGGCCGGGCGGCGAGTTCGAGATACCAGCGACGGATGCTGGGGAAATCGGCGAGGTCGACCTTGTGGCGCACGAAGCGTGACACCCAGGGCCAGATGGCGATGTCGGCGATCGAATAGTCGCCGGCGACGTATTGGCGGCCCTCCAGCCTGGCTTCCAGAGTGTCGTAGAGACGGCGCGTCTCGGTGCGGAAGATGTCCTCGGCATAAGGCGCCCTGCCGGGTTTGTAGGTGAGGAAGTTGTGGGCGTGGCCGAGCGTCGGGCCGAAATTGCCGACCTGCCAGAACAGCCATTCCAGCACATTGAGCCGGGCGGCAGGCTCGTCAGGCAGCAGACGGCCGGCGCGCTCGGCAAGGTGGATCATGATCGCGCCGGACTCCATCAGCGTGCTGCCGTCCTCCAGCACGATGGCGGGGATCTTGGCCGACGGGCTGACGGCGCGGAAGGCCGGCGCGTCCTGCTCGCCGCGCGTGATGTCGACGGCATGCGCGCGGTAAGGCAGGCCGAGCTCCTCGAGCAGGATCGAGATCTTCAGGCCGTTGGGGGTGATCCAGGTGTAGAGGTCGATCATCAGTCGAACATCATTTCTTCGACCGCGAGGCCGGAATTCATGGCGCGCCGGCTGGTGACGTCGTCCAGCCCGGCAAACAGGTCGCGCAGCATGCCGACCAGACGGGCGACGCGGATGTCGGTCACCTGGTAAAGGATCGACTTGCCGTCGCGCCGGCCTTCGATCAGGCCTGCTTCCCGCAACTCGCCGAGCTGCTGCGACAGCGTCGGCTGGCGGATGCCGAGCTCTTCTTCCAGCGTGCTGACCGAGCTTTCCTGTTCCATCAGGAAGCACAGGATCGCCAGCCGGTTGGGATTGGCGAGATGCTTCAGCAACTCGCTGGCCTCGCCGACGCTGGGACAGAGTTTCGGGGATATCGGCTTGGCCATGGGTGAAAACCCGGGATCCTGATTTGACGCTTCATAAAAAAGTATAGTGATGCTGCCTCGCCGACAAGCACGGCGTCATGCCGTTTGAGAGCCCGCAAAGGAAATGCCGTTGCGGGCCGGATCGGCGCGATAAAAATCCCTTCCGCCCGATGCAATTGGCATGAGCGCGCTCGGATTCACTTCATAAAAAAGTAAATTGATATGGCAATCCATAAATACGATAGAAATTATGAAGATAGGCGTTCACCCCTCCAACCTGCACCTGATGCTGGCCCGCTCCTGGCCCGGCGCGTTCGCATCGCTCGACCCGCAATTCGTTCTCTATCCGGAAGGCCGCGACACCGGCCGGCTGTTGCATGAAGGGCGCATCGATTTCGGCGGCACCGGCTCGACGCCGCCGATCGTGTCGGAAGCCAATTCGCTGCGGGTCTCCTATCTCGCCGCGTCGGCGCCGCGCCCGGCCAATGGCGGCATCTTCGTGCGCAAGGACAGCGCAGTGCGCAGCGTCGGCGACCTCAAGGGCAAGCGCGTCACGCTGATCGACGGCTCCTTCCACACCTATCTGCTGGCGCGCGCCATCGAAGGCGAAGGGCTGCGCCTGCCGGACATCGAAACGGTCGAGCTGAAGCCGGAAGACTCGCTCGATGCGCTGCTCGGCAACCGTGTCGACGCCTGGATCGCCATGGCACCGCGCCTCGAAAAGGCGCTGGAGCGCGATGACATCCGCCTGATCGCCCGCTGCGGCGACACCATTCCCAACCGCTCGGTGTTCTGGACGCTGGCCGGGCGCAGGAACGCCAACGACGCCAGGGCCGAGATCCTGGCCGAACTTGCCCGCGTCGGGCGCGAGGTACAGGCCGACCCGGCGCGGGCCGCAGCGCTTCTGGCCGCAGCGCGCATCGGCGACGGCGATGCGGCGGCGTGGGAACGGGTGATCCGCTCACGCGATTTCTCGGTCGTGGCAGCGGACGCCGCGATCGTCCAGGAACAACAGGACGAGGCCGATACGCTCTACCGCCACGGCTATCTCGACCAGCCGGTGCAACTCGGCTCTCTTCCCAACAACGAAAGGGTCCCGGCATGAACGTGCTCTGGTACATGTGCGCGCCGGACGGCGCTTATCCCTGGCAGCCGGAAGGCTCACGCCAGGTCGACTACGGCTATTACCGCCAGCTCGCCCAGGCCTATGACCATCTCGGCTATACCGGTGCGCTGTTCGCCACCGGCGCGCATGACGTTTGGGTGCTGGCCGGCGCGCTGCTGCCCTATACGGAGCGGCTGAAATTCCTCGTCGCCATCCATCCCGGCCTGATCGCACCGACGCTGCTGGCCAAGATGGCGGCAACCTTCCAGGAATTCTCCAAGGGCCGCCTGCTCGTCAACATCGTGTCGGGCGACGCCAAGATGCTCGGCGCCTACGGCATGACCATGCCGCATGACGAGCGCTACGACATGGCGGACGAATATCTCACCATCTGGCACAGGCTGTTCAAGGGCGAGACGGTCGACTTCCAGGGCAAGTATTTCAACACGGTCGGCGCCAAGCTGGCGCTGCCGGTGGGTGAAAGCATCGCGCCGCCGCCGCTGTGGTTCGGCGGCTCCTCGGACAAGGCGCTCGACGTCTCGGCCAAGCATGTCGACACCTATCTGTCCTGGGGCGAAACGCCGGAGCAGATCAAGGCCAAGGTCGATGCTGTCAAGGCCAAGGCGGCGCAGCATGGGCGCACGCTGGACTACGGCATCCGCCTCTATGTCATCGTGCGCGAGACCGACAGCAAGGCGTGGGAAGCGGCCAGCGACCTCTATGCCCGCATGGACGAGAAGGCGATCGCCGCCAACCAGCGCTTCGTCTCGAATTCGGACTCGGTCGGGCAGCGGCGCATGAGCGCCATGCATGGCGGCGTCAAGCCGGACGACCTGCGCGAGCTCGAAGTCGCGCCGAACCTGTGGGCCGGCATCGGCCTGGTGCGGCCGGGACCGGGGACGGCGATCGTCGGCTCGCCCGACACGGTGATCCGCACGCTCGAAGCCTACAAGGCAGCCGGCGTCGACACCTTCATCCTGTCGGGCATGCCGTTGCTGGAGGAAGCCTACCGTTTCGGCGAGAGCGTGCTGCTGCGCCTAGACGTCAAGCGCGAAGTCTCCCAGGCCAGGAACTTCACCTGGTCGACCCTGTTCGACCGCGACCTTTCCAAAGCATCTGCGGGCTGACCCCATGAGCGCGTTGGACATCACAGCACCCGCTCCTGTTTCCGGCGCTGCCCGCCACGCTGCACGGCTGCTGCGCTGGCTGGAAAACGGGCTCGGCGCAATCTGCGCGCTGCTGCTGGCGGTGCTTCTGGTGGTGGTGCTGGCCACGGTGCTGCTGCGCTACGTTTTCTCCACCGGCCTGCTCGGCGCGGAAGATGCCGGCATCTGGCTGCATGTGGCGCTGATCGCCGCTGGCGCACCGCTGGCCATCAACAGCGCATTGGCGATGCGGCTGGATATCTTCGTGCGGCGGTTGCCGGCCGCCGGCCAGACAGTGGCGGAAGTCGCCGCCGACGTCTTCTCGGTGCTTACCGGCCTGGTGCTGTTGTTCGGCGGCGCGACGATCGTGGCCAAACTGGGGGGCATCTCGCCGTCGCTCGGCCTGCCGGAATGGATCCGCTTCGGTTTCCTCGGCGCGGGCGGCGCGCTGGTGCTGCTGGCGCTGGCGCTCAGCCGCATCGCCGAAGGACGCAGCGTCCGGTTCCTCCTTTCCGCCATTATCGGCGCAACACTTTATCTCGCCGCGACACGGCTTTCCTTCGATGTCTCGTGGCCGCCCAGCCTTGTGCTCGGCATCATCGCAGCCATCGGCCTGATCGTTGCCGCGCCCTTGCCGCACGCCTTCCTGGCCGCGTCCTACATCGCCATCCTGTTCGGCTCGAGCCTGCCGGAAGCGGCGATCGTCTCATCCACCGTCACCGGCCTGTCGAAGTTCCTGCTGCTGGCGATCCCGTTCTTCCTGCTGGCCGGCGGCTTCCTGACCATCTCCGGCGTTGCCGGGCAGATCGTGCGTTTCGCGGCAGCACTTGTCGGGCACCGCCGCGCAGGCCTCGGCCAGACCGCGCTCCTGACCAGTGTGCTGTTTTCCGGCGCCTCGGGCTCGTCGGTGGCCAATGCCGCCTTCGGCGCCGCCACCTTCCAGCCGGAACTGGTCAAGCGCGGCTATCCGCCGGCGCAGGCCGGTGCCATCATTGCCGCGACCTCGGTGCTCGACAATGTCATCCCGCCCTCGATCGCCTTCCTGATCCTGGCGGCGGCAACCAACCTTTCGGTCGGCGCATTGCTGGTCGGCGGCTTCTTCGCCGGCGGCGTCATGGCCGTCTGCCTGGCCGTGGCCATCCACCTCACCGTGCGCGAAAACACGGCGCAGCCGCGCGCCGACACAACGGAACGCTGGCGCTCGGCCATCGGTGCCATCCCGGCTTTCGGCCTCGGCGTGCTGGTGGTGGTCGGCATCCGCTTCGGCGTCGTCACCACCACGGAGGCGGCCGCGCTCGCCGCGATCTATGCACTGCTGCTCGGCATCTTCGCCCGCCTGCGTGCCGCTTCGCTTTACGAGGCCACGCGGCAGGCCGCGGTCGAGGCATCGGCGATCGGCCTGCTGATCGGCAGCGCCGCGCCCTTCGCCTTCCTGCTCGCCGTCGACGACATTTCGGGACTGGTCTCCAGCATCGCGACCAGCCTCGGCGCGGGCGCGCTCGGCGTGCTGGTCTCCATCAACTTGATCCTGCTGGTGGTCGGGCTGGTGCTCGACATCGGCGCGGCCATCCTGCTGTTCTCACCGATCTTCCTGCCGATCGCGGTGGCCGCCGGCATCGACCCGATCCATTTCGGCGTCATCCTGGTCGTCAACCTGATGATCGGCGGGCTGACGCCGCCGGTCGGCATGCTGGTCTATGTCGTCTCCGGCGTGACCCGCATTCCGGCGCCGACATTGTTCCGCGCCATCCTGCCTTATCTCGCGGCGCTTCTGGTGTCCCTGGCGATCCTCAGCGCCTGGGCCCTCCTCTTCTGAGCCATTCTCAAGCAACGGATCCCTATCATGAGTAATTTGATCAGCCGACGCAGTTTCATCCGGACAGCAGGGGCCGTTGCCGGCGGTGCGCTGCTGGCACCCGCCATCATCGGCCGCGCCCAGGCGGCGACGAGGCTGACGGTCGCCTCGCTGTTCGGCGACGACAAGCCGGAGACGAAGATCTGGTTCAAGATCCGCGACATCGTCGAAGCGAAGCTGCCGGGACAGTTCCATTTCAACATCGTCAAGGACGGCGCGCTGGGCGGCGAGAAGGAAGTCGCCGAGGGCATACGGCTCGGTTCCATCCAGGCCAGCCAGTCGACGGTGTCGTGGCTGACCAGCTGGGTGCCGGAGCTGCAGATCCTCGACCTGCCCTTCCTGTTCCGCGATGCCGCCCATGTGCGCAAGGTCGTCGACGGCGACGTCGGCAAGGAGCTGAAGCAGAAGCTGCTGGCGCAGGATTTCGTCGCGCTCGACTACATCAATTACGGCGCCCGCCACCTGCTCGCCAAGGAAGAAATCGTGCGGCCGGAACAGTTGCAGGGCAAGCGCATCCGCGTCATCCAGAGCCCGCTGCACACCAGGCTGTGGAGCGCCTTCGGTGCGACGCCGATCGGCATTCCGATCACCGAGACGTACAATGCGCTGGCCACCGGCGTCGCCGACGCCATGGACCTGACCAAATCCGCCTATGCCGGCTTCAAGCTCTATGAGGTGGTGCCTTACCTGACCGAGACCGGCCATATCTGGGCCTCGGGCGTCGTCTATTTCTCGACCGGTTTCTGGAACGGCCTCAACGACGAACAGAAAGCGGTGTTCCAGGCCGCCGCCAGCGAGGGTGCCGCCTATTTCAACCAGCTCATCGTCGAGGACGAGGCGGTGTCGGTGGCGAAGGCCGCCGAGAAAGGCGGCCATGTCGCGCAGCCACAGGACCGCGCCGCATGGGAAAAGGGCGCCAAAGGCGTCTGGGAAAGCTTCGCCGGCACCGTGGGTGGGCTGGACAGGATCGAGGCGATCCGGGCAGTGGCGTGATCGCCGGGGCGAGGCCGGATCCGGCGCTCGCTCCAAAAGGGCTGTCGGAAGCGCTTTGCTTCCGACGCCATGGCCCATCAAAAACCCGGCCTTGCCGGGATCGACAACAGGGCTGGCATGGCGCAGCTGTCCTAGAGCATTTCCGGCGAAAATAGAATCGCCTGCAATGCTCTATCTTCTTGTTTGACGCAATTTCCGGACGCAAAACCGCTACGCACTTTTGCTGGAATTGCTCTAGTGACCAGGACAGCCAGCGGAGAGGCAATTGCGCCAGCGTATCATCGTGTGCCCACTTATCCAGAACCAGGGCGCCTTCCTGCTGTGCAAGATGCCGGCCGACCGCGGCGTGTTTCCCGGGCAATGGGCGCTTTCGGGCGGTGGCCTGGAGCCCGGCGAACGCCTGGAGGAAGGCCTGCGCCGCGAAATCCGCGAGGAGCTCGGCGAGCGGCTGCACATCGCTGCGATCAAGCCGTGGAGCTTCCGCGACGACATCAGGACGAAGACCTATGCCGACGGCTCGACCGAACAGCTGCACATGATCTACCTGATCTTCGACTGCGAGGCCGGCAATCGCGACGTCACCCTCAACGACGAATTCGTCGACCATGCCTGGGTCGAGCCGGAGCGCCTGCAGGACTACGACCTCAACGTGGCGACGCTGCAGACGTTTCTGGAGAAGGGTGTTTTGACGGCGGTTTGAGCGGGATCGGGGCGCCTCTCTCTCCCTTTGCGGGAGAGATAACGATTTCAGCATCTTAGCGGGTACGCCCGCAGGGCGGCACAGCTAAATGCCAGATCGTGAAAATCCTTTCTCCCCACAAGGGGGGAGATAACAGCGCCTCGCCTTCCCTAAGAGCGGTCTAGCCTGCCCTCACCAAGTGGACCTGTGAAACCTGCAAAATACCGGCAAATGATAGGACCGCTTTTATGAGGTTCTGGCCAGCATGCGATCCTATCACGCTTATCTGCTCTTCATCGCGACGCTTCTCACGGCGGTCGGCTACGGCGCGACATTCCTGCTGACGATGCATTTCCAGGCGCTCGGCGGCAGCGAGATCGACACCGGCACGACGCTGAGCGGCGCCATGGTCGGCACGCTGGTCGGGGTGCCGCTGGTCGGCTGGTTCGCCAACCGGGTTGGCGCAGCACGCATGGCGGCACTCGGCGCGGCGCTGGTCGCCGCCGGCTATCTGAGCCTCGCATGGATCCCGGCCGTCGCTCCCACGATCGTCGTGGCCGGGTTCTTCATCGGCCTCGGCTGGGGAACGTTCTACCTGGCCGGACCGATGTCGCTTTCCGTCCGCGTTACCGACAGCGACCGCGGCTTCTGGTTCACCCGCTACGGCGCGTTCCAGAGGGCGGTATCGGCTTCAGTCCCATCGTCGCCACAGCACTGATCGACCATCTCGGGCTGACGACGGCGCAGGCCTTCGAGGTCGTCGCCGCGTCGACGGCAGTGGCCGCGCTGCTGCTGGTGACCTTCGAGAGGATCGCGCCTTACGACCGGCAGGCGGCCGCCGTCGCGGCCCGAGGAAACTGGGTGGCGGCACTGCCGTCGATCGCACGGACAAAGGCGCTCTACCCGATCATCATGGTTGGCCTCGGCGCCTGCGTGTTCAGTGGCATGCTGACCTTCCAGACATCGCTGGTCGAAGGAACGGGGCTGCAGGCCAGCACCTATTTCGCGGTCAACGCCATCACGGTCGTGGCCGCCCGCTTCACGCTGGCGCCGCTCCTCAACCGCGCCGATGGCAACAAGGCCTCCGTCGTGCTGCTGATCCTGATGTGCGCGGCCGTCGCGGTCGCCTTCTGGCTTCGACTGGGCGTTGGCGTCCAGGTCGCCAGCGCGATCCTGCTCGGGCTGGGATACGGACTGGTCTATTCGCTGATCCAGACGCAGGCCGTCAACGATGCACCGGCAGAGCACCGGAACGCCGCGCTGACCTGGTTCGTCATCGCCTATTTCGTCGGCATCTTCGGCTTCCCGACACTGGGCGCATGGCTGATCGTCCATGCCGGCCTGCCATGGTTCCTCGCCGCCATCCTCGGATTCGGCCTGGCGGAACTGGCACTGGCGTTGACCCGCCAGGCCGGCGGCGTGATCTTTCGCCGGCCGAGGGCAGAGGTTTCCGGATAAGGCGCCCTACAAACCCCGGTTCGGCACATAGAGGCAGAGCGAGCGTGGCGACGCGGTCTGGCCGCCCGGCTTGCACTCATGGAAGAACTCGTCACGCGAAGGCCGGATGCGGCGATCGCTGTACGGGATGAGTTCTCCGGTCGAGAGCAGATAGCCGTCCCGGGTTTCCTTCACGTCGGAGGCCGGAGCCTGGTAACAGTCGAGCCCCGAACAGCATTCGACGTCGTAGCTCCAGCCGACAGGCGCGTCGTGCGCGCGAGCCGGGCCGCAGAGGAGAGACGAACAGACCAGCGCGAGCACCGTCACCGCGATATTGCGGCCGGGGACATGATCCGCGGTATTGAAATGAAGCCCTTCCCGGGCCTGGCGTGGCTTCCACATCGCTGACCACCCTGGCAGCCCAGCTGCCTGTCATCTGCGAAACTGAAATACGCAACAACGCCAAAAAGATCATCGACAACGCGCAACTCGGAAAAAGGTTCCACGAAGTCGAATCACGCGCGACAGAATAAAACCCGCATCAAGGATACCCGGTTATATTCTGCCGCGAAAGCTCGAAGCGGACGGCCGGACAGGCTGCCCGCATCTTGTCTGACACGATCCTTGCCGATGTCGCAACACTCCCGAATATCGCCTTCGGGGCCGGCCTTCCCGTTCTGCTTGACTGCCTCCGGCCGGGTGCAGTCAGATCAGCCAGCCCAAAGAACGAAACGGCGCTCCGAATGCCGATGAACATTTCCCCGCCTTCTGCGTTGGCTATGGAACGGGGCCCTGGAGCGTTTGCGTTTTTCACGGAAACGCGGAAACGCTCCAGGTTTTTGTTTTCGTCGCAGAAAGGACGCGGTTGCCATGCACGGATCGTTCGACACAGTGGACAACAACCTGCTGCGCGCGTTGAGGCCGGATGACTGGGCCATCCTGCAACCGCATCTGGAAGACTGGTCGGCACAATCGGGGGCGCTGATCCACGAGCCGGGCGACACGGTTCGGCATGCCTATTTTCCGCGCGGCCCGAGCCTGATCTCGTATCTCGTCGTCCTGCGCGACGGCCGCGGCATCGAGACGGTGCTGGTCGGCCGTGAAGGAGCCGTCGGTGGCATCGTCAGCCAGGGACGGCTGCCGGCCTATGCCCGGGCCGTGGTTCAGGTCGGCGCCTCGTTCTGGCGGATCGACGTGCAGGACCTCGAGCAGGCGAAGTCACAGTCACCGAACCTGCGGCACCTGCTGACACGCTACGCCGACTGCCTGCTGGCGCAGATCTTCCAGTCGGTGGCCTGCAACGCGGCGCACACGATCGAACAACGCACCGCCAAATGGCTGCTCGCCGCCATGGACCGGACCGGGAGGCACGACCTGACGCTGACGCAGGAGCATCTTGCCGCCATGCTGGGGGTCGGGCGCAGCTATCTCGCCCGCGTCTTCCACGATATGCGCGGCGAAGGCATCATCGAGACGAAGCGTGGCCACGTCGTCGTGCACAAGAAGAGCCGGCTGCGCTCGATCGCCTGCGAGTGCAATGCCGCCGTCACCCGGCATTTCGACGACGTGCTGACAGGGGTCTACCCGAACGGCCAGGAAGAAGCGGAAAAACGCTGAAGACGGACGTCAGCCGGCGCGACGTTTTTTGAACCGATTGGCAGCAGGCTCGTTATTCCAAAGACTTCATCGAAGTGCTCCCAACTGCGCTGCCAGGTTCTTTTCCGGGCAGCGCTTCTTTTTGGAACGGCAGCCGGGCTGGCCAGTTTCAACAAGACTGGTGGTCAGTCCCTCCGACCACCAGAGCGCGAGCGCCGGCCCGGTATGTCCACACTCCTTACCGGGTCGGTACGTGCGGCGCCGGCGAGCCGACCTGTCCGCAAAGTTTAATCAAGACGCTCAACCGCATACACTCAGGGCTTCTGTCCGGCGAAGCGGCGTGCTTCGTTGCGACGGTTAAGCGACACCATGCCGTCGGTCGCTTTCGATCGGCTGAGCCCGGTCATGGTCTGGCCGTCCGCCTGCGCCGGAACGCCGGTGAACACGTGATAGACGGTCCAGGTCTGATCGACCTCGATACGCCGGCCATATTGGCGGTCCGCGCCTTCGGGCAGTTGCGCCCCACCTTCATTGTCCCAGACGCCAATCGCAAGCGATTGCCGTTCCTGTACGGTGTCGTTGATACGGGCGTTCATGGTGATAACGTTCCTCGAAATTCTAGCCAGAGCGTTTCGCCTCAGCGGAAGCGCGGAAGCGCCCTGTTTGTTTTTAACGCAATTCCGAACGCAAAACCGCTGCGCACTTTTGCTGGACTTGCTCTGGCGCACAGCGAACCGGAATGGAGCGTGTTGCCCTCGCCATCGGTGATCGAGAAGGCGTCCGGCTGCTGGGGCATGCTCAGGCGTTGCGAGAGATGCCACGCAATCTCCTGGGCCTCAGCCAGATCGGCGGCTTCCGCGATCTCGCGGCCGACGACGGCATGCGCGTCGTCGACCTCCCGGGTGCGGTAGAACTCGATCACGATTTTCATCGCCGATGCTCTCTCCGTTCCGGGGTTTGCTTCGAACTGTCCGGCCTTGCCTTGTCGCGCAGGGCATCGTTGCCGCCCGCAGCGGGTTTGCCGAACGGACTTTCAGGTTTGGGCAGGCGCTTGTCCTGCTTCGGCTTTCTGATCTCGCGATTGCTGCGTTGCTGTCCTTTGGCCATGGCTGAATGTCCTTTCGATGAGAGTGGCGCCGTCCTCAGCAGGCGCCATGCGCACCGGTTCGAGATGATCTTGCGTGGTTACCCGCTCGTAGCGCTCATCATCATTGCGGATGCGGTATTGCGGCGAGCCACCCTGCGGAGGAAGCGTGCCGGTGACGTGGTAGATGTCTTCGGTTTTCGGAAATGTACCGAAGTTGCCCTTCAGCCGGACCGCCTGCCCGACCGAGAACAGATGCGTAAGGGTTTCCCGGCGTGCCGGACGAGCCAGGCGGTGAAGACTATTTGCTACGGTCATGAGTTACTTTGGTCCTTTTCCAACGCGGCATCGAGGTCCGCGGGATTGATCTGAAACATCCGGCGCGTCGAGCTGGCTGCGGCGCATCGAAACCAGGCAGCAGGAAGTTCGAAGAGAAGTCTACGACAGTCTGTCTGCTGCGGTTGATCATGGTGTTGGTCTCCGCAGGAGCACGCTGATGCGTGCCCGGGATCGGCATCATCCGAACGGGTGCGACCACTGGCACTGCCAGTACATCCGTGGTCAGCGTCAGCGCTCGTTCCGTTCAGATGAAGCGATACGTCGCGCCGGTCCGGCGCATGAACGTTCGCTATAGATAATTTGGTGGTAAATGGCGGATCTCTGACACCGCGAAGCCAGTTGGCCAAATCAACGAGGTTTACCTATGCACCGCGATTAAGTTCTAAACAAGGCACAACCGGAAAATTACTCCCATTTTTTCTTCAAAAATAGGTGTTATTTTTTGGCTTTTTTCGTTAAAAATTTTTGCAACCAAAAATAATCAATAACATTTTGATGTTTTATTCAGCTATATAAACAATGAGATGGCTGATTTCTTTCTTGGAAAAGACCAGCAACAGTAGCTTCCCCCTTCCGGTCGACGCGCGAAACCTCGAGTGCCAGCGCATACACCCAGTGAAGATTAGCCTCGCTTTCACCAGCACAAGGGCGTAGGGTGCGACATCGGCGGCCGTTTCAAGGGCGCTGTCGATTGAGGGCGGCCACCGTGCCCTAGCCCCAACAAGGGAGGACATCCCGTCTTCCGCCTGTATCGCGTATTCTGGCCATCCTGCAGACGACTTCCCCCCGGGGAGTGGCCGTGATTTTTCATAACGAGCATCAAAGAAAGAGGCCTGCCTAGGCCAAGCCGGCGATAGCCCACGCGGCCATCAAGCCACCGACATCCGTCCACCCCGGCAGGACGACATGCATTCAGATAGAGCAACCGAACTCGAAGAGGCCGACGTAAGGGAAGGCATTTTCAGCATCGGAGACTTCACCGGACGCAACGCGAGGACATTTCCATGACCAACTATTCGACGCATGCAAAAGCGATCAATCACTACAGCTACCTGCTGGGAATGCTGACATTTGCAGCATCCATCGTCGTCGTTTCCTATTTCGTACTTTATGAGCTGGTGTAGGGGGTCACAGGGGCGTCCCGGAACGAGACCGGAACGCTCCAGGGGCGGGAGAGATTGGCATGACGCAGGAGCGCAACGCACGAGATGCCCGCATCGTCAAACGCGCGGCCGAAATCTGGTCCGCGGAAGGTGGGCCTATGAACCGGCATGAGGCGCAATGGCTGATGGCCATGCGGCAGGTTGACGACGAAGACCTGGGTATCCACGTGTCGACGCCAGAATCTGCCGGAACCCTGGCCCCGGACAGCCTGAGACATCGCGATGCCCTGGAACCATTCGGCCCTGCGGCTATCGATGAGGAAACCAGCAGGTCAGCCAAAGCCGCTTCCGGGCTTCCTGCAGCCATCAGGGTCGCCAGATGGTTTTTCGCGCGACGCTGACATGGGCGTGGGCGAAGGAGCAGGCCATGGCGATATCGTGCCTATCTTATCCAGGCGGACGCTTGGCGAGCTCTTCATCAGGACTATCCGGCCGCGTCTGATGCAGTGTCGGCAAGGGATTGAAATTCTCCGGTTCGATCGCTGCCAGTTGCTCGGCGACACGATCCCGCAACGGCCGGCACTCAACGATGCACCCCTGCGCACGTGCCGCCACGATAAAGGCGTCATAGGCAGACCGCGGTGTACACCAGCCTAGCCTGGCTTTCTCCGCCAGATGGGCGGCATTGCGGTACAGCTCGCACTCCTTGTCCGGCCATGCCATCGAAATGGCTTTGACCACGTCGTTCAGTCTTGCAATGTTGAGTTCGTAGCCGCGGGCAGTGCGAAAAGTCAGCGGCGTGAACGCGCTCATGATGGCGCTCCCGTTGCACGCAACAATTCGCCGGCTATCGATCTGCGTCCGAGATAGGCGTCGAGGCTCTCCCGGATCTCGGCTTCGTCTGTCACCCCTTGCGTGAAAAGATCCATCGTCGCACGAGCAAGGTCGACGGCCGCGGCACTGTCGGAATGAAAGCCGCGCTCGAGGCAAACGGAATCATAGATTTCCTTGAGGAATTTCAGATCGTCAGGATACGCGATACCACCGAAATGGTGAGGGACCGCCATGGCCTCCTCCCTTCGTGCTGGGGCGGAAGCGCATGAGTGCGCTCACAGTCGGCGATGCCCTGGTTAACTATCGCCGATGATGGAAATATGCGCCGGTTTGCAAAAGCCGTCTGTCCACAAGTGGACACAAGTGGTCACGTATGAAGACAGAACTAATCTAGCATTATCAATGACTTAGAGAATACTGTGTCGACTTGCGCGCATTTATTTTTGGCTTCTTGGTCGAGTCTCCGCCGCAGCCCTCTCGAACGAAAAGGCCCACCCCGGCGAAGCGGCGCGGGCTTGTCGGACACGACCGACCTGCTCTACGGCAATGTATAGGCGATGACGTAATCGCCCGGCTTGGTGCCGACCGAGCCGTGGCCGCCGGCCACCATCACCACATACTGCTTGCCGCCGGCGGTGGCGAAGGTCATCGGCGTGGCCTGGCCGCCGGCCGGCAGCCTTGCCTGCCAGAGCTGCCTGCCGGTGGTGACATCATAGGCGCGCAGATAGTCGTCCACCGCGGCGCCCAGGAACGCCACGCCGCCGCGCGTCAGCATCGGCCCGCCAATGCCGGGAACGCCAAGCTTGAACGGCAGCGGCAGCGGCGTCATGTCGGTGACCGTGCCGTTCTTGTGCTTGTAGGCGATCTTGCCCGACTTCAGGTCGACACCGGCGACATAGCCCCAGGGCGGCGCCTGGCAGGGAATGCCGAGCGGGCCGAGGAAGGGGCCCATATAGACGCCGTAGGGAGCGCCTTCGTTGCGGTTCAGCCCCTGCTCGCTGCCCTTCTCGTTGCTGCCCTTCGGCGGGATATCGGCGCGGGGCACCAGGCGCGAGGTGAAGGCGAGATAGGTCGGCATGCCGAACATGATCTGCCGTTCGGGATCGACGGCGACGCTGCCCCAGTTGAAGACGCCGAAATTGCCGGGATAGACGATGGTGCCCTTGAGCGAAGGCGGCGTGTAGCGGCCCTCGTAGTTCAGGCGATGGAAGTTGATGCGGCACATCATCTGGTCGAACAGCGAGACGCCCCACATGTCCTTCTCCTGCAGCGGCGGCGGCGAGAAGGTCAGGTCGGAGATCGGCTGCGTCGGCGCGGAGAAATCCTCCGGGATGGCGCCGCCCGGCGCCGGAATCTCGCGCACCGGGATGATCGGCTCGCCGGTGCGGCGGTCGAGCACGTAGATGTCGCCCTGTTTGGTCGGCCCGACCAGCGCCGGTACGATGGTGCCGTCCGCCCTGGTCAGGTCGAACAGCACGGGCTGCGCCGGCACATCCATGTCCCAGAGGTCGTGATGCACGGTCTGGCGCACCCAGCGCAGCTTACCGGTGAGGATGTCGAGCGCGACGATCGAGGACGAGAAGCGCTCGACATTTTCGCTGCGGCCCATGCCGAGCTGGTCGGGCACCTGGTTGCCGAGCGGAATGTAGACCAGCCCCAGCCGCTCGTCGACGCTGAACACCGACCAGCTGTTCGGCGAGTTGGTGGTGTAGGTGGCGCCTTCCGCGATCGGCCTGGTGTCGTCGGGATTGCCGGAATCCCAGTTCCACAGCAGCGCGCCGGTGCGGATGTCGAAGGCACGGATGACGCCGGACTGCTCCTGCGTCGAATAGTTGTCGTTGACCGCACCACCGATGATCAGCTTGTCGTCGACGGCGACCGGCGGCGAGGTCGAATAATAGTAGCCGGCCGGATTGTATTTCATGCCGGCTTCCAGATGCAGGGCACCCTTGTCGGCAAAGCTCTCGCAGACCTTGCCGCTGGCCGCGTCGAGCGCGATCAGCCTGGCGTCGGAGGTCGGCAGATAGACACGCGCGGCACAGGGCTGGCCGGCGGCGACGCGCGTGTCGAGCCAATAGGTGACACCACGGCAGGTCTGGTGCTGGCGGTCCGGATTGAGGCCCGGTTTGGCGTCGAACTTCCACTTTTCCTTGCCGCTCTCGGCATCGAGCGCGATGGCGAGGTTGTGCGGCGTGCACAGATAAAGCGTGTCGCCGACCTTCAGCGGCGTGACCTGGTAGGTGGTCTCGCCGATATCGTCGGGCAGCTTGACGTCGCCGGTCTGATAACGCCAGGCTTCCTTCAGGCTGGCGACATTGGCTACATTGATCTGGTCAAGCGGCGAGTAGCGCTGGCCGAACTGCGTGCGGCCATATTGATGCCAGTCGCCGGGCGGCACGAGATTGCCGAGCGAGGCAACGGCGGCACCCTCCTTCGGCAGTTCGCCTGCGACATCGTGCGGATCGGTGGTCATCGAATAGCCCGCGACCACGATGGCCGCCAGCACCGGGATGGCCAACGGCCATGGGCTGGCCAGGCTGCCGTCCGCCGTGCGCAACGGACGGCGCACCCAGGGCGTGAGCAGCCAGAGCCCGATCAGGATGATGAGGCCGCCGCGCGGTCCGAGCTGCCACCAGTCGAAGCCGACTTCCCAGATCGCCCAGGCCAATGCGGCGATCACCAGCAGCGCATAGACCCAGAGCGCAAGCGGGCTGCGCCTGTACAGCAGCAACGCCACCACGAGGAAGACGACGCCGATGGCGAGATAGGCGGGACTGCCGTCCAGCATGACAAGCCAGATGCCGCCGACACCGAGCAGAAGACCAAGCAATGCGAGCAGGAGCGATGTGACGATGATCATGGCGCCGTCCTGAAATGCGGACTGTTGAACTCTTGGAACCCCGCGACCCGAAGCGAGCTTAACCCGTTCTTGCGATTGGTCAAAGGTGTGCGGTGACCGCGCCGCCATGGCCGGTCCTCATGATCCTGGACAGTTGCTGCCAGGTCCGAAGCCGCCAACCGGCATTCGGAGCTTTCACAGCGCCTGCGATGGATGGATCTGTTGCGCTGGCCCTTGAGCCGGACCTACGCTTTGCCGGCTTTCCTGGCGCGCGCCTTTGGCTTTGCGGCCTTGCTCTCAACGACAGCCACGGCTTCCTGGGCGAGCCGGGCCTGCCGCAGCCTTTCGGTCTTGGCCAGGCGCTGAGCCAGTTCGTCGTTGATGATCGCCTTTGCGGCTTTCGACGTGGTGTCGTCCTTCGACTCCGTCCGGGTCGGCTTCGGCTTGAACACATCGTTGGGAATGGATTTGTTCATCTCGGTCTCCGCTGGAGCAATTCCAGAAAAAGTGTGTAGCGGCTTCCGTCCGGAGTTGCGTAAAAACAAACATTTCGGGCATTTCCGCGTTTCCGTGGGAAACGGAAACGCGCTGGTGAAAGAAAACAAACATTTGGAGCATTTCCGCGTTTCCGTGGAAAACGGAAACGCGCTGGTGAAAAATGAAAAAAGGCCGGGCGAACCCGACCTTCTCCAAAAGTCATCTCGATGGCCGTTGCCAGTACATCCGTGGTCAACAGCCAGAAATGACCTGTCTCAGATCGCCTGCAGATTATCGGCAGAGCTTTTGCCGGTCTTGCGATCGGCGACGACGTCGAAATTCAGCTTCTGTCCTTCGGCGAGACCGCGCATACCGGCGCGTTCCACTGCCGACACGTGGACGAAGACATCGTTCGAACCGTCGTCCGGCGCGATAAACCCGAAGCCTTTGGTAGAATTGAAGAACTTTACTGTTCCGGAAGCCATTAGAATTTCCTTTCAATTGACATAGAAATTCGCCGCCCGGCATCATGTCGGGCGCCGTAGTTTTCGAAATTGAGAGGAAGATCGGTCAGGCGCCGAAACGCCAAAACAAGCTCAACAGGCAACATCGATTTGAAATACTTAGAACGATTTTGCAGCAAATACAAGGTGCGAGGAAAATATTTGAATTAGACATGGACAGCGGAGTGCCAGGAGCGCATGTTTTTCCGGGGCCAAACCTCCGGATGACGGGAGCCAATGATGCCTTCGTTCTATGCTGCAAGCAGAGACGCCCTGTTCCGGTTTGGTCGCGACCTTCGAGTCCTGCCGAAGGAAGAACCGGTTGCCGAAATGCCGACAATCGTGGCTCGGTCAACTATGGCAACAGGGCGGTGCCGCGACAACGATGCCTCGGGCGCAGCACGACGCGCCAGGGAGATGATGGAACGCAATCACCTGATCTGAGGGCATCTGATCTGAGCCATCTGATCTGAACGCATCTGATCCGCAGGCTCGCCGGAAGCGCAGGTCAAAACCGGAAATAGCCGCCGATCAGGATCGAGTTCGAATATTCGACCGGCTTGCCGTCGGCGAGCACGAGCCGGAGCACACGCACGACGGGGTGGCCCGCCTCGATGCCGGCAAAGGCAGCCTCCTCCGCCGTGGCCGACGACTGGATGAACTGCTCGCGGCCGATGACGAGCCCATCGATGCCGTGCAGGTGCTGCAGCTCGCGATACAGCGAACTGCGTTCCAGGTCGGCTGGCCGTATCCCCAAAAGAAGGTTCTGCGGAATGACCGAGCGCTGCTGCACGACCGGGCGGCCATCGAGCAGCCTGAGCCGGCAGATCTCGCCGACGGTATCGCCGAGCTTGACGGAAAGCGCGCGGGCGTCAGCCAGCCCGGCCCGCGCCTCGCCCAGACGCAGCAATTTCGTGGTCAACCGAAAGCCTGCCTCGCGGGCGGCTGTCGGCAGGTCGACGATGGTGTCGTGCGACAGCGCGATGGAGCGGCCGCGATAGAGCGAGTTGCGGCCCTGGTTCTTGGCGATCAACCCCTCGGCCTCGACGATCGACAGCGCCTTGCGCAGCGTGCGGCGCGTCACCTTGAAATAGCGCGCGAGTTCGGTCTCGGAGGGCAGCGGTTCATTGGCCTGCCACAGGCTGTTGCCGAACTCCGTGGCGAGCGCGCGGGCGATGCGCACATGGACCGGTTCCTGGGCGGTCACCGCGCCCGGGCCCCGACATTGCGCACCAGCACCGACGCGATGATGATGAGGCCGGTCAGCACATCCTGCATGTAGTTGGGAATGCCGAGGATGGTCAGCCCGTTGGCGACGACGGCGATGATCGCGGTGCCGAGCAGGGTGCCGGCGGCGCTTGGCTGGCCGTCTCGGAATGCGGTGATGCCGAGATAGACGGCGGCATAGGCCTGCAGCAGGAAACCATTGCCGCCGGTAGGATGGGCGCTGCCGAGCTTCGCCGTCAGCAGCAGGCCGGCGGCGGCGGCCATGGCGGAGCACAGGCCAAAAGCCTTGATGGTGGTCGGCACGACGGGAACGCCGGTGAGGCGTGCGGCTTCGCGGTTGCCGCCGAGCGCCAGCATGCGCCTTCCGAGCTCAGTCCAGTCCAGCATCAGCGTCACGAACAGCACCGCGCCCAGCGCCCACAGCGTCGGCACCGGAATACCGGCGAGATAGCCGCGGCCGAGATCGCGGAATGCGGGCGGTATGTTGCCGAACAGCGTGGCACCCGCGCTGAGCCAGAAGGTGAAGCCGCCGATGATGGTTCCCATGGCCAGGGTCATGATGAAGCTCGGCACCCGCCAGGCGGAAACAACGAGGCCATTGACACAGCCGACCGCGAAGCCGGCGGCAAGCGTGACGGCGATGGTGGGCAAGATGCTCCAGCCCTGGCCGAACAGATAGACGCTGGTGATGCCGGCCATCGAGACGACGGCACCGATCGAAAGATCGAACTCGGACACCGCCATCACGAAGACCACGCCGAGCGCGACGATGGCGAGCAGGGCCATCTGCTGCGTGATGTTGATCAGGTTGGAAGGCTGCGCGAACCCTGTCGGCGACAGGATGGAGAACAGGGCGATGATGGCCAGCAGGCCAAACAGCGTGCCGAAGCGCGAGATCAGGCTCATGAATGGCTCTCCTGCTCCGGTGCGGCACGCACGGCGGCCTCGACGATGGTTCGACGGCCAAGATCACGGTTCGGGCTGTCGAGCGTTATGGTGCCACCGGCCATCACCAGCACCCGTCCGGCCAGGGTGACCAGCTCCTCGATATCGGAGGTGGCGAAGACAACAGCGGCGCCCTGCCCGGCGAGGCTCTGGCACAGCGCGTGGATTTCGGCCTTCGAGCGCACGTCGACGCCGCGCGTCGGCTCGTCCAGCAGGTAGAGGCGGCAGGCCGTGCGCACCCAGCGCCCGATCAGCACCTTCTGCTGGTTGCCGCCGGACAGCGTCGACATGCGGTCGTTGATGCTGCCGTATTTGACGCCGCGCTGCGCCAGCAGCTGGCCGACATCGCGGCGCGCCGAACGCCAGGACAGCAGGGGCAAGGCCTGCACCAGCCGGTTGAGCCTCAGGCGCGGCAGCAGCGTGTTGTCGAGGATGGAATGGTCCATCACCAGGCCCGCCGCGCGACGGTCTTCCGGCGCGAAGGCGACCCCGGCCCTGATGCGCGAAGCGATGCCCGTTGCCGGCAGCGCCCGCCCGTCGATGGAAATGCCGCCCTGGCTGTACGCACCGGCGCCCCAGATGGCCTTGAGCAGGCTCGAACGACCGCTGCCGACGATGCCATAGATGCCGACGATCTCGCCGGCAGCAACGTTCAGATCGACGGGCCGGCACCCAGGAGCGGCGGCAAACTTCGACAGCGCCAGCACCGTCGGGCCCGTGGTTGTCATCGACGCTGCGGGCCCGGCCTGAAACCCGCCGCCCGCCATCATCGTGACCAGCCCGTCACGATCGGTCTCGGCGATGCGCCCCGAACCGGCCGTCGCACCATTGACCAGCACCGTGTAGTCGTCGGCGATCGCCATCACCTCCTCGAGCCGGTGCGATACGAAGATCACCGCGCAGCCGTGCGCGGCGAGCTGGCGAACGATGCGGTGAAGCACCGCCGCCTCCTTTTCGCTCAACGCGGCGGTCGGCTCGTCGAGCACCAGGATGCGCGCCTCGTCCATCAGCGCCCGCAGGATCTCGACGATCTGCTGCCTGCCGATCGACATGCGCCCGACCGGCTGGTCGATGTCGATCTCGAGGCCATAGCGTTCGCAGGTTTCAGAGAACCGGGCCCGCATCGCCCGCCAGTCGATCAGCCCGCCTCGCCTGGGGTAGCGGCGGCCAACCCAGGCATTCTCATAGGCGGTGAAATGCGGCACCAGGTTCAGTTCCTGATGCACGAAGCGCAGGCCGGCCTTTTCGGAATGGGCCGGTGTCAATGGCGCGAATTCGCGGCCGTCCAGCAGCATGCTGCCGCCATCCGGCTGGTGCACGCCGGAGAGGCATTTGAGCAGGGTGGACTTGCCGGCGCCGTTTTCGCCAAGCAGCGCATGCACGCGCCCGGCGGCGACGCCAAGCGCGACACCGTCAAGGGCGCGGACGCCGCCGAAGCGCTTCGACAGTCCGGCAACCTCCAGCATCGCCCTATCTCCCGTCACGGCATCTCGCTGATGGCAACTCGCCCCTCCAACCGTCTCTTTCCGTCAGTTGCAGGTGACACCGAGGCTTGCGCGGTCCACCACCTTGGCCTCGACGAAAATCTCCGGCTTTTCCGGCTTCTTGCCTTCGAGTGCCGCAGCCGTTTCGGACACCGCGGTCCTGGCGATGGCGGGGAAATCCTGCCGCACCGTCGCCACCAGGTTGGTGCACTGCCTGATCAGGTCGAGCGCCTGCGGATTGCCGTCGATGCCGGCGATCAGCACCTTGGAGTCGGCCGCATCGCTCTGGATCGCCAGCAGCGCGCCGATCGCAGGCTCATCCCATGCGGCCCAGACGCCGTTGATCTGGCTGCCATGCTGGCGCAGGAACGTCTCCATGGCCTGACGCGCATTGTCGATCGGGCCGGGCACCTGGACGTAGTGTTCGGCAATGACCTTGATGTCGGGATGCGCGGCGAGCGCCTTGTCCAGCGCGAGCTCACGCTGCCTGACGCCCGGATGGGCGGAGTGGAAGAACTTGACGATGTTGCCCTTGTCGCCCATCGCCTTGAAAAGATAGTCCGACAGGATGGTGCCGAGCGCGAAGTTGTCGGTGGTGATGTTGACGGTCACGCCCTTGGCCACGGCGCCATCGAGCACGATCACCGGGATGCCCTTGGCCGAGGCGGCCTCGACCTGATCGACGATCTGGTTGGGATCGACGCTGACCAGCACGATGGCTTTCACCCCGGCATTGGTGACGTCCTCGACCCGGCTCGCCAGTTGCTGGAAGTCGCCGCGCGTGTCGACGACATTGATGCTCCAGCCTTTCGAGGCGGCTTCGCTCTTGTAGGTTTCGACCATCTCATTGGTGGTGACCGAGCTCAGATAGGGCGTCAGCACCGCAATGTCTTCCGCGAATGCCGCCGTGCTGCTCAAGGCCAATGCCAACAGTGCCGCGAGCGTTCTTTTCATGTCCTTCCTCCCCCTTGTCGCGCCGGCGGCGCATTCCTCGTCTGGAGCATGACCTTTGCCGAAAACCGGTTTCCACTTTTTGCTTCGCTGACCTTCGGTTCGGGATCATGCATTCTTCGTTGGAGCATGATCTCTTCCCAAAACCGGTTTCCACTTTTCGGGATCATGCTCTGTCATTCAAGTCCGGCCGCCAGCGTCCGCGCCATGGACGTGGCGGAAAGATAGGCTTCGTAGCGCCTGATATGACGCTGGACGCGCTGCGGCCGCGGCTTCACGATGGTGTCCTGCGCAATGGCATCCGCCTTCACTCCGGCCTTGCCCGCCACCATCCGCATGATGCCGGCGGCAGTCGTCGCCTCGCTGTCGGCCGGAATGCGGATGTCGCGGTCAAGCACGTCGGCGAGGATCTGCTGCTGCAGCGGATGCCGGACGCCGCCGCCGATGGCGGTCAGCAGCGAGCGCGGAAGCTCCGCCGCTTCGAGATTGTGACGGACGGCGAAGGCGATGCCTTCCATGACGGCCAGCGCCAGCGCGCCGGCATCGCTGGTCTGCTCGAGGCCGAGGAACGCGCCGCGCACGTCACGATCCTGGAACGGCGCGCGCTCGCCGCCGAGATAGGGCAGGAACAGCGGCTTGCCCGGTGCCTCGTCGTGGCTCGCTGCCCGCTTGCAGAGCTTTTCGATGGTCTGGCCGGTGGTGGCCGAGAGCCAGTCCATGGCAGCGCCGGCAGTCAGGAACGGCGAGATGATGATGGCGCAATCGGCGCGCACCGGATCGGCCAGCGTGTAGATGTCGCGCGGCAGCATGTCGTCGTCGCTGTGGACGGTCGCCGCGACCCAGCCGGTCGTGCCGAGATAACAATAGGCGGCGCCCGGCTCGTCGGCCATGGCACCCCAGGTGGCAGCTGCGGCGTCGCCCGCGCCGTTGAACACCGGGATACCGGCCGGAAGCCCCGTCTCGGCCGCGGCACCGGCAGTGATCCGCCCGACAATGCCGTTCGCCGGTTCAATCGCCGGCAGGGATGCCACGTCGACGCCGGCGAGGCCGAGCAGGTCGCGATCCCATCGCCGGCTTGAAAAATCCATCAGCCCGGTGGTGGAAGCGACGGTCGGGTCGATGACGCGCCTGCCGGTCAGCCTGAAGGTCAGCGCATCCTTGGCCCCGAACGCCCAGAACACGTCGGTTGCGGGCAGTTCATAGCGCTGCCGCGCCATCAGCCTGAAGATTGTGTGCGCGCCGTCCGGTCTGTTGCCGATCCGGCGGCCATAGTCCGCCGGCAGTTTCGCCGCCAGCCCGGACACCTCGTCCGCATCCAGGCGCTGGTCGGAATAGAGCACCGCCGGCGCCGCCGGGCGGCCGTCGCCATGCAGCGCGATCAGGTTCTGCATCGAGCCGGAAAACGCCATCGACGCCACGGCGCCCGCACCGGGAAGCGTCCGGGTCACCTTGCCCAGTGCCCGCCACCAGCCTTCCACATCCTGCTCATGCTCGCCATTCATGCCGTGCCGGGTGGCGATCGGCTCCACGGCCGAGGCAAGGATCGATCCATCCGGCCCGAACAGAACGGCCTTCAGCGCAGATGTGCCGACATCGACGACGAGTATGGTGCTGCCGTTCACTCTGCCCCTCCCGACATCGCGTCAGGAGCAGGCTTCCGACCTGCCTTTGTCAAACTGTTTGCGCGACAAAGGAAAACCAGCTTCCGAAAACGGACGGACATTTCCGAAAATGTCTTGTCTTGTTGGAGGTCCTGGATGTTGACACATCCAGGACGCCTCAATCGCCGGCGCGGCCCATCCGGGCCGCTTGGCTTCCGCGCCAACGGGCGCGGCGCGCAGTCGCGCGCTCCAACGGCCAGAATGACCGTTGGTGTGGCCTCAATCGCCGGCGCGGCCCATCCGGGCCGCTTGGCTTCGCGCCAACGGGCGCGGCGCCCCAGAACACAGTCTATTGGTGCGCGCTCCAACGGTCATTCTGAATGACCGCTGGTATCAGCTGTCCCTGGTGTCCATGAGGCGTGACGGGTTCATGCCGCTGTGAGCGCGAAAGGAGGCGGCGAACCTGCCCGCATTGGCATAACCGACCTTCCTGGCAGCCTCGGCGACCGAGATGCCGCCATGGTTCAGCAGGACGCGGGCGTGTTTCATGCGCTGGCCGGTCAGATATTCATGCGGCGACAGGCCGGTGAACCGGCGCATGCCGGCGGTGAGCGTGCGCGGCGTGACGTGCAGCAGGGCAGCCAGGTCGGCTATGGCCAGGTGCAGGTTCGCCGGGTTGTCCAGCAGCTTGCGGAAGCCGCTGACATAGTGCGGCACCGCGCCGGCAAGCGCGCTCTCGACGCGCGGGGCGGACAGCGCCGGGGCATGCTCGAACACGGTCTGAAGCACGGCATTGATCAGGGGCATGGACGATGCAGGCGCCGCGCTCTCATCCAGCCGTTCCGTCACGATCAATCCGATCAGGCTCATGATGCGCCTGCCGGCAACCGAGCCGAGGTCGATCTCGGCGCGGAACACCGGCGTGCGGCGCTCGGCGTCGCCGGTGTAGCTCTGCCAGGCGCGCTCGACGAAAGTCCGCTTGAGCCGCAGCATCACCTGCGACGTGTCGGCACGCCAGGTCGAGCGGATGTAGGCACCTGGCGACAGCAGCAGTCCCGTGCCGGCGTGGGAACCCAGCCGCCTGTCGCCATAGGCGAGGTCGACGCCACCGCTGACCGGGAATTCCAGCATGTAGAAGGTGTCGAAGGACCCGGCGTCCACCGTCAGTTCCGGCCCGTAGCGCAGGAAATTGACGGAAGCCTCCTCGCAGTCGATGGCGTGGTGGCGGAAGTCGAGTGCCGACGCTGCGTTGGCCAGATGCAGCCGGTGCGGCCGGTAACTGGTCGACAGGGCCGCGACCGCACCATCCGCGGAGCCGGACCGTATGCCGGGAGCGAGTGCAAGGCGGCTGGAGATATCGGTCAGGTCTGGCGTCATCCGGCACGAGAATAGGTGCGACGCCTGGGATTGTCTATCCGCGCAAGGGGCACAAGCAGCCCGCCCGTCTTTCAGCCAACTTCCCGCAAGTCATTGTAATTCAAATCTGTTTTTTGACACCTCGCCGTTCGGCGCGGCTTGACTTGTTCCCTCCCCGGCCGGTGACAATCGAGGAACAACAAACGGACCATCCGATGACGGCACAGTTTCAACCCAATTCCTTCCGCACCGGCCCTGACGAGCAGGGCATGTTCGGCATCTTCGGCGGGCGTTTCGTCGCCGAGACGCTGATGCCGCTGATCCTCGACCTGGAGCGGGAATGGAACAAGGCCAAGCATGATCCCGAGTTCAAGGCCGAGCTCTCGGCGCTGTCGACCTTCTATGCCGGACGGCCGTCCAAGCTCTACTTCGCCGAAGGCCTGACCCGCCATCTTCGTGATGTTGCCTCGGCAAAGGGCCTCGGGGGCGGCGCGAAAATCTACTTCAAGCGCGAGGACCTCAACCACACCGGCTCGCACAAGATCAACAACTGCCTCGGCCAGATCCTGCTCGCCAAGCGCATGGGCAAGAAGCGTATCATCGCCGAAACCGGCGCCGGCCAGCATGGCGTCGCCTCCGCAACCGTGGCAGCCCGCTTCGGCTACCCCTGCGTGGTCTATATGGGCGCCACCGACGTCGCCCGCCAAAGCCCGAACGTCTTCCGCATGAAGCTGCTCGGCGCCGAGGTGCGGCCGGTGACGGCCGGACACGGCACGCTGAAGGACGCCATGAACGAAGCGTTGCGGGACTGGGTCACCAATGTCGAGGACACCTACTACCTGATCGGCACCGCCGCCGGCCCGCATCCCTATCCGGAGCTGGTGCGCGACTTCCAGTCGGTCATCGGCACGGAAGCGCGCCAGCAGATGCTGGAGCAGGAAGGCCGCCTGCCCGACACCATCATCGCCGCGGTCGGCGGCGGCTCCAATGCCATCGGCCTGTTCCATCCCTTCCTTGACGACAGGCAAGTCGAGATCATCGGCATCGAGGCCGGCGGACGCGGACTGGACGGCGTCGAGCACTGCGCCTCGATGAATGCCGGCAGGCCCGGCGTGCTGCACGGCAACCGCACCTATCTGCTGCAGAATGAGGACGGGCAGATCCTGGACGGCCATTCGGTCTCGGCAGGGCTCGACTATCCGGGCGTAGGTCCCGAGCACAGCTTCCTGCGCGACACCGGCCGGGTCGACTACCAGCCGATCCTCGACGACGAGGCACTGGAAGCGTTCCAGCTGTGCACCCGCACCGAAGGCATCATCCCGGCGCTGGAATCGGCGCATGCCATCGCCCATGCCGTCAAGATCGCCCCCGGCATGGCCAGGGACAAGATCATCATCGTCAACCTGTCCGGCCGTGGCGACAAGGACGTCCACACCGTCGCAAAGATGATGGGCATGGAGATATGACATGACGACCACCCGCATCGACCGCCGCATGGCGAAGCTGAAAGCAGAGGGCCGGCCGGCGCTCGTCACCTATTTCATGGGCGGCGATCCCGACTATGACACCTCGCTGTCGATCATGAAGGCGCTGCCGAAGGCCGGCAGCGACATCATCGAGCTCGGCATGCCGTTCTCCGATCCGATGGCCGACGGCCCGGCGATCCAGGCTGCCGGCCTGCGCGCGCTGAAGGGTGGCCAGACGCTGAAGAAGACGCTGGCCATGGCAGCCGACTTCCGCACCGGCGACGACGAGACGCCGATCGTGCTGATGGGCTACTACAACCCGATCTATGTCCACGGCGTCGAGCGTTTCCTGACCGAAGCCAGGGCCTCCGGCATCGACGGGCTGATCATCGTCGACCTGCCGCCGGAGATGGACGCGGAACTGTGCATCCCGGCACTGAAGGCCGGCATCAACTTCATCCGTCTCGCCACGCCGACCACCGACGACAGGCGCCTGCCCAAGGTGCTCGAGAACACCTCCGGCTTCGTCTACTACGTGTCGATGACGGGTACGACCGGTTCAGCAGTGCCTGATGCCATCGAGGTTTCGGCTGCGATACGGCGCATCAAGCAGCATACCGACCTGCCGGTCTGCGTCGGCTTCGGCATATCGTCCGCCGACGACGTCGCGGCGTTCGCCGGCTTTGCCGATGGCGTGGTGGTCGGCAGCGCGGTGGTCCGCGCGATCGCCGATGGCACGCGAAACGCCACGCCGGTCGAAGATGTCAGCGCCTTCGTCGCGCAGTTGCGTGGCGCCACGGCGACGATGCCTGCATAGGCAACGCCGATTTCCGGGAATATCCCTGCCTATCGACGTGCCTCGCCGTCAATCCTCCAGCAGGATGTTCTCGTCGTCGGAAAGGGCGGCGAAGGCCTCGCGTGCCTCGGCCGGTGTGGTCTGGCCGTCGATGGCGCCTTCGACGATGTCGCGCGTCGCATGATAGGCGGCGCCGCGTCGCGACTGCGGCCAGTCGATGAGGATATCGGCAGCGCCCTGCACGGACGTCACCAGCCGCGAGGAAGCGCCCGAAATCCCCGTCCTGATCCGCACCGGAACGTCGAAAGGCAGGCCGCCATCCATGGCGTCGCTGATGTCGACGGTGACCCTGGCGAGGACTTCGGCTTCCCGGGCTGCCTCGACGAAAGCCTCGCGGGCTGCATTCGGCTGCTGCTCGCCATGCAGGACGGCCAGGCACACCGTTCTTGCCCTGACGTGAACTGCCGTTCCCTGCCGGGGCCAGCGGTTGATGAGCAGATGCGCCGCTTCGCGGGCATTGGACACCCGATGAACGGTCCTCACCGTGCCGACGATGACCGGGATCGGCCTGTCGAACCATCCTTTCTGCATGAGAGTCCTCCCGACGCTGTGGCGATAAGGGGTCAACGCAGCCGGCGCGGCGAGGTTGCATGATTGCCTGGCCGCGGCCAATCGAACACTCGGGCCTAGCCGCTCATCGCATCCAGCGACGTCTTCAGCTTCTCCTGCAGCACCGAGCGTGCCTGCCACCAGTCGCTGCTTCTCACCGGCACTCTGGCCGTCATCGAGATGCTGGTGTCGCCGAGCGTTTCGACCAGGATTTCGGGCCTGGTGCCGGGGGGCGAGAATTCGGTTTCGAGCGCAGGCGACACCTTTGACCGGACGACGCCGAGATCGGCGCTGCGCGGCACGTTGAAGGTGATCTCCACCATGCGCGACGGCTCGCGCGTGTAGTTGAGGATCCTGGCGTTCGACAGCTTGGAGTTCGGCACGAAGATGTAGACGCCGTCGCGCGTCCTGAGCTGCGCGGAGAACAGGCCGACCTCGACGACCGTGCCCACAATGCCGTCGGCATCGATGAAGTCGCCGGTGTTGAAGGGCCGCAGGAACACCAGCATGATGCCGGCGGCGATGTTCGACAAGGTGCCTTGCAGAGCCAGGGCGACGGCCAGACCGGCGGCACCCAGCACCGCCAGGATCGATGCCGTCTGCACACCGAATTGCCCAAGCACGACGATGATCGTCACCGCCATGATGGCGTAATGGATCGACTGGCCGACGATCGGCACGATGGTCTGGTCCTGCTGGACGCTGCGCGACAGCAGCACCGTGGCATAGCGCGACACGATCCGCGCGATGAACCAGCCGGCGGCCAGCACCAGGACGGCGACGAGCACGGACCAGAGATTGGAGATGAGCCAGGCCGTCGAGACCCCCGGAATCACATCGTCATTCACAAGACACTCCCTCGGCTGTGCCCCTTCCGATAAGGGCAGAATGCCGGGAAGGTTGCATCGGGTTGGAGCAATTCCAGAAAGGCTCCATGCGCTGCGCCGCAGGGACCGCTTCAACCGAAGAGACCTGCGACCTCAGGCACTGGTACCGCGAACGTGGCGCTCGGGCCAGTTTCCATAATAAGAAATCCCGCCCGGGCCAGAACCGGCAAGAACGAGGAAGCCACCGGCAAGCGCCAGGTTCTTCATCAGGATGGAAGGCTCGTGGATGTGGACCACGACGGCGGTGATCACACACCAGGTGGCGAACAGGATGCTGATCGCACGGATCTGGAAACCGATCACCAAAGCAAGGCCGCCGACGATTTCGCACAGCGCCATCAGCCAGGTCAGCATGGTTGGCGCAGGCAGGCCGAGACTGTCGAGATAGGCGGACAGATCGGGGATGTTCCAGAATTTCTGCAGGCCGGAGACCAGGAACAGGAAGGCGAGCAGGCAGCGCCCGATCAGCAGCGTGAAATCGTCCATCTCGTCCATGTAGCTTCCATCCATCGACCGGCCCTGGTCGCCACGCCCTGTGTATGAGGAGACACAGAAGGCCGCACCGTTATTCCCCTCGCGGGCCAAACAATTTGTCTTGAGCGGCGAGTGAGGCGATACCCGGTGGAGGAGACGGTGCGTTCGCGGTTCGGAACACGCCCGCGCTGGATCGGGTCGTCAGCGGCCCCGCTCGCTGTCCCGCTGCAGCACATGGCTCTGTGAAATGCCGTTGCCGGTGGCCTTGACCGCGGCGGCCGTCCTGGTGTCGACGTCCAGGTAGCGCAGCACGGCGGAGACGTGGATGCGCACCGTGAAGGGCGAAATCTTGAGCACGCGCGCGATTTCCTTGTTCGACTTGCCCTGCACGAGAAGATCGATCACCTCGCGCTGACGCTCCGTCATGCCGCCGCGCGGGTCCTTTTCGTCGATCCTGACCTCGTTCAGCGTCTCGTTCGCCGTGGCTGTCATCGCCGCCAGCAACGCGCGCTCCTCCGCGAATTTGCTGACATAGGCATCGACGCCGTTGTCGAGGACGTTGTCGACGACCTTCTGGTCCGGCACCGTCGAGACCAGTACGATGTAGGAGGCCGGATATTCGCCGCGCAGCCATTTGGCCGACGTCACGGCGTCGTAGTGCGGGCAGTAGAAATCCACGAGAAGCAGATCGGGATTGAAATCCCGGCAGGCCATCAGGCCGTCAAAGCCGTCAGCCTCACGAATCTCGGCAAGCGGGTACGCCTTCCTGGCGAGATCGTGCAGAGCGGTGCGGAACAGATGCTGGCCGTCGGCGACCAGTATCCTGTCGGGCATGCTGTTTTCGATTTCCAATGCCCTCTCCTTTCGACGGCTTTTCAGGTCGATGTCATGCGTACCCGTTCCTAGCCGGATATCAAAAGAAGTTGTGCCAGGATCCGCTCCCTAGCACATCCGTACTAGTGCACTGCCGGAATTCACCCGTCCGGCGCCGGTGCCCTCCCGGTCGACATTTTTGGAACGGCTGTCCCGGCAGACGGTTTCCTGAAAGCCGATGGTGTTCTCCATCGGCGTTCAAGACTTACGGGAGACAATCATGGGTCGCGGAATTCTACTCTGGCTGCTGGGCGTGCCTATTCCGATCATCATCCTTCTGGCCCTCTTCGTACGATAGGAGGACATCATGACCATTCTGACCACAGACGGTCCGGCACCCGACGTCGCCGTTGCAACCGAGTCATCGTCTTCCGCCGTCAGCTGGGGGCCGATCATAGCCGGCGCGCTCGCCGCTTCGACGCTTACCCTCATCCTTATGCTGCTCGGTTCGGGTCTCGGCCTGACCATGGTTTCGCCGTGGTCGAACGAAGGCGCCAGCGTGACGACCTTCGCGGTGTCAACCGCGATCTGGCTGGTCGTCGTGCAATGGCTTTCATCCGGGCTCGGCGGCTACCTGACCGGGCGCCTGCGCGCGAAATGGGTGGGCATCCACACCGACGAGACCTTTTTCCGCGACACCGCGCACGGCTTCATGGCGTGGGCACTGGCGACGCTGCTGGTCGTCTTCGTGCTTGGCGCGGCGGTGTCCTCGGCCATCGGCACCGGGGTGCAGGCTGCATCGACCGTGGCCTCCGGTGCTGCGGTCGGCGCCTCCGCGGGTGCTGCATCGAACAGCTCGGCCGACAGCGGCGCCACCTCCTATTTCGTGGACGCATTGTTCCGCCCGGATGCTTCGAGGCCTGCGGCACCCGGAGCCGAAGGGGATGCGGCCGCGGCGGCGCAGGCTTCGCGCATCCTGATCGCCAGTGCCGCCACCGGCGAAGTATCGGCGGACGACAAGGCCTATCTTGGCCAGCTCGTCGCTGCCCGTACCGGCCTTTCCGAAGCCGATGCGACCGCGCGCGTCACGGCGGTGCTGGCGAAGGTTGATCAGGCCAAGGCCAGCGCCCAGCAAGCTGCCGACACGGCACGCAAGGCCGGCGCGACCTTCGCCCTGATCAGTGCGCTGTCGCTGGCACTCGGCGCCTTCATCGCCAGTGCCGCTGCAGCGCTCGGCGGCAGACAGCGCGACGATGAGGAGGCCGCCTATCTGGTGACATCCCGATAGGTCGTCGCGCGGGCCTCGGCTTGAACGCCGGGGCCCCATTTTCATGAGGTTGGGACCCTGAATGCAGCGCAAGCTGGACCTGCGGACAGGCATTCCCGTGTGGAACGCCTATCGCGCGCCGCGCGTATCGGCGCAAACGCTGACACGGGACGTCAAATGCGACGTGCTGGTGGTCGGGCTGGGCATCAGCGGCGCGATGATCGCCGAAGCGCTGACCGCGCAGGGCCTCTCCGTCATCGGCGTCGACCGGCGCGGCATCATGCTGGGCTCGACGCCGGCAACCACAGCGCTGGTGCAGTTCGAGATCGATCAACCGCTTTCCGAACTCGGCCGACAGATCGGACAGGCCGACGCGGCACAGGCATGGCGGCGTTCACGGCTTGCCGTGACCAATCTTCGGGGTCGCATCAGCGAGCTCGGCATCCGCTGCGACATGACGACGGCACCATCCCTGTATCTGGCGGGAGACGCACTCGATCGCACGGAGTTGCGTGAGGAAGCCGAGGCCAGGGCCAGCATCGGCATCCGCGCCACCTATCTCACGCCGACGGTGCTGAAGGAGACATTCGGCATCACGCGCAAAGGCGCGATCCTCAGCCAGGACAATCTCGCCCTCGATCCGCGCAAGCTCACCGCCGGCCTGCTGAACAAGGCGCTCGAAGGAAAGGCGCGCTTCTACACGCCGGTGGAGGTGATCGCGCTTGCCCCCGAATCCGACCGGGTGGGCGTGGAAACCCGGGGCGGGCCGGCCATTTCAGCAAGGCACGTCGTGCTCGCCACCGGCTATGAACTGCTGGGTATGGTGCCCTCGCACACGCATTCCATCATCTCCACCTATGCCATCGCGACGAAACCACAGAAGGGAAAGCTCTGGCCGGGCGGAGCCCTGATCTGGGAGGCCTCCGATCCGTATCTCTACATGCGGGCAACCGCCGACGGACGCGTGATATGCGGCGGCGAAGACGAGGACTTCGCCGATGAAGAGAGCCGCGACAGCCTGCTGGCCGACAAGGCGCGAACGTTGTCGGGCAAGTTGAAGACCCTGTTCCCGCAACTGGATGCAAGGGCGGAATTCGCCTGGGCCGGGTCCTTCGGAACCACGACCACGGGCCTGCCCTATATCGGCGAACTGCCCGGCTATCCCGGCATCTTCGCGGCGCAAGGCTATGGCGGCAACGGCATCACCTATTCGCAGATCGCGTCGGAACTGATCGCCACGGCCATCGCAGGCGGCGAGGATGGCGACGCAAGGCTGTTTGCGTTTGACCGGACCAGCATGATGCGTCGGCTGACGGACATGGCAGGCAAGCTCGCCGGCTGAACCGGACGGATACCTTTCATTCAAGGATGCTGATGTACAGAAGGCGGATCGGCGCTCCCAACCGGAGCGCGCGACAAGCGAATGCCAGCGCCTTTGAGGAGCCGCATTGGGCCGGTCCCGCATCATCACCATTGCCAGCTGTCTCGCCATCCTGGCGGGCGCACTTCCGATCCTGGCGACGTTCTACATGTCATGGAAGATCGTCGAGACCCGCAAGCAGACGCAGCTGTCGGATCTTGCCGGCTACGCGCTGGCGCGCGCCCAGGCGACGTTCGCGGATGCCACCAATGCGCTGGAGCAGGCGAAACAGCTGAAGGACCCTGCCTGCTCACCAGCGCATGTCGATGCCCTGCGCCGGATTGTCGTCAATACACGCTCGGTCGAAGACATCGGCTATTTCGACAACGGCGCCCTTCAATGCAGTTCGTGGGGGAAGCCGGCAAACGCCGTCACCAGGTCATCCGCCGACATCACCATGAGCAACGGCATCGGCGTGACCGCCAGCCTTTATCCGCTCATCAGCGGCCGCAGCCCCCTGATGGGCCTGCATTCCGGCTCCTATGTCGCGCTGACCAACCCCGCGCGCTTCGTCGACATTCCGGCAGCCAGGGATACGAAACTCGCCGTCATGGCCGGAACAACACAGGTGGTCAGCACCTTGCACGACCCGGACCTGCAAATGATCCGCAAGGTGGCGGCCGGCACGACGCCAGCCGGCCCGGTCCTGCACGACACCGCTCGGGATCGCGACTGGACCGTTGTCGCCACCACGCCGAAGGTCGATGTCTTTCGCGACCTCGGCAATGATCTGAAGCTGCTCCTGCCCGTGGGTGCCGCCACGTCGCTGCTGATGGTTGGCCTCGTCGTGTGGCTGTCGCGGCGGCGTATGTCCCTGCTCGGCGAGTTGACGACGGCGATCCGCCGCCGCGAATTCATCGTCCACTACCAGCCGATCATCGAACTGAAGAGCGGCATATGCGTCGGCGCCGAGACATTGGTGCGCTGGCGGCGCAGCAATGGCGAAACCGTCCGGCCGGATATCTTCATTCCCCTGGCGGAGGAGAACGGGCTGATCGAGGCCATCACGCAGCAGGTCATCGAGATGGCGGTGAGCGAACTGAAAGATACCCTCGCTGCCGACCGCTCGCTGCACATCGCCATCAACCTTGCCGCCGATGACATCCGCTCCGGCCATGTGCTGCCTTTCATGGCCAGGCTGCTGGAGGCCAACGACGTTCACCCGCAGCAACTCTGGCTGGAAGCGACCGAACGCGGTTTCATGAACGCGGCACAGGCCCGCACCACGCTGGAAAAGGCGAGACAGTCGGGCCATTCCGTCGCCATCGACGACTTCGGCACCGGTTATTCGAGCCTGCAATATCTGCAGGACCTGCCGCTCGATGCCTTGAAGATCGACAAGTCCTTCGTCGACATCATCGGCACCGACGCCGCCACCAGCGCGATCACGCCCCACATCATCGACATCGCGAAAACGCTGGACCTGTTCATCGTTGCGGAGGGTGTCGAACGGCAGGAACAGGCCGACTACCTCGCGCAGCGCGGCGTGCACTATGCGCAGGGCTGGCTGTTCTCCAGGCCTCTGCCCAAAGCCGAATTCATCGAATTCTACCAGGACCGCCAGCAGGCGAAGGGGTCGGCGCCGGAAGTCATCCAACGTCCCGAGGGCCGGCATGCTGCCGGCGGAGCGACGCCTTTGCCGCGAAGTGTCTAACGACCAAGGGGGCGGCGCGAGAGCTCGATCAGTTCCTTCTCGTCGCGAATGCCGAGCTGATAGTTCGCGATGATGCGCGAAGCCCGTTTTTCCCTGTCGTCGTCGGTTTCGCCGTCAACTGCAGTCGCCGCAAAGACCTTCATCAGCAGGTCGACTTCATCGGGCAAAAGGACCGCGGCGTCTTCGAGCTTTTGTCGGATAGGCACGTCTTATCCCTCGCAAACAGGTGGATGCCCGGAAGCCTCTCCGGGCATGTCATCTAAATATGCGATTTCTGAGACATGGCCACAGCTTTTCGAGCTTCGCGCGTGCGCAACCTTGTCGGATGCGCGCGCCGCAGCGGGTTGAAATTGTCCGGCTCTATCGCCGCCAGCTCCCTGGCGACACGGTCGCGCAGCTTGCCGCGCTGTACGATCCTTCTTTGCTTGTGGGCCGCCACGACGAAGGCGTCGAATGCCACCCTCGGTGTGCACCAGCCCTGCCCGGCCTGCTCGGCAAGGCACGCGGCGCTGCGGTAGAACTCGCAGTCCTTGCTGGGCCAGGCCATGGCCAGGGCCCTGGCGACGTCGTGCAGCGACGAGACATGGAATTCATAGCCGCGCGCGGTTCGAAACAGCACGGGTTGGAACGGAGTCATCTGTTCGGCCTCCTACACCGCCAGCAATTCGCTGGCTGGTGATTTGCGGCCAAGATAGATGTCCAGGCTCTCGCGGATTTCGGCCTCGTCGGTCAGGCCTTGCCCGAACAGGTTCATCGTTGCCCTCGCCAGGTCTTCCGCTGCGGGGCTGCCACAATGGAACCCGCGCTGAAGGCAGATGTCGTCGTAGATTTCCTTGAGGAGTGTCAGGTCGTCAGGGTACGCAATGCCACTCGTGAAGTGACGGGGAGCCGACATGGCTTCCTCCCTTCGTTTGGGGCGGAAGCGCGATCGTCACTCACAGCCGGCGATGCCCTGATAAAACTATCGCCGATGAACGGAGAATGCGCCGTTTTCAGACGTCCGTCTGTATGCAAGTGGACGGAAACGATCACTTATGAAGACGGCTCGATTCGAGCATTCGCAGTGTCTTAGGCGCTGCGCTGATCTGCTCGTCCCGTTCAGCCAACTCTTTGCAACCCGTCTTCCCGGGAAACGCTTGCTGAGATCGACCTCCGGAAAAGACCCCTCAATCCAAGGAGAATCCCATGCTGCGCATCCTGATCCTCGCTTTGTTCGGCTATTGCGCCTACCGCGTCGGCCGCGAACTCGTCGACAGCGTGCCGGATGATTTCGACATCGTCGGCCCGCCCCAACCGATCCCAGCCCGCACGCGTGGAACCCGCAGTCGCTGACGACAGCGTGCAAAGGAGGAAGCCATGCTCAGGATCGGTTCCATCGTCTGGGGCGTGCGCGATGTGCCGCGCGCCATCGCATTCTGGTGCGCCGCGCTGAACTACAAGCCGTTGCGGGAACCGTCGCCGGACTGGGCCATCCTCGTGCCGGCTGAAGGACGGGGACAGCAGATGGCGATCACCGTTGTCTCATCGGATGCAGCCACGCACCAGCGCCATCACCTCGATCTCTACGCATCCGATCGGAAAGCCGAAGTCGAGCGGTTGCTGTCGCTCGGCGCGCGACGGGTGGACTGGCGCTATCCCGAAGGCGCGGACTATGTCGTGCTTGCCGATCCGGACGGAAATACATTCTGCGTGGTGGAGAAACAGGCGTAAACGACGGACCGCCTGCGCAATCCGGGCACATCCCATCAGTGCTTGTTAGAATCGTCGAAAGCTGTTCTGGTCCGGCCGCGGAAAACATCAGGCAATCGAGGGCCGGCATGCAACTACATCAGAAGGGCGTCGAGCTGCTTGTCACCCTGATGGATGCGATCGACCATCAGGACAAGCTGAGGCCGACCGATGTCGACTGGTTGCTGCGGGAATCGGCGCATGTGCTGGGCGAGCTGCTGAAGCGCGATGTTCCCGTCGACAGGCGGGACGAAGTCGCCAACCAGCCGTGAACCGGCTTCAGCGCGTCGGGATCGGGCCGGGGGCCGGATCCGGCAGCGGTCCGGGCGGCGAAGGTGGCACCGGGTCCGGCACAGGCATCGGCGGCACGGGATATGTCGGTCCGAGACGAGCCTGTGCGTGAGGCGGAACCTCCTTCACCTCATTCGGATCCGGCACGGGAATTTCCTGTGGTAAAGGTCCTGGTTCCGGCGCCGGTCTGCGCTGAGGCTCCTCATCCGGCCTAGGCTGCGGATCGGGTGCTGGCGCCGGCACGTCGGGCTCTGGCAGGTCCGGTACATCCGGCGGTGGTTTTTTCGGATCGGCCATGGTGAACCTCCTCTGGTCTCGTCCAGAAGGAACCCCGGCCGGGATCTGATGTTCCGAAAAACCGATCATCGCTCTGCATGGCAAGCGACGGCCGCGCCGGCCTGCCTCTCAACGGGCGCACTCTTTTGGAACGCAGGGACCGTTCGGCTGTTTCAACACAGCTGGCGGTCTTCCCCCGTCGGCAGTACCCTGCCGGTCCGGTGCGTCCCCTCATTCCGCATCGGGCCGGTTCGCGCGAGAGGCAAAGGCGATCGTGGGCTTCAGCCGGCGTCGGCCGGTATGAACGCCAAGGCGAGGATGTGGGACGTGATCGATATCCTCGTGTCGATGCGCCGGCCATTCGCAAGCGTGACCGTGCCAGCCGGCAGATCGACGGCGATGTCCTCGAAACCGAGCACTTCGCCATCGAGGGGAAAACTCGCCTTGTAGGCTGCTTCCTTGGCCGCGAAAGCGATCCTGCCGGCGATGGCCGGATCGCAGCCGGCCAGCCTATCGCGGGAATTGAGGACCACGGGCTCGAGTTCCGGTGGCAAGGGCAGCGCCGGCTCGATGTCGACGCCGACGCTGCGCATGGTTTCACTGCGCGTGGCAACGGCAATCGCGAAGTCGGCATCATGGGCGATCGACGCGGCCACGCCGGCCGGCCAGACCGGCTCGCCGGCCTTGCCACGTGGAATGGCAGGACCATCATATCCCAGTTGCCGCAGCAGCCGGCGGGCCAGCAACCGGCCGGCACCGCTGGCGTCGCGCGCGGCCGCTGTCCTGGACTGGATCGTTTCGCTTTCCGCAGGCAGGATGTGGCGTGCGTCGCCGGTCTCGATGCGGCGGCAGCCGACAAGCAGGCCGGGTGGCGCCAGCATCGCCAGCGCCTGTTCCAGTGCGCTCGCCTGATGCTGCGAAGGCCGGGCGCTCATGATGCCAGGGCCTAACGGCGAAGGTCGAGCTCGGCGATCATCTCGCCATCCTCGTCCAGCCCCTGCTCGACAAAGCCGAAAGAGGCGTAGAGCTGCTTCGCCGCCGTGTTGGCGGGCTCGTAGCAGATCAAGACCTTGCGCACATGCGCCAGGCCCTCGATTTCGCCGAGCGCCGCCGCGATGCCGGCGCGGCCGAGACCCCTGCCCTGTTCACGGCGATCGATCATGAAGCGATAGATGTTCGCCTCGTCATCGTTGGACGCGTCGTACATCAGGAAGCCGACGACACGGCCGTCGGCCACGATCGCGCGCGGCACCGCATCGCCGTCCTCGCCGGCCTCCTCGAGCGAGTCGGCGTTGGAGGCGACGAAGTCCTGCTGCCCGGGAAGCAGTTCGAGGGCAAGGATCGCCCGGCGGTTCCGGTCGCTGACCGGTTCCAGCACCACCGAAACTGCCTTGCCCACAGTCATCAGGCGCGGACCTTCTGCTCGACGATCGGCGTGACGATGCCGTGCAGCTTGGCCGGATTGCCGCGCCAGACGGTGTTGGGTTCCAGCACCTCGCCCTTCATGACGAAGCAGTCGACGTCGGCGACCGAGCCTTCGCCCATCACCACGGCGTAGTGCACGAAGGCTGCCGGCGCCAGCGTGCAGCCATTGCCGATGCGGATGTAGTCGGACTTGAAGGCGCCCTCTTCAAGCGAGTGCGCCTGGATCACGCAGCTTTCATTGAGCGTGACGTCGTCGCCGATCTCGACCAGCGAGCGCTCGGTGATGATGGAGCCACCGTCATAGAGCCGCTTGCCGACCTTGACGCCGACCGCGCGCATGATCAGCGGCTTGAACGGCGTGCCGGCGAACAGGCGCATGATCGGCGAATCCGACAGTTTCCAGTGTCGTTCATGGCGCCAGAAGATCGGATCGTAGATCGTCGCCATGCGCGGCTTCAGGCGCCGGAAGCCAAGGCTGATGCGCTCCAGGAAGATGTAGAACGGGATGGCGATCGCCGAGGTCAGGAACACCGCCACGAACAGCGCCGTCTGGCCCCATTCGGTGTAGTAGTTCAGCGCCCGGTCCCAGATCGCAAGCGTCAGGAACAGGATCAGCCACTGCGAGAACACGAACAGCACGGCAGAAACGCCATTGTGCAGGTTCTTGAGCGGCAGGCGGCGCTTGCGTTCCTCGTCGGAAATCAACCCGAGCAATTCCTTGTCGCGGTTGACGATGCGCGGGATCTCGAAGGGCGGCGAGCCGAGCAGGCCGACATTCTCGCGGACCGGGCCGTCGACCGGCACATGCACCTTGGTGCCGAGCAGCACGTTGTAGCCGGTGCGCGAATCCGGCGAGTAGATGATGTTGTTGCCGAAGAAGTTGCGGTCGCCGACCCGCGTGTGCTCGAGGCGGAACGAGTTGGCCGACTTCTGCATGTTGATCATGAACAGGCCGTCGGAAACCATGGTCTCCGAGCCGATCTCGCTGAGCTGCGGGTTTTCGTGGCGCTGGTTGGTGCCGAAATTGGAGCCGGTCTGCTCGACCTTGTTCAGCTTCCAGCCGATGGCGCGCAGGTAATAGACGATCGCCGATGAATCGCCGAACAGCGTGTTGAGCAGGCGTACATTGCTGACCATCTCCAGCATCGACTGCAGCCAGTAGTGGAAGCCGTAGAGCGAATAGTTGCGGCCCGGCTTCAGGAACAGGTTGAACAGGCGCGGCAGGATGGCTGCCAGAAGCACGCCGCCGACGATGAAGCCGGCGACCGTGACCGTGGTGCCGATGGCAACGATGCCGATGGTCTCCTGGTAGTCGTCGCTGACGTTTTCCCAGAAGGTGTGGAACAAAAGCGGGAACGGCGTGACGATGGTGAACAGGATGACGAGCTGGATCAGCTCGTAGATGACGCGGCGCGCGCTGGAGATCGGCACGTTGGAAATCGGCGAATAGTCGGCTGTCGTCGGAATGGCCGGCGAGCCGTGCCAGTGTTCACCGGCCGGGATCGCCTGGCCGCGATGCAGCGACGAGGCATGGCCGAGCTGCGAGCCGGATTCCATGCGGGTGTCGATATCCAGCGTGGAACCGACGCCGACAAAGGCGTTGTCGCCGATATGAACCGGCCCGGTGTGGATGTAGCCGGCCTGGGCGCGGAAGCCCAGCACGCTGGATTCCTTGCGCAGGATGGTGTTGTCGCCGATGGTGATCAGGTCGGTGCAGACCGGCACGGAACGGCACTCGATCACCGTGCGGTCGCCGAGGCGTGCGCCGAGCAGGCGCAGGTAGAGGCTGTAGAGCGGGCTGCCGCGGAACAGCACCACCGGCGCGGTACGGATCAGCGTCTTGACGACCCAGAAACGGTAATAGCGCCAGCCCCAGATCGGGAAGGTCTCGGCTTTCCAGCGGCCGACCAGCACCCATTTCAGGACAACGGCCGCACCCGTCAGGCCGAAGAACATGCCGGCCGACAGGATGACGCAGCGCATGTAAAGCGTGACCGGATCGTCGAGCGCGTCATAGACCCAGTCGAGGCCGTCGTTGAAAGCCCACAGCGACAGGTAGCTGTAGGCGGCATAGAACACCAGCTGCAGGAAGCCGGTGCCCCAGTACTGCAGGTTGGTGGCCTTGTGGGTGAGCATCGGCTCGTTGGCCGCGACCGCCACTTCCGCCGGCGCCCGCAGGTGATCCGCCAATTTGGCGACCGTCGGATGCAGGTAGATGTCGCGCATCGACGCCGTCGACCAGTCCGGCCTGCCACGGACGCGGGCGCAGAAACGGGCCATGAGCAGGGAGTTGGCGCCGAGATCGTCGAAGAAATGGTCCTCGATCGAGACACCTTCGAACTTCAGGATATCGGCCAGCGTCTCGGCGAGGAACTTCTCGTCGTCGTTGCGGTAGTCGACCATCGCATTGCCGGCGGTGACGCGAACGCTGGTCGGCTTGGGCAGCTTGCGCAGGTCGGCCTTGTTGGAGACCGTCATCGGGATCGCGTCCAGGCGTTCCAGATAGGCCGGCACCATGTAGTCGGGCAGGCGCCGCTTCAGCTCCTGCGCGAGCAGGTGCGGTCGATCTCGACGACATCGCTCTTGGGCGCGAAATAGGCGACGAGCTCGGTGCGCTCCGGCTCGATCTCCCAGGTGGTCACCGCCGCCTGGCCGATGCCGGGCTGGTCGAGCAGCACGGCCTCGATCTCGCCGAGTTCGATGCGATAGCCGCGGATCTTGACCTGGGTGTCGATGCGGCCGCGATATTCGATCTCGCCCTTGTCGTTGATGCGGCCGAGGTCGCCGGTGCGGTAGATGCGCCCGCTCGGATTGTTGGGCAGGCCGATGAAGTCCTCGATGAACTTCTGCTCGGTCAGCTCCGGCCGATTGAGATAGCCGACGGCGACGCCCATGCCGCCGATGCAGATCTCGCCGAGTTCGTCGCCGGTCAGCAGCCGCGGTTTTTCCGGATCAAGGATGGCGATGGAATAGGTGGGCAGCGGCACGCCGATGGTCACCGGCTCGTCCGGCTTCAGATACGCCATGGTGGCGGTGACGGTCGCCTCGGTCGGGCCATAGGTGTTGAGGATCTGGCGGCCGGGTGCCGCCCAGCGGTTCACCAGCTTCTGCGAACAGGCCTCGCCGCCGACCAGGATGGCGCGCAGGCTCGGCACCTCGCTTTCGACCGACGACAGCAGCGTCGGGCTGCAGGCCATGCAGGTGATCTGGTGGGTGCGCAGGAAATCGGCGAGCTCCTCGCCGACCAGCGGCTGCTGGCCCGGCGCCGGAACCACGGTGGCGCCGGCGGCAAACGCCACCCAGATCTCTTCCGACGAGAAGTCGAAAGCGATCGTCATGCCCTGGTAGATGCGGTCGCTGGGCTTGTAGCCATAGGAGGCTGCGGCGACGCGGATGAAGTTGCAGAAGCTCTGATGGGTGACGACCACGCCTTTCGGCTTGCCGGTGGTGCCGGAGGTGTAGAGGATATAGCAGGTATGATCCTGAACGCCCTGCCGCGAAGGCGCCCGAGAGGGTGCCGTCTCCGGCTTCAGCGCGATCTCCGAGACGGCGGAATCGATGGAGATGTGCGGGACCGGCAACTTTTCGACGCGCGCCGCATAGGCCGACACGCTGATGACCAGCGAAACCGAGGCGTCCTCGATGATCATCGCCATGCGCTCGACGGGGAATGCCGTGGCCAGCGGCACGAAGGCCGCGCCCGCCTTCATCACCGCCAGGATGGCGACATAGGTCTCGGCGGAGCGGTCGAGCAGCAGCCCGACCCGGTCGCCCGGCCTGATGCCACGCTCGATCAGCAGGTGGGCGAACTGGTTGGCGCGGTTGTCCATCTCGCGATAGGACCAGACCCGGCCGTCGGAAATGACGGCGGGCGCGCTGTCGAAGCGGCCGGCAAGCTCGGCGAAGAACTGGTCGAGCCGTTCATCCGGCTTGCCCTTGCGGACGAAATCCGGGCCGATCAGCAGCTGCCTGGCCGGCGGCGGCCCTGCCGGAGCCTCGGCCTTCCTGGGAGTGCGCGGTTTGCGGGGTGCCTTGACTGCTTCACTGGACATTTTGGATATCGACGTTTCGGGCCTGAGGTTCGCGCGGGACGCGCTCTGGAGACGTGCCTTAACCGGTTGTTGCCATTACAACTATGACACTGGGGACCGAAGGCAATTCTGTCTGTGGATTGCGTACGGCAGCGCCCTCTGGTGCTGAATAAAGGCAAATCTATGCCATAATCGCATGGAGCACGCGAAACCCGTCCATCGGGGGCGGCAGCCATATCCATGCCCTTGCCACAATTTGGTTTAAACGCTCTCCGGGTTTTGCCGCGCCAGATGGATCTGCGTGGCTTCGTCCATGTTTCGTCAGCTTAACTTATTGTTTTGTCGCAGGTTCTCATCGCAAAGCCGTCGGTTGCCTTTGCGTGGCTTGCCCAGGGGTTGCAACAAAGATCATGAATGACGCCGACGCTCAGGTCGACGAGCAGAATCTCGGCAGCGGTCTCTCACGAATAGTTGACCGCATCGTGGAGCCGCGCGTGCTCGGGCCGATCGTCGGCGCGGTCGCCGTCGCCATCGCATTCCTGTTCATCCACGAGATCGGCGGCAAGATCCGACTCAACCACATCATCGACGCCGTCGCCTCAACGTCCCTTGCGACGGTGGCACCGGCGCTTGCCTTCACGCTGGTCAGCCTGATGGCGATGGCGCTGTACGACGTCATGGCGATCCGGCACATCGCGCCCGACAAGGTGCCGACCCGTCTTGCCCTGTTCGCGGGCTTTGTCGGCTACGGTTTTTCGAACGCGATCGGCTTCCACGTCTTCGTCGGCGGCCCCGTCCGCTACCGCATCTACCAGTCGGTCGGGCTGGACGCCGCCGATGTCGGCAGGATCGTCGGCGTCTCCTTCCTCACCTTCTGGGGCGGCCTGCTCACCATCGTCGGCATGGCGATGCTGTTCGATCCGGTAGGCGTGCCGGCGCTCAGCCTGGTTTCGCCGGTCGACGACCGCATCATCGGCGGCGGCATCCTGGCCGGTCTCGCGCTCGTGCTGTTGTGGCTGGCACGCGGGCGGCGGCAGGTCTCCGTGCTCGGCTGGACATTCCCGTTCCCTTCGGCGCGCAGCGCGGCGGTGCAGATCCTCATCGGCGCGGTCGACATCGGCGCCGCGGCGGCGGCACTCTACGTGCTGCTGCCGGCCGACGTCGCGCCGGCATTCACCGTGTTCCTCGCGCTGTTCGCCCTTGCGATCATCGCCACCGTGGTCAGCCATGCGCCCGGCGGCCTCGGCGTGCTGGAAGCGACGATCCTGTTCGGGCTCGGCGTCGGCGCCCGGCCCGACGTCATCGCGGCACTCGTCGTCTTCCGCATCGTCTACTACCTGTTCCCGCTGGCACTGGCGGCGCTGGCCCTGCTCGTGTTCGAAATCTACCGTGTCCGCAGCACGGTTTCGAACGTGGCGGGCCGAACGCTGGCGCTGACCCGGCACATCGTGCCGCCGATCAGCGCGACGCTGGTCTTCGCCGGCGGACTGGTGCTGCTGTTTTCAGGCTCGGTTCCGGCCGTCAGCGATCGCACCGACTGGCTGAGCGATATTCTTCCCCTGCCCTTTGCCGAAGCGTCGCATCTTCTGGCCAGCGTCACCGGCCTGCTGCTCATCATCATCGCACGCGGCCTTTATCGCCGCATCGCGCTGGCACGCTTCGCGGCCATCGTCCTGCTTCTGACCGGCGCCGTCTTCTCGGTGCTGAAGGGGCTGGACTGGGAAGAAGCGATCGTGCTGGTGGCGGTGGCAGGTGCTCTGTTCATCTACAGGGATGCCTTCTACCGCAAGGGTGACTGGCGCTCGTTCCGGCTCGACACAACCTGGATCGGACTGCTGTCCATCGTCGTGACCGCCAGCATCATCGTCGGACTGCTGGCCTACCGCCATGTCGAATACCAGTCTTCGCTGTGGTGGGAGTTCGCCTGGGACGGCGACGCGCCGCGCTTCCTGCGCGCCACCATGGCCATGGCCATCGTCGCCGCCGCACTGGCCATCGACACGGTCATCAACCGCCCCGCCCATCCCAAAAGCCCAGGCCGGGTCGCCGTGCCGGATGCGGTTCGACGCATTCTCGAGACGTCTTCCGGCACGGAGCCATGCGTCGCCCTGCTTGGCGACAAATCCTTCATGATCTCGCCTTGCGAGAAAGCCTTCCTGATGTACGCGCGATCCGGCAACAGCTGGGTGACGATGGGAGATCCGGTCGGCGATGCCCAGGCCGGCAGGACGCTGATCTGGCGTTTCGCGGAAGCCGCTGACCAGGCCGGTGCGCGCGCCGTGTTCTATTCGATCCAGCCGGAATTCCTGACCCACTATCTCGACATGAGCCTGGCCATCCTGAAGATCGGCGAAGTGGCGCGCGTCGGATTGACCGATTTTTCGCTCGAAGGCGCCATCCGCCAGCCGCTCCGCTACGCCTATGGCAAATCCGGCCGCGAAGGGCTCACCTTCTCGGTCATCCCCAAGGCCGACGTCGCCAGCGTCCTGCCCGAACTGCGTGCGGTCTCCGACGAGTGGATGGGCAAGAAGCACGGCAGCGAGAAGGGTTTTTCGCTCGGCTATTTCGACGACGACTACATGCGCGAATTCGACTGCGCCGTGCTGCGCAAGGGCGACGAGATCGTCGCCTTCGCCAATCTGTGGCGCAGCGGCGACGGCGAGGAGCTGTCGGTCGACCTGATGCGCTACAAACGTGGCGTCTCCAAGATCATGATGGACGCGCTGTTTGCCCACATCCTGCTGCTTGGCAAGGCGGAGGGCTACAAATGGTTCAACCTGGGGGCAGCGCCGCTGTCCGGGCTCGCCGACCATCCGCTCGCCTCGACCTGGAACCGCATCGGCACCTTCATCTACAAGCGCGGCGATGAAATCTACAATTTCGAAGGCCTGCGCGCCTTCAAGCAGAAATTCGACCCGGTGTGGACGCCGCAATATCTGGCCTGCCCCGGGGGACTGGCCATGCCGCAGATCCTGCTCGATATTACGACCTTGATTTCCGGGAACCCGATCCGAATCTTCAAACGATGAAAATCCTCGCCTCCGTCCTCTCCCTGCTGATCTCCTTCTGCTTTATCGGGCTCGCCACCGCGCAATCCGATGCGCCGGCGTCGACGCTTTCCGTCGAGCGGTTGCAGAATGTGCGGCTGCTGCCCGCGAAAGGCGACGCCAAGGCGATGGTGGTCTATTTCTCCGACCGCAGCGGGTGGAGCCCTGCGGACGACGCGACGGCGTCCGCACTCAGCGACGACGGCAATGTCGTGCTCGGCGTCGATCTTGCCGCCTATGCCCGGGAGCTGGACAAGGCGGACGGTGTCTGCCTCTACGTCGTCGGCGAGATCACCGACCTTGCCCAGACCGCGCAACGCCAGCTCAACATCCAGACCTATCTGCCGCCGATCGTTGCCGGCACCGGCGAAGGTGCGACGTTCGCCTATGCGGCGCTCGCCGATGCGCCGGCCAACACGCTGGGCGGGGCCGTCGCTTCCGGCTTTGCCAACCGGCTGACGCTGCGGCTGCCGTTCTGCCCCGGCTCGACGGCGAGCAAGACCGCCGACGGCAAGGCCTACAGCTATGCCTTCGACAAGGCGATGCCGGAAGCGGCGAGCCTGTTCGTCGCCGCCGACACGCTGGATGCGTTCCGCACACAGGCCGCGCAGCAGTCCAACATCACGGTGGAGGCGCTCGACAGCGACAACGCCGCCACGCAGCTGGTCGGCACTGTCTCCGCGCTGGTCGATGCGAGCTCGCCGTTCGGCAAGCTGCCCGCCATCGACCTGCCGTCGACGACGCCGCCCAAGGCGGTCGCCATCTTCATTTCGGGTGACGGCGGCTGGCGCGACATCGACAAGACCATGGGCGAATGGCTGTCGACGCAAGGCATTCATGTCGTCGGGCTGGATGCGCTGCATTATTTCTGGTCGAAGCGCACGCCGCAGGAGCTGGCCGCCGACATCACCACGCTGGTCAAGGATGCCGACCCGCAGGCGAAGCTGCCGGTGATGCTGATCGGCTATTCCTTCGGTGCGGACACGATCCCCTTCGCCTATCCGCTGCTCTCGAAGGAGCTGCAGGACCGGACCAAGGTCCTCGGGCTGATGGCGCCGAGCCTTTCCACCTCGATGCAGGTCACCATCTCCGGTTGGCTCGGCATCGACGACAGCGGCTATCCGGTGCCGCCCGCGATCGCCGCCCTGCCGAAGGACAAGGTGCTGTGCATCTACGGCAAGGAAGACGACGAGGGCGGCTGCGAGGACCCGGCCGTGAAGGACATCACCAAGATCGAGACCGATGGCGGCCATCATTTCGACGGCGAGTACACCGACATTGCAAAGCGGTTCCTCGACAAGCTCTGAGCCATGCACGCGGCAGGATCACGACGGGTCGCAAGGCCGCCACGTCAGGTCCCAGTCCCGGCTCTGGCTCAGCACGAGATCGGCATTGCGCAGATCGTTGCCTTCGACCTTCTGACGCGCGGCATCGGCGGAGAAACCCAGGTCGAGCCAGCGGCTCATCAGGCGGCGCTGCAATTCCTGGCGCGGCACCTCGATGAAGACGGTGCAGTCGAAATGCTGCCTGAGCAGCGACCACGGACCTGTGCCGAGAGCGAGGTAGTTGCTTTCGACGATGACATGTCTGACGTCCTCGCCGATCATCACGGCGCCGGCGCGGGCGACGTCGAGCGTGCGGTCGAAAACCGGTGCGATGACGTCGGGCTCGCTGTTCCTGATGCGCCGGAGCAGGAAATCGAGACCGCGGCAGTCGAACGTATCGGGCGCGCCTTTCCAGGCTCTCCGGCCCAGCCGGTCGAGCAGGACGTTGTCGAAGTGAAAGCCATCGGCCTGCACGACCGCGGCGCTGCCCGGCGGCAGTGCAGCCGCCAGCGCTTCCGACAGGGTCGACTTTCCCGAACCCGGCGGTCCGGCGAGAGCTGTCAGATAACGCCTGGAGTGCTGTGCGCGGTCGACGATGGTCGCCGCCAGTTCCTCTACCGTCGACATGATCAGCCGATCTTCTGTCCGGTCTTGGCCCAGTCGGCGAGGAACTGTTCGAGCCCCTTGTCGGTGAGCGGATGCTTGACCAGGGCCTTCAGCGTGGCCGGCGGGATGGTGGCGACGTCGGCGCCGATCAGGGCGGCGCGCTTGACGTGGTCCGGCGTGCGGATCGAGGCGGCCAGGATCTCGGTGTCGAAGCCGTAATTGTCATAGACCTGACGGATCTCGGCGATCACTTCCATGCCGTCGAAGCCCATGTCGTCGAGACGACCGATGAAGGGCGAGATGAAGGTGGCGCCGGCCTTGGCGGCAAGCAGCGCCTGGTTGGCCGAGAAGCAGAGCGTGACGTTGACCATGCGGCCTTCGGCACGGATGGCGCGGCAGGCCTTGAGGCCGTCGAGGGTGAGCGGCACCTTGATGCAGACATTGTCGGCGATCCTGGCCAGCACCTTGGCTTCCTTCATCATGCCGTCGAAATCGGTGGCGGTGACTTCGGCCGAGACCGGACCTTCGACGATGTCGCAGATCTGCTTCGTGACCTCATCGATCTTGCCGCCGGACTTCAGGATCAGCGACGGGTTGGTGGTGACGCCATCGAGCAGGCCCAGCGCGTTGAGCTCCTGGATTTCCTTCACATCTGCGGTGTCGACGAAGAATTTCATGACTGTTCATTCCTGTTTGCATGGGAAGGGTTTTGGCCAGTGCCTGGCCGGTCGAGGAACCGCCGTGGTGCCCCCACCGCGAACGTCCTCAAAAGGCATGCCGCAGGGAGCAGCGGCCGGCACTGGCCAAACTGGTTCGGGCTCACGCGGTCACCGCCGGATCCTTTCCGGAAGCCCACAGAACCATGTTGCTCATCAGCCTGCCGTAGTGCGGCCAGTCGAGGAATTCCGCCGACAGCCAATGCGGACCGATGTCGGTCGTCCATGCCACGGTGCGGCCCTTGCCGATGCAGCGCGTGGCAAGCAGCGGCCAGAGGCCGTTGCGATGGCTGCAGGTCGCCACCAGGGTCGAGGAGCCGTCATAGCGAAACGACACCTTGTTCAGTCCGAGAATGGCCGGCAGCGGTTCCTCGATCCCGGCCAGGATCGGATGCGTGTCGCGACGGATCGCTGGCGTCAGGCCCTCGGGTACTTCGAGACCGTCGCTGTAAGGCAGGCACCGCACCGGAAGCACGTCTTCCACCGGCGTGTCGAAAAACTTCGCGCCGCCGAACATGCCCTGGAAACCCATATAGCCACCGGCCATGACCAGTCCGCCGCCGGCCTCGACATAGCTTTTCAGGACCTCGAGGCGGTTCACGCTGCAACGCCCGAGGCGCGTTTCGGGGGTTATCAGCAGCGAAAGCGCACCGACGTCGGAGACGACGACGGCGCCGTACTGCCGAAGGGCTTCGACGGAGGTCGGGAACTCCGAACCACATTGTTCGGAGCCGATCTGGGTCACCGCGACATCGGCTTTTGCGAGGGCCGTGTTGAAGGCAACCGCGCCATTGGTCTGCGAGGCGCTGGCGATCACGTCACCGCCCACCGCAACCAGTGTCGTGGCCCGGAACGTTTCGCCGGCCAGCAGTATCTTCAAGGCTGCCATTGTGCTGGAAACTCCTTCGGGGAGCGGAGGCGCGCGGGTGCGCCCCCGCCGTGACCGATCAGAACTTGAATTCGGCGAGGTTTTCCGGCGTGACGATCTTGGCCGGTCCGAGGATCAGTTCGCCCTTGGCACCGATCGTGTATTCACCGAGCCGCCCTGCCGAGAACTTGTCGCCCTCCTTGCCGGTGATCTTGCACTGGGCCAGCGCCTGGGCGGTCTGGTAGGTGAGGTAGCCGAGATCGGAAACGTTCCACCAGATGTCCTGGGCGGCGCCATCCTTGATGTATTTCGCGATCAGCGTCGCCGGCGCCAGGCCGGTCAGCTTGACCTTGCCGATCATGCCGGCTTCCTCAAGCGCGCGGGCCGCCGCAGGCAAGCCGATGCCGGCAGGCACGATGATCGCCTTCAGGTTTGGAAACGCCTGCACCAGGGCCAGCGCCTGCTGCTGGTTGACCTGCTCGCTCTCCTCGCCATAGGCAACCTGCACCAGCTTCATCTTGGCGAATTTCGCATCGCCGGCCAGCTTGCCCTTGATCAGCTCGATCCAGGCGTTCTGGTTGGTGGCGGTCGGCGTCGACGAGAGGATCGCGAATTCTCCTTCGCCGCCGGTGAGGTTGAAGGCGCTTTCCAGCATCATCTCGGCCAGGCTCGAGCCGAGCGCCTGGTTGACGAAGATCGAACGGGCATCCGCCGCGACATCGGAATCGTAGGAGATGATCCTGACGCCCTGCTTGGCGGCGCGTTTCAGCGCCGGCGCAACGGCATTGGCGTCATTGCCGGAAATGGCGATCACGCCGACCTGCTGCGACACCAGGCTGTTGATGAACTCGATCTGGGCATCGGCGGTGGCCTGGGAAGGCGCAACCTGGATTGCCTTGCCGCCGATCTCCTTGGCGGCCTCCTCGGCGCCCAGCTGGGCTGCCTTGAAGTAGGGATCGGTGTCCAGCTTGGGCAGGAAGCCGACGGTCACCGGCTCCTTGGCGCATTCGTCCGCGGTGGCGAATGTCGTCGGGACGAGAAAGGCGGCCGTTGCAAGAAGGGCCAGACCAAGAGATTTCATGTTACTCCTCCTTTGGTTTTCGGGTCTTGTGGGTGGGGATGGATCGATCATCCCTTTGTCTCGCGCAGCGCGCGCGATCGGCTTTGCGCCTCCTCGAAGGAGCGCCAGTAGTTTCCGACCAGCAGCGAGCCGATCAGGAGCAGTCCGATGATCATGCCCTGCGCGTCGCCGCCGATCTGGTTGAGGGCGAGCACATTGCGCACGATGGCGATCAGGACGAGCGCGAGCATGACGCCGGTCAGTTTTCCCTTGCCGCCGAACACGCTGACGCCGCCCAGAAGGACAATGGTGATGACGTCCAGCTCCATGCCGAGCGCGTTGTTGGCGCGGGCGTTGGACAGGCGCGCCGTGTAGACCATGCCGGCGATCGCGGCCATCACGCCCGAGGTGATGAACAGGCCAAGCACCATGCGCCCGGTCCTGATGCCCGAATAACGCGCCACCTCCGGATTGCCGCCGAGCGCGTAGATGCGCTTTCCGGTCGGCGTCTTCTGCAGCAGGACGGCGAAGACCGGAGCCAGGACGAGGAAGGGGATGATGGTCAGCGGGATCTGCGTGCCCGGCACGTTGTCGATGCCGAAGTCAACGAGCGAAGGCGGCAGGACATTGATCGAGCCGGTACCGAGCAGGATGTAGCCGAGCCCCCTGTACAGCGCCATCGTGCCCAGCGTGACGACAAGCGACTGCAGCGCAAGCGACGAGACGAGAAACCCGTTGAAGGCACCGAGGATACCGCCGAACAACAGCGTCAGCGGGATCGCAACGAGCATCGGCGCGCCGGCCTGCAGCAGCAGACCGAAGATCACCGACGACAGCGCCAGGACCGAGGCGATCGAGAGATCGATCTCGCGCACGATGATCAGCAAGGTCATCGGCAGGATGAGCAGCGCTTTCTCCGATACGCTGGCGGCAAGCTGGGACAGGTTGAAGCCCGACAGGAAGTTGGGGACGAAAAGCGCGGCATAGCCGAAGACCAGCGCAAAGGCAGCAGCCAGAAGCAGGTCCCAGAAGTCGATGGACGCAAGCAGCTTTTTCATGACGATTAGCCCCGCTTTGCCTGGCGGCCGCGACGCACGATCAGGGCGTCGATGCCGATGGCGATGAGGATGACCAGCCCGTAGACCGCCTGCAGCCAGAGCGGATCGACCCTGACCAGCGTCAACCCGTTGCGGATGAGCAGCAGGGTCAGCGCGCCCAGGGTCAGGCCGAGCAGCGTGCCGGCGCCACCCCGGATGGCGACCCCGCCGACGACAGCCGAGGCAATGACGGTCAGCTCGAAACCGACGGCGACGCGGGCGTCGATGGTGGCATAGCGCGAGGCCCAGAGCGCGCCGCACAGGCCGCCGAGCAGCCCGGCGATGGCGAAGGCCGCCAGGATGCGCCGGTCGGCCGGAATGCCGATCAGCCTTGCGCCATCCGGGTTCGAGCCGACGGCGAAGAGCTCGCGGCCGAACGATGTCCGATACAGCAGGACATAGGCGGCAAGAAGCACCAGCGCGGCGATCACGACGATGAGCGGGATGCCCAGCACCCTGTAGCCGGTCATGTCCAGCCAGCGCTGCGTGACCTCGTCGGCGCTGACCTGATTGCCGGCCGCCCACAAGGAGTTGAAGCCGCGATAGATCGACATCGACGCCAGCGTGACGACGATGGACGGGATCTGCCCCCTGGTCACGACGAGACCGTTGAGCAGCCCGGCAGCGAGGCCCACCGCGCAGGCCACCGACAGCCCGACGAAGATGTCGCCATTGGGGAAGGCCTGTACCGCGCTTGCCGCCATGTAGGCGGAAAGGCCGATGACCGAGCCGATCGACAGGTCGATGTTGCGGGTGATCAGCACCAGCATCTGGGCGAGAGCCGCGACGATCAGCAGGGCGGCGTCCATCGACACCGCCGTCAGGTTGGCGGCGCTGATCATGCGCGGGTTGATGACGGCAACGGGAATGACGACCGCCAGCATGGCCGCCAGCAGTCCGAGTTCGCGGCGCTTCAGGAAATCCAGCCGGCCGGATTTGCCGGCACCGGGCTCGTCATCCACGGAATGGGCCGCAGTCCCGGCGACGTCGCTGGTCGTGGCCGCCTCGAGGACCTTTTCCTGCGAGGCTTCGCCCTTGATGAACTCGGCGGTCTTGTGCCCTTCGCGCAGGACGAGGATGCGGTCGCACATGCCGATCAGCTCGGGCATCTCCGAGGAGATCAGGATGATGGCCATGCCTTGGCGGGCAAGCTCGGCAATCATGGCGTGGACCTCGGCCTTGCTGCCGACATCGATGCCCTGCGTCGGCTCGTCCAGGATGAGGATGCGCGGTTCCGTACGCAGCCATTTGGCCAGCACGACCTTCTGCTGGTTGCCGCCGGACAGTTCCTTGACCGGCTGCTGGTAACCGGCGAAACGCAGTTTCATCTGCCTGAGGAAACCGGAAACCAGTTCCGTTGCCCGGCCCGCGCTGTAGAGACCGCGGGGCGCGGCGCGGTCGAGACTGGGCAGGATCGCGTTGTCGAGGATCGAGAAATCGGTGACGAGGCTTTGCCCGAGGCGATCCTCCGAGACATAGGCGATGCGTGCCCGCATCGCATCGATCGCCGATGCGAAGCGGACCGGCCTGCCGTCGATCAGGATGCTGCCGGCGTCGGGCCGGTCTATGCCGAACAGGGCGCGCGCGATCTCGGTGCGGCCGCTGCCGACAAGACCACCCAGCCCGAGCACCTCCCCGGCATGCAGGGTCAGGTCGATGCCGGAGAATGCGCCGGCTCGGGAAAGCCCCCTCGTCTCGAGAACAAGCTCGCCCCTGGTCTGTGTCCGCTCGGGATAAAGCTCGGTCAGTTCGCGACCGACCATCATGGAGATGGCGCGACCGCGACTGAGCTCGGCCTTGCCGCAGACGTCGATCAGGCGGCCGTCGCGCAGCACGGCGATGCGGTCGGCGACATGGAAGATCTCGTCCATGCGGTGGCCGACGAACATCATCGCCACGCCGCGGGCGCGCAGATCGTCGACAACTGCGAACAGCCGGGTGACTTCCCGTTGCGAGAGCGCCGCGGTCGGCTCATCCATGATGAGGACGCGGGCGTCGAGGGAAAGCGCGCGGGCGATCTCGACGAGCTGCTGCTCGGATGTGCGCAGCGTTCCGAGCAATGTTTCCGGCGGCACGTCCAACCCGACGGTGGCGAGTATCGTCGCGGCCTTCGCCGAGGCGGCCGCCATGTCCACGCCGCCGAAGCGGTCGCGCGGCATATGACCCAGATAGATGTTCTCGGCCACGGACAGGTCGGGGAACAGCCCGGGATGCTGATGCATGACGGCAACGCCGGCGGCCTGGGCATCATGCGGCGACCGGAACGCGACGGGATGCCGATCGACATGGACGCTTCCCTCGGTCGGGGCATAGACACCCGCCAGCAATTTCACGCAGGTGCTTTTCCCGGCGCCGTTCTCGCCGAGCAGCGCAAGCACCTCGCCGGGCCGCAGATCGAACGAGACATCCCTGATGGCGACGGTGCCGCCGAATGCCTTGGTGACCCCGGCCAGGCCAATGGGCGCGCCTGCGGCTGCCTCTCGCTTTGTATCGCGATGCGCGTCCATTCTCAGCCGACCTCCCGTAGCATCAAATGTTTTTTTAACTTGCTATATTAAATGCAATCGGATGACAATGGCGAAAATTGACTTCGCGGGAAGCGGCATGCGAAGCTCATTCATTACGAAGGGCTAACGCAAAGATGCTTCAGTGTGGCCTTCGCGACGGGGGCCGAGGCACGGAGAATTCTCTTGAGCGGAAAAGGCAGCAATTCCATCAAGTTGAGGCATTACAACGAGCGTTTTGTCCTTGATGCCGTTCGCCGCATGAAAGAAGCCTCCAAATCGGATCTCGCAAGGGCGGCGAACCTGACGCCCGCCGCGGTCGCCGATATTGTCGATGGGCTGGAAGCGTCCGGTTTCGTCAAGCAGATTGGGAAAAGGTTCGGGCAGCGTGGTTCACCCTCCATCCTGTACCGGCTGACTCCGGAACGCATCTACAGCGTCGGCATCAAGATCGGCCGGCGCGCGCTCGAGGCGGTGCTTGTCGATTTTGCCGGCGAGATCCGGTCGCGGGAAACCCACGAATACCGCTATCCCGCAGCAGACATGGTGCTGCGCGGCGGCAACACGGCGCTCGCCAATTTTCGCAAGCTGGTCAACAGCCTCGATGAAGCCTCCATCGTCGGCGTCGGCATCGCTTCGCCCTACTTTCTCGGCGACTGGGGTGACGAACTCGGCTTTCCGGAGGACATAGGCGGGAGCTGGGCGGCCGTCGACCTGGAGAGGTTCTTCGACATCGATCCGAAGACACCGGTCTTTGTCGAGAACGACGCGACGTCCGCGGCTCTGGCCGAACTCGCACAGGGCATCGGATCGCGGTACCGCGACTTCATGCATGTGTCGATCGACACGTTTGTCGGCGGCGGCCTCGTCCAGGGCGGCAAGGTGCATACCGGCCCGCATGGCAACAGCGCCGCACTCGGGCCGTTGCCGGTTTCGCCGTCGAAACTCAGTTCGGCCAGCCGCAGCTCGGCCAAATACCAGAGCCTGCTGCATCGTGCATCGATCTATGTGCTGGTGAACCATCTCAAGGCGCATGGCATCGACATCAACCGGGTCCGCGAACTGGACCCGCTGCCTGCCGCCGCCCGTGAACCGCTGTTCGAATGGATGGACGACTGCGCCGAGGCGCTGGCCGAAGCCGTCATCGCCATCACCTCGATCATCGACATCGAGGCGATCGTCCTCGACAGTATCCTGCCGCGCTCGATCCACCAGGATCTGCTGGCGCGCGTCCAGGCGCAGTTCGGTTCGGCCAATGCCGTCGGCATCATCGCGCCGGACATCGTCTCGGGCCAGTTCGGTCCGGAAGCGTCACCGCTCGGCGCCGCCCTGCTGCCCTTCTCGGTTCTTTTCGGTCCGGACTCGGGCGTGCTGATGATCGGCAAGGACAGGACCAAGCTGCCCGGCAGCCTCGCCACCTTCGCGGCAGGGTAGCGACGGCGGTGCCGATGCACCTGCACGACCGGGGCCGATCTCACCCCTGTTCCGCGAACCCGCCATGCCGTTGGCGCCACGCCCGTGTCAGAAGCGCAACCTTCTCGGCGCTGTCGCGGCTGGCCGGCGCGTAGATGACGATGCGCATGTTGGGCGCATCCTCCAGCAGCAGGACCGTCTGGTCGAGCTCCAGTTCGCCGACACCGGGCACGGTGAAGCGCTTGGGCTTTTCGTTCCTGACCGTCACGTCATGCTCCGGCCACCAGGCGCGGAAGGACGGGCTCGCCCCTTGCAGCCGCTCGATCAGCGTCAGGAAACGGGCATCCTTGCGGTTGCGCCCGTATTCGATGCGGAACCGGGCCAGCATCGATCGCGCGGCGACCTCCCAGTTCGGGATCGCCGCCTGATGTTCGGGGCTGGCGAACATCAGCCAGAGCATGTTGCGGTTCTGTTCGGGCAGAGGCGCCAGGTCGCCGAAAACGGCGGACAGGCATTGGTTCCAGGCAGCGACATCGAGGCATGGATTGGCGATATAGGCCGGCCCCTCGATCGCCTCCAGCATGCGCAGATGTGCGGGTTTCACCGTGAGGCCGGCGACGTTCTGCTCGGGAGGAGGCCGGTTCTGCGCGAGGCTGAACAGATGGGTGCGCTCATTGGGCCCGAGGCGCAGCGCGTGGGCAATACGCTCGAGGAAATGCGTGGAGACCTCCATCTCGCGCCCCTGTTCCAGCCAGGTGTACCAGGTGACGCCGACCCCGGCCGCCTGCGCCACCTCTTCACGGCGCAGGCCCGGTGTGCGCCTGCGGCTGGTCATCGGCAGGCCGATATCGGTCGGTTTCAGGCGCTCGCGACGCGTGCGCAGGAATTGAGCCAGCTCCAGCCGGTCGGACAATCGTGGATGTCGTGTCATGACAATTACCAGTGATAATAGGATAACTTCCCCACTGTAATACGATGGGAGCATCGCCCATCTTCCCGCGACTGGCAACGACATGCAGCGCGCCACGACCGGCTCCGGCGCATCGGGAAGAGGACACCATGACACCCAACGACGCACGCAAACGCCTGCTGGCATTCCGCAGCCGGCTCTATGTCGATCATGACCTCGGCGCGGTCGACGACTATCTGCATCCGGAATTCGAAAGCGACTCGCCCCTGATCGCAAGCCCTGGACGCGAAGCCTACAGGCAGTTCGTCCGCATGCTGCATGAGGGACTGCCGGACCTCTGCCCGGTCGAACAGACGATCCTGGTGGAGCACGACCGGATGATGGCGATGACGCATTGGCGCGCGACACACACCGGCCCGTTCCTCGGCGTCGCCGGCACCGGCAAGACCCTCACCTTCAAGACGGCCGACCGCTACGAACTGCGCGATCGGCAGCTCTACCGCCACTGGGACGTCGTCGACCGTCTCGACGCCTCGATGGCGATCGGCCTGTTGCGGCCAGTGTGACGGCAACCGGCGCGGTAGCGCCGCCGCCGGCCGGCGCTAGATGGGCGTGGAACCGACCGGAAGGTCAAAGACCAGGAGTCCCGGCTCGTCGAGCGGCAGTTGCGCGGCCACATCGCCTGACGGGCTGAGGACCGCGGTCGGACCCCAGCCTATCTTCCCGTCCCGTTCGCCCGTCACGTCGGCCGAAACCAGCCACATCCCGGTCTCGCGACAGCGTTCGGCCCGCACCGCATTGTGGGCGTGCCGGTATTTTTCCGCCGTATGCCGCGGCAGCATGTTGTTGGCCGGGCAGACGATGAGAGAAGCACCGCTGTCGGCCAGGGACTTCGACGCGGCAGGGAAATTGGTGTCAAAACAGATGTTGATGCCAAACCGCAACCCATCGACAGCGAACACGTCGGCACCGTCTCCCGGATGGAAGCAGCGCTCCCGGGAGAGCATGTGGGTCTTGCGATAACGCCCGATGAGGGTTTGGCGATGCACCACGACGGCCGTGTTGAAAAGCCGATCCCCCTCGATCTCGACAAGGCCGAAGACGGTCATCGGCGCGTCCGGCGGAAACATGCGCAGGAGTGCCGCGAAGCTCGGCGAGCCGAGGTCGATGGCCTGCCGGCGCGCGGCCTGCCCATCGGTCAGATAGCCCTGGAGGAAACATTCCGGCAGGCATAACAGCGACACGCGCTCGCGCTGCGCCCTGTCGACCAGATGCAGCATGTATCCGGTCGCCGCCGCGATCTCCTCGCGGAATTCAGGCGTCTGAGCGGCCGCAACGCGAATGGTCGTCCCCATGGCAATCCTGGAACATTCTCGATTTTTCCCGATCGCTGAGCGCCCCCTGGCTCGCCTTTTTCATCCAGGTGGTCATGCCGAATCGGCCGGCAGCACGCTAGGTCGATGCGGAACACTGGCACGGGAAGAGACATGGCGCCTGAAATTTCGTTCCTTTCCCTCGCGCATGTCTCGCTTACCGAATCCTGCGCTGCGCTGACCGCCGGCTATGAGGGCTACATCGTGCCGGTCGCCTTCGATCCGGTTTCACTCGCCCGCCGCATCCAGGCGGAGCACATCGACCTGGTGGCCAGCCAGCTGCTGCGCGTGGATGGCCAGACCGCCGGCATCATGCTGATCGCGCGGCGCGGCGGCGCGAGCCGTCTTGCAGCGCTCGGCATCGCTGCACCCTTGCGGGGCGCCGGCATCGGGGCGCAGGCCATTGCCGCCGCGATCGCCGAGGCGCGGCTGCGTGGAGACGAGCGGCTGGTGCTGGAGGTGATCGACAGCAACAGCAAGGCGATCTCGACCTACACCAGGGCCGGTTTCGTGCCGCGCCGGACGCTGGTGGGCTACACGCACGATCCGGTCCTGCCCGCCACATCGGAGGATGGGGTGATGCCTTGCCCTGCAGGTGACGTCCTGCCCCTGCTGCTCGATGTCTGGCCGGACGATCCGAGCTGGCAGACGTCGCCGCTTTGCTTTGCCGGCGCAACGAAGCCGGTCGAAGCGTTCCGCACGGGCGACGCGGCCGCACTGGTCGATGCGAGTGGACCGGCGGTGCGGCTGCTGGCCTTCGCGGTTCGTTCGCCACGACAAGGCATCGGCCGGTGTTTCATGCAGAGCCTGCTGGCACGTTTTGCAGACAGGCCCTGGACGATCCCGGCGACACTGCCCGCCAGCCAGGCCGCCGGCTTCCTGGCTGCTACCGGCTGGAAACAGGCAGCACTGTCGCAACTGGAGATGGAGCTGCCGCTGGGATAAGGCGCGGTCATCGAGCCAGGCTGTAGCGCAGAATGGGCCGTGCGGCCGTGTGCCGCGCCACTTCCTTGAAGCCTGCCCGGATAAAGGCCGATGCGACACCCGGGAAGGTGTTGCGGGTGCTGCCCGGTATCGTCGTATCGATCGGATAGGCCTCGACGGCGGGAGCACCAGCCAGCCTGGCCGCGTTCAAGGCAGCTTCGATGAGTTCGCTCATCACCCCCTGCCGCCTGTGGCGATGATGCACATAGAAGCAAGGTATCGACCAGACCGGGCTGTCATCCACCCGCACGAACCACGGCGCCTTTTCAAGCCAGGGCAGGCCGCTGCGCGGATACAGGCGGCACCACCCCACCGGCTTCTCTCCGTCGAAAGCCAGCAGGCCCGGCGGCGTATCTCCGGCAGTCTGGTTCCGCAGCGCCCTCCTGTTCTCCTCGCGCGGTCTGCGATGGTAGGAGGCACCGACACACCAGTACATGCACCAGCATCCATTGCTCGCCCCGGCCCTTCCGAAAAGCGCCTCCAGATCAGGCCAGAGTTCGGGAATTACGGATTGCACGCGCATGGCAATGATCTCTGAAATGATCGTATCACCTGACTGCAGACGGCAGCTAGATAAGCACCTTCCTGCGGATCGCCTTGATAATCTCGTCGGGTGCTACTGTTGCATCGATTGGCACTCCGAAATGCGCGTCGCGATGAGCTTCGACGCATTCCAGGGAGCGACGAAGCTCAAATTCGCTGATCTCCCTTTTTTCCAGTGTCGCACGCTTCATCAAGCGAGCCCTAACCGTTTCCAGGGGAGCGACAAGACAGAGTTTGTGAACAGGGGCGGTTTTGCCCAGAGCGGCGGCGAAAGTTTCGAAGTAATCTCGATTGGTGAAAGCCATCGGCACGACAACGACGGGGACACGTCGGTGCTTGCGCCTCGCGCCATGGACTATCAACCAACGCCAGAGGGAGAGGTCTTGATAATCTGCTGGCTGCCTCGCCATGCCAAGCGCCCAGGGAGGCAGCCGACGCAAAACGTACCCCACATCCTCGGGGTCGTAGAGAGCTGTATGCGCTACGCTACGCACCAGCAGCTCGGCCACCGTGGTCTTGCCAATGCCAAATGAACCATTGAGCAGAATGAACATTCGACCTCAGGGATTGGCCCGACTATCAGGCAGGAACGACTGTTGTAGCCCGTTGTTCCAGCTCGGTCGAAGCTTACGCATGGATTGCTGTTCAGCCCATTCAAAGCGGCAGCACGGTTGCGGCGGCCTGCTTCAGCAGCGTGATCGTCTCCATGGTGCGCTGCTCGCCCATCCTCTCCCTGAGCACATAGATGCCGACCGTTCTCTTGCGCGCGGGGTCGGTCAAGGACAGCCGGTGCAGTCCGCGGCGCTCGAACTCCCTGGCCATCACATCGGTGTGGTTGATCACCGCATCGGTGTGTTCGACATAGTCGAGGCAGGCGGCCAGCGAGTTGGAGGCGAACGTATAGTGCTGCTGGTCGAAGGCACTGTCGGCGAGGGTCTGCGTCCATGTCTCGAAGAAACGCTGGTGGCGCGCTTCCGGAACGGCGGTGCTGACCATCGGGAAGCGGTCGATGTCGGCCATGGTGCAGGGGCGCCCGAGAAGCGGATGGCCCGCGCGCACGAAATAGCCCGCGCCGACCTGCATGAGCGGGATCAGTTCGGTGCCGGTGTTGTGGCTCAACCCCTCGATCTCATGCGCCACGAACATGGAGATGTCCCCGCCGAGCAGCAGGTCCATGCAGCGCAGCTGGTTCCCGAGACTGACATAGATGCGCGCGCCCGGATGGCGCTTCGAATGGTCGACCACCATGTCGCGGATGAACAGCGACCACCACGAATAGCCTGAGCCGATGCGCAGACCTTCCTCGGTGCGCTGGCGCTGCCGCTCGAGCGCCTTCAGCGTGTTGTCGTAGAGGCGCTGCATCAGCCTGGCATTCTGGTAGAGCGTCTCGCCATATTCGGTGAGCCGCACGCCGCGCGGCGTGCGGATGAACAGCGGGACGCCCATCGTCTCTTCGAGCCTGCGCATGTTGACGGTCAGGGAAGGCTGCGAGACCAGCGCGGCCGTCGCGCCGCCGCTCATCGTTCCAGCCTCCGCGACGGCCATGAACTGGCGCAGCATCTTGTTCATCGCGCGTGTCCTCCACCCATAGATTTTATCTATATCGAAGACGGTACTTCGTATTTTTCTTTCAATCCAGCCTGTGCGACCTTGGCGCGTCTAGACGACTTGCCGGAGATCCCCGGCAGGGGACGCAAGGTGCCCACAGGACCGCGGGAGGAACCGGTCGGTGGAACCGCACCGCCGTCCCCGGGGAAACGGCCGGCGAACCGGGAGGAACCTGAAATGCGATTCCATATGAACAGACGCCAGTTCCTGGCGGGTGGCTCGGCGACGCTCGCACTGGCGGCGGCCGGACCCGCATTCGCGCAGCAGCAGCGGCTGCGGATGATCTTCTGGGGCAGCCAGACCCGGGCGGAGCGCACCTATGCCGCCGCCGACCTCTTCATGAAGGCCAATCCCGGAACCGGTGTCGAGGGCGAGTTCCTCGGCTGGAACGACTACTGGGCGAAGCTGGCGACGCAGACCGCCGGCGGCAACGCACCCGACATCATCCAGATGGACTATCGCTACATCGTCGAATATGCGAGCCGTGGCGCGATCGCGCCGCTCGACGACTTCGTGGGGACGGCGCTCAATGTCGCGGACTTCGACCCGCTCCAGGTCGACAGCGGCAAGGTCGGCGGCAAGCTCTACGGCATCAGCCTCGGCGCCAACTCCGTGGCCATGATGGTCAACAGGGCCGTGTTCGAAAAGCTGAAACTGCCGTTGCCGGATGCCAGCACCACCTGGGATGATTTTTCCCAGCTGGCGGTGGAAATCACCAATGCCGGCATCCGCCGCGGGTTCTACGGCGCCGCCGACGGGTCGAAAAACGAGCAGATCTTCGAGAACTACCTGCGCCAGCGCGGCAAGGCGCTCTACACGGCGGACGGGCAGCTCGCCTTCGACGCGAGCGACGTCGCCGAGTGGTTCGACATGTGGGCAAAGTTGCGCGAAGCCGGCGCCATCCCGCCTGCCGACATCCAGGAACTCGACCAGCAGAACATCGACACCTCGCTGCTGACCCAGAACAAAGTGGCCGTGGCCTATGCGAATTCGAATGAGCTGGTCGGCTACCAGAAGCTGAACAAGGAGCCGGTGGCGCTGGCGAATTTCCCCCGGCTCACCGCCGAGTCCAAGGGCGGCCACTACCGCAAGCCGGCGATGCTATTCTCGGTCTTCGCCAAATCGCCGAACCAGAAGGCAGCCGCGGAATTCATCTCCTATTTCGTCAATGACCTGGAGGCGGCCAAGGTGCTCGGCACCGAGCGGGGCATTCCGGAATCCTCCAAGGTGCGCGACGCCTTGTCGGGGACGCTGGACGAGGTCGGCAAGACGATGCTGTCCTATGTTTCCGGCCTCGGCGACCTGGCGGCCAAGCTGCCGCCGTCGCCGCCGAACGCGGCCGGCGAGGTGCTGATCGCATTCCAGCGCACCGCGTCGGGCGTGGCGTTCGGTTCGCAGAGCAGTTCGGATGCCGCCCAGGCCTTCGTGACCGAAGCCGACGCCATCCTGAAGCGCAAGACATGACAGCGGAGCCGATATTGGCAACGGCTGGAGATGCCGGCAGGGCCTCCGGCTGGTCGAGGCTTACGGAGGGCCTCGGTCCGGGCTACCTGTTCCTGACGCCCTGGCTGATCGGGCTGTTCTGCTTCACGCTCGGCCCGATCGTCTACTCCTTCTATCTCAGCTTCACCCGGTTCGATCTGCTGACGGCGCCGGACTGGGTCGGGCTGGAGAACTATCGGCGCATCCTGACCGAGGATCCAAAATTCCTCGCCTCGATGCGGGTGACCTTCCTCTATGTGCTGTTCTCGGTGCCGCTGAAGCTGGCCTTCGCGCTGGCGGTGGCCATGCTGCTCAACAAGGGCATCAAGGGGCTGACGCTCTACCGGGCGATTTTCTACCTGCCGTCCCTGCTCGGCGCGAGCGTTGCGATCGCGACGCTGTGGCGCACCATCTTCTCGGCCGACGGGCTGATCAACCAGCTGCTGTGGTCCTTCTTCGGCATCAATGGGCCGAGCTGGATCACCAACCCGAAATACGCGCTCTGGACCCTCGTGGTGCTCGGCGTCTGGCAGTTCGGCTCGCCGATGATCATCTTCCTCGCCGGGCTCAGGCAGATCCCGCAGGACATGTATGAGGCAGCCAGTCTCGACGGGGCGAGCGGCTGGCGGCAATTCTGGAAGATCACGCTGCCGTTGCTGACCCCGATCGTCTTCTTCAACATGATCATCCAGACGATCGAAGCGTTCAAAAGCTTCACGCCGGCCTTCATCATCTCCGGCGGCCTGGGTGGTCCGGTCAATTCGACGCTGTTCTACGCGCTCTATCTCTACCAGGAGGCCTTCAGCTTCTTCCGCATGGGCTATGCCTCGGCGCTGGCCTGGGTGCTGCTGGTCATCATCTCGCTGTTCACGGCGATCTCCTTCCTCACCTCGAGATACTGGGTGCACTATGACGACTGATGCACGCCCAGGCTCCCTCGAGGCCGAACTGGCGGAGCGGCGCCCGCTGTGGCGGTCGCTGCTCATCCATGCGGCGCTGATCGCGATCTGCTTCGTGATGATCTATCCGCTGCTGTGGATGATCTCGGCATCGGTCCGCCCGCACGACGAGATCTTCAGCTCGGCGGGCCTGATCCCGTCGTCCGTCGACTGGAGCGCCTACTGGCGCGGCTGGAACGGCCTGCGTGTCTCGTTCGGAACCTTCTTCCTGAATTCCTTCGTCATCGCGGGCCTCGCCGTCGTCGGCAATGTGCTGGCCTGTTCGCTGACCGCCTTCGCCTTCGCGCGGCTGGAATTCTTCGGCAAGCGGTTCTGGTTCGGCGTCATGCTGGTGACGTTGATGCTGCCCTATCAGGTCACGCTCATCCCGCAATATGTGCTGTTCCTGAAGCTGGGCTGGGTCGACACCATCCTGCCGCTGGTGGTGCCGAAATTCCTCGCCGCGGATGCCTTCTTCGTCTTCCTGATGGTGCAGTTCTTCCGCGGCATCCCGCGCGAGCTGGACGAGGCGGCGATGATGGACGGCTGCTCGCCCTGGCGCATCTACTGGAAGATCATGCTGCCGTTGTCGACGCCGGTGCTGGCAACGGCCGCCGTCTTCACCTTCATCTGGACGTGGGACGATTTCTTCGGGCCGCTGATCTACCTGAACGACATGCGCCAGTACACGGTCATGCTTGGCCTGCGCACCTTCACCGACTCCACCGGCGAAAGCGATTTCAGCGGCCTGTTCGCCATGAGCGTGGCGAGCCTGGTGCCGATCTTCCTGCTCTTCCTGGTGTTCCAGCGCCTGCTGATCGAGGGCATCGCCACGACGGGCATGAAACGGTGACGACAGGTCACCGAAGCCACTTCTCCACAATCAACTCATGAACGGTAGACTGATGAGCATTCGATTTGCAGCCATGGGCCTCAACCACGGCCACATATACGGGCAGGTGAACTGCCTGCTCGCAGCGGGTGCGGAGCTCGTCGCCTTCCATTCCCCGGAAGATGAGCTGGCGAGGTCCTTTTCCGCAAAATATCCCGGCGTGAAGCGGGTCGGCGACAGGGCCGCCATCCTGGAGGACCGCTCCATTCATCTGGTGGTGACAGCGGCGATCCTGGACGAGCGCGCCGGCATTGCCATCGAGGCGATGCGCCACGGCAAGGATGTCATGAGCGACAAGCCCGGCATGATCAGCCATGCGCAGCTGGATGCGATCCGCAGCGTTCAGGCCGAGACGGGTCGCATCTATTCGGTCTGCTATTCCGAGCATTTCGAGACACGTTCCACGGTCAAGGCCGGTGAGCTGGTCAAGGCCGGCGCCATCGGCGAGGTGATCCACACGGTCGGCCTCGGGCCGCATGCCATTCACAATGGCCAGCGGCCGGACTGGTTCTTCGACCGCAGGCGCTATGGCGGCATCCTGTGCGATATCGGAAGCCACCAGTGCGAGCAGTTCCTGTTCTTCACCGGAACGCTGGATGCGGAAGTCGCCTCGGCAACCGTGGCGAACCGGGGCAACCCGGATCGCCCCGGCCTGCAGGATTTCGGCGACATGCATCTGAAATCGCCCAGGGCGACCGGTTACGTGCGGGTCGACTGGTTCACCCCGAAGGGCCTGCCGACCTGGGGCGACGGCCGCCTGACCATCCTCGGCACGGAAGGGTACATCGAATTGCGCAAATACATCGATATCGGCGGCAGCCCGGGCACCGATCACATGTTCCTGGTCGACAGCAAGGGGATACAGGCGATCGATTGTTCAAATGTCGAGCTGCCCTATGGCCGGCAATTGATTGCCGATGTCTTGAACCGCACCGAGACGGCGATGAGCCAGGCACACTGCTTCAAGGCCATGGAGCTGGCCCTCGATGCGCAGAAACTGGCCGAGCGCGGCACGGAGTGGGCCCAATGAGCAGGATTTTCAACGTTGCCGTCGTCGGTCTCGGTATCGGCAGAAGCCATATAGCCGAGGGCTATGTCACCAATGCCGACAAGTTCCGCGTCAAGGCGCTTTGCGATCTCGATCCGGGGCGGCTCGACGACGTCGGCGACGCGTTCCAGGTCGAGCGGCGCGGCGCGGATTTCAATGCGTTGCTGGAGATGGACGATATCGACATCATCGATATCTGCACGCCGCCGGGAACGCATCTGGCTCAGGTGATGGCCGCCCTCAGGGCCGGCAAGCATGTGATCTGCGAAAAGCCGCTGGTCGGCTCGCTGAGCCAGATCGACACGGTGATCGCCCAGGAGAAAGTGTCCAGGGGGCTGCTGATGCCGGTCATGCAATATCGGTTCGGAGACGGCGTCGAACAGGCCAGGGCCATCATCGACGCCGGTATCGCCGGCAAGCCTTACATCGGCACCGTCGAGACCTTGTGGCGCCGCGACGCGGACTATTATGCCGTTCCGTGGCGCGGCAGATGGGCGACCGAGCTCGGCGGCGTGCTGATGACGCATGCCATCCACCAGCACGACCTCTTCACCTATCTGATGGGTGACGTCAAAAGGCTGTTCGGCCGGGTTGCGACACGGGTCAACGCGATCGAGGTCGAGGATTGCGTGACCGCCAGCGTCGAACTTGCCAATGGCGCGCTCGGCAGCTTGACGGCGACGCTCGGCGCCGGGGACGAGATCAGCCGGCTGCGGCTGATGTTCGAGAACGTGACCTTCGAAAGCGACCACGAACCCTACAACCCCGGCGCCAGGCCATGGACGATCCAGCCGCGCAACGCCGACGCGGCGGCAAGGATCGAAGCCTTGCTGAAGGACTGGAAACCATTGCCTTCGCGGTTCGAGGCACAGATGGGCCGCTTCCACCAGACGCTGCTCGGCAGGGCGCCGTTGCCGGTCACCAGCGCCGACGCGCGCCGGTCTCTGGAGCTTGTGACGGCCTTCTATCATTCCTCCTCCACGCATGAGGACGTGGAACTGCCCATCGGCACGCAGCACCCGCGCTATGACAGCTGGCTTCCGCCGCAGCATCGGGCCGCGTGACCAATTAGAGCGTTTCCGTTTTCCACGGAAACGCTCTAAGTTTTTGTTTTCGCTGCATTTTTGTAACGCCAAGTGATTCCACTTGACTACAAAATGCTTTAGGGAGGGGAGCAATGGCCGCCAGTATCGAGCTGCGCAACATCACCAAGGCCTATGGCGACGTGAAGGTGATCCACGGCGTCGACCTGTCGATCGAGCCGGGCGAGTTCACGGTCTTCGTGGGACCATCGGGCTGCGGCAAGTCCACCTTGCTGCGCCTGATCGCCGGGCTGGAGCGGATCAGTGGCGGCGACCTGCTGATCGATGGCCGGCGCATCAATGAGGTGCCGGCGTCGAAGCGCGGCATTGCCATGGTATTCCAGAGCTATGCGCTCTATCCGCATATGTCGGTTCGCAAGAACCTGTCCTTCGGACTGGAAACCATCGGCACGCCGAAAGCCGAGATCGCGCACCGCGTCGCGAAAGCCGCGGAAATCCTGCGCATCACCCCGCTTCTCGACCGGCGCCCGAAAGCGCTGTCTGGCGGGCAACGCCAGCGCGTCGCCATCGGCCGCGCCATCGTGCGCGAGCCCAGGATCTTCCTGTTCGACGAGCCGCTGTCCAACCTCGATGCCGAACTGCGCGTCCAGATGCGTGTCGAGATCGCGAAGCTGCACAACGATCTCGGCAACACCATGATCTATGTCACGCATGACCAGGTCGAGGCCATGACCATGGCCGACAAGATCGTCGTGCTGCGCGGAGGCATTATCGAGCAGGTCGGCGCGCCGCTCGAACTCTACAACAACCCGCACAACCTCTTTGTCGCCGGTTTCATCGGTTCGCCGAAAATGAACCTGCTCTCGACCGCACTGAAGGACGGGCGCCTGCAGGTGGCGGGCACGCCCCTGTCGCTGTCCCGTGTAACAGCCGGCGCGACGACACTGGGCGTGCGGCCCGAGCATATCGGCATCACCGACGGCGACGGCGTCAAGCTGGCGGATGTGAAGGTGGAGCTGATTGAAAGCCTCGGCGGACAGACCCTGGTCTACGCCACGACCACGGACGGACAGGCCCTGACGGTCGCGCTCAACGGCCAGCGGCAGGTCGATGTGGGCGCCAGCCTTTCGGTCTATGCAGATCCGGCCCGCATCCATCTGTTCGACGCGGACGGCAATGCGCTGCCACAGGCATGATCCATAACGACAGCGAGCAAGCGGCTGACCGAGGCGCGTCACGCGCCCCGGCCGTCTGTCGACAGGTTACTTGCCGCAATAATTGTCGTTCACGATCGGGCCGGTGCCCTGCTGCGGTCCATCATAGCCGGGCTGATAGGCACATGGACCTGCGCCACTGTTGCCCTGGGACGGTCCGCTCTGATCGTTGATGCTCTGGGTGGTGGTCGTGTCGACCGCATCGGGGTAGACCGGTTGCGGTTCGACCGTGGTCGCCGCCGGCTGGTTCGGGTCGATGCGGTCATTGACCATCGGATCACCCATACCCTGCGCCATTGCCGAACCGGCAAATCCGGCCGCGAACGCCGAAGCGATGAGAATCTTCCTGAGCATGATGCTCTCCTTCCGTCTGGTTACGGTTGCATGAGGCTAACCGGTCACGGAAACGAAGGTTCCGACAAAGATCGGGCGATTCCTGACCTTCGCCAGGCCGGTTGATGTGGTCGTCAGAACGAGCTACCGGCGCCCGGCCTTGAACAGCGGCGCGCGTGGCTTGCTCACCACGACGGGCACATCTTCCGCACGCACATAGATGCCGGTGACCTCTGCAAAGCCGATAAAGGTTCGCATGGCGTCGATCTCCGACACATGCCCAATCGACACGGCGTTGCAGGCATTCCAGGTGCACAGGTAGACATGGCCGCGCCTGTCTTCCGGCCAGCGGCGAAGGAAATGCAGCGCCCGTTCGACGGTGGCGATTTCTTCGATCCTGCCGTCGAACATGACGTGCACGGGTCTATTCGGCTGCCTGTCCATTGTGGCCTCCCAAACCCACAGCTGTGGGTTTAGATCAACGCCGGGATGCAAACGCAGGTTTCAAAAATCTTCGCCCGGGAGCATCATACCGCCCTGGTAGATCGGGTCTTGTTCCGCCTGGGCCGCCGTCAGCGCCATCCGCGTTTCGGCCGTCAAATCGGTGGCCGGCCACCCTCGACAATTGCCGCATCGGCCGGCAACCGACCGCTACGCCTCGACACGAGCCGACGGATCACGACATAAAAGACCGGCGTCAGGATCAGGCCGAAGACGGTGACGCCAAGCATGCCGGCAAACACGGCGACACCCATGGCCTGGCGCATTTCGGCACCCGCGCCCGTCGCGATGACCAGAGGCACGACACCCGCGACGAAGGCGAGTGACGTCATCAGGATCGGTCTCAGACGCAGGCGTGCGGCCTCCAGCACCGCGGCCAGCGGATCATGGCCTTTCTTTTCTTCTTCATGGGCAAACTCCACGATCAGGATCGCGTTCTTCGCCGCCAGTCCGACCAGCACGACAAAGGCGATCTGGGTAAAGACGTTGTTGTCGCCTGCAAACAGCCAGACGCCCGTGATCGCGGACAGCAGCGCCAGTGGTGCAATCAGAAGAACGGCGAACGGCAATGACCAGCTGTTGTACTGCGCGGCGAGAATCAAGAACGCCAGCAGCACCGCCAGGGGAAACACGATCATCGCCGTATTGCCGGCCTGCTTCTCCTGATAGGTCAGATCGGTCCATTCGAATGCCATGCCCGGGGGCAGCGTCTCGCGCATGATCTGCTCGATCGCCGCCGTGGCCTGCCCCGATGAATAGCCCGGGGCGGGTCCTCCAGTGATATCGACGGAGGGATAACCGTTGTAGTGCATCACCCGGTCAGGCCCGGAACTGGTCGCGACCGCAGCCAGGGCCGCGAGCGGGACCATCTCGCCGGCCGCATTGCGCACCTTCAGCTGCGCGATGTCGTCCACCTGCGTGCGGAACGGCTCGTCGGCCTGGACGATGACACGGTATGTGCGTCCGAAACGGTTGAAGTCGTTGGCGTATAACGACCCCAGATTGACCTGAAGCGTATCGAAGACCTCGGTCAGAGGAATCCCTTGCGTCTTTGCCTTGACGCGATCGAGATCGACCTGGACCTGGGGTGCATTGACCTGGAAGCTCGCCATCATCCCGGCAAGCTGCGGTGTCGTCATGGCCTTCGCCATGACCTCGCCCTGTACCTTGGCAAGTGCCTCCAGCCCGGCACCGGAACGATCCTCGATCTGAAGCTTGAAGCCACCCGTGGTGCCGAGCCCCGGCACCGGCGGTGGCGGGAAGATGCCGACGAAACCATCGGGTATCTGGCTGAATTTCCCCATCAGGCGGCCGGCGATGGCATTGGCGGAAAGCGATGGATCCTTGCGCTGGTCGAACGGATCGAGCATGGCGAAAACAACGGCGGCGTTGGGGAGATTGACGAAACCGTTCACCGAAAGGCCAGGGAAGGCGACGACGCTTTCGACGCCGGGTTCAGCCAGCGCGATCTTTGACATTTCCTTGACGACCGCGTCGGTTCGATCCAACGAGGCTCCGGACGGCAATTGGGCGATCCCGACAAGGTAGTACTTGTCCTGGGCCGGCACGAAACCGGTCGGAACGCTCTGGAAGCCCATCCATGTCGCGCCGAGCAGGCCCGCGTAGAGCAACAGCAGGATGCCGCTGACGCGAATGGCACGCCGCGCCGCGCCGACATAGGCGTTCGATGCGCGGTCGAAGAAGCGGTTGAACAAACCGAAGAAGCGCCCGAACAGGAGGTCGATGCCCCTGGTGAGCCAGTCTCGGCGCGCACCGGCATGATGCGGCGTCAAAAGCAATCCAGCCAGGGCAGGCGAAAGGGTGAGCGAGTTGATGGCCGACAGGACCGTGGAAATGGCGATGGTGACTGCGAACTGCCGATAGAACTCGCCCTGGAGGCCGGAGAGAAACGCCGACGGGATAAACACCGCCGCAAGCACCGAGGTGATCGCGATGATCGGCGCGGTCACCTCGTCCATCGCCTGGTGCGCCGCCTGCCGGGGTGTCCTGCCAAGGCCGATATGGCGCTCGACATTCTCGACGACGACGATGGCATCATCGACCACGATACCGATCGACAACACCAGTCCGAACAGCGACAGGGTGTTGAGCGAGAAGCCCAGCATATGCATCACTGCCAGGGTGCCGATCAGCGATATCGGAACGGCCACCAGCGGAATGATGGAAGCGCGCCAGGTCTGCAGGAACAGCACGACGACGATCACGACCAGCAGGATCGCTTCCAGCAGGGTTTCGACGACCGCCGCCAGGGACGCCCGAACGAAGACGGTGGGATCATAGGCGATCCGGTATTCCAGCCCTTCCGGGAAGTCGCGCTTCAGTTGCTCCATCTCGGTGCGAACGGCGTTGGAAACGTCCAGTGCATTGGCGCCCGGACGCTGGATGATCTGCATGGCAACAGCCGGTTCGCCGTCGAGAAGGCTGCGCAGGGCATAGCCGTCGGAACCAAGTCCGATCCGCGCAACATCCTTGAGACGCACCGTCTGGCCGTCCGCGCCGGTCTTGATGACGATCTCGCCAAACTCTTCCTCGCTGGACAGCCTTCCCCGCGTGCTGACGGTGACCTGGTAGCTCGCCGCCAGCGACGGTTGCTGGCCCACCGACCCCGCCGCCACCTGGACGTTCTGCTCGCGAATGGCGGCGATGACATCGCTCGCCGTCAGGCCGCGCGCCGCGACCTTCGCGGGATCCAGCCAGATACGCATGGCATATTCGCCCGCCCCCCAGATCACGACGTCGCCTACGCCCGGTAACCTGGCAATGGTGTCGCGCACCTGAAGGGTGGCAAAATTGGAGATGTAGAGGGGGTCATAACGCTTGTCGGGCGAAACGAGATGGACAACCATCAGGATATCGGGCGACGTCTTCTGCGTGACGACACCGATCCGCTGCACTTCCTGCGGCAAACGCGGCAGGGCGCGCGACACGCGGTTCTGCACCTGGATCTGCGCCATGTCGGGGTCGGTCCCGTGCGCGAAGGTGACGGTGAGCGTCATCCTGCCGTCGGTGGCAGCCTGCGAGCTCATGTACAGCATGCCCTCGACACCATTGATCGATTGTTCGAGAGGAGAGGCAACGGTCTCGGCAATGACTTCGGGATTGGCGCCGGGGTAACTCGCACTCACCTGCACGGTCGGCGGCGTGACGGACGGATATTCGCTCAGCGGCAATTGAAACAGCGCAAGCGCGCCGACGATCAGCATCAGGGCCGAGAGCACGATGGCGAAGATCGGGCGGTTGATGAAAAAATGAGGCAGGTTCATCGGCGTGCCTCCCGGGCATCGCCGTCGTCAAGGCTGGATGCCGACTGCTGCGCCGGTACCATCGCCACCCGGTTCGGCGTCACCTGCATGCCAGGCCTGACAAGCCCCTTGATGATGATGGTTTCACCAGGCTTCAGGCCGCTGTCGACGATGCGCAAACCCTCGCTCATGGCGCCTAGGCCGACAGGCCGGTACTCGGCCTTGTCGCCGGCGCCGAGCACCAGCACATAGCGGCGCCCCTGATCGGTCCCGATGGCCTGGTCATCGACAAGCACGGTTTCCCGCGGGGCGTCTGTTGCGAGTTTCACGCGGGCAAACAACCCGGGCATCAACAGTCCGCCCGGGTTGGCGAGCACCGCCCGTGCGCGAATCGTGCCGGTGCCTCGATCGACGCGGTTGCCCAGAAAATCGAGCGTCCCGGTGTGCGGGTAGCCGGTATCGGTGGCGAGGCCGACCTCGACCGGAAACGAGGAGGATTTTTGACCGGCCGCCCCCTGGTGGGCCCGGCTGAGGAAACTCAGATAGGTTGCCTCGTCTATGTCGAAATAGACATGCATCGGATCGACGGAAACGATCGTGGTCAGCAGCGTGGCGGCCGAACCCGATGCCCCTGTGACGAGGTTGCCCTCCGTCACCAGCACCCTGTCGGCACGCCCGGAGATCGGTGCGGTCACGCGGGAATAGGACAGCTCGAGTTCCGCCGCCGCGACCGCGGCCCTCGCTTCCTCCACCTGAGCCTGCCGTTCCCGCTTTCTGGACAGCGCATCGTCATGGGTCTTGCCGGAAATCGTTCCCGTCGGCGCAAGCCGTTGCGAACGGCCGAAATCCGTTTCCGCCTGGGCGAGCAGAACCTCGGCGCGCTGCTGTTGTGCCCTGGCATTCTGCAGCGCGACTTCAAACGGCCGGGGATCGATCTGGAACAGAAGCTGGCCGCGCTCGACGAATCCGCCTTCCGGGACATGGGCGGATTCGATCATGCCGCCGACGCGCGGCCTGAGTTCGATCGTGCTCGGAGCCGCCACCATGCCGGTGAATTCAGCCCACGGCGCCATCACGCGCGTGACCACTTCGGCGACCGGAACCTGCGGTCCGGGAGTGGAAGCGACCTCGCCTGTTTCGGCGGCTTTCGCCAGGCTGATATCCACGACCGGTGAATAGACATAGGCGAACAAGGCACCGCCGCTCAGCACGGCTGCCGTAAACAGGAGTATTTTCGACCTGACGGTCATGTGAAGCGCCCTCGTCGTCGCAATACGCGACGCCAGAAACGACGCCGCTCGATGATTTTCAGCGACGCTACGGGTTCCCATGATGGGAAGGTCAACAGCGGTTCGAAACATTCGGGATAACCCGGCAACCGGGCGGTGCGGATAGCCGCGGCTTGCTGCGGATCCTGCAGCGTCCCATCCACGGCGCCTGCAGCGCGGCCTGATCGATGGTCCAGGCCAGTTGGAGCAGGACACAGCTATTGTCCTCGCCGGCATATGGCGATATTGCGCCGCAACATGACAGTGCGCGGCTGCGTCGCGCGGGAGCAGCCTGATGTCCCAGACAGACCTAGCAATCGTCGAACGCGAGCCGGCCGTGCGGCCCTGGCTGGTGATGCTGGCGCTGGCGATCGGCGGCTTCGCCATCGGCTCGACCGAATTCGCGGCGATGAGCCTGCTGCCCTATATCGCGTCGGGGCTCGGCATCGACGAACCGAAAGCGGCGCATGCGATCAGCGCCTATGCGCTCGGCGTCGTGGTCGGCGCGCCGATCATCGCCGTGCTGTCCGCACGGGTGCCGCGCCGCACGCTGCTGATGGCACTGATGGCGGCCTATGGCATCACCAACTGCCTCACCGCTTTGGTTCCCAACTATGAATGGCTGCTGGTGCTGCGCTTCCTGAGCGGCATGCCGCATGGCGCCTATTTCGGCGTGGCCGCGCTGGTCGCGGCATCGCTGGTCGGCCCGAAGGAACGCACGACCGCCATCGCGCGTGTCATGCTCGGCCTGACTGTCGCAACGATCATCGGCGTGCCTGCGGCGACCTATCTCGGCCAGGCTTTCGGCTGGCAGGCGGGCTTCGCCTTGACCGGCCTGCTGGCGCTGGCCACCTTCATCATGGTGGCCCTGTTCGCGCCGCGCGACCGGCCGGACGAAGACGCCAGCCCGCTACGGGAACTCGGCGCCTTCCGCAACCGTCAGGTGCTGCTGACGCTGGCGACCGCGATCGTCGGCTTCGGCGGGCTTTTCGCAGTCTATTCCTATACCGCCTCGACATTGCTCGAAGTGACGAGAGCCGATCCGCGCGTGGTGCCGCTGGTGATCGGCCTGTTCGGCGTCGGCATGACACTGGGCAACCTCATCTCGGCCTGGGCCGCCGACAAGGCGCTGAAGCCGACGGCAACAGTGCTGATCATCGCCAGTGCTGCAGCACTGTTTGCTTTCCCCTCTTCGGTCGGTTCGCTGTGGTCGATCTCGCTCGTGGTTTTCCTGATCGGCTGCACCCCGGCCTTGCCATCGTGCTGCAGACCTATTTGATGGACGTGGCGCGCGACGCCCAGACGCTGGCCGCCGCCGCCAACCACAGCGCCTTCAATGTCGCCAACGCGCTCGGGCCCTGGCTCGCGGGCATGGCGATCACCGCCGGCTACGGCTTCCCCTCGGCGGGTTACGTCGGCTGCGCCCTGTCGCTCGGCGGACTGGTGCTGTGGCTGATCACGCTGTGGGACGCCAAGCGCCGGAAGGTTTAGGGGAGCGATCTCCCCTTCTCCCCTTGCGGGAGAAGGTGGCCGAGCCCTGGCGGCGCAGCCGCCGAAGGCGAGGTCGGATGAGGGGTGCTGGACGGAGCGCAGCCTTCCGACGTCGAGCGACGCGAGGCGTTTGATTTCGCTCAATCTCGTTTCTTCCAACACCCCTCATCCGTCTCGGCGCTACGCGCCGATCCACCTTCTCCCACAAGGGGAGAAGGGAACGTCGCGCTTCTACCGGAAACGCAAATTCTTCCGGCTGAGCTGGTCTATCGAAGTACAGCCCATCAGTTTCATGGCGCGTTCGATCTCGATGCGCATCTGCTCCAGCGCGCGCTCGACGCCGGCCTGGCCGGCGGCGGCAAGCGGGAAAAGATAATAGCGGCCGAGCCCGACCGCCTTGGCGCCCAGCGACAGCGCCTTCAGCACATGGGTGCCGCGCTGCACGCCGCCATCCATCATGACATCGATGCGATCGCCGACGGCATCGACGATCTCGGCGAGCTGGTCGAAGGCGCTGCGCGACCCGTCGAGCTGGCGGCCGCCATGGTTGGAGAGCACGATGCCGCTGCAACCGATCTCGACGGCGCGGCGGGCATCCTCCACCGACATGATGCCTTTCAGGCAGAACGGTCCGCCCCAGTGCCGCACCATTTCGGCAACGTCGTCCCAGGTCATCGACGGGTCGAGCATCTCGGTGAAATAGCGGCTGATCGACATCACACCGCCGCCCATGTCGACATGGCTGTCGAGCTGCGGCAGCCTGAAGCTTTCATGGGTAAGATAGTTGATCGCCCAGGCCGGCTTCACCGCGAACTGGGTGATGCCGGCGAGGTTGAGCCTGAACGGGATGGCGAAGCCGGTGCGTTTGTCGCGCTCGCGGTTGCCACCGGTAATGCTGTCGACCGTCAGCATCATCACCTCGACGCCGGCCTGCTTGGCGCGCGCCATCATCTCGCGGTTCAGGCCGCGGTCCTTGTGGAAGTAGAACTGGTAGACCTGCGGCGCACCGCTGATCCGGCGTGCTTCTTCCAGGCTGACGGTGCCGAGCGAAGAGACGCCGAACATGGTGCCGTATTTGCCGGCGGCAGCCGCGACCGCGCGTTCGCCCTGATGGTGGAACAGGCGCTGCAGCGCCGTCGGCGAGCAATAGACCGGCAGCGCCAGCTTCTGGCCCATGACGGTGACAGACAGGTCGATGTCGGTGACGCCGCGCAGGACATTGGGCACCAGATCGCAGGCTTCGAAGGCAGCGGTGTTGCGCCGATAGGTGACCTCGTCGTCGGCAGCGCCGTCGATGTAGTTGAAGATCGGCCCCGGCAGGCGCCGCCTGGCCAGCTCCCGGAAATCATGGAAGTTGTGGCACTGGCTGAGACGCATGGTTGGTTCCCTGGATGCACCGCGAATGTGCAGGTCGTTTCGCCGATCTGTTCCCGAGTATCCCGGCAACATCAGGCACTCGCGCCTGCCAATCCACCTTTTACACAAACAATGACAGCAGGCGATATCTAGCCGAGGGCCCGGTCGAGATGGGTATAGCCGCCATCGACGAACAGCCACTGGCCGGTGGTGTGGCTGGCGCGCTCCGACAGCAGGAACACGACGGTGGCGGCGATCTCCTCGGCGGTCGTCATGCGCTTGCCGAGCGGGATGGCGGCGGTGATTTCCTGCAACCTGGCCTGCGGGTCGGCAAAGGTCGCCAGCCAGTTCGCGTAGAGCGGCGTCATCACTTCCGCCGGGATGACCGCGTTGACGCGGATGCCGTCTTCCAGAAGGGCGGCCGCCCATTCGCGCGTCAGCGACAGCTGCGCCCCCTTGGCTGCCGCATAGGCGCTGGTGTTGCCCTGGCCGGTAACGGCAGTCTTGGACGAGATGTTGACGATCGCACCCCGGCTCTTCTTCAGGAAGGGCAGCGCATGATGCACCACCGCATAGTAGTGGACCAGGTTGCGGTCGAGCGATTTGCGGAATTCGGCCGGGCCGGCATCCAGCCCGACACTGTCGTTGACACCGGCATTGTTGACGACGCCATCGATCCGGCCGAACGACGCCGCCACCTGGGCGACCGCCGCTGCGGTCTCCTCATCGGATTCCAGGTTCGCGCGGACGAACATCGCTGCCGGCGCCAGTGCCCTCAGCTCAGCCTCGAACTCGCGGCCGAGAGCGCTGCGGCTTATGATTGCCGGAATTGCCCCCTCGGCCGCCAGCCCGATCGAGATCGCGCCGCCGATGCCCGCACCGCCCCCGGACACGATCACGACTTTTCCGGCAAGACCCAGGTCCATCGGGTCAGCCCTTGAACCGGTACTGGCTGCGCGACTGTGGCTTCATCTCGATCGAGAAGCCGGGCAGCGCCGGCGGCATGTAGGCGGCGTTGCGGATATCGCAGGGGTCGACGAAATGCTCGTGCAGATGGTCGACATACTCGATGACGCGGCCTTCCTTGGTGCCGGAAACACAGAGGTAGTCGATCATCGACAGGTGCTGGACATATTCGCACAGGCCGACGCCGCCGGCATGCGGCCAGACCGGCAGGTTGTATTTGGCCGCGATCAACAGCACGGCAAGCACCTCGTTCAGGCCACCCATGCGGCAGGAATCGATCTGCACGATGTCGATGGCGCCCTCGGCGATGAACTGCTTGAACATGATGCGGTTCTGGCACATCTCGCCGGTGGCGACCTTGATCGGCTTGACCGCTTCGCGGATCTTGCGATGGCCGGCGACGTCGTCGGGGCTGGTCGGTTCCTCGATGAAGAACGGTTCGGCGAAGGCGAGCTGCCTGAGCCAGTCGATCGCCTGCGGCACTTCCCAGACCTGGTTGGCGTCGATCATCAGGTAACGATCGGGTCCGATGATCTCGCGCACGATGCTCAGGCGCCTGATGTCGTCCTCAAGATCGCGGCCGACCTTCATCTTGATGTGGTTGAAGCCGGCGTCGATGGCTTCCTTGCAAAGGCGGCGCAGCTTTTCCTCGGAATAGCCGAGCCAGCCGGCCGAAGTGGTGTAGCAGGCATAACCCTCGCGCTTCAGCGTCGCCACCCGATCGGCCTTGCCGGCTTCTGCCTTGCGCAGGATCGCCAGTGCCTCGTCGGGGGTGAGCACGTCGGTGAGGTAGCGGAAATCGACGATCTTCAGGATCTGCTCGGCGCTCATATCGCCGACCAGCTGCCACACCGGCTTGTTGGCCTGCTTGGCCAGAAGGTCCCAGATGGCGTTGACGACGGCGCCGGTGGCGAGGTGGATGGCGCCCTTGTCGGGACCGATCCAGCGCAGCTGGCTGTCGCTGGTGAGATGACGCCACATCCGGCCCGGATCTTGCGCGACCCAATCGAGATCGAGCCCGACGACGAGATGGCGCATCGCCTCGATGGCGGCGCAGCAGATCTCGTTGCCGCGGCCGATGGTGAAGGTCAGGCCATGGCCCTCGAGCCTGCTGTCGGTCTTCAGGATGACATAGGCGGCAGAATAATCCGGATCGGGATTCATCGCATCCGATCCGTCGAGATGTTCAGAGGTTGGGAAGCGCAGATCGAGCACTTCCATATCGATGATCTTGGCCATGACCCGTTCCTTTTGCCGCTATGCCGCGTCGATGACGCGCTGGCGCTGTTCACCCAGGCCTTCGATGCCGAGGCGCATCTCCTGCCCGGCCTTGAGGAAGACCGGCGGCTTCTGGCCGAGGCCGACGCCCGGCGGCGTGCCGGTGGAAATGATATCGCCCGACTGCAGGCTCATGAAGCGGCTGAGATAGCTGACGATGTGGCGCACGGAAAAGATCATGGTCTTCGTCGAGCCGTCCTGGCGCATGACGCCATCGACCGAGAGCCACAGCTTCAGATTCTGCGGATCGGGCACCTCGTCGGCGGTGACGAGCCAGGGACCGGTCGGGCCGAACGTATCGCAGCCCTTGCCCTTGTCCCAGGTGCCGCCACGCTCGATCTGGAACTCGCGCTCGGAGACGTCGTTGATGACGCAATAGCCGGCGACATGGTCGAGCGCGTCCGCCTCGTCGATGTAGCGGCCGGGCTTGCCGATCACCACGCCAAGCTCGACTTCCCAGTCGGTCTTGACCGAGTTGCGCGGGATCTCGACATCATCGTCGGGGCCGACGACGGCGCTGGTCCATTTGTTGAAGATGATCGGCTCCGGCGGGATCGGCGCGCCTGTTTCGGCGGCGTGATCGGCGTAGTTCAGGCCGATGCAGATGAACTTGCCGATCCCGCCGACGCAGGCGCCGAGGCGGATATCGGTCTGGGGCGTTCCATCGACCTTCGGCAAGGTCTCGGGATCGATGGCACGCAGGCGATCGAGGCCGGCCGGCGTCAGCACGTCGCCGGCGATGTCCGGCACGATGCCGGACAGCGACCGGACATGGCCTTGCCTATCGAGCAGGCCCGGAAGTTCGCGGCCCTTGAGGCCATAACGCACCAGTTTCATAGGATCACCATTGTGGGAATGCGTGAGAAAACGCGCGGGCGACGACGTGCCGCCCGCACAAGTCAGGTCAAAGGGTCTCAGTCGTAGAGAACGGCTGCGATCTCAGGCTTGTCGATGTTGGTCTTGTCGTACCAGTAGAAGCCGGTATCGATCTTCTTGTCGACGGCTTCGCCCTTGCTGGCCTTCACCGCGGCTTCAACGGTCTTGTAGCCGATGCCGACCGGGTTCTGGGTGATGGCGCCGGCCATCAGGCCGTCCTTGATTGCCTGCTTCTGCAGCGCGCCGGAATCGAAGCCGATGATGGTGACCTTGCTGCCGAGTTCCTTGGCGCCGTTGACCACGCCGATGGCGGAGCCTTCATTGGTGCCGAAGATGCCCTTCAGGTCCGGGTTGCCCTGCAGGATCGACTTGGTGATTTCCGTCGACTGCAACTGATCGCCGCCGCCATACTGCACCGAGACGATCTCGATCTTGGGATAGGCTTCCTTGATGCGGTTGACGAAGCCGTCGCGGCGATCGATGCCGGTGCGGCTGGTCTGGTCATGGGCGACGACGGCGATCTTGCCTTCCGAACCAATCAGCTCGGCCATCTTGTCGGCGGCAAGGGCGGCAGCGGCGACGCTGTCGGTGGCAGCGGTGGCAACCGGGATGTCGCTGTCGACGCCGGAGTCGAAGGCGATGATCGGGATGCCGGCGGACTTCGCCTGCTCGAGCAGCGGAATGGCTGCCTGGCTGTCAAGTGCTGCGAAACCGATCGCGGCCGGCTTCTTGGCGATGGCGGCGCTCAGCATGTCGATCTGGCGGTCGACCTGGGCCTCGGTGTCCGGACCTTCGAAGGTGACGGTCACGCCGAGATCGGCGCCGGCCTTGTCGGCGCCGGCTTTCACCGCCTGCCAGAACTGGTGCTGGAAGCCCTTCGAGATCAGGGCGACATAGGGTTTGTCCTGCGCCATCGCGGGTGCCGTGAGCGCGAACAGGGCGGCGCCGGCGGCGCCGATCAGAAGACGTCTGGTAATCACTTTCGGGTTCCTCCACTCATGTTGTTTCACTCATGTCGTTTTTTGGGCACGCACATCGGTGCGGTTCCTGGCGGCGTTCAGGCCGCCAGAACTCTCCAGATCAGGATGACGCTCGATTGGACCGCCATCCTGATCTGACTCTTTGTCGGAGCATGATCTTTTCCGAAAACCGGTTCCCACTTTTTGCTTCGCTGACCTTCGGTTCGGGATCATGCTCTGGCGTCGCGGGTCACGACGCATTCCTGTTGCGCAGCATGTCGATGTAGACGGCGAGGATGATGATCGTTCCGGTGATCACCGTCTGCCATTCCTGGGGTACCGACATGATGCGCAAGCCGTTGGCGAGCACCGAGATGATCAGCGCGCCGATCAGGGTGCCGAGGATGGTGCCGCTGCCACCGGCCAGCGAGGTGCCGCCGATGACCACGGCAGCGATGGCGTCGAGTTCATAACCCTGGCCCAGCGCCGGCTGCGCCGAGTTCAGGCGCGAGGCGATCAGCAGCCCGGCGATGCCGCAGATGGCGCCGGCCAGCGTGTAGACGGCGACCTTCCAGGCCTGAGTGTTGACGCCCGACAGGCGCACGGCTTCTTCGTTCGAACCCAGCGCGAAGGTGTAACGGCCGAGCGCTGTGCGGGTCAGCACCAGGCTGATGACGATGGCGACCGCGAACAGCACCAGCACGCCGTTGGGTACCGGCACCGCCGGGATGACCGTGCCGACGATCGAACCCTGCGAGATGGAGGTGAAGCCGGGCGTGCCGTTGAAATAGATCGGCCGCGTGCCGGAGATGACCAGCGACAGTCCCTTGAGGATGAGCATCATGCCGAGCGTGGCGATGAAGGGCGGGATGCGCAGCCGGGCGACGATGTTACCGGTGACGAAACCGGCGCCGGCACCAGCCAGGATCGCGCCCGCAATGCCGAGCGGCAGCGGCAGGCCGAGGAAGGTCAGGACGACGCCGGCAATGACCGCGCAGAAGGTCATCAGGGTGCCGACCGAAAGATCGATGCCACCGGTGATGATGACGACTGTGGCGGCAATGGCCAGCACGCCGTTGACCGAAGTCGCCTGCAGGATCGCCAGGATGTTGCTGGTCTGCAGGAAGTTGGGCGAGGCCAGGCTGAAGACGACGAACAGGATGATCAGGCTGCCGAAAGCGAGCAGCTTGTAGCGGGCGCCGCCGGCGCCCTGCGATTTGCCGATCAGGCCGGCGAAGACATTGTCGCTCATATGTTTCCTCCCGCTACTTCGCCGCGCAATGTCGCCAGATGCATGATGTCTTCCTGCGGCGCGCCCGCCGGCAGGAAGCCGGTGAGCCGGCCCTCGCACATCACCGCGATGCGGTGGCTGAGCCGCAGCACTTCCGGCAGTTCGGACGAGATGACGATGATGGCCTTGCCCTCGGCGGCGAGCGCGTTGAGCAGCTTGTAGATTTCGTTCTTGGCGCCGATGTCGATGCCGCGCGTCGGCTCGTCGAAGATCAGCACCTTGCAATCGCGCAGCAGCCACTTGGCGATGACGATCTTCTGCTGGTTGCCGCCCGAGAGCAGGCGCGCCGGCTGGCGGTCGGACGGCGTCTTGATGGCGAGCTTCTCGATGTATTCGTTCGCCGCCGCATGCATGGCCTGCTCGTCGAGGATGCCGAAGAGCTTGCTGAAGCGCGGAATGCTGGCGAGCGCGATGTTGTTGCGCACGTCAAGGCCCGTCGCCAGGCCGAGCGCCTTGCGGTCCTCGGAAAGGTAGCCGATGCCGTGGCGCACCGCATCCTGCGGCGCGCCTATCTCGACGCGCTTGCCGCCGAGCAGGATCTCGCCCGCATCTGCCTTGTCGGCGCCGAAGATCAGCCGCGCCACCTCGGTGCGGCCGGCACCCATCAGCCCGGCGAAACCGAGAATTTCGCCTGCCTTGACCGCGAAGGAGACGTCGCGCACCTGGCTGCCGCGCGTCAGGCCGCGTGCTTCCAGGGCGACAGGGGCAGAAGTCAGGTCGGGAGCCGCCGGCGCCTCATTGTCGATCTCGCGGCCGACCATCATCGAGATGATCTTCGAGATCGGCGTTTCCTTCGCGTCGACCGTGCCGACATAGGCGCCGTCGCGCATCACCGTGACACGGTCGGCGATGCGTTTGATCTCGTCCATCTTGTGCGAGATGTAGACGATGCCGACGCCATCGGCTTTCAGCCGGTTGATGATGGCGAAGAGCTCGCCGACTTCCTTGTCGTTGAGGGCCGCCGTCGGCTCGTCCATGATCAGGATGCGCGAGCGAAACGACAGCGCCTTGGCGATCTCGACCATCTGCTGCCTGGCGATGGTGAAGGAGCCGACCAAAGTGCGCGGATCGATCGACAGGCTCATGCTCCTGAAGACGTCGGCGGCATAGGCGTTGAGTGCTGCCTCGTCGAGCAGGAGCCCGCCGGCCTTGCGCGGTTCACGCCCGATCAGGATGTTCTGGGCGGCGGTGAGGTGCGGCATCAGGATCAGCTCCTGATGGATGATGCCGATACCGGCAGCGATCGCCGCGCGTGGTGAGCCGAGATCGACCGGCTGGCCGCCGACCAGCACCTCGCCGGCATCCTGTCGGTAGATGCCGGCCAGGATCTTCATCAGCGTCGACTTGCCGGCGCCGTTCTCGCCCATCAGCGCGTGGACCTCACCGGGACGCAGGTCGAACTCGGCGCCCTTCAGCGCGCGCACGCCCGGGAACGCCTTGTCGATGCCCCGCATGGTGACGAGGTCTGTCATTTCAGGCCGTCCAGCCGCCGTCGATGATGTAGGTGTGACCGGTCGTGAAGGTGGCGCCGGCCAGGTAGACGACGAGATCGGCGACCTCATCGGCGGTGCCGATGCGGCCCATCGGCTGGCGTGCGACGAAGGCCTTGCGGGCGGCTTCGTAGTCGCCGGTGGCCTTGAGCCGTCCTTCGAGCGACGGGCTGTCGACGGTTCCGGGGCAGATGGCGTTGCAGCGGATGCCGCGCGAGACGAAGTCGGCAGCGACGGACTTGGTGAGGCCGATGACCGCCGCCTTGCTGGCGGAATAGGCGAAACGGTTCGGCACGCCTTTGATGGAAGACGCGACGGTGGCCATGTTGATGATGCAGCCGGAACCGCGCTCCAGCATGCCGGGCAGCACCGCCTTGATGGTGCGGACCTGCGCCTTGAAATTGAGGTCGAGGGCGAAATCCATCTCGTCCTCCGTGCACTCCAGGATGGAGCCGTTGTGGACGACGCCGGCGCAGTTGAAGAGGATGTCGACGGCCCCTGTCTCAGCCGCCACGGCGTTGACCGCGGCGCTGTCCAGCACGTCGAGCACGCGGGTCTCGATGCCGTCTCCGGCAAGCCCGGACAAAAGGTCGGCATTGATGTCGGTGGCGACGACGCGGGCGCCAGCCTTTGCAAGCGCGATGGCCGAGGCGCGGCCGATGCCTTGCGCGGCTGCAGTCACGAGACAGCTCTTCCCTGCCAGGCTGGCCATATGAATTCCTCCCGTAGCGCGTCCGATCCCAGCGGACGGTTTCCAATATTTCAGCATCGGTCATGCTGTCAAGTGGTCAGACCACTTGCTGTCAGGTGGCCAGACCGATAGATAAAGCGGGCAGGCTTCCGCTGCGGTCGCCGCCAGATTATGGTCACCACGGGGACGGAGCCGATTTGCCGGCCGACCCGGACAGAGGGTACGGGTTTGAAACTTCAGGCTGTCTCGAACAGGAAGCTCTATCTGCAGATCGCAGACCAGATCCGCGATCAGATCCTGTCCGGCGAGGCGACGCCCGGCCAGCAGCTGCCTTCCGAGCGTGATCTTGCGGTTTCGCTCGGCGTCTCGCGGCCGACGGTGCGCGAAGCATTGATCGCGCTGGAAGTGGCCGGCATGCTGGAGGTTCGGGTTGGCGTCGGCGCTTTCCTGAAAGTGCCGGCCAATCCGGCCCAGGCCCTGCCGGAGGTCGGACATTCACCGATCGAGGTCATGGCGGTGCGCCGGCTGCTGGAACCGGAAGCCGCAGCCCAAGCCTCGCAGCACATTTCGGCGGAAGGACGGCGGCGGCTGAAAGCGGCGATCGTGGCCTTGCGCGACGAGACGGCGCGCGGCGACTGGTCGAATGACAGCGACCGCGCCTTTCACATGACGATCGTGGAGAACTGCGGCAACCGATTGCTGCGCGAGATGATCTCGCAGCTGTGGGCATCACGATCGGAAGGGATCGACCAGCAGTTCCACCGGCACCTCGCCGAAGCACCGGTCCTGCGCAGCCATATCCTCGACGATCATGAAGCCATCTGCACGGCGATCCTTGCCGGCGAGGCCGAACAGGCCCGCGCCGCCATGGCCGCGCATCTGACCTATGTCGAGGAAGCCATGCTGCGCGTGTGGGATTGACCACGGCATCTTCGCGGTTTTGCGCACCTCGCCGGGTCATCCTTCGGTGCGGGCCCGGACCGGATTCACAACCTTGCGAACCACGGCAGAGCGGGGAGCGCCGGGTTCATATCGGAATGCCGATGGCCCGCATGACAGGCGGGCGTGAACTAAGTTTCTGATTTGATATAGACTTTAATACAGGCATCTTTCCTTTTGCAGCTATTCTGTCACAAGATGACGTGTCGCAAAGATTTGGCGGGACGATTTCTGACAGGAGAGAAGCGATGACTTTTTTCTACGTGATTTTGGCCTTTATCGTCGGCTTGTTGCTCGGCTGGTTTTTATGGGGACGCCTGCGTGATGAACTTGCACAGGTGCGTGGCGATCTCGACAGCATCCGCAACGAGCGCGACAGGCTGAAATCCGATGCGAAGCGCCTGACCGGCGACCTGGAAAGTTGCGCCAGCGCGCGCACCGATCTCGAGCGGCAATTGCGCGAGGCAAAATCCGCCTCGTCCTCGCCAGCTCCACTGCTGGCTTCATCGGCAACGGTTTCCTCAGCCACCAGCAAGCCCGCGCAAGCCAAGGCGGCACCTGCGGCGAAGGCAGCCGCGACACCCTCAGCCAAGGCAGCTCCAGCCAAAGCGGCTGCGATCAAGTCGGCCCCAGTGAAGGCGCCCACAGCCAAAGCGGCCCCAGCCAAGGCACCAGCGGCCAAGCCAGCGACGGCAAAGGCACCTGCAGCCAAGGCAACCCCTGCGAAGGCGCCAGCCGCCAAGCCGGCCACGGCAAAGGCACCTGCAGCCAAGGCGGCCCCAGCCAAGGCACCGGCCGCCAAGCCGGCGACGGCGAAGGCGCCTGTAGCCAAGGCGGCCCCAGCCAAGGCACCGGCCGCCAAGCCAGCCGTGGCGAAGGCGCCAGCAGCCAAGGCGGCTCCAGCCAAGGCGGCCGCGGCCAAGCCGTCACCGGCCAAGGCAGCTCCAGCCAAAGCGGCTCCGACCAAAGCAACTGCAGCCAAGCCGGCCACGGCAAAGGCGCCCGCAGCCAAGGCGGCCCCAGCCAAGGCACCGGCGGCCAAGCCAGCCAAGTCATCGGCTGGAGACGACCTGCGCCGCCTGATCGGCATCGGGCCCGTCAATCAGCGGCGGCTGAAAGAACACGGCATCACGACCTATGCCCAGATAGCGGGATGGACTGCTGCGGACATCCAGCGCGTGGAGGAATATCTCCAGTTCGACGGACGCATCGAACGCGAGCGCTGGGTACAGCAGGCCAAGCTGCTGGCTGCCGGCGATGAGAAGGAATTCGCGCGCCAGTTCCCCACGGCCGGAAGCTCCGACAACACGTGAGCATTCTCCGGCGGCGTGGGGTTTCTTGCGCCGCCGGAAAGACAATCGTGATCAGCCGGTTTTCCCGCTTTGTGCGGGCTCGCTGATCGCTGCGCCGCCCGATGGCAGGGCCTGGCGCGCGCGGTCCAGTTGCCGCATTGCCGAGAACAGCAGCTCGCGGTCTGCGAGATGCGTCTCCCACAACGCCACGAAGATCGAATTGTCGGAGGTGTGCGGACCGGGCGCATCCTGTGCACGCCGCAGGCTCTCATCGGCGCTGCGCTTGGCCCGGTGCAGCCGGGACAATGAAGCGTCGAGAGCCGCGACAGACTCGCGGAGAGGGTTCAGTTCTCCAGTCAGCTCGCCATGGTCCAACGGCGCGCTCTGGATGCTGGAGGGCTTGTAATTGATCATGCCGTCCGTTCCCTAATCCTGTCATTGGCACTTCACCCAAGCGAGCCAGGCTCCCTCCTCAGTCGAGGCCGCGATGGGGCTTCGACATTCCTACAACGCAAACCCGGTTCTGGAAACAAAAACTTGAGTAAGATTATCATATTTAAATCCAGACCGCGTTCCGCGCGATGGCGGGTGCCTCTTTTCAGCCCATCAGGACCACCTCGTCCTTGCGCAATTCGGTCCACCATCCTGATGGGCAAATCCGCAGCCCACCGCAGGTTTGCGGCCCCATCTTCGCATTCACAGACGGATCACGCCGGTGTAGGGGATAGATCTGTCGTGGCGCGCGGAGGGGGGCGATGTTCAGGAAACGCAAGCGCGCGCTTCGCACAAGCCTGCCGGCGGTGCCTGCAGGCCGCGAGCAATATGATACCGAACGCGCCCAGGCGATGGTGCGGATCATCCTCACGCCGCTTTTCGGGTCCTATATTACGGCGATCACATTTCTCGACGGCTTCCAGTCCACCAGCCTGAATGCCGTTGCGGCCTATTTTGCCGCATACATGCCGGTTTCCTTTTTTCTTTACTGGTGGATCATCAGGAAGCCGGGCGCCTTTATACGGCGGCGCGCACTCTCGATGGGCGGAGACTACACTGCCATCACCTTCGGCATGTCGATCGGCGGCGCTGCGCTGCTTCCGGTCTATTCGGCGCTTCTCTGGGTGACGGTCGGCAACGGGCTTCGCTTCGGCGTGCGCTACCTCGTCGTTTCCACCTTGCTGGCGCTGCTTTCACTCGCCGTCACCACTTACTTCAACTCGTTCTGGTCGGAGAACCCCTATGTGACCCTGACGCTGGTGATGACCACCATCCTGGTGCCGGCCTATATCTACGCGCTGCTCAAAAAAGTGCACGAATCCTCCATTGCGGCACAGGAGGCGAACCTCGCCAAGTCGCGCTTCCTGGCCCAGGCCAGCCATGACCTGCGCCAGCCGATCCATGCCATCAGCCTGTTCACCGCCTGCCTGCGCGACACCGGGCTCAACCGCGAACAGAAGCAGATGGTCGAGAACATCGACCGCTCACTGCATTCGGTGTCAGGGTTGTTTCGCTCGCTGCTCGACATCTCGACGCTCGACAGCGGCAAGGTGACACCGCATTTCGAAATCGTCGCCGTGCAGGATGTCATCGACGAGGTTCTGACGCAGAATGCCAACCGGACCGAATGGTCGGGTACGACATTCAAGGTCGTGCGCACCCGGCTTCATGTGCGCACCGATGCTGCTGTCCTCACCACCATCCTGCAGAACATCGTTTCCAATGCGCTGAAATACGCGCCGGGCAGCCAAGTGCTGATCGGCTGCCGCCGTCATCGCTACGGCCTGTCGATCGAAGTCCATGATCGCGGCGAAGGCATCGCCGAGGAACATCTGCCGCTTCTGTTCGATGAATTCTACCAGGTGCGCGAACGCGGAGACAGGGACATCGAAGGGGTCGGGCTCGGCCTCGCAATCGTCAAGCGGCTGGCGCACCTGATGTCGCTGCGGGTCTCGATCCGCTCGGTTAGGGGACGCGGCACCAGCGTGCGCATTGCCGGCTTGCCTATGGTGTCGACGCCGGAGCGGATCAGACGGGTGAAGCCAGACCGTTTTGCTTCGCCGTTGGAAGGGTTGCGCGTGCTGCTCGTCGAGGACGACGAGGATGTGCTGCTCGCTACCGCCACCCTTTTGCGGAAATGGGGCTGCGTCGTGCAGGCCGAAACAGGAGCGGAACTCTCCGTCGCACCATGCGACCTGGTCGTCACCGACTTCGACCTCGGCGGCGGCATCGTCGGTGCCGACTTCATCCGGGAAGTGCGCCGGCAGGCGGGTCGTGACATCCCTGCCATCGTCATGACCGGCCATGACGAGAACCGGGTGCGCGAGGAACTCGGGCAGCAGGACATCCCGATCCTGTCCAAGCCGGTGCGGCCCTCCGAACTGCGCTCGACGATGATCGCACTGTCCGTGGGGCGCGAACGCAACCGACAGGCGCAGGCTGCCGTCTAGCACCGTCGGTCTTCAGGCATCCTCTTCGAGCGCGACCTGCGCGATCCGGACCTCGCCGCCATTGAACCGGGAGGCAAGCAGATGCCCGGCCGCGACGGCAGCGGTGCACAGCGCCACGGAAGCGGCGATGTTGACCGCCGCCCGGACAAGCGCGCCGGAGCGGAGCAGGTCCAGTGTCTGCAGGCTGAAAGAGGAAAAGGTGGTGTAGCCACCGCAGATGCCGATCATGACGAAAAGACGCACGGCTTCGGAAACCGGGTAACGACCCTGTGCCAGGGTCAACGTGCCGAAGAAGCCGATCAGCAGCGAGCCAGTGACGTTGATGATGATGGTGCCCCAGGGCAACTGGCCGCTGATCGGCAAGGCGAGCCATGATACGAGATAGCGCGCCAGCGTTCCGAGCGCACCGCCGAGCATGACCACGAGGCAATTGGTGAATGACATATCCGATCCTTCCCAGGCGGCAGGATCGGGACAGACTCCTACCGCGGTTTTAAACGCAGCAGGAGTCATCAGCCACCAGAGCAATTCCAGGAAACGTCCGGAACGTTCCGCGTCTCCGTTAAACGGAAACGCCCTGGTGGCGGTTTCGGGAGAACTCCATTCCCATCACCCTCAATCTGGAGCGAAGTGCGCGCCGTTGCAAGGCCCGCGATCCCGGCACGGCGCTAGCGAGCCTCCAGCCTCCGCGCCTCTTCGGTCTGACTCAGGATCCAGTCGCGGAAGACCTTGATGCGCGAGGAGTTGCGGCGGCTCTCGAGATAGACCAGCCAGTAGCCGTCACCATCCGAGCCCAGGGCCTCGAAAGGCTGGATGAGCTGGCCCTTGGCGACAAGAGCGTCATACAGATTGCGCGTGAGGATCGCGGCGCCCTGGTCGGTGAGCGCTGCCATCGCATCATAGACCTGCGAACCGAGATCCGGCCCATGGATGGCGCGATCAATGTCATAGGGCACGCCGGCCGCCTCGAACCAGATCTTCCACCATGGATCGTCGGCGCAGCACAGCGGCACCTTGTAGAGATCTTCCGGCGTGTGGATGCCGCCGACGCTTTCCGCAAGCCGCGGGCTGATCATCGGGCAATAGTCCGCCTTGAACAGATAATGCGCGGCCAACCCCGGCCAGCTGCCGCTACCGGTGCGAATGGCGACGTCGGTCGCCTCGCGGGTGAAATCGACCAGCCGGGGCGACGTCTCGACCTTCACGGCAAGCTCGGGATGCATCAGCTGGAATGTTCCAAGGCGAACCGCGAGCCAGTTCGACGCGAAGGTCTGCATCGTCGAGACGGAGAGCACGCCGCCTGCCCCACCCTTCGCCGCCAGCCAGCCGTCAGCCAGCGTCGCGAAGGCCGATGAGGCTTCCGGCGCCAGCCGCGCGCCGGCCTCCGTCAGTTCTATCTGCCTTGTTTTCCGTACGAAAAGCGGCGTTCCGGCACGCTCTTCCAGAAGCTTGATCTGGTGGCTGGCCGCGGACTGGGTCATGCCGAGTTCGTCGGCAGCCTTGGTGAAACTTCCGAGCCTGGCCGCGGCTTCGAACACGCGGACGGCTCCAAGAGGCGGCAGTTTCCAGCTCATGACACATTACTCCTCCTCATGCATGATACGCGACGTTCGATTGGAAATGAAGCGCAACAGGGAGCAATATCCTTTCATCAGATCACAGAAAGGAACCCGCCATGACCACGCTCTCGCACCTTTCCCCTCGCCGTCACCTCGCCCGCCTGCTGCTCGCTCCGTTCAAGCCACGCCCGCAGGACCTGCTCGCCCGCAGCGACCTGCCGGACTACCTCAAGCGCGATATCGGCCTGCTCGACGGCGACGCCGCCTTCTAGAGCGTTTCCGTTTTTCACGGAAACGCGGAAATGCTCTAAGCTTTTGTTTTGGAAGAATTTTTGTAACATCAAGTGATCCCACTTGGCTACAAAATGCTCCAGGCAAAAGTCTGCAAGGGAGGACCACCATGACCATCGCCGCGGAAGCCCTCAAGCAGAGCCGCAAGGTCGTCGACATGTACGAAGCCTATGCCGACCGCTATGACGAAATCGTCGGCACCGAACCGATCGAGCGTGTCCAGGCCGCGCTGAAGCGGCTTGCAGCCGAAGTCGGCAGCGGTGGCAAGGCCCTGGAAATCGGCTCCGGAGCGGGACGCGAGGCTGACCTGCTGGAAGACCTCGGCCTGCATGTGAGGCGCACCGACGCGACGCGGCGTTTCCTCGAGATACAGGCGGCACGCGGCAAAAAGGCCGATCTCCTCGACATCGTCACCGACCCGCTCGGCGGCCCTTATGATGCGGTGGTTGCGCTCTGCGTCCTCTTCTACGTCCGCCGCGCCGAGATCGCAGATGTTCTCGGCAAGATCGCGCGGTCGCTGCGGCCGGGTGGCGCCTTCCTCGTCTCGATGCGTCACGGCGACGGCGAAAAGAATGGCGACTACCAGACCGTGCTCTGGCGCCGCGATGACTTCGCCCATCTCCTCGAACAGGCCGGCATGACCGTTCTGTGGGAAGAGTTCGCCGTCAACAACGGCAACGGCGACGAATGGATCACCTTCCTCGCCACGAAGGCGGCCTGACCCGTCCGCCTCCGGGCACTTCACCTGCCAGCAGGCAGGCCGTCGAAATGCTCCACCGCCCCGTCGAGCCGCACCCATTCGTGCTTCGACTTTTCGAACACGGACAGCGCCGGCGGCACGAAGCCCGGATCGGCGAATGCGCCGACCGCCACGCCGATCATTTCAGGCGACGCCTCCGCCTTCCAATAAAGGGTCGAGCCGCAGGCAGGGCAGAAATACATGCGCACCTTGCGACCGCTTTCGGCGGTGCGGACGAACTCCGTGGACGCACCCGAAACCTCGACGCTGTCGACCGCGTAGAAGGCGTTGGCGCTGAACGGCGAGCCGGTCCTGCGCTGGCAGGCCAAGCAGTGACACAGCGCGGTCAGCTGCGGCGGTTCACGAAGCGTCAGCCTGAGAGCGCCGCAAGCACATCGAGCATTGGTGTGTCCGGCCTCCGCATGGATGTGCAGAGATTGCTCCGACTTTGTTCGAGACATGGAAACTCCTTCCGCTTGCGCGGTGAAAATGCGTTGGATTTTGGCTGAGAGCAGGCTCGGGCCGCGTTGCGGTGGAGCCGAGGTCGAGACCTGATCCGATATCAGGCTCGCGAGAACTTCAGGGTAGGCCGTGCAATCATGGAAGTCCAGCCGAGGCTGCGCGCCTCAGGCGATTGTCGTCCTGCTTCCGGCAAGCTGGCGCATGTCGCGCGGCGTCATGCCGTAGCGATTGCGGAACATGCGGTTGAAGCTCGACGGGTCGAGGAAGCCGCAATTCGCGGAAATCTGCGCGACGCTGAGGTCGAGAGCGGGCTGCAGCGCAAGCATGCGCCGCGATCGTTCGAGCCGCGCCGTCCAGATGGCGGCAGCAACCGATTCAGCCTGTCCGGCGAAGGCACGGTAAAGTTCGGAGCGTGAACAGCCGACCGCCACGGCGACACGCGCCGGCGACAGCCGTGCATCCGTGTGGCGCTGGTCGATGACCATCAGCGCGGCGGTCAAAACATCGCCCGATGGCAGATCGACCGCCTCGTCGGCGACCGAGCGCAGCAGGGCGCAGGCCAGATCCGTCGCCGCATCGATCGCGGCCTCGCGCCCGACAGAGGACAGGCCGCGCATGCGTCTTGCCGTCAGCGCCAGATGCGAGGCGAGCAGTTCGGCCAGTCCGGGACGGTCCAGGCGTTGGCCACCGAGCGTCATGGCCCGGCGACCGGCGAGGGCAGCAACCCGTTCGCGCGGTATGACGATGGCAATCTCGCGATGGGACGACCATTCGGCGCGCACCGGCCGGGCAAAGTCGACGACATAGAGGTTGCCTGCCACCAAAGCGTGGTCGTTGCCATTCTGGCTGACCCGCGACGGGCCGTCGAGAAGCAGGCCGACATAGATCTCGTCGCCGCCGTCGCTGGCGCATCGCCTCGCTCCACGCTCGACGCGGATCGCATCCGATGTATGGTCCCAGAATTCGCCGCGACGCCCTTGCGTGCGCAGCAATCTGGCGAAGAAGCCGGGCCCGGCATCCATGCGCGCAATCGACATGCGGCGCAGCACATCGCTGCTCCAGTAATCGAGACGTTCCTTCGCCTCTACCTTGCCTGTGTCGAACTCGATCATGCCTGGTGCCAATTGCTTCCGCCGGGACGCCCAGCCCATGGGCCGGGACGCTGGATCATTGCTCTCGAAGGACCTCGATCCCCTATGGGCCATGACCCATTTTCAATCTGCCAGAATGCCGATCGACTTCAAGTCCCGCCTCCGTGTCCTCCGCAATTCCGCCGCGATGGTGCTGGCTGTCTGCGCCATCAGCGTGCCGCTCGACGCGCGGGCTCAGGCGGTTACCGAAACGGGCAACGTCCTCGACTGGTGGGGAGACTATATGGTTGGCCGAAGCACGGCCGGCACGCTCGCCATTGCTGGTGGTGGAACACTTGCAAAGAGCGGCTCTGCCTATCTCGGATACAATGGCGGGGCTCAGGGCACCGCCACCGTTACCGGCGCGAATTCGCTGTTCAGCGTCAGTGGCAATCTCACCATCGGCTATCTGGGTTCGGGCTCCCTGACGATCGACGATGGTGGACGGGTAGCCAACATGGCCGGCAACATCGCACTTGGCGGCGGTGTCACCAGCACTGTCCTGGTGAAGGGCGCCAACTCACTGTGGGACAACAGTGGCAATCTGACGATCGGCGGCAGCCAGGCGTTCGGCTTCCTGACCATCGAGAACGGCGGCCGCGTCAACTCGACGTCGGCGAGCATCGCCCAGAGCTTTTTCTCCGAAGGAACGGTCACCGTCACCGGCGCCGACTCGCTGTGGAACAACAGCGGCGCGCTGGTCATAGGCGATGGCGAAAAGGGAACGCTGACCATCGAGAATGGCGGCCGCGTCAATTCCGCCTCGGCAACCCTCGGCAACAAACTGTATTCCTCAGGGTCAACAACCGTCACCGGTACCAGTTCGGCCTGGGCCAACAACGGCAGGCTGATCATCGGCAATGGCGATCACGCTGGCGGAACACTCACCATCAGCAACGGCGCGACGGTGAGGACCGGAAGCTATGCCGGAGGTGTCGCCGACTTCGTCGGGATCGCCGGAGTAGCGACTGCCAGCGGCACCCTCAACATCGGCGCCGCGTCAGGCGCCGCAGCAGCAACGGCCGGCACCTTGCTGGCCGATCAGATCCGCTTCGCCCTCGGCACCGGCACCATCGTCTTCAACCACAACGGCCTGCCGGACGGATCGGACCTGGACTTCGTCGCGGCGCTGCGCGGCAAAGGAAGCATCAAGCATGAAAGCGGCACCACCATACTTTCCGGCGATGGTTCGGCCTTCACCGGCAGCACCACCGTTTCGGGCGGCAAGCTGGTCGTCGCCAACAAGCTCGGCGGCTCGGTCGTCGTCGGCAGCGGCGCAACGCTGGCAGGCGGCGGCACGATCGGTTCTGGCGGGGTTTCTACGGTCACGCTGCAATCGGGTGCTCTCCTGTCGCCCGGCAACTCGCCGGGCACGCTGACGATCGACGGCAACCTTTCGCTGGCGAATGGCTCGACCTCCAGCTTCGAACTCAACATGCCGGGGGCGGTCGGCGGCCCCAATGACCTTGTCAAGGTTACGGGCACCCTGACGCTTGGCGGCACCCTGGATGCCAGGGTGGCCTCGGCGGGATATTACCGGCTTTTCGATTATGGCGGGCTGACGCCGGGCGGCACATTCGACGGTGAAACGGTGACGTCGAGCAATTTCACCGTGGCGCGACACGTCGTCGGCCTCGATGCTCCCGGCCAGGTCTATCTGATCGCGCTGGGCGCCGGGCAGACGATCCAGTTCTGGGACGGCGGCAACACGACGTCCAATGGTGCAGCCGATGGCGGTTCGGGCCTATGGGACACCATCGGCCCGAACTGGACCAGCGTCGATGGGGTGACCAACCAGCCCTGGCTGCGTTCCGTCGGCGTGTTTGCCGGCAGCGCCGGCACGGTCACGGTCGCCGGCACCAGGGACTTCGATACGCTGCAATTCGTGACCGACGGCTACCATGTCACCGGCGGCAGCCTGGCCTTCAACCCGGCATCGGGCTCGACCGGCACCATTGCCGTCGATGGTGGCGTCACGGCAGTCGTCGATTCCGTCCTGGTCGATGGCGCAACCGCACGGGATCTCGCCAAGGCCGGCAGCGGAACATTGGTGCTCAATGCCGCCAACAGCCATACGGGCACGACCATCGTCAGCGGCGGCAAACTGGTCGTCGGTGACGATGCCCATCCGGGCGCCAGCCTGGTGAGCGCAGTAACCGTGAAGTCGGGCGCATCGCTCGGCGGCATCGGCACGCTGGGTGGCCTGATGGCCGCGTCCGGCGCGATCGTCGCGCCGGGCAATTCGATCGGCACGCTGAACATTGCGGGCGATGTGACGTTCGCGGCCGGCTCGACCTATGCGGTCGAGATTGCCGGCAACGGCGCCAGCGACCGCATCGCCGCCACCGGTACGGCAACGCTTTCCGGCGGCAAGGTGGAAGTGACGGCGCTGGACGCACAGGCCAGCTACCAGGACGGCCAGCGCTACACGATCCTGACGGCGGCCGGTGGCGTCACCGGCGGCTTCGATCCGGCAGTGCTGTCGCGCTCCGCCTTCCTCGATGCGACGCTGTTGCAGGGTGCCAATACGGTCGATCTGACGATTGCAATCAAAAAGCCGGAGGAGCCTGGAAAACCCGAAGAGCCGGGCAGGAAGCCGCTGTTCGCCAGCGTTGCCGATACGGTCAATCGCACACATACCGCCACCGCCCTCGACACGCTGCAGCAGAGCGGTGCGCCGCTGGCGCTCTACAACACACTGCTGGTGCTGTCGGCCGATGAAGCCCGCGCCGCCTTCGACAGCCTGTCGGGCGAGATCCATGCATCGACGGTGACGGGTTTGCTCGAGGATAGCCGTTTCGTGCGCGATGCCGTGAACGATCGCCTGCGTTCGGCCTTCGAAACCGTCGGCGGCCTGCCGCTGATGGGCTATGGCGACGATGCGAAAGAGATCACCACGGCTTCGGTTGCTTCCGAACGCTACGGCGCCTGGGGCTCGGTGTTCGGCTCGTGGGGGCATTTCGGCGGCGACGGTAATGCCGCGAAACTGTCGCGTTCGACCGGTGGTTTCGTCACCGGTGTCGATGGCTTGATCACCGATGACGTCCGCCTGGGCTTCCTCGCCGGCTACAGCCATTCATCCTTCAAGGTCGATGATCGCAGGTCATCCGCCTCGAGCGACAACTACCATCTCGGCGTCTATGGCGGCACGCAGTGGGGAGCCCTCTCCTTCCGCTCCGGCCTTGCCTACACATGGAGCGAGATCGATACGAGCCGGCAGGTTACCTTCCCCGGCTTCAGCGACAGCCTGACCGGCTCCTACCGCGCCGGCACCACGCAGGTCTTCGGTGAACTCGGCTACAGCCTCAAGGCCGGCAGCGTTGCCTTCGAACCGTTCGCCAACCTCGCCTATGTCAACGTCCACACCAGCGGCTTTGCCGAGCAAGGCGGCGCGTCGGCGCTGACCGTTCACAGTGGCTCCAACGACAACACCTTCACGACGCTCGGCATCCGTGCTTCGACCGACTTCGACATCGGCTCCACCAAGGCCACAGTTCGCGGCATGATCGGCTGGCGCCATGCCTATGGCGATGTGACGCCTGCCATCAGCCAGGCCTTTACCGGCAGCAACGCCTTCACGATCGCCGGTGCGCCGATCGCGAAGGACGCCGCCGTCATCGAAGCCGGGCTCGACTTCGCCATCACACCGCAGGCCACGCTCGGACTGTCCTATCACGGACAGGTCGGATCGAAGGCCAGCGACCATGGCGTGCGGGCAGATCTCAGCGTGAAGTTCTGAGGCCGCGTCAGCGCAGCCGCTTGCCGTCCTGGTCGAAGATCAGCGCGTTTTCAGGCCGGAACGAAATCTGCACGGAAGACCCGAGGCCCTGGTCGTGATAGCCACGGCGTTCGACCAGCAGTTTTTCCCCACTGGACAGCCGGCCGTGCCAGATCGAATTGCCGCCCAGGTTCTCGATGAGGTCGATCTCCATCGCAAGCGAAACAGCGCCCTCGCTGCCGATCTCGAAATGCTCGGGCCGCAGGCCGATCGTAACCTCCTGGCCGGCCCCGGGCCTCGACGACAGGGCCGGCGCGAACGCAGTTTCCGCCAGGCCGATCGTGCCGTCGGGGCGCATGACGCCCTTGAAGAAATTCATCTTCGGCGAGCCGATGAAGCCGGCGACGAACGCATTGTCGGGATCGCGGTAGAGATCGATCGGGCGACCCTGCTGTTCGATGACGCCACGGCGCAGCACGACGATCCGGTCGGCCATGGTCATCGCTTCGACCTGGTCATGCGTGACATAGATCATGGTGGCGCCGAGCTGCCGGTGCAGCTTGGTGATCTCGACGCGCATCTGCACCCTGAGCTCGGCGTCGAGATTGGACAGCGGCTCGTCGAACAGAAAGGCCTTGGGCTGCCGCACGATGGCGCGCCCGATCGCGACGCGCTGGCGCTGTCCGCCTGAAAGCTGTGCAGGCTTGCGCTTCAGCAAAGACTGCAGTTGTAGCGCGGCCGCGGCCTCGGCGACGCGCTTGTCGACTTCCGCCTTGGCCATGCCGTTCATGCTGAGGCCGAAGCCCATATTCCGTTCGACGGTCATGTGCGGGTAGAGTGCATAGGACTGGAAGACCATGGCGAGCTCGCGGTCACCGGGTTCGATCGCATTGACCAGCCTGCCGTCGATCAGCACATCACCGGAGGTGACGTCCTCCAGCCCAGCGATCATGCGCAGCAAGGTCGACTTGCCGCAGCCGGACGGACCGACAAAGACACAGAACTCCCCCGCCGTGATGGTGAGGTCGACACCGTTGATGACGTCGACCACGCCGAAGGACTTCCTGACCGCTTTCAGCTCGATCGCGCTCAAATCATGGCTCTCCCTGTTTCGATGCAATTCCGGACGCAGGACCGCTTCATTCATCCGGCCTTGCGCTGCGGTGCCGGCCCGTTGACCAGCCAGTCGAGATCCGCCGCCGACAGCGTGATGTCGAGCGCCTGCAGGCTGTCATCCAGCTCGCCCAGCGTCCTCGGTCCGATCAGCGGAACCGAAGGGAAAGGCTGCGCGAGCACATAGGCCAGCGCAACGTGGATCGGGCTCTTGCCGAGGCGGCCGGCCAGTTCGATCGCCCTGTCGCGGCGGGCGAAATTGTCCTCGGAATACCAGACCCGCACCAGTTCCTCGCTGTCACGCCTGTCACGACCGGCACGCTCGGTGAAGAAGCCCCGCCCCTGGCTCGACCAGGCGAAATTCGGCATCTGCCGCTCGGTCAGCCAGCGCCTCCAGCCGGCGTCGGAGGAAGCGATACAGCCGTCCCAGATCGGCACCAGCATCTCGGCCAGCGAGAAATTGTTGGATAGTGCGCCCGGTGCCTGCCTGCCGTTCCTTTCGGCATAGTCGATTGCCGCTGCCATGCGCTCGCGCGTCCAGTTTGAACCGCCGAACGGACCACGGATGCGGCCGGCCCGCACCTCGGCATCCATCGCGTCGACGAATTCGCCGACCGGCACGTCCGGGTTGTCGCGGTGCATGAAATAGACGTCGACATGATCGGTCTGCAGCCGGTCGAGCGATAGCGTCAGCTGCCTGCCGATCGCGTCGGGCGTGCAGAACGGCGTGTGGGCGCCCTTGCCGATGACAACGGATTCGGCACGCGTGCCGCGACTGCGCTGCCATTCGCCGAACAGTTTTTCGGTGTAGCCGCTGCCATAGACAAAGGCCGTGTCGAAGAGGTTGCCGCCGGCTTCGAAGAAGGCATCGAGCAGGATCGCGCCGGAGGAGAAGGTGCGGAAATCCTCGAAGCCCAAGGCCAGCACCGAAGCCGGCTTGGCGACACCCGGGATCTGACGCTTCGGGATGCGCGTGCCGTTGCCGGCGAGCCTGCGTCCCGAAATCGTGTTCGGGCGCCCATCCGCTTTCTCGATGCCATATTCGAGGCCGATCGCGGCGCGCCATCTGTCCATCACGCGCAGATTGCCCAGGCTGTCGGCCCAATCCATGCCCGGCCATGCGAATTCCTGCCTTCCGGCCAGGATAGCGTCACCGGCCGCATCGACCTCGAAGGAATAGAGCCAGCCCTGCTCGCGGACCTCGACCGTCTGCCGTCCCTCGGCGGTGACCACATCGATCCGGCCGGTGCCGCCCTGCTTGCCGGAGGCGAACCAGAAATCGGCGACCTCGACATGCCCTTTCGTGCCGAAGATGCGCAGCACATTGTCCTGCGCGAGCAGGATGGAGCAGGAGACCTCGGCGACGACGCCGTTGCCGAATTTGAGCAGCGCCGAAGCCCATTCATCGACACCGGTGACGCCGAGATGACCAGCACCGGTGACGCTTTCGGGATCGAGGAATGGCTTGCCTGCGGAGGCACCGGCGATCAGGCGGGCCATGGAAACCGGATAGCCGCCGACATCGAGAATGCCGCCGCCGGCAAGTTCGTTGGCGAAGAGGCGGTGCTCGGGCATGACGGACGGCATCGCATAGCCGAAGCTGGAGCGGATCAGCCGCACCTCGCCGATGGAGTCAGCTTTGATCAACTCGACCAGCTTCAGGGTCTGGGGATGCAGGCGGTACATATAGGCTTCGCCGAGGAAGCGGCCGGCCTTGCGGGCGGCATGCATGATCGCATCCGCCTCGAAGGCGGTCAGCGCCATCGGCTTCTCGACCAGCACATGCTTGCCGGCTTCGAGCGCCCTGATCGCCCATTCGGCGTGGCCGGGATGCGGCGTGGCGATGTAGACGGCATCGACGGCCGGATCCTCGAGCAGCGCATCGTAGCCTTGAAGGATGCGGGCGCCGGGAAACGCCTCGGCGAGGCCGGACTTGCCGGGGTCACGCGTCGCGATGGCCGCCAGCACGCCGCTGCGCGAATGCGCAACACCTCCGGCAAAAGCCCTGGCGATGTTGCCCGGGCCGATGATGCCCCAGCGGATCTTGTTCGGCGTGTTCATGATGGTCTCCTCGATTGGCAGCGGGCCGGAACGGTCACTTGACCGCACCGGCCGAGATTCCGGCGATGAAATGGCGTTGCAGGGCGACAAACAGGACGAGCATCGGTGCGGTCAGCACCACCGCGCCGACCATGATGCCGCCCCAGGACACTTTGGTGAGGCCGATGAGGCTGCCCAGCGCCACCGGCGCGGTCATCATCTCCGGCCGGCTGTTGACGAGCAGCGGCCACAGATAGTTGTTCCAGCTGTGCAGGAAGAGGATGATCGACAGCGCCGCGAGCGTCGGCCGCGTCATCGGCAATGCGATGTGGAAGAAGGTGCGCCATTCGCTGATGCCCTCGACCCGCGCCGCGTCGAACACCTCTTCCGGCAGCATGGTGAAGGACTGGCGCATGAACAACACGCCGAGCGAATTGAACAGCGGCGGCACGATCAGCGCGAACCAGCTGTTGGCCATGTTGAAGTCGCGCGCCACCATGATGAACTGCGGTATGACGACGACGAAATAGGGCAAGGTGATCGTTCCGAAGATGATGCCGATCACTGCCGTGCGGCCGACGAAGCGATACCGGGCCAGCGCCCAGCCGGCCATCGCAGTGAGCGCCACCGACAGCAGCGTGTAGACCGACGCCACGACGATCGAGATCATCATGGCGCGGATGAAATCCGTGTCGTGCTGCAGGTTGGCGAAGTTGTCGGCGAAGGCCGTCGACGGCAGCAGCTGTATGGCCGAGCCGAAGATGCCGTCGTCGGGCAGCGTGGCGAAGACGACCATGGTCCACAGCGGGAACAGCCAGATCAGCGCCAGCGGCAGCAGCACGGCGTGGAGGGCGATGGCGCGCCCCATCCGGGCGGTGAAAGACGGCATCAGCGGCGCTCCTTTCCGGCCCACATGTTGAGCAGCGAAAGCGCCATAGCGATTGCCGCGATGGTGTAGGCGATGCTCGACGCATAGCCGAAGTTGAACGACAGGAAGCCCTGCCGGTAGAGCAACATGCCGAGCGTTTCGGTGGCACCGCCGGGACCGCCGCGGTTGGTGATGAGGAACGGTTCGGTGAACAGCTGCATGGTGCCGATGATCGACAGCACGATGCAGAACAGGATGATGGGCCGCAGCAGCGGCACGGTGATGAACAGGAACTGGCGTGTCTTCGAGACCTTGTCGAGGGTGGCAGCCTCGTAGAGGTCCTGCGGGATGGACTGCAGCCCGGCCAGGATCAGGATGGCGTTGTAACCGGCCCAGCGCCAGGTGACGGCGATGATGATCAGCGCCATGGCCGCGGTCGGGTTCGAGGTCCAGGAGATCGGCGCGACGCCGATAAGCGCGAGCAGCTTGTTGATGATGCCGAACTCGTAATTGAACATCAGCCGGAAGACGGCTGCATAGGCGACCTCGCCGACCACGACGGGTGCGAAGAAGGCGAAACGGAACAGGCCGCGTGCCCTGAGCAGAGGCGAGTGCAGCAGCACGGCCAGCACCGTCGCCAGCGTGATCATGACCGGCACCTGCACGACGAGGATGATCAGCGTGTTCTTCAGCGCATTGGCGAAGGCCGGATCGACCAGCAGGCGACCCCAGTTGGCCTGCGGCGCGAATGTCCATGGCAGGCGGCGCGTGTTGAGGAACGACATCCAGAACGAGCTGATGATCGGCCACACCCAGAAGGCGAGGAAGATCAGCAGATAGGGCGTCAGGAAACCATAGGCGGTGAGTGTGCGGGGCCGCATTCCAACTCCACGAAACATAAAACGCCGGCGACAGACCGATACGCAGGTTCATGGGGCTAGAGCATCCTCTGCGCGTCCGAATGGACGCTCTAGCCCCGCTGCCGGCGTCCCTGGGGAGGTTACTGGGACAGGGGCAGACCCGTCGCCAGCTCGATCTGACTGGCGGCATCGTCGAGCGCTGCCTTGGCATCCGGATAGCCGCCTTCGATGTATTTCAGCTGCGTGGCGGTGAGGATCTTGTTGGCGTCGGTGAAATAGGTGGTGCCGCGGCTTGGCTTGACCTTGGGCAGGGTCGACAGCACGTCGACCCATATCTTCTGGTCGCCCCAGTAAGGCTGGCCCGACTGCACGAACGGATCATCGAGCGCGGACAGCAGCGACGGCACCAGCCCATAGGCCTTGAGCATGGTGACCTGGCCTTCGACCGTGCCCAGCGCGTAGCTGGTGAAGGCGTAGGCGGCTTCCTTGTTCTTCGAGGCCTCGGTGATCGCCAGCGACGAGCCGCCCAGATTGGCCGCATGCGAACCATCCACGGTTGCGCTGGGCAACGCATAGACACCCCATTTGCCGGCGAGTTCCTTGGCATTGGAGCGGATCGTGCCCTCGTACCAGCCGCCGAAGATATGCGTGGCGACCTTGCCGGCCTTGGTGGCCTGGATCTTCTCGTCCCAATTGGCGGCGCTGACGAGATTGTCGGCCTTCATCTTCTTCACCGTTTCCAGCGCGGTGACACAGCCGGGCTGATTGACGGTGATGGCGGAGCCGTCCGGCGAGAAGTAACCGCAGCCCTGCTCGTTCGAAATCATGCGGAAGAATTCGTCGTCACCATTGAGGTCGGCCTCGGTCATGACGACACCGGGATTGGCCTGCATGATCTTCTTGCCGGCGGCGATGAAATCGTCCCAGGTCTTGATGGCCGCCGGATCGACCCCCGCCTTCTCATAGAAGTCGCGGCGGTAGAACACGGTAACCGGACCGGAATCCCAGGGCATGGCATAGACTTTGCCGTTGGCCTCCAGCTCGACGCGCTTGAATTCGGGAAACAGCTGGGCCGTGGCATCGCTGTAGCCGAGCGTCTTCAGGTCGGCGAAGCAGTCGGGAAACTGGTTCCAGAAGATCTCGGCTTCCTGGTTTTCGACCGTGATGATGTCGGGCAGTCCGGCTCCACCCGCCGCGCAACCGGCCAGGGTCTTGTCGAAGACCTGCTGGTTGCCGAGGTCCTGGACGTTCACCTTTATGTCGGGGTGCTTCTTGTTGAAACCGGCGATCGTCTCCTTCAGCGACGAGGCGGCGATGTTCCAGCTCCAGATCGTGATCTCGCCGGACTGGGCGAGCGCCGAACCCTGGCTGAGCGCGAGCGCCACCGCCGCGCACACGAGTGTGTTACGCATCCTGTTCCTCCCATTTCGATTGCTCTCTCCCGGAGCAGGCCAAGATTAGCCGATGGAACAGGCCGGTCTCCCGCAAACGGAACATGAATTTGCCGAATGGTAAGATCGTGGACATCCTGTACCGACTGCCCTTCCATTTGCTCTTGGAAAGGACCACGCTACACTGACTGCGGTTCTTCGCTTGCGTAAACAGGAGCTCCGGGCTTGGTGGACGGCAAGAGTGCAGGCGGTTCTTACTGGCGTACCGGCGCAAGCACGGTTGAAGCCTTCCCCACGCAATTGCAGATGTTCCACACGCACCCCGCGGTGATGGAGGGGCCGCACTGGCACGCCCAGGTCGAGGTGAACTTCATCGTGGAAGGCAAGGTCCACTACCGGATGGCCGATCGCGAAGTGGTGCTGACGAAGGGCGACCTCTGCCTGTTCTGGGGCGGCATCCCGCATCAGATGGACTGGCGCAGCGACGACACGATCTATGCGGGCGCGCATCTGCCGCTGGTGCATTTCTTCAGGCTGAACCTGCCCAACGGCGTGCAGCAGCACCTGATGGCCGGCCACGTGCTGATCCTGCGCGCGACCGATCCGGCCGACGGCTGCAATTTCGAGCGCTGGAACCTCTATGCCCGATCCGGCGATCCCGCCAAGGCGGCGCATGCCGTGAACGAACTGCTGCTGCGCATCGAGCGCATGCGTTTCGAGCCCTATGAGCTGTTGCCCGGCGTGGCCGCCGCAATCACGGTCGATGAGTTCGACCAGCGCGCGCTGCCGTTGGCGCTGCGCATCTGCTCCTACATCGCCGACAATTTCCGCGACGACATCAGCATTGCCGACATCGCCGCCGAATTCGCCATCCATCCGAAATACGCCATGAGCGTCTTCCGGCGCTCCACCGGCATGACGCTCAACGAATATCTGAACCTTTTGCGCCTCAGCTATGCGCAGGCGATGCTGATGCGTGAGGACGCCAATGTCCTGCACATCGCCATGGAAAGCGGTTTCGGATCGCTGAGCGCCTTCAACAAATCCTTCCGCAGGCTGGCCGGCATGACGCCATCCAGCTTCCGGCGCGCGGGCACGACCGCCTGACCCCGCGAAGGCTGTCGTGCTGGCTGCGCAGGAACGGGCGCATCACATGTTGAACATGCGCTTCAGCGACCGCGCGAAGGTCTCGTCGTCCTGCTGGCGGCGCATGTCGATGAACATCCTTGCGTCGTGGCCGCTCGGATAACGCAGGCGGTCCTGCCCGTCGGTGGCGGCCGTGAAGATCGTCTCGGCGACATCCGATGTCTCTGCCGCCTGCAGGGTGGCGAAGGCCTCCACCGTGCCCTTCACCAGCGCGGCGTATTCGGGCATGGATTCGTCGGAACTGAAGACGAGCGAGCGGCTGCCGAAATCCGACTTGGTCATGCCCGGCTCGACCAGCTTCACCCGCACACCGATGGCGCCCAGCTCGTAGGAGAGCGCCTCGGTGAGGCCTTCCACCGCGAACTTGCTGCCGTGATAGAGCGAGCCCAGCGGGAACGCGACGCGACCGCCCATCGAGCTGATGTTGACGATGGTGCCGCGGCCGCGGCCGCGCATATGCGGAAGCACCGCCCGTGTGACCGCGAGCAGGCCGACGACGTTGGTGTCGAACTGCCAGCGGATGGTTTCGAGCGACGTCGCCTCAAGCGGGCCATAGGCACCGAAACCGGCATTGTTGATCAGGACATCGATCGCGCCGAACGCCCGCACGCCTTCGGCGACGGCATCGCGAATGCTCGCCTCATCCGTCACGTCGAGGCGCAGGACACGGACGTTGTCGAGCTTGTCGAGCTCGCTCTCGCTTTCCGGCGTCCGCATCGTGGCGATGACGTTCCAGCCACGCGCCTGAAACAGGCTGGCGGTTTCCCGGCCGATGCCGGTCGATGAACCTGTGATGAGAACTGTCTGTGACATGCTCACTCCTTTGCCCACCGCCATGCGGCTGGCTCTCCTGGATTGCAGCCCAGGGATTTGGGCCTGCGATGACGTGGCATGTAGCAATTCCGATTATGGAGATAATCTGCCGAAAACGGGAAGGGTCTTGAACTTGAAGTTCATAGTCGTAAGATGCCGCACAGACCTGCCAACGATGCTCCGGACCATCCTGACCCGATGAATCGCGACCTGTTTGACGGACTGCCGCATTTCCTGGCCGTCGCCCGCCATGGCAGCTTCACCGCCGCCGCGGAAGCGCTCGACATCAGCCCGACAGCGATGAGCAAGGCGATCCGGGCGCTCGAGACGCGCTACCAGGCCAAGCTTTTCCAGCGCACGACCCGGCATGTGCGGCTGACAGATGCCGGCGCCGAACTGTTCCAGCGCCTCGACCGCGCGGCCAACGAGATCAGCGATGCGCTGGCCACACTGAGCACGGCCCAGTCGGTGCCGGCAGGCACACTGCGCCTGACCATCCCGCGAAGCGCCATGCGCTATCCGGTCCTGCCGATCATCGAGCGTTTTCAGGCGCTGTATCCGAGGGTGGTGCTCGACATCTCGCTGAACGACGCGCTCGTCGATCTTGTCGCCGATGGCTACGACGCCGGCATCCGCCTGGGCGAGGCCATCGACAAGGACATGATCGCGGTACGGTTGACACCGGGCAACAGGTGGGCCATCGCCGCGAGCCCCGACTATCTCGCCCGTTCGGGCACCCCGAAGCGGCTCGAGGACCTGTCGCAACACAAGGCCATCCTGTTCCGGTTCCAGGCCTCGCGGACGCTTCACATCTGGGAATTCGAGCGCCGCGGAAGGGCGATCCGGGTGAAGATGCCCCAGCAGCTGATCGTGGACGACCGGCTGGCGCTCGTCCGTCTTGTGAAAGCCGGGATCGGGCTTGGCTATGTCCAGGAACCGGAAGTCCAGGAAGAGGTCGAACGCGGCGAACTGCAACTGCTGTTCGCCGACCAGATCGGCAAGGATGACGGCATCTTCCTGTATTTCCCGACGGCAATGCAGAGCCAGCCGAAGCTGCGCGCCTTCATCGATGTCGCCAGGACGATACACGCCCGATAACTGCGCCGACCCTTTGTGGAATAGCCGGCGACAAATCCAAAAAGTCGCGGTGAAGCGTCGAACGGGATCTTTCGCTTATCTGGCAAGGCTAAATCCCCTTAGCTCCGCCATCGCATTTCGGGCAGCGGCGAAGGTGGAAATCTGAACCGTTGGCGCCATAGACGTGACCGCATTCGACGCGCTCACATTGCAGTGCCCACACATATTGTAGATGGTCAGTACCCTTGAACTTGGTTTTGCGCAGGAGCCGCTGATTGTTCCGGTTCAAATCGCCTTCCTCAGCCATGCAAACCCTCCAGTGTTTTCAAACAGCATAAAAGGATTGGGATCGAATCGCGACCTGTGAAATATCCGCCTCCAAACTATGAAATCTCTATCGCCACCGCGCATTGTGCTCATGCAAGTCTCTTGGTAGTTTTGACCAAAAGATAAAAAAGCCAGCCAGGGGAACCAAGAAACATGTCGATTTCCAACTCCTTCACGCCATCCCGCCGCACCGTCCTCAAAGGCGTCGGTGCCGGTGCCGCACTTGCCATGACCGGCGGCTTCGCCGGCCGCGCTTTCGCCGCCGATCCGATCAAGGTCGCCGCCGTCTATACGGTGCCGGTCGAGCAGCAATGGGTGAGCCGCATCCACAAGGCGGCCAATGCCGCCAAGGAACGCGGCGACATCGACTATGTCTTCTCGGAGAACACCGCCAACACCGACTATGAACGCGTGCTGCGCGAATATTGCGAGGCCGGCCACAAGCTGATCCTGGGCGAGGTCTTCGGCGTCGAGGACGCGGCGCGCGCGGTCGCCGCCGACTATCCGGACGTCGCCTTCCTCGCCGGCTCCAGCTTCAAGCCCGATGCAGCGAAGGCGCCGAATTTCGCGACCTTCGACAACTACATCCAGGACGCCTCGTACCTGACCGGGCTGATCGCCGGTGCGATGACCAAGTCGAAGAACATCGGCATGGTCGGCGGCTATCCGATCCCGGAAGTGAACCGGCTGATGAATGCCTTCATCGCCGGCGTCAAGGAAAGCGCGCCGGACACCAAGTTCCAGATCGCCTTCATCGGCTCGTGGTTCGACCCGCCCAAGGCCAAGGAAACCGCCTTCGCGCAGATCGATGCCGGTGCCGATCTGCTCTACGCCGAACGTTTCGGCGTTTCGGACGCGGCCAAGGAGCGCAAGGTGCTGGCGGTCGGCAATGTCATCGACACGCAGAAGGACTATCCCGACACGGTGGTCGCTTCGGCGCTGTGGCATTTCGAGCCGACCCTCGACCATGCGATCGCGCAGGTGAAGGCCGGCGCGTTCAAGGCCGAGGATTACGGCGTCTATTCCTTCATGAAGAACGGCGGCTGCTCGCTGGCACCGCTCGGCTCATTCGACGGCAAGGTGCCCACCGAGGTAATGGCCAAGGTCGCCGAGAAGGAGAAGGCGATCAAGGACGGCAGCCTGACGATCGAGATCGACGACAAGGAGCCGAAGTCGAGCTGATAGGGGTCGCGATCAGGGAGTTTCGAAGACATGCAGCATCGATCTGGTGCGTCCTTCGAGGCTCGCCCGCATGGTTCTTGGCAATTTTTTCAAAGCTGTGCTGGCTCGCACCTCAGGATGAGGGCTGTCGTGCAACGGCGCCCAAAATCCAACGTGTTTCGAAGTTTCCTCTCGACCTGCCACAACGGTCCTCATCCTGAGGTGCGAGCCCGCAGGCGGTGCAAGGCAAGCCCTGTCTTGGCCGGGCGAGCCTCGAAGGACGCACCGGATGACATCACCTTCGACCAGCTTCATCCAAAATGCTCCGGCACTCAGGCTCTCGGGCATCACCAAGCGTTTCGGTGCGCTGACCGCGAACGACGGCATTTCGTTCGAGCTTCGGCAGGGCGAGGTCATAGCCCTGCTCGGCGAGAACGGCGCCGGCAAGACGACGCTGATGAACATCCTGTTCGGCCACTATGTCGCCGACGAGGGCAGCGTCGAGGTGTTCGGCAAGCCGTTACCGCCGGGAGACCCGAAGGCGGCGCTGGCTGCCGGCGTCGGCATGGTGCACCAGCACTTCACGCTGGCCGACAATATGAGCGTGATCGACAACATCGCGCTCGGCACGCAGCCATTGTTCCGACTGAAACTGGATCGTTCGGCGGCGCGCACCAAGATCGATCAGCTGGCCCGGGATTTCGGCCTGGCCGTCAAGGCGGATGCGCTGGTGGCCGACCTTTCTGTCGGCGAACGCCAGCGCGTCGAGATCCTCAAGGCGCTCTATCGCGACGCGCAGGTGCTGATCCTCGACGAGCCAACGGCGGTGCTGACGCCGACCGAAACCGAAGCGCTGTTCAAGACGCTGAAACTGCTGGTGGCCAAGGGCCTGTCGGTGATCTTCATCTCGCACAAGCTCAACGAGGTGATGATGGCGAGCGATCGCGTGCTGGTGCTGCGCGCCGGCAAGCTGTCGGGCGAGCGCCGAACAGCTGAGACCAACCGCCACGAACTGGCCGCCCTGATGGTCGGGCGCGAAGTTGCGCCGCCTGTCGTGGCCAAGGTCGAGCGCGGGGCGCTGCTTTATGAGCTGAACAATGTCTCGACCGCACGGCGTGCGCATGGCACGGCGCTGCAGGAGATCGCGCTCGCGCTGCATGGCGGCGAGATCACCGGTGTCGCCGGTGTTTCGGGCAACGGCCAGGCCGCGCTCGCCGGCCTGCTCGCCGGCATGGAAGCGCCGGTGTCCGGCACGGTGCGTGTCAATGGCGCCGCCGTGACGACATGGTCGCCGCTGGCAGCGTTAAACGCCGGCATCGCCCGCGTGCCGGAGGATCGGCACAGACAGGGCGCCATCGCCGATATGAGCGTCAGCGAAAACGTGATCGCCGAGCGCTATCGCGACCGCCGCTTCAGCCGTGGCGGACTTGTCGACTGGGCGGCCGCGCGCGCCTTCGCGCAGTCGATCATCGACGATTACGAGGTGAAGTGCCCTTCACCCGAGGCACGCATCCGGCTGCTGTCCGGCGGCAACATGCAGAAGCTGATCCTCGGCCGCGCACTCGACCCAAACCCGTCCGTGATCCTGGCCAACCAGCCCTCGCGCGGGCTCGATGTCGGCGCCGTCGCCTATGTGCATTCCCGCCTGCTCGAAGCGCGTGCACGCGGTGCCGCGGTGCTGCTGATCTCGGAGGACCTCGAAGAACTGCTGGCGTTGTCCGACCGCATCGTGGTGATCTCGGAAGGGCGGCTGTCGAAAGCCTCGGCGCGCGGCGAACTCACCATCAGCCAGATCGGCGCCATGATGGCCGGGCACGAGGCGGCGTGATGGGTGGTGGCTGGCATTGGTTCGGTGCTGTTCCTCTCGTCGAGGCCGGGGAAATTCTCCTACGTTCCGGAATGGATCCCCGACACGCTCCGGTCGCTTCGCTCCCTCACGCGGTCGAGGATGACGGGCGGCATGGGGCGCTCCGGCCAATCGCCAACGCCGAGGCCGGCAGATGGCATATGACGGCTTCACCATTCTCCAACGTAAGCGCTAGCGGCGGCGTCGAGTTCGGCTCAAGCATTGCAGGCGGCACCGACATCGACAATTGGCGCCGGCAGAAAATGAAGCCCGTCATCCTCGACCTCGCAAGCGACCGCAGGGAGCGGCGAGTGTCGGGGATCCATTCCGAAACGTCGAAGACCATGCACATGACTGGTCGTCCCCCACTCCGTCACGGACCCCACCATGCGGCTTGAACCGAAACCGGCGCCGTCGCTGGCGATGTCGATCCTCTACCCGGCCGCGGCGATCGTCGTGACATTCGTCATCGCCGGCGTGCTAGTGATGCTTGCCGGCGCCAATCCGTTCTCGGTGTTCCGGCTGGTGCTGAAAGGCGCCGCCGGTTCGCAATTCGCCATCCTCGAGACGTTGACGCGCGCGACGCCGCTGATCTTCACCGGCCTGGCCGTGGCCGTCGCCTTCCGCGCCAAACTGTGGAACATCGGCGCGGAAGCGCAGCTCTACATGGGCGCCATCATCACCGTGGTGCTGGGCACCGGCGCGCTGCCACTACCGGCGATCATCCTGGTGCCGCTGGTGATGCTGGCATCCCTCATCGGCGGCGCGCTGCTTCTGGCCGGGCCGGCCTGGCTGAAGCTGCGTTTCGGCGTCGACGAGGTGGTGACGACGCTGCTGCTCAACTTCATCGTGCTTTTGTTCGTCTCGATGCTGCTGGAAGGCGTGCTGAAGGACCCGATGGCGCTCGGCTGGCCGCAGTCGCCGAAGATCATCGCCGAGGCGCAGCTGCCGCGCGTCATCACCGGCAAGCGCCTGCATTATGGTTTCGTCATCGCCGTCGCGCTGGCCGTCGGCCTGTGGTTCGTGATGAAGAAGACCGTGCTCGGCTACGAGATGCGCGCCGTCGGCCACAATGCCGAGGCGGCGCGCTTCCTCGGCATGCCGGTCAACGGCGTGCTGATGAAGACGGCGCTGCTTTCCGGCGGCATCGCCGCACTTGGCGGCTTCTCCGAGGTGGCCGGGCTCAAGGGCAGCCTGACGCTCGATCTGTCGCCGGGCTTCGGCTACACCGGCATCGTCGTTGCCATGCTTGCCATGCTGAACCCGATCGGCGTGGTGTTTTCCGCGATCTTCGTTGCCGGCATCTTCGTGGGTGCGGCCGCCATGAGCCGCAGCGCCGGCGTGCCGAGCTACATTGCCGACGTGATGGTGGCGACCTCGCTGCTGACCATGGTGACGGCGATCATGCTGTCGCGATACCGGGTGAAGTGGAAATGATGGACGCAGTCGAGATCCTCTTCACCGCCAGCTTCTGGGTCGCCGCGATCCGCATCGCCTCACCGCTGATCTTCGCCACCATGGGCGAGCTGATCTGCGAGCGCGCCGGCGTGCTCAATCTCGGCATCGAGGGCATCATGACCGCCGGTGCCTTCGCCGGCTGGTTCACCGTCTATATGGGCGGGGACCTGTGGACCGGCGTGCTGGTGGCAGCACTTGTCGGCATGGCCTTGGGCCTGCTGCACTCGCTGCTCACCGTGCCGCTCGGCCTGTCGCAGCATGTCGTCGGCATCGGCGTGACGCTGCTGGCAACCAGCCTGACCTATTATGTCTACCGGCTTGCCCTGCCCGAGGTGACCTCGCCGCCGAAGATCGAGCCGTTCCAGCCCTGGGCCGTGCCCGGCCTGTCGAAACTGCCGGTGATCGGCGAGGCGCTGTTCACGCAGACGTCGTTGACCTATCTCGCCTTCATCCTCGTCATCGTCGTGGCCTGGGGGCTGTACCGCACGCCGCTCGGCCTTGCCGTGCGCGCGGTCGGCGAGAATCCGGGCGCGGTCGAGGCACAGGGTATCTCGGTAACCGCCGTGCGCATGGGCGCGGTGATGGCCGGCAGCGCGCTGATGGCGATCGGCGGCGCGTTCCTGACCATGTCGGCCTTCAACTCGTTCTTCTTCAACATGATCAACGGGCGCGGCTGGGTCTGCATCGCGCTGGTGGTGTTCGGCTCCTGGCGACCCGGCAAGGCGCTGCTCGGCGCGATCCTGTTCGCCGCTTTCGACGCCTACCAGATCCGGCTGCAGCAGCTCTCCGGCGGCGTAGTGCCCTACCAGGTGTTCCTGATGCTGCCCTATGCGCTTTCGATCCTTGCCCTCATTGTGGTTGCGAGGCGGGCGACCTATCCAAAGGCCCTCATGGTGCCCTACCAGAAAGGCGAGCGATGACTTTCGACCTGATCGTCAAGACGGCAACGCTGGCCGACGGCCGCATCGCGGACATCGCCATCAAGGGCGACAGGATCGCGGCCATCGAACCGAAGATCGAGGCCGATGCCGGCCGCGTCATCGACGCGACAGGCAATCTGGTGTCGGCGCCGTTCGTCGACCCGCATTTCCACATGGACGCGACGCTGTCCTACGGCATTCCGCGCATCAATGCCTCGGGCACGCTGCTCGAAGGCATCTCGCTGTGGGGCGAACTGAAGCCGCTTTTGACGCATGAGGCGGTCAAGCAACGCGCGCTCGCCTATTGCGATTGGGCGGTGTCGATGGGGCTTCTCGCCATCCGCACGCATGTCGACACCTGCGACGACCGCCTGCTGGCAGTCGAGGCGCTGCTCGAGGTGAAGAAGGAGGTCGCGCCCTATATCGACCTGCAGCTCGTCGCCTTCCCGCAGGACGGCCTTTACCGCTCGCCCAATGCGCGCGAAAACACCATCCGCGCGCTCGACCTCGGCGCCGATATCGTCGGCGGCATTCCGCATTTCGAACGCACCATGGCGGACGGCCGCCGCTCGCTGACGGAGCTGTGCGAGATCGCCGCCACGCGCGGGCTGATGGTCGACATCCATTGCGATGAAACCGACGATCCGCTGTCGCGCCATATCGAACAGCTTGCCTACGAGACGCAGCGGCTCGGCCTGCAGGGACGCGTCGCCGGTTCGCATCTGACCTCGATGCATTCGATGGACAACTACTACGTCTCGAAGCTGATCCCGCTGATCGCGGAAGCGCAGGTCTCGGCGATCCCCAACCCGCTGATCAACATCATGCTGCAGGGCCGCCACGACAGCTATCCGAAGCGCCGCGGCATGACACGCGTGCCGGAGATGCTGAAGGCCGGCATCCGCGTCGGCTGGGGCCAGGACTGCGTGCTCGACCCGTGGTATTCGCTGGGCACCGCCGACATGCTGGACGTCGCCTTCATGGGCCTGCATGTGGCGCAGATGTCGAGCCCCGCCGACATGGCACGCTGCTTCGACATGGTCACCAGCGTCAACGCCGCGATCATGGGGCTGGATCATCTCGGCATCGAAGTCGGCAAGACCGCCTCTATGGTGATGCTGGATGCCGGCAACCCGATCGAGGCGCTGCGGCTGCGCGCCGAACGGCTGTGCGTGATCGCCAGGGGTAAGGTGGTAGCCGAACGGCCGAAGCGGGACATGGCACTCAACATCGCCGGGCGTCCGTCGAGCATCAACCGGCGGCACAAGGCTTAAGTTCCTCGATTGGCCGCAAAGCCACCCGCAAGGATCGGACCATCGTTTCCTCAGGGGCCGTCCGTCACGAGATAGATCAGAGACAGGATAATCGCGAGCAGATTCACGGCCAGACCAAACACGAGAATCCACAGGAACGCCCTTCGATCAGTGTCGTTCATGGCTAGCCCTTGGCCATTGCAATTGACCGAAATGGCGACGGATTCCGAACAATGAAACTACTGCCAGCGGTCTTGCCGCGGAGCAGCGTCGGTGCGCGGCAGTGTTTTTTTGCTTCGGTTGCGCGACAGCTTTCCGACATTCGTGGCAATGCAACCGATGACGGCTTGTGCCGTTTCCAGTTCCGAAACGATAACGCCTGATACCAGCTTGGCCAGATTGCCGGCGGTCTTTCTCTTGATCGTCGCGACGAGGTCCCGACCTTCCGCCGTCAGAAGAAGCTGCTTGGCGCGCCGATCACCGTCAGCCTCAAAACGCCAGACCAGGCCTCGGCTTTCCAATCGTCTGATCAGGCGCGCAAAAGTAGGGGGTTCGATGCGAAGTCGGTCGGCCAGCTGTTTTTGGCTGCCCGCGCCGGTGCGAACCAATCCATACAAGGTTTGGCCCTCCGCCAGGGAGAGCCCAAACTCGCCGAATTCCGCTTCGAAAACGTCCTCCATCCTGAGAACGATCTCGGTCATTTCGTCCAAAATGTTCGCCTGGCTAAAATGCTCTTTCATTGCCAACCTATGCGAGAGGTTTTGCACCGGACCTTCAAGGCGAGCCTTTGATGGAATGATTTCGCGGGCCGCGGATTTTCCGGTGCCGGGAATCGGAAGACCGGACCCTATCCACCCGAGCGCCGCTCGAACGGACCCGCCCTGGAGATATCAGCGATCAGGCGGCGCCTTCACAAGGCGCCGCTTTGTCCGGGGAGGATCGTAAGGCTCAGGCGACAGTTGCCGCCATTCAATTTCTACCGGCCCAGGGAGCCCGTCCGTCTTCGGTGTCGTAGGGCCGATTTCCCCTGATCGTCTTCGGCGTCTCGATTGAGGGGACCGACGCCGTATGTTCAGCGGAAACCGACCTGGTCTTCTCAGGCGCAAATCCGCGTGTGGGATCGCGATCCGGGTTCAGGTTTGCTGCGTAAGAAACCCCGCAGGTGGCAGCAAGAACAATAGAAGCATAGATGATCTTTTTCATCTGACTTTCCTGAGTTGCGGCGAACCATCTATCGTCATATGCTAAATAACGAAGATACTTTCGCTCTACGATCTCGTCACTTCGACGAGATTTCGTTCTGACAACTGAAAATCTAGATGGCGCTTGTCGCAGAGGTTTGCCGGGAAACTCTTAAATTGTAAGCAAGTGTAGGCAAATTTCCCCGATGTGAAATTTGGTTACACGATCAGCAAGTCAAAATGCCGCTCGCCCGGCCAGAGACCGGGCGAGCGCAATCTTCGTCACCTCAATAAAAAGAGCGAATGACTGGAGGTCAAACCGGCACCCGCTAAACGGAAAAGGCGTGCGACCTAGAAGTCGCGCTGGAAGCGCAACATGCCGCCGAGGCTGTTCTCCTTGTTGGCACCGGACCAGCTGCCCTTGAAATCGGCATCGTTGAACTTGCCTTCGCGCAGGTAGTCCACTTCGGCCGTGACCGTGAAACCGGGCACCAGCTGATAGGCAACGTTGGCGGCGACACCGAACGCCTCGCTGTCATCATACGAAGCCTGGAGGTTGAAGGTGGTCTTCTCGTTGAACTTGTAGGCGCCACCACCGAAGATGGCCCAGTTGCCACCCCATGGCTTGTAGAAGCTGCGGTAGATGTTGTCGTCGGTGCCGTAGCCACCCATGACCCACAGCGACAGCTGGTCGGTGGCGTTCACGTCGAGACGAACCTTACCGGCCCACTCTTCCCAGGACGAGTTGTAGGCGACGACACCGGTAATGCCACCCCAGCCCTGGGCGTACTTGGCGCCGATCACGACGTTGGGAACGTAGCTGTCGATGGTCTGGTCGAGACCCTGGCCATAGACCCAGTTGCCGCCCCCGTCCTTCATGTAGGTGTTGTAGCTGCCCGATGCCTGTTCGAGAGACACGAGCGCCGAGAAACCGTTGCCGGCGTCAAAGGTGTAGCTGATCAGGTTGGTGTCGAAGTCGCCATAAGGGATCAAGGTATCCTGGATGACGTTGCCGGCATAACCGGTGAAGGTGTCATAGGCCGACTCGTCCTTGCCGACGCGCAGGCCACCCAGCTGGATCCATGCGTGGATGAGGCTGACACTCTTGTTGCCGGCCGTCGTGTCTCGTCCCGTGAGATCGTCGCCGCTGTTGATGTTGCCGAACTGGAACCGTGTCTCGGTGTAGGTCTTCAAGGTGCCGAGCTCGGTTTCCTGACCGGTCCAGGTCTTCACCGCCAGACGCAGGTTCTTGTAGTAGGTGCCCTGCTCCTCACCGTCCATACGGTCTCTGGCGCGAGCGCCATCATAGGAACCGAGGTCACCAAAGCCGGCGTCGTAGCGGACGTAGCCGCCAATGCGCAGGCAGGTCTCGGTGCCCGGGATGTAGAAGTAGCCGGCGCCGTAGACGTCGCAGATCCTGACGTATTCAGCCGGCTCCGGTTCTGCAACGACCACCGCGTCGGCGGCGCGCGCACCGGATACTGCGACCAAAGCCGCAGCAGAGCCGAGAAGGAAGGTTTTGATGTTCACTGCAATCCCCTATTCGTATGTATGTGCATCGATAGCGTGATCTAAACCACAGTGATTTTTGTAACTCCTGAGCCGATCTTTTCATATATTCGGAATCAACTTAAAAATACGTGTGTGAAATGCATCACGATGCATCAATGTTTACTTGCAAAATTGCAACATTAATCAATACATTTGACATGATATCATTTGAAAGCAAATCGCATACGCTTGATAAACAACGAATATCCCTTCAGAAGGGACTTCCTGACGCTCCGTTCATTTGAAATTATGGCCAGATGAAATAATTTCTGGCGACGGCATCGGCCTGTCCGGCATGCGAATAGCCGGCACGCTTTCTCATCGAAGCCAAAGCGGGCCGCGATCTTCCAAGGTCATTCTTCACGGAATTGCTTCGCCGCCATTTCTTGGACGGCAGCCAGACATGAACGCGGCAGAGGGCATCCCACTTTGCCTCGCGGACGAATTTGAGGTCTGCTGTGGTTCCGTTTTCTGCGCAATTCCGGACAGAAAACCGCTGCGCACTTTTCCTGGAATTGCCCTAGGCCGTCTCGGCCACGGCATGTTGCGTCAGCTCGCCAGGGATTGGCGGCAAGTGAAGGATCGCCCGCAGTCCTTCCGGCCGATTGTTCAGCAAAACGTCACCGCCGTGAGCCCTCGCGATGTTGCGGGCGATGGCTAGGCCCAGCCCGATCCCGCCGGTGTTTGCATTGCGGGATTCTTCCAGGCGAACGAAAGGCAGGAACACCCGTTCGATTTCACTCTCCGGAATGCCGGGTCCGCTGTCGTCGATCTGTATGTTCACCCCGGCTTCCGAACTCATGATGGAAACCCGTGCCTGTTTTCCGTAGCGGAGCGCATTTTCGATCAGATTTCGCGTTGCACGCCGCAGGCTGTCGGGCCTGCAGCGATAAGGGACGACGCCGTTCTCCTTGTAAAGGACATCGCGTCCGAGATCGGCAAGATCCTCGCAGATGCTTTCAACCAGAGCCGCGACATCAACCGGTCTCGACGGCTCGTCGATCGACTGCTCCTGGGTCAGCTCGAGCGTGGCCTCGGTGATCGCCTGCATCTCGTCGACCGTCTCGAGAAGACGCGACTTCGTTTCGGCATCGGCCACGAACTCGGATCTCAGTCGCATTGTCGTTATCGGCGTGCGCAGATCGTGGCCAATTGCGGCGAGCATCGCAGTCCGGTCTGCAAGGAAGCGCGAAAGCCGCTGCTGCATCTGGTTGAAGGCAACGGCCGTTCGCCGGATATCGTCCGGCCCCTCTTCGGGGATATGGCCGCCCAATTCGCAGCGGCCGAGCGACTCCGCCGCGGATGTGAGCTGTTTCATGGGCCGCGCAATGCGGCGAGCCACGACGACCGCAAGACCCGACAGCACGATCGTGGTGATGGCCAGGGTCACGATGGTCGGCGCCTTCCAAAGGAATGTCTTGGGCGGTTTGTAGCATGCGGCATTCAGCCAGCGCCCGTCCGGCATCTGCGCGGCCAGCCCGGCGCCGCAATGGCCTTCGAGAGACGCGATCTGCGCCTGTGTCGTCTTTGCTCCGGTCTTGAGTTCGATCGGCTCCCAGCGGGCATTCGCGACACTGTTGACGGACTTCAAAGCGGTGCTGTCCGTTTCACCCCAATCCACGCCTTTCGCGCCTGGTACATCCAGAGGGCCGGAACCTTGCGAACCGTTCTGTGACAGCGGCTGCTGCAACCGCCGCCAGGCGTCCCGGCTCCATGCGTCGAGGTCACCCGGACCCTCCTGGCTCAGCCAGAATCTGGAGTAGTTTGTATCCATGACACCGACAAGCGCATCCTGATACGCGCCCGGCATCGTCTCGATTGCCAGGATCGCCGTCGTGGTGCGAACCACAAACTCGTCCTGCGCCATCTCACGCAGCTCCGTGGCGCGTTCGTCGGCGGTCACGACGAAGCCGACGATCTGCGCAACCAGCAGGATGGGCAGCATGAGCCAGATAATCTGCGCTGCCAGGCTTTTGCCCCAAAACCAGTTCATGCCGGCTCCACCTCGGCGGTGAACAGATATCCTCCGCCCCAATGCGTCTTGATCAGTTCAGGATTGCGGGGGTCGACTTCGACCTTCTTGCGGAGACGGCTGATCTGGTTGTCGACGCTTCGATCGAACACGTCGCTGATCCGCCCGACCGTAAGATCAAGCAACTGATCCCTGGTGAGCACCATCTGGGGATGGTCGAGCAGAACCATCAGTAGCCGGAACTCGGCCGTACTCAGCGGAGTTGCCAGGCCGACCTGATTGATGAGTTCCCGCTTGCCCACATCGAGTATCCATTGCCCGAAACGCAACCGCTGGCTTTTCGTGCGCTGCTGTTTAGGCGGCATGCTGTTGGCGCGACGCAGGACAGCCTTCACCCGTGCCAGCAGTTCGCGCGCGTTGAACGGCTTGGTCACGTAGTCGTCGGCGCCCATCTCCAGGCCGATGATCCGGTCCGTCTCGGTGGAGACTGCCGTCAGCAGGATGATCGGAACCGTCGTGGTTTCACGCAGGAACCGGCAAAGCGACAAGCCGTCCTCGCCGGGCATCATGATGTCGAGCACGACCAGATCCGGCACACTCTTCTGCAGGATGCCACGGAATTCCTGGGCGCTTTCTGCGGCCGTCACACGATAACCATGCTCGCGAAGGTAACGGCTGAGCAGGGCCCTGATCTCTTCATGATCATCAACGATTGCGATGTGCAGCTTGCGGTCCCTCGATCTTGTTTGCCATGCCGACAATACCATCCGGGTATCCGCGCAGTCGTGCGAATTTTTGTATTATTGTTTGTCAACGCGCGCTTGCATCTCGCCGACGGGCTGACCATCCGCCTTTCCAGCCGGCGCAGGGCCCCTGCCTTGCGAACCGTATCCGACACTGGGGAGCGCATCGCAGGCGCTTGCCACCCACCTGAAGCAGCGCCGGACACACATTGATGCATTTTCGGCAAACTGCTGGGACATGTCCGGGCTAGCTGAACCGTGAGTTGCAACGCATGGCGACGCGGTCCCGCGGGCCAAACCAATGAGGAAAACAGCGGATGGCCCCCTTGGACGAAGAGCGTCGGGATTTGCCAAACGGTCGCAGCAAAAGGCGCTGGCTCGCCATTCTGGCCACGGCCGTCGTCGTCACCTCGACCGCAGGAGCCGGCATCATGATCGTCAGCTCAAGACCATCGGCCGCGCCAGTTGCGGCGGCTACTGCACCGGTCCCGGTCCAGGTCTCGCTGGCGCGAACAGATGACGTCCGCCACGAGTTGCGCCTCGTTGGAACGGTGCTTCCCCTGAACGATGTCGTGATCCGTTCCCAGGTCGACGGGATATTGAGCGAGCTCCTGGTTCGGGAGGGAGACATCGTCCGCAAAGGGGATCTGATCGCCACCATCGACGATCGGCTCTTTCGATCGGCGCTTCAGGCCGCCCAGGGCCAGCTCGCACGCAACCAGGCCCTGCTGAGGGCAGCAGAACGCGAGCTGGAACGGTCGCAACGGCTGAAATCGATGAACGCCGTCGCAACCGCCATCGTCGATCAGAGACAATCGGACGTCGAGCAGCTGCGCGCGGCGATCGCGATCGACGAGGCAAATGTCGGAACCGCGCAGGTCAACCTGTCCTTTACCCGCATCTACGCACCCGCCGACGGCCGCGTCGGATTGCGCCAGCTCGACCCCGGCAACAACGTCCGTCAATCCGACACGGCGGGCATCATCTCGATCGTGCAGACCAATCCGATCTCGGTCGTCTTCAACGTCCCCCAGCAACAGCTATCCCAGCTCGAACGCTATACAGCCGGTCTCGATGCGGCATCCGTCGCGGTGCTGAATCGCGCCGCCGGCGCGGAGGTCGGCCGGGGACGGATCACGGCTTTCGACAACAGGATCGGCGGAACGAATGGTGCCGCGCGCGTGCGGGCACAGTTCGAGAATGAGGCAGGTATCCTGGCGCCGGGGGAATTCGTTTCGGTGAGCGTCGAAACAGGCCGGTCCAACCAAGCGGTGGTTGTTCCAAAATATGCCGTCCGCCTGTCGATGGATGGCAATTTCGTGTTCCGGGTCGCTGGCGAGACCGCCGAGCGCGTGCCGGTCGAGATCGGATACAGCAACGATGACATCGCGGTCGTCACCAAGGGCATCGCCGCCGGCGACCAGATCGTGACGGATGGTTTCTCACGGCTGCGGGAAAAAACGCCGGTCAGGGTGCTTGAACAAAAGCCGCGAACCGGCCCCGAGAGCGACATGGGGCTGTCGTCATGACGGACGCCACCGACAAGTCGATTTCAGCCTCGGAGCCGGGCAGTTTTTCAGCCTGGTTCATCCGCCGTCCCATCGCGACCGTCCTGACCGCCATAGCGATGACATTGCTCGGCATCGTCGCCATCCCGAACCTGCCGGTCGCGGCGCTGCCGGAAGTCGACTTCCCAACCCTTCAGGTCAACGCGACGCTGCCTGGCGCCAGCCCCGAGACAATGGCCTCGGCTGTCTCCACCGTGCTGGAAACAGCCCTGACCGGCGTTCCCGGCGTGACCGAGATGACGTCGACCAGTTCGCTCGGTCAGGCATCGATCACGCTTCAGTTCGGGCTCGAGCGCGACATCGACGTCGCTGCGCAGGAGGTCCAGGCCGCGATCAACTCCGTTGCCGGACGACTGCCCGACACGATGCCGACCCTGCCGACATGGCGGAAAGTGAACCCGACGGACGCGCCAGTCCTGGTCCTGGCCGTGACATCCAACACGTTGCCAACCACCGAACTGAGCGACCTGATCGACACGCGCCTCGCCCGTCGCCTCAGCCAGATCGACGGCATCGCGCAGGTTCGGGTGGGCGGTCTCCAGCGCCCGGCAATCCGCATCCAGGCGCAGCCGGAGCGGCTGGCAGCCTACGGACTGACGCTGGAAGACATCCGCACGGCAGTCACCGCAGCGAACGTCAACCAGCCAAAGGGTGCCATCTTTGGCGGCTCTTCGACCTCGACGCTGCAGACCAACGACCAACTCGTCACCGACGCCGAATATCGCGACGTGGTGGTTGCAACACGCGACGGCGCACCTGTCCGTGTCGGCGACGTCGCCCGCGTCCAGGTCGGGCCGGAAGACGCCTATGTCGGCGCATGGCCCAATGGCGAGCCGGGCCTGGGCGTCATCATAGAACGACAGCCCGGTGCGAACGTCATCGCCATCGTCGATGCGGTCCAGTCACAAATGCCCGCCCTGCTGGCCGATCTGCCAGCCGATGTAAACGTGACGGTCATGAACGATCGCACCCGCACAATCCGGGCATCCCTGCATGAGGTCGAGATCACGCTGGTGGTGACGCTCATCCTTGTCGTCGTGGTGATGGGGCTGTTTCTTCGGCAGGTGCCCGCGACATTGATCGTCGGCGTGGTGCTGGCAATATCGGTCATCGCCACCTTCGGTGCGATCTACCTGCTTGGCTTCAGTCTCAACAATCTAACCCTGGTCGCTCTCATCATCGCGATCGGTTTCGTCGTCGACGACGCAATCGTGGTGGTGGAGAACATTCACCGGCACATCGAGAACGGGGAGAGCAGCCTTGCTGCCGCCCTCAAGGGCTCAAGGGAAATCGGGTTCACGGTCATCTCGATCACCCTCTCGCTGATCGCAGCATTCATTCCCCTGCTCTTCATGGGCGGTATCGTCGGCAGGCTGTTCAGGGAATTCTCGCTGACGGTCACGGTGGCGCTGCTCATCTCGGTGGTGGTTGCGCTGACGCTGGCGCCGATGCTGTGTGCGAAATACATGAAATCGTCGGCACGGCATCCGGACACGCACGGACACGCCAATCCGGGCCGCCTCACATCCCTCTACGCCGTCGCGCTGCGCTGGACGCTGCGGAACAAGACGCTCACCATGCTCGTGTTCCTGGCGACGATCGCGGCAACCGTGGCCGCCTACGTCTACATTCCCAAGGGGTTCTTTCCCTCGCAGGATACCGCGTTCATAACCGGCCAGACGAGCGCGGCGGAAGACATCTCCTTCGAGGACATGCGGGAAAAACACCGCCAGATCGCCGAGGTCATCGGCGCCGACCCCGCCGTCCGCTCGTTCAACAGTGCCGTCGGCAGAACGGCCGGCATTACGTCGATCGGCAGCGGCCGCCTGTGGATCGCACTGGAAGATCGCAGCGATCGCGATGTCTCGGTGGAGCAGTTCATGGCCCGCATCCGCCCCAAGCTCGCCGCCATTCCAGGAATTACGGTTCAGCTCAGGGCAGCCCAGGACATCAATCTGGGCATCGGCGGCGCAGCCCAATACGCATATCTGCTGACCTCCGCGGACCAGTCGGAACTGGCGCTATGGGCCAACAGGCTGACCGAAGCGCTGAGCGACACGCCGGGCTTTGAAGACGTCAGGAACGATCTCCAGCTCGGCGCGAGAATGCAGTCGATCACCATCGACCGCCAGGCTGCCGCTCACTACGGCGTATCGGTCGAAGCGATCGACCAGACGCTCTATGATGCGTTCGGGCAGCGCCAGGTCGGCGAATATCAGACCCAGGTCAGCCAGTATCAGATCGTCCTGGAGGTCGACCCAAGCCAGTTCTCACGTGTCGACGCGATCAATTCGCTGTATCTGAGGTCCCAGACATCGGGCGACCTTGTCCCGCTGGCATCTGTGGTGAGGATCGAGCCGCAAAGTCCCGGCCCGACGGTGATCAACCGCACGGCCCTGTCTCCTTCGGTGACGATCTCCTTCAACCTGGCTGCCGGAACCCCGCTCGGCGACGCCATGACGGCCATCAACCGCCTGCAGGAAGAGATCGGAATGCCCGAGACGGTGACGGGACGCACGCAGGGTTCGGCCCAGGCATTCGAGGAGTCCCTGCGCACCCAGCCCTATCTGGTGCTGGCAGCGCTGATCTCGGTCTACATCATCCTGGGCATCCTCTACGAAAGCTACCTCACCCCGATCGTCATCCTTTCGACGCTGCCATCCGCCGGCCTCGGTGCGCTGCTGATGCTGTGGCTGTGGGGGCTGGATTTCTCGATCATGGCATTGATCGGGATCATCCTGCTGATCGGCATCGTCAAGAAGAACGGTATCCTGATGGTGGACTTCGCCATGGATGCCGAGCGCGAGCGGGGACTGGGGCCTGAAGCAGCGATCTACGAGGCGGCACTGGCACGTTTCCGCCCGATCATGATGACGACAATCGCTGCGCTGCTGGCAGCGATACCGCTCATGCTCGCTTTCGGCACAGGCGCCGAGCTTCGCGAGCCACTGGGTGTCGCCGTTGTCGGCGGGCTCATCGTCAGCCAGGCGCTGACCCTGTTCTCGACCCCGGTCGTCTACATCGCGGTCAAGTCGCTGGGCTCGATCCGGAAGCGGCGTACGCTGCCGCAAGCGGACCGGGAACAGCCGCAGGCGGTTGCACCCTGAGAACGACCAACCGATCGATCAATCGCGGCAACCGGTTTGCAATGCGGCCAACATCGCCCATCGGCCATCAGCGCAAAGCCTGGTGGCTGAGCCGCGCGGCAACGAAATCCCTGACCTGCGCAACGGCCTGCTCGCGAGAGATGCTGCCGGGCTGCAGCCCCAGTCGGAGCCAGAGGCCATCGATCAGGGCGGTGACGCCGAGGGCGACTTCTTCGGCCAAAACGGCGGGGGCAAGCTGCCGCAACGCCGACATCAGGTTCGAGCGCATGCGGGCGTGAAGCACGGTCTGGATGCGGGCCAGGTTTTCATCCCGCGGAACCTCGGCGCACAGTGAAAGCCAGGCGTGGCAGACGGATGGCTGGAAGAGGTGCGGCTCGAAATTGCCCTCTATCACCGCATCCAGCCTTTCGGCCGGCGTGCGTGCCCGCTGCAACCTGGCGATCACGGCGTCGCGCAACACGGCATTGGCTTCGCGCATCGCATGCTCGAACAATTCCTGCTTGCTGCGGAAATAGTGCAGCACGATGCCCTTGGATGCACCGGCCTGCGCTGCGACCTTCTCCAGGGTCGTCCCGGCGGCACCTTCTTTCTGCAGAACCGCAAAGGCCGCCTGCCGCAGTTCCCTGCGGCGGATGTCGCTGATGCGTGTGAGTTTCAAAATGCACTCCCGATTCCGCAGGCATATTGACAGCGTCGCCCCATCAGATCAAGAATTGACCCATGGGACAATAAATATACCGAATGGTCAAAGGGAGATTGCCATGCACGGATTCAGGAGTATCGTTTCGTTGTTTGCCCTGACGTTTTCAACGGGAATTGCCATCGCCGGCGACGCGGATTCCTGCCGCACGGTGCGCATGGCGGAGCCGGGGTGGAACGACCTGGCGTTCACAACCGGGGTGGCCAACGTGATCCTCGACGCACTCGGCTATACGCCGAAGAGCGACATACTGGGCATCAACGTCATCTACGAAGGCATGAAGAACAACGATGTCGATGTCTTCCTGGGCTACTGGAACCCGGCCATGGTCAGCTATTTCGACCCTTACAAGAAGGACGGTTCGATCGATACCGTGCGCGTCAACCTGACCGGCGCCAAATACACCTTTGCCGTGCCCAGCTATGTCTGGGAAGCCGGCGTCAAGGACTTCAAGGACCTGAGCAAGTTCGCCGACAGGTTCGAGCATCAGATGTACGGCATCGAGCCCGGATCCAACCAGCTCATGCTCGATGCGATCGCCGACCCGGCGCTCGACCTGAAGGACTGGAAGGTGGTGGAATCCAGCGAGGCCGGGATGCTGTCGGAGGTCGGCTACAAGATCAAGGAGAAGAAATTCATCGTCTTCCAGGGATGGGCACCGCACCCGATGAACACGATGTATGATTTCAGATACCTCACCGGCGGGGACAAATATTACGGCCCGGACTTCGGTGCAGCGACCGTGTCGACCCAGACCCGCAAGGGCTATGCCGGTGAATGCCCGAATGTCGGGCAATTCCTCAACAACCTCGCCTTCGACATCGATTTCGAGAATGCCGGCATGGGCTACCTGATCAACGACGGCATGCAGCCGCAGGACGCCGGCCTGAAAGCCATCAAGCAGAACCCCGAAAAACTGACGACATGGCTGGCGGGGGTCACCACATTCGATGGCAAGCCGGGACTGGAAGCGGTCAAGGCGAAGCTCGGCCTGTGAGCGGCCCTCTCGACCAGGACAGCTGGGTCGATCGCAAGCGCCAGCTTCTTTTGGAGAACGGCAGGCTGGCCTTCATGGAGCAGGCTGGCGCCGAGCCGGCTGTCGTCCTGGTGCATGGCTTCACCGACACCAGCCGCAGCTTCTCCCTGCTGATGCCGCACCTGGCCGGGCATCGGCTGGTGATCCCAGACCTGCGCAATCATGGCAGTTCGTTCGGCGCCGAGCCCGACGGACTGGGCTGCTTTGCGTCCGACCTGATCGCGCTGGCGAAGGCGAAAAACCTGCATCGTCCGGTTCTGGTCGGGCACTCGCTTGGTGCGATGGTCGCCATCGAGGCGTGCGCGGCCGCTCCCGGCCTGTTCGGAGCGCTCGTTCTCATCGGCTGCTCGTTGCGGCCCCGGATCGGAAACGAGCATCCGGTCACGACAGGCCTGCAGGCGCTGCGCGACCCGATCCACCCGGCGGATCCATTCTTCGACTACTGGCATCATTGCCGGGAGGATGTGCCCAGAGCTTTCCTGGAGAAGATCGCGCTGGAGGCATCCGGCATGCCCGCTGCACGCTGGCGCTCGGTGCTGGACCTGATCCGGCACGTCGACCTCACGACCAGGGTGCACGAGCGCGGCAGCATCGAAACCGTGCTCATCAACGGTGTCGAAGACATGCTCTTCGGCAGCGTCGACCGTGCCCTGCTGGTGTCGGCACTGCCGGACGCGACGGCCATCGACCTCCCGCGCACTGGGCACAACCCGCATTGGGAAGAACCCGCACTGGTCGCGGCGGTGATCCGAAACTGCGCAGCGGCCGCGCAGTAGAAGCAGCAATTCATCCGCAGTGAAAAGCGGGCGGCAGGACCACCCGCTTCCAAATCGATCGTACCGCCGTCAGGCTGCCACGCGGCCTGACTTGATGTATTCCACCATCTGCGACACCACCGTGCCCCAGCCATCGTGGAAGCCCATTTCCTCGTGCTTCTGGCGGCTGGCTTCCTCACCATGGATGGCGATGGCGCGATAGCGTGTGCCTTCCCCGTTCCTGGCGAAATCCAGCACGGCGGTGAAGAATGGATTGGACGAGGGCCGATACCCGCCAAGCAGCGTGTCTGTGGTGACCAGGCGCTCGAACGGCTTCACCTCGAGATAGCAGCCGCTGTTCGGGAACTCCTGCCCTTCGGGCGAACGAATGGTGAAGTTCATCGCGCCGCCAGGACGCACATCCAGATCGCAGGCCGTGATCGTCCAGGGCTTCGGAACGAACCAGTGGCGCAGGTGTTCCGCAGTCGTCCAGGCACGCCAGACGAGTTCCACCGGCACATCGAGCTCACGTTCCAACACGAGGTCGAGCTTTGGATCGACCGTGATCTTGGGCAATGTCATCTGGTACCTTCCTCCTTCAGTTTAAGCAGATAGCTGTCGAGCCGGTCGAGCCGCCGCTCCCACAGCTTGCGCTGGCGTCCGAGCCAGTCTTCGGCAAGCCTGAGCTGGTCGGCGGCCAGTTCGTAAGTTCGCACCCGGCCGGCCTTTCGGGAGCGCACCAATCCGCTGCCTTCCAGCACCTTCAGGTGCTCGACGAAAGATGGCAGCGCCATGCCGTAGGGAGCGGCCAGTTCGCTCACCGAAGCAGGCTGCGCCGAGAGCCGTTCCAGCACGCTGCGGCGCGTCGGATCGGACAGAGCGCGGAAGATGCGATCCACAACGGCAGGACTGGGCACCTGCGGCTGGGAGCCGCCAGGCATTTGCGGTGTCATGTTCTGTCTCCTCCAGCGTGCGGCGGGTTGCGACCGGACAGCGTCATAGCTCGACAAAATACTTAGGTCAAATCCTTAGTATATGACCTGGGAAAAGAAAGGAACGCCGCCGCCGATGCATCCTGGCGCAGGTCGGCGCCGTCCACCATTTGCAGGCTGCTGGCACACTGATATCGATGCAGGATGTTGTAGAAACCAGGACATCGAAACCGCGACAGGTGCTGCATGAAGGTCCTTTCCCACAGCGTTGACGTGCTGGCCGCGACATCCGGAGGATGGCGCATCTGGTCGCTCTCGGACGGTCATGTCGACATGGAAGCCAACCTGTTGCGGGATGCCGACGACAATCCCTTCCCGGCAACCGTGACGGCGGACGACAGGGTCCGCCTGTCCGTCAATTGTTTCCTCGTGACGAACCCTGACGGGCAGAGCACCCTCATCGACTGCGGCGCCGGCGGCAGCTGGGAGCCGACCATGGGCCGTCTCGAGAATGTGATGAAGCAAGCCGGGATCGATCCGGCTTCGATCACGACCATGGCGGCCACGCATGCCCATGAAGATCACGTCAGCGGGCTGCTGACGCCCTACGGCCGCCCGCTTTTGCCAAAACTTGAGGCGATCATGATCGGCGAAGACGCCGTCAAGGGCTTCTTCGGCAAGTCGCATCTTTCGGCATTCCGGCCGCTGCTGAAGCCTGTTCGCGACGGCGATCGGCTGGAAAACGGGCTGCAGGCGGTGGCGCTGCCAGGCCATGCCCCGGGCCATGTCGGCTATGCGCTCGGGACAGATGAAGACGATTTCCTGTTCTTCGGCGATGTCGTGCATGTTCCGGCGCTGCAGTTCGCCGACCCGACGGTGAGCTGGGGTTACGACGACCATCAGCCGACCGCGCGCGCGACGCGGTCGAATATCCTTGAGCAGGCCGCGCAGGCAGGAACATGGATCGCCGGCGCGCATCTCGGAAGGCCGGGGATTGGCCGGGTGACCGGCGACGCGTCCTATATCTACGAGCCGGCGAGCTGAGGAACGGTGTTCATCTTCCGCTGCCTACCCGGGAGTGATGACGCGACCCGCTGACACGGGCCGCGCTCCGAAGCCGGATCTGATCTGCGCAGCTGAGGCCTATGGAAGCCGTTTCGAAAAATCGAGATTGACCGGCCTCGATCTTTCCGGCCGCGATCCGACCGTCGGCGTCATCTCGATGCCAACCTCGGCCAGTTCGAAGTCGCGTGCCCACGCGCTTCCAGTGCTGCGCAGGTAGAAGCCAAAATTGATGGTCTCGGCGCCCGCTTCCACATCGAGCACGATGCGGCGCGTCGTCCAGCCGTTTGTTCCGCGCAGAACGCCGTCAGCCGCCCTCGCTTCCATGTTGTCGAAATTGAGCACCTTGCCCTGTGCGCCATCCACCCGTAACCACAGCGTCGCCGCGCCTTCGACGGCTGCCGTCTTGAGGCTTGCCGAAAGCATGATGCGCCTGCCGGCATAACCATCGGCCAGGAAGGCCTGCATCAGCGTGCCGAAGCCGTTCCATCTTTCGGCGTCGCCTTCCACGCCTGCCCGGCTGCGGATCAGCGCGGCTTCCTCAGCCTCGTCTACTCCCATCTCGTAGTCGCTGCTGCGGGAGCCACTCACGATCCAGCCTTCCGGCAGGCGCAGCACGCTCCCATCCGGTTGCGGTTCGATCTTCGCCGCCAGGGTGTTCCAGTCGGCAAGGCCGAACTGGCGGGCGACAAGTTCAAGGCAATCGCTGTGGGAGAGGTCAATCCTTCGTTCGCGTAAGCCCTGTCGCAGGGTCTTCGCCATAGCCTTCGCATCGCGGAATGTGCGCATGTCCAATCCTCTGTAGGGACGAACGTGTGGCCAGTGCTCGCATTGCTGACAGGTTCGTCCACAAAGGTCAGACGATCCATGGAAAGCGTGCATTCACCGAACCCGGAGGCGCGAGCGGCAGGCTGCACAAGCCTTGCCACAAGCTACCGCCGGGACGTTGATTCCGCAAGCGCGCCAGACAGTTGCGAACTGAAATGGCGGCATATCCACCGCGTCGATTACCGCTCTCAGCTTTAAAATGCTTCACCAAAAGCAGGTCTAATCTCTTGCACCCAAGTCATCGAAGATAAAGCTGCGTATTTCGTTCAAGCAGGGGAGGAGACCAGTTTGACCGCAACGTTATCGCAAGTGCAGGTGCAGGAGCGGCCCGAGGACGAACAGCTCGGCCTGTTCGCCAATCTCGCCTATGGCTTTCAACATGTGCTGACCATGTATGGCGGCATCGTCGCCGTGCCGCTGATCGTCGGCCAGGCGGCGGGTCTTTCACCCAGCGAGATCGGCCTGCTGATCACCGCTTCGCTGTTCGCCGGCGGGCTGGCGACGATCCTGCAGACGCTCGGCGTCCCCTTCTTCGGCTGCCAGCTGCCGCTGGTGCAGGGCGTGTCCTTCGCCGGTGTCGCCACCATGACGGCGATCGTGACCGGTGGCGGCGGCCTGCCCCAGGTGTTCGGGGCGGTGATGGTGGCCTCCTTCATCGGCCTGCTGATCACGCCGGTGTTTTCGCGCATCACCAAGTTCTTCCCGCCGCTGGTGACCGGCATCGTCATCACCACGATCGGGCTGACCCTCATGCCTGTCGCGGCGCGCTGGGCGATGGGTGGCAACAGCGCCTCGCCGGAATTCGGCAGCATGGCGAATATCGGGCTGGCCGCGCTAACGCTGCTGATCGTGCTTCTGCTCAGCAAGCTGGGCAGCGCCACGATCTCGCGGCTTTCGATCCTGCTGTCGATGGTCATCGGCACGGCAGCGGCGGTGGCGCTCGGCATGGCCGACTTCTCGAAGGTGATGGACGGGCCGTTCTTCGCACTGCCGACGATCTTCCATTTCGGCCTGCCGGTGTTCGGGGTCGCGGCGACGATCTCGATGCTGATCGTCATCATCGTAACGCTGGTGGAGACGTCGGCCGACGTGCTGGCGGTCGGCGAGATCATCGGCACCAAGGTCGATTCCCGCCGCCTCGGCGACGGCCTGCGCGCCGACATGCTGTCGAGCTCGCTGGCGCCGCTGTTCGGCTCCTTCACGCAAAGCGCCTTCGCCCAGAATGTCGGGCTCGTCGCCGTCACCGGCGTGAAGAGCCGCTATGTCGTGGCCAGCGCCGGCATGATCCTGATCACGCTCGGGCTGCTGCCGATCATGGGCCGGATCATCGCGGCAGTGCCGCCTTCGGTGCTCGGCGGCGCCGGCGTGGTGCTGTTCGGCACGGTGGCGGCGAGCGGCATCCGCACGCTGTCCAAGGTGGAATACACCAACAACATGAACCTGATCATCGTCGCCACCTCGCTCGGCTTCGGCATGATCCCGATCGCGGCACCGCAGTTCTACGAGCACTTCCCGGCCTGGTTCGCCACCATCTTCCATTCCGGCATCAGCTCGGCAGCGGTGATGGCGATTGCCATGAACCTGTTGTTCAACCATTTCCGGACCGGCAATTCCGACCAGCAATCGGTGTTCGTCGCGGGCATGGAACGCACGCTGCGCTACCAGGACATCGCCTGCCTGCATGAGGGCGACTATTTCCTCGACGGCAAGCTCTACGATTCCACCGGCAAGCCGGTTCCGATCAAACACGAGCATTGAAGCGCCCCTCGCATACGCGCCTCTGCAACCACTCGCGTCCCCGAAAAGTGTATTTCGCCTTCGGGGACGTATCCTAGTCAGCGATCGCCACCGGGTATCCACCGGAGGGATGCGGCATCACCTGCATCTCCACGCCATAGATCTCGCGAAGCCGGTGCGGGGTGACGATCTCCCGCGGCGTGCCGCGCGCGATCAGCTTGCCTGAACGCAACGCGACGATCTCGTCGCAGAAGCGCGCCGCCATGTTGACGTCGTGCAGCACCACGACGACGCCGCGCGAATGGCCGAGCGCACGAACCAGCGACAGCACCTCGATCTGGTGGGCGATGTCGAGCGCCGAGATCGGCTCGTCGAGCAGCAGGCATTCGGCATCCTGCGCCACCAGCATGGCGATCCACACACGCTGGCGCTCACCACCGGACAGCGTGTCGACCAGGCGGTCGCCGAAAGCAGCGATGCCGGTGCGCTCTATGGCCTCATCGACCTTGTCGCGATCGGTCTTGCCGAAGCGGCCAAGCGCGCCATGCCAGGGATAGCGGCCAAGAGCCACGAGTTCACGAACCTTTAGCCCGGAAGCCGGCGGCGTGTGCTGTGGCATGTAGGCAAGGCGGCGGGCGAAAGAGCGGTCACCCCATTGGCCGAGCGCCTTGCCCTCGAACATGACACTGCCTTTGCTCGGCGGCAACTGACGGGCGAGGATCTTCAGGAGCGTGGATTTGCCGGAGCCGTTATGGCCGATGAGGCCGACGACGCGCCGCGGCGAAAGCGTCAGCGACACCGCGTCGAGAAGCGTCCGGCCGGCAAGCTGGCACGACACGTCGTCGAGCACGAACATGGGCGCGACGTGTTCAGTTTCCGCTACCGTATCGTCGGACGACCCCGCCGATCGGGCCGCGCTCATCGCACCGCCTCCGTGGCGCGCCAGTAGGCGACATTGATGTAGCGCCGCTTCTGGGTGACCTTCAAAGCGGGACGCAGCGCCTCGCAGTCGGAGAACTCCCCGGCGATCCAGATGAAATGGTCTTCGGCCTCGCCCGCCAATGTCGAGATCGCTTTCTCGGCGGCCGCGATGAAATCATCGTGCCCGCGCTGATGCCGGCAGAACCAGCAAAGATCGATGCCGTCGGGTCTGGCAAGATCGCAGACGCCATCGGCATCGAGCGTCTCGATCAGGACGGTGCCCCGCGCCTCCCGCGGCAAGGTTTCGAGAATGCGGGCAATGGCCGGAAGCGCGGTTTCATCGCCGGCCAGCAGATAGTCGCGCGCCGGCTTCACGCCGAGACCGCAAGGTCCGGAGATGCCGCAGACATCACCGACCCTGGCCCGCCGCGCGAAATCGCAGGCCGGCCCGGCAGCTTCGTGCAGGACGAAATCGACATCGATCCAGCCGCGTTCGGCATCGATGCGCCGGATGGTGTAGTAGCGCGTGATATCCTCTCTACCGCCAACCCGTGCCGCCGTCTTTTGTGCCGCATCGGGAATATGCAGCCGCAGATGCAGGTTGGCCGGGGTGTCGAAACGGAGAAGGTTTTCGCCGGCAAGCCGAAGCCGATGCATGCGTGCCGAGATGCGCTGCGTTGCCACGACGGTGACGAGCCGGAATCCGGCCTCCCTTGCGGTGTTCATCAGCGCCTCGCGATCAGAAGGAGGAGGAAAGGGCCGCCGACGATGGTTGCAAGCAGGCCGGCGGGGATCTGGAACGGAAAGATGACGGTGCGGCCGATCCAGTCGGCGACCAGCAGCACCAGCCCGCCGATCAGGGCGGAGGCAGTCAGCTGCAGGCCGGCCCGCTGGAAACCGGACAGCCGTGCCAGATGCGGCCCCATCAGACCGGCAAAGCTCAGCGGCCCGACGAGGATGGTAGCACCGGCGGTCAGCAGCGCGCACAGCGAAAACAGCAGATTGCGGCTGAGGTTTTCCGGCACACCGTTGGCGATAGCCACGCTTTGCCCGAGCGGCAGAAGTTCGAGCCAGCGCCGGATGAAAGGGACGCAGCACAGGGCGGCAGCCAGCATCACCGTTGCGACCAGCGCCTCGCCCGGACGCACGGCATAGGTGGAGCCCGACAGCCAGGCCAGCACCTGGTCGAGGCGCGGATCCTGCGCGGCCATCAGCACGGCCATGACGAAACCGGAGACGGAGCTGAGCGCAATGCCGATCAGCAACAGGCGGTCGCCGTTGAAACCCGGCCTGCGCGACAGCGCCAGCATCAGCACCAGCACGGCGAATGCGCCCACCGAGCCGGCGACGATCTGGTCGGCGCGTGTCGAAGCGGTCGCGGTCAAGAGCAGGACGATCACCGCCAGCATCGCGCCGGACGAAACACCGAGCACTTCCGGCGAAGCCATCGCATTGCCGGTGACGCGCTGCAGGATGGCACCGGCCAGTGCCAGCATGGCGCCCCCGCTGAAGGCGGCAAGCGCGCGCGGCCAGCGCCAATCGATGGCGGTGTCGGCGAAATTCGATACGAAGGTCCAGCCGTCGACATTGCTGCCGAGCGAAACGGCAAAATAGAACAACACAGCAAGCAGCACGGCCAGCCCGAAGAGCGCCGCCACGGGATGCTCGAGACGGCGCGTGGCCGGCTCGCTAGCCGGCGTCGGCGGCGCCAGCATCCTGAGACGCCGGATCAGCATGAACAGCAGCGGCGCGCCGAGCAGCGCGGTGACCGCCCCGGTCGGAAACAGCCGGTAGGTGACGGGAAGCGAAAGCACGACCTGGTCGGTGGCGGTCAGCAGAACCGCCCCGACCGCCGCGGCCCACAGCATCTCGGCCCCGGTTCCTCTCGCCCCCGATGCACGCGCAAGCGCAGGTGCCGCAAGGCCGACAAAGCTGATGACGCCGACAGCCACCGTCGTCACCGCCGTCAGCCCGGCCGCGACGACAAGTGCCGCCAGGCGATAGGTGTTGAGCGGCAGGCCGAGGCTTCGCGCACTGGCGTCGTCGAGGGCAAGCACCGTCAGCGGGCGCAGTAGCAGGCCGGCCAGCACCGACAGCGCCAGCAGGCGCGGCGCGAGATAGGCCGCACCGCTCCAGTCCTGCTGGTCGAGATAGCCGGCACCCCAGATGAAGATGCCGACGAGGAAATCATGGTTGAACAGCGACAGCACGGCGCTCGCCGCGCCGCAATATAGGCTGACGATCATGCCGGCGAGAGTGACCGTGACCGGCGACAGCCCCTTGCGCCAGGACAGTGCGAGCACGGCGAAAAGCGCCAGCAGCGCGCCGGCAAAGCCAAGCCATTCCCGCTGTGCCTCGACCCATTGCGGCAACCACAGCGTTGCGGCAGCAAGCAGCAGATAGGCGCCGGCGGAGACGCCCAGGGTCGCAGGCTCGGCCAGCGGATTGCGCAGGATGCGCTGCAGGACCGCGCCGGCAAGTCCGAGCCCGGCACCGGCCATCAGACTGACGGCGATGCGTGGCAGTACCGTGTAGTGCAGCAGCATCTCGCCGGTCACGTCCGGGTCGGGAAACAGCATCGTGCCGATGCCGGCGCCTTCGGGCAGCAGCGCGCCGACATTGCGCATGATGAGCACCAGCGACAGCATTGCAAGGAGTGCGGTCGGAACAACAGGATTGACGAGCCTGTTCATCCCCTCACCCCGCCGCCAGCGCGGTCGAAACAAGCCGGGCGAACCGATACGCCGGCGGCAACCCGCCATAAAACAGCACGTCGGCGACGCGCGTCACGCGCCCTTCGCGCACGAAGGGCAGGCTTTTGATGACCGGCGCGGCCAGCAGCCTGTCCAGCCTGTCGCCGCTGCTGTCACCAACGCACAAAAGCCGCGCCTCCGGATAAAGGGCCAGACGGTCCGCAGCGACCGTGGTGTGGCCGTAGAGCGAGGCGTGGCCGTCCCAGGCATTCTCGATGCCCAGCAGATCGAGCACATTCTGGAACAGGCTGTTCCTGCCGAACACCAGCAGGCGGCGGCCATCGATGACGGTTGCCACGATGAGTGGCCTGCCGTCATAGGCGGCAAGGCGCTTCTTCGCTTGTTCGATCTCCACCTCGAAACCGGCCTGGAAGCGATCGAACTGCGTGGTCGCTCCGAGCCGCGTGGCAAGTTCCGACAGCGCCTTGCGGCCACCGTCCAGCCGGTTCGGCAGCGACGACAGGCGCTGGTCGAACAGATAGACGGGGGCGATCGCCTGCAGCCGCGCATTGACCGGCCCTTCGTCGGCGCTCTGCACGAGCAGCGTGGGCCTGAGATGATCGACAAGCTCGAGATTGGGTTCCGACCTGAGGCCGAGTTCGGCTGTCGCGGGCGGCAGCGCCGGCTCGACGACGAGGCTGGTGTAGAGTTCGAGCTCCGGCATGGCAGCGGGAAGGATGCCGAGCGCAAGCAGGTTCTGCCCGCTCACCCAATCCATGGCAATGACGCCGCCCGTCGTTGCTGCCCGGGAGACGCCGTGCGTCAGGAAAAGAGCCCCCGCCCCGCAGAGCAGCGCCCTGCGGGAAAGGCCCGGCGAAAACCGTTTCCCGCCTGGGAGCACGTTCCAACCATCTGATTTCACGCAATTCCGGACGGAAAACCGCAACGCACTTTTCCTGGGACTGCTCTAGAACTTCGCCTGCAGCGAGAACGAGACCATCCGTGGCGTGCCGAGATAGTAGCTGTTCTGCCAGTAGTTCTCGTTGGTGATGTTGCTGACGTTCAGCCGCATCGTCAGCGGGCTGCCGAAGCGGTCGACGGTGTAGCGAAAACCGAGATCGGCGGTGACATAGGCCGGGAGACGGTCGGTGTTGGCATCATTGGCCCACTGCTTGCCGGTGTAATAGACACCGCCGGTCAGGAACAGGCCCTGCACCGCCGGCACCTCGTATTCGGCATAGATCTTGGCCAGGACACCGGCGACATTCATCGGGCGAGTACCGTCGAACTCGCCGCCTTCGACGCGCGGATCGAGCCAGGTCAGGCCGCCGAGAATGGTCAGGTTGTCGGTGATGCGGCCGGTGGCGGTCAGTTCGACGCCGCGATGGCGCTGGCGGCCGTCCTGGGTGTAGAGCCCGTCGCTGTTGGTCAGCTCGTAGGCCCTGGAGATGTCGAACAGCGCTGCCGTCCACAGCACGCCGGCGAGGTCCGCCTTGACGCCGACCTCCTTCTGCTTGCTGACCATCGGGGCCATGATCTGACCGGAATTGGTGGCCGTGTCGGGCGCGACGCCACCCTGCTCCAGGCCTTCGGTATAGGTGCCGTAGAGCGTGATCTGGTCGATCGGCTTGAACATCAGCGACACCGATGGCGAGAGCCGGCCCTGATCGTAATCGGGGCTGGTCAGCGCGCCGGTGCTGTCGAGGCTGCGGGTCTGGATGACGCTGTAGTTGGCGCCGACCAGCGCCGACCACTGCTCGTTGAATTCGATATGATCGCCGACGACGAAGTTCTGGTTGCGTACGTAGCCGGAGTCGTAGCGGAACGACTTGTCGACCGGGAAAACCGGCGTGGCCAGATGCCTGGGCTTTGTCATCGGGAACGGGCCGATCCAGCCGGTGTTGGGGTTGTAGTCTGTCGTCCAGCCCTCGTCCTGATACATGTAGTAGCCGGCCGTCAGCTTGTGCGAGATGCCGCCGGTATCGAAGGAAGCATCGGCAAAGAGATTGGCGGCCGAGAAGGTGTTGCCGGTTTGGCCGGAATGGATGCCGATCTGGTAGTATTCGCCGGGCGCGCGAACCGAATTCATGGTGTGGTCCTGGACGGGCCGGTCGATGATCTCGCGCATATAGCCGCCGCGCAGGGTGATGGCGTCGTTCAGCTCATAGGTGAGCTTGGCCGAGACCCGTTTCTTCTCCATCTCGTCGCGGACCCAGGGCTGGCTCCAGTTCCTGCGGGCATCCGGCGCCTTGCCATGCGGCACGCCATCGCTGAACGCCCAATAGGCGTTCGCGACATCGATATCGTTCTTCGACCAGGAGGCATTGAGCTCGAGTTTCAGCTTCTCGGTGATGTTCCAGTCGAAGGCGCCGCTGGCCAGGAAGCGGTCGGTGCGCTGATCGTCGATTGCAGTGCTGCCGCCCGCCCTGACGATGTTGAAGCGATAGCCCATCCTGCCTTCGGCATCGATCGGCCCGCCGAAATCGCCGTGGACAAAGGCCTGCCCCGCACCATAGGTGCCGGCTGTGACACTGCCGAAACGCTCGGCGGTCGGGCGCTTGTAGACATAGTTGATCATGCCGGCCGGCGAGGCAGCACCATAGAGGAAGCCGGAAAGGCCGGACAGCACCTCGGTCCGCTCCTTGTCCTCCAGCATGGTGCCGTGACTGTAGGAGCGACGGAAGCCGTCCTCGGCGGTGTCGTAGGTGGTGAAGCCGCGCAGATTGGCCATCGGCGCCCAGCCGGAGATCTGCGGCGTCTGGCTGCGCACCGTCGGCAGCACGCGATAGATGTCCTCCGGCGACTGCGCCTGGATGTTCTGGATCAGCTCGCGAGGCGCGACGCTGACGGAAAACGGCGTGTCGCGGATGGGTGTCTGGCCGAGCGGACCGAGCGACGACAACGTCGCGGGCCGGTAGCCATCCCTGGCAAGGCCGTCCTGCTGCAAGGCTGCAGCCGTTCCCACCCCGACAAGCGTGATCTTTTCCAGCAGGGTGGCACTGCCGACCGCAACCGTGTCGCCGCCGGCGACTTCAGCGGCTTCGCCCGCTGTCAGCGCCGCGGTGGATGGCCCGGAAATCCGCGCGGCGACGCCGGTGCCCTCCAGCAGCGTGCGCAGCGCCTGTGCCGGCGACATCGCACCACGCACCGGCGCCGAGCGCTTGCCGCTGACAGCCTGGGTGGTGAAGCCTACCTCCCAGCCCGTTGCCTTGATGAAGGCGGCGATCGCGGAAGAAAGCGGCTGGGCCGGGATGTTGAAATTGACGGTCTGCGCGACGGCCTGCTGCAGATGCGCCACGACCGGACCAAAAACGCCGCCGGCAAGAACCGTCGACGCGATCAGGATCGAGAAAAGACGCCGCCTGCTGCCGCCCACCTTACCATCAATCGCCCTAGAAGAAGCCCACGCACCCCGGTTCATCGACGCCCCACTTGTCCCGATACTGTCTCGATCGGGCCGGCGCGCACCCAAGATTTGCCGGCCCATACACACCTGACAATCGGGCGGTGCAAATCTCACAAAAAAAGTTGAGTTTTTAATGCAGGATTAAAATTCCACCCGGGAGACGGGTCACGGCCGCACCCGTGGCGGTGGCCAGCGAGCGCACGATGCGCTCGGGATCGTCGAGGCGGTAATTGCCGTTGACCCGCAGCCCTTCGAGCCTGCCATCGGTAACGACGATCGAATGACCATAGTAGCGGCCGAGCTGCTTCAGCACCGTACCGAAGGGCTGGTCCTGGAAGACCAGCCGGCCCTGCAGCCAGGCAAGCGATGTGGCGGTATCCGTCTTCCTGACGGCGGAAAGCGCGGTCGCGGTCGCGGTGATGCTTTCGCCGGGTTCGAGCGACGCCGTGTCCCCCCGTTCCGTCAGCCGGGTGACATCGACATGGCCACGTTCCAGAACGACCGTGTCCTCTTCGCTGTCCCTCAGTACGGAAAAGGCGGTACCCTTCACCTCGACTTCCGAGAATGCCGCGGCAACCCTGAATGGGCGCAACGCATCCGGAACGACATCGAAATAGGCCTCGCCCCGGAGCAAGGTGACCGAGCGCTTGCGCCCTTCGAAATCCACCGTGACGGCCGAGCCGGTGTTCAGTGTCATGACGGAGCCATCCGGCAACGTGACCACGTCGCGCGCGCCGGTGGCGGTGATGTAGTCCGCCTGCCATTGCAGCATGAGCGTTGGATATTGCTGGATACCGACAGCGAGCAGCAGCACGGCCGCCAGCGCCATCGCTGCCCCGACCCACCTCCTGCTGCGCGCCCGCGGCGCGGCAACAGGCGCCTGCCGGGACCGATCGACGCGAGAGGCGATGTCCCTGGCGACAAGGTCCATCTCGGGAACATCCCAGGCGCCTGAAACGACAGCGAAGGCCTTGGCATGCATGGCATCAGCCTGGCGCCAGGCCTCGAAATCCGCTCGCAGCGCGGCATCCTGCGGCGTGGCCTGCAGCAGCAAAAACCAATCCAGGGCGGCATCCATGACCGGGTCGGGATGCACGAAGCCCTGCTCGTTGTCGTTGCGTCCTGGTTTATCGCGTTCCACTCAGATGAGCCCGATCCGGCATGAAAGCCGCCTTATACCTGAGACACCCGGCCAGCCGGAATCTCACAAAAATCGCTACCGGGTCGCCCGGGAGCGCACCCCACAATCGGAAAGACATCAGCCGCGATCGATCTTCGCCAGCGCGTCGATGCAGTGCGCGTGCGCCAGCTTGAGATCGTTGAAGACCGTTCCCGGCGAGACGCCAAGATGCTCTGCGATCTTCGGATAGGGCCATTTCTCGATGCGGCTCAGGACCCAGACAGTACGCGCCCGCTGCGGCAACCGCGCCACGGCTTCCCTGAGACACTGCAGGCGCTGCCGATGGATGAGGTCAGCCTCCTGGGACGGACTTGCCGAAGCGATGTTGGCCAGATCCGTCTCCGATATGTCGTCCCGTTCGACCCGGCCGCGCATGTCCTGGCGCCGCTTGTGATTGATCGCCAGATTGCGCGCGGTCTGGAAGAGGAAGGCCTCGACGTGGTCGATGGTTCCGGTTTCGGCCACCTTGCTGGCCCGCATATAGGTTTCCTGGGCGACATCCTCCGCCACCTGCGGATCACGCACGATGCGCATCACGCTCCACATGATGGATTTGCGGTTGCTGAGGAAAATGCTGGTGAGCGTGGCGCTCATGATCGCGGCGCTTCACAAGGCAAGAGAACAACGCCGCGCGCAAAGCGGTTCGCAGTCTCGACTGTCCCGGTTCGATCAATTGCCACGCTCGATACGCCTGCAACCCTGCAGGCGTCCCCATCGGATACGGGGCAATCCACTACCAAATCGAAATCGCCGTGCAACCACAATGATTTAGAATGAATCCAGACAACCGGTCGGAGTCACGCTCCGATCCTTGCCACACACCACCTGCTGCGCAGCAAGCCTGATGATTTCATTGACTCATTCGGGTTCGCGGCCAGCCGCCGACAGCCAAAGCCTTCCGTCGCGGAATCGGCAGACGACGTGGCACAACCGCAACATCGTTTTCGGATGCCCCGAGCTGGCCTCCACCATCTCGCACAGCCCCGAACCGGGTGGCTGCAAGGCAATCGTCTGTCAGGCGGTTTCCTGGGCCTGCTCGTGCAGCCAGGCACAAAGCTGACGGGGCGCGAGGCGAACGTCATCGGCGCGCATCAGCGCAAAATGCCAGGCCGGACCGCTCAACACACAGGAGAAGGGCGCAATCAGCTGCCCCGAGGCAAGAAGCGGCTGGAACAGGGAGGGCGACAGCAACGCCACGCCCAGCCCGGCGACGGCGGCATTGGCGTCGAGCTCATGCGTCGGATAATCGACCGACGCGAAGTGCAGGTCCGCGGGCGTTTCACAGCGGGCCGCCGCAAACCACCGCTGCCAGTCGGGGTGCGGCAGCAGTTCGAAATCGGCCAGCGCGCGTGCGTCATCCAGCACGCGCGGGCCAAGCAGTGACGGCGCCAGCATCGGCGTCACATCGACCGGCGTGAGCCGGTATTCGTCGAGCCCGGCCCAGCCGCCACGGCCGGTGCGGATCGCGACGTCGAAGTCGTGGGTGTCGCGCACATCGGCAGAGACATCGATCTCGATGCTGGACGGCACCGGGGACACATAGCGCGCCAGACGCGGGGCGAGCCAGCGCGAGGCAAATGTCGGCGGCGCCGTCAGGCGAAGCGGCGGTGTCGCGGCCTGGAATTCGGCGAGCGCATCGGCGATGCCGGACAATGCCTCATGAACCCGGCCAGCCAGAACGGAAGCCGCAGCGGTCGGCACGACGCGGCGGCCGACACGTTCGAAAAGCGGCTGGCCAAGTTCGGCCTCGAGGGTGCGGATGCGCAGGCTGACCGCCGCCGGCGTCAGGAACAGGCGTTCGGCCGCACGGGCAAAACTGCCGGCCGATACGCAGGCTTCAAGCACTCGCAGGGATTCCAACGATGGCCGCATGATCAGTTTCTCTTGTGAGGCAGACAAGCAATGCGCGTTTTGAAAATGAACCGCCCGGGCACAGATGTCAGCCGAAACCGGAAAATAGGAGATCGGCCATGTCGCTGCAATCACGACATCTGTTCACGCTTTTCATCGCGCTCCATCCCACGTTGGATCTCGGGCAGACGCCGGCCGGCGGCCGGCGCATCTTTCCCGTCGCGGGCGGGCATTTCCGTGGCGACCGTATTCGCGGCGAGGTGTCGCCGCTGATCGGTTCCGACCTGCTGCTCGCCGCCCGGACGGCACGTTCCAGCAGGATGTCAGGCTGCTGCTGGTGGCCGATGATGGCGGCCTGGTGCTGATGACCTATCGCGGCATTCGGCATGCATCGCCAGAGGTCGACGAGCGGCTGCGCCGCAACGAAGCCGTCGATGCCAGCGAATACTACCTGCGCACCACACCCTGTTTCGAAACCGCGGCACCGGCCCATCAATGGCTGAACCGGATCGTCTCGGTCGCCACGGGCGGCAGGTGCCCGGGCGGCGTCGAATATGAAGTCCATGAAATCCTGTGATGCGTCCCGGCTCACCCGAAAACCCGTTGTCCCGATACATGTGGACGGCTCGATGAGAACGAGGCGACGATACCTGCAGCGGGTCCTGGACTGGTGCCATCGACACCGAGCAAGACAGCGCAGCCGCCTGGAGCTACTCGCTGACAGGGACCTGCAGGATCTCGGCTTCCGGCGCGACGACTTCGACGGCCAGGCATATCCACTGCCGGCTGAAACTCGCGCTATTTTGCCTGCAGCTGCGCGTCATAGGCACTGTCCAGACGGTCCATCATGCTCTGCAGCGCCTTGTCGACGTCGACTGCCGTCGGCCTGATCTGCAGCTGCAGGGCGGCGCGGCGCAACAGGATGGCAATGTCATGCGGAGACAGCGCGGCGAGATTGTCCGCCGCCCGCACGAGTTCCTCGATCAACCACTCGTCGCTGCCCGATGGTACGCCCATGCTTCCCCGCGGAGCGCTGCCTGACCGTTCCCGTATAACACAATCGGGCAGACGAAGAAATCGCCGGGCTTGTCGGCGCGGATTGCGCGCCCGAAGCTATCTCGGCTGCAGGTGACTTGCCAGCTCGGCCCGGAGTGCATCCAGGCTCCAGCGCCCGGCACCGGCGGTGACGAGATACATGCAGACGACGCTCGCCAGCAGGAAGCCGGTCGCCTCCGTCGTCGGCCAATAGAAACCAGACTGATACCAGTAGGGAAACATGACGAGGAAATTGACCGAGAGGACGAATGCGGCGACGCGCGTGAACAGGCCGACGAGGATCAGCGCGCCGGCGAATATCTGCACCCAGCGCGAAGCCCAATAGATCAGGAATGCCGGATGGTCCGTAGCGACGGGCGGATGCACGAGCGTGGGGATGCTGCAGTACAGATAGGTCAGACCGCAAACGATCCGCATGAGACCCAGCATGTGCTGGGAATACTTTTCCGGCTTCATGACACGCGCCCCAATCGTGTCTCATCTATTGCAGAACCGACGACGATGTAAATCGACAAAAATCGCCGACAAATCGATCAAGAAAATCCAAAATACGAAATAAATTTCAATATTTGTCAACCCGTTTTCATATTACAAAACGCATACAGCATCCGTGAATTTATATGGATGTATACTAGTATGCATGACGACAACCATCGTTGTTCATTCCGGCGCCGGCGCGCCGATGGAGCCACCAGACATCGCCTGATCGTGCCCTCGTCACGCTCCCCGCGGTCCGTCAAAATACGTCATCTGCCGTATTTGTGAAACCGCATCGGACTGCTACCTCCGGGAGCAAAACGAGCAGCACCATGGCCCCCTCCGAACCAAGTCGCGACCAGGTCACATGCGAGCAGCATGAGCTCGCCGACCTCAGACACGTGCAGTCGTTCCGCTCGGGGCAGCCGGTGCCCGAATGGCTGCTGTTCCTCGAACCGCAAAGCCGGCAGGCAAACCGCGGCACGTTCTGCTTTGCCGCCGACGCCGACCTCTACGAGAAGCGGGGCAGATACTGGCTGCTGCCCACCAATCCGCTGACGATGGAGTTCATGTTCGCGATGATCGGAACGCAGGATTGCACGCTCATCGCCGGAAGCCAGCAGATGTCATGGCCGGCACAGATCATGACGGCACGTTCGGCCGTGACGTGAGAATGCTCGCGGTGGTGATCGGCCGCCTGCCGACCAACGTCCTGCCGGAATCAGCTGGCCTTCGCGCCTGTTGCGTCAGTTCACCCGGTCGGGGCACAGCGCCTTGAACTGCCCGAGTGCAACGTCGTAACCGGACGCGCTGGAACCGTCCAACGGCTCCTTCCCGTCGGCCTCGACCAGCAGGAATTCTGTCGCGGTTCCGGCCGCGTCATAGTCCGGGTTCCTGCCCTTGAACCGGTAGTCCTGTCCATAGAAGGTCTTGAACGCGCCGGTTTCGCAATTGGCGGTGATTTCCGGCTGCAGTTCGGTCTTCATGGTGTCGGACACGCATTTGCGCGTGACCTTCTGCACATATTCGCGGCAGTAGGCGATGGCGTTGGCCTTGGTGAGTTTGGCGGCGATCCTGGCGTCGACAGAGTCGATGTTCGACTTGTCGGTTATCGTCACTTCCTCGCCGGCGCGTGAGCCGTAGAAAATCGTTTCGGCCTGGGCGACGGCGCTCATGGCAAGCAGCAGCCCGATCGTGGTAACTATGCGCATCTTCGTTCCTTTCCAGCCGGGCTCTGATAACACGCCACGGCTCCCCTTCGCCTCCCATTGCTGCAGATGTTGCGGCGCCCTTCCCCAGCATGCGCGACCTGCCGGAATTCGTGTTCGCCCCAGCTTGGGCTTTTTTGCGGCACCTTGCCCGGCATTGCGCCGTGGACCAAACGATTGGTGCCTTGCCCTGCCATCCGCACAAGGATCGGATGGCCGATCGACAAGCCGGAGGCGACAGGGCTCCTGGCGGCACTCAGGGGAAGATCAGATAGGTCTTGCGAACCGTCTCGATGATGTTCCATTCGCCTTCCGTGTTGGCGGCGAAATAGATCGCGTCGCCGGCACGGAACGGGATCGGTTCGCCGCCATCCGGGGTGAAGCTGCCCTGGCCCGAGATGAAATAGCTGTATTCTGCCTGCGGCACCTGACGACGGAAGCGGCCCGGCGTGCATTCCCAGAAACCGGTGGAGCCGACCGGGATCTCCTGATCGGCCGCGGTCCTGAAAAGAGCTGCCGGCTCGCTCGTCGGCCTGCTGACCGCCACCGGCGCACCGAACGCGTCGGCACGGATCAGGGTTGGGGACACGATAGGGTTCTCCTGTTTTTGGAAGACGATCAGACAAGCCGATAGAACTTGTAAGAGTAATAGGAGATCACCAGCGCAATGGCGATCATACGCAAGCCGTTTCGTCTGTTAATCCACTCTCCGAAGAACGTGCCTAGGAAATCCAGCAGAATGCCGATGAGGTCGACCATCGAATGGATCTGGGCACTCACGCGCGGATTTCCAATAGCCCGTATCCGTTGAAATTGCGCGGCGCCCGTTTCTGGCAGTCTTCGACCGATCCGAAATGACGACCACGTATCGCATGAAGCGCCACAAGAACAGCGTCAGCCACATGCTGCGCCTTCGGCAGGAAGGTCAGCGCACGATCTGTCTGAGCCTGGGTGACGGCGATACCGACCAACAATTTGCGCAGATCTTTCCGCAAGCCATGAAAGACTATGCCGACGAGCTGACACGCGAAGGCCGCAACGTGAGGTTTGACATTCCATAGCGCATCGCCAATCAGGCCGGACCTTCCTGCCTGACGCGCTCGGGCGTCGTACCGGTCCAGCTCCTGAAGGCGCGGTAGAAGGAGTTCGGCTCGTCGAAGCCGAGCAGGAAGGCGATCTCGGCGGCCGGGAGCGTGGTCTTTTCGAGATAGTGGCGTGCCAGCGCCTCGCGCGTTTCGTTGAGGATCTGCTGGTAGCTGGTGCCTTCCGCCTCGACCCGACGCTGCAACGTACGCTTGCTCATGGCAAGCTTGCGGCCGATCGCCTCCATCGAGACGAGACCACTGGGCAGCCCTTCGAGCAGGGCGGAGCGAACACGCCTGGTCGTCGTCACCGGCATGTCGAGATCGGACAGGCGCCGGCGCAGCTCCGGCTCGAAAGCCGCCCACAATTGTTCGTTCGAGGTGAGGAAGGGTCGCCTCGCATCCGCCGTCGCAAAGGTCACGGCATGGCCGGCGCCGCATTTCATGCCGACCCCTAGGAACGCTTCATAGGGTGCGAGCGGTGACGGCAGCACGGTGGTCGAAACATCGAGTGGCCGGATTGTTTCGCGTGTGCCCATGCGCACCAATGCCACACAGAACAGCAGCTCCATCACCACCAGCGAGACCGGTGGTGTCAGCGGCGCGTCGAGCCAGGTGAATTCCATGGTGGTGACGTCACCCTTTTCGAGGACATCGAGCCGGATCGGCGCGACGAGCGCCTTGTATCTGGCGATGCGCTGCGCGGCCACGATGAGGTTCGGGCTGCACAGCGCGGCAAACAGAGGCGGCGAGAAGGACTCCGCCCGGACCACCTCGCAGAAGCGGATGGGCAGGAGTGCATCCTGCATCTCATCCTCGATGCCGTGCCAGAGGCGGTAATAGTCCTGCGAAGACAGGCGTACCGACGGCTGCCGCATGAGATCGTCCGCCAGCCCGGCGCGGCGCAGCACATTGGCCGGCACCACGCCGAGATCGCGCAGCAGCGACTGCGATGTGGTGTTGAGGGCGTAGCTGTGCATGGCAGCGTTAGACCACCAAGGCGCGCCGCGTGTCCATCACTTCGCGCCTTCGATGCTGAAGCGGGCCTTCATGCCGGAGAAGAATGCCGCATCGCTGCTGGCACGGCGCTCCGCCAGAAGGGCCACCGCATCCGCGCCGGCTTCCCAGCGCAGCTGACCGGTCTTGTCGGCCGTCGCGGCGTAGACGACCTCGGCGATGCGCTCGGGCGACGAGCCCTGCGCCATCATCGGGCCGAGCACCTCGATGGCCTTCTGCACCAGTGGCTGGTATTCGACGAGCCCGGGATCGTTGCTGACGTCGAGCGAGCGGCCGCCGAAATCGGTGTCGATGCCGCCCGGCTGCACGATCTTCACCTCGATGCCGAGCGGCGCGAGTTCGTATTGCAGTGCCTCGGACAGGCCTTCCACGGCGAATTTGGTGCCGTGGTAGAGGCTGTTGAGCGGGAAGGTGATGCGGCCACCGATCGACGACACGTTGACGATGGTGCCGCCGCGGTTGGTGCGGAAATGCGGCAGCAGCGCCTTGGTGGTCGCGATCAGGCCAAGCACGTTGACATCGAACTGGCGCGCGATCTTTTCCTGCGACGTCGCCTCAAGCGGGCCATAGGTGCCGTAGCCGGCATTGTTGATCAGCGCATCGATGCGGCCGAAGCGATCGAGGCCGGCATCCACCGCGGCATGGATGGAGGCGTTGTCCTGAACATCGAGGCGGGTGACCAGCGTGTTGTCGAGCCGGTCGAGTTCGTTCTCATGCTCGGGCCGGCGCATCGTCGCGACGACGTTCCAGCCCCGTGCCTGGAACAGCCTGGCCGTGGCACGGCCAAGCCCGCTCGATGTGCCGGTGATGAAGACGGTGTTTGACATGTCATGCTCCTGTTGATGCGGAGCAAGTTATGGAGGAGCAGCGCTTCATACACTGGCGAACGACGCCAATCCGCAATCCGATCGCGCCAAAATGCGGCGCACGGAACGCACCGTCCGCTCTAGTCTTTCGCCCGATAGGCCTCAGGCACGACAAAGACCTCGTCGGCGCGACCGTAGCCGCCGTCCGGCACTTCCTCGATCAGCACCATCGTGTGCGGGCGCGCGGCCTCGCTGAAATAGTCGACGAACAAGGCGGTGACGCGGTGGACGATCTCCTGCTTCTGGGCTTTCGACAGGGCGGCTTGCGGCACCTTGATGTTGGCGAAGGGCATATCGGTTTCTCCAGCTTTGAGTGAAGCGGCTCAGATGACGCCGCCATTGGCGCGGATGACCTGGCCGTTGACCCAGCCGCCTTCGGGCGAGGCCAGGAAGGCGACGACGCCGGCGATATCCTCAGGTTGGCCCAGCCGCTTTAGCGGGTTCATGGCTTTGATGGCGCGAACCTGCTCGTCGCTCTTGCCCTCGAGGAAAAACCGCGTCTCGACCGGACCGGGCGCAACCGCATTGACGGTGATGCCGCGGGGCCCGAGCTCTTTGGCGAGAATGTGGGTCATGGCCTCGACCGCCGCCTTGGTGGCGGCATAGACGCCGTAGCCCGGCTGGTAGAGGCCGACGACGCTGGACGAAAAGGAGATGATGCGGCCGCCATCGCGCAGCCGTCGCGCCGCTTCGCGCATGCCGCGGAAGACGCCACCGAGATTGAGCGCGACCTGGCGGTCGAAATCAGCATCCGCGACGTCGGCGAGCGCACCGAGTTTCATGGTGCCGGCATTGTTGACGAGAACGTCGACGCCACCGAATGCCTGTTCGGCAGTATCGAACAGCGTCGCAGCGCCGGACGTTTCGCCGATATCGGCCTGGACGGCGACGGCATGGCCGCCTTGCGCTTCGATGGCGGCGACGACCTGTTCAGCCTCCTCGCGGCCCCGCGCATAGTTGACGACGACGGCGAAACCATCCTGGGCGAGCCGTTGCGCCATGGCGGCGCCGATGCCTCTCGATGCGCCGGTGACGATGGCGACACGTTGTTTTTCCATGATGCGATCTCCTGTGTTGTGGTCAGGAGATAGCGATCGCAACGTTCGGGATAATCGTCCTTCTCCCGCCATCACTATTCGGATATTCTGAACAATCATGGACGGCTCCCATGAGCCGCTTTGCGAGGTCTCGACGCCAGATGGATCGCCTCGAGCAGATGCGCCTGTTCGTGCAGGTGGTGGAACGGCGCAGCTTCACGGCAGCGGCGGCGGATCTCGGCCTGCCGCGCTCCACCGCCACAGAGGCCCTGAAAAGCCTGGAAACCAATCTCGGCACCCGCCTGCTGGAACGGACGACGCGGCATGTGGCACCGACACCGGACGGGGAGGATTATTACCGGCGCTGCCTGGACATCCTCGCCCGGCTCGACGAGGCCGAAAGCGACCTGCGCGGCGGCCAGCCGCGCGGGCAGCTGCGGGTGGATGCGCCCGGCCTGTTGACCCACACCTTCCTTCTGCCGCGCTTGCCGGAGTTCCTGGCGCGCTATCCGCTGATCGACCTGCATCTGGGACAAGGCGACCGGCTGGTCGACCTGGTGCGGGAAGGCATCCATTGCGCGATCCGGGCAGGCGAGCCGGCGAGCAGCGGCATGATCCTGCGGCGGCTGGGCACGATCGAGGAGATCACCTGCGCGAGCCCGGCCTATCTGGCACAGCACGGCACGCCGCGAAGTCCGGACGACCTCGACGGGCATAGCATGGCGGGCTTCGTGTCGTCGCGCACCGGCGAGGTGATGCCGCTGGAGTTCACGGTCGAGGGCAGCGTGCGCAAGATCGTGCTGCCCAGCCGCGTGACGAGCAACAATTCCGATACGGCGGCGGGCCTGGCGCGGCTCGGCCTCGGCCTGATCCAGGCGCCGCGCTATCGCTTCACGCAGGATCTGTCGAGCGGCGCGCTGGTCGAGGTCCTCAAGGCAACGCCGCCGCCGCCGACGCCGCTGTCGGCGCTCTACCCGCAGAACCGGCAGGTCGCGCCACGCCTGCGGGTTTTCCTGGACTGGGTAGCGGAGGTGTTCCGGCAGGCCGCGCTTTAGGCCGCTGAAGCGGCAAGGCGGTAATATCACCGTGGGTGGCGGGTGCTTCCCAAAGACCCTCAAGGTCAGCGCGGGGGCCAGGGATCATAGTTTCTTTTGTCGATCAGGTCGTAAGTGACGATGCCGCGCTGCCGGCACCATTGCGAGGCCGTGGTTTCCGCCTCGGCCGTGGCAGCTTCGGTGCGGTCCGGGTTCCGGGCAACAATCCAGCCCGAACCTTCTGTCTCCTGTCCGAGGGCGTCGAAGACAGTGACCTTGTAAAGCATCTGCTCACCGACGCGCAGGATCTCAAGTTCAAGAGACAGGGATTCGGCCACTCGTTCCCCCGAAGCTGTAACGCGATGCGCAAGAACAGATAGTTCAATTCACCAACGTAGTCGCGAGGATTCCCGACGCGACAAGCCGCAGTTGCGCGCGGTCAAAAATTTACCGGATTGTCCAAAGCAAATCCGGTCCCGATTGGAGCATGCGCATGCGACTTCCCGGCTGGATGTTCACCTTTGTCGTTGTCCTGTTCATGCACGGCGTGGCCGCTGCGGAGCCATGGCCGACGGCGGACCCGAAAGCCAGCGGCTGGTCGATGCAGGGGCTTCAGGCGGTCGAGGAGGCTTCGAAGGCGCTGAAGCCGGCGGCCTTCCTGATCGTGCGGGACGGCAAGACGGTTGCCAGCTGGGGCGATGTGAGCGCCAAGATCAACGTCGCCTCGGTGCGCAAGAGCCTGCTCAGCGCACTCTACGGCATCGCGGTTTCAGAAGGGCGCATCGACCTTACGAAAAGCCTGGCCAGTCTCGGGATCGACGACAAGGCGCCCGGCCTGACCGACATCGAGAAGACGGCGACGGTGCGCGACCTCCTGACGGCGCGCTCGGGCATCTACCATCCGGCGGCGCATGAAACCAAGGACATGAAACGCAAGCGGCCGGAGCGCGGCAGCCACGCGCCGGGGTCGTTCTGGTTCTACAACAACTGGGATTTCAACGCGCTGGGCTCGATCTATCGCAAGCTGACCGGCGAGGACATCTTCCAGAGCTTCGAGACGCAGATCGCCCGGCCGATCGGCATGGAAGACTATGTGCCCGGCGACGGTCACTATGTGACCGAGGCTTCCTCCGAACATCCGGCCTATCCGTTCAGCCTCAGTGCCCGCGATGCCGCCCGCTTCGGCCAGCTCTACCTCAATGGCGGGACATGGGCCGGCAAGCAGATCGTGCCCGCCGCCTGGGTGAAAGACTCGACGACGGCCTACTCATGGACGAAGCGCGGGCGGCAGGGCTACGGCTACATGTGGTGGGTGCTACCGGCCGAACAGTGGGGGCCGGGTGCAGCCTATGCCGCCGGCTTCGGTGGCCAGATCATCGCCTATGTGCCGGCCAGGAAACTGGTGGTGGTGCAGATGGTGGATCTGAAGCAGACGCCCAAGGGCATCAAGACCAGCGATTTCATGAAGCTGCTGAAGCAGATCGCGGACGCGGCGCCCTAGGCGGACAAACCCGTCGCATCTCTATGCGGCGGCCCGCCACCCCTCGACTGTCCACGCTGCCCCTCACCCGCCTGCCGGCACCCTCTCCCCGTGAACGGGGAGAGGAAGGCTCCCATCGACGATCCCGCGCGTCACAGACTCCTGCCGTCATAGGCTTCCTGGGCCAGCTCGATCTCGTGCAGGTGGCCAATCGCCCAGTCGAAGGCAGCGCCGAGCGGGACCTGCAGCGTGCGGCCGAGATCGGTGATCGAATATTCGACCGACACCGGCGAGGTCGGGAACACCCTGCGCGCGATCAACCCGTTGCGTTCCAGGCGCCGCAATGCCTGCGTCAGCGCCTTGTGGGTGATGCCTTCCAGCCTGCGCCTGAACTCGTTGAAGCGGGTCGGCTTTTCGATCAGCACGGTGAGGATCATCACCGACCATTTGTTGGCGACCTGATCGAAAAAGGAGCGCGCCGCGCAGTCGGCAAAAAACACCGGATCAACCGCCATGGCGATAGCCTCCCGTATATCTACGCACCAGAAAGTGCATTCTTGATCCTAGATATACGTTGGATATCTAGGATGCAACTTGCGGCGCGACCTTGCGGGCGCAAGCCTTGCAAAGAGGATTTCCATGAACCAGTTCGATCTCTCGCGGCGCGGCCTGCTGAAACTCGCAGGTGCCGCCGCCGTCGTGGCCGCGGCCCCTGCCTCTGCCCGGGCCACCGGCGCTGCCGCGACGGCGAAGCTTTTCTACACCGAGGCCGGCAAAGGCCGGAACCTGATGCTGCTGCATGGCTGGACCTGCGATTCCCACGACTGGAGCTTCCAGCTGCCGGTGCTCGAAAGCCGCTACCGCGTCGTCGCCCCCGACCTGCGCGGGCATGGCCGCTCCGAAGTGATGCCGCAGGGCGCCTATACGCCCGACGACTACGCCAGCGACATCGAGGCACTGATCTCGACCCGCTATCCCGGCCAGACATTCATCGTCGCCGGGCACTCGATGGGCGGCCAGATCGCCGCCCGCCTGGCCGCGAAAAGGCCCGACCTGGTCAGCGCCGTCATCTCCGTCGACGGGGCACTGGGTTTTGACGGCGACGCGGCGAAGCTGTTCGACAAAGCCACGGAGACGCTGAGAACAACAGCAGATCCGGCCGCCACGGCGTCCGCACTGTTCAGGCTGGCCTATGATGCCACGACCGATCCGGCCCTGAAACGCTGGCATGCACGGCGCGCGCAGGGCACGCCGGCCCATGTCGTGCGCGAATCCTGGGCGCCACTGTTTACCGACGCCGGCCAGGTGGGCACCAGGGAGCCAAGCGCAGACTTCTGCAAGAGGCTGACCGTGCCTGTCTACCACCTGTGCCTCGATCCCGCGCAGGCCAAACGCATGCGGCCATGGTTCGGCAACGCCAAATCGAAAGTGGACGTATGGGCGAATGCCGGACACTGGATCATGCAGGACCGCAGGGATGACGTGAACGCCGCGCTGACCAGCTGGATCGATGCACTGTAACGGCATGGGGCGAGCTTCCATCGAAATCGCGGCAACGGGCGAACCGGTTGCCGAAAAGGCTTCCGGCAGTTTTTGTCAGGTTTCCGCGATTTCGGGTGATCCGGCGGCGCGCTCCCGACGTACCCCCTTTGCTTTGCGAGAACCGGGGCTTGCGAGGGGGATGGACATGCGCGCACTTGTCGTATCGACCTTGGCGTTGGCCATGGCTTGCGGAACGGCCACGGCCGACGGGATCGAGGGCAAATGGAAGCGAGGCGACGGCAACGCGCTGGTGCGCATAGCACCCTGCGGCGACAAAGTCTGTGCCACCAATCTGTGGATCGGCGACACCAGCAAGGGCGAGGCAGCCGGCGACCGGCTGGTGATGTCGCTGACGCCGGACGCGGCAGGCAGCTTCTCGGGCACGGCCTACGATGCCAAACGCAAGCTGAACTATTCGATCGTGCTGACGCCGCGAAAGGGTGGCCTGATCACCCGCGGCTGTTTCGTCGGCAAACTGATCTGCAAGGACGTGTCATGGACCGCGGCCAGATGACCTCATGACCGGCAGTCCCATCATCGTGCTATTCCGCAACGACCTGCGGATTTCGGACAACAAGGCGCTTGCCGCCGCCGCTGACACCGGCAGGCCGGTCATCCCGCTGTTCATCCTCGACGAAACGGGTGCGGATGCAAGGCCGGCGGGCGGCGCCAGCCGCTGGTGGCTGCATCACTCGCTGGCCGCGCTCGGCAAGGCGATCGAGACGCTCGGCAACCGGCTGCTGCTGCGGGCCGGCGCAACCGACAGCATCGTGGCGGACACCATCAAGGCGAGCGGCGCCGACACGATTTTCTGGAACCGCCGCTATCATCCGGCCGGAATGGCAGTCGACGCGGCGCTGAAGAGCCGCCTGCGCACCGACGCCCTGCAGGCGGAGAGCTTCGACGGTTTCCTGCTGCATGAACCGTCGCGCGTGGCCACGCAATCGGGCGATTTCTACAAGGTGTTCACGCCCTTCCACAAAAGGCTGCTGGCGGACGGCGAGCCGCGCGACCCGGTCGACGCGCCGAAGCATCTCGCCCGTTGCGGCACGACGCTGGCCTCCGAACCGCTCGACGCGCTCGGACTGCTGCCGACGCCGGACTGGGCTGGCGGGCTGGCCGAGCGCTGGCAGCCCGGCGAGGACGGCGCGCTGCAGCGGCTGGAGACGTTCCTGGACGAACGCCTGGCCAGCTACGCAGAAGGGCGCGACAGGCCAGCCGAAGACGCCACCTCCGGCCTGTCGCCGCATCTCGCGCATGGCGAGATCACACCGTTCCGGATCATGGCCGCGTTGCGGCGCAGACGGGGTCGCGGCGCCGAGAGCTTCGCCAGGGAACTGGCCTGGCGCGAATTCTGCTACCACCTGCTCTTTCATCGCCAGGCATTGCACCGCGAGAACTTCCGTCCGGAATTCGACGCCTTCACATGGCGCAGCACACCGGCGGCGCTGCAGGCCTGGCAGCGCGGACGGACCGGCTATCCGATCGTCGACGCCGGCATGCGCGAGCTGTGGCAGACCGGCTATATGCACAATCGCGTGCGCATGATCGCCGCCTCCTTCCTGATCAAGGACCTGCTGATCGACTGGCGCGACGGCGAGGCATGGTTCTGGGACACGCTGGTCGATGCCGATGCCGCCAACAACCCCGCCAGCTGGCAATGGGTGGCCGGGTCGGGCGCCGATGCCGCGCCCTATTTCCGCATCTTCAACCCCGTGCTGCAGGGCGAGAAATTCGACCCGCAGGGCGACTATGTGCGGCGCTGGGTGCCGGAACTGGTAAAACTGCCCGACCGCTTCGTCCACCGTCCCTGGGAGGCGCCGGCATCGGTGCTGCGCGACAGCGGCGTCGATCTCGGCGAGGATTATGCGCACCCGATCGTCGACCACGCGCAGGCAAGGGAGCGGGCGATGGCGGCCTATCGGGCGACGCGCGGCGATGACTGATCCAATCGCGCGGCCGGCGCGTATCTTCTGCACATGCGCCGATGTGCACCGAGGCAACGCCACAGCCGTCGGAAAATGCGCCAGCCACCGGGAGACGACGCCGTGACCTACATCGTTGCCTACATCGCCTCGCTGATCGTGTTCGGCGCACTCGACGCCATCTGGCTGACCACCATGACCAGCCGGATCTACCGGCCGGTGCTGGGCGATATCCTGCTGAGCGACTTGCGGATCGCGCCGGCCCTCGCCTTCTACCTGCTCTATCCCGTCGGCCTCGTCGTCTTCGCCGCCATGCCGGCGCTGCGCTCAGGATCGGCTGGAACCGCGCTTGCCCATGGCGCGCTGTTCGGCCTGATCGCCTACGCCACCTACGACCTCACCAACTATGCGACGCTGCGCAGCTGGACGTTGCAGATCACGCTGATCGACCTCGCCTATGGAACGGCCGTCGCGGGCCTGACCGCGCTGGCCGCCTACCAGGCGGCACGCTGGGTTGCGGGGTGAGGCTGTTCAACCGCGCGTCGGCGCCAGCCGGTAATGGCTGACACCCCAGGCCGTGCCGTCGGCATGGCCGAACAGGCCTGAGGTGGCGAGGAAGAACAGCCGCCAGCGACGATGCCAGAGGGCGGCTTCCCTGCCGTAGACCTCGCGCAGGATCGCGTCGATCTCGCCAGAGCGGGCATCGAAATTGGCGAGCCAGGCATCGGCCGTGTGGCGATAGTGCTCGCCGCTCCAGCGCCATTCCTGCTCCACGGTGAAGCTCTCGGGAAAAGCGCGCATCAGGCCATGGCTCGGCATGAGGCCGCCGGTGAAGAAGTACCTGGCGATCCAGTCGGCAGGGTTGTCGCTGTCGAAGCGATAGGGTGCAACCGCATGGCTGAAGACATGAACGAAGGCGCGCCCGTCCGGCACAAGCCAGCCCTTCATCCGCGCCAGCAGCAGCCGCCAGTTCGCCATATGCTCGAACATCTCGACCGAGACGATACGGTCGAACCTGCCGACAGTGGCAAAATCGTTCATGTCGGCGGTGACGACCGTCAGGTTGCCCAGGCCGCGCCTGGCAGCCTCGGCCTCGATGAAGGCGCGCTGCGAATGCGAATTGGACACGGAGGTGATGCGGGCATTCCTGAAGCGCTCGGCCATCCACAGCGACAGCGAACCCCAGCCGCAGCCGAGCTCGAGGATCGCCTGCCCGTCGCCAAGGCCGGCATGTTCGGCCGTGCGTCTCAGCGCCATTTCCTCGGCTTCGGCGAGCGTGGTTTCGGAAGAGGCAAACAGGCAGCACGAATATTTGCGGCGCGGCCCGAGGACCAGGCCGAAGAAGCGCTCGGGGAGCTCGTAGTGCTGCGCATTCGCATCGGCAGTGTGGATGGCGACGGGGTAGGCCGACATAGCATCGGCGAACTCGCGCTCGATGCCCTCCGCCGAGAGGCCGAGGCGACGGTCGGTGCGGGCGACCAGCAGGCCGATGGCGCTCCTCAGCACGGGATCCGGCCATGGAAACGCTTCGCCCAGTTGCACGGTGCGGTCGATCAGTCCCATGAAGTCACCCGTGTTTTCACGCCCGGAGGCAAGGGGAAGAAGGTGCTGATGCGCCGCTGATAGGCACGATAGGCGTCGCCGCGCGTGGCCAGCATGTGTTCTTCCAGCGGCGGCACGCCGGACACATAGGCGAGCAGCCAGTACATGCAGAGGGGAGCGGCGAGTGCCGCCCAACCCGATTGCCATGCCCCGATGGCCAGCAGCGGATAGGCAAGCCAGCCGAGCCATTCGAAGAAATAGTTGGGATGGCGCGACCAGCGCCACAGACCAACCTCGCAAACCTTCCTGTTGTGACTGTCTGGCCTGTTGTGACTGTCTGGGCCGCGATTGGCCGGATCGGCGGCGAAGCGGCGCAGTTGCGCGTCGGCCGTCGCCTCGCCGACGATCGCGATCGCCATGATCACGACCGCGAGCCAGTCCTGGAGGCGCAGCGTGGGCTCCGGATTGGCGGCGGCCAGCACCATGGCGAGGCCGAGCGGGATGCTGACCAGGGCCTGCTTCTGCAGCAGCAGGAACATCTGCTGCGGCGCATCCGCGCCCCAGCCCTCCAGCAGCCTGGCATAGCGCGGATCATCGGTGATGCCGCGCGTTCGCCGGGCGATGTGCAGGCCGAGCCGCAGCGCCCACAGGCAGGCGAACGCCGCGACCATGAAGCGGCGTGATGCCAGTGCGCCCGAACCGGTGGGTGGCAGGATGGCGCCGGCCAGCCCGACGAAGCCGACGCTGAAGGTCCACACCGTATCGACCCAGCCGGAATTCCTCGTCCGGCGCCACGCCAGCCAGGCCAGCGTCATGCTGGCGGCCAGCGCCAGTGCGACGATGATGAGTGTGGTCAGGAACATCGCGACGGTCATCGGCACGGCGCTCCGGAATGGGCCGGTGTGCAGGCGGGGGCTGCCGGCGTCTCAAACGTCTCGCCAGGGTTCTGCGGCGTTCCGGAATGGATCCCCGACACTCTTCGCTTCGCTACGAGGTCGAGGATGACGGGAATGAGGGCGCGCCGGCTCATCTTCGACGATTTCGATCCATCGCCCGCCATATCACCTCCCTCACAGCCGGATCAGCGGCTGCAGCAGGCGGCCGAGGCGGCTCTGCAGGCGGATGTTGCCCTGCAGGGCGACGATGCAGATGCAGGGCTCGCCTTCGCAGACGGTGGGCTTGTGCTCCATCGTCTCGTCGGCCTCGTCGAAGTCACCGGGTCCATAGCGGCCGAAGGCATGTTCGAAGGCGCCTTCCAGCACGCAGGTCCATTCGTAGCCGGCGTGCTTGTGATGCGGCAGCCTGGTACCGGGCGCGGCCTTCAGCATGAAGACCTTGATGCCGTCGACCTCTGGAACGGACACCGAGCGCTGGCGAACGCCCGGCCCGACCCAGCGCCAGGGACCCAGTTCATAGTCGTCGAGCGGGTCGGCCTGCGCGGTGTCGGCCGGCAGGATGCGTTCGTTCTCGATGAGGCGCAGCGCAACCTCCAGCGCATCGGCCTTCATCGCCACCGCCGGGGCCTGTTCCAGCAAGGCACCGCCAATGGCCTCGAAGCGCGCCACCTCTTCGCGGCAGGCCGGGCAGCGGGCAAGATGCATGGAGACGATCAGCGCGCGTGCCTGGTCGAGCGTACCGGCTGCATACAGGGCGAGCGTCTCTTCGCTCGGGTGATGGGTGATGTGGTCGTTCATTGCAGTTCACCAAGCCGGTCGCGCAGGCGCTGCAGGGCAAGCCTGATGCGCGACTTCACTGTGCCAAGCGGAATGCCGAGCAGTTCCGCGATCTCGGAATGCGCGAGCCCGTCGAAGAACGACAGCCGGATGACCCGGATCTGTTCTTCCGGCAGCGTCGCCATAGTCGAGCGGACAAGACCTTCACGCTCGGCGATCAGCAGATGCTGCTCGGGCTCATTCAGGTCTTCCTCGTCCGGCTCGTCCTGTTCCTCCAGCCAGACGGCGGCGCGACCCTCGCGCCGGATGATGTCGACGCTGACATTGCGGGCAATGGCATAGACCCAGGCCGATGCACTGGCGCGGGCGGGATCGAACTGACCCGCCTTGCGCCACAGCCTGAGCAGCGTTTCCTGGGCAAGATCTTCCGCCCGATCCGCGCTCGCGCCCCGGCGCATCATCATCGCCTTCACGCGCGGGGCGTAAAATTCGAACATCGCCGCGAAGGCCGCCCGGTCCTGGGTTGCCGCGATGCGCGTGATCAGCCGGGCTGGATCGAATTCCACCATCACATCGCAGTATAGGTCCAAGCGTGCTGCGGCTGGCAAGAGATCACCACAAAGCTGCTTCCTGTCGACTTTCCAACCGGATTACGCACGGCCGTGCGATTTGGATCACCCAAGCGCTTCCGCAAAAACAAAGAATTGGAGCGTTTCCGCGTTTCCGCGAAAAACGGAAACGCTGCAGCCGTGATCCGAATGCGCCCGCGACACGTATCTAGTTGCGACGGTCGCATCCTCGGCCGCCGCAGGCAGGGGTGGAGCATGCAGCAGGCAAGAAAACGCATCGCCGTGATCGGCGCGGGCATCTCCGGCCTTTCGGCGGCCTGGCTGCTGGGGCAAGAGCACGAGGTCGTGCTCTATGAACGTGAGAAGCGGCTCGGCGGCCATTCCAACACGGTGATGGTGGAAGGCGCGCCGGAGGCGGTGCCGGTCGATACCGGCTTCATCGTCTACAATGAAACGACCTATCCCAACCTGACGGCACTGTTTTCGCATCTCGGTGTGGCGACCAAGGCCTCTGACATGTCGTTTGCGGTGTCGCGCGACGCCGGCCGGCTGGAATATTCCGGCACTGGCCTCGGCGGCCTGTTCGCGCAGAAGCGCAATGTCGCCAACCCGCGCTTCTGGTCGATGCTGCGCGACCTGGTGCGCTTCTACCGCTCGGCCGCCGCCGATCTCGCCGACCTGCCGGCCTCGCACACGCTGGGCGACTATCTGCAGCGCGGCGGCTATGGCGCGGCGTTCCGCGACGACCACCTGCTGCCGATGGCAGGTGCGATCTGGTCGGCACCCTGCTCGGCCATCCTCGGCTATCCGGCCTGCGCCTTCATCTGCTTCTTCCACAATCACGGCCTGCTGATGCTGAACGGGCGGCCGCAATGGCGCACGGTGGACGGCGGCAGCATCGCCTATGTGCGCAAGCTGGCGGATGCGTTCAGCGGCAGCATCCGGCTGGGCGCCGACATTGCCGCGATCACCCGGCACGGCGACCATGTCACCATCGCCGAGCGACACGGCCACAGCGAGCGCTTCGACGCGGTGCTGATCGCCACCCATGCCGATCAGGCGCTCGCGCTGCTGGCCGACCCTTCGCCGGAAGAACGCGCCCTGCTTGGCGCCTTCCGCTACAGCCGCAACGAGGCGGTGCTGCACACCGACACCAGCGCCATGCCGCGCCGGCGCGCGGTGTGGTCGAGCTGGAACCATGTCGACGGCAGTGCCGGCGACGATGCCGCCAGCGTGACCTACTGGATGAACCGATTGCAGGGTTTCGAGACAGCACAACCAGTGCTGGTGACGCTGAACCCACGCCAGCCGCTGGACGAGGCGAGGGTGTTGCGCCGCGAGACCTATCATCACCCGGTGTTCGACCGCGCCGCGATCGAGGCGCAGAAGCGGCTGTGGACGTTGCAGGGTCAGCGCGGAACCTGGTTCTGCGGCGCGCATTTCGGCTCCGGCTTCCACGAGGACGGGCTGCAGTCGGGCCTGGCCGCCGCCGAGGCACTGGGCGGGGTGGCGCGGCCCTGGAGCGTGGCAGGACAATCGTCCCGCATCACGCTACCGGACAACTGGCCGGCGATGCAGCAACCACGGGAGATCGCGGCGTGAGCGGATCGCGGCTCTATTTCGGCACCGTGTCGCACCGCCGGCTGCGGCCGCGCCCGCACACGCTGCAATACCGGCTGTTCTGGATGCTGCTCGACCTCGACGAACTGGCCAGCCTGGCGGCGCGCAGCGCACTGTTCTCGCATAACCGCCGCAACCTGCTGAGCTTCCACGACAGCGACCATGGCGACGGCTCGGGCGCGCCGCTGCGCCCGCAGGTGGAGCGTATCCTCGCCGACCACCGCATCGCCTTCGACGGCGGCGCCATCCGCCTGTTCTGCATGCCGCGCGTGCTCGGCTACGGCTTCAACCCGATCAGCGTCTATTTCTGCCATCACCGGGACGGCGATCTCGCGGCGATCGTCTACGAGGTGCACAACACCTTCGGCGAGCGGCACAGCTATGTGTTCGACGCGCAGGACGGCAAGCAGCCCGGCGCGCATGGCTGCGACAAGCGCTTCCATGTCTCGCCATTCATGGACATGGGCATGCACTATGAATTCCGAACCCTTCTGCCGGCTGAGCGTTTCGCGCTGGCCATCCGCGGCGCCGACCAGGACGGCACGCTGATCCACGCTTCGCTGGCCGGCACCGCCGCGCCGTTCGACAGCGCCGGCCTGATGCGCGGGCTGCTGCTTTATCCGCTGCTGACGCTCAAGGTGATGGCGGCGATCCATTGGCACGCGCTGCGCCTGTGGCTGAAAGGCATCCGCATCCGCCACAAGCCGGAGCCGCCGCAGGAGCCGACGACGCCGGTGCAGGCGTCATGAGGGTCGACGCCATTTGCGTTTTGATCCGAACCGGGACTTGCCTCGCACAGGACAGGCGGGCGCGTTCGCCGCGATCCGGTGACAGGCTCGTCGTGAACCGACTTCACTCTCGGCTGACGGGCAGCAGCGCCTAGAGGTGAAGTCATATCCCATCCAGCCAGGCGATCCACGCGCCCAGATGACACGCAGACAGGCGAGGCCCTCGACGACCCGATGAGGCTCAGGCGAACATTTCGCGCCGGCGAGACTGATAGGACCCCGGCTGGAAGTGCTTGCCGACCCAGGAATCGTCTGTGCTGAGGAAGCGGTTGCTGTCGACGGCCGCCGCCGTGTTGCGGTTCGCCGCGCCACGATAGAGGAAGTGGCGGTAGAGCCGGTCGAATTCGGTCAGGTAGATGTCCGCGACGCGGCTGTCGCCGCGAACGAGCAGCATGTTCTCGTCATTGCTGGACAGCGACGGCGCCGAGAAATTGGCCGAGCCCGCAAACACCAGCGGGTCATCGCCGAGCGGATCGATAAGGATGAATTTCTGGTGCACGTAAAAGATGTTGCCGCGCGCCCTGTAGTGTTTCTCGACCAGCCAGTTTTCCAGATCCAGCGCGTTCTTGTCAGTGCGTTTCTTGCGGCCGAGCAGCGAGCCGATGGCAAACCAGATGTTGGGATCGACCGCGCGAAAACCGGGCACGACATTGTCTTCGTCTTTTTCCATCAGCACGAAACGCAGCTGATCCTGCGGCAGCAGCAGCTGTTCGTGCATGGTGTTGGTTGCCGGGTTCATGCCGAAGGCGGCCGTGAAGAACCATGGCTTTTTGCGCTCGACCGCGCGCTGGCCATACCATTTCAGCATTTTGGCGCCGACACGCGGGCTGAAGATGACGGTGGTGCCGAGCGGCAGGCTGGCGCCCGGGTTCGGCGAATGTTCGCTGGTCCATGCCTTGAAGTCGTCCGGCACAGGGTCCGTCGACAGCATCTCCCAATAGGCGAGGAAGCTGGCAGCGACAGTCTTGTCGCGCACCAGATGCCCGGTGTTGGCCTGGCCGATGAAGCCCGATTGCGAAAAATTGGTCGAACCGGTCCAGACCGATATTGCCTCGTCGTCACGGACCTTCACAATGAACTTGTTATGCGGGATGGAGGCGCGCTTCGTGCGCTCGATGAGTGTGCCCGGCATGAAATCGGCCCATGGCTCGGCAAGCGCTTCCTTGTTGGATGCCGTTGCCTCGGTGTCGACGACCACGCCTTTCTTTTTCATCGTGCCGGCTTCGTAGACGATCTTGACATCGACCCCGCGCTTCTGTGCCCCGCGCAGGAGCTCGATCACCGGCCTGTAGTGGAATTCGTAGGCGCCGACGCGCAGCAGATCGCCGGGCCGGGCGTCGTCGACAAAACGCCGCAAGGCTTCAAAAAGGCCGCGCGACAGCCAGGCGGTCTGCGGATGATCCGGATTGTCCGGCTCCGGCGGACGCAGCGTGGTGCCGAACCTGTTCATATAGGCCTGCGAGGCGATGGCGCCGCGATTGAAGTAGACGGCGTGATCGCCATCGTCCTCCTCTTCGGTTCGCACCTGCAGCTCGAGCGGATCGCCGAGCTTGCGGCCCGCGAAGGGCCCGTACATTGGATAGATCGTATAGGTGTAGCGCCGGCCCTCGTCGGCGATGTAGTCGCCCCAGAGGAAGCTCTGCATGGGGTGCAGATTGGTCGGGTAGACCTCTCCCTTCCTGGGGTCTGGTTCAACCGCTTCGAACACCTTCGAAGCCTTGAGCCAGATGCCGTCACCCGGCACGCCCGCCTCCGCCCGGTGAATGGCGAAGCCGAGCAGGTCCTTCCTGGCGGCGGGAGTGGCATCGAAACCGAACATCACGACATCGGTGCCAGCGATCACATGCACCGAAATGCCATTGCGGTTTGCCCTAGCACGCATCGCATCGTTCCCCCGACGTTGCACACGCTCTATTTCCTATATTGATACAACCACTTTATGACGCAAGTGATTCCGCATCTATTCTGCCAGATTGTCTTTCGGCAGAAGCTTAAGCGGCGGCATCATGCAGCAATACGGGACGAAGGTGAGCTCAGGGCTGCTTTAGACGCCGCCGGCCAAATTCTTCCGACGTGCAGGGTAGCAACCGCCCCCGCAAGGGACGGCTTTCGTGGTCAGGATGCCGGCCAGGGCGTGCCGCCATCCGGCTCGTGGTGTTCGGGCATCTGCTTCAGCTGGTCTTCGGTGAACGCGGTGACGGCATGAACCTCGCCGTCTTCGTCGCGCATCAGATCGAGCTGGCTGGCCCGCAGCGCCACCGGCTTGGTGCCGATGCCGAGGAAGCCGCCGACATCGACGATGACCTCGCTTTCGCGACCGGCGCCATGGACATGGGAGATGGCGCCGAGATTGGCATCGTCCAGGCCGTAGACCGTGACGCCGGCCAGGGTGGCGGAGTTGATTTCAGCCGCGGTGAGACGGACATGATTGGTGTGGTCCATGGTTGTCTCCTTTCGGACGTTGTCCTTTTCAGGTTCAGACAACCCCAACCGTTGGACCGATCGTGTGTTCCGAAAATCTGCCGGTCGCGACAACGCAAACGAATTGCCAGCTGCCTCTCAGAATTTTGCGCCGGCGTTGATCATGAAGCCATGGCTGGCGTTGCTGCGGTTGCCGAACAGCCCGCGATATTCCAGGCGCAGCGACAGGTCCTGCATGGTCTGGATGTCCAGGCCAAGTCCGAGCTGGAAACGATCCCTCGCCGTTCCATCGGCGGAAGCCGTGAAACCCGGGCCCGCGAAGATATCGGCATAATTCAAGGTGACCGAGCTGCGAGATTCGAAATCGTGCTGGTATTCGAGCCGCAGCTTCGGGGTGATGGAGCCGAAGCCGACCGGGTATTTGTAGTCCAGCGTGACACCGATGTTGCCGGTCTTGCTGCTGATGTCCTGTTCGCCATAGCGTAGCGCGTAGAGCGCATCGCCGGCTTCCGTGTAGCCGCCGAGCGTCGCCTTCGCCACATCCAGCCTTCCGTAAGGCGTGATGCGCCACTGATCGAACTGGAGCCTGGCGCCCGCCGAGACCGAGGCCAGCCACTGTCCGCCGTTACGGCTGCCGGTGACGAAATTTCCGTTCTGCGTCACGTAGCGCAGCGAATCGAAGTTCAGCCACTGGTAACCGGCCAGACCGTCGATGAAGAACACGTCACCCGGGTGATAGCTGGCGTAGACGATGGACGTGTAGCTCTCGCCCTTGCTGCGGCTGCCTTTGTCGCCGATGTCGGTGTCGTCACGGCCGTAACCGACCCCCATGCCGAGCGTGAGGTCGTGGTTCAGGCGATAGTCGATACCGGTGCTGAGGCCGGTGGTGGTGAATTCATAGCCGGCATCGCCTTCGCGCTTTCCGACGGTGATGGACCCTCCCGTCCAGAGGGTGAAGCGTGTGCGGCGACCACTGCTCGGTGCGGCTTCGCCGAACGCGCTCTTGAACGGAGCGTTCAGATCGGGTTTGGCCTGCAGGGCACAATCGGGCTGCATCGGCCGGCAGACGGTGTCGTAGCCCAGCATGATGCCCTGGACGAAGCCGAGCCCTTCTTCGAGCGGTCGCGTGGTGTCATCGTCATGCAGGCTGTCGAGACGCTGCTGGAAATTGCCGACCTGCGATGCCGCGAAGCGCTGCGTCGCCTGGGCCTGTGCCGCCAGCACGCCGGTGACTTCTGGATCGGTGGTGGGATCGACCCTCGGCTGCACCGCGATCGTGACGGTTGCCGGCGCCGAGGTCGCGAAGTCGTTGGTCAGCGTGTAGGTGACGGCCACGGAGCCGCTGAAGCGCGCGTCGGGGGTGAAGGAGAGATCGAGGCCGTTCAGCGCGGCCGTGCCGGAATTCTCCGGCATCACCGCTATCAGGGTGGCCGCCTTGAATGGTCCGCCGGCCGCCATCCTGGCGAGATTGATCATCACGGGCTCGCCGGCGACCGCAGCGGCATTTTGCGGCGCCGGGATCGGCAACGGATCGACGGTCACCGTCACCGTTGCCGGCACCGATGCGCCGCCCGGCCCATTCGCCACATAGTCGAACGTGTCGGTGCCGGAAAAAGTGGCGGCCGGCGTGTAGGTGATCACAAAGCCGGAAATGCTTGTCGTGCCGTTTGCCGGAGCACGCGATACGGCAATGGAGGTGATGGACCCTGCGTCGTTCTTCGTGACATCTATGTCCACCGGCTTGCCACCCATCGTCTGGGCGGTATCGGCAGATGCGGTCGGCACACCATCGGCGATCACCAGGGAATAATTCACCGTCCTGGTGCCGGGTGTCCCCGTGGTGCTGTCGATGGCCGTCACCGCGAAATTGAAGGTGCCTGCCTTGTCCGGCGTGCCGCTGAGCACACCGGTGGCGCTGTCGAGCCCGACGCCTCCCGGCAGGCTGCCCGAGACCTGGTAGGTGTAAGGCGCGACGCCACCGCTCGCGACGACGGTCGCGCTGTAGGGTATCCCCTGCATACCGCCCGGCAGGCTGGCCGGGGTGACGGTCACTGCGGGTGCGGCGATGACCAGCGTGTAGCCCTGCGTGGCCTTTGCCGGCGTCCCGCCGGTGCTGTCGGTGACCTCGACCGAAATCGCGAACGACCCCGCCTGCGTCGGCGTGCCGCGCAGCTCGCCGGTGCCAGGGTCGAAGCCGATGCCCGAGGGCAGGCTTCCCGACAGGGCATAGCGGTAAGGGGCGATGCCGCCGGTGGCCGAAACGACCTGGCTGTAGGCAGCTCCCGAAGTGCCCTGCGGCAGGCTTGCCGGGGCAAGGCCCAGCATCGGAACGCGAACGGTCAGGACATAGCCGGCGCTGACCGATTGCCCGTGCGCATCGGTAGCCAGCACGTTCAGCGGGAACGAACCCGCCTCGATCGGCGTGCCGGAGATCGTTCCGTCGACGAAAGTGAGCCCATCGGGAAGCCGGCCCGACTGCAGGACATAAGCATAGGGTGCGACGCCACCCCTGGCGGACAGGGCAGCCGAATAGTTCGTGCCGGCCGTCGCGTCCGCCAGAGCGGCCGGGGTGAAACCGAGGTTCGGTGCGGCAACCGTCAACGAATAGCTGTTGGAGACCCTGAACGGTGCGCCGCTGCCGGTCGTACCATCGGTCGCCGTTATGCTGATGGGGTAGGTTCCGGGCTGCGTCGGCGTGCCGCTCAGCGTATCACCGGAGAAGGCCATCCCGGCAGGCAATGTTCCGCTCACCGCGTAGCTGAAGCTGCCGGAGCCGCCGGATGCGGTGAAGGCCTGCGAAAAGGTCTCGCCATAGCGCAGCGCGATGCCGCCGCCGGCCGGCGACAGTGCCAGCGTCGGCGCAGCCACCTGGAGGGTGGCATTGCCGCTGACCGGAAAGGGCCCGGTGCCGGTGCTGGCATCGGTCGCCGACACGGCGAGCTGGAAGCTGCCGACTTCGGTCGGTGTCCCCGAAATGGTGACGCTGCTCGCGCCGGTACCACTGACGGCGAGACCCGCCGGAAGCCCGGTTACCGCGATCTGGGTGTAGGGGGCCGCACCGCCCGTGAAGGTGAAGGTCTGCGCGAAAGGCCTGCCGGCCTGCGCCGACAATGAACCGGTGGGCGCGACGACCAGCGTCGGCGGGGTGACGGTGATGCTGACCGTTGCCGGCGCCGATGGCCCGGCCTCGTTGCTGGCCGTGTAGGTGAAGGAATCGGGGCCTGCATAGCCCGCAGCCGGCTGATAGGTGACCGACGTGCCTGACGGAAGCGCCACCCCGTGCGCGGCAGGCGACGCAATGGCGACGGATGTCGCGGCGCCGCCGCCGATGCTGAGCGTGATCGTGTTGGCGCCGCTGCCGTAAGCGACCGTGGCGGAGGCCGGGTTGGCGACGGGCGGGATGTCGGTGATGGTCAACCGGTAGCTGCGAGTACCGATATAGGGACCAGTGCCGCTGCTGCTGTCCCGTGCCGTGACCGTGAAATCATAAATACCGGGCGTTGTGGTCGTTCCCGAAATCTGTCCGCCACTGCCGAGCGCCATGCCGGATGGCAGGGCGCCACCGGTGACGGCGTAGGTATAGGGCGCGGTGCCGCCGCTGGCCGGAGTGATCATGGCGGAATAGGCGGTGCCGACGACGCCGTTGGCCAGCGTCGTCGCCGGCAGGACGATCGTGGCCGGATCGACGGCGAGCGTATAGACACGGGCGCCGGTCTGGTTGTTGGCGTCGCCAGCCGTGACGGTGAAGCCGAAGGATCCGCCGGCGGTCGGTGTTCCGCTGATCGTCCCGCTCTGTTCGTCCAGCTGCAGCCCCGCCGGCAGGGCCCCGCCGGTGCGTGTGAAACGGTAGGGTGCGATGGCGCCGGAGGCCGACAGCGCCTGCGTGTAGGGAAGGCCGACTGTTGCGGCAGGCAGTGTCGGCGGCGCCACCACGATGGCTGGCGGCGTCACCACGAGCGTCATTGCCTGGGTCGATACAATCGCATTGGCATCGGTGGCGCGGACGACGAAATTGAAGGTGCCGCTCTGCGTCGGCGTGCCGGAGATCTGTCCGTTCGAAATCGACATGCCGGTGGGCAGCGCACCGCTGTGCAAGGCGAAGGCATAGGGCTCGGCGCCGCCGATCGCGGAAAGCGCCTGCGCGTAGCCGGTGTTGTAGGCGGCGTTGGGCAAGGTGGCCGGGCTGACCGAGATGACGACGAAATCGACCGAATTGGTGGTGCTGGTCGATGCAAGGTTGGTGAGGCCCGAAGCGCTGGCCACGCCTTCGGGAATTGTCGCGATGACCGTGCCGCTCCGCGTCATGCCGCTGACGGCGATGGTGTAGGTGGTGCCGGAACCGGTGACGGTGGCGGTGGTGGCGCCGGCGGTTCCGGCAAGCTGGACGCCGGTTCGGGCGAACCCTGTCACCGCCCGCTCGAAGACGGCCGTGAAGCTGACCGGTGAGGTGCCGGTGGGGCTGACCTGGCCGGCGGCATTGTTGACCGTGACGTTGGGCCGTGTGTTGACGATCTGGTTGGAGCCCGTCGCCGTGCTCCTGTCGCAGGCGGCGTTGCCCAGGAACTCGGCGGTGACCGCGTGGTTGCCGACAGGCAGCGTCGCGGTCGAGAAATCGGCATAGGAGTCGCCGACGCGATTGGGCCGGGTATAGTTCAGCCCGACGGTCGTCGACTGCGGACCGACAGTGATCTTGACGGAGCCACTGGGCGCCTGGCCCGCATCGCAGCCCAGCGACGACACCCTGGCACGGATCAGCACCGTCTCGCCAGGCAAGGCAGGGTTTGGCGATGAAGAAACGGTGGTGGAGGTACCGCCGCCGCCCTGCTTCGTCGCGGTGGCGTAATTGGTGGTGAAGTCGAAATTGCCGCCGGTGCGGGTTCCAGTGAAGCGGATGTTGTCGCCGAACTGGCCGGTGGTGTTGTCCGTGGCAGTGGTCACATAACTGCCCCTGCAGTTGAATGGAATGACGAAGCCACTGGGCGGAATGGCGTCGCAGGTGATCGGCACGCCCTTGATGTTGGAGCTGGTGGCGTTGATCGATCGTATGTTGACGGAGCCTGGGGTGATCCTGATCGAATAGGTCATGGTGACGCCAGCGCTGGTGTAGGTAGCCGGCGAAATGGTGAGGGTGGCTGATTGCGAGAAGGCGGCCGGCGACGAAGCCAGCAGGCAGAAAAGCGCGATGCAGACCGCAAGGCCCGTGCGCAAGGCAAGGCACAGCCGTGCCGCACGCTGGCCGCACGCGGCAACGTCATCCAGAACAAACACTTGAACCACCCCAGCACTCGCCGCGATCGCGGCCGGATCCCCATCCGATGGCCGCTTGAAACACGAGTCCTGCGGGGAGTCAGCACGCCAATGGGCCGGCTGCCTGAAAAGACGCTGCTTTGAGACGCTGGATCAATTGTTTCGCAAAATATCGAACATCCCGGCGACGCAATTTTCCGGAACGGGGAAGTAACGAGATGCGTTGAGCCAGGATTGCCTGCCCGAAAGGGCACCGCCGTTTCGAAAGAGATTTCGCCGCCTGGCCTGGTGGCTTATAGGCATGAATGGGGGAAGCTTTAGCCACGCATGACCATACCAAGACTTTATTATGTGACGGCCGGGCTGGACCCGGAGACGGCGTTTGCGACCTGGAGCGCGGTGCTGGCGCCGCTGTTCGAGCCGCGGCCATGGGCGCGAAGCAAAAGCCTGCCGACCGGATCGGCCAATGGCGTGATCCTGGGCGACATGGTCATCGCCAAGGTGGCGTTCGAGCCGCAGGCCTTCCTGCGCGACGCCGAGCGCATCGCCGTCACGCCCGGCCACATCCTGCTGCATCTCTATATGAGCGGCGGTTTCACCGGCATGATCTCAGGCGAGCAGACCTCGATCGGCCCCGGGAAAGTGGCGGTGATCGACCTTGCCCACGAGGTGCGAACCCGGGCCTTCGCTTCCAACACGCTGTCGCTCGTCGTTCCGCGCACCATGCTGCCCGATATGGGCACGCTGAAACCACGGCTCGACGCTGCCCGCAATGACCTGCTTGCCGCGCACATCCGCTCGCTGCAGGAACGCAGCCTGCAGATCGCCGAGGACGAGGTCGAGGCCACCGTTGCCGAGACGGCGGATTTCCTGAAGCGGCTGTTCACGCAATCGGAATTCCCGGAAGGGACCGCGCGCAATGCCGATGACGACCTCTTGTCGCTGGCGCAATCGATCATCCGCGACAATCTTGGCACCGGCAAGCTGTCTCCGGATTTCCTGGCCGACAGGCTCGGCATTTCGCGCGCCTCGCTCTACAGGGTGTTTGCCCCGCATGGCGGCATCATGCGCTATGTCCAGGAGCGCCGGCTGATTGCCGTGCGGGCGGCGTTGAGCGATCCGCTCGAAACCCGCAGGCTGACGCGCATCGCAGCCGATCTCGGCTTCAACAGCGAAGCACATTTCAGCCGCGCCTTCCGCCAGCGTTTCGGCGTCACCGCCAGCAACTATCGCAGGACGCAACTCGAGGCTTCCCTGCACACGCAGCTGACCAGCCCGGAAGTCGTCAACCAATGGTGGGTGGATGTCGCCAGCCGGGCACGGTCGGCAGCGGCGTAGCGACCGCGCCGACGAAGCGCGGCGGGGCTGCTGAAATGGCGGAGCGGCTCAGGCCCTCGCCCTGACCGCCCGCCACAGACCAAACAGGAAGAGCGCGCCGCCGAGGACGAAGGTGGGCACGAAAAGCTGTAGCGCCTCCCAGTCATGCCATTTCAGCGAGAAGCCGGTGCATCCGGTCGGGCTCATGCCGCAGGCGAAAGCGTTGAGTAGATACCAGCCGGCGAAGGTTGCGCCGAAAATGACCGCGCCGACGATCATGAAGATGATTGCGGATTTCATGCCCGGTGATAGCGGCGGGTGGGGTGTTGGGCAATGCAAAGACTTTTATGAGAGTGCCGCCTCTAGGGTGCGCTCACAAAAGCCCAATTTCAATCGAGATGCAAAACTCCAGCCCGGGTATTGTCGTCGCCCTGGAAGTCAAAACCCAATTCTATCTTGCAGGAATCCAATACTGCTGAAACTCTTCGATACCCCTTGTGATATCTGGGAAAGGTAACAATGAGGTACCAGCTTCAACGGTCGTCGTTATGCGAGTTGTCGTTATGCAATTGCTTTGACGCACAGGGACAAGACCCTGTCCAAGGTTTGGATTCGGCACCGACTTGAGTGTTTTAACACTCCCATATCCAATGACCCGTTCTAAATTCTTTCGAACAAACGGATGCCCGTTGGCAATCCAACTCTGCATTCGCTGGCGCGATGGTTCAACAAGATTACGTGGGAAGCAAACCGTTTCCATCTGGATTTGAACCGGCGCTGGCTTTGGCAAAGAATCGCAAAGCGAGTATATTAGAGCAATAGCGGTAAATATAAATGAAAATATAACCCGCCGTTCACGCTTGTCTGCTTTTATCCCTGCCTTATATAGAAAATTTTCTATACTATTTTTAGCAATTTCCGGCTTTACGGCACTATATACAGCACAGAATGCCGTGAAAATTGCTAAACAACCAATGATAACACCTCCAAAACTATGAAATTGCACATGGACACCGCCAGTAACGGTAACTGAAGCAGCAATTGCTGACCAATTCCCTGTGTCCAGTCCCGTATTTTTTCTCACGTCAAACTTCGGATCGGGCCAATCAAGCATGGTCCACCCCCATTCAGTATATTGGAAGTATTTCATAGTTAACATGATTTGTCGACATGAAACATTGCGTGATGCTGCCGATTCCGCGCAACTCGCGATGAGTGCTCGTTGATTTGCCGAGGATGGGTTGCCCGTCGAACCTTGACGGCGCCGGCGCTGTGGTCTCCTCTCGTGGCAACTCACAGCGAGGTGCCCGATGGAAAAGATCATCCTGGACTGCGACCCCGGGCACGACGACGCCATCGCCATCCTGCTGGCGGCTGGTAATCCCAACATCGACCTGCTCGGCATCACCACCGTTTCCGGCAACCACAATGTCGAGAACACCACGCGCAACGCGCTGTCGGTGTGCACCGCCTACGGCATCGAGGTGCCGGTGGCGAAGGGATCGCCGGGGCCGATGCTGAGCGAGCAGGTGCTGGCCATCGAGATCCATGGCGAGACCGGACTGGACGGGCCGGTGCTGCCGCCGGCCTCGTTCGAACTCGACAGGCGCCATGGCGTGGATTTCATCATCGACACGGTGATGGCGCATGAGCCGAAGACGGTGACGCTGGTGCCGGTCGGCCCCTACACCAATATCGGGCTCGCCGCGCGCAAGGAGCCACGCATCATCGAGCGGGTGAAGCGGGTGGTCGCGATGGGCGGCAGCTACACACGCGGCAACATCACGCCGGCGGCCGAGTTCAACATCTATGGCGACCCGGAGGCCGCCGACGTGGTGTTCCGCGCCGACTGGGACGTGACCATGGTGGGGCTGGACCTGACCCACCAGGCGCTGGCGACGCCGGACCTGCAGGACAGGGTGCGCGCCGTCGGCGGGCCGATCAGCCAGTTCATCCTCGACATCTGGGAGTTCATCGCGACGACGCATGGCGGCCTGCTGCAGATCGACTATCCCGCCGTGCACGACGCCTGCTGCGTGGCGGCGCTGATCGACCCGAGCGTCTTCACCACCGAAAAGGCCGACATCCGCGTGGAGATCGCCGGGCGCTGGAGCAAGGGCATGACGGTGTGCAATTTCGAGAAGATGGGCGGCATGCGCCATTTCGGCGGCACCGCCAGCGAGCAGATGAACTTCCGCCACAGCGTGGCGATGAAACTCGACCACGCCAAATTCTGCGACCTGATTGTTGATGCACTGGAGCGGCTGACGGCAAGGAAGGGGTGAGCGGGACTGGGGCGGTTGGGAGCTTGAGGCTCGATTGACAGAGCGCCTGCACGTCAAGCGCTGGCGCCGCCCCTCATCGCCCTGCCGGGCACGTCTCCCCGTATAGTGACGGGGAGAAGCAGCCAGCCGCAACCGTGGCGTCCAATCTGCAACCTCGCGCCGGCGATTGGCGAAAACGTCGGCGCCAGCGTCCCTTGCCCCGTTTACGGGGAGAGGATGCCGGCAGGCAGGTGAGGGGCGGAGCTGACGGTGGATCGAGAAATAGCGTCACCGGTCCGGAATAGAACCGGTTTCGGCTGAGCGGGCAGGATCGACGGCTGGTCTGGACCGCTGTGTCTTCGTCACCGGTCCGGCATGGATCCCCGACACTCTTCGCTCCCTGCGGTCGCTACGAGGCCGAGGATGACGGAACTCACTAACCGCCGCGAAACCGAAGCGCGACAGTTCGCCGTGAACCAGCGAACCGCTCTATTTGAGCTCCTGCGCCAGACCGATCAGCAGGCCTTCCGGCCCGCGGATGTAGCAGAGACGGTAGACGTCCTGATAGTCGACGACCTCGCCTTCGAGCTCAGCGCCATGCTTGCGCAGCCGTTGCAGCGTGTCGTCGATGTCGTCGACGGCGAACATGGCGCGCAGATAGCCGAGCGCATTGACCGGGGCGGTGCGGTGATCGGCGATAACGGCCGGCCGGATGAAGCGGGAGAGCTCGAGCCGGTTGTGGCCATCCGGCGTGCGCATCATGGCGATCTCGACATGCTGGTCGCCCAGCCCGGTGACACGCCCGGCCCATTCGCCCTCGATCGTGGCCTGGCCTTCGAGTTCGAGGCCGAGTTCGCGAAAGAAGTCGACTACCTTGGCAAGGTCCTCGACGACGATGCCGATATTGTCCATCCGCTTGAGCGCCATGTGTCTCTCCTTGTTTGGAGCATGATTTCCAAAACCGGTTCCCACTTTTTGGGATCATGCTGTGGCCAGTTCCTTGTTGGAGAATGATCTTTTCCAAAAACCGGTTCCCACTTTTTGGGATCAAGCTGTGGCCAGTTCCTTGTTGGAGCATGATCTTCTCCAAAAAACCGGTTCCCACTTTTGGGATCATGCTCCGGGTGGTAAAATCCGTCTGCCGATGGTCAAGGGCGCCACCGCCGTTCCGCCGTCACGAAATGCACCGGTGCGCCGCGAAGGCCGCTCAATCCGGCAGCATGTGGTCCGCGACGCTGTAGCTGTGGCTGGCCTGGTAGGCGTTGCGGCCACGGTTCATGTGGGTGAGGTTGAAATTGCGGATGGCGCGCAAAGCGCGGGGATTGGCAATGAACTGGCGGATCGAGGCCGCTCCGCGCAGCTTGACGATGAACATGTCGGGGCCGCTTGGGAAGAACCAGCTGAGATCTTCCGGCGCCGCGACGCTCTGTTCGAGAAAGGCTTGATCCATCAGGTTTGGCGTGGCCGAGCCATCGGTGGTGAAATCCGACAGATGCAGGATGAAGCGGGCACGAACACCCTCGCCATCGGCATAGAGGGTGAACAGCTCCATCCAGCTGGCATTGACGCGCACGAGCGGCTTGTCCGAGGTCGACGGCAGGCAGGACACCGACCAGTAGAAACGCTCGGTCTGGCGCGGGATCGGAATGCAGGCAGGACCGTAAAGCCTGAGCAGGTCGAGCACTTCCCTTCCCTGCGGGCGACGCAACAGCTTCTCGAAACGGGCGGCGTATTTGAAGCGATGTTCGAGGGATTCGGTGCGCTCGATGCTGTCGGGCAGGTCGGATTTGCCGTCGAGCCACTCCTGCTGGTGGTCAAGAGAGAGGAACTGGCGGAGGCCGGTCGGGCTGGAGCTCTTGGCCATTCAGGCATCCTGTGCGTGTGCGGCGTGCAGTCTAGAGCAATCGCATGGACTGCCGACACCCCCGTTTGTCAGGAGGCTTTCGGGCATCGACCGTTCGGTTGCTGCGAGGTCGAGTAAGAGGAACCGGCGTCGGCTCGCCTCCGCGAAGCCGCAAGGATCGCTGGTCTGGACCGCCGTTCCTTCGTCCTCGTTCCGGCATGGATCCCCGACACTCTGCACTCCCTTCGGTCGCTCCGAGGTCGAGGATGACGGTGGTGGGGAGCGCTCCGGCCAGTCTCCGGCGCCACCGCGATCCTTGCCGGCGCTCCTGGTTGGCGTTCATTCCCGGTGAGATCGATCGTGACGCCGGCATACGCGATTTGCGCGCGACAGAGAAACCTCGTCATCCTCGACCTCGGAGGGAGCGAAGCGACCGCAGAGTGTCGGGGATCCATGCCGGAACGCTGGGAGCAAACCCGGCCGCTTCGAGTGGCGGATGCGGGCCGGCGCCGTAGAAAGCAGAAACGCTCCCGCGCCAACCGGTGGACTGGCGGCGCGGGAGCTAGACGGCTATGGCTTGGGCAGGATCGACGGCTGCATCGTTCCTGGCGCCCGGCGCTGTCTGGGTCCGGTTGCGGCCGGCGAGTTTGGCGCTGTAGAGCAGCCTGTCGGCCTGCTCGTAGAGCGCCGCGAACGCGGTATCGAACGGCGCATCCGCCATGCCCATGGAGGCGGTAACGGGCCGGCCAAGACCCGGGACGGCGCTGGCGACGATGGCTGGGATCGCCTGACGCCGACGCTCGGCCTGGACGTGGGCATCGTCTCCGCGCGCGAGCAGCACGAATTCCTCGCCGCCGAGGCGGAACGCAAGAACCTGCGGGTCCGCCTGAAGTGCCTTGGCCACGGCTTTCAGAACGGCGTCGCCGACCACGTGGCCGTGAGCGTCGTTGATGGCCTTGAAGTGGTCGAGGTCGAGCACGGCGAGCGTGCGGTAGCCTTCGGCGCGAAACGTCTCGTAATTCTGCTCGAGCACCCGCCGGTTCAGCATCCCGTCAGCGTGTCGCGCTGGGACAGCCGCTCGAGCATGTCGGCTTCGAAGCGCGCGTGGTCTCGCTGGCGCTTGATCGACATGAAGCGGTCTGCCACGCCAAGCGTGGTGAACAGGACTTCGCAGACGCAACCGATATAGAACAACGGCATGGCATCATTGGTCTGCAGCGCGGGAACCAGGCCCGTGGCCAGGCGCACCAGACCGACCAGAACCATGGGCGTGTAGCCGACGGCCTGGAACTTGGCGGCCCGGCTGCCGCGGCGCAGTGCGTCGACAAGCGCCAGGATGAAAATGACGATCACCGGGGCGAACGCCGCCGTATACAGCATCGACTGAACCGGGCGCCCGACGAAGGGAAATGCCGCGTGAGAGGTGCTGAGAAACATCGCCCAAACGGCGCAATAGACCAGCGCCTGGCGCAGGCGCGGATGCATGCGGTCGGGTTCGACGAAGCTGTAGGTGAACATCGCGCCGGAAGCGACGGTGAGGCCGAAGATCACCGTCGTCATCCAGCTCAGGGTCATTGCCGGCGGATCAAAGAGAACGACCGCGAGCCCCGAAGACACCACGATGGTCAGCAGCAGGGAGATGGTGAGCATGGAATGCCAGAGCACGAACGGCTCGCGCAGGATCCGGTAGAAGGCCGCATTGAAGATGAGCGGCATGGACAGCATTCCGGCAAGCACCGCAAGGAGAAGCAGGTCCGGGCCCAGGGCGACATCCGATGGTGAGAGATAGGCCTTTTCCAGCGTCATCTGGTGGCTGGGCAGATCGAACGCGACGATGACCTGCGCCGTGTCGCGGGTCACGGCCGGCAGCGGGACCTTGAAGTAGCCGCCGCGCAGAGCGCTGCGCAGTTCATTCGCCGGCAGGGAGGCCTGGCGCATCGCGCCGTCCCGGTCGATCGCCAGCAAGTGCACGGCCACAAGCGCGCTGCGCCTTGAAAAGAGATATTGCGGAAGGGCATCGCCGATATCAAAACGCAGCAGCGCCCGCTCGCCTTTGAGCGAATAGCTGCGATCTCCGCAGGTCCAGCGCGCGGGCGAGCGGACAATGGTGGGCAGGTCGTCCGACAGGCTGCTCGACGCCCAGCAGGAGCTTCGGATGTCCGTGGCAGCGCCGGCGGGTGCGGCGTATGCAAGCAGCACCACCAGTGTCGTCAGAAGCGCTTTGCGAAGGTCATTCCAGAACATGGATGGACGTTACACGGCCAATGTTGAGATGCGGTTACTGATCCGCTGGGATGTACTCGTGATCTTAGCATCGGCCCATGAAACGGCCGAAATGGGGCCGGCAACCGACAATCTGCTCTTGGTCAACGTTTGGAGAAAGCTGCCATTCGCGGGTCAGAATCAAAAGTTCTCTACCGCTCCCATTTCTGCAAAGCAAAGGTGACATTCGAACATCCTAAAGCGATCACCGGATCAGACGCACCGCCGAGCGCGCCACGGAAGAACAGCCTGATGTCCGAATCTTAGAGGACCGTAATACTTTACATCCGGAAGGCCCCGGATCACCCTGACTGCAATGACGGATTCGTCACCCCTTTACTGCACGGAAGTTCGATGTCGGCATCGGCGTACAATCAGGTTCACATTCCACGACCAAAACTGTGGCAGGACTTCGAAAAGGGATCCGCACTGCTGTGGCGCAGGATATTGGGCGATCCATCGATCCATCGTTTCGGCAAGAACGGCCAAGCCCAGCATGGGATGGACATGTACGGATACCGGGATGGCGAGACCGCCAAGATCGTGGGCGTGCAATGCAAGTGCAAAGGGCAGGGCGAGAAGGCCAGCGAGAAGGAGCTTCGGAGCGATTTCGAAAAAGCGCTCAAGTATGAGCCGAGGCTCACCGAATACTTCTTCACCACGACGGCCGACGACGACGCACCACTTTCTACCCTCGCTGCCAAGCTAACCGAGGAGCAGCGCGTATTGGGTCGCACCATAGTCGTGCGCGCTTGGGGATGGGATACTCTCGAGGATCAGATATCGGCCCATCCCGACGTCGCTTTGATGTTCGACCCGAACCATAGTCCGACTGCGGAGCTCCAGTCCCAGCGCCATGAGGAGATAGTCGGCCTTCACAGCAACACGCTGGTCGAGATCCGAGCAGTGCAGGCCCTGCTACTGGAGCGGGCGACTGTTGATGGATCTTCTGACGATCCGATAGAAGCGGCGCTCGATGCCGAGATCGATCGGTACAGGGACCGCGCCAACAAAGGAAAACCGCAGTCTTCACTGGAGCTTTTGAACGACCTGCTGAAGACCCTGACCGAAAAGAATTCGGGACGCATTTGGTTCAGGGTGAAGGCAAACATCGCCCACTGTCATCTCCAGTTGGGTGACCAGGCTACCGCGGCTGACATGCTGGATGAGGCAGTGGCCCATGCACCAGAGGATCCAAAGGCGGCTGCCAACGCCATATTGGCGATGATGCTGCGGGGCGATCACCAGAAGGCGTTCCAGGAAGGCCTAGCCGAACTGACCAAGTCTCCCAACAACGACGTTCTTGCCGGATACGTCGTTCAAGCGGGCGGCTATGCCGGTGTTGCCGACGCGATCGACAGAATACCAGAGGCGGTTAGAGCTTCCGAAGCAGTCAGGAAGTATCACCTTCTGAATATGCGAAATGCCGGAGATTCGTCGTGGATCGATCTGGCTCGACGCGGACGGGAGGGCAACGCCGAAGACGAATTCTACAAACGCCATGCCGCTGAAGCCGTCATCACCGAAATTGTCGATGGCGACCATCGTACGAGTTGGAAGCTGACTGTGGAGGCCAGGAACCGTCTGCGCCAAGCTGGAAAAGACCTGGTCGATCTTTGGAATCTGGCGAAGCAGGAGGAGGCTCCGGACCGACCTGACCATCTCGCGCTTTGCATCAACGGCGCCTTGGCTCTTCTTGCGGTAGGCGACGGTGACGCTGCGAAGGAGCTAATCCTCGAGGGTTTAGCCGTTTCGGGCGGCAAGGACCCAGACATTCAGGTTCGCGTGGCTGCGTTTGCCATGGAACTGGGCGACGAAGCGCTGGCAAGAGAGGCTTTTCCCAAACTTGCCGACAACGGCCCTGCGCTACTGATGCGTGCACAGATCGCTGCACGGCTCGGCGACTGGGATTATCTGATGAGCCTAGATGGAACCGAGGCTCTCGAGACGATCCCAGAGACCGAACGCGAGTTGGTCAAGGCATTGGCGTCGAGTGCCAGCATAAAAACGAACGCGCTGGACGATCCGGCCGGTGCGTCGTCTGATCTGAACGACATGATCGTGCTTTACAAGAACAACGGTCGTGCATCGGTGCTTTTGGCGCAACTGGCGGATGAGCTGTGTCTGCCGGAAGAATCCTCTCGTGCCTATAGCAATGCTCTAGCCTCGATCTCCAACAACTCGCACATCGCCAGCCGCGCGATGGTGGCCGGTTATGCAACCCGTCTCCACGATCATGCGGAGGTGATCAGATTGATGGACGGCTACGTCGATGACAGCGTCGACTCGAAAGACCTGTTCGATCTGGCCAGTGCCTTCGCATACGAGTTCCCTCCAAGAGCGCGGGCGGTCGAATTCTTCGCGAACCTTGACGATTCGATCAGGAACTTGCGCCAATACGTGATGCTAGAAGGCATCCTGCACTACCACAGGGGCGAGCTGAATCTGGCCGCGGACCGTTTCTTAAAGTCACGGGATCTTTCGCCCGATCTAATCACGCCTATTCTAATGCAAGCCCAGACGCTGCTCCGGTTGAGACGGAAGTCGGAACTTACGGCATTGGTCGCCGATCTGGATTTATCGTTGATGCACGGCAATCCTCGGGAGAGGATGGATTTCGCACACCTACTCGTCGCTGGCGGGCGCGCCGAGGACGGTCTTGACCTGGGTTACGCCGTTCTGGACGCAAATCCGAATGATCCGAAGGTCGCGCTCAAATGGATCGGCTTAGCCCTGGGCCAGTTAAAGCGAATTCACGAACTGAGCGATGCCGCCATCGGCGTAGGAATGTGGACTAGCTTGGAGTCCGACGATGGCCAGATCAACACGTTCTTGGTGGTAGATGGACCCGGCGAACCCTCGGAGAAGAAGTTCGGCAAAGGGCACGTTGTGGCCGAGGCAGCCGTCGGGCACCGCGTGGGTGATTCATTCGACGTCGAGGACCGATTGGGGCGGACCGTTCGCTGGACGGTGCAGCAGGTTCGACACAAATATTCTCATGCTTACGCCGAACTGACCGAGAACTTCAATATCCGGTTCCCTGATGAGGACGGCTTTTATGTCATCCGCACTGTCGGCGATGACATCGGCCCGTTCCTCGATGTGATGAGACGGCAGGGCGAGCAACGGGAGAGGATTCACGAACTCTATACCAATGGACCTTTGCCCATATCGGTGCTGACTGAATTCTCCGGAGGAGGCAGCGCGCTTCGCTTTGCGGATTCACTCAGGATGGAAGGGATCGGTATCGAGGCCTGCGAGGGCACTCTGCCCGAGCGAAATTGGGCGACGCAAACGGCCAAAGCCCATTTTGGCAAGGGTGTAGTCCTCGACACGCTGACTTATTGGGCTGTCGTGGGGATAAACGGTTTGGAGATTTTGAAGGACCTGTACGGCAGGATTCTCCTTGCTAGATCGACCGCAGACGAGATCGGCCAGTTGCATGCAGACGAGGATCTGGTTTCCGAAACCGAACATTCCGGCAGTGCCTACTTCCACAAGGGCCAGTTCCATTTCGACGAGTTCACGCCCGAGCGTGCCAAACAGCTTGCCGACGCCATCGCGATGCGCGAGGACGCTATGCAGGCTGATTGCAACGTCGTACCTGTTCACGCTCCAAATGACATCGACCCGAGGTTGCTCGAGACCGCTTGCCGCGGCGCGCTTGATCCAATTTTCGTGGCTCGCGAACATGGCATGCTGCTCGTCACTGACGACAAGCGATATCGTAACTGGGCCGGTAGCCTAAAGGTACGAGCAGTATGGCTCCAGGCGATTTTCCTCGCGGCCAGGGAGAGTGGACGCCTGGATGACAAGGTGTATGCCCGGTTGGTTGGCCAACTGGCACTGCTGCGGCACACCTCTATCACCTGCAGCACTGGCGACATCGTTGAGATCGTAGCCCAAGCCACCCCGGAGACGAAGTATACTATCGACGCCATCGCCGAAGCGATAGGAGTCGAGAAGGCTGACATTCTCTCCCACTACAAGGTGACGACCGAAGCGGTCATACGGCTTTTGCAGACCGGGCCGACACCCAATGCAGAATATGCCATCGGGCTGCTGATGCGAAATCTTCTCCGGTACAGGACCAGCGACCGGCGCCAAATCCTTACGGGATTGAAGAGGACGCTTTCCGATCAGCCTGGAGGAAGGGCTTTGTTTGACCGTTGGAGTAAAGGCGGTTCGACGGACGATGGTCTCAAGGTAGACGGACCGCGCGCGGCGCATGTTTGGAAACCTGATCCCCGTACCCTATCGAAGCGAAACGCGGCAGTTAAGGCGCGAGCCAAGAAAGCCCACCGACGTGCTTTCGGGAAGCGTTGATCGTCGACGGACGTAGGGTTGGTCGTTGGCAATTGGCTGTCGGTGTGCTGACGTCCCCCTTTTTCCTCGCCTTTTCAAGGGCCTTCTCGATGAGCTTGTCGGAAATGGTGGAAGGTCTCGATCGGACTGGACCGACCTCTTTCAGGATGATGAAAAGGATATTTGAACGGCCGACATGACGGCACAAAGTTGCCGTTCATTGCCATAGGTAAAACATCCTCACGGCCAGCGCTAAGACACCAATAGCATTATCCTGTTAACGCAGGCCGTCTCACCTCTAGGCCAACCCAACCGGCCGCGCTACTTTCTCTGCGAATGATTTGGTGATTTGCTCGTCATGAGCGGGGCCTCAGCGCCACCTGCCGGAGCAATGTCGGTTTTCACCGCCGACCTAGGCAACACTTGTGTCTTGCCGCGGGAGAGCCTCCGACTTTCGAGATTCGTCCCTACATATTTCGCTGATCCACTTGGCAACACTGACTTCATTTTGGCTGAGGGCATGCCAATGTTTGAGATGCTTATGAATTGACAAGCCGACAGGTACGGTCGCAACGAGATTGTTATCGCGGATGATCGTATCAGGCTTCGTCCTATCGAAAATGTATCGAGCGATCTTCATAGCCTTGGGTGTCAGTGTTTTGGATGCTGTTAGCTCTGGAAGCGCAGCTTGAAACCACTCCTCATCGACGACCGCATCGCGGTGTTCTTCATTTAACGCATTAAAGTAACTGACTGCTCCCGATTGGACAGCACTAGGCTCCCTAGCCATCGCATCTAGCGCTATCAAGGAATAGCACTCGCACAGCATTTCCTCGACCCAGTGATTTCCGTCAATTCGGGGATGTCGAAGGTCCGCTCGAGCTGCGAGATGACCAAACTCGTGCGAAAGCTGATAGGCGAACTGCCAAGGCCTATTCTCACCAGCTGTTAGAATAATCAGTTCGTTTGAGGTGTCTGCGGCATACATCGGTGTCTCACGAGTGGTTGTCCGTTTTATCGTTATTGTTTTCGACTTTGTGTCGGGAAAACCATGCACACCGAAGAGAGTAGTGGCCGTTGAGGCCAACACGGCATCTAATTCTGCGCGCTCATAGTCATGAACGCCAACAATCTCAAAACGCGAGAGATCAAGGCTCACAGCCGCTATTCCTTGAATATGAGCAAAAACCAAACTGACGGCTGGAGTGCGTTAGACTGTGACTGTTGGCAGGACTTTCGAACATACGCAAGAGTTGATGGACCTTATCTGCGAACGCCTCGCGGGAGGAGAAAGCCTGCGCTCAATCTGCCGTGACGAGGACATGCCTAGCAGAGCAAAGGTGTTCCGCTGGTTATTGGCGGATACGGAGTTCGCCACCCGCTATGCCCATGCCCGCGACGCCCAGGCGGATGCGCTGGTGGACGAGATGCTCGACATCGCCGATGACAGTTCCAACGACTGGATGGAGCAGCGTGGCCGCGATGGCGAAGTGACCGGCTGGAAGGAGAATGGCGAGTCGCTGAAGCGCTCGGCGCTGCGGCTGAGCACGCGGCAATGGATCGCCGAGAAGCTGAAGCCGAAGAAATACGGCAACAAGGTCGCGCTCACCGATGCCGATGGCGGGCCGCTGACCGTGAATGTGATCCAGCGTGCCGCGCATCGACCTGCCGAGTGACTGGGCGCCGCGCGCCTATCAGGAACCGGCCTGGCAATCCTGGCTCAACGGCTGCAACCGGCAACTGCTGGTGTGGCACCGCCGCGCCGGCAAGGACGACATCAACCTGCGCATGCATTCCGTCGGCTGCTTCAACCGCGTCGGCACCTACTGGCACATGCTGCCGGAATATTCGCAGGCGCGCAAAGCGATCTGGGACGCCGTCAACCCCAACACCGGCAAGCGGCGCATCGACGAGGCCTTCCCGAAAGCGCTGCGCGAGAATACGCGCGAGAGCGACATGTTCATCCGCTTCAAGAACGGGTCGACATGGCAGGTTGTCGGCTCCGACAATTTCAACGCGCTGATCGGCACGCCGCCGGTCGGCCTCACCGCTTCGGAATGGGCGCTGGCCAACCCGATGGCCTGGGCCTATCTGGCGCCGATCCTCGCCGAAAACGGCGGCTGGGCCTCATTCATCTCGACGCCGCGCGGCAACAACCATCTGAAGGCGATGCTGGACCGCTTCCGCAACGACGCGGCCTGGTTCACGCAGGTGCTGACGGCGCGTGACACCGGCGCGATCTCGGATGCGGCGATCGAGGCGCAGCGGGCAGAATATGAGGCGCTGTTCGGCAAGACCGTCGCCGACCTGCTGGTGGAGCAGGAGTTCTACTGCTCGTTCGCCGGTGCCACGGTGGGCGCCTATTGGGGTGCGGAGCTGGCGACGGCGGACGTGCAGGGGCGCATCGGCGTGGTGCCTGTCGACTGGAGCCAGCCGGTGCACACGGCCTGGGATCTCGGCAAGGCGGCGAACAACCCGATCTGGTGTTTCCAGGTGATCGACGGGCGGCCGCACATCGTTGATTTCTACCGGCCGGAAACGGATGACCTGGAAGACTGGTGCCTCTGGCTGGACGCACGCGGCTATCACGGCAACGACTATGTGCCGCATGACGCGGTGGTGAAGAACTGGGGCGACAGGCGCACCCGCGTCGAGACGCTGAAAAGCCATGGCCGCAAACCGAAGATCGTGACGATGGCCAGCGTCGCCGACGGCATCAATGCCGGGCGCGAGACGATCAAACTGGCCGAGTTCCATCTCGGCCCCGACGAACGCGGCGAGCGCATGCAGCACGGCCTCGACGGGCTGAAGATGTACCGCCGCACATGGGACGATGAACGCAAGAGCTTCGTCGAGACCCCGGTGAAGGACTGGGCCGAACATATCGGATCGAGCTTCCGCTATCTCGGCCTCGCCTGGCGCGACGTCGCGCCGGCTTATGTGCCGAAGCGGCAGGTGGAAGGCCCGACCTACCAGGTGACCGCAACCGGCGTGGTGCGCGCCGACATCGGCGTGAAAGCCGCGGTCGAGGCGATGGTGCGGCGCAAGAAGAGGATGGATGGGTGATGCGGGGTTTTGTGGCTTCAATCTTCACGCATGGGTTCATGGACGCTCGAAGTTTGGACCGCCGGGCATTTGTCAGCGTTCCGGAATGGATCCCCGACACTCTTCGGTCGCTTCGCTCCCTCCCGAGGTCGAGGATGACGAGGGTGCTATGCGGTGCGCCAACTGTAAACGCTGGCTCCGGTTTCAGCGCTTGCGCCGTGCCCCCTCTCCGTCGCCGCTTCGCGGCGCCACCTCTCCCCCACTTCATGGGGGCGAGGAACCCAAGCTCGAGGAGCGCCGACGCCGCAACCGCGGTTCCTCGCCCCTGCCAAAGGCGGGGGAGAGGTGGCACGCCCGCAGGTCGTGACGGAGAGGGGGCTTCACGCGCGCTGACCTTAGCGACCGCCCCCGCAGGAGCGTTCTGACATGACCAGGAAGACCGATGCCGGCAAGGGTGCGGCGCTGCGCGACACGGGCCGCACATGGCTGGAGCGCATCAAGGCGGCCGAGGCCGACGAGAAGCGCTTTCTCGACGATGCGGCGGTGGCGACCGCCGTCTATCGCGGCAAGGGCGCGCCGAAGACCGACGGCTCTTCGGATACGGCGCCGTTCGATTTCAACATTCTCTTTTCCAATGTGGAAACGATCGTGCCGGCGGTGATCAACTCGGCGCCGGCGCCGGATATCCGTCGCCGCTTCGGCGCCGACGACCCGGCGGCGCGCGATTTCGCGCAGCTGCTGGAACGGGCGATCTCGGTGCAGATCGACGACAGCCGGCTGCAGAGCGAGCTGGAAGCGATGGCGCAGGACGGCTTCCTGGCCGGACGCGGCATCGTGCGGCTGCGCTTCATGAGCGATTTCGTCGGCGGCGAGGTCACGGATGGCGAACTGAAGGAAATTGCCGAAGAAGATGCGGCTGGCGAGCAAGGCGCTGATGGCGACGGCGCATATGATGCCGGGAAGAGCGACGGTATCGGACATGCCAGCCGTGCCCAAGCCGCCCATGCTGGTACCGGCAACCCTGCAGGTGGCAACGGCACCGACAATGGTGTCGACGGCGGTATCGACAACGCCGCCGCTGGCGGCGCCCACAATGACGCTGGCAACGGTGTGACTGAGAACGCCGGCGTCGGCGAAACGGCCAATGAGCGCATCGTGTTCGAGGCGGTGAGCTGGCGCGACTATCGCCACGGCAAGGCCAAGCGCTGGGACCAGCGGCCGTGGGAAGCGTTCCGGCATTCGATCGCCTCAGACGACTATGACCGGTTCGTCGACGGCGCGCTGGTGGCGCTACAGGCCGATGACAGCGGCGAGAAAGACGACAGCGACCACGAGGTCTGGGAGGTGTGGGACCGCAAGTCGCGCACGGTGCTGTTCATCGGCGCCGGCGACGGCAAGGTGCTGAAACAGGTCGCCGATCCGCTGGGCTGGTCGGGCTTCTTCCCGACGGCGACGCCGGTGCAGCCGATCGAGGTCAACGGCAATCTGGAGCCGGTCAATCCGTTTTCGATCTATCGCCGGCTGGCCGACGAGCTCGACACCACCACCAAGCGCATCCGCATCATCACCCGACAGCTGAAGGTGAAGGGCTGGTATGGGGTGAGCGCGACCGACGTGCAGGCGGTGCTGGAGGCCGACGACAACGAGTTCGTGCCGATCGCCGACGCGGAGGTGTGGGCCAAGAATGGCGGGCTGCAGAGCGCTGTGCTGTTCTGGCCGGTGGAGCGGCTGATCGTGGTGCTGTCGCAGCTCTACGGACTGCGCGACCAGACCAAGCAGGCGATCTACGAGATCACCGGCATTTCCGATATCGTGCGCGGCGCTTCCAACGCCGCCGAGACCTATGGCGCGCAGCAGATCAAGAGCCAGTGGGGCTCGCTGCGCATCCACAAGATGCAGCGCATGATCGAGCGCGCCTCGCGCGACCTGTTCGTGATGATGGCGGAGGTGATCCCGGCGAAGTTCTCGCCGCAGACGCTGCAGAAAATGACCGACGTGCAGCTTTTGCCGAGCGCACAGGACCTGACGCCGGCGGCACCGAAGCCGCTGCCGCAGGGGTTGCCGCCGGAGGCGATGGCGCAGGCGCAGCAGGCGGCGGCGCAGGAGGCGAGCCAGGCCGAGGCGGCGCGGCAGAAGAAGCTGCAACATCTGACCGCGCTCAATGGGCTGATGCATGAGCGGGTCACCGCCGGCTACCGCATCGACGTCGAGACCGACAGCACGGTGCGCGCCGACGTCACCCGCAAGAAGCAGGAAGCGACCGAGTTCATGTCCGCCTCCAGCGCGTTCTTCGCCTCGGTCGGCCCGCTGGTGCAGCAGGGCGTGATGCCGGCCAATGCGGCGATCACCATCTACGGATCGTTCGCGCGGCTGTTCAACCTCGGCAAGGCGATCGAGGACGTGCTCGACGACCTGATCACCAAGGTGCAGCAGGGCGGCGGCGTGCCGCCGCAGCAGGACGGCCAGGCCGATGCCGCGGCTGCGGTCGAGAAACGCCGGCAGGAGGCGGCGCAGCTCGACCAGCAGATCAAGCTGCAGAACGCCGAAGTGGAACGGCAGATCAAGCGCGAGAACGCCTCGCTGGATTTGCAGATCAAGAATGCCGAGCTGCAGATCAAGACCAGCCAGCTCAGCGCGGTGCAGCGGCAATTGCAGCTGCAGCAGCTTGGCTTGGCCGGATAACCAGGAGACACAGCCATGCAACGCTTTTTCCACACGCTGCCCTCCGGGGTGCGTGAAGCCGCCGACGCGACCGTGGATCTCGCCTCGGCGCCAGCCTCGTCGCTCAAGGTGGTGACGCCGCATGCCAGCAACACCCTGCCGGACGGCGTGTGCCGGGCGCTGTGGGTGGGGACCGCCGGCGACGTGGCGGTGATTGCCGAAGACGACACTGTCGCCATCACCCTCACCGCCGTGCCGGCCGGCAGCGTGTTGCCGGTGCGAGCGAAGGCGGTGCGGGCGGCGGGAACGACGGCAGGCAACATCGTGGCGCTCTACTGATGCGCCGCTACGTCTTTCGCGACGGCCATTTCCGCGACCCGAAGACCGGCACGCCGATGACACTTCCGGCCGGACCGCTGGCCAGACCCGGCATCACCAGGCCGATGCCGGAATATGCCAGCCCGATCGACGGCCGCGTGATCAGCACCCGCCATGAGCGCCGCGAGGACATGAAACGCAACAACTGCGTGGAAGCCGGCGACATGCCGTCGCCGACCGGCGGCAAGATCAGGAACAAGGCCTTCGCCGCCAAGCGGGGCCTGACAGTCAGCGAGGACTACCGATGACCATCGAGAGTGGCGAAGCCATGATCCCGGATGCCGCTGTCGCGAACGGCGCCGATACCGCCAGCGACGATGCCGCGCTCGGCGCGGTGTGGGACCAGATCGAGAGCGACAGGCAGGACGACGCGGACGGTGGCCTGGCCGACCGTCCCGACGATTCACCCAAGAATTCCCCACTGGAAGGTGAGGGAACGGGAGGGGCACGCACGAAGGCCGAGGTGTCCTCGCCCCTCGCCGGCGCCGTGCCCCTCCCGGCCAACTGGCGCGGCATGGAAGGCGAGTGGGGCAAGATCCCGGCCGAGGTTCAGGCGAGGATCGCCCAGCGCGACGCCGAGTTGCACACGCGCATGTCGGAACAGGGCCGGCAGATCGGCGCGTTCCGTCCCTACAACGAGATCTTCGAACGCAATGCCGACCTTCTGGCCGGGCGGACCATGCCCGACGGCTCGGCGCCGTCGATGGCCGAGGCGGTCGACTTCCTGTTCAGCGCCCAGCGCCGGCTCGACGAGAACCCCATCGCCAGCCTGATCGACATTGCCGACCGCTACGGCGTGCGCCAGCACCTGGCCGCCGCGCTGAGCGGCCAGATCGACATCCCTGCCGACCCGCAGCCGCCCGCGATGACGCCGGCGGACATTGCCTGGGTGATCCGGGAAATCCAGCAGGAAGACGCCATGGCGCGATCCGCCAACGAGGAAGTGAGCCGCCTGGCCAAGGACAAGCCGCTCTATTCCGAGCTCGCCGAAGACGACATGGTGCATGCGATCCACAAGGCACGTGCCAGGCTTGGCGACACCGCTTCCCACGAAGCCGTGTTCGACCTTGCCTATGACATGGCCGTGAATGCCGACCCAGACCTGAGGGTCAAGGCAGCCGCCGCCCGCAAGGCCGCCGCTGCCGATCCGAGGAGAATGGCCGACGCACGCCGCGCCGCCTCCGTCAACGTGACCTCGACCTCCACCGGCCAGTCACGGCAGTTCAGTGAAGACGAACTGCTCGGCCAGGCCTATGACGAAGCTCAGAACTCAAGGTGATCAAGATGGCAGGACCATCCACTGTGTTCACGCAGATGGTTTCGACCACGCTGCGTAACGCCGCGACGGAAGTCGCTGATAATGTGAGCAAGAACAATGCCTTGCTCGCCCGCCTCAAGAAGAAGGGCAATATCCGCAATCTCGATGGCGGCACCGAAATCCAGGTTCCGCTCGAGTATGGCGAAAACGGCACCTACCAGCGCTATGGCGGATACGAGACGTTGAACACCAACGCCTCGGACGTGGTGACGTCGGCGAAATACGACTGGGCGCAGATCGCGCTGCATGTCGTGTCGAGCGGACGCGAGCTGCGCCAGAATTCCGGCAAGTCGGCGATGATCAACCTGGTGAAGACCAAGAAGAAGAACGCGCTGCACACCGCGGCGAACAACTTCTCGATCGACCTCTATTCGGACGGCTCGCTGCCGAACCAGATCGCCGGTCTCGCCAACATCATCCAGTCGAACGGCCAGGGCACGGTCGGCGGCATCGACAGTTCGCTGTGGCCGTTCTGGCGCAACAAGTTCCGCGAGATCCCCGGCACGGACGCCTACACCAAGGACACGATCCTGGGTGAAATGAACCGGCTGTGGATGGCGCTGACGCGCGGCACCGACACGCCGGACCTGATCACGTTCAGCCACGACCTGTTCTCTGTCTACGAAGCTTCGCAGCAGCAGTTCCAGCGCTACCAGGATGCCGACCTCGCCCAGACCGGCTTCCTGTCCTACAAGTACAAGACCGCCGACGTGATCTTCGACGACAACACCAACTTCGCCACCAATGCGGAGCGGGCCAACTTCCTCAACACCGACTACCTCTACATCTTCCAGCACAAGGAAGCGCAGTGGTCGCAGGACGAGGAGAAGAAACCGGTCAACCAGGACGCCGTGGTCATCCCCTATTACTGGATGGGCAACGTCGCCTGCTCGAACCGTTCGCTGCAGGGCCTCCTGCTCGATGTAAGTTAGTTCCCTCAAACGCCGGCGCGGCCCATCCGGGCCGCTTGGCTTACGCGCCAACGGGCGCGGCGCGCGGTCGCGCGCTCCAACGGTCGAATGACCGTTGGAGCCCTCAATCGCCGGGCGCTGCGCCCACAGTCAATTGGCGCGCACTCCGACGGTCGGATGACCGTTGGCACAGCAACATCAAACAAGGAGAACGAGATGGTTTATTCCGTTACCCCGATCGTCGGCCTGCGTCTCGGCGAGGTGATCAAGGCCGGCGAGGATGCCGCGGCACTGGGCACCGTCGTGACCGGCAATGACGGCCATGACTATATCCTGGCGCTGGCGACGGGCGCGATCGCCAACGCGGCGACCGTGACCCTGACCGAACCGGCAATGACCGTTGCCACCGGCGCCGGCGCCTGGACCAACACCAATGCACCGCTCGTCGCGAGCGACCGTGCCTGGTTCAAAAAGACCGCGATCTAGGGGGAGAGGTCTTTCGTCCTCACGCTGTCGCCGCTTCGCGGCTCGCTCCGGACGGGGCGCGCCAAAAGGCGCGGCGCACGGTCGTGCACGCGGTCTCTGACCGTATGCTAGTCGCCGCTTCACGGCTTGTTCTGCCCCTGCCGACCCATCGCCCCCAGGCTGGGCACGGCATCGGGCACGAAGGCCCCCTCTCCGTCGCGTCCTGCGCCGGCGGCGAAGCCGAAACGGAGAGGGGGCAAGCGTCCCACAGAAACGAGGCGGACCGTTCAGGCCCGCCTCCCCTTCGCTCACCTTCCAAGGAGGCCATCATGGCTGAGAACGACAAGCCGGTCATTCGACTGATCGGTTTCAGGACCACCTATGAAAAGCTGCCGGTGCGCAGCACCGATCCGCTCGGGGACAAGGCCGATGCGCACGGCTTCCTGCTGAACGCGGCCGGCAAGCGCCTGATCGAGCCGCAAGAGGTCGACTGGGCGATCTATGCGCCCGGCCACAGCCCGCTCGGCACGCATACGGTGGAGCGCGTCAAGCACCTCATTCCCGATCCCGACCGCCACGGCGACGACCTCGACGGCACCAAGCTCGCCTTCATGACCGCGCGCTGGGAGAAGATCCGGCCGGCCTACGAAGCCTGGAAGGCCGGCAAGGAGATACCAACTTCGGGCACGCCGCTGACGGCCTGGCCGGCGCTCAACGAAGAGCAGGTCAGGATCTTCCGCCAGGTCGGCATCCAGTCGGTCGAGGAGATCCGCGATCTGGCCGAAACGCAGATCGGGCGCGTGCCGCTGCCCGGCATGCGCGACCTGATCAAGCAGGCCGCCGTGTTCCTGGGCAATCTCGACAGCTCGGCGGTTGCCGAGCGCGAAGCCAAGAAGGACGAAGAGATCAGCGACCTGAAGGAGCGCCTGGTGGAACTGGAAAAGCTGCTCGACAGCCGTGCCCGGCCGGCAGCACCCACCGCCAGTGCCGAGGCGCCGGCGAGCGAGGAGCTGGCCAGCCTGCGCGCCGAACTCGACGCCAGGGGCATCGACTATGACCGACGCTGGGCGGCACCGAAGCTGCGCGCCGCTCTCGCCGAGGCTGCCTGACCATGGCGATCGGCGACGTACTCAAGGACGTCTGCGTGGCGGTGGGCGAGGCTATTCCGCCCGCCTTCTTCTCCACGGCGGCAGGCACCTCCAGGACGTGGCAGCAGCTGCAGCTGCTGGCCAACGAGGGTGCCCGCATGATCGCGGGCGGCTTCGACTGGCAGGTGCTGCGCAAGGTCGCCGAGATCTCCGGCACCGGCACGGCCGAAGGCTTCGATTTGCCGGCAAACTTCTCGCGCATGCTGAAGAAGGCAAGCCTGTGGTCGTCACGCTATCGCTGGGACATGACCCATATCGTCGACAGCGACGACTGGCTGTCGTTCGAGTTCACGACGATCGCGCCTCTGTTCGGCGCATGGACCATGCATGGCGGGCAGATGCACATCCAGCCGGTGATGGCGGTGGGCGAAAAAGCCAAGTTCTTCTACATCTCGAAACAGATCGTGCGGGCGAGCGACGGCACGCCGAAAACCGCCTTCACGGCGGACGAGGATACGTTCCTGCTCGATGAGCGCCTGCTGCGCCTGGCGATCATCGCGCTGTGGAAGCAGCTGCAGGCGCAGGACTTCGCGGCGGAACTTTCCGACTACGAGATCGCCTTCGACCAGGCGAGCGACAGCGACGGCGGTTCAAAACCGGTGCTGTCGGGCAACCTGCCGACCAGCCGCAACGGCCGCATCACATGGCCGGGCACGGTGACGGGACAGGGCTGAAGGGCAGACCGATGAAAAGCGCCACACTTGCACGGCTGGCACAGCCGGCCCGCACCCGCCGCGCGCAGATGACCACCCTGCCCGCGCCGATGGCCGGCTGGTTCACCGCCGGCAACCTCGCCTCGATGCCGCAAGGCACTGCGATGCGGCTCGAGAACTGGCGCCCGACCAACACCGGCATCGTGCAGCGCGGCGGCAGCAAGACGCGCGCCACCATCTCGGACGGGACCAAGCCGGTCGAAAGCTTCATCTCCTACAACGCCACGCAGAAGAAGCTGTTTGCGGCAACACGCACGGACATCTTCGACGTGACGACGGTGGCCAATCCGAACGTGCCGCCACCGCCGGCGGTGTCGGGGCAGACCAGCGGCTACTATTCCTTCGTCAACTTCACCACCTCGGGCGATGAATACCTGACGGCGGTGAACGGTACCGATGCGCTGCTGCTCTATCACCCGAGCAGCGGCTGGAAGAAGATCACCGACACGTCGAGCCCGGCCATCACCGGCGGTTCGACGGCGACGCTGTCCTTCGTGTGGGTGTACCGCAACCGGCAGTTCTTCATCGAGGGCGGCGGGCTGAGGGCACGCTACCTGCCGGTCGCCAGCATCGCCGGCGCGCTCGGCACCATCGACCTGAACGGCGTGTTCCAGCGCGGTGGCTCGCTGATGTTCGGCGCATCGTGGTCTGTCGATGCCGGCGACGGCCTCGACGACAAATGCGTCTTCGTCACCAATCAGGGCGAGATCGCCGTCTACCAGGGTGGCGATCCGGCGACGGCGACGGGTTTCGTGCTGGTCGGGCGATACGACCTGGCCCGGCCGCTCGGACCGCGCGCCACCATGCGCGTGGGCGGCGACCTGCTGATCGCAACCGAGATGGGCCTGCTGCCGCTGTCCCAGGCGATCACCAAGGACATTTCCGTGCTCGACCAGTCCTCTGTGAGCCGGGCGATCTCGCCGGACTGGCGCAGGGAGGCCAAGGCAAGGCGGTCGCTGCCATGGGAAATCGTCAAATGGCCGGAACGCGCCTATGCGCTCGTTAGCCTGCCCGTCACCAATGGCAGCCAGCAGGGGCTGTGTTATGTGCTGAATACGGAAACCGGTGCCTGGTGTACTTTCACCGGCTGGGACGCGCGCTGCCTGGTCTTCCACAATGGCGAAGTGGTGTTCGGCACGAACAAGGGCAAGGTCAAGGACACCGAGGTCACCGGAACCGACGACGGCGTGCCGATCTACTACACCTGCGTCGCCAATCCCGATCATCTCGAGACATCGGGCGTGCTGAAGACGATCCTGCAGGCACGGGCGACGCTGAAGCGGGCAACGCCGAACGAAATCCAGCTTTCCGGCTCGACCGACTACCGCGTCAAGCTGCCGGCGCCGCCCAACCCGGCCCCGGACGTTCCGCCTGTCGGCATCTGGGGATCCGGCCGCTGGGACCAGGCACTGTGGGATGCGACAATGGCGAGTGCCTTTCCCGACATCGTCAAGACCAGCATCGGCATGACAGGTTATGTCTTCCAGTGGCAGTTGCAGGTGACCGGCGCGCAATCCTCGGCGCCGATGGTCGAACTGGTCAGCGTAGACGTGTCGTTCGAGACCGGCGGGCCGGCGCTCTAGGGCGACAAACCGATGCTAGCCTTCTGGGGCCATGACGAGGCGGTGGCGATGTGGGTCGCCCACCACATACCGGGCTGCGAGCGCGGCTTCGAAAAATGTCGGGCGATGGGCGTGCTCGACGGCGAAAAACTCGTCGCCGGCGTGGTCTATCACAACTGGGAACCGGAACACGGCGTCATCGAGATCTCCGGCGCAGCCAGCACGCCACGCTGGCTGACAAGGCCGGTGCTCTGGCAGATGTTCGCCTACCCGTTTCTCGGCATCGGCTGCCAGATGCTGGTGATGCGCGTTTCCGAGCGCAACGAGCAATGGAACGGGCGCGGGCTGCCCCGCCTGCTGAAAGCCTACGGTTTCGACAAACACACCATTCCCCGCCTCTACGGCCGGCACGAGGGCGGACACGTCTTCTCGCTGACCGACGATGCCTGGCGGGCCAACGGATTTCACAGGAAGGAGCTTGCTGCCAATGGGTAAGCCGAAAGCACCGACGCCACCCGATCCGAAAGAAACGGCGGCAGCGCAGACCGGCACCAATGTGTCGACGTCGATCGCCAATGCAGCGCTGGGCAACGTCAACCAGGTCACGCCCTATGGCAACCTGACCTACAACCAGTCGGGCACGCACAAGTTCACCGATCCGACCACGGGCAAGAGCTGGGACGTTCCCACCTATACGGCAACGCAGACGCTGAGCCCCTCGCAGCAGGCGATCTTCGATCAGTCGCAGCAGGCGCAGGCCAATCTGGCCAAGATCGGCAACCAGCAGTCGGCCGCGATGGCCGACTATCTCAGCAAGCCGATGGACTATGGCACGTTGCCGGCCGGCGGCGATGCCTCCAAGATCGGCGCGCCACAATACCAGCAGTTCCAGTCTGGACCGCAGTTGAACACGCAGATCGCCGATGCCGGCCAGATCACCAAGGACTACGGGCCGAAGGACGGCTATGCCAGCAATACACAGGAGGTGCGGGACGCGATGTTCTCGCGTCTCAATCCGGAGCTCGATCGGCAGCGCGCCTCGCTCGAGACCTCGCTGGCCAACCAGGGCATCCGCATCGGCTCGACCGCCTATGACACGGCGATGAACCAGTTCAACCAGGGTGTGAACGACCAGCGCACATCGGTGCTTTTGGCATCGGGCCAGGAGCAGAGCCGGCTTGCCAATCTCGATGCGCAGCGCGCCGGTTTCCAGAACGCGGCGCAGCAGCAGCAGTTCATGCAGAACAGTGCGCAGGGCGAGTTCGGCAACACGGCACGCCAGCAGATGTTCCAGAACCAGAACGCCGTGACCGGGCAGAACAACACGCTGCAGGACCAGCGCATGAACGCCCAGCTCGCCCAGTTCAACGCCGCCAACCAGCAGCGGCAGGCCGCGCTGCAGGAAGCCTATGCGCGGCGCAACCAGCCGATCAACGAAATCACCTCGCTGCTCTCCGGCGCGCAGGTACAGAACCCGAATTTCGTCAACGCCAACATGCCGAACATCCCGACCACCGACTATGCCGGCCTGGTCAACCAGAACTACAACCAGAAGCTCGGCATCTACAACCAACAGGTGGCGGCGCAGAACAGCCTTTTCGGCGGCCTCCTGGGTCTCGGTGCCTCGGCGATCATGAAATCCGACCGCAGGGCCAAGAAGGACATCAGGAAGCGCGGCCGCATCGACGGCACCAACATCTACGAGTTCCGCTACCGCGGCGAGGACGGCGATGCGCCCAAGCATGTCGGCGTGATGGCGCAGGAGGTGGAGAAGACGCGGCCCGACGCGGTGATCGAGGTCGGCGGCGTCAAGCATGTCGACTACGCCAGGGCGCTTCCCGGCCTGTTCGGACTGGGGCAGGCATAATGGAGAGCTTCATCTTCGACGGCAACAAGCCACGCCGGCCGATGACGCCTGAGGAGCAGAGCCAGGCGCAGACGGCGCTGGCCACCAACATGCCGACCGACATCGGCAGCGGCCTCTCGGCGATCGGCCAGGCGCTGATCTATCGCCAGAACAAGGACGGCAGCTTCCCGCCGGCACCGGGCGCCAGCCCGCTGTCGGGGCTTTTCGGCCTCGGCTTGAACCGCAGCGAAAGGATACCCCTCCGATGACCCTTTCCTTCATCTTTGGCAAAGGCCAGCAATACGAAACGCCGGAAGAGCTGGCGAGAGCGCGGGCCTCGGCCGATGGCCTGCTGGCCGACCAGCCGACACCGACCGACCTCGGCTCCGGCTTGAATGCCATCGGCCGGGCACTGCTCTATCGCGCGATGGTGGGCGACATCCAGGCCAGCGAAAGGGCCGGACGCGACAGTGCCGCGGCCGCGTTCAACCCGATTGCCGGCGCGATGAGCGGTCCCGGCGCGTTCCCGCCGCCTCCGGGCGGTTCCAGGATTGCCTACGCCCTGGCTGGGAAACCGACACCCAAGCCCGGCAATCCGAACCTGCCGAGCCGCTTCGACTTCGCGCGAGCCGACACAGGAGGACCTGCCGGCAACGCTGGCGGGCCGCCCGATGTGCCGACGATGGAAAGCTACATCCGCCAGTCGGCCGCGCGGCGCGGTATCGATCCCGGTGTCGCCGTGCGCGTGGCGCGCTCGGAAGGCCTTCAGCGCGGAACCTGGCAATCGAATGTCATCAGGAAGGGCATCCGCGAACCAAGCTACGGGCCGTTCCAGCTTCTCGTCGGTGGCGAGGGCACAGGCTTCCCCGAAGGCGTCGGCAATCGCTTCACCGATGCCACCGGCCTCGATCCGGCCGACCCGGCCAACTGGCGACAGGGCATCGATTTCGCTCTCGATACAGCCGGAAAGCAGGGTTGGGGACAATGGTACGGCTCCAAGGCGGCGGGCATCAGTCCGCTCCAGGGAATCGGAACTGCCGGGCCGGCCGCTTCTGCCTCACGGGCGCCGACGTCGATGCAAGGTCTTCCCATCGAAGCACAAGCAGCGTCCCGAGCCGCTCCGGCGCCCGCAAACGGCATGCCGACGCAGCCTGCGCAGGGCGGTCAGTTCGATCTGTCACGGCTACCGGCCGCTGCTGGAGGCACCGCAGATACGTTCGACGCGTCGAAAGGCCCGACACTGCCGATGCTCTTCAATGCGCTGCAGAACCCCTGGCTGAATGAAACGCAACGCGGGTTGGTCAAGCGCGAGATCGAGCGCGTCACCAAACCACACCCGTAGGCCATGCCGCATCATACACGGGCGCGTCCTGTCCGATGCGCGGAGGCATCCCGAAGCCCACCCAAAACCGATCCTGGAAATGAACAACGCAGACCTGGAGGCACTTGCACATGGTAACCGCTGACGAAGCCCGTCGTGAACTGGCACGCCGAGAACTGGAAAGCAGACGCACGCAACAGTCTGCGCCGGGCGATGACTATGACAACAGCTGGTTCGCCCAGATCGCCTCCGGTGCCAATGAGGGGGTGGCCAGGACATTGGGGGCACCAGTAGACCTGACCAACAACTATATCGTCGGCCCGGCGATGCACGGCATCAATGCTATCGCTGGAACGAATTTCCAACCTTCACAGGAACCCCTGGGCGGCAGTGCCGGCCTGCTGCGCAGCCTGCAGGAGATCGGATCGATCAAACCGCCCACCGATGACCCCGACAAGCAGCTTGGTCGACGGCTGTCCGAAGAAGCCACCAGCGCCCTTCTTACCAACATGGGCGGCATCGCTAAGGCTGAAGCGCCAATCCGCGAGACCTTGAAAGCCCTCTACAGCGGGCTCGGAAGTGGTGCCGGCGCCGCCTTTGCGAACTATATTGCGCCCGACAACGCCTACGCCGAACTTCTCGGCAAACTCGTTGGAGGACGGGTCGGAAATATCCCGTTCGAAATGGGTGGCCGTGCATCGAGGCCGGTCTACGAAGCCGTTCCTGACCTCGAGAGGCGGCAGGCATTGCTGGAGGCGATGTATGAAAAAGCCGGCGATTTCGCATCCCTGTCCGCCCCGGCCGCAGTCGACTATGTCAGCCGGGCGATCAAAAGCCCCCCTGTGAAGCAGGTCCCCCTGGCAAAAGCACCCGCCACGAGGAACCGCATGAATCGCATCTGGGAGGCGCTGACTGCGGGTCAGGCGGCTATCGCCGATTGACCGGCTGCCGTGGTTCCGAGAGCCATTGCGGCGACGTCCGATCTTTCGCTCCCTCAACGGTCTCCAAGGTCCCGTTGTTTACCCTGGCTGAGGGCATGCGACGGCAGCGATCCCACCTCATCTCCGATCGCCGATGCGATCGGGCCGCACATTTCAGTTGACGACAAGCGGCGACAGATCGCCAACGCGACTGCACGCAACCGCCGAAAGGATATGACGTGACGAACGAGTTGCGCGCCTACAATCCCACCTGGCGAGACCGGGTTGCTGCTGTCTTGATCGGCGAAGGGAAACCAAGCCGCTACCACCGCAACGTCGTTTCCGGCCTGGTCGGTTCGGCGGGCATCGGCAGCACCGGCTTTTCCCTCTCCGATCCTACGCCCGCTGGCGCCGTGTTCTCCGCAGACGAGATGGTCCGGAATGCCCGAGACGGCAATTATGGCCAGGCGGCGTTGAACGCGGTGGGGGCATTGCCGGGCAGCGTGCTGCCAGCGGCGCTGAAGCTTGCGGCAAAGGGCAAACCCGCGCAACGGTTTGCCACGAAACTCTCGGGTTACTCTGACAATATTCCTAAGATCTCACCGCAAGCCTTCGACGCGGACCCGTCCATTACCAGAATTCCCGATGGAACCGGCAACTACGGCCAGGCTGCGCAGGCGTTCGCGGCAAAAACCGAGCCATCGCAGCGATTTGCCGCGAAACTCTCGGACTATCATGATAATATTCCTGAAATACCACAACGCGCCTTCGAGGCCGACTACCCCAGAGGGGCAGTTGCCGATGACATGGGAAAACTCCGCTATGACATCGAGGGAAGAACGCTTATCGCACCACAAATCGCCGGCCGCCGAATGGCGGGAGGAGGTGAAGAGGCGCTCGAAATTGAGGGAATCCGATCCATTGGAGAGACAATTACGGGAAGAAGCATTGAGGATCTTCCAGAACGCTATCGAAGGCAAGGATGGCTGGGCGCTACTGGTCAACAAGGGCAGAAACCGGTCCAGATCTACCTGAATCCAGATCTGACACATCGGCAGTATATGGAGGCACTGCCTCATGAAGTTGGCCATGCCATAGACCTTGCAGCAGGTCGCATCCCGATCGACGGATTGCTGGATGAATTGCAGCCTAACTATTCACGTCTTTACGGTCAGAAGACCGTCGGTGCGTTGATAACGCCTGAAAGCATCGGTTATCCTCCGGAAGAGGCGTCTCTTGAATATATGGCGGAAGCGCTTCGCGCATACCAGCTCGACCCCAACTATGCCAAATCACTGATGCCGCGAACGGCGGCGCGCATCCGCGAATATGTGAATTCACATCCCGAACTCAGCAAAATCATCCAGTTCAACAGCATGGCTGCCGCGAGTATCGGCGGCGGATCGTTGCTGGCCTCGGAAACGGCAGAAGCACGCGAGCCAGGTCTTTTCGCCCGTACCGGCGCTAGCGGCATTCCTGACACGGCGCACGGTATTGCCTTCAAAGACGTCGGCAAGATCCTTGAAGCCTTGAAGGGCCGGGATAGCGCTGACGGGCCGGCACGGATTGCAGCGAGCAGTCGAAACGGCGTGGCCCTGGACGTGCCGCTGGCCGGTGGCCTCGACATGGCAACGTTGAAGATCGGTCCTGTCGCCAGGGCGCTGCTTCTGTCTTCAGCCGAACGGCACTGAACGATACATCCTGGGCGTGTTATCGGCAGAAGAGTTGCTGTCGTCGCCGCCACCCAATGGGGGCTATCCGTCTGACGGAAACCTTGTATCACCGCGGCAACCTCTGGATTTCAGAGGGCCGTCTCCCTTCTTCACCGAAACTGCACAGGAGATCGTCCATGCCTCGCGTGAACGGCGTCTATCAGCTTTTGCCCGGCGTCTACGGTGTTCCGAACGAGCCGATCGCATCCGCCCCCTACAACAGCCAGCTGGATGACCTAGCGAAAGACGCCAACGATCCGCGTCCCGTCACGGCCGGCGGGACAGGCGCCCAAACGCCTGGAGACGCACTGACCAATTTCGGCTTCTCGGCCTTCGTGAAGTCATTGCTCGGCAAGGCCAGCGATGTTTTGTTCCGTACGGCCATCGGCGCGGACGACGCAACAAACCTGACCAAGGGTACCTTGCCGGCCGGACGGATCTCGGATGCCAGTCACGGCCAGCTTTCCGGCGGCAACCTTCATGCCGCCGCGACCGGCAGCACCCACGGCTTCATGTCTCCCGCCGACAAGACCAAGCTCGATGGCCTCATCGAGAAGAACCTGACCGGCTGGGTTTCGGGCCGTGACTTTACGAACGGCACCCTGATCACGACCAGCATCCCGGCGGCGGCCTCAGACGGCGAAGCATTCCTGATCGAGATTGTCGGCAATTCCTACGGCTCATCCGTCCCGTTCGACATCAAGGTCCAAGGCTACCTCTACGGCAACGCCATCATCAACCATGGCGCACTGTCTACCGGCAAAAAGCCGACCGAAATCTGGCTGTTCAACGCCGGTGGCTTCCTGTGCTGCTGGCTACCCTACATGGAATACTGGCAGGGCTTTACGGTATTCGCCAGCATTGTCGGCTACAGCGCAACGGATCGCCCCGCCAGGAACGTTGTTACAGCCATCACCAACAGCGCAAAACCCGCAGGCCGCACCAAGGAGGTTTCTGTCCCGATCACGCAAGCGGCGCTGAGCAGCGGGGCCGCCTTTACCGGACCGATCGACATCCTCGTGCCTTCTGGAAAGGCACTGCAGGCCATGACCAATGGCGCGGATTACGCTCTCTTCGGACGCTCGCTGAATTCGGGATATGGCGGGGTGCTGGGATACAATTACAACGCGACCAAATACGGCATTCTCGGCTATGCCAGCGACTATTCGTTTTACGGGAGCGGCGTTATTTACAACGCTGGTGAAATCCGGTCCTCGACCAATATCGTTTCCGATGGTTATCTGTGGGCAAAGAACGGTCAGGTCTACGGCTCGGCCTCCAGTCTTGTCCTGGGCACCAATGGCTCGGGTGGCTATGTCTACCTGAGACCAAACGGCGTCGGTAGCAGCAGTGGCGAATTCCTTGTGACGCCTGGCGGCAGCGTTCAAGCTGTCGGCCATGTCTATTCCGGTAGCGGAGCTGCCTTTCTGCACACCGCGGGCGATGTCTACGGCCCCACTTGGGGCGGGTATCTGTCTACCTATTTGGGCAATTACTACGCTCAAATTTCCAAGACATCGAACCGTGATGAAACGGTCTTTCCCGTTGGTCATTGGCTCATTGTGCGCGACGCAGCAACATCCCGGAACCAAGGGCTTACTCCATATTTAGGTTCGAGTGGCATCGACTACAGAACAGGTGGCAGCTATCCACTATCTGGTTCTTGGTATGCGCGAGGTCATTTTAGCTCTGGTAGCGACAACATGACCTTAGCTCAGAGGGTAGCATGATGACTGAGATCAACGAAAATCAGACCGCCACTCCTCCGACGGATACGAAAGCAGCGTTGCACAAAATATTTTCCGTGACTCGTGCACAACAAGACAATTTCTTCAAAGTAAAATGCGAAATCACCGATACATTCGGAGTTCGATACGTTACCGATTACGTCTCCGCTCCCGGGGATACTTTCGGCCTAGCGCCGATAGTTCGAGCCGGTATTTTCCGATGGATTGCTGATGGGAATGCGATTTCTCTATATCTCCCTCCTACGGATGAAGAACGACGCGTCGCAATGCCGTCACTCACCCCCCGCCAGCTCCGACTTGGTCTGGTAAACAGCGGATTCTCGATAGCGTCTGTTCAGTCAGTCATCGACGCCATAGGCGACGCGACTACGCGAGAGAAAGCACAGATTGAGTGGGAGTTTGCCAGTTCCTATGCACGCATACATCCGCTCATAACGCAGATCACGGCTGCCCTTGCAATCAACGACGACGAGGTCGATACGATGTGGGCAGCCGCCGAATTTCTTTGATACCGCATGCGACTTGAGTTGCCGTTGTAAAGCTGAGAGAACGGCAGCACAGTCCAACATCAAAACGGTGAGCAACCCCTTTGGCAAAGGCGTGCTATTTTTTCGCTGCAGACGCGACGTACTTTCCCCACGCCGTGATCGCAGCGCGGCGAGTAATGAACCTTTCCGCCTCTTTGCCTGGCTTAATCTTGACTACAAAGATACCCCAGCATGAAATTGAACTGGCCCATCAATTTCTTGGAAAGGCCGTGCAAATTGTTGACGTGTCTGCCTACGCCGAAGGCTTAAACGTCAATACGTTCCGCCTTGGCATAGCAACCTATCTTCGCCTGTTCGCAGACATGCTGCCGGAAATGCAGACGTTTAATCGCGCGATCTATCTCGACTGCGACGTGATCGTGAACGTCGATTTAGCCGCGCTGGCTGTAACGGAAATGATCGCGCCACTTGTGGCTGCACACGACGATCAGCGGTATTTTGACGATGAGTTTCGTAAACGCTTGTCGATGCCAGCAGGCGCTCCTTATTTCAATGCAGGCGTCATGCTTCTGGACCTCGATACAATCCGGCGCGACCGGCTCTTCGAGAAGACACGTATATTTGCCGAAGAGCAGCGAGACATTTGCAAGCAGCACGATCAAGACGCGCTCAACATCGTGTTTATGAACCAGTGGCAGACACTTCACCCAAAGTGGAACGCCATGACCAACTTCAGCGGTCACATTAAATATGCAGACGCCTACATCCGACATTTCAGTTGGGGCAAACCATGGTGGAAGCGTCCGCTCGGAGTAGAGCAGCAAGCTATGAACGAATATTACGAGCTGACAAAGGATACGCCTTGGGCGTCGATGTATCAGGGCAAATCGGATCACTTGGGATTCTTCGTCAAGCGGCTTGGTCGGAGTTTCGATCCGCTACTCGGCCTCTTCGGCGACAAACGCGCCAAGCTACGAACGCCTTATAACGCATTTAATGCACAACAGACTCAAATAGCTGACGCAAACTCGCTGCTACTAGCTCGTTGGTTCCCCGAGGGGTCATGGAAATCCGATCCGCGGCAGTTGGAATTTGACCCGGCTACCGATCCAGCTTCAACATCCAAACTGGACGACGCAGTTCGTTAGTCTCTGACCCGTACAGCAATCCTCACGGTTGTGCGCAGCCCCTTTCTAGCGCGCAAATATGATGGCCACTTCTTACTTTCCCAGCATCGTTACATTTTACCAAACTGCACAGTCGGTAAACCTGATCGCATCTGGGATTGCCATTAGATCGCGTGTGCTCGGGATTTTCGGCACCTGCCACACGCAAGGGACGCCGCCTGCGGTCGAAACAGACCATGAGACGCCGCAACCGGCTGAGGCGTTCTGCATCGCAATGGCCCCTGTCCGGTTGCACAAACCACAGGCGCTCAGCCTACAAGCCCGCAGGGAAGCACTGGAGGTGCGTCGATGACAATGTTCTTGGGGACTGGAATTGGCCTGACCACTTCGCGCCGAGGCAGCAGCGGCGGACCGGCGCCGACATTCACGCCTGCTGCCATGTTCGCCGCCGGCGAAACCGGCGCCTGGTATGATCCATCTGACCGGTCAACGATGTTCCAGGACACAGCCATGACCATTCCCGTCACGGCTCATAACCAGCCGGTTGGAGTGATGCGAGATAAGAGCGGTAACGGCATTCATCTGATCGCGCCGAACGATGGCGCCCGCCCCGTGTATCAGGAAACGGGCAACCGCCAGCGCCTCGCCTTCTTTGACGAAGAAAAAATGCTGGTCAGCTCGAATACTTTCCTTACCCGAACGGAGGACGATAGCGTCTATCTGGCGGCGGCAACGGACAACACGTCCCTGAGCAAATCCTGGTGCCCGATAGCCATCGGAGACGGAGTGACCCGCGCGGGTACTGGCAATAGATTTGCCATCTCGTATTTCACCAGTGTCGGCTCTGCCACAAACTATATCAGTGAATTAAGAGATGCCTCGAGCCTCTCCTATCGAATGAACAAGATTGCGACGGCCGACGATCAAACTCACTATGAGGATTTTTACGTCCCGGCCGGCGCCCAGCCTTCAAGTCCCCCGGTCGCCGTGAGTTCTCAAATCGATGGACAAGCTCTGTCTCAAAGCGCCAATGATGGCCCTGATCCCATCGTCGCATCGATGAAGGTTGGCCTGGGTACGTTCAACTTTTCGACCCCTGCGGCTAACGACATCAACTATTGGTATGGTGGCATCGTTGTCTTGCGATCGATGACACAAAGCGACCGCGACAAACTGCGCATCTTCTTCAGCACGTCACACTGAAGCCTGCCCCGCAAGAGGTGACCCGCCGCCGTGGAACTGGCGGCCGACTGTTCTGGTTCGCGTAAGACGCGGCGAACCTACACTATCGTTAAGCACCGTCTCATCAGACCACCGCAAAAGCCCCCCAAACAAGGATTTGGCCCAATGGACCGATCGCGGTTTTTCGCGGCGTTGCGCTTACGCACGTCCGGCGTTTTCGGCACGTCCCTGTCTCAAAGCCAGGTGGACGGCATGGAAGTCATTCTTGACGCAGGCCAGCGCGCCGGCCTGCCCCTAAAACACCTCGCTTATGCTTTGGCCACGGCCTATCATGAAACCGGCTGCAAGATGCAGCCGGTCAACGAAAGCCTCTACTACACTAGCGCCGCCCGCATCCGCGAGGTCTGGCCGAAGCGGTTCACCAGTGTTGCCGCCGCCATCCCATACGTGCGCAACCCGCAGGGCCTTGCCAACCGCGTCTATGCGGATCGCATGGGCAATGGGCCGGAAGCATCGGGCGATGGCTGGCGTTATCGCGGACGCGCATTGCCCCAACTGACTGGCGAGGAAAACTATCGAAAGGCGTCCAAGCTGGTCGGCGTCGATCTGGTCCAGAATCCTGAGGCAGCGAACGATGCCGACATCTCTGCCCTTATCCTTGTCGAGGGCATGCGCGCCGGTCTGTTCACGGCCAGGAAGCTGGCCGACTTCGATGTCTCTTCTCCAACCAGCTCGACAGCCTATGACTATGTAACCGCTCGATCCATCATCAACGATGACGTGCGGACAAATGGGCAGCTTGTCGCCGGCTATGCGAAGGCGTTCGAAATCGCGCTGCACGATGCTGTCTATGATGCCCCTGCGGCAGTCGCTGCCTCGACGGAAAGGCCGGCTGGCGAGCCTTTGCCCGATCCCGTCAATCGGCAGGCTCGGCAGCCGCCGGTCCCGCAGCCGACCACCACGGTCAAGCGTAACCGATGGAGCGCGATCGCGACCCTGCTCACCATCGCTCTTCGCAAAATCCTGAAAGGAGCCTGACATGGGCCCGTATGTCCGTATCATCCTGCGCTACGGCGTGGGCGCCATCCTTGGCTACGAGGTCGGGGATCAGCTGTCGAACGATCCCGACGTGGTGACGGCCGCGACCGTTGCAGCAACCGCGCTTGTCGGGGTCGCAACCGAAGGTGCTTATTACCTGGCTCGCAGATTCGGCTGGGAACGCTGATCATGCTGGCGCTCTTGTTCCGCTTCTGGCCCCACATCGTCGGTGCCGTCGCCGCGATCTTCGTCGGCTGGAAATTCCGGCAGTCCGGCGTCGAGGCGGAACGCGCACGACAGGCGAAAGAGAAATTGGCGGCTGTTGAAGACCGCCTGAAGATGGACCGCGAAGCCACCGACATCGAACGGCACGTCTCCAGTCTATCCGAGGACGAGGCGCGGAAGGAGGCCACACGATGGTCAAGGCATTGATCCTTGCAGTTGCGCTGGCATTCACGGGTTGCGCCACAAGGCGAGACGGGCCGCTGCCTTCCGACCCCCGCTCGATCTGGTGTGAACACAATTCGCCACGCCGGGACGCCGGGGCTGAAACGCCTCGCGCCGGGCTGAACGAAATCAACAAACACAATGCCCTTGGTGAAAAATGGTGCGGGTGGAAGCCATGACGAGACATGTGTCCATCGATCCCGACGAACTGAAGCGCATTGTCAAGGAAGCTATCCGCGAGGAGCTTTCTGCTGCCGGATTGCGTATCGACGAACCCGAACATCAATTTGAAGCACGGGAGGATTTCCGATTTCTTCGGAACTTCCGTCAAGCCCTGGCCGGCATCTCGAGCAAAGTCGGCGCAGCTGTGATCCTGTCTATCGTTTCAGGGTTGCTGTGGCTGCTGTGGAACGGTGTCCAGGCATTGCCAACGAAGTAAGGGGCCGGAACGCGCAGCCGTACGAAAGAGAAGCGGTCTTCAGTCGCCGAGCAATTTGTCGGGATCGAAGACAGGCCTGCCTTGCAGGACCGTGGCAACCACCTTTGCATTGCCTATCGCCTTGACCGGAACCTTGAGGATATCGCGGTCGATTATGGCAAGGTCCGCGATCTTGCCGACCTCGATCGAGCCCGTCGTCTTGTCCTGATGCAGCAGGCGGGCCGGGTTGATGGTCATCCAGGCGATCGCGGTGGCAACGTCGGGTGCGCCGTCTTTCTGCCGGGTGACAGCGGTCTGGATCTTGACCAGAGGCGACAGCTCGTCGGCATCGAAATCGCTGCTCATCACGACATCGGCTCCCATGGCCTGCAGTGTGCCGGCGGGCATCATGGTGTCGGCCCTGTCGCCGATGAACTGGCGGATGAACTGCACGTAGTCCGGATCGACGGAACTCGGGGCGAGCTGAAAATCGGCGACCACGCCCAACTGCTTGAAGCGAGGCAGGTCGACCTTGTCGACCAGATAGAGGTGCGTCAGACGATGCGGCCCGGGCGCTGCATCGGATTGTGCAATCGCATCGAGGGCAAGCCGCGCACCACGATCCCCCGTGACGTGATAGTGCAGTTGAAATCCCTTCTCGGACAGAACCTTTGAATAGCGGTTCAAAGTGTCGACGTCGAAATAGAGGAAGCCACGGTCGAAACCGTGATCGATGCCCGCGCCCTGCCTGTAGGGCTCCAGAACCGCGCCGGTGCGCTGCTCCAGGATGCCGTCGACATAGATCTTGACCTGGTTGAAACGCAACAGGCTGCCAGGGTCGTTCGAGAACTGCCTTGTCAGCGCCGCGACCTGCTCGTCGAAAGGCATGTCGGGATAGACGTAGAGCGCATTGGAGGCCCTGACCGTCAGCGTGTTGTTTGCCAGCGCTTTCTGCCAGACCTTGACATGCCCCTGCGGCCAGAAGCCTCCCGCATCGCTCACGGTGGTGATGCCGTTCTCGGCCATGGTCTTCAGCGTCGGCAACATGCTTTCATAGGCAAACTCGACATTCTCAGGTGTATCCGGGAATGCCAGATTGCGCAGCTTCTGCTGCGCATTCTCCAACACCACGCCGTTCGGCTTGCCCGTTTTCCTGTTGCGCAGGATGATGCCTCCGGGCGGATTGCCCTCGATTGCATCATAGCCGGCAGCATGCATGGCGGCCGAGTTAGCCCATGCGCCATGGCCGATATCGTCGAGGATCAAGACGGGGCGGTCGGGCGAGATTTCATCGAGCAGCGCGATTGGATTGTCGCTCTGGTCGAGCAGGTTGGTCATGCTGACGCCGGATCCCAGCACCCAGTCGGTCTTGCTGCTTTTCACACAGGCTTCGACGGTTGCAAGCGTGTCGTCGAGCTCGTCGAAGGGACCGAATTCGCACAGGATCTCGTTGACACCGGCCTCGACGAGATGGACGTGCGCGTCCTGGAAGCCCGGAAGCACCATCCTGCCGCCGAGATCGATGACTTCGGCTTCCTTGCCGGCAGCTGCCAGGACATCCTGCATCGCACCAACGGCAATGATCATGCCATTGTCGTCAATGGCCATGGCCTCGGCAGTCGGCACCTTCGGGTTGACGGTGTGGATGCTGGCGTTCGTCAGCACCTTGGTCTTGGCAAAGGCAGGGGCGCTTAGCGCCACGCCTGCGGTCAGGAGCAGCACCGGAAGGTACAATCGGCAATCGAGAATGCCAACCATCTGCGGCCCTCCGAACATGGAGCGATCTAAGCTGCTTTGCAGGAGGTACACAAGAAGCGATCTCTCCGTCCACGATTCTGGCCGGTTCGGTTCCGCTGACGCAATCCGTCCTCATATCTCTCGCCGTCGGGCGTGCCACCATCGAAGCCGTATCACCGGCACCGCTCGCGATCGGGGGGGGGCTGACAGGCCGACAGGAGAACACCGATAAGCACGACATGAAACAAGCATATCTGCGACCTCGCTTTGCCGGTCACCCTCCGTTTGCCACATTGCAACAATGTCACGGAGCAACGCATCTCTGGGTTTCGCAACCTCTCGCAGTCATACGCCTTTGCGGATCCGGCAAATGCGTCGACGCTCATGAACTCCCGGCCGCGATGGCGGATCGCACCGATCTTGACGGACAGTTAGCCATCACTTGCGGCAAATCGCCTGCACAGCCCGCGGTGGCATTGATGTTCCCCGCGCCGCTTCTAAAATAAGCAGGACTGCAGCGTGAGTCCCCACCGTCATGTCCGAGCAGGAAGCGAACCATCGCGAACGTGAGCACCGGCAACGGGTACTGAAGGGGGCCACCATCATCACCAGCATCCACAATTCGGAAATCCCCTGCGTGGTGCGCAACCAGCATACGAATGGCGCGGAACTCAAGGTGGCTGCCGACGCCATCATTCCGGAACGATTCAGCCTCTATGTGCCTGTTGACGGCGTCGCCTATGAAGCGCTCGTGCGCTGGCGCCGCAACGACCGCGTCGGCGTGCAATTCACCGGCACCGGGCCGAAACCACGGTTCCATTACGGCTGACCCCGCAACCCGGGCTTGGACATCCTTCTTCCTTTGCTCGACAACCAGACCAGTTGACGCTCGGCACTGCCGTGGCTAGCTTCGAATCTGGAGCTGGTTCCGCCGCAAGGCGGATGAAAAGGGAACACGGTGCGGCCGAACAATCGGCCAGAGCCGCGACTGCCCCCGCAACTGTAACCGTTGAGCCTTCTTCCAAGACGCCACTGATCGCTGCATGCGATCGGGAGGCGGAAAAGGGCGATGACACGGAAGTCAGGAGACCTGCCTGTTCCAGTCACCCATGCTTGACCACGAGGGGTGGTCAGGCGCGGTCGTCCGTGGCGGTGACACGTGAAGTGTTGCCGCATGCCGGAACGGCCGGAAGGTGAAATGCGACTGTCTGCAAATCTGCCTTCGCCCCGTCCACCTGCGGTTCGAAATGAACCTTGCGGCGCCGTTGCGCCGTCGATCCTTTTGGGGGCGGAATTGAAGAAGACTGTCTTTTTGACCGGTGCCGTAGCACTGGTTTCCACAAGCCATGCAGGCGCCCAGGACCCTGCCGGCAACGCCACGATGCTCGAGCGGATCGTCATCAGCACGCCGCTCCGGCGCGAAACGACGCTCGAGCGCTCGACCTCGTCCGTCACGGTGATCGACCGCCAGAGCATCGAGCGCTCTGCGGCGCCCGACTTGCCCTCCCTGCTCAAATCCTACACCGGCGTTTCCATCGTCTCTTATGGTGGCCAGGGTTCGGCATCCAACCTCTATTTGCGCGGCATGTCGGCCAGCCAGACGCTGGTGCTGGTCAATGGCGTGAGGGCAGGCTCGGCCACCACCGGCACGGCCTCGCTCGGCAACATTCCGCTGGATTCGATCGAACGTATCGAGGTCGCCAAGGGCGCGCATTCGGCGCAATATGGTTCCGACGCCATGGGTGGCGTCGTCAACATCATCACCAGACAGGGCGGCCCATGCGCCCAAGGCCGCGACAGTTGTGGCTCGGTTACGGCCGGTGTGAGCCATCCGTGGGGCGGCACATTGTCCGGCAATGTGCGTGGTCAGAGCGCAAGCGGCGTCGATTATTCGCTCGGCGGCAGCCTGATCGGCACGCATGGTTACGATTTCACGGCCCCGACCGCCTACGGACATGAGCCGGACGATGACGGCTTCCTGCTCGGCTCGATCAATGCCTCGCTTTCGAAACGGTTCGACTGGGGCCGGGTGTATGGCGACGCTGTACTTGCCAGAAGCCGTAGCCAATATGACGACGCCTATCCTGGCGCCAACGAAGTCGACACGACCAGTTTTGCCGGCAAGCTTGGCACCGAGATCAAGCATTCCGACGACTGGTCCTCGACCGTCGAACTGTCAAGTTCGCTCGATCGCTCGCGCAATTTCCGCGATGGTGTTGCCGGCGACAGCCGCTTCAACTCCAGCCGCTACGGTCTCTTCGCCTCCACCACGAAGAATTTCGACACCGGTAGCGTTGCACATGTGCTGACCGGTGGGGCCGAAGTCTATCGCGAGCAGGTCGATTCGACCGTCAACTTCGATGTCAGCGCACGCACGCTGGCAGCGGTGTTCAGCCAGTACTCACTATCCTATGACGCACTCAGCATCGACAGCGGCATCCGCTATGACCACAATGGCCAGTTCGGCGGCGCCACCACCTACAATGTCGGTGCGAGCTATGAAATCCTGCCGGATCTCAGGTTGCGCTCGTCCTATGCCACCGGCTTCAGGGCACCGAGCTTCAACGAGCTTTATTATCCAAACTACTCCAACCCGAACCTCAAGCCGGAAAAGTCCAGATCCTATGAGGTCGGGGTGAACTGGCAAGCAGGCGCCGACACCAATCTGGACGTTGCCTTCTATCAAACCTGGCTGACCGACGCGATCGCTTCCAACCCGCCGACCTACCTGCCCTTCAACGTCGCAAGCGCGCGCATCACCGGTTTCGAAGCCGCGCTTGCACATCGCTTCAGCACCGAATGGAGCGGCAGGGTGACCATTGATGTCCGTGAGCCACTGAACCAGGACAACGGCAAATACATCCCCTATCGCGACCGGCTGAAGGCGATGGCGGAAGTCACCTACAGCCCGACCGAACAGATGGAGCTGACGACGCGTGTTCTCTATGGGGCCGCGCGCCATGCCAACGCCACCAACACAGTGAAGTTGCCGGACTACGTCACCGTGGATTTCACCGCGCTTTACACACTTGATGCTACATCGCAGGTCAAATTCGCGGTCGAGAACCTTTTCGACGCGGATTATTCGACGGTGACGGACTACCGTGCTCCCGGCCGCACTTTCAATCTGAGCATCACGCGGACATTCTGAGCCCCGGAGATGGCGATGCAGGCAAGGGCAGAAAATCCGGCGACGACCAGCAGGGCTTCCCGCCAGGGCCGCCGGGCTCTGCCGCTGGGCCTGATGACGGGCGGTCTGCTTCTTGCCGGTGCCTGTGGCGCCGTGGCTGCGGGCCCTCCGAAGCGCGTCGTCTCCATGAATGTCTGCACCGACCAGATGGCACTGCTGGTGGCAGGCGACAGCCAGCTCCATTCCGTGTCCTATCTGGCCCTTGACCCTGCAACGTCCGTGCTGGTTGAAGCGGCGCAGAAGCTGATGGTCAATCACGGCCAGGCGGAGGAAGTCTTCCTGATGCAGCCGGATCTTGTCCTTGCCGGCAGCTATACGACCCGTGCGACTGTCGGCCTGCTTCGGAAACTCGGCATCCGCGTCGAGGAATTCCAGCCCGAAACCTCCTTTGACGACGTGCGCACCAACCTGAGACGCATGGGCGATATCCTCGAACGACGAGAACACGCAGAGGCCCTGGTCGCGGACCTCGACCGCAAACTCGGCGAGGCGAAGGAGAGATCGCACCCCAACATTACGGTGGCGACCTACTATGCCAATTCCTATACCTCCGGTGCCGGCACCCTGATCGATGCCGTGGTGGCCGCATCCGGTCTGACCAACCTGGCTACAAAACTCGGTCTGTCCGGCACCCAGCAATTGCCGCTGGAACTCCTTGTCATGGCGAAGCCGGACTTGCTGGTGGACTCGGAGGCGCGGTATGCGACACCAGCCCTGGCCCAGCAGACCTTTGTGCATCCGGCCTACAGGGCGCTCACCGAGGGAACCGGGCGCGTTTCCGTGCCGGCTAAATATACCATCTGTGGCGCCCCCTTCACGACCACCGCGATTGAGATGCTGACCAAGGCGGCCTCTTCCGGAAGCAGTCAGGCGGAAGAGGCACAGCCGTGACCGACATTGCCCGATATCGCACCGTGCTGGCTGTTCTTGGCCTTCTGGTTGGTTTGCTCTTTATGCTGTCGCTGACCGTCGGTCCCGCAGCCATTGCTTTCAGCGACAGCATCAAGGCGCTGCTTTCGGACAAAGGAGATGCGATCGCCCTGATCATGCGCGAGATCCGCCTGCCACGAGCCCTGCTCGGTCTGATGATCGGTGCGACACTAGGACTGTCCGGCGCCGCGCTGCAGGGCTACCTGCGCAATCCGCTGGCCGAGCCGGGCCTGATCGGCGTCAGCGCCTCGGCTTCGCTGGGCGCCGTGCTTGCCATCTACAGCGGCTTGACGATCGTCTTCCCGCTGGCACTGCCGCTCTCCGCCCTTCTGGCAGCAATGGTTGCGGTGGTCGTCGTGCAGGTACTTGCAGGCCGGCGTTCGAACACGCTCACCATCATCCTGGCCGGCGTTGCCGTTTCCAGCCTCGCCGGAGCCATGACGTCGCTGGCGCTCAACCTGTCGCCCAATCCGTTCGCAGCGCTCGAGATCATGTTCTGGATGCTTGGCTCGCTCACCGACCGCTCCATGACGCATGTCTGGCTGGCCGCACCCTTCATGCTCGCTGGCTGGGTGTTGTTGCTGATGCTTGGACGCGCGCTCGACGCGCTGACGCTCGGGGCAGATACCGCTGCCTCGATGGGTATCGACATGCGCCGCGTGCAACAGCTTGCAGTGCTGGGCACCGCTTCTTCGGTCGGTGCAGCAACGGCCGTTGCAGGCGCAATCGGTTTTGTCGGACTTGTGGTGCCGCATCTGCTGAGACCGCTGGTCGGCGCGCGGCCATCGCGACTTTTGCCTGCCTCGGCGCTCGGCGGCGCGGCGGTGGTGCTGGCCGCCGACATACTGGTGCGCCTTGTCGCGCCGGGCCGTGACCTGAAGCTCGGCGTGCTTACGGCCATCGTCGGCGCTCCCTTCTTCCTCTGGCTTGTCTATCGTGAACGGCGGAGGCTGGCATGAGCCTGCTTGCCGTTTCAGGCCTGTCGGCACTGCTCGGGCAGCGGCGCGTGCTGCATGATGTTTCCTTCGCTGTCGGTCCCGGCGAATTCGTCGGGCTTATCGGACCGAATGGTGCGGGAAAATCGACCCTGTTGAAGGCGGTACTCGGCCTTGTCGCGTCGCAAGGCCGCATCTCGATCGCCGGGCTCGATGCCGCCATGCTGGGAGCACGCGAGCGTGCGGCGAGCATCGCCTATGTCGCGCAGGAGCACGAGATCGCCTGGGCGCTCCCGGTGGAAGCCGTCGTCGCCCTCGGGCGCACACCGTACCGTCCGGCTTTCGCCGCTCTGTCATCGACCGATCATGCAGCCATTGAACAGGCCATGCAGCGCATGGAAGTCGCCACCTTCCGCGACCGCGCTGCCACAGATCTTTCCGGAGGCGAGAAGGCACGTGTGCTGATTGCACGTGCGCTCGCCCAGGAAACACCCTTGTTGCTGGCTGACGAGCCGACGGCTGGCCTCGATCCGTCGCATCAGATCAGCTTGATGCGGCTGTTTGACGAATTGGCCAGGCAAGGACGCAGCGTCATTGCATCGCTGCATGATCTCGGACTGGCGGCACGCTGGTGCAGCCGGCTTATCCTGCTCGACCGCGGCCGGATCATCGCGGACGGCTCACCAGAAACGGTGTTGACCCCTGAAAGCCTGGCCAGCGTCTATGGCGTCGAAGCCTATTTCGGCACCGCGGCAGGGCGCACCGTCATCCAGCCGCTCGATCTGGTCCAGCCCCCCGTCCAAGACAAACCGGAAGAAGACGATGACTGACCTTGAACCGCTGCTGCAGAAGCATCTTGGCGACTGGCGATCGGGCTGGAGCATGGGCTCGTTCGGCGCCATTGCCGAATTCCACCAGGACGCTGACGAGCAGCCCGTGATCGACGAGCCACGGGATCTCACTCGTGCGACGCGGCGTGGCGCCATCCGCCTGGAGCGCCGGCGTCTCGTCGAAGCAACGGCAGTTGCCTATGAGACGCTGAGCCCGAAGCGGCATCGCTGGAGCCATGCCGTGGCGCTCTGCCTGCCGGAGGCGCGTGCGCGGCGCAACGGGCACAAAGTGCTGACAGAGATCGGGCCGGATGACGATGCCATTCGTGGCATCGACCGCACCGGCATCCTGTTCGACATGGGGCTAGGCCTGCCACAATGCGATTTCTGCATCCGCACCAGCGATCCGAAACTGCTCGGCGAATTGCGCGCCAATCTCGGGCGATCACTGTTCGAACCCGGCAACGGCGCCACCGCCGCCATCATGTCTGCTCATCCGCACCGCGTGGCGCTGACCGCGCTGGGGCGCGTCGAGGTCTACCAGAAGATCGGCGGCCCGGACACCGGTGGCGTTTCACCGGCGGGACCGCATACACATCTCCTGCCCAAGCTGCTGGCCAGCGGCCGCACCCATTCAGCCAACACACCGATACCGCATGGCCTGCTGCCGCTCGCCTTCCTGCACCCGGGCAATCCAGTCATCGATCCGATGGGCCAAGACCAGCCCTTCGATCTGGACCTGCACGAGGCATTCCAGAACCTGCTGAACCGCTACGGAGCCGCAGAGGCACGCATGGCGAAACAGGCGATCGGTACAGCTCTCAGCACCGGCGTAGCGCCGCAAAGCTGGACACCACCGCTCAGCCGCACCGCCAAGGCGGCCGCGCGCATCGCGCTGCGCCAGGAAGCGCGGCTGGCGACCCTTCACGACGACGCCAGGCGTATCGGCATCATCACGGACTGGCAGGTGGCTTTTGACCAGCTTGATCCGGAAGCCGCCGACGGCGTCGAAGACGAAGCGCCTGGGCATTGAAGCGGCCCAGCCGAAGCACGCAATCAGGATGAACGACAAGCTGGCTACTTGGTAGCCTGCAGCTTGTCGACCGCTGCGGTAAAGCCCTTGAGCGAGACGGGGATGGTCACGGGCTTGCGTGTCACGGACTCCATGCCGATGTTCAACGAGGTGCCCGATTTCAAGCCTGTAAGAAGTTCCGGGGTCAACGGAACGGCTGCATAGGCACCATTCTGATCACTGGTCTGGATGGCGACAGCCACCTTGTTGCCGGAGTCGATCTGGTAGGATGCGCCAGCGGGCAGGAACAGGCCGTGCGGCAGCGCCAGCAGCATGGCGAGGCTGCCATTGTCGGCCTGGCGGCGCACGGTCAGCGTCAGCACGCGCTGACCGGTCTTGGATTCGGTGAGGTTCTGGGAGGCCTGGCATTCGAGATCCATGCCCGAACCGCCGCTGGCGCAATTGACGACCCAGGGATTGCCTTCGGGCTTGGCCTCGGCTGCCTTTGCATCGGCCGGTTTGGCATTGGGTTTGGCTTCTTCGGCCAATGTAGCAGGCGCCGCGATGCCCAGCACGACAAGCACGGCCGCAGCGCTCGCCCACATACTCCATCGGGAGCCCAAAGACCCACCCACGCAGAACTCGCCTCTCGTCATTTCCTACCCCCACGCGACCCGGCGTGATCTCTACATCAGTGCATACTGCCTGGAAAGCGGAACTTCACCTGCCAGATTACATGCTGTTACCAAATAACCACAGTATTATTGACTCTTCTTGGGAGTGCTTCACTCAAGGACTCGCTAATCAAGCTGTTTTGGATATTGTCTTCCGGCCTGGGGATGGTGTGGATGGGTTCGGGGGAACGTACGTCGTTTCGTAGTCATTTCGGCGTGCGTGGCTCGTTCCTTCGCGCGAGCGACACGCGTTTGCCGCGAACAAGGCAGCTCCTCAAGACATCGGCGCTGTCGACTGCAGCATTGGCGCTGTCCGGCATTACAATCGCGCATGCTGACTCCGACGGGCTCTGGCAGCCGCAGGTGCGGGCTGTCATCGGCGCCGACAATCACGGCGCCAGCACCGCCCTCGAGGGCTTCATCCCGCTCAAGCAGACCGCAGAATCGGTCCTGTTCCTCGATGTTCGTGGCAAACATCGCTTCGACGATGGCTTCGGCCAGGACGTCGGCATTGGCGTGCGACGGCTGGTCAATCCCGATCTGCTCGTCGGCGGATATGCCTATGCCAATGTTCAGACGGTCGACGGCCACACCTACAGCGGAGCGACACTCGGCATCGAGGCGATCACCGCCAATTATGATGGCCATCTGAATGTCTATGTGCCGTTCGGCGGCGACGGCAACGAGAGCAAGAGCAACTCATCGCTCTCGCTCGTCGGCAATCAGTTGCTCGAGCAGATATCGGTCCTCGATCGACGCAGCTACAGCGCCTGGGGCATAGAAGGCGAGTTCGGCGTGCAGGTTCCGCTTGAGCTGCCGGAAAACCATTCGCTGCGGCTGGATGTCGGCGGCTATCATTTCGCCGATCCCGACGGCCGGGATGGCAGCGTTACCGGTGCCAAGGCCGGTATCGAATATGCCATTCGCGACGCGTTCAGCGCCGGCTGGGACCTCACTCTGACGGGCGAAGTGCGCAGCGACAATCGCGACCACACCCAGTTCGCCGGTTCGATCCAACTCAGCGTGCCGTTCAATCCACCCACACGCAATGCCACGCAGGACGAGGCCGCGACGACCTATCCGGTGGGTGACGGCTTGCGCAAACGGGTCAACGAGCGTGTGCGTGGCGATATCGGCGTGCGCGTCAACACCCAGGAAACGAAACGGGACTTCAGCCGCAACGCCGTCAATGCCGCAACCGGCAAGGCGTTCGGCACCTTCTTCTTCGCCGACGGTGAAAACACGCTGGGCCTCGGTACGCAGGGCGACCCCACAACGCTCGACGATGCCGTCGCAAAGGCGGGCAAGGACGGATTCGTGGTCGCTCTCGGCGGCAAGGGCAACATCCTGACCGCCGGAGCAATCCTGGCGCAGAACCAGACCGTGATCGGCGGTGCAGGCACGGTAAAGGCTCTGACGTTCTCCGGCAGCATCGAGACGTTCAGCTTTGGCGGCTTGAACGGCACCGTAGCAGGGACAGATGCCGGCAAAGCGGTGCTCAGCCTCGCGGACGGCAATACGATTTCCGGTATCACCGTAACGGGTGGCGGTATCGGCATCTCGGGCGTCAACATCAACGGCGCGGCGTTGACCGATGTCACGGTGAGCGCCACCGGCTCGCACGGTGTTTCGTTTACCGGCAATTCGACAGGCGTGACCGGAACAAACCTGACGTCCAGCGGCAATGGCGGCGACGGTCTGCATATCGAAAGCGACGGCACTTTCAATTTCGCGGGAACCACCCTGTTGTCCGGTAATGCCGGTGACGGCCTCGATATCAAGGGCAAGGGCACTTACGCATTTGCAACGCTGAACGCCCTCAACAATGCCGGCGACGGCATCCATGTCTCCGGCACCTCCACCACGGGCAGATTCTCGACTACCGGCGGCACCGTCTCCGGCAATGGCGGCACCGGCGTCTTCGTGGACCCGATCACCGCCAGGATCACGCTGGGCTCGGTCAGCCAGAATGGCGGCACATCGGGCATCGTGCTCGAAAATGTCAGCGGCAGCTTTACCATCACCGGCCCGACGACCATCTCGAACACCAACGGCGATGCGATCTCGATCACGAATTCGTCGGCGACGGTCTCGTTCCTCGGCGGCGTCCTCATCACCAATCCGGCCTCCGGCTTTGCCGGGGTCGACATCGAAGGCAACAACGGCGCGATCAGTTTCGCCAACCTGCAGATCGCTCTGCAGTCAGGCAACAGCACCGGGCTCGATCTTTCCAGCGCGCTGGTGAACGGCAACATCACCGCGATCATCTTCAACCTGACCAGCACCACGCCCACCGGCACGGTTGGCATCAACCTGGTCGGCGCGAGCGGCATCGGCACCGTGCGGCTCGGTGACACCAACGCCGTCGGCGCGAATGCATCGATCGGCGGGGCTGGAGGCAATGCCGCCGGTCCGGGAACCGGCGTGCTGTTGTCCGCTGCGACCAGCCTGAATTTCATTTTCGGCGACGGCGAGGCCGGCACTGACGTTGGCTCGACCATAACGGCGGCGACGCCGATCGCAGCAACCGACACCTTGCCGCTTGGCGGCAGCTACAACTTCCTCGACGCCAGGCTCGTCGGCAACACATCGAACCTCGCGACCAACGTCTCCCTCTACTACGTCGACAATGTCACCGACGGCATCGACGACGGCTCGCGCGATCATCCGGGCACGATCCTCGGCGCCATGAACAGCACGGCGGCCGTCATCGTGCTGGTCGACCGCACCGGGGCAGATGTCATCGACACCAATGCCGCCGCGCAAGGCGCACAGGCATCGCTGCTGCTCGACAACAACCAGCGCCTGATGTCGTTCCTGGGCGGAGACACCATCAACGTCGGCGGCGGCGCCCCGGCCAACTTCCTGCTCACCGGTATCGATGTCGGCAAGATCATCAACCCGTTCGCCGGCACCGGCTCGCCGACGCTGACGACCACCGCCGCGGCCAATACGGTGACCCTGGGCAACGCCAACCTGATCGAGGGCGTGCAGATCAGCAACGGCGCCGGAGCCGGCTCGGTTTCCGGGGCGGGCTCCAGCGCGACGCTCCGCAACAGCGCGATCGGCGGCCTGGCGCTCAACGCGATGTCCGGCACAGTCACTGTCGACAACACCACCTTGGACCAGCTCACGGTCGCAGGTGGCAGCGTGGCTGTGGTCGGCACCAAGGCCAACCTCGTCACCGGCGCCAATGTTGCGGCACTGTCCGTAACCGGCGGCCACTCAGGCTCGATCACCTTCGATGCCGCCTCGTCGATCCTGACCAGCAACGGCAGCGGCCTGCAGTTCGACAATGCCGACGGCATCTATGGTTTCAACGGAATCACGACGCTCGCCGGCGGCGATGCAGGCATCGACATCCTGAACGGCTCGGCCGGCTCATTTACCTTTGGCACCGGCGCCTCGATCGCCAGCCCGTCGGGCACTGCGTTCAATGTCAACAGCAGCGCCGCGACATTGACCTTCGCCGGCTCGCTGACACAGAACAGCGTCGCAACGGCAATCTCGGTAACCAACAATGCGGGTGGCACGATCACTCTCGGCGGCATGATCGTCGCCACCACCTCAAGTGCCGACGCCATTCTCTTCCAGGGCAACAGCGCGACGACGACGCTCTCCCTGAATGGCGGGCTCGACGTCAACACCACCTCGGGCGCCGGCCTGCTGGCAAACGCCGCAGGCACGATCAACATCGCGGCGACCAGCGGCGCGGAAAACATCAGCGTGCAGACCGGACAGGCGGTCGACCTGACTGGCGTCACGGCCAACATCGCGCTCGATCTGGTCCACGCCAATGGCAGCACGAATGCGATCAGCCTGATGTCCGTCGACGGAGCGTTTGCCGTCAGCAATTCGACAACGGTCCTGTCAACCGGCAACGACGGCATCCGGATCGTACAGTCCGCAGCCAATGTCTCCTTCGGCGGCACGACCACGATCACCGACACTGGTGGCAACGGCATCTATCTGCAGGACAATACCGGGACCGTCATCTTCAACGGCACCACGACGATCGGCAACCCGGGCGCGGCCGCATCCGGTGTCGCCATCAAGGGTGCCAATGCGGCAATCACCTTCGACAGCCTGGCCATCGACCTCGCTCAGCCCTCGACCACCGGCGTCGATATGTCGAGCGCTGTGCTGGCAGGCAATATCACCGTCACGGATTTCGACCTCACCAGCAGCTCCGCCACCGGCACGATCGGCATCGACATCAGCGGCGTGACGAGCCCGAACAGCAAGACGATCTTCATCGGCGACCCGAGCACGCCGTTCGCAAGCGGCCAGAGCGCCACCATCGCCGGCGTCAACACCGGCGTGCTGGTGTCGCCAACCACCAATATCGGCTTCACCTTCGGCGACGGCGAGGCGGGGCAGGATGTCGGCTCGACGATCAGCGCAACGACGCCGATCCGATCGACCGGCGCGCTGCCCGCGCTCGGCACTTACAATTTCCTCGACGTCAACCTGGTCGGCGACACCACCAACCTCTCCACCAATGTCTCCGTCTATTATGTCGATGACGTCACCGACGGCATCGACGATGGCTCGCGCGACCACCCGGGCACCATCGTCGGCGCACTGGCGGCCGTGGGCATCGACGCGATCGTGCTGGTCAACAACCCGCTGGATGGTGACGGCACCATCGACATCTCCTCGGCCACGCAGGGTTCCCAGACCACTGTGTTGCTGGATGCGAACCAGCGCCTCTATTCGTTCAATGAGAACGGTTCGACGATCAATGTCGGCGGTGGCGCGCCGGGTACCTTCCTGCTGACGGGGATAAGCAACGGCACCCTCACCAATCCTGGCACTGGTACGCCGACGCTGACGTCGTCTGCCGGACTCAGCCAGACCATTACGCTCAACGACAGCAACACGATCGATGGCATCATCGTCTCCAACAGCTTGTCCGCCTCGATCAACGGCTTCAGCACAAGCGGCGGCGTCATCTCGAACAGCAACATCGTCGGGCGTCTGCGCCTGGACAGCGCCATCGGCACGGTGACGATCACCAACACCGCCATGGCGGACTTCCATGTCGACGGCGGCAGCATCAACGTGAACGGCACCAACGCCGATATCTCGAAAACGACCAGCGGCGAAGCGTTCAGGGCGACCAGTGGACACACCGGAACGATCAGCTTCGACGCGGCATCGAGCGTGACCGCGACCAGCGGCACCGGCTTCCGGTTCGACAACGCGGACGGCTCGTACAGCTTCCTTGGCAACAACACGCTGAACGGCGATGACGCCGGCATCGACATCATCAACGGATCGGCCGGCACATTCGTGTTCTCGACCGCCGGCTCGACCACGACGACGATCACCAATCCGACCGGGGTCGCCTTCAACGTCGATGCCAGCACGGCGACGGTGACCTATAACGGCAACATCACGCAGACGACGAATCCGGCCGCGCTGGTGAATGTCACCAACCACAGCGGTGGCACCATCACCTTCCAGAACGGCACCTTGAACGCCACGACCGGCACCGGCCTGCAGTTCAGCAATGCCGATGGCATCTACACCTTCAACGGCACGACGACACTCAACGGCGGCGACGCGGGTGTCGACATCATCGGCGGCTCGGGCGGTACCTTCACCTTCGGCATCGGCGCCTCGATCACCAGCCCCTCGGGCATTGCCTTCAACGTCGCCGCGAGCGCGGCGACCGTCACCTATAACGGCACGATCACGCAGAACAATGCGGCGAGCGCGGTTTCGCTCACCGCCAACACTGGCGGCGCGATCGCCTTCGGCGGCGCGATCACGGCCAACACCACGACCGCGACGGCAATCTCGGTCGCCAACAACACCGGCGGCATCTTCAATTTCAACGGACAGGTCACGACCAATACATCGAGCGGCACCGGTGTGCTGCTCGACACCAACACGGGCGCGACAATCAATTTCACCGGCGGGCTCGATATCACGACGGCCGGTGGCGATGGCTTCACGGCCATCAACAACGGCCCGGGTCTCTATGGCGGCACGGTGACCATCACCGGCGCCGGCAACACGATCGCATCCGGAGGCAACGGCCTCCTGATGGGTGGGATGGTGGTAGGCGCTGGTGGTATTGCCTTCGACAGCATTTCGGCAAAATCCGTCAATCCTGGTGGTGCCGGCGTTGCCTTGGGTCTTGTTGATCTGCAAGGCGACGTGAACATCGGCGGCCTGAAGGATACCGGTTTCACCGGTGGTGTCTTCGCCGGCCTGACAGGCCCGGGGAAAGTCAATCTCACCGGGACCATTGACCTCGACCTCACCGATCCCTTCAGCATCGGCTTCGACTTTGGCGGTCAGATCGGCACGGTCAACATCGCGAACGTCACCGGATCGACACTGACCATCGACGGTGCCTGGATCGGAATCCAGTTCAGCGGCGCGCAGGGTGGCACGGCCAATATCGGCAGCGTCGGCAGTTCGGCCACCATCACCGCAGCTAAGGCCACCGGTTCGGCAATCGCTTTGAACAGCAACACCATTGGCGGCCCGGTGCTCAACTACACCGGCGCGCTCAATGTGAGTGCCGGCGCTGTGGTTTCCACGGGCGGCGCCGACCTTGCCGTGCTCAACCTTGCCGGCACCGTCACCTCGACCACAACCGACACAGCTTTCAACTTCGCCGTGGCATCCGGCACCTACAACATCTCAAGCTCGATCAGCCATACCGGCGGAACCGGCGTCAATGTCGGTCCGGGTGCGCTTGCGACCGGAACCATCACGTTCTCTGGTGCATCGAAGGCATTTAGCACCGGCACCAACACCGCCGTTTCGATGGCCGGCCTGGGCACGCTGTCCTTCACCAATGGCGGCCTTGGCATCACCACCAGTTCGGGCACCGGCCTCAGCGCGACCGCCGGCACCGTCAATGTTTCGGGCGCTACTGGCAACACCGTCAATTCGACTGCAGGTACCGCGGTCAGCCTCAGCAGCGTCACCGCAGGCGTCACGCTCAATTCCATCACCGCTGCGGGTGGCACGAACGGCGTGGCGCTCAGCAACGTGACCGGCAGCTTCAGCGTTTCGGGCGCCACTCAGGTGTCGAACACGACGGGCACGGCAATCTCGGCCTCGAACTCGGCGGCAGCCCTGTCCTTCAATGGCGGCACGACCGTCACCAATTCCGGTGCCGACGGCATCGCCCTGACCGGCAACAGCGGTGCGGTCTCGTTCCTGGGCACGACGACCATCACCAATCCGGCCACAGCCGCCGTGAACATCAACGGCACCAACGGCGTGATCAGCTTCGCCGACCTCGACATCGCGCTGACCGCCGCAAACACGACCGGCTTCGACGTATCCGGAGCGGTGGTCAACGCCAACATCACCGCAACCGATTTCGACCTGACCAGCGCTTCGGCAACAGGCACGGTCGGCGTCAACCTGGTCGGCACGACTGGAACGGGCCTGATCCAGCTCGGCGACGCCAGCCTGCCGTTCAATGCCGGCCACAGCGCTACCATCGCGGGCACCCCCGGCAATACGAGCGGGCCTACGACAGGCGTGCTGATGTCCAGCACCACCAATGTCGACTTCATCTTCGGCGACGGCGAGGGCGGCCAGGACGTCGGCTCGTCGATCATCGCGGTGACGCCGATTGCCGCCACCGACACGCTGCCGAACCACGGTACCGATGTCTACAATTTCCTCGACGCAACGCTGACCGGCGACACGTCGAACCTGTCCTCGCCGTTCAGCGTCTATTATGTCGACAATTTCAACGACGGCACGAACAACGGCTCGCGCAGCAATCCCGGCACGATCGCGGGCGCCATCGCCAGTGGCCGCGACATCATCGTGCTGGTCAACAACGGCGGCAACATCGACGTCAGCAGCGCCTTGCAGGGCAGCGGCACCACGCTGACGCTGCTCAACAACCAGCGCCTTTACTCCTTCCTCGCCGGTGACACGATCAATGTCGGCGGTGGCGCACCGGCGAGTTTCCTGCTGACGGGTGTCGACAGCGGCAACATCACCAATCCGGCCACCGGAACGCCGACGCTGACGACCAGCACGGCCGCGACCAACACCGTCACGCTCGCCAACAACAACGTGCTGCAGGGCGTGCTCATCACCTCCGGCCCGGGCGGCTACAGCGTGTCCGGTACCGGCATCAACACGCTGACGGTCACGAACAGCAACATCGGCGGGCTGCGGCTCGACACGGCAACCGGCATGGCGAGCCTCGGCGACACCGTGTTCAGCCATATCCACATCATCGGCGGCGGTGTCACGGTGAGTGGCACCAATGCCGACATCAACAGCACGACCGCGGTGAATGCGTTCGATATTTCGGGCACCCACACAGGCAACGTCACCTTCGATGCGGCATCGGCGATCAGCCAGACCGGAGCCGCGCGGGGCGTTTCCATCACCGGCAAGACGGCCGGCACGGTCACCTTCGGCGGTCTCGTCACCGCCAACACCGGCAGTGCCGACGGCGTTTTCCTGAACGGCAACACCGGCGCCACGATCAATTTCAATGGCGGCCTCGACGTCGACACCACAACCGGCACCGGCTTCACGGCAACGGGCGGCGGCACCATCAACGCCATCGGCGCCGGCAACACGATCAACTCGACGGGTGGCCAGGCGATCAATCTCGCCAGCATCACGAGCAACATCAGCCTCGCCTCGATTGTCGCCGGCGGTGGGGCAAGAGGCATATCGCTGGACACCGTCACGGGATCGTTCACAGTGTCCGGAACCACCAATATCGGTGGCGTCACCGATGCCGGCATCCAGATCCAGAATTCGTCGGCCAATGCCGCCTTCACCGGCAAGGTGACGATCCTCAACGGCGTCGGCGCCAATGGCGACGGCGTGTGGATGGATACCAACACCGGCACCTACGATTTCAACGGCGGTGTCGACATCACGGTGAACGGCACAGGCGCGTTCGGGTTGCGGGCGCACAATTCCGGCACGGTCAACATCGCCAATGTCGCCGGCAACCAGATCACATCGAACAACGGCACCGCACTGTCGATCGACCCTATGGCGTTCAACGCCACCTTCGACAGCCTGACGGCGGGCGGCGGCACCAACGGCGTGATCCTCGACCAGATGACAGGCTCACTGACGGTGACGGGTGCCATCACCATCAACAATTCGACCGGCGACGGCCTGGTGATCGCCAATTCCGCAGGCACGGTGACGCTTGGCAGCGTCGCGATCAATGGAACCGGCGGCGACGGTATCGACATCTCCGGCACCAACGGTGCAATCATCATCAGTGGCGGCTCGATCGGCGACAGCAACGACCCTGGTGGTATCGGCGTCAAGATCAGCGGCGGCACCGCCGCCATCACGATCAATGCGTCCGTTGCGAAGACGACTGCGGGCGACCTGATCGAGGTCACGGGCCGCACCGCCGGTACCGTCAGCTTCAACGGCAATCTGTCGTCCAGCGCGCAGGGCGGCGGCATCGACGTCAACGGCAACAGCGGCACCGCAGTGATCAATTTCAGCGGTGCGACCAAGACCATCAACACCAGCGCCAGCGGCGTGACCGCGGTCTCGCTCGCCGGCAATGGCGGCGCAACCGTCAGCTTCCTCGGCGGCGGGCTCGCCATCAGCAGCGGTGCCGGTACCGGCTTCAGTGCCACCGGCGGTGGCACCATCAACGTGACGGCCGGCGCGAACCAGAACACCATCACCACAACGACCGGCTCCGCGGTCAACCTCGACGGCGTTGTGATCGGCGCAGGCAACGTCGCGTTCGACACGACGAACAAGACGGCCACGGGCGGAACCAGCGCAGTCGTGCTGAACACGGTAACCGGCGGCAGCATCGATCTGGGCGGCGGCACGCTGAACGGCGGCTCGGGCGCGGTGGTCCGCATCGGCGATGGAGCCGGCGGTGCCAACACCGGCGGCACGGCGGGGTTTGCCTATGGCGGCAACATCATCAGCGGCACCGGCCAGGCGGTCAACATCCAGGACCGCGCGGCCACGGCACAGAACATCACGCTGTCGGGCAACATCACGCACGGCGTCAGCGGCCAGACCGGCATACTGCTGGATGACAACGCAGCCGGAACAATCACCTTCTCTGGTGCATCGAAGTCGATTTCGTCGGGATCGGCAACAGCCGTCAGCCTCACCGACAATGGCGGTGCCACCATCAGTTTCCTGAATGGCGGGCTGAATGTCACCGCCACCGGTACCGGTTTCCTCGCCACGGGCGGCGGCACGATCAACGTGGTCTCCGGAGCCGGAACCGACATCATCACCACAACAACGGCCACCGGGACGGGCGTCGACCTGAATGGAATCGTGATCGGCGCCGGCAACATCGGCTTCACGACGGTCAATGTCGACGGCGCGGCCACCGGCATCCGGGCGACCAACGTGACGGGCGGCAGCCTCTCCATCGGCGGCGGCACGATCCAGAACACCACGACGGCAGCGATCGACATCAGTGGCGGCAGCAGCGGCGTCACCATATCCAACATGACGATCAACAATTCCGCCGGCCGATCCGTGTCGGTCGCGAGCCGCGGCGGCGGCAGCGGCGCGATCAGCTTCAGTGGCATCAATCTCACCGATACCGGCCTGGGCATGCTGTTCCAGAACAACAGCGGCGGTTCGACCACCTTCTCCGGCGGCGGCACCCGCAGCGTCAACGTCGCAGGCGCGAACAACGCGCTGACCGTCATCAACAGCGCCAGCCATACGGTGAGCTTCGGCGGCACGACGACGCTCCAGGCCACAGGCACCGGCAATGCCGTCGACATTTCCAACGGCGCGACGCTTGCCTTCACCGGCACCGCCATCAACGCCAATGGCACCGGCGCGGCGCTGCAGGCCGATGGCGGCGGCACGGTTGTCATCACTGGAACGGGCGCCATCAATGCCGGAGCGACCGCGACGGCGATCAGCCTGGACACCGTGGCTGTTGGCGCGGGCGGCATCACCTTCGCCTCCACCAGCAAGACCGCGGGCGGCACGAACGCCGTTGTGATGAACAACGTCACTGGCACCGGCGTGGTCAATCTCGGCACCGGGACGCTGAACGCCACGACAGGCGCCGTAATCGGCATAACCGGCGGTACGGCCGGCCTCCTCTACAGCGGCAACGTCAACCAGACCAACAACGCCGCCCTGCTCAGCATCGCCAACCACACGACAGGGACCGTCACGTTCCAGACAGGCACGCTCAACGCCACCAACGGCAGCGGTCTGCAGTTCGACAATGCCGACGGCATCTACAATTTCAACGCAACAACGACGCTGAATGGCGGCGATGCCGGCATAGACATCATCAACGGGTCGAATGGCGCCTTTACGTTCGCAGCCGGCACCACGATCACCAATCCGAGCGGGGCCGGTTTCCTGGTCAACGGCGGCAACGGCAACATCAGCTACAGCGGCACCATCTCCAAGAACAACGCCGGCAGGATGATCGACATTCAGTCCCGCAACGGCGGCACCATGACGTTCAGCGGGAACCTGTCGGCGACGGTAAATGCCACCGGCGGCATCTTCGCCTCCAGCAACAGCGGCGGAACCTTCACTTTCAGCGGCACCACCAAGACGCTCTCGCCCAACGGCAGAGGCGTCGACCTGCTGAACAACAGCGGCGCGACATTCAACTTCACCAATGGCGGGCTTGCCATCACGACGACCACCCAGTTCGGGTTCAACGCATCCGGCGGCGGCACGATAACGGTCCAAGGCTCGAACAACACCATCGGTTCGGGTACAGGAGGTGCGCTCAATGTGGTCAACACCACGATCGGGGCGCTCGGCCTGAACTTCCGCTCGATCGCGTCGAATGGGGCGGCAAACGGCATCATCCTCAACAACACCGGGACGTTGGGTGGGCTGACGGTGACCGGCGACGGCGCCGCGGCGAACAATGGCTCCGGCGGCACGATCCAGAATTCAACGGGCGACGGCATCAGCCTGACGAATACCACGGATTTCCACCTTGCCCGGATGAACATCACCAACAATCTCGGCGACGGTATCGGCGGCTCGACCATCAACGGCATGGTGCTGGACCGCCTGAACATTTCCGGCAACGGCGACGATGCCGGAACGGACGAGTCGGGCATCAACATCGTTGACCTTACCGGAACAGCTTCCGGCGGCGCGCATCGGACAGCGATCCTCAATTCGGTCATCAGCAACAATTACGAATTCGAGATCCAGATCACCAATCATTCCGGAACGCTGACCAACCTCCAATTCACCAACAACAATGTGACCGCCAATGATAGCGGCGGCGTCATCGGCAACGTCTTCAATTTCCTCGGAGACGGCACCTCCACCATGGGACTGACCGTCAGCGGCGGAAGCTTCACTGGAAACTACAATCCCGCCAGTCCGCCCGCCAACCCAACAGGGACCGGCCTCCATGCCGATACCAGCGGAACGGCGATGACGGTGAACGTGTCTGGCGCGACGTTCACCGGAAACAATGCCGGCATCAATGTCTCGACGGGACCGGGCAGCAGCGCGCTGATCTTCGACCTCGACAACAACACATTCGTCAACCAGCGCTCGACCGCCATCAATATTTTCAACAACGGCAACGCCCCGTTCACCCGGACGGTCAACGGAACCATCACCAACAACATCATCGGCAATGGTGCCGACTTCTCGGGTTCCACCGTTGGCCGGGGCATCGATGTCGGCAACGAGGGAGCCGTCAATCTCACCGTGCTGATCAGCGGCAATACGATCCAGGACATCGGCACGCCGGGAGGTGCCATAAGCACCGGCAGCGCGGGTATCGGCTCTAACATCGGGCTCGTGGGATCCCCGACAGGCGGCGGTACGACCAACCTGACAATCACGAACAACACCATCAGCGATATACAGGATAGCCGCGCCGTCCTGGTGGACGAAAGCAACGGCGCAACAGGCCCGCAGCCGACAGTGTTCGTCAACATCTCCGGCAACACCTTCAGCGGCTTCATTGGCGGCCAGGCAGGCGACGGCTCGAAGATCCGCCTGGATCAGGACAACGGCACCTTCCGCGTGACGCAGGGCGCACCGGCAAGCGGTGCCGCCTCGCTCGAAGCCGTAAACACCGGCGTCACCGATGTTCAGATCAGCGTTGGAGGAACGGTATCATTTAACCAGGGTACCCCGCCGCTGCCGACAACCAATCCACTGCCGCTGCTTGCTGCACCGGGTGGCGTAGAGGCTCAGGGGGACGACTTGTGGGGCGACGTGCTGACTGGCGAAACGCTGGACACCATCATCGCCGCTGCGATCCAGCGTTGGGCCGCAACGGGTCTTACCGACGAACAACTTGCAGCCCTCAACGCAACGACCTTCCAGATCGCCGACCTTGGCGGCAACTATCTCGGACTTGCCAGTGGCAATGTGATCCGCATCGACGACAATGGTAACGGCCTCGGCTGGTATGTCGATGTCACCCCGCTCAGCGACGAGGAGTTCGCCAACCGTGTCGGCGGCACCCTGCTGTTCGCGGACGGAACAGCAGCACCCGCCGGGCAATACGACCTGCTTACCACTGTCATGCACGAATTCGGCCATGTGCTCGGCCTTGGCGATCTCCACACCATCGATGACAGTTCAGATTTGATGCGCGACGCGCTTACAACGGGAGAACGACGCCTGCCATCCGCGATATACACACCGCGGATGATCTCCTATCAGGCAACATTCAATAGATAGAGTAACTTACGATATATCATACATATATACTATGAATAAAAATTCAGAATTATTTTGATAATTGGCAAAACTATAGGATTAATATTTATTGTACTTTTGTTTTGAATTGCGTACTCTAAACTTGGGGTGAGAAGGGGACATAACCGTGGCGGAACCGTTTCTGTCTGAAATCCGGATCATGTCATTCGTGTTCGCGCCGAGAGGTTGGGCGCTTTGCGACGGCCAATTATTGTCAATCAATCAAAACCAGGGCCTTTTCTCGCTGCTTGGGACGACATTCGGCGGTGACGGCAGAGTGAACTTTGCGCTGCCCGACTATCGCGGCAGGGCACCTATCCATGTCGGCACAGGGCATACCCTTGGCGATCGAGGCGGCGAGCAGGCGCACACATTGTCGATATCGGAAATACCCCAGCATTTTCATGTGCTGTATGCGTCGAATCAAACGGGCAATACGAACAATCCGAATTTCGCGGGCACAGGTAATGTTCTCGCTCAAGATCCCGGGAACGTCTATTCTACGGGGTTTTCTCCCAGCGCCACTTCGCTCAACGCGGGATCCGTCGCCAATGTCGGCGGCAGCCAGGCGCATCTGAACATGCAGCCATTCCTGACCCTGTCTTTCTGCATCGCGCTTCAGGGCATCTTTCCTTCGCCGACCTAGGAGATATCCATGGCACAGCCTTATGTTGGCGAAATCCGTATGTTCGGCGGCAATTTTGCACCCGCAGGGTGGATGTTCTGCGAAGGGCAGCTCCTGCCCATCTCGGAGAACGAGACACTCTTCAATCTGATTGGCACGACCTATGGCGGTGATGGCCAGTCAACCTTCGCGCTGCCGGATATGCGCGGCCGCATTCCCATCCACCAAGGCAACAGTTTCGTCCTTGCGGAGAACGGAGGAGCGGAAGAGATCACGTTGACGACCAACCAGATACCGGCTCATAGCCATCCGCTTCTCGGTTCGACCGGCAACGGCTCGCAGGCAAATCCGCAAAACAATGTGCTGGCGAGTTCGACACTTGTGAAGCCGTATGCGGACGAAAGCGCGACCGCAAGTTTGGCACCTACATCGATCGGCGCGGTTGGTGGAAGTCGTGCGCATAGCAACTTCCAGCCGTACCTCTGCATCAATTTCATCATATCGCTGTTCGGGATATTCCCGTCGCCGTCTTGAGAGGACGATATGGCCGACCCTTTCGTCGCAGAAATCCGCATTTTCCCCTTCAACTTCGCTCCCAGAGGCTGGGCGTGGTGTGATGGCCAATTGCTGCCATTGTCGCAGAATACGGCACTCTTCTCGCTGCTCGGCACGACCTATGGAGGCAACGGCAAATCGAACTTCGCGTTGCCGGATCTGCAAACACGTGCACCGATGCATCCGGGTCAGGGACCAGGTCTTTCGCTGCACGATCTTGGCGAAACCGGTGGCTCAGAAACGGTCACCTTGCTGGAAAGCGAGCTCCCCAATCACTCCCATCCATTTCGAGGAACCGTCGAAGACGGAACGCAGGGAACCCTGGCACAAAATATAACCCTCGCTACATCCGTTAGCGGTACTTTGTACCAAACCGGGACGGCGAGCGCCTCTCTGGTACCCATGTCCCCTCAGGCCCTCGCTCCCGCCGGTGGCGATGCCGCGCACAACAACATGCAGCCCTATCTCACCTGCTATTTCTGCATCGCGCTGCAAGGCGTTTTCCCGCCGCGAGGCTGATCCGAACCGACGCCCGGGAGGGGTATCATGGCCAATACCGAAGCTGCAGCCGTGCCGTCCGCCGAGGCACCCGGTGCCGGACAGCCGCCTTTCTTCGAACTGTCGCGATTGATGGTCGTCGCCGTCGACACCTCGACGTCGTTCCTGTCTTACAAGGCGCAGACCAAGCCGAACGGCCCCTGGGAAGCAAACTGGACGCCGATCGACAAGAAGTACATCTACACGCTCGCCACCAGCGGACTGACCAAGGATGGGCGCGTCGCCGTCGCCGGCCAGATCCAGGGCGGCGGTATTGCCTACATCGATGAATCCACCGACCAGTCCGGCGGCATCGAGCGCTGGAATGCGCCGGTGCTGCTCGGCTCGCCCGGCGGCAACACCAATGTCGTCAGCCTGTCGATGGCACGCGATGTCGATGGCCGAGTCGAGATCTTCGCGGTGGCCGCCAGCACCGGCACGATCTGGTGGATCTACCAGAACCCGGACCAGATCGTCGAAAAGGACGTGACGATCACCCCTCCCGGCACCACCACGCCGATCACGGTGAAGGTGCAGGAACGCGTGCCGCCGGCGACGCCCTGGAGCGGCTGGCAGCAGATCCCCGGTGGCCTGATCAGCATCAAGGCCTGCCGCCAGGGCGATGGCCGCATCGCGCTGTTCGGCATCAATTCGAACAACAACCTCTATCGCTGCGTGCAGGCCAATGCCACCACCCTGAAGGTCGGCGACTGGTCGCAATGGGTACAGATGGACGACGCCCTCACCGGCAAGATCCTGTACATGGCACCCGTCGTCGGCCCCATGGGCGCGCTGCATCTGTTCGCGATCAACACCAACAAGCAGGTGATCCACACGCTGCAGCGACCTGCCGCCACCGACACCTGGACGCCGTGGCTGCGCAACGGCTTTTCGCGTACGGGCTTCAACATGGTTGCGCCCGGCCTGGACGGCAACGGCCATCTGATGCTGGTCGCGGCCGACGCGACGAATGTGATTTCGGCCAACACGCAGACCAATCCGGCTGCGCTTGCCTGGACCGGCTGGCAGGACATCGCCAATTCGTCCTGGCCGGTGCAGCTCGCGCTCGACTACAACGCCGACGGGCGGCTCGCCCTGTTCTCGCATTGGCTCCTGCCGCCGGGTTCCGGTATCGGCGGTCTGTGGACGATCTCCCAGGCGGCGATCGACAGCACCGAATGGGAGTTGGAGTGGACACAACTCGCGGCAAGCAGCATCCAGCAATATTCGGTGGTGCGCGATCTGACGCCGCCGGCCAGCTGAACGCGATGATGCAAGCGCAACCGTCGCCGGCCATATGGCCCAATACCAGATCGGCCAGCCTGTCGTTTCGTCCCATCGGCGACAGCGACATTCCATTCCTGTCGGCGCTCTACGCTTCGACGCGCATGGAAGAGCTGGCGCAAACCGGTTGGCCGGAAACGGCGAAACGCGACTTCCTCAACCAGCAGTTTCTCGCCCAGCACCAGCACTATATGCGCCACTATCCGGGGGCGCAGTGGCTGATCGTCGAGTGCGATGCCGCCGCCGCAGGACGGCTCTACTTTGTCCACTGGCCCCAGGAAATCCGCATCATCGACATCGCGCTGATGCCCGAAGCGCGCGGCAAGGGCTTCGGCACAGCGCTTCTGGAAGACATCATCGAGGACGCAATCTCAGCCGGCAAAGCTGTCTCGATCCACGTCGAGCGCATGAACCCGGCGCTGTCGCTCTACAGGCGGCTGGGATTCCAGGAGATCGAGGACAAGGGCGTCTATCTGCTGATGGAGCATCCGGGCGGCCAGGCCGACCCCACCCACACCATCATCTAGATCCGGCATCTTGTCCGCCGGTTTTTCCTCGCGGCGAAACCACGACCAGATCAGGTGAAGACGGCTTCGTAACGCATGCCGTCGTTCTGGCGCGCGATCGGCACGATGAAGATATCCAGCCTGCCGAGCCTGGGATGAACCAGCGGATAGGTGGCCTGTTGCAAGGGTTCGGTTGGCGGGCCGCGGAAGGTCAGCGCGAAAGCGCCGCCGCTGCGCAGGGCCGTTCCAAGAAGCCGCACCTCGAGCAATTGCAATGCAAGCGGCACAGAGGCTTCCGCCACGTCAAAATCCGTACCGATATGCGGCTCGAAATCCGCGCCCGTCAGTTGCGCAACCATGTCCTCTCCCCATTCGGATATGGTTTTGCAGCGTGTCGCGTTCGCTGTCGAGTCCTGCGAGATCAATCCCGGACCGAAGGTACGCCAAGCAAAAAGGTCAGGACTTTTCTGGCGGCCCGCATCACAGATAACGATGCAAGGGGTTGAAACCTTCACGAGGTTGTCGGTCGCCGGGAACGGGTCAACAATCCGGTGGCGGGCAATCGCTCTCCGATCGCGATGTCAACCTCATCACGCAATGCACTTGGCTCTCGAGCGTATGACGACAAGCCCGAGCTCAACCGCCCTTGCGCAATCTGGCGACGTCATCGGGCTTTACGTCGGGCTGCCGGCCTCCCCAGGTCGCACGCGCCCAGTTGGCGAGATCGGCGATCTGCTGGTCACTCAGCTTGTCATCGAACGCCGGCATCGGCTGCATGCGTTCCAATCCCGGAAACCGCTGCGCGGAAATACCGTGCAACACCGTATGGACGAAATTGCGCGCATCGCTAATGCGCATCGAGGCATTCGTCGCCAGCGGCACCACCACATGCGGAATGCCCTGGCCCTCGACACCATGGCAACCGGAGCAAAGATTGATGTAGGTGGCCCGCGCCGATGCCGTGAGCTCCGCGGGGACACTGACTGGCTCGGGCGCGCGCGGCGGCTCGGACTGACCAGGCACGGCATCGAGATCGAAAAGAAAAGCCGACAGCGACTCAAGATCCTCTTCGGTCATGTATTGCGTCGAGAAATGCACGACGTCGAACATCTGATTGGTCATCGCGCCTTGCGCCGAGATACCCGACTTCATGAAGCTCGCCAGCAACGGCACGTCGAACCCCATGCGCGTCAGGCCGTCTTTGGTGATGTCAGGGGCGTTGATGCCTTCGATGATGGTTCCCTGCAGATATCTCGACGGATCCATGCCTTGCAGCATATTGCGTGGCGTGTGGCATTCGCCGCAATGCGCCAGCGCATTGGCCAGATAGCGGCCGCGGTTCCACAGCTCCGAACGGGCGGGATCGTTTGCCGGCTTTTCACCAGGCAGGTTGACGAGATTCCAGAACGTCAGCGACTGACGAATGTTGAAGGGGAAGGCAAGCTCGTTGTCCCTGTTTGCAACCTTCATCGGCTCTCGCGTCATCAGATAGGCATAGACCGCATCGACGTCCTGCGGCGTCATCTCCCGGTAAGAGGCGTAGGGCATGGCCGGATAGAGATGGCGCCCGCCTTTGCCGACGCCGTCGCGCAGCGCGCGGTGGAAGTCGGCGCGGGTCCAGCTGCCGATGCCGTTGTCCTTGTCGGGCGAGATGTTGCTGGCATAGATGGTCCCGAACGGCGTCTCGAACGGCAGGCCTCCGGCCCAGGCCGCGCCGCCTTTGGCGGTGTGGCAGGCGTAGCAGTCCGCCGCCACCGCGACATAGGCGCCGCGCTCGGCCAGTGTCTTCATCTCATCGGCGCTGAGCGGCTGGTCGATATCCTTTGCCACCACGCTTTTTTCGAACAGGCCGATAAAAATGCTTCCCGCAACGATCGCGGCCAGAATGGCGAGTGCGACCACGCCCCACAGCAGCCTGCGTAAAGTCATGGAATGCTCCCTCAGGCTTTGACGAGGTCAGGCATCTTCAGAACCAGATCGCGCACCGCCTGATGATAGCGGACATAGCCGGTGCAGCGGCAGATATGCTTGTCGAGCGCTTCGGTTATGGCCTTCTCGAGATCGGCCCTGGCGACCGGCTTGCGTTTCAACTGGTCGATGAAGACGGTGGCACCGGTGACGAAGCCCGGCGTGCAGTAGCCGCACTGGAAAGAGAAACTCTCGATGAAAGCCTGCTGCACCGGCGACAGTTCGGTAATCGCGCCGGCGGCATCGCGTCTGGCGTGCCCTTCCACCGTGCGCACCTTCTTGCCTTCGAACCAGTGTGCGCCGGTGATGCAGGTGCGGACCTCGTCCAGCACACCGTCATCCTTTTCCAAAATCACCGTGCAGGCATGGCAGATGCCCTGTCCGCAGCCCATGCGCGAGCCGGTGAGATCGAGATATTCGTGGAGGAAATCCTGCATCATCATGGCTTCGGGCACGTCGACGGGCCCGATCGCCTTGTCGTTGACGGTCAGCGACAGCTTCTTCGTGGGTAGCGTCATGCCAGGGCCCCCCGTATCTTTTCCGGTGTTATCGGCAGATCATAGAACCGCTTGCCGATGGCGTGCGCGATGGCGTTGGCGAGCGCCGGCACCACGGCGATCATCACGACCTCGGCTATGCCCTTGGGTGGATCGGTTTCCGAAAGCGGCGCCAGTATTTCCGACGTCTGCGTCCACACCGCCACGTCCCTGGCGCGCGGCAGTTCATAGCGGTTCCAATTCCAGGTGCCGTCACCGGGCCCGTCCTCGTAGAGCGGCAGAAATTCCTTCAGTGCATGGCCGATGCCCATCGCCAGGCCGCCCTGAAGCTGTCCGGAAACCAGTTCGGGTACCACCTGCGTGCCGCATTCCATGATCGAATGATGCGACAGGATGGTCACCTCGCCCGACGCCGTGTCGACGACGATCTCGGCCAATGTCGCCATCGGCGCGTAGTAGGTGACGCCGGCATTGTTGCGCTGCGCCGGCGGATAATAGACCGCCGCACGGTCGACGAACTGCCAGCCGTCCAGCGTCATCAGCGCCTTGGCCTGTGCCGTCGCCCCATCGCCATATTTGAGCGCAAGCGCATCCACTGGAAGGCGCGTCCTGCCGATGCCGGGAACATCGAAATCGGCCTGCGCCCACTGCCAGCGGTTGAAGGTGTGCACGGTCACCCCGGTGACGAGGCCGAGCCGATGCGCTTCGGCCGCCACCGCCTCGAAGGCTAGCGGTGGCATGCCGCCGGCATTCACCAGGCCATTTTCCGTGCGGATATCCTCGCGCCGTACGAAATAGGGCGCGATCGAACCGCCACCGATGCCTTGCGACCACAGCGACCTTGCCGCCGGCCAGATGGCGAACTCGACAAGCGCGTGCGCCGCCTGCCGCGTGGCGTGGCCGAGATAGTAGACGCTGTTGGTGGCGCTCATCGGCGAGGTGAAACTCGGCGTCCAGCGCGGATTGGCGCTGTTTCTGTCCTCGTCCGCCTGCGCCATCGTATAGGGCTCGTCGGTGGTTTCGAGCGGCATCTGTGGCCAGCGCACCTTGCCGTATTCGGTCACTTCGGGGACGCGGCCCAGTATGTCGCCCACCATGATCGCCTGCGACGTCGTGGTGCCCGTGCCGATCTCATGCGCGACGTGCGCGAAGCTCACCCGCCCGCGGGCGTCGAATTCGAGCGCCGCAAGTGCCGCCTCCGCGCCGGTGCCATAGTCCTTCTGGACGTGGCCGTAGCCGACGCCATAACGCTTGCCGGGGTTGGCTGCATCGAAAGCAGCCTTTTTCTCCTGCCGTTGCGTCCACAGCGGATGGGCCTTGGCCTTGAGCAAAATCTCTTCGTTGCGCAATGCCCCGGCCGGGATTGCCCCTTGCGTGTTCTTCATGCCCGACTTGAAGACATTCTTCAGCCTGAGATCGATCGCATCCATGCCGAGCGCTTCGGCGGCTTCATCGACCATCATCTCGGTGGCGGACATGGATTGCAGCGTTCCGTAGCCACGTGTCGAGCCGGCATCGACGGCACGCGAGGCGATGGCGGCGGCGGAGAAATCGCTCTTCGGCAGGTAGTAGATCGACTGCGCGGCGGTAGCGCCGACGAAGCCGACGGAGAATGAGAAATTGGCACGGCCGCCGCCATCATTCTTGAAATGACCGGTCATGATGCGAAACTGGCCCGTCTTGCGGTCGACCACCAAAATGTTGTCCATCCAGAAAGCGTGCCGCTTCAAGCCCATCTGGAACTGTTCGTAGCGATCGTTGGCGAGGCGAACGGGACGGCCATCGCCGTAAAGGCCCGCCACCACGCAGAAGAACGCGAAGATCGAGTGATCCTTGGTGCCGTAGCCGACGGTATAGCCGACCTTGAGGTCGACTTCCTTGAGAGGAAATTTCGACTTGGAGACCAGCACGGCCGAAACCTCGGCCACTTCGTAAGGCGACTGTGTCGCCACCATGAGATGCAGGACGCCGGTCGCCGCGTCGTACCAGACATTGCCGTTGTCGGCCTCCATCGCCGAAGCATCGACCGACTGCGAGAAATATTCGTTCCTCAGCACCAGGGCATCATCGCCGGCCATGCCGATTTCCTGCTCGATCTCGGCGGCGGCGGCCATGCCGCGGCCCATGGCGTCACCGTCGGCATCCGCCTCCGGCCATTTTGGGTCGTCGCCGGAAAAGCCGCCATAGATGACGGTATCCTTCAACGGCGAGAACCGGTCTGGCGCATCGGGAGTGCCGCCGTCGATGCGCACATAACGCGCCGCGCCATAATGGGCGGGATGGCTGTAGGGCGCTTTTTCACCATAGCGCACGACCGTATCGTCGAAACGGATCAAGCGCTTCGCCGCGTCGTAGCGGGCGAAATCGTGATAGATGAGCAGGGCGACCGGTTGACCGAGCAGCCTCGCCGTCTGCCCTTTCGGCACCAGGAAAACATCACCGTAAAAACCAGGCACCGGAATGGTGATGCCGTCGGCGACGAGATCTTCATGCAGCACGAGCCGGTCCGGCTTCAGCGCATCGCCGAGCACACCGAGATCGATGCCCTCGAAGGTGCGGTCGGCCTTGGTCGCATGGATCATGAAAGCATGCGCCTGCTGCTTTGGCCAGCCGTCGAGGTCGCGGGCGCGATAATCGCGCGAAAAGGTCTTTTCGCCGGTCACCTTGGCGATGGCATCGAGCCGGTATTTCGGCTTGCCGTCGGCCTTGAGCCAATCCGGACCGGGTTGCGGTGGCGTCTCGATCAGCCGCGCTGCTGCTGACGAAGGCAGGAAGGAAACCTTGATGGCGATGCCTGCAGCGGCACTGGCCTTGAGAAAATTACGGCGCGAAAGACTGGATCCCATCATCTCCTCCTGCGTCAGACCAGGATCGTCCAACGTGATCAGAAAGCCGACATATCTTCCACGAACCACAAAGGTCCGGCGCTATTGTTGAAGCGATTATGGGACTGTGCAGGTATTTGTGCAACAAACCCGCTCAGAGATTTGCAGCCGCTGGAAAAGCATTGTTTCCGCGCCCCCTTGCGACACAGGCCTTGCAAATTCTGCAAGCACGGCGGGGGCGCTTCAGCCCCAGGGCTCCGCCACGCGTGGCCAGACCGGACGTTTCAGCTTTTCATAGTCGGTGGCCGCAGGATCGCTCGGATAGGAGCTCGGCGACGAGACATAGATGATCTCGGCCGCGATCGGCTCGAAGCCGGCGTAGAAATGGTTGGTCGACTTGATCAGCAGCACGTCCTTGGACAGTGGATCGACGCCGAGATTGGAGAAGATGTCCGGCTCGAAGGTCTGGGTGCGGTTGGTGTTGAGGATGACGTCGATCTCGGTGCCTTCCAGCCGCACCAGCGCGGAAGCCCCCAGGGTGACGCGGCTCGGGCCGAAACTCTGCCAGCTCTCGGCGACAGCCTTCATCACGCGCACCCTGGCGTCGATCGGTTCGCCGGCCAGCGGGCCGGCCTTGCCGCCGAAGCGCAGGTCGATGACCGCGCCCTCGCCCGCCGCATGGCAGAAGGTGACGGCGAGCGGGTCCCAGATGGTGGCGACGCCGACATTTTTCAGGCCGCGCGCCAGCATCGCGCGCAGCAGCGAGGTGCCGTCGCCGGCGACACCGCCACCAGGATTGTCCCAGACATCGGCGATCACCACCGGCTTCGCCTGGTTGGCCGCGCGTACTTCGAGCGCGCGGTCGATGCCCTGGTCGGCGCCCAGCATCGGCATGGCCAGCTGCCCGCGCAGCGCATAGAGCTCGCGTCCCAGTTGCTCGGCCAGGGCATCGCCCTTGGCCTTGTCGTTGTCGGTGACGACCATGATGCGCGCGCCCATCTCCGGCACGTCGGCGGCCATGAAGCCGTGGATGACGGAAGCCGAAAGCACGCCATCCTTGCCGTGCAACGCCTTGATGCGGTCGACGAAGCCGCGCATCGGCTGGCGACTGGTCGGCATCACCTCGATCATGCGGCAGTCGAAGGTCGAGATCACCGGCTTGATCTCGCCACGCGCTGCGGCAAGGCCGAGCTCGACGACATGCTCGCCGCGCTCGTAGAAATCGGTGTGCGGGAACTCGAGGAAGGCAGCGAGCACATTGGCCGCGGCCACGCGCTTCGGTGTCAGATGGCTGTGCGGGTCGAGCTCGGAAGCGACAACGACATCAGGCCCGACGATCTCGCGGACACGGGCGAGAAGGTCGCCTTCGCAGTCGTCATAGCCTTGTGCCACCATGGCTCCATGCAGGCCGAGGATAACGGCATCGACCGGCAGCGCCGCTCGCAACTGGTCGAGGATCTCGTCACGCAGCGCCTCGAAGGTCTGCCGCTGCACCAGCCCGCCGGGCTCCGCCCAGGTCGCGGTGCCTTCGATGACGGTCAGCCCCTCTGCGGCGGCGCGGCGGCGCAGCGCGACGATCGGCGAGGAACACAGCGTCGGCGTTTCCGGATGCTGGCCGGGTCCGGCATAAAAGGCCATCTCAAAGGAGGCCCGGTCGGTCGGCACCGGTGAGAAGGTGTTGGTCTCGGTCGCCAGCGAGGCGGTAAAGATACGCATGCGCTCTACTCGATTTGATCGTCGGGAGTTCGCCTTCCGCAGCGATGCGGCGGAAGGCAACCGGCTATTTCACCGGTGCGTAGGCGACCGCTTCGATCTCGACCTTGATGTCGATCATCAGCCGCGATTCCACCGTGGTGCGGGCCGGAGGCTCCTTGGCAAAGAAGGATCCATAGACCTTGTTCATGCCGCCGAAGTCGCGCGCGTCCTCGATCCACACCGTGGTCTTGACGACGTCGTCCATGGTGGCTCCGGCCAATGCCAGTGCCGCCTTGACGTTCTCCAGCACCTGCCTTGTCTGCGGCTCGATGCCGCCGTCGACCACCGTGCCGTCGGGGCGCACCGGCACCTGGCCGGAAACGAAGACAAAATCGCCGGCGCGCACCGCTGGCGACAGCGGCACATGCGACGTCCCGAAAACCTGCTTGCGTGACATTCCCTGAAATTCTCCTGTTATTTGACGGCGCCCAGGGCCAACCCCCGGACGAGATAGCGCTGCAGCCAGGCAAACAGCACCGCCACCGGCAAGGTGGCCAAAAGCGCTGCCGCCATGACGTGGTGCCATTCGACGGTGTAGCGGCCGGCAACCAGCGCGAACACCTGGATGGGCAGCGTGTAATTCTCCTGGCTGCGCAGAATGGTCAATGCGATGATGAACTCGTTCCAGGCATTGATGAAGGTAAAGATGGCGGTGACCGCGATCGCCGGCAGGCACAGCGGCAGGAACACCTTGCGCAGGGTGAGCCAGCGACCCGCGCCTTCCATCCAGCTGGCCTCCTCGAGATCGCGCGGGATGGTGTCGAAATAGCTCTGCAGCATCCACACCGTGAAGGCGACGTTGAAGGCCATATAGACGACGCCGACGGCGGTCGTGCTTTCGATCAGCCCCCAGGCGGCGATCAGGCGGAACAGGCCGAGCACCAGCACGATCGACGAGATCATCTGCGAGACGAGCAGGAACTGCCGCATGGCGCCATAGCCGGCAAAGCGGAAGCGCGACATGGCATAGGCTGCCGGGATGGCGATCACGATGGCGCCGACAGTGGCCAGCACCGAGACGTAAAGCGAATTGAGCAAGGCGCGACCGAAGCCGGTCGCCACCCACATCTCGGCGAAGTTCGACCAGCGGAATTCGCTCGGCCACCAGTTCGGCGTCAGCACCTCGGCGCGCGGCTTGACTGCGGTCAGGAACATCACCGCGAAGGGAAACAGCGTCACCACGATCAGCGGCGACAAAAGCAGCCAGGCAATGACGGAACGGACGAGCTTGCTTCTTCTCATGCTTCCCGCTCCCGCATGGCCAGGCGCACATAGATCATGGTGAAGACCAGCAGGATCGCGAACATCACCAGCGAAACGGCCGAGGCCTCACCCAGTTTGCCGACACGGAAAGCCAGCTTGTAGAGGTAGGTGACCAGGATATCGGTGGAGTTGGCCGGCCCGCCCTGCGTCATCACCCAGATGATCGGGAAGGAGTTGAAGACGTAGATCATGTTGAGCACGATGGCGATGTTGATGAACGGCTTCAGCAGCGGCAGCGTGATGGTGCGGAACTGCTGCCAGGTCGAGGCGCCTTCGAGTGCTGCCGCCTCGTAGAGATCATCCGGGATCGATGACAGCCCGCCGAGGAAGATGGTGACGGTGAACGGCACGGTGACCAGGATGCCGATCAGCACCTGCATCGGGAAGGCCGTGCCGGCGCTGGCAAGCCATTGAATGTTCTGGTCGATGATGCCGAGGCCGATCAGCGCCGAATTCAGCATTCCGCTTTCGCCGTTCAGCGCCCAGCGCCAGACCACGGCCGTCATAGTGAGCGAGACGGCCCAGGGCAGAAGGATGATGACGCGGGCAAGGCCACGGCCGTAGAAATCCGAATTGAGGATCAGCGCCACGGGAATGGACAGGATCAGCGCGCCGGCAACGACCGAAAGCGTCCACAGCCCGGTTCGCCACAACGCCGCGATGAAATCCGGATCGTTCGTCAGCGCCGCGAAATTGGCCAGCCCGGCGAAATCGCGCAGCTGGCCGAAGCGGCTGACCTCGGAGTCGAGATCTGCACCAGGTCGTAGACCGGCCAGAAGATCACCACCGCTGCCAGGAAAAGGCTGGGCAGGATGAGCAGGTAAGGCAGCGCGCGATTGTGCATCCGGGACTGTGTCTGAGAGTTTCTTGTCGCCGCGACAGGAATGCCACGGACATGAAAGCCGGCGGCGCGTCCCATTGCGGGGACGCGCCGCAGCCTGAGTTACTTCTTCAGCACTCCGTTTGCCTTGGCGGCGGCTTCCTTCAGGACGGCCTCCGGCTCTCCCTGTCCGAGATAGATCTTCTGGACAGCGTCCGAGGTGATCTGGGCGATCTCCTCCCAACCCGAGATGACCGGTGCGAAACGGGCCTCGGGCAACAGAGCGGTGAAGGCGGCAAGACCGGCATTGTCGACATAATACGGCATCTTCGCCTCTTCCTTGTTCACCGGCAGGAAGCCTTCATTCTGGGTGAACTTGGCACGCTGTTCGGTGGTGAACAGATAGTCGAGCAGCTTCCATGCCTCTTCCTTGTTCTTGGAATTCTTGAACATTATGATGGAATCGGTGACGCCATAGGTGCCGCGTGCGCCGGTCGGTCCGGCCGGGATCGCCGCCACGCCATATTTCAGGTTCGGCACCTCGTCCTTGATCTGGTTCATCAGGAAAGGCGCGGTGATCATCATGCCGACCTTGCCCTGCTTGAAGAGGTTCTGCACGTCTTCGCGGTTCATCGAGGTGACGCCGGGCTGGGTCAGCCCCTCGTCGATCATCGACTTGTAGAGCTTGGCCGCATCGAGCGCGCCCGGCGTGGAAAGGCCGGAAGTGCCATCCTTGTTGAGGATCTCGGTGCCGAACGACCACATGCCGTAATAATAATAGACGTCGGTCTCGATCTCCTTGCCCTGGATGCCGTAGCCGAAGGCGCCGGTCGCCTTGATCTTGCGGGCGTCTTCCTGCAACTCGGCCCAGGTTCCGGGCGGGTTGGCGATGCCGGCCTTCTCGAACAGTTCCTTGTTGTAATACATGGCGCGCGCCGAAGCGGCGATCGGCAGGCCGTAGGTCTTGCCTTCCATGATCGACGGCGACAGGAACGTCTCGATGAAACGGCCCTTGAAATCAGGCGTCATGTAGCCGTCAAGCGGCTCGGCGACGCCCTGCTGCACGAAATCGATCAGCCAGCGCGTGCCGATGATCGAAAGGTCGGCATTGGTGCCGGCGGTGATGTCGGTGGTCAGCTTCTGCAGCAGCACGTCCCACGGCACCACCTCGATCTTCAGGGTCGTGCCGGGATTGGCGGCCTCGAAGCCCTTCTTGACCTCTTCGAAATAGGGGCCGGTCTTCGAGCTGTACTCCGCGACGGTCACGCGTACCTCGCCTGCATCGGCCTGCGCGGTCACCGCCAACATGCTCAAGCCGGCCAGAAGGCCGGCGGTCCATTGTGCCAGTCTCATAAAATCTCTCCCATTGTCATTGCGGGCCATCGTCCTTTCGGACCAATGCCCCGGGCGGTAACATGCGGCTCTTCCCTTCATGTTACTTTCCTACATTATCGCTGAAAATCCACCTTTCAAGCAGATTTTTCTGTTGCTTAATTACATTTTTGCTTACATTTTCGCACCCGGCCAGATTGGAGGAGACAGCGCGGGCAATGTCCAATACCGAATTCCAGGGCAAGACCGTGGTGATCACCGGGGCCGGCGGCGGGCTCGGCTCGGCGCTGGTGACGTTGTTTGCCGAACGTGGCGCACGGGTGGTCGGCTGCGACCAGTCGGCCGAGGCCCTGAGCAGCGAGGCGATCGCCTCGCGCCATGTCTTCGACCTGACCCGGCGTGAAGAGATGGAGGCCGCCGCAAGCGCGCTCGTCGCGCGGGATGGCGTGCCCGATATCCTGATCAACAATGCCGGCTGGACGCGCGCAGAGACGCTGACGGCACTCAACGCCGCGACCATCGAACGCGAGCTCGACCTCAATCTCACCGGCGTCATGACCTTCGCCGACCCGCTGACCAAGGCAATGGCCGGACGTGGCAGCGGCAGTGTCGTCTTCGTCTCGTCGGTCAACGCCATCGCGCATTTCGGCAATCCTGCCTATGCCGCGGCAAAGGCAGGTATCAACGCCTATGCCAAGGCGCTCGCGGTCGAACTCGGCCGCAGCGGCGTGCGCGCCAACGTCGTGTGCCCCGGCTCGATCCGCACCGCCGCCTGGGATCACAGGCTCGAAAAGAACCCGGAAGTTCTCGGCAAGCTGAAGCGGCTCTACCCGCTCGGCCGCATCGTCGAGGCCCGTGAAGTGGCCGAGGCTGTCGCCTTCCTGGCATCGGCGCGCGCTTCGGGCATCACCGGCGTGGTGATGCCCGTGGACGCCGGCTTGACGGCAGGTTTCCTGCCCTTCATCGATGACATATTGGGAGGCTAGCCATGACCGATGTCTCGTTCCGCGGGCTGTCGAAATCCTACGGACAGCACAAGATCCTCGAGGACATCAACCTGGAGATCGCCAGCGGCGAGTTCGTCGTGCTGGTCGGCCCGTCCGGCTGCGGCAAGTCCACGCTGCTGCGCATGCTGGCGGGCCTGGAAACGATCTCCTCCGGCGATCTCCTGGTCGGCGGCGTGCGCTCCAACGATCTGCCGCCGCAGAAGCGCAACATCGCCATGGTGTTCCAGTCCTACGCGCTGTTCCCGCACCTGAAGGCCTCACAGAACATCGGCTTCGGTCCGAAGATCCGTGGCGAAAGCGCGCCGGTGATCGAGGAAAAGGTCAAGAAAGCCTCCGGTATCCTCAACCTGTTCTCCTATCTCGACCGCTATCCGCGCCAGCTCTCCGGCGGCCAGCGCCAACGCGTTGCCATGGGCCGCGCCATCGTGCGCGAGCCTTCCGTGTTCCTGTTCGACGAGCCGCTCTCCAATCTCGACGCCCAGCTGCGCGTGCAGATGCGCACCGAGATCAAGGCGCTGCACCAGCGGCTCAAATCCACCATCGTCTATGTCACGCACGACCAGATCGAAGCGATGACCATGGCCGACCGTATCGTGGTCATGGACAAGGGCCGCATCCAGCAGGTCGGCAAGCCGCTGGACCTTTATGACAAGCCGGCAAACAAGTTCGTCGCCTCCTTCATCGGCTCGCCATCGATGAGCTTCGTTTCCGGGGCGCTGAAATCGGAATCCGATGGGACCTGGTTCGAGCCGGCCGGTGGCGGCAGGCTGAAACTTGCCGGTGCGCAGGCTCTCTCGGGAACCATCGAGGCCGGCATCCGCCCTGAACATTTCGTTGCCGGCGGCGACAGCGCCGTCAGCCTGCGCGTCGATGTGGTCGAGCCGACCGGCTCTGAAACCCACGTCTATGGTGCCATCGGCAACGACGCCATCCGCGCGGTGTTCCGCGACCGCATCGCGGTGAAACCCGGCGACCGGCTGCCGGTCAGCGTCGCACCCGGCAACATCCACCTGTTCGATACGGCGACAGGCCTGCCGCTGTGAAGACACCGGCGGACATCATCACCCGCCTGCAGATGATGGCGCAGGACGGCACCAGATCCGACCGCCGGCTGGCATCCATGGTGCTGTCCGATCCCGACTTCGCCTCCAAGGCCGCAATCTCGGAGATCGCCACGCGCGCCGGCATCAGCGAGCCGACCGTCACACGCTTCTGCCGCAATCTCGGCTGCGACGGCCTGCGCGATTTCAAATTCTACCTTGCCCAGGCAATCGCCGTCGGCGGCCAGTATCTTTCGGCGGAACCACCGGGCAGCGACGTGCGCGACCAGCGCATCGCAGCCGCCATCACCGAAGCGGCGATCGCCGCCATCCAGCGTGCCAGCGCCATGCTGCCGATGCCCAAGCTGATCGAGATCGCCGAACGCATCGCGGTTTCCGGCAACATCCTGTGCATCGGCTCCGGCGGTATCTCCTCGATGATGGCGACCGAGATGCAGAACAGGCTGTTCCGGCTCGGGCTGTCCGCGCTGGCGCAGGTTGATGGCCAGCTGCAGCGCATGTACGCCTCGGTGGCAACGCCGGAAACCACCGTTGTCGCCTTCTCCGTCTCCGGTTATGCGCGTTCGGTGGTCGAGGCCGTGCAGGTCGCCCGCCAGTATGGCGCCACCACCGTTGCCATCACCGCGCCCGATTCCGCGCTGGCCAAGGCAGCGGAGACGCTGATCCCGTTCCAGTCGCTCGAGGACGGCAACATCTACAAGCCAACCTCCTCGCGTTTCGCGCTGCTGGCCATCCTCGACATCATCGCCACGGCAACCGCCGAAGCGCGCGGGCCGAAGGCGCTGGAAAATCTGCGCCGGATCAAGCAGAGCGTGTACACGCTGAAAGTCGCCGACCCGCGCCTGCCGCTGGGGGACTGATGGTGACACGCTTTCCTCCAGCTCGCGAGACGGCTGACACTGCTGCAGGCTTGGGCCGAATGTTTCCGCGCGGATTTCTGTTCGGTGTCGCAACCGCTGCCTATCAGATCGAAGGCGCCCTCACCGAAGACGGGCGTGGCGAGTCGGTCTGGGATCGTTTCCTGCGCCAACCGGGGCTTGTGGTGGATGGCAGTGACGGCGCAGTCGCGGCTGACCACTACCATCGCTGGCGCGAGGATCTCGGCATCATGACCGAGCTCGGTCTCGGCGCCTATCGTTTCTCCATTTCCTGGTCGAGGGTCCAGCCTGACGGTGGCGGCGCAGTCAATGAAGCGGGGCTCGCCTTCTACGACCGGCTCGTCGATGGTCTGCTGGAACGGAACATCGAACCCGTCGCAACGCTTTTCCATTCCGACATGCCTGCCGCGCTCATGGACAACGGGGGCTGGCGCGCACGCGAGACGAGCGCACGGTTCGGCGACTTCGCTGAACATGTGGCCAGGCGAATCGGCGACCGGGTCAGCAACTGGTTCACCATTGCCGAACCCTACACCTTGATGCGCCACAGCTACGTGCTCGGCGAGCATGCGCCCGGCCTGCGCCTGTCGACCGGCGCAGCCCTGCCGGTGATGCACCATCTTCTCCTCGGCCATGGTCTTGCCACCAGGGCCATCCGCTCGCACTCGAAGGCAAGGATCGGCCTGACCAACCACTCTTCGCCTTGCCAGCCTGTTTCTCAGACGGCCGAAGACGGTGCGGCAAACACGATGTTCGAGACGCTGCGCAACCATACCGTCACCGATGCCATCCTGCTCGGCCGCTATCCGGAGGAGTTGGAAGCCCTTCCCGATGCCGATTGGTCGGCAGTGCTGGAAAATGATTTCGAGATCATCCAGACCCCGGTCGACTGGCTTGGTTTGACCTATTTCCACCCGATCGCGGTGAGCTCCGCCGCTCCGTATGGATCCGAGCCATTTGATATCGCAGTGACCGGCGGCGAGCCGGAAACCACCATGGGATGGCCGATCGTGCCGGCTGGCCTCGGCGAAATCCTGACCCGTCTCCAGGACCGCTATGGCGACAGGCTGCCGCCGATCGTCATCACCGAGAATGGCTGCTCCATGCCGGACCGGCTCTCCGACGAAGGTCGCGTCGATGACCCGCGGAGGATCCGCTTCCTTGCAGATCATCTGAAGGTGCTCGCCGGGGCGATACAGTCCGGCATCCGCATCGATGGCTACTTCATCTGGTCGTTCCTGGATCACTTCGAATGGGAACTTGGCTACACCAAGCGGTGGGGCATCGTGTATGTCGATTTCGAGACCCAACGGCGAACGCTCAAATCGAGTGCCCATTGGTACCGAGAATTGATCGAAGGCTGGCGGTCTGCCCAGGTTTTGATGGATCGACCATCGTTTCTGCCGACGAGAGAGTGAAGATGAGCCCACGCCCCAAGACCATTGCCGAAATCGACACGCCTGCCGTGCTGATCGACATCGACCGCGCCGAACGCAACATCGCCAATGCGCAGAAGGCCGCCGAGGCCGCCGGCGTGAAGCTGCGACCGCACATCAAGACGCACAAGCTGCCCTTCTTTGCCAAGAAGCAGGTCGAGGCGGGCGCCATCGGCATCACCTGCCAGAAGATCGGCGAGGCGGAAGTGATGGCCGATGCCGGGCTGACCGACATCTTCCTGCCCTACAACATCATTGGCAAGGCGAAGCTTGCGCGGCTGCTGGCGCTGCACAGGCGCATCACGCTGTCCGTCACCGCCGACAGCGCGACCACGATCGCCGGCCTTGCCGAGACCTTCACCGATCCCGGCCGGCCACTCAAGGTGCTGGTCGAATGCGACACCGGTGCTGCCCGCTGCGGCGTCCAGACCGCCGAGCAGGCGCTGGCGCTGGCCAGACAGATCGATGCGGCACCGGGCCTTGCCTTCGGCGGACTGATGACCTATCCGGCCGCCGGCGCGCCGCAGGGCGCGGAAGCCTGGCTCGCCAGCGCGCGCGACCTGCTCGAAAGGCAAGGGCTGGCCTGCGAGACCGTGACCAGCGGCGGCACGCCCGACATGTGGCGCAAGCAGGATGCCACCATCGTCACCGAATACCGGCCCGGCACCTATATCTACATGGACCGCTACCAGGTGAAGCAGGGCGCCGCCACGGCCGACGATTGCGCACTCACCGTGCTTGCCACCGTGGTCTCGGCGCCGACGCCGACCCGCGCCATCCTCGACAGCGGCTCCAAGGCGCTCACCAGCGACCTGCTCGGCCTGCCGGACCATGGCGAACTGGTTGGCATTCCGGGCGCCCGCGTGACGGCGCTCAGCGAGGAACACGGCAAGGTCGAACTGAGCGACGGCGCGACACTGGCGGTCGGTGACCGCGTGCGCGTGCTGCCCGACCATGCCTGCGTGGTCACCAACCTGTTTGACGAAATCTACCTCGTTTCCGGTGACCGCGTCGTCGACGTGCTGCCGGTCGCCGCGCGCGGCAAACTTTCCTGAACCCTTCTCCAGACGAACGGAGCTTTCATGTCTGAAACCAAGAACCCATTTGCCGGCGACGCGGACCGCGCCTTCATCTGGGAAATGCTGATGCCGCGCGATTTCGAGGCTTTTGCCGCGCAGGACTGGTCGATGGTGGCCGGCGACTTCGACGAGATGCGCTTCCTCGGCATCCATGCCCACAATTCCCCCAACCAGGACGACTGGAACGCTGCCTTCCCGACCCTGCAGGCCTATCGCGACGAATGGCTGCGCCAGGCCGCCGAATCCGCTTCGGTCGCCTATGCCGAGCCATTGCCTTCCGCACTGCTCAAGGCGGTGACGCTCGACCGCATCGACATCAACGGCAATGTCGCGGTGGCACACAAGAAGTTCGACGGCACCGTGCCGCTTGCCGATGGCGGTGTCGACCGGCTGAACTGGCAGACGCTCTATTTCTGCCGCAACGACGGCGACCGCTGGCGCATCACCGGCTTCGTCGGCTACATGAAATACCGCTGATCCGATCCAGGCGATCGCCGCTGGAGCGTTGCCGTTTTTCGCAAAAGCGCGGCAACGCTCCGGCTCCTTGTTTTCACGCAATTCCGGACAGAAGCCTTTACACCCTGCTCCTGGACTTCCGCCTGAAATCGGCCGCGCACGGGCAGTTTATTAACTGGCGCTGCAATAAGCTCCCTTCGGCCGTCGCATCGGCCACCGCCCGTATCCTGCGAGCGCGTATCGGAGCCGAGGAATGTCCGTGCATCGCCATCCCCGATTGGAAGGCCGCCTTGTCGATGGCATCGAGGCGCCGGCATGTCTCTGAAAGGCTCCGCCAAGAGGTTTCTCAAGCACGGCGCGATCCGTGCCGGCCTGGAAGGCGTCGCGCTGACGCGGGCCGGCATGCTGTGGCCGGCGGCCGCGGGGCGCGGCGTGATCTTCACCCTGCATCATGTGCGCCCGGCGCGTCGCGGTGGCTTCGACCCCATCGCAACGCTTTCGGTGACGCCGGAATTCCTTGATGAGGCAATCCGTGTCTGCATCGAGTCGGGCCTGACGCCGGCGGCGCTGGACGACCTGCCGCGCCTGCTTGCCGATCCCAATGAGAAGCGCCGCTTCGCCGCATTCACGCTGGATGACGGCCTGCGCGACAATGCCGAGCACGCCGCACCTGTGTTTCGTCGGCATGGCGTGCCCTACACCATTTTCGTCACCAAGGGTTTCATCGAACGCAGCCGCTCGATGTGGTGGGAAACGGCCAAGGTGCTGACACGCTCCAAGGACCAGTTCGAGTTCGATTTCGGCAAGGGGATGGAGACGGTCATCACGCGAAACCTTGCCCAGAAGCAGGATACCTATGAACGGATCGTCCACTTCGTGCATTCGAACAACGAGGACGCAGCCGTGGCGGAAGTCGACCGGGCTGCCCGCTCGCGCATGATCGACCCGCTCGCCATCGTCGATCAGCTGGTGATGACGGCCGAGGAACTGCGGACCCTGTCCGCCGACCGGCTGGTGCGCTTCGGGGCGCACACGCAGACCCACATCGCCATGGCGAGAGTGGATGAAGCACGGCTTGCCGATGAGGTCACCGGATCGATCGATGCCGTCGAATCCTATGTCGGTTACAGGCCGACCACCTTTGCCTATCCCTATGGTACCAAGGTTGCGGTGTCGCCACGCGAATTCGATGCCGTTGCGAAGGCCGGCATCAAACTTGCCGTCACCACCCGTCCCGGCATGCTGACGGTCGACAGCTTCAACCAGCCGACCGAACTGCCGCGTGTCTCGCTCAATGGCCACTACCAGCGGCGGCGTTACGTGAAGGCGCTGCTGACCGGCATCCCCTTCAAGCTATTCTGAGCGTCCCGCCAAAATGCGTCGTTCAGGCGCCGGCAGGCAGCGGCCCCTCATAGCGGGCGCGCGGGCGGATCAGCTTGCCTGACATGACCTGCTCGATGGCGTGCGCTGTCCAGCCGACGCTGCGGCCCAGCGCGAACAGGCGGATGGGCGCATCGACCGGCAAACGATAGGACCGGGTCAGCGCCACCAGCGCAAAATCGACCGTCGGCTGCGCGCCGGTGGCATCAAAGGCTGCCTGGCGCAGCTCGAGAATATGGTCTTCGAGTTGCATGTCGGCCAGCAATGCTGCCCCGCGCGGGTCGCCGTCGGGATAGAGCGGATGGCCGAAACCCGGCAGCGGCCGGTCATGATCGATCCAGCGTGCCATTGCAGCACGCACGCCGATCCGTGCCGCGTCGTCCACAAGCATGGCGACAGCGTCAGCCGCGGTGCCGTGGCGAGGACCGTAGAGTGTCGACAGGCCGGCCAGCAGACAGGCAACGAGCGGTGCGCCGGTGGAGGCGGCGACGCGGGCTGCAAAGGCCGAAGCGTTGAGTTCGTGGTCGGCCACCAGCACCATGACGCGACGCAACACCTCCGCTGCCTGCTCGACCCGCCAGCCCCTTGCCAGCCTCAGGTGCACCGGCTCCGCACCCGGCGCAGCCCCGAGTGCACCGGCAAGAGCCGCGATGGCGGGCATTGCGTCGGCCTGCAGTACGGCGGCATTGCGCCCCAGCGAGGGCTGACCCCTGGCCGCCAGTCTGGCCAGCACCAAAAAGGCCTGGTCGATGCCCGTCTCTGCAGCGTTTCCGTTTTCGGCGGAAACGCGGAAACACTCCACCTCTTTGTTTTCACGCAATTCCGGACGGAAAACCGCTACGCGGTTTTCCTGGAATTGCTCTGCCGGAGCCCCCGACGTCGCAAAACGTGGGGTGGAAGCGCTGGCCCATAAAAGCCGTGCAGCGTCCTCCAGACTGGCATCGCGCGAGAAGGTCACCGCATCCTCGCCGCGGTAAATCAGCCTGCCGTGGATGACGGTGGAGAGTTGCGTCGCAAACACCGGCTCACCCCAGGCGACCGCACTTTCGGCGATCGCCGCGACACGCCGGCCGCGCGCGCGCCGGGTGGTGAGCGCTTCGACATCCTCCAGCCGGTAAAGGCTGCGGCGTGGATCGGCAGGATCGGGCTGCATGCCGATCTGGTTGCGGCTGACATAGGCGTAGAGCGTCTGCGCCCGCACACCCAGCCTGTCCAGCGCCTCATCACGTGTCAGCCATGCGCTCATGTCGGCTCTTCATATATTGATTCTATTGATCAAGATTGATGACAATCAACAACAGCATTATCTCGGATCGAAATTTGGTCAAGGAGCAAGATGATGACAAGCGGACTGGACGATGTGATTGCCGCCGAAACCGTGCTGTCGGAAGTGGACGGCCAGGGCGGACACCTGACGATCCGAGGGCACGCCCTGCGCGAGCTGGCGGGCCGACGCGACTTCGCCAGCGTGACACATCTGCTTTTCGAAGACTTCTTCGCTGACCTTCCCAACGAGAAGGAACTGGCGGCAAGACTTGGGCACGCACGCGTCGAGGTCTTCGAACGCGTGAAAGCGCTGCTGCCGACGCTGGCCGCGCTCTCTGTCTATGACGGCATGCGCGCCGGCACGGCGCTGATGCCCGATGGCGACACGCTTGACGATGCTCTGCGCCTGATCGCGGCGCCTGCAGTGCTGACACCCGCGCTCTTGCGCCTGCGCAAGGGCCTCGATGCGATTGCTCCCGATGCCAACGCCGGCCATGCCGCCGACATGCTCGCCATGCTGACCGGAACGGGCGCCAACCGGAACCTGAGTGCCGCGCTCGACACCTATCTCGTCACCGTCTGCGATCACGGGCTCAACGCCTCGACCTTCGCCGCGCGTGTGGTGGCCTCGACCCAGGCCGGCCTCACCTCGTCGGCACTCGCCGGCCTCGGCGCCCTGAAGGGGCCGCTGCATGGCGGCGCGCCAGGTCCGGTGATCGCCATGCTGGACGCCATCGCCGCGACAGGAGATGCGACGGGCTGGCTGGACAGGGAACTGGCCGAGGGCCGCCGCATCATGGGCTTCGGCCACCGCATCTACCGCGTGCGTGACCCGCGCGCCGACGTGCTGAAGACCGTGGTACGCCGCATTGGCCCCGACGGCGCGGTCGGCCGCCGCCTGGCTTTCGCCGAAACGGTGGAACAGGCAGCACTCGATGTGCTGGGACGGGCCAAGCCCGGTCGCGTGCTGCAGACCAATGTCGAATTCTACACCGCACTTCTGCTCGAAGCGGCAGGCTTTCCGGAAGAGGCGTTCACCTGCGTCTTCGCTGCCGGGCGCATGGCCGGCTGGATTGCACATGCCCGCGAGCAGCAGGCGACGGGACGGCTGATACGGCCGCAGTCGCGCTACATCGGACCAGTGCCGGACCTCGTCGCCTGAGCGGGCGCCTAGATGCCTTCGACGAGCACGATCTCGCCGTCCGCCACTTTCTGGCGGATGGCGACGGCGCGCTGATATTCCGGTGAATGGTAGCAGTCCTGCGCCGCCTTCAGGCTCTCGAATTCGATGATGACGTTGCGGCCGCGGCCCTGCCCTTCGGCCTTTTCGTGTTCACCGCCGCGCGCCAGGAACCTGGCGCCGAAACGGTCGAAGGCGAGTTTGGCGGCCTCGACATAGGCCTTGTAGCCTTCCGTGTCGCGCACATCGACACGAGCGATCCAGTATCCCTTCGGCATAAGTAGGCTCCCTGCTGGGTGTTTCAGGCCGCGGCCATCTCGTCCAGGATAGCCTGGGCAGCGGCGCGCCTGTCAACCGCGCCGACGATCGGCCGCGCCACCACCAGGTGGCTGGAGCCGTTGCGGATCGCGTCCGCCGGGGTGACGACACGCTTCTGGTCGCCCCGGTCCGCACCCGCCGGCCGGATGCCGGGCGTCACCACCGCCATGTCGCGACCAACTATCCTGCGCACGGCGGATGCCTCTTCCGCCGAGCAGACGATGCCACCCATGCGCGCCGACAGCGCCTGTTCGGCGCGCCGCAGCACCAGCGTGTGCGGGTCGTATTCGTAACCGGCATCGATGACGTCCTGTTCGTCCATCGAGGTGAGCACGGTGACGGCGAGCAGGCAGAGATCGCTGCCTTTTGCCGCTTCCACCGCCGCGCGCATCGTCTTTGGATAGGCGTGCAGGGTGAGCATGGTCATGCCCATCCTGACGATGTTCTCGACACCTTTTGCGACGGTGTTGTCGATGTCGAGCAGCTTCATGTCGAGGAAGATCTTCTTGCCGTCGGCGGCAAGATCGCGCGCGAACTCCAGCCCGCCGGCGAAAGCGAGCTGGTAGCCGATCTTGTAGAAGGAGACGGTGTCGCCAAGCTCCTTCACCGCCTTCTCGGCCTCGGCCACGGTCGGAATGTCGAGGCCGACGATCAGCCTGTCGCGCATGTCATTCATATCGCTCATCCCCTCGTTGATAGTATGCGGGCGCGCTCGACAAGCGCCTGCGCCACCAGGTCCATGGCGTGGCGAAGCCGCTCGTCGACAAGATTGCCATCCGCGTCGAAAGCCGAGGCGCCGTTCGGCACCGAGCATTCCGGCGTGACGATGTCCATGTGGCAGCGCAGCAGGATGGCGCGCAGGTGGTTGATGGCGCGCACGCCGGCAAAATGGCCCTTCGAGGACGAACACAGCGCCACCGCCTTGCCGGCCATCGGCTTCAGCTGCCGGCCGCCGTCATGGCGCACCATGCTCACCCAGTCGATGGCGTTCTTGAGCAGCGGCGAGACGGAGCCATTGTATTCCGGCGTCACCAGCAGCAGCCCGTCATGGGCACCGAGCAGGCGCGCCAGCTTCATGACGTTTTCCGGAATGCCGGTTTCCTTCTCGATATCCTCGTCGAAGATCGGCATCGGATAGTCGGCCAGCGAAATGCGGGTCACATCCGCGCCCTGCATGGCCAGCGCCTTCTGCGCGACATCGGCGGTCCGTCCGCTGAAGGCACCGCTGCGGATCGAGCCCGCGAAGACGAGGATTTTGGGAATCACGGCATGGCGCTCCTTTGCCGTCCGGCAGCTATAGGCGATAGCGCCGCTGAATCAAGAGCGATGCGGCGACCGGGTCACGAATCCAGCCGTTGTGGTCTGGTCAGGCTCTGCGCACCGACGTTGTCGGCCGCGTCAGAAATACGCCAGTCATGCAGATGAAAAAGCCGATCACCGCCGCGATGGTGATCGTTTCTGAAAACATCAGCCAACCCCAAATCATGGTGACGGGAGGGGTCAGGTAGATCAGGCTGCCGACACGGGTTGCCGAGCTTCTACGGAGGCAGAGCCAGTACAGACCGTAGCCGCCGATCGTGGAGAACAGGATAAACCACGCCACGGCTGCGATGAACCGCAGATCGAGAACCGGCGCCATGCCTCCTTCCAGAAGTGCCAGCGGGGCAAACAGGACCGCAGCGACGAGACTCTGTATGGCCAAAGACGGCAGCAGGGGCGTGCTGTCCGGCATGGCCTTGGCAGCGATTGTCGCGACGACAAGGCTGAGTGTGGAGGCCGCCGACAAAATATAGGCCAGCAAGGGTGCTTCTCCCAGCGAACCACCGACAGCGAGCGACACGCCCGCGAGGCCGAGGATCAATCCTGTCCATTGGAGGCGGCTCACCCGCTCATGCAGAATGGAGCCCGCCAGAGCGGCGGTCGCGACAGGTTGCAGAGCGGAGATCAGCGCAGCCGTGCCCGCTGGAACGCCAAGGTCGATCGCCTTGATCCCCAGCGCCAGGTATCCGAACATCGCGAAGATGCCCAGCATCGATTGGAGGATCAGCGATTTCGCCGTCAAGCCCCGGCGCGCCGCACGGATCAACAATGGCAGCAGGACGAGCGAGACAATCACAAAACGCCAGAACAGCACAAGGAACACGGTGCCCGCGTCAGCTGCGAGGCGTGCACCGATGAACCCGGAGCTCCAGGCGACAATCAGGCCGACTTCCAGTGCCGCGAGGGGGAGCGCGGAGCTTTTCATCCCGATTCCGGCATGGCGTTGACCAGTAGATGCGCGGCTGCACTCCTGGCCGTTGCGACGGCAGCATTGTCGCCGAGCGTGAAAGCTGCGGCGACGGCGCCTTCCAGGAGAACGAAGACCGTGAGAGCGAGCTGCGTGGCCTGTGCGTTCGACCAGCCACCTTGCAACAAGCGCTTCTCGATGGCGGCGAGATATTGCTGTTTGTGGCTCCGTGCCACGTTGCCAATGGTTTCATCGGCCGGATAATCAGCCGCCGCCCGCAGGAAGAAGCAACCGTTTCCACCCTGTTCTGTGCTCCATGCTTCAAGCGTGTCGAAAAGTTCAAGAACGCTTTCGACGCCCCTTTCATCTCCCTCTTCCAGCGCATGAAGAAAACCATCATGCCGCCGCTGCAGTGCAGCCGCGATCACGTCGGAGCGGGTTTTGAAATGCCGATAGAACGTCGCCAGCGCGACTCCCGCGTCGCCCACGACGCGATCAATGCCGACTTCGGCGAAGCCATCCCTATAAAAGGCGCGGTTCGCAGCGTCGATGATGTCGTCACGTTTCGTGCTCATGCAAGCCAAGTAGAACGATCGTTCTACTTGCGTCAAGCCTGCCGTCCGTGCCGTGTGTTGGCTTCCGACAACCGATGCTCATCCGAAAGCCGGCCGGCCACGGCAACCGATCATCGAATCCGGAACGACCGACGGCCATAATTTCGCATCTGCCGGCACCGGACCGGCGGGCGATGTGGCCGTTTCTTATAGAGGCTTGCCCCGAAACAAACGGATGGAAGCGCTGCGGTCGTGGCAAGGGACAGATCACAGAGCGCTGCGAGCGAAGGCGCACCGGCGCAGTCAAGCCAACTCAATTGGTGGCGCGCCATGACCATCGACGCCAATACGTTCGAAAGGCTCGGCTGAGTTTGCTAGTTCGCAGGCCGCCGGTAGATCCACAGCCGTGTCGGCGGGATGTTGCGCAGCACGAAATGGAAATGTTCCACCGTGTAGTTGCCGCGTCCTGGCGGGATCGGCGACATCGGGCCGTAGGTCAGCTGCACGACCGGCCGGCCGGCCGGAATGCGGTCGAGCAGGCTTTCGAGATAGCTGATGCGCTGGGCTACCGGGAAATTGAGCAGCGGAACGCCGGTGACAACGGAATCGAAGGTCAGGCCACGGTGTTCGCCCAGCGTTTCGTTGAGGTTGAAGGCATCGCCCTCGATGACATTGACGCCCGGATAGAGGCGGCGCAGATGCTGCACGAAATCGTGGGAATATTCGACGGCATAGAGGTTCTCCGGCTTCACACCGCGTTCCAGTATGGCGCGGGTGATGACGCCGGTGCCGGGGCCGACTTCCAGAACCGGCAGGCCGGAGCCGGTGTCGATGATCGAGGCCATCTTGCGAGCGGTGATCGAACTCGTCGGCACGATGGAGCCGACAGCCTTCGGCTTGTCGATCCATCCCTTGAAGAATTTCAGCTCGTCGTCGAACTTCTCGGCGAGCGACTTCCTCAATCCAGGGCCACGTCCCATCAAGCTCTCCTGACCGGCTCCCCCCGGAACCACTATTGCATGCTACTTAGCAGTTACGCAGGGGTAGGCAAGGCAAACGTCCACCAATGTCGTGGACAAGACAGTTTTTGTCGCCGCTCAGCGTTCGCTGAACGACTCGAAAAAATCCTTCATGCGCGAGAAGAAACCGCTCGACTGCGGGCTGTTCTCCTTCGACGACAACTGTTCGAACTCTTCCAGAAGCTCGCGCTGGCGCCGCGTCAGGTTCTGCGGTGTCTCGACCGCGGTCTGGATGTAGAGATCGCCGATCTGCGGCTGGCGCAGCACCGGCATGCCCTTGCCCTTCATGCGGAACTGGCGGCCGTTCTGCGTGCCTTCCGGCACCTTCACGCGGGTCTGGCTGCCATCCAGCGTCGTCACCTCGAACGAGCCGCCGAGCGCGGCTGTCGTCATCGAGATCGGCACCTTGCAATAGAGGTCGGCGCCGTCGCGCTGGAAGAATTCGTGCGGCTTGATGGCCAGGAAGATGTAGAGATCGCCCGAGGGGCCGCCGCGCAGCCCGGCCTCGCCTTCACCGGCCAGCCGGATACGGGTGCCGTCCTCGATGCCGGCCGGAATGTTGACCGAAAGCGAACGCTCCTCGGTGACGCGGCCCTGGCCGGCGCATTTCGGGCACGGGTCCTTGATGGTCTGGCCGCGACCCTGACACTGCGGGCAGGTCCGCTCGATCGAGAAGAAGCCCTGGCTGGCGCGCACCTTGCCGTGGCCATGGCACATCGAGCAGGTCACCGGCTGCGTGCCCGGCTTGGCGCCCGAGCCCGAGCATTCGTCGCAGGACAGCGAAGCCGGCACGTGGATCTGCGCGGTCTTGCCGGCATAGGCCTCCTCGAGGCTGATTTCCATGTTGTAGCGCAGGTCGGCGCCACGCTCGCGACCGCCGGAGCTGCGGCGACGGCCGCCGCCCATCATCTCGCCGAAGATGTCTTCGAAGATGTCGGCGAAACCGCCGGCGGCAAAACCGGCGCCACCGCCATTCATGCCGCCATTCTCGAAGGCGGCGTGGCCGAAACGGTCATAGGCCGCGCGCTTCTGCGGGTCCTTCAGCGTCTCGTAGGCTTCGTTGATTTCCTTGAACTTGTGCTCGCAGGAGGCATCGCCGGGATTGCGGTCGGGATGGAACTGCATCGCCAGCTTGCGGAAGGCGCTTTTGAGCTCCTTCTCGTCGGCGCCCTTCTGCACGCCAAGCGTTTCGTAGAAATCAGCTTTCATCGAGAGCCTGTTCCAATCCCGCCGACCGATGGCTCAAGCAGAGGCCAACGTCTTTAGCGCATTGTTTCGACCAGTCGTCCAAAAGACTGGTCTCCGATTTAGTAACGATGCGGCGCGAATGCCAGTACCGGCAAGGAGACGCTGCACTTTTCTGGTGTACGGTTGCAAAAAAGCCCGGCTTGGCGCCGGGCTTTTCTGGATTTTCGGCCCTCAGGCCACTTAAGCCGACTTCTTCTTGTCGTCCTTGTCGTCGATTTCCTCGAAATCGGCGTCAACCACGTCAGAATCCTTGGCGGCGTCCGCCTTGGCGTCGGCCTCGGCGGCTTCCTTCTGCGAAGCCTCGTACATGGCCTGGCCGAGCTTCATCGAAGCTTCAGTCAGCGCCTGGCTCTTGGCCTCGATGTCGGCAGCGTCGTCGCCTTCGTTGGCCGTCTTCAGCGCGGCAATCGCATCAGCAATCGCGGTGCGATCGGCTTCCGAGACCTTTTCGCCATAATCCTTCAGCGACTTCTCGGCCGAATGCACCAGAGCCTCGGCCTGGTTGCGGGCCTCGACCAGCGCGCGGCGCTGCTTGTCGGCCTCGGCATTGGCTTCGGCGTCCTTCACCATCTTCTCGATATCGGCGTCGGACAGACCACCGGACGCCTGGATGCGGATCTGGTGCTCCTTGCCGGTGCCCTTGTCCTTGGCCGAGACGTTGACGATGCCGTTGGCGTCGATGTCGAAGGTGACCTCGATCTGCGGCACGCCACGCGGAGCCGGCGGAATACCGACCAGGTCGAACTGGCCCAGTATCTTGTTGTCGGCCGCCATTTCACGCTCGCCCTGGAAGACGCGGATGGTCACCGCGCTCTGCGAATCCTCGGCGGTCGAGAACACCTGGCTCTTCTTGGTCGGGATCGTGGTGTTGCGCTCGATCAGGCGGGTGAACACGCCACCCAGCGTCTCGATGCCCAGCGAAAGCGGGGTCACGTCGAGCAGCAGCACGTCCTTGACGTCGCCCTGCAGCACGCCGGCCTGGATGGCGGCGCCGAGTGCAACCACTTCGTCAGGGTTCACGCCCTTGTGCGGCTCCTTGCCGAAGAACTGCTTCACGACTTCCTGGACCTTCGGCATGCGGGTCATGCCGCCGACCAGAACGACTTCGTCGATCTCGCCAGCCTTGAGGCCGGCATCCTTGAGCGCAGCCTTGCACGGCTCGATGGTGCGCTGGATCAGGTCGTCGACCAGCGATTCGAACTTGGCGCGGGTGAGCTTCAGCGTCAGGTGCTTCGGACCGGAAGCATCGGCTGTGATGAAGGGCAGGTTGATTTCGGTCTGCGCCGAGGACGACAGCTCGATCTTGGCCTTTTCAGCAGCTTCCTTGAGGCGCTGCAGGGCAAGCTTGTCGTTCTTCAGGTCGATGCCCTGTTCCTTCTTGAACTCGGCCGCCAGGTACTCGACCAGGCGCATGTCGAAGTCTTCACCGCCGAGGAAGGTGTCGCCATTGGTCGACTTCACCTCGAACACGCCGTCGCCGATCTCGAGAACCGAGATATCGAAGGTACCGCCGCCAAGGTCATAGACGGCAATGGTCTTGCCATCCTTCTTGTCGAGGCCGTAGGCGAGCGCGGCAGCTGTCGGCTCGTTGATGATGCGCAGCACTTCGAGACCGGCGATCTTGCCGGCGTCCTTGGTGGCCTGGCGCTGCGCGTCGTTGAAATAGGCCGGAACGGTGATGACCGCTTTCTCGACCTTCTCGCCGAGATAGGCTTCCGCCGTTTCCTTCATCTTCTGCAGGATCATGGCCGAGATCTGGGAAGGCGACTGCTTCTTGCCGCCGGCTTCCACCCAGGCGTCGCCATTGTCGCCGTTGACGATCTCGTAGGGGACGAGCTTCTTGTCCTTTTCCGTCACCGGATCGTCGTAGCGGCGGCCGATGAGGCGCTTGACCGCGAAGACGGTGTTTTCAGGATTGGTGACCGCCTGGCGCTTGGCCGGCTGGCCGACGAGGCGCTCGCCGTCGCCGCTGAAGGCGACGATCGAAGGCGTGGTGCGTGCGCCTTCCGCGTTTTCAATGACCTTCGCGTCCTTGCCGTCCATGACGGCGACGCAGGAATTGGTCGTCCCGAGGTCGATACCGATTACTTTTGCCATCTAGTCTCTCCACTAAGCAGGCTTTCAAGGACCCTGTCAGGCGTTCCGGCGAAAGCCCCTGTTCACAGAAATTCCGCGCCAGGCTGCCTTTCGGGCGGCCCGCACGGTTGCGGCGTATATAAGAACAGGCCGCCTTGCACGCAAGCATTCTGCGCCTGAGCTTTTCCACTGCCAATCATCCTTTTCGCTGTCGGGGCGCCACGGGTTCTTCCGCGGGCACAAACACGGCCTAACGCCTTGAATCCACACATCGCGCCCGTTGAACCAGACCTCGATTTCAACGCGCCCTCGGTCCGTCGATCACATATGGAAACGGCATGTTAGAAAGCGCCAGAACGCGACGGATGCACCAAAGTCCCATGCCTTTCGCGCTTTTCTGCACAAAATGGTGTGAAACCAGCGTCAAAGGCGCATTCAAACGGCGAGAATCAGCCAAGGCGAATGGACGCCGTGTGCCGGCTCGGCTAGGGTCCGCCATCTCAGCGCATCGTCTCAAGCCTTCCCGGAATGCCCACCCTGCCAGCCTCTTCCCTGTTCGCCTTCGCCCGCAGACTTCTCGTTGCCCTTGTCACGGCGACCTTCGTGGCCGGCTGTACGGCCGCGACGCCGCCGGAGCAGGTGCTTTCCGTGCCAGCTCCGGCACAGAAATATGCGGCCATCGTCGTTGACGCCAGGACGGGCGCAACGGTGTTCGAAGTCAACTCGACCTCGGCGCGCTATCCGGCCTCGCTCACCAAGATGATGACGCTCTATCTTTTGTTCGAGGCACTGCAGAGCGGCCGCATCACCAAGGAAACCCAGATCCCGGTCTCGGCCAACGCGGCCTCGCAGCCGCCGACCAAGCTGCGCTTCCGCCCCGGCGAGACGATCGATGTCGACTCCGCCATCCGTGCGCTGGTGGTGAAATCGGCGAATGACGTCGCCGTGGCGGTCGGCGAATATCTCGGCGGTTCGGAGGATGGTTTCGCTGCCGCGATGACGGCCAAGGCGCGCCAGATCGGCATGCGTTCGACCACCTTCCGCAACGCATCGGGCCTGCCCGACGACGGCCAGCAGACGACGGCGCGTGACATGGCGGTGCTCGGGCTGGCGCTGAGAGCGCATTTCCCGCAGCACTACCACTACTTCTCGGAAGCCGATTTCATGTTCCGCGGCAAGCTGGTGCGCGGTCACAACGACATGCTGGGCCGCGTCTATGGCGTCGACGGCATCAAGACCGGCTACATCCGTGCCTCCGGTTTCAACATCGTCACCTCCTACGACGCCGACGGTAAACGCTTCGTGGTCGTGGTGATGGGCGCCGACACGGCCCGCCAGCGCAATGCCCATGCCGAGGCCCTGCTGCAACGGGCGCTGAACCCCACCGGCTCGACCACCCGCCTGCTCTACACGGCAGCGCAATAACCGCAAGACCACGCTCCGGAGGTCGCAGCTCCTGACGACTAAATGAAAAACCGCCGCAGCTCGCTGGCGACCAACCCCGGCTTGCCGACATTGTCGGCGGCGATGTGGCCGACGCCCCTGATCTCGACCCGCCCTGCCTGCGGCAACTCCTGCTGCAGCGCGTCGAGCGCCATCGGCAGGTAGGGGTTGGACCGGTCACCGCCGATGAGCAGGACCGGGATGCGGATGGCAGCGAAGCTCCGCACATGGCCGGCCGTGGCGGCGATCAATTGCGCATCGTAGCGGAAGGTGGGCACCAGTTCGCGGATGGCCGCGGCCTCTTCGTCCCGGCCGCGCAGCGCCATACCCATGATCGCGGTGAGCAGCGGCCGGGGCAGCCCGGTGAACCAGTCGCGCCGGTCGCTGGTCCCTTTCATGATCGTGCTCATGGCGGCCGCCAGATTGCCGGCGGCAAGCTCGCGCTCGTAGCGCGGCACGAAGTCCAGCGGCGATGGCGTGCCGACGGGCACCGGCGGCTCGTACAGCGCCATTCTGCCCAGCAGCGGCGGCCGGCGCAGCGCCGTCCACAGCGTGGCAATGGCGCCGGAGCTCAGGGCGAACACGTCACGCGCGCCTGTCTGCGCCAGCACCGCCGACAGATCATCCACTTCGGTGTCGATGCCATAGTCCGGTCCCGCCGGCCCGCTGAGGCCACGCCCGCGCCGGTCAGGCAGATGCAGCGTGAAACGATCGGCCAGCAGTTCCGCCAACTGGGTGAAGTTGCGGCTGCTCTGCATGCCGCCTGCCAGCAGCACGAGGCTCGGACCGGCGCCGACCTGCCGGTAGCCAATGATCGTGCCATCCCGCGAGACGGCATGATCGACGGTCCATTCGGTCATGGCGTTTCTCCGAACCCGCCGCCGATCCTATCGAGGCGCAGGTGCTGGACGCAGGACTTGCATGGTGAAGTTCGTGCAACCACAGCACTGAACTGGTTTCATCGTTATTCGAGCGCTATCACACATCAGGCACCGGGGAACATACTCCCCTACTGCCCTATTCCCTTACTGCCCCTTTTCCCTTACTGCCCCTTTCGCGGGATACCCTACCGCCGGTGCGCGTTGCCGCCTTTGCTTTCCTCGTTGGGCGCGAGACCGTCGCTCATGCGGCGCATCTGCTCGATGACGCGCTCCATCTGTCCTCAGGCAGGATCGGCGGCTCGCCGAGCGCTTCTGGCTTGGCACCCCAGTGCCTGGTCCTGGCAAGGGCCTGCTCAATTGGGTTGAGACCAGGGGAGCAGGGCGGCAAATACCTAGAGCCTGGCGGCGGCTCAGCCTTCTTTCGACAGCAAGGTCGCAAGTTGCGCCCGCGAGGCAATGCCGAGCTTGGTGTAGATGGCCTGTGTCTGGTTTCGGATGGTTGCCGGCGCCGAACCGAGGGCAGCAGCCGCCTGCTTGTAGGTTGCCCCAGCCGCAAGCGCCCGGGCCACCTGTGCCTCGCGCGGCGACAGCCGGTCAGATTTTGCCGTCTCCCTGAGACGCAATGCGACGAGATGCGAATTCTCGAGGGTGACCCGCGAGGACGACAATACGACGCCTCGCCCCTTGATGTAGAACGTACCGGGCTCACGGACATAGCGCAGCAGCGATTTCGGCAATTGTTCGCCGCGCCAACCCGGCCAGACGCCACGCAGAAATGCCTGCGATTCGCTGTTTGCGATATGCAAGCCGCCCTCTGCGTCGACAATCAGCATCTGTTCACCCAGCGTCCCGCAAGCATGACGTGTCGACACTTCCATTGCCAGCGAGATATGGTCGACCGCACATTGCAAAAGATCGAGCTCATCCGGCTGCCAGTCGCGGCTGCGCGCGTCGCCGCGATAGATCGAGACGAAAAAAGCGGTTCGACTGCGCCGGTTGTGGTGCATGGCGCTGGCCCATTTGCGCAGATGATAGCGCTCGCACAGGGCGATCATGCCATCGGTCTGCGCAGGCTGGGTCCGATCATAGGTGCCGATCAGCGTCCGTTTCTCCCGAAACGCCCGCGCCACCAGATCCTGGCTCTCGATTGTCGACCAGAATTTGGCAAACCCACCCGGCAGATTGACCGTCGCCGAGGCCGGCACGACGGTTCGGCCCGGCTCGAAACGTGACCAGCCGTACCAGGCGCTTTCGAAGCCCAGCACCGGTTTCAGCTTCTGCACCCCGAAGGCCGCAATCGCCTGAATATCCCGTTCACCGGCCAGCTTCTGGAGATCGGCGGCAAAGAGCGAAAATGCCTTGAGCTTCGAAATCACCACAAGTCCCGTCAGTTGTACTGGCGCAGTAGGTGTCTTGGGCAGTGTTGATCACACTACCGACGGCTTGCCGCAACGGCAAGGCGCATGGCCGAGCACAGGCTGTTTGCCATTCTTCACCGATTCCGTAGTTCATTTGCACCATTCGCAAGTTCGCCGAACCGGCTAACGTTTCTCCATCGCCGCAGGAGGATCGTAATGACGACAGGTTGGTTGTGGCATGAGCGCTTTGGCTGGCACGATACGGGCACAGCGGCGGGATTTCTGAAAGGCGAATTTCTGCAGCCGATGCAGCATGTTGAATCGCCGGAATCCAAGGCAAGATTTGCATCTCTCATCGAAGTTTCCGAATTGGCCAAATCGTTGCGCCGTCTCGACTGCGTGGCAGCCGAGGAAGAAGACATCCTGCGCGTCCACACACCCGACCATCTCACGAAGATGAAGCTGCTGGGTGACGATGCCCGCGGCGGCGATATGGGTGACAATGTCTCGCCCTTCGGCCTGGGCGGCTATAAACTTGCCCTGCTGGCTGCCGGCGGCACCATCTCGGCCACCCGGGCTGTTGTCTCAGGCGATGTAAACAATGCCTATGCGCTTGTGCGTCCGCCGGGACACCATGCGCGTCCGGAAAAAGGCATGGGTTTTTGCATGTTTGCCAATGTCGCCGTGGCCATCGCCCACGCCCGGGCAAAGCTTGGCGTCGAACGCTTTGCCGTCGTGGATTGGGATGTGCACCATGGCAACGGTACCGAAGCCTGCTTCGAATCCGACCCCGATGTGTTGACGATCTCCCTGCATCAGGACGGCAATTTTCCGCCGGACACCGGCAAGGTCACCGATCGCGGCGTCGGTAAGGGTGCCGGTTCGGCCATCAATCTGCCACTGCCGGCGGGGTCAGGCGAAGGCGCATATCTCTATGCGTTCGACCGGGTCGTCCTGCCGGCGCTGCAGCGTTTCAGACCGGAGCTGATCCTGGTCGCCAGCGGGTTCGACGCAAGCAATGCCGACCCGCTGGGGCGCATGATGCTGACCTCGCGCGCCTATATCGAAATGACGCGCAGGCTGATGGAGGCGGCCGAGACGCTGTGTGGTGGCCGGCTGGTGATGAGCCATGAGGGCGGCTACTCACCCTTCTACGTGCCATTCTGCGGACTGGCGGTGGTGGAAACGCTGAGCGGCGTGCGCACCGGCGTCGAGGACCCCTATTTGCCGTTCTGGCAGGATCTGCCGGGGCAGAAATTACAGCAGAACCAGAAAATACTGGTCGACGACGTGGCGAAGGCCTGTGGCCTTTAGCGGATGATGGCCGGCGCGGAGAACCGCCGTCCGAAAACAGGGGAACAGGGACAATGCGAACCACCCACGAACGCGCCCCGCACGGGCGGGCGGTACTGATCTTCAACCTGGTGTTGATGCTCTTTCCGCCGATCCATCTCTATTTCGCAAGCGGTAGCATCGACATGGCGCTGCTCTTCTTTCTGGGCAGCGGTGCGATGCTCGTCCTGACCATGCTGCATCTGCAGTCGAAGATGCAGGCATCGGAGGAGTAGCGGCGATGAACATGCTGATCGGCTATGGAATGCTGGCCGCATTTTTCGCAATTGTCGTCTTCGTTCTGGAACGCAACCAGCGCGAAAGCAAAAACTTCACCGACTATGCCGTGGCCGGCCGATCCTTCGGATCCTGGTTCCAGACCATGGCCTTCCTCAACACCTGGTTGCCTGGCACCATCTTCATCGCGTTCGCCGGCCTTGCCGCCTCGGCCGGCGTCATCGGCTATTATGTCATCTCCTATTCGCTGCTGGCCGTGCTGTTCATGTTTTTCATGGCGCAGAAAGTGTTCGACTGGGGCCGCTCGTTCAATCTGCGCACACAGGCTGATTTTGTCGGCATGCGCTACAATTCCACCAATGTCCGCAAAGTCGCCGCGGTCATCGGCGTCATCTCGGCGTTTCCATGGCTGGTGCTCGGCTTTCAGTCGCTCGGCCTGGTGTTTTCCTATCTGTCCTTCGGGGTCGTCTCACCCACCGTCGCGGTTTTCATCGGCATTGTGGTGCTGGGAATCCGTCAGATCTGGACTGTTCGCATGGGCATGCACGGCATCGTCATTTCGGACATGGTGCAAGGCATCTTTGCCTATGGCGTCGGCGGCCTTGTCGCCATAGGCCTGATCGTCTGGCTTCTGGTGCAGGGCCATGGCTTCGACAGCCTTCCGCCAAGCTTTGCAACGCTTCCCGGTGTCGGCAGCGATCTTGGGCCGCTCTATTATTTCTCGATCGTCGCAACCGGCGCGCTTGGTTCCTGGTGCTGGCCGGACATCTTCGTGCGGCTGTTCACTGCCCGTAGCGCCCAAGCGGTGCGCAACTCATCGGTGAAGGCCGCGCCATTGATGTTTCTCTTTCTGGCGATATTGCTGACCATGAGCCTTCTGGCCTCGCAATTGCCTGAGGTCGCGGCGGCACCCGACAATGTCTGGTTTCTCACAGCCGCCCATGGCGGACCGTTCGTCCTCGCATTGGCAGGCATTGCGGTCTTTGCAGCCACCGTCGGCAATGTGAACGCCATCACCGCCGCAATCGGCACCCACACCGCCCAGGACATTCTCCACATCGGCGCCGACGAGGCGACGACCACGCGCGCCGCCCGCGCCACCATCGTCGTCGTCACCGTTCTTGCAATCATCGGCGCGGTCCTCACGGTCAATGTCACCTCCGGTCTACTGACGCTGGCGCTCGCCTCGTATCAGGGCATCGTCCAGCTGGCGCCGGCGCTCTATCTCGGCATCTTCTGGAAACGCGGCAATGCGTCGGCCGCCGTTGCCGGTATGCTGGTCGGCTTCGCCACGGCGGTGGTGCTGCAATATCTCTATCCGGTGTCAATCCCGGCGCTTGGCGGCATCACCTCCGGCATCGTCGGGCTGATCGTCAACACCACGATCTATGTCGTGTTGTCCTATGCGATTCCGCACAGGCGCTCCGAAAGCGAACGCATCGAGGCGTTGTTCAGCGACATTCAAGATGGGCCGGCCGACGCTGCGGGCCGCACCCTATCAACTCGGACGGTGTAGAAAAACGGTGCTTTGCGGCATGGGTGAAATCGCGATCTTGCGAGGCTTCAGCTCTTCCTGAACATTCGCTTCAACTGGCCGTCAGATTGCCGCTGAAGTTCCTCGATCGTGTGACTTGCGACGCCAGAGGGTGGCGGCTCTGGCGCCGTGACTATGCCGAGCAGACGCCGCCAAACTCCGCCAGAGCCTTTTGGACCGCGACATTTGGATCGAGTGCATATGCCAATCCACCTGGAGCATTTTGTAGCCAAGTGGAATCACTTGGCGTTACAAAAATGCGACGAAAACAAAAACTTGGAGCGTTTCCGCGTTTCCGTGAAAAACGGAACCGCTCTGGTCTAGCGCCGGTGCGCGTTGCCGCCTTTGCTTTCCTCGTTGGGCGCGAGGCCGTAGCTCATGCGGCGCATCTGCTCGATGACACGCTCCATCTCGTCCTCGGGCAGGATCGGCGGTTCGCCGAGCGTCAGCGCCTGGACATACATGTGCGACAGCGTCTCCACCTCGATCGCCAGCCACAGTGCTGCTTCGAGCGTGGTGCCCAGCGAAATCTGGCCGTGCTGGCCGAGCAGGCAGGCGAGCCGGCCTTCCAGCGCAACCAAGGCATGATCGGACAGCGCCTGCGTGCCGAAGGTGGCGTATTTCGCGCAGCGTATGGTCGAGCCGCCGGCGACACCGGTCATGTAATGGAAGGCCGGGATCGTCTTGTGGTGGCAGGCTAGCGTGGTGGCATGCACCGAATGGCAGTGCAGCACGACATTGACGTCCTGGCGGTTGGTGAGGATGTCGCGGTGGAAGCGCCATTCCGATGACGGCATGCGGCCGGCATAGCTGCCGTCGAAATCCATCGACACGATATCGTCGGCCTCCATGATTTCGTAAGGCATGCCCGATGGGGTGACCAGGAAGCCGTTGCCCGAGCGCACCGAGAGATTTCCGGCGGTGCCCTGGTTTATGCCGCTGGAGTTCATGCGCCGGCAGATCGAGACCATCTCCTCGCGCAGGGCCCTGTCGCTGCTGGTTGCTTCACTCATTGTCCACTCCACATGAAAAGCTGCTGCACCGGCACCCGGCGGCCTGGCCAGGATTGAGCACCGGTCGAAAGGCGATGCACTCGGGCATGGCGACCGCTCCGGCTCAGACGATGCCGCCGCCGGCGGCTGCAATGGCGGGCCGCTCGGCCGCGACCTTGCCGCGATAGCCACTGGCGCGATAGGCGGCGACCGGATCGATGGCACCGCCCCGCTTCAGGCGCGCCATGGCCAGGATCGGCTCGACGTCGGTGCGGTAGGCCGCCTTCAGGGTCTGTGTCGCCATCAGCGCATCGTTCGTTTCCTGGAAACCTTCCAGCGCCTTGCGGTCGACCAACAGCGCCGCCGCATAGGCGCGCTGCACCTCGATCGCCGACAGCATCAGGCTCTCGATCGGGTCGGTGACGTTGTGGCTCTGGTCGAGCATGTGCGCCGGCTGGAAATCGCTTGCGCCGTTGGTCTCGGCATCGACCAGTTCATTGAAGACGAGGAACAGCCGGTAGGGATCGATCGAACCGGCATCGAGATCGTCGTCGCCATATTTGGAATCGTTGAAGTGGAAGCCGCCCAGCTTGCCGAACTGGATCAGCCGCGACACGATCATCTCGATGTTCACATTGGGCGCATGATGGCCGAGATCGACCAGGCAATAGGCCTTGTCGCCCAGTTCCCTGGCGATGATGTAGTTGGTGCCCCAGTCCTGCACGACCGTCGAATAGAAGGCCGGCTCGTACATCTTGTGTTCGGTGAACAGCCGCCAGTCCTGTGGCAGCCCGGCATAGATCGCCTTCATCGCCTCGAGATAACGTTCGAAAGCGCGTGCGAAATTGACCTGGCCCGGAAAGTTCGAGCCGTCGCCGATCCACACCGTCAGCGCCCTGGAGCCGATCGTCCGGCCGATCTCGATGCATTCGAGATTGTGCTCGATCGCCTGGCGGCGCGCGCCGGCATCGGCATGCGACAGCGATCCGAACTTGTAGGAATGCTGCTGGCCTTGCGCATCCGAGAAGGTGTTGGAATTCATCGCGTCGAAGCCGAGGCCGAAGCGTGACGCCGCCTGCTTGAGCCGGTTCGGATCGGCCTTGTCCCAGGGGATGTGCAGCGAGACGGTTGGCGTCGCCCGGGTCAGCTGGCTGATGACGGCGCAGTCCTCGATCTTGTCGAAGACATCGCGCGGCTCGCCGGGTCCCGGGAAACGGGCGAAGCGCGTGCCGCCGGTGCCGACGCCCCAGGACGGGATCGCCACGCCGAAGACCTCGACCTTGTCCAGGATCGCGTCGACCGAAATGCCGCGCCGGTCGAGTTGCTCGCCGAGCACCGCATAGTCAGCCCTGAGCGCTTTCTCCCGCGCGGCATTGCTCTCCTCGACAACGTCCGCCGCGATCACTGTTTCCATATCGTCCTCCTCACCATAGAAAAGCGCGCAGCAGGAAATCCGGCGTCGCGCCGTGCTCGGCATAAAGCTGCTGTCTTTCGACAGCGGTTGCGGTCTCGAGGATGCCGGTCGTCACCAGAGCGGTGCTCAACCCGGCCCCTCGCCCGCCGGCGATGTCGTGCTCGATGCTGTCGCCAACGCAGACGACACGGGCACGATCGGGATTACCCAGCAGCTTCAGCGCGGCCGCATAGATCTCGGCAAACGGCTTGCCGATCCATGTCAACGGCCCGCCGAGTTCGACATAAAGCTCGGCGATGCGACCGGCGCCGAAACGCGGACCGACCGACGTCAGCATGATCTTGTCGGGATTGGTGCAGAGGCAGACCACGCCGCGCGCCGCCGCGGGTTCGAGCAGGCGGCGGTAATGGTCGAGATCGAAGCGATCGCCCTCGCTGGCCGCAAGCAGCACGATGTCGGCGTCCGCTCCATTGTCGACCAGCGTCAGCGGCAATCCTTCGACCGCGGAACGATCGCCGTCGCGCGCGACAAGCAGGCAGCGCACGGTCCTGCCGTCGCCGAGTGATCTGTGCAGGCTTTGCCAGGCGACCTCGCCGGAAGAGAGGAAATGATTCCAGCTTCCGGGAACAAAACCCAGCTTTTCGAGCCGCACCTCATTGGGCGCCGAACGCTTGCCCGAATTGGACAGGAGCAGGGTCTGCTTGCCGGCCTGTTTCAGCTGCACCAGCGTCTCGACCGCGCCGGGATAGGGTGCGGTGCCGTCATGCAGCACGCCGAACTGGTCGAGGATGAAGACATCGAAGCGGTCGGCAAGATCGCGGATGCCGGAGAGTTCGCGCGTCATCACAGGTCCCCCACCGCCTGCAGGCCGCCCAAGGCAAGCCGCGCCGCACCGGCTGCCGCCTCGGTGGACCGGGCCGGCAGCAACGGAACCTGCAGTTCGCGCTGCCGTATCGCGCTCCATTGCGCATTGGCAGCGCCACCGCCAACGCTGCGCACGGAACGAAGCGGATCGGCGCCAAGCTCGGCAAGGCGGACAAAGCCCTGCCTTTCGATCGCCGCCATGCCTTCGAACATGGCCTTCAGGAAATCGGCATCACTGGCCGGGCGCGGTTCCAGCCGCGGTGGAAAGGTGGGATCGAAGACGGGGAAGCGTTCGCCCGGCTCCAGCAGCGGATAGAAGTCCAGGCCGGTCGAAACCGCCGGATCGATCGCCGCCGAGAGCCGGACGATCTCATCGCCGGGGAAAAAGTGCGAAAGCACCTTGCCGCCGCTGTTGGAGGCGCCGCCCGCAAGCCACATGCCGTTGATGCGGTGGCTGTAGACGCCATAATCCGGCGCGAAGATCGGCCGGTCGCACAGCAGCTTCAGCGTCAGCGTGGACCCCAGCGCGGTGACGCCGTCGCCCGGCCGGTCGGCGCCCGTCGCCAGGAAGGAGGCACAGCCGTCGGTGGTGCCGGCAACGATCACCACCTCGTCGCCAAGCCCGAAGGCCCTGGCCATCTCGGGTGCGATAGCCTCCACCGGCGCACCGGGTGCGACGACGCGCGGCAGCAGGTTCATGTCGAGCCCGGTCGCAGCGATCCATTCCGGCCATAGCCGCTCGACCGGATCATAGCCCGTCTTCAGCGCGTTGTTCTCGTCGGAGGTGCCGAAATGGCCGGCGAGCCGCCCGGTGATCCAGTCAGCCTGGTGCAGGACCTTCGCGATGCCCGGCACCGACTGGAACCGCAGTGCCTTGGCAAGCCCGGAGGTAGCACCATGCGCGCCGCTCTCGGCCGGGATGACGGCGCGAATGCGTGCCAGCAATGCATCGTCCTCGACCCTGTCATTGTACATCAGCGGTGTAGCAAGCGGCTCGCCACCGGCAGTGACAGGCAGCAGTGTCCCGGAGGTGGCATCGACCGCGATGGCATGCACGCTCGCCCGATCGATCCCGGCAAGCGCCTGCATCAGCGCACGCTCCACCGCCTTCCACCAGATCGCCGGATCGCGCGGATCAGATCCGAATTCCGCGAGCCGGGCGGCACCCTGCGCCACGATATCGAAGGACGGCGTCATCGCCACCGCGCGGGCGCCGGACGTGCCGAGATCGATGCCAATGGCCAGAGCGTTTTCGCTTTCTTCGGAAACGCGGAGCTGCCCCGTTTTTTGCCGGAATTGCTTGAATGCGGTACCCATCAGGCAATCTTCTTCTGGGCCTTGCGGGCAAGCTCCTGCCGGTACTTCTCCGCGTCCCAGTCGGTCAGTTGCCGATGCTCCTCCTCGGTCAGCACGCGGACCGGCGCATCGGCAGGAATGCGCGCCGTCACGTCGGCCAGGCAACGTACCATGGCGTCGGCGCCGGGGACTGCGTCGCCGCGCATCAACACGCCGATCCCCGGCCATAGGATCGCGACGGGTGCCGTGCCGAGCCGCGCGACGACGGCGGCGGCATTTTCATCGTCCCCTGCGATGACCGAACCGGCACCGAGGAAAATCACATGATCCGGATAGAGGCTGCCCTGGGCTGCAAGAGCCATGCTTTGCGGATCGGTCGCGACCGAATGCGCGACCTCGGACAAGGGCAACCGGTAGTCGGAACCAGCCATCAGTCGGGCCAGCCTGTCCATGTCCGGGCCGGGGGCAGCACGGGGGGCGATATGCAACCGCGCCTTGACGTCGTCCAGCAGCGCCTTGGCCTGCTCGACCGTTTCTGCGCCAACGACCAGACCGTGATTGGCGAGGATCAGCACATCCGGCCGGTTGCCGCTGCTTTCGGCAATGGCGAGCGCCAGCGGCAGGCCGGGCCGCGCATAGGGCACATAGGCCCAGTCGAGACCGGCCAGGCGGGAGGCGACCTGCTCGACGCAGTCGCCGCGCACCGCAAAGGCAATCGTGTCGACGCAATGGACGTGCAGCACGACACGATGCGGCATCAGTGCATGCACGGTGGTTTCTATCGATGGGCGCAGGCCCGAGCCATTGAGTTCGGTGACGACGAATTGCTGCGCCTGTTCGGCGGCGGGGTCGACAGCCTCGACCGCAGCGATCAGCGGCGCCATCTCGACGGGCACCATGATGTCGCGCTCGGCAGCATGGGCGAGCCAGGTGCCGGAGGCCTTGATCCACAGCGTGCCACCAACCTTGAGCGAGGTGTTGCCGCCGGCTCCCTGCGTCAGCAGAGGGTCGTTGCCGATATCGGCCGACAGGGTTTTCAGCGCGGCAAGCTCGGCTTGCCAATCGACCGCAGGCATGGCGCGATCCTTTCCCGTGTGTTCCCGAAGCCGGCCGGCAGGCGGACCGGCCGGCCTCGAAAAGGGGGGCGCGATCGATCGCGCCCCCATTCAATCCTAGAAGTCGAAGTTGTTGATGTTGTCCTTGGTGAAGACGGTCGGCGCGCCGAGCAGGATCTCCGAGCCGTTGATGACGGAGAGATCGCCCAGCTTGCCGGCCTTCACCGAGGTTGCGCCAGGCGCCAGCGTGCCGTCGGCGACGGCACGCAGCACATGGGCGGCTGCGTAACCGAGATCGACCGGATTCCACAGCACCACCGACTTCACGCAGTCCGCCGCGACATAGGGCTTCATGGCGTTCGGCGTGGCGAGGCCGACGACCGCGACCTTGCCGCACTTCTTGGCCTGGGTGACGGCATCCGCCGCGGCCGGCGTGGCAACGCTGGTCATGCCGAAGACGCCCTTCAGCTCGTCGCCATATTTGTTGAGCAGCGTGTTGGTCTGGTTGAAGGAGAGGATGTTGTCCTCCTGCGCTTCCACCGTCTCCAGCCACTTCATCTTCGGATGGCACTTGGCCTGGTAGGCCGTCATTTCGGCGATCCAGCGCGCCTGGTTCGGCGTCGTGAAGGTCGAAGTGACGATGGCGAAAGCGCCATCCTCGCCGGCTTCCTTGGCCATGGAATCGACCATCGCCTTGGCGATGCCGTTGAACTCGGCCTGGTTGACGAACCACTGGCGCGCATCCGGCGTCGAGTTGGCGTCATAGCCGACGACGTTGATGCCGGCGGCCAGCGCCTTCTTCAGCACCGGCGCGATCGCCACCGGATCGTTGGCGGCGAACAGGATGCCGTCGACGCCGCTGGTGATGTAGTTGTCGATCAGCGTGATCTGGTCATCGATGTTGGCCTTGCTCGGACCGTCGGTCTTGGCATCCATCGTGCCGATTTCCTTGGCCGCGTCGGCGATGCCCTTGGACGTGGCATTGAAGTAGCCGATGCCGACCAGCTTCGGCACGTCGACGACCTTCAGCGTCTTGCCCTTGCGGTCAGGCGCGTTGGTCGGCGAGCCGCCATCATAAGGCTTGGCCGCAACCGTTGCCGGCGTCGCATCGCAGGCGAGCGGGTTGGTCGGCAGGTCGTCACCACCGGTCCAGGCGGCGGACTGGGCATGGCTGAGGCTTGTCGAGAACGACAAGGCCAGCAGTGCGCTAAGCACTCTATTACGCATTTTCATCCTCCAATTTTTCGTCCGGACACTGATGAGCGGCAGTGAAGGACGCTTCTCCCGTTGTTATCGAGTGCCGCTCCTCTCGAAGAGGTTGCTGGCGAGGATCGCCAGGATCAGTACCGCGCCGATGAGCATGATGGTGCCGTCGCCCTTCACTCCGGCGAGCGACAGGCCGTTCTTCAGCGCCTGAATGAGGCAAAGGCCGATCATGGTGCCGGCTATGGTGCCGCGGCCGCCGAAGATCGAGGTGCCGCCGAGCACCACCGCGGTGATGGCGTCGAGCTCAATGCCGGTGCCCATGTCGGAGCGCGTGGTCGAAACACGCGAGACGAAGATCACGCCGGCCACCGCCGCCGCGAAACCCGATGCGGTGTAGAGGGCAAGCTTGGTCTTCTCCACCGAAAGGCCGGAAAAGCGGCTGGCGACCTCGTTGGAGCCGATGGCATAGACCGTGCGGCCCCAGCGCGTGTAGGCCAGGATGATCGAGGCGATGACCGCCGCCGCCGCCAGGATCCAGAGCTGCGTCGGCAGCCGAGCACCTCGCCCTGGCCGAGCACATAGAACCAGTCCGGATAACCGCGTACCGAACGCGCCTGGCTAATGCCTTCCGCCAGCCCGCGATAAAGCGCCAGTGTGGCCAATGTCGCGATCAGCGGCGGCACGCTGAAACGGGTGATGATCAGGCCGTTGCCGAAACCCGCCAGCGTGCCGACGGCGATCGCCGCCAGCGCTGCCAGGGGCAAGGGCAGGCCGATGTTCTGCCAGAACACCCCGGTCAGGATCGCGGTGAGCCCAAGGATGGAACCGACCGAAAGATCGATGCCGCCGGTGGCGATGACAAAGGTCATGGCGATGGCGATGAGGCCGATCTCGGTCATCAGCCGGCCCTGGTTGAGCAGGTTGGAGACGGTGAAGAAACGATCGGACTGGAACGACAGCACGATCAGCACAACGACCAGCAGCAAGGCCAGGAAGGTTTCGTGACGGAGCAGGGATTTCCAGTGAATGCGGTGGATCATCGGGGCGCCCTCAAATCCTGCCGCGCCGACGCAGCATGTCGGCAAGTACCGTCGCCAGGATCAGCAGGCCGATGACCGCGCGCAGCCAGTAGGCCGAGACGTTGACGAAGATCAGCGCCGAGCCGATCGTGGCAAACAGGATGGTCGCCAGCGTCGAGCCGATGACCGTGCCGGAACCGCCGAGGATCGACACGCCGCCGATGACCGCGGCGGTGATGACGGTGAGCTCCAGATTGGGTGGCACCGTCGACTGGATCACCTGCAGCTGCGTGGCGAACAGGATGGTCGCCAGACCGGCGAAGGCGCCGTGGATGATGAACACGGCGACGGTGCGGCGCTCGACCGGAATACCGGTGGCGAGTGCCGCCTCGGCATTGCCGCCGATGGCATAGAGCGAGCGGCCGAAGGCCGAGTAGCGCATCCAGAGCGCCGCAAGCACGGTCAGCACCACCATGAAGACCAGCGGCACCGGCAGGCCGAACACGCTCTTCTGGGCGATCAGGAAATCGGGCGGCAGGTTGGTGATCCAGGTGCCCCCGGTGACGCTGATCAGCCCGCCACGCATGATCGACAAGGCACCGAGTGTCACCACGATCGAAGGGATGCGCGCATAGGCGACCAGGATGCCGATACCGGCGTTGACCAGCATGCCGACCAGCACCGGCGCCAGCCAGGCGACCCAGACAGGATAGCCGGCAACCGCCAGCGTGCCCGAGATCGTCGCCAGCACGCCGATCAGCGCACCGACGGAGACGTCGATATGGCCGGTGATGATGACCATGGCCATGCCGATGGCGGCGACGGCGATATAGGCGTTGCCGGAGAAGATCGTGGTCAGGTTATTGGCGCTGATGAAGCGCGGATTGACCATCGTCACCACGACGAACAGGGCGACGATCGCGGCCAGCACGACCAGCTCCTGGCCGTAGTCGGCAAACAGCCGCCGTAGGAAGCCCGGCCGTTGCATGGTCGCCGCCGGACGGGTCGGCGGCAGATCGACGATTGCACTCATCACGCCGCCTCCCCGCTCTGGTGTGCCGTCATTGCCATGCCGACGCGTTCCGGCGTGGCATCGGCCCGATCGATCTCGCCGGTGAGGCGGCCGCCGCTGATCACCAGCACGCGGTCGCTCATGCCGAGCACCTCCGGCAGTTCGCTGGAGATCATCAGAATGGCTACGCCCTGCTTCACCAGTTCACCCATGATGGTGTGGATCTCGGCCTTGGCGCCGACGTCGACGCCGCGTGTCGGCTCATCGAGGATCAGCACCTTGGGATTGGTCTCCAGCCATTTGGCGATCACCACCTTCTGCTGGTTGCCGCCCGACAGTTCGCCGACCGGCTGGCCGATATTGCGGCAGCGCACGCTGAGCCGCTTGACGGCGTCGAGGGCGCGCTGCGTCTCTTCACCGGCCTTGATGAAGATGCCGGCCGAGAAGCGCTCGATCGAGGCCATCGATACGTTCTTGCGGATCGCCATCTGCTTCACCAGGCCCTGCTGGCCGCGATCCTCCGGCACATAGGCGATGCCGAGGTCGCGCGCCTGGCGTGGCGAGGTGATGGCGACAGTCCTGCCCTCGAGCACGATCTCGCCCGAGGTCGCCGGCGTCATGCCGAACAAGGTGAGCGCGAGTTCGGTGCGGCCACTGCCGACAAGGCCGGCAACGCCGAGGATCTCACCGCGCCGCAGGGAAAAGGAAATGTCCTGCACATGACGGCCGTGGTTGAGGTTCTTCACCTCCAGCACCGTGTCGCCGATCTTGGCATCGGCTTTGGGGAACAGGCTGTCGATCGGCCGGCCGACCATCATGGCAACGAGAGCGGCCTCGTCGACCTCGCCAATGTCGCGGGTGGCGACATAGCCGCCGTCGCGCAGCACGGTGACGCGGTCGGCCAGCGCGAAGATCTCCGGCATGCGGTGGCTGACATAGACGATGCCGACGCCGCGCTCGCGCAGCTGCCGCACCACCGCCATCAGGCGCTGCACGTCCGCCTCGACCAGCGAGGCGGTCGGCTCGTCCATGATCAGGATGCGCGCATTCTTGGAAAGCGCCTTGGCGATCTCGACACGCTGGCGCTGCGCCACCGAGAGCGTCAGCACCTTGGCGTCGACATCGAGGTCGAAGGTGTCGAGCTGGTCGAGCAAGGCGCGCGTGCGTGCCCGCACCTCGGCCCAGTCGATCCAGCCGCCGGGCCGGCAGGGATAGTTGCCGAGAAAGACATTCTCCGCCACGGTCAGCTCGGGAAACAGCAGCAGTTCCTGGTAGACGGTGGCGATGCCGGCGGCGGAAGCATCGCGCGTGGAAGCAAACCTGACCTCCCTGCCATCGACCGTGATGGTGCCGGCATCCGGCGAATAGAGGCCGGACATCATCTTGATCAGCGTCGACTTGCCGGCGCCGTTCTCGCCAAGCAATGCGTGCACCTCACCCGGGCGCACGTCGAAACTGACATCCTTCAGCGCCTTCACGCCAACGAAGGACTTGGACATGCCGGCGAGGCTGACATAGGGGGCGGCGGTCACAGGCTTGCCTCCCTTGCGGTCTTGTCCGCGCGCGCGGCATCCCGAGCATTGCCGGCCAGTTCGCGCCAGCGGTCGCGATAGGCTTCGAGCCCTGGCACGCTGCTCGCGGCGACCGGCACCGTCTCATCGCGGAACGGCATCGCTCCGAGCGCCTTGAAGGCAAGAGCGGCGGCACCGGTGGCCGAGCCTTCGCTCATCTCGGAATGGATCACCGTCTGGCCCGGGCGCAGTTGCGCCAGCATCGCCGTCAAAAGGTTGATCTTGGCGAGGCCGCCATCGACGACGAGAAGATTGTCGGAGCGGATCAGGTCGAGCGACAGGTCGGTCATCATCAGCACGTAGAGGGCGGCTACCGCGGCGCGCTCCTCGCCCGCGACATCGCCGCCGACGATCCTGCCGCTGGTTTCCGGAAACGGTCCGCCGGCCGCCCATGACGGCAGGGCGAAGATGCCGCGCGCCATTACTTGCTCGACCGCCTGCTGCGAGATCGGCTGGTTCCAGCTGTCGCTGATCAGGTCATATTCGCGCCCGCCCATGAAGCGCAATGAAGGCGCCGGCTCGCCATCGACCGTGACGTTGGCGATCATGTCGCGCTCGCGGTCGAGCGCATCGAGCGGACAATCGAGGTTGATGATGATGACCCAAGTGCCGGTCGACACCAGCGTGAAGCCGGACAGGCCGGTCATGCGGTAATAGGCAAGCGCAGCGTTGGAATCGTGCACGCCGTTGTGGACGCTGATGGTGCGGCTGGACCCGTCCGCCAGCGTGACACGCGTCTCGCCGATGACCGCACCGGCCGGCGCTATTTCCGGGAACTTGCCGCGCCAGCCCAGCCGGTCGACCAGCGAGGAGAAATCCCGCTTCAACGGCGCCCAGAGCTGGCTGTGCGCGCCGAGATAGGACCATTCCGCGAGCGGGCGGCCGGAGAACCGCCAGCCCCAGTATTGCGGATAACACAGGATCGCCTGCGCATCGGCAAAGGCACGTGGTTCTTCCTCTTTCAGCCAGTAGATGTGGCGGGCGATCGAGAAGCCGAGCGGCAGCCAGGGCGTGTAGCTTTCCGAAAAATCCGGCAGCATCGGATCGATCACCCGCGCGATCGACGGCGGGATTTCCTGCTCGTAATCGAGGACCGGGTGCAGAAGCTCGGCGCCGCGCACCAGGGCGAAGGCACAGCCATGGGCGGAGACCAACAGGCCGCCGACATCATGCGTGGCGACGACATCGGCGAGTTCGCGGCTCATCCAGGCGAAGAGGCGCTCGTCGTCGAGCACGTGCCGGCCTCGGTACTCCTTCCAGACCGGCCGGGTGCGGCGCTCGTCGAGCAGGGCGCCGTCGGGTGCGAACACAAACAGCTTCGAATTGGTCTTGCCGAGATCGAAAACTGCGAGTGGGCCGCTCATCCCGCGCCTCCATTGGCCGTCAATCCCCCACTGGGCGCGATGCGCAGGGCGATACCGGCCGCCTCAAGCATCTTGGCATGCTGGTCCGACAGCCCGTCATCGGTGATCAGGACGCCGATGCGGGTCAGCGGCAGGGCCGCGTGACGGGCATGGATGGAGAATTTGCGGCTGTCGGCCAGGACGATGACCTGGTCGGCATTGCGGCTGAGATCCTGGATGGCGCGCACCATCAACGGATGCGATTCCAGCAACCCGTCGGCGCTGATGCCCTGCGCCCCCAGGAAGAACTTCGAGGCAAAGAAAGCCGGTTGCGACGGTGAATAGATGACGCGCGGCTCACGGTACAGTTCGCCGCCGGCAATCGTCAGGCTGCACTTGCCGTGCTCGCCGAGATAGGCGGCGAGCGGCATGGAGTTGGTGAACAGGCGGACGTTGCGCTCGGCCAGCTTGACGCCGAGGTGATAGCAGGTCGAGCCGCCATTGACGATGACGGCATCGCCATCCATCACCATGGTCGACGCCAGCTCGGCGATCTGGCGCTTGGCATCGACGGCGAGGTCGCGGTTTTCATCGTAGGGTCGGGCAAAGGCCGTCGTCTGGGAGGCTGCGCCGTCCAGCGCAGAGATGCCGCCATAGACCTTCCGCGCGCCGCCGGACTGGTCGATCTTGTCGATGTCGCGCCGGATCGTGGCAGCCGACACGCCAAGCTGTTCTTGCAGCTCGCGCACCGACGCAAAGGGCCGGTCGCGCAGCAGATCGATGATCTGCCGATGGCGGACCAAGTCGTTCAAGCCAAAATCCTCCCATGACGACCCGAGAACCGACCGTCATGATCCAAGTTACGCAAAATCGATGATGGCGCAAGTCATTTTTGAAAAACTTCGCTCATATTGCGATGCACATAAATCAGTTAGCAGCCGCGATATGATTGAGTTTAATCTTTCATGATTGACAAACCGCATGGCTTGGACTGATTTTAGCGCTCATGCCGTGCCTGGGAGGCCGGCGGGAGGATCAGACATGCTCGACACACAGCCGGCGCGGCTCGCCAATCTCTGGAACGATGACAAGGCGGCAGCGATGAGCGAGCCGGAACGGCTCGTCTACCGCTCCAACCTGCTGGGCTCGGACAAGCGCATCACCAACTACGGCGGCGGCAACACGTCATCGAAGGTCTGGCAGAAGGATCCGCTGACCGGCGAAGACGTCGAGGTGTTGTGGGTGAAAGGCTCCGGCGGCGACAGCGCCTCGATCAAGCTCGACGGCTTCGCCACCCTTTACATGGACAGGCTGCGTGCGCTGAAGAACCTCTATCGCGGCCTCGCGCATGAAGACGAGATGGTCGGCTACCTGCCGCACTGCACCTTCAACCTCAACCCGCGCGCCGCCTCCATCGACACGCCCTTGCACGCCTATGTGCCGAAGCCTTTCGTCGACCACATGCATCCGGATGCGATCATCGCGATCGCCGCTGCCAGGAACTCCAGGACGCTGACGCAAAAGATCTTCGGCGATGCGATCGGCTGGCTGCCGTGGAAACGGCCCGGCTTCGAGCTCGGCCTGTGGCTGGCGAAGTTCTGCGCGGAGAACCCAGAAGCGCGCGGCGTCATCCTGGAGAGCCACGGCCTGTTCACCTGGGGCGATACGCCAAAGGAATGCTACACGACCACCGTCGAAATCATCAACCAGGCCATCGACTGGTTCGAGCGTGAGACAAAAGGCAAGCCGGCCTTCGGCGGCGCGATCACGCAGGCCTTGCCTGCTGCCGAGCGCCGCGCCATTGCGGCACGGCTGATGCCGATCGTGCGCGGCATGATCTCAAGGCACGGCGCTATGAAGATCGGTCATTTCGACGATTCCGACGCAGTGCTCGAATTCGTCAATTCGGCCGAACTGCAGGCGCTCGCCCCGCTCGGCACCTCCTGCCCCGATCACTTCCTGCGCACCAAGATCAGGCCGCTGGTGATTGGTTTCGATCCGGCCAGGCCGGACATCGACGCGGTCGCGGCAGCCTTGCCTGCCGCGCTCGAGGCCTACCGCGCCGACTACCAGGCCTATTACGAACGCTGCAGATATGACGACTCGCCCGCCATCCGTGATCCCAATGCGGTGGTCTACCTGATGCCGGGCGTCGGCATGTTCACTTTCGCCGGCGACAAGGCCACCGCACGCATCTCGGCCGAGTTCTACGTCAACGCCATCAATGTCATGCGCGGTGCGGCGGCCGTCTCCGCCTATGCCGGGCTGCCGGAACAGGACGCTTTCGACATCGAATACTGGCTGCTCGAGGAAGCCAAGCTGCAGCGCCTGCCGAAACCGAAATCGCTGGCCGGCCAGGTCGCTTTCGTCACCGGCGGCGCCGGCGGCATCGGCAAGGCGACGGCGATCCGACTGCTGCGCGAAGGTGCCTGCGTGGTGCTGGCCGACATTGACGAGGCAGCACTCGGCGCGGCGCAGGACGAACTGGCCAAGGTCTTCGGCACGGATTTCGTGCGCAGCGTCAGGCTCGACGTCACCGACGAGGCAGGCGTGGCGGCCGCCTATGCCGACAGCGCCGTCCAATTCGGTGGCGTCGACATCCTGGTTTCCAATGCCGGCATTTCTTCATCGGCACCGATCGAGGACACGGAACTGTCGATGTGGAACCGCAACATGGACATCCTGGCCAAGGGCTATTTCCTCGTCTCGCGCGAAGCCTTCCGTACCTTCAAGCAGCAGAAGCTCGGTGGCAACATCGTCTTCATCGCTTCCAAGAACGGGCTTGCCGCCTCGCCCAACGCAGCCGCTTACTGCACCGCCAAGGCGGCCGAAATCCATCTCGCCCGCTGCCTGGCGCTGGAGGGCGCGGACCATCAGATCCGCGTCAACACGGTGAACCCGGACGCCGTGCTGCGCGGCTCCAAGATCTGGACCGGCGAATGGCGCGAGCAGCGCGCGGCCGCCTATTCGATGCAGCCGGACGAGCTGGAAGAACACTACCGCAAGCGCTCGATGCTGAAACGCTCGGTGTTCCCGGAAGACATCGCCGAAGCGGTGTATTTCCTGGCATCCGACATGTCGGCGAAATCGACCGGCAACATCCTCAATGTCGATGCCGGCAACGCCCAGAGCTTTACGCGCTGAACAAGTTTCACGCCCTGTCGGCAGGCAATCGCACGCGGTGGGGGCACCGCGTGTGGGGCGACTGGCATCGCCAGATGCCAGTCGCCTGACTTCAGAGGATTATGCCCCTCTCACGTATGGCAGCAGCTCAAGTCCACCGCGGTAGATCATGTCGCCGGCCACATAGAGGATGACGGCAAGGCCGACATAGGCGATCCAGCGGTATTTCTGCAGCAGATTGGCGATGAAGCTGGCGGCGATGCCCATCAGCGCAATCGACAGGACGAGGCCGAACACCAGCACCCACGGATGCTCGCGCGCCGCACCGGCGACGGCCAGCACATTGTCGAGCGACATGGTGATGTCTGCGATCACGATCTGCCAGGCGGCCTGCGCGAAGGTCTTCCTCGGCGCGGCCGTGCCATGGGCAGTTTCGCCATCGGCGCCTACGCCTGCCAGCGCTTCCTGGCCATGTCCATGCTGCAGTTCCTTCCACATCTTCCAGCAGACCCACAGAAGCAGCAGTCCACCGGCGAAGAGCAGGCCGACGATCTGGAGAAGCTGGGTGGTGGCGGCGGCAAAGCCGATGCGCAGGACGGTGGCGGCGATGATGCCGAGCAGGATCGCCTTGGCGCGCTGGTCCTTGGGAAGACCGGCGGCGGCAAGGCCGATGACGACGGCGTTGTCGCCGGCGAGCACCAGGTCGATCATGATGACCTGGAACAGCGCGGTCATCGCTTCGGGAGTGAAAAAGGAATTGATAATTTCTGTCATACGGCACCCTTGATATCTGAAGGGCGGCGTAGCTTTCAGAGCTGCTCTGGCGCGATCGCGCTAGCGTATCGACACTTGTTGCCAGAAATCAGGGACGTCTCAGCCAGGCCACCGGATTGAAATCCCAGTCCGACATCACAGCCATGGTGGCTGCCAGAGGGGCCCGGCCTGGTGGACCTCACCTACTCGACATGGCGACAAAATTCAATGGCCAACCGCGCCGTGCCGAAAATGACAACAGCCGGCGCAGGCTGGAGCGCGCCATTCCTCCAGCGGCGCACCGGCGGCGGAATGAAGCGCTGCTGAAGAAGGACACTATCCCTTCGCAAGATTGGCGTTTCCAGCGCCGGCCGGGGCGCTTCTCGCCTGCCACTTCCTGTGCAGGTAGAAATACAGCTTCACATATTGGCCGACGAGGATCGCGTTGAGGATCGTGCCTTCGCGGATGAACATGATCTGGTGCAGGAAGATCAGGCCGATGCAGGCAGCGACGACCAGCAGGGTGCAATCGAAGGCGGTTTTGATGTTGCCCCATTTCCTGCCCGTCCGCTTGAAGACGGTGTTGACGAACATGTCGATCGGCATCAGCACCAGATTGGCACGGATCATCAGGAACAGGCCGAAGGCCAGCGCCGCGTCGCCGAACACCAGCAGCAGCACTTTCTGGTAGTAGACGTCCAGCGCGATGAAGCTGGTCATCTTCAGGTTGAAATCCAGGAACACGGCGAGCGCGAAGGCCGGGATCAGGGAAGCGAAGTTGGTGAGCTTGAAATCCTTCGGCAGCACCAGATAGGTCAGGAACAGCATGATCAGTTCAAGGATGAAGTTGTAGGTCCCCTGGCTGAGCGGCGGGAACACCAGCGTCATCGTCCGGGTCAGGCTGCTTTGCGGCGAGATGCCGATGCCGGCCCTGATCGCCAGGCTGACGCCGACGGTCAAAATGTAAATGCCGAGCAGATACATGATCCACCGTGCCTTGAGGCTGCCGGTGCTTTGCATTTCGTCTGAGGCTGCTTGATGCGCCATAGGCATTCCCCTCCCAGATTGTTGTTTTTCCACCCCACAGGCCTCCTCCGCCTGCGAGGTGTCGCGATTTGTCAGGCCGCCGCTACTCCATGAAGCGGAAGCGGTGCAATGAGATGAACAGGCTGAGCAGCTTGTTGACGACAGGCTCGCCCTCGTTGCGGTTGCCCATCGCTTCCAGCGCCGCATCGATGGCGGCTGCGCTGGACGTCAGTTCGTCCACCGTCATATCCGCCATGACGCCGTGGATTTCGAGCGGCATCACCGCCTTCTCCACCTTGTTGTCGGTGACGATGCAGGCGCCTGAATAGCGGTCCACCTGCTTCAGGCAGTGACACATCTCCTCGCTGTCCTGGCCGACGACGACGAAATAGGGCGTCGGAGCCGGCCAGAAGGTGGCGACGGCGCCGCGGCTTACGTTCACGCCCTGGAACAGGCCGCTGACGATGTGGCGCTTGCCGTCGGCATAACGCTGGACAACGCAAAGCCGGCTCAGTGTCTTGCCCTCATGTTCCTGGACGACCTTGCCGTCACGGAGCGGAACCCAGATCTCCTGGTGGAATTTGGCGTGGCCGCGTCCGTAGACGTCAAACAGCAGCACCTTGGCCTGGCGGCCATCAGCCGAAACCTCCAGCGGCACGATGTCGAGCGCCTGCGGCGTCAGATCATCGAGACCGGGACGCCCGGCGGTGCGCATGCCGGAATAGTCGATGTCGGCATTGCGCAGCAGCTTGCCGCCCTCGGCGATCAGCTCGCCATCCTTGAAGACGTAGAGCGGATTGATCCGCGACAGGCTGTCGGTCAGCACGATGTCGGCGAAACGGCCCGGCGTCAGCGAACCGATCTGGTCGTCCATGTGGAACGACCGGGCTGTGTTGTAGGTGGCCATCTTGATCGCCTTGATCGGATTGATGCCCATGTCGGCGCACAGCGAGATGATCCAGTCCATATGGCCCATCTTCTGCAGGCGCTCGATCGAGATGTTGTCGGTGCACAGCATGAAATTGTCGGTCGGGAACTTGCGGTCGACGATGCTGCGCAGCAGCGTTCGGATCACCTCGTTGCTGCCGACGCCGAACTTGATGTGCGTCGGGAAGCCGTAGCGGATGCTCTTCTCGATGTCGTCGCCGGTCCAGACGTCATGATTGTTGGAGACGCCGATCGCCGGCAGGTAGTTCAGCACCATGTCGGAGAGCGCGGTCACACCCCAATGGCCGTTGAGGAAGCCACCCTTCTCGCGAACCCAGGCGGCCTTGTGGAAGTCGTCGTCATTGCCGGAGCTGTAGGTGAAATGCTCGAATTCACCCAGGCCTATGACAGGCTCCATCTCAAGCACGGCTTTCGTCACCGATGCCGCCGTCTTCTTGCCCGGCGCGAAGGCAAAAAGGCGATAGGGCAGCTTGTGATAGTCCCTGAACAGGTCCTTCGCCGCCTGCACGCCGTCCTCGCCCGCCGCACTCAGAAGATCGAGACACTCGGCAAAGATCGTCGTGGTTCCGCACGGCACCATGGCTTCAGCGAGCGCGGTCGGATTGGCGAGCTGGGATTCGAAATGCAGGTGCGCGTCGATCAGGCCCGGAATCGCGTAGAGCCCCTTGCCGTCGAAGACCTGCCTGACCTTGATGGTCGCCTCATCCGGATTCAGTGCCACGATGCGCTTGTCGTAGACGAGGATCGAGCCCTGGTAGACCGTCTCGCCATGCACGTCGAGGATGTTGAGGTTCCTGACGAGAAGGTCAGCTTCCTTCTTGCCATGCAGGATATCGAAGATCGCCCGGACCTTCTCGTAGTGATCGATCTTGACGTGCTGCATACTGGTCGTTCCTCCCTCGCCGCTCTTGTGCGGACAATAAGAGGTGATTGAACCGCTTCCGAAAAGCAGTATTTTCTGCACGCATCGCTCTCTTTTCGAGAGCAATCAGCCATGAGGTTCCCGGTGCTGCATTCCCGTATCCTGCGCTATCTCGACGAGGTCGCGCGCAGCGGCTCGATCCGCGGCGCCGCCGAAAAACTGCATGTCGCCTCCTCCGCCATCAACAAGCATGTACTGCAGCTGGAAGAGACGATCGGCGAACCACTGTTCGAGCGCCTGCCACGCGGGCTGCGGCTGACGCCGGCCGGCGAAATCCTGGTCGCGCATGTGCGCCGGACGATGAAGGAATACAGCCAGGTCGAAGCGGAGATCCGCGACCTGAAAGCGCTGCAGAGCGGCGAAGTCATCATCGCCACGATGAACGGGCTGGCGGGCGGCATTGTCCCGCAGGTGGCGGCGGCCTTCTGCGCGCGCCACCCGAAGATCAAGATATCGATCCGCGTAATGTTCATCCGCGACATCGTGCAGGCGGTTGCCGATGGCGAGGCCGATCTCGGCTTCGCCTTCAACCTGCCCGACCAACAGCAGCTCGAAGTGCTGGCCAGAATGGACGGCCGCCTCGGCGCCATCATCTCGCCGGAACACGCGCTTGCCAGTATGGAATCGGTGCCGCTCGCGCACTGCGCAGACTATCCGCTGATCTTCGCCGACCGCAGCATGCTGATGTTCGACATCATGACCGACGCGTTCCGGCAGGCCGGGCTCGACGTCGAACCGAGCTTCCTGACGAACTCGATCGAGTCGATGAAATACCTGGCGGCGGCGGGCAACGGCATCGCCTTCCTCAGCAAGTTCGACATCGCCGAGGAATACCGGAGCGGCACGCTCGCCTATCTGCCGATCCGTGACCGGGCGATGGGCAAGAACATGCTGTCGCTGGTGCAGCGCGAGCGACGCTCGCACGGCCTGGCGACATCCATGTTCGCGGAAGAGATCGCGAGAGCGCTGCGCGCCACCATCGAGTGACGCCGACCTTCGTCCGCCAACGCAACAGCGGCCGGCAATGGTTTGCCGGCCGCTGTTGTCTGGGTCACACCTGCTTACAGGCCGTTGTCCTTGAGGATCTGCGGCGCGTTTTCCTTGGTGATCGTCAAGGTCGGCAGGATGACGGTCTTTTCGACCTTCTCGCCGCCGAGGAATTTCAGCGCCTGGCGCAGGCCTTCGGCGCCTGGCGTGGCGTAGAGGAAGGTCGCCGACAGCTCGCCCTTGTTGACGAGCTGCACGCCCTCATTGGGCAGCCCGTCGATGCCGATGAACTTCATTTCCTTTTCACGGCCGGCATCCTTGGCGGCGAGATAGGCGCCATAGGCCATCGGGTCGTTGTGGCCATAGACGAGATCGATCTTCTCATTGTTGCGCAGCGCGGTCGCCATGATGTTGTAGGCCTGGTCCTGCTTCCAGTCGCCCGACTGCTTGTCGAGCAGGTTTTTGATGCCCGGCTCCTTGTCGGTGAATTCATGGAAGCCGTCATGGCGGTCATGCGCGGCCTGCGTGCCCATGCCGCCCCAGATCTCGACGACATTGCCGGCGGCCTTGCCCGCGCCGCCGAGAAGCCCAACGGCATACTCACCCGCCGCGCGGCCGATCAGCTTGTTGTCGCCGCCCACGAACTGCGTGAAATCGTTGGTCTCGACATTGCGGTCGAGCACGAAGACCGGGATCTTGGCTTCGATCGCCTTCTGCACCACGCCGGTGAGCCCGGCCGATTCCTTCGGCGAGATCAGCAGCGCGTCGACCTCCTGCTGGATCAGGTTCTCGACATCGGCGACCTGCTTCTCGGTCTTGTCCTCGCCGTCGGTGATGATGAGGTTGACGTTCGGATGCTTGGCGGCTTCGGCAAGGATGTCCTTGTTGAACTGCGCGCGCCAGGGTTCGATGGTGGTGACCTGGCTGAAGCCGATGGTCCATTTCTTGTCTTCGGCGAAGGCACTGCCCGGCATCAGGACGGTGGTGGCGGCAAGCACTGTCGTCAGGGCTGCCAGCCCCAGCAATTCACGGCGTTTCATTTGCGTTTCCTCCGATTGTTCGAGACTGCGTCTCTTTTGTCGTCCGCTCCTCCGCGGGCGTTGGCGTCGACGCCGGCCGCTTTCGCGGCAGGCGCAAATGGGAAAAGAGGTCGGCGGCATTGCGCTCCTGCACCAGCACCGTGCCGATGATGATCAGGCCCTTCAGCACCAGCTGCAGGTTGGAATTGATGTTGTGCAGTTGCAGGATGTTGGAGAGCAGCCCGAAGATCAGCACGCCGCAGAAGGTGCCGGCGAGGCTGCCACGCCCGCCCATCAGACTGGTGCCGCCGATGACGACGGCGGCGATGGCGTCCAGCTCCAGCCCGGCGCCGGCGTCCGGCTTGCCCTGGCGGTACTGCGCCACATAGAGCACGGCGGCGATGCCGGCGAGCAGGCCCGACATGGCATAGGTGGCGATCTTGACGCGGCCGGCGGCGATACCGGAAAGCCGGGCGGCCTCCTCATTACCGCCGATGGCATAGACGTAACGTCCGAATGGCGTGAAGCGCAGCACGGCGCCGTAGATGACGATGGCACCGAGGAAGAACAGTCCCGGCATCGGGATCAAGCCGAAGGCGAGCGAGCGCAGGACCTCGAAATCCTCAGTCGCGTTGGAGCCGGTATAGACCGGCAGCACGGCGTTGTTCTGCCCGGCGGTTAGGCGCGCTATGCCGAGTGCCGTCACCATCATGGCCAGCGTGACGATGAAGGGTTGCAGCCGGCCGGCGACGATGATGACGCCGTTCAGGGCGCCGAACAGCAGACCGACGCAGGGCGCTACGATCAGAACGCCGAGCACGCCGAATTTCGAACCGACCTGAGGTAGCAGGAACCACAGCGCGAAGGCGCAGAGGATCACACCAACCACGGCAGGCAGCGCCACGCCGCGCGTCACATCGAGCTGGGTGGTCCGATGCTGTGTGCCGGCCGCTGGTTTGGCCAGATTGGCGAACAGGAAGCGTGTGACGACGACACCGAGGAACAGGGCGATGAAAGCCACGGCCGGGATGCCCATGACGGCTGCCGGCGTGGCGCCCGGCATCGTCAAGAGCATCGCCGTCACCACCGTGCAGATCGCCATCAGCGAGCCGACCGAGAGGTCGATGCCGCCGGTGATGATGACCGCGGTCATGCCGGTGGCGATCAGGCCCGTGGTGGAGACCTGGCGCAGCACGTCGAGCAGGTTGCCGTAGGACAGGAAGATGTTGCTGCCCTTGGAGGTGACCGGCGAGGAGAACACGCCGATCAGGAAGATGGCGATCAGCCCCCAGTAAAGCTTGGTGCGCGACAGGACCCTCAGCGCACTCATGCCGCGGTCCGCCCGTTGGCATGCCGGGGTGCTGCCAGTTGCATGATGCGTTCCTCGCTGGCCTGATTGCGGGGGAGAATTCCGGTCTGGCGGCCTTCGGCCATCACCAGGATGCGGTCAGACAGATGCAGCAGCTCCGGCATCTCGGAACTGACGACGATGATGGCGAGCCCCTCGTCGGCCAGCCTGAAGACGAGGTCGTAGATCTCGCGCTTGGCGCCGATGTCGATGCCGCGTGTCGGTTCGTCGAGCAGCAGCACGCGCGGCTTGGTGGCCAGCCACTTGCCGATCACCACCTTCTGCTGGTTGCCGCCGGACAGGGTGTTGGCGATCTGGTCGATGCCGCTGCAACGGATGCCCAGCGCCTTGACGGCCTCATCGGCCAGCGCCTTTTCGCCCGAGACGGAGCGCAGGCCGAATCGCGACAGCGTGCCGACCAAAGGCAGCGCGACATTGTCGACGATCGAAGCCTTGAGATAGAGCCCCTCCGCCTTGCGGTCCTCGGTGACCAGTGCGATGCCGAGACGGCGCGCATCGCGCGGCGAACGGATCGCCACCGGCTTGCCGTCCAGCCGGACGTCGCTGTCGACCCTGCCTTGCGCGCTGCCGAAGATCGCTTGCAGGATTTCGGTACGGCCGGAACCGAGCAGCCCGCCGATGCCGAGGATCTCGCCGCGCCCTAGATCGAAGCTGACGCCGGAGATGACCTTGCGCCAGCCATGGCGGGCGACTCCGTCGACCCGATCCGGCCTGTCGAAGGAAAGGTTGCGCACCGTCAGGATCGGCATGTCGTAGTGGGCGGCGCGCATGGCGGTGGACGCATCAAGCAGGGTGCGCCCGACCATGGCGGCAATCAGCCTGTCTTCGTTGAGTTCGTTCATCGCGCGCGTCAGCACATGGCGTCCGTCGCGGAAGACCGTGGTGCGATCGGCAAGATGCATGACCTCGTCGATGCGATGCGAAATGTAGACGATGGCGACGCCCTGCGCCGCCAGCTGGCGCATGATGCGGAAGAGCCGCTGGCATTCGGCCGGCGACAGCGCCGAGGTCGGCTCGTCCATGATCAGGATGCGCGCATCCTTCGACAGCGCCTTGGCGATCTCGACCAGCTGCTGCTCGCCGACCCGCAGGCCGCCGACACGCGCCTCCGGGTCGAGATCGATACCCAGCGATTTGAGCAGGGTGCGCGATGCGGCAAGACTTGCCTTGCGGTCGACGATCAGGCCGGCGATCAGCTTTTCCCGGCCAAGGAAGATGTTCTCGGCGACGCTCAGTTCGGGGACGAGGTTCAGCTCCTGGTGGATGATGGCGATTCCGGCATCCTCGGCGTCGCGCACGCCGGAAAACCGCACCGGCTGGCCGGCGACGGAGACGGTCCCCTCATAGTCGGTGTAGACGCCGGAAAGGATCTTCATCAGCGTCGACTTGCCGGCGCCGTTCTCGCCCATCAGCGCGTGGATCTCGCCGCGCCGCAGATCGAAGCCGACGTCGCTCAGCGCGACGACGCCACCGAAAGCCTTCGAGATGTTGCTGGCGGCAAGCACCGGCTGCCCCGCCACGGGGGCATCATGTTCCGGTACGGATTCACGTTCGGCCATGACAGGAACGGCCTCCCTACCGTGCTGCCAGTGATGGTGAAAAGCTAATCTAAACGTTTCGATTTAGTCAAGGATGGAGTCGGGCAGCGGATGCGATGTTTTTTTGATTCTTGCTAAAAACAGGAGAATTCCATAGGTATTGGCAATTGACGCGCTTCAAAACGTTTCGAAAATGACCGAGCCAAGCCTCAGAAAATCCCGAAAGAGCGGCGCACCCACCATGCTGCACGTCGCGGAAGCCGCGCGCGTTTCGGTGGCGACGGTTTCTGCTTACATCAACGGCACCACCACGGTCAGCCAGGAGCTTTCGGCTCGCATCGAACAGGCGATCCGCGAGATCGGCTACAAGCGCAATGCCATCGCCCGCAGCCTCAAGATCGGCACCACCCGCACGATCGGGCTGACGGTGCCGCACATCACCAACCCGTTCTTCACCGACGTCGTCTCCGTCATCCAGCAGGCCTTCGACCGCGCCGGCTATGCGGTGATGCTGTGCTGCACCGATGAGGACCTGAGCAATCAGGACGAACAGATCCGGCTGCTGCTCGACCGCATGGTCGACGGCCTGATCATCGCCCGCGTCGGTGACGGCGCCTATCTGAGGGAGACAGTCGAACGCGCCAACGTGCCGGTGGTGCTGCTCGACCGCGAAGTCGACGGGGTCGACAGCGATCGGGTCGTGCTCGACAACCATCAGGCCGTGTTCGAGGCGATCACCTACCTGCTCGATCTCGGCCACCGCCGCATCGGCTACATCACCGGCGCCTTCAACATCACGCCGATGCGCGACCGCATGACCGGCTATCACGAGGCGCTGCTTCATGGCGGGCTCGACTTCGACCAGAGCCTGGTGCGCTCCGGCGACCTGCATGAGGCCGACGGCTACACGGCCGCGATGCAACTGCTTTCCCTGCACGATCGCCCGACCGCGATCTTCTCCGCCAACAACCCGATGGTGGTCGGCGCCATGAAGGCGATCCGCGACCTCGGCCTGTCCTGCCCGGAGGACGTCTCCGTCATCTGCTTCGACGACTTCCCCTGGGCCGACGTCTTCAACCCGCAGCTGACCACCATCGCGCAGCCGGTGCAGGCGATCGGCGAGCAGACGGCGAGCTTGCTGCTCGACCGCCTCAACGGCAACCGCGAAGCTCCCTCGCGCCGTCTTGTGCTGAAAGGGCGGCTGATGGTGCGCAATTCCTGCCGGCCGCTGCAGGCGGGGGCCAACATAGCCGCTTCGGTGGCATGATCGGAGCGCCGCGCGTCCGTTTGGACGCGCAAAGGACGCTCTAACACTTTTATTTTGCGCATTTCCGTGAAGAACGGAAACGCTCTAGCCACCGGGTCCCGCGAACAGGATCAGGTTGCCATCGGGATCGAGCACGATGAAATCCCGTGCACCCCAGGGTTCTTTCTTCAAGTCCTGATGGAAACCCACCCCCGCCGACTGGAATTCCAGGAAGAGTTGCTTGATCTCTGCCGCCGTATCGACGGTGATCGAAGCCGACAAAAGATGCTCGCGCTGGCGGATGTCTCCGACGAAGACCGGCTCGCACACAAGCCGCAAACAGAGCTGCGCACGATCGCGTTTGACGGCGGCGTAAAATGGCGGGTCGCCATAGACGAAATCGACTTCAAAACCGAGCCTGGACGTGAAGAACTCGCATGATGCCTTCACATCCGCGACGTAAAGGAGGGCGGCCGTCCCGCTGAGGAACGGAGCCGCCATTGCCGGTTTGGGTTGAGTACTCATGGCTGGGATTCCTGCCTTGAGCGCCTGCCATCCATCGAAGCCCTGCTTGCGGGCCACAAGCTCCTGCGCATCGCTGAGCTTGAATTCTGCCTCCAGCACCTGAGCATCATCGATCAGATGCCGGAAACGAGGCAGCACAGCCCTGATCTCGGTCGCGACCGGATAGTACCGCTCGCGATGCCAGCGCAAATACTGCTTGGCTTGCTTCCTGAGGTTTTCGAGGTTCGGCATGGGCGCAGCTACGGTTCATGTATCGTAGGTGGGCATTGCCCTTTCAGCCTCAGCCGATGCGCCCTACAGCAACGGCTGCATGATGGCTGCGTGGCCGGTGGCTTGTCAACGGGACTAGCCCGCCGCGTGGAGATCGCGCGGGATCGCCTCACCCACGGCAAAGCCCGAGAAGGCCACGTCAAAGCCCGGCCCCTGCGGTGAGCAGGCCATGACGCCGATCCGGGCCTCAGTCGCCGGGAACGGACACAGCCGCGCCATCTGCCAGGCCATGTCGTCGACCGCATACTGGACGCGCACGGCGTCGTCGTGCCGGGTCAGGCGGATGCGGACCGGATCGGTCGACTTCGCAGCAGGCAGCGGAATGACGGACCAGTCCGAGACGCCGCGCGTGACGACGACGGAAAAGTGCATCATGCCGTCGGTGTATTCGATGCCTGCCTTGATCCAGTGTTCTTCGTCCAGCCGCAGGAAAAGGCCGGCCTGGTCATAGAGATCGGCATAGTCGCCGAGCACGGTCGCCTCAGCGGTGAAGTCGCCTGTCACCGGACAGATATAGGCATGGCCGCTGTCGCGGATGAAGCCGTAAAAAGTCTCGCGCCAGAAATCCGTATCCGGCTCCGTCCTGAGCTTCAGCGCAGCGGCATCGCCCGACCAGGACTTGGGCTCGTTGAGCCAGGAAAACTGCGCTGCCATGAGTGAAGACCGTTCGCTTGGATGAAGGCGCGCCGGATGTCACGGACCGTCCGGCCGGGAGCCGGTCGACGGGCCTCGATTAACTTCCGGCTGGTTTCTGGGTCTGGCAAGCCAGCGAAAGGAATTCGCACACCCTGTATTTCAGATTGGGCAATGCGTCCGGATCCTCGTTGAGGAAATTCAGCAAGGCCGACTGGAACAGACCATCGAGTGCTGCGTAGGCCACCGGCGGCGATATGCTGGGCTCCTTGCCGCTCAAGGCAAATGCCCGCGAGATCACACGCCAGACCATCTGCTCGAGACTTTTGTCGATCTCGTTCACATCCGCGCGAAATGCGTCTTCGTAGAGTGCCTGCGCCCGCAGGTCATACCACAGGCGGTGAAGCAGAGCCTCTTCGCGCAGGGTCTGGACGAGCCCCTCGGCGAACCGGCTTTCAAGCTCCTGATAGGAGGTCGCATCAAGCACGATCTGGTCGTAACGCTTGACGCATTTTGCCTTGTACTCGCGTACGCAATAGGCAATCAGGTCGACCTTGTCGCTGAAATAGTAGTGGATGGCACCGTGGGAAAAGCGCGACTTCTGCGCGATTTCGCGCAGGCTGGTGCGCGCATAACCCATCTCCGCCAGTGTCTGAAGGGCCGCCTCGACCAATTCGGCCCGACGCTCCAGATACTTATCCACCGGAGGTCGCCGCTCGGCACGCTGTCGCGGGGCAGTTTGCATCAAAGGCCTTCATATCCAACTCTCTCGCGGCAATATGGTTTATTGCTTAAGTAAGTTCAACGTGTTCGGCCGCTTTGCGACCGTGACATGTTGGCGTTTCCCGGATCAGAACATGTAGCCGCCGCTGCAGACGAGCACCTGGCCGCTGACGTAGTTCGATTCCGGAATGCAGAACAGGTAGACCGCTCCCGCCGCTTCTTCCGGCGTGCCGGCGCGGCCGAGCGGGATGCCGGCTTCCATCGCCTTCATCACATCGGGATTGACCCCCACCTTGATGTCCTTGCCTTCGATCTTGATCGCGCCGGCGCCGCCGGCGACTTCGGTCAGGCGGGTCCTGATCAGACCGAAGGCGACGGAATTCACGTCGACCTTGTAGCGCCCCCACTCCTTCGCCATGACCTTGGTCATGCCGTTGACGCCGGCCTTGGCTGCGCCATAGCCCAGTTGGCCGGCATTGCCGCCGACGCCGGCAAGCGAGGAGATGTTGACGACCTTGCGGAAAACCTCGCGGCCCTCCTCGGCTTCCTTCCTGGCCGCCAGCCGGATGAAATCCGACGCCGCACGCAGCACGCGAAACGGCGCGGTCATGTGAACGTCGATCATGGCGTACCATTGTTCGTCGGTCATCTTGCCGACCGTGTTGTCCCATGTGTAGCCGGCATTGTTGACGATGATGTCGATGCCGCCTAGTGCGTCGAGAGCCGTCTTCACCAGGCGATCGCCGAAGTCGGACTCCGTCACCGAGCCGACGCAGGCAACCGCTCCGGTGCCCAGCAGCTTCACCGCCTCGACCGTTTCCTCGGCCAGGGAAGCATCGAGATCGTTGATGACGATGCTGGCGCCCTCATTTGCCAGCTTCAAGGCGATCTCGCGGCCGATCCCGCGGCCGGAACCTGTAATCAGCGCGACCTTGCCATCAAGCTTTCCCATTGTTGTCCCTCCCATTGGTGTCCAGGAATTCGCGAACCGCTTTGGCGGCCTCCTCCGCGCTCGAGATCAGAAACAGATGACCATCGTTGAGAACACGCAGGCGGCTGTCGCGGATCAGCATCGAGAGGACGCGTGCATTGGCGAGCGGAACGACCGGATCGTCGTCACCGGCCAACACCAGCGTCGGCTGCGCGAGCAGCGGAAGCCAGGGCATGCTGGTCCAGCCCAGCAGCGCCAGCTGCTGGTAGAGATAGCCGCGGCGGCTCGTCGTTCGAAACTCCTCGACCAGCAGCTGTTCGGTGCGCGCCTTGCCTCCATAGATCTCGCCGGCGATCTGCTTGCGGTAGCCGGCGTCATTGAACCGCCTCGGGGTCATGAATTTCGACAGCACCGACAGCCTTGGCGGAACCATCAGCATGCCCTGTGAGGTTGCCGCGAGAACCAGCTTGCGGCAGCGGCGCGGATTCTGCAGCGCGAACTGCTGCGCCAGGGCACCGCCCCAGGAAACACCCAGCACATCCACCCGGCCATAACCCAGCTGGTCGAGGACACCCGATGCCAGCATGGACAGCATCCACAGGCGGTAAGGCAGGATCGTCGCTTCGGACTTTCCCGAACCCGGCACGTCGAAGGCGATGATCTCGCGGTCGACGAGCGCATCAGCGAAAGGCATCAGCATCTCCAGGCTGGCGCCAATGCCGTTCAGCAGCAGCAGCGGGGTCCTGGCCTTGCCAGGACACGGCCAGACGGCGACACGGATGCTCTTGCCGAAAACCCTGAGCTGGCGCGACGACATCTCGCGCCTGCCGGTGCCGGCAACCGGGCGGTCAGAGGCTGTCTCATTCCTGCGCCGCAAGGTCTCATCCACGCTCATGAACATAGGTCCCGGGTGCGGCACATAGTGGGGGGAATTCGGCGTTGCCTTCCGCTCGTGGCGCGCCAACCATCTTGCCGGCGCGGGCGGAGGTCCATGCAACGCCATGATCCCACCAGCTGCCGGCGTGTTTTTCCGCGGTCGTCAGCCACTCTTCCGCCGACTCCGGTTTGTTCTCGTTGGTGAAGAAGCTGGCCCTCGGGTTTCCCGGCGGCGAGACGATGGTCTGGATATGGCCGCTGTTGCCGAGCACGAACTGGCTGCGCTCCCCCAGGAGCCGGGCGCTGCGATAGACACTCTGCCAGACGCAGAGATGGTCGTTGGCGGCGCCCAGGACATAGCTGTCGATGTCGAGCTGCGACACCGGCGCGATCGCGGTGCCGCGCACTTCCATCGCGCCGTCCTCAAGGAACGGATTCGCGTCCACGAAGGCCGAAAAATCATGGTTGAACTGCGCGGTCATGCCAGTCCCGTCGCCGTTCCAGTAAAGCACGTCGAAAGCAGCAGGCGTGGTGCCCATCAGATAGTTGGAGACCCAGTAATTCCAGATCAGGTCGTTGGGCCGCAGCATGGCAAACAGCAGCGTGAACTCGTTGGCGCTGATCCGCTTGTTGCGACTCACCTTGCGCACCACCTTGCGGGCCATCTCGTTGCGCGGCTCGGCAAAGGCACTGAGCGACGGTGCCTGCGCCATCGCCTTGGTGTCGAGCGGCGAGACGACCAGCAGCAGGCTGTTGATCCTGCGGGTCTTCCTGGCGGCATAATAACCGGCAAGCGAGACGGCGACGGGGCCGGCACCGCACACCGCCCACAGATTGACATCGTTCGAACCGGTGATGGCGGACGCGGTGCCGATGGCGGTGTCGATCGCGTCCTGATACTCGCCCATGCCCCAGCGATCATGCCGCTTCTGCGGATTGCGCCAGGCCAGCATGAAAACGGTGTGGCCGCTCCGGATGTAGTGCTCGATGATCGAGCGACCCGGCGCGATATCGAAGATGTAGAACTTGTTGACGATGGAAGGCACGATGACGATCGGGCGCTCATGCACCTTTTCGGTCTGCGCCCGATACTGGATCAGTTCGAACATCTCCGTGCGCAGCACGACCGAGCCCGGCGACACAGCCAGGTTTTCGCCGACCCTGAACGCGCTGTCATCGACCTGCGATGGAATCGGGCGCAGCTTTGCGATGTCCCCGGCCAGGTTCCTTGCCCCACGCACCAGGCTGGCACCACCGGATTCGACGGCCGCACGCAACGCTGCCGGATTGCCGAACAGGCTGTTGGTCGGAGCACCGGCCTCGACGAGCTGGTCGAGCAGGAAACGCTCCTTTTCGTTCAGCGCGACGTCCGCGAAACCCTTCAGCGCGGAGCGCCAGGCGAGATAGCCCTGAAGCAGTCCGGCATAGAACAGGTTCTCGGTGTAGGCCTTGTCGCTGAACCTGCGGTCACCCTGCTCGGGTTCCCGTTTCTCCGCGGTTCCGGTGGCGATCCTGGCGATATCGGTCCAGAAATCCAGCGTCGCCCTGCCAAGTGCCATCGGCTGGCGCGCCGCCCGGAAGACCATGTCGATCGCGGTGCCATACAGGTCGGACGGCAGGAAATCGCCGGTCACATTCTGGCCGAGCGCACTGTCGATCGTTCGCCTGACCTGCTCGCTGGCCGTCCCGCTGTCGTTGGCCGGCCCGGCCTGTGCCCGCTTGCCGGGGCTCATGCGGATGCCTCCGCCCGCCATTGATAGTCGGTGGACGACCTTGCGAACTCGACGAAATAGGCAAGCGCGTCCGGGTTCGCCATCGCATCGCGGCTCGCCGCCTTGCCGGGTTCCCAGCCCATCAGGATCTTGCGGATCGGCACTTCCATCTTCTTGCCGGTCAGCGTGTAGGGTACGGCGTCGATCGCGTAGATCCTGTCCGGCACGTGCCGTGGGCTGTAGTCCTGCCTGAGCCGCTTGTTGATGCCGGCGCGGATCTCGTCGGACATCTCGAAGCCAGGTTTGAGTTTGACGAAGAGCGGCATGAAGAAATTGCCGCCGGGCAGTTCGCAGCACACGATCAGGCTGTCGGCCACCTCCGGCTGCTGTTCGACGGAGCGATAGATCTCGGCCGTGCCGATGCGGACGCCGTAGCGGTTCAGCGTCGAGTCCGAACGGCCATAGATGTAGCAGCCGCCGCGCTGGTTGATCTTCAGGAAGTCGCCGTGACGCCAGACCCCGGCAAACACGTCGAAGTAGGATTCGTGGTAGCGCTTGCCGTCGGCATCGTTCCAGAATTTCACCGGCATCGACGGAAAAGGACTGGTGACGACCAGCTCACCCACCTCGTCCACCAGCTCCCTGCCGTCATCGCCCCAGGAGCGCACATCCATGCCCAGCATGCGGGTCTGGATTTCACCGGCATGGACAGGCAGGCTCGGTGCCGCCCCGACGAAGCCCGAGCAGATCTCGGTGCCACCGGACTGCGACGTAACCCAGAGATCCTCCTTCACGCCCTTGTAGAACCAGGCGAAGGTTTCCGGCGTCGAAGGAGCGCCCGCCGCCATTACGCATTCCAGCGCCGACAGGTCGAATTTCCTGCCCGGTTCCAGCCCGGCCTTTTCCATGATCTGCACGAAGGTCGGGCTGGCGCCGAACATCGTCGCCCCGGTATCGGCGGCAAGCTTCCACAGGAAATCCGTTTCGGGGTGAGCGGGATTGCCGTCATAAAGCGTGGCGGACGAGCCGGTCAGGAGCGCGGCCACCAGAAGGTTGAACATCATCCAGCCCGTCGTCGAATAGAAGAACATGTTCGATCCGGGCTTGAGATCGAGCTGGAAGTGCATGAGTTTCAGGTGCTCGACCAGCACACCGACATGGCTGTGCACGATCGCCTTCGGCAGGCCCGTCGTCCCCGACGAGAACAGGATCCAGATCGGATGGTCGTGGCCCACGCGCTCGAATTCGAAATCGGCGCGCGACGGCGCCTGGATATCCATCAGCGCCTGCCAGTCGGTGACATTGTCGACGCCCTCAAGCCGGGCATCGCGATCGAGATAGGGCAGCCAGATCACGTGCTCCAGCGTCGGCAGCGCATCGGTGATCGACTTGACGTCGCCGCGCCGATCGAAGTCCTTGCCGCCAAAACGGTAACCGTCCGCAGCGAAGATCAGCTTCGGCTCGATCTGCGCGAAACGCTCGATCACGGTCTTCACGCCGAATTCCGGTGCCGCGCTCGACCAGATCGCGCCGATGGCGATGACCGCGATCATCGCTACCGCCGTCTCGGGCAGGTTCGGCATATAGGAAACCACGCGGTCCCCAGGCTTCACACCCAGCCTGCGCAGCTGCGTCGCCAGCTTGCGCACGTCATTGCCGAGCTCGGTCCATCCCATCCGCCCAAGCGGCCGGGTCTCCGAGAGGTGATGGAAGGCAACGTCGCCCGGCCGCGCCTTCGTCTCGTAGCGCAGGAGATGTTCGGCATAATTGACCGTCGATCCCTCGAACCATTTCGCGCCCGGCATCCTTCGACTGTCCAGCACCTGCGCGTAAGGCGTGCCCGACTGGACGTCGAAATAGTCCCAGATGCTTGCCCAGAATGCTTCGATCTCGGTGACCGACCATTGCCGCAGCGGTTCGTATTCGGTGAAATCGAGACCGCGCTCCGTCTTCAGCCACTGCATGTACGCATGCAGGTTGGAGCGTTCGACGAACGCCTGCTTCGGCGTCCACAACAATTCGCCTTCACTGACCATTTCCACCTCCCACGGATTCCGATGTTGCTGGCACCGCGTTCATGGCGACCTCAGGCAATCATTCCGCCGTCCACCACCAGGTCACTGCCCGTGATGTAGCTGGCTTCACTGGAGGCGAGGAAAAGGACACAGTTGGCTATCTCGCCGGGTTCAGCGAAACGACCCATCGGGATGCGGGCCAGCGAGCGTCCGGCGAAGGCCTCCGCCTCCGCTGGATCGAGTGCGGCGAGCGCATCAGCCACCATCTGCGTGCCGGCGAAACCGGGGCTCACCGTGTTGACGCGGATGCCATAGCCGCTCCGCGCGCAGTGGATCGCGGCCGAGCGGGTGAACATGCGGACCGCGCCCTTGCTCGCATTGTATGCCGGCAAACCGGGATCGCCGACCATGCCCTCCACCGAAGCGATGTGGACGATCGATCCTCCCCTGCCTTTCATCCGGGCGATCGCAGCCTTGGTGCCAAGGTAGATGCCGTTGAGGTTGATGTTGATGGTGCGATTCCACTCGGCGTCCGAGATATCCTCGACGCTCGCGATCGAGCCGACACCGGCGCTCGAGACGAGAACGTCGAGGGGACCGAACGCCTTTTCCGTTGCATCCAGCGCGGCATCCCAGGCCCTGGCATCCGTCACGTCCAGTCTGTGAAAGGCGGCTTTGTCGCCGAGCGTGCCGGCGGAGGCTTCGCCGCCGGCCACATCGATGTCGGCGATCATCACCTTGGCACCTTCGCGCACCAGCGCCTCCGCCGAGGCCAGACCGAGGCCCTTGGCTCCGCCGGTCACGATCGCCACCTTGTCCTGAACGCGTCCCATGTCTCCTCCCTTTGGATGTCTTGCCGTCGTTTCCGTCTCAGCTCACCTTCTCGAACAGCGTGACCACGCAGGCGCCGCCCAGGCCCAGATTGTGCTGCAGGGCCAGACGCGCGCCCTCCACCTGACGCGCACCGGCGATGCCGCGCAGTTGCGCGGTCAGTTCGGCGCATTGCGCCAGTCCGGTGGCACCCAGGGGATGCCCCTTGGACAGGAGACCGCCGGACGGGTTGACGACGACGGCGCCGCCATAGGTGTTGTCGTTGTCGCTGACGAGCCTTTCGGCCTCGCCAGGACCACACAGGCCGAGCGCCTCGTAGGTGATCAGTTCGTTGTGGGCAAAGCAGTCGTGCAGTTCGATGACGTCGACGTCGCGTGGATCGATGCCCGCCTGGTCGTAGACCTGCCGCGCCGCCATCCGCGCCATTCCCGCTCCGACCACGTCACGCATGTCGCGCGTCGCCGGATCGATTGCCGGATCCGTCGTCATGACCTGAGCCGAGATCACCACGCTCATGTCGAGCCCGTGCCTGCGGGCGAATGCGGGCGAGCACAGGAGGCTCGCCGCAGCACCGCATGTCGGCGGGCAGGCCATGAGACGGGTCATCACCCCGTCCCACAACATGGGCGAAGCCATGACGTCTTCCACGCTCAGGGGCCTGCGGAAAATCGCCATCGGATTGTGTTCGGCGTGACGGCTGGCCTTGGCCCTGATGCTGGCAAAGGTTTCCAGTCTGGTTCCGTACTGCCGCATATGCGCCAGACCAGCGCCGCCGAAATAGCGGATCGCTATCGGAAGTTCCGCGTGGCCAGCCAGCCTGTCGGCCTCCTCGTCGAACAGATCGAACGGGCTTTCGCGGTCGGTGAAGACATTGCCGATGGCGCCCGGACGCATCTGCTCGAAACCAACCGCCAACGCGCACTCGACCGCGCCGCTCGCCACGGCCTGCCGTGCCAGGAAGAGAGCCGTCGAGCCCGTCGCGCAATTGTTGTTCACGTTGAAGATGGGGATTGCCGTCATGCCTGCCTGGTAGACGACGCGCTGCCCCGCGCAGCTGTCGCCATAGACGTAACCGGCATAGGCCTGCTGGACGACATCGTAGGACAGGCCCGCATCCTGCAGGCACAGGGCAATTGCCTCTGCGCCCATGCGCACATAGCTGTCGCCGGCATCCGGCTTCCTGAAGGGGATTGCTCCAACCCCCGCAACGACGACCTGCATGGACACGGCATCTCCCTGACGCTTGGCGAACAGCCGAGCGCTCCTCCAATCGGCCGGCTCTTTCTGGAAACAAGGGGCTGACGACGTATCGCCGTCAGCCAGGGTCACGGTCTCTTGCGCTACCGGTTGACCGTCACGATCGGCTCGCCGACGAAGCCGAAGCTCTGCAGCACACCGAGCAGTTCGCGGTGACCGAAAGCCTGGCCGGCCGATGCGAAGCCGGCACGCTTTGGTGGCTGCTGGATCAGTGAATATGCAGCGTAGGCCTGCAGAAGACCGGTCTGTTTGTAGTTGCTGTTGCCGTGGATCACGACATGCACGCGGGTCAGCGGACCGGAGGCGTGAACCGAGTCGATCGAGCGGTTGATGCGCGGATTTTCGCGCGGCGGCATGTTCGACTGGATCGACGAGGCGATCTTCTGCAGTTCCTCGATCTGCTTGTCCATCGGCAACGGCTTGATGTTGTCTTCGTACATCTTCACCGTGGCGATGACGCCTTCCATGACCGGACGCGCAAACACGCCGGCGGCCACCTTCACATTGGCGACGCGCGGATCATCCTTGAACCAGATCGGGTGACTGGTGCCGCCCCACGGCAGGGCCAGGCCCATCTCGTGCTGGCCCGGAACGACGACGTCGAACTTGGTGCTGGTCGGCCATTCCTTGTATTCATTCTGCTCGAGATAGTACCATTTCGCCTTCAGGATCGTGAAAATGGTCTGCGTCGAGGCCGTGGTCGGGAAGCCGCCCCACAGCGTCAGGATGTCGAGCGTATCGAGGCCCGGTGTCTCAAGCGCGATCTGTGCCGCGATCTCGCCGATGGTGTACATGTGCGCGACCCCCGGAGAAAGCAGCAGGCCCTTCCTGGCGAAGTCGGCGCCCCATTTTTCCTTGCACTCCAGGACCCAGTCCTGCTCCCCGGTGGTATCGAGATAATGACAGCCGGCTTCCAGGCAGGCTTCGACCACGTCGCCACCATAGGAGATGAATGGGCCGACGGTGTTGCAGACCACGGAAGCGCCCTTGAACAGCTTCACCAGGGACGCCTTGTCATGCTTGACGGTGGTGACGTCGAACCGCGCGGTCTCGGTGCCGGGCAGTTTGTCCATGACATCCTTGACGAGCTTTTCGTTGCGTCCGACCGCCGTGAAAGGCACGTTCAGTTCACGCAGGTATTCGCAGATGAGGCGGCCCGTGTACCCGGACGCGCCGTAGACGATGACAGGTTTCTTGTCGCTCATGGAACTACTCTGAAAATCGGGTGAATTATCTCGGGTTCAGACAGGCGCGAGCCCTAGGTTCCCATGCCGCCATCGACCGGCAGTCCGATGCCGGTGATGAACCGCGCGGCATCGGAGCAGAGGAACACGACCGCATCGGCGACTTCCGGCTGCTCGGCCAGCCGCCCGAGCGGCGTCTGTTCGACGACGCCGCCGACCGCTGTCGGGACGTCCGGCGCCAGGCCGAGCGCGACGATGTCGTTGGCCAGGGCGACGCCCATCGAATTGGCGATCAGCCCCGGGTAGACGCAATTGACACGCACGCCATAGCCGAGCTTGCCGGCTTCGACCGCTGCGACGCGGGTCATGCGATCGACCGCGGACTTGCTGCCCGAATAGGCGGCGATGGCCGGAAACGCGATCGTCGCTGCGACCGAAGCAATGTTTACGACCGAGCCGCCATTGCCTGCGGGGCCGCCCGGCCGCATGGCACGAAAGGCATGCTTCATGCCCAGTGCCGTGCCAACGCAATTGATGTTGAACATCCGCAACATGGAGTCGGCATCGATATCGGCCACGAGCGCGGTGACTTCGATGCCCGCATTGTTGACGACGATGTCGAGGCCGCCGATCTGCCTGATGATTTCCGGAATGGCGGCTTCCCAGTCCTTGTCCTTGGTCACATCCAGATGGACGAAGCCGGTCCTGCCTCCCTTGGCCGCCAATTCCTTGGCGGTCGCCCGGCCGACGTCATCCTGGATATCGCCGATCACGACATCGGCACCGGCCGCCGCCAAAGCCGCGGCTATCGCTGCACCGATCGACTGAGCCCCACCGGTAACGAGCGCCTTCCTCCCTTTGAGATCCCCCATGTCAGCACCCGCTCAACCTGGACGGGCTACGGCCGCCGCTGACATCTGCACCTCGCATTTTCGAAACCATCTGACCTTCCTCCCGTGCATCGCTGATCGACACGAAATCAGTATGAAAACCGAGCTTGACATATGTCAAGTATTCTTTTGACGACTGTCAAGTTTCATTTCCCGGCTTCTTGCCGGCACTCGAAAGGGGCGGATCGAAAGGCTCGATCCGCCGCATTCGGACATTGCAGATTGCCTGCCGCAGGCCCTTGGCGGAGCCGATCCTGGACGTCTCTAGAAGAGCTTCATCAGCCGGACGGTACCGATGAAATCGTTGCGGAAACCGCCTTCCGTGTTCAGGTCGGTGCCGATCATTCCCTGCACCTGCAAGGTCGGCGTCAGGAATGTGCTGCCGAACAGGCGCAGCTGGTCGGAACGGGTTTTCGTGCCGGCATAGGTGTCGCTGACGAAGTCCTTGCCGCCGAAGGTGCCCGAATAACCGAATGAAACATTGGTCGTTGCCGAGAACTGGTAGCGAAGATACGCCTGGACCTGCACGGAGGCGTCGCGCGAGAACTCGATCCCATTCTCGGTATGGTCGGATCGCACGGCAACGTCGAGCGCGCCGTCGAAGAAGAACCCGTTGCCAAGGCCCTGGATCAGGCCGATCTGCGGCGTGAAGGTCCAGGTGCCGGAGCCGATGTTGATTGCCCCCGGTTCGTCCCGGAAAGCGCCGGTGGGGAGGGAGACATAGGCCGTGACGCCAAGCGTGGTGCCGGTCGGATCGGCGCTGCTCAGCGGCCACGCAGTGATGCCGAGCGTCAGGTCACCAATGCCGCTCTTCGTCAGCGGTTCGGCCCCTCCGATCCTTGCCTCGGTGAAACCTCCAAAGGGCAGGAAGGCCTGCAGTCCGACCGGTACCCCGCCAATGCTGGTGTAGTGAAGATAGCGTGCGATCCCGATCCCGAGGCCGAGCTTGGAATCCGGCACCTCGCCGACCCCATCCACCTTCAGCTTCGAACTCTGCGAATACTGCCCATAAAGCAGCAGCGCATTGGTTCCGTCCGGCAACACCGTGTAGTCGCCGGGCATGATGTCAATTGCGTTGGCAGGTACGGAAAACAAGACCGATGTCGCAAGCGCGATCGGACTCATCCAGTGACGCATTCTGGCCATGCTCTCTCCCTCTCCCTTCGGCCGAAGCCGACTTGCCAAGTGTCAAGCGAATATATTCAGTCGTCAAGCAAAATTTTGACAAATGGATAAAAACGCCGACAAGCCGCAAATCCGCAGACGCAGAGAGACATCCGAAGCGTCCGCGGCAAGCGCCGGAACCACCGGGACCACGGTGGGAAATCGGCACGGCTGGTCAGGCGCGATTGGTCAGGAATCGCCTGCAATCCGACAGGCCTGACTGCCGCGGAAAACGACCATCCGCTGCTGCGGAATGCGTCGATCCGGCTGCATCTGATTGCCCGGCAGCGGTCACCGCTGCCACAGACGTGACATCAGTCTCTGCTCAGCGATGTGACAAACGGCTGGCGGCCCGTCAAACGACCAAGGCCACGGCCAGGCCCGAAAAAGCCAGCAGGAAGCCGCAGATGTAGATGCGGAAGGTGGTCTGATACCGGGCCGCGGCATCCGCGTGAATGCGGTTGTTGAGCATGCGGAACAGCACGATCGTGAACAGCACGGCACTGCCGAACAGCGCCAGCGCGATGATGAAGTCGGAAGCGCTGTAGAGAGCAGGCGACGACCCATCCGCCTGTGAAGCCCAATTTGCCAGGAACGCCAGCAGGAAGCCAAGGACGATGCCGACCGACGTGACCATCGGCTGTCGATAGCCGGCAATCTCGCTCTCGAATTCCTTCTTCCGATCTTCCACGCGGATCACCCCTTCATGCAATCTACACCCGGCCGGTCGTTCACGATCATGGTGGCTGCCGGGCCGTACAATGCCATGTTTTCATCCTGCCTGCAGGATGCAGTGGGCACGAGGCCTCCTACAGCTGCTCCGGCTCGAAGAACTGCGGAAAGCTCCGGCGAATGTCAGGCAGATCATCCAGCACCCTGCGCAGATGCAGCTGCATGGTACTCGCCGCGCCTTCGGCGTCTGCCGCTGCCACCGCCTCGGTCAGGCGACGATGATCCTCGACCAGCACATCCATATGGCCGCTCTGGATCGACAGCTTGCGCAGCCGGTCCATGTGCTTCTTTGCATCGGAAATGAAGCTCCAGACGCTTTCCCGCCCTGCCAGGGCGCAGAACAGGCCATGCATGCGCTCGTCGGCCTCGAAGAAAAGCTCGGGGCTGTTCTCGTAGATCGCCAGTTCCTGTTCCTCGATCGCCTGCCGGATGCCGAGCAGGATGCGCCTGTTAGACTGGGCCGCTGCCTCCGCCACGATGGCCATTTCCAGTTTTTCGCGAACGAACTGCGCCGTGCGCACCGCATCGAGGCGGATCGGTGCGATGATGACACCGGCACGGGCCCGCAGGTCGACCAGGCGCTCGGCGCTCAATCTCGAAAGTGCCTCGCGCACCGGCGTACGGCTGACACCCAGCATCTTCGCCAGCGCCTGCTCGCCGACAGGCTCGTTCGGCTTGAGTTCAAGCGAGACGATCTTGTGCGACAGCGTGCGGTAGCAGTGCTCGGCCGCCGAAATCTTGGACTCTTGCGCCAATCCGCCAATCTCCATTCGTATGTTTTCTTGTATGCAAGCCGGCGAACTGTCAAGCATCTCGGGTTATGCTGGGCGGAGAAGCCCCAGGTATCGCTTGCTTGACACTCGATCATATTCTTGCATACAAGGATACAAACAGGGGAGGAAGCCTGTGATTTCGAGCGACCAGTCGAGGTGTGGAACAGGCAGCCGAGGCGGCGTGCATGGCTGAGCTGGTCTTCGACGCGCGCGATATCGTCGGCGAAAGCATCATCTGGTCTTCCGCGGAGAAGGCGCTCTACTGGGTCGACATCGGCGCCAGGCGTATCCATCGGCTGGAACCCGAAAGCGGCCGCCACGACCTCTGGCCGACACCGACCATCGTCACTTCGATCGGCATGCGCAGCGATGGCGGCTTCATCGTCGGCATGCAGCGCGAGGTCTGCCTGTGGTCTCCCGATGGTCGTTTCGAAAGCTTCGCCCTTCCCGAGCCGGACCTGCCGGACAACCGCCTCAACGAAGGCAAGGTCGCGCCGGACGGCTCGTTCTGGGTCGCCACCATGCAGAACAACCTGAACCCGGATGGCTCGCCCAAAGACATGGACCGGGCCTCCGGCGCGGTCTACCGCATCGATCCCGACGGGGGCGTGAAACAGCTGACCCCCAACGAATACGGCATCTCGAACACGATGGCCTGGACAGACGACGGCGGCTTCCTCTTTGCCGATACCGTCGCCAACGAGATCTACCGCTTCGACCATGACGTTGATGGCCGGGCAATCGGCAACCGGCGCACGATCGTGTCGGGGTTCGCGCCGGGCCTGCCTGACGGGTCGTGCATGGATGCGGCGGGCACGTTGTGGAACTGTCGTGTCGTCGGCGGCGCCGCCATCGCCAACTTCGATACCGACGGTCGCCTGCTGCGCATGGTCGACCTGCCCGCCACCTGGCCGACGACTGCACCTTCGGCGGAGACGACCTGTCGACGCTCTACGTCACCTCGGCACGCTTCACCATGACCGCGGATCATCTGGCGGCGCATCCGCTCGAGGGTGGGGTGTTCGCAGTCAATCCGGGCGTGCGCGGCCGACCGGAGCCGAAATTCGGTCCGCGACCGCTATCTGCATCCGTCGAAGAGGAGAAGGCATGATGGCCGAATTCAGCGGCAAGAGCATCGTCGTCACCGGCGGCAGCCTCGGCATGGGCCGCGCCTGCGCGGAACGTTTCGCCAGCGCCGGCGGCAAAGTGCTGGTCATCGCCAACGACAAGGCCTCGGTCGACACGGCTGTCGCCGAGATCGGGACGAATGCGACGGGATTTGTCGGCGACGTGCGCAAAGCCGATGACATGCGGGCGGCAGTGGGCCTTGCTGTCGCGAAGCACGGTGGCGTCGACATCCTGGTCTGCTGTGCCGGCATCCAGCGCTACGGGACGGTGGTGGATACCGCCGAAGACGTCTGGGACGATGTTCTCGACATCAACCTGAAAGGCATCTTCCTCGCTGCGAAATTCGCCATCCCGGAGATGAAGAAACGCGGCGGCGGTGCCATCGTGGCGATATCATCCGTGCAGTCCTACGCCTCGCAGGCGGGCGTGGCCGCCTATACCGCCAGCAAGGGCGCCATCAACGCCCTGGTGCGTGCCATGGCGCTCGATCATGCACCGGACAACATCACGGTCAACGCAGTCTGCCCGGCTTCGATCGACACGCCGATGCTGCGCTGGGCAGCCGATCTGTGGAAAGGCGACAGCACCGCGGAAAAGACACTGGAGGCCTGGGGCAAGGGACACCCGATCGGCCGCGTCGGCAAGGCGTCGGAAGTGGCCGACCTGGTGGCGTTCCTCGCCAGCGACAAGGCACGCTTCATCACTGGCGCCGACATGAAGATCGACGGCGGCGCCCTGTCGAAACTCGGCATCGTGCTGCCAGAGTAGGATGACAGGGATGAAGCCGGCGCCCGACTTCCGCTCGAAGGATTTCCTCATCGCGCATATGCGCGAGATCATGGATTTCTATCATCCGATCTGCCTGAATACCCGCGATGGCGGCTATTTCAACGAGTATCGCGACGACGGGTTCGTCACCGACGCCACGACCCAGCACATCGTTTCCACCACGAGGTTCATCTTCAACTTCTCCATAGCGGCGGATGTGCTTGGCCGGCACGACTACATCGAGGCCGCCGCGCATGGCGTGAGATATCTGGACGAGGTGCATCGCGATCCGCGGCATGGCGGCTATTTCTGGGTGATGAGCGGACGCGAACCGGCGGACGCGACCAAACATTGCTACGGCCACGCCTTCGTGCTGCTGGCTTATGCCTCGGCGGCCAAGGCCGGGATCGCCGGCGCGAAGGAAATGATCGCCGAAACCTGGGACCTGCTGGAGCGGCGCTTCTGGGAGCCGGCGCGCCAGCTCTACAGGGACGAGATCAGCCGCGACTGGTCCGTCGTGTCGCCTTACCGCGGCCAGAACGCCAACATGCACATGACGGAGGCGATGCTTGCTGCCTACGAGGCGACCGGCGAGACACGCTATCTCGACCGGGCCGAAACGCTGGCAAGGCGCATCTGCGTGGAACTTGCCGGCCAGGCGCAAGGCGTGGTCTGGGAGCACTACCACGAAGACTGGTCCGTCGACTGGGACTACAACAAGGACGATCCCAAACACCTGTTCCGTCCCTATGGCTACCTGCCCGGCCATATGACGGAATGGACCAAGCTGCTGCTGATCCTCGAACGATACAGGCAGCGCGACTGGCTCCTGCCCACCGCCGTCACCCTCTATGAAACGGCGCTGGCCAGAAGCGCCGATCTCGAATTCGGCGGCATGCACTACAGCTATGGGCCCGACGGCAGGCTGTACGATCTCGACAAGTATCACTGGACGCATTGCGAGACGGTGGCGGCAGCCGCAGGCCTGGCGATGCGCACCGGACAGGAGCGCTACTGGCAGGACTATGACCGGCTCTGGGGTTACAGCTGGCGGCACCTGATCGACCATCAATATGGCTGCTGGTTCCGCATCCTTTCCCCCGACGGCGTGAAGCGGAGCGACATCAAGAGCCCTCCCGGCAAGACCGACTACCACCCCTTCGGCGCGTGCTGGGAGATCCTGCGCGTTCTTGGAGAGGTGAAGTAACACCAGCACCGGATCCCCGCCGCGCGCTCCGTGGATATCCGGCTTGAAAACAGGGCACGCCAATCAGACCGGAGGAGAAGAAATGCTGAGGAAATCGTTGATGGCGCTGGCTCTGGGCGTTGCCTTTGCCGCGCCGGCACAGGCCGAGGGCAAGCCGAAATTCGTCTATCTGACGCAAACCGGCATCGACAACGGCTTCTGGCAATCGATCAAGAAAGGCATGGACGACGCCTGCGCCCAGCTCGACGCCGACTGTCAGCTGCTGTTCACCACGCCCAATGGCGACCTCCAGAAACATCTGCAGAACCTCGAGACGGTGATCGAGCAGGGTGTCGACGGCATCGTCACCGTCATCGTCAACGACGACCTCTATGACGAGGCCGTGAAGAAGGCGATCGACAAGGGCATCCCGGTCATCAGCGCCAATGTCGACGACACCAAGCGCGGCGACGGCAACGCCCGCCTCGCCTTTGTCGGCCAGGACCTTTTCCAGGCCGGCTACCTGCTGATGCAGGGCCTGTACAAGAAGATCCCTGAGGACCAGCCGGTGCATGCGCTTCTCGGCCTGTCCCGTCCGGGCGAAAGCTGGGCGGAAGACCGTATCGGCGGCGCGAAGAAATTCCTGGACGAGGCAAAGGCCGCCAATCCGAACCGCCAGATCACCTATGAGGTGATCGACTCGTCCAACGACATTTCGGTGACCGCGCAGCGCATCTGCCAGTACGTGCAGGGCAAGCCGGAAACCAACGCCTATGTCGATGCCGGCTTCTGGGGTGCCGGCGCCGGCGAATGCCTGCGCGACCTCGGCATCAAGCCGGGCCAGCTCCACATGGCGACCTTCGACCTGGTGCCGGTCGTGCTCGACGAGATGAAGAAGGGCTATGTCGACCTGACGATCGACCAGCAGCCTTATTATCAGGGCTACCTGCCCATCCTGCAGCTGGCCATGATCAAGAAGTTCGGCCTGTCGGCCTTTGACGTGAACACCGGCAAGGCGCTGATCGAACCGAAGGATGTCGAGGCCGTCGAGAAATACGTCCAGATGGGGGTGCGCTGATCGGCCTCCTCGTCAAACAGCCTCCCGCCGAGGCGGGAGGCCCTGAGGCGTTCCGTTTTCGCAGGAACGCGGAACGCTCCAACTCTCTGTTTTTCATGCAGCTCCACACGGAAACCGCCACGCGTTTTCCTGGAATTGCTCCAGCAAGGTTCAGCGCATGAACGTCAAGCTAAGATCCCTGATGGCACGTCCGGAAATGGCTGCACTCGCCATCTTCCTCGTGCTCGTCGTCCTGTTCAGTTTCCTCAACGCCCGGTTCTTCACCACCGGCAACATGACCGTCTATCTGCAGCCGATCCCCGAACTCGCAATCGTCGCGATCGGCATGACGATCCTGATCATCGCCGGCGAATTCGACCTGTCCGTCGGGTCCGTGTTCGGCCTGTCGCCCATGGTGACGGTGCTGCTGATGCAGGCCGGCTGGCCGGTGGCGGCCGCGATCCTGGTCGGCCTCATGGTGGCAGCGGCCATCGGCGTCGCCAACGGGCTGATGACCCTGCGGCTGAAGATACCTTCCTTCATCGCCACGCTTGGCATGCTGTTCATGGCGCGCAGCATGGCCGTGGTGCTGGCCGGCGGCTTCCCGCCGATTTTCCCGCGCGAACTGGACGTATCGTGGCTGGTCGGCCGTCTCGACCTCGGCATCGTCACACCGCGCGCCTCGCTGCTCTACATGATCGCCATCGCGCTGGCGCTCGGCTTCGTGCTGCGCCGCATGGATTTCGGCCACTGGATCTACGCCACGGGCGGCCAACCGCAGGCTGCACGCGACATGGGCATCAAGACCGACCGGGTGAAGATGGCGTGTTTCGTGCTCTGCGCGACGCTGGCGGGTTTCGCCGGCATCATCCAGAGTTTCCGCGTCAAGGTGATTGTGCCGAACCTCGGCACCGGGCTGGAGATGCAGGCGATCGCCGCGGCGGTCATCGGCGGGGTCGCGTTGACCGGCGGGGTCGGTTCGATCCTCGGCGCGATCGTCGGCACGCTGCTGATCGCGGTGATCGAGAACATCCTGGTGCTGAGCGGCGTCAACGCCAACTGGTTCATGTTCGCGGTCGGCGCGATGATCGTCATCGCCGTCGTTCTCAACACGCAGACCCGGCTCAAGGCCGAGAGCATGAAGGGGGCGTGAGATGAGCACCATCGCCACCGAAATCGCGCCCGTCATCACCGCACAGCCATCGGCCAATCCGATCATCCGATGCAGCAGCCTGCAGAAATGGTACGGCGCGGTGCATGCGCTGAAGGATGTCGACTTCCATGCCGAACGCGGCGAGGTCATCGGCCTGGTCGGCGACAACGGCGCCGGCAAATCGACGCTGATCAAGATCCTGTCGGGTGTGCATACGCAGGACCAGGGCCAGATCTTCATCGAAGGCAGCGAGGTCGCCATCACCGGACCGGAGGTCGCGATGCGCCTCGGCATCGAGACGATCTACCAGTACACCGCAATGGTCCCCGAGATGACGATCGCGCAGAACTTCTTCATCGGCCGCGAGCCGCTGAAGTTCGGCCGTCCCGGTCTCGGCGTCGTCGATCGCGACAAGATGCGGCGCGAGTCCATGGAAGGACTGAAAGGGGTCGGCCTGCATCTGCGTGGACCGGATACGCCGGTGAAAGCGCTCTCCGGCGGCCAGCGCCAGGGTGTGGCGATCGCCCGCGCCATGCATTTCCGCTCCAAGGTGCTGATCCTCGATGAGCCGACGAACCATCTCTCGGTGAAGGAAACCAACAAGGTGCTGGATCATGTCGTCGAACTGAAGGCGCAGGGTGTCACCTCCATCTTCATCAGCCACAACCTGCATCACATCCACCCGATCTCCGACCGCATCGTTGCGATGGCACGTGGCCAGAAGGTTCTCGACGTACCGCGCGACGACGTCAGTGTCGAAGAGATGACCCGCATCATCAGCTAGCCGGTGTCTCCCGCCGGCCGCCGGCCGCTGGGGGCAGCGGCCGGCACCCCATTCGAAACGCATGCCAGGAGCCTTCCATGAAGCGGCCAAAGATCACCGACATCCGCGCAACGACCGTCACGGTTCCGCTCGAGGCACCGCTGCGCCATTCCAACGGCGCGCACTGGGGGCGTTTCGTGCGCACCATCGTCGAGATCGAAACCGATGTCGGCATCATTGGTCTTGGCGAGATGGGCGGCGGCGGCGAGAGCGCCGAAGCGGCGTTCCGTGCGCTGAAGCCCTATCTCGTCGGCCACGATCCTTTCGAGCTCGAGCAGCTGCGCTTCGCGATCTGCAACCCGACCGCCAGCCTGTACAACAACCGCACGCAGATGCATGCCGCGATCGAGTTCGCCTGCATCGACATCATCGGCAAGTTCCTGAATGTGCCGGCCTATGACATCCTCGGCGGCAAGATGCGCGACGCGGTGCCTTTTGCCAGCTACATGTTCTTCCGCCTGCCGAACAAGGACACCGGCGAGGGCGAGACACGCACCGCCGACCAGCTGATCGAACAGACGCTGGCACTGAAGAAGAAATGCGGCTTCACCTCCCACAAGCTGAAAAGCGGCGTCTTCCCGCCCGACTACGAGCTGGAGGTGTATCGCGCCTGGGCAAAGGCCCTGGGTGGCGACAGCGTGCGCTACGACCCTAACGCGGCCTTCAGCGTCGAGGAGGCGATCCGCTTCGCCAAGGGCATCGAGGATCTGAACAACGACTACTACGAGGACCCGACCTGGGGTCTCAACGGCATGCGGCGGGTGCGCGAGAACACATCGATGGCGCTCGCCACCAACACCGTGGTCATCAATTTCGAGCAGCTGTCGGCCAACATCCTCAATCCCGCGGTCGACGTCATCCTGCTCGACACGACCTTCTGGGGCGGCATCCGGCCCTGCATCAAGGCCGCCGGCGTCTGCGAGACCTTCCAGCTCGGCATCGCCGTGCACTCGTCCGGGGAACTCGGCATCCAGCTCGCCACCATGCTGCATCTCGGCGCAGTGGTGCCGAACCTCGTCTTCCATGCCGACGCGCACTACCACCAGCTCGTCGACGACATCATCGTCGGCGGCCCGATGCAATATGTGAACGGCGCGATCGCGGTGCCGACAAAGCCCGGTCTCGGCGTCGAGATCGACCGTGACAAGCTCGGCAAATATGCCGAACTCTACAAATCGATCGGTGGCTACCCCTACGACCGCGACCCCTCCCGCCCGGGCTGGTTCTCGGTCGTGCCCAACACCCGCTGGGCAGACCCGAACGACAACCGGGTGGTGGAGTATTGATTGCCTTGTGCTCCCGCAATCGGGCTGGAAATCGCTAACGTCGAAATGCCGAGACCATCCGGTCGAGCATCCTGTCCAGAATGGCTTCCGAGGTCGCGAAGTTGAAACGCACATAGCCATCCGCTGCCGGATCGAACATCGCGCCCGCCATGGTTCTTACGCCGGCCTCGTCAAGCACGTCGTATGGAATTCGGTTTTTCGAGCAGCGGGCGAGATCGATCCACGCCATGTATGTGGCCTCGCCCGGTATCATCCTGGCACCGGGGATCAGGCTGACCGCCTCGGCGACCCTGTCGCGATTGCGGCGCAGGAGCATTTGCTTCTCGGCGAGCCAGTCGTCTCCCTGTTCCCAGGCCGCCTCGGTGGCGTCGACACCGAATACGTTGGGTTGCCCGAGCAGGGAGCGGGCGATCGTCTGCAGGAATCTGTTTTGAAGACCTGGCGAGGAGAAGTGCATCACACCACAACGCAGACCCGGTATGTTGAAGGCTTTCGATGCCGACGTCAGCGTGACGACCCGCTCGTCGAGTTCGCCGCCAAGGCTCGCCAGCGGGATGTGTGCCCCATCGAGCGTCAGGTCGGCATGAATCTCATCCGAGATCACGACCAGATCATGCCTTGCGGCCAGCGTCTTGACGGCATCCAGCTCTTCCCGGGTAAGGACCCTGCCGGTCGGATTGTGCGGGTTGCACAGGATGAGCATCCTCACATCCGCAGGGAGAGACACATCGCCGTCCGGCGCAAAACCGTCGCGGGTCTCAACGAGCGGCAATGGATGAAGGCGCCGTGAAGTCTCTTCGATGAGCCACCGGAAAGGCGGGTAGCAGGGGGTGTGCACCGCCACGCCCTCGCCGGGTCTGGTGAAGGCCAACAGGCACGCGGCAATTGCCTGGTCGAGCGAGGTCACCACCTCCACCGTGGCCGGGTCGGCCTTCCAGCCGAAGCGCTTCGCCATGCGCCACGAGAACCGATCCGCCACATGCGCGCTCATCGAGCCCGCTCCCCGAACGGGATAGCCGTAGTCCATCTCCCGCACGAGGCGTTCGATCGCCGCCTGCACGGCAGGGGGAGCCCCATAGTCCGTTTCGGCAATCCAGGCGGGATATGCCTGGTGGTCAGTGAGTTTCCACTTCGCATTGCGCCGTGCGCGAAGAAGGTCTTCTTCAAGTCGAAGGAACGTCATGGGCGACCTTTTTTACGGTGATTTTTTAATGATATATCATAACGAAATCAAGGCAAGCCACGTTGTAAGAGCACCCTGGGTCAAAGATTCAATCAAATGACTGACCGGCAGTCACTTGACTCATCTTCGCACGCGTCGCTATGAAGATGAACTTGATAGCAAAGTTCAACTTTTGTGACGTGATCCGCTGCACGCGGTTCGCGCAGGGTGATTCATGTCCGATACCAGCGCGGCGATCGAAGACCGCAACACCGTCCAGCACATATGCGACCAGCAAGGAACGGCAGACGCTTCGGCACCGTATCTGCCTCGGACGGGCCCACTCTGGCGCCTGCTCGGACCGGTCCAGGCGCATCTGATCGGCTGTTCGCTTCTTTCGGCGCTGGGAGCGGCTGCGGGCCTCACCCCCTATATCGCCATCGCGGAGATCGCCCGTCTGGCCCTCGGCGCAACCACCATCGCATCGGTCAGCGACACGATCTGGCTGTGGGTCGTCATCGCAGTCGCCGGCGGATCCCTGCGCCTGATCCTCGTCTTCTTCTCCTCCCGGCTCGGCCATTATGCCGATGCGGAGATCCTGCACCACATCCGGGTCAGGCTGGTGCGCCGCCTCGGTGTCTACCCGATCGGCTGGTTCAAGGCCGTCGGGTCGGGTGCCGCCAAGAAAGCGATGACCAGCGACCTCGAGGACATGCATCAGCTCATCGCCCATGCGCTTGGCGAGATGATCGGTGCGGCCATCGCGATCGTCGTCGGCATCGGATACCTCGTCCTTGTCGACTGGCGCATGGCGGCCGTGACCATCGTCGTCCTTGGTGCCTGGGCGGTCTGCTTCCAGGTCGCCATGCGCTCGATGTCTTTCCATCTCGGGCGGCTGAACAGGGCGGAGGCACAGATCAGCGCCGCCAGCGTCGAGTATGCCGACGGCATTTCCGTCGTGAAGACGTTCGGCACCGGCGGCAGGATCATGGAGCGCTTCGCCGACACGGTACGCGAACATACGGAGGCCTTCCGCATCTGGGTCGACGAAACCCGCTACAGCTCCGCCGTCGCGCGCCTGCTCGGCTCGGAGATGGCACTGCTTGCTGCGGTCATGGCTGCCGGCCTCTGGCTGATCAGCCGCGAAAGCCTCGCCGCCGCCGACCTGCTGCCCTTCCTGGTCGTCGGCATCGGGCTGCCGACATCGATCATGCCGGCCATTCTCGGATCGCAGGGGCTGCGCAAGGGCCGCATGGCGGCTGGAAACATCGAACGCCTGCTCTCCCGGCCGGGCCTTCCCGAAACGACCTGTGCGCAGATGCCGTTCGGCCATCAGATCGCGTTCGATGGCGTCACCTTCAGCTATGATGGCGTGACCGAAGCCCTCTCGGACGTCCACGCCGTTTGCGAGCCCGGCACGATCACCGCGCTGGTCGGCCGCTCAGGCGCTGGAAAATCCACGCTGGCGACCCTGGTGTCGCGCTTTTTCGACGTGACAGGCGGCGCAATCCGCATCGGCGGCGCGGATGTCCGCTTCATTCCGACGCCGGTGCTGCTTTCTTCGATGTCGCTGGTGTTCCAGGACGTCATCCTGCTGCGCGACACCGTGCGCGAGAACATCCGGATCGGCCGGCACGACGCCAGCGACGAAGAGGTTCGTCGCGCAGCGCGGGCAGCCCAGATCGACCATGTCATAGCGCGGCTGCCGGACGGCTACGATACCGTGCTCGGCGCGGACGGTGCCGGGCTTTCCGGCGGCGAACGGCAGCGCCTGACCATTGCCCGCGCCATTCTCTCCGATGCGCCCATCGTCATCCTCGACGAAGCCACCGCCGCGCTCGATCCCGACAGCGAAGGTGCGGTGCAGGCGGCATTGGCCGAACTGGCCGCCGGCAAGACGGTGCTGGTGATCGCGCATCGCCTGCACACCATTGCTGGCGCCGACCAGATTCTCGTCCTCGACGCGGGCCGGGTGGCCGAGCGCGGAACCCATGAAGACCTCATCGCGCGCGACGGGATCTACGCCCGGATGTGGCGCGCGCAGCAAGACGGAGCCCGGGCATGACCCTCATCTTCAACCTGTTCAAGCTCTGGCCGAACCCCTCGCTGCTGATCCGGCTGGGGTTCCTGCAGGCGGTCATGGCCGTGCTGCAGGGACTGCTGCTCGGCCTGCTCGTCCCGATCCTGGACGCCCTTTTGAAATCGCAACCGGACTTCGCAATGGCGATGCCCTGGCTTTACGCCGGTGCTGCGGGGCTTGTCCTATACGGCCTGCTAAGCCTCATCGCGACGCCTGTCGGCTTTGCCGCGAGCGGTGAACTGGCGGCCCAGCTGCGCCTTCATCTGATGCGTCATGTCGGCATCCTGCCGCTCGGCTGGTTCACCACCGAGCGCAAGGCCCGCCTGGCGCGGGCGGTGACAGAGGATGTCAGCCACATCGCCCACCTCGCCGTCGTCACCGGCGGGCCGGCGCTGACGTCGATGCTGGTATCGGCCACCATCCTGATCGTCACGCTTGCCGTGGACTGGCGCATGGGGCTGTTGTTCGCGGGAATCGGCCTCGTCGCCTTCCTTGCCCTGCGCCGGTCTTCGCGGATCGCTGACGAGGCGGTGATCCTGCTGGAAAAGGCCAACACCGAGGTTGCCGGCCGCGCCATAGAATTCGGCCAGGCCCAGCCCGTGCTGCGCGCGGCCGGGCTCGGTGAAACCGGCAGCAGCCTGATGCGCGCGTCCCTCGAGGCGCATCGCCGCGTCTATCGCGAGGGGATGAACCGGTCGATGGAACCGGACCTGACCTTCACCGGCGTCATCGTGGCAGGTGTCGCCGCCGTGGTCGTCCTCGGCGCCTATCTGCTGGTCGAGGGCTCGACGACGGTGGCGACAACCGTCGCCCTGCTGGTTCTCGCCGTTCGCTTTCTGGAACCGCTCGGCGGACTGATAGACCTCAACGGCGCCCTGCGCGAGATGGACAATTCCATCAAGCGCCTGATGGCCATCCTGGAAACCCCGACCCTGCCGCAAAAGCCCAATACGGTTCTGAAGCCGGGCGACGCCTCGATCGAGTTCTCGGATGTGTCCTTCGCCTATGGCGATCGGCGCGCGCTGGCTGATGTGTCCTTCCGCTGCGCACCGGGAGAGACCACCGCTCTGGTCGGCCCTTCCGGCTCCGGCAAGACGACGGTCATTCGCCTGATCGCCCGCTTCTTCGATGTCGATCGGGGCGCCGTCCGCGTCGGCGGCATCGACGTGCGCGACCTCGACCAGGAAGCACTGATGGACGACATCGCGATCATCTTCCAGGACGTCTATCTCTTCAACGACACCATCGAGAACAACCTCAGGCTCGCGCGTCCCGACGCCACCGCACAGGACCTGGCCGAGGCGGCCCGCGCGGCGTGCCTGGACGAGATCATCGAGCGCCTGCCGGATGGCTGGAACACACAGGTCGGAGAAGGCGGCGCGCAGCTTTCAGGCGGCGAGCGCCAGCGTGTCTCGATCGCCCGCGCCTTCCTGAAGCAGGCGCGCATCGTGCTGATCGATGAAGCAAGTTCGGCGCTCGACCCGGAGAACGAGCAGGCCATCAGCCAGGCGATCGCCAATCTGGCCCGCGATGCCGAGCGCACGGTGATCGTGATCGCGCATCGGCCGACGACACTGGCGGCAGCCGATCGCGTCATCGCGCTCGATGCCGGACAAGTGGTCGAGACCGGCCCGACGGCGGAGCTGCGCCGTGCCGGAGGCGTCTTCGCAAGACTCTACGATCAGTACGAGCAGGCACGCCAGTGGCGGATCGGGGAAGCCGGCTTCCCGCCGGCGTAGCTCAGGACATCGGCGGCCTGCTGCCAACGCAATCCAGTTTCATCATCCAAGGGGGACATTCGTGCGCATCACCATGCGACCGCCTGCCAATTCGATCCGACCAGGAAGCTTCAAGGCAGAACCGCCGGCTTCGTTCCTGATGGCGGCAGTCCTGCTGTCATCCACCGCGCTCCATGGCACCGGGGCGTGGGCGCAGACGACGTCGAAACCCGTAACCGACACCGGCGGCACCGTTCTCGAACGCATCGTGGTGACGGCGCGGCGAGCGAGCGAGGACGCCCAATCGGTGCCCATCTCGATCAACATCCTGGAGGGCGACAGGGTGAAGGAGATCTCCTCGACCTCGTCGAATTCGGACATCGCGCGATCGACGCCCAATTTCTACAATGGCTACGCCGGCACGCGATACACCAACAGGGCGGTGATGCGCGGCGTCGGCTCCCTGCTGCCGATGTCTCCCGACGATACATCCGTCGTTTTCAACACCGGCGATGTCCCGACCTCGGCCTTCGGCCCGATGCCGTCGACGCTCGACCTGGAACGGATCGAGGTGCTGCGCGGGCCGCAAGGCACGCTCTATGGCCGCGGCGCACAGGCGGGCGCGGTGAACTTCGTGCCGGTTCAGCCGGGTTTCGCAAAAGAACTGCAACTGCGCGGCGAGATCGGCAGCAATGGCAAGGCGCTCGGCGAATTCATCGCCAACACGCCGCTGATCGACGACAGGCTGGCCGGCAGGCTGGCGGTCCAGTATTCGCAGCAGGATGGCGACATCTTCAATCCGATCCGCAACGGCGAGGATGGCGGCTTCAGGATCGGGGCAGCGCGGGGTTCGCTGCTATTCACACCCGACACCGACACCACCGCGCTGCTGAGCTTCAACTACAACAGCAATGACGGCACCACCCAGAACGTGCTGCGCAACGCGTCCTGTTTCCCGTGCAGCGGGTCGAACCCGGCCGAACATCACTTCGTCGACAACTACGGCGCCAACCTGCGCATCGAACGCGCCTTCGAGAGCTTCCGCCTGACATCGATTTCCAGCATCCAACGCTACGGTTCCGAAAGCAGGATGGATCTGATCGACGGCCTGCTGTGGCCGGGTTTTCCCGCCGGCATGATCAACGATCCGCACGCTGACATGTTCTACAGCGACAGCCGCGAGACGGACTACTTCCAGGAACTCCGGCTTTCGTCGCCCGAGGGCAGCGCAACGAAATGGACGGCGGGCTTCAATTTCTTCCGCTCCGAATTCGGCGTCGGGACCTACGGCGAAAACGTCACCTTCCCGGGTTTCGAACTATTCAGCGGGCGCCAGAGCCAATCGCACAGCACCAACAGCTATGCTGCCTTCGGCGAAGCCACGGTGCCCCTCGCTGGCGGGCTCAGCGGTATAGCCGGATTGCGGCTGACGCATGAGGACAAGAAGAGCGCCTATCGTTTCCAGGGCGATGGCGCGCCCGGCACCGTCGATCGCCATGAGCAACGGTCCGATTTCTCCGACACCTATCTCACCGGCCGGGCGGGACTTTCCTACGACTGGTCCGACGATTTCATGACCTATGCAACGATCGGCCGCGGAGCGGTGACCGGCGGCTATCCAACGGCAACGATCCTGATCATGTTCGGCCGCGACGAACCGATGTTTCCGACTTCGCTGAGCTGGACATATGAAGCCGGCTTCAAGTCGACATTGTGGGATGGCCAGGCGACCCTGAACGGTTCGGTATTCTACAACGATGTCAGCAACGGCCACCTGCTGTCCTATGACGCCACCACCATGGCCTATTCGATCGCCGCGCTCGACTATACGAGCTATGGCGGCGAGCTGGAAGCCAGGGTCCAGCTGACCCCGGAACTCACGCTGTTCGGCGGGCTTGGCTTCACCCGTGCGACGCTCAGGGATGTGCCCGCCAACAACGGCACAGGCGCGATGTCGGGCAACGGCGTTCCCAACGTGCCGGAGTTCACCGCCAATATCGGTGCCGAGTACCGGGAAGCCGCCGAGCGGTTCGGACTGGAGGGCGGCGAAGTCTACGCATCCGCGTCCTACCAGTATGTCGGCGCCCGCGCGGCGGACATCAAGAACAGCTTCGACCTTGCCCCCTACGGCATCCTCAACGGCCGCATCGGCTGGGAGGGAGACAAGACCGGCATCTACGCCTTCGGCCACAACCTTCTCGACAAGCGTTACGAAGTCACCGGCGGAATGAGCGGACGCGAACAGGTCATCCGTCCGGGACTTGGCCGCACGATCGGCGTCGGCGCAACGGTCAGGTTCTAGCATGCGCCACGCCCGGCAGAATGATTTCACCCGGCACATCGGCTCGGCTTTGGGAGCGGACGAGTTCCGCCCGACCACCCGCGTCGTGGTCTACGCCGTTCTGGCTATACTGCTTGCCACCGTCACGGTCTTCAGCATCTGCGCCGGCCAGTATGCGGTCGCGCCACAGAAAGTGCTCGCCATCATAGTCGGCCAGATCGCAGGCAGCCAGCCGACATGGTCCGCCATGGACGAGCGCATCGTCACGCTGGTTCGCGGCCCACGCGTCCTGCTCGTCGCCTTGTGCGGCGCCGGCCTGTCGCTCGCGGGAGCGGCGATGCAGGGAGTTTTCCGCAATCCGCTGGCGGCACCGGAGCTGCTCGGCGTGTCGTCGGGCGCGGCGTTCGGCGGCGCGCTGGCAATCCTGCTTGGCGCTCCGGCAGCGGCACTCGTCGGGGGCGCCTTCGGCGCGGGCCTTGCCGCGCTTTTGATGGTCGGCATGGTGGCCAGGATCGGTGGCCGCTCGGATACGACCGGCGTCATCCTGGCAGGCGTCATCGTTGGCGCCTTCTTCACCGCCCTGGTCTCCATCGTGCAGATGTTCGCCGATCCGCACGACTCGCTGCCGGCGATCGTCTTCTGGCTGATGGGCAGCTTCGCCACGGCAGGCTGGCGCCAGTTCGCCATCGCAACACCTGGTATCGTGCTGGGCGCAGGCATCCTGTTCATGATGCGCTTCCGCATCAACATTCTCTCGCTTGGCGACGAGGAGGCCCGTGCGCTTGGCATCCCGGTCGAGCGGGACCGCTGGCTGGTCTTTGCCGCTGTGGCCCTGATTTCGGGCGCCATCGTCTCCGTTGCCGGCATTGTCGGCTGGGTCGGTCTGGTCATCCCTCACCTGGCCCGCCTGCTGGTTGGCCCGGACAACCGCCATCTTCTGCCGGCCTCATGCCTGCTCGGCGCCGTCTATCTGACGCTCGTCGACACACTGGCCCGCAGCACGACGGCGGCGGAAATACCACTCGGCGTCCTGACCGCCATGATCGGCGCACCCTTTGTCGCTCTGTTGCTCCGGCGGATGCGTCGGACGGCGGAGGCCGCGCAATGATCGCCTTGCAGGATGCCGGCGTCCGGTTCGGTCAGCGATGGATCTTCCGCAACCTCGACCTTCAGGTGGCGCAGGGCACCAGCCTTGCCCTGCTCGGCCCGAACGGCCGCGGGAAAACCACCCTGCTTCGGGCACTCGCCGGAACACAATCCCTGACGGAAGGAACGCGCAAGGCACCAGTGACCATCGGCTATGTTCCACAATCCGGGGCGCCTGTCGCCTATGCGGTGCTCGACATGGTCGTCATGGGTCGAGCCCAGGCATTGGGCGTCTTCGGGTCGCCATCGGCCGAGGACTATGAGGTCGCCCATGCCGCGCTCGCGCATGTCGGTCTTGCCACCCTGGCACCGCGCTCGTTCGCCGCGATCTCTGGTGGTGAGCGACAGCTCGTCCTGCTGGCCAGGGCGTTGGCGACGGGCGCCCGCACGATCATCCTGGATGAACCGGCCTCGGCGCTCGATCTCGCCAACCAGCACAGACTGCTGCTGATCCTGAACGCGCTGCGCCGGAAAGGTGGCTATTCCATCATCTTCAGCACGCATCTGCCGCAGCATGCGTTGAGCGCAACGGACGAAACAGTGCTGATGGTGTCGAACCGCGAGATCCTGCGCGGGCCGACCAAAGTCATGCTCAGCGAGAAGAACCTCGAGCGGACCTATCACGTACCTGTCCGCCGGGTCGCGATGACCGACGGCACGATCGCGATCGTGCCGGTGCTGGGCGATACGATCGAGGCAAGGGAAGAAGACAATGCAAAAGTTGACTAGACGGAACATTCTTGCGGGGACATGCGCCGGTATTTGGGCCCTGGCCGCGACGAGCCGGGGCGCATGGGGCGAGGCTTCCTCCCAAGGCACCGGCATCCGGTTCCTGGACATGACCGGCGAAGAAATCACCCTGCCTCGTCCCGCCCGCCGGATCGTGGATCTCTGGACGATCGGGACCGCTTTCGCCATCGCCGCGCATGGTTCGCCTTCGCGGATCGTCGGCGTCAACACGATCGCCCATGCGCAGTTCAAAAGCGGGCTGCTGGGCCGGCTTTATCCCGAGGTTCTCGATATCCCGTATGATCTCTCGATCGGAAACGGCGCCCCGAACATCGAACGTCTCGCCAAACTTGATCCCGATCTCGTCATCGATTTCAGGCAGGGTGGTCACGACAGCGCCGCCGCGATGCGCAATGCCGGACTGCGCGTCGCCCGTTACAGCGAAATCGAAGGCGGTATCCGCGCCACCATCGCGGCGCTGCTGACGATGTATGGACAGATGATTGGCGATACCACGCGCGCGCAGCGGATCATCGCGCAGATGCATGAAAGGCTGACACGGCTCGATGTGCTGAAAACCGTGCCGCAGCCCGACCGACAGTCGGTGCTGCTGGCGATGCCGTCGGGCGACAACCTGTTCGTCTCGGGCGGCGATGCGGGCGGACTGTTTTCCGATTTCATCTACCAGGCCGGCGGCATCAACGCCGCGGCGACGCTTCCGGGCTTCTCCATAGCGAGCGTCGAACAGATCGCCTCCTGGGATCCTGATGCCATTCTCGTCTTCCAGTCGGAAGGCGCCGACCTGGCACAGATCTACGACCATCCCATCCTCGGCGGCGGCAAAGCGGTTGCCGGACGCCGTGTCTACATGCTGCCGATCGGTGCCAACAACTGGGGATCGATGGGGCCTGACGAATTCCTGTCGCCGATCTGGCTGGCGGAACTCCTCTATCCACATCTGCTCGACAGCGCCCTGCGCGAAGACATGCGCCAGGCCTATGCGACGATCTTTGATCGAGACATGACGGATCAGCAGATGGATGAGGTGCTGAGGATCGATCTCAACAGCAGGTCGGCCAATTATGAGAGGTTCCTGAAGCGGGCTTGATGTGCTGCTCGATGGAAGCAAGGTCACAGGGATCACCACCCGCCGACCTCGAAGTGACTTCCCTAAACCGGCTGGCTGTGCTCTTGGTCGATGTCCCGCGCATGGTCGAAAGGAAGAACGCTTGGCGATGGAGACCGCTGCAACGCGAAAACCTCGGACACAACCGCCCGAGAAACGCCGTGACGATCTCATGAACGCGGCCCAGAAGCTGTTTCTGGAGCATGGGATCCTAGCGACGACGATAGAGCAGATCGCGTTGGGCGCGGAACTCTCGAAAGGCGCGTTCTACCTCCATTTCGATTCCAAGGATGAAATCCATCTGGCTCTCTGCGAACGCTTCAGCCTGCGCTTCAACGACAGCGTTCGTGAAGCCGTCGCGAAGGTGCCGAAGGATGACTGGCGCCGGAAGGTCACGACATGGGTGCACGCAACCGTCGGCGGCCTCCTCGACGAGGGTGATCTGGTGAACATGCTGTTCCATTCACACCCGATACCGGCGAACACGGGATGGGACGATATCGTGGTCGCGCCGCTGCTCGACCTGCTCGACGCGGGCGCCGCGCGTGGCGCGTGGAAACTGGAGGACAGCCGGTTTACGGCGATCTTCCTCTATTCGGGACTGCATGGCGTCGTCGACGATGCCCTGATGGGTGAACGGCGGACGAACCGAACGCGTCTCATGCGCGGCATCGAGACAATGTGCCTGACCGCGCTCGGGCTTGCCGAGTAGCCACCGCTCGTCACTTCACCGGCCGCTTCTCCAGCTTCCGTGCCAAGGTGCGGCGGTGCATGCCGAGCCGGCGTGCCGTCTCCGAGATGTTGAAATCGGTCTCGACCAGCGTCTCGTGGATGCGTTCCCATTCGAGGTTCTTGATCGAGGTCGGGCGCTGCGACAGCGGCACGTCGACATCGCCTTCCGTCCTGTCGAAGGCGGCCTCGATGTCGTCGGTGTTGGCGGGTTTGGCGAGATAGTGGCTGGCGCCGAGCTTGATCGCCTCGACGGCCGTCGCGATGCTGGCGAAGCCGGTGAGCACGACGATGCGGATCGACGGGTCGCGTGCATGAAGCGCCTTGACGCATTCGAGGCCCGAGCCGGTGCCGAGCTTCAGGTCCACAACCGCGAATTCAGGCGTGCCCTGTTCGAGAAAATCGCTGAGAGCCTGCACGCTGTCGCAGACATCGACATGGTAGCCGCGCTTCTCGAAAGAGCGCGCCAACGTGCGCGCAAAGGCAGCGTCGTCTTCGACGATTACGAGCGAACGGTCAGATGCCATTTTCATCTCCTGCCGCCAGGGCATCGAGAGGCAATGTCAGCGTCACGCAGGCGCCTCGCCCGGTGTTGCGCGCGGTGACGGTTCCACCGAGCTTCCTGATCACGTTGACGACCAGGAACAGCCCGAGCCCGCCACCTTCACGTCCCTTGCTCGACATATAGGGCTTTCCGAGCGCCGCGAGTATCTCCTTGTCGAAACCCTTGCCGCGATCGCGCACCATCAGCACCAGGGCCTGCCCCTGCCGCCTTGCCGTGACCCCGACCCATTGCGGCGATGCCTCGAAGGCGTTGTCCAGCACGTTGAAGATGACCTGCTTGAGCGCCGCGTCGGAAACGATCGGTTCGTCCGGTTCGAACTCGTTGTCGTAGTCGAGTTGTGCCGGCGACCTGTGATCGCGCCATTCGGCGACGAGCCCGTCGAGAAAGTCGCGCGCCGTGGTATGGACGCTGCCCTCGCCGCGAGCCTGGCCGGACGACATCAATATGCCGGAAACGATGCGCTTGCAGCGGTCGAGCTGGGCCTGCATCTCATCGACATCGCCAAGCAGTTCCGGGTGCCGCGCGATGATGTCGGAATGGCGCCAGTCGCCGAGCAGCACCGAGATCGTGGAGAGCGGGGTACCGAGTTCATGCGCCGCACCCGAAGCCAGCAGGCCCATGCGAACGATGTGATCCTCCTCGGCCGACTGCTGGCGCAGGTCCGCCAGATAGGCGTCGCGTTCGCGCAGGTTGCGATTGATGCGGGTCATGAACAGCACGATCAGCCCGGCCGCCAGGATGAAGCAGACGAACATGCCGCGGATGTGCAGGTCGAGCAGGTCGCCGCCGTGATGCGACATCTCGATCGGCAGGAACACCATCGTCAGAAGCACGAAGCAGAGCGAGGCGGCCGCGACGAGCACCCATGTCGACCAGGGCGCCAGCAGAACCGCGCCGAGGGTGATCTGCAGCAGGTACAGCGAAACAAAGGGATTGGAGGCGCCGCCGCTGAGGTAGAGCTGCGCCGTCAGCGCGGTCATGTCGAGCAGCAGCGATGCAAACAGGACGCCGTTCGATACCGGCCTGGCCATGCGCAGGAACAACAGGCTGGCCAGGTTGAGGCCGACCAGCGACAGCACGACGGCAGCCATCTCCGGCAGCGGCAGGTCGATGCCGAACCCCCATTCGATCGCCGCAATGGTGATCACCTGTCCCGCGACGGCGAGCCAGCGCAGCTGGATCAACAGAAGAAGGTTCTTCCTGTTGGTGGCATCCGGATTGAAAATGATCGTCCTCCCCAGAACGTTTCCGCTTTTGGCGGACCCAGTCGGGGCGTGTGTCTTCCAGCGTGGCGGTGGCGTCAAGGTCATCGGCGCATCCGATCGGCGGCGTGATGCCGGCCGCGCAGCAGGACAAAGCCCAATGCGGCCGAAAGCATGGCGGCGAGGCCGAACCATGTCAGCGCATAGACGAGATGGCTGTTGCGGAAGGAGACCACCGTCAGGCCGCCGCGCGGCGAGGCCCCGGCATTCGGCAGCGCATCCGCATCGATGAAGAAGGGCGCGGCATCGGCCAGGCTGCGTGCGGCGGCGATGGCGGCGACGTCGCGCGAATACCAGCGATCGTTGGCCGGATCGTTCGTGCGCAGGAAGCCACCACCCGGCTCGCTGATGCGCAACAGGCCGGTGACGGTGGTGGTGCCTTCGACGAGGTCGGCCCGCCGTGTGGCAGCAGCCTTGCGATCGGGCGGCACGAAACCGCGATTGACCAGGACGATGAAACCCTCGTCGGTCCGGAACGGCGTCATCACCCAGAAACCACCGCCCAAAGCCGTCACCGCCTGCGTGAACGTCTCGCGATCGTTGAGATAGGAGCCACTCAGGCACACCCGGCTGTATTCATGGCTTTTCGCGGTGACGCCGGCCCATTCGACTGGCCCCGGCACAGCAACCGCCGGCGCATGGATGCGCTGTTCGACACGGGCGATGAGGTCCAGCTTCCATTCCCGCCGCTCGACCTGCCAGATGCCGAGGCCGACGAGGATAGCGATGCAAAGCAGCGAAAGCGCGAGGAGTAAGAAACGGGTCACGAGCGAGCGGCGAGGGCGGCTGGCCCTCTCCTCTCTCGATCCACTGCTGCCGACGTTGGTTCCCCCTGCGCCCTCGCCGGCGCTCACGGCATCTCGCTCATTTCGTGCAGCCCAGGCATCATGTTCGTGTTGAGATGATACATCACCCACAGCGAACCGGTGAGCACGATCACCACCACGATGATGGTGAACATCATCGCCAGCATCGACCAGCCGCCTTCCGACGACGAGTTCATGTGCAGGAAGTAGATCATGTGCACGACGATCTGCACGACCGCGAAGACCATGATGACGATGGCGGCGGCCTGCTTGTTCTCGATCGCCCCGGTCATGACCAGCCAGAACGGGATCGCCGTCAGGATGACGGACAGGACGAAGCCTGTCAGGTAGCCCTTCAGCGAGGCATGGCCGTGGCCGTCGTCATGCGCGTGGTGGGCGTCATGCGCTTCATGGCCGGCGGCTGTATCGTGGTTTGCGCTCATCGCAGCATTCCCATCAGATAGACGAAGGTGAAGACGCCGATCCAGATCACGTCGAGGAAGTGCCAGAACATCGACAGGCACATCAGGCGGCGGCGGTTGGCCGCGATCAGGCCGCGCTGGCCGACCTGGATCATCAGCGTCACCAGCCAGATGATGCCGAAGGTGACATGCAGCCCGTGCGTGCCGACCAGCGTGAAGAAGGCCGACAGGAAACCGCTGCGCTGCGGGGTCGCCCCCTCGTGGATCATATGGGCGAATTCGTAGAGTTCGATGCCGAGGAAGGCGAGGCCGAACAGGCCGGTCACGCCGAGCCAGACCTGCGTGGCAGCGACGCGGTTCTTTTCCATCGCCAGCATGGCGAAGCCATAGGTGATGGAGGACAGCAGGAGCATCGTCGTGTTGACCGCCACCAGCGACAGGTCGAACAGGTCCTTCGGCGCCGGGCCGGCGGCATAATTGGTGCCGAGCACGCCATAGACGGCAAACAGGATCGCGAAGATGAGGCAGTCGCTCATCAGGTAGATCCAGAAGCCGAGCATGGTGCTGCCGCCTTCGGCGTGATCGTGCTCGTCCTTCACATAGAAGGTCGGAACGGCTTTTTCGGCAGCCGTCGCCACGACGGCGCTCACGACCGCACCGCCAGGAGCTGGGTTCTCGCCTCTTCCGTGCGGGTGACTTCCTCGGCAGGAATGTGGAAGTCGCGGTGGTAGTTGAAGGTGTGACCGATGGCGACGACCAGCAGGGCGAAGAAGCCCACCGCCGCCAGCCACCAGATGTACCAGATCAGCGCAAAGCCGACGATCGTGCTGAGCGCCGCCAGGATGACGCCGGTGCCGGTGTTCTTCGGCATATGGATCGGGCGATAGCCGGAGAGCGGCCGGCTGTAGCCGCGCTTCTTCATGTCCCACCAGGCGTCGTTGTCATGCACGACCGGCGTGAAGGCGAAGTTGTAGGCCGGCGGCGGCGACGAGGTCGACCATTCGAGCGTGCGGCCGTCCCAGGGATCGCCGGTGTCGTCGGCGAGCTTCTCGCGCCGCATGATCGAGACGAAGAACTGCAGCAGCATGGCGGCGATGCCGACCGCGATCAGGGCAGCGCCCAGACCGGCGATGATGAACCAGATCTGCAGCGACGGATCGTCGAACACGCGCATGCGGCGGGTGACGCCCATCAGGCCGAGGATGTAGAGCGGCATGAAGGCGAGCCAGAAACCGACCACCCAGCACCAGAACGACACCTTGCCCCAGAACGGGTCGAGCTTGAAGCCGAAGGCCTTCGGCCACCAGTAGGCGATGCCGGCGAACAGGCCGAACAGCACGCCGCCGATGATGACGTTGTGGAAATGCGCGATCAGGAACAGGCTGTTGTGCAGCACGAAGTCGGCCGGCGGCACCGCCAGCAGCACGCCGGTCATGCCGCCGACCGTGAAGGTCAGCATGAAGGCCACGGTCCACATCATCGGCAGGTCGAAGCGGATGCGGCCGCGATACATGGTGAAGAGCCAGTTGAATATCTTCGCCCCCGTCGGGATCGAGATGATCATCGTGGTGATGCCGAAGAAGGAATTGACGCTGGCGCCCGAGCCCATGGTGAAGAAGTGGTGCAGCCAGACCAGGTAGGACAGGACGGTGATGACGACCGTAGCGTAGACCATCGAGGTGTAGCCGAACAGCCTTTTGCCGGAGAAGGTCGACGTCACTTCCGAGAACACGCCGAACAGCGGCAGGATGAGGATGTAGACTTCCGGGTGACCCCATATCCAGATGAGGTTCACATACATCATCGGGTTGCCGCCGAAGTCGTTGGTGAAGAAGTTGGTGCCGACGTAGCGGTCGAGCGACAGCAGCGCCAGCACGGCCGTCAGCACCGGGAAGGAGGCGACGATCAGCACGTTGGTGCAGAGCGAGGTCCAGGTGAAGACCGGCATCTTCATCAGCGACATGCCGGGCGCGCGCATCTTGACGATGGTGCACACCAGGTTGATGCCGGACAGCGTCGTGCCGACACCGGCGACCTGCAATCCCCATATATAATAGTCGACGCCGACCCACGGACTGTAGCCGATGTTGGAGAGCGGCGGATAGGCGAGCCAGCCGGTCTGCGCGAACTCGCCGACGAACAGCGACGCCATCACCAGAACCGCGCCGCCGACCGTCATCCAGAAGCTGAAATTGTTGAGGAACGGGAACGACACGTCGCGCGCGCCGATCTGCAGCGGCACGACATAGTTCATCAGGCCGGTGACCAGCGGCATCGCCACGAAGAAGATCATGATGACGCCGTGGGCGGTGAAGATCTGGTCGTAGTGATGGGCGTTGAGATAGCCCTCGGAACCGTTGAAGGCCATGGCCTGCTGCAGCCGCATCATGATGGCGTCGGCAAAGCCGCGCAGCAGCATGACGATGCCGAGCACCATGTACATGATGCCGATCTTCTTGTGGTCGACGGAGGTGAACCACTCGCGCCACAGATAGCCCCAGAGCCGGAACCAGGTGAGCGTGGCAAGCAATGCCACGCCGCCCAGCGCCACGACCGCGAAGGTCGCGACGACGATGGGCTCGTGCAGCGGGAATGCTTCCCAGGTCAGGCGTCCGAAAAGGAATGTGGTTTCCACGTTTTGCGGGACAGCCATGACGTCAAAGCCTTGAAGAAAGTGCGGGGATGTCGACTTGCGACATCACGCCGGGCAGTTCGGGGCGCGTCCACGGCCTCAGCAGGCCGGCACCGCGGAGCGGAGAATGGTCCTTGGGACCGATGGCGTCGTCGCCGGCAGCGCGCGCCGCGCGGAAGGCGGCTTCGGCTTCCTCGGCCGTGCAGATGGTGGCGACATAGGACGGCCTCGGGCCGAGGATCGAGCCACGCCGGGCATACTTGTCGTATTCGAGCGGCAAGGTGTTGTAGGCGCCTTCGAGGCCGAGCCCGCCCTTGGCGTTGATCGACATCATCTCGTTCATGCACATCTTGCCGCGCTCGACGCACATGTTGAGGATGGCCTGGAAGAGGTTGGGGTCGACCGCGCCGTAGCGGCGCACCGGCTCGTTCTCGCTCGGCCGCTCCAGCTCGAGGTAGTGTTCCCTGTCCAGCGTCTGGCCGGCGGCCTTGGCGCTTGCCACCCACTGGTCGAAACCGGCCTCGGACTGGCCATGGAAGTCGAAGCGCATGCCGGAAAAGCCGGCGCCGCTATAGTTGGCCGAGAAGCCCTTATAGGTGCCTTCGTGGTTGATCACCGCGTGCAGCTTGGTCTCCATGCCGGCCATGGAATAGATCATGCCGGCGAGCGCCGGGATGTAGAAGGAGTTCATCACGCCGGACGACGTGATGCGGAAATCGATCGGCCTGCCGACGGGTGCGGCCATCTCGTTGACCGTGGCAATGCCGTATTCGGGGTAGATGAACAGCCACTTCCAGTCGAGCGATACGACCTCGACCCTGAGCGGCCGGTGCTCTTCGGTCACCGGCTGGCCTGGCGCAATGCGGTCGAGGCGGCGATACGGGTCGAGCAGATGGGTGCCGAGCCACGTCAGCGCGCCAAGGCAGATGATGATGAGCAGCGGCGCCGCCCAGATGACGAGTTCCAGCTTGGTGGAATGGTCCCAGTCGGGCGCGTAGGTGGCCGAGGCGTTGGAGTGCCGGTAGCGCCAGGCGAAGAACACGATCAGCAGCATCACCGGCACGATGATGATCAGCATCAGCAAGGTCGACACAACCAGCAGGTCGCGCTGCTGCGCGGCAATGTCGCCCGCGGGCGCCAGCACCACGAAATCGCAGCCGCTGAGAATCACCGCCAGTGGCAGGATCAGCAGGCTGGCAAGCCTGCGCCCCAATCCATGCAAAGGGGGCCTGTGTGAAGAGAACCAATGTGTGGACATGAAAGCGTCCGCCCGTCATTGTGCACTGCAAGATACGCGATGGAGTAGCCGAGCCGGACACGGCCACGACATTGGACAATTTGTCCAATCCCCCCGGCGAGTGCGATGCATCAAGATTTTAGGTGCACCGCGGCATGTCTCCGCGGCCGTGTTTTTGCTGCATGATCCTCGGCCGAAAAGTCTGCAACTTTTTGCTTTGCTGACCTTCGGTTCGGGGTCATGCTTTCTGTATTGGGACGGCACCGCAGGGATGACTGAAGTCACACGAGCCGACACGAGCGGCGACCACCATCACGTCAATCCCGGTGACATTGCCGTCGGCGTCGTCATCGGCAGGACGTCGGAGTTCTTCGACTTCTTCGTCTATGCGATCGCCTCAGTGATCGTCTTCCCGAAGCTCGTATTCCCCAACACCGATCCGCTGACCGCCACCGCCTACTCCTTCGCCATCTTTGCGCTGGCCTTCCTGACCAGGCCGCTCGGCACGGTGCTGTTCATGGCCGTCGACCGCCGCTATGGCCGCAGCGCCAAGCTGACCGTCGCGCTGCTGCTGCTCGGCACCTCGACCGTGGCCATCGCCTTCCTGCCGGGATACGCTACCATCGGTGCCGCTTCGGCCTGGCTGCTGGCGCTGGCACGCATCGGCCAGGGCATCGCCTGGGGCGGCACCTGGGACGGACTGCCGTCGCTTTTGTCGCTCAACGCGCCCGAGCATCGGCGCGGGCTCTATGCGATGGTGCCGCAACTCGGTGCCCCGATCGGGCTGATCGTGGCCAGCACGCTGTTCGCCTTCTTCGTCGTCAACCTGTCGGCCGAGGACTTCTTCGGCTGGGGCTGGCGCTATCCGTTCTTCGTCGCCTTCGCCATCAATGTCGTCGCGCTCTTCGCCCGGCTGCGCCTTGTCGTGACGCCGGAGTTCAGCCGGCTGTTCGAGAATGGCGAATTGCAACCGACCCGCGTGCGCGAGACGCTCAAGGCCGAGGGTCGCGTCGTCGGCATCGGCGCGTTCGTGCCGCTGGCGAGCTTCGCCCTGTTCCACATGGTGACGGTGTTCCCGCTGTCCTGGGTGTTCCTGTTCACGCAGGAAGGACCGGGGCGCTTCCTGATGATCGAGGCGGGCAGCGCGGTGTTCGGCCTGCTGGCGATCGTCGCTTCCGGCCTGATCGCCGACCGCATCGGCAGGCGCTCGCTGCTGTTCAGCACGGCCATCGCGATCGCCGCCTTCAGCGGCTTCGCGCCGCAGCTTCTCGACGGCGGCACCGCGGGCGAGATCGCCTTCATGGTTCTGGGCTTCATCCTGCTTGGCCTGTCCTTCGGCCAGTCCTCGGGCGTGGTGGCATCGCGGTTCTCGCGCCGTTACCGCTACACCGGCTCGGCCATCACATCGGACCTCGCCTGGATGTTCGGCGCCGGCTTCGCGCCACTGGCCGCCCTGCTGCTTTCGGCCAATTTCGGCCTGATCTCGGCCGGCGCCTACCTGCTCTCCGGCGCGATCTGCACGCTGGCGGCGTTGTGGGTCGCCGGACAGGCGATCGACCGGGGCTGGCAAGAGAAAAGCTCGGCCGAGTAGCGCTCGGCTGAGCCGGGGCTGTCTAGAGCGGTTCCGGTTTTCCGGACGCATAACCGCATGCACTTTTGCTGGAATTGCCCTAAGCCTGCCCGTCGCCGCCGAGAGCACCCTCCAGGAAAAGTTTCCAGGCTCGATTGAAATACCGCTCTATCTCGGCGGGATCGACGAACCTGTCTTCTCCGAGCATGGCCGAGATCAGCGGCTTGATCGAGGTCGCGTAAAGCAGCTGCTCCGCAACGAAGAAGGCATTTCCTTCCTTCAAGAAGCCCTCGGCCTGCGCCTGCTTCACCAGAGCGGCAAAGCGCATCATGATCGGGCTTTCGACGGTTGGCGTCGGCTGTACGCCTCCGAAGGCTACGGCTTCGCCGAGGGCGACGCGATTGAGAGCGATCATCTGGGGCCGCAGATTGATCGACAGCAGTGCCCGCGCAAAACGTTTCAGGCGCTTCGACGCGCTTGAATCGATCGCCATCAGCTCATCGAGTTCCGACAGGACCTCCCCCTGCAGCCCCTCCATCAAGGCCTTGAACAGTGCGGACTTCGAGGAATAGCGGCGATAGATCGTATCCTTGCCCGCTCCGCAGACCGAGGCCACCTGTTCCATCGTGGTGGCCGCGAAGCCCTGAACGGCAAACAGTTCGGCAGCGCTCTCCAATATCCGCCGATTGAGTGCCGCCTGCGCCTCCCTGGAGGGACGGCCACCCTTGGACTTGCCGACAACGGACGGTGAGCCGGTCCCCGCAGCGGGTTCCACCTCGCCGGAATTCTTCATCCGAGACTGCGCAGACGCCATGTTCCTGCCTGTACGAGGTTGGTGGGGTCACCGACGTTTCCCGCCTATCTAGCTTTGCCGGAAAACCAAACGCAACCGTTCCGTTGCGATTGTGCAACAGCAAATAAGTTGAGTATTCCAGTCATAAAATTAAACTGGACGTCATCGTCCCGTTTTTGCTATCGGCCATGACAACTCGGGCGAAGGGAAAGAGCGGGGCAAATGGCTTTTGGTGCATGCAGGGCGGCGTTTCTGGGAACGACCTCTCTTCTGGTCTTTTCGGGGGGCGCACTCGCCCAGGAACCCGCGACGCAATTGGAAAAGATCGTCCTGGAAGGACGGTCCGGATCGACCTCGGCCGACCGCATCCTGCAGAAGAATACGGCAACCGCCACAAAGACCGGAACGCCGGTCGCGGAAACTCCGCAATCGGTGACGACGATCACCCGCAAGCAGATCGAGGAACAGAGCCCGCGCACGGTCAGCGAAGCGCTGCGCTACACGACCGGCGTTCTCTCGGACCGCGATTCGAACTCCCGCTACGATTCGATCTTCCTGCGCGGCTTCGGCGCTTTTGGAACCGCGACGAGCTACGTCAACTATCTCGACGGGCTGAAGCTGCCGCGCGGACAGGCCTTCGCGCAACCGTCGATCGACCCTTACCTGCTCGACCGGATCGACGTGCTCAAGGGCCCATCGGCGCTTCTCTACGGGCAGGTGAGCCCGGGCGGCCTCGTCAACCAGGTCAGCCGCATGCCTTCGGCGCAGCCGTCCAACGAGGTCCGCATCGAAGGCGGGTCGCATGGCCGCGTGCAGGGCGGGTTGACCTCGCGCGGCGCCCTGAACGCGGATGGAACGCTGCAATACGGCATCAGCGCGGTCGGCCGGCTGTCCGGCACCCGCTATGACGATGTCGATGAAAAGCGCCTCGCCATCGCCCCTGCGGTGACCTGGCAACCCGATGCCGACACGACCCTGACGATCTCGGGCTATTACCAGAACGACCCGGAAGGCGGATATTTCAATTCGCTCTATCCGGGGTTCCTGGCTCCCCAGGCCTACCGGCCCTACCTTAATTCGAAGCTGAACATCGGCGATCCTTCCTTCGACGCCTTCAAGCGGGAACAATACGGCATCGGCTACCGCCTGGAGCATCGCTTCAACGAAACCGTGACCGTCCGCTCCGCCCTGCGCTATTCCCACGTGGACACGGACTTCAGTTCCCTGCAGATGTCAGGGCCGCTGGGCGCGAACGGGGTCATCCCGCGCCATGCCCTGCGCTCGATCGAGGATGTCGGCGGCCTGTCGCTCGACAACCAGGCGGAGTTTCATTTCGACACCGCGGCCGTAAAGCACACGCTCCTGACCGGCATCGACCACCAGAATTCGACGAGTGACTGGGAATATCGTTTCGGTGCAGCACCGTCGCTCGATGTGGTCAATCCCATCTACGGGCAGCCGATCGGCCCGCTCGCGACGATCATCAACAACGGACAGACGCTGCGACAGACCGGCGTCTACGTCCAGGACCAGATGAGCTTCGGCGGTTTCCGCGCGGTAGTCGGCGTGCGCCATGACTGGACGCGGCAGGAGACCGACAACCGGCTGGCGCGGACATCGTCAGAGCAATCGAGCAGAGCCACAAGCTATCGCGCCGGCCTGCTCTATCTGTTCGACAACGGCATCGCCCCCTATGTGAGCTATTCCACATCCTTTGAACCGAATGTCGGCGTCACCGCCAAAGGTGCACCCTTCGTACCGAGCAAGGCACAGCAATACGAGGTCGGCGTGAAATACCAGCCTGCCGGACTCGACGCGCTGTTCACGGTCTCCGCCTTCGATATCCGGCAACAGGATGCGCTCGTGCCCGACACGTTCGGCTTCAACGTGCAGGAAGGCGAAATCCACTCGCGCGGCCTCGAATTCGAAGCCAGGGGCAATGTCACCGACAACCTCGAACTGATCGGCGCGCTGACGCTGCTCGACACGAAGGTCAGCAAGGCGGCCGTCCCGGCGAATGTCGGCAAACGGCCCCAGGCAGTGCCCGAATATTATGGTTCGCTCTGGGCGAACTATACCTTCGATGCCGACGCCCTCCAGGGCCTGTCGATCGGCGGCGGGCTGCGCTTCGTCGGCTCCAGCTATGCTGACAATGCCAATGCGGTGAAGGCCGATGGCTATACGCTTGTCGATGCCGCCCTGCGCTATGACTTCGGCGCAAAGAACCCCAACCTCAAGGGGCTACAGGGCACGTTGAACATCACCAACCTGTTCAACAAGCAATACTATTCGAGCTGCAGCTCGAACATCTATTGCCAGTACGGTAATGGCCGCGAAGTCCTGGCGGGCCTCAACTACAAATGGTGAATGGAATGGACAGGCGCATATTCTGCGGAAGCCTGCTGCTGGGAGGGCTGGCGGCGGCCCTGCCGGCCCGCGCTGCGGAACCGCTGACCGTCACCGACATGGCCGGCCGCAAGGTCCGGCTGCCAGCCATGCCCAGGCGCATCGTCCTGCTGGAAGCCCGCGATATCGTCAGCATGTCGCTGCTGCATCCGGACCCGGCCGCGCTCGTCGTGGGCTGGGCAGCCGTCGATCGCATCGACAGCGACGCCGTGAGGGATGGGTTCGAGCGCAAGCGGCAGATCCCGGTCGTCGGCAAGCAGACGCCCGACACGATTTCGTTCGAGGGACTGATCAGCCTGTCGCCCGACCTCGTCGTGGCCAATCTGTACATGGCCCCCCAGGGCAGCAAGGACCTGCTGGTCGAGCGCCTGGAGAGCGCCGGTGTTCCCGTCATTTTCAGCGATCTCTCCAGCAACGCTTCCGGCGACCAGGCCCCCGCCAAGAGCACCATCGCCGATTTCCACGAGCAGATGCGCATGTGGGGCGACGTGCTCGGCGCCGCTGACAAGGCCGCCGCATACATCGCCCTTGTCGACGCGCATCTGAAGCGGGTCGCGTCCTGCGTGGCAGATGCGGCTCCGGTCACAACCTATCTGGAAGTCCAGTCCACCGTCGACGACTGCTGCTGGGCAGCCGGCAGCAGGGTCTGGGGGGAGCTGCTCGAACTTGCCGGCGGCAGGACGCTGCCCGGCGTGACGGCACCCTGGTTCCAGAAGCTCCAGCTCGAATATCTCGTTTCGACGCCAAGCGACGTCTACATCGCCTCAGGCGGCGGGTGGTCCGCCGGCGGGCGTCCGTCGATCGGGCCGGGCTTCACGGCGGCGCAAGGTCGGGAGGGTCTGCAACGACTGATCCAACGCACGGGTTTCGACCAGCTGTCCAGCGTGCGCAACGGACGTGTCCACGGTATCTGGACCGGGCTCATCTCCATCCCGCCCTTCAACATCCTGTTTGTCGAACAGGCGGCGAAGTGGCTGCATCCGGAACCGTGCCGCGACATCGACCCGGCGGCGACGCTGGCCGAGATCAACGAGCGTTTCCTCTCCGTGCCGATCAAGGGGCCGCTCTGGGCCTCCTTGCGGGATTAGGGCAATGCCGGCCCCTCGCAAGCGCCGATACGCGGCAACCGCGGTGACGCCTTTTTCGAAGGTCGAGGCGTTTCTCGAACCGATCCTGGCATCGATCGCGACACACGACATCAGCGTTCAGCGGCTGGGCGGTCGTTTCGAGTTCCAATCGCCATATGGCGTCGGCTTTCTCGAAGCGACCGCCGGCCAACTGCGCCTGTCGGTGGAAACCGACAACCGCCATGCGCTCAACCGCCTGAAGCATGCACTGGTCGGACCGATCTCCTTCATCGCCGCCGGCGAGGCGTTGCAGTTCGAATGGACCGGCGATGAAGCCGGGCTGACGCCGCTGGAAGACCTGCGCATCCTGCGTGTCAGGCGAACTGCACAGCTCACCCCACGCATGCTGCGGATCGGCTTCGAGGGAGAAGATCTGGCCCGCTTCGACCGGAACGACCAGCTCCATTGCCGGCTGATCTTCCAGCCGAAAGACGTCGTATCGCCGCAATGGCCGAGCATCGACGATCGCGGTCACATCGTATGGCCGCAGCGGCGCAAGCTCGACACGCGCGTCTACACCATCCGTTCGATCGACGTTCCAAAAGGCGAACTCACCATCGACTTCGCTCTGCACGACCGTGCAGGACCCGCGACGCGGTGGGCCATCGCAGCGTCAGCGGGCGATCTCGTCGGCATTGTCGGCCCCGCCGCCGACGGTCCAAGGCCCGCTGGCTTCTATGTGCTTGCGGGAGATGAGACAGGACTGCCGGGCATTGCCCGTATCCTCGAAAACCTCGACAGCGATGCCCGGGGCTTCGCGTTTGTCGAGATCGGCGGACTGAGCGAAAAACTGCCGCTGGCCCATCCGGCGGGGATCCAGCTTCAATGGCTCGATCGTCAAGGCGCCCAGCCCGGAACCACATCACACCTCGTCGATGCGGTCCGCTCGGTGGCGTGGCCTTCCGATCGCCAGGATTCGTTCTTCTGGGGTGGCTGCGAACACAAGGCCTTCCGCCAGATCCATCGATACCTGCGCAACGAACTGCATCTGCCACGCGAACGCCAGGTTTTCTATTCGCACTGGCATCGCACGCTCAGCGAGGAAGATATCATCGCCGCAGGCGCGTCGGCATATCTGCCCGATTGAAGACAAACGAGGCGAGCCAGGGGCCTCTATCAGCCGCCTCAGAACTTGCCGACGACGTTGAGGAACACCCCCCTGTCGTCGAGCGTGAGATCGCGAAGGTCGTCGGAGAACCGGCCGAAATTGTAGCCAACGCCGACCTTGAAGTTCTCCCCGACATGACGATAGAGCGCGACGAGCGCGCCATAGTCGACCGTGTCGGCTTCGGGCATCGCCAGGGCGCGTGCCTCGACCAGGGCATCCCATTGCTTCACGATATGCAGGTCGGCGCGAACGATGCCGAGATGCGCCGATGACCGTTGCCAGCCGTCGTCGATGGCGACGTTGTTGCCGCTGACACGCTCGCGATACCGCACGTCGCCGATGCGGAAGCCGTATTTGCCGCCGATCGAGAGCCATGGCACCAGATCGTAGGTGAAGTCCGCCGACATTATGTGGCTGCGCTGCAAGGGGCCGAAACGGTCGCCGGTCACGGCGCTGACCTGATCGTTGCCGGGCAGATCATAGAGCCAGGTGTATTTGAACAGCGCGTTCAGCCGGTCGTTGTCGACCGGACGGTAGGCGTAACCCAGCGATGCCTCGACATAGTCGCCATCGCGGAAGGAGTTGATGCAGTTGTTGGCGATGATGCTGGCGTCGCAATTGCCGGATGCGGACCAGACGCCCTCCACATTGGCGAGCACGCGCCAGTTCGGATCCGTCTTCCACGACAGGCCGGCAGCGAAGAGATAGGTGTTGACGTCGCCGCGGCCGGTGCTGGAGCTGTCAAAGCGGGCCTCGCCGCGCACGCGGCCGGTGATGCCCGCTTCCTCGTCATTGTAGCCGAGCGACATCGACACTGCCCTGCGGTTGAAACTGTCGCGCCGCTGGTACTGGCCGGTCTCCTTGCCGTTCTGGTCGAGGACGGCATAGATCCCGTCATCCTCGACCCGGCCAGCCTCGAAAGAGGCGTTGACGGTCCACATCGCGTCGGGCGTGTAGATGACGCCATAGGTCTGGTTGAGCGAGCGCCGGCTTCCGAACATGTCGTAGCTGTCTTCGGAGAAGGCCGACAAGGTGTCGTTGATCTTGCGCTTGACGCCGCCGACGATCTGGCCACTGTCGGTGCCGATCGGGTCATAGTTGCGATCGAGATCGAAGGCGCGGGTGGGGTCGAGCCTGTAGCCGATGTAATACTGGTCGTCGGCGGTGGGATTGTATGTGATGGCGGCCAGGCCGCCGACACCGCCGGTGCCGTAGGAAATCTCGCCATTGAGGCCGATCTTCTCGGTCAGCTTGTATTCGGCGCCGATGCCGAAGCGGTCGTTGCGGTCTATGTCGCCGGAGCGGCTGATCGTTCCCTGGCCGAAGGCGTAATACATCTGGTCGCTGTCGGGCCGGTATTCGACGCGCACGCCGCCACGACCCTGTCGCCATTGTAGCCGGAACGGTAACCCGAACCCCGGGCACGCAGCGGATCCGAGAGTTCGGTGTAGGTGACGCCGAACGAGACCTTCCAGTATTCGTCCCACTGCCAGCTGAGCACACCTTCGCCCTTGCGCTTGGAGCGTGTCCTCAACGCAGGATCGTCAATGCCCGAAAGCGGCGCGACATAGCGATTGTAGTCGTCGACCCGGTAGTCGTCATAGGTGACCTTCACCCCGACATCCTTGTTGACGGCGACATCGGCGAACGCGCCCCAGCTGCGCTCGTTGCCGTCCACCTGCTCGGACAAAGTCGAGAAGCCGTCATCCTTCTTCTCGAAATAGCCTCCGACAACGCCTTTCGGGCCACCGCCGAACAGCTCGTCGACGGCCGCCTGTCCGCGCATGCGCCAGGCCATCGCCGAGTGGTCCCGCGATCCGGTGCTGGGAATGTCCTCGATGGAGAGGCCGCCATCGACCGAGCGCGACGTGCCGAACCCCGGTCCCTTGGAATGGGCAACTTCGGCTTCGAGGAAGGTGCGGTCCGACTGGCGCAGCTTGATGTCGGCGCCATAGGCGCGCTGGTGCGCCTCGCCGGTGTTCTCGTCCATACCGGTCACGCCGACGCGGACCTTGTCGTTGATCCAGTGCTGGCCGCGGCCGCCATAGACATAGCCGTCGACCTCGCCGACGGCCGGCGTGTATTCGTACTGGGAGATGATGTAGGCCTTGTTGCCGCCGAGCGTTCCGTCGCGCACGGGATCGCTGGTGCCGGTCGTGGAAAAGATCGGCCGCGTCAGCAGCAGCGTGCCCTGCATGTAGTCGAACGAATAGTCGTCGCCGTAGCGCAGGTTGCGCCGTTCCACCACCCGGCCGGTCACGGCATCGCGGATCTCGAGCGTGATCGTTTCCGAGCCGATGGTGATGTCCTGGTGCTTCATCCAGTAGAAGGAACCGCTGCCCAGGAATTCGTCGCGCTGCGGCAGCGTGTCGGGCTGGGCGGCATAGACGGTAGCCTCGGTCCGGCGTTCACCGAAGGTCGTCGTCTCCTCCGAACGGTAGACCGCGTTGGCGCCGTAGAGGCCACGCTCGGAGCGGATGAATTCCGTGCCGGTGATGCTGGTCTTGTAGTTACCCCACATGACATGGCTGTCGCCGCGCTGGAGGCGGACATAGAACTTGCCCTTGGTGGGGGCGTCCTCGATGGCCGTCGAATCGTCGCCATAGACGGGATAGTAGTCATCGGGGTCGAGACGGCGCAGCAGCTGGCGCGGATCCTTCGAATCCAGTCCCCTGAACATGTTCTCGAACTTGTCGTTGCCGGTGTCGCCGGCAGCGGTCAGCAGGTATTTGCCCTGGATCTTGCCCTTCAGATAGAAGGCCAGTCGCCCGTTGGTATAGACCTTGTCGTATTCGCCCGGCCGCACGTCCTCGATCTGGGGATCGCCCGAGCGCTTGCCCACGGTGAGGTCGGCGAGCGCGACATAGAACCAGTCATTGTTGGGGATGTTGATCTGGCGGCTGAAATTCAGCGCGCCGGTCTTGGCACCACCACGCACGGCGACATCGACGTCATGCTCGCCGGGCGGCAGGATGCGCTGCACGACGAAGGCCTGCTTCGGGTCGACGGGGATCGTCTCGCCGAGCGCCACGACCTGGTGGCCGGACGGCACGTTGCGGCCGAACACGGTGACGGCGCCGCCCCGGATCGGGATGTTGCGCAGCGCCGTGCGATCCTCGCCCATGCCCGGTGCGGTCGCCTCGCGCGGCGCCGCCGGCTTCAGGTCGGCATCGGTGCGGGCGATGGTCAGCGGCACCGTCTCGTCGTAGCGGCCTTGCGCGTCGTAGACACGCAGCACGTAGAAATAGCCGACTTCCTTGCCGGTGTCGGGGTCGCGCTCGTCCGGCATGACCCAGCTTCCCTCGCCATTGATCGCGACGGGGATCACGGCCTGCGCCGGCTCCCCTTCCCGCTTGTTCGTGCGGTAGATGCGGATTTCCGAACGGTCGATGAAAGCCGGATAGTTGGCGGTGGCCAGGAAGTCGATGCGTTCGCCGGCCTTGTAGACGCGGCGGATCGGCGTGGTGGAGATGTTGAGGGTGGGACGGCTCTCCAGCCCGTCATACTTGACCTGGATGTCGACGGCGTTGAGCCCGACATCAGCCTTTCGCTGGGCGTCCACCGACTTGCCGGACGGCCGCGGTCCCTTGCGATTGTCTTGGTCTGTCCGGGAACCCGCTTCCTTGCCCTGCTGCGTGGAACTGCGGTCGACCTGCTCTCCGTCGACGCTGATCGAGAACGGGATGTTGCCCTGCTCGCCCGGCTTCTCGGTTTCGGTGTTGCTGCCGGGCGCGACCGTCTCGCTGGAGCTGTCGTCCAGCACCTTGCCGCGGATGGCTGGTTCGCATCCGCGCTCCAGGCAGGCACCCTGGGCAAGCGCGGTACCGCCGCCTGCAGGTATGACGAAGGCACAGCTGGCCAGCAGGAAGCCCGCACGCGCGGCGGCATCGATGCCAGCCTTGCGCAGCCCGGACTGGATGTGGGAGTGGCGGGCTGCTTTCATCGGCCGGTCTCTATGCGTGTTTCGATTTCGAGCCTGTAGCGGCCATCGACGGCCGACCAACGTTGCGAAATCTCCTTCTCCAGTTGCTGGACGCGGCTGCGTGCGAGCTGTTCGTCGGCACCCGGTTCGATGTAGCTCAGCCGCAGCACCGACTGCTCCCTGGCCAGGACGGCGATCAGCTGATCGAGGCCTTTCTGCCATTTCGGATCGAGTGCCGTGGAACCGCGCTGGAACGCCTCATCCTTCAGGTCGAGGCGTACGACCCGGCCGATGCGGGCGCCGAAATTGAGCTTCGTCATCTTGCCGGCGGTCAGGCGCACCACGCGCGGATTCTCGGTCGTCAGCCGGTAGCCGCTGGGCAAGGTGCGTTCGTCGAGCTTCATGATGAAGTTGGAGCCGATGCGCTTGTCCGGCAGGTCGGCGCAGGCGACATGGAAGCGCCCGTATTGATCGGTGGTGATCAGCAGCCCCCTGACAGTCACCACGCGCACGCCGGGCAGGCCAGGTTCGCCCTCGTCCTGGTAACCATTGCCGTTCTTGTCGTCGAAGACCTTGCCGATGATGTCGCCGCAATCGAACACCGGCTCGGCGACGATCTCGACCCAGGCCGAGGCTTCATCCGACAGCGGCGTGCCGCGTTCGTCGGTTGCCAGCGCCCGGTTGGTGTGCCGGCCCGGGCCGGCCGTGTTCAGCGCCAGCATCTGCAGGCGGATCTGCACCTTGGCATTCGGGCCGAAATTGATGTTCCTGAAGATGACCTGGCGGCCGGCGACCTCAGGGGTCACCGCAGTGCCATCGATGGAGGCGGAGCCGATCACGAAGCGGAAGCCGACAGGGATGGTGTCGACGATCGTCACCGGCCCGACATTGCGCGCTTCGTTGTTGGTGGCTGAGATGACGAACGGCGCCTTTTCGCCGATGCGGATCTGCCTGATCCCGGCCTGCTTGACCAGCGTCAGCGTCCCCGGCTTGCCGGTCGGCAGCGCCACCAGCGCGGTGCTGGCCGGCGAGACGATCCGTGTGCCGGAGGTGCTGTCGCCATTGGCGTAGGCTTCACCAGTGGCAGTGTTCTTTACACCATCGGCGATGCCGGCAGCGGAATCGACATCGGCGGTACCCAGCACATAGGTGGCGCTGAAGGTCGCCACGGCGCCAGGCGTCAGCACGGCGACGCTTGCCGGCGAGAAGGCCGACAGCTTGTTGGCGGCCGGCTTGCCGTTGAAGGTCGGACCCGCGTCGAGCGGCGCGACGTCGCGCAGCGTCGCGCTGCCGGTGTTGGTCACCTCGTAGCGGTAAGTGATCTTGTCGCCTTCGCCGCCGACCACGCCGTCGCCATTGTCGTCGCGCAGCGCATCCGCCGTTTTCTTCAGCACCAGCGCCGGCTTGTTGTCGATCGACACGACGGTGGGATCGTTGTCGCCGGGCAATGTCGGGTCATCGGAGGTTGCTGTCACGGGAGGTCCGCTCGGTGGCGTGCCTGTCGCCATCGCCTGGTTGACGATACGACCGCTGTCGATATCGGCCTGCGTCAGCGCATAGGTGGCCGCGGCGGTACCGGCGGCATTCGGCGCGAGCGTCGCGGGGGTGACCGCGAGCCCGGCGACGCCGATACGCGCGTCATCGATCTTCAGGTTCGTCAGCGTGACGGTGCCGGTGTTGGTGACGAGGAAGTCGTAGGTCACCGTGTCGCCGGGGTCGGTGCGACCATTGCCGTTGGCATCGACGATCCTGCCGGCGGTCTTCTTGAACGTCAGGCTCGCTGCCGACACCAGCGGCGTGGTGACGGCGCTGGGTGGACTGTCGACGGTGCCACCAGCCGGCGGGGCGCCGCTGGCGGTCGCCTGGTTGACGACGGAGCCATTGTCGAGGTCCGCCTGCTTGATCAGATAGGTCGCCGTGAATGTCGTCGTGTCCACGGCGGCCGGCTGCAGTGTCGCGATCGGGCCGCCCGTGAGCACGATATCGACAAGGGTGTCGGTGACCTTGACGTTGCGCAGCACGACATTGCCGGTGTTTTCGACCCGGAACGCGTAGACGATGGTGTCGCCGACATCCGTGCGCCCGTTGCCGTTGGTGTCTTGCACGGTCGCGGTCTTGACCAGCGTCAGCGTCGGCCGCTGCGTGGCATTCACCGTCCTGGAAGCCGGCGAAGACGTGACCGCGCCATCGGTGGCGGTCGCGGTGTTGGTCACCGATCCCGCGTTGAGGTCCGCCTGGGTGACCGTATAGCTGGCCGTGCAGGTCAGCGTCCTGGTGGGCTCAAGCCCCCCCGCCGGCAGGGCCGGGCAAGCGACGGGTGTGATCTTGTTGTCGTCCACCGTGATCGGCTCGGTGATGGTGACATTGCCGCTGTTGGTGACGACGTAGCTGTAGGTGACCACATCGTTGACGGCGGCATAAGGATCACCGGCGGTCACGTTCTTCACCAGCGTCAGGGCCGGTGTCTGCACGGCGGTCACCGTCACCGTGGAAGGCGGCGAGGTGGTGGTGCCGTCGGTGGCCGTCGCGATGTTGGTCACCTTGCCCGCGTTGAGGTCGGCCTGGGTGATGGTGTAGCTGGCGGTACAGGTCAGCGTCCTGTCCGGGTCCAGCCCGCCGGCCGGAAGCGCCGGACAGCTGACCGTGTTCGGTGCGGCGATCTTGTCGTCGGCGACACTGATCGGGCTGGTGATGGTGGTGTTGCCGCTGTTGGTGACGAGATAGCTGTAGGTCACCACATTGCCGACAGCGGTGTAGCCGTTGCCGGAGGTGGCGGACTTGACCAGCGTGAGGCCGGGCGTGCGCGAGATCGTCGTCGTGGCCGTGTCGGTTTTCGAGACGGGGGCGCCGCTCGGCGGATTCGCCGTTACCGTGACGGCGTTGACGCGGTCGGTACCGGCATTGATCTGCGCCTGGTCGACGGCATAGGTCGTCGTGTAGGTCCAGATCTCGTCTATATCGAGCTTGCCGTTGCCGTTGGTGTCACCGCTCGGATTGGCAAGCGTGACCGTCGTGCCATTCGGCAGCGTGTCGACCGGGTTCACATTGCTCAGCGAGACGTTGCCGGTGTTCTCGACCGTGATGGTGTAGGTCAGCGTCGCTGGCCCGGTGACCGTCTGGCGGTCGACCTCCTTCTTGACCTGCATCGCCGGTGCCTGGCTGATGGTCGTGGTCGCGGATGCATCGACGGGGGTCGGTGTCTGCGTGCTGGTGACCGAGGCCGTGTTGACCAGGCTGGTGCCGGCCTCGACGTCGGCCTGGCTTGCGGCGAAGGTCGCCGTGTAGGTCCAGGTTTCGCCGACATCGAGCACGCCGTTGCTCGACAGGCTCTCGACCGGCGAGCCGACATTGATTGGCCGGGCGCCTGGCGCCAGCGTGTCGGTGACGCTGACACCGGTCAGCGACACATTGCCTGTGTTGTGCACATCGATGGTGTAGGTCAGCGTGCCGGGAGCCGAAATCGAGGTCTTGTCGACGCGTTTGGCGACGGTCAGCTTCGGCGTCGTGGTGATCGTCGTCGTCGCCGAGGAACTGCCCGACAGTGCCGGGCCGCTCGGCGGATTTGCCGTCACCGTGACGGCGTTGACGCGGTCGGTGCCGGCATCGATCTGTGCCTGGTCGACGGCATAGGTCGTCGAGTAGGTCCAGGTCTCGCCGACATCGAGGCTGTTGTTGCCGTTGGTGTCACCACTCGGGCTGGCGAGCGTGACGGTCGTGCCGTTCGGCAATGTATCGACCGGGTTGACGCTGCTCAGCGAGACGTTGCCGGTGTTTTCGACCGTGATCGTGTAAGCCAGCGTGCCGGGCGCGGAAATCGACTGGCGGTCGACAGCCTTCTTGACCAGCATGGCAGGCGCCTGGCTGATGGTCGTGGTCGCCGACGCATCGACCGGAGCCGGTGTCTGCGTGCTGGTGACCGAGGCGGTGTTGACCAGGCTGGTGCCAGCCTCGATATCGGCCTGAAGAACATCGAAGGTCGCCGTGTAGGTCCAGGTTTCGCCGACATCGAGCACGCCGTTGCCCGACAGGCTCTCGACCGGCGCGCCGGGGTTGATCGGCCGTGCGCCGGGCGCCAGCGTGTCGGTGACGCTGACACCGGTCAGCGAGACATTGCCGGCGTTGCGCACCTCGATGGTGTAGGTCAGCGTGCCGGGTGCCGAAATCGAGGTCTGGTCGACACGCTTGGCGACGGTCAGCTTCGGCGTCGTGGTGATCGTCGTCGTCGCCGAGGAACTGCCCGACAGGGCCGGGCCGCTCGGCGGATCTGCCGTGACCGTGACGGCGTTGACGCGGTCGGTGCCGGCATTGATCTGTGCCTGATCGACGGCATAGGTCGTCGTATAGGTCCAGGTCTCGCCGACGTCGAGCCTGTTGTTGCCGTTGGTGTCTCCGCCTGGATTGGCCAGCGTGATGGTCGTGCCGTCCGGCAGCGTGTCGACCGGGTTCACATTGCTCAGCGAGACGTTGCCGGTGTTCTTCACCGTGATTGTGTAGTTCAGCGTCGTCGGTCCGGTGATCGCCGTCGGGTTGACGGTCTTGACCACCTGCATCGAGCCAGACTGGCTGATGGTCGTGGTCGCCGACGCATCGACCGGGGTCGGTGTCTGCGTGCTGGTGACCGAAGCGGTGTTGACCAGGCTGGTGCCGGCGTCGATGTCGGCCTGGCCGACGGCGAAGGTCGCCGTGTAGGTCCAGGTCTCGCCGACATCGAGCACGCCGTTGTTCGATACGCTCTCGACCGGCAAACCGGGATTGATCGGCCGCGCGCCGGGCGCCAGCGTGTCGGTGACGCTGACACCGGTCAGCGACACGTTGCCGGCATTGTGCACCTCGATTGTGTAGGTCAGCGTGCCGGGTGCCGAGATCGCAGCCTTGTCGACACGCTTGTCGACGGTCAGTCTTGGCGCCGTCGCGATCGTCGTCGTGGCGGTGTCCGTCTTCGAGACAGCGCCACCGCTCGGCGGATCTGCCGTGACCGTGACGGAGTTGACGCGGTCAGTGCCGGCATTGATCTGTGCCTGATCGACGGCATAGGTCGTCGTGTAGGTCCAGGTCTCGCCGACATCGAGCCTGCCGTTGCCGTTGGTGTCACCGCCCGGGTTGGCGAGCGTGACCGTCGTGCCGTTCGGCAATGTATCGACCGGGTTGACGCTGCTCAGCGAGACGTTGCCGGTGTTCTGGACCGTGATGGTGTAGGTCAGGGTACCAGGTGCGGCGATCGAATGGAGATCGACCACCTTCTCGACCTGCATCGAAGCCGTCTGGCTGATCGTCGTGGTCGCCGACGCGTCGACCGGGGTCGGTGTCTGCGTGCTGGTGACCGAGGCCGTGTTGACCAGGCTGGTACCTGCGTCGATATCGGCCTGGCTGGCGGCGAAGGTCGCCGTGTAGGTCCAGGTTTCGCCGACATCGAGCACGCCGTTGTTCGAAATGCTCTCGACCGGCGAACCGACATTGATTGGCCGGGCGCCTGGCGCCAGCGTGTCGGTGACGCTGACATTGGTCAGCGACACGTTGCCGGTGTTGCGCACCTCGATGGTGTAAGTCAGCGTGCCGGGCGCCGAAATGGAGGTCTGGTCGACACGCTTGGCGATGGTCAGCTTCGGCGTCGTCGTGATCGTCGTGGTGGCCGAGGAACTGCCAGACAGCGCCGGTCCGGTTGGCGGGCTTGCCGTCACCGTGACGGCGTTGACGCGGTCGGTACCGGCATTGATCTGTGCCTGATCGACGGCATAGGTCGTCGTGTAGGTCCAGGTTTCGCCGATATCGAGCCTGCCATTGTTGTTGCTGTCTCCGACAGGGTTGGCGAGCGTGACGGTCGTGCCGTTCGGCAGCGTGTCGACCGGCGTCACATTGCCCAGCGAGACGTTGCCGGTGTTCCTCACCGTGATCGTGTAGCTCAGCGTCGCGGGCGCGGAGATGGCCGTGGTATCGACGGTCTTGGCAACCGTCATCGACGGCGCCTGGCTGATGGTCGTGGTCGCGTCGGCCGTCTTCGGTGTCGGTGTCTCGGCACTGGTCACCGAAACGGAATTGACCCGGCTCGTGCCGGCCTCGATCTCGGCCTGCGTCACGCTGTAGGTCGTCGTGTAGGTCCAGGTTTCGCCGACATCGAGCTTGCCGTCGCCGTTGACGTCGCCGGTCGGGTTGGCAAGCGTGACGGTCGTGCCGTTCGGCAGGGTGTCGACTGGCGTCACATTGCTCAGCGCGACATTGCCGGTGTTCTTCACGGTGATCGTGTAGTTCAACAGGCCGGGCGCGTTGACGGAGGCCTTGTCGACCTTCTTCTCGACGGCGAGCGAATGGAACTGGCTGATGGTCGTCGTTGCCGAATCCTGCGGCGACGGCGTCTGCGTGGTCGTGACCTGGACGGTGTTGACCAATGTGCCACCGGCCTCGATCGCGGCCTGGTCGACGGCATAGGTGAAGACATAGGTCCAGGTTTCGCCGACATTGAGCACGTTGTTGGCGGAGATGCTCTCGGTGGGCGCCGGCAGAACAGCCTGATCGCCGTTCGGCAGCGTATCCGTTGGGGTGACGCCGGTCAGCGAGACGTTGCCGGTGTTGGTCAGCACGATGGTGTAGGTCAGCGTGCCGGGTGCCGAAATCGTCGCCTTGTCGACGGTCTTCCTGGTCGTGAAGGCGGCATTGCGGACGATCTGGGTATCGGCCCTGCTGGTCGCGGGCGTCGGCGTCTGGGTGGTCGTGACCGAAGCCCGGTTGGTCAGCGTGGTGTTGGCCGGATTGTCGATCGTTGCCTGGTCGACGGGATAGGCAAGGGTGTAGGTCCAGCTTTCACCGACATCGAGCACGCCGTTGGTCGCGACGCTCTCGTTGGGCGATGGCAGGTTCGCCGGGTCGCCGTTCGGCAGCGTGTCGGTCACGTTCACGCCGGTCAGCGTGGTGTTGCCGGTGTTCCTGACGACGATGGTGTAGTTCAGCGTCCCCGGCGCCGAGATCGTGTTCCTGTCGACCGTCTTGGTGATCGACACGCCCGGCGAACGGCGCGTCGGCGGCACGGTCTTGGTATCGGTACCGGTGACACGCCCGGCCGATGTATTGCCGGCGGCGGTGACGACGTTGCGCAGCGCAGCCTGCTGGTCGATCTCCGCCTGGGTGACGGTGTGGGTGTAGCTCGTGCAGGTCGCGGTGGCGCCGGGTGCCAGCGTCTGCGGTGAGCAGCTGAGCGTCGTCGCCGGGGCGCCGTCCAGGCTGTCGGTGACAGTCAGGGCGGTGACCGTGACATTGCCGGTGTTCTTGACGGAGACACCATAGGTGATCACCTCGCCGGCGTCGGCCGTGCCGTTGACGACGACCGTATCGGCAAGGCTCGCCGTCTTGGTCACGGTCAATTGCCGTGTCTGGGCGATCGGTGTCGTGGTGCTGGACGAATTGGTCACGGCCGGGCCGGACGGCGGCGTACCCGTCGCAGTCGCGGTGTTGACGACCTGGCCGGCGTTGATGTCGGCCTGGGTCAGCGTATAGGTGACGGCCGCACCGCAGGAGGCCGAAGCCCCCGCGGCCAGCGGCGCAACCGGACAGGTGATGGCGCCGCCGAGCATCGGGTCGTTGACCGTCACAGGGTTGAGCGTGACGGTGCCGGTGTTCCGCACCGTGAAGGTGTAGGAAATGGTGTCGCCTTCGTCCGGGCCGTTGCCGTCGAGATCATTGATCGCGCTAGCGGTCTTGGTGAGCACGATCGAGCTCGCGCCGGTGATCGGCGTGGTCGTCGTGGACGGCGGGCTGGTCACCTCGCCGCCGCTTGGCGGCCGGCCGCTGGCGGTAGCGCTGTTGTTGACGGTGCCGGAATCGATGTCGGACTGGATCAGCGTGTAGGTGACGGTCGCGGTTCCGGTGGCGCCGGGCGCCAGCGTGGCAGGAGAGACGGCGAGATCGGTGACGCCGACGCGCGCATCGTCGACATTGACCCCGGTCAGCGGCACATTGCCGGTGTTCCTGACCGTGAACGTATAGGTGATCTTGTCACCCGCATCCTGGCGACCGGAACCATTGGCATCGACGATCGGGCCGGCGCTCTTGGTGATGGTCAGCTTCGGCGCCTGCGTTATCGGCACGGTTGCAGTGGCTGGCGGGCTGGTGACATCGGAGCCGCCTTCCGGCGGCGATCCTGTCGCCGTCGCGGTGTTCACGACCTGGCCGGCGGTGACCTCGGCCTGCGTCAGGGTGTGGGTGCCGGTACAGGTCGCGACGGCGCCGGGTGCCAGCGTCGTCGGACTGCAGACGGCGGCGGAGTCCAGCTTGGCATCGTTGATCCGGACATTGGTCAGCGTCGTGTTGCCGCTGTTGGTTACCGTGAACGTGTAGGGGACCTGGTCGCCGGCATCCTGCGCGCCGCTGCCGTTGGTGTCGCTGATCGCGCCCGCGCTCTTGGCAATGGTGATGGCGGGATTTCGCGGCGCGTTGTTGAACACGCAGGTGATGTCATCACCGGCAGTCGGCCGTATCGTGCCTGTCCGCACCGCGCCGCCGGGCAACACCGTGGTCGAACCCGTCTTGGCGTTGCTGCAGGTCAGGGTCGGCGCGTAGCTGCTTTGCGGGCTGGCGCTGCCGGCGGCCATCGCTTCCGAAATGGTATAGTTGGTGTTGACGGCGATGTTTGAAAGCTGTGCCTGGCCGTTGACCGTCGTGCCGGCTCCCGTCGTGTTGACATTGACCGGGCCGTTGGTACCGGCGATCGAAAGCGCGAACTGATCGCTCGCCGCCACACGCGAGCCGGCCAGCGTCTTCTGCACGGTGATGCGGGCATCATCATCGATGATGGTGTAGGTACCGGTCGCCGAGGCGGTGGCGCCGCAGGATTGCGTGCTGGCAATGGTGTAGCTCGCCGGATTCGGCGTGATCGTCAGCTGGATCGTTTCGTCTGGCTCAATCAGCGTATCGTTGATGATGGCCATGCCGGTGGCGATCGGCTGAGTACCATCATAGTTGCCGGCCGGAATGGTGACGGTGAACGTGTTTGTCCCGGACGGCGTCGTGTAGTCGGTGCCGAGCGTCGCAGTACCACCGGTGACCTGGATCTGTACGGATGTCGGCGCGTTCAGCAGGCCAGCCACGCGCAGCGCCGGCAGGTTGGCGGTGGCGATGCTTTCCAGGCCCGAACTGTTGCCTGGGACGAATTCCAGATAGGGCGTCAGCGTTATCTGGATGTTGTCGAGAAAATTGCCGGCAGTCGTGCCGCCGATGGCCTCGAAACCCAGCGTCTGCACGCCGGAGGGGCCGGCGAAAGTGTAGTTGCCGGTCCGATTTGCCCAGGTGGACCCCGAAACAGTCGATCTCACGATCTGCGTTCGCGTGCCATTGGCTGTCGGAGCGATGTTGAAGTCGGCAACTTCGTTACCGCCCGAGCGCGAACGGTGGCTGAAACGGTAAGCGAACTGCTCGCCCGCGACGAGACAGACGGTCTGGTAGAGGCGCGAGGCACGCTCGGCGTTCAGCTCGGCGAACTGGCTGCCCTCGGCTGCCGTCACGCCGTTGAACGGCGCGCGCCACAGTTCGATCAAGGCACCGGAGGCTGCCGAGGGCGAGGTACAGTTGCCGCTGCCCTGTACGCTCGGATGCGTTGTCGACCAGCCGGGGACCGTGCCATCCGTGACCTGGACATAACATCCGTTCGCTGCATTGGAAGGCGTGAGAACGGGCTGTTCGAACCCCTGATTGATGAAGCTGCGCTGCACCTGCGCCTGCGCGGGCACAGCGAACATCAGGATGGCGATCAGCGCGAGAAGGCAGGAGATGGCTCCGGAAACCGAATGTCTTCCGCAGAAACTCTCTGGAGACGTCCCGCGGGCGACCTCGTCCAGTCCTGAGAGTTCGATCTTTTCGCGCCGAAATTCCAAATACTTCCCCCGACTTCGAACATTAGAAATTGCGAATAGAATACCCCTCCCGCACGGAAACCCGTGCAGGACAAACTCGATTCATCACTAATATAACGAAACTCTAATATTGAATAATTTGACTATTCAACAAAACTAATAACAGACTCAACACATCCAATAACTGGACGTTTGTATAAAACGCAGACTATTTTACAATGTAGTCTCGCCGAACTTTTAACCGAAGACGGCCCGCCTGTTGCATTCCAGCAACAACAGGTTGCATTACAAGGCGCAACAACCCGACCTCTGGTGGTAAAACGCCGGAAGGAATGCCGGCGCCGGTCGAGGCGACGCCCCGCGGCCCCGGTTTTCACCCCAATTCGATATGGTGTCGGCGCAGTTTCGCGCGCCGGTCGGCCGTTCGATCTTCCGGGATTCGTTTTTCCGGGAATGTATGCGAGCACAAGGCACAACCGCTGCTTCGCACGGCCGGCACAATCGGCCCGAAGCCGCGCAAAAGGGGATTATTTGCCTTTTGAATTAATGTTTCAGCTTTCGGAACTTCCGTTTCTCGGCTAGGCAAGTGGTGGGCAGCAAGGGGACAATCATGGCCGAAGACAACAAGGTTTCCAACGACCTGGTGACCGAACTTACCGCAGCGATCGTGGGTGCGTATGTCACCAAGAATCCGGTTCCGGTATCCGATCTGCCTGGCGTCATCGCCAGCGTGGCAGACAGCATCGGCAGGCTGGGACAAACCCAGGCCGAGGTCGTGCCGGAACCTCAGAAGCCGGCAATCTCGATCCGGAAATCGCTCACCCACGATTACCTGATCAGCCTCGAAGACGGCCAGCAGTATCGCACCCTGAAGCGCCATCTGGGCAAGCTCGGCCTCACCCCGGAGGAATACCGCGCGAAATGGGGGCTTCCCGTCGACTATCCGATGGTGGCGCCGGCCTATGCCGCCAAGCGCTCGGAACTGGCCAAGAAACTCGGTCTCGGCAGGAAGCCCGGAACCAAGCGCGGGCGGGGCAAGGCCAAGGGCTGAACCGCACGCTCTGCCGCCAGGCGCCGCGAAAGCACGGCGCTCCGCCGGTCTTGCGGGGATCTCCGGCAAAAGCTCGGGTGGCGGAACTGGAGATCAGAACCCCGTCACCGAATTCGCGATCTTCTTCGCTACGCCTCTGTCGATGCGATAGAAGGACATCGAGCGTTCGCTGGCACCGTCCGAGCGGAAATGGAACACGCCGGCGGAGCCGCGGAAGCCGTTCCTGTTTTCGAGGATCTGCGGTGTGAAGCCTTTGGGGCCCATGGCGCCAGCTATGCCGGCTGTCAGCGCCACGCTGTCATAGGCATAGATCGCGTTGATATCCGGAGCATAGCCGTATGTCGCCTTGAAGCGATCGGCGATCGGGCCGGCCTCGCTCTTGTCCAGGGCCGCCACGTAGCTTCCTTGAAACAGCGGGTCGGCGAGCGGCTGCTCGAGCCAGCGCGCGGTGCCGATGACCGCTACCTTGTCGGCGGAAACCCCGCGGGCCTTCAGTGCCCGCAGGATGGGCAACGGACTGGCATCGCCGATGGCGATGACCACACCTTCCGGTGTGGACACGGTCGCCAGCATATCGGCGGCCGCCTTCTCGGCCTCGGCAACCGGATCGAAAGGCATGGTCAGCGCGATCGACGCCCCGGTGATGCTCAATCCGTTCGCCACCCGCTTTTCGATGGCGCCTGCGATCGGACTTCTGGCTACGAACAGGACGAATTTGCGCTTGCCTTTCTGGGCGATGGCCGCGGCGCCGGCGGCAGCACTGTCCGCTTCATTCAGGGCCATGGCATAGAGGCGCGGCGCACCGGGAAAATTCTCCGCCAGCACAAGCACCGGCGGTCGTGTCGGCCCGGAAATCGACGTCAGCCGCTGGGCCGCATCGAGTTCGGCCGGGCCGATGATGACCCTGGCGCCGGACGTCATCGCCTTGACGACGAGGTCCTTGGCGACAGCGCTGTCGCCACGCGTGTCCTGGACGGACAAGGTGATGGTCTGGTTGCCGAGATCCGCCATGGCGAGCTTGGCCGCATCGAACATCCTGCGGCCCTTTTCGCCCATGCCACCGGAAGCCGAAAGCGGCAGCAGCATGAACACCTTGGTTTCGCCGCTGCCAAAAGTCTGGGCCGACGGCACGGGACCGGCCGATGGCGCCGGTGTCGCTGCGCCTTTCGCCTCTGGCGCCGCCGCACTGCCGCCCGGATCGAGAACATCGCCGGCAGTCTTGGACTGGCATGCCGCCAGCGCCAGCACGGGCAGCGCGGCCAGGAGCACGCGGCGACTTATGCCGAATGGACCGAAGTGCCCGTCACCAGACTGCATTAAGGGTTCGCTCCAGGGTGCCGGCATCATGCCTCGCATTGTGTCGGGGCCAGGGAAAGCAGCCATTTGAGCATGCGCAGCGTCTTCCCCCATCTCGACCGGAGGAATTTCCCCGACGGGCAGCCGGGACAGCAACGCAAGAGGTTCCTACCGGGCAAGACAACCGGAACCGGCAGCCATCATTGCTCTAGTGCATGTATTCGAGCATGCGATCGTGGAAACACTCGCATTTGTTGAGGGTGTCCTCGTCGCGATAGTTGGTCTTGAGATAGCCATAGGCCATGCCGCAGGCGACCTTGGCTTCGGAAGCCCAGACGAACACCGGACGCGAGGAATGAACCCATTGCTCGCTCTTGGCCGCTGCAACCGCTTCGTCCATCAGCCGCACGACTTCTGTCTTCAGCGTGCTCATGTTCTCCTCCAGGATCAGGTTGGAGGTGCCCACGGTGCGGCAATACTCACCCGTCGGCGCGCCGATGATGTCGGCGGCCTGCGCGCCCGTGACGCCAAGCGACAGCAGCAAAGCCAGACCGAAAGAAGAATGCTTCATGATCTCCCCCTCGTTGAAAAAACATGCCGCGGCGGGATGGATCCTTCCCGTTGTGCGGATGCAATCAAACCCAATTCAACCTTACCATGTCGCCATGCCGGCGAGCCAGCGCCCGGCGGCATGGCGGATAGTCGAGTAGACAACGGCGTCGCGCTCCTTCTTGCGCCCATCAGGTCGCCGTGCCCGTCTTGTCGTGATTGTCCTCGCTGTAGAGGATGTTCACTGTTGTCAGACCCGGATTGAGCGTCGCAACCGTCACGTAATTGTTGCCGCCGCCATCGACGTCGACCTTCAGGGCGCCGCTTGCATTGTCGTAGTCGACATAGCCGGCGGTGCCGACATTGGTGCCCAGCGCGACATTCAACAGTTCCGACAGGTCGACGACGTCGCCATCGGCATTGCTGTAGTCGTGGATGACGTCGACCATGCCGACTTCCGAAAGCGCCGACTGATCGATGACGAAGGTATCCTTGCCGCCTTCGCCATAGAGATGGTTCAGGCCGGCGCCGCCGTAGAGCATGTCGTCACCGCCACCACCGTGCAGGGTATCGTTGCCGTCCAGGCCGTAGAGAACATTGGCATTGCCGTCGCCGGTGAGCAGGTCGTTGAAGTTCGACCCGATCAGGTTCTCGATGCCGGTCAGCTTGTCGCCGCTGGCATCACCTGTCGAAGTCTGGGCCACGCCGACCAGCGTCAGGTCGACGGTGACGCCGGCTGCCGAATTCTGATAGCTGGCCGTATCGCCGAGCGTCGAATGCGCGCCACCGACGAGGACATCCGCGCCGGCTCCGCCGACGAGTGTGTCGTCGCCGCCGAGGCCGTTGAGCGTATCGACACCGAGACCCGCAACAAGGTTGTCGTGACCGGCCGTACCGTTGATGGTGGTGGTCGGAGGCGTGGTCGTCAAGGTGATGGAACCCGTCGACGTATCCCCGTCTGCGTCGGTAGCCTGAACATTGAACGACATGTTCAAGGGAGTGCCAGCGTCGAAGCGCAGGTAGCCGACGTTGGAAATCTGGAAATCGGCACCGGAGGCGTGACTGACTTCGATCCGGTTGTATCCATCCGCCGTATAGACGGAAATGATGTCGCCTGTAACCGACGGAACGATGTAGCCGCCGCCGGAAGCAGTCAAACTTGCCAAACTGAGCAGAACACCATTCTTGTAGATCTGGGTGATGGTGTCCTTGCTTGCAGCATCGTTGGTCAAGTCTGCATAGCTGTTCGCCGTATTGTCATTTGCATCGTAGGCGACCACCAGGACGCCCGACCCGCCGGTACCATCCACCGTGAATGAAAAACCGTTCGTGTTGTAGTGCGCTCCGTCGGTGTAACTGTTGTTCGCGCTCCCTGTCACCGTCACCGATTTTGCAAAATCGAACCTGAGTATATCGCCCGTTCCAACAACCGGCTGGTCGACACCAAAGGCTACGCTCGAGCCCGAGCTGCTGCCGTTGACGGCACCCTGCGTCCCATTCGAATGCGACGCGGAAATCAGGATGTCCTGATCGTTCGCCGAGGTGTCGTCCACCATCTTGTAGTCTCTCTTGCTCGTCGAGCTGAGATTCGAAGTGGTGATCGTTGTTCCCGAACCGTCGTCCAGAGCCCGGGAAAACTGGACTGTGTAGACGTCACTCGGTTCGCTTTTGGCATTGGGAGACAGCTTGACCGTGAAGACCGTGGTCTCGTCCGTTCCGTTGCCGTCGAGATCGATCCTGGCCGTCAGCGTATCGGTTCCGAAGCCGTAGAGATGAACGGTCTTGCCCCCCGATGTGACGGCGCTTGCACCGCTCATCAATGTGGAGCCGTTGGTGCCGGAGAACACCGCGCTGCCGCCATCTGCGCCGATGCTCTCATAGAAGTTGAGCGCACCACTGCCGATCGCATTGGCCCCGTTCTCGATCGTCATGGCCTGCGCGGTGAAGTTCACCGGCGAGTCATCGTCGAAATTGATCGTCAGGGTACCGGTGCCGGTATCGCCGGCGCTGGTATCGGCATCGCTGTCGCTGACCTTGTATTGCAGCGCCAGCTGAAGGTCGCCGGCTTCCGCATTGTTGGCATTGGTGTGCAGAACCGCATTGATCAGGCTGACCTGGTAGGCGCCCGTCGACGGCGTGACATCCACCGTGAACAGCACCTGGCCGACGCGGGCTGCGATCGTGCTCGAGCTGATCGTCGCCACCAGCCTGTTCAGCGTGCTGTCCCAGGAATAGGTGACCTGCTCCTGGCCGATCGTCACCGCCGGCGTGCCGGCAAGGTTGGCGAAGCTGTAGGAAAGCGCGCCGTCGCCGCCTGAACCGGTCAATGTGCCCGTTGCGAAGGCCGAGGCAGTGGTCGTGTCGTCACCGGTGCCACCGACAAGTCCGTGCAGCAGACCTTCGTCGTCGACGGACGCTGTAACCGAACCGCCTGTGGGCACGTTGTTGACGTTGGCGATGGTAATGACCTGGGCAGCCTCCGACGTGTCGCCGTCGCCATCGGTGATCCGGTAGGTGAAGGAACCCGACTGGTTCGAGGTGCTCGCATTGACCGCGGGATCGAAGGTCCAGGTGCCATCGGCCTTGAATGTATAGACACCGATGCCCGAGACCGAGAACGAATAGACCCCGCCGCCGAGCGATGTCCCTGTCGTGATGGCAACGAAACCACTGCCCAGATTGACATGGGTGAGCGTTGCACCGTCAGCACCCTGCGTATCATTGGCGAGGAGACTGGTGCCGTTCGTCTGGCCGTCCGTCTCCAGAACATTCATCGCAGCACCGGCGCGTGCCGTCGGCACGTCGTCGATGATGTCGACCTCGATGGTGCCGGTGACCGTGTTGCCGTTGGCATCCGTCGCCGTGTAGGTGAACACGTCACGGTTCTGCTCGGTGTTGGTCGCATTGTCGGCATCCGGCGAGGTGTCGAAGCGCGACGTCAGCGTATAGGTGTAGGCACCCGTCGTCGGGTTCAGCGACAGCGTGCCGTAGCTGCCCGTGCCGCCACCCACACTGGTGATCGCATAGCTGACGATCGGCACCGCACTCGAAGCCGTGATCTGGCCGGTGGCGAAGATCTCGCTGTTCGAGGAAGCATCGCTGCCCGTCGAAAGACCGGCCTCGTTGACGATCGCATCATTGTCCGAGGCCGTGATGCCGCTGTCGGACAGGTTGATCGTCAGCGTCACCGTCGAGGTGTCGCCGTCGCCATCGGTGATGGTGTAGACGAAGGTGTCCGTCGCTCCGCCGGCCGGCACCACATTCGGCTTGGCCTGGTAGGTGTAGCTGCCGTCGCCATTCAGCGTCAGCGTGCCGAGCGCCGTCACGATCGGCGTGCCGACATTGCCCGTCACCGGGCTTGCCGTGTTCGAGCCCGTCGCGACACCCGTCACGCCGCCGCCCGCAACCGTCGGACCGTCCGCGCCGAACACATCGGCACCGGACACGCCACCGGTCGTGCCGATACCCGTCAGCACATTGCCGCCGATCAGTGCGCCTTCGATACCGGCATCGGCATCGGCATGCGCCGTCGGCACGTCGTCGATGATATCGACCTCGATGGTGCCGGTGACCGTGTTGCCGTTGGCGTCCGTCGCCGTGTAGGTGAACACGTCACGGTTCTGCTCGGTGTTGGTCGCATTGTCGGCATCCGGCGAGGTGTCGAAGCGCGACGTCAGCGTATAGGTGTAGGCGCCCGTCGTCGGGTTCAGCGACAGCGTGCCGTAGCTGCCCGTGCCGCCACCCACGCTGGTGATCGCATAGCTGACGATCGGCACCGCGCTCGAAGCCGTGATCTGGCCGGTGGCGAAGATCTCGCTGTTCGAGGAAGCATCGCTGCCCGTCGAAAGACCGGCCTCGTTGACGATCGCATCATTGTCCGAGGCCGTGATGCCGCTGTCGGACAGGTTGATCGTCAGCGTCACCGTCGAGGTGTCGCCGTCGCCATCGGTGATGGTGTAGACGAAGGTGTCCGTCGCTCCGCCGGCCGGCACCACATTCGGCTTGGCCTGGTAGGTGTAGCTGCCGTCGCCATTCAGCGTCAGCGTGCCGAGCGCCGTCACGATCGGCGTGCCGACATTGCCCGTCACCGGGCTTGCCGTGTTCGAGCCCGTCGCGACACCCGTCACGCCGCCGCCCGCAACCGTCGGACCGTCCGCGCCGAACACATCGGCACCGGACACGCCACCGGTCGTGCCGATACCCGTCAGCACGTTGCCGCCGATCAGTGCGCCTTCGATACCGGCATCGGCATCGGCATGCGCCGTCGGCACGTCGTCGATGATATCGACCTCGATGGTGCCGGTGACCGTGTTGCCGTTGGCATCCGTCGCCGTGTAGGTGAACACGTCACGGTTCTGCTCGGTGTTGGTCGCATTGTCGGCATCCGGCGAGGTGTCGAAGCGCGACGTCAGCGTATAGGTGTAGGCACCCGTCGTCGGGTTCAGCGACAGCGTGCCGTAGCTGCCCGTGCCGCCACCCACACTGGTGATCGCATAGCTGACGATCGGCACCGCGCTCGAAGCCGTGATCTGGCCGGTGGCGAAGATCTCGCTGTTCGAGGAAGCATCGCTGCCCGTCGAAAGACCGGCCTCGTTGACGATCGCATCATTGTCCGAGGCCGTGATGCCGCTGTCGGACAGGTTGATCGTCAGCGTCACCGTCGAGGTGTCGCCGTCGCCATCGGTGATGGTGTAGACGAAGGTGTCCGTCGCTCCGCCGGCCGGCACCACATTCGGCTTGGCCTGGTAGGTGTAGCTGCCGTCGCCATTCAGCGTCAGCGTGCCGAGCGCCGTCACGATCGGCGTGCCGACATTGCCCGTCACCGGGCTTGCCGTGTTCGAGCCCGTCGCGACACCCGTCACGCCGCCGCCCGCAACCGTCGGACCGTCCGCGCCGAACACATCGGCACCGGACACGCCACCGGTCGTGCCGATACCCGTCAGCACGTTGCCGCCGATCAGTGCGCCTTCGATACCGGCATCGGCATCGGCATGCGCCGTCGGCACGTCGTCGATGATATCGACCTCGATGGTGCCGGTGACCGTGTTGCCGTTGGCATCCGTCGCCGTGTAGGTGAACACGTCACGGTTCTGCTCGGTGTTGGTCGCATTGTCGGCATCCGGCGAGGTGTCGAAGCGCGACGTCAGCGTATAGGTGTAGGCACCCGTCGTCGGGTTCAGCGACAGCGTGCCGTAGCTGCCCGTGCCGCCACCCACACTGGTGATCGCATAGCTGACGATCGGCACCGCGCTCGAAGCCGTGATCTGGCCGGTGGCGAAGATCTCGCTGTTCGAGGAAGCATCGCTGCCCGTCGAAAGACCGGCCTCGTTGACGATCGCATCATTGTCCGAGGCCGTGATGCCGCTGTCGGACAGGTTGATCGTCAGCGTCACCGTCGAGGTGTCGCCGTCGCCATCGGTGATGGTGTAGACGAAGGTGTCCGTCGCTCCGCCGGCCGGCACCACATTCGGCTTGGCCTGGTAGGTGTAGCTGCCGTCGCCATTCAGCGTCAGCGTGCCGAGCGCCGTCACGATCGGTGTGCCGACATTGCCCGTCACCGGGCTTGCCGTGTTCGAGCCCGTCGCGACACCCGTCACGCCGCCGCCCGCAACCGTCGGACCGTCCGCGCCGAACACATCGGCACCGGACACGCCACCGGTCGTGCCGATACCCGTCAGCACGTTGCCGCCGATCAGTGCGCCTTCGATACCGGCATCGGCATCGGCATGCGCCGTCGGCACGTCGTCGATGATATCGACCTCGATGGTGCCGGTGACCGTGTTGCCGTTGGCATCCGTCGCCGTGTAGGTGAACACGTCACGGTTCTGCTCGGTGTTGGTCGCATTGTCGGCATCCGGCGAGGTGTCGAAGCGCGACGTCAGCGTATAGGTGTAGGCACCCGTCGTCGGGTTCAGCGACAGCGTGCCGTAGCTGCCCGTGCCGCCACCCACACTGGTGATCGCATAGCTGACGATCGGCACCGCACTCGAAGCCGTGATCTGGCCGGTGGCGAAGATCTCGCTGTTCGAGGAAGCATCGCTGCCCGTCGAAAGACCGGCCTCGTTGACGATCGCATCATTGTCCGAGGCCGTGATGCCGCTGTCGGACAGGTTGATCGTCAGCGTCACCGTCGAGGTGTCGCCGTCGCCATCGGTGATGGTGTAGACGAAGGTGTCCGTCGCTCCGCCGGCCGGCACCACATTCGGCTTGGCCTGGTAGGTGTAGCTGCCGTCGCCATTCAGCGTCAGCGTGCCGAGCGCCGTCACGATCGGCGTGCCGACATTGCCCGTCACCGGGCTTGCCGTGTTCGAGCCCGTCGCGACACCCGTCACGCCGCCGCCCGCAACCGTCGGACCGTCCGCGCCGAACACATCGGCACCGGACACGCCACCGGTCGTGCCGATACCCGTCAGCACATTGCCGCCGATCAGTGCGCCTTCGATACCGGCATCGGCATCGGCATGCGCCGTCGGCACGTCGTCGATGATATCGACCTCGATGGTGCCGGTGACCGTGTTGCCGTTGGCGTCCGTCGCCGTGTAGGTGAACACGTCACGGTTCTGCTCGGTGTTGGTCGCATTGTCGGCATCCGGCGAGGTGTCGAAGCGCGACGTCAGCGTATAGGTGTAGGCGCCCGTCGTCGGGTTCAGCGACAGCGTGCCGTAGCTGCCCGTGCCGCCACCCACGCTGGTGATCGCATAGCTGACGATCGGCACCGCGCTCGAAGCCGTGATCTGGCCGGTGGCGAAGATCTCGCTGTTCGAGGAAGCATCGCTGCCCGTCGAAAGACCGGCCTCGTTGACGATCGCATCATTGTCCGAGGCCGTGATGCCGCTGTCGGACAGGTTGATCGTCAGCGTCACCGTCGAGGTGTCGCCGTCGCCATCGGTGATGGTGTAGACGAAGGTGTCCGTCGCTCCGCCGGCCGGCACCACATTCGGCTTGGCCTGGTAGGTGTAGCTGCCGTCGCCATTCAGCGTCAGCGTGCCGAGCGCCGTCACGATCGGCGTGCCGACATTGCCCGTCACCGGGCTTGCCGTGTTCGAGCCCGTCGCGACACCCGTCACGCCGCCGCCCGCAACCGTCGGACCGTCCGCGCCGAACACATCGGCACCGGACACGCCACCGGTCGTGCCGATACCCGTCAGCACGTTGCCGCCGATCAGTGCGCCTTCGATACCGGCGTCGGCATCGGCATGCGCCGTCGGACCATCGTCCAGCACCCGGATGGCAAGTGTTCCCGAAGAGCTGTCGTTATCGGTGTCAGTGACCGTCACCGTGTAGTTGGCGAAGACAGGATCGTCCGTGCCACGATCACCCGGCGTCGCATCGGCGGTGATGTTGGTGTGGGTCAGCGTGTTGTCGGTAAGGGTGAAGCGATAGGTGATCTCACCCGAACCGCTGTCGAACCCGATGATCTCGAGGGAGCCATAGGCCGGGTTGCCGCTGATGGCGATCGGCGATGCGGACGAGGCTGCTCCGAGCTGGGCAATGGTGAGGACAGTGCCGCCGATCTGGACGGACTGGATGCCGTCCGGCGCAAAAACATTGAAGCTGCCGGTCTGAACCAGCGCTGCCGGGTTGCTGCTGGAGCCATCGGAGAGATTGGCTTCCGACAGGGTGGCGTCACCGCCGCCTGCGGCCGGTGTCAGGTTGGTGATCAAAGTGCCGTTGTCGGCCACCCCGATCGTCAGCGTCGCCGTCGAGATGTCACCATCACCATCCTTGATCGTGTAGGTGAAGATGTCCTGCGAGACGACCGGATCGCTGTTGAAGCGGGTGTAGACGTAGGAGCCATCCTCGTTGAGGACCAGCGAGCCGTAATTGCCAATCACCTGGAAATTGTGCGCGGCATCCGGCGAGGAATCGGTCGACACCCCAGCCACGGAGGCGACTTTGCCACCATCGGTGCCCAGCTTGTCGGCGACGCCGTCGTCGGTGTTGGCATCGCCGGCAGCGATGTCGATACCGGTCAGGACATTGCCTGTGGCCGTCATATCCGCCCCGAGAACCGTGTCGATATCGTTGATCGCGTGCGGGCCGTCGTCCTGGAAGGTCAGCCTGATCGGGGTCCCGGACACGGCGGACGCCACATCGCCGTCGGCATCGGTGACATTGGCCTGGACATGGATGTTGCCGATCACGGAGACGGCGTCGTCATAATCGGCAGCCGTCGAACCAGCCACGGGATTGTGGATCGCCTGGAACTGGACCAGCCAGAGCTTGCCGGCATCGTCGACATAGGCGGCGAACACCTTCTGGCCGCTGGCAAAATCATTGCCGGCAATGCCCCACAGGATGCGCGGGTCAGAAGGATCGGTGAAGAGCTTGATGGCAATGCCGCCATCCGTCGTCGTCAAGCCGCTGTCCTGACCGGTGAAGGGGGTGTTCGCCGTCCCGTTCGCGAGCTGGTAGGTGATCGCGGCCGGCTCGTCCGCGCCGGGCTGCGACGTGAAGAAGCCGGCGACCGTGCCGGAGGAAACCGCATGACCGAGCTCGGTCAGCGCCAGCCCGCCGATCCTTGTCGCCAGGCTCGACGGCAGCGGCGCCGCCGTGTCGTCGGCGATGTTCGGATCCGCGGTGTTGTTGACCAGCGGGCTTTCGTCGTGCCTGACCTCGAATGGCTGGATGACGGTGCTTTCCGACCCGGAAATAAGGACCCCGAAGCTTTTCGCGCCGGAAATTGTGGCGGAGCCGCCGCCGCCGGTGTTGATCGTGACACCGTCATAGTTGGAGATTTCGAGACGGCCGAAATCGGCAGCGCCGGTGACCTTGATGGAATCGCCCGCATTGACGCCCTGGATGAGATAGCCGATCGGCGTGACGCCGTCGGCTGCGTAGACAACCGTGACAGGCCAGTTGGTCCCGTTGACGCTGACTGTGGTGATCGCAACCCTGGCGTTGTCGGTGAAGTTCGCCGAACCCGAGTTGTTGTCTTCGGTCGTGGGAACGCTGAATGCCCGCAGGAAGACCGAGGCCGTGCCTGGCCCGGTGGTCTGTGAGACCTTGAAAGTCAGCGAAGCGACAGAATAGTGCTCGGTTGCCGTGAAGGTCGTCGACATGTTGTTGCCGGTGGCAACGCCATTCTTCACGAAATCGAGGACGAGATATTCTTCGGCGCTGTTGTTGTCCTTGCCGTTGATGTTCTGGCCATTGCCGACGCCGATGTCGTTGGACGTGTTGACGGCATCCTGGGTGGTACCCGTACGCCCGCTCAGCAGGATGTCCTTGTCGTTGGCGCCGTTGAGAACCTTGTAGAGATCGTGCCCGGCCTGCACTCCGGTGAGGGAGTAGGACGTCGTCTCGGTTCCTGTCTGGGGAGGCAGCGCCACGACGACCGGAACGTCGTTCTGGACGGTAACGGTGAAGGAACCCGGAGCGGCACCGGTGGCCTTGTCGCCATCGGCATCGGTGGCCACGATCATCGACGAGAAGTCGATCGACGGCACGCTGCCGACGGTGGTGCGCAGCAGGGTGCCGGCATCGCCGCTGCCGGCGACATGGTCAAGCTGATCCTTCAGGTCGAAATTCCACGAACCGTCGGCATTGACGGTCAGCGTGAAGACGGTGTTGGCGCCGGCCGTGGCCGTCAGCACGCCGCCGGCCACGTTGTAGACCAGCTGGATGCCATGCGAATAAAGCACCGGCAGACCGCTGGTCGAGGGATTGAGGCTGAAGGTCAGCGGCGCGTCGGCACCGGCGTTGAACAGGGCGCCCAACGAACCCAGCGTGCCGGAGGCCTCGTCGCTGGACGATGTCTGGCCGGCATCCGGAATGCCGTTGGAGGCATCGCCGTCCGCCGTCGCCATAGTGTCTTCGGCAACCGTCGCCTGGATGCCGGCGCCGCCGACAACAGCTGTCGGAGCATCATCTTCGAATGCGATCACACCGGCCCGACCGCCAAGATCGACCTTGGCGGTCGAGACGTCATGGTCGCCATCCGTTACCGTGTAGACCGCCTTCAGCACGTTGCTGGACAGATACAGCGCTTCGTCGGCGTTGGTGGTGTCCGGGTGATCCAGCGCCTGGAGCTGCGTCAGCGTGACATTGCCGTTGGTGGCATTGATCGAAACCGTGAAGGCAAGCACGCCACCGGCTCCGCCGACGCGTCCTTCAATCACCCCACCATTGTCCACCAGCACGATCTCGTGTGCCGCGTCATGCACCGCGCCCGAAAGGTAGAGGCCGGTCTGCCCACCGCCGGCGATCTCCAGCGAGAACGCCGTCGTCGCGCCCTCTTCATCCTGTCCTGCCGACGAACCCGTGGTGTCGAACAGCGACGTGCCCAGAACCGTCACCTGGCCCAGGCCGGCGGCGCCGCCCTCGGCCTCGCCCGCGTTCTGCCCGAGGGTCTCGTCGACGATGATCGACGCGCCGGCCTTCAGCGCCAGCGCTGCCGTCGGACCATCGTCTTCGAAGGCAATCACGCCGGCCCGACCACCAAGATCGACGCTGGCGCTGGCAACGTCCTGGTCGCCATCGGTCACCGTGTAGACGGCCTTCAGGATACCCGTGGCCAGGAACAATGCCTCGTCATAGCTCGCACCGGGCGTCGGATGGTTCAGCGACTCGTACTGCGTCAGCGTGACATTGCCGCTCGATGGATCGATCGACACGGTAAAGGCGAGCGTGCCGCCGGCGCCGCCGACGCGACCTTCGATGACACCGCCGTTGTCGACCAGAAGGATCTCGTTGGCCGCGCCGCTCTGGCCGGTCAGGAACAGACCGGTGTGGCCGCCGGCGGCCACTTCCAGCGAGAACGCCGTCGTTGCACCTTCCTCGTCCTGACCGGCCAGGGAGCCGGTCGTGTCGAACAGCGACGTGCCCAGAACCGTGACCTGGCCGAGGGTTCCAACCGGCTCCGTCTCCGGAGCGCCGTTCTGGCCCAGGCTCTCGTCAACGACGATCGATGCCTTGCCGGCCAGGGCCAGCACAGCCGTCGGACCATCGTCCTCGAACGCGATCACGCCGGCCCGACCGCCAAGGTCGACGCTGGCGCTGGCAACGTCGTTGTCGCCATCGGTCACCGTGTAGACGGCTTTCAGGATGCCGGAGGCCAGGAACAGCGCCTCGTCGTAGCTCGCGCCAGACGTCGGATGGTTCAGCGACTCGTACTGCGTCAGCGTGACATTGCCGCTCGATGGATCGATCGACACGGTAAAGGCGAGCGTGCCGCCGGCGCCGCCGACGCGACCTTCGATGACACCGCCGTTGTCGACCAGAAGGATCTCGTTGGCCGCGCCACTCTGGCCGGTCAGGAAAAGACCGGTATGGCCGCCGGCTGCAACCTCCAGCGAGAACGCCGTCGTTGCACCTTCCTCGTCCTGCCCGGCCAGCGAGCCGGTCGTGTCGAACAGCGATGTACCCAGAACCGTGACCTGGCCGAGGGTCCCAACCGGCTCCGTCTCCGGGGCGCCGTTCTGGCCCAGGCTCTCATCAACGACGATCGATGCCTTGCCGGCCAGGGCCAGCACGGCCGTCGGACCATCGTCCTCGAAGGCGATCACGCCGGCGGCGCCACCGAGATCGACACTGGCAGTGGCGACGTCCTGGTCGCCGTCGGTCACCGTGTAGACAGCTTTCAGGATGCCGGAAGCCAGGAACAGCGCCTCGTCGTAGCTCGCGCCAGGTGTCGGATGGTTCAGCGACTCATACTGCGTCAGCGTGACATTGCCGGTCGACGGATCGATCGACACGGTGAAGGCGAGCGTGCCGCCGGCGCTGCCGACGCGGCCTTCGATCACGCCGCCATTGTCGACCAGGAGGATCTCGTTGGCCGCACCGCTCTGGCCGGTCAGGAACAGACCGGTGTGGCCGCCGGCGGCCACTTCCAGCGAGAACGCCGTCGTTGCACCTTCCTCGTCCTGACCGGCCAGGGAGCCGGTCGTGTCGAACAGCGACGTGCCCAGAACCGTGACCTGGCCGAGGGTTCCAACCGGCTCCGTCTCCGGAGCGCCGTTCTGGCCCAGGCTCTCGTCAACGACGATCGATGCCTTGCCGGCCAGGGCCAGCACAGCCGTCGGACCATCGTCCTCGAACGCGATCACGCCGGCCCGACCGCCAAGGTCGACGCTGGCGCTGGCAACGTCCTTGTCGCCATCGGTCACCGTGTAGACGGCCTTCAGGATACCCGTGGCCAGGAACAAAGCTTCGTCGTAGCTCGCGCCAGACGTCGGATGGTTCAGCGACTCGTACTGCGTCAGCGTGACATTGCCGCTCGATGGATCGATCGACACGGTAAAGGCGAGCGTGCCGCCGGCGCCGCCAACGCGACCTTCGATGACACCGCCGTTGTCGACCAGAAGGATCTCGTTGGCCGCGCCACTCTGGCCGGTCAGGAAAAGACCGGTATGGCCGCCGGCTGCAACCTCCAGCGAGAACGCCGTCGTTGCACCTTCCTCGTCCTGCCCGGCCAGCGAGCCGGTCGTGTCGAACAGCGATGTACCCAGAACCGTGACCTGGCCGAGGGTCCCAACCGGCTCCGTCTCCGGGGCGCCGTTCTGGCCCAGGCTCTCATCGACAACGATCGATGCCTTGCCGGCCAATGCCAGCACGGCCGTCGGACCATCGTCCTCGAAGGCGATCACGCCCCTCTGGCCACCAAGATCCACCGCCGCCGAAGCGATATCCTTGTCGCCATCGGTCACCGTGTAGACGGCCTTCAACGCACCCGTGGCCAGGAACAGTGCTTCATCATAGCTCGCGCCAGGCGTCGGATGGTTCAGCGACTCGTACTGCGTCAGCACCACATTGCCGGTCGCGGCATCGATCGACACGGTAAAGGCGAGGGTGCCGCCAGCGCCACCGACGCGGCCTTCGATCACGCCGCCATTGTCGACCAGAAGGATCTCGTTGGCCGCGCCGCTCTGGCCGGTCAGGAACAGACCGGTGTGGCCACCTGCGGCAATTTCAAGCGAGAAGGTCTTCGTCGCACCTGCGCTGTCGGAACCGACCGACGAACCCGCCGTGTTGAACAGCGAGGCGCCTGGAACCACCACCCGGCCAAGTGTTCCGGCCGGCTCGGTCTCCGGCCCGCCGTTCTGGCCGAGACTCTCGTCGACAAGGATCGATGCGCCTTCCCTCAGCACGAGTGCTGCGACGGGAATGTCATCGCCAACGGAAACGACAACGCTGCCGACCGGCGGCGTGAGGGTATCGCCGTCCTTGTCCGACACCTCGATCAGGCCGGACAGGTCGATGCTCAGGTTGGTTTCGACATTTCCCGGACTGTTGACGTGATCGACCTGGCCCAGCAGGGTGAATGTCAGCGAACCGGTCGCCGTCAACTCGACGGTGAAGACGGAAACGCCGCCGGCCGAGCCGGTGATGGTGTGACCGTCCGGCGAAACGACGTAGGAAATCGCGGCGCCGTTGCTCGACAGGCCGAGACCTGCCAGCTGTGTCAGCGCGCCGGAGACGAAATGATACGAACCCAGCCCATCCGCGCCGGGGTTGATGACGGTCGAAAGCTCGATATGGCTGACGGTCTGCTTGCCGAAATCATTTTCGCCGCTACGGCCGGAATCCGCATTTGCCGATGCCAGGCCGTCTTCGTCGACGCGAAGAACGCTCTGGCCGGCGCCGACGAATGCCGGGCTGTCATCCTCGATGGTGACCGACATGTTGGCGGTGGTGCTGCCGCCTTTGCCGTCGGTGGCGGTGACAGGCACGGTAAAGGTCAGGTCGTCTTCCGAGCCCGGACGCGTATCGTTCGGATGATCGATCGGGCCGAGAAGCTGGATGGTGTAGCTGTCACCGGCCGCTGTGATCGTGATGACCGGAACACCGTTCACCGAGCCGATCAGCTGGGCGGTGCCTTGTCCGGTCCAGACCAGCGGCACGCCGCCGGAGGTTAGCCCTGAAGGTTGGCCGAAAGTGTAGGTGAGCGCATCGCCGTCCGGATCCGTTGCCGGGAACCTGCCGGTGATCAGCGTGGCGTTGGTGGTATCGCTCGAACCATCATTGTCCGGGTTTCCACCGGCCAGGCCTTCGTCCGAAAGGGCAAGCGCCGAGAAATCAGCGAAGAGCGGATCGCGATTGGGGGCAGCCGGGTAGAGCTCGCGCTCGTCGAGCTGGCCAAACTGCAGGTCGGTCGGTGGCAAGAGGCTGCTCAGGTCGAAGCCGTCACCGATCCCGCCGGCAGGATGTTCGAAATTGCCGCCGGCGCTGGGGTTCGACGCGGCGCCCTGCCCGGCTGAAATCGAGCCGTCCGCGCCGAAGGCGACATCGACGCCGCTCGTCTGCAGCGCTGCGAGCAGGGCCACGCGCGGAAATTCGACTTCGCCGACAATGAAGGTCGGAACATCGACCGCACCATCCTTGATGACAACGACCGAACCGTCGGCCTGCTGCAGAACGAGATTGGTGCCCTCGACGCGGATGTTGTCGATGGATGTATTGGCGGGCAGGTGGACGGTCTTGTCCGCGCCAACGATGTATTCGCCAGAAGAGGAAGGCGGCGTTGCTGCTGCCTGTGCTGGTGTTGGTGCCGGCGTGGCGCCGACATCTACAGGCTTCGGCTCGGATGCTGCCCCGGCCGGCTGATTTTCTTGCCCCGCCGGCTGACTGCCAGAAGTGGCCTGCGCCACCTGCAATGAAACAGACGGATCATCATGCTCAGCCCGCATGCTTTGCTGATTCCAGCTCGCGGAATTGCTTTCGATCTCGAAACTGTTTGCCATGACCCACCACCCCTTACTTTGTCATCAAAGCAAACAGGGGCGAGTTTGGTTTGGCAACTAGCGGGTAACTGCATCCATATAATGGGCTATGCGTTCGATGCTAAATTTTACTTTTAGTAAATGAGGACTGCATATGGGGATATATGTTCTCTACCCAATACGTTCGTTTCAAAGGCGCGCCAGGGATAACGAGAATCTTTGATTCAAATTTGAATTAAATTCCTCCGCGCAATTTATACTATAATTATCCATCTATATTTTCGGTATCTTCAGGCGTGCTGGATAGCATCCATCGTAAAGGGTGGGTGTCATGAAAGCAAAGCAAAAGTTCTCATTGATAAAACACTTGCGGAATATTGCGAGCTTGGCCCTCGTGATCGCTGCACCGTCGGCCTATGCGGCGACCGGTCCTGCAACATCCGAGGCTCGGGACAGCCTGGCGAAGCCGGTCCAGATGGTCGAATTCCTGGGCGGCATTTCCCTGACGAAGCCCGAGTCCGCCGTCGCAGGCAGCGTCTATCGCGCCGAGATCAGTGGCGGCTACAGCCTGGCGCTCCAGAACATCGCCGAAGAAAAGCCCGAGCTGGACCCGATCCAGACCGCTGCGATCATTCCCGGCGTCTTCGGTTCCATGGCGATATCGATGAAGAACTTTCCGGCCGCAACGCGCTGGGCATCCGTCTATCGCTCCGTGCGCAACTGCGACAACATCTGCGACCGGACCAGCGCCGGCTATGCGTTCATCGTCAAGGCGGTGAAGGACAAGAACTTCACCGACAAGCTCACCTTCGTGAACAGCGGCATCAATCAGCTCATTGCCTACCGCAAGGACGAAGTCACCTATGGAAAGGTGGATTACTGGGCGACGCCGGAAGAGACGCTGAGCCGTCGCTCCGGCGACTGCGAGGATTTCGCCATCCTGAAGATGGCAGCGCTGCTGGAGGCTGGGGTGCCGGCCACCAGCATGTCACTGGTGGTGCTGCAGGACAGGAAGAGGAACGTCTTTCACGCCGTCCTGTCGGTCAGCACGTCCAGCGGCACTTTCATCCTCGACAGCCTTAGCAACAAGGTCGTGATGGACAGCGCGCTTCCAAACTATGTGCCGCTCTATTCCTTCAGCACCGAGCGCGCCTGGGTGCATGGCGCCAAGACGGGCGAGAGCCGTATGGCATCGCTGAAGGGCGGGCTCTCCGGCATCGCGCCGGGCGAAGGGCCCGAGAACTGATTGCGTCCGCATGCCATTGCTGCGGGGCTGAAACAGCCTATCCGTTGACAACGAAAGCCAGCAGCAGATCAGGCGCCGGCACCGGCGCGCGCACGGCGTTGATCTGCCCGCGATGACGCCGTTCACCGATGCCGATGACGAACCCGGTGCCGACGGGCAGGTTTCCATTCTGCCTCAGCCGCTCCAGAATATCCGCGACATTGAGGTCCAGCGCCAGCTTCATGTCCTTGCGGGCATCGTCATCCTGTCCGACCGGAAGCTGACGGCGAACCAGGTTCTGGAATGGCTGGTTGAAGGCCAGGATCTTGCGCGTGCTTTCCAGAGCGAAAGCCGGTGCCGGACAGGCGAACAGGATGGCCTTGATCATCTCGACAGAGGTCAGCCGTCGCAGCATCGCGGTTTCGGCGTTGGCGTCGTGAAGGCAAGCTACCCTTATCGCCGAGGTCAGATTGGCCTCCGGTCCTGCGGCGACGGCTATCTGATCGACGAGAGCACCGAGTGTTTCCTGATTGCGCGCAGCCATGCGTTTCAGCATGTCCCAGAAGCCGCGTTCGAGCCGGATGCCGCGCCGCTGTCCATTGCGTTCGACGACCCGGAACTCCGGTTCCTGATCGCGCAGCAGCGGCTGACTGGGCAGTTGCTGGCCAGAACTGGAGGGGACCGCGCTATCGCTCACGCATGGCCTCCTCCCTGGCCTTGTTGATCGGCTTCAGGAGATAGCTGAGGATGGTCTTGCGACCGGTCTTGATATCGACAGAGCAGATCATGCCGGGAATGATGGAATAGGTCTTGCCGTCGCGCTGCAGCGTCGACTTTTCCGTGGCGACGCGCACCTGATAGTAGGGTTCACCCGTCTTCTCGTCGACAAGGCTGTCGGCGGTGATGTTCGCCACCTTGCCTTCGATGCCGCCGAAGATGGAAAAGTCATAGGCGGTGATCTTGATCAGCGCGTCCTGCCCGGGGCGGATGAAGGCGACATCGCGCGGCGAGACACGGGCCTCGACAAGCAGGGTTTCCGAGGTGGGAACGATGCCGGCAACGACAGCACCGGGCTGCACGAAGGCGCCCAGCGTGTTGACGTCGAGCGTGTTGACGATGCCGTCGACCGGCGAGCGGATGTCGGTGCGTGCGACACGGTCGGTGGCGCCACGGATCGTCTCATCGACAACAGACAGGTCCGCCAGCGTCTGGGTCAGGTCGTTCAGCGCCTCCTGCTGCAGCTCGAGGGTGACTTCATTGACCTGAAGCTGCGCCTCGTTGATGGCGGCCTTGCCGCGCAGGATCGTTTCGCCGGCGAGCTTGATCTGGCCCGCCAGTTCCGTCTGTTCGCGCTCGACCCTGAGCTGTTCGGTCTGCGCGATCAGACCCTTCTGGGCCATCGTGTTGACGAGCTTCGCCTCGCGCGCGCTGACCTGCTGGTTCCGGCTCAAACGATCGAGATTGGCATTGGCCTCGTCGAGCTCCTTCTGCCGCTGCTCCAGTCGTGACTTCAGCACGGAAAGCTTGTTGTTGAAGTTGTCCTGCCGGGCGATTAGCAACTTCTCTTCATTGTCGCAGATTTCCGGCACGTTCTTTTGATCTCGACCGGGCAGGCGAAAGGTTCGCCGATCTTTCCGCCCTGTTCCTGCTTGAGGCGGGCAACGCGCGCCCGCAAGGCGCGGGCCTTGGCCTGCTGCTCGCCCAGGCTCGATGAATTCAGGGTGTTGTCGAGGCGGATGATGAGATCGTCCTTCTTGACGATCTGGCCGATCTTGACCGCGATGTCCTGCACGACGCCGGCTTCGCTGGCCTGGATGATCTGGGTCTTCGATGCGGGGATGACCTTGCCATCGCCCCGCGCGATCTCGTCGATCTCGGCAAAGGACGACCATGCCACGAACACGACCAGCAGGAAGCCCACGATGGCAACCGTGGCCGAGGCGAACAGTGGTGGCCGATCATCCCTAGCGAGCATTATTCCCTTACCCAGCCGACCATGGTGTTGGAGCCGCCTTTCCTGCCGAGATCACGCGCCACGACCGGATTTCTGCAGCGCCTGTATCACCTGGTCCTTCGGCACGTCCGCGACGATCTTGCCCTGGTCGATGACCATCAGGCGGTCGACCAGCTCGAGCATGCTGAAACGATGCGTCGACACGATCAGGGTGGTGTCCGAACCGAAGGCCACCTTGAGCTGGCGGATCAATTGCCGCTCGGAGGCCAGATCCATCGAGCCGGACGGCTCATCCAGGAAAACGATCTTCGGCTTGCTCAGAAGCAGGCGTGCAATGGCAACCGCCTGACGCTGGCCACCGGAGAGGTTGGTGCCACGTTCGCCGACATTCATGTCGTAGCCACGTGGATGGCGTGACACGAACTCGTCGACGCCCGCCGCCTTCGCGGCATCGATGATTTCCTCGTCCGTGGCATCGGGCCGTGCCATCAGGAGATTTTCCTTGATCGTCCCCGAAAACAGATCGCCCGCCTGCGCCACCACGCCGACGGCAGCGCGGACCTCGGAGGGATGATACTGCCGCACGTCGATGCCGTCGAACAGCAATTCACCGGACGTCGGCAGGAAAAGCCGGCCGACCAGACGGCCAAGCGTCGTCTTGCCGGAGCCGATGCGGCCGATGATGCCGACCCGCTCGCCTTGCCTGATGTTGAAGCTGAGCCCGTTCAGGACCTCGGCATCGGAGCCCGGGTAGACGAAACCGACATTCCTGAACACCAGCGCACCGTTGCGGATCGGGCGATTGACGAAGCCCACCGTATCGGGTCGGTCTTCCGGCTGCGCCATGATGCCGTTGATGACCTTGAGGGAGAGCATCGCCTGCCGGAAACGGGCCAGCGTGATCGCGATCTGACCGAGCGGCGCCACTGCGCGTCCAGCCAGCATGACAGTGCCGATGATGGCGCCGGTAGAGACATGGCCTTCCGCGAAAGCATAGGCTCCGGCGACCACCAGCGCGACCGTTACCAGTTGCTGTACCGCCTGTGTGATGTTGCCGGCCGCCGCGGACAACTGCTTGATCTGCTCGGAGGTGTTGGCGGCATTCTTGGAATGCTCGCTCCATTTGCGCAGCAGATAGGCTTCGGCGCGCAGCGACTTGATCGTCTCCAGCGTCGAAATCGACTCGACCAGCAGCGCCTGCCGCTGCGAGGATTCGTTCAGCGACGCCGCGACGCATTTTGCGATGCGGCGCTGGGCGACAAGGCCGACCGCGATCGTGATGAGGAAGGCGATGGCCGGGATGATCACGAGCCAGCCGCCGATGGCATAGATGACGATCAGGAAAATGAAGACGAAGGCGGTGTCGATGAACACGCTGATGGTGTTGGAGGTGAAGAACTCGCGGGCGAATTCATATTGCGTGACCCGGTTTGCATATTCGCCGGTGGAGCCGGGCCTCGCGACCAGCGACGAATTCAGCACCTTGTCGAACAGCATGTAGGAGATGCGCAGGTCGGCCTTGCGGCCGGCATAATCGATCAGTGCGGCGCGCGCCGTCTTCAACAGCAGGTCGAAGAGCACCACAAGGCCAACGCCCAGCGCCAGCACCCATAAGGTCGAGACCGCCTTGTTCGGCAGGATGCGGTCATAGACATTCATGGTGAAGATCGGCGAGGCGAGAGCCAGCAGATTGATGAACACCGCCGCCAGGATCACCTTGGAATAGGAGCGCCAGAACGCGCTCATCGTTCCCGTCAGCCAATGGCGCCGCTCGATCTTCTGGGCGCTGCCGACATTCATCTCTTCGGCGGCATTGGCATAGATGATCGAAAACGACGCACCGCCGAGAATGAGTTCGCGCGAAAGGTCGGACCGGGAGACGACGACCTGGCCGTCTTCCTGCGGCGCCGTCAGATAACCGTCGGCGCCATCTTCCGACAGCAGTGCGACAGGCGGCTTGTTGGCCCGAAACAGGATGGCGGGCAGGTCGACGCGCCCGGCACGAAAATCGCGTCCGTCGAATTCCTTGGCATCAAGGCCGATGCGTTCGGCGAGGTGCCGTATCTCCTCGATGTCGACACGTTCATCGGACAGCGGCACCCCGGCAAAGAGCACCGTTTCGGCGCTCGGCCGGCCAAGAAAAGCAGCGATTGCCGAAAAACAGCTTTTAAAACCCGTTCTCGGCGAACGAAGTTGAGGTTGCTGGTTCACGAGACGCTTAACCGGCTTCTATGTCCGCAGCCCGGGCGCCTATTTCTTCTTGCGTACGGGTGCGAGGATATCCAGCGGCAGATCGTTGGTCTGTTCCGATGGCGTGCGCGCGAAGGTTTCGACATCCGCGGTCTTCGGAACGTTGAACTCGGCCCTTGCATAAGCCGCTGCCTGCTTCGGCGGGCTGATGCCTTCCGTGCGCAGCAGCTGCCCGGTCGCCGCCAGAAGGCGGTATTCGGCGAAGAGCGAGGCAAAGACCGCGGTGTCCGCAAGCGTCGCCGTGTTGAAGCGCGTGTTCTGCGCATCGAGCACGTCGAGCAGCGAACGCTGGCCGACCTTGAACTGCTCGCGATAGGAAGCAACCAGCCTTTCATTGGCAGATGCCTGCTGTCGCAAGGTCTTTGCAAGATCCGCCTGCTTGAAGCGGCGGTCCCACGACGTGCGGACGGCTTCCTCGATTTCGCGGTGCGCCTGATGCAGGGCAAGGCGCTGCTCGCTGGCGCGCCGGATCTGTTCCTGCTCGTTGGCCTTGTCGATGCCACCGCGATAAAGGTTCCAGCGCATCACCAGCCGGGCCTGCAGATCGTCAGTGCGTCCGTCGGCACCGTCGATGTCCTGGCCGGCGCGTGCCGAACCTTCGGCAATGAACTCGGGGCCGTATTTGGCGCGGGCGGCATCCACCATCGCGCTTGCCGCGTCGATATCGCTGTTGGCCATATGGATGCGTGGATTGTTCTGCCGGGCCAGACCGATCGCTTCATCCAGCGAGCGCGGCAGGGCCTTTGCAACGGATGGCGGCCTGCTCGGGTTGGTCAGCGGCTTGCCGACGGTCTTGAAGAACCGGATCTTGGCCGCTTCCAGCTCTTCGGAGGCTTCCTGCAGGCGCGCCTTTGCCGAAAGGACACGTTCCTCGGCCTGCTGGCGGTCGGCATCGGTCAAGGCGCCACCGGAAACGCTTTCGCGGATATCGCCCAGGATACCCTGGTGGAACGAAAGGTTCTTCCTGGCCTCGTTCACGATCGAGCCCTGAAGCATGTATTCCAGATAGTCCTGGACGACCGACAGGGCGATGAATTCTGACCGTTCGAGGACGCGGAAGGACGCGCCGTCGACACGCGAAGCCTGGCGATCGACTTCCGCCCGACGAGCACCGCTGTCGAACAGCTTCTGGGTCACCACCACGCCGGCTTCGGTCGGATATAACGTATCGTGCTCTATGGCGAGCGTGCGACGCGAGGGATTGTCCAGCCGGCGTGCGCCGGTTGATGCTTCGAGATCGACGCTCGGCAGATAGAGACCCCTGGCCTGGCGCAGTTCGAACTCGATCGCCTCGCGATTTTCAATCGCCTGCCCGATCTCGGGGTTGGACTCGACAGCGACTGCGATGGCTTCCTTCAGGGACAGCGCATAAGCAGACCCTCCCGTTAAGGTTGTAGCCGCCAACAATATCGCTGCAAACTGGCGCAGGCGCGCCACTCTTCTTGAAGCCATTTCCCCCAGCCCTAGATCGCCCATCAATCTCCTACCACCCTTTGGAGACCGCTACAGTATCGGCCAATATCCGAAAAAAGATAAGAGTCGACAAGCGTCCCGTTACTTAAATCAAAGAATCCGCGTTGTTGGCGTCGAATCTTTCTTCATGTAGTAAAAAAGGCACATACACCCATTTAAAGTTGTGCGATTTGGTCGACTTTCGTATTGACAGGACCAGACGCTCCGAAGCTGCAAGCAATATTTGCCGACACCAGTTCTTTGCAACCTTGGATCACACGAATGCGTTGGCGCGCCGGAAAACACCAACATATGTTGATAAAGCCTCTTGCCGGAGACTATTGGGGGTCGAAATTGAAAATTGTCTTCAATATGAATGTTTTTCGAAACCAAGGCTGAACGCATCATGGCGTATTCGCATATTGTTGGCATGGAGGACGACAATTGGCGAACGAAGACCCTAAAGGCCGATATCCCACCGACTGGCTGCCGATCGCAAAGCTGGTGCTGATCGGCACTGCCATCTGCATCGGCGTTTCGGCGATCTTCAACTATCTGCTGCTGTTCGGCTCGTTCACCAGCTTCCAGAGGACGGTCATCACCGCATTTGCTGTCCCTGTCGTCATCGGGGTGCCAGTCTTCACGCTGCTCAGTCTCAAGATCGAAGAGATTCGCCGGCTCCGGAAAGACCTGACACATTCGGCCAGCCACGACAGGACAACGGATTTCTATCACGCCGACGTGTTTTCCTCGCTTGTCGATCGCCGTGTGCGTGCGCCGATGGGACCGACGCGTCCGAAGGGCGCGCTTCTGGTGGTCGATGCCGGCCAGTTGCGGGCTACGGCGGAGCGGTATGGTTTCGAATGGGCCAATGAAGCGTTGCGACAGATCGCGACGACGATCCGTTCGTCGGTCCGCAAGGAGGATTTCGTCGGTCGGCTTGGCGAGACCGAATTCGGCGTCTTTCTGCATCACGCCACCGAGCAGGAAGCCATGGATGTCGGCCAGCGCATCCGTAATGAGGTCGCCAAGGTCTATTTCGCGCCGCAGGGCAAGGCCATCGAGCTGACCGTGCAGGTCGGCGGAATTTCCTTCGAGGACGCCACGACCGTCACGGAACTGCTGCGCGTTGCCGACAAGCAACTCGAATCCGCCAAGCGCCAGTCGGGCGGCCTGGAAATCAAACGGCTGATCATCGACAGCTAGGGCAGCTGAACAGCCCGCGCAGGGCAACTCCTCGCTCCGACATCGGAAACCTTATGAGAGAAGCCCGTGCGACCGCGCGGGCTTTTTGCATTGCGGAGTGCCCGCACCGCTGCGGGCAAAGGACAGTTCCTCGGCGCAATGGGCAGACACTCCGGTCTCGCCAGCCCTTCGCCGCATCGAAAGCCCGACTTCGCGACATCATACCCCACATCGCCGCTCAAGCTTATTTGATTTTTTGATCAAACATACTTTACAGCGCCTTTTGGCCTCGCCTACAGTCGGCGCCAGATGTTTCACCGCAAGGTGAAAGGGACTGCGAGCCGCCAGGGTCGCCAAGCCATGCTGCCAGTCGGCGCAACCGGCTTACCAGCCAGGAGATTGAAGATGCGTCGCGTCGCCAAGCGGATATCGCAGACATCCGCCAAAAGCTTCGGCATGTATGATAAGGCATCACGCCTTGCCGGCGAGGATCTCATTCATCTCGAGGTCGGCAGGCCGCACGCCGACACGCCCGCCCACATCAAGCAGGCGACGATCGCGGCGCTCAATGCGGGCAAGGTCCATTATTCGGATCCGCGCGGCACGCTGGAACTGCGCGAAACCCTGGCTGCCAAGCTCACACGGCAGAACGGCATCAAGGCAGGCCCGCAGGATGTGCTGGTAACCAACGGCGTCACCCACGCCGCCTTTGTCGCCTTCATGGCGATGTTCGATCCGGGTGACGAGGTCATCCTGCTGCAGCCGCATTATCCGCAGCATGTCGGCAAGATCGAGCTGGCCGGTGCGGTGCCGGTGTTTGCGACGCTCGACGCGAACGACAACTACACCATCCATGCCGCTGCCATCGAAGCCAGGGTCACCTCGCGCACCCGTGCGATCGTTCTGGTCAACCCGTCGAACCCGACCGGACGCGTCTACAGCCGCGCCGAGCTCCAGGCGCTCGCCGAGGTGGCGATCCGCCATGATCTCATCGTCATCGCCGACGAAGTCTACGAGGACATCGTCTATGACGGCGCCCGGCATATCAGCATCGCCGCGCTGGACGGCATGCAGGACCGCACGGTGACGATGTTCGCCTTCACCAAGTCCTACGCCATGGACGGCTGGCGGATCGGCTATCTGGCGGCGCCACAATGGCTGATGCCGGCGCTGCTCAAGATCGCCATGAACGACGTCACCCACGTCAACACCTTTATCCAGGATGGCGCCCGCGCCGCGGTCGACGGACCGGTATCCGTGCTCGAAGGGCTTGTCGCGGATGACCGCAGCAAGCGCGACTTCGTGGTGCGCTCGCTCAACCAGATGCCGGGCGTGCGCTGCGCGCTGCCGCAAGGTACGATCTATGCCTTTCCCGATATCAGCGAGACCGGCATCCCGTCGCAGGAACTCGCCGACAGGATCCTGCAGGAAGCCCATGTGGTGGTGGAAGCGGGCAGCTTCTACGGCGAGGCCGGCGAAGGTCATCTGCGCATCTGCTTCGGCTCGGAATCGAGCGAGCGGCTGGAAGAAGGGATGAAGCGGCTGACGGCCTTTTTCAACGGCCTGTGATGGCAAGGCCGACGCGCAAGGCAAGCGCGATTTCGGGCAAGATTGGCAGCGTGTCCGTATGGATCAGTCTTCGCTGGTCCCGGCCTTCGCCGTGCGCGCCTCCCTCACGGCGCAGCAGGGCCCGGGCAGCAACGTTTATGCACGCTCAACCCACGCAGGCTACCGGGCGTTTTGTCGAAACCATGCATCGCATCCGGCAGCGCATGATCGTGTGGTCCGATCACGACGATGGTCTCATCCTTCGAACCGCTTGACATTCAATCCGCCGCTCATATTGTTAGTCTATCTAATTATTAGATTGTCTAATCTTTTGATATCCGACCGGATTCAAGACGAGGCATGACCATGAGCGATGGTGCCGACAACGAGGCGCAGATCAGGCGACAGATCGAAGCCTGGGCAGCGGCGGTGCGCCGCAAGGACATGGCCGCGATCCTGCGCGACCATGCCGACGATTTCGTCATGTTCGACGTGCCGCCGCCGCTGTCGTGCACCGGCCTTGAAGCCTACCGGGCAACCTGGCCATTGTTCTTCGAGGCTTCGCCCACGCCTCCGGTGTTCGACATTCGCGAACTCGACATCACCGCAGGCTCCGACGTCGCTTTCGCGGTCGCCCTGATGCGCTGCGTCGTCGTCGAAAACGGGCAGGCCAGCGACCTGGATTTCCGCCTGACCATCGGCCTGCGCAAGATCGGGGGCAGATGGCTCTTCATGCACGAACACCATTCGATCCCGGCTGCGAGCTAGGGTGTTTCCGCCTTGCTTCGGATTGCGGAAACATTCCAGCTCTCTGTTCTTGCACAATGCCGGACGCAAAACCGCTGACACTTTTGCTGGAAATGCTCTGGTGCGGCGGCGCGATGTCGGAGGGTTATCGTGCACGGACAGCCAGTTGCCCGGGCGTCCTGCCGACGAAGCGCTGCAACGATCGCGTCATGTGCGCCTGATCGGAATAGCCGGCGATGTCGACGGCGTCGAGGATCGACACTCCGGCCGACAGCAGGTCGACCGTGCGCTCCGCGCGCTCGATCTGACGTACCGTTCCATAGCTCAATCCGGTTGCACGCAGGAAGCGCCGCTGCACCGAACGCTCGGTGATGGCGACAGGCTCGCGCAGCAGCGTCTGCTGCACGACCTGATCGCGGACCAGCGCACCGTCGCGGACGAGGTGTTCGACGAAATCGAAGGCATTGTCGAAGTTCGGGATTTCCCAACTTCTCCCGGCAAAGGCGACCCTGCTTGCCGAAACGACATCAAGTTCGCGTCCGACATTGACCAGTGCGTCGAGCGCGACAGCGGGCATGAATGCGCCGAGCTTGAACTCAATGCCGAGGAACTCCGCGTCCTGCGGTATTCCGGTCACGTTCGTCGTCGTCTCCGGTCCACGCACGACCGTCATCGGGCGGCCATTCGAAGGCCTGACGACGACGATCTGCCAGTGCGGCAGTGCAACCGACAGCATGTTCTCTTCGGGCACGCTCCACGTCCGCCAGATTCGTTCGACGAAGTCCGACGGCTCCGTGCGGCTTTCAACCGAGAAGATCCTGGTTGCCCACTCCATCGCCTGAACCTACTCCGTCTGCCAACGGCTGCAAAGCGAGCACCCGGCTTGCAGGACAAGGAGACCTCACTGTCGCTTTCTTTCAAGACCCGGCCCACAGGTCGTCGTAGCTCTTGCCCACATTCAACAGGAGACGATCATGACCAGCAAAATCATCGCAACCCAATACATCTCCGTCGACGGCGTCATCCAGGATCCCGTCGGCATGGAAGGCTCCGGTCTGGGCGACTGGACCGGTCCTTTCAGCCGCGGCCCCAAGGGAGACCGGTTCAAACATCAGGAACTGATGAATGCCGAAGCGCTCATCCTCGGCCGTGCGACCTATGACGGCTTTGCCGCCGTCTGGCCGACGGTCAACGACCCCGAGGGCTTTGCCGAGCGTATCAACGCCATGCCCAAATTCGTGGCAAGCCGCACGCTGAAAACCGCCGACTGGAACAATTCCACGCTGATTGCCGGTAACCTCGTCGACGCGGCGACGTCAATCAGAGCCCAGGCAAGGGGCGATGTCCTGATCTATGGGAGCGCTTCGATCATCCATCAGCTGGCCCCGCATGGCCTGATCGACGAATACCGCCTGATGGTGTACCCGACCGTCCTCGGGCGCGGCATCCGTCTGTTTCCCGAAAACCACGCGCAAGGACTTGCGCTGGTCGAAAACGAACAGTTCGGCGACGGCATCACCTTGCTGCGATACGTCAAGGCATAGCTCCACCGCTCGAGGAGACCCGAGGAACGGCGCCGCGCGATCAGGTCCTTGTGAGATCGCCGGGAAGTGCCGAGGCAGTCAGCCCCGCGATGAACTGCGGCAGATCGGAAACCGCGATCGACAGGACGGGCTCGTCGATGCCTGGCCTGAATATCTCGACGGTGCTGACCTCCATCGTCGATGCCTTGGGATCGACGACGCCAATGATCGTCCAGTTCTTGTGTCGGGTGTTCGCGAAATGATCGAACATGTCGGACATCGGGCGTCTTCCGGGTAAGGGCAGCAGCAACGGAGCTACGGCAGCAAAAGGGCCAAAGTAGGGTTGATCCATCGTCGCGAACGGCAGCGAGAAAACTCGGCAGGGCCAATGCGATTGGATCAGGGAGAGAGAAGCTGGCGCGCCGCGTCGAGCGAAGATGAAAACTATGTCTACTCCATAGCCCTCCAAATCAACGCTCGTTTCTAGATCATCGAATAATAAATGAGGTTGAGGCCATTATAGATCACGTGAAGGGTCACGGCCGGCCAGATGGAGCCTGACAGGCGGAACATCGCACCAAAGAAGAGCCCCATCACAAACGCATCGACAAAGATGACGCTCGGCCCGTGAATAGCGGCGAACATGAGCGAACTGCCCACTACCGCGACCCATGATCCGTATTTTTGGAGAGCGCTCTGGACCACCCCGCGAAACACCAGTTCCTCGCCAATCGGCCCCAAGACCGCGCTCGTGAACAACAATAGCAGCATCCCCGCGAGGCCACCGTTTGCCGCAGCTTGAAAATCCGCTTGTGTGTTCGCTTCGGAGATAAAATGGAAATAGACCGCTTCGACGATGAAGATCAGGCCGAAGCCCACCACGCCAAGCGCTGTGCTGATCGCTATCCACTTGAGCGTCGTCGGACGAAAGCCGAATGCCCCCCAGTTTCGAACACGGTAGAGATACGCGCCGAGCAATCCAGCGAGGCCGAGCGCAAAGTTCGCTGCACCGGCGATGTTGACGCGGAAGACGGACTTGTCGTCGGGCTGGAGCAGCATCCAGTAGCCAAGAAAGCCAATGCCGAGAATATAAACACCAACAGCGATCACGATCTCCGGCCATCCGGGTTGCGCGATCATTCGTGTCTGGGCAGGTCGAATATCAGTCATTGGGCAGCCACAAATCCACCAATTCCTCCACTGTCACGGCCGTTATTTCTATCAGTTTAGCATTGTGGACGGCTGGTGCCGAAAGCTGCGCTGGCAATCCAATGTCCCTTGGCGCGAAGCGGTGATAGGCGGCGACATCGTGCCGTGGGACAATCGACGGCTGCCCGCATGCTGAGGCGCACGCCATATTCGCTCTCGGCCCTTGATATCCTGATGACCGATAGCAGACTGGAGAAGCTCCTGACCGAAGCCGTCGAGGCCGCACATGGCCGAGCAATCAAACTGCGCTGAAGAACGGCCAGCAAATCGGCGTCATTTCCTGTCGCGCAAAGTCTGGTGCCGGGAATAGCTAGGTGCGGCTGAGGTTGATCTGACTGATAACGACGTTTTTTCCCGTTGCCGGATCCTTGTCGATGGTCGTCAGGCGCATGCGGTCATTCCCGAGCTTTTCCAACCTCAGTTGCGCAGCACGGTCGCCGTTGACTTCCTTGGCCCAGCGAATGCCCAGGACCAATGCATCGCCTGCACGGTTGCCACGCAGACCAGCGGGTCCGGTGCGGGAACCGGTGTATACCCCCGTATAGGTTTTTCCATCGGTCTTGACGTCGGCGCCGATCGCCCGGGAAAAGACGACATATCCGGTGCACTTGCCATTCAGTGACAACGAGCTTGCCGTCGCACGCGACGAAAATTTGCAGTTGATCTTGATAGGCTGGGACCCTGTCTCGGTTGTGACCGAGCCCCGGCCACCCCAACTCCCGGCCAGTGATTGGAGAAAATCTGCGTCCGTGGCATGCGCGGGCCCTGCAAGACAAAGCATTCCCGCCGCCAGCCAGCCTGTGCATTTTGTCATGGGTTGATCCTCCTTTGAGTCAGCGGCGTTTCCCGCATTCCAGACCGTCGTTCGAGAGATCGAGCCGGGGGCGACGACCCTGCGGATTATTCTCGAAAACGGGCCGGATACGGTATCGTTCCGCTATTTATGTGTGGGCTGACGCATACCCCAAGAGGGTTCTCAGGACCGCGGGGGGCCGCGCCGGACAGAGCGCCTTCGGGGATCAGGCCCTGTCGCACCGGCTTTGAAAAACATGCGGTTCTTCCGCTGCAGCACAAACTGCCAAATGGCAAACGCTGGCAGCGGCTGCATCATTTCCAAGTTGGCCGAATTCTTCAAGAACCGAGCCTCTCTCCGGCTCAAGCTAGGTCCGCAAACTCAGCGTGACAGGCAAGTCACCTTCGCGGACATTGGAGACGACCATGACAATTCTCATCACCGGCGCGACCGGCAAGATCGCGCAGCACCTCATTCCATCGCTTCTCGATCAAGGCCAGCCTTTGCGTGCAATGGTTCGTTCGCCCGACAAGGCGGCAACATTTGCAAAGCAGGGCGCAAGGACCGTCATTGCCAGCTTCGAAGATGCGATATCGCTCGACAAGGCCTTTGCCGGCGTCGAGACGCTTCTTTTCCTGACGCCGCCGCACGAGCGGGCTTCCACATGGGCAAGCGCGGGGCTGGCGGCGGCAAAACGGGCGGGCGTCAAGCGGATCGTACGGATCTCGGCCCTTCTCGCCGGTGCCGACGGCCCATCGGACAACAACAGACAACACGGCAGGACCGACGACGAGCTTCGCGCCAGTGGCATTGCGAGTGTTATCCTGCGGCCTCACTTCTTCATGCAGAATCTGTTGGCGGACGTGCCAAGCCTGCAGGCGCGAGACACCCTCTACGCAGCCGCGGGCAATGCCAAGCTCAGCATGATCGACACGCGCGACATTGCCGACGTCGCCAGGTCCGCCCTGCTCAGTCCGGCATGGGATGGCAACACCTATGATCTTACCGGGCCGGCTTCGGTTTCCTTCCATGAAATCGCCGAAGAACTGTCCGAACAGCTCGGCCGCGAGATCCGATATATGCCGGTCTCGCCCGAAGCTCTTGCGCAGAGCATTCGCGATATGGGCTTGGACGAGTGGTTTGCCCAAGGCTATCACGATTACCTCGAGGCCTATTCGCGTGGCTGGGGCGATTTCACCACAGACGCTGTCCAGGCAATTTCAGGCAAGCAGGCCAGAACGTTCAGGCAGTTCGCCCGGGAAATGCTCGTTCCCGAACTGTTCAAGAACACCCAGGCGGCCTGAAGCGCCGCGCGTCCGTTTGGACGCGCAAAGGTCGCTCCAGCACCTTGATTTTACGCATGGCGGGTGGCGTACGCCACCGCTGCCTTTGCGAAATTCGGCTGGGGTCCCAGCATTGGGCTCCAGCATGCATGCCGTGGAGGCGGCACCGGAGTGTTGGGATGCCAGCCAGAAGGCTATGCATCCGTCTCAGTTTCCGCCTTTCTTCGTGCCGAGGTTGTTGGCCGCGAACGCCGGATACTTTTCTGTTTTTTCGGCTTAACGTCACGCGGCTTGTCGTCCGACAGTGCTCCGACGACGCAGTCGGCGAGACTGAACGCAATGAAGTCAGCCTCCAATCGTTCGGCGAGTTGGTTCTCATCGAACGGCTTTTCGCTTCCGGGCGATGTCCATAGGACGAGACCGATGCGAGAGTGAGGAGCCAATCGCCTCAGACGGCGCACCGCGAACCTGGAATACTTCAGGGAGTCGGGATTCAAGAAACCGATGACGATGGAATTGCGCCCTTCCAGCGGCAGGCTGCGCATTCTGGCTGCAACGAGATCGCGGTGGCCCACCGCCTCGCATTCGGCCCCTTCGACGGACATGACCTGCACCAGTATCACGGCTGCAACGTCGTCGAGTTCACCATGCCCCCCGATGCAGAGTACCGATTTGCCGGAACCGTCCGGCAGATCGACATCGAACTCGTCTTCTTTTTCGTCCGCCTTGCCTGGAGTTTTGCTATCCTTGTCGTCGTCCTCGCGATCCTGCTCGTCCTCGTCTTCCTCCTCTGCTGCGATCTCGTTCAAGTTGGCTACGACTTCGCGCGCATTTTCGGCGAGATCTGCCAGTTGGCTCTTTGTCAGTGCTCCCCGGGCCCGATCCTGTTCGCCAAGCAACAGTGCCGGTATGCTGACGGCACTGTGATACTCGATCAGGTATTTGTCCTCGAGCATTTGCTCGGCATTGTCGGTGGCCTCATCAAGATCATCCGCCAGCAGGCGCTGATACAGGCGTTCGTGAGGATCAAGCACCGGCTCATCGCCAAGCAGGATCTGAAGGAACTCGAACTGAGGCACGTGTCGGCCCAGTACGACGAGGCACACCGTCAACGGCGTTGAAAGCACTAATCCTATCGGGCCCCAAAGCCACGCCCAAAACACCGCCGCAACGATGATCGCAAGAGGCGACAGCCCGGTGCGGGAGCCGTACAACCAGGGCTCGATAACATTGTTGCTCAAGAGCTCAAGCAAGATGAACAATCCCGCCGTCCAGATCAGCAACGACCAGCCGGGAGCCACCGCGATCGCCAGGAACAAGGGAATGACTGCCGCAATTACCGGCCCGATATAGGGAACGAAGCGGAAGACGATGGCGAGCATGCCCCACAACAAGGCGTTGGGAATGCCGAGAAGCCACAGGCCTGCCGCCAGTGGTACGCCATAGGTGATGTTCACCACCAGTTGCATCAGAAGGTATTTGCCGACGCGGCTGCCCGCGTCCTGCAAAGCTTGCGTGGTTCGGTGAAGATCGCTGTAGCCGACAAGGCGGATGAAGCGATCGCGCAGCTCTTCGCGCTCGAGCAGCATGAAGATCACGATGACGATCACCAGGCCTGTTGTAGCCAAGGGGCCGACCAATGGTTCAATAATGTTCCGCAACGTCTCGATAGGTCGCTGGGGCGAAAATATCTGAACCAGCAGCGGACGCTGCTCGCCGTGGAGTTGCGGGTTCGCTGGAGTTGCCGAGGAAGCCGATTCATTGATTTCGGTGTTGACGCGCTCGAACACGCGCCCGAGGCGGCTGATGACGCCATCTTCCGAGCCGGTCTCTTTCAAGACCCTTATCTTCTCCACGATGTTCGATTGGTATTTCGGGATATCCTGAGCGACCTGGCTGACCTGCGCCGCAACGATGAGACTGAAGATCGATATGGCCGCGAAGGCGAATGCAACCGCTCCAATCACGGCCGCCAGACGCGGCAGCTTCATTTTCCGGAGAAAGGAGACGATCGGAGCCAGTGCGAATGTCAGCAGCACCGCGATTGCCAGAGGAAGCAGCAGTTCCTTCGCTACATAGAGAACGACTATCGCCGCGATCATCGTCGCGGAGGTCGCGAGCCTGGCGGTCATGTAGGAGGATGAAATCATGGGGTCGAGCTTCGATCCGAGGGTGCGTGAGCCATTCCTAACATGAAACGGGCAGCGGACTGTACCATCGGCATAGGTTGCCAGTTGGACGCAGGCGTAAGGTCTATCGAATTTACCTCCTTCCTCCGAAGGGATGAATTCGTTTGAACGAACTGCCGGATCGTCCGTTCTCAGCTAGCCGGATAATTTCGGTGTGGCTCACAAATGAGGAAGTCCCATGAAGCCTTTCGCGAAACCCGTTTCCATTTTTGTCGGTCTTGGATTTCCACGCGATGTCGAAACCGTCGACGAGGCCTTTGAAATCCTCAACGAATGGGTCGGTTCGCGAAGCCCTACCCACGAGCAGGCTCTTGCCGCAGCCCGCACCGCGCTCACCGAAGGTAATGTGGCTGTCGCGCGGCTTGCGTTCGAGGCTTTCGCCAGGAAAACAGGCATCCTCGCCCCCGACGCACTGGAACTGGCAGCTGCCAAGGCTGCCGACGAGTGGCTGACTGCTTGATCCGAGCTTGGGCAGCGTGCCCGAGAGGCCGCCTGCAAAGGCACACAGTCTGCGACCCTTGCGTAGCGTGGAGGACGATCGGCGGTATTTGGCGCACCCGACAGGATTCGAACCTGTGACCCCTGCCTTCGGAGGGCAGTACTCTATCCAGCTGAGCTACGGGTGCTTCCGGGATCGCGAGATCCAGAAACGAACCAGCCCGTTGGAGCCGGTCACCGGCTTCATAGACGAAGCCGTGTCCTGCTTCAATGCAGAAAAGGGAAAGACCTTGCCTTCTATGGCGCGGGGTCATCTGTTCGGCGTCGGGGTCAGGTCCTCGAAGGCCAGCCCGAACCGCAGAAGATATTTGCGCAGCCTGTCGGCGTCGTTGCCGCTCGTCTTCTGAAGGCGCGAAACGGCAAAGAGCTCGCGGCCGGCCGCGCTGACCGAAGCGCTTTCGCGGCAGACCTCGATCACCGCCGCCAGTTGCGCACGGTCGAACAGGTCGATCGCCTCGAGGCGTTCCGCGCCGAGGATCGTCTGCAGCATCCGGTCCGGCGATGCGTCGCCCTCGCCCGACACCCATAGCTGCCTGAGGCGGCCGATCTCGTCGCGAACGGTCTGCTCGTTGATGCGCCCTTCCGGCGCCAGCGTCGCCATGCGGGTCACCGATGCCGAGAGATCGCGAAAATTCGCCCGCCAGGCGGCGTCCGGCGCCATCGCGAAGGCGAGATAAAGGTCGCGGGCCTCCCTGTTGAAGGTCACGTTCTGCCCTTCGCGTTCGGAAAACCGCCTGAGTTCGAAGTCAAGATTCGGCTCGATGTCTTCGCGGCGATCCTTCAGGGCCGGAAGCCTGAACGTCCACAGGTTGAGACGGGCGAACAGATCTTCCCGGAAACGCCCTTCCCTGACCGCAACGGAAAGATCCCTGTTGGTGCCGGCCAGCAACTGGAAGTCCGAAGCGACATCCTGGTCGGCGCCGACCGGGAGGAAACGCTTTTCCTCGATCGCCCGCAGGCACATGGCTTGTTCGTCAGGACCAAGCTCGCCGATCTCGTCGAGAAACAGCACCCCCTTGTCCGCCGCCTTCATCAGGCCGGCGCGAGCGGCCTGCGCGCCGGTGAAGGCGCCTTTCACATGGCCGAACAAGGTGGACATCGCCTGGTCGCCGCGCAGCGTCGCGCAATTGACTTCGACAAAGGCGCCGCTGACCTGGTGCTGGGCTTTCTTGAGCTCGTAGACGCGCCGGGCAAGCTGCGACTTGCCGGCTCCGGTCGGGCCTGTCAGAAGCACCGGCGCACGCGAGCGGATCGCGACCTTCTCGATCTGGTCGATCATGGCGTTGAAGGATGGATTGCGGGTGGCGATGCCCGACTTAAGAAAGGATGCGGCATCCTCACGCTCGGCGGCGAAGCGCGTCGCGATCGCGTCGTAGCGCGAGAGATCGAGATCGATGATCGAATGGCTGCCGGCGACACTGCCGCCTTCGCCACGATCCTTCGGCGGCGAGAGCTGCAGCAGCCGCGCCGGGATGAAATGCGCCTCGGTGAGCAGGAACCAGCAGATCTGGGCGACATGTGTGCCGGTGGTGATGTTGACGAGATAATCCTCGCGGTCCGGATCGAACGCATAGCCGCGGGCAAATGCGTGCAGGCTGGTGTAGACCTCGCTGAAATCCCACGGATCCTTGAAGTCGATCACATGCGACCGCACCTCGGTCGCCGGGGAGACGTCGCCAATGTCGGCCGTTACCTGTGCTGCCAGCCCCGCGGCCGATCCGGTGCCGTGGATCAGTTCGAGCCTGTCGATGAAGAGATCGGGCTGCTGGCAGAGCGCTACGGTCGGCCGCCAGCGCTGCCAGCGCCCGCCTCGCCCCATATCCAGCGTGGTCCCTAGAAAACCGATGGCGACCCGACGACGCATTTCTTATCCAAGAATCTAAGCTCTTATCCATTGTTATCATATACCGAAAATCAGCTCAATCACCTCACGCCGGGCGGCGAGTCGGGGTGAATTTTTTTATGGCAGCAAAATCAATCCATTATGAAGAATTTTCGCCTCCGCTTGGTTCATGGCACGCAAGTTGGCACGCAACTTGGAATGTAGATGGCGTGAACAGAAGGAACGAAAACAATGGCAAACAAATCCGTGTTTGCGACGATCAAGGGAAAGCTGCTCCCGCGTGCTGACGCCATGAACCATGCCGGTGCCCAGGCCTATGCCCTGACACCGCACCAGGCTCTGGCGCAGCTGGCATCGACGGGAACGATGAACGCGACCTTCTATGCCGAGCCGCGGGAGCAGCTGGACGAGGTGCTGAAGCTGGCCTGGCAGGTCGAGCCGGAATTCCTGGCGAAGACCGCCGTGCATGCCTACGAGACCGGCTACATGAAGGACATGCCGGCGCTGCTGCTGGCCGTGCTCTCCATGATGCAGGGCGACGCCTTCGAACGTGCCTTCGTGCGGGTCGTGAAGAACGGGCGCATGCTGCGCAATTTCGTGCAGGTCATGCGCTCCGGCGCGGTCGGACGCAAGTCGCTTGGAACGCGGCCGAAGCGGCTCGTGCTCAACTGGCTCGAGCGTGCCTCGGACCTCGAGATCATGCGGGCTGCCGTCGGCAATGACCCTTCGCTGGCCGATGTCGTGAAGATGATGCATCCGAAGCCGGTTTCGGCCTCGCGTGCGGCGCTGTACGGCTACCTGATCGGCAAGCCGCACGACGTGCTGGCGCTGCCGGATCTGGTGAAGGCCTTCGAAGCCTTCAAGCGCGATCCGTCGCTGCCGGTGCCCGAAGTGCCGTTCCAGATGCTGACCTCGATGCAGCTGACGAAGGCGCATTGGGTGCAGATCGCGGAGACGGCAGGATGGCAGATGCTGCGGCAGAACCTCAACACCTTTGCCCGCAACGGCGTGTTCGAGGTGGAGGGTTTCGCCGAGAAACTGGCGGCACGGCTGCGTGATCCGATGGAGGTGAAGCGCGCCCGCGTCTTCCCCTACCAGTTGATGGTTGCGTTCAACAGTGTCGATGCCGGGGTGCCGGACGTCGTGCGGGATGCATTGCAGGACGCGATGGAAGTAGCGCTCGGCAATGTGCCCGAGGTGAACGGCCATGTCGTGGTGGCGCCCGACGTGTCGGGCTCGATGAGCTCGCCCGTGACCGGCCACCGCAAGGGGTCGACCTCGGTCGTGCGCTGCATCGACGTGGCTGCCCTGGTGGCAGCGGCGCTGCTGCGGCGCAACCCGACGGCGAAGGTGTTGCCGTTCGAGAACGATGTGGTGGACGTCCGCCTCAACGCTCGCGACTCGGTGATGACCAACGCGCAGAAGCTTGCCGCGGTCGGCGGAGGCGGAACCAACTGCTCGGCTCCGCTCGCCCGCCTGGTCAAGGAGCGCGCCAGGGTCGACCTCGTGGTGTTCGTGTCGGACAACCAGTCCTGGGTGGATGGGACATCCCATCCGCATCAGGGCCATCCGCATCAAGGAACGGCGACGATGCAGGAATGGCGCAAGCTCAAGGCGTTGAACCCTGGGGCAAAGCTGGTCTGCATCGACATCCAGCCCTACACCACGGTGCAGGCCAAGCCGGAAGCCGACATCCTGAATGTCGGCGGGTTCTCCGACCGGGTCTTCGAGGTGGTCGGGACAATGCTCTCCTCGAAGGGCGATCCGGACCATTGGGTCCGCCATATCGAGGCGACCGAACTTTAAAGGAAACGCTCCAACGACGATCCCGGCGGATGACCCGCCGGGATCAATGAACGGAGATATCGAGAAAGGCATGACGAATGCCGATGGAACTACAGGCTGTTACCCTCCAGGTCGCGGGTTCGAATCCCGCCGGATCCACCAGACACGGGTCCGTAGCTCAGTGGTTAGAGCAGGTGCCGATCCGAACGGACCGGCGACGTTTCATCATTCTTGTCGTCATGACCCTCGAGTTTTGAAAGGCCTGGAAAGACGCGGCGAATGCCGGACGGAACTACAGCACTCATCGGGCAATCCGCGAGGTTCGACTCCTCGCCTTGCAGGCGCTCTCTGGCACGAGCGGGATCCCGGAGTTTCGTCCATCCTTGTCGCCGCGGCAACAAATATCCGGCGAATGCTGGCAGGACTACAGGTAGCGCGCCCGTCGCAAGACGGGAGGTCGGATGTTCAAATCATCCCTTCGCCTTCGGGCGGAGTGGCGCAGCAGAAACGGTCTTGCCGATCTCGTCGCCGGTGCGGCGAATGCCTGCGGGACTACAGGGATAGAGCGCCTGCCTTGAGAAAGGCGGGAGGTCGGGTGTTCAATCCACCCCTTTCCGGATCCTCCGAAAAGTAGCTCAGTACCGTCTCGCAAATCTTGTCGCCGTATTCGCGGGGAAGACGAATGAATGCAGGACTACATTGGGATTGGCGGTTCGAATCCGCCCGGCGGCTTCCGCCGAATTGTCCTGCAGTGACTTGTCGCCTTCCCGGCCGAATGGCGGATGCAGGCCAGACTCGCGCATGACCCCGAAAATCGGAACCGATTTTCGGAAAGGATCATGCGCCAAATCAAAGTGTTAGAGCGTCCTTTGCGCATCCAAGTGGACGCGCGGCGCTCTAAGGTAGACGCGACCTGCGCAGGCAGGTGTCGAAAGACGTGAAGGTTCGTGTCCTTCCTTCGCACCAGTTGCGAAGTGGCGGAACAAGTCTTGCCGATCCTGGCCGCTATTCGGCCATTGTGATCGATTGAAGGGAATGAGGTTATGGTAGACGTATTGAGTGGACAGGATCTGATCGACGCCGGGCTGGCCCAGGGCAAGTGGTTTGGCAAAGCGCTGACTGCTGCCAATGCCGTGCTCGAACGCGGCGGCTCGATGGACGAGGCGATGCAGGTGGCGCAGGGCTTCGCGCCGCCGCCGGTGGCGGCCCTGCATCCTGCCGGTTCGGTGCCTTTCCATGTGAACATCGAAGCGGAAACGCCCGAGGAAGCCGCCAATGTCGAGGCGGTGAGCAGGAGCATGACGGAGCTGATGCGCACGCCTGTCATCAAGGCCGGCGCGATCATGCCCGATGCGTGCCCTGCCGGCCCATCCGGCACGATCCCGGTCGGTGGCGTGGCGATCTCCGAGGCCATCCACCCCGGCATGCATTCGGCCGACATCTGCTGCTCGATGGCGATCTCGACCTTTCCGGGGGTAGCGCCAGCCGCGCTGCTCGATGCCGTCCACGCCGTGACGCATTTTGGTCCGGGCGGGCGGCCGCGTGGCCAGCAGGTACGGCCGCCGAAGGATGTTGCCGAGCGCATCGACGCCAACCCGTTGCTGCGAGACATCATGAGCGCCGCGATCGAGCATTTCGGCACACAGGGAGACGGCAACCATTTCGCCTTCGTCGGCACGATCAGGTCGACGGGAGAAACGGCGCTCGTGACCCATCATGGATCGCGAGCGCCGGGCGCCAGGCTCTACAGCAAGGGCATGAAGATCGCCGAGGGCTATCGCAAGCAGCTCTCGCCCGAGACGCTGCCCCAGAACGCCTGGATCCCGGCTGACACAAGCGAGGGCGAGGATTATTGGGAAGCCCTGCAGACGATCCGCGCCTGGACGAAGGCCAACCACGAGCTGATCCATGACATGGCGGCCGAACGTCTGTCGGCCAAGGTCGCGGACCGGTTCTGGAACGAGCACAACTTCGTCTTCAGGCGTTCCGACGGGCTGTTCTACCACGGCAAGGGTGCGACGCCGGCCTTCGACAACTGGGCCGATGACGCGACGGAGCTGACGCTGATTCCGCTCAACATGGCGGAGCCGGTGCTGATCGCCCGCGGAAAGAACGCGCCGAACGGGCTGGGCTTCTCGCCACACGGTGCCGGGCGCAACTTCTCGCGCACCCAGCACCGCAGGCAGAAGGCGGGACGGACGAACGAAGAGATCTTCGCTGAAGAGACCAAGGGCATCGATGCCCGCTTCTTCTGCGGCGTGACCGACATCTCCGAACTGCCCAGCGCCTACAAGAACGCTGCGGCGGTCCGCCGGCAGATCGAACAGTACGATCTCGCCGAGATCGTCGACGAGGTGCTACCCTATGGCTGCATCATGGCCGGTGACTGGGAAGCCGACGCGCCCTGGCGCAGGAAGAAGCAGCGTTCGTAGAACGGTTGCCGGGATGCACGGTGTCCGGTGAATGCCCGCGGAACTAAAGGGATGGAGCGCCTGCCGTGCTCGGACTCGGCGGCTCCATGGATGAGGCGAGCAGGTGGCGCGGGGCTTCGCGCCACCGCCGGCGGTTGCCCTGCATCCTGTCGGCGCGCTGGATGGCTCAAGCGATATCTACACCCAGTTGCCCTGACGCATGATCGCTTGGCGAGTGCCGTCCTTGTGGACACCGTGCACGTCGATCGAAGCGGAGCCAATCATGAGATCGAGATGAATCAGGCTGTTGTTCAGGCGCTGGTCTGGCTGCCCTTGACGCGAGTCAGGACGCACGCAGTTGCTGTACGCTCTTCCCAGCGCAACATGACTTGCTGCGTTTTCATCCAGCAACGTGTTGAAAAACACTCGGCGGCTTCGCGCAACGGGAGCAATTTCGGGCACCAGCGCAACCTCCCCCAGCCTTCTGGCGCCCTCGTCTGTACCGAGAATTGCCGAAAGCGCCGACGAACCAACGCGCGCCGCGCTATCAACCACGCGCCCAGCCTCAAAGCGCAGTTTGATACCTTCGATCAACGAGCCTTGATAAGCCAACGGCTTGGAACATTCGAAAAAGCCGTCTACGCGATCTTTGTCGGGCGCCGTGTAGACCTCGTCGGTCGGGATATTGGGGGTGCAAGTAACCCCATTGGCACATTTCATCGAGCCGCCCTGCCAGACATGTTGGTCCGCCAGCCCGATGGTGAGATCCGTACCATCACCGACAAAGTGCAGGGCGTCGTAGTTCCGTGCATTCAACCAGTCGGTTTTCTCTTGCAGGGCAACGTTGTGTGCATGCCAGGTAGCCCTCGGATTGGGCTGATCTAGCCGGGCTGCCGTGAAAATCTCTTCCGCCAGGAGCGCGACCGCCCGATCGACCTGTTCACCAGGAAACACAAAACTGGCCCATGCCGGGGTGGGATAGGCCGCCAGACACCAATTGACGGCAAACGTGCTGATGATTTTCTGCGCCGCGGAATAGGCCTGCAGCCTCGACTGGTTTGCACGGCCGACTTTCGCTGCATCCTGCTCGACGAGAAGACCGGGATCTTGTCCCCAGATCAGGAGTCGGGCTGCTCCGCTTGCGTTTGCCTTGGCAACGCCGTCCCACAGCCAAGCGTTGGATACATCGAGACTGTCGTCGGACGCGGCCGCAAGCCGCAGCAGCGACAATTTTTCATCTTCAAACAGTGGCGTCACCAGGCTGACACCCGCGCGATAGGCGTGCCTTGCCACCTGTCGAACGAACGGCGCAGCCTCGACTGGCGCGGTGATGATCAGCTGTTGGCCGGGGTGAAGGTTAAGGCCAACAAGGACAATGAGTTCGGCGTATCGATCCATCTGGAAATGCAGATTGATCGTCTCCAGCCCCACTCGATCATCGTCACGCGCGCGCTGGAACATGGCTGCCTCTCACGGATCTTCGATGTTCAGATGATCGCCATGTTCTCCTGATCGCGGTTGCTAACAAGATGAATTTTTACGTCTATGCGTTGCCGTTTCGGCAAGATACCGACGAAAACAAACCTGGAGCGTTTCCGCGTTTCCGTGAAAAACGGCAACGCTCTAGGATCGCTGATAACGTGCGGCTTGCTGCTTGAGAATCGCAGCCAGTTCCAAGCCGGCATTTGAGAGCTCGCGGTCCTTGCTCCTGCAGATCTTGACAGCAGGGGCACGGATCAGAAACTCGCTGATCGGGATCGTGGTCAGCATACCCCGCTCGATATCCTCTTCAACCGATGCCTGTGTCAGTATCGTGGTGCCGCTGCCTGCACGCGCAAAACCTCTCAGGGCCTCGATCGAATTGCTCACCACAGAAGGGCGGAACTCGACATCGGAAGCTCTCGCGGCTGTGTCTACGACATGCCTGATGCCAAAACTGCTGTCCGGAAGCGCAATCGGCCAACGGGTGAGGTCCGGCAAAGTCAAAAGTTGATGTGTGGCAGCGACGTGGCCCGGAGACATCACGGCGAAAAGTGGCGCGGGAAATTGTGCGGCGACCGTAATCCGGCTGTTTCGCGGCGGATCGAACGTGATTCCGATATCGGCTTCGTCCTCCAGGAGCGCAGCAAGGACCTCATCAGAACTCGCCACGACGACATCTGCCGTAACGGCAGGATACTTTTGATGAAAAAGAGCCAGCGTCGGGCTTATGAAATCTTTGATCATCCCTTCGATCGACCAGACCTTGACGTGTCCACGTCGCAGGCCGAGCAAATCGTCTATTCCAGACCGTGCCTGGTCACGATGACTGAGTATGGCGCGGGCGTGCTCGAAGAGTATCTCTCCGGCGGCGGTCAATTTCATCCCGCGCGTCTGACGCTCGAACAGGCTGACACTGAATTCTTCCTCAAGCTGGGCAATCTGGCGGCTGATGGCCGAGGTGGCAACGTGGAGCCGCTCGGAAGCTTCCCGGATCGAGCCGTATCGAGCGACTTTCTCGAAATAGCGAAAGCGAGTGAGTGACATTGTCGGCTCTCCAATGCCATTTCGGCAACGATCCTGTGCAAATATTGACATAGTTAGATCGGCGCGCCTATGGGAGTAAAGAGGCCGGCGCCGAAGGGCGCATCATCGTCGACGCTGCGGCGACTGTGCTCTTTTGGATCTGTGCAACAATGTCACCAAGAACACGCACCGGGTCGTCTCCAGGGCAAGACGGTGCTGGTGAATGCGAAATTGGAGGGTAACGTGACTCATCCGCAAGAACAGATACTGCTGGCTCCCGCTACCTTGCCGGCGCCGGCTGGATACAGCCACATCGCCATCGTGCCAGCGAAGGCAAATCTAGCCTTCATATCTGGGCAAGTACCATTGAACAGCGACGGAGAGCTCATCGGCGGCCAGAATTTTGAAGAGCAGGCGATCCAGGTCTTTCGTAATATTGGGGCCGCCCTCGAAGCCATCGGGAGTGATTTCCGGCACGTGGTGAAATTCGGCATGTTTGTCACCGATATGGCTAACCTGCCGACCTTGCGATCCGTACGTGATCGATTCATCGTCGGTGAAGCACCCCCGACAAGCACCCTGGTTGAGGTCAGCAGGTTCTTTCGCCCGGATATCCTGGTCGAGATTGAAGCGATAGCTCTATGTCCCGGCGCGCGGTAAACGCCTGCGACTGAGATGATATCTGGACCGAAGACGTACAGAACCCCGCCAGATGCTTCGTCTTTCTATTGAACGGCCGCGTTCTGTTTGGCCCGGCCGGTCGGCCGGGCGGCGCGCGCACGCTCCGATGCGGCCTTCCGCCCGAGATGCACATCGTGGATGTCGGCCACCAGCGAACGGATCGAGTCCTGCAGGCTCGATGGCAGCGCCGAGAACTGCTGCCACATCTTCCAGTCGGATGGGTCGAGAAGCCGGGCTGAGGCTTGGTTCCGGCCGACCGCACCTTTGCGCACACGTGTGGTTATGTTCGACAGCCTCGCATGCTCGGAGAAGAAATAGTCGATCGGCACGCCGAGATATGCAGCACAGCGCTGCAGCATGGCCGGAGAGATGCGGTTACGGCCGCGTTCGTATTTCTGCAGCTGTTGGTAGGAAACGCCGATATGGGTCGCCAGCTCCATCTGGGTGACGTTGCGGAGCTGGCGCAGGCCGAGCAGTCGCGCCGCGATGTCGGCGGTTTCCGTATGATGCATCTGCTTCCCCTTCGGTGGATATTCCGGCGCCTCGACGATGCACGTCATCGGCTCAGTGTCAGATAGAGTTTCGGTAGAAGGTCGGTCAGCCGCTCGACCGCCGCGATGGTTATGGCGTTGCGCTGGCCGAAGATGCGGCCGAGATAGGAGTCGGCGTTCGAATCCAGGCCGACGCAGAACGTGTCGATGCCGAAACGATTGAGATGGTGTACCGCCTTGCGGGCATCCTCGACCAGATACTGGCGGTCCTCGACGTCGATGTCCGACGGCTCGCCGTCGGTGACGACGAGCAGCAGGCGGCGGTAGCTGCGCTCGCGGGCAAGGTCGGCGCCGGCATGGCGCATGGCGGCGCCGATGCGGGTGGAGAGCCCGCTCTCCAGGCCATCCAGCCGGGCATCGACAAGATCGTCGTAGCCACGGTCGAAATCCTTGATGCGAACGTAACGCACGTCGTCGCGCTTGTCAGAGCAGAAGGCGGCGATGGCGAAGGGATCGCCCAGTCCGGCCATAGCCCTGGCCAGCAGGGCCGCCGACTGGCGCTCGACATCGAGCACCGTACGCGTCGAGCCACGCATCTTCTCGGCGGTCGACTGCGAGATGTCGAGCAGCAGCAGCACCGACAGGTCGCGGCTGCGCCGCTCATAGCGGCCATGGATGCGGTGATCGGCGGCCTCGCCGATGCGGCGGGCGACCGTCGCCTCGATGCAGGCGTCGATGTCGAGGAACTCGCCTTCCGGCTGGCGACGCAGGCGTTCGGCGCGGCTGACACGGGCGGAGCGGATCAGCGCCGCCACCCGCGCGACGAGATCGGCATGCTCTTCGACAAGCCGCGCCGCCGGACCATTGGCGACGGCTTTCGGCGCGTATTCCTTGACCGAGGTCCATTCGGGCTGCTCGCGGGCGGCGACATAGTCGTATTCGGGATAGCGAGCGACGAGCACGCCGTCCTGCGCCTGCTCGATCACCTCGACGCGCCCGCCGGTATCGCCCATCTCGGTTTCGGTGCGATCGGGCGGACGGCTGTCGTCCTGCTCTTGCCGGATACGCGCCGAAGACAGCACCTGTTCGGCCTCCGACGATTGCTGCTGGTCGTCGTCGCCGAAATCCCAGAGGCCGAGATTGTCGTCGCGGTAGGGCGGCTGCACGACATAGTTCTTCGGGTCGAACTGCACGCGCATCTGGCCCAGATCGTTGCCGAGCAAATCGCCGATGCGGCGGCTGATCTGCTGGCTGCCCCAGTCCGCTTCGGCCTCGAAGAAGGCACGACGGCCCTTCTGAACCCAGGGGTCGGGATCGTCATAGGCCGGATCGGCGAGCGCCCGCGCCAGCCGCGCGAACAGGCCGGGCGCAGTGGCGGTGCCGGATGCTTCCGCCACATGGAAGGGTGTGAACAGGCGACGCAGCCCCGGAAGCTCGCGCATCGCCAGTTGCTCGACCCTGGCGTCTTCGATCAGCGACACCAGCGCGATCTGGGCCGGTTTCAGCCCGCCGACCGGAAAGCGTTCACGCGAGAACTTCAAGTGGGCGCCGATATGGGCGACGGCGGCACGGTAGAGCTTCTCGCTGTCGCTGCCCGAAAAGCCCGGATAGGCGGCGGGCAGCCTGACGACGCTGCCGTCGAAGCCCGGCCGTCGCCTGGCCTGCTCCGGCGCATTGGCCGGCGTCTCGCGCATCGGTGGCGTCTCGCCCCAGAGGGCGGCCAGATAAGGTTTCAGCCGCGCTTCGAGGTCGAGGAAACCGACCTCGCCGCTTTCGCGCAGCAGCCAGCGCCGTGCATTGGGGTCTTCCAGCGTGAAGAAACGCAGGCGCCGCTCCGGCTCGCCATTGTTCGAGCGCAGGCCGATCCTGATCCAGGAGGCCAGCGCGCGCACGTCGAGGCGCGCGGTCAGGCTGGCGGTCTGATCGAGCAGGGCGCCGGCCGATTCCGGCGCCTGATCGCCGACCTGTTCGATGAGCCGCAACCATTCCTGCAGCGAGGCCGCATCGGTATAGCGTTTTGCCGCAACGATCGCCGCGGCCGGTGCCAGCGACGCCGCCCGACGGCCGGCCCGGATCGCCAGGCCCGACACAATCGCGGCCAGCGCGATCGCCGCCTGCGGCGAGGCGAGGCGTGCGAGTTCGGGCGAGTGCCGCAGATAGCTGTCGGTGACGACATCGCCGTAACCGGCGCCGACGAGACGGCGGCAGACATCACCCCAGGATTGGTAGAGATCGCCCGGGAAGGCGGATCGGATGGCCTCGTCCGACTGCATGATCGTCTTCTGCTCAGCGATCATCGCCGTCAGAGGCAGGCCGCGATTGCAGCGGTGAGGGCGTCGCGCATGTCGGCATCGTCGGTGATCGGTAGCACCAGCGCCACCTCGCAGGCCTGGTCGAGCGCGATGCCGCCGGCGACGAGCTGGCCGGCATTGATCAGCATGCGCGTCGAAGCACCCTCCTCCAGCCCGTGGCCTTTCAGATTGCGCGAGCGCTGCGCGATGCGCACCAGCGTTTCGGCGACAGGCCGGTTCACGCCGGCTTCCGAGGCCACGATCTCCGCCTCGATCGCAGCGTCAGGATAGGTGAAGGCAATCGCCGCGAAACGCTGCTTGGTCGATTCCTTCAGGTCCTTGAGCACGCTCTGGTAGCCGGGGTTGTAGGAGATGACGAGCTGGAAATCGGGATGCGCCTTCAAGACCTCGTTCTTCTTTTCCAGCGGCAGGATGCGGCGGTCGTCGGTCAGCGAGTGGATGACGACGGTGGTGTCCTGTCTGGCCTCGACGATCTCGTCGAGGTAGCAGATGGCGCCGGAGCGCACGGCTAAAGTCAGCGGGCCGTCATGCCAGACGGTGCCGTCGGCATCGAGCAGATAGCGCCCGACGAGGTCGGACGCGGTCATGTCCTCATGACAGGAAACGGTGACCAGCGGGCGCTTGAGCCGCCAGGCCATGTGTTCGACGAAACGCGTCTTGCCGCAGCCGGTCGGCCCCTTGAGCATGACAGGCATGCGCGCGCCATAGGCGGCCTGGAACAGCGCGACCTCGTGCCCGACGGAGCGGTAATAGGGTTCCCGGTCGATCCTGAAATCGTCGAGTGCAGGATCGTGAGCCGATTTGGCGCCGCTGGTGCTGTGCATTTCCAACCTCGATGCGAATGCTGTTCAATTTCTCACCCACGTTCTTCCCTCGAAGAGACGCCGGATGAGCCGCCATGGAGAGTGCTCTGAGAAGATTCGACGCCAAAACGTGCCGCGGCCCCTCGCCTGCCGCGACACGCCAGTGGCCGCGCCGTTCAGCGGTGCGCCGCCACCTTGTTCGGGATGCCTTCGATCGGGCTTTCCGGCGTGCCGACCGTCTGACGGGTCATCGCCTCGACCTTTTCGCGCGTGCCTTCAGGATCGGTGATCCACTGATGGTAGAAGTTGTACGGGCACACGGCATGGCCGCGGGTGTCGTCACCGGAGTTGATCAGGCCGGTGTAACCGCGGTGCAGCAGCTTGAAGAGGTGGTTCTGCGACTGCATGTTGCGGCGCGCGTCGCGCAGCAGCGAGGTCGAGAGCTGCGCATACTGGATGCCGTTCTCCTCTGTACCGCATTCGCCGAGCGTGCGGCCGTCGAAGCCGATGATCGCCGAATGACCGAAGTAGGAATAGACGCCGTCGAAGCCGGAGGCGTTGGCGACCGCAACATAGACGTTGTTGGCCCAGGCCATCGATTTCGAGATCAACACCTGCTGTTCCTTAGCCGGATACATATAACCCTGGCAGCGGATGATCAGCTCGGCCCCGCGCATGGCGCAGTCGCGCCAGATTTCGGGATAGTTGCCGTCGTCGCAGATGATGAGCGAGATCTTCAGGCCCTTGGGACCATCCGAGACATAGGTGCAGTCGCCGGGGTACCAGCCCTCGATCGGCACCCAGGGCATGATCTTGCGATACTTCTGCACGATCTCGCCCTTGTCGTTCATCAGGATCAGCGTGTTGTAGGGCGCCTTGTTGGGGTGCTCCTCATGGCGCTCGCCGGTCAGCGAGAACACGCCCCAGACCCGCGCCTTCTTGCAGGCTTCGGCGAAGATCCTGGTTTCCTCGCCCGGAATGGCCGAGGCGGTCTCGTACATTTCCTTCTGGTCGTACATGATGCCGTGCGTGGAATATTCCGGGAAGATCACAAGATCCATGCCAGGCAGGCCACGCTTCATGCCTTCCACCATGTCGGCGATCTTGCGGGCATTGGCGAGCACTTCTTCGCGTGTATGCAGCCGCGGCATCTTGTAGTTGACGACGGCAACACCGACGGTGTCGTTGCTGCTCGAAATATCGCCATGGTACATTTTTCAGTCTCCTCCTGTGGTTGCTGAACGCTTTGCCGGACACGATCTTCGGGATCATGTCCCGGGCATCTAGACGACGAGATGCTTGTGAATGAGGTCGTCGCTTAGCTCGGTGATGGCGCCGCCGACGGCGACGCTGCCGCGATTGAGGATCGCGAAATGTTTCGAGGCACGGCGGGCAAAGGCGATGTTCTGCTCGACCAGCACGATGGTCAGGCCCTGCTTGCGGTTGAGGTCGATCAGCACGTCCTCGATCTCCTCGACGATGTTGGGCTGGATGCCTTCGGTCGGCTCGTCGAGCAGCATCACCTTGGGTTCCGACAGCAGCGCCCGTGCGATCGCCAGTTGCTGCTGCTGACCGCCGGAGAGGTTGCCGCCGCGGCGGTTGAGGAATTCCTTGAGGATCGGGAACAGGTCGAGCACCCATTCGGCGATCCGGCCACCGCCACCCTTGGCGGCAAAGGTGCCGACCATCAGGTTCTCGCGCACGGTGAAGCCCGGCAGGATGCCGCGTCCCTGCGGCACGTAGCCGAGGCCGGCCAGCGCGCGTTCATGCGTCGGCCTCGCCACCAGTTCCTCACCATCGAGGCGGATGGAACCGGAGGTGCGGCTCATCAGGCCGAGCATGGTGCGCAGCAGCGTTGTCTTGCCGACGCCGTTGCGACCGAGCACGGAGAAGAAATCACCGCTCTCCACCGTCATCGAAACCGACTGCAGGGCGCGGCTGCGGCCATAGAAGCCGTCGACATTGGCGAGCTCAAGCATGGCCGATCCCTCCGGAACCGAGATAGGCGTCACGCACCGCCTGGTTGCCTTCGATGTCGGCAATGCTGCCTTCGGCAAGCAGCTTGCCCTGGTGCATGACAGAAATGGTCTGGGCGATGTCGCGCACGAAACCCATGTCGTGCTCGACGACGATCAGCGTGTGGCGGCCGCCGAGCCGGTTGAAGAGCTGCGCCGTCTTCTTGGTCTCCTGCGCGGTCATGCCGGCGGTGGGCTCGTCCATCAGGATCAGTGACGGGTCCTGCGCCAGGATCAGCGCGATCTCCAGCCATTGCGTCTGCCCGTGCGACAGATGCGCGGCCGGCGTGTCGAGCTCGTCCTCGAGCCCGACCAGTTCGGCGAGCCGCTCGATGTCTTCGGTGTCGCCGCCCTGGCCGAAGGTCGTCAGATTGGCGAACACGCCTGGCTGCTTCGAGTGGCCGATGTGCAGATTGTCACGCACGCTGAGCGCCCGGAACACGCTGGGCACCTGGAACTTGCGGCCGATGCCGGCACGCGCGATGGCGTGTTCGCTGAGCCTGTGGATGGGCTTGCCCTTGAACACGATCTCGCCGCCCGACAATCGGGTCTTGCCGCAGATCAGGTCGAGCGCGGTGGTCTTGCCGGCGCCGTTCGGACCGATCAGGCAGCGCAGTTCGCCGGCACGGACCTTGAGGCAGAGGTCCGACACGGCACGGAAGCCGCTGAAGGACACACTGGCATTGTCGACGATAAGCTGGTTTTCGCTGGTCATCGCGTGCTCTCGATCTCGCGGCCGTTTGGCATGGCTTCGGTGTGCTGCACCGGCTTCGGCGCCGGTGCGGGACGCTGCCGTTCGAAACGCCGGGCGAGGCTGGCGAAGGCGCCGGCAATGCCTTGCGGCAGGAACAGCACGACGAGCACGAACAGCAGACCCATGATCAGGGTCCAGGTGTCGAGGAAGGTTTCCGATTCCGACAAGGCACCCTGCACACCGGTGACGATGAGGGCGCCGAGCATGGCGCCGAGCAGGCTCTGCCGACCGCCGACCGCGACCCATATGACGACCGAAAGCGAGAGCGGCACGCCGAGGAAGGTCGGCGAGGCGAACTCCATGACGATGGTGTAGAGCATGCCGGCAAGGCCTGCGATCGCCGCCGAAACCGAGAAGATGAAGATCTTGTAGAGCGCGACGTCGTAGCCGAAGAAGCGGACACGGTCCTCCTCGTCGCGGATCGCCTGCACGATCAGCCCCGCCTTGCTCCTGGTGATGGCAAGTGCCAGGAACAGCGTGACGGTCAGGCAGATCGCAACAAGGTAATAGCTCGACGAACCATAGGCGTCGAAGGTGATGCCGGCGATGTCGAACTGGCCGAGATCGGTGATGCCGTTGAAGCCGCCGGTGTAGGCCTGCTGGTCAATGATGACGAGTTGCACCACCACCATGGCGGCGAGTGTTATGATGGCGGCATAGACGCCCGTCACCCTGCCCTTGAAGACGAACCAGCCGAGCAGGGCGGCGACGCCGGCGGGAAGCAGGATGCCGGCGAGCACGCCGAACAGGGGCGAATAGAACGGTGTCCAGAACCAGGGCAGTTCGGTGACGTTGTTCCAGACCATGAAGTCGGGAAGACCGTCGGCGCCGGTGTGCACCGGAACGGTCTTGAGCTTCAGCATCATCGCCATGCAGTAGGAGCCGATGCCGAAGGTCATCGCCTGGCCGAGGTTCAGGATGCCCCCATAACCCCAGGACAGGCTGAGCGAGACGGCCAGCATGCCGAAGACGAGATAGCGGGCATATTTGTTGAGCAGGAAGGCATCCTGCAAAAACACCGGCACCAGCAGGATGGCCAAACACACCGCCGCGTAGAGCGCGATTTCGGTCTTCGTTCTGGCCAGAGCGTTTCCGTTTTTCACGGAACCGCGGAAACGCTCCAGTTCTTTGTTTTCACGCAATTCCGGACGGAAAACCGCTACGCCCTTTTCCTGGATTTGCTCTGGCACTCTGTTGTTTCCCTGGCTGGACATGATCGTCTTCTCAGGCGCGCAGGCGGGCGGTGAACAGGCCCTGCGGCCGGAAGCGGATGAGGACGACGATGGCGAGCAGCACCAGCGCCTTGGCGATCGTGTCGTTGGAATAGAAAGCGAGGTAACCCGACAGTTCGCCGAGGATGCCCGAGCTGGCCAGCGTGCCCATCAGGCTCTGCGTGCCGCCGAGCACCACCACCATGAAGGCGTCGACGACATAGGTGGTGCCCATCTCCGGCGACACGCTCTTCAAGGGCGACACCAGCGCACCGGCAAGGCCGGCCATGCCGGCGCCGTAAGCGAAGGTCGAGCGATAGATGCGGCCGGCATTGATGCCGAAGGAGGAAGCGACCGCACGGTTCTGGGTGATGGCGCGCAGCTTCAGGCCGAAACTGGTGTAGCGGTAGATGCCCCAGGTCAGCGCGAACAGGCCGAGCGACAGGAACAGGATGAACAGGCGATAGGCGGAGTCGGTCGCGCCGAGAATGTTGACGCTCTGCGACAGCGATTCCGGCATCTGCACGTAGCGCAATTCACCGCCAGCGGTCAGGCGGATCGCCTGCTGCGCCATGACGCCGATGCCCCAGGTCGCCAGGATGGTGTCGAGCGGCCGGTCATAGAGATGGCGGATGACCAGCGCCTCAATGAGCCAGCCAAACAAGGCGAGCAGCAGGAAAATCGGTACCAGGCTCGCCAGCAGGCCGAGCCCGAACTGCGTCTGCAGGAACCAGGCCGCGTAGGCTCCGAGCATGACGAACTCGCCATGGGCAAGGTTGATGACGCCGGTAACGCCATAGATGATGGCGAGGCCGAGCGCGACCAACAGCAGGATGGAGCCGATGCTCAGGCCCGTCATGATCTGGGAGACGAAGATTTCCATGTCGCCGCTTCTTCCGGGAAAGAGGGGACGGGGCGGTGCGAAGCCCGCCACCGATTGCTTCAAGTTGCGCATCGCGCTTTCCGAAAATCGGAACCGATTTTCGGGGCCGGTGCGCAGGCAATCAGCTCTGCTTGAGGCCTTCGGCCGTGCAGTGCTGGTTGGGGTAGGCCTTGTAGGGCGACGGCTCGAGCCAGTTGGCCGACTGCTTCAGAATCTTGAACTGGCCGTCGGCCTGGCACTGGCCGATCTTCGGCCACAGCCAGCTGTGCAGGTTCTCCGGCTCGACGCGGACCTTGCCCTGCGGCGCCACCAGTTCCTGGCCTTTCACCGCCTCACGGATGGCGTTGGGCGAGATGTCGGAGCCGGCCAGTTTCTCGACCGCCTGCTTGAACAGGTAGATCTGGAAATAGGACGGTTCGGACACGAAGTGGGTGACCTTGTCGCCGCCCCAGCGCTTCTTGTAGGCATCGACGAATTTGTGGTTCTCGGGCGAGTCCCACACCATGAAGTAGGGCGCCGAGGTGAAGTGGCCGGCGGCCGCCTCGCCGCCCATCGCCGCCACTTCGTTCTCGGAGGTGGTGAGGCTTGCCATCGGCATCTTCTCGGGATCGAGGCCGGCGGCATGGTACTGGCGGTGCAGTGCGACCACGGAATCGCCGACCACGGTGGAGAAGATGACGTTCGGCTTCTCGGCCTTCAGCTTGTTGATGACGGACGAGAACTCGGAATGGCCGAGCGGTACATACTCCTCGGCGACCACCTCTGCGCCGAGCTCGGCCAGCAGCTTCTTGCAGTAGTTGTTCTCTTCCTTCGGGTAGATGTAGTTCGAGCCGATCAGGTACCAGCGCTTGCCGAACTTCTCGACCAGCCACGGCACGAAGTCGTCCTGCTGCTGGTTGGGCACGGCGCCGGTGTAGATGACGTTCTTCGAGCATTCGCGGCCCTCATAGAGGGTCGGGTACCAGTAGAGATTGTTCTGCTTCTCGAACACCGGCAGCACCGCCTTGCGGCTGGCCGAGGTGTAGGAGCCGAACACCGAGACGCATTTGTCGGACAGCACCAGCTTGCGGGCCTTTTCGGCGAAGGTCGCCGGATCGGAGGCCGGGTCCTCGACCACCGGCACGAGCTTCCTGCCGTTGATGCCACCGGCGGCATTGATCTCCTCGATCGCCATGATCGTCGCCTTGTTGAGCGACTCCTCGATGATGGCGGTGGTACCGGTGAGCGAGAACAGCACGCCCACCTTGATCTCGCCGTCGGCGGCATAGGCCAGCGACGAATTCTTGCTCCAGATATGCGGGAAACCGACGAGGGACACGGTGCCGAAAGCGGCAGTGGCCTTCAGAAAACTGCGACGATTGCTTTTCACCTTCTTCTCCCCTGAAAACAAAAAAGGCCCCGAAGCGAGCTGCCGAAGCAGACCGTTTCGAGGCCGTATTGCCCTGTTGTTTTTCGCGGCAGCGACGCCGCTGCGAACCCGCCAAGGGCTCGCTAGAGTAAGGTCGTACGCAACAAAAAACCCCACGTCCCGCTTCCGCGAAAGTCGTGAGGTTCCGTTACCTTTATTTCGCCGGCAGCGTCGTTGCTGCCGATACCCGAACGCTAGCCAAGAAGTTCGTAGGAGTCAATGATGGCACTGGCCACCGCGCCGATCGTCACGCGCCGTTCCATCGCCTGGCGCCGGAGGTAGTTGTAGGCCTCTTCCTCGCTGACGTTCTTTAGCCGCATAAGCAACGACTTCGCCCGCTCGACGCTGCGCATGGTGCGCAGGCTCTCGTCCAGCTTTTCGATGCGTCCACGCAGCCGGCGCTCGTAGAGGAAATGCCCGCGCGCCAGCGCCAGGGTCGACTGCACCGAACGCGACGTCACCGGGTAGTGCAGCACGCCGTGCGCCGCACAATTGTGCAGCAGGTTGAGATCGAGCATGCCGGCGCCAGGATCGATGACCACCAGTGCTGAGGCAGGCTCTCCCGGGATCCAGGGCAGGCGTTGCGGCAGGTCTGGTGAAAGCACGCAGAAGACGACGTCGTACTGCGCCGGTATCTGCGAGGGCATCGGCCATTCGTGATGTACGTCGCAGCGCAGGCGCTGCAGTTCGCGGATCAGCCGTTCGCCGTCGTCGTTGCGGTCGACGATGACCGCAACCTTGAGATTCCAGAACGAACGCGACGATGACGGACCGGAGGGCGCGTCGCGGCCACCCGCGTCCTTCTTGGTGCCTGCGCCCTGCCGTTCGCGGGCAAATCTTGCGATGTCGATGGTTTCCTGCACTGTCTGTTCCTCCCCGCCGCCGCCTATGCGAGCTCGAGATTCTTCTGGCCAAGACTGCGTCCGTACCCCAGCAGATAGGGGTCGGAGAGGACGCAGGATGGCGATTCATAAACAAGATCGAACTGGCCTTGCCGGTTGGCCCGGCCGATACGCGTCCACAGGTCGGCGTGACCCCAGATCGGATTGATGGCGACATCGCCCTGCGGCGCTTCGAACTCCGATCCCATCACTGAAGCACGCAGGATCTCGGTGTCCATCGAGTTGGTCTGTTCCAGCGTCTTGGCGAAGGCGTTGACCTGGAAATAGGAAGCTTCCAGGCACATGTTGGTCGGCTCGTCATCGCCGTAGCGTTTCTTGTAATCGCGCACGAAAGACGAGTTGCGCTCGTTGCCGACGCCCTGGAAATAGGGTGCCGCGGTGATGTGGCCCTCGCCGACGTCAAAGCCCATAGCGCGGATCTCTGCTTCCGTGGTGGTCAGCGACGCGATCGGCATGACCTTGGGGTCGAGCCCGAGATCGGCATAGGCCTGGTAGAGATAGACTGTTCCATCGCCGACGACGGTGGAGAAGATGACATCGGGCTGGGCGCGCTTGACGTCGCGCATCACCGGCAGGAACTCCTCCCGCGAGGCGCCCATGCGCACATAGGATTCGCCGACGACCGTGCCGCCGCTGTTGCGGATCAATTCGCGCATGATGCGGTTGGATTCGCGCGGATAGATGTAGTCGGCGCCGATGAAATAAAAGCGGGTGCCGTAGCGCTCCATCAGGATGCGGCAGAGCTCGACGCTGTTCTGGTTCGGCGTCGCACCGGTGTAGATGACATTGGGCGAGAACTCGAACCCCTCATAAAGCGTCGGATACCACAGCAGCCCGTTCAGCCTTTCGACCACCGGCAGCACCGCCTTGCGGCTGGATGAGGTGTAGCAGCCGAAGATGGTCGAAACGCCGTCTTCGACCATCAGCTTCTTGGCATAGCGGCCGAAGGCGCTCGCCTCGGAGCCGGGGTCGTAGACGACCGGCTCGAGCGGACGACCGTTGACGCCGCCGGCGGCGTTGATTTCTTCGATCGCCGTCAGCGTGCCACGCAGCTGCGTCTCCTCGATCACGGCCATGAAGCCGGTTCGCGAGAAGAGGACGCCGACGCGCCACGGTTCGGAGGTATTGCTTGATCTCGTCAATATACGCTCCCACGATTCCCCAGTGCCGCTTGGTTTGTTTTTTGCCTGATGCACTCGCGATTTTCGCTTGTTGCGCATCAGGCTCTTGTTTCATTGGCATTCAGCTGCGGCCGGCCGCGCAGCTTGCGGCCGGCCGCTTCACGGGTCAACTGGCCATAAGTTCCTTCAGCTTGCCGTCGAGGAACTTGACGTCGTTCGGGCTGGTTCCCGGCCCGCCGGCAAAGTGCCCCCAGACCGACTCGAACGGCAGGAATTTGGCGTTCGGCATGTTGGCCACTTCGAATTCGCTGTCTTCCGGCGGGAAGTAGAGATCGGTACGGCCGGGCATGACGAAGGCCTTGGCCTTGATGGCCTTGAGCGCCTTCCTGAAATCGCCCTTGTAAAGCTCGTTGTCGCTGATGTCGCCGTTCTGCCAGGTCCACAGCATGGTCAAAAGGTTGTTGGCGTCCTTGGGCAGGAAAAAGCCCTCCCAGAAGGAGACCAGGAAATCCTCCAGCGAGGAATGGCCGAGCGCCTTGAGGTCGAGTTCCTGACGATAGAACGCCTGCGAGAAGCCCCAGCCGGCATAGACGCGGGCCATGGCGCGCAGACCCTTCTCCGGCTTGTTGTCGTACCAGCCATTGTTCCAGGCGGAGTCGGCGGTGAGTGCTGCCTTGACGCCTTCCAGGAACACGAAATTATGGCGCGAGCATTTGGCGGAGCCGCAGAACGGCGCGATGCGCTCGACCATGTCGGGATACATCGCCCCCCAGTGGAAGGTCTGCAAGGCGCCCATCGACCAGCCGACCACCAGCTTCAGTTTCTTGACGCCGAACTTCTCGGTGACCAGCTGGTGCTGGGCACGAACGTTGTCATAGGCCGTCACCTGAGGAAAGCGCGACTTGTTATAGGGTTCCGGCGTGTTGCTGGGCGACGACGACAGCCCGTTGCCGAACATGTTCGGGATGATGATGAAATACTTGGCCGGGTCGAGCGTCATGCCCTTGCCGATCAGCCATTCATTGTCGACGTGCTGGCCGGAGTACCAGGTCGGGAAGACGACGACGTTGTCCTTCTTGGCGTTCAGCTTGCCGAAGGTCTTGTAGGCAAGCTTGGCGTCGCGCAGCGTCGCCCCGCGTTGCAGGACAAAATCGCCCAGCGAGTAGATCTCATAGTCAGGCATCAGGCAGTTTCCTTTACTTGCGAACAGAAGGCGGGCGAGGCCTGTTCGTCGGCCCCGCCCGAAAATCATGCGGTTGCCCGCTCCGGCGACGCGCGCAGCGAGAGCGCCGCATAGGCGATGCCGCCGGCGAGCGCCGCGCTGATGGCGGTCGAGAAATGCGGCAGGTAGAATTCGACGATGACGGCCACCGCCGAGCCGATGATCCAGGCAATGAAGGCGGTCGGGCGCCAATCACGATCGATCTCGGCATTCTTGCGGGCCAGATACTGGTCGACCAGGATGATCGCGCCGATCGGCGGAACCAGGATGCCGAGCAGCGACAGCCACTGGATGAAGAAGGCCCAGACATTGCCGGCCGCGACCACAATGCCGATGGCGCCGAGGATGACGGCCATCACGCGCATGCGGGTGTGGAAGATGCGCGACCAGCCGGTGGCGGCATTGTAGAGGCAGTGTGCGCAGACCGAGCCAAGGTTGAGGTAGAGGAAGACGAAGGCGAGCGCGCTGAGGAAGGCCACCTGCTTGCCGTTGATGTAGCCGAACATGTTGTCGGCGCCGAACGGATTGGCATTCGGAACGGCAAGGGCCGCCGTCATGATGCCGCCGACCAGCATGGCGATCAGGTTGGCGAACGGGAAGGCGCTGAAGGTCGCGATCAGCGAGGCCCTGCCGTCCTTGGCCCAGCGGTTGAAGTCGGCGCTCACCGTGCCGGCATCGATGAACAGCGCGATGACGACGGTGAGCCCGACGCCCATCGACATGGTGGCCGCGCCATTGTTGCCGGGATAGGCGAGGATCGCCTGCCAGCTGGTGGCGGAAGCGGCATCGAAGACCACCCAGCCGCCGAGGATGACGAAGAGCGGCACCGAAACCAGGCCGACCAGATGCAGCCCGTGCACACCGACGAAGGTGATGCCGATGTAGAGCAGGCCGGCGATGATGGTCATGGCCACATAGTTGAGGTCATAGGCCGAACTGATCAGCGCGCCGGTGATGCCGGTCTGCACGGCATACCAGCCGAGCAGCAGCGTCGACAGCAGGCCGGAGGCGAAGACATAACCCTTGCGGCCGAACACGATCGAGGCCAGCAGCGCGAAGTTCATGCCGCGGTTGGTGCCAAGAAGCCCGAGCGCGCCGACATAGGCGAACATGATGAGGTTGCCGATCACCATCGCCCACAATGCGCTGGTGAAGCCCATGCCGAGCACGAGTATCGAGCCGGTCATGGCGCCGGTGATGATCATCGGAAAGCCGATCCAGACCGTCGTCACCGAAAAGGTCGAGCGCCGCGCCGCCATCGGCACGGGCTGATGTTCGTATTCTTCACCCAATATGTGATCGACGCTGTCGAGCGTCTCGATCTCCGTCTTGTTGTTCATGCCACCCTCCCAGGGGTCAATCGCGTTGCGTGTGCGGCAGTCGTCGCGATTGGACATCCTTGTCCTCACCCGCTTTCCCCGGTGGAAGCGCATTCAGGCCATGGTCAGAAAGGCGCGCGGCGTGAACCACTGACGGTTCGCCGGCGCAAGCCCCTTGTCATAGCCGTCCGGCGCCGGTTCCCCATCGGCATCTCGGTCGGTATCGCCAAAACGACAAAGGCCTCCCGATGGCTTCGTTTCCGAAGTCAAAGGGAGGCCTTCTTGCCTTGATCTGATTGGGTGGCCCCGTTGCCACCTGCCTGCTTAACAGGCGAACGAAACGTTAGACGGGCATCGAAACCCTGTCAATACGGCGTTTCGGAGTTCAAAATGAAGGCCGCCGGCAAGCACCGAAGCGCTTCGTGCCTTGACGGGCCTACAGCTGCAGCCGCTTGCGCGCCTGCGCCACCGCCTTGTCGAGAGGCCCGAGACTCGGCTTCAGGAGATCGGAAACCTGCGCGGTGATCTCCGTGCCGGCGCGGACCGGCGTGCCCGCGTCGAAGGGAGGCTCCGGCGCATATTCCAGGATCAGCTGGATTGATTTCGCCCATTCCTCATCGCGGACGAGCGAGGCGACGACGAGGCCGAAATCGAGCCCGGCGGTGACGCCGCCGGCTGTGATACGGTTGCGGTCACGCACCACGCGCCCGTCTTCGAGAATGGCGCCGAGATGCGGCAGCACATGCCGGGACTGCCAGTGGCCGGTGGCGCGGTAGCCCTCGAGAAGCCCGGCCGCGCCGAGCAGCAGCGAGCCGGTGCAGGCGCTGGTGACGAAGTGTGCCGAAGCACCGGTCTTTTCGACGAAGGCGATCACCTCCGGGTCCTGCATGCAGGCGACGGTGCCCCTGATGCCGCCCGGAATGTAGAGAACGTCGGGCGCGGGATGGGCCTCGGCAAGGGTCGCGGTCGGGCGGACGTCGACGCCGACATCGGTCGACACAGGGTTGCGATCCTTCCACACCAGCTGCACGTCGCCCATGGTGAGCTTGAAGGCGGTCAGCGCCGGCACGAGATCGAGCAGCACCATGTCGGGATGCACCAGCATGACGAATGTCGGCTTCGGCGCTTTCGGGTCGAATTTGATCGCGGCCGCGGCTTCCTGCACCCGCAGGGCCGGTGCCGTGAGCGCAGCCAGCGCCAGCATCTGCAACACGTCACGTCTCTGCATGCCCGTCGTCCTTCTTTGGTCCTCGCGAGGCGCTTCGCGTCTGCGTCGCGCCATTGTGCTCATCACCTCTCCCTCGCCGGGCGAGGAAGAGGTGATTGCCCAGCAAGCCGGAATTGGGGGCCCGGTTGCCGGCGGTATTTGTTGGAGACGTGTCTAGACGATCATGCTATTTGGCAGGATGACAATGAAGCTTCATTTCCTGCCATAATGCCAAAAACCATCCTGTTCCTCGCTTTCGACGGCGTGACCGATCTCGATCTCATCGGTCCGATCCAGGTGTTTTCGACCGCATCGAGCGCGACCGAACAAAGCGGCGGCCAGCCGATCTACACGATCGTGGTGGCATCGATCGCCGGCGGCATGGTGCGTACGCGCTCGGGCCTGACGATCGGCACGCAAACGCTTGCCGAGGTCGACATGCACACGGTCGACACCATCGTCGTGCCGGGCGGCCGTTCCAGCCTGGAGGACGATGCGGAGCCGCCGCTTGTCGACTGGCTGGCGCAGAATGCCGGCCGGGCGCGGCGCATCTGTTCGGTCTGCGTCGGCGCCTTCCTGCTGGGTGCCGCCGGACTGCTGGACGAGCGCAAGGCAACCACGCACTGGCGCGCCACGGACATGCTGAAGGCGCGTTACCCTTCCACCACCGTCGTGCCGGATCTGATCTACCAGCAGGACGGGCCGGTTTGGACCTCGGCCGGGGTCAGCGCCGGCATCGACCTCGCCTTGCATCTGGTCGAGCAGGATCATGGCCGCGGCCTCGCCATGATGGTGGCAAAGGCACTGGTGGTGTTCCTGCGCCGGCCGGGCGGCCAGAAGCAGTTCAGTTCCACGCTAGCCTTGCAGGGCAGCGAGGCCTTCTCGCAGCTGATCGCCTGGGCTGCGGACAATCTCGCCGAAGACCTGTCGGTCGACGCGCTGGCGGAGCGCGCCGCGATGAGCCCGCGCAGCTTCGCCCGCAAGTTCCATGCCGCAGTCGGCCAGACGCCGGCCGCCGCCATGGAGGCGCTGCGGCTCGAAGCCGCCAAACGCATGCTGGAAGACGGTGGCCAGCCGATGAAAAGCATCGCCGCAAGCAGCGGCTTCGGCGACCTGCAGGGACTGCGCCGCGCTTTCATACGCACGCTCGGCATCACGCCGAGCGAATACCGGGAGCGCTTTGGCTAGGACACCGTTTCCTTCTCCCACAAGGGGAGAAGGGGATAACCCTCTTAAGAAACCACCAGCTTGAGGTGGCTTTGCCCCGGCGGCCTGCGGTTCTTCATGCCGGAAATGGCATAGCCGTTGCGACCGGCTTCCTTGGCGCGATAGAGCGCCTCGTCCGCCCTGGCGGTGAGGTCGACAGCGGCGACATAGATGTCCGGCGTCCACTCCGCGATGCCGACGCTGATGGTGAAGCGTTCCTCGTCTTCCGCCTTGCCGCTGCCTTCGCGCACGGTGGCGACGAGAACGGAAGCGACCTTTTCCGCCTGGCGCGCGGTCGTTTCCGGCAACAAGATCGCGAACTCGTCGCCGCCAAGCCGGAAAACGGTATCGCTGCCGCGTATCATCGCCCTGGCGATCTCGGCGAACTGGCGCAGGATGCGGTCGCCGAAGGCATGGCCCTGGGTGTCGTTGAAGCGCTTGAAATGGTCGATGTCGATCAGCATCAGCGAGAAGTGGCGGCCGGTGCGGCGCGTGCGTTTGTCCTCGGCTTCCAGCAAGGCCAGGAAATGGCGGCGATTGGGAACGCCGGTGAGATCATCGGTCTGGGCAAGTTCGGCAAGCTCCTCGCGCAGCCGCCCGATCGACATGACGGTGAAGCCGAAATTCCACACCACGCCCGAGAAGATCACGCACAGCAGCGCGTAGGATTCCACCGTGGTGTAGAAGTCCTGGTCGACATGACCCAGCATCAGCCCGACGTTCAGGGCACTTTCGATGAGATGACCCAGGATGCCGACGATCATGGCGGTGGCAGCGATCATCGCGCCGAGATCCTTGCGATGCCAGCGCAGCAGGTACCAGGCGGCAAGCACCAGAGGCACCGACTGGCCGCCGGCATAGACGAGATTGCGGCCCTGCAGACTGCCGAACAGCAGCAGCAACAGGAGCAGGCTGGCGGCAGTGATGGCCACGCTTGCCTTCAGCCCGCCGGACTGGCCGTAGAAGACGCGCACGCCGACCCAGAACATGCAGAAGCCGAAGATGACGAAGCCGTTGCCGACCACGGCCGGCACATAGCTGCCCTCATTGCCCTGCAGCGCCAGCACGCAGCCGCCGATGGTGGACAGCACACAGCCGGCCAGCCACACGCGCGCCGCCGCGAAATTGCGGTAGCGATAGGCGATCGCGCCCCAGATGACGGCCACCGTCAGCGAGTTGAGCAGGATGACGATGTAAAGCGTCAGGAAGTCGAGTTTCATCACAATGTCCCGGGCGAAGCCCCCTCCTACGGGTTCGCCACTTGCCCAGACGTTAAAATAAAAGGCGCGTTTTGCGTCAACTGTTAGAAAAGCCGGCGGCGATGCCAGGATGACGATCCGCAGCGAAAATATTCAGAGGTCCGGCTGCGTGATCCACGTCTGCGCGCTGCGGTGCACGGCGACAAAGGCCGCGGTCACAGCTGCAGCCGCCAGCAACCCACCCAGCCAGGGCAGGCTCTGCAAAGGCAGCCAGGCCAGCGCGGAGCCACCCAGTGCCGTGCCAAGGCCGACACCGACATGCATGGCCGACAGGTTGAGGCCGACGCCGGCTTCCGCCGTCTGTGGTCCCGTCGCGATCAGGAAACTCTGCACGACAGGCGAGATCATCCAGCTGATCATTGCCCAGATCATCATCGCGATGATGAAGAGCCCGGGTATCTCCGCCGCGAACGGTATGGCGAGAAGCGCGACCAGATAGGCGAGCGGCGTCGCCACGATGGCGAAACGCGGCCCGACGCCATCGGCCAGCCAGCCGCCGCAGTAACCGCCGCAGACGCCGGCGATCCCGAAGGCGAGAAAGAACAGCACGACATTGCCCGGTGCGACGCCCACCACCTCGGTGAGGTAGGGCGCCAGATAGGCGAACAGCATGAAATGGCCACCGATCATCAGGATCGAAACAGACTGGGCGGCAACCAGTGGCAAGGAGCGCAGATGCTGCCGATAGCCCGATGCCGTCGGCCGGCCGTGCCCCACCGTCGGCAGCGTGCGCTGGCAGATGAGGAACACGGCCACGGCAAGCAGGGCAAGCGCGACAAAAACCGCGCGCCAGCCGAAATGGCCGCCGATCAGCATTCCCGCCGGCACGCCGAGCACCATGGAACCGCTGATCCCCATGAAGATGATGCCGATCGCCCTGCCGCGCATGGCTGGCCCGGCCAGTTCGGTCGCCAGCATCGTCGCGACGAGGCAGGCGGCTGCGCTGGCAGCGGCCATGCCGATGCGGGCGACGAACAGGACGGCATAGCTGGCGCTGGCCGCGGCCAGCAGATTGCTGGCCAGGAACACGAGCAGTGCCAGACCCAGCATGGTCCTGCGTTCCAGCCGCGTCGCCATGAAGAGCGCCAGCGGAGCGGCGAGTGCAAAGGTGATCGAGAAGGCAGCCGTCAGTTGGCCGGCAAGGCCGATCGAGATATCAAGGCCTGAAGCGACATCCGGCAGGATACCGATGACGATGTTTTCCGCAGTGCCGGTGGCGAAGGTCGCCAAAGCCAGCAAGAATATCCGAAGGTCCATGAGCCCATTCCGTTGCGCGTTTCGCCGCTCCGGAAGACCCTCCGATACGGCGTGGTGTTGCGTATCGGGTTTCGAGGCTATGCTTCGGTTATCCCACGAGACCGAGGCTTAACATGCGCGGACCCGACGGGAAAGGCAGCCGGCTGGTCGTGACGATGGCATCGCCGCTGCAAGCCATCCTCGAGGCCGAGCTTGCTCGCGGCAACACGATCGTCGAGATCGGCGAATGGCCTCCGCAGTGCCGTCTGCTGGTGATGCTGGCGCAACAGTTCCACTCCAGCTACCCACTTGCGGATGGTGTCGAATTCCGTGAGATCGGCGACCCGCACTACTGGAAAGCCGAGTATGTCCTTGCTGACGAATGCCTGGCCTGTCGCTTTTAAGGCGTCGCGGCCCGCTGACGCTGCTTTTCCGCCCCAACCGACCGAGGACCGATGCCCATCCATGAACTCGCAGCCCTCGGCGCCGCAACCTGCTGGGCGCTGACCGGCATCATCTCGGCGGGACCGGCCGGCCATCTCGGCGCGCCGGCTTTCAACCGCCTGCGCCAGATCTTCGTCACCGTCATGCTGGCGCTCTATGTGCTGGCGACCGGCTCCTGGCGCGAGCTCGAGGCAGCCAATGTGCTGCCGCTCCTTGCCTCCGGCTTCATCGGCATCTTCATCGGCGACACGCTGCTGTTTGCCACGCTGAACCGTGTCGGTCCGCGCCGCTCCGGCATCCTGTTTGCGCTCAATGCGCCGATTGCTGCGATCCTCGGCTGGCTGCTGCTCGGCGAAACCCTGACCATGAAAGCGATCGCCGGCATGGCGCTGGTCGTCGCCGGCGTGCTGCTGGCCATCCTGTTCGGAAAACGCCGCGCGCAGCTGCATCAATGGGAAACGGTGAAAGGTCCGCTCTGGATCGGCGTGGCGCTCGGACTGGGCGCCGCGACAGGCCAGGCCATCGGTTCGATCATCGCACGGCCGGTGATGGAAACCGGCATCGACCCCTTTGTCGCTTCGATGCTCAGGGTCGGTATCGCTGCCGCCTTCCTCACCGTCATGATCCAGCTGCCCATTCCCGCACTGAAACCCAAGAATCCGCTGACCTGGAAGGTGGCGATCATGACCGCGCTGACCGGTATCCTGGCGCTGGCGATCGGCATGACGTTGCTGCTCTTCGCCCTTTCCGGCGGCAAGGTCGGTATCGTCTCCACATTGTCGGCAACCTCGCCCGTCATCATACTGCCGCTGCTGTGGCTGCGCACCGGAGAACGGCCGGCGGCTGGCGCCTGGGCAGGTGCCGCACTGGTGGTAGCCGGCATGGGCCTGATCTTCATGGCGTGACGGCGGGCGACGGTCTAGCTTTGCCCGCATGAGCGCCCTGACACCCCAGCCGAACGAGCCCACCGTCGCGACGGACAACATCGTTGCCTTCATTGCCGCCAACCTGCCGGTCGCACCAGTTCCGGGCATTCCGGAAATCCGGCTGCATGGCGCGCATCCGGGCAGCGGGCTGCGCCGCCTGACCGAACAGCGCAGCAGGCTCTCGCCCTACTGGGCCTATCGATGGGCCGGCGGCGCGGTGCTGGCCCGCCACCTGCTCGACCATCCCGACACCGTGCAGGGCCGCACCGTGCTCGACCTCGGCACCGGCTCCGGCCTCGTCGCCATCGCCGCGGCCAAGGCCGGCGCCGGCAGGGTGATGGCGGCGGACATCGATGCGCATGCGATCGCCGCGACGCGCCTCAACGCCTTCCTGAACGATGTGACGGTCGAGCCTCTGCTTGCAGACCTGACATGTGGAGAGCCTCCACATGTCGACCTTCTGATGGTCGGCGACCTGTTCTATGAAAGCCGGCTGGCCCGCCGCGTCACCGCATTCCTCGATCGCTGCCTCACAGCAGGCATCATGGTGCTGGTCGGCGATCCCGGCCGAGCCCACCTGCCGCACAGGCGGCTCAGGATGATCGCCGAATACCATGTGACCGACTTCGGCACTGCAGACGCAGCCACCCCGGCAACTGTCTTTTCGTTTATTCAGGAGAGCTAATTCAACCTCGGAGCATGATGCGAAAGCTGCAGCTTTCGCATTGAAAATCATGCGACAAAACAAAGAGGCGGAAAGACTCAGTTTCCACGCCACCTGCGATTGCTCGGAAGAATAACGCCAATTTTTGCGTGGATTGTCTCAAGAACAGAATCTCATGCTTCGCGCACGCAAGAATCTTGCTGCAAGCTGAAATAATCATCCGGTGATTCCTCCCGTACCACCGGTTGTGTTCTTCCCTCCCGAGAGGCTTTTCAGCCTCTGCTTCGGCCGGGACGCCAGGCGTCCCGGCCTTTTTCTGTGATACAACCCTGTTTGCCAGGCTCTATTTTGCCGGGTCGACCCAGCCATTCGGCGGTCCGAACCTGGCCATGGCTTCGGCCGGCCCCCAGGTGCCCGGCTCGTAGATCGCCGGCTGGCTCTTGTCGTCAAGTATCGGACCGACGATGCGCCAGGCAGCTTCGGAAGCATCCTGCCGGGTGAACAGGCGCACGTCGCCGTTCATGGCATCGCCGATCAGGCGCTCATACGGCTCCATGTCACCGGCGGAATCGTCGACAGCCGAAAGCTCGACCTGCTCGCCGACCATCTCGTCACCGGCCTGCTTGCGGCGGGCGCCGATGCTGATGGAGATTTCCGGGTTGATGCGGAACCGCACATAGTTGGCCTCGTCCGACGCGATCTTGTCGAAGACATCGAGCGGCGGCCGTTTCAGTCGGACGACGACTTCGGTGGCGCGCACCGGCAGGTTCTTGCCGGCGCGGATGAAGAAAGGCACGTCCTGCCAGCGCCAGGTGTCGACGAAGAAGCGCACGGCAGCGAAGGTCTCGACGGTCGAGCCCGGCGCCACGCCCGGCTCCTGCAGATAGCCGGCAAACTGTCCGCGTACCACATCGTCCCTGGTCAGCGTGCGCACCGCCTTCAGCACCTGCACCTTCTCGTCGATCAGGTCCTCCGCCGAACGGCCCGACGGCGGCTCCATCGCCAACAGAAGCATGATGTTGAGCAGATGGTTCTCGATGACGTCGCGGATGCAACCGACCTCGTCATAGAACTTGCCGCGCCCCTGCACGCCGAAATTCTCGGCCATGGTGATCTGCACGCTCTCGACGTAATTGCGGTTCCAGATCGGCTCCAGGAAGGAATTGGCGAAGCGGAAATAAAGCAGGTTCTGGATCGCTTCCTTGCCGAGATAGTGGTCGATGCGGAAGATCGAGTTCTCGTCGAAGACGATGTGCAGGACACGATTCAGCCAGCGCGCCGACTGCAGGTCGCGCCCGAACGGCTTTTCCACCATCAGCCTGGCGCCGACGGCACCACCCGACTGTTCGAGCCCCTGCACCACCGGCTCGAACATCGAAGGTGGCACGGCGAGATAATAGAGCGGGTGGCGGAAGCCGTTGAGTTCTTCCTTCAGCTTGTCGAAGGTTTCCTGGTTGCGGTAATCGCCGCTGACATAGCGCAACAGCCCGACCAGCCTGGCGAACACTTTCTCGTCCACCTTGCCGAGGGCCGCCTTGATGCCGTCATGCGCGCGTTCGGCCAGCTTCTCCACCGTCCAGTCGTCATAGGCGATGCCGATGATCGGTTCCTTCAGGTGGTTGCGTTCCACCATCGAATAGAGCGCCGGGAAGATCTTCTTGTGCGCCAGGTCGCCGGTGGCGCCGAACAGCACAAGCACATCCGATCGGGTTTCAGCCGCTGCTGCCATGATCGCTAACTCCTCAAGCCTTCGGCTTTTCGAGATGGCCGCCGAAGGCATAACGCATGGCGGACAGAAGCTTGTCGGCGAAGGCCGACTCGCCCTGCGAGGAGAAGCGGTCGAACAGCGCGGCCGAAAGCACAGGCGCCGGCACGCCGGTGTCGATGGCGGCCTTCAGCGTCCAGCGGCCTTCGCCGGAATCCGAGACGCGGCCGCCGTAACCTGCCAGCGCCGGATCCGCCTTGAGCGCGCCGGCGGTGAGATCGAGCAGCCAGGAGCCGATGACCGAACCATGCCGCCACACTTCGGTGACTGCCGGCAGGTCGATGTCGAATTGGTAATATTGCGGCTCGGACAAAGGCGTCGTCTCGGCATCGGCGCTGCGTTTGGCCTTGCCGGAATTCGCGGCCTTGAGGATGTTCACGCCCTCGGCATAAGCGGCCATGACGCCGTACTCGATGCCGTTGTGCACCATCTTGACGAAGTGACCGGCACCGCTCGGGCCGCAATGCAGGTAGCCGAAGGGTGCGGTGCCGGCGGCCTTGTCGGGCGTTGCGCCATTGTCCGCACCGGGCGCCAGCGAGGCGAAGATCGGATCGAGATGTTTCACCGCCGCGTCGGGGCCGCCGATCATCAGGCAGTAGCCGCGTTCCAGGCCCCAGACGCCGCCGCTGGTGCCGACATCGACGAAGGCCAGGCCCTTTTCGGCATAGCGGGCGGCGAGATCGACGGCATCGCGATAGTTGGAATTGCCGCCGTCGATGATGATGTCACCCTTGTCGAGAAGGGCAGCGACCTGGTCGGCGACCTTGCCGGTGATCGCAGCAGGCAGCATCAGCCAGACGGCACGCGGCTTGGCCAGCTTGCCGATGAAGTCTTCCAGCGAACCCGCGCCGGTCGCCCCTTCCTTGACCAGGGCTTCGACGCTGGCCGGATTGATATCGTAGACGACGCATTCATGGCCGTCGCGCTGCAGGCGCCTGACCATGTTGGCGCCCATCCTGCCCAGTCCCATCATTCCGATCTGCATAGTTCCATCCTGCTTGCTGACATTGGCCTGCCCGATCGCCCTGCTCGCCGGCACCTGCCGACGCAACCGAGACGCCGACAATCTCCGATCCGCGGCCATCAAGCCAGAGGAATGTGACGGATGTTTCAAAGGAAGTGGCGCGCAAAAGGCGATAGCCTGGCTATTCCCGGTGCCAGCCGTCGATCCGGCAGTTGCTCAGTCGTTCCGCTTCGTCACGGGGGACATGCCGCACGGTTTCGGCGAAGGTCCAGACATGACCTTCCGGATCACGCGCCCGGTAGGTGCGCTCGCCATAGAACTGATCGGCAGGCTCCTGCATGATCTCGGCCCCAGCGAGACGTGCCTGTTCACAATGCTCGTCCAACCCACCGGACAGCTTGAGATAGACAAGCTGTGTGTTCCTGCCGCCAACCGAAACAGGACTGGCAACATCGTCAGACCATTCATGGTCGACGACGATATAGGCGTCGGCGAAGCGCATTTCGGAATGCACCAGCCGGCCAGATGGATCGGTGACCAGCATGCTGCGCCGGAAACCGAAGGCTCGCTCGAGCCATTCGAGCGCAGCCCATGGATCACGGTAGAAGACGCCGACGCCCAGGGTGGCGTGCTGGAAAGGGTCGTGCATCGTTGAACTGCCTTTGGCAAATATCCGACGAATAATGCGCGTCCAATTGGGCGGCGAATAGCTGAGAAAAGGCTGCGGTGAATACCGACCGTCAGCGCCGCCCCTCACCCGCCTACCGGCACCCTCTCCCCGTTGAACGGGGAGAGGATCGCTCCCGCCCGGGATTTCGCCAATCGCCAGCGTTGCCGAACGAGCACCGTCGGCGCGATCAGCGTCCTTCTCCCCGTTTACGGGGAGAAGTGCCCGGCAGGGCGATGAGGGGCAGCGTCAAACTCGGGAGAAAAGTTATGGTTCTCGCCAGACCACAAGGAGAGAAAAGACTTCCCTGATCGCTCACCCTCTCCCAGCGAGAAACGCCGGCAGATCTGCAACGGAAGCCAGCACCACATCGGCCAGTGGCGCGAGCGACTCGCGTGTGCCGGTGCCCGACAGCACGCCGACGGCCAGGCCGCAGCCGCTGGCGCGGGCCATGTCGAGGTCGTGCCGGTTGTCCCCGACCATGGCGATCTCGGAGGGCTTCAGGCCGGTGAGGTCACAGAAGGCGATGACCGCGTCGGGCGCGGGCTTCGGGTTGGCGACAGCGTCGTAGCCATAGGCGGCGTCGAACAGCTGCGCCATGCCGATGGCCGACAGCGTGCGCTCGCAGCCGGCGGTGGAATCGTTGGTGGCGACGCCCAGGCGGTAGGATTTCGCGTGCAGCGCGGCAAGCGACTCGGCAATGCCGGGCAGCGGCACTGCCAGCGCCGACCCCTGTTCGGTGCTGATGGCGTTGAAATGATCCAGCGCGTCACGCTGCTCGGCGGCCGACAATTCGGGGAACCACAGCGCGATGATGTCGGCATTGGTGCCGGCGGCGAAGACGGAGTCCGGCTTGAAGCCTTTTGTTTCCGGGTCATAGCCGGCCTTGGCCAGCAAATCGTCGGCCTTGGCGCGGTCGCCATTCGCCGCTTCCAGCGCCATGCGATCGGCCACGCCCGCCCAGGTGGCGTGGAAGTCGATCAGTGTTCCGTCCTTGTCGAAAAGGATGCCCTTGATGCCCGCCAAACCCTTCACTCCTGTCTGCCTGGTGTCGCGACTTCGATATTTGTCGCGCTTTGAACTGCAAGCGGGCCAAATTCGAGATCGGACGACGCCGGGACCTCAACCTGCCGGGGTCCCAGCGATTCTGCTATTCGTTCACCGCCTAAATAAACAAAGGCCGCCAGAATGGCGACCTTTATCAAGCGGTGACAAATCTCGGAATCAGGACGCTAGCCGGTGGATATGCTCCACCAGCCCCGCCGTCGAGGCATCTCTGCTGGCGGCATTCTCCTTGCCTTCAACGACAGGCAGCAGGCTGGTGGCGAGTTCCTTGCCGAGTTCGACGCCCCATTGGTCGAAGGAATTGATGTCGTAGAGCGTGCCCTCGACGAAGACGCGGTGTTCGTAGAGCGCGATCAGCCGGCCGAAGGTGCGCGGGTCGAGCTTGCGGTAGAGGATGGTGAGCGAGGGCCGGTTGCCGGAAAAGACGCGGTGCGGCGCGATCTTGTCGACCTGCTCCGGCTTCATGCCCTTGGCGAGCATCTGCGCACGCGCTTCTTCCAGCGTACGGCCCTTCATCAGCGCTTCCGACTGCGCCACGACATTGGCCAGCAGCAGATCGTGATGATGCTTGAGGTCCGGCTCATGGCCGACTGCGGCGGCGATGAACTCGACCGGGATGATGTCGGTGCCCTGGTGCAGCAGCTGGAAGAAAGCGTGCTGGCCGTTGGTGCCGGGCTCGCCCCAGACCAGCGGTCCGGTCAGCGTCACCGCCTTCTCTCCATCCAGCATGACGCTCTTGCCGTTCGATTCCATGTCGAGCTGCTGCAGGTAGGCCGGCAGGCGCGACAGGCGCTGATCATAAGGAATGACGGCGCGAGCCGGATAACCACAGACGACGCGGTGCCAGAAACCGACCAGGCCGAGCAGCACCGGCAGGTTCTCCTTCAACGGCGCCGACTGGAAGTGTTCGTCCATGTCATGCGCGCCGGCCAGGAAGGCGCGGAAGTTCGCAGGACCGATGGCGATCATCACCGGCAGGCCGATGGCACCCCAGACCGAATAACGCCCGCCGACCCAATCCCAGAAACCGAAAACGCTGTCCTTCTCGATGCCGAATTTGGCAACCAGATCGAGCGCAGTGGAGACGGCGGCAAAGTGCTTGCCGACGGCCTCCTTGCCGAGCTTGGCCTCGACCCATTTGCGCGCCGTCTCGGCATTGGTCATGGTCTCGACGGTGGTGAAGGTCTTGGAGGCAACGATGAACAGCGTCGTTTCCGGCGACAGGCCCTTCAGCGTGTCGTGCATATGGGCGCCGTCGATGTTGGAGACATAATGCGTGCGCGGCCCGTCATGATACGGAGCAAGCGCCAGCGTCGCCATGACCGGGCCGAGATCCGAACCGCCGATGCCGATGTTGACGACATCGGTGATCTTCTTGCCGCTGTAACCGGTCGCCTTGCCGGAGCGGATGGCATCGGCAAAGACGCTCATGGCGTCGAGCACCAAACGGACATCCTTCTGCACGTCCTGGCCGTCGACATGCAGGCCCTTGCCGTCGAGGTTGCGCAGCGCGGTGTGCAGCACAGCGCGGTCTTCGGTGATGTTGATGTGCTTGCCCGCGAACATCGCGGCGCGCCGCGGCTCGAAGTCGGCAGCCCTGGCCAGACCTTCGAGCAGTTTCATCGTCTCTTCGTCGACCGCACATTTGGACCAATCGAGCAGCATGTCGCCGTCCAGCGCCGAAAAGCGCTTGAAGCGGTCCGGATCGGCGGCGAAGGCCTCGCGCATGTTCATTGGGGTTGCAGCGCGATGGGCGCGCAGGGCGGCGAGCTGTTTGTCGAAAGCGGTGCGGTCCACGGCGATCTCCGGAAAATGGCGAGGAGTGGCGGTTCAGCGGCAGTCTAACAGAGCGATTGCGGCAAGCGAGAGATTTGCACTGGCTTTATCTAGGGGAATTTCAATCGGTTCAAGTTGGCGTTTGCGCACATTTTGCGTCCGCGTGAAACGCGTCGGGGCAAACATGCCATGGCGCCAACCAGGACGGGAAATTTCTACTTTTTGGTGTTCACCGGCGGGAATGAAGGATCACTGGCATAAATCCCAAGGATCAGAAAAATTGATTGGCGCAAACCCTTGGACCAATCATACAGTCCAATGGTCCACAAAACAAAAAAGACTGACCAACGAGGAGCGCCCGAATATGCCACAGCGTAACGACACAGCGATATGGTCGGGCCTGTTCAGGATTTCGGCTGAGTCCGGCCAGACCCTGCAGGCGCAGATCCGTCAGGCAATCGTGGCTGCCATTCTCGACCGTCAGATCGCCGCATCCATGCCGCTTCCGTCCTGCCGCATCCTTGCCGAAAAGCTCGGCGTCGCGCGCGGCACGGTGGTGCTTGCCTTCCAGCAACTCGTCGACCAGGGCTTCCTGGTGGCCCGCGAACGGCGCGGCCACTTCGTGAACCCGGAGGTCCTGGCAACGCCGGCACGGCCGCAGAAGGCACCGGAACAGGCCAACGAGATCGACTGGAAGAAGCTGCGCCAGATCGCTGCCAGCGACATGCCGCCACCGAACAAGCACGACAACTGGATCAAGTCGTCATATCCATTCGTATATGGCCAGTTCGACCCGGCACTGTTCCCAACCGCTGAGTGGCGCGAGTGCAACCGCATGGCGCTGGCCGTGCTGGAGATCCGCAACTGGGCTTCCGACATGGTCGATCGCGACGACCCGCTGCTGATCGAACAGATCCAGGCACGGCTTCTGCCACGGCGCGGCATCTTCGCCAATCCGGACGAGATCATCGTGACGCTGGGCGCGCAGAACGCGCTCTACATGCTGGCCACGCTCCTGATGACCAAGGGCTCCAAGGTGGCGATGGAAGACCCCGGCTATCCGGATGCCCGCTCGATCTTCCGGCTGGCCGGAGCCGACATCCAGCCGATCCCGGTCGACCAGTCCGGCATCGTCACGTCTGCGATCCCTGCCGATTCCGGCTTCGTGTTCGTGACGCCGAGCCACCAGTGCCCGACGATGGTGCCGTTGTCGCAGGAGCGCCGCCAGGACCTGCTGGCTCGCGCCAACCGCAACAACCAGATCATCATCGAGGACGGCTATGACAGCCAGTTGCTGGACGAAGCGCCGCAGCAGGCGCTGAAGAGCATCGATCGCTCCGGCCGCGTCGTCTATGTCGGCTCGATGTCGAAGACGCTGGCACCTGGCCTGCGCCTCGGCTACATCGTGGCCTCCGCCGGGCTGATCGCGGAACTGCGCGCGCTGCGCCGTTTCATGCTGCGCCATCCGCCGGCCAACAACCAGCGTGCTGTCGCACTGTTCCTCTCGCTCGGCCATCACGAGGCGCTGGTGCGGCGCCTGTCGACAGCCTTCGACGAGCGGCGCAAGCGGCTGGTGCATGCCATCTCGGCGTTCCTGCCGGAATGGCGCGCCACCGACTCGGCCGGCGGCACCTCGCTATGGCTGGAAGGACCGCGCGGTACAGACTCGCGTGATCTCGCCACGGCCGCAGCCAGCCGCAGCGTGATCATCGAACCGGGCGACCGCTTCTTCGACCGCGCGGACAAACCGTCCCGTTTCATGCGACTGGGCATATCGTCCATTTCGCTGCAACATATCGAACCCGGCATTCGCGAGCTCGCTACAGCAGCGGGCCGGCGACCGGCAGCCGCTTAGCCGCATCCTCCCGACGGCTCACTTCCGCCCGGTCCAGCACCGGGCGGTTTTCTTTTCTGGACGAAGAGCGGTCGCAGCCGGCAACAAATTAGCCGGCGCAAGATTTGTGTCGACAAGCTAAGGGCAGCAGAGCTCGCAGACGGTTCAGCCAATACCGGCGATGGAGACTGTCGCCAAGCCTCAATGCAGACGAAAGGCAAAGGATACTGGCAGCCAGGACGGCAACAGCCACCAGACGCTTGCCGTCAGCAGCGTGACGGCAGCCAGAACGCCGGCCCACGCCAGAAGCCTGGCAAGATGGCCTGCCGTGGTGCGGCCATCCCGGCTCTGCTCCGATTGGGCCAGAGAAAGGCCGAATCCGGCGACGACCGGCAAGACCGCCGCCCAGCGGCGTGATCGCCCGCGAACGCGTATAGTCCAGCCAAGGACCATTGGACCGGTTCCCTCGATACATTGATTGTCGCGATGGCGACCGGGCGAAACGCCTTATTCGCCTAGAGCGGAATGCGATTTTTATAAATCGTCATTCCGCTCTATCTATTTGTTTTGTCGCATGATTTTTTCCGAAAAGTCTGCAACTTTTCGGAATCATGCTCTAACGCCTTGGACGCAGGAGCATGCCGCCGAACTTGCCGGCAGGCGTCAGGGTGAAACTCCACTCCACCTGACCATGCTCGAACTGCACGTCATAGACGTCCCAGCCCTCCTGGCTGACCCCGCGGAACGTCACGCCGAGCAAGGCGCCAAGACGCGCCAGGTCTTTCGCGATGACGTCTTTCTGCGCGCGCGCCGCGGCCGCCAAAGCCGGACTCATCCGTTCGTAGTCGGGCTCCCCGCGCATATGATCGCTGATGGTTGCGCGCAGCAGTGTTTCACTGTCCGGCACTGGAATCCTGTCGCGGATCCGCCTGTCCAGTGCCGCCCGGATATCAAGGCTGACGGTCTCGTCGATGCGGTGCGCGGGAAGATCCAGGCCGCCTTGGTGCAGCACCAGCCGATCGACCGCGCCTGTCGCAGAGCGCATGAACGTGATCTGGGCCGGGACCAGCTTGAGGAAGAAGGCGTCGCTGCCCTCGGGAAAGGCTTCCACCTCCGGTTGGCCGGTCACCTGGATGAAGAGATGCCCGTCGCGATGGACAATGGCTAGGTCAGGCCCTTCCTGCAGCTGATAGTGGCCGGCGTAGTCGGCATAGAGAGCGGGATCGACTTCGACCGGGGTGCGCGGCCTTGCCTGTTCGTAGCTGCGCCAGGCGATGGCGTCGGATGAGGTATCGGTCATCTGGGTATCCTTTGCCAATCTGACGAGATCGTCGATGGAAACACGCTCGCCTCCGGCAAGCTTGGTTCGCAATGCCTCGACGATGACCAGGCCCTGCTCAGCCCGCTCGCGTGTCTCGCGCAGCACCGCCTGCTGCATGAGGAACAGGCGCTCCAGGTTGGTTGCCTTGCCTGCCAGCAGGCTGGCGATGGCCGACAGGCTGAGCCCCAGCCGCTTCAACGCCAGGACTTCGGTGAGGCGGGCAACATCGGCGGCCCCATAAAGCCGCCAGTCCTTGGCGGTGCGGCGCGGTGCAATGAGGCCATAACGTTCGTACAGCCGGAGCGCCCGAACCGTCAGCCCGATGCGGCCAGCGCATTCGGCGGCGGTCAGCCATTCGGTTTCGGCGATGTCTCTTGCCAGCTTGTCCATGAAAGCTCCTGAAGACCGCTGTAAGGTATGACCATAGGTCCGGCTCAAGCCTTATTTTGGAGACGACGACAGAATATGACAGGGCAAAAACCCGGGTGACGGGCCTCCATGACTGGTCCACTGGCCGGGCAGGTTTGGCTCATATGCTGTGCCAATGCGATTGGCATAGTTCCCCGAAACAAGGGGAAGAAGCTCGCTGATGGTGGACCAACCACCGCATGCAAGGCTTCGGGACAAAAAGCGGAGGTTTTCCATGTCTATGACGGCGGAAAAGCAGGATTTGCAAGGCAATGGCGGGTCTCGCCGATCCGGCGGACGCGAGGCGCGACGGGCCATGCGCGCAGCGCCGCTGGCTGACGACATTAGGCCAGTGAGAGCCGGACTCGAAGGTGGGCGCTACGGTCCATTGGCCCAGAACGACCTGGAACGCATCCATGAGGCTGTGCTGACGCTGCTGGAAACGGTCGGCTTCGCCAACGCCATTCCATCCTGCATCGAGGCGCTGACCAGGGTCGGCGCCAGCTACAGCGAGGATGGCCGCATCCGCTTTCCACGAGCCCTGGTGCTCGACACCATCCGCAATGCGGCGCGCAACTTCACGCTGCATGGCCAGGACCCGAAGCACGACATGTTGATCCAGGGCAAGCGCGTGCATTACGGCACGGCGGGCGCCGCCGTGCACCTGGTCGATGTCGAGAAACGTGAATACCGCGAGAGCCTGCTGCAGGACATCTACGACGCCGCGCGCATCGTCGACGGGCTGGACAACATCCACTTCTTCCAGCGGCCGATGGTGCCGCGCGACATCCCCGATCCGCTCGAGATGGATTTCAACACGCTTTATGCCTGCGTGATGGGAACCTCCAAACATGTCGGCACCTCGTTCACGGTGCGCGAGAACGTGAAGCCGGCGCTGGAGATGCTCTACGCCATCGCTGGCGGCGAGGAGAACTTCCGCGCCCGGCCCTTCGTTTCCAACTCCAACTGTTTCGTCGTGCCGCCGATGAAGTTTGCCGAAGACGCCTGCGGCGTGCTGGAGGCTTGTGTCGAAGGCGGCATCCCGATCCTGCTGCTTTCCGCCGGCCAGGCCGGTGCGACCGCACCGGCGGCGATTGCCGGGGCGGTGGTGCAGGCGGTGGCCGAGGTGCTGGCCGGGCTGGTCTATGTCAATGCGCTCAAGCCCGGCCACCCGGCGATTTTCGGCACCTGGCCGTTCGTCTCGGACCTGCGCACCGGCGCGATGTCCGGCGGATCGGCCGAGCAGGCCCTTTTGACCGCAGCCTGCGCGCAGATGGCGCAGTTCTACGACCTGCCGGGCGGATCGGCCGCCGGCATGGCCGACTCCAAACTGCCCGACATCCAGTCCGGCTTCGAAAAGGGCATCACCGACGTGATGGCAGGCCTGTCGGGCCTTAATCTCGTCTATGAATCCGCCGGCATGCACGCTTCCCTGCTCGGCTTCTGCCTGGAGAGCCTGATCATCGACAATGACATGATCGGCCAGTGCCTGCGCTGCGTGCGCGGCATCGAGGTCAGCGACGAGGCGCTGTCGATCGACACCATCACCGAAGTCTGCCTCAACGGCCCCGGTCACTACCTCGGCAATGACCAGACGCTGAAGCTGATGCAGACGGAGTATTTCTATCCGGCCATCGGCGACCGCTTCTCGCCGAAGGAATGGAACGAGAAGGGCAAGCCCGACATCCTGCAACGCGCCATTGCCGAGAAGAAGCGCATCCTGGCGGAGCGCTTCCCGCACCATGTGCCGCGCGCCATCGACGACCGCCTGCGCCAACGTTTTGACGGGCTCATCCATCTGCCGCGTTCCGGCATGGGCGGGTAAGAAGCATCCTTCCCTTCTCCCCTTGTGGGAGAAGGTGGCCGGGCCGCAGGCGAGGTCGGATGGGGGGTGCTGGACGGAGTGCGTCCTCTCAGGATAAACCTCTGTTATATTTATAGAATGTTGCTCGGTATCGTTTCTTCCAACACCCCTCATCCGTCTCGGCGCTTCGCGCCGATCCACCTTCTCCTTCAAGGGGAGAAGGGGCGCGGTGCCGCCTGCCCCTACGCCCGCCTTTTCACACCCGGCAGGACGCAGAGCATCTCGAACAGCAGGTTGGCCGCGACGAGTGCCGTGTTGCCTGACGTGTCGTAGGGTGGACTTACCTCGACGAGGTCGCAACCGACGATGTTCAGCCCGGCACAGCCGCGTATGATTTCGAGCGCCTGCACCGTGGTCAACCCGCCGATCTCCGGCGTTCCGGTGCCAGGCGCATAGGCCGGGTCGAGGCTGTCTATGTCGAACGAGATGTAGACCGGGCCGTCGCCGATCTGCTGGCGTACCTCCTGCATCAGCGGCGACAGCGACTTGTGCCAGCATTCCTCGGCCTGGACGACACGGAAGCCCTGCTGGCGCGGCCAGTCGAAGTCGTCGGCCGCATAGCCGGTGCCGCGCAGGCCGATCTGGACGCAGCGGCGCGTGTCGAGCACGCCCGCCTCGACCGAGCGGCGGAACGGCGTCCCGTGCGCGATCGCCTCGCCGAACATATGGTCGTTGATGTCGGCATGGGCATCGACATGGATCAGCCCGACCGGACCGTGCTTCTCGGCAACCGCGCGCAGGATCGGATAGGTCAGCGTGTGATCGCCACCCAGCGTCAGCGGAATGCACGAGGCTTGCATGATGGCCGCATAGTGCCGGGTGATGATGTCCATGCATGCAGGCAGGTTGAAAGTGTCGACCGGCACGTCACCGATGTCGGCCACCATAAGGCTGTCGAAGGGCGCGGCCCGTGTCGCCATGTTGTAGGGCCTGACCATGCAGGATTCCGCACGGATCTGCCGGGGTCCGAAGCGGGTGCCGGCGCGGTTCGAGGTGCCGATGTCGAGCGGCACGCCGACGAAACACGCATCGAGACCGGTCGCATCCTGCTGCGACGGCAGACGCATCATGGTCGCCGGTCCGCCGAAACGCGGCATCTCGTTGCCGCCGAGCGGCTGGTTGAAGGGTCTGGTCACGATGCGGGCCTGCTCATGCGCTTGATGGTGAACGGGTGGAAATCTCAGGCTCCCGGCAGAGCCGAGAGATGCTCGTGAACGGCGAGCCATTGGCCGCCGTCCCTGCGGAAAACGATGGTTTCCCGTTCATGGCTGGTGACGGCTTCGCCACCGAACATTGCGCGGGTCTCAACGCGATGCGTGAAGATCGCCGTATCGCCGTAGACCTTGATGTCGCGTGCGGAGGACTTGCAGTCGAGCACCCTGAAACCGAGCGAGCTTTCCCAATCCTGCCACAGGGCACGATACGCGGCGCGATTGGCCAGCACTTCCGGATGATTGTGGAAGATGAAGGTGGCGTCCGGAGCGAAGGCGGCGAAATAGGCGTCGGTGTCATGACGCCCGAACGCGGCCACCAGTCGATCGGCAGCTCCGGCGACCGCAGTCTGGTCCTGATCCATCAATTGTACTCCTTCGCAGGCGCCGATCAGGTGATCGGCGCGATTGCCTCGTCCGACACCGGAACGAGGCGCGGCCCCATGGGGCCGTAGACGGCGCGCGGCTCGGGGAACACGAACAGCAGGGCCGGGTAGATGATCGCCGGCAGGACCAGCGCGACGATCAGCGAGACGTCGACGCCGCCGAACAGGTTGCCGAGCCAGCCGACGAACTGGCCAGGGATGTTGACCATCGCCAGCGCCAGCAGCGCGGTCGGAATCCAAGCCGCGATGCCGGCGATGTTCCAGCCGTTGCGGAACCAGTAGGCGCCGCCGGTCTTGCCCTGGTTGAACACCTGCATGTGCTCGGGCAGGTAGTAGCCGCGCCGCAGGAAGGCGCCGACGATCATCACCGACATCCATGGGGTGGTCATGACGATGATCAAGGTCACCAGCGTGGTGATCGAGGAGATCAGGCTGAAGCTGAAGCGGCCGACGAAGATCAGCACGATCGAGATGATGCCGATCAGCAAGGTGGCCTGCACCCGGCTGAGCGCCGGGAACACGCTGGAGAAGTCGAGGCCGGTGCCGTAGAGGGAGGTGGTGCCGGTCGACATGCCGCTGACCAGGGCAAGGCCGAGCAGCGGCAGCAGGAACCATGCCGGTGCGACTGCGATCAGTCCGCCGGTGTAGTTGGCGTTGGTGATGTAGTCGGGCGCGGCGGCTGCAACCACCGTCGCGGTGATCAGGCCGAACAGGAAAGGCAGCAGGGTCAGCACCTGCGCCAGGAAAGCCGCGCCCATCAGCTTGAACTTGCTGGTCTGGCGCGGGACGTAGCGGGTCCAGTCGCCGAGGAAGGCGCCGAATGAAATCGGGTTCGACAGGACGATCAGCGTCGAACCTATGAAAGCCGGCCAGAAACCTTCGCCGCCGACGGCAAGCCCGGCACCGGCGAAGCTGTTGTCGAACTGCGGCCAGAAGGCGATCAGCCCGATGATCATGAGGCCGGTCACCACCACGACCGCGATCCTGTTGACGACGAGCATCAGCTGGAAGCCGTAGATGCAGACCAGCAGGATCGCCCCGGCAAACAGGCCGTAGGCCAGCCCGTAGAGCCATTCGCTCTCCGCGGCACCGAACAACCGGTGCAGGGTTCCGACCAGGGCATCGCCGCTCGACCAGACGCTGATGGCGAAGAAGCAGATCGCGGTAAGCAGGGCCAGGAACGAGCCGACGATGCGGCCGACGACACCGAAATGCGCGCTGGAGGAAACGGCATTGTTGGTGCCGTTCATGGCGCCGAAGATCGCCATCGGCGCCAGGATCAATCCGCCGATGACCACACCGGTGACACAGGCGGCAACGCCTTGCCAGAAGGAAAGGCCAAAGATGATCGGGAACGACCCGAGCACTGCTGTCGCCAGCGAGTTGGCACCACCCCATTCGATGCGCATGAAATCGAACACGGTGGCGTGCCGTTCATGGTCGGGAATGATGTCGATGCCGCGGGTTTCGATCTTCATCGCGGCGGGCGCCGCAGCAAGCGGCGCTGCCGCCTCATAAGCGGTATTCATGGTCTCCCCCTCTGTTCTCCTCGCCGGCATTTGGGGGACAGCTTGCATTGGATTTCAATCCTGATTTGGATATGAATTCATAGGCGAGGATCTATGTAATGAGTGGCATCTCCACCGATCTGGACTTGAGGCTGACCCGCATCTTCTTCGCGGTGGTCAATGCCGGCGGGCTGTCGGCCGCACAGCATGCGCTGAACATGCGCCAGCCCACGATCAGCAGCCACATCGCCGACCTCGAGATGCGTCTCGGCTACCGGCTGTGCGAACGCGGCCGCAAGGGCTTCCGGCTGACACCGAAGGGGGAGCGCTTCCTGCATGTGGCACGGCGCTATCTCAACCTGCTCGGCGAGTTGAACATCGAGGCTCGGAATATCGACCGCGAACTGGTCGGCATCCTCAATCTCGGCCTGATCGGCAATGCGCCGGCGGCGCAGAACGCCCTGCTCAGCCGGGCGATCTCGCAATTCCGCCGGCGCGACGAGGCGGTGCAGATCAATGTGACGATCAATTCCCCCGACCTCATCGAGGACCTGCTGGAAAACGGTCAGCTGCATGCGGCGATCGGCTATTTCTGGCGCCGCGTGCCGGTGCTCGAATACCGGCACCTGTTTTCCGAACGCCAGGTCGCCTATTGCGGGCGCGGTCATGCCCTGTTTGCCGACAGCGGCACCTGCACGATCGAGCAGCTGTCCGGTCAAAGCTGGGCGTCGCGGCGCTATCCGGTTCCCACCGCGCCGCAACTGCCGCCGAACTCGCGCATCACCGCGTCGGCCGACAACATGGAGGCCAACCTCATCCTCGTCCTGTCCGGCGAACATCTCGGCTATCTGCCGGATCATTTCGCCGAACCGTATTGCAAGGCGGGAGACCTCGCACCGCTCAATCCGGATATGCTGTCCTACGGCGTTGATTTCCACCTCGCACTGCGTCGCGACTACAAGGCCGATCCGGTGGTGAGCGCCTTCATCGAGGATCTGTCGGCACAGGTGCAACGACAGGCGTGACGGGCCTTCGCGATGCCGGCGCCCTCCGAAGTCCGCTGGCAGCATTGCCTCTACCCATGCGGTCGTGGAACAGTGTGGCAGCAACGCCGGAGCAGCACCATGGCAGCATCACACCAGGAGAACCTGGCCACCTTCCTCGACGATCTCGCGGCCGCGATCGCACCGAAAGCGACCAGCGACACGCCGCTGGCGCTTGGCTGGCAACGTGTGGAGGCAAGCATCCCGCGCGGCGAGCTTGCAACCGGCACGACGGAACCGGCACGACGACCGGCCTGCATTCACCTCGAAGCGAGCTATCGCAACCTGGAAAATGCCGGACTGCGCAAGCTGGCGGCCTCCTTCCAGGCAATCGAGCCTCTTCTGGCCTGGAGCAGCCGGGCCGAGCGGCGCATCTCCGACACGCTCGCCGAAAACTACGCCGAGGCGACGATCGTCGGTGACGGCGGCGCGATATCCAGCACAAGGGTCGAGATCGGCGCCTCCATCCTGAGCCCGAACACCGACTATCCAAACCACCGCCATCCGCCGGAGGAAGTCTATATCGCCTTGTCCAGGGGGCACTGGCGGCAGGATGACGATCCATGGGTGGAGCCCGGCATCGGCGGCCTCATCCACAATCCCGCCAACATCGTCCACGCCATGCGCTCGGGCAACCAGCCGCTGTTTGCGATCTGGTGCCTGCCTCTGCCTTAGCCGGCAAATAGAATTTGCATCGCTGCTCCTGCCGCGGCCAGCAGGATCACCACCACCCAGGGCGGTGTCCTGGCGAAGACCAGCAGCAGGAAGCCGCCAAGGCCGAACACGACGTCGAGCGGTTCGACGATGGCGCTGGTCAGCACAGGATCGTAGAAGGCGGCGGCAAGGATGCCGACAACGGCTGCGTTGGTGCCACGCATCGCCGCCTGCGCCCTGGGCAGGGCACGCAGCTGATCCCAGAACGGCAGCGCGCCGTAGACCAGCAGAAGGCCGGGCAGGAAGATCGCGATCAGCGCTAGTGATGCGCCAAGCAGGCCGTTGGGCACGATGCCGGAAACGGCACCGAGATAGGCGGCGAAGGTGAACAGCGGGCCGGGCACGGCCTGCGCCGCGCCGTAGCCGGCGAGGAAACCCTGCAGCGGCACCCAGCCGGGTGCGGCGACTGCGTTCTCCAGCAGCGGCAACACGACGTGGCCGCCGCCGAACACCAGCGCACCCGAGCGGTAGAAGGCGTCGAAGAAGGCCAGCACATGGTTGCCGGTCCAGCCGAAAAGCGCCGGCGGCGCGACGAGCAGGAGCGCAAACAGCCCAAGTGCCACGATGCCGGCCCGGCGACTGACCGGGAAAGCCGGATGCGTCGACGCCTGACTGCCCTCGCCCCGGCAGAGAAAAAGCCCGGCAATAGCGCCAGCGGCTATGGCGCCGACCTGACCCAGCCAGCCGCCGACAAGGCTGACAAGGATGAGCGCGCCAAGCGCAATGGCAATGCGCTGTCGGTCAGGTGTCAAGGTACGCGCCATGCCCCATAGCGCCTGCGCGACGACCGCCACCGCCACCAGCTTCAGCCCGTGCAGGATGCCCTGGCCGATCGAGTTGTCGAGCGCCGCTGCCCCGTAAGCAAAGGCGACCAGCAGCACTGCCGAAGGCAGAGTGAAGCCGGCCCAGGCCGCAAGCCCGCCGGCGAGCCCGCCGCCGCGCAACACGCCGAGCGAAAAGCCGACCTGGCTGGAGGCGGGACCGGGCAGGAACTGGCACAAGGCGACGAGATCGGCATAACCGGCCTCGTCGATCCATTTCCGGCGCACCACGAAGGCGTCGCGGAAATAGCCGAGATGCGCGATCGGCCCGCCGAATGAGGTCAGGCCAAGGTGCAGGAAGGCGCGGAACACCTCGGCGATGCGCGATCCCGACGCCTCATCACTTTCCCCCGCCACCACGCACCCCGTCATTGCCGCCCGACTGCGGCGGCGATCCTAGCGGCTTGCCGTGGAGGAGCAAGGGCGAGACAGTGCCAAGCCTTCTCCCTCAAGGGGAGAAGGAAACGCCGCCCTAGACGCCGCTACTCCAGAACCACCACCGCCTCGACCTCGAACAGCATCGGGTCGATGGCGAGCTTCGGAACCGGAACCAGGGTCTGTGCCGGCAATCTCTCGCCGAACACCTCCTTGACGTTCTGGGTGAGCACGCCGAGCTTGGACATGTCGTGATCGACAACGAAGACCGTGAGCTTGGCGACCTGGTCGGGCCGGGCGCCGATGCCGTCGAGGGCCGCCTTCAGATTGGCATAAGCCTGCCTGACCTGGACGGCGAAGTCCGGAGACAGGGCTCCTGTGCTGTCCTGGCCGCCCTGTCCGGAGATATAGGCCACGCGGGCTCCTGCAGGTGTGATGACCGCCGTGCTGTAGCCGTTCGGCGACGGGTCGTAGAGGGTTTTCGGATTGACGATGGTCAGTTTGGGATCATTCGCCGTCGCCGCAGTGGAAACTGCCGTGGTCATGATGAAAAGGCCTCCGATAAGCAAATGGTTGATAGCGCGTGACATGATCTGGTTCCGCGGATTGTGAGCGACGGACGTTCGCGGGCAGCGTGATCGATGCTGGCCGACAATCGACTCGTACAATATACGATTCATCCTATGGTACAATGTACGAGTCAAGTGACCGGCATCGACAATGCTGACGCCGCCTGCCAAAATCACGGCCAGACCGGCGAGGAAAACAACAACACATGGCAGCCAGACGCAGCGGCGCCCAGAACAAGCGGCCGCAACGGAAAAAAACGGAATCGGCACCACGCGGCGAACCGTCGCTTTCGCTGGAGCGCATCGTCGCGACGGCGATCGAATTGCTGGACACCGGGGGCACCGCCGGATTGACGATGCGCGGACTGGCCGATCGCCTCGGCTCGGGCGTGATGAGCCTGTACTGGCACGTCGACAACAAGGAAAAGGTCTTCGACCTGGCACTCGACGCCGTGCTCGCATATCGCGACCCAGCGCAGCATGTCGAAGCCCATGACTGGCGCAGGGACATCGTGCATCTGCTCGAAGACTGGCGCGCCAGCATGCTGCGCCACCCCTGGGCTGCGCCGCTGCTGCCGAGCCGTGCGCTCGGCCCGAACATCCTTGGCCGCCTGGAACTGATAAGCCGGACATTGTCGAAAGCCGGCGTCGCCGATGCCGATCTCAACGTCGCGATATGGTCGCTATGGAACTACGTGATGGGTGCCACCATCACCCGGGCGAGCTTCGACCGCTCGGAAGACGACATGGCGGCCGCGCAGCGGCGCCTGACCGATCTTGGCGCGCCGACAATCGAACGCTCGCGCCTGCTGCTGGACAATGACTGGGACGGGGTGTTCAGGAACGGCCTCGACTTCCTGCTCGATGGCTTCGTCCCGAGAGGCGCCGTCGCGACGCGATAGGCCAAGCCATCACATCCTGTTTGCGGCGGCTCCCAGAACACCCAGCAGCGAGATCAGGCCGGCAACATAGTTCAGCCGCGACGTGGTGAATGTCGCGACCGCCGCACGGCCGCGCAACAGGCGGGTTCCATAGAAAAGGACAGCTTGAAGGACCAGGAAGAAGACGATCGGGCCGAAAAACATCGAGCCAACCGCACCGCCCCAATTGCCATCCGATGTCATCATCGCCGCGGCCTTCAAGTTCAGAACCACGGCCAGGACGACAACAACGCACAAGGACAGGAACTGCGGCATCGGATGCAACCTCTCTGCGGGCGGACGAACCTTGTCATATCCGTACCATGTCCCGCCACAGCGGCAACGCGATAAGCGCTGCGGAAGACACGCCTCAGTTCTCCCCTTGCGGCGCCAGGCCGGCACGTCCACGCGGCACGCCGAGGCCGGTGTCCGGCGGCTCGCCGGCGGCCGGGCGCTCCTCCTCGATCATGTGCATGGTCCGCCATCTGCCGAAGCGGTAATAGGCAGCGGCAAGCGCCAGCGAAGCGATCGAACCCGCGGGGAAACTCCACCACAAGGCTTCCTGCCCGAGCGTGTCACGCAGCGTATAGGCAAAGCCCGTGCGGATGAAAAGCACCGAGATGACGAGGATGATCAGCGGCGGCATCACCGCGCCGGTGGCGCGGCGGTGGCGAACAGCACGATGGTGACACCGAACAGGATGAACGACCACGAGGCGACGTTGTTGATGTGCTGGGCAATGTCGACCGCGGCGCCGTCGGCAGCCAGGAACAGGCCGAGCAGGGAGCGGTCGAAGACGTAGAGCAGCAACACCAGCGTGCCGGTGAGCAGAAGGTTGAAGCCGACGCCCGCGGCGGCGATACGTCCGATGCGATCCCAGCGGCGGGCGCCGACATTCTGCGCCGCCATCGACGACACGGCGGCGCCGATCGCCAGCGCCGGCATCTGGACATAGGTCCAGAGCTGCGCGGCAATGCCGTACGCGGCAGCGACCTGCGAGCCGTAGCCATTGACCATGCCCATCAGCACCAGCGCCGCCATCGAGATGACGATCATCTGCAGGCCCATCGGGATGCCCTTGGTGACGACGATGCGCAGCAGCCTCGGGTCAGGCTTCAGCAAGGCGAGATCGGCCCCGGCCAGCCGCAACGGATGCTTGCGCCGGTAGAGCAGGATCAGGATCGCGGCCACGCTCACCGTCTGGCCGATCAGCGTCGCGAGCGCGGAGCCGGCAATGCCGAAACCTGGAATCGGGCCGAAACCGATGATGAACAGCGGATTGAGCACGATATCGAGCAGCACGGCGAATGCCATGAAATAGAACGGCGTGCGGGAATCGCCGGCACCGCGCAGGATCGTCATGACGAAGGAAAGCAGGTTGGTCGCCGGTACGGCCGCAAAGATGATGACCAGATAGGCGCGTGCCAGCGGCATCACATCGGCGGGCGTGCCGAGCAGCCCGAGGATCTGGTCCACCCACAGCCAGCCACCGAGCGCAAAGACCAGCGAGACCAGGAAGAAGAACGTTGCGCTGGTGCCGACGATGCGCCGCGCCTCCACCATGTCGCGGGCGCCGACCGACTGCGCCACCAGGATGGTGGCCGCCATGCCGATGCCGAACATGGTGCCAAGCAGGAGGAACAGCACCAGATTGGCGTTGGAGGTCGCTGCCAGCGCTGTTTCGCCAAGGAAGCGGCCAACCCAGACCGAGTTGATCGAGCCGTTGAGCGACTGCAGCACATTGGAGCCGAGCACCGGCAGCGCGAACATCAGCAGCGTCGAGGCGATCGGGCCACTGGTGAGGTCGCGCGGGCGGCGAGGTGCTGTCTTGTCGTCCATGGTCGGTCGTTCCTGATTCCGCCGTAGCGGGGACTGTAGCGAAAATACCGTTGCTATAGAAACGGCAGGCCTATGCACCAGCTTCCGGGCATCGTCAATATCACCCGGGTAAAATTAATAACGCATGGCACCACCGATTCAGGTGAACGGATCCCCCATCCGGGCGACTCATGTCGGGCCAGAGCCCGGGTCCTCGCTGCTCAAGAAGTCGGTCGGCCATTCATTGAATTTGATTAAAATCCAGCCTCGTCCGGCATCCCATTCTTAAAGACGGCGGGCTACATAGAAGATGAGCAGGGGGTGCATTCGGTCAAACACAGCTAATGCAGCAAATACAAATACTTGGCTCCGGTCAGAAAACGGGAACCATGGCACGGTTCCTGTTCTGGATCGCCTTGCTGGGCCTCGCCAGCTACCTGTCGAATTCGCTGTTCCGCATCGAGGGCATGGTTGCGCTGCAACTCACCTATGCCCTGCTGCTGGCGATCCTGCTTCTGACGCCGCGCCGGCAGTGGCCAGCCTACCTGATCACGGCGTTTCCGATGCTGCTGGCCGTCCGGGCGCTGGCGATCGGCTCGGCCGCGGAACTGACCAGCCCGTTTGCGCTGGTCAGCACCACGACGTCGATCCTCGCCGCCACGGCGGGCGCGGCCATCCTGGCGCGCGACCGCGACTGGGTAGAGGGCCGTTCCGACCAGCTCAAGGCATGGACAACGGCCGGTTTCGTCACGGTGGTGGCACTGCCGCTGTTCTGCGCCACCATATTTGCCGCCGTGCGCATTCCACCGGCGGGATACAGCTCGGCGGAATACTGGTTCAACGTCTATTCCAACGTCGCGCTGGCCTATCTGGTGCTGACGCCGCCAGTGCTGCGCGCACGCCCGAAGCAATGGCGCGATCTCTACCGCAGCGGCAAACTGCCGGAAGCAATTGCCCTGATCGCCGGGTTCGGCGTGTTCGCCGCACTGATCTTCACGCAGGAATCGGTGCTGCCACTGTTCCTGATCCTGCCGCCGCTGATCATCATCCTGTTCCGTGTCGGTTTCATCGGGCTCTCCGTCGCCATGGCGCTGCTGGTGCCGATCGCGGTGTTGCTGACCGGGGCGGGACAAGGCCCGTTCTACGCCATCGACAACATGCATGTGGCGGCAGGCAGCCAGGGCGCAGCCGATGTCCATCATGCACTGCTGCTTTGCCGCGTGTTCCTGGTGCTCACCTTCATCGTCGTCGTCATGATCGCGGCGCTGCTGCACGAGCGCGAACAGCTGCAGCGCATGGCAAAGGCCGACCGCGACATCTATGAAATGGTCGCCCGCCAATCCGGCGACATGGCCTTCGTCTGTGATCTCGAGGGACGCATCGTCTTCATCTCGCCGGTCGCTGCACGGGTGCTGGGTTTTGCCGAAGGCGCACTCGACGATTTCGACTGGCGCGACCACATACATCCGGAAGATCTCGGCACCATAGACGCCGCGCTGCAACGGGTGCGCGACGGCGAAGAGGATGTCGACTATCTGTTCCGGGCTTTCGATGCCGGCGGAAATGAGCTGTGGTTCGAAAACCGCGCACGCCTGTCGAGCGCCACCGCCAAGGACGGACCGCGCTACGTCGTCGGCTCGACGCGTGACGTGACGGCCCGCGTGCTGCGCGAGCAGCAACTGGAAAAGATGGCAACCGTCGACGTTCTGACCGGATTGCCCAACCGCCGCCAGCTCAACGAGCAAAGCCGACTGAAGTGGCGTCTGGCCGCGCGGCACAGCGACTTTCTCACGCTCCATGTCATCGATATCGATTTCTTCAAGGCCTACAACGACGTCTATGGCCATGCGAAGGGCGACAAGTGCCTGCGCGAGGTCGGGGCCGCCATCCGCAAGGTGTTGAAGCGGCCGGACGACTTCTGCGCACGCTATGGCGGCGAGGAGTTTGTGGTGCTGTTGCCGGGAACCGATGCCGGCGGAGCGTTGAAGGTCGGCGAGGATATCTGCGCGTCGGTGCGCGACCTCAATATCCGCCATGACGCCAGCGAATATGGCATCGTGTCGGTGAGCGTGGGTTGCGCGACGGTCCGTCCCGCCTTTGCCGACGACGACGGCTCGCTGTTCGAGGCCGCCGACGCGGCCCTCTACCAGGCCAAGCGCCAGGGCCGGAACCGGGTGGTGGCCAGCAATCTGCGCAGTCTCATCATCGAGGCGAACCTCGTCGAGCTGAACAAGCGGCGCGTCTGAGAGGCCGCAGCCTACCTGACCCTGTCGAGGAACCGCCGCACCTCCCGGTTGAACTGAACCGGACGCTGCAGCGGTGCGAAATGGCCGACGCCGGCGAGAACGACAAGTTCGGCGCCGGGAATGCTGAGCGCCAGGTAGTCGGCATGGTCCTGCCGGATGAATTCGTCATGCTCGCCGATGACGACGGCAACCGGCACCCTGATGCCCCTGAGCTGGCTGGTGGTGTAGTTCGGCTCGGTCGCCATCATGCGTCCGACATCGGCCACGAATGTCGCGAAATCGTCGGGCGTTGCCGACAGCGCAGCATAGTCCTTGCCATGGCGGCTGAAACAGCGATCGATCAGCGGCGTCGGCTTGAAGTCGAGCGTGCCGCCGGGATCCATGTTGCAGGCGAAGAAAAACACTCCTGCAACCCGCTTCGGATTTTTGTCGGCGAGGATCAATGCCGTGCAGGCGCCGTCGCTCCAGCCGACAAGCGCCGCTTTCTCCAGGCCGAGGTGATCCATCACGGCCAGCACGTCGCCCGCCATCCGTTCGTAGCTGAATGGCCCGGCGTCGCGCGTGCTGCGACCATGGCCACGACTGTCGATGACCACCACCGTTCTGCCGGCCTGGACGAAGGCCGGAACCTGATGTCCCCAGTTGCCGGCATTGCCCAGCCCGCCATGCAGCAGGATGACGGCCGGACCGGAACCATAGACGGCATGCCAGATGCGCGCGCCGTCGTTTTCCACGAACCCTTCCGTTGTCGATGCTGGAAGCGGTGCCGCACCATGCGCATCGAAATTCAGCAATTCGTCGTCGGTGAAATGCATCGGCCTCTCCTTCGTCATTCAACGTAAAGACGATCGGGCGCGGCGTTTCTCGACATGCCGGAACAAAAAATCGTCGCTGCGATCGTTCAGGACAAGCCGGCACGACAAAGAGCAGGTATTTGCCTGCATGATATTGACATGCAGGTATTCGCCTGCATATATCATGACACATCGAGTGAGACTGATGGACGCTGACAAGGTTTTCAAGGCGCTGGGTGACCCGACACGCAGGAGACTGCTCGACCTTCTTTACGAGAAGAACGGGCAGACGCTCGGCCAGCTTTGCGAGAACCTCGACATGGCCCGACAGTCGGCCACGCAGCACCTCGGCATCCTCGAAGAGGCCAACCTGGTCAGCACGATCAAGCGTGGCCGGGAGAAGCTGCATTTCATCAACCCCGTGCCGCTGCATGAAGTCTACGAGCGGTGGGTGCGCAAATTCGAACGTCAGCGGCTCGAGCTGCTGCACGACCTGAAACAGGAACTCGAGGGAGAGTGACCATGGCCAGAGAGACGACCAGTTTTGTCTATGTGACATACATTCTCTCGACACCGGAAAAGGTGTTCGAGGCCATCGCCAGACCCGAGATCACGCGGCGCTACTGGGGCCACGAGAATGTCTCCGACTGGAAGCCCGGATCGTCGTGGGAACATGTTCGCGCCGGCGGCGAGCGTACCGTCAAGGTCGTCGGCAAGGTCGTCGAGGCCACGCCACCGACCCGCCTCGTCATCACCTGGGCGGCTCCCGGCCAGGCTGCCGATCCGGCAAGCCATAGCCGGGTGACCTTCGCCATCGAGGACTGTGAGAACATGGTTCGGCTCACCGTCACCCATGATGAACTCGAAGCCGGAAGCGATATGGCGAAGACCATGACGAAGGGCTGGCCAGCCGTTCTTTCCAGCCTGAAATCCTTCCTCGAAACCGGCCGCGGCCTCGACATCTTCGGCAAGCCGAAAGCGGCCTGACCTTTCATCCAACGAGAGATTCCCGATGACCAAGATCTATCGCGGCGGCTGCGCCTGCGGCGCGATCCGCTATGAGACCACAAGCGAACCCATCTTCGAAAATCACTGCCAGTGCCGCGACTGCCAGAAACAGAGCGGCACGGGGCACGCATCCTATCTGACCTTTGCCAACCGGACCGACATGGCGATGACGGGAGAGACGCACAGCTGGCGCGTGGCGAGCGACAGCGGCAACGAAAAGATCTACGCCTTCTGCCCGACCTGCGGCGCACCGGTCTATCTGTCGACCGTCGCCATGCCGGACTTCATCGCCGTCTCGGCGGCCAGTCTGGACGACCCCGGCCAGTTCAAGCCGCAAGTGGTCACCTACGCCGCCCGGGGCCACGCCTGGGACACCCTCGATCCCTCGTTGCCGAAATTCGAGGGGATGCCGCACGGATAGGCAAACAATCGGAACCCCTGCCACCTGCGGCGGTTATGGCTGGACAGGAGGCAATCATGATCCGCAAGCTGAAATCAGGCGAGTATCGCCTCTATTCGCGCAAGGTCGATCCCGGAACCCACAAGCGCAGGAACCTCGGCACGTTCAAATCCAGGGAAGCGGCCGAGAAACACGAGCGCGAAGTGCAGTACTTCAAGCGCCACTAGAGCGTTTCCAAGTGATTTCACTTGGCTACAAAATGCTCTAGCCGCGCTGTGACCGAGACCCGGCGGGACCGTTCAGACAGTCCCGGCCGAATAGCGAGACCGCAAGCTAGTGGTTGTCGCGCGGCACGCCCTGGGTGTGGGCGACATCCTGGTATTTGACGGCCGGCTTCAGCACCATGCCTTCCGAGAACTGGTCGACCATGGAGCGCTGGATTTCCTGCCATGGCGTCTGGTGCTTCGGGTAGTGATAGCCGCCATTGCCACCAAGCGCAGCACGGCGACGAGCGAGCTCGTCTTCCGGAACCAGCATGTTGGCGGTGCCTCGCTTGAGATCGATGCGCACGCGATCGCCCTTGCGCAACAGCGCAAGCCCACCGCCGACAGCGGCCTCGGGCGAGGCGTTCAGGATCGAAGGTGTGCCCGACGTGCCGGACTGGCGGCCATCGCCGATGCAAGGCAGCGAGTGGATGCCCTTCTTGATGAGGTAGGCCGGCGGCTGCATGTTCACCACTTCCGCGCCGCCCGGATAGCCGACCGGGCCGGCGCCGCGCATGAACAGGATGGTATGTTCGTCGATGCCTTCGGCAGGATCATCGATGCGGGCGTGATAATCCTCCGGTCCGTCGAACACAGCGACCTTGCCTTCGAAGGCCTCGGGGTCGTCCGGGTTCGACAGGTAGCGGTCGCGGAATTCCTTGGAGATCACGCTGGTCTTCATGATGGCGCTGTCGAACAGATTGCCCTTGAGGTTGATAAAGCCGGCTTCCTTCCTCAGCGGATCGACCACGGTCAGGATCACCTTCGGGTCGTGGTTTTCGGCCTTGCCGCAATTCTCGCCCATGGTCCTGCCGTTGGCCGTGATGGCGCCCGGATGCGGCAGCAGGCCTGCCTTCATCAGTTCGGCGATCACCGCAGGCACGCCGCCGGCATGATGATAATCCTCGCCCAGATATTCGCCGGCCGGCTGCAGGTTGACCAGAAGCGGTATCTTGTGGCCGATCGCCTGCCAGTCGTCATTGTCGAGCCTGACGCCGAGGTGGCGGGCAATGGCGTTCAGATGGATCGGAGCGTTGGTGGAACCGCCGATCGCCGAGTTGACGACGATGGCATTCTCGAAAGCTTCGCGCGTCATGATGTCGGAGGGCTTCAGGTCCTCATAGACCATGTCGACGATGCGCTTGCCGGTGTCGTAAGCGACCTGGCCGCGCTCGCGATAGGGAGCCGGAATGGCAGCCGAGCCTGGCAGCTGCATGCCGAGTGCCTCGGCAAGGCTGTTCATGGTCGTGGCCGTGCCCATGGTGTTGCAATAACCGACCGAGGGCGCGGACGAAGCCACGATCTCCATGAACTCGTCATAGTCGATTTCGCCTGCCGACAGGCGCTGGCGCGATTCCCAGACAATGGTGCCGGAACCTGTGCGCTTGCCCTTGTGCCAGCCGTTCAGCATCGGCCCGACCGACAGCGCGATCGCCGGGATGTTGACGGTGGCCGCCGCCATCAGCATGGCCGGCGTGGTCTTGTCACAGCCGATGGTGAGCACGACACCGTCGAGCGGATAGCCGTAGAGCACTTCCACCAGCGACAGATAGGCGAGATTGCGATCGAGCGAGGCGGTCGGGCGCTTGCCCGTTTCCTGGATCGGATGGCAGGGGAATTCGAAAGGAATGCCACCGGCGGCGACGATGCCTTCGCGCACGCGCTTGGCAAGCTCGAGGTGATGTCGGTTGCAGGGCGAAAGATCGGAGCCGGTCTGGGCGATGCCGATCAGCGGCTTGCCCGACTGCAGTTCGGCGCGGGTGAGGCCATAGTTCAGGTAGCGCTCCAGATAGAGCGCGGTCATGCCCGGATTGTCGGGATTGTCGAACCATTCCTGCGACCGGAACCGCTTCTTATCGCTAGGCACGCCTGCCATGGCTGTCTCCGCATTTGTCCGACAATTGGATATGTCATCGCGCGCGTTCGGGCAAGGCCATGCCCCGGACTTTGGTGCGATGGACAGCATTGATGCACTGCGTTACGGCTTTGACTAGAGCATGATCCCAAAAAGTGGATGCCGGTTCTGGAAAAGACCATGCTCCAACAGGAAACGAAGGCCGTCTCAGGCCGCGCCAGCGGGAGGATTGCATGGCTCTGGTGATCGAAGGCGAAGAACGCATCGCAGCCCCGGTGGACAAGGTGTGGGCTGCGCTCAACGACCCGGCGGTGCTGAAGGGAAGCATTCCCGGCTGCCAGAGCCTGGAAATGAAGACGCCCACCGACATGGCCGCCACGGTGGTGCTGAAAATCGGGCCGATCAAGGCCACCTTCAATGGCGAGGTGACACTGAAGAACCTCAACCCGCCGCATTCCTACACCATCCAGGGTGAAGGCAAGGGCGGCATCGCCGGTTTCGCCAAGGGCGGTGCGGATGTGACGCTGACCGCCGACGGCGATGGCGCGACCCTGTTGAAATACGCCGCCAAGGCCGATGTCGGCGGCAAGATCGCCCAGTTGGGCAGCCGCCTGATCACCTCGACCTCGAAGAAGCTCGCTGGCGAGTTCTTCTCGACTTTCGGCAAGAAGGTGAGTGCGGCCGGCTGAGGCCTCGCCGCAACGGCTTGACACCGGCGCTGCCGATAGCCAGTTCTCCGGCTCCCCGTGGAGAGTCGGAGGTCGACCCGTGGCCAGGATCGCAGTTGCTGCCCTTCTAGGATTGCTGGTATCCGGCCTGCCGGCTGGAGCCGCGGACGACGCGCTCGGCAAAAATCTCATCCGCCAGCTTTCCTGCTCCAACGACCCCGACCCGACCGTAGCCCTGCTTCATCTCGAAAAGACCGGCCGGATCGGCGAAAATGACGGCGACCGTAACGACGGCGAAACCTGCTGGTTCATGAAACCGGCCCTCAAGATCGAAGGCATTGTCTTCACGCGCATCTGCGCAACCGCGGATGACGATGCGCTGATGGTGGAGATGTTCCCGAAATTCTACTATCGCGGCCCAGGCCAGCCGAACGGCAGGCTGGTGCGGCTGACGTCCAAGGCAAGCGTGCCGGCGCTGCGCAGCTGGGCGAAGAAGGTCTTGGGCAGCGGGCCTTACGAGGTCGACTCCGCCGGCCGCGAAGATGACGAGAAGGCCATCTCCTGCGCTGCCAGCTCGCGCCGACAATAGTCCCGGCCGGCCTATTCGAAGACGATGCTGGGTCCTGCTTCGGCAGCGCTCTTGCCGGCCTGCAGCTGCGCCCAGGTCCTGGCGGCGATATCCTTGTAGATCTTCGCTTCCGCGCCGTCCGGCTTGGCAGCCACAACCGGCGAGCCGGCATCCGAACTTTCGCGAATGCCCATTTCCAGCGGCACCGCGCCGAGGAAAGGCACGCCCAGGCGCTCGGCTTCCTTCTGCGCGCCGCCATGGCCGAAGATGTCGTAGCGCTTGCCGGTATCGGGGGCGATGAAATAGCTCATGTTCTCGACGATGCCGAGCAGCGGCACGTCGACCTTCCTGAACATGTTCAAACCCTTGCGCGCATCGATCAGGGCAAGATCCTGCGGGGTGGAGACGATCACCGCGCCGGCCAGCGGCACCTGCTGGGCCATGGTCAGCTGGGCATCGCCGGTGCCGGGCGGCATGTCGACCACCAGCACGTCGAGCGGACCCCATTCAACCTCGCGCAGCATCTGGGTGAGCGCCGACATCACCATCGGCCCACGCCAGATCATCGGCGTTTCCTCATCGACGAGGAAACCCATCGACATCACCTTGAGGCCGTAATTTTCCTTCGGCTTCAACACCTTACCATCGACCGTCTCGGGCTTGCCATGGATGCCGAGCAGCTTCGGCATGGAAGGACCGTAGATGTCGGCATCGAGAACGCCGACCTTCAGGCCGTTGGCGGCGAGACCGAGCGCGATGTTGACGGCGGTGGTGGATTTGCCGACGCCACCCTTGCCGGAAGCGACAGCGATGATCGCCTCGATGCCGGGAACGCCGCGCTTGCCGGAACTCTGCGACGGCGGTGCCTGCCGCGGTGCAGGCGCTGCCGCAGGAGGCGGGGTAGCAGGACGGGGCGCGGCCGGCCGCTGCGGCACCGGCGCTTCCATGCCGCCGCTCTTTTTCTCGGCGGTAAGCGCCACGACGGCGCCGGCGATACCCGGAATGGCTTTCACCACGCGCTCGGCGGCGGCGCGCAACGGCTCCATCTCCTGGGCGCGGGCAGCCGGAACCGTGATGGAGAAGAATACCTTGGCGTCGGCAATGAATATCTCCGACACCATGCCGAGATCGACGATGTTGCCGGAGAAATCCGGCCCGCTGATCGTCTTCAAACGATCGATGACGGCTTCCTTGGTTACGGACATGCTGCTGCTTCTTCTGTCTGTTGCCTGGGCCTGAAATAGTGCACTTCCCGCACTCCGGCAATTCCAGCCAAACCGCGCAGCGGTTTTGCGTCCGGAATTGCGCAAAGTAGAGAACTGGAACGTTTCCACGAAAAGCGGAAGCGCTCGAGGCCAACAGATAAATCCGTCTGTCCTGTCGGGATAGGGCCAGTTCATCCGTCCTGGGAAAGCACACAATCTGTTCGCCACCGGCGTCTTACCTGGCGCAGCCTTCGGCGAACCAACCGCAGCAAGGGAGATTGCAGATGCTTTCCAACACCAATGCAGCCGCCAACATCGCGGTCCGCGACGTCAAGGCAGCACGCGCCTTCTACCAGGACATACTGGGGCTGGAAGAAGTCTCGCACATGGACGACGACGTCGTCGTGCTGAAGAGCGGAGAGACGGTGCTCGTCATCTATCGCTCCGAATTCGCGGGCACCAACAAGGCGACCGCGGTGACATGGGCTGTCGGCGCGGAAATCGACGGCATCGTCAGGGACCTGAGATCGAAAGGCGTCCCGTTCGAGCATTACGACATGCCGGGCACAACGCTGGACGGCGATATCCATGTCGGCCACGGCATGAAGGTCGCCTGGTTCAAGGATCCGGACGGCAACATCCTGAACCTCATAGACCAGTAAATGATCCAGTCGCGCCAGCCGGCATGCAGCCGGCTGACGCCTGCAGTCCCGTTTGGTTCCAACCCGGCAGAAAACAGGCGGCGCGTTGGCGATATCTGTCAGCTGACATCCGGCTCACGCGTCGACATCAAGCGAGGCGAGATGCATTATCCAGGCTCGGAAGGCCGCAGATTTCAAATCTCCAGGAGCCGATCATGACCATTGCCGAGCTTGCCAACGACTTCGCGCATCTGCTGAAGCAAAACGATCACAAGGGAGCTGCCGAGAAATACAACGCCGACAACATTGTCAGTTACGAAGCAATGGAAGGCCCGATGGCCGTCTGCGAGGGCAAGGAGGCCGTTCAACAGAAAAGCGACTGGTGGACGGAAAACCATGAGGTCCACAGCGGTTCCGTCGAAGGCCCCTATGTCAACGGCGACCAGTTCGCCCTCCGTTTCACGATGGACGTGACGCCAAAGTCAACGGGCGAGCGTGTCAGGATGGACGAGGTCGGCGTTTACTCCGTCAAGGACGGCAAGATCGTCGAGGAGCGCTTCTACTACTGACGCCCAGGTCCGAAGAAACGGTCTTGCGGATAGGCCTGCGGCTTAAAGCGCTTCCGCTTTTCACGGGAACGCTTTTTCGAACGGAAAGCCGTGGCACACTTGGAATTGCTCTAGACGAAGGCGACTTCCAGCCGTTTTTCCTGTTGCGACAGGATCCGGCACTGTGCCTCGAACCTGTCGGATGCGATGGCAAGCTGGAAACGGTTGGGGATACCGACCGCGCTGAAGACATCCAATGTGGCGCCGTCCTCGCCGATGCCGCGCACGGTGCAGTCGATGGTTGAGGACCGGTTGTTGAAGATGATCGACCCGGCCTTCAGGACACGCCGGCGCGAGGCATGCGAATCCGCGGAATGCCACAGCGTGCAGCGGTTCCGCCCGGCCTGCTTGGACTGGTACATGGCAGCGTCTGCCCGCTCGATGAGCGCCTCGAGGTTCGGCGCGCTCGGGTCGAGCATGGCGATGCCGAAGCTTGCCGTGGCCTGAAGCGTGATGTCGCCGTGCTGGACACGCATCCGTTCGATGGTCGTGCGCAGGCGCTCGGCGGTTTCGAACGCGCCATTGCGGCCGGCATGGGCCAGCAGTGCGAACTCCTCGCCGCCGATACGGCCGAAGATATCGGTTTCGCGCAGCGTGTTGGCGCAATGCTCGGCCACGCTCTGCAACATGGTGTCGCCGGCACCATGACCGAGCGTGTCGTTGATCGATTTGAAATGATCGATGTCAAAGGCAATCAAGGCGACATTGCCATACTGGCGCTGCGCAAGCGCGACATCGCGCCTGGCGACCTCCATGAAGGCGCGGCGCGACAGGATGCCCGTCAGCATGTCGGTGGAAACACGCTGGCGCAACTCGATCTCGTTCATCGCCATGGCAGCGAAATCGGCCAGGATGCCAAGCTCTTTTTCACTGAAGTCACGTGGCTCGAATCCGATGGCGCAGACGCTGCCGATGTTGTGGCCATCGCTGGTGCGCAGCGGTACGCCGGCGTAGCTGCAGACATGGGGATCGCCCACGACATAGGGATTTTCGGCGAAACGGGGATCGAGCCGGGCATCGGGCACGACCAAGGGCTCGTCCTGCAGGATCGTGTAGCGACAGAAGGTGTTGCGCCGGCCCGCCTCCGAGCCGCCGAGCCCTTCGCAGGCCTTGTACCATTGCCTGTGGGCGTCGATGACCGAGACGATGGCGACCGGAATATCCAGGATCGTCCGGATCAGGCGCACGATGCGATCAAATGAAGCTTCGCGCGGCGTGTCGAGGAAATCATATCGGTCGAGCGCTGCAAGGCGTGCCGCCTCGCGCATGTCCAGATCGGCCTGCACTGCATCCATTCTCGGGCTCCCGTTCATCCAAAGTCGCCCGCACGGCACATGCCGGCAACCTTATCACTTGGCAGCCCCCGCTTGCCTTGAAAGATGGTGTCGTCCACGATCATTAAGCAAGAGTTTCAATGATGGTTCAGATTGAACAGACCGCATGATCGACAAGCTGGAATTTTTCATTGCCCTGGCGCGCGAGGAGCATTTCGGCCGCGCGGCCGAAATGTGCGGCGTGACGCAGCCAACCTTGTCGGCCGGCATCAAGCAGCTGGAAGATCAGCTTGGCGTCATGCTGGTGAAGCGCGGCTCGCGCTTCCAGGGCCTGACGCCTGAAGGCGGACAGGTGCTGACCTGGGCGCGGCGCATCGTCAGCGACACGCGCTCGATGAAGGAAGAGATGCGCGCGGCCAAGCACGGCCTTTCCGGCCGCATCCGCATCGCCGCCATCCCCACCGCGCTTGCCATGGTGGCGCGGCTGACCACGCCGTTCCGCGAGAAACATCCCGGCGTCACCTTCTCGGTGCTGTCGCGCACCTCGATCGAGGTGCTGTCGCTGCTCGGCAACCTCGATATCGATGCCGGCATCACCTATCTCGACAACGAGCCGCTCGGCCGGGTGACGAGCGTGCCGCTCTATGACGAACGTTATCAGCTGATCACGGCAGCCGGCACCGAATATTCCGATCGCGAAAAGGTGACCTGGGAAGAGGTCTCGAGCCTGCCGCTCTGCCTGCTGACGCCCGACATGCAGAACCGCCGCATCATCGACCAGCATCTGGCGGATGCCGGTGTGCAGGTGCGCCCGACGCTGGAGAGCAACTCCATGATCGTGCTGTTCTCGCATATCCGCACCGGCAAATGGTCGTCGATCATGCCACTCAACCTCGCGGAAACATTCGGTTTTTCCGAGCCGATCCGAGCGATTCCGATCGTCGACCCGGACGCCCGCCATGCCGTCGGTCTGGTGACGGCGCCACGCGATCCCCAGACTCCCCTTGTGCAGGCGCTGCTGGACGAGGCGACGGCGCTGGCAGGCGATCTGCGCCGTGAGGCCGCCGCTAAGGTTCGACCGCACCCTGATCGATAGAAAATTTTTATCATGCGACGAAACAGCTTTATTGATTCCAAGGGTTTGCATCGCGTTTAATAGGGCAAAGGCGCCCAAAGGGCGTAGTGTCAGGGAGGGCGCTGCATGACGATGCAGCCTGCAAGTACCGAGATAGCGGCACGGACCGCTGCGCTGATCAGCGAAATGAAGGGCCTCGAAGGGCCGCTCCTGCCGATCCTGCATGGCGTCCAGGAGGAGTTCGGCTACGTGCCGCAGGAAGCGCTGCCGGTGATCGCCGAGGCGCTCAACCTCTCCCGCGCCGAAGTTCATGGCGTCGCCACCTTCTACCACGACTACCGCAAGCATCCGGCAGGGCGCCATGTGTTGAAGCTCTGCCAGGCCGAAGCCTGCCAGTCCATGGGTTCGGACGCCATCGCCGCCAAGGTCAAACAGGCGCTCGGCATCGGCTTCCACGAGACGACCAAGGACAATTCTGTTACACTGGAACCGGTCTATTGCCTCGGGCTGTGCGCCTGCGCGCCGTCGGCGATGCTGGATGGCGAAGTGATCGGCAGGCTCGACGACGAGGCGATTGACGAGATCGTCGCGGAGGTACGGCGATGAGCACGACCATCTACATTCCGGGCGACTCGGGCGCGCTGGCGCTCGGCGCTGAAAAAGTTGCCAAGGCGATGGCCAGGGAACTGGCGGATCGCGGCATCACCGCCAGGATCGTCCGCAACGGTTCGCGCGGCGCCTATTTTCTTGAGCCGATGGTCGAAGTCGAGACTGCGGAAGGCCGCCGCGCCTATGGGCCAGTGAAGGCCGCCGACGTGAAGGGCCTGTTCGACGCGGATTTCCTCACCGGAGGCCAGCACGGGCTGTCGCTCGGCGACCCCGAAGACATCCCGTTCTTCGCCGGGCAGACGCGGTTGACCTTTGCCCGCTGCGGCATCACCGATCCGATATCGCTGGAAGACTACGAGGCGCATGGCGGCCTCGACGGGCTGCGCAAGGCTGTGGCCATGGTGCCCGCCGATATCGTCAGCCGAGTCACCGAATCCGGCCTGCGCGGACGCGGCGGCGCCGGCTTCCCGACCGGCATCAAATGGAAGACGGTGCTCGATACGGCGGCCGACCGCAAATACATCGTCTGCAATGCCGACGAAGGCGACAGCGCCACCTTCGCCGACCGCATGATCATGGAAGGCGACCCGTTCGTGCTGATCGAAGGCATGACGATCGCCGGCATCGCGACGGGCGCCACCAAGGGTTTCGTCTACATCCGTTCGGAATATCCGCATGCGGTGGCGACGATGAACAAGGCCGTCGAGGTCGCCCGCAAGGCCGGCGTGCTGGGCGCCACCGTGCTCGGCTCGCCGAATGCCTTCGACATCGAGATCCGCGTGGGCGCCGGCGCCTATGTCTGCGGCGAGGAAACCTCGCTGCTGAACTCGCTGGAAGGCAAGCGCGGCGTGGTGCGCGCCAAGCCGCCGCTGCCGGCGATCCAGGGCCTGTTCGGCAAGCCGACGGTGATCAACAACGTGATCTCGCTCGCCTCCGTGCCGATCATCATGGACAAGGGTGCGGCCTTCTACAAGGACTTCGGCATGGGCCGCTCGCGCGGCACGATTCCGATCCAGATCGCCGGCAACGTCAAATATGGCGGCCTGTTCGAAACCGCCTTCGGCCTGACTTTGGGCGAGATCGTCGACGGGATCGGCGGCGGCACCCATTCGGGACGGCCGGTGAAGGCCGTGCAGGTGGGCGGACCGCTGGGCGCGTATTTCCCGCGCGAGCTGTTCGACACGCCGTTCGACTATGAGGAATTCGCCAAGCGCGACGGCCTGATCGGCCATGCCGGCATCACCGTCTTCGACGACACCGCCGACATGCTGAAACAGGCGCGTTTCGCCATGGAATTCTGCGCCATAGAAAGCTGCGGCAAGTGCACGCCCTGCCGCATCGGCTCGACGCGCGGCGTCGAGACCATCGACAGAATAGCGGCCGGTATCGAGCCAGAGAAGAACCTCGAGCTGGTCACCGACCTCTGCAACACGATGAAGTTCGGATCGCTGTGCGCGCTGGGCGGCTTCACGCCCTACCCGGTGATGAGCGCGATCAAGCATTTTGGTGAAGACTTCAAGCCGGCGCCCGTCGCCGAAGCTGCTGAATAGGAGCCTGGCCATGGGTCTCATCCACGAAATCGACTACGGCACACCGGCTTCGAAATCGGAGAAGCAGGTCACGCTGACCGTTGACGGCTTCACCGTCACCGTGCCGGAAGGCACCTCCATCATGCGGGCTTCGATGGATGCCGGCATTGCCATCCCGAAGCTCTGCGCCACCGACATGGTCGACGCATTCGGCTCCTGCCGCCTCTGCCTGGTCGAAATCGAAGGCCGCAACGGCACGCCTTCCTCCTGCACCACGCCGGTAGCGCCGGGCATGGTGGTGCACACCCAGACCGGACGGCTGAAGGACATCCGCCGCGGCGTGATGGAACTCTACATCTCCGACCATCCGCTGGACTGCCTGACCTGTGCCGCCAACGGCAATTGCGAGCTGCAGACCCAGGCCGGCGTGGTCGGCCTGCGCGACGTGCGCTACGGTTATGAAGGCGACAACCACGTCTTCAAGAAGAACGACGGCGAAGCGAACTTCCGCTGGATGGCGAAGGACGAGTCCAACCCGTATTTCACCTATGATCCATCGAAGTGCATCGTCTGCTCGCGCTGCGTGCGCGCCTGTGAGGAGGTGCAGGGCACGTTCGCGCTGACCATCGAGGGCCGCGGCTTCGACAGCCGCGTTTCGCCCGGCATGCACGAGCACTTCATCGATTCCGAATGCGTGTCCTGCGGCGCCTGCGTGCAGGCCTGCCCGACCGCGACGCTGTCGGAAAAGTCGGTGATCAAGATCGGCCAGCCCGAGCATTCGGTTGTGACGACCTGTGCCTATTGCGGCGTCGGCTGTCAGTTCAAGGCCGAGATGCGCGGCGACGAGCTGGTACGCATGATGCCGTTCAAGGACGGCAAGGCCAATCGCGGCCACTCCTGCGTCAAGGGCCGCTTCGCTTACGGCTATTCCACCCACAAGGACCGCATCCTCAACCCGATGATCCGCGAGAAGATCACCGATCCATGGCGCGAAGTGTCGTGGGAAGAGGCACTGACCCACACCGCCAACGAATTCCGCCGCATCCAGTACCAGTATGGACGCAGCGCCATCGGCGGCATCACCTCGTCGCGCTGCACCAACGAAGAGACCTATCTCGTGCAGAAGCTGGTCCGCCAGGGCTTCCGCAACAACAATGTCGACACCTGCGCCCGCGTCTGCCATTCGCCGACCGGCTACGGCCTCGGCCAGACCTACGGCACCTCGGCCGGCACGCAGGACTTCGATTCCGTCGAGGACTCCGACGTCATCATGGTCATCGGCGCCAATCCGTCGGCCGCGCATCCGGTGTTCGCCTCGCGCATGAAGAAGCGCATCCGCCAGGGCGCCAAGCTGATCGTGCTCGACCCGCGCAAGACCGAGACCGTCGATTCGGTCCACGCCAAGGCTACCTATCACCTGCCGCTGAAACCCGGCACCAACGTTGCCGTTGTCACGGCGCTCGCCCATGTCATCGTCACCGAAGGCCTGTTCGACGAAGCCTTCATCCGTGAACGCTGCGACTGGGACGAGTTCCAGGACTGGGCGTCCTTCGTGATGCTGCCCGAGAACAGCCCGGAAACGGTCGGCAAATTGTCGGGCGTCGATCCGGAATTGATCCGCGGCGCGGCACGCCTCTATGCGACCGGCGGCAACGGCGCGATCTATTACGGCCTCGGCGTCACCGAACACAGCCAGGGCTCGACCACGGTGATCGGCATCGCCAACCTCGCCATGGCCACCGGCAACATCGGTCGGCGCGGCGTCGGCGTGAACCCGCTGCGCGGCCAGAACAATGTGCAGGGCTCATGCGACATGGGTTCCTTCCCGCACGAACTGCCGGGCTATCGCCATATCTCCGGCGACGCGGTGCGCGACATCTATGAAAGCCTGTGGGGTGTGAAGCTGGACGACGAACCCGGCCTGCGCATCCCCAACATGCTGGATGCGGCCGTCGACGGCTCGTTCAAGGGCATCTACATCCAGGGTGAGGACATCCTGCAGTCCGACCCGGACACCAAGCACGTTTCGGCCGGCCTCGCCGCCATGGAATGCGTGGTGGTCCAGGACCTCTTCCTCAACGAGACCGCCAACTACGCGCATGTCTTCCTGCCCGGTTCGACCTTCCTCGAGAAGGACGGCACCTTCACCAACGCCGAGCGCCGCATCAACCGCGTGCGCAAGGTGATGGCGCCGAAGAACGGCTATGCCGACTGGGAAGTGACGCAGAACCTCGCCAAGGCGCTGGGACTCGACTGGAATTACGCGCATCCGTCCGAGATCATGGATGAGATCGCCAAGACCACGCCGAGCTTTGCCATGGTGTCTTACGACTACCTGGAGAAGATGGGTTCGGTGCAGTGGCCCTGCAACGAGAAGGCGCCGGAAGGCACGCCGATCATGCACATCGACGGCTTCGTGCGCGGCAAGGGCAAGTTCATCCGCACCGAATATGTGGCGACGGACGAAAGGACCGGCCCACGTTTCCCGCTGCTGCTCACCACCGGCCGCATCCTCTCGCAATACAATGTCGGCGCCCAGACCCGGCGCACCGACAACGTCATGTGGCATTCGGAGGACCGGCTGGAGATTCATCCGCACGATGCCGAGAACCGTGGCATCCGCGATGGCGACTGGATCCGGCTGGCAAGCCGCGCCGGCGAGACGACGCTGCGCGCGCTGATCACCGACCGCGTCTCGCCGGGCGTCGTCTACACCACCTTCCACCACCCGGACACGCAGGCGAACGTCATCACCACCGACTATTCGGACTGGGCGACCAATTGCCCGGAATACAAGGTCACCGCGGTGCAGGTGGCGCCGTCCAACGGTCCGACCGAATGGCAGAAGGACTACAATGAGCAGGCTCGCCAGAGTCGGCGCATCAAGGGTCATCTCGAAGCGGCGGAGTGATTGTGAAGCCCTGCTGAGGGAACGAGAGTCATTATCATGATGCGCCCTGCCACCAGCTCGACCACCCGGATCGCGCGCCGCGCGAGCGGAACCAAGGCGGCTGCGCGCATGGTGCCGGAGGAAACGCCGGTGGCGCTCTCCTATGCCGGCACCACCCATGCGGTGATGATGGCCTCGCCTGCCGACTTCGAGGATTTCGCGCTCGGTTTCTCGCTGACGGAAGGCATCATCAGCTCGCCGGATGAAATCGAATCCTTTGACGTGCAGGACGTCGAGGCCGGCATCGACATCCAGATCCGGCTGAAGGACAGGGCCAACACCCGTTTCGAAGCGCGCCGCCGACGGCTGGCAGGTCCGGTCGGCTGCGGGCTGTGCGGGATCGAATCGATCGAGGAAGCGATGCGCTCGGTCGATGCGGTCGACGCCTCCAAACTCATGCTGAGCGCCGACGACATCACCGGCGCGGTCAAGGCGCTGTCGAAACAACAGCCGCTGCATGCCGAGACCGGGGCGGTGCATGCGGCCGGTTTCTATCTGCCCGGCAAGGGCGTGGTGGCGGCGCGCGAAGACGTCGGCCGCCACAATGCGCTGGACAAGCTGGCCGGTGCGCTGGCGAAGGCCGGCATCGACGGGACTGCCGGCGCGGTTGTCGTCACCTCACGCGTCTCGGTCGAGATGGTGCAGAAGACGGCGGCGATCGGCGCGCCTTTCATCATCGCCGTCTCGGCACCGACAGCGCTTGCCATCCGCACCGCCGAGGCAGCCGGCATGACGCTGGTGGCGCTGGTGCGCGGCGACGAGTTCGACATCTTCACGCGCCCGGAGCGGGTCTTGAGCGGAGTTTCCCAACATGTCGCATGACGAGGATCATGTCGCCTCCACCCGCGAAAAGCTGGTGCGCATGGCCAACCAGATCGCGACCTTCTTCCACTCCAAGCCGCGCGAGGAAGGCATTGCCGGCGTGGCCGAGCACATCAACAAGTTCTGGGAGCCACGCATGCGCCGCCAGATGCTCGAGATGATCGACGCTGGCGGAAAGGGTTACGACGAACTGGTCCTTGCCGCAGCGCCACTGATTCGCCGTCCGGCTCCGGAAGAACGGCCGGCAGCCTGATTCTGACTGCGAACCGCTCGCCTTCGAGCCGTCTTTGCCTTGTCAGTCACCACAAAAAACCCGGAGTCCTTTGCGAGTCGCCGGCTCCATTGGCATGCATGGTCGTCAGAAAACAATCCATCCGTCCAAATTTTGGCCACCTGTCATAGAATCTCACCAAGTAGCAACGCACACCCAATGATTGCGGATTCCTGATCTCTATTTTTCCATCTCAAATTTAGAGAGAAAAGTATTATAGATACATTCAAAGACGCAATAATTGAATCGAACCACACCTTCGAATTTTGCTGAATAAATATGGCGTACAGCGTACAGCGCTACGCACATGAACAATAACTTCTTGACTTAAGAATACTTGTGTTTAAGCGTTTCCTTATTCAGTAAGGAGAGGGCTCTCCGCATGAAAGGTATTTTACCTGGACTTGCGTTTCTTGGGCTTGCGGCATCTTCTTCTGTTACGTTCGCCGCAACGCAAGGCGTGATCTTCAACGGAACAGTGGCTTCTGTCTGCGTCCTGACGGTCGGCTCCAACGGCACGATGACCGTCAGCCCGAATCTGCAATCTCTCAGTTCACACAACAGCGGCGGCACGGCCGGCACGGCAAATCTTGCAACCACAGGCGGTGTGACGGTCAGCGTGGATTCCGCCGTAACCGGCGTCACCACACCGGCCGCGGACAGCGGCACCATTGCATGGACACCAACCTACGCGGTTTCAGGTGCGCATAACTTCCCCGAAGGCGGCGCTTCTCATGCATTGACGGGACCCGGGACATCCGTGGTGACCGTCAATCTGGCCGGTGCCAAGACGGGCTCGGATACATTCGTGGCAGGCAACTACCAGGCGACGGTTACGGTTCGCTGCGAACCCTAGAGTGTTCCGGTTTTTCGCGAAACGCTCCTGGAATTGCTCGAGTCCAGTTCGAAAGGGACAACGATGATCAGCAAGCGCCTGTACGGGCCCTTGGCCCTGTTGTGCGTTCTTCCGGCTGCGGTTTCGGCCCAGTCGATGTCGCCGATGCGCGGCGAAATCATGAGCTTTTCCAATGCCTTCGCCGTGCGGGTCTACCCGGCCAACCCCTACAAGCAGCGCATCAAGATCTCGGTCCGCGTCTACGACCAGGATTTTTACCCGGTCAAGGATGCGCGCGTCAGCCCTTCCGAATTCATGCTCGGAGGCGATGCCTCGCGTCCGGTTCTCGTCGTCGTTCCATTCAACGGCAGCAGCGAGCGCAAGGTTCGAATCTGTACGGAAAGCATCCCGTTTCCAAATGATCAAACCCAGATAAGGGCACAGATATGCGGAAAGTTTCTTGGACAAAGGCGCTCCTGACCACACTCGTGTTGACTGGAGCCGGCGCGCGGCAGGCCGATGCCGAAGATGTCTACAAGCTCGTGCAGAACCAGAACGGTTTCGATCTGCCCGGGGTGTCTCTCCCACAGGGACAGGATGAGGTGCGCGCGGCAGACGGTACGACCTGCAGCTCGTCGATTTCCGGCTCAGGCGCGTATCTCGACATGGGCGTCATCAGAAACAGCGCCGCCGTCAGCACGCAGGACATGGCTGCCTATGGCCGCGTGGTGATCCCGCTGGGCAGCAGGCCGAAACGACTGGACTGCTCCAAGCTCTACAATCTCGAGGTCGAACGCCTGCAGATAGAACTCGACCTGATGAAAATGGGGGTCGGTCCCGATGCGGGCATGACCACCGCATCCACCGCGCAACCTGCCTCCACGACTGCCGCCGTTCCGGCGAAACGTCAGGTCAAGGCACAGCGCAAGAGCAAGAACTGGGTGTCCGAGGGTTGGAGCGCACGCGGCGACGGCAAATAGCCAGGCGGAGTGCCATGATGGCATGTAGACCTTTGCGTATCACTGCACTGCGCCTGACGGCCGCGTTCGTGATATCTGCGCTGGCCGGCACCCCCGCATCCGCTGCCCTGGATGGCACCTGCACGATCATGGTGACGCGGACCGGAACGATGGTGACCAACGCCAACGCTTCCGTACTCAGTTCCAAGCTGGCCGGCGGTGCCTATGCCGCGGCTTCGATCACCATCCAGCCCGGCACGCTCGGTCTGCTCTGCAGCCTTGTCCAGCTGCTCAACTGCTTCGCTCTGTCCGTCGTGCCGCCGGCCAGTTTTTCGAGCGCGCCTTCTGGTGGAGGCACCAATGTCAGTTTCAATACGGTGTTCCGCATCGACGGCAGCGCAACCGACCAGCCGCAGAACACACCGGTCAAGATACTGAACGGCCCACACAGTGTTCAGATCGACCTGATCGCGACCAAAAGCTCCGGCATCTATGCTGCCGGCAACTACCAGGGAACGGTGACCCTGCGCTGCGAGTGAGACGGGCCGGCCCCGTCTCCTTCATTGGCCCGTCCCGCCACGCCCGCAGCGCTTGTGGTCCACCGCGGCGGCGGCCTGGGGACGCCAGAGACTCCATGATTATTTCAGTCTGTAAAATTTGTCTGAGTCGCAGCTGGCATTTTCTGCTATGATGACTGGCGGTGGGATCGTCTGGTTGGGCGGGGCAGTCGCGTGAGGTCGATCGAGACCAGATACGCGCGTAGCGGGGATGTGCGGATCGCCTACCAGGTGGTCGGCCAGGGCTCGTTCGATCTCGTCTTCGTGCCGGGCTTCATCTCCAATCTCGACCTGCATTGGGAGGACGAAGGCTACAGCCGCCTGCTGAGACGGCTTTCCGCCTTCTCGCGACTGATCCTGTTCGACAAACGCGGCACCGGGCTTTCCGACCGCGTCGACAGCCGCGACCTGCCCAGCCTCGAAAGCCGCATGGACGACGTGCGCGCCGTGATGGACGCTGCCGGCAGCGGCCGTGCGGCACTGCTCGGCGCATCGGAAGGCGCACCGATGGCGATGCTGTTCGCCGCCACCTATCCGGAGCGAACCAGGGCGCTGGTCCTCTATGGCGGCTATGCGCATTTCCACAGGTGGGTGATGCCGCCGGAGCGCCTGAGGACCTTCATCGAGACGACGGAAACCTCGTGGGGCACCGGCGCAACCTTACCCGGCTTCGCGCCAGGCCGGATGGACGACCACCATTTCATCCAATGGTGGGCACGGTTCGAGAGGCTGTCTGCCAGCCCGACCGCCGCCTCGGTTCTTGCCCGCATGGATGCCGAAACCGATGTGCGCGGCATCCTGTCGACGATCAACGCACCGACGCTGCTCATCCATCGCCGCAATGACGTGCGCGTCGACCCGGAGGCCAGTCGCTTCCTCGCCAAGAAAATCCAGGGGGCCCGGCTCGTCGAGATTCCCGGGCGCGATCACCCGGTCTGGACCGGCGACGTCGACCGGGTGGCAGACCTGATGGAAGAATTCCTGACCGGCCAACCGGCTGTGGCCGACACCGAACGTGTGCTCGCCGCATTGCTGGCAACACGTATCTACGACACCGCCAAGCTCGGCGACCGCATGTGGAGCGAACGGAGCCAACGCTTCCACGAGACGTGGCGGCTGCTGGTCGGTCGCCATGGCGGGCGCACAGCCGGCATGCATGGCGAGCTGATGATTGCGCGCTTCGACGGGCCGGCGCGCGCCATACGCTGTGCGGCTGCGCTGCGCGAGGCGGCGCAGCAGATCGGGGTGGCGAGCGCGCAAGGCGCCCATGTCGGGGAGATCGAATTGCGCGGCCAGCCGACCGGGCTGACGGCACGGGTCACCATGCAACTCGCGACACATGCGGCGCGCGGCGACATCATCGCTTCGCGGCTCGTCGCCGAACTTGCGGTCGGTTCCGGCCTCCGTTTCGTCGACGCCGGCCATGTCAGCCTCGACGAGCTGGGCGAGCCGTTGCCGGTGGTCCATGCGACCTCGGAACAGCATCTCGAACCGGCCTGCCGCTCCAGGGCCAGGCCTCTGGAGCCGGCAGCACTGACGGCGCGGGAAAGCGAGGTGGTCAGCCTGATCGCCGACGGGAAGAGCAATGCGGCAATCGCCGCCGAACTGAAGCTCAGCGAGCATACGGTGAAGCGGCACGTTGCCAACATATTGCTGAAGCTCGACCTGCCGTCGCGAGCGGCGGCAGCGGCCTTTTCGGCCAGGCATGCTGGCCCGGACGGGCCATAGGAGCCATGGCGCTTTCGAGCGAAGCGATCGGAGCGCCTCGAGGACTACGATTTGCTCCATGCGGGCTAGGCGACGTCGCCGTTACGACCCTGCGGATGGAGGATGAAATGCTGAGACTGATTGGCAAGACCGGATTGCTGGCATTGGCGGCGGGCGCATTGCTGACCGTCACACCGGTGCAGGCCGAAGATGCTTCGGCAGCAGCGGCCTACAAGGACATCCAGGCCACGCTGGGGTCGGTGCCCGACATGTTCAGGACATTGCCGGACGTCGCGGTAGCCGGCGCCTGGGCCGAGATCAAGGGGGTTCAGCTCAACCCCGACACCGCGCTCGACGGCAAGACCAAGGAACTGATGGGGCTGGCGGTGGCTGCGCAGATTCCCTGCCAGTACTGCATCTACTTCCACACGCTGGCGGCCAAGGCCAATGGCGCGAGCGACGAGGAGATCAAGGAAGCCGTGGCGATGGCGGCGATCGTCCGCCACTGGTCGACGATGCTCAACGGCAGTCAGGTCGACTTCGCGACCTTCAAGAAGCAGACCGACGAGCTGCTCGCGGCCGCCAAGGCGAAGTCGCAGTGAAGACAGGCTGTCCGGCAACGGCGTCGGGCAGCATCCGATGAAAATCGAACACCTGTAATGGAACCATGGAGATCAAAATGCTGACCAGGACAAAAGCAGTGGATGGTGTCGCGATCAAGAAGGCGATCGAGGGCCGCGACGGCAAGATGTTGTCGAGCTTCTACGCCGACGATGCGCTGGTGCGGGTGATCGACCGCAACAATCCGCCGAGCAAGCCGCGCGAAATCCGCGGCCGCGCGGCGATCAGCACCTTCTGGGACGACATCTGCAGCCGGGCGATGACCCACAAGGTCGACACCACCATCGCCGAGGGTGACAATCTCGCCTTCACCCAGGCCTGTGCCTACCCTGACGGAACGAAGGTGTTCTGCGCAGCGACACTCGAGCTGAAAAACGGCCTCATCGCGCTACAGACGGTCGTGCAGGCCTGGGACGAGTAGATCGACTGACAGCCCGCCCATCCCGATCGGATCGGGATGGGCTTTCGTTTCAGCGGTGAGCTTTCAGAGAGCCCCGCGTTGCGGGATCGAGTTCGGACCGTAATTCAGAGAGGAGAACCAGCATGTTCAGCGCCAGATGGCAGATCGATGCCAAATTCGGTCACAAGCAGACCGTGCTCGAGCTGATGCGGAAATGGGAGCGCGAGATCGGCTCGCAAGTCGACATCGCCGACCTCAAGTTCCAGATCATGACCGGATCGATCGGCGCGCGCGAGGCGACGATCGAGACACATCACCAGGTCGAGAGCCTTGCGCGCCTGGAGGAGTTCTTCGCCAGGATCGGCAAGATCGACGCGCATGCCAAATGGGGCAAGGAGATAGAGCCCTACGTCGTGTCGGGCTCCAGCCTCTGGCAGATCTTCCGCGTTGTGGAGTAGTGCTCCCTCTTCCTTCTCCCCGTTCACGGAGAGAAGGACCCTATCCGTGCGCCACCATGACGTGGCGTACGGCGGTGTAGTCTTCCAGTGCGTAGACCGACATGTCCTTGCCGTAGCCGGACTGCTTCAGGCCGCCATGCGGCATCTCGTTGGTCAGCATGAAGTGGGTGTTGATCCAGGTGCAGCCATATTGCAGGCGAGCGGCGGTGGCCATGGCGCGCGAGATATCCTTGGTCCACACGGAAGAGGCAAGGCCGTAATCGCTGTCATTGGCCCAGCCGACCGCTTCGTCGACATCGGAGAAGCGGGTGACCGAGACGACCGGCCCGAACACCTCGCGGCGCACGATCTCGTCATCCTGGAGGGCGCCGGCGACAACCGTCGGCTGGAAATAGAAACCCGAGCCCTCGCCCGGCTTGCCGCCGGTGGTGATCTCGATGTGCTTCAGCTCCGACGCGCGCTCGACGAAGGAAGCGACACGGTCGCGCTGGCGCCGCGAGATCAGCGGCCCGATCTCGTTCTCGGTGTCGTCGGCCTGATCGTATTTGATGGTCGATACTGCAGAAGACAGTTGCGAAACCAGCTTGTCGTAGATTTTCTTGCCGGCGTAGATGCGGCAGGCGGCGGTGCAATCCTGGCCGGCGTTGTAGTAGCCGAAGGCGCGCAGGCCGGTGACGACGGCATCGAGGTCCGCATCGTCGAAGACGATGACCGGCGCCTTGCCACCCAGTTCCAGATGGGTGCGCTTGACCGATTTGGCGGCCGCCTGCAGCACCTTCTTGCCGGTGGCGATGTCGCCGGTGATCGAGATCATGTTGATCTTGGGATGATTGATCAGCGGACTGCCGACGCTTTCGCCGCGGCCGAGCACGACGTTGACGACGCCCTCGGGCAGGACATCGGCCAGGATGCGCGACAGCTTCAGCGCGGTGAGCGGCGTCTGTTCCGATGGCTTGAACACAACGGTGTTGCCGCCGGCAATGGCCGGAGCCAGCTTCCATGCCATCATCATCAGCGGATAGTTCCACGGCGCGATCGAGGCGACGATGCCGATCGGGTCGCGGCGGATCATCGAGGTGTGGCCGGGCAGATATTCGCCAGCCACCTGGCCGGGCATGGAACGCACCGCGCCGGCGAAGAAGCGATAGCAGTCGACGATGGCCGGAATCTCGTCGTTCAGCACGGCATTGATCGGCTTGCCGCAGTTCAGCGCCTCGAGAGCAGCGAATTCCTGAGCCTCTGCTTCGATACGGTCTGCGATCTTGAGCAGATAGGCGGAGCGCTGTGCCGGGGTGGTGCGTGACCAGGAGGCGAAGGCCTTCTCGGCCGCAGCGACCGCGCGCTCGATCTGCGCTTCGCTCGCTTCGGCCAGGCTCAGGATGGTGGCGCCGGTGCGCGGGTTCAGCACGGCTTCCTCGGCCTCGGCGCCCTTTTCGAACGCAGCGCCGATCAGCATCTCAGTGTTCATTGTCGTACTCCCGTTTCTTTCAAAATTGGGCAGTAGGCAGTCGGCAATAGGCAGTCGTGGGCAGGGTTTCTGCAGCGACGAAACCGGCGCCCTCTACTGCCTATTGCCTATTGCCGACTGCCTCATTTCATTTTCCCGACCCGGCGACCTGGTCGCCGTCGCGGGTGAGGTAATAGGCAAGCAGGATGGGCAGCAGCGTCACCAGCACGACGACCATGGCCACGACATTGGTGACCGGACGCTGGCGCGGCCTGATCAATTCTTCCAGCATCCAGATCGGCAGCGTCTGCTGCTGGCCGGCGGTGAAGGTGGTGACGATGACCTCATCGAAGCTCAGGGCGAAGGCGAGCATGCCGCCGGCAAGCAGCGCCGTGGCGATGTTGGGCAGCACGACATGCCGGAAGGTCTGGAAACCGTCGGCGCCAAGATCATAGGACGCCTCGATCAGCGAGCCCGAGGTGCGGCGGAAGCGGGCGACCGCATTGTTGTAGACCACCACGACGCAGAAGGTGGCGTGGCCGAGCACGATCGTCCAGAACGAGAACGGGATCTCGGTGAGCGCAAAGGCCGAGCGCAGCGCGATGCCGGTGATGATGCCGGGCAGTGCGATCGGCAGGATGACCAGCAGGGACACCGTCTCGCGGCCGAAGAACCGCGAGCGCGAGACCGCGGCAGCGCACAAGGTGCCGAGGATCAACGCAACCAGCGTCGAGATCGCGGCGACCCTGACCGAAAGCGACAGCGCTTCCCAGACATCGGGGCGGTTCCAGGTGACCGCGAACCATTCCGTGGTCAGGCCGGGCGGCGGCCACTGGTAGCTCTTCTCTTCCGTCGTGAAGGCATAGACGAAGATCAGCAGGATCGGCAGGTGCAGGAAGAGCAGGCCGCAGGCGGCGGCGATCTTCAAGCCGAGCGGCGCGGACTGGCTGCGGTCAGAGCGCATCGAAGGCCCCCATACGCTTGGCGCCCCACAGGTAGAACCCCATGATGACGATGGGCACCACCGCGAAGGCTGCGGCGAGCGGGATGTTGCCGGCGGTACCCTGCTGCGAATAGACGGCCTGGCCGATGAACAGGCGCGACGTGCCGATGATCTGCGGCACGATGTAGTCGCCAAGCGTCAGCGAGAAGGTGAAGATCGATCCGGCGACGATGCCGGGCAGTGCCAGCGGGAACAGCACATTGCGGAAGGTCTGCCCGGGCGAGGCGCCAAGGTCGGATGAAGCCTCGACCAGATTGCCCGGCACGCGTTCGAGCGCGGCCTGCATCGGCAGGATCATGAACGGCAGCCAGACATAGACGAAGGTGATGAAGGTTCCGGTCGCCGACACCGACAGCGAGTTGCCGCCGACATAAGGCAGGGCCAGCCAGCCGTCGAGCAGCCACTGCACATGCAGCTTGGCGAGGAACCAGGTGAGGATGCCTTCCTTGGCGAGGATCAGCTTCCAGGCATAGACCTTGACCAGATAGCTCGACCACAGCGGCAGCATCACGGCCAGGTAGAACAGCGCCTTCCAGCGGCCTTGCGCGTAGCGGGCGGCGTAGTAGGCAATCGGGAATGCAACCGCGATGGAAGCCAGCGTGACCAGCGCCGCCATCACCACGGTGCGCACGATGATGTCGAAATTCGCCGGCTGGAAGAGATCGGCATAGGTCTTCAGTGTGAACTGCCGGTTGATGAGGCCGGAGAATTCGTCGATCGAGAAGAAGCTCTGCAGCAGCAGCGCGAACAGTGAACCGATATAGACGACGCCGAGCCACAGCAGCGGCGGCATCAGCATCAGCACGAGCAGGAAGCGCGGCCGGCGCCAGAACAGGTCGGAGAGCGCCCCCAGCATGCCACCACGGGCCGGCAGGATCGCGGAGGCCGGTGCGTCGCTCGTTGCGGTGACGGAAGCGATGCTCATGGCGCTTCGTCCATCAGGTGGATGGCATCGCGGTTGAAGGTGAAGGCAACGGCGTCGCCCTGCTCCGGCACCGCCGAGCCCGACGGTACGCTGGCATGCAGGCGCAACCCTTCGGTGTCGAGCGCCAGCCGGGTGGCCGCGCCAAGATAGCTGACGCCGGAAACCCGGGCCTGGACGGTGTCGCTCCCTGTTTCGCGTGTGATACGAATGGCTTCCGGACGCAGACTGCCCCAGCGGCGCTGGCCGGCGTGACGCTGCACGAAATCCGGCGGCAGCACGTTGGAAGAGCCGACGAAGTCCGCCACGAAACGCGTCTTCGGCCGCTGATAGATCTCCTGCGGCGAGCCGACCTGCATGATCCTGCCTTCGTTGAAGACAGCGACGCGGTCGGCCATCGACAAGGCTTCGCCCTGATCATGGGTAACGAAGACAAAGGTGATGCCGAGCGCCTTCTGCAGCGATTTCAGCTCTTCCTGCATGTTTTCGCGCAGCTTGAGGTCGAGTGCGCCGAGCGGTTCGTCGAGCAGCAGCACCTTGGGCTGGTTGACCAGCGCACGCGCCAAAGCCACACGCTGGCGCTGACCGCCGGAGAGCTGGCCCGGGCGGCGCGCGCCATAGCCCGGCAATTGCACCAGCGCCAGCGCCTCTTCGGCAGCCTTTAGGCGCTCGGCCTTGCCGACACCCTTGACCATCAGGCCATAAGCGACATTGTCGAGCACATTGAGGTGCGGGAACAGCGCATAGTCCTGGAAGACCGTGTTCACGTTGCGCCGGTAGGGCGGCACGCCCTCCGCACGTTCGCCGAAGATCGAAATGGTGCCGGCGGTGGGCTGCTCGAAACCGGCGATCAGGCGCAGGCAGGTCGTCTTGCCGGAACCGGAAGGGCCGAGCATGGCGAAGAATTCGCCGGCCGCGATGTCGAGATCGAGCGCGTCGACGGCTTTTACAGCGCCGAAGTGACGGGCCACTTTCTGGAAGGAAACAGCTGGGGTCATCTCATCTGCGATCATTGTTTCGAACGATCATGCCTGTCCCGGCTGCTGAGCAGCCGTCGGGCAGGCGCGACACCTCCCGGCAGGGAGGCTGCGCCGAAGGGCGGGTGAAAGCTCAGGTCCGCGCGGCTCCCGACCCGCCCCTCAGGGGCGACCCTCCCCTGTTACGGGGAGGGGATGGGAGGTCAACGCCCGCCGATGACACCGATGTAGTCGGAGACCCAGCGATAATAGGGTACGCACTGGTCGTTCTGGCTGGCGCATTTCGAAGTCGGGGTGCGCCAGAACTTGATCTTCTCGAACTGGTCGAAACCGTTGGTCTTGCAGCCTTCGTCAGTCAGCAGTTCGTTGCCCTTGCAGGCGGCCGGCACGACGGGAAGCGAACCGAACCAGGCCGAGACATCGCCCTGCACCTTCGGCGACAGCGAATGCTCGAGCCACATATAGGCGCAGTTCGGATTGGCGGCGTCGGCCTCCATCATGGTGGTGTCGGCCCAGCCGGTGGCACCCTCTTCCGGAATGGTCGATGCGACGGGCTGCTTGGCGGCAACCAGCGTGTTCACCTGGAACGGCCATGAACCCGATGCGACGACGCCTTCGTTGCGGAAGTCGTCAACCTGGATCGCCGCGTCATGCCAGTAGCGGCCGACCAGGGTGCGCTGCACGCGCAGCAGGTCGAGTGCCGCCTTGTACTGGTCCTCGCTCAATTCGTACGGGCTCTTGATGCCGAGGTCCGGCTTGTGCGCCATCAGGTAGTTGGCGGCGTCGGCGATATGGATGGGGCCGTCATAAGCCTGGACGCGGCCCTTGTTGGACTTGCCGTCCGAGAGCGTCTGTTCCTCGAAGACGACGTTCCAGCTCTTCGGCGCTTCCTTGAAGACGTTGGTGTTGTACATCAGCACGTTCGGACCCCATTGATAGGGCACGCCGTAGTGCTTGCCGTCGACCGTGAACCAGGGCGCATCCTTGATGCGGTCGTCGACCGTCTTCCAGCTCGGGATGAGGTCGGTGTTGATGGGCTGCACGCGTTTGCCGGCAACGAGACGCAGCGAGGCGTCGCCGGAGGCGGTGACAAGATCGAAACCGCCCTCGTTCATCAGCGAAACCATTTCGTCGGAGGTGTTGGCAGTCTTGACGTTGACCTTGCAGCCCGACTTCTTCTCGAAGTCCGAGACCCAGTCATAGGCCTTGTCGGTTTCGCCACGTTCGATGTAGCCCGGCCAGGCGATGATGTTGAGCTGGCCTTCGCCCTTGCCTACTTCCTTCAAGGCTTCCTGCGCCACGGCCTGACCGGCGAAGGTCAGCGCGATCGTCAGGGCAGTGCATGATTTGAGGAAAGAATTCATCGTCGTCTCCCATCTCAGGGGCCGCGCTCTGACGGCGGCTTCGCTCCCTGAAATGAAAGGTGTCGTGAAAACGCAGCTTTCGCAAATTCATTTATCAGAAAGGCGGTATCGGTTTTTCCGATAGCTTTCTGCTATGTCGATGATCTTTCTCCGAAACGACCGCAGCTTCGTGCTTCCCCGCCGCATCGGTTCGGGATCATGCCTAGGTCACTATTGCCGCTGCCGGATGGTGCGCTGCGACTGAGCGATGCCGATGAAGTCGCGTGCCGGCTGCGCCAGGCCCGAGCCGCGACGCCAGACCATGCCGACCTGCACGACCGGCAGCGAGCCGGAAACGTCCCGCGATTCAATGCGATCGCCTTCCAGCGACCACGGGCGATAGATCAGGTCCGGCAGCAGGGCCACGCCGGCGCCTGTGGCGACGAGGCTGCGCACCGCCTCCACCGAACGGGTGCGGAAAGCGACGTGCGGCCTGGCGCCGATCGCGGCCAGCAGCTTGCCGGTGTTCTCCTCGATCTCGTCGATGGTCAGCATGATCAGCGGTTCGCTGACGATGTCGCCGACGCCGATGATGTCGGCACCGGTCAGTCGATGGCCGAGCGGCATCCACAAACGATAGGCCGAGACCTCCAGGATTTCCGATTGCAGCGCGTTGCGGTCACGCAGGTTCGAGATCACCATGACCGCGACGTCGAGCTTCCCGCCTACCAGCAGGTGCTCTAGATAATCGCCGTTGTCCTCGATCGCCGATATCTCGACATTGGGATAGGCGCGGCGGTAGCGCGCCAGGATGTCGGACAGGACATAGCCGGCAACCAGCGAGGTGACACCGAGTTGCAACCGTCCCTTCGTCTGCTCCTGTCCGCCGAGGAAGGTGCGGCGCGCATCCGACACATCCGACAGGATCTTGGTGGCGTGGCGCAGGAAATGGTGTCCCTTGTGGGTGATGTTGAGCCCGCGCGAGTGGCGCTCGAACAGCTCGACGCCAAGGTCGCTCTCCAGCTCCTTGACCGCTTCGGTAACGGAGGACTGCGAAATGGACAGTTTCTGTGCGGCTCGCGAAACCGAGCCCTGGTCCGCAACGGCGACGAAGAACTGAAGCTGCCTGAGGGTGAATGCCATGCCGCCGATATAAACACCGGCACGGGCAGGAAGCAAAGCGGTCAGCCGCCGGCCAGTTCCGCACGGCGACGGCGTATCGACCGATAGCGCAGGGCGAGGAAGAATGTCGCTTCCACCAGAACGACGATGGCGATGATGCGGAAACCGATGGAAACCGGGTTGTGGTCGGTGCCGCGCATCACATAGCCGATGAGCAGGAATGCCGAATTCCAGATCGTCGCGCCGAGCAGCGTGGCCGAGGCAAAAGCCAGGATGGGCAGCCGCAACGCACCAGCGCCGATGCCGAGATAGTTGCGCACGGTAGGAATGAGCTGCGCCATCAGCGAAGCGGCAAAGGCCTTGCGGCGATAAGCTTCAGCCAGCTTGCGATAGGTCGAAAGCGGCAGGAAGACATATTTGCCGAAACGCTTGACGAGCGTTTCCGCGCGCGCTTCGCCAAGCCGGCGGCCATCGCGTACCAGAACAGGGAGCCCAGGGTGGACCCTGCAACAGTGATCAACAAAAGCAGCTCCAGCCGATCCAGACCCGGCGCCGCCGTCATGCCGAGGAACAGCAGGACGATGTGTGACGGCGGCGCCGGAAAGATCTTCTCGACGGACGCGATACAGAACACGCCGAGAAGTCCGGAACCCAGAATGGCCGACAGCGGTCCGGTCACGACGCGTAGCGCCAGTCGTACGACTTGACGATCGGGATGCGGCTGATGCGATAGACCGTCGCCGGCGGGAAGTTCCGCAGCGTGTGACCGACGCGGGTCGCCTTCAGGTCGAGCTGGTCGAGCATGCTCTGGTCGATGGGACAACGCAGCCCGACGGTGAACTGATAAAGCGAGGCGCCCGGGCGCAGATTGGCGAACACGCCTTCCAGGATCAGCCGCGTGCGGCGCGGCGAGATCAGCCGGAACGGCAGCCCGCTGACGGCCGCACCCACCACCGGTCCATTGTACAGCGCCAGATGGCGCAGGCCCGTCGCGTCCATTTCGAAGATACGCGCCGAGGGAAACCGCTTGGTGAGCATGGCCGCGAAATCACTGTCGGCCTCGACCAGCGTCAGGTCTTGTTCGCGAACGCCGCGCTCGATCAGGGCCCGCGTGAAGGGACCGGTGCCGGGTCCGAGTTCCAGCACCTGACCGGTATCCGGCCCGATCTCGCGGGTCATCAGCGTCGCCAGGGTCGAGCTCGAAGGTGCGACTGACCCAACCCTGAATGGTGCCGCCGCCCAGGCCATCAGAAATGAGAAAGCGTCATTGGTGTGCATATCATCCTCGATCCGAAATCGAACTGCCGGCGAATCGAACGCCAGCCGATGCAGCGCTGTTTGCTGCCGTTGGATTGCATAAACATTGCGGAAAATGGCGATCCGGGACGAAAAACGCGTGTCGGTCCTCACATTGTTTTGCCATGTTTACGCAATCTTGAAGTCGTAGCCCGCCATGACGGACTTCATGACAAGAGACGACAATGCGTATCCTTCTGGTCGAGGACGAACAGGAAATGGCTTCGGCGCTGCGCGTGGCGCTCAAACGCCACGACATGGTGGCAGACCACGCCGCCTCGCTTCTCGAAGCCGAAGATTTCGTGGCAACCGACAGCTATGACGCGATCCTGCTCGACCGCCAGCTGCCGGATGGCGACGGGCTTTCCCTGGTGAGCAAGCTGCGTGCCGGCGGCAGCGCCACGCCCGTGCTTGTCCTGACGGCGCGCGGCGACACCGCCGACAAGGTCGATGGATTGAATGTCGGCGCCGACGACTATCTGGCCAAACCCTTCGCCTTCGAAGAGCTTATGGCGAGACTGCGCGCGCTGCTGCGCAGGCCGGCGACGGTGCATTCGCAGGTCATCCGCGCAGGCGATCTCGCCTTCGATGTCGGCCATCGCGAGGCCAGCATCCGCGGCGAACCGCTGGCGCTGCCGAGGCGCGAGCTGCTGGTGCTGGAAGCATTGATGCGGCGCATGGGCCGCATGGTGCAGCGCGAATCGCTGATGGAAGCGGTGTTCGGCCTCGACGACGAGATCCAGTCCAACGCCCTCGATACACATGTCTCGCGCCTGCGCCGCAAGCTGGCCGAAGCCGGTGTCGGCGTGACGATCAATGGTGTACGCGGTGTCGGTTACCTCTTGCGCGAAACGTCATGATCTTCCGTAGACCACGCCGACCCCGCTCGCTGAAATGGAGCCTGGTGCTGCGCATAGCGGTGCTGCAGGGCATCCTGATCACCCTGCTCGTACCACTGCTGATCGCCGCGCTCATCTGGTTCGGTGTCGCCAGCATGAACGACTATGAAGGCGGCACCGCCGACGTGATCAAGGACGCGCTGACCAGGGACGCCGGCGGCAAGCTGGCGCTCAAGCCGTCGCGCGAACTCGATGAACTGCGCCGAACCGAAAAGGGCCTCTGGTATGTCGTGCGCGACAAGCAGGGCAACATGCTGAAGGAAGGCACGATCCCGCCGGCGCTGGCGCCTTTCGAGAACCAGCTCGACAACATCAGCGAGGCACGGTTTTCCTGGACCATGGGCAAGGTCGACCGGCCTGCCGGCATCGTGATGTGGGAAGACAACACCGGGGCGGGAACGGTGCAGATCCTGGCCGGCACCGAAGGCAAGCTGTCGTGGGGCCGGATGGGATTTGCGGCGTGGGACTTCTTCCTGGTCGTCATCCTGCCGGTGGCCGGCGTCATGGCGCTGGCAACGCTGTTCGTCACGCCATGGGTGGTGCGCGGGGCGCTGCGCGGCCTGGGCGCAGCTGCCAGCGAGGCCGGCCAGATCGATATCGACAAACGCGGCGTACAACTGCCGCTCAAGGGCGTGCCGATGGAAGTGACGCCGCTGGTCAATGCCGTGAACGAGGCCCTGGTGCGGCTGGACAATGGTTACGAGCGCCACCGCCGCTTCCTCACCGATGCCGCACATGAGTTGCGCACGCCGGTGGCCATCCTGAACACCCGCGTCGCCTCGCTGCCGCCGACGCCGGAGCGCGCCCGCGTGCTGCGCGATGCCGCGCGGCTTTCCACGCTGACCGACCAGCTGCTCGACCTGCAGCGGCTCGGACGCCAGGTCGACAGCCTGGCAAAGGTCGATCTCGTCGAGATCGCCCGCAGCGTCGTCCTCGACATGGCACCGATCGCGTTCTCCTCAGGCTACGAGATGGCCTTCGAGCCCGCGGTCGAGAAACTGGCCGCCACGGGTGATCGCGCTTCGATCGAACGCGCGGTGACCAGCCTTGTCCAGAACGCCATCGAACACGGCGGCAATCGCGGCAGGATCACCATCAGCGTCGTCAGGCCGGCAACCATCGAAATCCTCGACGAAGGGGAAGGCGTGCCCGAAGACGAGCGCAAGAAGATCTTCCAGCCCTTCTACCGCCTGCGTCCGCACGACCACGGCGCAGGGCTGGGCCTCAATCTGGTGCAGGAGATCATGCAGTTGCATGGCGGGCGCATCGAAGTGCTCGACGGAAGCCCGGGCGCGCTGTTCAGGATCAGTTTTCCGACACGCCCTAAAAAGGAGGAGGCGCCCCGCAAGGGCTGCTGATCCGAGCAATTCCCAGGAAAAGTGCGTAGCGGTTTTCCGTCCGGACTTGCGTCAAAACAAAAAGTTAGAGCGTTTCCGCGTTTTCCGAAAGAAACCGGAAAACGCTCTACGCGACAGCGGGAACCGGAGCCAGGTTGCCCTTGGCAACCGACAGCAGCGAGGACACCAGCGACTCGCGTTCCTGTTCCGACAGGACCTGGAAGTCGAACAGGCTGGCGCTGCGCATGCCTTCGACCGCGAAATAGGTGAGCAACAGCGCCTTGAAATCGGGCGTTTCCGCCTTCAACCGGTCGAACAGCTCGCGCTGGAAGATGCGGATGGGCGCCAGGAAGTCGGGATTTTCGGCGATCGCCGAAAATATCCATGCGGAAGGGGGCTGATCCTCCTCGAACTTCTTGGCCGAGAGCTTCACATAAGCGGCCAGAAGGTTGCCCTGGGCGCAATCGCGCCTGGCCGTCTCCAGCGCTTCCTGGAACTCCTGCAGATGATGCTCGACCAAAGCCTGCATCAGCTTGGCCTTGCTTGGAAAATTGTAGAGCAGGCCACCCTTGGAGACACCGGCACGTTGAGCGACCGCATCCAGCGACAGATTGCCCGGGCCCGACTCGCGGGCGACGTCGGCCGCCGCAGCCAGGATCTTTTCGCGGGAATTCGCTCTTGGTTTCTTCATCTCTGTCGCCCATAGGACACAGTTGTGTCCTTATTCTGGAATTCGCCGAGGCGAAGTTCGAAAACATGACACTAGGCGCAATTGACAAGACCGTCCAGACGGTACAGTAAAGCGTCGAAAAACGTGAAGGCCGGGGTTTCGCAAAATGCGCACCCGGCTATTTTGATTCGATTGTCATTGCCACGCGCGTTCGAGGGATCCCATGATCAAGCGCTTCATCATCCGTTTCATCCTGCTTGTCCTCGTGGCCGTGGTGGCCGGCGGCATCATCTGGTTCAACTTCTTCCGCGACAAGATGATCGCCGGGTTCTTCGCCAACATGCCGGCCAATGTGCTGACGGTCTCGGCCAAGAAGATCGAGCCGACCACCTGGACGCCCGGCATCGAAGCCATCGGCACCGTCGGCGCCTCGATGGGTGTCGACCTGACGATGGAAACGTCAGGCGTGGTCAAGGAGATCCTGTTCAAGGCCAACGACAAGGTCGAGAACGGCCAGCTCCTGGTGCGCCTGGACGATGCCGTCGAACAGGCCGACCTTATCGCGGCCAAGACCAAGGCAACGCTCGACCAGCAGGCGCTCGCGCGCGCCCAGGCGCTGCGCAAGACCGGTGTCGGCACCGAAGCCGCGCTGGACACCGCCAATGCCAATGCCGAGACCTCGATCGCGCAGGTTGCCAAGGCACAGGCCCAGGCGGATCTCAAGCTGCTCAAGGCACCCTTCGGCGGCATCGCCGGCATTCCGAAGATCGAACTCGGCCAGTATGTCGCGCCCGGCAACGCCATCGTCACCCTGCAGGACATGGACACGATGCGTGTCGACTTCACCGTTCCCGAGCAGCAGCTTGAGAAGCTGAAGGCAGGCCAGCCCGTTTCGTTCGGCCCGACTTCGGAAGACATGTCGTTCAAGGGTGTGGTCACCGGCATCGATCCCAAGATCGACCCGAGCAGCCGCCTGGTTTCGGTGCGTGCCCGCATCGACAATCCGGAAGGACGCCTGAGCCCCGGCCAGTTCGTGCAGGTTCGCGTCGAGCTGCCTAAGGAAGACAATGTCATCACCGTGCCGCAGACGGCGCTGACCACCAGCCTCTACGGCGACTATGTCTACACCGTCGTTCCGGCCAAGCCGAAGGAAGGCGCGGCAACGCCCGCTGACAAGGCTGCCGAAGCCAAGCCGGCCGAAGGCGCCAAGCCAGCCGAAGGCGCTGCAGCAGCAGAGCAGAAGCCGGCTGGCAACGAAGGCCCGCAGCTTGCCGTCGACCAGGTCTTCGTCAAGATCGGCCGGCGCTTCGGCGGCGTCGCCGAGATCATCGAAGGCGTCAAGGCCGGCGACGAGGTCGTCACCGCCGGCCAGAACCGGTTGAGCAACGGTGCCCTGGTCAAGATCGACAACACGGTCGACCCCAGCAAGCCGGCAGAGCAGAAGGCTTCCGCCCAATGAGTTTCTCTGACCTTTTCATCAAGCGGCCCGTCCTGTCGACGGTGCTCGGCGCCATGATCCTGCTCGTGGGTATCCAGGGCATCTTCAACCTGGCCATCCGCCAGTATCCGAAGGTCGAGGAAACCGCGATCACGGTGACGACCGCCTATCCAGGCGCCAGCGCCGACCTGATCCAGGGCTTCATTTCGGCCCCGATCGCACGCGCCGTCGCCTCGACGGAAAACATCGACTACGTCAAGTCTTCCAGTGCGCCTTCCGCGAGCACCGTGACCGTGCAGATGAAGCTCGGCTCCAATCCGGACGTCGCACTCGCAGAAGTCCTGTCCAAGGTGCAGGGCGTGCGTGGCGACCTGCCTTCGGAAGCCAAGGACCCGGTGATCGTCAAGGGCACCGGCGACTCGTTCGCGATGATGTACATCTCGATGCAGAATCCGAACATGACGAAGGAGCAGCTGACCGAATACATCGACCGTGTTGTGCGTCCGCGCATCACCACGGTCGAAGGTGTCGCCGACGTCAAGATCTTCGGCGCCCAGCAATATTCGATGCGCGTGTGGATCGATCCGATCAGGCTCGCATCGCGCGGCGTCACCGCCGCGGAAGTCGTGCAGGCGATCAACAATTCGAACTTCCTGTCCGCTCCGGGCAAGACCGAGAACGAATATGTGATCTCGTCGATCACCGTGCGTTCGACCCTGCAGACGCCCGAAGCCTTTTCGGCCCTGCCGATCCGTTCGGTCAACGGCAATGTCGTGCGCCTGCGTGACGTGGCGCGTGTCGAGCTGGGTGCGGAAAACACCGATACCCGCGTGACCTTCAATGGCAAGCCCGGCACCTTCCTGGCCATCTTCCCGACACCGGCAGCCAACCCGCTGACGACCGCCTCGGCCGTCCAGAAGCTGGTGCCGGTGATCCAGGAGACGTTGCCGAAAGGCATGACGATCCAGGTCGTCTACGACTCGACGGAACAGATCAGCGCCTCGATCGAGGAAGTGTTCAAGACCATCGGCGAGGCCGTGGCCATCGTCGTCGTCGTCATCCTGCTGTTCCTGGGCTCGTTCCGGTCGGTGCTGATGCCGATCATCACGATCCCGCTGTCGCTGATCGGCGTCTGCTTCATCCTCTATTTCATGGGCTACTCGATCAACCTGCTGTCGCTGCTCGCCATGGTCTTGGCGATCGGCCTGGTGGTCGACGACGCGATCGTGGTCGTGGAGAATATCCACCGCCACATCGAAGAGGGCATGACGCCGATGCAGGGCGCCTTTGCCGGCATGCGTGAAATCTTCTCCGCCGTCGTGGCGATGACGATCACGCTGGCGGCGGTGTTTGCGCCGCTCGCCTTCACCGGCGGCCTGACCGGCTCGCTGTTCCGCGAATTCGCGGTGACGCTGGCGGGCGCGGTGGTCATCTCCGGCATCATCGCCGTGACGATCACCCCGATGATGTCGGCGCGTCTTCTCAAGGCCGGCTCGCACAGCCGGTTCCAGAGGATCGTGGATGGCACCTTCACGCGTATCGAAAACGTCTATGAGCGGCTGGTCCAGGCGTCGCTCGGCGCGCGCTGGGTGACGCTGCTGATCGTCATCACACTGGTCGCAGTGACAGGCTTCATGTTCACCAAGACCTCGAGCGAACTGGCGCCGGAAGAAGATCAGGGCTTCCTGCTCTCCATCGTCACCGGCCCGCAATACGCGACATCGGACTATACCGAGGCCTACGTCAACCAGATGCTGGGCCTGGTGCAGGATATCCCGGAAACCCGCGCCCTGTTCTCGGCAGTCGCCTTCGGCGGCGCCACCAACGGTGCCTTCGTCGGCTTCGCCTTCAAGGACTGGGCCGACCGTATTCGTTCGTCGAAGGAAATTCAGGCCGACATCACCGAACGTCTGAAGAAGGTCGCCGGCGTGGAGGCTTTCGTCTTCGCACCGCCGACGCTGCCGGGTTCCGGCGGCGGCCTGCCTGTCGGCCTGGTCGTGCGTTCGACCGGCGAAGCCTCGAAGGTGTTCGAGGTGGCCGAGGAGATCAAGCAGAAGGCGCAGGCTTCCGGCCGCTTCATCGTCGTGCAGAACTCGATGTCGTACAACGCGCCGCAGACCACGATCACCATCGATCGTGATCGTGCCGCGGCGCTCAACATCCCGATCAGCGACATCGGCCGCACGCTGACGCTGCTGGTCGGCGGCAACGAAGTGGCCAAATTCGACCGCGACTCCAACGCCTACAAGATCATGCCGCAGGTGCCGATGGTCTATCGCGACAATCCCGAAAAGCTCGGCGAGTACTTCGTGCGCAGCGTGACGGGCCAGATGGTGCCGCTGACCTCCGTGGTGAAGATCACGACCGACGCATCGCCTGCAGCGATCGAGCAGTTCAACCAGTTGAACTCCTCGACGATCACCGCACTGCCGATGCCCGGCGTGACCACCGGCGACAGCCTGCAGACGATCGAAACGATCGCACGCCAGGTCATGCCGGACGGTTTCTTCATCGACTACACCGGCCAGTCGCGACAGGAAAAGGAACAGGGCAACACGATCATCATCGCCTTCATCGCTGCGATCATCGTGATCTACCTGGTTCTGGCGGCACAGTTCGAGAGCTTCCGCGACCCGCTCATCATCATGATGTCGGTGCCGCTGTCGATCTTCGGTGCCATCCTGCCGCTCAACCTGATCAACGGCGGCATCGCCGGCGCAACGCTCAACATCTACACGCAGGTAGGACTGATCACACTGATCGGTCTGATCACCAAGCACGGCATCCTGCTGGTGGAATTCGCCAACCAGCAGCGTGAGGAACACGGCCTGTCGATCCGCGAGGCAATCGTCGCCTCGGCCAAGGTTCGCCTGCGCCCGATCCTGATGACCACCGCCGCCATGGCGCTGGGCGTCGTGCCGCTGATCGTCGCCCAGGGCGCCGGTGCCGCAGCGCGCTTCTCGATGGGTCTGGTGATCTTCACCGGCATCCTGGTGGGCACCTGCTTCACGCTGTTCGTGGTGCCGATGTTCTACACGTTCCTGGCGCATCGCGGCCACGCACCGGCCGAGAAGCAAGGCACGACAGCACCGGTGCCCGCGGAATAAGCGGCAGCCGACAAGCGACAAAAAAAGGGCGCCGGAGCAATCCGGCGCCCTTTCATCATGTTTTGCTTTTTTGAAAAAAGCAGGCGATGTTCGATCAAGGAAACAATCGCGAGAGCATGACGTACACCAGCAAAAGATCCGTAGTGCGCCAGGATCGCGGCTTCATACCCGCGACAACGCTGGTCATGTTGCTTGTCTTCCTGCTCGGCTGCCTTCCGTCATCCCTCGTTTCGGATCGAACAAATCGGGACGATGTTCATCCTGCGACCCAGACAGCCGTCGCAAAAAGCGATGTGCTGCCGAGGCAATCTTCGACAAACGGACGCTTCGCAAAAGGCGAGCACAGCTTTCCGGGCCTGAATTTCGAGGGCCGCGCGACAAAAGCGAAGCCGACGCTTGCGGATAACCACAATCCGGGTGGTTTCGCGCCTTGGCATTATTATTGGACCCCTGCGAGCCTCGTTCTGGCGTGGGGTGCCTTCCAGCTCGATAATTCCTCCGAGCAGGAACAGCAGAGCGGTTTCCGCAGCAGAGCCCCTCCGTCGGCCTGATTTCCTGAGATCGAGCAGACCGGCGATGCGTTTGCCGGGTCCCTATTATCGCGCGAAACGTTCTGCCTATCCGGCTGAAGCGTGCGCCATTTCATTCGAAGTGGAAATGCTATGCATTCCTCAAAATGGGCCGTCGCGTCATGTGCCCTGATCATCATCTTTGGCATCCTGGCATCCATCCCCAATATTCTCACGCCAGCAGCCCTGGAGAAATACGGGCGCTTCTTGCCAGCCAATCCGGTGACGCTTGGGCTGGATCTCAAAGGCGGATCCCATCTGGTTTTGAAAGTCGACGCAGCGGCGCTGCAGAAGGCACGGCTGAATGTGCTGTTGAACGACGTGCGCACAATCCTGCGCAAGGCCGGGCAACCGGTCTCTGCGGCGCGGCTTGCCGGGAGTAACCTGACGGTTGCACTGCCCGACCGGACCGCGGTCGACAAGGTCCTGCCGGAAATCCGCGGCCTTGCGGCACCCGCCGGTGTGTTTGGCTTCGGACCAGGGCAAAGCGACATCGACGTCTCCGACTCGGGAACAACGATCACGGTAAGCTTGACGCCCGCGGGTATTTCCGACCGCTTGACCGCTGCGGTCGATCAAAGCCTCGAGGTCATCCGTCGCCGCGTCGACCAGGTCGGTGTTGCGGAACCCTTGATCCAGCGGGTGGAGGGCGATCGCATTCTTGTCCAGTTGCCGGGCCTGCAGGATCCGACGCGCCTGCGCCAGCTTCTCGGCTCGACCGCGCAGATGAGCTTCCACATGCTGGACGCGAGCGTCGACCCCAACGGGGTCGCGCCACGTGGCGTCAGCATCCTGCCGGGCGCGGACGACGGCAGGAAATATCCGGTTGAGGACAGGGTCGCCCTCTCGGGAGACAGGCTCGCCGACGCAAAGGCCGGTTTCGATCAAAGGACGAACGCACCTATCGTCTCGTTCAGCTTCGATGCCGCCGGCGCACGGCAATTCGCAGATATAACGCGTTCCAATGTGGGGCGGCCATTCGCAATCGTTCTCGACGGCAAGGTGCTGACTGCGCCGGTCATCGAAGAACCGATACTGGGCGGCCAGGGCATGATACGCGGGAACTTTTCCGTCGAGGAGGCCTCGGTCCTTTCCGCACTACTGCGCTCCGGCGCTCTGCCGGCGCCGCTCACCATCATCGAGGAGCGCACCGTCGGTCCGAATCTCGGGTCGGATTCGATACGCATGGGACTTTACACGGGGCTCGCCGGCCTTGCCGCAGTCGTGTTGCTGATGCAGGTACTTTACGGTTCATGGGGCCTGATCGCCAATCTCGGCCTCGTGCTGCACACGGTGCTGACAATCGGCACGCTCGGTCTGCTCGGTTCGACACTCACCTTGCCGGGTATCGCCGGTATCATTCTCGGCATCGGGATGGCGGTCGACGCAAATATCCTTATCAACGCCCGAATCCGCGAAGAGACGGCGACCGGCGCAGGCGCCATGAAAGCGCTCGATGTTGGGTTCAACAAGGCCTATGCCACCATCGTCGATGGCAATATGACGACCATGGTAGGCATGCTGCTGCTCTTCATGTTCGGTTCGGGGCCGGTACGTGGTTTCGCCATCACCATGATCATCGGCCTTGCGATCTCGATGTTCACCTCGATCACCTTTGTGCGTTACCTGATGCGCGAGGCCGTGATCCGCCGCAAGATGAAACGGATCGATATCCATTCGATCTTCGGCAAGGTCTGGAGCATTCCGAGTTTTTCCTTCATGCGCGGTCGCTACATCGCGATCGCCATGTCGGCTTTCATCTCAGTCAGTTCGGTCGTCCTGTTCTTCACGCCAGGCCTCAACTACGGCATCGACTTCGTGGGCGGCATACAAGTGGTTGCCGACTCGAAGAATCCGATCGATCTCGCCGTCGTACGAAGCAAAATGGAGGGCTTGAATCTCGGTGAGGTCGCGCTGCAGGAATTCGGACAAGGCAGCACCATTCTGATCCGCGTTCAGCGGCAATCGGGCGGCGAAGAGGCGCAGACCGCAGCCCTTCAGCTTATCCGCGACGGCGTGGAAGAGATCATTCCGGACGCAACCTTCGAACGCTCCGAAGTGGTCGGTCCGACAGTCAGCGCTGAACTTGCCCGTTCCGGCTTTCTCGCTGTCGGCCTCGGCATGCTGGCGATCCTTTTTTACATCTGGTGGCGCTTCGAATGGCACTTTGCGGTAGGCGCCATCGCTACGCTGATCCTCGATATCACCAAAATGGTCGGCTTCTTCGCGCTGATGCAGATCGACTTCAACCTCACCGCCATTGCCGCCTTGCTGACGCTGATCGGCTACTCGGTCAACGACAAGGTGGTGGTTTATGACCGCATGCGCGAGAATCTGCGCAAGTACCGGTCGATGCCGTTCTCGGACCTTATCGACCTGTCGATCAACCAGGTGATCATGCGATGCATCTTCACATCGGTTGCCGTAGCGGCTTCCCTCTTGCCAATGGCGATCTGGGGCGGCGACACGGTCAAGCCATTCGCCTGGCCGATGCTTTTCGGCGTGATCGTCGCGACGACCTCATCGATCTATATCGGCGGCCCGATCCTTCTGTTCCTCAGCCGCTGGTGGAAGGAGCGCGAGGATGGCCGAGGCGAAACACCCGCAGGAGCGCTGGATAGCTCCGGAGCCATAGAAAACAAGTGAGCCGAAGCGGCGTGGAGAATGAGCCGTTTGGGTGATGCCCCAGCGGCTCAATTCGCTGTCCCGAAACTGCTCGAGCAACAAGACCACCGGGTCAAGTATACCCAATTGCCCGGCCACTACCCCCGGGCGGCGGCTTCGAGTGCCGCGATATCGATCTTCACCATCTTCATCATGGCCTGCATGACGCGACCGGCCTTGGCCTGGTCCTTGTCCTTCAGCAGCCTGGGCAGGATGTCCGGCACCACCTGCCAGGAAATGCCGAACCGGTCCTTCAGCCAGCCGCACTGCACTTCCTTGCCACCATCGGCGGTCAGTCCGTTCCAGAAATGGTCGACCTCTTCCTGGTTCTTGCAGTCGATGCTGAGCGAGATGGCATCGTTGAAGCTTGCATGAGGGCCGCCATTGAGCGCCTGGAAGCGCATGCCGTCCAGTTCGAAGTCGGCGACGAGCAGGCTGCCCTCCGGACCATGGCCGTCCTTGCCCCAGCGCGTTTCGCTGACGATCTTCGAATTCCTGAAGATGGACGAATAGAATTTGATCGCATCTTCAGCGTCGTTGTTCTCGAACCAGAGGCAAGCGGTGATCTTCTGCATCTTCTTCTCCTGAGAGGTCCCGTTTCGGCTATTTTGCGGCGGCTCCAGGAACGACACGAGGGTCGAAAACAGGCTACCGTCACAGCAAGGACGGCCTCGACCGCGTCGATCCGACAGGCGCCTGAAACTTTTCTGCAGAGGACGAGTTGACGGGGTCGCGCGTCCGTGAAGCCGGTTTTGTCGCAAAACCGTGGCCAGACTGGCTCATGGCGTATATAACGCCAGCTTCCTATCTACATCTATCGCACAGGAACGTGCCCTAAAGGCATCAAGGACAGTACCCATGCCAGCCTATCGCTCCCGAACCACCACTCATGGCCGCAACATGGCCGGCGCCCGCGGCTTGTGGCGCGCCACCGGCATGAAGGACTCGGATTTCGGCAAGCCGATTATCGCGGTGGTGAACTCCTTCACCCAGTTCGTGCCCGGCCACGTGCATCTCAAGGACCTCGGCCAGCTGGTGGCACGCGAAATCGAAGCGGCCGGCGGCGTCGCCAAGGAGTTCAACACGATCGCCGTCGACGACGGTATCGCGATGGGCCATGACGGCATGCTCTATTCGCTGCCGAGCCGCGAACTCATTGCCGACTCGGTCGAATACATGGTCAACGCGCATTGCGCCGACGCCATGGTCTGCATCTCCAACTGCGACAAGATCACGCCCGGCATGCTGATGGCGGCGATGCGCCTCAACATCCCGGCCGTCTTCGTCTCCGGTGGGCCAATGGAAGCCGGCAAGGTCGTCTGGAAGGACAAGGTGACCGCCGTCGACCTGGTCGATGCCATGGTGGCCGCTGCCGACGACAAGGTTTCCGACGAGGAAGTCAATGTCATCGAGCGCTCGGCTTGCCCGACCTGTGGCTCGTGCTCGGGCATGTTCACCGCCAATTCGATGAACTGCCTGACCGAAGCGCTCGGCCTGTCCCTACCGGGAAACGGCTCGACGCTCGCCACCCATGCCGACCGCAAGCGGCTGTTCGTGGAGGCAGGCCATCTCGTCGTCGACCTCGCCCAGCGCTACTACGAGCAGGAGGACGAAAGCGTTCTGCCCCGCAACATCGCCTCAAAGCCGGCTTTCGAGAATGCGATGGCACTCGACGTCGCCATGGGCGGCTCGACCAACACCGTGCTGCACATCCTCGCTGCCGCATTGGAAGGAGGCATCGATTTTACCATGGATGACATCGACCGGCTGTCGCGCAAGGTGCCGGTGCTTTCCAAGGTCGCGCCCGCCAAGTCCGACGTGCACATGGAAGACGTGCACCGTGCCGGCGGCATCATGGCCATCCTCGGCCAGCTCGACAAAGCCGGGCTGATCAACCGCAACCAGCCGACCGTGCATACCGAAACCATCGGCGAAGCGCTGGATCGCTGGGACATTTCCCGCACGACCGCCGAAAACGTGCGCAAATTCTACATGGCCGCGCCCGGCGGCGTGCCGACCCAGGTCGCCTTCAGCCAGGACCGCCGCTGGGACGAGCTCGATCTCGACCGCGAAAAGGGTGTCATCCGCTCGGCTGAACACGCTTTTTCGAAGGATGGCGGCCTTGCCGTGCTGAAGGGCAACATCGCGCTCGACGGCTGCGTGGTGAAAACCGCCGGCGTCGACGAGTCGATCCTGAAGTTCACCGGCCCGGCCAAGGTCTATGAGAGCCAGGACGCCGCGGTGAAAGCCATCCTCGGCAACGAGGTGCAGGCCGGCGACGTGGTGGTGATCCGCTACGAGGGCCCGAAGGGCGGTCCCGGCATGCAGGAGATGCTCTATCCGACCAGCTACCTGAAGTCGAAAGGGCTCGGCAAGGCCTGCGCCTTGCTGACCGACGGCCGCTTCTCCGGCGGCACATCGGGCCTGTCGATCGGCCACGCCTCGCCGGAAGCGGCGACCGGCGGTGCCATCGGCCTGGTGCGCGAGGGCGACCAGATCGCCATCGACATCCCCGGCCGTACTATCAATCTCCTGGTCAGCGACGAGGAACTGGCGGCACGCCGCAAGGAGCAGGACGCCAAGGGCTGGCAGCCCGCCGAGAAGCGCAAGCGCAATGTGACGCCGGCGCTGCGCGCCTACGCAGCCTTCGCGCTCAGCGCCGACAAGGGTGCGGTCCGCCACGTTCCGGAATAAGCGCCCTCAACAGGGTTTCCGGGCGATGGGATCGCCCGGAATTACTTCAGCAATTCCAAGAGTAGAGCGATCCGCGTTTCCGTGAAAAGCGGAAATGCTCTACGCCTGGATCAGATAGAGCTTGCGGGTCGTCTCGATGATCCGCCACTCGCCCTTCCAGCCCTTCGGCAGCACCAGCAGATCGCCCGGACCGAGGATGCGCGACTGACCCTGATGGTCCCGCATCTCGGCCTTGCCCGAGACGATGTGGCAGATCTCCGTCGTGTCGGAGCGATCGGCGGTGAAGCGGCCCGGCGTGCATTCCCAGACACCGACGTCCAGCTTGCCGTCGGCCGAACTCCACAGTGACGTCGCGGCCTCCATCTGGTTGCCCTCGATGGAGGTCGGCTTGGGCACCGGTGCGCCCAGCTCGACGCCGGCGAGGCTTTTGAAAGTCTCCAGATCGATCATGCTCATTCCCAAGGTTCGTTACTCAGTGCCCCGTTATGCGGTCGGCGATCGCCGCTAGTCGCGAGGAGTGTTGCAGGCCCCTCGCCTCGCGCTCGTCGGCGATACGATAGAGCTGGTACATGGAATGGACGCCGAGCCATCGCAGTGGTTCGGGCTCCCATTTGCGCACCTGGCGATTCACCCAGGGCAGCCGCACCAGATCGGTATCCTGGCCAAGAATGAGGTCGGTGAGCGTTCGGCCGGACAGGTTGGAACTCGACACGCCCAGCCCGACATACCCGCCGGCCCAGCCGATGCGCGTCTTCGGGTCGAGGCCGACCGTGGTGCACCAGTCGCGCGGCACGCCGAGGACGCCGCACCAGGCGTGGTCGATGCGCAGGTGCGCGACCTGCGGCAGCAGGCGCTTCAGGATGGCATGCAGCTTGTCGATGGTCGCCTGCTGGGTCTGCCCGTTCACATCCGTCGCCGAACCATAGCGGTACGGCACGCCGCGCCCGCCCATGGTGATGCGGCCTTCGCGGGTGCGCTGCGCATAACAATAGGCGTGGGCGGTATCGCCGAGCAGTTCGTAGCCGGCCCAGCCGATCTTTTCCCAGAGTTCGTCCGGCACCGGCTCGGTGACGATCTGCGCGCTGTTGAGCGCGAGCCAGGTGCGCTCCTGTCCGGGCAAGCCGGCGCTGAACCCTTCCGTTGCGCGGATGATCGTCCCGGCCTTCACCGTCCCGCGGTTGGTCGTCACGATGCCCGGCTCGATGTTGGTGACGGCGGTCTGCTCGTAGATCGCGACGCCCAGCCGTTCGACGGCCTGCGCAAGGCCGCGCACCAGTTTAGCCGGCTGCACGCGCGCCTGCCCGTTGATGACATAGCCGCCGAGCGCGTTCCTGATGTCGATACGGGCCTTGACCTGGGCTGCGTCGAGCCATTCGATGCGGGATGGGTTGACGTCCCAGGCCTGCGCCTCCTTGAACTCGGCTTTGGCCCGGTCGAGCTGCGGGCCATTGGTCGCCACGCTGAGGTTGCCGGCGCGACGGATGTCGGCGTCGATCCCCTCCCTGTCCGCCACGCGGATGACCTCGTCGACCGTGCCGGCCATCGCCGCCTGCATGGCGACCACGCCCTCGCGGGTCGAGGACTTCAGGTATTTCTCCCGCGACCAGCCGAAGCCCCCGGAGAGCCAGCCGCCATTGCGCCCGGAGGCACCGAAGCCGGCGAACTCGCGTTCGAGGATGGCGATCGAGAGATCGGGCTTCGCCTGCTTGAGATAGTAGGCGGTCCAGAGCCCCGTATAGCCGGCGCCGACGATGACGACGTCGACGGCAAGATCGCCCGGCAGGGGTGGCCGCGGCGCTGGTATGCCGCCGATGTCGGCATACCAGAACGAGATGTCGCCATTGCGCTCAGCATGCATGATGATGGTCTTTCCGGTTCGTCAGGTGAGAGTGGTGTCGGCGGTGCTGTCGTCGGCAAGCAGCTTGGCATCTTCACCGCGGAAGCAGAGTTCGACCGCCTCGCCGATCGCGAAGCTCTCATCCGTCAGCGGCGATCGCACGATGGCCGTCGAGCCGTCGCGCAGCGAGACCTCGTATTTCGAACCGGAGCCGAGATAGATTGCTTCCGACACCGTGCCGGAGAGCCGGTTGTCACCGTCGCGGCGCTCCAGGCCAGGTCGGCGGATCGCAAGCTTCTCCGGACGCAGGAGCATGACCGGCTGGTTGTCGCCCGCATGTTTTTGCGGTGCCGTCACGGTCTCGCCGGCGATGTCGAGCGCCGTGCTCGAACGGTCGCCGCGCGATTGGCCGCGCAGCACGGTGGAATCGCCGATGAAACGGCCGACGAAGAGTGTCGCGGGCGCATCGTAGAGGTCGCGCCCGGTGCCCACCTGCTCGATCTTGCCGCGGTTGAAGACGGCGATGCGGTCGGACAGCACGAGCGCCTCTTCCTGGTCGTGCGTGACATAGACGAAGGTGGTGCCGAGTTCACGGTGGATTCGCTTGATCTCCAGCTGCAGCCATTCGCGCAGCTTCTTGTCGAGCGCTCCGAGCGGCTCGTCCATGAGCAGCAGCGGCGGATCGAAGACGATGGCGCGCGCCAGCGCGACGCGCTGCTGCTGGCCGCCGGACAGTTCGCTGGGGTAGCGATGGGCGAAATCCGCCATGCGCACCATGTCGAGCGCCCGCTTCACGCGGGCCTCGCGCTCGGCCTTGGCGACGCCGCGCAGGCTGAGCGGATAAGCGACGTTACGACCGACCGTCATATGCGGGAAGAGCGCATAATGCTGGAAGACGACGCCGATGTTGCGCTTGTGCGCCGGCACACCGACCACGCTGCGCCCACCCACCCGGAGACTGCCGGCGCTGACCTCGGTGAAGCCCGCGACCACGTTGAGCGTCGTGGTCTTGCCGGAGCCGGAAGGGCCGAGCAGCGTCATGAACTCGCCCGGCTCGATATGCAGCGAAATGTCGTCCAGCGCCCGGAAGCTGCCATAGGCCTTGCTGACGGCGCTCAGGTCGATGGCCGCACCACGCTGTTTGCCGGTCTCGTTCACAGGCCGCTCCTTCTGTCGCGTCCCAGCAGCAGCAGGCCGCCGCCGATCAGGATGGTGGTGGTGCAAAGCAGGATCGTGCCGACGGCGGCGACCGTGGGATCCGCATCGCGCGTGATCGAGGTGAAGATCTGCACCGGCAGTGTCTTCATGTAGGGGCTGGTGATGAACAGCGAGACGATGACCTCGTCGAACGACGTCACGAAAGCAAAGAGCAGGCCGGACAGGATGCCGGGGGCGATCAGCGGCAGCGTCACCGTGCGGAAGGTCGCGATGCGGCCGGCGCCGAGGCTGGCGGCGGCGGTCTCAAGGCGTTTGTCGAAGACTTCGAGGCTGGCCTGCACGGCGATCAGCACGAAAGGCAGCGCCAGGATCGTATGGGCAAGCACGAAGCCGGTCATCGTGCCGACGAGCCGGGCATCCAGGTAGACCGCATAGATGCCGATCGCCAGCACGACGCCCGGCACCACCATCGGCGTCAGCAGAAGCATGCGCAGCAGCCCCGCCGACCGCGCCCGCATGCGGTCGAGCCCGAACGCGGCGAGCGTGCCGAGGATGGTGGCCAGGACGGCGACAACGACGGCCACTTTCAGCGAATTGAGGAAGCTCGTCGACCATTCCGGATTGGTGACGAAATTCTGGTACCACTGCCAAGAGAAGCCCTGCGGCGGGAAAGCCAGCGACTTGTTCTCGTTGAAGGACATCGGCACCACGACCAGCGTCGGCGCGACCAGCCACAGGCCGATGAGGATGCAGGCAAGGCCCAGCAGGGCGCGGGTGAGCGGATGCATGGCCATCAGCGTGTGCCCTGCTTGTGTCTCTGGCGCATCAGCGGACCGGCGAGCGCCAGAAGGATAAAGGTGGCGACGAGCAGCACCACGCCCATCGCGCCGCCGCGCCCCCATTGCAACAGGCTAAGCACCTGGTTCTGGACCAGCGTCGACAGCATGGTCGAGCGTGGCCCGCCCAGCAACGCCGGGGTGATGTAGAAGCCCAGGGCCAGGATGAAGACGATGATCGCGCCGGCATAGACGCCGGGCAGCGACAACGGCAAGTAGACGGTGAAAAAGGCGCGGATCGGTCCGGCACCGAGACTGCGCGCCGCCTGCACCAGACGCAGGTCGATGCCCTTCATCACCGAGTAGAGCGGCAGCACCATGAAGGGCAGCAGTACCTGTGCCATGCCGATGATGACGCCGGTCTGGGTCCGGATCAGCCTGACGCCATCGAGGCCGACCGAGCGCAGCATCGAATTGATGACGCCGGAATCCTGCAGCAGGATCACCCAGGACAGCGTGCGCACCACGCCGCTCACCCAGAACGGGATGAGCACGCACAGCGTGAGCAGCAGACGGACCTTCGGCCCGACAGCAGTCATGGCATAGGCGAAAGGATAGGCGCAGATCACGCAGACGACCGTGACCCAGGCCGAGATGACGAAGGTCCGCTGTAGCACGACGAGATTGACCGGCGTGCTGAAGAACCAGCTGTAGTTCTGCAGGCCCCATTGCGGTTCGGCAAAGCTCCTGAGCACGATCGTCGCCAGCGGATAGCCGATGACGGCGACAAGCAGGACCAGCGCCGGCAAGGCCAGCGCGAGCGCGCCCCAGGACCGACTGGAGCGCCGCGCGTCCATTCGGACGCGCAAAGGACGCTCCAACACTTTGAAGCTACGCATCGTGCTCTCCGAAAATCGATTCCGATTTTCGAGCCGATGCGATGGGACGAGCGGCCCTTTCGGATGGAGTGGCGCTCGCGCTCATGGGATCAGCCGCCGGCCATCATGGCAGTCCACTGCTCGGACGCATCCTTGAAGTTCTCGACCCAGAACTTGATGTTCTGCTGGTAGCCCTGGCCCTGCCGCTCCGGCGTGTTGGTCAGGAAGGCCGCCACGGCATCGTCGACGACGGGTTTCGCCTCGCTGTTGATCGGCGTGTAGGAGGTTTCCTTGGTCAGGATCTCCTGGGCGCTCTTGCCGAGATAGGCATTGATCAGCGCATGCGACGCATCCGGGTCCTTGGCGCCGACGGGGATCGTCAGCTGGTCCATGACGACGAGCCAGTCCTGCCAGGCCGGCGTGTATTTGGCGCCGTTCTTCACCGCGGTCATCGCGCGGCCGGTCCACATCATGATCATGTCGGCTTCACCGGATTCGGCGAGCTGCTGGGATTCGGCGCCGGTCTTCCAGTAGATGGTGTCGCCGCCCAGGTCGCGAACCTTGGCGATCGCTTTCGCGATGTCGTCCTTCGTCATCGCCTTCGGGTCGCCACCGGTGGCGCGGAAAGCCTGTTCGAGCAGGCCGCCGGTGAAGTCGCCGGACCCGTCGATGCCGCGCACGCCCGGGAACTTCTCCGTGTCGAAAAAGTCGACCCAGTTCCTGGGCGGGTTATCCTTGTACTTCTCGGTGTTGTACATCAGCACGACACCGTAGTTCATGGCCGGCACTGAGCATTCGCTGACCTGGCCCTGCGGAATCTTCGAGGTGTCGATCTTGCTGAAGTCGAGCTTCTGGAACAGCGTGCCGCAATGCACGTAGGGCGGAAAGTCGGCCGTATCGACGACGTCCCAGGTCACGTTCTTGGATTCAACCTGCGCCTGCACCTTGGCGATTTCGGTCGGGCCGTCGCTGAGCAGCTTGACGCCGGACTTGTCGACGAATTCCTTGAGCGCCGCGATCTGTCCGTCCTGAAAGATGCCGCCGAAAGACGCGAAAGTCAGGGTCTTGCCCTTGAGCGAACCTTCGGCAATCGCGCCGGCTACCGTTTTCTCCTGCGCAAAGGCACCGGTTGCCGCGGCAACGCCCAGCGCCGCAAGGGCACTGATCTTGGCAAGTCTCGAGCATAAGATGGTCATCGTCATTCTCCCATTGGCTCACGTTCTGTGAAGCGTCGCCGGCCGCGAGCGGTTACCAGCTGACGTATTGGTCGAGCTCCTCGCCGCCGGATGTCGGCGGCGCGATGATCCACATCACCTCGGCCCGGCCGTTGCCGATGTTCTCGGTGCGATGGGGAGTGGAGGTGGCATATTCGATGCTGTCGCCCTCTTCGAGAACGTGGCGGCTCTCGCCGAGGCTGACCTCGACAACGCCACGCGTCACGACCAGCATCTCGTGGGCATCGCCATGCGTGTAGAGGTCGGGGCCGGTCGAACCGCCGATTTCGAATTCACCGACATAGACTTCCATCTCGGTGGCGGGGCGACGCGACAGAAGGGTCTTGCGGCAGCCATGGCTGGTTGGAATGGCGGGGCGCTGGCTGCGCCGCAGCACACCCTCGGTCGAAGGCGTCGCCGGCTCCTCGAAAAGCGCGGCGACTGTAACGCCAAGCGCTGCCGCCATCTGATTGAGCGAGGCCGTGCTGGCGCCTGTCAGGCCCCGTTCGAGCTGGCTGATGAAGCTGGCGCTGGTGCCGGTCCTGTCCGCGAGCTGGCGGAGCGAAAGCCGGCGCCGCTGCCTCAAATCCTTGAGGCGCTGGCCGAGTTTTGCCGTCTCGGGTCCGGCTCGTTCAGGCGGGTTCTCCACGGAGTCCTGCTCCAGGGAAGATGCGACAATCGTCATGCCATAAACTCCACTGAACAGACTGTACAGTGACACTGCACATCAATCAAGATGGCTGATTGCGGTGACTTGAACCCGTGATCGCAAGGACTAGAGGGCCTGGTGATCGTCATCCGGCTGGCATTTCTTTCGCCACGGATGAAGTCTACAATGCGCCTCATCTTTTGGAGCAATTCCAGGAAAAGTGCGCAGCGGTTTGCGTCCGGAATTGCGTATAAACAAAGAGTTAGAGCGTTTCGGCGTTGCCGTGAGAAAACGGAAACGCTCCAGAATCGAGGAGATGGCGATGTCGCTCAAAGTCCTGGCGGCGGTGCTTGTCGCGACCCTGCTGGCCGGTTGCCAGACGATGACGCCGGAGCAGCGGCGCGCGGCGGACGAGGCGAAGTGCAGCGCCTACGGATTCAAGAAGAAGACCGATGCCTTTGCCGAATGCCTGCAACGGATCGACCTTGACCGTTCAGCGGAGATGCGTGCCCGCGACGCGGAGTTCGCACGCTTCAATGCCCGCCCTCCCGTGGTGATTTATCGCCCGATCGTGGTGAAACAATAAACCAGCGAGCGACCGACAGGCTTATTGAGGCTGTGGCGGAACGACGATCGCCATCGTCGCACCGCCGTCCTGCCTGTTGCCTGCTTCCAGCCGGCCGCCATGGGCCTTGGCAATAGCCTCGACGATGGACAGCCCGAGGCCGGTGCCGCCGGTTGCCCGCGAACGCGAGGTTTCACCGCGCCAGAAGACATCAAACGAAATCGAGCGAACCTCCTCAAGCAGGCCGGGACCACGGTCCAGGAAGCGGACAAACGCGTTGCCGTCCCTGTCGAGGCCGGTCTCGCAACGAAGTTCGCCACCTGCAGCGGCGTAGCGGCAGGCATTGTGCACGAGCGCCAGCATTGCCTGCCGCAGGCGCTCCGGATCGACATTGGCCGGGGCCGCGCCGAAGCCCGTTTCGACACGCATCCCGGCCTCTTCGAGCATCGGGCGGGCGGCAGCGATAACGGTCCTGGCTTCGGCCGCAAGATCCGTAGCCGATCTCTGGGTAATCAGCTTGTGGCCTGCGGCGAGCGAGAGCATGCGCAGGTCTTCGACCAATCGCGACAATCCCTGCACCTGCATGAGCAGGTCCTCCAGTCCTTGCTGGCGGATTGGAAAAACGCCGTCGATCATGCCCTGCAGATTACCCTGCAATATGGTGAGTGGGGTGCGCAGTTCATGCGCAACGGCCATGGTGTTGAAACGCAGGCGCTTCTCCATATGGTCGAGATCGGTTGCCAGCGCATCGATTGTCTTGCCGAGGCGCTGCACCTCCGACGTACCACCGCGAAAATTGCCAAGGCCAACCGCGAAATCGCCTTCGCGCAACGTTTCCGCCGCCACAACCAACTTCTCCAGTGGCCGCGCAATCCGGCGGGCGAGCCAATAACCGATCGCACCACAGATGAATGCCGCCAGCAGGATGTGACCGATGAATGCCACATTCATCTGGGCATCCACGGTTTTCTCGAATTCCGGAACGATGAGCATCAGTTTCCGGAAGCTCTCGACGGACGGCATGACACCGTCCTGGATGTCCCGATAAGCCTGCGCCACATCGGCGGGCAGCGTCCGCAACTCGATCTCCGTCAGCTGCTTCATGATCGAGAAGAAGGTGGTGTAGGCGATGATCATGCTGAGCACGAGCATCGCAGCGATGGTTATCGCCGTGACCGTGGAGAGAGAAAGCCGCCGTAACCTCATTTCGGTGCCGCGAACCGGTAGCCGACGCCGCGCACCGCCTGGAAGAGACCGGGAACGCCGGCATTCTCGAACTTGCGGCGCAGGTTCGCGACATGCGTGTCGACCGTCTTGGCCAGCGCGTCGTTTTCCGGCAGGCAGGCATCGAGGATGTCGGCGCGACCGAAGGCATGGGTGGGCCGGCGGATCATATAGGCGACGATGCGGAATTCGCTGAGCGTCAGCGCCAGGGACTGGCGGCCGGTTTCTGCCTCGACGAAAGCGGCATGGGCATCGAGATCGACCTCGACGGGAGCAAATCGCAGCGTCCGCGAGGCACCCGCAGCCCGTGACCGGCGCAGCACCGCATTGACGCGGGCCACGACCTCCTGCGGATTGAACGGCTTGACCACATAGTCGTCGGCGCCCAGCCGCAAACCCGAAAGGCGGTCGATATCCTCGGCCAGCGCCGTCACCATGATGACCGGCGTGTTCGCGTCCTGGCGGATGCGCGCCAAAACCTCGAAGCCATCCTGACGGGGTATGTGCACGTCGAGCAGCACGAGATCCGGCGACAGCATCGCATGGTGGGACAGCGCGATATCGCCGTTCGTCGCGGTGACGGTGCGAAAGCCCTCGCGTGCCAGATAGGCTTCGAGAATTTCGGCGATGCGCGGTTCGTCCTCGACGATAAGGATCAACCCCTTGTCCATGCGCGGTCCTTCAAACGTTTGCTGGGCCATATTCCGCAACACGAAGCGGCAGGCAATCGCAAACACCGACAGGTGCCGGGTTCCTTAGCAAGCCTTGGCGGCTTCTCCGCCAAACCTTGATGAAACTCGACAAAGGTCCGGCTGTCGACGCGTCGTCATGGTTTGGGCGAGACCAGTGGCGCGCCGGCGTCACCTCGTCGGAACCATCATGCAAACGCCACCAAAGACCTTCGGACACATTCAGCGTCCACGCATAGCGGCCTTGTGGATCGTCACCTTGTTCCTCATCGCCTTTGCGCTGCTGTTCCAGTCCGCCTGGAAACTCTATCCGCCAGGCGGCGTGGATCTGCAGCTGACAATCAGGATCGCCGGCATCGGCCTTATCGGCACGGCGATCCTGGGACGGCTCTGGTGCACGCTCTACATCGGCGGAAAGAAGTCGGTGATGCTGGTCGACGACGGCCCCTATTCGATGTGCCGCAACCCGCTCTACCTGTTCTCGATCATCGGGGCGGCAGGGGTGGGAGCGCAGACAGGCAGTGCAGCACCCGCACTGCTGTGCGCCATCGTGGTGCATGCGATCCTGCTGCGGACCGCGACACGTGAAGAGCATCTGCTCAAGACGCTGTTCGGGCAGGCTTACCTGGACTATCGCCAGCGTGTCCCGGCATTCTGCCTCGACTGCCGGCTGTTTGTGGATCGCGAGACGATCGAAATCACGCCGCAGCGACTCTACGGCACCTTGATCGACAGTCTCGTCTTCCTTGCCGCGGTGCCGGCCATGTTTCTGGTCGAATATCTGCAGGACGAAGGCTATCTGCCGGTGTTCTTCAGCCTGTATTGAGCCGGGCCGCCGCGCGACGCTCTGGCGCAACCAAAAGTTTTGCTTCCCTCTCGCCAATGGTTCGGCCAAAGGCTAGTTCCGCGTCGGCTGAACAATCGGCGTGAAGGACTCTCGACCCATGGCGTCGCTGCGGGCACTCGCCCCCAAGAACCTCGTCGTGGCTGGCATCCTGCTGATGCTGGCCGGCGATTTCATGTTCGCGCTCAACGACGCGATGGGAAAATGGCTGGTCGCCAATTTTTCGGTCGGACTGGTGGTCGCCGTCCGCTCGATCGGTGCCTTCATTATCCTCGGTCCGATGATAGCGCGGCAGGGCACGGCGAAACTCTTCCAGCTCGAGCGGCCCGGCACACAGGTGCTGCGCGCCGTCATGGCGACGGTCGATACCGGTCTCTTCTACGCCGCCGTCGTCCACATGCCGCTGGCCGACGTGATGAGCTTCTACATGGCCGGACCGATCTATGTCGCCGCGCTTTCGCATTTCATGCTCGGCGAACGCATCCGCTGGCGCCGCTGGGCGGCGATCCTGGTCGGATTCTGCGGCGTGCTGGTCATTCTCAACCCATCGGCATCCGCCTTTTCGACATCCGCCATCTTCGCCTTCATCGGCTCCGTCGCCTTCGCCCTGACGATCGTCTACAGCCGGCAATTGCGCGGAACGCCCGATACGACGCTGGTGACCTGGCAGACCATCGCCGCCCTGGTGGCGGGTCTCGTCTTCGCGATTCCCGACTGGAAAACGCCCGGCCTCGTCGACATCGGCCCGATGCTGTTGCTCGGCGTCGTTTCCTGCGCCGCCCATCTGATGATCACGCGGGCGCTGAAACTGGCGCCGGCCTCGACGCTGGCACCGCTGCACTACAGCCTACTTTTGTGGGCCATCGTGTTCGGCATGGTGTTCTTCGGCGACGTGCCGGGCCCGCGCGTGCTCGTGGGTGCTGCCATCGTCGTGCTGGCCGGCCTGTTCATCTTCCACCGCCAGAAGGTGGTCGATACGGTGCCGCCGGAGAACGTGCCGAAGGGCGTGAACTAGATAAGGTGCGTCCTTCGAGGCTCGCCCACATGACTTTTACAAGATTTCAAATCTTTCGCGGGCTCGCACCTCAGGATGAGGACCGTTGTGCCATTCGGATAAAAAGCGGAAGCGTTTCAGAACTCGGACGTGGCTTCACGCAACGGCCCTCATCCTGAGGTGCGAGCCCGCAGGGCCACAGGAGACAAAACGCGACCTCAATCGGGCGAGCCTCGAAGGACGCACCAAATCAATGCATGGCGACTTGGCAGGCTCAATCAGCCGACAAAGCCAGCCGCCTTGTGGCTACCATCACAGAACGGCTTGTTCTTCGAATGGCCGCAGCGGCACAGGAACACCTTGGTGACACGGTCGACCGTGCGGCCGGTGCCCGAGACGATCTCCAGATTGCCCTCTACCTTCAGCGAACCGTTGGGCAAGGGTGTTACCTTGACCGCACCGTTGCGTGCCTCGAGCGCGACGGATTCCTTCGTATCGGGCTCGCCGGTGGCGGCAAAGCCCACCTTGGTGTGGCTGCCGTCGCAGAACGGCTTGTTCTCGGACGCGCCGCAGCGGCAGAGCGTTGCCCGCAGCATCATTTCGCCATTGATGTCCATCTCGGCGTTGAAGGCGAGCGGTCCGTTCTCCCGTACCCTCACCAGATTGACCACCGGAGCGGCCTCCGCCGACCCGCCATCCTTGCGGTGGTAGGTGATGGCGCCGGAAGGACAGGAATGGGCGACGCCGACGATCGCTTCGACAGCGCCTGCTTCCGGATGGATCCATTCGCCCGGCGCATTGGGCACGAAGACCTCCGGATGGCCGAGCACGCAGTTGCGCGAGTGGATGCAGAGCCTGCCGTCGAAACCGACGTCGATGTTTTCGCCTTCGACGAAGCGTCGTGTCATGGGTAGCTCCTCAGCATGATCTATCCAGATCATGCCGTAGAGAAACGGTCCGCCGCAACTGGTCGAAAGGAGGGTTTTGCGAAACTCACCCTCGTCGGGAAAGCCGCAGGAGGTAGTCCTTTCTGTTGAGCGGATTGTCGTCGGTGCGCGGTCGTTCCGGCATCGTGCCGCGGATGGGTCGATAGTGATCGAACGCCGTCTCCAGCACCCCCTCCCCATGCGTATGCCCCGGCACCAGCTTCTGCAAAGCGTGGACACGCGCCGCCGGAATGGTGCCGGTCAATATGCAGGAGTCACCTTCCATCGTCGGGTTCTGCGGCGCTGCGTCCAGTTTCGCCAGGATCGGCAGCAATGATGCCAGAGTGTCCGCCGGCGCTTCGAGCTGGAAGCGATGGATCGGCTCGCACACCACCGTCCCCGCCTGCTTCAGGGCGGCCATCACGACCAGCGGGGTGAGCTTGCGATGCTCGGCCGCCGTCGTCATCGGTCCCCAGTGGCGGACACGTGTCGCCTCGGTCATCGTGACGATGCAGTCCGTCACCTGCCAGCCATGGAGACCCTGCCGAAGCGCGTCATGAACAGCGTCCTCCACCGCCTTGTGATAGGAAAGCGGAAGGGTTCCGAACTCCATTTCCAGGCGAAACACAATGCCGCTGCCGACAGGTCCAGGCTCGACCCGCAGGGCAACCGTCGCAACGAACGGGTCTGGGGCCTCGTCGCGCGCGAAACCGCTGCCGATCGGCCGCTCGACGCAGATCGGGGTGGTCTCGCGAAACGAAATGTCGAGCCCGAATTCGTCTGCCAGCGTCTGCTGGATGACCTCCTTCTGCACTTCGCCATAGAGCGAGACATAGGTCTCCTGCCGGCTGTCGTCCTGCCGAAGGTTTATCAGGGGATCCTGTTCGGCGAGCAACGAAAGTGCCGCATGCAAAGGACCCTTGTCGGCCAGGTGGCGAAGCTGGATCACGGTCTCCAGCGTCGGTGGCGCGAAATGATGTTCGGCACCGCGATGGCGAATGCCGATCGCATCGCCGATCTGGACGTCGGCAAGGCCCCAGAGTTTACCGATCTGCCCGGCCTTGAGGCAGGATTGCTTGACCGCACCACCATTGTCGAAAACATGGAGTGCCGAGACCTTGGCCTCGCGCCCCCGGCCGAAACCGACACGCTGGCGCGTTCGCAAGGTCCCGGAAAACAGACGGACATAGGCGATCCTTTCACCGGACCCGCCGCGTTCGATCTTGAACACCACGCCTGAAACAGGGCCATCGGCAAGGCCTTCGGTTACCGGCAGCAGGTCGCGGATGCCAGCGAGCAACGGCGCGATGCCGGCACCGGTGACGGCCGAGCCGAAGAACACCGGGTGCACCAGTGCCTTCCCTGTCTGCTTCGCGAGCGCCTTGTACAGCTTGCCAGCCGACTGCGCCCGATCGTCGACATAGGCTGCGAGCAGCGTGTCGTCATGTTCGGCCAGGGCCTGTGTCAGCACATCACTGAATGCCGCCTCGTCGAAGTCGTAAGGTTGCGTGCGGGCATCCTGCGTTCCGACATCTGGTACCGCACCCATCACAATGGCGCTCGGCGTCAACTTCCTCGTGATTTCCATCACGACGCGTTCGCAATCGGCACCGCCGCGATCGATCTTGTTGACGAAGATCAGCGTCGGAATGCAGAGCCGCCGCAGCGTCCGCATCAATATGCGCGTCTGCGCCTGCACACCCTCCACAGCGGAAACCACCAGCACCGCACCGTCGAGCACGCCAAGCACACGCTCCACTTCCGCGATGAAATCCGGATGGCCAGGTGTATCGATCAGGTTGACCGCCACGTCATCGATCGTGAACGACATCACCGCGGTTTTGATGGTGATGCCGCGCTGCCGTTCCTGGGCCAATGTGTCGGTCTGTGTGTTACCGTCGTCGACGCTGCCGATCCTGTCGATGACGCCGGCTGCATGGAGCAGCCGTTCCGTGAGGCTCGTCTTACCTGCGTCGACGTGCGCCAGAATTCCCAAATTCAAAGTCCGCATAGAGGTTCATGTCCCCAAGATGGATCAAAGCTCCTTTCTCGATGGACATGACTCGCATTGGTCGGCTCCTTACCGAACGTGACTTGGGAGGAATGAGAGAGCACGCGATGCCCGGAATGGCAACCCATTGCGCCCATCGCCGCTTTGTCAGCCGGCGTTAGCTGCGTCTTCTGTGGCGCATTGGTGACGCTTGAGCGTCTTTAACTGCAAGCCAATCAGGCCGAGCTGACCATCAGAGCAGGCGCCGTCCGGTAATGTCGCGACGTTGGCCGGCTACTTGCCGACGTTCTTGCAAATCTCGCAGCCCTGCTGCTGTTTTTCCGAGAGTTTCTTCGCCAGCTCGATTGCCTGCTGTCTTTCCGACAACTTGTTTTGCAAGTTAAGCATGTCGCCTTCCTGCTTCTGCAACGGGGCGACTTTGGACGACCGCTGGAGATCTCCACCCTTCGGCGAGGTCGTCGCCATGGAGGTCGTTGGGCCTGACTGTTGCGCGATAGCGGATGTGGAAACTAGGACCAGCACCGCAATTCCCAATGTGAGGCGCATCTCAATCTTTCCGACTGATCCGTCAGGAAGCCGCATTAGCACGAAACCATATCGAATGCAGCACTATCCCTAGGACCTAGCCCTTCACTCTCTGCCCCGCGGGGTCGAAGAGCGGCTCCGTATGCAGGCGGGCCGGAACGGTTTGGGTCGCGACGACCAGTTGGTAGTTGCCGTCGCGCAGATAGGAATCGCCGACACCCGCTGCATTGCGCACATAGCCGTAGCCGATGTTACCGGCCACGGTGTAGCCGTAGCCACCCGAGGTGAGATAGCCGACCGGTTCGCCATTGCGCAGGATGGTCTCGCGGCCGAGCAGGACGACCTCGGGATCATCCACCGTGAAGCCGGCAAAACGCTTGACCAGCGGCTGCCCGGCAAGCTTCTGCAACGCCGCACGCCCGACGAAATCGGTTTCTTTCTTCAGCTTCACAGCCCAGCCAAGACCTGCCTCGAACGGCGTGTCGTTGGGCGTGATATCGGAACCCCAGGCGCGGTAACCCTTTTCGAGGCGCAGCGATTCCAGGGCGCGATAGCCGACCGGACGGATGTCCTGCTCCTTGCCTGCCTGCATCAATGCGTCGAACACTTCGCCGGTGGCAGCGATCGGAACGTGCAGTTCCCAGCCCAGTTCGCCGACATAGGTGACGCGCAACGCCCGCACCGCATGCCCGGCGATGGCGATCTCGCGCACGTGCCCGAACGGGAAAGCGGCATTGGAGACATCCGCCCTGGTCACCTTCTCCAGCACCGCACGCGCCTGCGGTCCCATCAGCGACAGCGTGCCGAAGGCCTCGGTGACATCGGCGACGTCGACATCCAGGCCGGAACCGATGTGGTCGCGGATCCAGGCAAGGTCATGCGTGCGGAAGCCGGTGCCGGTGACAATGTAGAACTTGTCGTCAGCCAGCCGCGCCACGGTGAGATCGGCCTCGATGCCGCCGCGCGTGTTGAGAAGCTGCGTATAGGTGAGGCGGCCGGCCGGCTTGGCGACATCATTGGCGCAGATCCAGTCGAGTGCCTTGCCGGCATCCCTGCCGCTCAGTTCGTATTTGGCGAAGGACGACTGGTCGAAGATGCCGACTTTTTCGCGTACATGCCGGTGCTCGTCGCCGACCGGTTCGAACCAGTTCTGCCGACCCATCGAATAGATGTCTTTGGCCTCCGCCCCAGCCGGAGCGAACCAGTTCGGTCGCTCCCAGCCGAGCTTGGAGCCGAAGACGGCGTTGTATTTGTGCAGGCGCTGGTAGAGCGGCGAGACGATGCGCGGCCGGCCGCTGTCATATTCCTCATGCGGGAAGGCGACGGTGTAGTGCTTGCCATAGGCTTCGAGCGTGCGGTCGCAAACCCATTGCCGGTCGCGATGCAGATCGGAGAAGCGGCGGATGTCGACAACCCAGAGGTCGAGCGGGGCCTCGCCGTCGACCACCCATTTCGCCAGCACCCAGCCGGCGCCGCCGCCCGAGGCGATGCCGAAGGCATTGAAGCCGGCACCGACAAACATGTTCGAACACTCGGGCGCCATGCCGAGGATGAAGTTGCCGTCCGGCGTGAAGCTCTCCGGGCCGTTGATCATCTGCTTGACGCCGACGGTTTCGAGCGCCGGCACCCGCGCGATGGCCTGCGTCATGTGCTGTTCGAAATGGTCATAGTCATCGTCGAACAGGCGGAACTCCCACTCGTTCGGCACGTCGCCACCGGGCAGGCCGGTCTCCCAGGCCTGCGGGTCCGGCTCGTAGCCGCCCATGACCAAACCGCCGACCTCTTCCTTGAAATAGGTGCGGCGATCAGGGTCACGGATGGTGGGCGCGTCCGTGGCGAGGCCCGGTATCTTCTCGGTGATGATGTACTGATGCTTGACCGGCTGCAGCGGCACGTTGATGCCGGCCATGGCGCCGACCTGCCTCGCCCACTGGCCGGCGCAATTGACCACTTTCTCGCAGGCGATGTCGCCCTGATCGGTCTTCACCGCGACGATGCGGCCGTCCTTGATGTCGAAACCGGTGACGCGGACCTTCTCGAACAACCGGGCGCCATGCATGCGTGCACCCTTGGCGAGCGACTGGGTGATGTCGGATGGACTTGCTTGGCCATCGGTCGGCAGCCAGCTGGCGCCGACCAGATCGCCGGTCTCCATCAGCGGCCACATCGCCTTCACCTCGGCCGGCGACAGCAGGTGCATGTCCATGCCGAAGCTGCGCGCCGTGGTGGCAAGACGTTTGAACTCGGTCCAGCGATCCTGGTTGGTGGCAAGGCGCAAACAGCCGGTCATCTTCCAGCCGGTGGCGAGCCCGGTCTCGGCCTCCAGCCCCTTGTAGAGTTCGACCGAATATTTGAGCACGCGGGTGATCGAAGCCGACGAGCGCAGCTGCCCGACCAGACCCGCCGCATGCCAGGTCGAGCCGGAGGTGATGGCGCCCTGTTCGAGCAGGATCACGTCAGCCTTGTGGTCACGTGCCAGGTGGTAAGCGGTGGAACAGCCGATGATGCCGCCGCCGATGACGACGATCTCGGCGTGACTTGGCAAGGTCATGACAGGATTTTTCCGTATCTAGAGCTGTAGCTTTCGAGCGCCGCATCGAGGCGAGCGAGGTTCTCGGTGGTGTAGGCGACATAGTCGACGCCTGGCGCGTCGAGATGCAGTTCGGAGACCATGCTCCACATCGCCTCGCGCAACAGCGACGCACACTGCATGGCGGCAAAGGAACGGCGCATCGCCGCATCCGGTGCGTCATCGAGATAGACGCCAAGCAGCGCATCCGCTTCCGCATCCGTCATGCCGGAGTTGGATGCGATGCCAGCGATGTCGAACATCGCCGTGCCGAAGCCGGCATATTCGAAATCGATCAGCCAGAGCTTGTCGCCGTCGTCGAGAAAATTGGCCGGCAACAGATCGTTGTGGCCGAACACGATCGGCAGCGGCGCCTGCACGGCCTCCAGCCGATCGGCCAGCGCGAGGTAGAGCGGCAGCACCGGCATCATGCGGCTTTTGCCGGCGCTCAGCGTACGGGCATAATCGCGGATGACATGGAACACCCAGAACATGAAGCCGGGACCGGAAACATGTTCCGGCATACGCTGGTGGAAGCTTCGCATCAGCGTGGCGATGCGCTCGGCGTTGGCACGCACGTCGTCCGGCCCATAGGTCTTCGCACCCAGGAACTGCGTGACCATGGCGCCAGGCTCGGCATATTCGACCGCAGGCCCGAACCCGGCGACCGCGGCGGCCTGCGCCGTCATCAGCTCGCGCTCGCGCAGCACGTGGTGAAAGGGATAATCGCGCCCGAGCCGGACAACATGCCGGCCCGCGGCATCCGTCACCAGGAAGTTCTCGTTGCTCAGCCCCCCCGACAAGGCAGCGACATCAACGCTTCCCTTCCAGCACGGCAGGCGGCGAATGCGATCCTCGCTCGTCACGTCTTCTCCCATTCGACCGGTGTGCCTTTCTGTCGAAGGTCTTTCACCAGGTCCAACCGCATCTCCTCGCCTTCAAGGTCGAACGGCAAGACCAGATTGTCAACGCAATTCTGTGGTTTTTTCTGTTTTAATGACCGTTTATGTTGTTTTCGATCTAGCAAAGTCCTACAAATCAGTCATCCACATGCCAAACTACAGGCAACTCGGTGAACCATTCCAAGCGGCACGGCGAAATCCTGCGCCTCCTGAAAGAGGAGGGCACGGTCACCATTGCCGATCTGGCCCAGCGGTTGGATGTCTCGCTGGAGACCGTGCGCCGCGATGTGAAGCCGCTGACCGAGGACGGTTCGGTGCTGAAGATGCACGGCGCCATCAGCCTGCCCGGCATCATCGGGGAAGCGCCGTTCGAGCGACGCATGCGGGACAATGCCGATGCCAAGCGCATGATCGCGCGCATGGTGGCGGCGACGATCCGCGACGGGGAATCGATCATGCTGGACTGCGGCACCACCACCAGCTTCCTCGCCCGGGAGCTGCTGGGCCATCACCGGCTCACCGTGGTTACCAACTCCTCCGACATCGCCCGCACGCTGGCCACCGCCAACGGCAACCGCGTCTATATGGCCGGCGGTGAGCTGCGCAGCGATTCCGGTGCGGCATTCGGCGTCTCGGCGATCGATTTCGTCGGCCGCTTCAGCGTCGACCACGCCATCATTTCGGCGGGCGCCATCGATGCGGCAGGCGGCGTCATGGATTTCGACCTGGAAGAAGCCGAATTCGCGGCCACCGTGTTGTCGCGCGGCCAGCGTTCCGTCGTCATCACCGACCAAGCAAGTTCGGCCGCCAGGGCCTCGTGCGGGTATGCGGCTTTTCAGGCTTCTCCGAACTCGCCACCGACAGGACGCCGCCGGCCGATATCGTGACCGCCCTGGAAACGGCCGGCGCGCGCCTGCATGTCGCCGGCTGACACGATCCTTATCTTTTCTTGATGCCTGGCTGAGCTATTCCCAATCGATATTTGACCGACATCGGGAGCATTTTCCGCACTTCCTGAACTGCGGAGAAGCATCGTGCTCGACCTCGCCTACCTTGCCCTTGGCATAGGATCCTTCCTGATTTTCGCGCTCTATGCGCGTGCGCTGACCCGGCTTTGAGCGAGGAGATCCTGATGGAAGCCTTACTCGGCCTCGCCGTTGCCGCAGCCCTTGGCGTCTACCTTCTGGTGACGCTGCTGCGGCCTGAAAAATTCTAAGAAAAGAGTTCCGCTATGTCTTTGATCGGATGGCTGCAGATCGGCCTGCTTTTTCTCGTCACATTTTTGCTGATCAAGCCGCTCGGCTTGTTCATGGCAAAAGTCTTTTCCAATGAACGAACCTTCCTGTCGCCGGTGCTCGGCCCCGTCGAGCGCGGCTTCTATGCGCTGGCCGGCGTCGACCCGAAGAAGGAGCAAGGCTGGCTGGCATATGCATTTTCGATGATCGCCTTCAGCATCGCCGGCCTGGTGGTGCTCTACGCCATCCAGCGGCTGCAGGCCTACCTGCCCTACAACCCGCAAGGCTTTGCCGGCGTGGCGCCGGACCTTGCCTTCAACACCGCCGCTTCCTTCGTCACCAACACGAACTGGCAGTCCTATGGCGGCGAAACCACGATGAGCCATTTCACCCAGATGGCCGGGCTGACCGTGCAGAATTTCGTTTCGGCGGCCAGCGGCATCGCCATGGCGCTGGCGCTGACCCGCGCCTTCATCCGTTCGAATGCCACGACCGTCGGCAATTTCTGGGTCGACCTGACCCGCTCCACGCTCTACGTGCTTTTGCCGCTCGCTATCGTCGTCGCGATCATCTTCGTGGCCATGGGCCTGCCGCAGACGCTCGACGGCTCGGTGACCGCGACCACGCTCGAAGGCGCCAACCAGACCATCGCGCTCGGACCGGTCGCCAGCCAGGAAGCGATCAAGCAGCTCGGCACCAACGGCGGCGGCTTCTTCAACGTCAACGCCGCGCATCCGTTCGAGAACCCGACCGCGCTGTCGAACTATCTCAACATCCTCGCCATGCTGATGGTGACGGCGGCGCTCGCCTACACCTTCGGCCAGATGGTCGGCGACCGCCGCCAGGGCTGGGCTTTCGTCGCGACGATCGCGATCCTGCTGATCGCCGGTGTCGGCGTGATCTACTGGGCCGAGACCCAGGGCAACCCGATCCTGACCGCGCTTGGCCTCGACAACGCGCTCGGCAACATGGAAGGCAAGGAGGTGCGTTTCGGCCAGGCCATGACCGCCGCCTATGCCGCCGTCACCACCGGCATTTCGGACGGCGGCGTCAACGGCATGCACGGCTCGTTCACCGGCCTCGGCGGCCTCATCCCTATGTTCCTGATGCAGCTTGGCGAAGTGCTGCCCGGCGGTGTCGGCTCGGGCCTCTACGGCATGATCGTCTTCGCCATCCTCGCCGTCTTCGTCGCCGGCCTGATGGTTGGCCGCACGCCCGAGTTCCTCGGCAAGAAGATCGAAGGGCGCGAGATGAAATACGCCATGCTGGCGGTGCTCATCCTGCCCCTGTCGATCCTCGGCTTCAGCGCACTGTCGGCCATGCTGCCGTTCGCCGTCGCCTCGATCAGCATGAGCGGCCCGCACGGGCTGTCGGAGATCCTCTATGCCTATACGTCGACGACCGCCAACAACGGCTCGGCCTTCGGCGGCCTGACGGCGAACACGCCCTGGTACAACACCACGCTCGGCATCGCCATGCTGCTCGGCCGCTTCGGCTATGTCGTGCCCGTGCTTGCCATTGCCGGCTCGCTGGTCGGCAAGACCAAGACGACCGCTTCTGCCGGCACCTTCCCGACCCACACGCCGCTCTTCGTCGGCCTGCTCGTCGGCATCATCCTCATCCTGGGCGGCCTGCAATATTTCCCGGCCCTCGCCCTCGGCCCCATCGTCGAGCATTTCGCGATGCTGGCCGGCCAGACCTTCTAAAGGACGTCATCCATGTCGACCGCAATCCAACACAAGCTGTTCGAGCCGGCCATCCTGTGGCCGGCGCTCGGGCAGGCCTTTGCCAAGCTGGCACCGCAGAAGCTGATGCGCAATCCCGTGATCTTCGTCACCGAAGTGGTGGCAGCGCTGGTAACGCTCATGTTCCTGCGCGATCTCGTCATCGCCGGCGGCAAGCCGCTGTTCTCCGGCCAGATCGCCGCCTGGCTCTGGTTCACCGTGCTGTTCGCCAACTTCGCCGAAGCCGTTGCCGAGGGCCGCGGCAAGGCGCAGGCCGACAGCCTGCGCCGCACCAAGTCGCAGCTCACCGCGCGCAAGCTCATGTCGGAAGACGGGCTGGACGTCGCCAGCATCCCGGCCACCGACCTCAAGGTCGGTGACATGGTGCTGGTCGAGGCCGGCGAGCTGATCCCGGGCGACGGCGAAATCGTCGAAGGCATCGCCTCGGTCAACGAAAGCGCCATCACCGGTGAATCCGCCCCGGTCATCCGCGAATCCGGCGGTGACCGCTCCGCCGTCACCGGCGGCACCCAGGTGCTGTCCGACTGGATCAAGGTGCGCATCACCGCCGCCCCTGGCTCCTCCTTCGTCGACCGCATGATCGCGCTCATCGAAGGCGCCGAACGCCAGAAGACGCCGAACGAGATCGCGCTGTCGATCCTGCTGTCGGGGCTTACCCTGGTGTTCCTGATCGCCGTGGCGACGTTGTGGGGCCTTGCCGGCTATTCGGGCACGGTGCTTTCGATCACGGTGCTGGCGGCACTGCTGGTGACACTGATCCCCACCACCATCGGCGGCCTGCTGTCGGCCATCGGCATCGCCGGCATGGACCGCCTGGTGCGCTTCAACGTCATCGCCACCTCAGGCCGTGCGGTGGAAGCGGCCGGCGACGTCGACACGCTGCTGCTCGACAAGACCGGCACCATCACCTTCGGCAACCGCATGGCAACCGAATTCCTGCCGGTGCCGGGCATCCGCGCCGAGGACCTCGCCGAGGCCGCCATGCTGGCAAGCCTTGGCGACGAGACGCCGGAAGGCCGCTCGATCGTCGCGCTCGCCACCGGTGAATTCGGCATTGCCGCTCCGGCCAGGCAGCCCGACGCGATCGTGCCATTCGCGGCCGAGACCCGGCTGTCGGGCGTCGATCTCGGCGAGCGCCGCCTGCGCAAGGGCGCCGTCGATTCCGTGCTGAAGTTCACGGCACTCGATGAGACCCGCGTACCCGCTGCTTTCCGGCAGGCCGTGGAACTGGTGGCGCGCACCGGTGGCACGCCATTGGCTGTGGCCGAGGGCAGCAAGCTGCTCGGCGTCATCCATCTGAAGGACGTGGTGAAGCCCGGCATCAAGGAGCGCTTCGCGGCGCTGCGCGCCATGGGCATCCGCACCGTCATGGTCACCGGCGACAACCCGGTCACCGCGGCGGCCATCGCCTCCGAGGCCGGTGTCGACGACTTCCTCGCCGAAGCGACACCCGAGCAGAAGCTCGGCTACATCCGCAAGGAGCAGGAAGGCGGCCGCCTGATCGCCATGTGCGGTGATGGCACCAACGATGCGCCGGCACTTGCCCAGGCCGATGTCGGCGTGGCCATGCAGAGCGGTACCCAGGCCGCGCGCGAGGCCGCCAACATGGTCGACCTCGATTCCAGCCCGACCAAGCTCATCGAGATCGTCGAGATCGGCAAGCAGCTTTTGATGACACGCGGCTCGCTGACCACCTTCTCGATCGCCAACGACGTCGCCAAATATTTCGCCATCATCCCGGCGCTGTTCGTGGCCACCTATCCGGCGCTCGATAACCTCAACATCATGCGGCTCACCTCGCCGGAATCGGCAATCCTGTCGGCGGTGATCTTCAACGCGCTGATCATCATCGCGCTGATCCCGCTGGCGCTGAAGGGTGTCGCCTATCGCCCTGTGGGCGCTGCTGCGCTGCTGCGCCGCAATCTCCTCGTCTACGGCGTCGGCGGCCTGATCCTGCCCTTCGCGGGCATCAAGCTGGTCGACATCGCCGTCTCGGCTCTTCATCTGGTGTAATCATGACAAGCAATCTTCGCCCCGCCTTCGTCATGATCGTGTTGTTCACGATCCTGCTCGGCATCGCTTATCCGCTCGCCATCACCGGCGTCGGCCAGATCATCCTGCCGGCACAGGCAAATGGCAGCCTGATCCGGCAGAACGGAAGCGTCATCGGTTCCGAACTGATCGGCCAGAACTTCACCACCGACCGCTATTTCTGGCCGCGTCCGTCGGCGATCGGCAGCACGCCTTATGACGCCGGCAATTCGAGTGGCTCCAATCTCGGCACGACCTCGCTGAAACTGAAGGAACGTGTCGCGGCCGACATCCAGCGTCTGAACGGCGCCGGCATCGCCAGCCCCGTGCCAACCGATGCCGCCACCACGTCCGGCTCCGGCCTCGACCCGCACATCACGCCGGATTTCGCTCGTGATCAGGTGGCACGCGTTGCCAAGGCGCGCGGCCTGGCCGAGGCGGACGTGACCAAGCTCGTCGACGAAATACAGGAAGGCCGCCTGCTCGGCCTGATCGGTGAGCCACGCGTCAACGTGCTGAAACTAAATCTCGCACTGGATCAGCTAAAGTCTTAAATCTGAAGCATGACCCCGAACCTAGGGCCGCGAAGCAGAAAATTGCGGACTTTTCGGATAGGGATCATACGAGACAGAAAAGGAGATGGAGCGGAATGCTCGCATTCCGCTCCGGTGAATGGCTGATAGCGACCGTCATCGAGAAAAGCGCGCGGACCCCGACGCGCTGCTGGCATTGGCAGGCGCCCAGGGACGCGGTCGGCTGACCGTATTCCTGGGCGCAGCACCTGGTGTCGGCAAGACCTACGCCATGCTGTCGCGCGCGCGCCGCATGAAGGAGGACGGCGGCGATATCCTTGTCGGCCTCGTCGAGACGCACGGGCGCAGTGAAACCGCAGCGCTGCTCGAGGGACTTGAGGTGCTGCCGCTGCGCAGCAGCCCCTATCGCGGCCGCACCGTCGAGGAGTTCGATCTCGACGCGGCGCTGGCGCGTCACCCACACACCATCGTCGTCGACGAACTGGCGCACACCAACGCGCCGGAAAGCCGCCATCCCAAGCGCTACCAGGACATAGACGAGCTGCTCGCCGCCGGCATCAATGTCTGGACGGCACTGAACATCCAGCACCTGGAAAGCCTGTCGGACGTCGTCACCCAGATCACCGGCGTGCCGGTGCGCGAGCAGATCCCCGACACGGTGCTGAAGAAAGCCGACGAAGTGCTGCTGGTGGACCTGCCGCCGGCCGAACTGCTGGAGCGACTGAAGGAAGGCAAGGTCTACCTGCCCGCCAATGCGGCACGTGCAGCGGATTCCTTCTTCCGCCTCGGCAACCTGACGGCGCTGCGCGATCTGGCGCTGCGGCGCACTGCCGACCGCGTCGACGACCAGATGGTCGACTATCTCAAGCAGAACGCCATCGAAGGGCCATGGCCTTCGGCCGAGCGGCTGCTGGTCTGCATCGGCCCGGATGCGCTGTCCGAAAAGGTCGTGCGCATCGCCAGCCGTTTGGCCTCGGGCCTCAACGCACACTGGATCGTCGCGTCGATCGAACCCGTGGATCGCGCCGTTGCCGATCAGGCTGGCGAGCGCCGGCTGGACGATACCTTCCGCCTCGCCGAACGGCTCGGCGCGGAAACACGACGGGTGAAGGGCAGCGATTTCGTCGAGGAGATCCTGCGGCTGGCAAGGCGCGAGCACGCCACGCAGATCGTCATCGGCGGACGCCGGCAATCCTTCCCATGGCGCCTGTTCCGGCGCTCGCTGCCCGACGCCCTGATGGAGAAAGCCTCCGGCATCGGCGTTTATGTCGTCACCGGCGACGATGCGATGCCGCCACCGACCACGCCGGTGAAACAGCGGTCGCTTGCGCTTCGGCTGGCCCGCGAGGTCGGCACGGCTATCGCGACGGTTGCCGCCGCGACCGGCTTCGGCCTGACCATCGACGAGTGGGTGCGACTGCCGAACATCTCGATCATCTATCTTCTGGCCGTGCTGGTCTCGGCGATCAGCAGCGGCTATCTGGCGGCGATCGTCGCCGCACTCGGCTCTGCGGTTGCCTACAATTTCTTCTTCATTTCGCCTTTCTACACATTGACCATCGCCGAGCCGCACGAGGTCTTCGCACTGTTCGTCTTTCTTGCCGCCGCCATGCTCACCGGCGGGCTCACCTCGCGGCTGCGCGAACAGGCGAAGGTTTCCGGCGAACGCTCCGTAACGACCCAGACACTCTACGACTATTCACGCAAGCTTTCCGGCACGGCCAAGCAGGACGATGTGGTTTGGGCGACGGTCTCGCAGTTGCAGGGAGTGCTGTCGCGTACCGTAGCGCTGCTGCTTCCCGATCAGGGCGAGTTGCGCCTGCAGGCATCCTGGCCGCCGGACACCGAACTCGGCGTTTCGGACATGGCCGCCGCGCGCTGGGCCTATGAGAAGAGCGAGGAGGCCGGCAGCGGCACCGGCACCTTGCCCAACAGTGCCTTCCGTTTCATCCCGCTGATGAGCCCGCATGGCGTCGTCGGAGTCTGTGGCATCCAGCAGGATGGCGAGCTGCTGGATGGAACCGAGGAGAGGATGCTGAATGCCATCCTCGACCAGTCCGCCGTGGCCATCGACCGGGCGCGCCTGTCCAAGGAAAGCCTGCGCCAGGCCACGGCGCTGGAGGGCGAGCGTTTCCGCTCGGCATTGCTTGCCTCGGTGTCGCATGACCTCAAGACGCCGCTCGCCACCATCACCGGCGCCATCACCAGCCTGCGCGAACTCGGCGATAGGATGGACAGGCAGAGCCGCGACGACCTGCTTGTCTCCATCGATGAAGAGAGCGCGCGGCTGTCGCGCTTCCTCGCCAACCTGCTCGACATGACACGCATCGAATCCGGTTCGGTCGAGGCCAAGCGCGACTGGGTCGACGTTCCCGACGTGATCAACTCCACGGTGGAACGTGCCCGCAAGGTGTTTCCGGAACGCGTTGTCGAAGTGCAGCTCGCACCGGGCCTGCCATTGATCCGCGGCGACAGCGTGCTTCTGGGGCAGGTGCTGTTCAACCTTGTCGACAACGCCGACAAATATGGCGGCGCCGAGCCGATTCGCATCTATGCGCGACGTGACGAGGACGAGCTCGTCCTGTCGGTGGTCGACATGGGCAAGGGCATTCCGGAAAAGGATCTCGAACAGGTGTTCGAGAAATTCTTCCGGCGTGGCAAGCCTGACGGTCGCGCGCCGGGTACAGGGCTCGGCCTGCCGATCGCACGCGGTTTCGTCGAGGCGATGGGCGGCACCATCAAGGCCGAAAGCCCGGCCCAGAAACGAAAAGGTACACGCATGATCCTGCGCTTTCCGGTCGAAGACATGCCCGTCGAGGACCTGTCTGTCGAAGGGAGGGCAATGTCGTGAGCGGTTTCCGTGTCCTGGTCGTCGACGACGAACCGCAGATCCAGCGTTTCCTGCGCCCGGCATTGACGGCCGCCGGCTATGAGGTGATCGAGGCCGGAACCGGCGCCCAGGCCCTGAAGGCGATCGCCACGGCGGCGCCTGACCTGATCATCCTCGATCTCGGCCTGCCCGACATGGACGGCAAGGAGGTGGTCAAGAACGTGCGCGGCTGGTCCGAACTGCCGATCATCATCCTCTCGGCACGCGACCGCGAGAGCGAGAAAATCGCGGCGCTCGACCTCGGCGCAGACGACTATATCGAAAAACCGTTCGGCATCGGCGAGCTGACCGCGCGTATCCGCACCGCGCTGCGCCACCGCACCCGTGAAGATGGCGGCGTCACCGAGATTTCGGTCGACGGGCTGCATATCGACACCGTGCGCCGGCTGATCACCCGCAGCGGCGCGCCGATCCATCTTACGCCCAAGGAATACGATCTCGTGCTGATGCTGGCGCGCCATGCCGGGCGCGTCGTCACGCACAGGGCGCTGCTGACCTCGGTCTGGGGTCCGGCCCATGCCGATGACCTGCACTATCTGCGTGTCTTCGTCGGCCAGGTGCGCGGCAAGATCGAACGCGATCCTTCAGCGCCTGCGATCATCCGGACCGAACCCGGAGTCGGTTACCGCTTTGTCGGTGACGAGATGTGAGATTAGAGCGGTTCCGTTTTTCACGGAAACGTGGAAACGCTCTAAGCTTTTGTTTTCGCCGCATTTTTGTAACGCCAAGTGATTCCACTTGGCTACAAAATGCTCTATGGTCGATCGGGTCCGCCGATCATCCCTTCGGAGGCAGTGTGTTCAATTTTCTCAGGCGCAAAAATCTGCCGTCGGGTTCGGAAACGCCCGTGCCGCAGGACCCCAAGGAATGGCAACGTCGCTGGCACCAGATCCTGGACAGCTACAACGATCATCCCGATGAGAAACCCGACGACAAGGGCGTGCCAGATCCGCTGCCGGACATGGACAGCGATTTTCGATTGCAGTTCGGTTTCTGGTTCACGGATTGGAAAAGTGCTCGTCAGGCGCGCAGGCGAGCTTTCTCGATTCTGCCGCGCGGCGATCAGATGCTGGCGCGCGTGGAAGAGCATCTATCGGTCCGGCGAAAGCCGATCGATGCCGACTACGCCACCATGGTGTTGCGCAAGGGTGTCGATCTGACCAGAGAGCTTGGGGCGGAAGCAGCAGACCCCTTCGGCCATGTACGCGTGATGGAGAACCCGAAGATCTCTCCGCAGGATGCCTTTGCACGCGCGGATTCGCCCTTTGTGCATTTGCGCGCAGCACTTGGTGAGATGGCTGCCAGGGAACATGGTCAAGCCGGCAGTGCCGCTTACTATTTCCTGTCGGAACCACTCTACCGCCTCGCCTCCAGCTATGATGTTTCCGACTGGGTAAAATGGCCTCTCTGCAGCCATTCAACCGCGGGAGACGACCCCACCACCGCTGCGTATCTGCTGTGGAATGGGGGATGGTCGGCAGGTTGGGATGAAGAGGGGCTTTTTCTGTACGATCGAAGAAGAGAATTCGGACTGATTCGATGACCCGTATCGAGTTCGCGGCGCGCCGCGATCATCTGGACGGAGGTCGGTTATCGTTTCGTCGGCTACGAGAACCGAGATCGACCCGAAGTTCCAACGATCACGGCAGGGCTGCGAGCTTCGGCATTTGCCTTGAGCGACCGCTCGACCTCGACCAGTAGCCATTCGCGAAAAGCCTTGATCTTGGGCACGTTTCGGCGCGACGTCGGATAGACCAGCCAGTAGGAATGGCCGTCGTCGCCGACCAGATCGAAAGGCTGGATCAGGCGACCGTCGGCGAGCTCCGCCTGAAACAGTTCACGGGTCAGGATGGCGACACCGTGACCGGCGATCGCTGCGCTCGCCTCATACATCTGAGCGCCCATGCTGGAGGCCGTTCGTGTCGCAAGCTCGCCGGAATCGACGCCGGCCAGCTTGAACCACTCCTTCCACCAGATGTCGCCGGGATCCATGAGCGGCAGGCGGAGCAGGTCCGCCGGCTTGTTCACGCCACCAATGCTCGCGGCCAGCGCCGGGCTCAGCATCGGCGTGAAGTCGGCCGAGAACAGTTTGTGTACCTCGGTGCCGGGCCATTTGCCGCTGCCGGACCGGATGGCGATGTCGACATCCTCGCGCGCGAAGTCGATCAATCTGGTCGAGGTGTCGAGGCGAACGGCGAGAGAGGGATAGGTCATCTGGAAGGCGCCGAGCCGCTGCGCCAGCCAGTTGGAGGCGAAGGTCAGGATGGTGCTGACGCACAGGACCCCTTCGGCGCCGGAGCGGGCGGCTGAATAAGCCTCGCCGATGATGGCAAAGGCGTCGGTGATCGCCGGCGCCAGCCTCTGGCCGACGTCAGTCAATTCGATATGGCGTGGGTGCCGCAGGAAGAGCTGGGCGCCGACGCGCTCCTCCAGCAGTTTGATCTGATAGCTGACGGCAGCCTGCGTCATGCCGAGCTCGCGCGCGGCCTTGGTGAAGGACAGATGTCGCGCCACCGCTTCGAAGACGCGGGTGGCGGCAAGGGGCGGAAGCTGAAAGCTCATAAGCTGTCTTTATAGGTCATGATCGACATTCGATTGGAAACAAAGGCGCGGCGACACGACATTGAACCTCACGGATCAGATGCATTTAGGCATATCGGAGGTGTTCCGCCATGACAACGACACAGCACTTGATGTTTTCGGTTTCCGGGCACCACTGGCTGTCCTGGCTGACCGACGGGTTCGGCCGTCGCAAGAAGGCGCATCTCGATGTCAGGGAATTGTCGCCGCACCTGCGCCGCGACCTCGGCCTGCTCGACGGCAACGACCCCTGCGGCCGCTGGCAAAGCTGAATGGTGAGCTGTCCGCTACGCGTCCGGAGTAATGAGGGTCAAGGAGGGAAAGTAGGTTCGAAAACGGCCGATATCACGGGTCAGGACCGGCAATTGGGCAATCGCGGCGTGTGCACCGACAAAGAAATCCGGCAACACACCGGTCCGTGAGCCGCCGGCGCGGCGATATTGTGTAAAGACCTTCCCTGCCAGAAACAGTGCCTCGCGAGGCATCGGCAGAATCTCGAGCCCCGCCTCTTCGATGAATGTCTCCAGATCTTCAATTCGCTGATATCGCACCGGCAGCTCAGCGTAGATCACGTCATTGACGAACAATGGTCCGCCAAGACTGCGGGCCTCAAGCTGGCTGATCGACCAGTTCGCCCAATGAGGATCGTTCGTAACCAGGTCGAGCAGGACGTTGGTATCGACCCGCGTCACCCCTCGCCCCGTGTCAGCGCCATGATTGCATCCGTGCCGAGACCGCCCCCCGCATGGCCGCGCAATCTCGCGAATCGGCTCGGTGGCTGTTTCTTGTCGGCGCGCGCGATCACCACGCTACCGTCGGCGGCACGCCGAAAATCCACCTTGCTGCCCGGCACGATCCCCAGAAGGTCGCGGACCGGTTTTGGGATCGTGACCTGACCTTTCGCTGTCACCGTCGTCGCCATGTTCGCCTCGGTAATGATTTGTTTTCTGGAGGTATTACCGATTTCACTATTTTCAATCCCACGACCCGGAGAAGCCTCGCCTCCGACCAAGGTGAGGTCTATCCCACACCGACATAACGTTTGACTGCAGCCGGGTCTGCGCGCAACGCTTCGGCGGTCATGGTCTCGCGGTTGCGGCCGTTCTCGATGAAGGCGACGCGATCGGCGACGGCAAGCACCGCCTCCACCCGCTGCTCGACCAGGATGGTCGACACGCCGAGGCCGCGCAGTTTGGCAACCGTCTCGCGAATCCTGTCGATCATCGACGGCATCAGTCCTTCGGTCGGCTCATCCAGAAGCAGTACCTGCGGCTCCAGGCAAAGCGCACGCGCCATGGCCAGCATCTGCTGCTCACCGCCCGAGAGCGTGCCGGACCGCTGTTTCAGCCGTTCGCGCAGGCGTGGAAACAGCTCCAGCACCGCTTCGCGCGTGGCTGAACCCTTGCCGCGCGCCATCAGGCCGATCTCGATGTTTTCGGCGACCGTCATCTCGGCGAACAGCCGGCGGCCCTGCGGCACATAGGCAACGCCGGCTCTCGGCACCTCATGCGCTGCCAGCGTGGTCAGTTCGCGGCCTTCCAGGTCGATCGAACCGGCGGCGGCCGGCACCAGCCCCATGATCGCCTTCAGCGTCGTCGTCTTGCCAGCGCCGTTGCGGCCGAACAGGCACAGGATCTCGCCTTTGGTCAGCACGAGGTCCAGCCCATGCAGGACCTGCACCTCGCCATAGAAACAATCGAGGCCCTTGATGGTGAGCAGCTTAGCCATGCGCTGCTCCGAGATAGGCTTGCTGCACCTGGACGTTGGCACGGATTTCGGCCGGATCACCCTCGGCGATGATCCTGCCGGCGTCGAAGACGGTGATGCGGTGGGCAAGCTGCATCACCACCGGCATGTTGTGTTCGATGATCAGCACCGTGGCGTCGCGTGCGATCTCACGGATCAGGCTGACGAAGCTTTCGATCTCGCCATCGGAGAGCCCTTGCGTCGGCTCGTCCAGGATCAGCAGGCGCGGCTGCAGTGCCAGGCCCATGGCCACTTCCAGCAGGCGCTGATGACCGTAGGCGAGCTGCCCGGCCAGCGTTCCTGCACGATCCGCCAGCCCCACCTGCTCCAGCGCTTTCATGGCGCCGGTGCGTACCGCGCCCCTCGAGCGCCCGTCGGTCAACGTGCGCTGCACCGAAAGCGCTACATTGTCGTAGACGGAAAGATTGGCGAAGACGCTGGTGACCTGGAACGTGTAGGCGATGCCCAGCCGCACGCGACGATACGCCGGCAGGGCAGAAATATCGGTTCCGGCGAAATCGATGCTGCCCGACGACGGCAGGATGCGGCCGCAGATCAGGCTGACAAAGGTGGTCTTGCCGGCACCGTTCGGGCCGATGATGGCGCGGATCTCTCCCGGCATCAGGCTGAAATCGGCCTTGTCCACGGCGCGCAGTCCGCCGAAGTCGCGCGACAGGCCGCGGGTGGTCAGCAACGGCCGGGTCATGGCAGCCACCCTGTCCAGCGACGGCGGACGGCACCCAGAATGCCTTTCGGCGCGAACAGGACCAGAAGGACGAGTGCCGTGCCGACGATCAACAGCCAGGCCGAGGTGTAGCTACTGGCGATGTCGGTCACGTAGTAGATGAACACCGTGCCGACCAAAGGCCCAAGCGTGGTGGCGGCGCCACCTGCCAGCACCCACAGCAGCGGCAGGATGGAATACTGCACCGAGGCGAAGTTGGAGCCGACATACCCGAACAGCAAGGCGTATGCAGCGCCGGCAGCGGCGCAGAAAATGCCTGACAGCACGACCGCAGCCAGCTTGTTGGCGAAGGTGTCGTAGCCGAGCATGCGCGTGCGCTCCTCGTTCTCGCGGATTGCCACCAGGACGCGGCCGAAGCGCGAGCGGACGATGGCGAGCGTGGCGAACAGCACGACGGCAAACAGCAGCAGTGCTGCGAGATAGCGCACGACCGGGGACGTGAGATCGAGGCTGGCACCGCCGATCGTCAGGATGCGGCTTGCCTGTTGCAGCACCAGCCCCTGATCCCCGCCGGTCCATTGGTTGAAATAGACGATGGTCAGCACAAAGGCCTGCGCGAACATCATGGTGACGATCATGAACGCCACGCCGGAGGTGCGGAGCGCCAGGACACCCACCACCAGCGCCAGAACGGCTCCACAGCCGAGGCCGGTGACGAAAGCCGAGAGGACGCCAAGGCCGAGATAGGTTATCGCCAGTCCGCTGCCGTAAAGCCCGGCGGCAAAGAACATGGCGTGGCCGAGGCTGAGCAGCCCGGCATAACCGAACAGAAGATTGTAGCCCATGGCGAAGGTTGCCAGCACCAGGATGCGTGCGAACAGGCCATGGTGATAGTCGGGCAGCAGGAAGTTCAATGCGAACAGCACCGCCACCACGGCCACGTGCAATCCATAGATCCTTGCCGTTGACGCTTCCGTCATCGGGCCGCCGTTCCGAACAGGCCTTGCGGTCGGAAAACCAGCACCATCGCAACCACCAGCGTCGCGATGAGCTTGGCCAGCGTCGGCGAGAAGAACATCGAGACGATGCCGTCAGACAAGCCGATCAGCAGTGCCGCCACCACGGTGCCGCGCAGCGAGCCAAGGCCGCCGATGATGACGACGATGAACGACAGCAGCAGCGGATCCTGTCCCATCAGGTAGTGCGCCTGGCTGATCGGCACGATCAGCACCGCGGCGAATGCCGCCAGCATGGCTCCAAGCGCAAAGACGCCGGCATAGACCCGCTCCACCGGAATGGCGAAGGCCTGCGCCATCTCGCGGTCATATTGCGTGGCGCGCATGACAAGGCCGACCTTCGTACGCGTCAGCACCAGCCATGTCGCGATGAGCAGCAGGCCGGATGCGGCGATGATCGAAAGCTTGTAGCCGGAATAGCCGAACCAGGGCAGCAGCACGCGATAGCTGAAAGGCGGCGTCACCGGCCGCGCCTCTGGGCCATAGAAGCTCAGCGCCAGTTGCTGGATGATGTAGAGCAGACCGATGGTGGCGACGATTGTGGCTTCCGGATCATAATTGAGCCGGCGCAGCACCAGCCGTTCGGAAAGCAGGGCTATCGCACCGACCACCAGCGGTGCCACGATAAGCGCCGCCACGAAGCCGATGGCCGGATGAGCGCCGAGTGCCGTCGCCACCGCCCAGGCAAGCACCGCGCCCAGCATGAAGAATTCGCCATGGGCGACGTTGACGATGCGCATCACGCCGAACACCAGCGACAGGCCGAGCGCGGTCAGCGCCAGCACGGCCGCGGTAACCAGCCCTTCCAGGGTAGCCAGCAGAAGATGCGGTCCGAAAGCCATTCAGGTCCCGGCCTTCGACGACAGGATCATCACAGGGACTGCTTGGTGTAGTCGGCCTCCGGCTCGTACATGCCGTCTTCGATCGCCGTCTTGTGCACGACCTTGAGCTTGCCGCCCTCCAGCTTGGAGATGTTCTGGTGGCCGAAGCACTGGTGGATCTTGCCGTTGAAGAGTTTCTTGCCTTGCGGATGCTCCGGCCCTTCGGCGAATTCGGTCATTGCCTCGGTCGCCTCGACCAGCTTGGCACGATCTTCCGGCCCCTTGTAGCCGGCATCCTCCATCGCCTTCTTGATGACGTAAAGCGTTTCCCAGCAGCCGAACATATGGGCGGCGGTGGAAACGTCCTTGGCGTCGGCAGCGGAGGCACCATTGTCGTCGATGCCGACGGCGGCGCGATAGGCCTTCTGCGCGTCGGTGTCGTCGGCCTGGGCATAACGCGGCGAACCTTCCCAGAAATGGCTGCCATCGAGATATTCGAGGCCGGGGCTGTTGATGTCGACCGCCTCCAGCGAGTCGATGAAGCCGAACAGCTTCGGCCCGGTCGAACCGTAGAAGTCACCCAGTTCCTTGACGAAGGTCAGCACCGCCGGCCCGACCATGACGTGGTAGATGGCATCGGTATCGGACGGTATCTGCGGGAAGTACTTGGTGAAAGAGGATTCCGTCGGCGGGATGGCGATCTTTGCCACGACCTCCGCGCCGGCTTTCTGCAGGGCGGGCGGCAGGTAGTCGCGATGGTCGTAGCCGAAAGCATAGTCGGGGAAGATCATGGTGATCTTCTTGCCCGCGTTGGCGGCGATCCATGGTGCCACCGACGTCACCTGTGCACGCACGTCGGTGATGCCCGGCTGGAACACGTAGCGGTTCAGCTTGCCGGACGCGACGTGATAGCCTTCCGACACGACATAGTATGGAATCTTCAGTTCGCCAGCGGCCGGCGCAGAGCCGACGACGACATTCGAGAACAGGGTGCCGTAGACGATGTCGACCTTGTGCTGGTTGGCAAGCTTGGCCACCACTTCGGCACCGCGGGCGGCATCGGTGCCGTCATCCTCGATGACCACTTCGATCGGGCGGCCGTTGATGCCGCCGGCGGCGTTGATCGCCTTCACGGCCGCAGCCGTGGTTCTTTCGTACCAGCGGCCATAGGCGGCGCCGATGCCGGTGCGATGCGCCTGGAAGCCGATCTTGATCGGGGCAGAGCTCTGCGCCTGCGCATAACGCACGAAACCAGGCGCGGCAGCCAGGCCGGCGCCGGCTGCCAGTCCTTTCAGGACCGTACGGCGGGATGCCTTGCCCTTGGTCAGGTCGAAGAAGCGGCCAGTCATCGAATTCCCCCTCATGGCATTGACCCGCAGCCGACGGTCGACTGCATGAAATCGCGAGGCAAACCAAGCATCAAACCCCAGCCAAGGCAAGCGAGCATTGCCGGCAACAGGAGGTCATCCGGCAGTGGGCGTGGAGAGCAGCCAGAGACCGAAAAGCGTGTAGGCAACCATCAGCACGGTGAGCGGAACCTGCAGCAAGGCCGCCTGCGACGTTGCAGGCGCCAACCTGGATGCCGTGACATGGGCGACAAGCACGGCCAGGATGTGCCCGCCTACGATCAGGGCCGCCTGGATGTTCCACAGCCACCGGGCAGCGTCCGCACCAGCGGCGATGCCGGCGGTGACCGGCATATGCGCCGTTCCGAACAGGTTCCACCCTCGGGCGAAGGGGTCAGACAGGGCAACCAGCGCATACTGGCCGTTGACAAGAACATCGGTGAGGTAGTGCGCGATGTGATAGGCAAGCGCGATCGGCACAATCGACCAGACCAGCAGCCCTGCAAGCTGAACGAAAGAAAAGCGGTTCCGCGCCAGTCGGCGGCCGAGCAGGATCGCGACGGCAAACAGCAGCGCCAGCAACAGAAACGTCGCGACGAGACCCGTGCTGCCCATGCCCATCATCGCGGTGCGGCCGGGCAGTTCGAGCGGGTTTATACCGTTCAGGCCGAGCCAGAAGAAGGTCCGCATCAGCCCGTCGAACGAGACCGACGAAAGGGCAAGCAGCAGGAATGCGGCAGCGCTCAACGGCAGCGGCGACGCATCGAGCAATTTCGCACCCGGCCAGCAGAGCGACAACCTGCCGGCGGCGTCACGGTCAAGCAGCGAGAACCGCGCCAGCATGGAAAAGAAGACGCTCAGGAACTCGCCGCGGCTGCTCCAACGCTCATAACCGAAGGCCAGCATCATGACGAAGCTGAGCAGCCAGTAACCACCGGCCGCGATCGCGAGTTTCGAGGGATCGTCCGGCGCGGGATAGATCAGTTCGAACCAGGCGAAGCCGAGGAAAAACAGGAACGCCGGCCAATAACCGAGCCACGGTGGCATGCGCCTTCGTCCCCGGTTGGTGCCGGTCAGCCAGGCGAGAAGCCGGCAGGGTCCATACCATGGGTTCAGCCAGGACCACAGATTGCCCAACACCCCTTGCGCCAGGGTCATGCCGGTCCACAACAGCGTCCAGATCGTCAGCGGCAAAGGATTGGAAAGAGGATCGCGGCTGCCCCAGAACCCTGCCGCGATGAGCGCAGCAAAAACGGCGAAGGAAAGCAGGCTGGCCACGGCTCGTGCAGTGTCCGGAAACCGGAAAAGAGGCAAGCGCCCGCGCCAGAGACGGCCCAGCGCCTCAGGCGACACCAGGCTCAATACCAGGAAGGATGCCGCCACCGCAAAGGCGCCGCCGGCGAGGTAGTAGTTGGTCGGCAGAAGCAGGACGTGGCCGCGATCGGAAGCATGCGCCAATGCCTGCGCGGGGAGAAGCGGGATCGCACAGACCGACGCAGCGAGCGGGGCCCACCGATTTTGTTGCTGACTCAACCGCTTGCTCATCCGGAAAATGGCAAACCGGAACCCGCCTTGCCTAGACCTTTACGAGCTGGCGCACCCGCGCCTCCTCGCCGAAGATGCGGATATAGCGGTCGATCTCCTTTTGATCACCCGTTGCTTTCGCCGGGTTGTCGGACAGCTTCACCGCCGGGCGGCCATTGGCCTCGGTGACCTTGCACACCAGCGAGATGGCATTGAGCCGGTCGGTCGGCACCGGCGCGCAATCCTCGAAATCATTGGTGAGGTTGGTGCCCCAGCCAAAGGACATGCGCACCTTGCCCTCGAAATGGCGATAGGTCTCGATGATGGTGTCGACGTCGAGCCCATCGGAGAAGATCAGCAGTTTCTGGCGCGGATCCCGACCACGCTCGCGCCACCACGAGATGATGCGTTCGCCGCCTTCGATCGGCGGGGCGCTGTCGGGGCGGAAGCCGGTCCAGTCGGCAACCCAGTCGGGCGCGTCGCGCAGGAAAGCGGCGGTGCCGAAGGCGTCAGGCAGCACGATCAGCAGATTGCCGCCATAGTAGCGCTGCCAGTCCTGCAGGACCTTGTAGGGGGCCTGGCGCAGTTCGGCCTCGGAATTGGCAAGCGCTGCAAGCACCATCGGCAGTTCGTGCGCGTTGGTGCCGAGCGCTTCGAGATCATTGTCCATCGCCAGCAGCACGTTCGAAGTTCCGGTAAAGGCCTCGCCGATGCCTTCCTTCAGCGCCTCCACGCACCAGCGCTGCCACAGGAACGAGTGGCGCCGGCGCGTGCCGAAGTCGGAGATGCGGATGCCGGGGAGTTGCTTGAGACGCTCGGTCTTGGCCCACATCTTGGCCTTGGCGCGCGCATAAAGCACGTCGAGTGAAAACGGACCGAACGCCTTCATCGCCGAGCGCGAGCGCAATTCGTTGATGATGGCGAGCGCCGGGATTTCCCACAGCGTGGTGTACATCCAGGGGCCGGAGAAGGAGAGTTCGAACTGGCCGTCGCGCCTGGTCAGTTCATATTCGGGCAACCGGAAATTCTCCAGCCAGGCAAGGAACTCCGGCTCGAAGATCTGCTTGCGGCCATAGAAATTGTTACCGCCCAGCCAGATCATCTCCTTCTTGGTGAAGCGCAGGGTCCTGGCGTGGTCGAGCTGGTCGCGCAGTTCGCCGATATCGATCTCGTCGGCGAGCCGTACCTTGGTCTTGCGGTTGATGAGCGAGAAGGTGGCGTCGACCTTGGGGTACATGCCCCAGATCATCTGCAGCATCAGCAGCTTGTAGAAATCGGTGTCGAGCAGCGACCGCACGATGGGGTCGAGCTTCCAGGTATGGTTGTAGACGCGCCGCGCAATGTCAGTCTTGGCCATGTCCGAAACCCGCTTCCACCCGATCCGTTACCGGATAGGCCTCTTAGCATCGAAATGATTAACGCGCTTCCCGCATCGCGACCGCGAGGCAGGAAGACATGAACATGGGGGCATTGCCGGCGCTTGTCGAGCCGGTCCTATAAGAGAGGTCCTGGCTGTTGAAACATCCAGGACGCCTCAATCGCCGGCGTGGCCCGTCCGGGCCGCTTGGCTTTCGCGCCAACGGGCGCGGCGCGCGGTCGCGCGCTCCAACGGTCAGTCAAACTGATCGTTGGATTACTCTTCGGATTTTGCCACCAGTTGCAGCATGGGTCGCTTGCGACGGGTCGACAGTCTGGTCGCAACCGGCTCGGCGCGACCGTCAGCTTCAGCTTTTTCAGCGAACAGCCAGTCGACGAAGAGCTGCACGATGGGCGTGGAGCGCATTTCGTTGCGGCAGATGACATAAAAATCGTCGACCGCCGGCACCGAGAGGCCGAACGGCACGATCAGCTGGCCCATCGCCAGCAGGCGGCTGGCGGTCATCGTGTCGCCAAGCGCCACGCCATGGCCATGGAGTGCCGCCTCGATCGACAGGCGGGCATCGTTGAACTGATGGCGCCGGCAGACCCGCTCGAGATCGAGCGCATCCGCGGCGGCAAGCCAGGTGTGCCACTCGCGTCCATCGTCGCCATGCAGCAGGACGTGGTCGGCAAGGTCGCGGATCGAGCGGATCGGCCGGTTGTTGGCAAGCGTCGGGCTGATGACCGGAAACAACTCCAGCCCTGACCATTTGCGGATCCAGCAATCGCTCCAGCTGCCGTCGCCATAATGCACGCAGACATCGATGTCGGGCTGGCGGATATCACGCGCATCGTTGGAGGCGAGAAGTTTGAGCCGGATGTCGGGATAGCGCGCGGTGAACGAGCCGAGGCGCGGGATCAGCCACAGCGACAGAAGCGCCGGCACGCAGGATACGACCAGCGCGCCGCTGCTGGCGGGACGGGTCAACCGTGCGGCGGCAGCGGCGATGCCCTCGAAGGCACCGGATACTGCCGGCAATAGCTCGGCACCGTGCGGCGTGAGTTTGAGACGCGAACCAATCCGCTCGAACAGCTTGACCCCGAGCGACTGCTCCAGTGCCTTGATCTGGTGGCTGACCGCACCGTGGGTGACATGAAGTTCAGCGGCGGCCTTGGAAAGCGAGCCATGACGGGCGGTCGCTTCGAAGGCCCGCAAGGGATTCAAGGGGGGAAGGCGACGGGTCATAAGCCGATGTCAAGGCACAGTGTGAGATTTCCTAACAGCCAGCGCTATAACAATATCAATTGATTTTCCATCCGCAGCCTCCGACAATCCGCGGCAATCAATCATAAAAACACGGTATCGCAGGCAGCCGGAACTGGTTCATGCCCCGCATCGGAGGCACAGCGGCTCGCCAGTTTGATATGGCACATCATCCTTTCCGAAAATCGATCCCGATTTTCGGGGTCATGTGCAGCAGGAGGAGTTGCAGGATGGGTTTCGACAGAGGCAAGCTCGACGCGTTGCGCCGCAAATATGGCGAGAGCCATGGCGGCGAGTTGTTCGATCCGAAGTTCCGTCGGGTGGCCGACAAGATCTTCTCGAAGGGCGGCACCCGTCTTGCACCCTATTCCGGCATCCCGACCTTCCTGACAGCGCCCTATCGTGAAGTTGCCGCCGACAATCCCGATTTCGGCGACCTCCAGGTGGCAATGATCGGTGTGCCGATGGATCTCGGCGTCACCAATCGTCCGGGCTCGCGTTTCGGTCCGCGTGCGCTGCGCACCATCGAACGCATCGGCCCCTACAACCATGTGCTGGATTGCGCACCGACCCACGAACTGCGCGTGGCCGATATCGGCGACGTGCCGTTCCGCAGCCGCTATCGGCTGGAAATGAGCCATGAGGATATCGAGAAACGCCTCAACCAGATCGTCGATGCCGGCGTCATCCCGCTGTCGGTCGGCGGCGACCATTCGATCACCCATCCGATCCTGAAGGCCGTCGGCAAGGAGCGGCCGGTCGGCATGATCCATATCGACGCGCATTGCGACACCGGTGGCGCCTTCGACCAGACCAAGTTCCACCACGGCGGCCCCTTCCGCAACGCGGTGCTGGATGGCGTGCTCGACCCGTCACGCACCATCCAGATCGGTATCCGCGGTGCGGCCGAATATCTGTGGGAGTTCACCTACGAATCCGGCATGACCGTCGTGCATGCCGAAGAGGTTCCAGGCCTCGGCATTCCGGCCATCATCGAGAAGGCGCGCAAGATCGTCGGCGACGGCCCGACCTACATCTCCTTCGATGTTGACAGCCTCGACCCTGCGTTTGCGCCCGGCACCGGCACACCGGAAGTCGGCGGCCTGACGACGCGCGAAGTCCTGGAGCTGCTGCGCGGGCTGAAAGGCCTCAACATCGTCGGCGGCGACGTCGTCGAGGTCGCGCCGCAATACGATTCCACCACCAACACGGCGCATGCCGGCGCGCAGGTGCTGTTCGAGATCCTATCGCTGATGGTGTTCAGCCCGGCGCTGAAAGGATGACGGTGTGCTGGATGGAAGCATGATCCCGGAACCGGTTCTCGGAACAGATCATGCTCTATCCAGTGACGCCATTTTATAAGAAAACCATAAGGGAACCCGGCAAAGCCGGAACAACGGAGAACAACGATGACCGAGATCATGAAGACGATGCTCAGCCGGCGCAGCGTGCTTGGCGCCGGCGTTGCCGCCGCCGGCGTGCTGGCGATGCCCGCCATCCTCCGCGCCCAGGAAAAGTCGCTGAAGGTCGGCGTCTATGGCGGCTATTTCAAGAAGTCGTTCGACCAGCACATCTTCCCGGAATTCACCAAGGCGACCGGCATTACCGTGGAATCGGTGGCCGAGCCGACCGGTGAAGCCTGGCTGGTGCAGCTGGAGCAGGCCGCCAAGGCCGGACAGGCGCCGGCGGACCTTTCGATGATGTCGCAGACCTCGACGCTGAAGGGCCAGTCGACCGAGCTGTGGCAGCCGCTCGATACCGCCAAGTTCAAGCACTATGGCGACCTGCTGCCGCAGTTCATCAACAAATATCCGGACGGCCGTGTCGCCGGCATCGGCGCGGTGGCCTGGTACATCACGCTCGTCACCAACACCAATGCCTACAAGGAAGCGCCGACCTCGTGGGACGCGCTGTGGGACAAGGCCAATGCCGACAAGCTCGGCCTGCTGGCGCTCGCTTCCAACTCCTTCCTGCTGGAAGTGACGGCGAAGACCTTCATGGGCGGCACCAACGCGCTCGACACCGACGAAGGCATCGACAAGGCCTTTGCCAAGCTCGCCGAAGTGAAGCCGAATGTACGCCTGTGGTATCGCGACGAGGCGCAGTTCGAGCAGGCGCTGAAGTCGGGCGAGATCCCGATGGGCCAGTACTACCACGACGTCACCGGCCTTGCCGCCAAGGACGGCCAGCCCGTGCGGTCGACCTTCCCGAAGGAAGGCGGCATCCAGGATTCCGGCAACTGGGTGCTGTCGCGCGCCTCGAAGAAGGTCGACGAAGCGCATGCCTTCATCGACTATATGAGCCAGCCGGCGATCCAGGGTCTGATGTCGCGCAATGTCGGCACCGCACCAACGCTGAAGCGCGAGGTTCTCGACCTGAAGCCGGAAGAATTCGCGGCAGTGTCTTCCGACATCGCGCCGATCATTCCGCGCTACGACCTCTATGTGTCGAAGGCTGATGCGATCAATCAGAAATGGACCGAGCTGATCGTCGGCTGATCACCCGCCGACTTTTGTAACGATATCTGGAGCCCGCTTGGATCAGGATGACGTTTGATTGGACGCCATCCTGATCCAGCTCTCTACCAAAGCATGATCTTTTCCGAAAACCGGGTCCCACTTTTCGGGATCATGCTCCAGCGGACTCCATATCTTCGCATCGACCGCTCGCCCGCCTTCCGCTAGTTTCGAAGGCGACTGCGGCACCGACCGCACCATCCGCATGCACGACCAGCCAAGCAGGATAACGCCATGCCCGGATTGTCCATAAATTCGATCACCAAACGCTTTGCAGATTTCGCCGCCGTCGACGATGTCAGCCTGTCCGTCCCGGACGGAAAGTTCATCTGCCTGCTTGGCCCTTCCGGCTGCGGCAAGACCACGCTGCTGCGCATGATCGCCGGGCTGGAGGAACCGACCAGCGGCGCCATCGTGCTCGACGGTGACGACATCACCCGCGTGCCGACGCACAAGCGCAATCTCGGCATGGTGTTCCAGTCGCTGGCGCTTTTCCCGCATCTGACGGTCGGCGAAAACATCGCCTATGCGTTGCGCATCCGCGGTGCCTCGAAGGACGACCAGCGCAAGCGCGTCGAGGAACTGCTGGCGATGATCCATCTGCCGGGCTTCGCGGACCGGCCGGTGGCGAAACTCTCGGGTGGCCAGCGCCAGCGCGTGGCGATCGCCCGCGCACTGGCGCTGTCGCCGAAACTCTTCCTGCTCGATGAGCCGCTGTCGGCGCTCGACGCCAAGCTGCGCGAAGCGATGCAGGTGGAACTGCGCCAGCTGCAGCAGCGCCTCGGCATCACCACCGTGGTCGTCACCCACGACCAGCGTGAGGCGATGACCATGGCCGATCTCGTCGTCGTCATGGGCAAGGGCAAGATCCTGCAGGCCGCCTCGCCGATCGAGATCTACCGCAAACCTGCGGATGCCTTCGTCGCCGACTTCATCGGCATCACCAATCTGCTGCCCGCCGAAGCCGACAGCGCCGGCCGCACCACGGTACTGGGGGCGGCCGTACCCGGCGTCGCCCTGCCATCGGGCTCGGCCAAGGCCACCATCTCGATCCGTCCCGAGGACATCCATTTCTCGACGCCCGGCGCCGGCGCGATCCCGGGCACGGTCAGCTTCGTGCGCGATCTCGGCGGCACGGTCGAAACCTTCGTCGAAGCCGGCGGCACCACCATCGTGGCGGTCGCCACGCCGCGCGAGCGCCCCAATGTCAGCGTCGGCCAGGCCATCGGCGTGGTGCTGCCGCCGGAAAGCTGCGTGGTGCTGCAGCCATGAGACGAGAACCGGCCAGGGCCCTTGCCGACTATACGCCGCTGTTCTTTCCGGCACTGATGCTCATCGTCTTCTTCGTCGTGCCGTTCTCGATCATGATCGCGGTGAGCTTCTTCAAGCGCAATCCGTCCGGCTTCTACACGCCGGATTTCGTGTTCGACAATTACGCGCGCTTCCTCACCGCCTTCTTCGGGTCGGTGCTCGGCTTCTCGCTGCTGCTGGCGATCCTTGTCGCGGTGTGCTGCGTCGTGATCGCCTTTCCCTTCACCTATCTGCTGACCAAACGTCCCCGCGCGGTGCAGACGCTGTGGCTGGTCGGGCTGCTTTCGGTGCTGTCGCTGTCGGAAGTGATCATCGGCTTCGCCTGGTCGACGCTGTTCTCGCGCACCGCCGGCATCACCAACCTGTTCGTCGCGATCGGGCTGATGAAGGAGCCGGTGGCGCTGCTGCCAAGCTTCTGGGCGGTGCTGACCGGCATGGTCTATCAGGCGCTGCCCTATACGATCCTCGTGCTCTACCCCGCTTTGGTCAGGCTCGACCCGACATTGCTGGAAGCCGCACGCACGCTGGGCGCCTCGCCGGTGCGTGCCTTCTTCAACGTGGTCACGCCGGCGCTGCGCAACACCATCGTGGCGACGCTGATCATGGTGTTCGTCTTCGCGCTCGGCTCCTACCTGCTGCCGCAGATCCTCGGCCGGCCGTCGAACTGGACGCTTTCGGTGCTGATCACCGATCAGGCTATCTACCAGTCCAACATGCCATTCGCCGCGGCGATGGCGGTGTTCCTGGTGCTGATCTCGCTGGCACTGGTCGGGCTCACTTTGCTCGTCGGCCGCAAGGAGAACGCGCTATGACCGTGCTTCGCCGGCTTTACTTCGTCCTCGTTGCACTGTTCCTGGCAGCACCGCTGATCGTGGTGGCGGGTGTCTCGGTGAATCAGAAGCAGGAGCTGACCTTCCCGCCGAAAGGCTTCTCGCTCGGCTGGTACGGGCAGATCTTCAACGATCCGGAATGGCGGCTAGCGCTGATTCATTCCGTCACCCTGGCCATCTGCTCGGCGGCGATCGCAGTGGCGATCGCGCTGCCGCTGGCCTGGTTCCTGTGGCGGCGCATCGCACCCTGGGCGAACATCTTCCAGGTGCTGGGCCTCGCGCCCTTCATCCTGCCGCCGGTCATCACCGCGCTCGGCTTCCTGAGCTTCTGGGCGACGGTCGGCCTGTTCGGGCAGTTCTACACGGCGATCATCAGCCACGCGATCTTCTTCGTGACGCTGCCGCTGGTGACGCTGTCGCTCGGCTTCGCGTCCATCGACCGCTCGCTGGTCGAAGCCGCGTCGACGATGGGCGCCGACGACCGCACCGTGCTGAAAACAGTCGTGCTGCCGCTGATCCTGCCCTATCTGGTCTCCGGATTCGCCTTTGCCTTCGTGCTATCGCTCAACGAATACATCGTCGCCTACATGACCATCGGCTTCACCACCGAGACGCTGCCGATCAAGATCTTCAATGCGCTGCGCTACGGCTACACGCCGACCATGGCGGCGGTGTCGATCTTCTTCGTCACGGTGGCTGCGCTGGTGTTCGGGGCGATCGCTTATTTCGGCGACATCCGCAGGCTGCTCGGCGCAATGTCGTCGGACAGCTGAACGGCGACCCTGGTCATGACGGGCTCGCCACCATCGCGGGCCCGTAGCTTCTCAGCCCCTCGGCGCGTGACGTTCTTCCGACATAGCCCAGCTCGCGACGTGCAGCGGCATCATCGATCCCAAACTCCCGCCCGATCATGCGTACCATCGAGCGCGAAAGCGGCGGGTCGTTTTTCCTCCGCGTGACGGCCCAGATGGCATCGAGCGTGCGGCCGACCGTGGAAGCGAGCCGGTAGGGGATCGAGCGCAGCCTGTCGATGGACAGTCCCTGCAGCTTCGCCAGCGCCGCGACGAATTCGCGAAAGGTCGGCCGTTCCCGATCGCTGATGAAGAAGGCATGCCCACCCTCGCCGCGCTCCAATGCGCATTGCACCGCCTCGACGACATTGTCGACATGGCAGGTTGAAAAGGCATAGTCACCACGATCGATGAAGGCGAACTGCCCGGACTTTATCGCCGTCGGCAGTGCGCGGCTGAACGGATCGCCCGGCCCCCATATCGCCGGCGGGCGCAGCGCGATGGTTCGGAAGCCGGGCTTGTTGGCGGCCAGCACGATCGCCTCGGCCTGCGCCTTGCTCGCCAGATAGGCGGAAGAATGGTTCGGGAATGTTGGCGCGCTTTCATCAGCGTGACGGATCGCCGAACCGGCATCGTCCATGATGATCCCGGCCGCGCTGATGTAGACGAAGGTCCTTGCGCCGGCTTTCTCGGCGGCCTTCAGCAGCGCTGCGGTGCCGTCGACATTGGTGCGGAAATAGGGTTGGCGAGGCCCCGAAAAGCGAAACAGCGCGGCCGCATGCACGACGCTGTCGATCGCTGGCAGGGACAGGGGCGCACGGCTCTCCAGATCGGCGTCGACCGGTGACGCGCCCAATGCCTTCAGCCGGCCATGGGACGATGCGGAGCGTGTGAGGGCAAACACTTCGTGGCCAGCCTCCACCAGTCGCGGGATCAGGCGCCCGCCGACAAGACCGGTCCCACCCGTGACGAGGATTTTCATTGCGATCGATCCTTTGAAGGAGAATTCAGGATGGCCTGCATGGCATTCTCGCGGATGTTCTCGAGGACAGCAGGCATGGGCGGCGGCGTCTTGCGCAGCCGGGCTGTCACGTGAAGCAGCGATGCGGCATTCGCCGAGGCCCATACCAGGTCGGCCGCCACCTCAACCGCCAGCACCAGGCGACCTTCGGCAGCGATCGCCGCTATGCGCTCGATCAGCAGCGCGTGCGCCTCCTCGGCCGCAGGCATCTGGCCGCCCTTGAGAACACGGCCCATCATCACCGCGTAGAGCCTCGGGCGGGCTGCAGCGAAGCGCACATAGTCGTCCCAGCCTTCGCGGAGCGCCGTCACCGGGTCGGGAGACTGGACCGCTGCTTTCTTGCTTTCGAGAAATTGCGCGAACGCTTCCGCGATGGCTGCGCTCAGCAGGCCGTCAGCGCTGCCATAGTGATGGTAGAGTGTGGGCGCGGTGACGTTCGCGATCGCACAGACATTGCGCGTCGAGAACTGTTCCTCGCCCTCTTCCTCGAGAATCTTCAGGGCCGCAGCCAGCAGGGTTTCGCGTGTATCCATACGCGCTATATAGCACCGCTATAGAGACGAGTCTATAGCAGTGCTATACTGAGACTGCCACCGCGCATTCATGATCGATGCAACGGGCCCAGCCCGATCAATGCATGGCGATCGCGCCCGACTTTGCCGGCAGGTGGTCGCGGCGCAGCCAGCGGCCGAGCAGCAGCACGGCGACGACCGCCAGTCCGGTCGAAAGGCCGATCCAGATACCGATGCCGGCGAAACCGAAATGGAAGGCAAGTAGCGCTCCGAGCGGCAGGCCGACACCCCAATAGCCGACCGCCGCGTAGATCATCGGCACCGTGGTGTCGTGCAGGCCGCGCAGCATGCCGGCACCGACGGCCTGGGCACCATCGACGATCTGGAAAAGCGCGGCGAACGCCAGGAACGAGACGGCGAGGCCGACAACCTGGCTGTTGACCGGATCATGCACGTCGATGAAGCCGGAGATCAGCACGCGCGGCCACAGGATCATGGTGAGCGCGGTCAGCGACATGAAGCCGACGCCCATGGCGTAGGAGGTCCAGCCGGCGCGGCTGATGCCGTCCTTGTCGCCGGCGCCATAGGCAAGACCGACGCGCACGGTGACAGCCTGGTTGAGACCCAATGGCACCATGAAGCTGATCGAGGCGATCTGCAGGGCGATGGCATGCGCGGCGAGCGACGGCGCGTTGATCAGCCCCATCAGGAAGGCAGCGGCATTGAAGATCGTCACCTCGAAGGCCAGGATGCCGGCGATCGGCAGGCCGAGCTTCATCAGCGCCCTGAAGCGCGGCCAGTCGGAGCGCCAGAAACGGCCGAACAGGTGATAGCGGCGGAACTTCCTGTGCCGGGTCACCACCAGGGCCATGCCGATGAACATCAGCACTGACGAGATGGTGGTGGCCAGCCCCGAGCCGGCGATGCCCATCCTGGGCGCGCCGAGATTGCCGAACATGAACATCCAGTTGAGCAGCACATTGGCGCTCACCGCAATGAAGACGATGACCAGGGCCCAGCCGGGACGCTCGAGCGCCGATATGAAGGACCTCAGCACGATATAGCCGTAGAACGGCAAAAGAGCCCATTGCAGCCAGTGGATATAGATGCCGGCCTGATGCGCAAGCACGGGATCCTGGCCCATGGCCAGCAGGATCCGTTCGCCGTTCCAGAGGAACAACCAGATCGGGATGGCGATGAAGATTGCGGACCAGAGACCCTGGCGCACGGTGCGGCGTACGTCGCGCACCGAATGGCGGAAGCGGCCGAGTTCCGTCGCCATCATCGGCGAGGTGGCCAGCATCAGGCCGAGACCGAAGATCATCGGCATGAAATAGAGGTTGGACCCGAGCGCGCCGGCGGCGAGCGTTTCGGAGCCCAGCCGGCCCATCATCATGACATCGGTGGCCGTCATCGCCGTCTGGCCGAGATTGGTCAGCACCATCGGCCATGCGAGCGACAGCGTTGACTTGATTTCGGAGCGCCAGAGGCTTCCCGGCGCTCTCACACCGGCTTCGATCGCGGACATTGTCTTATACTTCCCGTTGCGGCGCATCGGCATCAGCCGGAAGCCGCATCTGGCCGAGAACGGAATGGCTCCCGGCTCAAACGGGTTTTCGTTGAATGCCGGAACCTTGGCAAGGGCTCATGCCAATGAAAAATTGATCCAGCTTCGGGTCATTTGCAGGAAACCCATTCATTTTCGACGGCCATATCGCCAATCGGTTTTCCGGATTGCCGCATTCGGCCGCCGCAGACCTGTCGAACGCCCGGTCTGCTGCCGAGCCGGTTGTACCAACCGTTCATGGACCGTCGGTCCAATTGGCGCGTCAGCTTGTCATCCACCGACTGGCCATGAATACTTTTGCAGGCGGGGCGCGGAATGGAGGAATGATGCGCTCTCTTCGCTTGGCCGCTTCGGCCGCCCTGCCTTACGCCTTGTCCGTCCTGCTTGCCGGTCCGGCACTCGCCGACATGTCCACTGCGGTGCGCTCCGACACCTATCCGGTAAAGGGCCTCGACCAGCCGGCCGAAATCCTGATCGACCACTGGGGCATCGCCCACATCTACGCCAGGAGCAACCGCGACGCGCTTTTCCTGCAGGGATACAACGCCGCCCGCGACCGCCTGTGGCAGATCGATCTGTGGCGCAAGCGCGGACTGGGCCGGCTGGCGGAGAGCTTCGGCGAAGATTTCGCCGAGCGGGACCGCGCTGCCAGGCTTTTCCTCTTCCGCGGAGACATGGACACGGAATGGGCATCTTACGGCCCGAACGCGAAAAGCTTTGCGCAAGCCTTCGTCGCCGGGGTGAACGCTTATGTCTCGGAAGTGCTGGCCGGCTCCAAACCGCTCCCGATCGAATTTTCGCTGAGCGGGTCAAAGCCGGAGATCTGGGGTCCGGAAGACGTGGTGCGGATCCGCAGCCACGGGCTGACGCGCAACGTCTCTTCGGAAGTGAAGCGCGCCCTGGTGACCTGCAAGGCCGATATCGATGCAGACCGCCTGCGCAGCAAATTGGAGCCGGATTGGAAGCCCGAGGTGCCGCAAGGCTTGGACCCCTGCATCATTCCGGCCGATGTGCTGAAAGACTATGACTGGGCGACCGATTCCGTCGACTTCAGCCCACCCAAGAAGAAGGCGGAACTCTACGATCCGCAACCATTCCTCGACAGGGCCGACGGCACGGTCGACACCATCGGTTCGAACAATTGGGTGGTTGCTCCTGCGCGCACCGCGACGGGACGGCCGATCCTGGCCAACGATCCGCATCGCGCCCATAGCGCGCCGTCGCTGCGCTACATCGTGCATCTCAACAGCCCCGAAATGTCGGTGGTGGGTGCCGGCGAACCGGCGCTGCCCGGCATCTCCATCGGTCACAACGGCACGATCGCCTTTGGGCTGACGATCTTCAACGTCGACCAGGAAGACCTCTACGTCTACGAGACCAACCCCGACAATCCCAACCAGTACAGATACAAGGACGGCTGGGAGGACATGAAGACGGTCGAGGAAACGATCGCGGTTCGCGACGGCGAGCCGCGCAAGGTCTCGCTCAAGTTCACGCGGCACGGACCGGTCGTGAAAACGGACGGCGAAAACCACCGGGCGTTCGCGGTGCGCAGCGTCTGGATGGAGCCGGGGACCTCAGCCTATTTCGGTTCGTCGGACTATATGACGGCGAAAAACTGGAACGAATTCCTGACAGCCATGAACCGCTTCTATGCGCCTTCGGAGAATCAGGTCTACGCCGACACCCAGGGCAATATCGGCTGGGTGGCGGCAGCCATGACACCGGCACGCAAGAACTGGGACGGCCTGCTGCCGGTGCCTGGCGACGGCCGCTACGAGTGGGGCTTTCTGAAACGCGACGACCTGCCCAGCGTCTACAATCCGGCCAAGGGCTGGTTCGCCACCGCCAACCAGATGAACCTGCCGGAAGGTTATCCGGTGAAGGAGCGCAAGGTCGGCTTCGAATGGGCCGACCCTTCACGTTATGAACGGATCGCGCAGGTTGTCGCCGCCAACGACAAGGTCACGCTGGCCGATTCGATGAAACTTCAGAACGACGATGTGAACCTGTTGGGTGAACGGGCCGTCAAACTTCTCAAAGCGGTCGAGTTGCCTGCCGATGCCTCCACCGAGGTCAAGCAGGCCGCGGAGATGCTGAGGACCTGGAACGGATCCAACGACATCGACAGCGCTCCGGCTGCGCTCTACGAAATGTGGATCAGCCAGCACCTGCCCAAGGCGCTGATCGCGCGTGTCGTGCCGGAAGTCGCCCGCAAGACGATCGGCAAAGGCAGCGGGACCGCAACCATCGACATGCTGGAGGCGGCAGACGAGCGCCTGGGGAAAGACCCTCAGGCGACGAGAGCCGCCGTGATTTCGGAAAGCCTTGCCTCGGCCGTCGCGGCGCTGAAGGAACGGCTCGGAAATGACATGGACAAATGGCGCTGGGGCGACCTGCATCGCGCCGTTTTCAACCATTCGCTGTCGCCGACCGTCTCGAAGGCAATGCAGGAGCAACTCACGGTCGGCCCCTGGGCAATGTCCGGTTCGTCAACGACGCCTCATGCGGCAAGCTACAATCCGGACTTCACGCTCATGTCCGGGGCATCGTTCCGAATGGTCCTCGACGTCGGCGGCTGGGACAACAGCCGTGTCATCAACACGCCGGGTCAATCGGGCGATCCGTTCAGCCCGCACTACAGGGATCTCGCGCCGCTCTGGCTCACCGGCGACTACGTGCCGCTGCTCTACTCGCGCGAGGCGGTCGAAGGTGGGGCTGCGACGCGGATCTCGCTGACGCCGGGCAAATAGACCGGCCGATGCAGGCGGGCATCGTTGCCTGCCTTCCGCTCCGGACAGATCCTGCTGTCCGGAGCCACAGCATCAGGTTCGATCCGGCAGAATGCGGCGTGCAGGAATTCAGTTTATTTTGGCAGCCGCATAACGATACTATGATGTTAAAGTATCGCCGCGACAGGGGAACGGAGAGGCCGGAAATGGCCGATCCGTCGATCGGGCCAACGCTCATGCATTTCGACAGGACAGCTTTCGGAGACCAGTTCCTCACAGTCGTGGCGGCGGCAATGCCGCTTGTCGGCTGTTGTTTCTATCGCGTCGAGGACGGCAGGCATGTCGTCGACCATCGACTGTCGGGCCTCTCGCCCTACTGGCTGAACCGCTACTACCACCGCTTCTGGCGTTTCGATCCGCTGCATCCCGAACGTGTCGACCAGGCTGGCATCAGGCTGCGCTCGGTGACGCGCGAGACCGCGCGGCGCGATGCCGGTGCGCCTGAATATTTCGAGCAATTCCTGGTGCCGCAGAACACGGTGCACCAGACCGAGCTCTACTTCCATGCCGGATCGCGGATCGTGGCAGGCGCCTCGCTGCTGCGCAGCGAACGCAACGGGCCCTTCACCTCCGACAACCTCACCTTCCTCGACAGGCTGGTCGGTTTCGTCGAAGACAGTGTGCTCACCGATGAGGACGAAACGTCAGGGCTGGATATCCCCGGGTTGACGCCGCGCGAGCGCGAGATCGCCAATCTCGTCGGCGCCGCCATGTGCAACAAGGACATCTGCCGGCGGCTCGACATCGAACTGCCGACGGTGAAGACCCACATCAGCCGCATCCTGGTCAAGGCCGGCGTGCGCAACCGCGCAGAGCTGATGAAGAAGCTGCACGGCCGCGGCTGACGCCAACACGGCGTCGTACTTCGGTATGATAGCCCCGGCCCGCCAAGTCTCCCTATCCTGCCGGTTCCTGCAGACGCCCGGGAGGAACGCGGCATTCGAGGGAGATGGCTCGGCCCGCGCCGATGCCTGCCCCTGCAACGTCGCACCTCCAATCGACCATTGGAGTATCGACCGGAATGGCCCCTCGTCCCGCCTATGTCGCGCCCTACATGGCGATCGGCCTTTCGACCATCGTCACCGGCGTCGCGCAGCGCAAGCACATCCGCCACAATCTGGAGACGATCGAGGAAGCCATCCATGCCGCCGTCTCGATCTGCGCCATCAATGCGCCGATCCGCGTTGTCGCGCTGGCCGAAGGCGCGCTGACCGGCTTCACCGACGAGATCTTCGACGTGCCGCATGTCACCGCGGCGCGCGACATCTTCATCGACCTGCCCGGCGAAGAGACCGAGGCGCTCGGCAAGCTCGCCCGTCACTACGACACCTACATCATCGGCCAGTGCAAGGCGCGCTGGCCCGACGTGATGGAGGACCGCTTCTTCAACACGCTGTTCGTGATCGACCGCAAGGGCAAGCTCGTCCACCGCGCCGCAAGAACCACATCTGGTGCCGCGAGCGCAGTTGCACGCCGCATGATATCTACGACCGCTGGGTCGAGCTGTTCGGCGACGGCTTGGAGGCCTTCTATCCGGTGCTGCGTACTGACGACATCGGCAACATCGGCACCATCTGCTGTTCCGACGGCGAGTATCCGGAAGCGGTGCGCGCGCTCGCCTTCGGCGGCGCCGAGGTCGTCTATCGTCCTTCGGAGGCGATGCCGATGACCGGCTCGTCCTATCCCGGCGGCGGCAGCTGGATGATCCAGAACCGGGCGCATGCCGATTTCAACAGCGTCTACATGCTTTGCCCCAACATCGGGCCGGTCTACCTGTCACCGAGTTCGCGCCATCCGATCGACATCGCCGGCGGCAACAGCCACATCGTCGACTTCCGCGGCAACATCAGCTCCTATTCGGCCAGCGGCGCCAACACCATGGTGGCCAGCCTGATCGACATCGAGGCGCTGCGGCAGTTCCGCGCCATGAACCTCAATTCGAACTGGCTGAAGGACCTGCGCACCGAGCTGTTCTCCAGGATGTACGAGAAGCCCATCCACCCGCGCAATCTGTGGCTGAACCGCGACCCGGAGCGCCATGCGACGGTGGACGAGGTCTATCGCGACAACATCGCAAGGCTGGTCGAGCGCGGCACCTGGACCCTGCCGGCGCACGAGGTGCCGGGCGCGCGCTACACGCCCGCGCCTTCGGACGGCAATGATGATTGGGCCGCCGCACAGGCCATGTGGGCGCCCTGGAACGAGGACTGATCAGAAAATACCGGACCAGCCGCCCCAAAGCATAACCAATCAGGGAACAGGCGGCGGTCCCATCAAAACAAGGGAGGCTATCGATGCACTTTTCCAATTCCGGCCCGCTGTCGCGGTTCGCCAGATCATTCATCCTGCCGGCGGCCATGGCGCTTGTCGCAGCAACCGCATCGGCAACGGCTGAAAACGCCGCCAGGCCAGCCGGCATCGTCGGCACATGGGTGGTCAAGGCGGTCGATGCGCCGTTCACCCATCACATGTTCGTCTTCAATGCCGACGGCACCATGCAGCAGGCCAATCCGGATTTCGGCAACCCCGACAACAGCGACAGCGACGGCAAGGGCATCTGGGCCGAGAAGGACGGCAGGGTCATCGGCAAATTCGTCGAGGTGACCGCCGACCGCAACACCCACAAATTCGTCAGCCGCGGCGAGATCTCCTACGAGATCGACCTCGCCGGCGACGCGTTCACCGGCACGGCTGCGGCACGTTTCTACGATGCAGACGACAAACTGCTGCGCGGTCCATTGCCGACACCCCTGGAGGGCAAGCGCGTGACCCTGCCGTAAGAGCGGGCGCGGCTTGCCTTCCCTTTTTCGTTTCACGTCAGCCGGACCAAACGCCATGTCTTCCACCAACACCGCGCCAAGGCGCAGCCTGCATTCCTTCGATATCTTCTTTCTCGTCGTCGCGGCCGCCGCACCGCTTGCCGCCGTGGCCAGCAACGGAGCGCTCGGCGTCCTGATGGGCAACGGCGTCGGCATGCCGGGTTCCTACCTGCTCGCCGGCCTCGTGCTCATCCTGTTTGCCATCGGCTTCATCCGCATGAGCCCGCATGTGAAACACTCCGGCGCTTTCTATGCCTATGTCAGGCATGGCCTGGGGCCGCTTGCCGGCGGGGCTGCGGCTTTCGTGGCCATCGTCGTCTACGGCATGATGGTTATCGGCAGCGTCGGCGGCTTCGGTTTCTTCGCCAGCGTGTTCTTCGCAGAGAGCCTCGGCATCGACCTGTCGTGGAAGGTCTGGGGTGCGATCTGCCTGGTGATCACAGCCATCGTCGGCTACCGCGAGATCACGCTCGGCGCCCGGCTGCTCGCGGTGTTGCTGACGCTGGAAGTGCTGATCCTGGTCGTGCTGACGGTGGCCGTACTCGCCCCGAGCAGCCCGGCCCAGGTGACCTTCGGCTCATTCAGCCTGCCCAACGTGCTCAGCGGCTCGTTCGGCGTCGGCCTGATGTTTGCCTTCGTCTCCTTCCTCGGCTTCGAATCCGCCGCCATCTACAGCGAGGAAGCGCGCGACGGACACCGCACGGTGAGCCGGGCGCTGATCACCGCCGTGGTCTTCATCGCCCTCTTCTATGCCATCACCATGTGGGCCGTGGTGCTGGCCTTCGGCGAAGACAAGGTCGTGGCCGCGGCCAGCGAGAACCCGGGCACGCTGGTGTTCCGTGCCTTCGCGCAATACACCCACCCGGTGTTCCTGGTGGCGGTGCAGTTCCTGATGGTGACGAGTGCGCTCGCCGCGACGCTCGCCCTGCACAATGCCGCGTCGCGCTACCTGTTTGCGCTCGGCCGCGAAGGCATGCTGCCCGGCGTGCTCGGCAGCCTGCATGCACGCGTGCAGTCGCCGCATGTCGCCAGCATCACCGTCACGGTGGTGTCGTCGATCGCGGTGGCGTTGTTTGCGATTGCCGATGCCGACCCGCTGATGACCCTTTTGTCCAGCACGTTCGGGCTGGCGGCACTCGGCATCATCATCCTGCAGGCGGTGACCTCGCTTTCGGTGGCGGTCTTCACGTGGAAGAACCGCGACCGGGAAGCCGGTTCACTGGTCCAGCTGCTGATCGCCCTCGTCGCCACCATCGGCCTGGGCACGGCAGCCCTTCTTGTGATGAAGAACTACGCGACGTTGACCGGCAGCCTCGGCGTGCTCGACTATGCGCCCTGGCTGCTGCCGATCGCGGCAGTGCTCGGCATCTTTGTCGCGATGCGCTCCGGACAGGCAAGGCAGCTGTCCGAAGCATAGGTTTGCAGAGCGCTGCGGGACGACTCGGTCGGTGCGACGCGAAGAGCCCCTCTCCGTCTCGGCAACGGCGGCTTTGCCGCCGGAGCCGAGCCACCTCTCCCCGCCCTTCGGCAGGGCGAGGAATCGCGGTTGCAGCGCCGGCACCTCTCCAGCTTGGGTTCCTCGCCCCCATGAAGTGGGGGAGAGGTGGCTCGGGCAGAGCCCGAGACGGAGAGGGGGCATGACGCTATGTGTGGTTGTCTCTGTTCAGCGCAGCGGCGGAGCGTACATCAGACCGCCGGCATTCCACAGCTTGTTGATGCCGCGGTCGATCTTGAGCGCGCTCGACTGGCCGAGATTGCGTTCGAATATCTCGCCGTAATTGCCGACCTTCGAGATGATGTTGTAGGCGAAACGCGGATCGAGCCCGAGCTGCTTGCCGTTGTCGCCGTCGACGCCGAGGAAGCGCTTGACCGCCGGGTTGGTGGAGGTCAGCCCGGCCTCGGCCGTGGCCTGGGTGACGCCCAGCTCTTCCGCCTCGAGCAGCGCAAACAGCGTCCAGCGCACGATGTTGAACCACTTGTCGTCGCCCTGGCGCACCGCAGGTCCGAGCGGCTCCTTCGAGATGATCTCCGGCAACACGGTATAGCCGTCCGGGTTGGCCAGCTTGAGGCGCTGCGCATAGAGTGCCGAGGCATCGGTGGTGTAGACATCGCAGCGCCCGCTGTCGAAGGCCTTGATGATGCCTTCGGCGGAATCGACCACCACTGGCTCATACTGCAGCTTGTTGGCGCTGAAATAGTCGGCGGTGTTCTGCTCCGTCGTCGTACCCTGCTCGGCGCAGACGGTCGCGCCGGAAAGCTTCAGGGCGCTGTCGACATTGAGGTCCTTGCGCACCATGAAACCCTGGCCGTCATAGTAGGCGGTGCCGACGAAGTGGATGCCGATGCCGGCATCACGCGACAGCGTCCAGGTGGTCTGCCGCGACAGGAGATCGACAGTGCCGGACTGCAGGGCGGTGAACCGCTCCTTGGTCGACAGCGGCACGTAGCTGACCTTGTCGGCGTCGCCGAGCGCCGCGGCGGCAACTGCCCGGCAGAAGTCGATGTCGAAGCCGTGCCATTTGCCGGCATCGTCCGGTGCCGAAAAGCCGGCAACGCCCTGGCTGACGCCGCAGGTGACGGTGCCGCGCTGCTTGATCGTGTCGAATGTGTCGGCCTTTGCCGGTACGGCAACTGCCGTAGTCGCCAGAAACGCTGCTGCTAAAAGACGTGTCTTCATGGTCTCCTCCCTGTTATTCTGAGCAATTCCAGGAAAAGTGTGAAACGGTTTTCCGTCCGGAATTGCGTGAAATAAAAAAATTGGTGCGTTTCCGCGTTTCCGTGAAAAACGGAAACGCTCCAATGCAAAGCCTCTCCTGACGCCGGCGTGAACACGCCGGCGTTGATTCAGTTTCCTGTTGTGAACTGCCCGGCGACCGATCCGCCGGGTAAGTTTCTCCGTGAGGCAGCTAACGCGTCGCCAGCACCTCGCCGAACGTGTCGTCCAATGCGCTGACCAGATGATCGGCATTGGCGCGGCTGAAGATCATCGGCGGACGCATCTTCAGCACGTTGTCATGCGGGCCTTCGGTGCCGATCAGCACACCGCGCGCGCGGACGCCGTCATTGATGCGTCGCGCCAGCGCCGTCGCCGGCGCCTTGGTCTTGCGGTCCTCGACCAGTTCGATGCCGAGGAAGAGCCCCATGCCACGCACATCGCCGATGATATCGTAGCGCGTCTGCAATTCACGGAAGCGCTCGACCAGATAGGCGCCGATGCCCGCCGCATTTTCGCGCAGGCGGTCGCGCTCGATGACATCGAGCACGGCAAGGCCGGCAGCGCAGGACACCGGGTTGCCGCCGAACGTGTTGAAATACTCCATGCCGTTGTTGAAGGTGGCGGCGATCTCCTTGGTGGTCACCAGCGCTGCCATCGGATGGCCATTGCCGATCGGCTTGCCCATGGTGACGATGTCCGGCACCACGCCCTGTGTCTCGAACGCCCACCAATGGCTGCCGACCCGACCGAAGCCGACCTGCACTTCATCGGCGACGCAAACGCCGCCGGCAGCGCGTACCATGGCGTAGACTTCGCTCAGATAGCCTTCCGGCAGGAAGACCTGGCCGGCGACGCTCGGAATGGATTCCGCCATGAACAGCGCCGGCGCACGGCCCTGCGCCTTGATCGCCGCGATCTGCTCGGCAATGCTTTCGGCAAAGCGGCCGGCATGCTCTTCGAGCGGCCAGTCGGCCGGAGCACGGTAGCTGTCGGGGATCGTCGCCTCGAACACATGAGCCGGCCGGCCCTTGCCGCCCTTGCGCTTGTATTTGTAGGGGCTGAGATCGATCAGTTCCTGCGTCGTGCCGTGATAGGCCCAGTCGAGCACGATGGCGTCGCTCTGCCCGGTGTGATTGCGCGCCATGCGCAGCATCAGGCTGTTGGCCTCGCTGCCCGAACAGGCGAAGGATGCCACCGAAAGCTCCTCCGGCAGCGTTGCCGTCAGCCGCTCGGCATAGGTGACGATGGTGTCGTGCAGATAGCGCGTGTTGGTGTTGAGCCTGGCCGCCTGCCGGGCAATCGCCGCGACCACGTCGGGATGGGCATGGCCGAGATGGCAGACATTGTTGAAGCAGTCGAGATAGGCGCGGCCACGGTCATCGATCAGCCAGGCGCCCTCGCCGCGCACGAACTTGATCGGTTCCGAATAGGAGATCGACAGATTGGGCAGCAGCGAGGTCTTGCGCGCCGCCACGATCTGCGAACGGCTGCGGCCGGTCTGGACGAAGGTTTCCGGCGGGATGCCGGCGAGTTCGGCGGCATCCGGGAAGAGCTCGCGCCAGACGTCGAGATAGCGCGCTTCGCCGACGCCGAGGATCTCGCGGGCCGACAGGCTGGTGTCGGTGGAGATCTGGAAATGCAGGTGCGGCGCCCAGCCGCCGTTCTGCGCGGCCACGCCCATCTCGCCGACGACATCGCCCGCTTCCAGGCGCTGGCCTGGCTTCAATCGGGACGCCGCCTCATGGGCGAGATGCCCCCACAGCGTGACGAAGGCGGGGCAGCCTTCCGGCGCGTGTTCCAGGGCGACGAGGCCGCCATACCCCAACGGATCTTCTTCGATCTCGACGCTTTTCACGGTCGCCGCAAGCGGCGTGCGCACCTTGGTGCCGGCCGGCATGAACAGATCGAGGCCGAGGTGATGGATGCGGCGTTCCTGTTCGACGAAACGCGACTGGAACATGTCGCTGGCATAGACGGTACGCACCTCGCCCCACGGACCGATGCCGAGTTCGATGCCGTGTTCGGCGCAGTGAGCGTCCCACCAGGCACTGGCCTTGGCCGGCTCCTGCGCCGCCGACGCGACGGTCATCGGGTGCTGCGGATCGCCATAGGGCACCAGTTCCTTGACCAGGGTCGCCGGATGGCGGTCGAGAACCGGTGCAAGGCTCCTGGCGTGGGCGGCGATCCAGCCGGCGACGGCGCGGGCGCCCGGCACGGCATCGAAGCCGCAGGCATGGCGCAGGATCGCGGTGGCGAAGCTGCGGTTCATGGCATCGAGGCGGCGCAGCATGCGCCAGGCCGGTGCTTCGCTGATGGCCAGATAGGGATTGTCGCCGGTCTCCTGCCGACGCAGCGCCGACAGGGTCACGCTGGTGACGAGGCGCATGGCGATGAGATCGAACAGAAGATCGATCTCTTCCTCGCGCAGCGGATATTCGGCATGGAAACCGGCAGCGAGCTTCGCTGCCGCGCCGATCGGATCCTCGGTATCGAGAATGGAGTAGGCGCAGGCGACAGCCAGTTCGGCGATCAAGGGTGCATAGAGCGCGTCGCCGAAGTCGATCAGGCCGGCGACACGCTTCGGATCGGCTGCGTCGACCAGAACATTCCAGTCATTGGCATCGTTGTGAATGACCTGCGCGCGCAGCCCGGGAAGGCGCGGTGCCACATGGGCGTCGAAGCGATCGAGGAACCGCTCCAGCAGCGCCCGGTCATTGGCATCGCTTACATGCGTCAGGCGCCGGCGCGAGGCCCCGGCGCGGCGGATGTCCCAGTCGAAGCTGCGCAAAGCACCCGGATGGATAAAACCCTGCAGCGCGCGATCGAGCTTGCCCAGCGCGCGACCGAGGCTGTCGAGCGCCTCGGGCGAACGATCGGCTTCCGCCAGAGGCTGGCCCGGCAACCAGGAGACCAGCCGCAGGGCGTGGCGGGTGCCGTCATTGGCCGCCGCGAAGGCGAGCGAGGTGTTGTCCAGCGTCTTCTTCAGCGACGGCACGGCAAGGTCGATCCCGCTGCCGGCGAGATGATCGAGCAGCGCGGTCTGGAACTCGCTCTCGCCGCGCGGCTCGCTGGCATTGACCACCTTCAGGATCCAGTCACCGTCTTCCGACGTCAGCCTGAAATTCTGGTCACGCTCGCTGTCGAGCGAGCCGACCGAGCCAGAGACGCCGAAATGGCTGACGGCAAGCGCGCGCGCTTCGATCAGCGAGAAATTGGGAGCCGGGTGAGTAATATTGGTCATTGCAGGTCCGGATTTGATCTTCATGGAGCTTGGCACGGGCGCAAAAATCGGGCATCCGGCAAAGCGTCGGTCAGACCGGCACTATGCCTGCTTCGACCGGCATATTAACGGTGAGCGGAAATCGCCATGAAGGAACTCGACGCCAAGGACCGTGACATCCTCGCCATCCTGTCCAAGGAGGCTCGGATTCCGTTGAAAACACTGGCGGCGCGCATCGGGCTCTCGCGCAGCGCCACCAGCGAGCGCGTGGCGCTGCTGGAGAAAAGCGGCGTCATCCGCGGTTATCGCGCCGACATCGGCCAACTGGAGCAGAACCAGCTCTCCGCTTTCCTGATGGTGACGCTGGTGCGCACCCCTTCGATCGGTATGCTCGACTTGCTCGCGCGCCATCCGGAGGTGCGGCGGGTATCGTCCATTTCGGGCCAGGTCGACCTGATGGTCGAGGTGGAGGTGCCGTCGATCGACCGGCTCAACACGCTGCGCGACGAGATCGCCTCGCACCCCAGCGTCGAGGACCTGACCTCGCTGATCGTGCTCAGGCGCGATATCGAGCGGATATAGACGATAATCCCAAGGTACCACTGATGAAAATTCCAGCGACCGCCCTTCTTGCCCTCGTCATTGCCGCCTCACCGGCTGCGGCTCAGGAATTCAAGGTTCCGAAACAATATGAAAGCCAGTTCATGGGCCAGGTGATGTCGCTGTCGCTCGCACAGCAGTGCGCCGCCTACATCAAGACGCCCGGTATACTGGACGAGATGCGGACATCGCTGCTGAAATTCGCGCGCAAGGTGAAATGGCAGGACCCGCAGGCCAAGGTGAACAAACTGATGGCCGATTCCAAAGCCAAGGTGAACGGCCCGATCGGCCTCGAAACGCCGGCAAGCTGTTCCAGCCTTTTGCGCGATCTCAGGAAGAGCAACGGCAGGAAGGGCTGAGGCAGGTCCCCTTCTCCCCCTGTGGGAGAAGGTGGATCGGCGTGCAGCGCCGAGACGGATGAGGGGTGCTGGAAGAAGTGAGGTGGAGGAACTGTATCTTCCACATCGTTCGAAACACCCAATCGCGAAAGTAGCACTCCGTCCAACACCCCTCATCCGACCTCGCCTGCGGCGAGGCCACCTTCTCCCTCAAGGGGAGAAGGAAGAGCTCAAGACTAACGCACGCCCTTCGCGGCCGCGCGGCCGGCGCTGCGGCCCGAGAAGATGCAGCCGCCGAGGAACGTGCCTTCGAGCGCCGCATAGCCATGCACGCCGCCGCCGCCGAAGCCGGCCACTTCGCCGACGGCATAGAGCCCTTCGACCGGCTGGCCATCGGCGCCCAGCACGCGGCTGTCGAGATCGGTGTGCAGACCGCCCAGCGTCTTGCGGGTGAGGATGTTGAGGCGCACCGCAATCAGCGGCCCGTTGGCAGGATCGAGCATCCTGTGCGGCCTGGCGGTGCGGATGAGCTTGTCGCCGAGATAGGTACGGGCGCCGCGCAGGGCGATCACCTGCATATCCTTGGAGAACGGATTGTCGAGCTGCATGTCGCGGGCACGGATTTCGCGTTCGACCTGGGCGACATCAAGCAATGGCTCGCCACCGGCCAGCCTGTTCATGCGGGCGACCAGCGCCGGCAGCTCGCGCTCGACGATGAAGTCCTCGCCCTTGTCGAGGAAGGCCTTGACCGGACCCGGAATACCGGATGTGGCGCGCTGCAGAACCTGGCGCCAGCTCTTGTTGGTCAGGTCCGGATTCTGTTCCGACCCCGACAGGGCGAGCTCCTTGCGGATGATCTTCTCGGTCAGGATGAACCAGGAATAGTCGAAGCCGGTCTTCATGATGTGGGCGAGCGTGCCCAGCGTGTCGAAGCCGGGATAGAGCGGCACCGGCAGGCGCTTGCCGCGCGCGTCCAGCCACAGCGACGACGGGCCGGGCAGGATGCGGATGGCGTGGTCGGTCCAGATCGGCGCCCAGTTCTTGATACCCTCGACATAGTGCCACATGCGGTCGCGGTTGATGATCGAGCCGCCGGCGTTTTCGGTGATCGCCAGCATGCGGCCGTCGACATGGTCCGGCACGCCGGTGATCATGCGCTTCGGTGCCGTGCCAAGGCGGGCGGGCCAGTTCTGGCGCACCAGATCATGATTGCCGCCGATACCGCCGGAGGCGACGATGACCGCCTGCGCCTTGAAGGCAAAATCGCCTGTAACCGCGCGTGAACTCTTGCGGCCGCGGTCGACGCTGCTCTGCTCCAGCACTTCGCCGCGCACGCCGTCGACCGCCGTGCCGCTCTTCGTCAGTTCGCTGACACGGTGCCGGAACTTGAAGGTGACCAGCCCGCGCTTCACCGCTTCGCGCACCCGAAGGACAAAGGGCTCGATCACGCCCGGACCGGTGCCCCAGGTGACATGGAAGCGCGGCACCGAATTGCCATGGCCGACAGCGTTGCCGCCACCGCGCTCGGCCCAGCCAACGACGGGAAAGAACTTGATGCCGCGCTCGGAAAGCCAGGCGCGCTTCTCACCGGCAGCGAAACCGACATAGGCCTTCGCCCATTCACGCGGCCAGTGGTCTTCCGGACGATCGAAGGCGGCGGTGCCCAGCCAGTCCTCCAGGGCAAGGTCGTGGGAGTCTCGAATGCGCATGCGCCGCTGCTCGGGCGAGTCGACCAGGAACAGCCCGCCGAACGACCAGAACGCCTGGCCGCCGAGCGACTGCTCCGGTTCCTGGTCGAGAATGAGGACTTTCCTGCCCGCCTCGGCGAGCTCGGCCGCGGCGACCAGCCCCGCGAGGCCAGCGCCGACGATGATGACATCCGCGTCGTAAGCCAATGTTTCCCTCCCTTTTGCGTTGTCTATCCCCGGCTTGTTCCTCCCGCCGGGGCAACGCCGCTGTCAGACCGTTTCCCAGCCATCCTTGTCGCCGGCGCGGAAGATCGCGTCGATGGCCTTCTGGTTCAGCACTGATTCCTCGAGCGTGAAGACGCGGTCGCTGCCGCCAAGTGCTGCACGCACGAAGGCTTCGGCTTCGAGTTTGTATTGTTGCACGCCCGGGAAGCGGAATATCTGCGCTTCGGCATGGTTCTGATTGTGCAGCTCGACACGGTGATGATCGTAGACGCCGGCGTTGAAGGGCGAGGCCACTTCGATGAAACCCCTGTCGCCGTGGAACACCATCGACTGGCGCCCGGCCATCTGCGTCGAGACATAGAAGGACAGTTCGAAATCGCCGAAATCGGCGCGCACCGACGAGTAGACATCGGTGCCGAAACTCCTGTCCCGTTCGATCGTCGCCTGCACCCGCAACGGCTCGCGGTCAGCCGCAAAGCGCGTGGAAACGATCGGATAGACGCCGATGTCCAGCAGTCCGCCGCCACCGAGATCGAGCTGGTTGCGCATGTTGGCGGGGTCGACATTGTAGTAGGTGAAGCAACCTTCCACATGGCGCAGCCGGCCGATGGCGCCGTCGGCAATCAGCTGGCGCACCTTGAGCCATTGCGGATGATAGATGACCATGAAGGCTTCGCAGACCAGCACCTTGTGGCGGTCACGCAGCGCAATCAGCGGCGCGATATCCCTGGCGTCGAGCGCCAGCGGCTTCTCGACCAGGACGTGTTTCCTCGCCTCGATCGCCCTGGCTGCCCATTCGACATGCTGCGATGTCGGCACGGGGATATAGACGCCATCGACATGCGGTGAGGCCAGCAACTCCTCATAGGAGCCGAAGGCATGCGGCGCACCGAAACGGTCGGCCAGGGCCCGAGCCTTGCCGACATCGCGGCTGGCCACGGCCGTCAGCACGCCATTGCTGGAATCGGCGATGGCCGGCAACACCTGCTCGCGCCCGATCTTGGCCGTCGACAACACACCCCAACGAAACATCCGGCATTTCCTCGCAAGATTCTGTGCTGGCGAGACTTGCGCGAAACGCGCCGAAAAACCAGTGCCGTTGCGGCAGCTTTCTAGCTGCGCCGCCCCGACAGTGTCATCTCGAATTCGACGACATTGGAGTAGATCGGCGTGCCGACATCCATGCCGTAGCGCGAGCGCAGCACCCTGCCGGTGACCCGGAAGATGATGGTGCCGCCGGCAAAGGATTTGAGTTCGGCCTGGAACTTCTCCGGCGAGGTCTTGCCGCGTGCGGTGAGATTGCCGGTGATCGTTGCCGTGGTCTCGCCGGTTCGCCGCACGCTGGTCGAGCGGAAGCGGATTTCCGGATCGTTGGCGACATCGAAGACGGCATCCGAGCGCAGAAAGGCATCGATGCGGCTCTGACCGGTACCGACGCTGGCCGGCATGATGGTGATGTTGACCTCTGAGCGGTCGGCATCGGCATTATCGACGCGGATGTTGCCGGTGAAACGGGCGAAGGCGCCGTCGAGGCTGCCGCCACCCGCCTTGCCGATGGAAAAGCGGATGCTCGACCCGGCCGGATTGATCGTATAGCGGCCGCCGGCTGTGGAGAGTGAGGTCGCTGCGTAGGCAGCGGGGCCGGCGATGGCTATCGCAGCGAGCGTAAAAAGAGCGAGACGGCGAAACGACATCTGGGGTTTCCGGCTGAGTGCGGCACTCGCAGGATCAACGCGTCATGCAAGGCGTCTATTCCGGCTCCGTGTCATCACGCTGGCGTGAAGGCAAAATCATGCGGGTCAGCACGGTGTCTCCGAGCCGGAAATGATGCCGCAAGGCGGCCAGCACGTGTATCGTCACCAGCACGACGGCTGCATAGGCCAGACAGGCATGCGCCGCTCGCCACCAGGCTTCACCCGCGTCCGAGACAGCAACTGGCAGATTGGGCATCACGAAGAGATCGAACGGCATCGTCGGGATTTCCAGAACGGAAGCCGACACCAGCGCCCAGCCGGTGAGCGGCAGGAGGAGTTGCAGCGCATAGAGCGCGAAATGCGCGGCCGGCGCCGCCCGCCTTTCCAGCAGTCCGGTTCCGGCGGGAAGGTTCGGCGTGCCGTTGGCGAGCCTCCAGCCAAGCCGCAGCGCGACAAGACCAAGCAGCAGGAAGCCGAGCGATTTGTGCAGCTGGATCAGTTCGAAGGCAGTGCGCTGGCTGGTCACTCTCACCATGGCGAGCCCAAGCGCGATCTGGCCGATGAACAAAAGGCCGATGAGCCAATGCAGGAGGATCGCGATCCAGCCGTAGCGGGTCTGGGTGTTCCTGATCAGAAATGCCATGACGGGTGAACGACCGCGGCGCGGTCAATCATCCCGGTCGCGCCAGCGGAAGAAATCGACGAAAGCGCGCAGCGCCGGCCGCATCTGACGCCGGCTCGGATAGTAGACGTAGAACCCGTCGAAAGGCGGGCACCAGTCTTCCAGCACCCGTATGAGGCTGCCGGTCGCCAGCGCCTGCTGGGCATATTCCTCGAAGACGAAAGCCAGCCCAGCGCCATCGATGGCCGCGCGGATGATGGCGCTGTCGACACCGAGGATCAGCGGCCCCTGCACCGGCAGCTCGATCTCCTCGCCGTCCTTCTCGAACTCCCAGCGATAGAGCACGCCGCTGGAGAAGCGGAAGCGGATGCAGCGGTGGCCGACGAGGTCGCGCGGATGTTTCGGCTTCGGCATCCTGGCGAAATAGGAGGGAGCCCCCACGACAGCGCTGCGGATCTGCGGGCCGATGCGCACGGCAACCATGTCCTGCTGAAGGCTTTCGCCAAGCCGCACGCCGGCATCGAAGCCGCCTTCGACCACATCGGCGAAACGGTCCTCGATGACGATGTCGAGCACGATCTCGGGATAGGCCTTTGCGAAGGCTCCGAGCTTCGGCGCCAGCACCAGGTTCAGCGCGGTGCGCGGCACGGTCAGCCGGAGATTTCCGGCGGGTCTGTCCCTCGCCTCGACCGCCGCTTCCAGCGCCAGGTCGATTTCGGACAGTGCCGGCCGCAGCCGCTCGAGCAACCGGGCGCCCTCCTCGGTCGGCGCAACCGAGCGCGTGCTGCGCGCCAGCAACCGCACGCCGAGCCGGGCTTCCAGGCTGGAGACGGCATGGCTGACCGCTGACGGCGCAATCGCAAGATCCCGGGCGGCGCCACGGAAACTGCCCCTGTCCGCCACGGCGGCAAGCACGGCAAGTTGAGCGAGGTAGCTGCGGTCCATTGCTTAAATTCTAAGATTGGCCATTGTTCTAACTTTTAGAATAGCTCGTGCAATTATGAGGCAATTATCGAACATAAGGCAAGGCGCTATCTCTCTCGCATCGCCAACCAAGGAGAACCGCGATGCAAAAGCGCAAACTCGGAACCGAACTCACAGTCTTTCCCGTCGGCCTCGGCTGCATGGGGATGAGCTTCGCCTATGGCGGCCAGGAGGAAGCCGAAGCGATCCGCACGCTCCGGCATGCCGTCGACATCGGCGTCGACTTCTTCGACACGGCGGAAGTCTACGGTCCCTTCGACAATGAGATCCTCGTTGGCAAGGCGCTGAAGCCGGTGCGCGAGCATGTGACGATCGCCACCAAGTTCGGCTTCAAGATCTCCGAACAGGGCAGCGGCACGGAACGCATGATCGGTGTCGACAGCCGGCCTGAACATGTCAAAGCCGTCGCCGAGGCATCGTTGCGTCGGCTGGACACCGACGTCATCGATCTCTTCTACCAGCACCGGGTCGATCCCAGCGTGGCGATCGAGGACACGGTCGGCGCGATGGCGGAACTGGTCAAGGAGGGCAAGGTGCGTGCGCTCGGCCTTTCGGAAGTGAGTGCCGCGACGCTGCGACGCGCCCATGCCGTGCATCCGATTGCCGCCGTGCAGAGCGAATATTCGCTGTGGAGCCGCGATCCTGAAGAAGAGATCTTCGACGTCTGCCGCGAACTCGGCATCGGCTTCGTCCCTTACAGCCCGCTCGGACGCGGCCTGCTGACCGGGACGATCAACAAGCCGGAGCAGCTTGGCGCCGACGACTGGCGCCATACCTTGCCGCGCTTCCAGGCGGAAGCGCTCGACGCCAATGCCCAGGTGGTGAAGGTTCTGGAGCGTTTCGCCGCGCAGAAGGGTGTCACCGCCGCGCAGCTCGCTCTGGCCTGGGTGCTGCATCAGGGCGACTTCATCGTGCCGATCCCCGGCGCCCGCAAGATCCATCACCTGGAGCAAAATGCAGGCGCCGCGGCGATTGCACTGACCGAGGCGGAGGTTGCCGAAATCGGCAACGCTCTGTCGCCCGACAAGGTGGTCGGCAAGCGTTACACGGAAGAAGCACTGGCTCTGGTCAACGGCTAACCGCGCTGAACCATCAGGAAAAGGGCTGCGATCAACAGTACAAAGAGCCCGGCTGCGGCCGCGACGATCCCCAGAAGAGCGAACCAGGTTCGCACATTGCTGAGGTTTGGCCGCTGGCCGTCAGCTCCCTTTGAGCCGAGAAATGCCCAGGCCCCGAGGACCACCGGCGTAGCGCCTCCAACGATCATCGCCACTGCGCCTTCCGGAGCGGTGGTACGCCAGATCATCCCGAACAGGTAAATGCCGGCGATCGTTCCAACGATAAGGGCGCCAAGAATGAGAAGAATGCGCATCATGTGCCTTTTAGCCGTTCACCAGGGCTCGAGCGTGATCTGCGGCCACAGCCGCATGGCACGTTCCCCTTTGGCTTTGTGAGTCTCGCGATTGTCCATCACCCTGTTCGGCGTGATGCGGAAGGAAAAGATGTCGTCGAGCCCGAAGGGTGCGATGATCTCGAGGTCGTCCGCCGGTGTCAGCCGCACGCCGACCGCATGCGTGCGCGAGGCAAAATAGCCGAGCGCCGCGGCACTGGAGTGGTAGGCCGGGCAGCTGCGGCCGAAGCGGGCTGGATACCAGAGATGCACCCGCGCCTGGTTGCGCACCTCCACCGGCAGCGGCAGCCGTTCGAAACGCGCCGCCGCGCGCCGGATGACGGCATCCTCGGCCTCGTAGGAGAGGTCGGAACCGTCGCAGTAGAAAAGGTCGATGTCCTTGATGCCGTGGCCTGCCGGCTTGCCGGTCAGGCTGTTCCAGACGCTGTTGTAGATCGCGCCCGAAACGACCATCCAGTCCTGCAGATCGAGGCCACGCGCCAGTTCAAGCGCCTTCCATACGATCGGATCGGCGCGCAGGATTGTCTTCAGGGCAGCCGCCTGTTCGACAGCCGGCAGACCGGAATGGCGCAGATGGTTCATGAAGCGAGATGACGGCGATTCGCCGGTTCGGGCAACGCCCCCAGAAATGAAAAGGCCCGCGAATTTCGCGGGCCTTTTTAAACTCAGGCAGACGCTTCCTGGATCGCCGACAGCTTCCAGTCGCCGCCGCGCGGGCGGGTGAAGGTCCACAGTTCGGTCGTCTCGGTGAGCCTCTCGTCGCCCTCGACCACCTTGCCGGTCTTGCGGTCGCGCATCACGTCGACCGATTCATAGCGGAAGGCAGCCGTGGCGTAGTCCTGATTGTCCTCGCGCCAAGCTTCGGCGATGTCGGCCTGCACCAGATGCACGTCGGCAACATCGTTGCGAACGCCATTCTGGGCATTCTCGGCAAGCTCTTCCGAGAAGTAGGACACCATTTCGGGCGTCGACAGGCGGCGCAGGCCGGCGTGGTCTTCCTTGGCGAAGGCGGTCTGGACTTCATCCAGCATGCGCTCGAACCGGTCGAGGTCATCCTTTTCCAGCTCGATATCCTGCGAGGCCGGCCCCGACTGGGTTCCGAATCCCGGGATGTTGAACGAACCCGCGCGGCCATTGCCGGCTGAGCGCTCGTCCTCGGCAGCGTCACGATTGGCCATGCGCCCGAACATCTCGCTGGGGCCGCTGCTGGCGGCCGGTCCGCCGGCCGTCGCGGTCGCCGGGGCCTGGCGCGAGCGGAAGAAGCGCAGCGCCAGCATCACGACAAGGCCGACCAGCAGCAACTGCACGATGAAACCGAGTGCGCCGGCCATGCCTCCGAAGCCGTAGCCGAACAGGACGCCGAGAAGACCGCCGATCAGGATGCCGCGCATCAGGCCGCCACCGAGACCGCTGAACAGGCCCGGGCGCTGCTGCTGCGCCATGCCGGGCTGCTGCTGCCGCGTCGTCGCTGTCGGTCCGGTGTTCGGCGTCATCGAACGCTCGACCGGAGCGGTCGGGTTCGGCGCCGTGCGCGTCGGCGGTGCCGACTGGAACGTGCGTGTGCCGCGGCTGCCGAAGCTGCCGCCGCGCCGTGCGTCGGCGAAATCGGTCGACACCAGCGTGAACGCCATCAGAAGCGTGGCCAACAATGCGAATGAACGTGTCTTGCCAGAGATCATCGGGTCCTTCTCCACAACCCGCTCCGGTGAATATGCAAAGCGGGCCCAATTCAGCGGTCCGACATCACGTCTTGCTTAGACGTCAGAGGGGCCCGGTCCGCGCACGGAATGTGGGAGACAGCCGGCTGCTTTGCAAGAGCCGAAGGGAGAAAAGGGCAGTGCTACTCTGCCGCAGTTCAGATCATCTCCAGCGGCACCTTGCGGCGCGGCGGCGGGAAGGCTGCATCGAGTTCGGCGATATCCGCCTCGGTCAGCACCAGATCGGCAGCGGCGCGATTGGCACGGACGTGCTGCGGCTTCACCGCCTTGGGAATGGCGATGACACCCTTTTGGCGCAGCACCCAGGCCAGCGCCACCTGCGTGGTGCTGACACCGTGGCGGGCGGCGATCGCGGCCAGCCTGTCGTCACCCACAAAGCCGCCCTGCCCGATGGGCGAATAGGCCATGATCGGAACGGCCGCGCGCTGAGAAGCCGGCAAAAGATCGAACTCGATGCCACGGCTTTCCAGATTGTAGAGCACCTGGTTGGTCTGGACGGCACTGGAAACACCCGCCAGCTCCTGCATGTCGTCGACGTCGAAATTGCTGACACCCCACTGGCCGATCTTGCCGGCAGCCTGCAGCGCCTCGAAAGCCTCGACCGTTTCGGCCAGCGGTACACCACCGCGCCAATGCAGCAGGTAAAGGTCGACATGATCGGTCCCCAGCCGCTTCAAGCTGGCCTCGCAGGCAGCAATGGTGCGCTGACGTGAAGCGTTCGACGGCAACACTTTGGAGACCAGGTAGACCTCGTCGCGGCGACCGGCAATGGCGTCACGCACCACCTCCTCGGCGCCACCCGAAGCATACATCTCGGCGGTGTCGATCAGCGACATGCCGAGATCCAGCCCAAGCCGCAGCGCGGCCACTTCATCGGCGGCGCAGCGGCTGTCCTCGCCCATGTACCAGGTGCCCTGGCCGAGCACCGGAACATCGACGCCGGCGGGAAGTCGTGTGGTACGGATCGCCGGCATCGAGTGTTCTCCCAGCATTTTACAAACGGTCATCTTGAATGATCGTTTGAGCGCGCGCCAATGACTGTGTTCATGGGCGTCGCGCCCGTTGGCGCGAAAGCGACCCGGATGGGTCGCGCCGGCGATTGAGGTGCCCTGGATGTGTCAAACATCCAGGGCTCTGTATTAAGTGCGCAGCACGCCGCCGGTCTGCTTGGCGACATTTTCGACCACGCGCTTGGCCAACGCTTCGAAATCCTCGTCGGTCAGCGTCTTTTCCACCGGCTGGATCGCAATCTCGATGGCGATCGACTTCTTGCCGGCACCGAGCGCCGCTCCTTCGAACACGTCGAAGACGGAAACGCCGGTGATCAGCTTCTTGTCGGCGGCGAGGGCAGCGCGCGTCAGCGTACCGGCCTCGACCGCCTTGTCGACGACAAAGGCAAAGTCGCGCTTCACGGCCTGGAAGGCAGAGAGCTCCAGCTTCGGCTTGGTGCGGGTCGGCTTGGCCTTCGGCTCAGGAATCGCATCGACGAACACTTCGAAACCGCAGAGCGGGCCGGAAGCGTCGAGCACTTCCAGTGCCGTCGGGTGGAATTCGCCGAAATGGCCGAGCACCACCTTGGGACCGAGCTTGATGACGCCGGAGCGGCCCGGATGATACCAGGACGGCGCACCCGTCTCGATCTGCAGCCGGTCGACCGGCGCGCCACAGGCTTCCAGCACCGCGATGGCGTCAGCCTTGGCATCGAACACGCCGACGCCCTGGGCGTTGCCGGCCCAGTGGCGGCCGGAACCGTCGAGCTTGGCGGTACCGCGACGTACGCCTGCAGCGACGCGACGCTGCGTTTCGGGCGTATCGCCTTCATAGGTGCCGGAGACCTCGAACAGCGCGACATCGCCGAAACCGCGATCGGCGTTGCGCTGCGCTGCCGCGACGAGGCCGGGCAGCAGCGAGGGCCGCATGTCGGACATGTCGGCGGCGATCGGGTTCGCCAGCTTCAGGTGCTTCTGGCCACCGCCGAACAGCTCGGCGTGCTTTGCCGGGATGAACGACCAAGTCACCGCTTCCATCATGCCGCGCACGGCCAGCGCACGCTTGGCGGCGCGGGTGCGGATCTGCAGCGTGGTCAGGATCTTGCCGTTGACGACGCCATGGCTGGACAGCGGCTGCGGCCGGATCTCGTCGACGCCGTGGATGCGCATCACCTCTTCGACCAGGTCGGCCTTGCCGTCGACATCCGGGCGCCAGGATGGAACCGCGACCTCGACCACATCGCCATCACCCTTCACGACGAAACCGAGCCGGGTCAGGATATCGAGGCTTGTCGAGCCCGGCACATCGATGCCGGTCAGACGCTTGACCTCCGACACCGGGAACGAGACGATCTTCGGCGTGAAAACTGTCTCGCCCGACACTTCGATCTCGGCCGGCTCGCCGCCGCAGAGATCGAGCACCATGCGCGTCGCAAGCTCGATGCCCGGGGTGTTGAAGGCCGGGTCGATGCCGCGCTCGTTGCGGTAGCGTGCATCGGTGATGATGCCGAGTGTACGGCCCGTGCGGGCCACGGTCAGCGGCTCCCAGACGGCAGCCTCGATCAGCACGTCGGTGGTGTTCTCGTCACAGCCCGAATGTTCGCCGCCCATGACGCCGGCGATGGATTCGACACCATTGTCGTCGGCGATGACACACATGTCCGGCGTCACCGGATAGGTGCGGCCATCGAGTGCCAGCACGCTTTCGCCTTCCTTGCCGCGACGGACGACCAGGTCGCCCGCAACCTTGGCGGCGTCGAAGACGTGCAGCGGGCGGCCGCGATCGAACGTGATGTAATTGGTCATGTCGACCAGGGCGTTGATCGGCCGCAGGCCGATGGCCAGCAGCCGCTGCTGCAGCCATTTCGGCGACGGGCCGTTCCTGACGTTGCGCACCAGCCTGAGCGCGAAGACGCGGCAGAGATCCGGCGCCTCGATCCTGACCTTGACCGGGGTGGCGCCCTTGCCGGCAACCGGCTCGACCGGCGCGGTCTTCAGCTTGCCGAGGCCCGATGCGGCGAGATCACGCGCGATGCCGTAGACGCCGGTGGCTTCCGGATGGTTCGGCGTCAGGTTGATCTCGATGACCGGATCGTCGAGATGGGCATAGGCGGCGAAGGATGTGCCGACCGGCGCGTCCTGCGGCAGATCGATGATGCCGTTGTGCTCGTCCGACAGTTCGAGCTCACGCTCGGAACACATCATGCCGTGGCTTTCGACACCGCGGATCTTGCCTATGGACAGGGTGACGTCGATGCCGGGCACATAGATGCCGGGCGCGGCGAAGGCGCCGATCAGGCCGGCGCGCGCATTCGGCGCACCGCAGACGACCTGCACCGGCGCGCCGGAGCCGACGTCGACGCTCAGCACCTGCAGCTTGTCGGCGTCGGGATGCTTGGCGGCCGTCAGCACCTTGGCGATGACGAAGGGCTTCAGCGCCGCCTTGTCGTCGACCGACTCGACCTCGAGTCCGATCGAGGTCAGCCGCTCGACGATCTCGTCGAGCGTGGCATCGGTTTCCAGATGATCCTTGAGCCAGGAGAGGGTGAATTTCATGGGTTCACTCGTTTCGTATTGTTGCGGTCGAGCACTTCCACCAGCCGGAACCGCTCGCAAACCAAAATCATCTCGGGCGAGTAACCGCCATTCCGGCCAAAATAGGCTTCGTGCGCCTCTCGCCAGTATTCATAGGACAGGTCGCCTTCACCCTCTTCGCGCGCAAAGGCGGCATCAACCTCGTCGAAACGCTTCATCTCGATCGACACCGTCTCGATGATCGCGGCACGGCGGCCCAGGCCATCGAGCACGACATCGCGCCGTCCGACCACTGGCACCGGTTCCGCACCACCAAAGTCACGGAGCGCGCCGCAGGTCGCTGTCTTGCGGCCCGCAAGCACCAGCGCCAGCAGTTCGTCCTGCAGTTCCGGACTGTCACCAAAGGCGAAGGTTACCGCCGGATCGTCGATTTGCCGGCCGAGCGCCCACACACCGGGGGTAATCTCGGCAAGCAGCAACCAGTCGCCGCCAGCCTCGTTGCGATAGACGCGCAAGGTCTTGGTTTCTGCCGGGTAGAGTGGGTCGACAAAGGTCAACGCACGCGGCTCGTCGCTCCGGGAAACGATGTTGCCCAGCTCGGTCGTCGGCTCGGCGATGCCCCAGTCGATCTGGAAGCGGCCGAGCGGTGTGTCTTCAACCGTCTTTATCATCAGGTGCTGAGGCCACCGAACAGCGTCGGCATATCGAGCGGGCGGAAGCCGTAATGCGACAGCCAGCGCACGTCTGCGTCGAAGAAGGCGCGCAGGTCCGGCATGCCGTATTTCAGCATGGCGATGCGGTCGATGCCCATGCCCCAGGCGAAGCCCTGATACTCGTCGGGATCGAGCCCGCCGGCGCGCAGCACATTGGGATGCACCATGCCGCAGCCGAGGATCTCCATCCAGTCGTTGCCTTCGCCGAAGCGTACTTCGCCCGGTCGCGAACGGTCGCACTGGATGTCGACTTCCAGGCTCGGTTCCGTGAACGGGAAGAAGGACGGCCGGAAGCGCATCTTCAGGCTCGGCACCTCGAAGAAGGCCTTGCAGAACTCCTCCAGCACCCAGCGCATGTTGGCGACGTTGGCCGTGCGGTCGATGACCAGCCCTTCGAGCTGGTGGAACATCGGCGTATGGGTCGCATCCGAATCCATGCGGTAGGTCTTGCCCGGGATGACGATGCGGATTGGCGGCTGCTGCACTTCCATGGTGCGGATCTGCACCGGGGAGGTATGGGTGCGCAGCAGCTTGGCCTCGTTGCCATCGGCCGCCTGCAGGAAAAACGTGTCGTGCATCTCGCGCGCCGGATGGCCGACGGGGAAGTTGAGCGCGGTGAAGTTGTAATGGTCGGTCTCGATGTCCGGCCCTTCGGCGATCGCGAAGCCCATGTCGCCGAAGATGGCGGCGATCTCGTCGATGACCTGGCTGATCGGATGGATGCGGCCACGCTCGGCCGGCGACTGGCGCACCGGCAGCGTGACATCGACCGTCTCGGCGACGAGGCGGGCAGCGATGGCGGCGTTCTTCAGCTCGGCCTTGCGGGCCGCCAGCGCCTCGGTGACGCGGTTCTTCAGCCCGTTGATCGCCGGGCCCTGGACCTGGCGCTCCTCGGCGGTCATTGCGCCCAGCGTCTTCAGCAGGTCCGAGACGGAGCCCTTCTTGCCGAGAGCGGCGATGCGTACGGCCTCGATGGCCTGCTCGTCGGCGGAAGCTGCGATATCGGCAAGCAGCGCGCTCTCCAGGACTTCGAGATTTCCAGCGTTGGCGTTCACGATAAAACTCTTTCGATCGGGACTACGCGGCAGCGGTCTGCCTGATAGCCACTAGGTTGCTTTGGAGCGCGGCATAAGAAAAACCCGCGCCGGCCGAGCCAGCGCGGGTTTCCCAAATCAGATTTCGAAAAGCTTGGGAAGACGCTGGCTTAGGCGACAGCGCTTTCAAAAGCATTCGGGGTGGTGTTCTTCAGATATTCGAGCGCGACCTTGGCCTTGCCGACGAGCACGGCGAAAGCCTGCGGCTCGTGGATAGCCATGTCGGACAGGACCTTGCGGTCGATCTCGATGCCAGCCTTGTTGAGGCCGTCGATGAAGCGGCCATAGGTCAGGCCGTGCTCGCGGACAGCGGCATTGATGCGCTGCACCCAGAGCGCGCGGAAGTTACGCTTGCGCGCCTTGCGGTCGCGATAGGCGTACTGCAGCGACTTCTCGACCGCCTGCTTGGCGATGCGGATGGTGTTCTTGCGACGGCCGTAGAAACCCTTGGCGGCTTTCAGGACCTTCTTGTGCTTGGCGTGGGCGGTAACGCCTCTCTTTACACGTGCCATGTCATGATCTCCTTAAATTGGGACGCAGCCGGGCTCAGAGGCCGTTCGGCAGGAAATTCTTGATGACCTTCTTGCCATCCGGTTCAGCAAGAACCATCGTGCCGCGGGCATCGCGAATGAACTTGTTGCTGCGCTTGATCATGCCGTGACGCTTGCCGGCCGCAGCCGACAGGACCTTACCGGTCGCAGTGATCTTGAACCGCTTTTTGGCGGCGGACTTGGTCTTCATCTTGGGCATTTTGCTACTCCTATGCGAAGGCTTGAGGCCTTCTTGTTGTTGTTTCCGGGCCGACCAAAGCCTGGAAAGCAAGTTAAACCGCCACGGCATGCCCTGCCGGGCGGTTTTTCTGGAACGCGGCCCTATACTGCAAAGATGCCGGCCGCGCAATCCCTGCCTGCATGTCGGCTTTCAGTAAAGCCAGAACAGGATTGGCACCAGCCCGTTCTCCTGACCTTCCTCGATGAATTCGAAGAAAGGGATGGCTGCCAGGAAAACCAGGCCGTCGCGCAAGGTGAGATTGAAGATGCGCGGCGTGAACGTCACCTCCGTCTCATCCCGGTAGAGAAACGGATTTGGCAGGAAACGCGGCACGCGCCGCAAGTATTCCTCATAAGGCGCGCCGAGCGCGGTCTTCAGATGGCGCTCTTCCCGCAGGGCGACGATGTGGAACACGGCAGCGCAGAGCAGCGCGGAAGCGATCGTCACCACCACGCTACCTGTCTGGGCGCCGATGCCGGCGGCGGCAATCGTGGAAAAGAAATACAGTGGGTTGCGCATCATCGAATAGGGACCGGTCGAGACCAGCTCCGCGGACTTGCGCCCGCCGATATAGAGGATCGACCAGAGCCGGCCACCGATACCGACCAGGATCAGGGCAAGGCCCGTCGATTCGATCCGCTCATGCGTGAGTTCGTCATGCAGCGAGCCGCTGAAGGCGATCAGCCCGAAGAAAGCAGCGATCAGGACGGCAAGCCCGCCGCGCCGCCGCCGCTGATAGCGCCCCAATGCTTCGAGCGCCTCGGATGATGGGATGGTGGGCATCGAAGAAAAACCCGGCCGCAGGACTGCGGTCGGGTTTTGTCGGGCCGCTTTGCGGAATTTATCCGGTGTGTTTGTGGAATTTGCCGGGTCTGTTTGCGGAGAAATCGTGGCGGTCAGGGCAGCCGGAAAAGGATCGGCAGCGCACCGGACCCTTGCGCGTTCTCGATCAGCTCGAAGATCGGCATGGCGATCAGGAAGACCAGGCCGTCAAGCAAGGTGTTGAGCAGGAGCCGCGGACGGAAAGAGCCGGTGTCACCTTCCTGATAAAGCGAGAGCTTGGGAATGAAGCGCGGCACGCGGGCGAGATAGGCCTTGTAGGGTGCGCCGAGTTCGGCCGAGAGAAAACGCTCTTCGCGCAGGATCACGATATGGAACGCAATGGCGCAAAGCAGGCCGAAGCCGATCGTGGCGACGATCGAACCCATCTGCGCACCGACGCCGGCGGCGGCCAGCGTCGAGAAGACATAGAGCGGGTTGCGGGTGATCGAATAAGGCCCCCCCGTGACGACCTCATGCGACTTGCGCCCGCCGATATAGAGCGTCGACCACAGGCGCCCGACGATACCGAGGAATATCATCAGCACGCCGACCATCTCGACGGTTTCGTGGATGAAGCTTTCCGGCGGGTAGATCGCCTCCCCGAACAGCAGGGCTGCAAACATCGCCACGATGAGGATAGCCAGGACCAGGCGCCGGAGAGACTGATAGGTGCCAAGCGCACGCCTGGCATCGGTCTCGGCAGTTTTGTCGTTCATGTTCAGAGGTCCGCTGAGCGCCGCAATACAGGGCGACAAATCACCAAGAGCAATTCCAGCAAATTGCGTAGCGGTTTTGCGTCCGGAATTGCGTCAAAACTAAGAGATAGAGCATTGCGACGTTCTGTCTCGCTGGAAATGCTCTAGTTGGGGCAGGAAAAAGGCGTCCCGCCAGAGGTGGGACGCCTTGATCAAATACGTATCGAGCGGGCACCGCGTCAGCGCGGCGCCAGCACCATCATCATCTGACGGCCTTCGAGCTTCGGCTCTGCCTCGACCTTGGCGATGGTGGCGACTTCCTCGCGCACCTTGTTGAGAAGCTGCATGCCGAGTTCCATGTGCGCCATTTCGCGGCCACGGAAACGCAACGTCAGCTTGACCTTGTCGCCCTCCTCGAAGAAGCGGCGCACGGCGCGCATCTTCACATCGTAGTCGTGACTATCGATGTTGGGGCGCATCTTGATCTCCTTGATCTCGATGACGCGCTGGTTCTTGCGGGCCTCGGCGGCCTTTTTCTGGTTGGCGTATTTCAGCTTGCCGAGGTCGAGAATCTTGGTGACCGGCGGGACGGCGTTGGGCGAGATCTCGACCAGATCCAGCCCGGCTTCCTCAGCCAGCTGCAATGCTTCGTTGATGGAAACTTCACCGCGGTTCTTGCCTTCTGCGTCGATAAGCTGGACGCGGGGGACGCGGATATCCCGGTTTGCGCGCGGGCCATCCTTCGTGGGCGCCGCTGCTTTGAAAGGTCTGCGAATTGTCGTGGTCTCCTCGAGCCGTTGGCGTTCTGGAATTCAGTTCAAATTTTGCTGTGGCGCGTCAATGTGGTGACCGCGCGGCGCGAGTCAATAGCACAGGCGTGACAACAAATCACCTGTTCAGGCAAATTAGTCCTACTGTTGCTTTCTGAACCAAGCAAAGAATTGAACAGCGCTCTTTTCGCTGCGTTCCGGCCATGCCAAGAAGCGCAACCTCGAGCGGCGCTCCGAGCGGATGCACGTGCTCGAAACAGCTGAAGCTGCGCATCGCTCCTGCCAGGCCGATGCGCAAGGAACCGTGCCATGCAGCCGACTGCCCCTGATTTTCTCGACGTCGACAACATCCCCATCGCCGTCCGCCATCAATCCGGCGAGACACCCGGCGTGGTCTGGCTGGGCGGCTACAAATCCGACATGCTGGGCACCAAGGCCGAGACGCTGGCCGCCTGGGCCGACAGGAACGGTCACGCCTTCCTGCGGCATGACTATTCCGGCCATGGCGAATCCGGTGGCGACTTCAACGAGGGCACGATCTCGACCTGGCTTGCGCAGAGCCTCGCGGTCTTTCGCCGATACGCCGAGGGCAGACAGATCCTGGTCGGTTCCTCGATGGGCGCATGGATCGCGCTGCGCATGGTGCAGGAACTGCGCAAGGCCGGTGACGACCGCGTCGCCGGGCTGGTGCTGCTGGCGCCGGCGCCGGATTTCACGGCCGAACTGGTCGAACCGACGCTGACCGAGGCGCAACGCCGCGATCTGGCCGAGAAAGGCTTCTTCGCCGAGCCGTCCGAATACTCGGACCAGCCTTACATCTATACACGCGCCCTGATCGAGGATGGCCGCGACAACCTCGTCATGACCGGTCCGATCGACACGCATTGCCCGGTCCATGTCATCCAGGGCCTCGCCGATCCGGATGTGCCACACACCCACGCCTTGAAGCTGGTCAGCCACCTGCCCTCCGACGACGTCACCCTGTCGCTGGTGCCGGAAGGCGATCACCGGCTGTCGCGCCCGCAGGACCTGGAGTTGCTGCAGCGCGCGGTCGAGACACTGGTCAAGCGGGCCGGCTGATGCGCATCTCCATTCCGATATCCGCCTTCGTCGCGGCGATCGTCGGTTTCGGCGGAACCCTTGCCATCATCATCGCGGCCGCCAATGCCGTCGGCGCCACGCAACTGCAGACCGCAAGCTGGGTCACCGCACTGTGCATCTCGATGGCGGTGGAAACGGCGTGGCTGTCCTGGCGCACCAGGATGCCGATCATCAGCGCCTGGTCGACGCCGGGAGCGGCGCTGATCGCGGCATCCAGCGGCTTCTCGATCGGCGAGGCCGTCGGCGCCTTTCTCATCGCCGGGGCACTCCTCGTGCTGACCGGACTGATCAAGCCGCTGACCCAGCTGATCTCGAAGATCCCGGCCTCGGTGGCCTCCGGCATGCTGGCCGGTATCCTCGTCACCTTCGCGCTCAATGCTGTCCGGACCATCCCTGTCGATCCCTGGCTGGTGCTGCCGCTGATCGCCGCCTTCTTCCTGATCCGGCTGTGGAACCCGGCGCTGTCCGTTCTCGCGGTGCTGGTCGGCGGCGGCTTTGCCGCCTACCTCACCGGCCGTGTCGGCAGCCTGCCGGCGCCAGAACTTTCGACGTTGACGCTGATCGCGCCCGTCTTCACCGCCAAGGCGGCGATCGGGCTGGCATTGCCGCTCTATCTCGTCACCATGGCCTCGCAGAACCTGTCCGGCCTCGCCGTGCTGCGGGCGGCGGGCTACAATCCCGAGCCCGGACCGTTGATCAGTTTCACCGGACTGGTGTCCTTCCTGCTCGCCCCGTTCGGCGCCTCGACCTCCAACCTGGCGGCGATCTCGGCCGCGATCTGCACCGGGCCAGACGTGCACCCGGACCCTGCCGAGCGCTGGAAGACCGGGCCATTCTATGCGCTTGCCTATGTCGTGTTCGCGATCTTCGGCGCCTCGCTGGTGGCAATCTTCGCGGTGCTGCCGCAGAGCCTGATCGTGCTGGTCGCGGGCCTCGCCCTGCTCGGGCCCTTCACCAACGCGCTGACCATCTCGCTCAAGGATGAGCATGAACGCATGGCCGCCACGACGGCTTTTGCCGTCACCGCCTCGGGCCTGACCCTGTTCGGTGTCGGTGCCGCGTTCTGGGGTCTTGTCGCCGGCATGATCGTGGTTCTGCTCGATCACGCAAAAAATCGTTAGGTTTTACAGGCGGTTGATTGCGGCCGAGGGCGCTTGTTCTTGAAGAACATGCCCACTCTTCCCACCTCGTTTGGCAGCAGCCGTGTCTTGGCTGCCTCCAACCGAAGGAACGGGAGAAATGAACACGACTGCATTGATCCGCCCGGCCTGGACGCCGGCAACCATCGCGCTGATGGTTCTTGGCTTCGTGGTGTTCTGGCCGCTGGGCCTCGCCATGCTTGCCTACATCATCTGGGGCGACCGGCTCGACGGCTTCAAGCGCGACGTCAACAAGGCCACCGATGGCATCTTCGCCGGCTGCCGCCGCGGCGCCGACAAGGCTCATCGCTGGGGTCATGCCTCCGCCCGCACCGGCAACGTCGCCTTCGACGACTGGCGCGACAAGGAACTGGAGCGCCTCGCAGAAGAGCGCCGCAAGCTCGATGAAGCACTGGCCGAGTTCGACGACTATGCCCGCGAGCTACGCCGCGCCAAGGACCAGGAAGAGTTCGATCGCTTCATGGCCCAGCGCAACAAGCCGACCGCGCCGGCCACGACCAAGCCAGCCAAGGGCAAGGGCACGAACCTGCTCGACGACTGATCGATGCGATCAGCATGAGTTCCAGCGGCGCCGTCTGAAAAGCGGCGCCGTTGTCTTGTGGGGCCTTTCGTCCTCCTGCGGCGATCACATCGCTGCGAAGACCGCTACAGATTTCTCCGAATCGCTTATGTTCCTCTTATGTCCTTCGCCTTCTTCCGCAACCTGACCAAGCCCAGGCCCGCCCCGGTCGAGGAGCGCGAGCATCATGTGGCCGGGCGCACGCTGCCGCTCAGGATCGTGGAGAACGAACGCGCACGGCGGCTGACGCTGCGGATCGATGCCGGCGGCCAGGGCCTGCGCATCACCGTGCCGCCGGGCCTGCGCCAGGGCGAGGTCGAACGGTTCCTCAGCCGCCACCAGGGTTGGCTCGAACAGCGGCTGGCCAAGGTTCCGGACCGGCCGCAGGTGCGGCCGGGCATCAAGGTTCCCGTGCGCGGCGTGCCGCATCGCATCGTGCATGAGCCAGGCAAGCGCGGCACAGTCGTGGTCGGCAACGACGACACCGGTCCGACGCTGACCATCCATGGCGACAGGCTGCACCTACCGCGCCGTGTCGCCGACTTCCTGAAACGCGAAGCCAAGCGCGACATCGAGGCGCTGGTTCAGCGCCACACCGGCGCGATCGGCCGCAAGGCGAAAAGCATCCGCTTCAAGGACACGTCGAGCCGCTGGGGCTCCTGCACCGCGGACGGCAACCTCTCCTTCTCCTGGCGCATCATGATGGCGCCGCCGCCGGTGATAAACTACCTGGTGGCGCATGAAGTGGCGCATCTGAAGGAGATGAACCACGGCCCGAAATTCTGGAAGCTGTGCGCGGAATTATGCCCCGACACCGAGCGCTGCAAGGCCTGGCTGAAGAAGAATGGCGGTGCGCTGCAGGCCATCGCGTTCGACTGACGGCACTCATTTCCATCCAATTTCCAGCCGTCACCACTCCCCGTCCTGCAACCCCTTTTCCATGAAATCGATAAAGGCCTGCACGCGCGGCAAGCGGAAGCGGCCGCGTGCCATGACCGCCCAGAGCGCGATCGGGTCGGAGCGGTTGATGTCGCACAGTATTTCAACCAGCCGACCCTCGCGCACAGCCTGGCCGACGACAAAATCGGCGAGCCTGACTATACCGTTGCCTGCGAGCGCCATATCGAACAGCATACCGACCTGATCACAGGAGAACGGTCCCCGCGGCAGAAAGCGCACGATGCCCTCCGCAGTCTGCAACGGCCAGGTGGTCGCCGGGTTCTGCCCTGACAACGCAATGCAGGCATGACCGACCAGATCTTCTGCCTTGCGTGGCGTCCCGGCACGATCGAGATAGGAGGGAGCCGCACAGATCAGGCGACGCCCATCCGCCAGCTTGCGTACGACCAGATCGGAATCTGCCGAAGGGCTGCCGCGCAACACGATATCGGCGTGGTCAACGACCGGATCGACCAGCCGATCTGTCAGCGACAGGTCAACCGTCACGTCCGGGAAGCGGGCAAGGAAAATCGGGAGCGCACGCAGAAGCGTTTGCCTGGCAAAACCCGTGCTGGAGTTGATCCGCAGTTGGCCCTTCGGCCGCAAGCTCGCGGAAGCAGCGTCTGCTTCGGCCTGTTCGATCAAATCCAGTATGTCACGCGCCCGCTCAAGGTAGCGTGCGCCTTCAGGCGTCAGGGCCAGCCGGCGGGTGGTGCGTGTCAGCAATCGCACACCCAGCCGGTCCTCCAGCCTTGAGACCAGTTTGGACAAGGCAGATGGCGTCACGCGGAGATCGTCCGCCGCGCTGGCGAAAGAGCCCCGATCGACGATGCGTATGAAGGCGATCATCTCGTCCGATGCGGCCATATTCATGAACTCCAGTCATGAAAGCACCGCTATTTTAGACAATTATCAGCGCTCCTGGAAATGGTAATTCGAGACGCGCTCGTTTCGAAGGACCAATCCCATATCCGGCAAGCCGACCCCACCGCCCTTTGATCACTATCGCGCCATCGCTTCGAACGATCGCCGCGCGGCGATCGCTGCGTTCCCTGCGCGAATTCGCTCATGGTTCAAGACGCGGTTTTCCTCGGCCCACGAGACATCTCCCGCCGCCACTCGAGATCATTCGGCCACGATGGCATGCAGACCCGCCTGCAGCGCCTCGTCGTCGCCTTGCTCGACGCCGAAAAGCACATCCAGCAGCGGGAAAGTGCAGCGATAGAAGGCCATGCGCTCCCGCATCGCGTCGGATATCGGCGTATGCCGTTCGACCAGGGCAAGGAAACCGTCGCCAAAACCCGCGGCGAGGCTCGCGAAATCATAGGCCGGATCACCGATGCCGCAGCCTGCGAAGTCGATGACGCCGGTGAGGCGGCCATCATGGACCAGGATGTTGCCGGCGCCGAAATCGCCGTGGATGATCGTTCGCGCCGACATGCCGGGATCCGCCAGGAAGGCATTGAACCGTTGCCTGAGGTCCGCAACGACGCGCGCCGGCAGAAGCGGGAAGGCGTGCTGTTCGCACCGTCGCAGCAGTTCATGCCATTCGGCCAGCGGATCGACGGCTTCGGCGCCAGGCAGGAGCGAGACCGGCAGCGCATGCAATGCCGCCAGGAAGGCGGCGAGACCCCGCGCAAGGGTTTTCTGGTCCTCGCGCGGCAGCGCGCCGGGATCGGTAATCGGCTCGCCGGCCAGTTTGTGGTGCATCGAGACGACGTGGCCGCCGACGTCGTGCAGTTCCAGGACGGGCACAAGCGGCGGCAAATGCGGGCGCAACGCAGCCAGCACTTCGGCCTCCCGCGCCAGCTCGCGAACGCCCGATGGATAATATGGCAGCCGCACGATCGTCTCGCCGAAATCGAGCACGAGATTGTTCTGGCCCGTCGAAACGACTTTCGGCGATGGCGGCAGCTTCAGCGCCGCTGCGATCTCGGCGGGCGTCGGCCGTCCGGCGATCGGATCGGGAATCATGGTGCTCGGTCCGCTCACAGCGATTTCGTCAACCAGAGGATCAGATCGTCGTCGACACGCACCGGCTGGTCGGGAACCACCGGCTTCTCGCCATAGCTGATGCCGCGCCCGTCCGGCAGATAACCCAGCCTGACATAGAGGCGCTGGGCAGCGCCATAGTCGGCATAGAGACCGACACCCAGGCCGATCACCGGCTTGCCTCTGGATGCGGCGAGCCGTTCGAAGCGGCCGATCATTGCCGTGGCGATACCGCTGCCGCGCGCGGCCTGCGCAACGACCAGATTGTTGATTTCAGGAATGCCGGCTTCGCTGAACGGCGGATAACCCGACCGCCACAGCAGCGTGCCGTAGCCGACCACATGCCGCCCCTGGAAGGCGAGCAGAACGACGCGACGATCTCGAGCGGCATCGGCAAGATAGTCCTGCCAAAGCCCGGGATCGGCATTCCAGGCCGGTCCGCCGTCCGTCGCAGCGATCCGGTCCAGATCGCCGGCCTCAAACGCCCTGATGGTGAGGTCGCCCATCATCGCCGTAAGTCCTCATCGCCGTCAGTCTTCATTGCCATTGTTCCGCACAGATGGCCCCGGCCCCTGTCGGAAGCAACTTCACGGCATGGTCCAGAGGGCGAAGACAGAACCGGCCAGGCAGGCCCGGCCGGTTCGATTCTTCCACGGCGAGTTCGGGCCGCAATGCGCCCGGCGTGCCTGCCGCTTAGTCTCCAACGATTTCGCTGAACTGCACGATCGGCGCGATATCCGTATAGTTGGCGACGTCTGCTGCGACTTCCGCTCGGTGGGGGTCGAACGTCTGCTGGAATATCTCCAGGCTCGGCGAGTAGACGTGGCATGCCGCGACGAACTCCGGCGCGCTTCCGGGTTCGCGACCCCCAATGCCCTTCTCGATCTCGTAGCGCAGGCAGGCGTAACCGAGCCGTTGCTTGATCAGTGGCATGTGGGTGGTGCGGTAATAGTCGTGATCGAACCTCGAGCCGCCATCGGCCGGATAGTAGACACTCATCTTGATCATGCTGGGGCTCCCGCGGGGATGCCCCTCCGGGGTCGGAGGGGGTGGAGCGGGATGCGATCTTGTGAACCATCATTCCGCTCCATCTGCTTGTTTTGACGCATGATGGGCGGCGGATACCGCCCGCTTTGCCCGAAAAGTCTGCAACTTTTCGGAACCATGCTCTAAAGCCCGGACAATTTCTCGATGCCGGACAGGATGCGATATGCCGCCTTGATTCGGGCCGGGATCGGATAGCTCCTGTTGGCCAAAATGACGATGCCAACCTTCCTGGCCGGGATGAACGCGGCATAGCTGGCAAAGCCGTTGGTCGAACCGGTTTTGTTCAGCCAGGCGTCGGCGCCAGCTGGAACCGGCGGCTCGAGTTTCTCGGCCTTCTGCGGCTTGAACGCCATGTCCGCCGAGTTGCCGGCCAGCAGCGTGTCGAGGCTGGTCGGGTAGGAATAGCTCTCCCAGCCCAGTCCCTGGGTCATTTCGCCTGTCTTGTAGTAGCCGACATGGGTGGCGGCGATGGCGCGACGCAGCTTCTCGTCCGACACCTTGCCGTCGATGTTCGCCTGGATGAAGCGGATCAGGTCGGGCGCGGTGGTCTTGATGCCATAGGCTTCGGAGTCCAGAACGCCGGGCGACACGCGGATGGGCTTGCCCGCCTTCGTGTAGCCGTAGGCATAGTCGCCCATCCGCTCCCTGGGCACGTGGATGAAGGTGTTGGACAGGCCAAGCTCCGGCAGGAGTGTCCCTTCCATCAGCGCATCGAAGGACTTGCCCATGCTTTCCGCCGCCAGATAGCCGAAGAGGCCGATGCTGGGATTGGAATAACGCCGGTGCGTTCCCGCGGCGAATTCCGGTTTCCAGGCCCGGAAATAGGCGATCATGCCATCCTGGTTGGTCACGTCATCGGGAACCTGCAGCGGCAGGCCGCCCGCCGTATAGGTGCCGAGGTCGAGCACGTCGATCTTGTCGAGGGCACCGCCGGAAAGCGCCGGCAGATAGGCACTCGCCTTCTCGGACAGGGAAACGTGCCGCTTTCAATCGCGTAGGCTGCCAGTGTCGCTGCAAAGGTCTTCGATACCGAGCCAACTTCGAAGATGGTCTTCTCGGTCACCTTCTGCCCACTCTCCCGGGATGCGACGCCGTAGCCGAAGAAGAACTGCTTGCCGTTGACGGTGATGGCCACCGCCATGCCGGGCAGGTCGTTTTCCTTCATCAGCGGCCGCACGGTCTTGTTCACCAGTTGCTCGAGTTCCTTGCCGTCGGCGGCATGGGCATGGGCGGCCTGCAGGAGCGCGGCCGCAACGGTTCCGATTTTCAGAATTCTGGTCATGGTCCTGGATCCTTCGATAAGTCGTCAAACCTGCGCTGCGATGCGGCCGATCTCGGCGATGGCGGCGTCGCGCTCGCTCGACGATATCTTCGGGATCTCGCAATAGACCGTCACGATCAGCGGGGCGCGATCCGGCGGCCAGATGACCGCAATGTCATTGGCATTGCCATGTTCGTCGCCATTGGTGCCGGTCTTGTCGCCGACAAGCCAGTCCCCCGGGAGCCCGGCGCGCACCCGCCTGTCGCCGGTCTTGTTGGTGATCAGCCATGCCGCCAGTTGATGACGCGATGCTGCCGACAGGACATCGGTGAACAGCAGCTTGCGCAGGGTTTCCGTCATCGCCGCCGCCGTGGTGGTGTCGCGCTGGTCATCGGGGCCGTCGTGGACATTGAGCTCGGGTTCGGTCCTGTCGAGCCGCGTGACGTCGTCGCCGATGCGGCGGCAGAAAGCCGTCAGCGCGGCCGGACCGCCGAAGCGGGCGAGCAGCAGATTTGCGGCGGTATTGTCGCTGATCGTGACTGTCGCGTCGCACAGTTCGGCAATCGTCATGCCCGACCCGTCGGCATGCGGCTTGGTCACCGGCGAGTGAACCGCTACGAGGTCTTTGCTGGTGAAGGTGATGCGCTCGTCCAGCCTGGCCTCCCCCTTGTCGACGCGCGCCAGAACCAGCGCGGCCAGCAGCGCCTTGAAGGTGCTGCACATGAGGATGCGCTCGTCAGCCCGGTGCTGAATGCGTTTGCCGCTGCCAAGGTCGAGGATCGTGACGCAGAAACGGCCTGGATGCTTGCGCTCCAGCTCGGCGAGCTTGTTTTCGGCTTCGCCGCCACGCTCGGCGCGGGCGATCGAACTGAAAGCTGCCAGGGTTGGGATGGCCAGAAGACTGCCGGCAAGAGCCTGCCGGCGCGAAAGAGACATCGTCATTCGCGGGTTCCATATCAGCGTTGATTGAGGAGAGAAACGAACGCCGACGATCTCGATGATCTGCGGCCAACTCCCAATCGCGACTCTCGGAAACGACTATGGCGTTGCCCCTTGCCCCAGGCAAACGATCAATTCTAAGCTCAGGCATGAACAAAACTTGGTCATAGCTCATGGAAGTGTCGCAACTGCCGCTCAATGCCCTGCGTGCCTTCGAGGCATCGGCGCGCCATTGCAGCTTCACCCGCGCCGGTCTCGAACTGCGCGTGACGCAGACGGCGATCAGCCACCAGATCAAGGCGCTGGAAGAAGCGCTGGGGGTGACGCTGTTCAAGCGCCTGCCGCGTGGCCTGACCATGACCGACGAGGGCCATGCGCTGCTGCCGGTGCTCACCGATGCCTTCAGGCGCATGAGCGCCACCTTGAGCCAGTTCGAGGAAGGCAACTACCGTGAGATCCTGACGGTCGGCGTCGTCGGCACCTTCGCGATCGGCTGGCTGCTGCCGCGACTCAATGCGTTCAAGGCACAGCACCCGCATCTCGACCTGCGCCTCAAGACCAACAACAACCGCTCCGACATCCTGCTCGACGGGCTCGATTTCTTCATCCGCTTCGGCGATGGCGCCTGGCACGGCACCGAAGCCTTTCACCTGATGGAAGCCCCGCTCTCGCCGGTCTGCGCGCCGGCGCTGCAATCCGGTCTCGACACTCCGGCCGATCTGTCGAATGCCGAACTGCTGCGATCCTACCGGATGGACGAATGGAAGCTGTGGTTCAAGGCTGCCGGGCTCGGCGCGCCAGGCCTGCGTGGGTGGATGTTCGATTCCTCGCTGACGCTGGTCGAAGCCGCTGCGCGCGGTGTCGGCGTCGCGCTGGTTCCGGTGGCCATGTTCAGCCACGACATCGCCATTGGACGGATCGTGCAACCCTTCGACATTACCGTGCACACCGGCAGCTACTGGCTGACGCGGCTGAAATCGCGTGAAGAGACCCCGGCCATGACCGCGTTCCGCGAATGGCTGGTCGACACGACGGACGCCGGCCGGGCCTGATCGACCCGGCCGCCTTGTCAGCGCCTCGCTCAGGACGCTGCCCGTATCGGCTCCCCCGGCCGATAGTTCATCGCGATCTTGTTGCCGGCAGTCTGGCCGCCATCGATCGGCAGCACCGCTCCGGTGATGAAACTGGCCTCGTCCGAGCAGAGCCAGAGCACCGCGCTGGCGACCTCCTCGACGCGCCCGATGCGGCGCATCGGCGTGGCGAGCCCGGCCTGCCGCTGCGCTTCCGGCCCCGCTGCCTCAAGGTGATGTGTCAGGATCGGGCCAGGGGCGACCACATTGATGCGGATGCCGCGATCAGCGTAGTCGAGCGCAGCAGCCTTGGTGAGGCCGATGATGCCGGCCTTGCCGGCAACATAGCCCGCAAGGCCGGAGGTACCGTTAACGCCGGCGACGGAAGCCATGTTGACGATGGCTCCACCACCACCCTTCAGCATCGCGGCGATCTCGTGCCGCATGCCGTTGAACGTGCCGCCGATATTGGTACGGATGCCGCGCCCGAATCCTTCGAGGTCGAGTTCGGCGAGCGGTGCCGGCCGCGGACCGTCGGTGGCATTGTTGAAGGCCGCATCCAGCCTGCCGAACTCGGCGACGATTTGTTCGACTGCCCGCGCCATCTGCTCGTCGTCGCCGACATCGGCCTGGATGGCGATGGCCTTGCCGCCGTTTTCCCGGATTTGTCGCGCCCGCGCCTCGACCAGATCACCCGACCGCGCAATCAGTGCGACCGCGGCGCCAGCGGCGGCAAAGGCATCCGCTGTCGCCGCGCCGATGCCCTTGCTGGCACCGGCCACCAGCGCAACCTTGCCCGCAAACGACGCGGCCCTTTTCAACTCACTCATATCTGCCTCGAGTTTGACCATTCAATTTATTTAAAGTACTACCAATATGGTGAGAGTCAAATTTTCAGAAGCAAGGCAATGACAAGTCCTGACAGCGCGGCTGCGGTCTGGCGGCTGATGTTCGATTTCTTCATGCACTCGGCACCCGAACGCACGGAAAGCCTGCGCAAGCGAGGCCTGACGCCCAACGATGCAAGGGCGCTCTCCAGTCTCGATGGTTCACAGGGCAGGCCGATCGGCGAACTGGCGCGGCAATGGAAAAGCGACCCGTCCAACACGACGTGGGTCGTCGACCGCCTGGAGAAAGCCGGGCTGGTCGAACGCAGTGCCGCACCGGACGATCGCCGCGTGAAGCTGGTGGCGCTGACGGCCAAGGGCCGCCGCACGCGTGACGAACTGCTGGCCGAATTCCGCAGGCCGCCTCGTGAAATCACCATGCTCGACGCCGATGATCTCGGCGCGATGGAGCGGATCTTCACGAAGATCGGAGCTGCAACAACCGCAGGCGGAGGTGAACGCTAAGCGCGGATCGGGAGAGCCTCAATCATCATTGGCAGCATTGAGCTCGTCGGGCCGAAGCCCTTCATCTTCCTGGCGCGGCCAGGGCAGGAACGTCCTGTCGAAGGCGTCGCTGCCGAAATAGTCGAGCGCGCGATGCGCCTCGGCACCGTTGAAGGCGGCCTTGTCGATCAGATGCGCGATCACGTCACGCGCCTGGGCAAGCTTTTCCTTCAGCTCCGCGACAGTCTTCTCAGCCATGCCATAGTGCTCCCATTTATAGACAAGGTAGCCGCTTTCACCATTTCGGCAAATCGTCGCTTTTCCTCGACTTTGCCGGCTTTTCGTGGCACTTGCCGGCGCATGGCACGCGATATCAAGATATGCGGTCTCAAGACCGATGAAGCATTGGCGGCCGCGCTCGACAGTGGCGCGAGCCATGTCGGCTTCATCTTCTTCGCCAAGAGCCCGCGCAACATCGTGCCTGCCGATGCCGGGCGCCTGCGCCAGGCTGCTCGTGGCCGGGCCCAGGCCGTCGCCGTCACCGTCGATGCCGACAACGCCTTCCTCGACGAGATCGTCGCGGCGATGGCCCCGGACATGCTGCAGCTGCACGGGTCCGAAAGCCCCGAGCGTGTAGCCGACGTGAAGGCCCGTTACGGCCTGCCGGTCATGAAGGCGTTTTCGCTGCGCGAGGCCGGAGATCTCGCGGCGCTTGCGCCCTATCGCGGTGTCGCCGACCGTTTCCTGTTCGATGCCAAGCCGCCCAAAGGTTCGGAACTGCCCGGCGGCAATGGTGTTTCCTTCGACTGGCGCATCCTGACCAGCCTCGACGCCGATCTCGACTACATGCTCTCGGGAGGGCTCAACGCCGGCAATGTCGGCGAAGCGCTGGCGATCGCCAATCCACCCGGCCTCGACATCTCGTCCGGCGTTGAAAGCGCGCCGGGGGTCAAGGACGTCCGGCTGATCGCCGCCTTCTTCGAGACCGTGCGATCCGCCGAGGCCAAAAGCGCCGCCTGACACCCGGCCGGCGGCGCTGTGCATGACCCCGAAAATCGGAATCGATTTTCGGAAAGGATCAGGCGCAAATTAAAAGTGCCTAGAGCGACCTTTGCGCGTCCAAAAGGACGCGCGGCGCTCCAGGGAGTTTCAGTGGGGCCCGACCCTGTAGATCAGCCGCACATTGCCCGACTTCAGCCGATCTGCTGCCTCCAGCGTCAGCGCATGACGGTGCCGCACGTCCTTGAACAGGGCTTTCCCAGCACCCAGGATGATGGGGATCACCACCAGCCGCAACTCATCGACCAGGCCGGCCTCGACCATGCTCGACACCAGGGTGGCGCCACCGACAAGGTGCATGTTTTTCCCGGGACGATCTTTCAATTTTGCGATCTCGTCCAGATCGCCGACGATTTGCGCAACATCCCATTGGGTGGCCTTGAGGGTTCGCGAAACCACGAAATGCGGTGTTCTGGCCGCGAACCGCGCATAGTTCCTCTCGCCTTGCGTGGCCGGCCTTCCGGTCAATTCGAGGACACCGTCCGGATTGGCGATGATCGAAGTCCAGTATTGTTCGTAGCCGGGATACATGCCGCCGCCGAGAATGCAGGCGTCGATCTCCGGCGTCACTTCGAATTCATCTTCCCAGCCCGTGATCCAGTCCAGTTCGCCTTGCGGTCCCTCGATGAAGCCGTCGAGGGAAATCTGTAGTGCAGCGATGATCTTGCGCATGTCTTGTGCCCTTCCGGTTTGCGTTGACGCCGGTAGGACGATTGACGTCGCGAGGTTCCGACAAAACGGTGCGCATTTTTGGCAACCCGCCCAAAAGGCGGTCGGTGGTTTACATTTCGCGCCGGAAAGGATTAAGCGATAGTCGAGAAACCGGTCTGTTGCCGGTCATTGTTGCTGGAACCCCGCATGAACAAGCCGGCCCTGCCCAATTCCTTCCGTATCGGCCCTGACGAGCAGGGCATGTTCGGCATCTTCGGTGGGCGTTTCGTCGCCGAGACGCTGATGCCGCTGATCCTCGACCTGGAGCGGGAATGGAACAAGGCCAAGCATGATCCCGAGTTCAAGGCCGAGCTCTCGGCGCTGTCGACCTTCTATGCCGGACGGCCGTCCAAGCTCTACTTCGCCGAAGGCCTGACCCGCCATCTTCGTGATGTTGCCTCGGCAAAGGGCCTCGGGGGCGGCGCGAAAATCTACTTCAAGCGCGAGGACCTCAACCACACCGGCTCGCACAAGATCAACAACTGCCTCGGCCAGATCCTGCTCGCCAAGCGCATGGGCAAGAAGCGTATCATCGCCGAAACCGGCGCCGGCCAGCATGGCGTCGCCTCCGCAACCGTGGCAGCCCGCTTCGGCTACCCCTGCGTGGTCTATATGGGCGCCACCGACGTCGCCCGCCAAAGCCCGAACGTCTTCCGCATGAAGCTGCTCGGCGCCGAGGTGCGGCCGGTGACGGCCGGACACGGCACGCTGAAGGACGCCATGAACGAAGCGTTGCGGGACTGGGTCACCAATGTCGAGGACACCTACTACCTGATCGGCACCGCCGCCGGCCCGCATCCCTATCCGGAGCTGGTGCGCGACTTCCAGTCGGTCATCGGCACGGAAGCGCGCCAGCAGATGCTGGAGCAGGAAGGCCGCCTGCCCGACACCATCATCGCCGCGGTCGGCGGCGGCTCCAATGCCATCGGCCTGTTCCATCCCTTCCTTGACGACAGGCAAGTCGAGATCATCGGCATCGAGGCCGGCGGACGCGGACTGGACGGCGTCGAGCACTGCGCCTCGATGAATGCCGGCAGGCCCGGCGTGCTGCACGGCAACCGCACCTATCTGCTGCAGAATGAGGACGGGCAGATCCTGGACGGCCATTCGGTCTCGGCAGGGCTCGACTATCCGGGCGTAGGTCCCGAGCACAGCTTCCTGCGCGACACCGGCCGGGTCGACTACCAGCCGATCCTCGACGACGAGGCACTGGAAGCGTTCCAGCTGTGCACCCGCACCGAAGGCATCATCCCGGCGCTGGAATCGGCGCATGCCATCGCCCATGCCGTCAAGATCGCCCCCGGCATGGCCAGGGACAAGATCATCATCGTCAACCTGTCCGGCCGTGGCGACAAGGACGTCCACACCGTCGCAAAGATGATGGGCATGGAGATATGAGCACTTTCGAGATCTATCATTCCAGGCACAACCCCCACCACTATGTGGCGGTGGAGGCCGGCGACCAGCGCGAGAACGCCAGGGGCGTCCGCGAGAGCCAGAACCTCAAGTTCCTCACCAATGTCGCCGACGACGGCGAGCCGCGTATCGCCTTCGATCCGAACCAGGCGCGCAGCCGCATCGCACGCGACGGCTTCTATGCCTTCGCCGTGACCATCGAAATCCGCGAACATCCCGAATGAGACGGATGCCTGCGATCCTCGACCTTGCCGCGTGTGGCCTCGCAGCCGCCTGCGCTACAATCCAACTTCATTCGACTATGAAGGGCATGGCATGACCACCCGCATCGACCGCCGCATGGCGAAGCTGAAGGCAGAGGGCCGTCCGGCGCTCGTCACCTATTTCATGGGCGGCGATCCCGACTATGACACCTCGCTGTCGATCATGAAGGCGCTGCCGAAGGCCGGCAGCGACATCATCGAGCTCGGCATGCCGTTCTCCGATCCGATGGCCGACGGCCCGGCGATCCAGGCTGCCGGCCTGCGCGCGCTGAAGGGCGGCCAGACGTTGAAGAAGACGCTGGCCATGGCAGCCGACTTCCGCACCGGCGACGACGAGACACCGATCGTGCTGATGGGCTATTACAATCCGATCTATGTCCATGGCGTCGAGCGCTTCCTGGCGGAAGCCAAGGCCTCCGGCATCGACGGGCTGATCATCGTCGACCTGCCGCCGGAGATGGACGAGGAACTGTGCATCCCGGCACTGAAGGCCGGCATCAACTTCATTCGTCTCGCCACGCCGACCACCGACGACAGGCGCCTGCCCAAGGTGCTCGAGAACACCTCCGGCTTCGTCTACTACGTGTCGATGACCGGCATCACCGGCTCGGCACTGGCCGACACCACCAAGGTCGCGACCGCCGTCCAGCGCATCAAGCAACACACCGACCTGCCGGTCTGCGTCGGCTTCGGCGTCAAGACAGCCGAGCAGGCACGCACCATCGGCGCTTCCGCCGACGGGGTCGTGGTGGGCACGGCGATCGTCAATGCGGTGGCCAATGTGCTGGGCCCGAAAGGCGAGAAGACCGCCGACCCCGCCGAGGCGGTCGCCACGCTGGTCAGCGGCCTGGCGCAGGGTGTGCGTTCGGCCCGCCTTGCTGCTGCCGAATAGTTTTCCTACCTCTTTCAAGATAAGCCCTACGAAACAGGGGCAGGAGCCGAAGCGATGAACTGGATCACCAACTTCGTTCGCCCGAAGATCAATTCGATGCTGGGCCGCCGGGAAGTGCCGGAAAACCTCTGGGTCAAGGACCCGGAAACCGGCGAGATGATCTTCCACAAGGATCTGGAAGGGAATCAGTTCGTCATCCCTTCCTCCGGCCATCACATGAAGATCTCGGCCAAGGAGCGGCTGAAGTTCTTCTTCGACGACGGCAAGTATGAAGTCATCGAGAACCCCAAGGTCGCCGTCGATCCGCTGAAATTCCGCGACGAGAAGCGCTACACCGACCGCCTCAAGGAAGCGAAGACCAAGACCGGGCTCGAAGACGCCATCCTCAACGCCACAGGCACGATCGAGGGTCTGCCCGTGGTTGTCACGGTGCAGGATTTTGCCTTCATGGGCGGGTCACTCGGCATGGCCGCCGGCGAAGCCATCATCCGCGCCTTCGAGGTCGCGCTGCAGCGCAAACGCCCGCTGATCCTGTTCGCCGCATCCGGTGGCGCGCGCATGCAGGAGGGCATCCTCTCGCTGATGCAGCTGCCGCGCACGACCGTTGCGGTCGACCGCCTGAAGGAAGCCGGTCTGCCCTATTTCGTCGTGCTCACCAATCCGACGACCGGCGGCGTCACCGCGTCCTATGCGATGCTGGGTGACGTGCACATCGCCGAACCCGGCGCGCTGATCGGCTTCGCCGGCCCGCGCGTCATCGAGCAGACCATCCGCGAGAAGCTGCCAGAGGGCTTCCAGCGATCGGAATATCTGATGCAGCACGGCATGGTCGACATGGTCGTCTCCCGGCTGGATATGAAGAAGACCGTGGCCGGCCTGCTCAAGCTGCTGCTCAAGCTGCCGCCGGAAAAGAAGGCGATCGAGCCGGAAATCCTGCCGCCGGTCGTGGCCAAGCCGGAAGCGCGGCCACAGGCATAACCCTATCCAAGTGCAGCGCGGAGCCTCCGCATGACCACACTCTCCGCCGAGCGTCAGATCGAACATCTGATGACGCTGCATCCGAAAGGCTTCGACCTTTCGCTCGACCGTGTCAGCCGCCTGCTGGAGCGGCTGGGCAATCCGCAGGACAAGCTGCCGCCGGTGATCCACATCGCCGGCACCAATGGCAAGGGCTCCTGCGCGGCCTTCTCGCGCGCGCTGCTCGAAGCGGCCGGCTACCGCGTGCACGTGCACACCTCGCCCCATCTGGTGAACTGGCATGAACGCTACCGGCTTGGCGCCGAAGGCGGCGGCAGGCTGGTCGAGGACAAGGTCTTCGCCGATGCCATTGCCCGCGTGGCGGAAGCCAATGCGGGCGAGACCATCACCGTCTTCGAGATCCTGACCGCCGTCGGCTTCCTGCTGTTTGCCGAGCATCCGGCGGATGCCGCCATCATGGAAGTCGGCCTCGGCGGGCGGTTCGACGCCACCAATGTCATCAAGCGGCCTGCGGTGTCGGTGATCATGCCGGTTTCGCTCGACCACGAGGCCTATCTCGGCGATCGCGTCGAGCTGATCGCGGCGGAAAAGGCCGGCATCATCAAGCGCGGCTGCCCGGTTGTGGTCGGCGCGCAGGAATTCGAAGCTGCACAATTGGTTTTGATCGAAACCGCCGAGCGGCTGCGCGCACCGCTCTCTGTCTATGGCCAGGACTTCCTCGCCTTTGGGGAGAACGGCCGCATGGTCTATCAGGACGGCGACGGGCTGATGGATCTTTCGCCGCCGCGCCTGCCCGGCCGCCACCAGTTCGCCAACGCCGCGGCCGCGATTGCCGCGATCAAGGCGGCCGGCTTCGAGATCGGCGAACGCGATGCCGACCAGGCGATGACCAGTGTATCCTGGCCGGGCCGTATGCAGCGGCTGACGCAGGGACGGCTGGTCGACCTGGCGCCGCGCGGCGCCGAGATCTGGCTGGACGGCGGTCACAATCCCGGCGCCGGCACGGTGATTGCCGAGGCACTCGCCGAGCAGGAGGAAAAGACGCCGCGGCCGCTGTTCCTGATTTCAGGCATGATCAACACCAAGGACCAGACCGGCTACTTCCGCGCCTTCAAGGGTCTGGCGAGACACGTCTATACGGTGCCTGTGTCGATGAGCGATTCCGGTGTCCCCAACGACGAACTGGCGGCGCGCGCCGCCGAGGCGGAGCTGTCGTCGGAACCGGTCAGTTCGGTCGCCAACGCCCTGATGCTGCTGCGTGATACCTGGGACGAAAAGGAAGTTCCGCCGCGCATCCTGATCGGCGGCTCGCTCTACCTCGCCGGTGCCGTTCTGGCCGAAAACGGCACCCCGCCGACCTGACGCAGCGAGAGCGTTTCGGTTTTTCACGCACTTTTCCCGGAATGACCCTAAGCCACGAGATGCAGGGCGGCTGGCAGCGCCAGCGACAGGCCTGACAGGAAGAGCAGGACGAAAACGATCCTTCGCATCGCCTGTTGCGACAAGGACGGCGGCCAGCGGCGCGCTGCATAGGTCATCAGCATCACCGTCGGTATGGCCAGGATCAGCGCGACAGGCGACATGGACGGCATGTTGCCGCTTGCCACCACCACCACGAGCCGGACTGCCTGCGCCACGCCGAAAGCGGTGACCAGCGTTTCGCGGATGCGCGCATGCGACAAAGGCTGACGGAAGAGATGATAGACGAGCGGAGGGCCGCCAGTCGCAAACAGCCCGCTCATCAGGCCCGAGACCATGCCGAATCCGACGAAGCTCGCATTGGATGAGCGTCTTGCCAATCCGGCCGGCCTGACGGCGAGTTGCAGGCTGGACAGCATGATGACCAGGCCGAGCCCGATCTTGAGGAGGTCTGCACGCGTGTCCGCAAGCCACTCCAGCAATGCATAACCCAGGAGCAGAGAAGGCAGGCTCGCAACCAGGATCAGCCGCAACTCCCGAGGTGCAACGTCACGCCAACCACCCTGGACCAGCATCTGGGTGGCGTTGACCAGGGTCAGCATGCCGACCATCGCAGCGGCATCCGGCAGCGGCAGCAGGCCGACAAGCGCGACCGCGCCCATCATGACCAGGCCGAAGGCAAAGCCCGTCAGCGTCTGGACATAGGCGGCGACGGCCGCAAAGCCGACAAAGACAACAAGAGGTCCTAGACCCATGACGCCCCGTCAGGCGCACGCAAGATGGCTGCCGAAGTCACGATCCGTCTATTTCAGCTCGATTTCGATGAAGGCGTATTCGCCGTCATTGGCGTTGATGACATCGTGCTCGACGCCTTCGCCACGGAAATAGGGCACGCCCTTCTTCATCTCGGCGAAACTCTCGCCGTCCCTGGTCAGCAGTTTCACCTTGCCGTCCATCAGCGGCACGACGACATAGTCGTGGCCATGGCGGTGCCAGCCCGTATTGGCGCCCGGCGCGAAACGATACTCGGTGACGATGACACGTTCGTTGTCGATGAAGACGGTGGCTTTGGCGATTCCGGTCATGTGCTTCTCCTCCCCGGAGCAATGTTTCCGTAAAAGACAGAAACGCTCCAGGGAAAAGGGAAAAGCCATCTGACGTCGCGATGCGAGGGCCAGTACCAGGGTTCGGTGGGGGCAAACAAAAAGCCCGGCACGAAGCCGGGCTTTTGATCAATGCTGTGGCGGGATCAGGCGACGGCGCCGTTGATCCAGTGCGACAGCGCGGTCTTAGGCGCGGCGCCAACCTTGATGTCGGCCACTTCGCCACCCTTGAAGATCATCAGGGTCGGGATCGAGCGCACGCCGAACTGCGCGGCAAGTTCCGGGTTCTCATCGATGTTGAGCTTGGCGACCTTGACCTTGGCGCCGAGTTCGCTCGCGATGTCTTCCAGCGCCGGAGCGATCATCTTGCAGGGGCCGCACCATTCGGCCCAGAAATCGACGACGACCGGCACATTGGCCTCAAGCACATCAGCGCGGAAATTGTTGTTGTCGACCTTGACGGTGGCCATAGCCAAGTCCTTTCGGATGTTTCGTTGTGCTAGATGTGGTGCTGCAGGCAGCTCCATTCAAGCAGAGTTTGTGTCACGCCTCGGTGAGTCGGGCAAGGGCGTCGTCCATAACCATCGCCGGGAGCTCGATCAGCCGCGGCGCTTCGGTGAAAAGCAGGCCGGCCGCGACTTCCCTGCCAGGATAGAGCGGTTTCAACAGGGCGCGGTAGAGCGAGAGCTGCAGGATGTAGGCCGTCGGCACGTCGGCCAATGTCGCAGGCGCCGGGCGATTGGTCTTGTAGTCGACGATGAAGACCCTGTCGGCACCGACCGCCAGCCGGTCGATCTTGCCCGATATGATGCGCGGCTTGCCTTTCACCGTCAGGCTGCCCATCACCGCGACTTCCGCACGTGAGCCGGACGCAAACAGCGGCGCGAAAAGCGGATCGGCAAGGATGCTGGCAACCGATGCCAGCGCCTGTTCACGGTCAGCCTCCGCCCAGTCGCTGCCGGCCCGCGCCAGATAACGACGGGCCGCAGCCATGTGCTGTTCTTGCGCGAGGTCGGGCAACATCTGCAGCAGCTTGTGCATGGCAAGGCCGCGCCGCACTGCCATTCCGGGCTCGCTGCCGGCATCCAGCACCGGTGAACGACGGTCGGGGATCGGCTCGGTCGTCTCGTCGATCAGCGCCGATGCGCCGGACGGCGACAGCGGCCGCGGCAGGTCTTCGACCACCGGCAGGGGCTCGAACAGGGACGCCGGTACCGAGGCAAAGGTTTCTGCCTCCAGCTGCTCGCCGGCTTCCGCGGCGACGAGCGGCGGAAACTTCGTCCAGCGGAAGCGAAACACATCGCCTTCGTCGACCGGATGCGGGCGACTTGCGGTCTCTTCGGCGCCGGCGAGAGCCCGCATCACCAGGGAATGCCAGGTGCCTGGGCTGGGTGTGCGCTTGCCGTGGTAACCACAGACGATCAGCCTGTCCTCGGCACGGGTCATGCCGACATAAAGCAGCCGACGGTATTCGTCGTCGGCGAGATCCCGGGCGTGTGCGGCGACGGATTGGGAGAAACCGTTGGCGACTTCGGCGGCCGAACGCCACAGGAAGCCCTTGCCGGGCCAATGCCTGCCGGAGCCGTCGAACGGCATCAGCCGCGGCAGATGCTGGTCGCTGAAGGGTGCGGCACCGCCATCGACCAGGAAGACCACCGGCGCCTCCAGGCCCTTGGCGGCGTGCACCGTCATCACCCGAACCTCGTCGCGGGTCTGGTCCATCTCGCGCTTGATCTCGGGGCCGGCATTTTCCAGCGTCGACAGGAAGGCTTCCAGTCCCGGCAGGCCGGCGCGTTCTTCGGCCAGGCAGAAATTGAGGAACTCGTCGAGGATGTCGCCGGCTTCCGGTCCCAGCCGGGCGATCATCCTGCGCCTCACGCCATCCCGCGCGAGCAGCCCGGCATAGAACTCGAACACCGGCTTGAAAGCGACCTCGTTGGCCCAGGCATCGAGCTGCGCGACGACGCTTGCCAGCGTTTCATCGCTTTCCGCGGCGGCGCGCAGTGTCCTGTAGAGCGAGGTGCCGCCGCTGCGATACGCGGCAAGCTCGAACAAGGTCTCTTCGGTCAGGTCGAAGATCGGGCTGCGCAGCAATGCCGCCAGCGAAAGGTCGTCCTGCGACTGGATCAGGAAGCGGCCAAGCGCCACCAGATCCTTCACCGCGATATGGCCCGGCAGGCTCAGCCTGTCGGCGCCGGCAACCGGGATGCCTTTCTCCTTCAGGCTCCGCGACAGCGCATGCACGAAGCGGTCGCGCTTGCGCACCAGCACGACGACGTCGCCGGCCTTCAGCTTGCGGCCCTTACCCTCGATGACCTCGCTGCGGTCGATCCAGCGCTTGACGGTCCTGGCTATCTGCTCGGCCAGCCGGACAGCCGGCGCGCTGACATGGTTGACCGGCAGCGTCCAGTCGTCGGGCTCCTCGATCACATCCGCCCCGAGCGATGGCCAAACCTCGACATAACCCGGCGCGTCGTTGCGGATCGCCTTGTGGTCGAGCGGATCGGGATCGTTGCTGATGCCACGGCGCGTCTCCGGCGCGGCGAAGACGCGATCGACGGCGGCCAGCACGTCGCCGGTCGAGCGGAACGACCAGGTCAGCTTCAGATCGGCAAAGCTCGCTTCGGCTTCCCGCACGCGGCGCGCGAACAGCTGCCGGCTCTCGTGGAAGGAATCCGGCGCCGCGCCCTGGAAGGAGTAGATCGACTGTTTCTCGTCGCCGACGGCAAAGACCGTGCGACGCACCAGTCGCGCACCTTCGCCGGCAAAGAACTCCTCGGCCAGACGACGGACGACGCCCCATTGATCCGGGCTGGTGTCCTGCGCCTCATCGAGCAGGATGTGGTCGATCCCCTGGTCGAGCTTGTATTGCACCCAGGGGCCGGCGTCGGTGCGCGACAACAGGTTGACGGTGCGCGTGATGAGATCGTTGAAATCGAGGAAGCCGCGGCCGCGCTTCAGCTGCTCGTAGCGGCTGATCAGCCAGTCGGCGACCGTCAGTGCGGCGACGGTGCCTTCCAGCATGCGAAACAGCGCCAGTCGGTCGGCGGTGCGGACAATGGCGGCGGCGGCAGCCTCGTACCTTTCCGGCAGGTCGGGCAGCCGGTCGAGCAGCGCTTTCTTGAATGCCTTCAGCGGGTCGTAAGGATCGCCATCCGAACGCAGGAAGCCCTTCGCGAGCAGCGGCAATCTCCGTACCGGGTCGAGTTCGCTGAAGCCGAGCGACGCATAAGGCACGATGTTGTTGAGCACGGACCGGGCATCGGTCGCCTCGGCGGCGTGCACGAAGGCCGCGAAATAGCCGGGCTCGAATCCCGGCAGTGGCCACAGAGAAGCGGCTATGCCTGCAGCCGTGTCACCAGGGCCAAAACCGAACTCGTCGAAAAGCAGGCGGAAGCCATGACCATCACCGCCGACGGCATCGATGAAACCACGCAGACCGTCGCGCTTGCGCATGATTTCGGACAGGAGATCGTCCAGACCTTTCTCGCCGCCGCGCTCGAGCACGGTAGCAAAGGCCTCGGCCAGTTCAACGCCGCCCGGCGCACCGGCGCCGGTGATCATGTCGCGCCGTGCCTGCGCCAACAGCGCCTGCTCCATCTGCGAGTCGAGCATTTCGAAATGCGCTGCGATGTTGGCTTCCAGCGGGAACTGATGCAGCACCGATTCGCAGAAGGCGTGGATGGTCTGGATCTTCAGGCCGCCCGGCGTCTCAAGCGCCTCCGCGAACAACCGCCGCGCCCGGCGCATCGTTTCGCCGTCGGGGGTGTGGCCGTCGAGCGCTGCTATCTTCTTCTCCAGATCGGCATCGGGCAGGACGGTCCATTCCGACAGGGTCGAGAAGACGCGGTTCGACATATTGGCCGCGGCGGCGCGCGTATAGGTCAGGCAGAGAATCTTCGACGGATCCGTGCCGCGCAGCAAAAGGCGGATGACGCGCTGCGCCAGCACATGGGTCTTGCCGGAACCGGCATTGGCCGACACCCAGGCGGATGTGCGGGGGTCCGAGGCACGTGCCTGGCTTTCGGCGGTGCCGGAGGGAATGGGATAAAGCTTCTTCAAGCCTCCCCTCCTTCATCCGGGCCATCGCCGCCGGCAGACCATTCCAGGACACGGGCGAGGTGATCATAATCGCCGTCGGTCTCGCCTTCACGGAAAGGCAAGGCCCGAGACAGGTAGCCGGTCTGCGGATCGGCATAGTGAAGCAGCAGCTTTTCGAGCCTTGCCCAGGCCTCCTCGCCGAGGTCGGACGCGGTGCGCGGCTTGCGGTTGTATTCGAGGATCGACTCCTGCTCGACCTCGCCATTGGCCTTGAGCCGGACGAAAGCGAGTTCGGCCGGCTCGCGTGCGCCGACATCGCGGAAAGCGCCGCGCTTCAGGAGAGCGGCCTCCAATGCCAGCTGTGGCGCCAGCAAGGTATGTGCCTGCGCCTTCGACGGTGAAGACCCGGTCTTGAAATCGAGAATATCGGCCATGCCGGCAGCAAGAATGTCGACCCGGTCGGCGTAACCGGACAAGGTGATGCCGGACTGCCCGACAACCGTCTTCTCGGCGCGTTCTTCCGACTGCCGGCGCACGACATTGTCTGCCCGCGAACGCTCCCACTCGATGATGCCGGATGCCAGTTTCTCGAAGCGCGGCCACCAGACGGCTTCGACATCGGCCGGAAGTGCGGCCTCGGCAAAACAGGCGCGACCGGCATCGAGGAGCATGCCAAGCGCTTCCGGCGCGCGCGGATCGGCCACCGCCTGCGAGAAGTGATGCAGGATGGCGTGGAACAGCGTGCCGCGCTCGGCGGCACCGGGATCGCGGATCACCGGCTCAAGTGGCATCAGCTTCAGGATGCGGCGGGCATAGACGGCGTAGGGATCGCGCCGCAAGGTTTCGATCTCGGTCACCGAGAAGTGCTGCGGCCGGCTTTCCAGGGGCGGTCTGGGTTGCGGCCTGGATGCAAAATCCACCTTCGGACCGGCATCGAGACCTCTCGCCCAGGCAAGCAGTTCATTGCCGCGCCGGCGCAGCGGTTCCGCCTGTTCCCTGCCGACGAAGGTGAGCAGCCGCTGCAGCCAGCGCGACGCAACGGCGGGCGCATCTCCGGCGCGCGCCGAACGCGTGAGCACGACGGTTGGCGCGCCCATCGCCATCTGGAAATCGTGGGCAGCGAGGCCTATGCGCCGCTCCGGCGGTTCCAGGTCGATGCCGGTCTTCATCAGCCGCGACATGAAACGGTCACCTTCCGGCTTGCGCGGCCAGACACCTTCGTTGAGACCGCCGACAATGAGCGTGTCGACATGTAGCAGGCGGGCTTCCAGCGTGCCCCAGATGGCGATCGCCGCCTCGGCGCCGCGCGCCGGCTTGACCATTTCCGGCGCGATCAGCGCCATCGCCACGTCGGGCCACTCCTGCGGCGAAAGCGTGAAGACCGCATCGGCGCCGACAAGGCCGCGCAGCAGATCAGCCAGCTTCTCGCCGGCATCGCCATCATAGAGAGCCGAGAGCGTGCCATCCTCGGATCGGCCAAGCGCCTCCAGCGCGACCACGCTCGCACGCACCAGGGATGCGACATCGCTTTCCGGCTCGTCGCGGCAGGCCGCCAGCGGCGCAAGGGCATCGGCCAGGCGCGAAAGCAGGACATGCGCCTCCTCGATGCGTTTTGCCGACAGCCGCGCCAGCCAGAAAGGCCGGCGTTCGGCTTCCTGCGCCAGCGTCCAGCGGGCCTCGAACAGCCCGGCCAGCGAAACGATATCGGGCCGACCGGTGCCGCCACGCAGGGTCACCAGTTCGACCGTCTCGGCAGCACGCCGCACGTCGGCACGCGGCAGGCCGAGACCGAGCAGCGGATGCTTGAGCAGCGCCAGGATCGCTACCGGGTCGCCCGGCCGCAGCACCGTGTCGAGCAGCAACCGCAGCAGGCTGGCCGGAGGCGTATCGGCCAGCGGCCGGCCGCCTGAATCATCGGCGACGATGCCGAGCCGCAGCAATTCGGCGGAGACACGGCGCGCCAGTGCGCGATCACCGGTGACCAGGGCCGCACGATGGCCCGGCTCGGCGACCGCACGGCGCAAGGCAAGCGCGATGCAGGCCGCCTCGTCGCGTTCGTTGGCGGCTTCCACCAGCGTGACCCCATGCAAGGCAGCGGAAATCTGCGACGCCTCGAAACCTGCCCGCGTCTCGGTCCACAATTCGGTGGTTTCGGCCGGCCGCAGCGCCTCGGAGACCAGCGCCGCACGCCGGACCAGAGCATTGTCAGCCCTGCCGATCTCCTCGACATCGCGACGCAGGATGCCGATCCTGCCGATCAGCCTGGCGAGACCATATTGCGGGTGTCCGAGCAGCGCCGGCCGGGGATCCGGCGCGGTGAGGGCGTCGAAGGACGGCTGGTCGATCGCCGTATCGAGGCCGGGCAACACGACAGCACCATTCGGCAGACCCGCGATCACCGCCAGAAGGTCGGCGGTGGCGGGGATCGAGCCGGTGGAACCGGCGGCAATCACCGGGCCGGGCGGCGGATTGCGCCTGAGGCGCTCAGCCTCCAGCCGGATCAGCGCGCTGCGATGTGCCGCCGGGTTGGAACGATCGCGCTCGGCCAAGATACCCGGCCAGGCTTCGGTGACGATCTTCAGGAAATCCAGCGTCACCTGCCACCAGCCGGCGAGATTGCCTTCGACCAGCCCGGCAAGCCGCGCCCAGTCGGAACCTTCCGTCTCGATCTCATCCATCAACCGGGCGAGGTCGCGCGCCAGCCATACGGCGTCCGCCGCCGAAGCTGGAACGACGACCTCCTCGTCGAAAAGGGCCGCGACATGGGCCGGGAGATGGCGTTTCCAGGCGCGCACCAGCGGCGCCAGCAACAAAAGCCTTTCGAGGGCGGCGACGGGCGGCGCAAGGTCGATGGCGCCAGCGTCCTCGGCCTCCTGGTCGAAGGCCGCTTCGTCCTCGTCGAATTCACCGAGCGGTTTGATGACCGGGAGGATGGTCGAGGCTCCGCCCAGACGTTCGGCGAAAACGCCGCGCAGCGCGCGCGCGGCGCGGCGCGTCGGCACATAGAGGGTCGTGCCGGCCAGCGCCAGGGGATCGCCGCCATGCCGGAACCCCGGGATGAGGCGACCTTCGATCAGCGCGTCGGCGAGCGTCGACAGGAACGGCGAACCTGGCGCAATCGTAAAGACACGAGGGGTAGAGACGCGGGACGATCCGCTCATTGCGTGTCTGCGCGGGACACGTCCACGCGGGGCGCCTCCGCGAAGGCCCTTGCGACTGCGGCTTCCGCCGGGGCGATGGCATCCGGCGTGCCGACGGTGATCCAGTGGCCTTGCATCACCAGGCCGAACAGCCTGCCGGCAGCGATGGCGCGGTCGAAATAGGCGTTGAGCGAGTGCGGCTCGGTGGCAACGGCTTCGAAGAGAGCCGGATCGGCGATGGCCGCGCCGGCATAGATCAGCCCGGTCGGGTCGCCCTTGGCGCGAGACAGGCGGCCGTCCGGCGTTATCAGGAAATCGGTGCCGCCCGAATGGCCGGTAGTGGAAGGGAGTTCTGCCAGCATCAGCAGAATATCCATCGCCGAACCATCCCAGGCAAGGGCGAGCCGTTCGAGATTGGGCTTGCCGGCATCGAGCCAGAACGTGTCCGCGTTGACGATGTAGAAAGGCTTGCTGCCGAGTTCGGGCAGCGCCTTGACGATGCCGCCAGCCGAATCCAGCAGGCGCTCGCTTTCATCCGAAATGACGATCCGCGGCCGGGCGCGCGCTGCGACATGGCGGACGATCTGGTCCGGCAGGTAGTGGACGTTGACCACCGCCTTTTCGACACCGACCTGTTGCAGGCTGTCGAGGCCCCAGTCGAGCAAGGTCTTGCCGGCGATCGGCACCAGCGGCTTCGGGATGGTATCGGTGATCGGCCGCATGCGCTTGCCGAGCCCGGCGGCGAGCACCATCGCTGTTGCGGGACGTTCGGCGGCCATCAAGCCGGCTCCTCGAGCACGCCGAGCCGATCGTAGAGAGCCCGCACCTCGGCCAGAGCCGGGTGGACCAGAAGCCGGCGGAGATAGTCGCGGATACGCGGCAGATGCTTCAGGTAGAACGGCTTGCCGTCGCGCCGGTCGAGGCGCACGAAAATCCCCAGTATCTTCGAATGTCGCTGCGCCCCCATGATGGCATAGGCCACCTCGAAAGCCGCTCTGTCAAAACCTCCAGCTGCGGTACGGGCAGCGGCATAGACCTCGACGACAGCATGCTCGAACGCTGGCTCGATGGTGACGCGCGGATCGAGTGCGAGCGATGCGACGTCGTAGGCCGAAGGGCCGATCAGCGCGTCCTGGAAATCGATGACGCCGAGCCTGTCGAAGCCGGTACGGTCTCCACGCCAGATGAAGTTCGGAGACTGCACGTCGCGCAGCATCAAGCTCGGTTCGCCCCCGCCCAGACGGTCCAGCACGGTACTCCAGGCGGCACGAAACGCATCCCGCTCCGCCTCGCTTGCCGACTGTCCGCGAATGGCGGGCAGATACCAGTCTATCAACAGTTCTGCCTCGATCAGCATCGCATCGCGGTCGAAGGGAGGCACGACGTGGAATGTGTCCGGCGCCACGGCGATGCGATCGGACCAGTGCTGCCGATGCATGAAGGCAAGCAATTCGGAAACCAGCGCATAGCGCTCCAGGATGGGAGCACCGTCGGCAGTGAGCAGGCCCTCGGTTCCCAGATGGTCGATGAGCAGGAAGCCGTCGTCGAGATCCTGCGCATGGATTTCAGGCGCGGCGACGCCTGCCTCGCGAAGCAGCCTGTCGACGCCGATGAAAGCGGCAACTGTCTGCGCGGTATGGGCGATCTCGGCGTAAGGCTTGCCGTCGCGTACCGGCGGGCCGAGCACCAGCCGCGGCGAGTTCATCAGGACCCGTGGCACATGGTCAGCCAGCGAAACGATTTCATAGGAGCGCGCCGAGGCGTCGCCGACGAAATGCCGCCGCCGTGCCGCGCCCCAGCCGTAACGCTCCAGGAAATCGCGCATGGCCAGTGATCGCGTTATGCGCTGGTAAGTTGCACCGTCGCCCAGGATACGCACCGAACGGCCGTCATCCTGGTGCACAAGCTCGACGGCGATCGTGCTGTCCGGCAAGCGATCGTCTGCACGCTCGGGCCATTCGATCAGAGCAGCGCCATCCTTCAGCACGTCGGGGAAACCGAGTTCTTCCAGTTCGTCGGAAGATGACAGCCGATAGAGATCGAAGTGATGCACCGGCACGCGTGTGTCGTAGCTCTGCACCAGGGTGAAGGTAGGGCTCGGCACCTCGAGCGCGGTGTCGTCGGCCAGCGCCCGGATCAGCGCGCGCGCCAGTGTCGACTTGCCGGCGCCGAGATCACCATGCAGTGCCAGCACGTCGCCCGGCCGCAAGGCCATGGCGAGATCCTCGCCGAGACGCATCGTCGCCGCTTCTTCGCCAAGAAACCGCTCCAGCATCGGCAATGCTATTCGGCCGCAGCGCGGATGCCGGCCGGAGCTGCCGGAAACAGGCAGATCACCGTCGTGCCGCGGTTTTCGCCAGTCTCGATGCGCACGGTGCCGCCATGCAGTTCCACGAAGCTCTTGACGATGGAGAGCCCGAGACCGGCGCCACGCCGACGACCGCCGTTCACGCGCGGTTCGAAACGGCGGAACACGGAATCGAGAACGTCCGGCGGCATGCCGGGCCCGTCGTCATGAACGGAGAATTCCACGCCTTCCGCGGTTTCGCGGCAGGTCAGCGCGATCGTGCTCTTCTCCGGCGCATAGTTGGCGGCATTGCTGAGCAGGTTGTAGAGGATCTGCCGCACGCGGGTCTCGTCGCCGTGGAAGCTCTTGGGCGCCGCGGCGATGTCCACGCCCAGCCGGATCGAGTGCTCCGCCAGCCGGTCGGCGACCAGTTCCGCGGCAGCCGCCACGGTGCTCTCCACCTTAACCTCGGAAATCTCCAGCTGCATGATGCCGGCATCGACGGTGGCAAGGTCGAGGATGTCGTTGACGATGGTCAGCAGAACCGAGGACGACGAGCCGATATGGTCGAGATATTCCTGCTGCCTTGTTGTCAGCGGGCCTGTCGCTGGCAGGGACAGCAATTCGGTGAAGCCGATGATGTTGGTCAGCGGCGAGCGCAGTTCGTAGGAGACGTGCTGGACGAACTCATTCTTCAGCTGATCCGATTTGAGCAGCGCGTCGTTCTTCTCCTTCAGCGCCCGCTCGACATTCACGCTGTCGGTGACATCGACGAATGTCAGCATCACCTGGCCATTCGGCAGGTGGATGACGGCATAGCGCAGCGTGCTGCCGTCTTCCAGCGTGACCTGGCCATGACGGTCGCGGCGTTCGTCGTCGAAACCGGTCACTGCTGCAACAAAGCCGGCCCAGGGCCCGTCCGCGGCACGCGTGGCGCATAGGTCGCGGATCAGCGAGACGTGGATGCCTGGCTGCGCCGCATCGTTCGGCAAGGCCCACATCGCGGCGAAGGCCGGATTGGACAGCCGCAGCCGGCCGTCCGGCCCGAACACCACAACGCCCTCGGCCAGATTGTCGAGCGTTTCGCCCTGCACGCGCACGGCCGTCTGATAGCGGCTCTCGAGATCGATCTTTTCCGTCAGGTTCTCGAAGACCCAGGTGACACCGCCCTTCGGCTGCGGATTGCCGACCACGCGGATGGTCTTGCCATCGGGCAGATGCCACCAGTGTTCGACCGGCTCGACCGAACGGTATGCCGACAGCAGGCTTTCTTTCCAGCGGCGCCATTCCGGCTGCTCCGCGATCTTGCCGCCGCTGCGCAGCCGATCCAGCAGCAGCGCATTGTCGGGCGTGCTGACGAGGAAGGCGGTATCCAGTCCCCACAGTTTCTGGAAGGCCTGATTGTAGAAGCGCAGCTTCTCATCGGCGTCGAAAATCGCGACTGCCGTGTTGAGCTGATCGAGCGTATCGGCATGACTGCGCACGGTGCGCTCATATTCCTCGCGCACGGTGTCGGCGGCACTGACATCATAAGCAAGGCCAGCCGACCCTTCGGTGCCGGCGACATCGGTAACCGAGAAGACGTGCCGGTCGCCGGCAATGACGGTCGACAGCGTCTGTTCGAACACCGGCCGCTGCTGGTGCTGGCTGATGATGGCGTCGCGCGCCTGTCCGCCGAGGAATTCGCGGCCATCCCTCAGGGCGGCTTCACGGTCAGTGGCCTCGACGGCGCTCCAGTAGGCACGGTTCACCCACTTCAGGCGACCATCGGCGCCACGCAGCCAGAACGGCATTTTCAGCGCGTCGAACAGACCAAGCATGGTGTCGTGTTCGGTTGCGATTTGCTGGTGTTCCAGCCTGAGCCGCGCCAGATTGCGCTGTGTTTCCGACAGCGAAACGAACCGCACGATGGCGTGCGCGGCACTCTTGCGCCCCTGTACGTCGAGCGGTGCACCGGCCTGGGTCTCCGCGACGAGGTCGAAAGAGGTCCCCTTCTCGCGCAACACGGCGATCGCATTCTCCAGTGCCGCGGCAGAACGTGGCATCAGCCAGCGCCCGAAGGCGAGGAACGCGGCGCGTTCATCCGGCGCGCCTGTTTCGATCGGCAGGCTGCCGACGATGTCCGACTTCCTGTTGTCCGCAGACCACACGACGACACGCTGGTCACGCAGGTTGAGCATCGCCTCGGAGCGCTGCAGCGAGACATTGGCATCGGCGAGGCGGGCGCGCAGATCGGCATTCTCGACCGCGGTGCGCTGGCGCTCCCGGATCAGCACGATGGCGGAGATCAGTGCTGCGCCGAGCACGCCGACAGTGACGGCCAGCTGGATGACTTCGATGGTACCTATCGGCAGGCTGGTGGCCTTGACCGTGGTTTCCTGGGCCTGGGCGGCCAGGTTGCCGAAGGGAAGGAACAGCGCCGTGCCGCCAAGCAGGCGCGAAAAACGTCGGCGCGGCGCGAGCCGGATGCTGGCTGCCGCGAGGCGATCGATGATCGCCGAATCCTCTTTGCCGCCGGTTACGGCCTGTCCCGCCTCGTGCGGGTCTTCCCCCGGCATATGCTGGTCCTCTCCGCCTGAATGCAAGCCGCCCCCCGACCCGCCATCGTCCCGAATCCGGAGCACTGCGTGGTCCGCCCCGGACACGCAAAGAACGCTCCTTTACCGGAAACCCGCGCATCGTGCCTTGAGCCGGACCGGATCACGGCCGCGCGCGAGCAGGAAGCTTCGCGAATCACCTCACAATACCTGCTCGCCGAATCGACGGGAAGGCGGCGATTCCGCAAAAATAAGGCCGGGCGAAATGTCAATCGCCCGGCCTCAATATCTTGTAGCAAAATCAGATAAGGTTAATAGCGGTAGTGTTCCGGCTTATAAGGGCCCTGCGGCGTCACGCCGATATAGGAGGCCTGCTCGCCGGACAGTTCCGTGAGCTTGGCGCCGAGCTTGCCGAGATGCAGGCGAGCCACCTTCTCATCAAGATGCTTCGGCAGCGTGTAGACCTTGTTTTCGTATTTGCCGGGCTGCGTCCAAAGCTCGATCTGTGCCAGCACCTGGTTGGTGAAGGAAGCCGACATCACGAAGCTCGGATGGCCGGTGGCATTGCCGAGATTGAGCAGGCGGCCCTCCGACAGCAGGATCATGCGCTTGCCGTCCGGGAACGAGATCATGTCGACCTGCGGCTTGACATTGGTCCATTTCAGGTTGCGCAGCGAGGCAACCTGGATCTCATTGTCGAAGTGGCCGATATTGCCAACGATCACCATGTCCTTCATGGCGCGCATGTGGTCGAGCGTCACGACATCCTTGTTGCCGGTGGTGGTGATGACGATGTCCGCGGTCGGAGCGGCATCCTCCAGCGTGACCACCTCGAAGCCGTCCATGGCAGCCTGCAACGCGCAGATCGGGTCGACTTCGGTGACCTTCACGCGAGCGCCGGCGCCGGAGAGCGACGCTGCCGAGCCTTTGCCGACATCGCCATAACCGCAGACCACGGCGACCTTGCCGGCCATCATCACGTCGGTACCGCGACGGATGCCGTCGACCAGCGATTCCTTGCAGCCGTACTTGTTGTCGAACTTCGACTTGGTGACCGAGTCGTTGACGTTGATCGCCGGGAACGGCAGCAGGCCCTTCTTCTGCAGCTGGTAGAGGCGGTTGACGCCCGTGGTGGTTTCCTCGGTGACGCCGCGGATCGCCTCGCGCTGCTTGGTGAAGAAGCCGGGGGAAGCCTTCAGGCGCTTTTTGATCTGCGCGAACAGGATTTCCTCTTCCTCGCTGCCCGGCTTCGACAGCACGTCCTCGCCGGCCTCGGCGCGGGCGCCGATCAGGATGTACATGGTGGCGTCGCCGCCATCATCGAGGATCATGTTGGAGACGCCGCCATCGGCCCACTGGAAGATCTTGTCGGTGTATTCCCAGTATTCCTCGAGCGACTCGCCCTTGACGGCGAAAACCGGGATGCCGGACTCGGCGATCGCCGCTGCCGCGTGGTCCTGGGTCGAGAAGATGTTGCAGGAAGCCCAGCGGATTTCCGCGCCGAGCGCCTTCAGCGTCTCGATCAGCACCGCGGTCTGGATGGTCATATGCAGGGAGCCGGTGATGCGGGCGCCCTTGAGCGGCTTCTTCTCGCCGAATTCCTCGCGGCAGGCCATCAGGCCCGGCATTTCCGTCTCGGCGATCTCGATTTCCTTGCGGCCCCAGCCGGCAAGCGAAATATCGGCGATCACATAGTCCTTGCTACCCGTCATGGCGGTGCTCCGGTTGATTTGCTGTGCTGACGCGCCTGCGCCGGATGGCGCAAAAGATGAACGCGGCGTTGGCGACTGCCTAGCAGATCAGGCCGAAACAGACAACGGGATATAAAGAAATCTTTATCTGCGCATATGGCGCGGCGGACTCAAACCCGCCAAAGACCGGCTTCGTGCCCGTCAGATCTCTTCGCCGAATTTCGAGGCGACGAGTTCGTCGAGCGCGGCGATCACCTGGGCCGCCTCGCGCCCCTTGGCGGTGACGCGGATCGAGCAGCCGGGGCTGGCAGCCAGCATCATCAGCCCCATGATCGAGGTGCCGCCGACCTTGGTGCCATCCTTCTCGACATGGACGTCGGCTTCGAAGCTGCCCGCCACCTGGACGAACTTGGCGGAGGCACGGGCATGCAGTCCGCGCTGGTTGATGATCCGCATGTCGCGGACAACATAGCCGGCATCGGAGGACATGGTGTTCATTTGCTGGTCAGGAGCTGGCTGGCGACGTTGATGTACTTGCGACCGGCTGTCTGCGCCTCGTCGAGCGCCGTGACCATGTTGTCGCTCTTGCGGACGCTGGAGAGCTTGATCAGCATGGGCAGGTTCATGCCGGCAATGACTTCGATGCGGCTCGCCTCCATCACCGAAATGGCGAGATTGGACGGAGTGCCCCCGAACATGTCGGTCAGCAGGATGACGCCGGCGCCAGTGTCGACACGCCTTACCGCTTCGACGATGTCGCTGCGGCGCTGCTCCATATCGTCTTCGGCACCGATCGCAACGGTTTCGAAATTGTCCTGCGGTCCCACGACGTGTTCCACGGCAAGGCGGAACTCGTCGGCCAGTCGACCGTGCGTCACGAGCACGAGTCCGATCATTCTTTGGCGGCTCCCGTCATGGCCCCTTCACAGGCGCATCTTATTCTCGCCATCTGTCCAGACGGCGGGAGCGCTATCTTGTCGACGCAAGTCGCGTTGACAAGCCCCAATTTGCGCCAGTGCGAGCCATTTTGACGCATTGCAGCATAAAAGTTCCGTTGCGTCATCGAAAAGACGCGATCGACAGCCGCGTCGAAATCGCTGCCAGAGCAGCGGTGACGTTGCGGGCTGCAACGTCGAGCGCGGGGATCTCGCAGCCGGCGATGGCAATGGTTGCGGCAGCCTGAAACCGCTGCATCTCGTGGTCCGGAACCAGCCGCACACACAGATCGATCAACGCCTCCGGCTCATACGCCACCGGCTGCGGACCGATGCCGGCAACCTCGGCCAGGCCGGCGATGGCGGGAGGGGCGGCACAAAGCAGCCGGCCGTCATGGCTGGAAATGAAAAGCTGGTCATCGGCGATCAGTCGCGAAAACAGGCCCTGCTCCCGAAAATGGCCGACCAGCGCCAGAGCCAGCGTCGATTTTCCCGACCCCGATGCACCGGTGATGAGAATGCCGCGATCTCCGGCCAGCAGCGCGGTGCCGTGGATGTTCGGCGCAGGCTTTGCCTCGTCTGCGGCCAAGGCGCTCAGCCTTCAGCCGGCAGGGCGACGAGGAAGCGGGCGCCCCGGATCTCGCCCGGCTTGGTGCCGGGGATGTTCTCGGCTGTCAGCGTGCCACCATGAGCCTCGACGATCTGCCGGCTGATCGACAGGCCAAGGCCCGAATTCTGCCCGAACGCCTCGCCGGCGGGCCGATCGGTGTAGAACCGTTCGAAGATGCGCTCGATGTTCTCGGCGCGGATGCCCGGACCGTTGTCGTCAACCGTGAGGATGTTGAACTTGCCCGACCTGGCAAGCGACAGCGTGATCTGGCCGTGACCGTCGGGCACGAACGAACGCGCATTCTCGATCAGATTGGTGATGACCTGGCCGAGGCGCAGGTCATGGCCCTGCACGTAATACCCCTTGGCGCCCTGCGGCAGCTTGGCGACCGTGAGTTCGATCTCGACCGATTTCTTGTGGTGGGAAGCCTCACGTGAAACGCTGACCAGATCGGAAACGAACTGCTTGAAATCGACCCTGGCCGCATCGTCGCGTGCCAGTTCGGCGTCGAGGCGGGAAGCATCGGAGATGTCGGTGATGAGGCGGTCCAGCCGCCTGACGTCATGCTGGATCACTTCCATCAGCCGGCCGCGCGAGGTCTCGTTCTTGGCCAGCGGCAGAGTCTCCACGGCACTGCGCAGCGACGTCAGCGGGTTCTTCAGCTCGTGCGAGACATCGGCGGCGAAACTTTCGATCGCCTCGATGCGGGCATAAAGCGCATTGGTCATGTCGCGCACCGCGATCGACAGGTTGCCGATCTCGTCCTGGCGGTCGGAGAAGTCGGGAATCTCCTCGCGATTCTTGATCGAACGGCGCACACGCACCGCAGCAGCCGACAGCCGGCGCAGCGGATTGGCGATGGTGGAGGCAAGCAGCATCGAGAGGATGGCCGTCACCAGCGCTGCAACGCCGAAAACGCGCAGGATCGCCTTGCGTTCGGCCGCCACGATCTTGTCAATGTCGCCGCCCTCGGTGGACAGCATCAGCACGCCGAGCACCGCCCGGAATCGCTGGATCGGCACCGCGACCGAGACGATCTGCTCGCCCTTTTCACTAACCCGCACGAATGTCGACGGACCACCCGTCAGCGCCTTCACCACCTCGGGGAAGGCGGCACCATTGCCGCCGGGCTGCTCCTTGTAGACCGGCAGCGAGTGGTTGGAGAAAATGTCGAAGACGAATTTCTGCGCGCGCTCGGCGAAACTGGGCTCTTCCTCCTCGGTCGGCGGCAGGTCGTAGCGCAGGATCTGGCCCTTTGAATACAGATGCCTGGAATCGAGCAGCAGGTTGGCGTCGCGGTCGTAGATGCGGGCGCGGGTGCGGGTCGGCGAAATCAGCCGCCGCAGAACCGGCGCCACGCGCTCGGGATTGATCGGAAAATCGAGATTGTCGAGCTGATCCGCCGAAGGGCCGAGGCTCTCGCCGGCCTGCAGCTCAAGCAGCTTTTCCGGATCGATGCGGATGGCATCGGTCTCCACCGTGGCCGATGCCGCGATGGCACCGGCGATGATCTCGCCCTGCGTCATCAGGCTTTCGACGCGCGCGTCGATCAGGCCGTCGCGGAACGTGTTGAGATAGAGAATACCGACGACCAGCACGGCGAGGCCGGCGAGGTTGAGGAAGAGGATGCGCCGGGTGAGGCTGGAAAAGATGTGATGGCCGAGGAAACGGCGCATCGGCACCGTTACCCTCGACAAGGCTGCGGGCAGGATACGCGACGACCGCCGCGTGGCCGAAGGCCTGTTCCGCTCTACCTCTGCTGCCATCGGATCCCGGTCAATCTCAGGCTTCGCGGAACCGGTAGCCGACCCCGTAAAGCGTTTCGATCATCTCGAAGTCGTCGTCGACGGCCTTGAACTTCTTGCGCAGCCGCTTGATGTGGCTGTCGATGGTGCGGTCGTCGACATAGACCTGCTCATCATAGGCCGAATCCATCAGCGCATCACGGCTTTTCACAACGCCCGGTCGCTGCGCCAGCGAATGCAGGATCAGGAATTCGGTGACGGTGAGCACGACGGGCTCGCCCTTCCAGGTGCAGGTGTGACGCTCCTGGTCCATGACCAGCTGGCCGCGCTCCAGCGAACGCGACGCCTGCGCCGGCGCCTTGGCGGCCGCCTCGCGGGCGCTGGTGCGGCGCAGAACCGCACGCACGCGCTCCACCAGAAGACGCTGCGAGAACGGCTTCTTGATGAAGTCGTCGGCGCCCATCTTCAGGCCGAACAGCTCGTCGATCTCGTCGTCCTTGGACGTCAGGAAGATGACCGGGAGGTCGGTCTTCTGGCGCAGACGGCGCAGCAGTTCCATGCCGTCCATGCGCGGCATCTTGATATCCAGGATCGCGAGGTTCGGCGGACGCGCCGCAAGCCCCTCGAGCGCGGACGCGCCATCCGTATAGGTTTCGACCCGATATCCTTCCGATTCCAAGGCAATCGAAACCGACGTCAGGATGTTGCGGTCGTCATCGACCAGCGCGATAGTCGCCATTTCCAGCGGCTCCCTCATAAGCGGGTGTCCCTTCATACCGTAGGAAGGGGCTTTTGCAGGACAAATTGGGTACAAAATGTGGCACGCCGCAAGCCGTCCTACATCGGCTAAGCGCTTATGTCCACAACGAGCCCTCCGCCATCACTTCGTCAAGATTGGACGCCGGGCGCTGCCCGATCCTTTGGCCGCCCCTTGGGGACAACCCGCAATTTTCACGCTTTTAAACGATTTAAACATCTTTCAAAATTTTTAAATCGATTAATGATTTGATATCGTTTGCTTTTTCTGATTTTGGCCATTTTCCGAAGCTTGGATCACCCGATCCTGGGGCAACCACCGAAGCGACAATCAACAGGGAGAATATCGATGGCGGAACGCGGCAAGCGTAACCCCGCATGCGGACTCGACGCGATTGGCCTGAAGACGACAGGCACGGTGCGCTACAATTTCGGGGCTGCCGAGCTCTATGAAGAAGCGCTGCGCCGCAACGAGGCGAAATTGACCGCTCATGGCGCCCTCGTCGCCGAGACCGGCCAGCACACCGGCCGTTCGCCCAAGGACAAGTTCGTGGTGCGCGACGCCAAGACGGAAGACACCGTCTGGTGGAACAACAACAAGGCCATCACTCCGGCCCAGTTCGACACGCTGCTTGCCGACTTCCTGGCACATGCGGCCGACAAGGATCTCTATGTGCAGGATCTCGTCGGCGGTGCCGACACGGAACTCAGCCTGCCGACCCGCGTCATCACCGAGTTCGCCTGGCACTCGCTGTTCATCCGCAACCTGCTGATCCGTCCCGAGACGGAAGCTCTGGCCAGCTTCCTGCCGAAGATGACGATCATCGACCTGCCGTCCTTCCGCGCCGACCCGGCCCGCCATGGCTCGCGTACCGAGACCATGATCGCACTCGATCTGACGCGCATGATCGTGCTGATCGGCGGTACCTCCTATGCCGGCGAGATGAAGAAGTCGGTGTTCACCGCCCTGAATTACCTGCTGCCGGAACAGGGCGTCATGCCGATGCACTGCTCGGCCAATGAAGGCCCGGATGGCGATGCCGCCGTGTTCTTCGGGCTGTCCGGCACCGGCAAGACCACGCTCTCGGCCGATCCGTCGCGCACGCTGATCGGCGACGACGAGCATGGCTGGGGACCGCACGGCATCTTCAACTTCGAAGGCGGCTGCTACGCCAAGACCATCAAGCTTTCGGCCGAGGCCGAGCCGGAAATCTTCGCAACCACCCGGCGCTTCGGCACAGTGCTGGAGAACGTCATCCTCGACGACCAGCGCGTCCCGGATTTCGACGACGGCCGGCTGACCGAGAACACGCGCTGCGCCTATCCGCTGAATTTCATTCCGAATGCCAGCGCCAGTGGCCGCGCCAGCCATCCGAAGAACATCATCATGCTGACGGCGGACGCTTTCGGCGTGATGCCGCCGATCGCCAGGCTGACGCCGGCACAGGCGATGTACCACTTCCTGTCGGGTTACACAGCCAAGGTTGCCGGCACGGAAAAGGGCGTGACCGAACCCGAGGCGACATTCTCGACCTGCTTCGGCGCGCCGTTCATGCCGCGGCATCCTTCGGAATACGGAAACCTGCTGCGCGAACTGATCGCGCGTCACGGCGTCGATTGCTGGCTGGTCAACACCGGCTGGACCGGCGGCGCCTATGGCACCGGCCGCCGCATGCCGATCAAGGCGACCCGCGCACTGCTCACCGCCGCGCTGAACGGCTCCCTCAACCAGGCCGCGTTCCGCACCGACCCGAATTTCGGCTTCGAGGTGCCGGTGGCCGTGGAGGGTGTCGACGGTGCCATCCTCGACCCGCGTTCGACCTGGGCCGACAAGGCCGGCTACGACCGCCAGGCCGCCAAGCTGGTCGGCATGTTCATCGACAATTTCGGCAAGTTCGAAGATCACGTCGATGCGGCCGTGCGTGGCGCCGCGCCGCGTGTACAGGAAGCAGCGGAGTAAGCTCCGCGAAGCTTCCTATCCCAGTTCTGCCTCCAACGGGCTCGATTTCGGTCGGGCCCTTTTCTTTTCGCCGCAGCCGCGCCATCACTGTGTCATGGCAAATGACGACATCATCAGGGTCAGCGCAGAGGCGATCATCCACCCCGACGACCTGGAAGAGAGTTTCATCCGCTCTTCCGGTCCTGGCGGGCAGAACGTGAACAAGGTCGCCACCGCGGTGCAACTGCGCTTCAACGCTGTACTTGCTGAAGGCCTTTCCGAGCGCGTGCGCGACCGCGTCATCCGCTTTGCCGGCCAGCGCGCCACCAAGGACGGCGTCATCGTCATCGAAGCCGGGCGTTTCCGCACCCAGGAACAGAACCGCGCCGATGCCCGTTCCCGACTGACGGCATTGGTGGCGAAGGCCGCTGAACCGCCGCCGCCGCCGCGCAAGAAGACCAAGCCCAGCAAGGGCGCGGTCGAGCGGCGTCTGAAAAGCAAGGCCGGACGCTCAACCGTCAAAAAACTTCGCGGCAGGGTTGGCGATGACTAGAAGAATAACAGCAGCGTTCCGCAACGTGACTTCCCATCGAAGCGTTCAGATGCAAAGTTGGCGCTCCCGCTCAACAGGCATGGAGGCGTTCCAATGGGAATTTTCGATTTCGTCAAAGGCGTCGGCAAGAAGCTCGGCATTGGCGACGATGAGGAAGCAGCGCCAGACGCCGGCACGCTGAAAAAGGAACTGGATTCGCACAAGCTCGGCACCGACGGCGTGCAGGTCGAGATCAAGGGCGACACGGCCGTTTTGAAGGGCGAGGTCAAGGACCAGTCGATCTTCGAGAAGGCCGTGATTGCCGTCGGCAACACGCTGGGTGTTTCGAAAGTCCAGGCGGACGAGCTCAAGGTTGGCGCCGATACCGCCACCGCAGCACCTGCCAAGGCCCCGGTTTTCTATACCGTGAAGAAGGGCGACAATCTGTGGAAGATCGCCGAGGCCCAGTATGGGAAGGGCAATGGCGCCAAGAATCCGCTGATTTTCGAAGCCAACAAGCCGATGCTCACCCATCCCGACAAGATCTATCCGGGTCAGGTCCTGCGCATCCCTGAACTTTCCTGATCCCGCTATACGGGTCAAAACGACAAGACGGCGGCTTTCGGGTCGCCGTTTTTCGTTGGCAGGTGCATTGTTGTGCCGCACCATCACCACGCGAATCTGGAACCTGCCATGCTCGTCCTGCCCAAAGGCGTCCGCCACATGCCCGGCCATCTCGCGCGCCCGGCCCAGGAAGCCCTGGTCGAGGCCGTACGCGCCGTCGTGCAGGAAGCACCGCTCTATGTGCCTGCCATGCCACGTACCGGCAAGGAGATGAGCGTGCGCATGACCAATTGCGGTGCGCTCGGCTGGGTCACGGACAAGGAGCAGGGCTATCGCTACCAGGCGACGCATCCGGCGACCGGAAAGCCGTGGCCCGCCATCCCGGAAAGCCTGCTTGCGCTGTGGCGTGAGGTTTCAGGCTATCCGCATCCGCCGGAAGCCTGCCTCGTCAATTTCTACACGGCCGACGCCAAGATGGGGCTGCACCAGGATCGCGACGAGCAGGAATTCGCCGGCCGGTGGTCTCGATCTCGCTCGGCGACGATTGCCTGTTCCGCGTCGGCCAGACGGCACGCGACGGCAAGACGGTGTCGTTCAGGCTGAAATCGGGCGATGTTGTCGTGCTGGGTGGCGATGGCCGCCTCGCCTTCCATGGCGTCGACCGCATCTATCCGATGACCTCGGCGCTGCTGAAGAACGGCGGGCGGATCAACCTGACCCTGCGGCGCGTGACGAAGCCCTGATTTCGTCCGTGGAAGACCAGAGCGTTTCCGTTTTTCACGGAAACGCGGAACGCTCTAAGGTTTTGTTTTCACCGCATTCTTGTAACGCCAAGTGATTCCACTTGGCTACAAAATGCTCTAGAGCTTTCGCAGCGCCACTTCCTCGACCAGGTGGTTGGCGCCCTTGCGCAGGATGAGATCGGCGCGTGGGCGTGTCGGCAGGATGTTCTCGCGCAGGTTCTTGAGGTTGATGTTGGCCCAAAGGCCCTCGGCGATGGCGCGAGCGGCGGTCTCCGACAATTGCGAATAGCGATGGAAGAAGGATTCCGGATTGCGGAAGGCGGTTTCGCGCAGCCGCATGAAGCGGGCGATGTACCATTCGTGGATGAGCTCTTCCTCGGCGTCGATGTAGATCGAGAAGTCGAAGAAGTCCGACAGGAATGGCACGAACTTGCCGTCCATCGGCAGCCTGCCGGGCTGCAGCACGTTGATGCCTTCGAAGATCAGGATGTCGGGCCGATCGATGGTGACATAGGCGCCCGGAAGCACGTCATAGGTCAGGTGCGAGTAAAGCGGTGCGCGCACGTCGCGTTCACCCGACTTGATCGATGACAGGAAACGCAGCAGCGCTCCGACGTCGTAGCTGTCAGGAAAACCCTTGCGCTCCATCAGCCGGTCGCGGCGCAGCACTTCATTGGGAAGGAGAAAACCGTCGGTGGTGACCAGGTCGACCTTCGGGCTCGACGGCCAGCGCGCGAGCAGCTCCTTCAGAACGCGCGCGGTGGTCGACTTGCCGACCGCCACGGAACCGGCGATGCCGATGATGTAGGGCGTCTTGACCACACTGGCCTTGTTGAAGAAGGCCTGGCGCTGGCGAAACAGCATCTGGCTGGATTCGACATGCGCCGAAAGCAGGCGCGACATCGACAGATAGATGCGGGTGACTTCCTCGAGATCGACCGGGTCGTTCAGCGAGCGCAGCCTGTCGATCTCGTCCCTGCCGAGCGTCAGCGGCGTGTCGGCGCGGAATTTGGCCCAGTCGTCGGCGGAAAAGAAAAGATAGGGAGAATATTTCTCGGTCGGCGTGAGCTGGTCCATCGAGATCCCCGCCCTTTCCAGCATCAGTCCCGCCCGCCCCGCGAAGCCTTCTCGGTGATGCCTGAACGCCCGGTCCGGCGTTCGAGTTCCGCCAGAACGTCATCCAGCGGCACACCCGCGATGCCGAGCACCACCAGCCAATGATAGAGGAGATCGGCGCTTTCCGAAACGAGCCCCTGCCGGTCACCCTTGATGGCGGCGATGACGGTCTCGACGGCCTCTTCGCCGAGCTTTTGCGCGGCCTTGTCCATGCCGCGCGCATAAAGCTTGGCCGTCCACGATTCCGGATCGCCGGAATGCGCACGCTCGCGAATGGTCGCCTCGAGATCGGACAGCGAAAAGCCAGTCATAATAGCCGTTTAGGACCCTTTGGGGAGCGAGTCGAGTCGCATCGGCAGACCAGCCGCCGCCATATGCTGTTTGGCCTCGGCAATCGTGTAGGTGCCGAAATGGAAGATGGAGGCGGCAAGCACCGCGGTGGCATGACCATCGCGGATACCGGCGACCATGTGGTCGAGATTACCGACGCCGCCTGACGCGATCACCGGAACGCGAACGGCGTCCGCGACAGCGCGCGTCAGGGCAATGTCATAACCCGCCTTGGTACCGTCGCGATCCATCGAGGTCAGCAGGATTTCGCCAGCACCGAGATCGACGACCTTGCGGGCAAACTCGACGGCATCGATGCCGGTCTTTTCGCGGCCGCCATGGGTGAAGATCTCCCAGCGATCGGCCTCACCGGCCGCCGATACCTTCTTGGCGTCGATGGCAACGACGATGCACTGGTTGCCGAACTTGTCGGCGGCTTCCGCGACGAAGGACGGGTTCTTCACCGCCGTGGTGTTGATCGATACCTTGTCGGCGCCGGCCAGCAGGAGCCTTCGGATATCGGCAACCTGGCGCACGCCGCCGCCGACCGTCAGCGGCATGAAACACTGTTCGGCGGTGCGGGCGACGACATCGAAGATGGTTTCGCGGTTGTCGGACGAAGCGGTGATGTCGAGGAAGCAGAGCTCGTCGGCACCGGCCGCATCATAGGCCTTGGCGGCTTCCACCGGGTCGCCGGCATCGACCAGGTCGACGAAATTGACGCCTTTCACAACACGGCCATCTTTGACATCCAGGCACGGGATGACTCTCGCCTTCAGCGTCACAGGGCAGCTCCCGGTTCCTCTACCGTGGCGAGCAGCTCGGTGAGCAACTGTCCGACCAGGGGCGGCACTTCGGCCTGGGCATCGAAGGCGGGATCGTAGGCCGAGATGGTAATGCCGACGACCGGCACGTCCTTGGCCATGATGCAGGCTGCGCGGCGCAGCTGCACCGGGTTCGGGCCGCCTTCCGTCGTGTAGCGGTTGGCCTGCAGTTCCTTCGGGTCATGCACGTCGAGGTCGATATGCATGTGGGTGCGCGTCGCACCGGCCGCCTTCAGCCTGGTGACGGCTCCCACGGCGCCACCGCACTCTGTGCGGATGACCGGCAAGGTCTCCAGCAGCTTCTTTTCATCCGGGTCGAGGTCGCGTGCATTGACCAGGATGCAGCGTGACGGATCGATCGGCTTGAAGCCCGGTATCTCGAGCGCCATCGGTTTCCAGCACAGGCCGAGCACCGTCGACAGCGCCATGCCGTCAAGGAAGCCGTAGATCGAGGTTTCTGGCGTGTTGAGGTCGCCATGCTGGTCGGCCCAGATGATGGAATCGGCATCCTCGCCGGCAACCGCTCCCGCAGCGGTCAGGCAATTGCCCGTCAGGACGACAGGAAACCGGCCATCTTCGCCCACGGCGCGCACTTTTTTGGCGACCGCGTTGCAGACCGCGAACCCGGTCGCGATCTCACGACCCGGCTCATCGCCAACCTTGCCAATGTCTTCCACGTCGACTTCGTGGCCGGCGAGCGTCAGCGCTTCGACCAGTCCGCCGGCAATCAGAGCGTCGGGGCCCTGGCCGCAGCCGCCATGGAAATGCCCACTGTCGTAGGAAGCGAGGATGATCGACAGCTTCACCAGGCAGCCTCCTTCGTCTTGCCTTTCAGGATCGCCAGCGCCTCGGCAGGATCGATGCGGCCGTCGTAGAGAGCGCGGCCGGAAATGGCACCTTCAAGCCTGGCGGCATCAGGCATGGTCATGCGCACGATGTCGGCGATCGAAGCCAGTCCGCCGGACGCGATGACCGGGATGGAGACCGCTTCGGCGAGGTCGATGGTCGAATCCCAGTTGATGCCGGTGAGCACGCCGTCGCGGTCGATGTCGGTGTAAATGATGGCGGCGACGCCGGCCCCCTCGAACTTCTTGGCAAGCTCGACCACGCCAAGGCTGGAGGCTTCCGCCCAGCCTTCAACCGCCACCTTGCCGCCTTTCGCATCGATGCCTACGGCAACCTTGCCGGGAAATGCCCGGCAGGCTTCCTTGACCAGTTCGGGATCGCGCACGGCGACTGTGCCGAGAATCACGCGGGCAAGCCCGCGATCCAGCCAATCCTCGATCTGCGGCAAGGTGCGGATGCCGCCGCCGAGCTGCACCGGATTTCTGGTCGCCTTCAGGATGGCACCGACCGCTGCGCTGTTGACGCTCTTGCCCTTGAAGGCGCCGTTGAGATCAACGACGTGCAGCCATTCGAAACCTTGCGCCTCGAAGGCACGCGCCTGGTCGGCGGGATCCTCGTTGTAGACGGTGGCCGTATCCATGTCGCCGAGTTTCAGGCGAACGCACTTGCCGTCCTTCAGATCGATTGCCGGAAAAAGGATCATCTATGCCCCCTCGACGATGGCGACCTTGCCGACCGATCCGGCCAGACGATGCTTCAGAGCTTCCTGGTATTCCGGCGAGTTGTAGCAGGCGAGCGCCGTCTCGTAGGACTCGAACTCGATGATGACATGCCGGTTGCCGGTCGGGCCTTCCGGCTCGGTGTGGCGGCCGGCACGCACCAGGAATTTGGCGCCGTATCTGGCAAAGGCCGCACCATTGGTTTCGATGTACGTCTTGTAGATGTCGAGGTCTTGGACATCGATCATGGCCATCCAGTAGCCCTTCTTGCTCACGATATCCTCCTCAAGGCTTCCAGCGCAGGAAATTGGCGATCAGGGCGAGGCCGAGCGCCTGGCTCTTCTCGGGATGGAACTGCGTGCCGGCAAGGTTGTCGCGTGCAACCGCGGCCGTCACCAGCCCACCGTAGTCGGCCTCGGCAAGCACCTCGTTCGGATCGCGCGCATCGAGATGGTAGGAATGGACGAAATAGGCGTGAAGCCCGTCCGGACCTGTCGGTATGCCGGCAAACAGCGGGTGTTCCCGCTTCACCGCGATGGTGTTCCAGCCGATCTGGGGGATCTTGAGCGCGGCGTCAGCAGGCCTGATCTCCTTGACGTCGCCGCCGATCCAGCCGAAGCCCTCGGTGACCGTCTTTTCCAGACCACGCTCCGACATCAGCTGCATGCCGACACAGATGCCCAGGAAAGGCCGGGCCTTGGCGATGGCGACCTCCTGCACGGCTTCCCACATGCCGTCGACCGCATGCAGGCCGGCGGCGCAATCCGCGTATGCGCCGACGCCCGGCAGCACGATGCGGTCGGCATGGCGTACCCGCGCCGCGTCCGCGGTCAGTTCGATATCGGCGGCGACGCCTGCTTCGCGCGCGGCGCGCTCGAAGGCCTTGGTGGCCGAGCGCAGATTGCCCGAGCCGTAGTCGATGATGGCAACCAGCATGTCAGTGTCGTCCGGGATGGGAAAGTCCAAGCGCCATGCCGGTCTGCACCGAGCGCGCGGGATTGGCGGCGGGCACGATCGTCTGGCGAAACTCTGTCGGCTCGACCGCAGGCTCGGAGGTCTCGCGCCCGAATGCGTAGCGGGTTTCCGCGTCGGCCAGATTTTCCGCCTCGACCACGCCCCATTCTGTCCAGCCCGCGCGGCGCAGTGCCGCGGCCCGCAATGCCGCCCCTTCGAAGCCGACGACGAGGGAGACGAGCAGGGTCAGCAGCGAACCGGCAACCGCCAGCCCCTGGCTTTCGCCGACGAAGGACAGCGCGCCGAGGACGATGAAAGCCAATACGGCGGCGAACCAGAGGCGATGCCACAGCAGCCAGAACGGGGGCAGGATGAAGGCCAGCCAGGAGAACCCGTCACGGATCAACCGTGTCCCTTCAGGCCTCGTGCCGAGGCCATCGGAAGGTGGTTCCATGACGATAAAACTGGCCATGACTAAGAGACCGCTTGGAAATTGATGAGGCCGGGCTGCAAACGACAAGAAACTGCGCTCCGATGCTCTCGTAGCGCCATGTACGCTCCGCTTCGGTGCTCGTTTCTCATCATTTTCGCCTCGGCCTGATCAATTTCGAAACGGTCTCTACCCCTGCAGCGAACCCTTGGTGGAAGGAACCGCGTCCGGCTGGCGCGGATCACTCTCGAGCGCAGCCCGCAGCGCGCGCGCGACAGCCTTGAAGCAGGTTTCCGCGATGTGATGGTTGTTGGCGCCGTAGTGGTTCGTCACATGCAGCGTGATGCCGGCATGCTGCGACAGCGCCTGGAAGAATTCGCGCACCAGTTCGGTGTCGAAAGTGCCGATCTTCGGCGCCGAAAAAACAACGTTCCAGACCAGGAACGGCCGGCCCGACACGTCGACCGCGGCACGCGTCAGCGTCTCGTCCATGGCAAGATCGATCGAGGCATAACGCATGATGCCGCGCCGCTCGCCAAGCGCCCTGGCCAGGGCTTGGCCGATGACGATGCCGGTGTCTTCGACAGTGTGGTGGTCGTCGATGTGCAGGTCGCCTGTCGCCTTCACCGTCATGTCGATCAGCGAATGGCGCGACAGCTGGTCGAGCATGTGGTCGAAGAAGCCGACCCCGGTCGAAATGTCGGACTTGCCGGTGCCGTCGACATGAACCGACACGGCGATGTCGGTTTCCTTGGTCTTGCGGCTGATTTCGGCCGAACGGGGTGCCATGACCTCATCCTCGCTACAGGAAAACGAGTGCGTTCTAACAGCATGATCCGGCGATTGCCAGTTGCCAAAACTGCCAGTCGAAACATATGCCTTCGCAGTCTATCGTGAAGTGGAGTCGGGTTGGGTCGTGGCTCCATTCCGGGTTTGCAAACGGGATGGCGCTGCATACATATGCCGCAACTCAACTCGTAGCGCGCCAATCGCCTCGGAAGGGATGGCGCGGAATCGGAGCAACATATGTCAGACGAACGTTCCATGCACTCCACGACCATCGTCACCGTGCGCAAGGGCGGCAAGGTGGTGATCGCCGGCGACGGCCAGGTCAGCCTTGGCCAGACCATCATGAAGGGCAATGCACGCAAGGTGCGCCGCATCGGCAAGGGCGGCTCGGTGATCGCCGGTTTCGCCGGCGCGACGGCAGATGCCTTCACGCTCCTGGAGCGGCTGGAAGCCAAGCTCGAGCAATATCCCGACCAGCTGATGCGCGCGAGCGTCGAACTCGCCAAGGACTGGCGCACCGATCGTTACCTGCGCCGGCTCGAAGCCATGATGCTGGTGGCCGACAAGAATGTCTCGCTGGCGCTGACCGGCAATGGCGACGTGCTGGAGCCGGAACAGGGCGTGATGGCGATCGGCTCGGGCGGCAACTATGCGCTCGCCGCCGCACGCGCGCTGATCGACACCGACAAGGATGCCGAGGAGATCGCCCGCAAGGCCATGCAGATCGCGGCAGACATCTGCGTCTACACCAACCACAATTTCGTCGTCGAAACACTGGACGCCGCCTGATCGTGAATTCCCCAAAGGCGCCCAGCTACGGCTTTCGTCCACTGACGCATGAGGACATGCCGCTTCTGGCGCGCTGGCTCGTCATGCCGCATGTCGCGGCATGGTGGGGCGACAAGGCAACAGAGATGAAAGGCATCGCCGAGACGATCGACAGCGTCGACACCGAGCCTTTCATCATCGAACTGGACGGCAGGCCGATCGGCTTCATCCAGAGCTATGACCCGCATCTCGACGAGGGCGAGAACCCATTCCAGGACCAGCCGACCGGCACGCTCGGCATCGACCAGTTCATCGGCGAACCCGAGCTGATCGGCAAAGGCCACGGCACCCGATTGATCACGGAATTCGTGGAGATGCTGTTCGAGGAAGGTGCGCCGCGCGTCATCCTCGACCCGGACCCGGCCAACAAGGCTGCGGTCAGAGTCTATGAAAAAGTCGGCTTCCATCCCGTCCGTCGTTTCAAGACGGAGAACGGCGGGAACGCACTGCTGATGGCGATCGACAATCCAGACGACGCGGACGCCGAATGACCGCAGCCGGCACCGGCGATCTGCCACTGCATCAGCGACTGGCCTGGCCGGCCGGGCTCGCCATTGCCGCGGCGCTGATCGGCATCCAGGCACTGGTCCTCTACTTCCAGGGCCATCCGGCGATCTGCACCTGCGGTACCGTCAAGCTGTGGCACGGCATCGTGCAGAGTTCGGAGAACTCCCAGCACATCGCCGACTGGTATACGCCCTCGCACATCATCCACGGCTTCCTGTTCTATGCGCTGGCGAAATTCCTGTTCCCGCGCTCGTCGATCTGGCTCCGGCTAGCCTTTGCACTGATGGTCGAGGGTGGCTGGGAGATCCTGGAGAACAGCCCTCTCATCATCGACCGCTATCGTGCCGGCACGATCTCGCTCGACTATTTCGGCGACTCCATCATCAATTCGGTGTCCGACACGCTGGCCATGGTGGCGGGCTTCGCCGCTGCCCGCTATCTTCCCGTCTGGCTGGTCGTGACCATCGCCATTCTGTTCGAGGTCGGCACGGGTTATATGGTCCGCGACAACCTCACCCTCAACGTGCTGATGCTGGTCTATCCGCTGGAAGCGGTCAAAGCCTGGCAAGGGGCCGCATGATGATTGGGTATCCGTTGTGATCAGCCAGGAAACGCTCGACAGCGCCGTCACCCAGGGCGTCATCACCACGCAGCAGCGCGACCGGCTTTACGCGCTGGAACGCAGCGGCTCCTTCAATGCGGAAGACGCTTCGGAGTCGGCCGAGGAAAACCTGCGGCTGATCGGCGGCGGCAACGATCTGTTCGTGACCGTCGGTACGGTCCTGCTGACGGTCGGCTTCTATTTCGTGCTCAACACGCTGCTGCCCGGCCAGCGGCTGTGGATCGCCGCGCTGATCGTGGTGTTTTCCTGGGGCCTCGCCGAGGTCGTCACCCGCCAGCACCGCATGAAACTGTCATCGACGGTGCTCAGCCTGTTCTTCGTCATCTCCTTCACCGTCGCGCTCGAACTGGAGATCTTCGCGCGCTATCCGATCCAGAAGCCGGAATCGATCTGGCAGCTGCTGGCGCTCCGCCAGCAGGTCTCGGGCGCCGGCTATCTGTTCCTCGGTGGTGTCATGGCGGCGGTCGCGCTCTATTTCTGGCGCTTCAGGGTACCCATTCTTGCCGGCGTTTTCGCGATCGCCGCGACACTGCTCGCCTTCCTGCAGACCGCGCTCATGCTTTACGATGGGGTGACCACAGGCGCGGTTGCACCGCCGCGACTGGAGGACATGCCGGAGCTGATGCGGGCAGCACTCTACATGCCGCTGATCTGCGGCCTGATCGTCTTCGGCACGGCCGTCGCGCTGGACGTGTATGACCGCGAACGTCGCAAGATCTGGTCCGACTGCGCATTCTGGCTGCATGTCGTTTCGGCGCCGATGCTGGTGCATCCGCTCTTCATCATGGCAACCGGTCAGGACGTCGTGATGGGCCGCATCGAACCCGACGCCAACGCCACGATCATGCTGGCGATCCTCATCATCGCCTTTGTCTATGTGGCGCTTGCCATTGATCGCCGATCGCTGCTGGTGCCGACGCTTGCCTATTTCGGGTCGCTCGGCATCTACTATCTGGTCAATTCGACGGCCAACAGCACCGGCATTCCGCCTTTCGCCCTGATCCTGCTGGTGGTTGGCGCCTTGATCATAACCTTCGGCGCAGGCTGGCAGCATATCAGGCGCTTGATCGTACGCCCCACGCTCCCCACATCCGTGCTCGACAAACTTCCTCCCATCAAACAAGTGTAGACGTGTAATTTCATGAGCAATTTCTCTCCCCGCGAAATCGTTTCCGAACTCGACCGTTTCATCATCGGCCAGAAGGATGCCAAGCGCGCCGTCGCCATCGCGCTGCGCAACCGCTGGCGCCGCCAGCAGCTGGAAGGCCAGATGCGCGAAGAGGTGATGCCGAAGAACATCCTGATGATCGGACCTACCGGCGTCGGCAAGACCGAGATCTCGCGCCGCCTCGCCAAGCTGGCGGGCGCGCCCTTCGTCAAGGTCGAGGCGACCAAGTTCACCGAGGTCGGCTATGTCGGCCGCGACGTCGAGCAGATCGTGCGCGACCTGGTCGAGGTCGGCATCGGCCTGGTGCGTGAGAAGATGCGCGAGGACGTCAAGGCGCGCGCACACGTCAACGCCGAGGAGCGTGTGCTCGAGGCCCTGGTCGGCAAGACGGCCTCGCCGGCGACCCGCGAGAGCTTCAAGAAGAAGCTGCGCGACGGCGAACTGGACGACAAGGAGATCGAGATCGAGGTGACCGATACCGGCAACGGCGGCATGCCCGGTTTCGAAATCCCCGGCATGCCGGCAGGTGTCGGTGTGCTCAACATCAACGACATGCTGTCGAAGGCGATGGGCGGCAAGCGTACCAAGATGCGCAAGACCACGGTCAAGGAAAGCTACGACCTTTTGATCCAGGACGAGTCCGACAAGCTGCTCGACCAGGACGAAGTGGTGCGTCGCGCCCTGGAAGCGGCCGAGAATGACGGCATCGTCTTCCTCGACGAGATCGACAAGATCGCGGCGCGCTCCGACGTTTCGGGCGGGCCTTCGCGCGAAGGCGTGCAGCGCGACCTGCTACCGCTCGTCGAAGGCACGACGGTGGCGACCAAGTACGGGCCGGTGAAGACCGACCATATCCTGTTCATCGCTTCCGGCGCTTTCCACGTCTCCAAGCCGTCCGACCTGCTGCCGGAACTGCAGGGCCGCCTGCCGATCCGCGTCGAACTGAGGGCGCTGGAGAAGGAAGACTTCGTGCGCATCCTGACGGAGACCGAGGCCAGCCTGATCAAGCAGTACATCGCGCTGATGAAGACCGAAGGCGTCGAGCTGGACTTCACCGACGATGCCATCGATTCGCTGGCCGGCATTGCCGTCGACCTCAACGCTACGGTCGAGAACATCGGCGCACGCCGGCTGCAGACGGTGATGGAACGCGTGCTGGACGAGATCTCCTACGACGCGCCGGACCGCAACGGCAGCAAGGTGACGATCGACGCCGACTATGTGAAGAAGCATGTCGGAGACCTGTCGAAGAACACCGACCTGTCGCGCTTCATCCTGTAGTCCCGTGCCCTGTGACAGGAGGCCGCCTGGCGGCCTCATGCATCGGAACTCGATATGACGACCATCAGGCGGCCTCTCGTTACCGTCGTGAACTGTGCCGCCGCGTCGGACGGCGGTTCGCTGTGGCTCCAGCTCTCGGTCAACGGACAGATCAAGGACTACGGCCTCAACCGATCCATCGCCTCGCGTGGCACCGCTGAGTATGGAAGCGTGAGTGGAGAACAGGGTCCGCTTTCGAAAGACGAGCTCTCGGAGCTGGTGCTTATGCTTGATGTGCCGCAGCAGGGAATGTGTGCCGGGCTCGTCGAGGAATTTGTGCAGTTCCTGAAGACATCAGCCCTCGGCTAGGCTTGCGCGCGAGGTGTAGGTCCATCGCTGGATACCGGCCAGCGTCACGACGCCCGGTGTGGCTAAATGGAAGCAGGCTTACGCCTTTCGCCGCAATCCCGCACGAAAGGCTCGACTCGCCTGCCTGCTTTTCCTAGAGCAAATCCAGCGTGGGGCCCTTCCGGCGTCGCGGGTTCCTGGATTGCACGATTTCGAGCGGTCGCTGATGAAGAAACTGGTCTCCTTCCTTGTCGCTTCGGTGCTGAGTGTAACGATGCTGGCCGCGGCGCATGCGGCCACGCTGGTGCCGCCTGGCAACCGCAATGCCGAGCAGCCACCGATCCCCGGCTCCTCGACCAAGCGCACCAAGGCGACCAATACCTCCTTCGAGGCCAAGTATCGCAAGGTCTACGCGCTGCTGCAGAATGACGCCGAGCTGCGCGGCAAGATCAAGAAGGCCGCTGCGGCTTATGGTGTCGATCCCATCCATATCGTCGGAGCGCTGGTCGGCGAGCACACCTACAATGTCGGCGCCTATGACCGCCTGCAGACCTATTACGTCAAGGCGATGTCCTACCTCTCCTCGAAGCTGACCTTCGCCTATAAGGGCGAAGACGTCTCCGAATTCATCCGGCGGCCGGAATTCGCCAAATGCGCCAGTGAAACCGGCAGCAACGACATCTGGGAATGCCGCGAGCAGGTGTGGAACCGCTCGTTCCGAGGCAAGACCGTGGGCGGCACGAGCTTCCCCAACGACCGCTTCGGTGCGACCTTCTTCCAGCCCTACTACGCCGGCCAGACCTTTGGCCTCGGCCAGCTCAATCCGCTGACGGCGCTGCAGATGAGCGACATGGTCAACAAGGTGTCGGGCCTGCCCAAGCTCGACGTCGACGACCCCAACGAGATCTACAAGACGATCATGGATCCGGACATGACGCTGCCCTACGTCGCGGCGATCGTGAAGACCTCGATCCAAGCCTATCGCAACATCGCCGGCTTCGACATCTCGCAGAACCCAGGCCTTACCGCCACGCTCTACAATGTCGGCAACCCGGAAGCGCGTGCTTCCCAGCTGAAGGCCGAAAACGACCGCCGTCGCGCTGCCGGCGAACCGGAAAAGCTGCCTGAAGAGAACTATTACGGCTGGCTGGTCAACGACAAGCTGGCCGAACTCAAGGCGCTGTTCTAGTTTTCAACCCATCGCCTCGGGCGGTTCCGCGCCGAGACGTCGCTGCACGTTCGAGAGCGCATTTGTCATGCGCATGGAGCTTGACGGCTCTCCGGAATATGGAATAAATATTTCATACTGAACATTTCTGGTTCTTTCATTCTGAAATGTGAACGAAGGCTCCAGCTCTCTCCAGCCCTATCGATGAGGTTGTCATGACAGTGCGTTTTGGTCTCCTCGGTGCCGGGCGTATCGGCAAGGTGCACGCCCGGGCGGTCGGCTCGAACCCGCAAGCCAAACTGGTCGCCGTTGCCGATGCCTTCGAGAAGGCCGCGAAGGAACTGGCTGCAAGCTATAGCGCGGAAGTGCGCTCCATCGAGGCGATCGAGAAGGCTTCGGACATCGATGCCGTCATCATCTGCACGCCGACCGATACCCATGCCGACCTGATCGAGCGCTTCGCGAAGGCCGGCAAGGCGATCTTCTGCGAGAAGCCGATCGACCTCGACGTCAAGCGCGTCGAGAAATGCCTGGCCGTGGTCGACAAGACCAAGGCGGCGTTGATGGTCGGCTTCAACCGCCGCTTCGATCCGCATTTTGCCGCCGTGCGCAAGGCGATCGACGACGGCGTCATCGGCAAGGTCGAGCAGGTGGTGATCACCTCGCGCGATCCAGGCGCGCCGCCGGTCGATTATATCAAGCGTTCGGGCGGTATCTTCCGCGACATGACCATCCATGATTTCGACATGGCGCGTTTCCTGCTCGGCGAGGAGCCGGTGGCTGTGTCGGCGCATGCTTCCGTGCTCGTCGACAAGAAGATCGGCGAGGCCGGCGACTTCGATTCCGTCAGCGTCATCCTGCAAACCGCGTCGGGCAAGCAGGCGGTCATCTCCAACTCGCGCCGCGCGACCTACGGCTATGACCAGCGCATCGAAGTGCACGGCTCCAAGGGCATGGTGGCGGCCGAAAACCAGCGCCCCGTCTCCATCGAAGTGGCAAGCGAGAAGGGCTATACCCGGCCGCCGCTGCACGACTTCTTCATGACCCGCTACATCGACGCCTATGCCAATGAGATCGCCACCTTCATCGAGGCGACGACCACCGGCAGGAAGGCTTCGCCCAGTGGTATCGATGGCCTGATCGCGCTGAAGATCGCCGATGCAGCACTCAAGTCCGCGCTCACCGGCAAGACGGTCGCGATCAAGGCGAGCTGAACGATGTCGGCGCAACTGACCTTCGCGCTGAACCATATGGCGACGCCCCGGCTGAGCTGTCGGGAATTTCTGGACCTCGCCGCCTCGCTGGGCTGCATCGGCGTCGAGCTCCGCAATGACCTGGCCGACAAACGGCTTTCCGACGCCGCGTTCTTCGATGGTGAAGCACCGGAAGCGATCGGCGCCTATGCCCGCTCGAACGGCATACGCCTGCTCGGATTGTCCGAAGCCTATGGTTTCAATGCCTGGTCGGAAGCAATGCGCGCCAAGGTGCAGCTGCTGATCGACCAGGCGGGACAGGCAGGCGCGGAATCGATCAGTCTGATCCCGCGCAACGATGCGCCTCGCTATGGAGAAGGCGAGCGCGACGAGGCGTTGCGCCGCTCGCTCGGCGAGATCCTGCCCATGCTAGACAAGGCCGGGCTGATCGCGCTGATCGAGCCGCTGGGCTTCCCCTCGTCGTCACTGCGCCTCAAGGCCGACGCCGTCGCGGCTATCGAAGCAGTCGGCGGCGAGGCGCGCTTCAGACTGGTGCACGACATCTTCCATCACCATCTGGCGGGCGAGAAGGAATTCTTTCCCGAGCACACAGGCATCGTCCACATCTCAGGCGTCGTCGACCCGACGCTGGCTGCGGAGGAGATGCAGGACAGGCATCGCATCCTCGTCGACCGCCGTGACCGGCTCGGCAATATCGAGCAAATCCGCGACCTGCTCTCCAACGGCTATAGCGGACCGCTCTCCTTCGAACCGTTTTCGCCTGAAATCCACGCACTCGACAAACCTGTCGAGGCCTTGCGTCTCAGCATTGACTTCATCCAGGACAGTCTTGCCCGAAAGGCTGCCTGATCGCGGTGATCGAGGCATGCAGGCGCCGGGCGGATAGAGGAAACCGGGAGGCCTAGATGATCACGCTCGATACACGCAACGGCGCGACGCGCGCGCTGATAACCGGCGGTGCGCAAGGCGTTGGGCTGGCCGTGGCGCGGCAGCTCGTCGATGAGGGCTGCAAGGCACTGGTCCTGCTCGGACGTTCCGAAGCAAAAGGCCGGGCTGCCGTGGCCGAACTGGAAAAGAAGGGCGCCGAAGCGATCTTCATCAGCGCGGACCTTGCCGACCCGGCTGCCTGTCTTGCTGCCGTTGAAACCGGCGTGACGCGGTTCGGCAGCCTGAATGCCCTGGTCAACGCGGCAGCCTCGGCCGCGCGCGGCTCACTGGTCGAAACCACGCCCGACATGTTCGACGAGATGTTCGCCATCAACGTGCGCGGGCCATTCTTCCTGATGCAGGGCCTGGTCAAGCATCTGCTTGCGAAGGGTCAGGCAGGTTCCATCGTCAACGTGCTTTCGGTGAATGTGCATGGCGGCCAGTCGTTCCTGTCCTCCTACTCGGCAAGCAAAGGCGCACTGGCAACGCTGACGAAGAATGTCGCCAACGCCTATCGCCGCAACCACATCCGCTGCAACGCCGTGCTGCCGGGTTGGATGGACACGCCGGGCGAGGCCGACACGCAGGCAAGGTTCCATGGCGCCGGAGCCGATTGGCTGGCCAAGGCGGAAGCCGCCGCACCGATGAGGCAACTGGTGAAGACGCATGAAATGGCGGGCCTCATCACCTACATGCTGTCACCGCAGTCCGGCGTGATGACTGGAGCACTGGTGGATTACGACCAGAACGTGCCGGGCATCATCGGCGAATAAGGCGGGCCGGCGTCAACCCGCGCGACGACTACCGCGCCGTCCCTGGCCACCCGAGACAAGGCACGTGACAAACACCGCTGCTTCCGCTACAAGGCACGCCATGATCCACCTGACCGCCTCGTTTTGGTACTTTAGCTACGGTAGCTCGCTGGCGGCGGGAGGATTGCGCTCGATCTGAAGATTGCAGCATAAAAATCCGAACAGCCGCCAGACCTGGCGGCTTTTTTGTTTCAGCCGGCAGGTCTCCCAACCAGGAGCAGAAAGCCGTGTTGACCACCACAGACGACCTTCGGGTCAAGGAACTCAAAGAACTGAGCACACCTGACCAGGTGATGCAGGAGATACCGCGCACGCTGACAGCGACCCGCACTGTCACCGCGTCGCGCAATGCGATCCATGCCATGTTGACCGGCGCTGACGACCGGCTGCTGGTCGTCGTAGGCCCGTGTTCGATCCACGATCCGGCCGCGGCCATAGACTATGCCAACCGTCTGGCGGCGTTGCGCGAAAGTCTGTCCGACCGGCTCGAGATCGTCATGCGGGTCTATTTCGAGAAGCCACGCACCACGGTCGGCTGGAAAGGCCTGATCAACGATCCCGATCTCGACGGCAGCTTCAACATCGACAAGGGCCTGAGGCTGGCGCGCAACGTGCTGGCGGCGGTCAACAATCTCGGCCTGCCGGCGGCAACCGAATTCCTCGACATGACGACGCCGCAATACATCGCCGACCTCGTTGCCTGGGGTGCGATCGGTGCGCGTACCACCGAAAGCCAGATCCATCGCGAACTGGCATCGGGGCTGTCCTGCCCGGTCGGCTTCAAGAACGGTACCGACGGCAATGTCCGCATCGCCGCCGACGCCGTGAAATCCGCCGCGCACCCGCATCATTTCATGGCGGTCACCAAGGGTGGACGCAGTGCGATCGCGGCCACCACCGGCAATGAGGATTGCCACGTCATCCTGCGTGGCGGGCTTGCGCCGAACTACGACGCGGCAAGCGTCGAGGCGGCAAGCGCGGAACTCGCGCGCGTCGGTCTCGCGCCACAGCTGATGATCGATGTCAGCCATGCCAACAGCAACAAGAAGCCGGAGAACCAGCCGATGGTCGCGGCCGACGTGGCGGCACAGGTCGCGGCGGGCGACGAGCGCATCATCGGCCTGATGATCGAAAGCAATCTCGTCGCCGGCCGGCAGGATGTCGTTCCCGGCAAGCCGCTGGTCTATGGCCAGAGCATCACCGACGGCTGCATCGACTGGGCAACGACGGAGACGGTGCTGCGCGACCTTGCCGATGCGGTCGAACATCGCCGCGCCGCACGCCATGCGCTGATCGCGAAGCGGCCCGGCGCGGCGTAAAAAGTTTGCCTGGCGTCGGAAGCGTCTTCGTCGCCAGGCATCTCAGCGCACGTCGACCCAGCGCTTTTCCGCGAATGAGCGGGCCATGGCGTGCACGGTGCGCTCGATTTCCAGCCCTTCTTCGAACTCGATGAGGTTTGCCTCTTCGCCACGGATGCGGCGGATCAGTTCACGGCACTCGATCGTCTTGAGATCGTTGAAGCCCAGCCCATGACCCGGCGCCGGGATGAAACGGTCATAGGGCTTGTGGATGGGTGCCGCCAGGATGGTGCGGTAGCCCTGCTCGGTGGCACGATCCGAAGTGACATAGAGCTGGAACTCGTTGAACCGCTCCTGGTCGAACAGGATCGAGCCTTTCGAACCGAAGATCTGCACGGCGATGCGGCCCTTGCGTCCCCAGGCAGAACGATTGACCAGCAATGTGCCCGAGACGCCATTGTCGAGATGGATCAGGCTGCTGGCGATATCATAGGTCTCGACGGCGCGGCGGCCACCACCGGCCAGAGCGCGGTCGGCAAAAGGCCTGGCCATGTCGCACATGACGCTGGCGACACGCCCGAACAGCGCCTTGACCAGCGACAGCGGATGCACGGCGAAGTCGTCCAGCGCACCGTAGCCGGAAGCGGCCTCGTGCTTCCAGTTGAACGGCGTTTCCGGGGCAGCCATGAAGTCCTCATCCATCTCGATGCGCAGATGGCTGATGTCGCCGATGACGCCTTCGTCGAGGAGTGTGCGGATGTGCCGGACCGTCGGGCCCTGGATATAGTTGTAGCCGAGCGCCGCGACCCTGCCGGAGCGGCGTGCCGCCGCCAGCATCGCTTCGGCATCAGCGAAGGATGGCGCCATCGGCTTCTCGCACCAGACATGCTTGCCTGCCTCGAGGGCGGCAATGGCCATTTCGGGATGGAACTGGTTCGGCGTGGTGATCGAAACGACATCGACGGACGAATCCTCGATCAGCCGGCGCCAGTCGCTGGAGGCCCTGTCGAAGCCGAATTCGTCGGCACGCTGTCGAGCCAGTTCCGCACTGGCCTCGGCGAGATGGACAAGCCGCACCGGTTCGACATCGCCAAAGACGGTACGCACCGACGTCCAGGCCAGCGCGTGACACTTGCCCATGAAGCCGGTTCCGATCAAGCCGACGCCGATCATGCACTCTCTCCCTGACTGTACGACGATATCACGTGAACTCTTTAGTCCATTTTCATGCATTATGGAATATATGATCCATTTCGGATGGCATCTTTTGCGCGAACCGCTATGCTCTTGCGATTGGAGACAGAACAGGGGATTCTTGAGCCCATGAACCCTCGCCTGCCGCAAGACTACGAATCGCTCCGCAACCTCGTTCTGGAAAAGCGTTCCGCGCTGCCGAAGCGCATCGCGCAGATCGCGGCCTATGCACTCGACAATCCTGACGAAATCGCCTTCGGCACGGCCGCGAGCATCGCCGCTTCCGCCGGCGTGCAACCTTCCACCCTTATCCGCTTCGCGCAGTTCCTCGGTTTCGACGGCTTCACCAGCCTGCAATCGGTGTTTCGCGAAAGGCTGCGCGAACGCACCGTATCTTATGAAGACCGGCTGAAGGCGCTGCGCGGCGGTGGCGTCACCCAGAACCGTACCATCCTCGACGGCTTCGTCGAGTCCGCGACACGGTCGCTCGAAGTCGTATCGCGCGCGCTCGACGATGGCCTGCTTGATCGCGCCGTCGACATACTGGCCAAGGCCGAGACCATCTATCTGGTTGCTCGCCGCCGTTCCTACCCGATCACCTCCTATATGGCCTACGCACTCGGCAAGCTGAAGATCCGCTACACGCTGGTCGAATCCGCCGCGGGTCTCGATCCCGAGATCATGTCCTTCGCCACGCCGAAGGATGCCGTGGTGGCCATCAGCTTCTCGCCCTATGCCTCCCAGACGGTGGACTATGCGCGCATGCTCTCCGACCAGGGCGTGCCGGTGGTTGCCATCACCGACAGCGCCTTTTCCCCGCTCGCCCAGTCGGCCAAGGTCTGGTTCGAAGTGGCGGAAGCCGATTGCGCCGGCTTCCGCTCGCTGTCGGCGACCATGGCGCTGGCGATGACGCTGGCCGTAGCGACGGCCGAACGGCGCAATGGAACGTGAATTCCAAAAATAGCTCATCCATTCCATATTGACTGTGGAATGGAATTAATATTTCATAGCTGGAGTACGGACGGCGTCCCGGGACGCCAGAAAACCTGTCGTTTCAGGGAGGAAAGCATGGCGAGCCTTCGCGGCGCCGACAAGGCGCTCGACGTCATCACCATCGGCCGCGCCTCGGTGGATCTCTACGGTCAGCAGATCGGTTCCCGGCTGGAAGACATCACCTCCTTCGCCAAGTCGGTCGGCGGCTGCCCGGCCAACATCGCGGTCGGAACCGCGCGGCTCGGCTTGAAATCGGCACTGCTGACGCGCGTCGGCGACGAGCAGATGGGCCGCTTCATCCGCGAACAGCTGCGTCGCGAAAAGGTCAATGTCGACGGCCTTCGCCCCGATCCTGACCGCTTGACGGCCCTGGTGCTGCTTTCGGTCGAGGACGAGGGCGTCTCACCGATGATCTTCTACCGTTCCGACTGTGCCGACATGGCGCTGTCCGAAGACGACGTCGATGAGGCTTTCGTCGCATCGGCCAGGGCCATCGTCGTGACCGGCACGCATTTCTCGCGCCCCAACAGCGACGCCGCCCAGCGCAAGGCAATCCGCATCGCCAAGGCGAATGGCGGCAAGGTGGTGTTCGACATCGACTATCGCCCGAACCTGTGGGGCCTGGCCGGCCATGCCGAAGGGTTCGGCCGCTACATCAAATCCGATCGTGTCTCGGCACAGTTGAAGACCGTGCTGCCGGATTGCGACCTGATCGTCGGCACGGAAGAAGAAGTGCTGATCGCATCGGGCGAAGCTGACCTGCTGGCGGCGCTGAAGACCATCCGTTCACTGTCGGCGGCCACCATCGTGCTCAAGCGCGGCGCCAAGGGCTGCATCGTCTATGACGGACCGATCAGCGATGACCTCGAAGACGGCATCGTCGGCGACGGCTTCCCCATCGAAATCTACAATGTGCTCGGTGCCGGCGACGCCTTCATGTCCGGCTTCCTGCGCGGCTGGCTCGGGGGCGAGGATCTCGCGACAGCCGCCACCTGGGCCAATGCCTGCGGGGCATTCGCGGTGTCGCGTCTGCTCTGCGCACCGGAATATCCGACGTTCACGGAACTGCAGTTCTTCCTGAAGAACGGCTCGAAACATCTGGCCCTGCGCAAGGACGAGGCGATCAACCATGTGCATTGGGCGACGACCCGCCGCCGCGACATCCCGCTGCTGATGGCGCTGGCCTGCGACCATCGCGTCCAGCTGGAAGACATCGCGAGCAAAGCCGGCACGGATGTCTCGCGCATCAACGCCTTCAAGGTGCTGGCGGTGCAGGCAGCAGCCAGGGTCGCAGCCGGGCGCGACGGCTACGGCATGCTGATCGACGAGAAACACGGCCGCGAGGCAATGTTCGAATTTGCCCGCCATCCCTTCGCCTGGCTCGGCCGTCCGGTCGAACTGCCGGGATCACGGCCGCTGCGCTTCGAATTCAGCCAGGACATTGGTTCGCAGCTTGTCGACTGGCCTGTCGATCACTGCATCAAATGCCTGTGTTTCTACCATCCCGACGATCCGGAGGCTCTGAAAAGGGAGCAGCAGGAGAAACTGCGCGCGCTGTTCGAGGCCGCGCGCAAGGTCGGTCGGGAACTGCTGGTCGAGATCATCGCCGGCAAGCATGGCAAGGTTGACGACGACACCATTCCGCGTGCCCTGGAAGAGCTTTATGCACTCGGCATCAAGCCCGACTGGTGGAAGCTGGAACCGCAGGCTTCAGCCGGCGCCTGGGCGAAAGTTGAGGAGACGATCGTGCGCAACGATCCATTCTGTCGTGGCGTCGTCCTGCTCGGCCTGGAAGCACCGCTGAATGAGCTGGAGGCGGCCTTTGCGGCCACGGCACAGGCACCGATCGTCAAGGGTTTTGCCGTGGGCCGTACCATTTTCGTGCATGCGGCCGAACAATGGCTTGCCGGCAAAATGAGTGACGAGCAGGCCATCGACGACATGGCACGACGCTTCGAGGAATTGACCGGCGCCTGGCTTGCCGCGCGTGGACGCAAGGCGGCATAAGGGAAACCGGGAGGAGAGACGACATGACCGGAACCGTCCGCCTGACCATGGCGCAGGCGCTTACCCGCTTTCTTGCCGCGCAGATGACCGTGATCGACGGCGAGAAACTGCCGATCTTCGGCGGTGTCTGGGCGATTTTCGGCCACGGCAATGTCGCCGGCATCGGCGAGGCGCTCTATCAGCATCGCGACGACCTGCCGACCTTCCGCGCCCACAACGAGCAGGCCATGACACATGCCGCGATCGGCTATGCCAAGGCGCATTTCCGCCGTCGCTTCATGGCTGCCACCACCTCGATCGGTCCAGGCGCGGTCAACATGGTCACGGCCGCGGCGCTCGCCCATGTCAACCGGCTGCCGGTGCTGCTGCTGCCGGGCGACGTCTTCGCCAATCGCCTGCCCGACCCGGTGCTGCAGCAGGCCGAGGATTTCTCGGACGGCACGGTTTCCGTCAACGACTGCTTCCGGCCGGTCTCCCGCTACTTCGATCGCATCACCCGGCCTGAACAGATCATCCCGGCACTCGCCCGCACCATGCAGGTGCTGACCGATCCGGCCGAATGCGGCCCGGTGACGCTCTCGCTATGCCAGGATGTCCAGGCAGAAGCTTATGACTATCCCGAACGCTTCTTCGAGGAGCGTGTCTGGCAGGTGCGCCGGCCCCGCCCGGACCGCACCGAACTGAATGAAGCCGTCGCGGCTTTGAAGGCCGCCAGGAAACCGCTGGTGATCGCGGGCGGCGGCGTGCTCTATTCCGGTGCCTCCGCCGAGCTGGCACGCTTCGTCGATGCCACCGGCATCCCGGTCTGCGAGACGCAGGGCGGCAAGTCCTCCCTGCCGGACAGCCACCCGCTCAACATGGCGGCTGTCGGCGTCACCGGCACCACGGCCGCCAACCGGCTGGCCGAAGAGGCCGATGTCGTCCTTGCGATCGGCACCCGGCTGCAGGATTTCACCACCGGCTCCTGGGCCTTGTTCCAGAATGGGGCCAAGACCATCATCGGCCTCAACACGCAGCCTTTCGACGCCGGCAAACATCGTGCATTGCCGCTGGTCGCCGATGCCGCCGAGGGCCTGGCTGAACTGGCCGCCGGTCTGCGGGGCTGGAAAGCCCCGGCGAGCTGGACGGAGAACGCCACCGAGGGCAAGAACGAGTGGCAGGCAGCAGCAGCCAAGGTCACCGCCGCCACCAATGCAGCCTATCCTTCCGACGCGCAGGTGATCGGCGCGGTTCAGCGCGCGCTGGGTTCCGGCGTCACCGTGCTGCATGCCGCCGGCGGGCTGCCAGGCGAACTGCACAAGTTGTGGCAGGCCGGCGCGCCGGGTTCCTACCATGCCGAATACGGCTTCTCGACCATGGGCTACGAGATCGCCGGCGCACTCGGCGCCAAGATGGCGAAGCCGGAACAGGAGGTCGTCGTCATGCTTGGTGACGGCTCCTACCTCATGCTCAATTCCGAGATTGCCACCTCGGTGATGCTCGGCCTGAAGCTCACCATCGTCCTGCTCGACAATCGCGGCTATGGCTGCATCAACAGGCTGCAGATGGCGACCGGCGGCGCCAACTTCAACAACCTGCTCAAGGACGCGCGCCACGAGACGCTGCCCGATATCGACTTCGCCGCCCATGCCGCAAGCCTCGGCGCGATCTCGCAGAAGGTCTCCTCGATCGCCGACCTTGAAAACGCATTGGAGAAGGCGAAGACGAACAGCCGCACGACGGTGGTCGTCATCGACACCGATCCCCTGATCTCGACCGAGGCCGGCGGGTACTGGTGGGATGTGGCGGTGCCGGAAGTGAGCGCCCGCAAGGAAGTCGCCGCCGCCCGCAAGGGCTATGAGGAAAAGCGCAGGCTGCAGCGCGTCGGCGACTGAGTTTGCGGCCCAATCATCGAGACCGGAGTTTATGAATTGAAAGCCAAACTGGGCATGTCCCCCATCGCGTGGTGGAACGACGACCTCGTGGAACTGAGCGATGACGTGTCGCTCGAGGAATGCCTGAGGCAATCGCGCTCGGCCGGCTTCACCGGCATGGAACAAGGCCGTCGTTTTCCGGGCACGCCGGAAGAGATGCTGCCGATCCTGAGAAAGGCTGATGTCACGCTGTGCGGCGGCTGGTTTTCCGGCACGCTGGTCAACGAAGAGCTCGCGGCCAACAAGGACCGCATCGCGCCGATGATCGATCTGTTCAAGGCGGTCGATGCGCCCTGCATCGTCTATGGCGAGGTCGGTCGCTCGATCCAGGGCGACCGTTCCAGGCCGCTCGCCACTAAGACGGTGCTGAGCGATGACGAGATGAAAGCCTATGCCCGCAAGGTAACGGAGTTCGGCGAGTGGTGTGCCGGACAAGGCATGCCGCTCTCCTACCACCACCATATGGCGGCGGTGGTGCAGTTCGAGCATGAACTCGACGCCTTCATGAAGCATTCGGGCGAGGGCATCCCGCTGTTGCTGGATGCCGGCCACCTGGCCTTCGCCGGCGGCGATGTCCTGCGCGCCATCGACAATCATCACCGGCGCATCAACCATGTGCACGTGAAGGACGTGCGGATGGACGTCATCAAGGCGTTGGACTGGCAGAAGCAATCCTTCCTCGATGCGGTGGCACTCGGCGCCTTCACCGTACCGGGTGACGGGTCGCTGGATTTCGGTGCGATCGTGCAGAAATTTGCCGGCTATGGATATGAAGGCTGGTTCGTCGTCGAAGCCGAGCAGGATCCGAAGAAGAATCCGCCCCTGAAGATGGCCCAGGTCGGACACAAGGAACTGATGCGCGTGATGACTGCGGCAGGCTATACGGTAGAGACACAGGGTTTCCCTACCAGCTGAAGAACGGACATCGCGATGAACAAGGACAACCAGCATCCCTTCTTCCGGCCATTGTGGCGCCGGCTCGCGGTGATTGCGGTGTGCGTGATCTGGTCGGCCGTCGAATTCGCGGTGGGAACGCCATTCTGGGGCACGCTTGTCGGAGGCATGGCCGTCTACGCCGTGTGGACGTTCCTGATCAGCTACAAGCCCGACGACGGAAGCCAACAGCCAGGTGAAACCAAGACGCCCGAAACCGGGACTCCCGACAACAGGACCCCTCGAAACAGGGATTGAGGAACGAACATGTCGAACCTGCTGGTGAAGGCCAGGAAAGGCCATGGCCATGTCGCCAACGTCACGCCGCAGAACGCCGGCTGGACCCATGTCGGTTTCGACCTGCACCGGCTGGCGCCAGCACAAAGCGTGTCCGGCGAGACGGGCGACCGCGAGGCCTGCCTGGTGTTCGTCACCGGCAAGGGCAAGGCAACAGCCGGCGGGCAGGAACTCGGCCTGCTCGGCGAACGCATGTCACCTTTCGACGGCAAGCCATGGTCCGTCTATGTGCCGCAGGGTTCTAACTGGTCGGTCACGGCGGAAACCGAACTGGAACTCGCCGTCTGCACGGCGCCGGGACTGAATGGCGGCCTGCCGGTGCGGGTGATCGGGCCCGACGATCTCGGCCAGGAAACGCGTGGCAAGGGCACCAACACCCGCTATGTCACCAACATCCTGCCGGAAGGCGAGCCGGCGGATTCGCTGCTGGTGGTGGAGGTGATCACGCCGGGTGGCCATACATCCAGCTACCCGCCGCACAAGCACGATCAGGACAACCTGCCCGCCGAATCCTATCTGGAAGAGACCTACTATCACCGGCTCAACCCATCGCAGGGCTTCGCCTTCCAGCGCGTCTATACGGATGATCGGTCCCTGGACGAAGCGATGGCGGTGGAAGACGGCGACGTCGTGCTGGTGCCCAAGGGCTACCACCCCTGCGCCGCCTGCCACGGCTACGATCTCTACTACCTAAACGTCATGGCCGGGCCGAAGCGGACATGGAAGTTCCACAATGCGGCGGAGCATGAGTGGTTGGTGAAGTGAATAGCGAGATAGTGAGTAGCGATATAGATGGGTCGCTGCTGACCCTCTACTCACTACTCACTACTCACTATCCTCAGCATGTGATTGTCCCACACATAGTCCGGCTCCTTCGCCGTATTGCCGTCGGGCTGCAGGATGACGCCGGCGCCGGTGGTGGCAAGGAAGCCGTCATGGTCGGGGGCCAGGCCGCAGACCTCGGTCAGGCTGTTGGTCTTGAGCACCTTGCCGCTCGCTGCCTCGATCACGGCGAAGGCATTGCCCTGCGGTGACGACACCGCAACCGTGCCGGCATCCGGATTGGCGGCCACCGAGCCGATGTAGTTGCGGAAGCCGGTCAGCACGTCCTTCGGCATCTCGAGCAATGCCAGGTCCTTGCCGCGCTCGGCTCGCCCGACCAGCGGCGGCTGCTCGGTCGCCGGGCCGCGATGCTGGCAGCCGAACCAGACCGTGCCCCGGGCGTCGATATCCATGTGGCGAATGGAGAGCTGATGCAGCGCCGGCGGCAGCTCATGCTTTTCGATCAGCTCGCCGGTCACGCGGTCGACCAGCACATAGGACGGCTTCATGGTGGCAATGTTGAGCTCGGCGCGGCCGAAATCGGGATGCGTCTCGATACCGCCATTGGCGATGGCGATGGTGCGGCCATCGCCAAGCAACAGCAGCTCGTGCGGGCCGACGCCGTAGGTCGGGAACTCGCCGATGCGCTTGAAGCCTCCCTTGGCATCGTAGACACCGACCATGCCGGCGGCATTGTCGAAGTCGTTTTCGGTGGCGTAAAGCAGCGCGCCATCGGTCGAGAACGCACCATGACCGAAGAAATGCCGGTCGGGCAGGCTGGCGATGGTCAGTGGTTCACTGCGGCCCTTGTGATCGAAGACGACGAAGAACGTGCCAGGCTGGCGGGCAAAGACGGCCGAACGGCCCGAGACCGGGTCGAAGGTGACGTCATGGCCGCGATCGGGCAGATCGACGGCGTGCAGCATCTTGCCGGCTTCAGACAGCACAGCAGCACCGTAGCTGCCATCGCGTTTCATATAGGCAGTGGCAAAGACGGCATCCGCCTCCAGCGTCGCGGCCCAGGCTTTCGGCGCCAGCGCCGCCAGGAAGCCGGCGCCTGCCGCCTTGAGGAAATCGCGGCGATCGATGAGTGGCGTGCGCATGATGATGACCTCAGAGCAATTCCGGGAAAGATTGGAGCGCTTCCGCGCTTCCGTGAAAAACGGAAACGCTCTAGTCACCGTCCAGCGAGGAAAAGCCCGCGGTCAGGCCGAAGGCGCCCGACAGCCGTGTCCCGAACAGGTTGCTCAGGCTGCTGGTGATGAGCTGGAAGTGCTCCAGCGCAGCGCGACGCTTCGGGTCAGCCAACATCTCGGTGGCAGGGCCGGATGCCTGCTTGGCCGCGGCAACGCCGTTGACCAGCTGGATCTCGATCGAATCGGCGATCCAGCGCTCGTCCTTGGGCAGCGCATCGCCGAGATTCGAAGCCTGGAACAGGCGATTCATGCCATCGAGATTGGCCGCGAGCGCGGCACCGGTGAGGCCCGAACGCCAATAGATTGCCTGCTTCGGCTTGTCCTCGTCCGGGCTGGCCCCAAAGAAGCTCTTCAGGCGCTGGTCGCGCACCAGCTCAAGTCCATTGATGAAGGCGCCCATCAATTCGGTCACCGCCTCGCTGCCGTCGCGGTAGAGTGGGTTGTCCGGACCGGGGCTTGCCCATTGGGCGGCGAAGCCGTCCGGCTTTGCCCAAGCGGCGGACACTTCGGTGGCGATCGTCTCGATGTTGCCGGCAATGGCCAGACCATAAGCGCAACGATAGGCGCCGTCCTTGCCGGCGAGTGTCTCCGCGTCCTGGCCGTGGAGCACGAATTCCAGCGCCCCCAGCCCCTGCATGGCGATGCTCTTGCCGGAAACGCCGGTTGCGTCCGCTGCCGAGGCATCCTTGTCGGCCAGTGCCGCTTGTACCTGCTTCAGGCCGAGGCCCTTGCGGTCAGGCCAGTAGAGCATGCGCTCCAGACGGTTGTTCTCGGTGACCGGTCCAAAACGAACGATCTCGATCGTCGACCACGCGGTCACCATGCCTGCAAATTCAGTCCGCGCGGCGTCAATCGCCTGTTGCGACGGCGCTTCGCACAGCGCCTTCACAGCCTTGGCTGTCGACGTCGCGTGCTGCTGCAGCGACGCGTAGGCCGGGCGGATGAAGCCATCGACCGCACCGTTGACGACATCCGAGGCCTGCACGGCTGCGCTGGCCGGTTGGGCAGCAGCAAGGGCCATCGGGAAAACAAGCAGGGCGGAAAATTTGCTCAGGCGTTTCATCATAGCGACTCCAGGAACTTGATCAGCGCGTCGCGCTCGTCGGCGCCCGCAGCAGCGAAGCGGTCGCGAGCCTTCTGGCCTTCGCCGCCGTGCCACAGGATGGCTTCGGTCAGATTGCGGGCGCGGCCGTCATGCAGAAAGAAGGTGTGACCGCTGACGCGCTCGGTCAGGCCGATGCCCCACAGCGGCGGCGTGCGCCATTCATTGCCGGTGGCGTCACCGACGGCCTGGCCATCCGCCAGCCCTTCGCCCATGTCGTGCAGCAGGAAGTCGGAATACGGCCAGATCAGCTGGAACGACTGCGCCTTGTTCGGTGCATCGCGGCGGGTGACGAATTTCGGTGTGTGACAGGACGCGCAGCCCATCTCGTAGAAGGCCTTCTTGCCGGCCAGCACCGGCTGCTTGCCGACGTCTCGCCGTGCCGGCACGGCAAGGTTCTGTGAGTAGAAGGTGACCAGATCCATCACCGGCGTTGGCGCCTCGACCGGGCCGAGCCGCTCCTGAACGCCGTTCGGCAAGTCCAGGCAGGCCTTCTGGGCCTCGGTGCAATCACCCCAATGCCTGGGCACTTCCGGGGTCGAAATGCCGATATCCCCGGCAAAGGCATCCGCCGACTGCTGGCGGATCGATGGCGTCTGCGCCTTCCAGCCGAAGCGGCCAAGGGCGAGTTCGCCGGTAAGCTCGTCGCGCACGATGTTGGGGCGACCGGAGATACCATCGCCGTCGCGATCGTCCGGATCGGCCCTTGCCAGGATGTCGGCGGGATGGATCTGCTCGATCAGGCCAAGCCCGATCATGGCGGGGGTCACGCGCGGCGAAAGCGTCGTGGCCGGATCCATGGGACCATAGCCGAGACCGTCGACCGCGTAGCTTGGCTTGCGCAGCGACACCTTGGTGCCGTCGCCCAGCGTCACCGGTTGCTCGACATAGGTGATGCGCATGCGTCCTTCGCCGGCCAGACCGGGCACGGCGAGATCCTGCAGCTGTGTGCCATAGGTCGGGTCCGGGAAATTCAGCACCTTGCGCTCGGCGCGCTGCGCCTTTTCTTCCTCGGTCGAAGCTTCACGCGCCAGTCTCAGGAACATCGAGGTGGCATCCGGCTTGCCTTCCGGCGGATGGCCGCGGCCATCCTTGAGGTGACAGGTCTGGCAGGCGCGTGCATTGAACAATGGTCCAAGCCCGTCCGACGCCTGCGTCGACGATGGCGAGGAAACCCAGTTCTTGCGGAAAAGGGCGTTGCCGAGCTTGAAGGTGCCTTCTTCCTCGAAGGTGATGTTGGCCGAGGATTGTGAAAAAGCGTCGGCCGTGACGCGTTTCCTGGAGGTGCCGGCACCTCCCTGCATCAACTCATACTCCTCCGGCCTGGAGAAGTCCGTCGCGGGCTTTGTGATGGCCTCGACGCGAGCGCGATCCTGCTCGGAAAGATCGGTGCGTGTGGTCGGCAGATTGGATGCATCGCCTGCAAAGGCAGGCGTCGCCAGCGACAGGATCGCCAGCGATATCGCAAAAATCAGAGGGCTGGCAGACGATTGATAGATACCGACCATCCCTTTGAAGGGGTGGTCGGTTAGTTCAGCTTTCCATCCGCGCGGTGCGCGGCGCAACAAATCCACGATGCGCCGCATGCGCGCATGTCCTATTCCGCTTCGTTGGCCGCGTCCGCGTTGAGCAGGCCATACTTCTCTTCGCCAAGCGAGCCGAGCAGATCGAGCTGGGTTTCGAGGAAGTCGATATGGCCCTCCTCGTCGGCCAGCAGTTCCTCGAACAGCTTCATCGTCACATAGTCGCCGTGCTCGTAGCAGATATCACGCGACTGCTTGTAGGACGCGCGGGCGTCATACTCGCCTGCAAGGTCCGATTCCAGCACTTCCTTGACGTTCTGGCCGATCCTCAGCGGCGCGACCGACTGCAGGTTCGGGTGACCTTCGAGGAAGATGATGCGGGCCACCAGCTTGTCGGCGTGCTGCATTTCCTCGATCGATTCTGCCCGCTCCTTCTTGGCGAGCTTGGTGTAACCCCAGTCCTCCAGCAGGCGATAGTGGACCCAGTACTGGTTGACGGCGCCGAGCTCTAGGAACAGAGCTTCGTTAAGCCGCTCGATGACCTGTTTTTCGCCTTTCATGGGTGGTGCTCCCGTATTGGACGCGCAGTTCTCTGACGCGATCCAGATGTGAAACGATGTCCACGCCGCCCGCCTCCGAGCGGGCGTGGTAGTTCTCGGTTACCCGAATGATCGTTTCCACCACATTTGGGAAGCAGCCGCAACAGCGACCACGCTTGCGCATCGAATGATAGACCTTTGCCGGCACGATAAGCTGCCAGGGATCCTCATCCAGCAAGGCGATGATCGCCTGCTCGATCTCCTTTTCGGTGATGATATTGCAATGACAAATCAGCATTGGCGGTTCTGGATGGCTGGCGGCGCCACGCCGGCGCCGCTTGGCTTTCTGGGTTTCTCTTAACACCCGCCTCGGCGGCAGGTGCCATGCTCCTACTTGAACACCTTCTCAGGTGAATCGAGGCTGGCCGAACCTTCGAAGGCGATGGCGTCCAGCTTCAGGGCCGCCACCACGCGTTCGATCGACTTGGTCTGGTCGACCAGCGCATCGATCGCCGCCTGCACGGTGGCATTGCCTTCCTTGTTGCCTTCGCCGATCTGCTGGTCATAGGCCTCGCCCTTTTCGGCGCGCGCCTTGATTGCCTCCATCTTGGCGACGCTGGTCTCCAGCTTGCCGGTCAGTTCCTTGTCGAGTGCCGGATCAGCCGCCTTGACCAGATCCGCCACCGAAGGACCGGAAACGGTGCTGCCGTCGACGCGCTTGTAGCTTGCGAGGTAGGCGTCACGGATGCCGACGGCATCGTAGAGATGCGAATTGTAGGTGTTGTCGGAGAAGCAGTCATGCTCCTCTTCCGGATCGTGCAGCAGCAGGCCGAGCTTCATGCGCTCGCCGGCCAGCTCACCATAGGAGAGTGAACCCATGCCGGTGAGGATGACGGCGATGCCGGCCTTCGGATCGCCTTCCTCCAGCGCCTTGCGCGCCGCGCCACCGTCCTTCCAGTTGCCGACCATCTCCTGGAGGTCGTCAACCAGCAGGTCGCTGGCCGCTTTCAGATATTCGGCACGGCGGTCGCAATTGCCGCCGGTGCAGTTCTTGGTGTCGTAGTCGGTGAAGGGGCGGTTGCCGGCACCCGGACCGGTGCCGTTCAGGTCCTGGCCCCACAGCAGGAATTCGATGGCGTGATAGCCGGTAGCGACGTTGGCCTCGATGCCGCCGGCCTCCTGCAGCGAACCTGACAGGAATTCCTTGGTCAGCTTCGATGCATCGACCTTCTTGCCGTCGATCTCGATTTCCTTGTTGGCGATGACATTGGCCGTGTAGAGCGCGTTCTGGTCGGACTCCGTGCCATAGCTCTTGTCGACATAGTCGATCAGGCCCTCATCCAGCGGCCAGGCGTTGACGCGGCCTTCCCAGGCATCGACGACCGGGTTGCCGAAGCGGTAGACCTCGGATTGCTGATAGGGAACGCGTGCCGCCTTCCAGGCGGTGCGGGCCGCGTCCAGCGTTTCCTGCGACGGCTTGGCGATCAACGCATCGACGGCGGCATCCAGCGCCTTGGCGGTGGTGAGCGAGTCCTCGTATTTCGCCAGCGCGATATCGGAATAGGTCTTGATGACCGCCTTCGGATCGGTTTCTGCCTTGGCAGGCAGAGCGAAAACGGCCGTGGTCAACGCCAGCGTGGCGGCGATCGCGGCGATCTTGCCGCCGAAGCGTGCCGTCACCTTGTTGTTCTGCATTTCAAACGTCTCCCTCGGGACCATCTAAAGACCGGCCACCTGCGCCGGGAAGCAAGGCCCGACCGGCAGATGGCGCAAACTGTGAGTAAAAGGCGTGCAGAGGCTGCGACAGCTGTCGCGAAAGGCCGAGCGGATGACCGCCGAAAGGCGCGGCGCACGCGGGAAAAGCAAAGACTGCCTCCAATCGAAAGGGTTCAAGGCCCAGACATCAAAGGAATGCGCGGGGTTGCGCGACTTTCCATAAAGCTGCGAGAACGATGAAAGTCAACGCAAATCGGCAAGAAAGCCTTTCAAAACAATAGTTTGGAATTATTCTAAACTGGAAGGATCAAGTTTTTGCCAAGCGCACCTGCGTGGTCACGCACACGCTTCGCCAGCTTAGCTTTTGTTTTGTCACGGTTTCTCATCACGAATCGTCCGGCCCCTTCGCGAATCTGCCGGGTTCGCAACCGGTGCTGGTCAAGGACTGGCATTGACAGCCAGCTGTCCAGGGTGCGACCCGCTGTTGGCCTCTTGTGACGGCGGCGGACAATCGCCACTTGCGGCTTCGATCTAAATTCCATCTGAAAGCGGGTTGCGATGAAGAATGGTGTGGTCATTGTCGGGACCGGGCATGCCGGGGTTCAGGCCGCGGCCAGCCTGCGCGAAGAAGGCTATGACGGCCCGGTCGTGCTGCTCGGCGACGAGACGAACCTGCCGTATCACAAGCCACCCCTGTCCAAGACCTTCATCAAGGACACCGAGGCAAAACCGCAGCCGCTGCGCGGCGAAACCTTCTATTCCGGCCACAATATCGACCTGCGCCCCGGCGTGCGCATCGAGCGCATCGATGCCGGAGCGCGCGCGCTCGACGTTGCCGGCGGCGGCACGATCCCATTCGACCGGCTGGTCCTGGCAACCGGCTCGCGACCAAGGTTGCTGCCCTTGCCGGGCAGCGACCTTGGCGGCGTCATTTCCCTGCGCTCGCTGGACGATGCCCGTATCATCCGCGAGCTGAGTGCAACAGCTTCTGACGCCGTCATCCTCGGCGGCGGCTTCATCGGGCTGGAGATTGCGGCGACGCTCAGCGCCGGCGGCCGCAAGGTGACCGTGATCGAGGCGGCCGACCGGGTGCTCGGCCGTGCCGTGGCACCGGTGATCGCTGCCCATGTCCACGAGCGGCTGATTGGCGGCGGCGTGCGCATCCTGACCGGCACCACCGTGGCCAGGCTTGAGGGTGAGAACGGCCATGTAGCGGCGGCTGTCACCGCGTCCGGAGAGCGGCTGCCGGCACAGCTGGTCATCGTCGGCATCGGCGTGGTGCCGAATGTCGAACTGGCCGAAACGGCTGGTATCGCCACCGGCAACGGCATCCGCATCGACACCCGCATGCGCACGTCATTGCCCGAGGTGCTGGCGGTGGGCGATGTCGCCAACTACCGACACTGGGCGACAGATACCGACGTGCGGCTGGAGTCCGTGCAGAACGCCACCGACCAAGCCAAGCTTGCCGCGCGCACCATTCTGGGTCGTGAAGAAACCTATTCGGCGGTGCCGTGGTTCTGGTCCGACATCGGAGACATGAAACTGCAGATGGTCGGGCTGACTGCTGCCGGCGACCGGCACATCGTCGTGGGCGAAGCCGCCGAGAACAAGCTCTCCGTCTATCATTTCTGCGGCGACCGGCTGATCGCCATCGAATCCATCAACCGGCCGGCAGACCATATGCTGGGGCGCAAGATGCTGGGCGCCGGCTTCTCGCCAACGGTCGAGCAGGTGCATGCCGGACCCGATGCGCTGAAGGCAGCCCTGGCGGCGCATCAGCAAGCCGAGCCCGCAGCTTAGCCGACCCGACAGCCGGAGGCTGGATTACCGTCACGCGCTGCGTGGAGCTGCGTGAATGTCGGACGGCGCGCTATGGGGCTTCTCGCTTGTACCATGCGGTTACAATCGAGAACTTCCTTGGGGGTCGAGTTTGCAAGACGCACCCGACAAAGTGGCAGAGGGTCAATCATCCTCGCAGCTGAGCCTCGCCGTGCTGATGGCGGTGGCGGCGATGATCTCGGTGCAGCTGGGAGCAGCGCTGGCACGGCCAGCCATGGACAGCTTCGGCCCGTTCGCGGTGACCTGGGGCCGCCTCGCCTGGGCGGCGCTCCTGCTTTGGCTCGTCGTGCGCCCGATATCCGCAGCTACCGGCCACGGGACCTGGCTGCCGCAATCGCATTGGGCGCCACAATCGCGGTCATGACACTAACGTTCTACCTGGCGATCATGCGCGTGCCGCTCGGTCTTGTCGTCGCCATCGAGTTCCTCGGTCCACTCGGAGTCGCGGCATTCGGCTTTGCCCGCAGCTGGCGCCTGATCTGGCTGGCGCTGGCTTTCGTCGGCGTGCTGCTCCTGGTGCGCAACCTCGAAAGATGGACGATCGATCTGATCGGCCTGGCCTTCGCCCTGGCGGCAGGCGCGGGCTGGGGCACTTACATAATTCTGAACAAGCGTGTCGGCAGCACTTTCAAGGGCCTCGACGGCCTGGCCATATCCTTCGTCGCCGCCGCGCTCATCGCCACGCCTTTCGGCCTGCACGAAACCGGACTCAGCATGCCTGGCGGCCTGATCGTGCAGACGATCGGCCTTGCGGTGCTGACCCCGCTTCTGCCCTATGTGCTGGAAATGCAGGCCCTGCGCAGGCTGCCTTCGGCCACATTCGGCATCCTGATGAGCGCCGAACCCGGTATCGGTGCGCTTGCCGGCTATCTCATCCTGCACGAACCGCTGAGGCCGCAGCAGATCGCAGGCATCGCCTGCGTCATCTGCGCCAGCGTCGGGGCAACGGTCAGCGCCCGAAGCTGACGTCCGGCGACGATAAAAAAAGCCGGCGCTCTAATGCGCCGGCCTTTCCATTCAGAGCTGCAGATAGAGCTTAAGCCCTTACTTCACGGATCGAAGTCTCCAGGATATCAAGCGCCTCGGTCATGACATTGTCCTGGACGGTGATCGGCGCCAGGAAACGGATGACGTTGCCGTAGACGCCGCAGGTGAGCAGGATCAGGCCCTTGTCCAGAGCCTTCAGCCGCACATTGTTGGCGAACTCGGCAGACGGCAGCTTGGTCTTGGCATCGTTGAACTCGACCGCATTCATGAAGCCGGGGCCGCGGATGTCGACGATCTCGGGCACGTCGTCGCGCAGGGCTTCCAGCCGCTGCTTGAGCCGGGAGCCGAGCAAATTGGCGCGGTCGTTGAGCTTTTCTTCCTCGATCACGTCGAGCACCGCATTGGCGGCGGCGACGCCGAGCGGGTTGCCGGCATAGGTGCCGCCGAGACCGCCGGGGTTCGGCGAGTCCATCAGTTCGGCGCGGCCGGTGACGGCGGAAAGCGGGAAGCCGCCGGCAAGGCTCTTGGCCATGGTGGTGAGGTCCGGCGCAACGTCATGATGTTCCATGGCGAACATTTTGCCGGTACGGGCGAAGCCGGTCTGTACCTCGTCGGCAATCAGCAGGATGCCGTGCTGGTCGCAGATCTTGCGCAGCGCCGAGACGAAATCGCGCGGCGCTTCGTAGAAGCCGCCCTCGCCCTGCACCGGTTCGACGATGATGGCGGCGACGCGGGCCGGATCGACATCGGCCTTGAACAGCTTGTCGAGCGCGGCCAGCGAATCCGCCGTGGTCACGCCATGCAGCGCGACCGGGAACGGCACGTGGAAGACGTCACCGGGCATGGCACCGAAGCCGGCCTTGTAAGGCTGGACCTTGCCGGTCAGCGCCATGCCCATGAAGGTGCGGCCGTGGAACGCTCCGGTGAAGGCGACGACCGCCTGACGGCCGGTGGCGTGGCGCGCGATCTTGACGGCATTCTCGACCGCCTCGGCACCGGTGGTCGCGAAGATGGTCTTCTTGTCGAACTTGCCCGGCAGCAGTCCGTTCAGGCGCTCGGCCAGACGCACATAGTTCTCATAAGGCACGACCTGGTGGCAGGTGTGGGTGAAACGGTCGAGCTGCGCCTTGACCGCCTCGATTACCTTCGGGTGGCGGTGGCCGGTGTTGACCACGGCGATGCCGGAGGCGAAGTCGATGTAACGGCGACCCTCGACGTCCCAGATCTCGGAATTTTCGGCGCGTTCGGCATAGATCTGTGTCGTCATGCCGACGCCGCGTGAGATGGCGGCATTCTTGCGGGCGGAAATGGTCGCGTTGCTCATCGTGCTTCTCTCCTTGGGGCTTCGTTGCCCTGTGTCTTGCGGCCTTCGCTAGCCTTCTGGCTTTATTTTCGATGCAACTCAAGCCGACAGCCTGGATCAAGCCATTGGGCCTGCGCAAGGCGCTGTTTCCGGATTCCGCCGCGTCAGCAGTACGGAATCAATGACCTATTTCAAATTCCGGACCGCAAGGTATCCTGCCTGCTGGTTAGCGCTCCTCGCGGTTGAGGCGCGCCCGGCGCGGAGGTGTTCCATGGCGAGACGACGACCGGTCGCGTTGAGCACCGCAGCCTGCCGGCGACCGTCCATGCGCCTGGCCTGCATGCTCTTCGCCGCGGCGGCGACTGCGGCGCTCGTTTCCGGGTGCCAGCGGCAGGAGGCCAGGAAAGCTGAGAAGCTCCCCGTTCTGGTCGCCACGCAGAAGGCCGAGATATCGGACTATGCCGACACGGTGTCGCTCACCGGTGTGATCGCCGCGCGCACGCTGAACAACCTCTCCTTCCGTGTCGGCGGCCGGGTTGCGGAACGGCTGGTCGAGGTCGGAGACCACGTCGACACCGGCCAGGTGCTGGCCCGCATCGACCCGCAGGAGCAGGAATCGGATCTGCGGACGGCGCAGGCGAACCTGGATGCCGCGCAGGCACAGCTGACACAGACATCGGCCGCCTTCGACCGCCAGAAGACGCTGCTCGGGCAAGGCTATACGACGCGGCGCGACTACGATCAGGCCGAGCAGGCGTTGAAGGTGGCACAAGGCAGCGTCGAGGCGGCACGAAGCGCGCTTGCCAACGCCCGGGAAAACCAGTCCTTCACCGAACTGCGCGCCGGCGCGCCAGGCATCGTCACGGCCCGTACGGTCGAGGCAGGCCAGGTCGTTCAGGCGGCGCAGACTGTTTTCGTTGTCGCCGAGGACGGCGACCGCGACGCCGTCTTCAACGTTCAGGAAACTCTGGTGGCCGGCGTGCATGGGAGCGGACCGCCACCCGTCACCGTCGCATTGCTGGCGAACCCGAAGATCACGGCGCAAGGCGTTGTGCGCGAAATATCGCCTGTGGTCGACTCGGCTTCCAGTTCGGTGCGGGTCAAGGTCGCCATTCCCGAGACCCCATCCGCGATGCCGCTCGGCGCAGCGGTCGTCGGCAGCGTCAGCGGCATGCACGGCCAGGCGGTGACGCTGCCCTGGCAGGCACTCACCTCCAGCGCCGGCAAGCCGGCAGTCTGGGTGGTCGACCCCGCCAGCAAGGCGGTCGCCATCGCGCCCGTGACCGTGCTCGCTTATGGCACCGCGACCGTCGCCATCGGCGACGGGCTCAAGGCGGGCCAGACCGTCGTCACCGCCGGCGGCCAGTTGCTGAGCCCCGGCCTGGTTGTCGAGACCACGGAGGCGGCACGATGAGACGTTTGCTCTTCCTCGGTGCATTGCCAGCCGCGGCACTGCTCACCGCCTGCTCGCAGGAGACGGGCGACAAGGCGGCGGAAGCACCGCGGCCGGTGCTGTCGGTCGTCGTGCAGCCCCGCGCTGCCGAGAGCTTCGGCTTCGCCGGCACCATCGAGCCGCGCTACAGCGCTGGCCTTTCCTTCCGCCTGCTCGGCCGCGTCGTCGCCCGCGACGTCGATGTCGGTGACACCGTCGCCAAGGGTGCGACGCTCGCCGCGCTCGACCCGACAGCGCTCGACCTTGCCGTGCAGGCAGCCAAGGCCGAACTTTCCAATGCGGAGGCGCAAGCCGCCAACGCCAATGCCAGCGAAGAGCGCATGCGGCAGCTACTTGCTTCCAAGAATGCTTCGCAGGCCGTCTACGACGCCGCCAAACAGGCGCAGCAGGCGGCCAACGCCAATGTCGAACGCGCCCGCGCATCGCTGGCCAAATCGGAGGAACAGCTGGGTTACGCCCGGCTGTTCTCGGATTTCGACGGGGTCGTGACCGCGGTCGGAGCCGAAGTCGGCCAAACCGTGTCGCCCGGGCAAATGGTGGTCACCGTCGCCCGTGCCGACACCCGCGAGGCGGTCGTCGACATTCCGGACTGGCTGACCGGGGATCTTGCCGCAGACGCACCCTTCGAGGTTGCGCTGCAGTCGCTGCCATCGATCCGGACGCAGGGCAAGCTGCGCGAACTGGCGCCGCAGTCCGACGATTCCACCCGCAGCCGCCGTGTCAGGCTTTCCTTGATCGACCCGCCGGATGCGTTTCGGCTGGGCTCGACCGTCACGGTAACCCGCGCCTCTACCATCAAGCCGGCGATCGAGCTGCCTCTGTCGGCGCTGCTGGAGAAGGACGGCAAGACCCAGGTGTGGATCGTCGACGAGAAGACGGCGAGCGTCGCTCCACAGGATATCCAGGTGACCGCCCGCACCGGCGGTACCTTCACCGTGGCGGACGGCCTGGCCGCCGGAACCCGCGTGGTAACAGCCGGCGTCCACAGCCTGACGCCCGGCCAGAAGATCAAGCTGCAGTAGGAGCGGACACGTGAAGCGTTTCAACCTGTCCGACTGGGCGCTCGAGCACCGCTCGCTGGTCTGGTACTTCATGCTGGTCTTCGTGGTGGCCGGCGTCTTCGCCTACATCAATCTCGGCCGCGAGGAAGATCCCTCCTTCACCATCAAGACGATGCTGATCCAGGCCAACTGGCCGGGAGCTTCGGTGGACGAGCAGGCCAAGCAGGTCACCGACCGCATCGAGAAGAAACTCGAGGAACTCGACAAGCTCGACTTCACCCGTTCGGTCACCACTGCCGGGCGCACCATCGTCTTCGTCAACCTCAAGGACAACACCAAGGCGCGCGACGTGGTGCCGACCTGGCTGCAGGTCCGCAACATGATCGAGGACATCAAGCCACAATTCCCGCAAGGCGTGCTCGGGCCTTTCTACAACGATCGTTTCGGCGACGTGTTCGGCAACATCTATGCCTTCACCTCCGACGGGCTGTCGCCACGCCAGCTGCGCGACTATGTCGAAAACGTGCGTGCGGAAGTGCTCACGGTGCCGAACGCCGGCAAGGTGGAGCTGATCGGCGCACGCGACGAAGTCATCTATCTCGAATTCTCGACCCGCCAGATCGCAGCACTCGGGCTCAACCAGCAGCAGATCATCGCCTCGCTGCAGGCGCAGAATGCCATTGCACCTTCCGGTGTCATCCAGTCCGGACCGGAACAGGTCAGCGTGCGCGTCACCGGCCAGTTCAGCTCCGAAGAGAGCCTGCGCGCCATCAATCTCAGGGTGAACAACCGCTTCTTCCGCCTGAGCGACGTCGCCACCATCACGCGCGGCTACACCGACCCGCCGGCCTCGCTGTTCCGCTTCAACGGCGAGGACGCGATCGGGCTCGCCGTCGGCATGAAGCCGAACGCCAACCTGCTGGATTTCGGCAAGGCGCTCGAACACAAGATGGAAGAGGTGAAAGGCGAGCTGCCTATCGGCGTCGGCGTGCATCTGGTCGCTGACCAGCCGCTGATCGTCGAGGAGGCGGTTTCGGGCTTCACGCGCGCGCTTTTCGAGGCCGTCGCCATCGTGCTTGCCGTCTCTTTCGTCAGCCTGGGCGTGCGCGCCGGCTTCGTGGTGTCGCTGTCGATCCCGCTGGTGCTGGCCATCACCTTCCTGGTCATGACCTATCTCGACATCTCGCTGCAGCGCGTTTCGCTGGGTGCGCTGATCATCGCGCTCGGCCTTCTGGTCGACGATGCGATGATCGCCGTCGAGATGATGGTCGCCCGGCTGGAGGCCGGCGATCCGCTCAACAAGGCGGCGACCTATGTCTACACATCCACCGCGTTCCCGATGCTCACCGGCACGCTGGTGACGGTGGCCGGCTTCATTCCGATCGGCCTCAATTCGAGCGCCGCCGGCGAATACACCTTCACACTGTTCGTGGTCATCGCGGTCTCGCTTCTGATCTCATGGATCGTCGCGGTGCTGTTCGCACCGCTGCTGGGCGTCACATTCCTGCCCGCGACGATGAAGAAGCATCATGACCAGCCGGGTCGTTTCACCGCGCTTTTCCGACGTATCCTCGTTCTGTCGGTGCGCCGCCGCTGGCTGACCATCATTGCCACGGTCCTGCTGTTCCTTGCCTCGCTCGCCGGCCTGACCCTGGTACAGCAGCAATTCTTCCCGGCATCCGACCGGCCGGAGCTGATCGTCGACTGGAATCTGCCGCAGAACAGCTCGATCGCCGAGACGCGCGCGCAGATGGAGCGTTTCGAAAAGATGGCGCTGGTCGGCAACAAGGATGTCGACCACTGGAGTTCCTATGTCGGCCAGAGCGCGGTGCGTTTCGTGCTCGCCTATGACGTGCAGCCCTCCAACCCGTATTACGGGCAGACCGTCATCGTCACCAAGGGTGTCGAGGAACGCAACCGCGTGCATGCGGCGATCGACAAGATGTTGCGGGAAGACTTCGTCGGCACCGACACCTTCGTGAAGACGCTGGAGCTCGGACCACCGGTCGGCCGGCCGGTGCAGTACCGAGTCAGCGGCCCGGACGTTCAGGTGGTGCGCAGCCTGGCGCAGGATCTGGCGGGGCGCATCTCGGCCAATCCCAAGCTTGCCGCGCCCAATTTCGACTGGAACGAGCCTGAGCGCGTGCTGAAGGTGGACGTGCTGCAGGACAAGGCGCGCCAGCTCGGCATCACCTCGCAGGACATCGCCTCGGCGCTGAACAGCGTGGTCGGTGGCGTCACCATCACCCAGGTGCGTGACTCGACCTATCTGGTCAACGTCGTGGTGCGCTCGCGCGAGGCCGAGCGCAGCTCGCTGGAAACGCTTAAGAACATGCAATTGCCCACCGGAAGCGGTGAATCCATTCCGCTCGCGGCAGTGGCCAATTTCGACTACACGCTGGAGCAGCCGACAATCTGGCGGCGCAGCCGCATCCCGACGCTGACGGTGCGGGCCGGGCTGGTCGGCGGCGCATTGCCGGATACGGTCGTCAACGAACTGAAGCCGACGGTCAATGCCTTCATCGCCGAGCTGCCGGCCGGTTACAACGTCGTCACCGGCGGTTCGGTCGAGGAAAGCGCCAAGAGCCAGGGGCCGATCGCCGCGGTGGTGCCGCTGATGCTGTTCGTCATGGCAACCATCCTGATGATCCAGCTGCAGAGTTTCCAGCGCCTTTTCCTGGTGGTCGCGGTGGCGCCGCTCGGCCTGATCGGCGTGGTCGTGGCGCTGGTGTCTTCCAACTCGCCGATGGGCTTCGTCGCCTTGCTCGGTGTGCTGGCGCTGATCGGCATCCTGATCCGCAACTCGGTGATCCTGATCGTGCAGATCGAGGACCTGGTCAGGGAAGGCAAGGACCGCTGGCTGGCGGTGATCGAGGCGAGCGAGCATCGCATGCGGCCGATTGCGCTCACCGCTGCCGCTGCCTCGCTTGCGCTGATCCCGATCGCGCGCGAAGTGTTCTGGGGGCCGATGGCCTATGCGATGATGGGCGGTATCATCGCCGGCACAGCGATCACACTGCTGTTTTTGCCGGCGCTCTATGTCGCCTGGTTCCGGCTGAAGGAACCGAAGCAGGCCGAGCCGACCGCTGCCGGATGATCAGGCGAGCTTGCCGAGCAGGCGCAGGAATTGCGTGGCCTCTTTGGCCGTCAGCGGCGCCAGCGTCTCCTCGGTGATGGCCCTGGCCAGGGGGATGAGTTCTTCGACGGCATCGTGTCCTGCCGCCGTCAGCGACACCAGCAGCAACCGCCTGTCGGTGTCGTGTTTCTTGAGATCGACAAAGCCGCGCGACTTCAGGCGGTCGATGACCCCCTTCACCGTGGCGGCATCCATGGCGATCATCTGGCCAAGCTGGTTCTGGGAGGCCTCACCCACTTCATGAAGTCTTGCCAGCGCGGCGAATTGCGGCGGCGTCAGGTCCGCGATGCGGCTGGCGAAAATCGCGACATGGCGCTGGTGTGCCTTGCGCAGCACGAACCCGATCTGTTCCTGCAGGCGATAGCCGTCGTCGGGCTCAGTGCCGACCAGTGCCAGAGATGTCTTGGCCGTCGTCATCGCTGGCCGTCCCAGGCCTTGATGTCCCTCACCTCGAGCCCGCCCATACGGTTGTGGATGCGCGGACCGCAGGTCATCACCAGGCAGAAAAGGATCTCGTCGGACCGCGGGCCATCGGCGATGCCGACCTCCATGGCATCGAAATGCGAGCGCACATAGGACGCATTGATATGGCCGATCGGCACGTCGAGACGTGCGCCGAAACCGCCGACCTTCTTTGCCGACGGCACGATTGCCTTGGCTTCGCCAAGCCGTTCGCGCATCGCGTAGCCGCCCGGCACATGCCACAGCGCACCATGCTCGAGTTCGCCGGCACTGCCTACGATGGCGCCCTTGCCGTAGCCGTCGATGACATGGGCATCGCCGCCGAGCGCCGCGATCAGCCGGTCGGTCAGGATCAGGCCAAGCGGCTTCAGGTCTTCCATCGCGCTCTGCAGGTCTTCGACATAACGTCCGGCGAAAGGGTTCCTGACCAGTGCCATCGCCGCAGCGCGGCGGCGCGGCACATTCACCGCAGGCCCGCCATCATGGACGATTTCCTCGGTCAGCACCGCGATCTTGCGAATGGGGAATTCAGGCATGGACGAGATCCTTGGTTTTGTCGGATGGGCGCAGGCGGTCGCTGCGAGGATCGGGAAAACTCCCGGCGAAAGCGGTGGCCCCGTTGAGGAACAGGGCAGCCGCCGTGATCAGTCCGCGCTGCCGATACTCCTCAGCGAGGATCAGGCCGGCCTGTAGCGCTTGCGCGGTTTCTTCAGGCGATACCATTGCAACCGCGACCGTCACAAGCCGCGTACCGAGATCGCTGTCGGGGGCAAGTTCGAAAGCCGGCTGCCGTTTGATGGCAGAATGGCCGGGCAGGTCGACGGCGTTGGCGATCAATGTGGCGGCAGCGTCGGCAGCCGCCCCACAGCGGGCCAGCACGGTGACCGCATCGGCAATGCCGAGCGAAAACGATCGGCCACGCCAGCCGCTGGTGGCAACACCGCGCACGCCGTCTTCGGCGCGCAAGAGAATCCGATCCGCGAAGCCATATCCGGTTCCGGCAATCGCCAGTTTCATCGACTGGCCGGATGCCAGATGCAGTGCGCTGTCGCCGCCATTGTTGACATAGGCGCGATCAAGCTTCCGCCCCCGAACCATCGCGGCCAACACTTCGTCGGCGACCGAGCCAGCGACGGCCGCCATCGGTGTGATGAAGCGCTCCGCCAGGGGCGAGACCGCGGCTTCCATCCTTCGCGCTGTCCGCCCGACAAAGGAGCGCCGGGCCAGAGCGGCGGGCTGGCGCAGGGCCGGCAGCTCCTCGACCAGCTCCGGCAGGATGGTCTGGAACCGTGCCACCGCCTGTTCGTAGGCCGCGCGCTGTTCAGAAGCCTCGCCGAATGCCTCGACGACCAGGTCGATCGGCCCGTGGTTCAGGTGCAGCCTTCTGCGATCGGTCAGCCAGTGCGCCTGCGGCCCGTTCACAGATTGCCTCCGCGCCTGAGTTGCGTCAGGGGTGGCCAGGGATTTGTTTCGGATGCTCCCGTGTTGCTGCGGGGATTGAGGTATTCACCGCCGCGCGCGAAAATATCGGCAAGGCTGCGGATTTCGGCTTCATAGCCGCCCAGCCTAAGATAGTCGTCGCGGCGCAGGGTGAATTCGATGGGCGCCACCAGTGCCGGCGTCGGCACATAACCGAAAGCGCCCTCCGGCACGCGGCTGACATCGACCATCAAGGTGATGCCGCCGCCCGGCCAGACATAGACCGGCGCACCGCCGACGGTGACGTAAGTCTCCAGCCGCTGCACGGAACGCGTGAGGTTGACCGGGTTCTCCGTCACGCCGGCCCTGAGACTGCCGCCGGCACCGCCGATGAACAGCACCGTGCACAGCGCCGGCTCGCAATTTTCCTCGATGAGCGACACCGATTTGCGCAGCCGTTCGGGGAACGGCTTTTCGACTGGCTTCAGCGTTTCATCCAGCTCGTAATAGGCAAACTGTTCGCCGGTGGTGGAAACCATCAGCAGCGACAGGCCGGGGCGGGCGCCCTTGCCGGTATTCCAGGGACCGAGGATCGACAGCGGATCATCGATCGCGGTGCCGCCCCAGCCGAGACCCGGCTCCGAGACCTTGAAGTAGCGACCGGGTGTGGAACGACGGCCAATGATGCGAATGCCGGTGTCCGGCCAGCCGAGCACCTTGCCGGCCTGGTGTTCGGAAACCACGCCGGTGATGTGGTCGTCCACCACGACGACCTCATCGACCAGCCCGCGCCATTGCGCGGCGAACATGCCAATGGTGGCCGAACCGCAGCCGACGCGCATCCGGTGTTCGAGCTTGCCGTCGATCACTGGCGCCTTGCCCGCCTGCACGATGACGGTGGCGCCACCGTCGATGGCAAGCTCGACCGGCTGCTGGTTGCACAGCGCCAGCAAGGCGTCGCAGGTGGCTCGGCCTTCCGCCTTGGAACCGCCGGTGAGGTGATGGACGCCGCCCAGCGACAACATCTGCGAGCCATATTCGCCGGTTGTGACATGGCCGACGGCCTCGCCGCCGGCGCGCACGGTCGCCGTCTCGTCGCCAATATGGCGATCGGTGTCGATCTTCACCTTGACGCCGCAATAGGAGAAGATGCCCTCGGTCACCACGGTGACGAGATCCACCCCTTCCACCTCCTGGCTGACGATGAAGGGCGCCGGCTTGTAGTCCGGATAGGTGGTGCCGGCGCCGATCGCGGTCACGAAACGCCGGCCGGTGTTGATGAGTTCGCCGGACCATGCCTCACCCTCGGCGACAAAAGGAACCACGGCCTGGCCGGTCTCGGCGGCATGGTCGAGGATGGTCAGCGGATCGAGGCGCACGACGCGCCCGGCCCGGTTGCCATAGCGGTCGCAGGCACCGGTACGGCCTTCGGCGATGTAGCACATGACCGGACAGGCATCGCAGCGGATCTTCTCGGCAAGCTGTTTTTCGCCGGGATCATGCGTATCGAAACGTTCGGCGAGTTCGCTCATCGGCCCGCCTCCCTGATTGCCGACAGGATGCGTGACGGCGTCGCCGGCACTTTCGCCATCATCACGCCGGTGGCATGACGGATGGCGTTGAGGATCGCCGGCGCCGTCGGGATCAGCGAATGTTCGCCGAGCCCCTTGGCGCCGAAAGGCCCCTCAGGATCCGGCACCTCGACCAGGATCGTCTCGATCGGAGGCACGTCGCCGATGGTCGGGATGAGATAGTCGTGGAGGTTCTCGGTGCGACCGGGAATGTACTCTTCCATCAGCGCCATGCCGATGCCCTGGGCGATGCCGCCTTCGATCTGCCCCTCGGCCAGCAGCGGGTTGATCGCCTTGCCGACATCGTGCGCGGCCGTGATCTTGATCAGCCGCACCGTGCCGAGGCGCATGTCGACTTCGAGCTCGGCGAGCTGCGCGCCATAACCATAGACGGCATAAGGCTTGCCCTGTCCCTTGGCATCGAGTGCGGAAGTCGGCGGATCATAGGTCTCTTCGGCACGGAAGACGAAGCCGTCACCATCGGATGCGAGTGCGGCGAGATCGATGCGGCGCGTGGCATCGCCCTCGCGGATAAGGAGCAGGCCTTTTTCGAAGGAGAGCATGGCTGCGCCGGAGACGTTGGCGTAACGCAGGACGTGCTCGCGCAAGGCACGTCCTGCCTTTTCGGCAGCCTTGCCCGTCACGAAGGTCTGGCGCGACGCCGACGTCTTGCCAGCGTCGGGAGAGATTGCGGTGTCCGCACCTCTCAGCCTGAGGTTTTCCAACGGGATGCCGAGCGCGTCAGCGCAGATCTGGGCAATGACGGTGTTGGAGCCCTGGCCGATATCGACCGCGCCCTGATGGAGAACGACTTCGCCCGTCGGTGTTATGCCCAGCTTGATCGTCGAGGGATTGGGCAGCGAAGTGTTGCCGCAGCCATACCAGCAGGACGCAATGCCGACCCCGCGCCGCAGCGCGTGCCTTGCCGCTTCCTCGCCGGCGTTGAAGCCGTCCGCCTCAGCCAGAGCGCGGGCCCAGTGTGTCTTGAGGGCTTCGAGACAGGCGCCGATGCCGACGCCGGCTTCGAGCTTCTGGCCGGTCACCGTTTCCGAGCCGTTTCGCAGGCAATTGTTCAGCCGGAATTCCAGGCGGTCGATGCCGAGCCTGTCGGCCAGCTGATCGTACAGCGCCTCCTGCATGATCGTTGCCTGCGGCACGCCAAAACCACGGAAGGCGCCGGAGACCGGACCGTTGGTATGGATGGCGCGGCCTTCGGCGCGGTAGTGCGGCGTCGCATAAGGACCCGAGGCATGCACCGGCACGCGGTTGGCCACCGTCGGTCCCCAGCTGGCGTAGGCACCGGTGTTGAAGTCGCCTTCGAACCGCATGGCGCTGACCCTGCCGTCAGCCGCCACGCCGATCGTGGCCCGCAGGGCAGCGGGATGGCGCTTGGTCGTCGCCATCATCGATTCCGGACGGGAGAAGGCAAGGGCGGCCGGGCGGCCGGTCTTCATGGCGACCAGACCGATCAACGGCTGCACGGAAATGTCGAGCTTGGCGCCGAACCCGCCGCCGGTTGCCGTCGGCACGATGCGCACCTTGTCCGGGCTGAGCCCAAGAACACGCGCGGTATCGTCACGGTCCATGTAGGGCGCCTGCGTGCAGGCAACGACGACCAGTGTATCGTCATCCATCCAGGCGTAGCCTGCTTCCGGCTCGATATAGGCATGTTCGACATAAGACGTCTCGATCATTGCCGATGCCGTCGCGAAGGCTGCCGCCAGAACCTTGTCGGGCTCGCCGCGTTCCACGAAGCCTTTCGTCAAAAGATTGCCGGCACGATCCGAATGGATGGCGAGGGCACCTCGGGCCTGGGCTTCGTCTGCCGAGAGCAGATGCTGCGCTTGCGTCCACGCAACCGGGAAATCCGTGAGATCGAGATCGGCCGCAACCACCCGCTCGGCAGCAACCAGAGCCACCGCTTCTCCACGGAAACGGACGATACCTTCCGCCAGCGCCGGCTGGTCGGCGAAGGCCGGAATGACGCCGAACAGGTTCCGGCCCGGGATGTCGGCCGCCGTGAACACACCGGCGACGCCGAGATGCGCTGCCTGCCAGGCCGCGAGATCCCCGAACGCAAACCGTGCGTGATGGTACGGCGAGCGCACGACCAGAACAGCCAGCGCATCTCCAGGGAAAGAGTCGGCACCAAACCTTTCAGCCCCTGTGACCTTCGGCACGCCATCCAATCGCACGGGCGAGGAGCCGACCGCCTTGCCGGCGACAGGCAGGCGCAGGTCGAGAGCCGGACCGCTGTCCTGCCCGACCGGATCGCTGCCGGCGACATCCAGCACGGCGGCGATGATCTTGCGATAGCCGGTGCAGCGGCAGAGAATCCCGCCCAGTGCGTCGCGCACCTCGGCCTCATCGGGGTGCGGGTTCTTCGCCAGCAGCGCCGTGGCGGTCACCAGCAGGCCCGGCGTGCAGATGCCGCACTGCGCGGCGCCGTGTTTGAGAAACGACGCCTGCAGCGCGGACAACTGGCCGTTGGCCAGTCCTTCGACAGTTGTGACCCTGGCTCCATCGACGGACGCGACCGGTGTCAGGCAGGCGCAGACCGGTTCACCGTCGACAAGCACGGTGCAGGCCCCGCAGTCACCGGCATCGCAGCCAACCTTGGTTCCGGTGAGCCGCAACTCGTCGCGCAGGACCGACGACAGCCGGCTGACAGGAGAGACGGATACGGACACGCGCTCGGCGTTGACCTGGAGGGTTACATCCCCGTGCTGCATGCTCATGCGGCAACCTCCTGGCGAGATTGGCCGGCAACAGCCTGAACGGCACGGGCAACGATCTCGCGGGCGGCATCAAGCCGATATGCGGACGAGCCCCGCACGTCGTCGATCGGCGCAAGCTGCGGCATCGGAGCGAAGGTCACGATGTCGACCAGCGAACCAGCGAGCGTCGTGCCGACAAGCGCCTGTTCGACATGCGGCAGCCGTGTCGCGACAGCCGAGCATGCGCCGACGGCAATCGCCGCATGGCGGATGACCCTGTCCTCGACGATCAGCCGGACAGCCGCCATCGCGATAGAGATCACCAGATAGCGCCGGGCGCCCAGCTTGACGAAACCCGAGCTTCCGGCAGCCGCGGCCTTGGGCACGCGGATGGCGGTGACCAGTTCCTCCGGGCGACGTGCGGTGCGGCGATTGCCAAGGATGAAATCGGCAAGCGGCAGATGGCGGACCCCATCGGCCGAGCGCAATTCCACCTCGGCGTCCAGCACCAGCAGCGCGGGGACACCGTCCGCGGCGGGCGACGCGTTGCAGAGATTGCCCGCAACCGACGCGACATTCTGGATCTGCGGCGACCCGACTTCGCGCGCGGCCTGTTTCAGCGCATCGAAGGCGGCAGGCAGTGGCTGGTGGATGATGTCCGTCCACGTTGTACGGGCGCCGATCGACCAGTGCGTGGCCTCCTCGACAAGGCCGCGCAGCGTGCCGATGCCGTTTATGTCGAGGATGTTCTCGCGGATGGGCCGGCTGCCCTGGGCAGGGTAGAAGTCGGTGCCGCCGGCAAGCACGCGCCACGATGTTTCGCCGAGCAGCGCGAGCGCTTCGTCGAGTGTGGCGGGTTTCGCGTAACGGATCACGCCTGCCTTCCCGGTTCCTCCCGAAGGAGGTTTTCTCCCCTGATTGGCGCGTGGTCCTTTCAGGCTCACACACCAGGATCGGCCGGTGCATCGCCGGCAAATTCATTCGTATGCAAATGATATCAGCCGCGCCGGCTTTGTCAAAGCGAACGGTTTTCCGGACCCGCTTCCGCAGTCTCGCGCTTTAGAAGGTTGACGTGGGCGACCATCTGATCAAGTTTCTCCACCCCGGTCGTCAGGGGCGTGTTTCCAACACACCCGAAGCGACCCTCTCCCGCATGTCGAAAGGGAACGCCATGGCCGACGAAGCACTGATCGTTGTCGATCTGCAGAACGATTTCTGCCCGGGCGGCGCACTTGCCGTGACCGGCGGCGACGAGATCGTGCCATTGGTCAACGACCTGATCCGCAATGCCGAGCATGTGGTGATGACGCAGGACTGGCATCCGGCCGGTCATTCCAGCTTTGCATCGAGCCATACGGGCAAGCAGCCTTTCGAGATGATCGAGATGCCTTACGGCCCGCAGACCCTGTGGCCGGACCATTGCATCCAGGGCAGCCTCGGTTCCGATTTCCACTCCGGGCTGGCCTGGAGCAAAGCCGAGCTGATCATCCGCAAGGGCTTCCGCCCGGGAATCGACAGCTATTCGGCATTCTTCGAAAACGACCACACGACGCCGACCGGCCTCGCCGGCTACCTGCGTGAGCGCGGCATCGGCGCAATCACGCTGGTCGGCCTGGCGACGGATTTCTGCGTGGCTTTCTCGGCACTCGACGCGATCAAGCATGGCTTCGCAACGACGGTGCGTCTGGATGCCTGCCGGGGCATCAACCTGAATGGCTCGCTCGACGCGATGCTGGGCCGTATGCGCGACGCCGGCGTGGTGCTGGTCTAAGTTTGTTGGGGCGTGACCTTTTCCGGAAACCGGTTCCGGCTTTCCGGGATCACGCTTTAGGCGTTTGAGGGGCAGAGTGCATTTCAGGAAAATTCTGGCGGCCATTGCGCTGCTCTGCGGGAGCGCGTTTCCCGCTTTCGCTTCCGAGGGCTTGCCCGGCGCAACCATGTCGCTCTGGTGGGCACTGCCCTTTGCCGGTCTGCTGCTGTCGATCGCCAGTGGACCTCTGCTGTTTCCGCACCTCTGGGAACATCACTATGGCAAGATTGCAGCGATATGGGCCGCGCTGGTCGTTGGTCCGCTGGCGCTGGCTTTCGGGGCGGACCTTTCCTTCGGCGCCGTCCTGCACGCGCTGCTCACCGAATACATGTCCTTCATCATCCTGCTGTTTGCGCTGTTCACCATCGCGGGCGGCATTCTCGTTGCCGGCAACATCCACGGCACGCCGTGGACGAATGCCGGCCTGTTGCTGATCGGGGCGATCCTTGCCTCGGTGGTCGGCACCACTGGCGCCTCGATGATCATGATCCGGCCCGTCATCCGTGCCAACGACAACCGGCCGTTCAATGCGCACGTCGTCGTCTTCTTCATCTTCCTGGTCTCCAACATCGGCGGCTCGCTGACGCCGCTCGGCGACCCGCCACTGTTCGTCGGTTTCCTGCGCGGTGTCGACTTCTTCTGGACGACGACGAACCTGTGGCGCGAAACGCTGTTCGTCACCGTCCTGGTGCTGGCTGCCTTCCTGGTGCTGGACTTCGTGTTGCACTGGCGCGAGGCCGGCCAGCCGAAGATCAAGGACCCAACGCGGGATTCCAAGGTGCGCCTGCGCGGCCTGCCCAACCTGCCGCTGCTTGCCGGTGTGATCGCCGCGATCCTCGTCTCGGCTTCCTGGAAGCCCGGCATCGAGATCCCGGTGTTCGGCGTGACGCTGGAATTGCAGAACCTGGTGCGCGACGCCATCATCCTTGCGCTCGCCTTCGTCTCGCTGGTGGTGTCGCGCAGCGAATACCGCAGGGCCAACGGCTTTGCCTGGGGACCGATCGCCGAGGTGGCAAAACTCTTTGCCGCGATCTTCATCTGCATCGTGCCGGTGATCGCCATTCTGAAGGCCGGCAACGATGGTGCCCTGGCACCCCTGGTTGCCCTGGTGACGGCTGCGGACGGGACACCCAACGATCTCGCCTATTTCTGGCTGACCGGTGCGCTGTCTTCGTTCCTCGACAATGCGCCGACTTATCTCGTCTTCTTCGAGCTGGCCGGTGGCGACGCACGCCATCTGATGACGGAGCTTGCGACGACGCTGGCCGCGATCTCCGCAGGCGCCGTCTTCATGGGAGCCAACACCTATATCGGCAATGCACCCAATTTCATGGTCTATGCCATTGCGCGCCACCAGGGCGTCAGGATGCCCGGATTCTTCGGCTATATGCTATGGTCGGGCGCAGTGCTGATCCCGACTTTCCTCATCGCCGGATTTGTCTTCTTCCGGTGAAGGCCTTAGACCGCAGCAGGCGGCATTGTCACGTCGCCTCAAACCTATAGAAAGAACGGCGAAAGGATAACCGATGACGCCAAAAGCCGTTTTCTGGGACATGGATGGAACGCTCGTGGACAGCGAGCCGCTGCACGATGCCGCCCTGGTTTCGGCCATGCGGAGCGTCGGCCTTGAGGCGCCTGCCGACCTGCATGAGCGTGTGCTCGGCAAGACTGCCGCTTTTGTCTACGACATGATGCGCGATGAATTCGGCCTGACGCTGCCGTTCGATGAGTGGATCGCGCTCAAATATGACTACTACATGGCCAATGTCGCCGGCCTGCAGCCGCGACCGGGCGCAATCGAAATCTACCAGGAGCTAAGAGCGCTCGGCGTGCCCCAGGCGGTGGTTTCGAATTCCGACCGGCTGATCGTCGATGCCAATCTCGGCGCGGTCGGTCTTTCGCATGCCGGCATGAAGACCGTGAGCCGCAACGACGTGCGTGAAGGCAAGCCGCATCCCGAGCCATTCCTGCGCGCGGCCTGGCTGTTCGATGTCGCCCCCGGAGAAGCGGTCGCGATCGACGACAGTGTCACCGGTGCGATGTCCGGCCTCGCCGCCGGCATGAAGACGATCTTCTGGCCGGAAAGGCCGATGCCCGGCCCCGACGGCGCGGTCGTCATCGACACCGAGGACGAATTGCGCGCCCAATTGGGGCTTTAGAGCACCAATCGGATAGAGCGCGCTCCGCTCGCTCAGCTGCGATAGACGGGTTCCTGCTCGTCGAGGATCGCCTTCAACTCGGCCAGATGCCGATCCGCCTGGCCGGGATAGTCGTCCATCTCCGATGCCGTCTTCTCGGCGATCTCGTCGGAAAGCACCCGCAGCGGCCGGCCGGTCCACAGGGCCTTGATGTAGGTTTCGGCGGCGCGCTCGAAATAGAACATGCGGTTGAAGGCGTCCGCCACACTGTCGCCGATGACCAGCACGCCGTGATTGCCCATGATCATGACCTTGTGCTTGGGATTGGCAAGCAGTTGCGAACAGCGCTCGCCCTCTTCCTCGAAAGCAAGTCCGCCATAGTGCTCGTCGACGACAGTGCGATTGAAGAAGGCAGCCGAGTTCTGGTCGATCGGCGGCAAGGTGGAGTCGGCCAGCGACGCCAGCACGGTGGCATGGATCGAATGCACATGCATGACGCAACGTGCGTGCGGGACATTGCGATGGATGGCGCCATGCAGGCCCCAGGCGGTCGGGTCCGGCGCATTGGGGCCCTTCAGCGTCTCCGGGTCATTGGCGTCGATCAGGATGAGGTCGCTCGCCTTGACGCGCGAGAAGTGCACCTGGTTCGGGTTCATCAGGAAGCGGGTACCGTCCTCGTTGACCGCCAATGAGAAATGATTGGCCACGGCTTCATGCATGTTGAGCCGCGCGGTCCAGCGGAAGGCGCAGGCCAGATCGACCCGCTCGTCGTAGAATGGCAGGTTGGTCAGCGGTTCCTTCTGCAGGCGTGCCAGGCTCATGGTCTTCTCCTCGGTTTTGAGAGGAGCATGACGCGCGCCTGACGTGACGGCAACTGGAAACAGCTGATCCAGATTTGCGCGATCAGGTCGGGAACTGCGAGATACCCAGGAGCAGGAAGCCGGCTCCTATCAGCAGGCAGAGCGGCGAATAGAAGCTTTGGTCAAGCCGCGCGAAAGGTTGCTCCGGCGCCTGGCGGCGCCACCAGGAGGTGAAGCCGAGCACACCACGGCCAAGGAAAACCAGGGCGATCATCACCGACGTGGCGGCAAGGCCCTGCTGCGGAAACGGCGTCGCGAAAACGCCCATGAGCGCCAGCGGCCACAGGGTCGCCAGAACCAGGCAGGCTGCAACGGCAAAACAGGCGAAGGTCGAAGGCATCTCGGTGACGCCACGCGTTCCGACGACCGCCCGGGCGCAGGAGGCGGCATCACGGCCGGGCCAGATGCCGCCAATGCCCCAGTAGACGTGCAGCGAGGTGATCACGAGCAGGATTGCGGAGAGCGCGAAGGCGAGGACGATCATAACGGTTTGCTCGAATGGGGCGATGAATTGAGCCAGCCGGCTATTGCAGGCCGCAAACGGCTTGCGACCGTGTCCGGGCTGGCCGCTCCAGCACACGGTCCATGTAGGCGTTGACGTTGTCGGACGCGATCGGGAACTTGCCGGCACGGGCCCAGGCGCCCATGTCGCCCAGCAGCACGTCGACAGCCGAGAACCGGTCGCCCAGTGCAAATTGTTTCTCGCCCAGGCGACGATCCAGCGCCTTCACCTCGGAACCGAAGTCATAGGCCGCGGCGGGGCCTACATCGACGCGTATCTCTTTTGGCAGGATGAAGCGGTGGCGCAGCTTGTTCCACAGCGGTGCCTCGAACTCCGACTGCGCGAAATGCATCCAGGAATCCATCTCGGCGCGCCCGGCCACCCCTGCATTGGCGCCCATGCCCTTGTCCGCGTGCTTGTCGGCCAGATAGACGCAGATCGCTGCGGAGTCGGTAACGGTCAGATCGTCGTCAACCAGGATCGGTACCTTGCCGGACGGGTTCAGCGCATAGGCTTCCGACGAACGCAGCTTCACCGGAACGAACTCATAGGGTTCGCCGAGCTCTTCCAGCATCCAAACCACCCGGGAGACCCGCGATCCATTTGATCCGAAAGCCTTGTACATGCCGCCACCTCCATCCATCGCGTTCTAGACCATCGTGGGCATCTACCCAAGCAGGCTCAAACGATGGTGTCGAAGAGCCGCAGGATCCACCAGGCCTGATAGAGCAGAGTGAAGATGATGAAAGCGAGGTGGAAACGCCGGCTGGTCGTATAGATGGCAATGGCGCACAGGATGACGAACAGCGGCGTGCGGATCAGATATTCGTGGCCGAAATGGGCGAAATGCTCTTTGCCTTTCAGCAGAGTGTCGACGACATCGAGCAGGTAGGTCGCCGCCAGCAGGCCGAAAAACCAGTTCCGGCGCGCAAAGAAATAGTCTTCGTAGCTTTGGTAGTCCTGCATCGAATCGGGAAACAGGAAGGCGCACAGCAAATAGAGCGTCACCGAATAGCCGATGATGAAGAGATACTTGCCGAAGGTCCAGTTGGCGACCTCGAAGAGACCGAACTGCCACCACCAGAAATGCACCAGCGTCAGCAGCAGTGACGCCACCCAGGCCAGATGCACCGGATAGAGCCTGTAGGCCTTGGGGTGCTGGATGATACGGGCGACCCCGGACAACAGACGCGTCACGCCGAGACCGATCACCATGCCCATGACAATGCGCAGATGCGGAAAGACGTCGTGCGCCTGGGATAACGGCTGCTCCATCAAGGTTCACCCCGTGCCGCGCGTTAACGGTCGCGCCCGTTGAACTTCTGCGGCGTCAGCGCGTCGGGTTCGACCCCTTCGAGGCAGCGTGCGTTGATGGCAACCGATGCCGTACCGTCAGGCTTGGTTCCGCGGGCGAAGGATTCGATGCCGCAGACCCGGCAGAACAGGTGATGGATGACATGCTTGTTGAAGAGGTAGTCGGTCAGCACATCCTCACCCGAAAGCAGGGTGAAGTTCTCTGCCGGGGCGAAAGTCAGGATGCTGCCCAACCTGCCGCAGCGTGAGCAATTGCAGGATACCGTGTGGTCGAGATCGACGGTCGCCTCATATTTCACAGCGCCGCAGTGACAACTGCCATTGTATGTCTTCATCGCCATGTGGAACCCCTCGTGTCTGTGCTCAGGCCGCGTCGGCGCGAGGCGTGCAGCCTTCCGCCTTGAACACGCGCCTGGTCGATGCCGGGTATTTCTGCAGGAGTGCCGCCGGCCGGATCGGCCGCACCGAGAAATTGCCGCCGCAGTTCGGGCAGACACCCTTCAGCACCGTCTCGACGCAATCCGCGCAGAAGGTGCATTCGAAGGTGCAGATCATCGCGTCGGTGGCGTCGGGTGGCAAATTCCTGTCGCAGCATTCGCATCCGGGGCGCAGTTCGAGCATTTCGTTCTCCCGATCATCGGATATCAGCGGCTGAAGCCAGTCTTTCCCCTTTGTCGTGGAAAGTTAGCGATCCTGCAAGTTAAGTATCGAGAGGCTTTGTCCATATCGGTTGTTGCCTCGCCGGGTTTCGGTTCCTATAGAGGAGGCGGCCTTGATGCCGCCACAACGGGCGGCTCTACGCGGCATGCATCCGTCAGGAGCAACGAGAACAGAGGCGTCGAGACGCCTCCCAGGCACGAAATGCGGATTTGGGGGAAGGACTTCGAATGGCTGACGAATTGGCAAACGAGATCATCGCTAAGATCAAGGCTCACGCCGAGCCTGGCGGCGAGGAGATCACGACCAATACCGAGCTGACGGCGCTCGGCATCCATTCGCTCGAGCTTACCGAAATCATCTTCGACCTCGAGGAAGCCTACGGCATCGAAATCGAGATGAACACGGTCGATGCCTGGAGCAACCTCAAGAATGTCGGCGACATGGTCGAGGCGGTTCGCGCGCTGATCGTGAAGAAAGCCTGACCGAGGCTCCATGCGCACACGCGTCGTTATCACCGGCATCGGCGGCATTTGCGGGCTTGGCACCGATGCCACGTCCATCTGGAACGAGATGAAGGCAGGCCGCCCGGCGATCGGGCAGGTTGTCAGCGCGGATCTGCATCAGTTGAAGGTGCAGGTCGGCAGCGAGATCAAGACGCTGCCGGAACATGGCCTGGAGCGCAAACGGCTGGTCACACTCGATCGCTTCAGCCTTCTCGCCATCATCGCCGCCACGGAAGCCATGCAGCAGTCGGGCCTCATCGTTGGCGCCGAGAACACCTATCGCATTGGTGCAACCGTCGGCGTCGGCGTCTGCGGCTGGGAAACTGTCGAGGAAAATTACCGCGCGCTGCTTCTGAACGGCAGAAGCAGAGCCGATATCTTTTCCGTGCCCAAGGTCATGCCGGGTGCGGCGGCTGGCCAGATCAGCATGCAATTCGGCCTGCGTGGCCCGGTCTTCGGCGTCACCTCGGCCTGCGCGTCCGCCAACCATGCCATTGCCTCGGCCGTCGATCAGATCCGGCTCGGCAGGGCGGACGTCATGCTGGCGGGCGGCTCGGATGCCCCGCTGGTGTGGGGCATCATGAAGGCCTGGGAAGCCTTGCGCGTCCTCTCTCCCGACACCTGCCGTCCGTTCTCCGCCGACCGGCAGGGACTGGTGATGGGCGAAGGCGCCGGCATGGCCGTGCTGGAAAGCTATGAACATGCCATGGCGCGCGGCGCCACCATCCTCGGTGAGATTGCCGGCGTCGGCATTTCGGCGGACGCGTCGGATATCGTCGCGCCGACTGTCGAGGGGCCCGAGGCTGCCATGCGCTTCTGTCTCGCCGATGCCGGGTTCAATCCGGAAGACGTCGACTATCTTAACGCGCACGGCACCGGCACCAAGGCCAACGACCAGATCGAGACCGCGGCGATCAAGCGCGCCTTCGGCGATCACGCCTATAAGCTCTCGGTATCGTCGACCAAGTCGATGCACGGCCATGCTTTGGGTGCATCCGGGGCGCTGGAGATGATCGCCTGCATCATGGCCATCCGCGACGGTATCGTGCCGCCGACGGCCAACTATCGCGAAGCGGATCCGGACTGCGATCTCGACATCACGCCGAATGTTGCGAAGGAACGTCCTGTTCGCACGGCGCTGAGCAACGCATTCGCCTTCGGCGGCACCAATGCGGTGCTGGCGTTCAAGGCGGTCTGATCCTGGGGCGTTGCCGTTTTCCAAGGAAACGCGGGGACGCTCCAGTTCTTCCTCCAAAATTCCGAACGCAAAACCGCTGCGCGCTTCTGCTGAATTGCTTCGGCGCCTCTTGAACCCGGCGCCGGCAGGTCTAAGTTTCGCTCACCCACCCAGGCGGGCGTTCGCGCCGCCCTTTTCCCGAGGCAACAATGACCGATCTTTCCGCCTTCCCGATCAATGCGCGCTGGCCGGCGCAGCACCCCGACCGTCTGCAGCTTTATTCGACGGCAACGCCCAATGGCGTGAAGGTGTCGATCATGCTGGAAGAGATCGGCCTGCCTTACGAGCCGCACTACGTGAATATCGGCCAGGATGAGAGCTGGACTCCCGAATTCCTGTCGCTCAACCCGAACGGCAAGATTCCCTCGATCATCGATCCCAATGGACCGGACGGCAAGCCGCTGCCACTGTTCGAATCCGGTGCCATCCTGCTCTATCTTGCCGAGAAGACCGGCAAGCTGCTGCCGGACGATGCGGCGCTGCGCTACGAAACCATCCAGTGGGTGTTTTTCCAGATGGCATCCGTCGGCCCGATGTTCGGCCAGCTCGGTTTCTTCCACAAATTTGCAGGCCGCGAGATTTCCGACAAGCGCCCGCTCGAGCGGTATCGCAACGAATCGCGCCGCCTGCTTGGCGTGCTCGAGAAGCGCCTCGACGGCCGCAAATGGATCATGGGCGACGACTACACCATTGCCGACATCTCGCTGCTGGGCTGGGTGCGCAACCTCATCGGCTTCTATGAGGCCGGCGAGTTGGTCGGCTTCGCCGATTTCGGCAATGTCGCAGCCTGGCTGGAACGCGGCCTGGCCCGGCCGGCCGTCCAGCGCGGCCTCAACATCCCGGCCAAGCCCTGACGCTCCGGAGCAATTCCAGGAATATGCGTAGCGGTTTCCGCCCGGAATTGCGCAGAACAAAGAAGTAGAGCGTTCTGTGAAAAACGGGAACGCTTCGAGGGCGCTGCCGCCCGTCAGTCCTGCCGGATGACAAGGTCCGCCGACCGGCGGCGGGCCAGCACGCGTTCGATGTTGGGCATATCGTTGGATGCGATCCAGGCGATGGCGTCCTCGTCGCTGCGGCCATGCTCATGCCAGCGCCGGCGCAGCCGCCGCTCAAGTTCACCACGAGTCACTTCGACAAAGATGGTGAAGTCGAACAACGGCGCCAGCCGCGACCAGGGCTCTTCGTCCAGAAGCAGGTAATTGCCTTCCACCAGGATGAAGCGGGTGTCGCTGCCGACAATGCCTGCCGCCGCCCGTGACAATTCGATGCTACGGTCGAAGACCGGGATTGCGATGTCCGGCTCGCCAGCGCGTATGCGCTTGAGCAGCACCTCGAAGCCCGCGAAGTCGAAGGTCTCCGGCGCACCCTTGCGGGCGCGCAGGCCGCGCCTGTCGAGGATGATGTCGTCGTAGTGGAACCCGTCCATCGGCACCACTTCCGCGGTGCCATCCGGCAAGACGTCGTGGAGGGCCGCGGAGAGCGTCGACTTGCCGGCTCCGGGGGGACCGGCGATGGCGACGACGAAGCGTTTCGCCTTGGCAGCACGCTTGAAGATCGTGGCGGCAATGGTGGCAATCTCGGACATTGGCCGTTCCCTGCTCCAGTGCCGGCATCTTGCCGGCCATCCGCGAAACTTTCAAATCTCCCATGGCGGGAGGATGTCCGGCTCAGCCGATGCTGCCTATGCGCAGGAATTGCGCATCATAGGGGACATCCAGCAAGGTGCCTGCAGCGGTCGTAACCCGCAATTGGCCGGTGGTGATGGAAACATCGTGCACCGCCTTGTCGGTTGCTGCCGGAAGCGCACCAATGACATGGCGGAAGGCAACGCGCCGGTCCGGAGCGAGCTCGAAGGCCGTCACCACCCCTTCCCGCTTCAGCCAGTTGTCGCCCAGCGAAGCGGCATGGCCGACCGCGGTACGTCCGTCCTCGATGCCGAGCACACCGCGATGGCGGCCGTTCCAGGGCGCGTAATCGCGCCCGCCATTCGAGATCCACAGCATGGTGATCGGCAGTTCGGCCGGATTCTTCAGGATCAGCACGACGTCTTTTTCCGCAGTGCGCGAAACCGCTGACCAGCCAGGGCCACCATGGTCCGCCTCGACCAGCGTGACGAAGTCCTCATGGTGCCTGTCCATGCGATAGTCTGTAAGATCAACCTCCGTGCCATCCTTGGCCGGAAAGCCACGCGGATCGTCGCGGCGAGCCGGATAAGCGAGCATGGAACGACCGCGCGCCGGATCCGGCTCCGGTGGATTGCCGTCCGTCACGACTGCGCGTTTTGGCGAAAAGGCGAGATGTCCACCTTCGCGCATCGCCGTCATGGGATGATGCGCAACAGAAATCGCACCGGCGCCACCGATGAAGGCATGTTCCTGGTAGAGGAACGGGTGGCCGTCACGCAAAGTAAGGATCTTCTCGACCGCAGCGCCCATGACGGCACGTCGAAGCCTGAAGATGGCCCGCCAGCCGTCTGCCGTCGCGGAACTGTCGATCAGATCCCATGGGCTGTTTGCAGGCCAGCCATGCAACGGCGCTTCCTCGACATCGCTGCGCGAAAACGGCGCGCAGAGGAAGTCGCCCGAAAGCCGCGTCACGCCGTCGGGCAACCCGTGCGGCAGTGTCTCCCGCGGCTCGTCGATCCAGGGTGCCTGATGCAGCGGCCTGAGCACGCGATCGCCCGCTTCGATGGTCAGGTCCGCGATATGGCCGACGGATGTATCGACTGAAACCGAAATGCCTTTTGCCTTGAACGTGACCATCGCCTGCTCCGATTCGCGTCGGCCAGCAAAGCGCGTCAGCGGAGGATTGTGCAAGGTGGATTGTCGCGACGGCACGGCAAGCAAACCATGCCTGGCTAAGAATTTATATGCGGGAAAGCTTTTGCCTGCACTGAGTAATGGGATCATGGCAAGATATCATGGCAATCTATATTGCCTTTAAAAAGATTGCGGGCAATCTACCGGAGAAGATTCCGGGGGAAATGCAGTGCTTGAAGAACTTGCCTTTCGATTCGTCAATCAGGACGAAAGTTCGCTGAACGCAACCAGCTACGGCCTCGTCCTCATCGGAGCGGTCATCGCGGCCTTCACTGTGAGGTCGAACACGGAGATGGCCCGCGCCCCGTATTTTGCCTATTCGATGTTGATCTTTCTGTTGGTATCCGCCACGCAGATCGTCTGGCTGCAATCCTTGCCTGCGATGGCGGGAGGATATCTATGGGTGTTGGTGCTGGTTTCCGTGGCAGCGTCGATTCTCAGTGGTTTCTTCTTGTGCGGCATTGCCAAGGCGCGAGCGCGCGACGCCTATGGAAACGCCAGACTGGCGGCACTTGCATTCATACCCCTAGCGAATTTCTGGCTGCTGCTGACCCCGTCGAAGAATGCGGTATCCGCAAACCGCACACCAACAATTCCGCTCCTTACCGGCGTTAATGGGGTTTTGACCGGCTTCATCCTGCTGATTGGGGCGATCGGGATAGGTGGCTTCGTCAACATACAGCAAGAGAAACTGGGGCAGCAGGCTCAAACCGATCCGGTGGCGATGCAGGCAGGCATGGAGTTTCTCATCCGTTCAGGCGGTCTCGAAAGAGCCCTCAAATCGATGGCCGAACAGGCTGAAACTCCTTTCGTTGTCGATGAAATTACCACCATTGCACGCATCGAAGCCGATGGAACGCAATTGCGTCGGACCTTTGTTGTCGATCTGGAGAACGGGACAATGACGGACGAATTTCGTCAAGGAAGTCGAAGCCAAGTATGTGCCAACCAGCCGTTCAAGCCGCTGTTTCGCGCAGGCGCAAACTTCCATGAAATTTATGTTGGTCGGGATGGTCGTGAGATCGGAACAGTCGTCGTGACGCCACAGGATTGCGGGCTTTAAAGCGTTTCCGTTTTACTCGCGTCGCGCCTCTGGGCTCATGTCCTGCCAATTGTCTGGCCGGTATTACAACAGAACGATCGAGAGAATTTTGGTGGAGCCAATCGGAATCGAACCGACGACCTCTTGAATGCCATTCAAGCGCTCTCCCAACTGAGCTATGGCCCCACTCCGGCTTCCGCCGACCGCCGTTTCCAGCGGGATATTTCGGCAGGGTTGGGACCCCGCCGGTCAGTGCAGGGCGGCTTCTAGCGCCGCCTTGCCGCAATAGCAAGCCTCTCGAAACAGCTTTTTTCGCAAAGCCGGCTCGAAAGCTGGCGGACGCTTTGCGTCCGCCAAAAGATCAGACGTCGTCGTCGTCGTCGCCGACACCGATCATGTCGGAAACGTCGTCGTCTTCTTCTTCCTCGTCTTCAAGGAAGGTGTCGTCGTCATCGTCGCCCAGGTCGACGTCATCATCGTCGTCGCCCATGTCAGGCAGGTCGTCGCCGCCCTTCGCTTCGTCGTCGGCATCCTCGAGCGAAACGATCTCGGCGCCTTCCTCCTCGTTGTCGACTTCCTTGTCCTCGGCCTCGTCCTCTTCTTCGAGCACGGCAGCCTTGCTGTCCTGGAAATAGGAAAGGGGATAGCTCTTGCCCGTATAGGGAGAGACGATCGGATCCTTGTTCAGGTCATAGAATTTGCGGCCCGTTTCAGGGTCGACGCGTTTTGTGCCAAGTTCGGGTTTTGCCACGGCAAGCCTCGTACAAAAAGATTGGTCCCCTTAATCGCAGTTTGCGGCTCTGTCAAAGCCTAATGCCATGGCCTTCCCATGAGCCGTTTTGCCGCCTTTTTCGGGATGACGGCATGAAACGGGCGTGTTAGGAACTTTCTTGCAAAAACGACCACCCCAAGGCCTTGAGCCAAGCTCGGCCCGACAAATCCAGGACATTCGACATGGCGCATGACGCCACACCACAACCTGCGACCGCGCGGCGCTCGCCGCCGCTTTCCGGAACCGCGCGCGTGCCCGGCGACAAATCGATCTCGCACCGCTCCTTCATGTTCGGCGGACTGGCTTCCGGCGAGACCCGCATCACCGGCCTGCTCGAAGGCGAAGACGTAATGCGCACGGGACAGGCCATGAAGGCGATGGGCGCCCATATCGAGAAGCATGGTGACGAATGGGTGATCCGCGGCACCGGCAACGGCGCATTGCTGCAGCCTGAGGCGCCACTCGATTTCGGCAATGCCGGCACAGGCTCGCGCCTCACCATGGGCCTCGTCGGCACCTATGACATGGAAACCACCTTCATCGGCGACGCCTCCTTGTCCAGCCGCCCGATGGGCCGGGTGCTGGAGCCGCTGCGCCAGATGGGCGTGCAGGTGCTGCAAGCCGCACCGGGAGACCGCATGCCGATCACCTTGCGTGGGCCGAAGCATGCCGCACCCATCACCTATCGCGTGCCGATGGCTTCGGCACAGGTGAAATCCGCGGTGCTGCTGGCCGGTCTCAACACGCCGGGCATCACCACCGTGATCGAACCGGTGATGACGCGCGACCACACCGAAAAGATGCTGAAAGGCTTCGGCGCCAATCTCACCGTCGAAACCGACGAGCGCGGCGTGCGCCATATCTTCATCGAAGGCCAGGGCAAGCTCACCGGGCAGGTCATCGCCGTGCCGGGTGACCCGTCCTCGGCCGGCTTCCCGCTGGTGGCCGCGCTCATCGTGCCGGGCTCCGACATTACAATCGAAAACGTACTGATGAACCCGACCCGCACCGGCCTGCTGTTGACGTTGCAGGAGATGGGCGGCCAGATCGATATCCTCAACCCGCGTAACGCCGGTGGCGAGGATGTCGCGGACCTGCGCGTGCGCTCCTCGGAACTCAAGGGCGTCACCGTGCCGGCTGAGCGGGCGCCGTCGATGATCGACGAGTATCCGGTGCTGGCGGTCGCGGCCGCTTTTGCCGAGGGCGAAACGGTGATGCAGGGCCTGGAAGAGCTGCGGGTGAAGGAAAGCGACCGGCTCGCCGCCGTCGCCAACGGCCTCAAGCTGAACGGCGTCGACTGTACGGAAGGCGAAGTATCGCTCAGCGTCCGTGGCGTTCCTGGCGGCAAGGGCTTGGGCGGCGAAGCCAAGGGCGAGGCGGTGAAGACCCATCTCGACCACCGCATCGCCATGAGCTTCCTGATCATGGGCCTTGCCACCGAGAAGCCGGTCACGGTAGACGACCGCGCCATGATCGCCACCAGCTTCCCGGAATTCATGGGGCTGATGACGCGTCTGGGCGCCGAGATCGACTAAACGCCAATGCCTCCATCCTGTCATGGACCGGGTGCTACAAGCCCGGCCCATGCTCTTCCATTCCCTGCCGGGGCCTGCAGCCGCAGCCCGGCACTCCTAAAGAACGCTCAGAGCCTGAAACCATGATCCGCCTCGAAAATATCGGCAAGCAGAACGGCAAGCAGATCGTCTTCATCGAGGCCTCGGCCACGATCCAGCGCGGCGAAAAGGTTGGGCTTGTCGGCCCGAACGGCGCCGGCAAGACCACGCTCTTTCGCATGATCACCGGCGAGGAACTGCCCGACGAGGGCCAGGTCGCGGTCGATCGCGGGGTGCGGATCGGCTACTTCAGCCAGGATGTCGGCGACATGGCCGGCCGCAGCGCTGTGGCCGAGGTGATGGACGGCGTCGGTCCCGTCAGCGCGCTGGCGGCTGAAATGGCCGACCTGGAAGCCGCCATGGGCGACCCGGATCGTGCCGATGACATGGACGAGATCATCACCCGCTATGGCGAGGTGCAGGCCCAATTCGATGAATTGGACGGCTATGCGCTCGATGGCCGTGCGCGCGAGGTGCTCGACGGGCTCGGCTTCAGCCAGGAGATGATGAGCGGCGACGTCGGCAAGCTGTCGGGCGGCTGGAAGATGCGTGTCGCGCTCGCCAAGATCCTGTTGATGCGGCCCGACGCCATGCTGCTCGACGAACCGAGCAACCATCTCGACCTCGAAAGCTTGATCTGGCTGGAGAATTTCCTGAAAGGATATGACGGCGCCATCCTGATGACGTCGCACGACCGCGAATTCATGAACCGTATCGTCGGCAAGATCGTCGAGATCGATGGCGGAGCGCTGACCAGCTATTCCGGCGACTATGAATTCTACCGCCAGCAGCGCGCCATCGCCGAGGTGCAGCAGCAGGCGCAGTTCGAGCGCCAGCAGGCGATGCTGGCCAAGGAAATCGCCTTCATCGAACGGTTCAAGGCACGTGCCTCGCATGCCGCGCAGGTGCAGAGCCGCGTCAAGAAGCTGGAGAAGATCGACAAGGTCGAGCCGCCCAAGCGCCAGCAGACCGTGCGTTTCGAATTCCAGCCGGCACCGCGTTCGGGCGAAGACGTGGCCACGCTGAAGAACGTCTCCAAAAGCTATGGCAGCCGGACCATCTATGACGGTCTCGATTTCCAGGTTCGCCGGCGCGAGCGCTGGTGCGTGATGGGCGTCAACGGCGCCGGCAAGTCGACGCTGCTGAAACTGGTCGCCGGCGCCTCCGAGCCGGATGACGGCACGGTGTCGCGCGGTCCCAGCGTCAAGATGGGTTATTTCGCCCAGCACGCGATGGAACTGCTCGAAGGCGAGCGCACAGTGCTGGAATCGCTGGAAGATTCCTTCCCGCAGGCCGGCCAGGCGCCGTTGCGCGCACTCGCCGGTTGCTTCGGCTTCACGGGTGATGAGGTCGAGAAGAAATGCCGCGTACTCTCCGGCGGCGAAAAGGCGCGGCTGGTGATGGCCAAGATGCTGTTCGATCCGCCGAACTTCCTGGTGCTGGACGAGCCGACCAACCACCTCGACATCGCCACCAAGCAGATGCTGATCGAGGCGCTGTCACGCTATGAAGGGGCGATGCTGTTCGTCAGCCACGACCGCCACTTCCTGGCGGCGCTGTCCAACCGCGTGCTGGAGTTGACGGAAGAAGGCATGCATGCCTATGGCGGCGGCTATACGGAATATGTCGAGCGCACAGGACACGAAGCGCCCGGCCTGCGCGGATAGGGAAGCGCGCCGGCTGGCGGCCCCTGGGCTTACGTGATCGGTGCATACTCCAGCGCCACGACCCCGTTGCTGAACGGCGCTGCTGAAAGCAGCTCGAATCTCTGCTGTTCTCCGGGTGCGAAAAACGCTTTCCCCTGGCCGACTGCGAGCGGATAGCCGAGCAGCCTGATACGGTCGACGAGACCGTGGTGCAGCAACTGCTGGGCCAGGCTGATGCTGCCATGGACATAGATGTTGCCGCCGGTGTCCTGTTTCAGTTTCCTGACCGCCTCGGGCAGAGGTCCCTCCAGCCTTTGCGCGGGCTTCCAGTCGAGCTGGCCTAGCGTGGTCGACGCGACATATTTCGGCAGCGCGTTGAACCTGTCGGCGAAATCCCCGGTCTCATGCGGCCAGGATGCCGCGAATATCTGGTAGGTCACGCGTCCGAGCAGCATGGCGCCGCTGTCGGCAAGCTCATCTTCCTTGAACCTGTCCATCTCGGCGTTCCAGGCGACGCCTGTCAGCTTTTCGACCTCGGCTATGCCGTCGGCGCTGATGAATTCGGTGACGATGACTTTCCTCATTTTGCTCTCCATTGAAGGAAACGCGTGCTGGAAAGAATGCAACAAGGACGATAACGGCCCGCTGCCCGCTCAAATTCCGTCGATCGGACATTCTGCCGATCCGAAGCGGGTTTGGCCAGGAACACACTTGCTTTCCATTGGCGTCTCCGCTTGAAGCATGGCCATGTCTCAGTCTCTCACCATAGCCATCGACGGTCCGGCAGGCGCCGGCAAGGGAACCCTGGCCCGGCGGCTGGCGGACTACTACCACCTGCCGCATCTCGACACCGGTCTCACCTATCGCGCCGTGGCGCATATGCTGCTCGCCAAGGGCTGGCCGCTCGGCGACGAGCCGCATGCCGTGGAGGCTGCCCGCCTGATCGATCTCGGCAATCTCGACCGCTCGGTGCTGTCGGCGCATGCCGTCGGCGAGGCCGCTTCGAAAGTGGCCGTCATCCCGGAAGTGCGCCGCATCCTGGTCGAGAAGCAGCGCGCCTTCGCGGCACAGCCTGGCGGCGCGGTTCTCGACGGCCGCGATATCGGCACCGTGGTGTGCCCGGACGCGATGGTGAAGCTCTATGTGACCGCCAGCGCGGAGGTGCGGGCGCGGCGCCGGCTGGCGGAGATCGAGGCCAATGACGGCACCGGCGATTTCGCCACCATCCTCGCCGACATCACGCGCCGCGACGAGCGCGACATGGGCCGCGCCGACTCGCCGCTCAGGCCCGCGGGAGACGCGCACTTGCTTGATACGTCGCAAATGTCTATAGAAGCCGCGTTTCTGGCGGCCAAGACGATCGTTGACGACGTTCTGGCCAAAAGAGACGCCTGATCCGGCGTTTTCGCCGCTTGCTGTTGCGAGCCGTGTGAAAATACCCATATCGGGCGGGAGCATGATCCCTGAGGGGTCATGCGACAAATGAAAAGAAACCGGCCTGCCAGCATTCTTTGCGCCGAACCGCCGCGGCAACGCGGCCCAGGATTTTGACCCGGAAACAGGTCTTGACCCGGAATACCGGCAGGTCATCGCAACGCTAACCCACGGCGCCAGCCTCCAGGCGAGGCTTTCAGGAGAAAGTATGTCTCAATCCATTCCGACTCGCGACGATTTCGCGAGCATGCTCGAAGAATCGTTCTCGGACGGTCATTCGGGCGAAGGCCAGGTCGTTCGCGGTATCGTCACCGCGATTGAAAAGGACATGGCCATCATCGACGTCGGCCTCAAGGTCGAGGGCCGCGTGGCACTGAAGGAATTCGGCGCCAAGGGCAAGGACGGCAGCCTCAAGCCAGGCGATACCGTCGAAGTTTATGTCGAGCGCATCGAAAACGCGCTGGGCGAAGCCATGCTCTCGCGCGACAAGGCGCGCCGCGAGGAAAGCTGGGTCAAGCTGGAAGAGAAGTTCGCCAAGGGCGAGCGCGTCGAAGGCGTCATCTTCAACCAGGTCAAGGGCGGCTTCACCGTCGATCTGGACGGCGCCGTGGCCTTCCTGCCGCGTTCGCAGGTCGACATCCGTCCGATCCGCGCGTCACCCCGCTCATGCACAACCCGCAGCCGTTCGAGATCCTCAAGATGGATCGTCGTCGCGGCAACATCGTCGTTTCGCGCCGCACCGTGCTTGAAGAGAGCCGTGCCGAGCAGCGCTCCGAGATCGTCCAGAACCTCGAAGAGGGTCAGGTGGTCGAAGGCGTGGTCAAGAACATCACCGACTACGGTGCGTTCGTCGACCTCGGCGGCATCGACGGCCTGCTGCACGTCACCGACATGGCATGGCGCCGCGTCAACCATCCGACCGAGATCCTCAACATCGGTCAGACGGTCAAGGTGCAGATCATCCGCATCAACCAGGAAACCCACCGTATCTCGCTCGGCATGAAGCAGCTCGAGAGCGATCCGTGGTCGGATATCGGCACCAAGTTCCCGATCGGCAAGAAGATCACCGGAACGGTCACCAACATCACCGACTACGGCGCGTTCGTCGAGCTGGAGCCGGGCATCGAGGGCCTCATCCACGTTTCGGAAATGTCGTGGACGAAGAAGAACGTGCATCCGGGCAAGATCCTGTCCACCTCGCAGCAGGTCGACGTGGTCGTGCTGGAAGTCGATCCGGCAAAGCGCCGCATCTCGCTCGGTCTCAAGCAGACGCTGGAGAACCCGTGGCACGCCTTCGCCGCCAACCATCCGGTCGGCTCGACCGTGGAAGGCGAAGTCAAGAACAAGACCGAGTTCGGTCTGTTCATCGGCCTCGACGGCGACGTGGACGGCATGGTGCACCTGTCGGATCTCGACTGGAACCGTCCGGGTGAGCAGGTCATCGAAGAGTACCAGCGCGGCCAGATGGTGCGCGCCCAGGTTCTCGACGTCGACATCGACAAGGAGCGCATCTCGCTCGGCGTCAAGCAGCTTGAGCGCGACGCGGCCGGCGATGCCGCCGCTTCGGGCGAACTGCGCAAGAACGCCGTCGTCACCTGCGAAGTCACCGGTGTGAAGGATGGTGGTCTCGACGTGCGGCTGGTTGAAAGCGGCATCGACACCTTCATCAAGCGCTCCGACCTGTCGCGTGACCGTGACGAGCAGCGTCCGGAACGCTTCACCGTTGGCCAGAAGGTCGACGCCCGCGTCATCGCCTTCGACAAGAAGACCCGCAAGCTGCAGGTCTCGATCAAGGCGCTGGAGATCGCCGAGGAGAAGGAAGCCGTCGCTCAGTACGGTTCGACCGACTCCGGCGCTTCGCTGGGCGACATCCTGGGTGCCGCGCTGAAGAAGCAGGGCGGCAACTAAGCAGCCCTCTCGCGCCGCTTCGGCTGCGCAGAGCCAAAATCCAAGACCCGCCGGAGCGATCCGGCGGGTTTTTTTGTTTCCTGCGTCGAATGGCCAGCCTTGCAAGTCGATGAGCGGCCGGGAACATTCACCGCCGCCAGCGGGATGCCGGCTTTGGGCAGGAGCAATTGAAGATGATCGATCATGTCACCGTCGCGGTCAGCGACCTCGCCGCAAGCAGGCTGTTTTACGAGAAGGCCTTCGAGCCACTCGGCTACCGGCTTTCCTTCGGGGAGGAGGGTGTCTTCTGGGCCTTCGACATCGGCGACGGGCTTTTCGAGATCATGCAGTCGGCCAGTGCCGGACCGCTGACCCGCGTGCATGTCGCCTTCCGCGCCAGGAGCCACGCCGAGGTGGACGCCTTCTATCACGCAGCGCTGGCCGCCGGAGCAGCGGACAATGGCGCGCCGGGGCCGCGTCCGGCCTATACGCCGAACTACTATGCCGCCTTCGTGATCGATCCGAACGGCTACAACATCGAAGCCATGATCGATGCGCCGTCTTCCTGATCTCACGCCAGTTCGCTTCGCTCACGGCTCCGAAAGGGCGACCTGACGGCCGACGGGCGGTCGCCCTCGCGAACCCATGGGTTCGGCCTGATCTCGCGCCAGTTCGCTTCGCTCACGGCTCCGAAAGGGCGGCCTGACGGCCGGCGGGCGGTCGCCCTGGCGAACCACGGGTTCGAATTTGCGACGCTCAGGCGCGCCCGTAGAGCGGGACCAGCGTCCCGCTCATCGCCTCGTTGCGCGGTGAGGCGAGATAGACGATCGTCTCGGCTGCGGCGTCCGGGCTTACCCATTTCGAAAAATCGGCATCCGGCATGTCGGTGCGATTGGCGGGAGTGTCGAGCGTCGAAGGAGCGATGGCGTTGACCAGGATGCCCTTGCCTTTCAGTTCCTCGGCCAGCGCAACCGTCATCGCCGCCACCGCAGCCTTGCTCGCCGCGTAGGCAACCATGCCGGCGCCGCGTCTTGGTTCGAGCCCTGCCCGCGCCGAAACGTTGACGATGCGGCCGCGCGTGCCGGAAGCGAGCATGGCGCGCACCGCTGCCCGGCTGCACAGGAAGGCGGTGCGGGCATTGGTGTCCATCATCTCATTGTAGGCGGCCGATTCGGTCTTCTCGACCGGCGCCATGGCGAAGCCGCCGGCCAGGTGGATCGAGGCCCACAGGTCCGGAACACCGGCGTAGAAGGCGGTGACGGCTTCGGTGTCCTCGAGATAGACGTTGTTCACCAGATGCACGCGATCGTGTTTGCTGAAAGGGAAGTGCGCCGGCGCCGCCGCATGGCTGTTCGGCACGTGGCAGATGGCGCCTTCCTGTAGGAGCTGCGCCACCACGGCACTGCCCAGCGCACCCGTTCCGCCGGTGACGACAACATGTTTTTGGTCCAGCGTAGCCGCCATCCGCGACAACTCCTGCTCAGTCATTTGATGGATATCCGAAAGTCGCGCCTTTCGCGCTCTCACTCAACCGAAATCTCTATGAGGAAAGGCTTTTTTGTCGCTCGCGCCCTGCCGAGGGCCTGCCCGAGCCCAGCCGGCCCCTCCAATCTCTGGGAACCGATGCCATAAGCATCTGCCAATTTGCAGAAATCCGGCGGTGCAGGCGAGACGCCCACCGGCTCAACACCGACATCGCGCATGGAGGTTTCGATCTCGCGATAGCCGCGATTGTTCCAGACGATGAAGATCACCGGCGCCTGCGCGTCGAGCGCCGCTGCAATCTCCGGCAAGGTGAACTGGAAACCGCCATCGCCGGTCAGACACACCACCGGCGCGTCCGGAACAGCCAGGGCCGCGCCGATCGCCGCCGGCGGACCGTAGCCCAGTGCGCCAAAACCGGTGGCCGCGTTGAACCAGCCGGCACGCCGATCATGATCATAATAAAGATTGGCGGCGTAGATCGGCTGCGTCGAATCCCCGACGATGATCGCTCCGGGCAGGCTCGTCCGGATGGTTTCGACGGCCGCCACCTGCGCCTGCATGGCAGGACCGATCTCGGCAAACGCGGCTGAACGGGTCGACGCGGCACGCTCGTTGCCGCTGGCCGAAGCTTTCGGACGATCGATTGCCAGGGCCAGCGCTTCGAGCGCTGCTCCACAATCGGCTTCCATGGCGACCGTGGCCGGATGCCGCTGCAGCTGGCTCGCATCGATATCGATGCGCACCAGCTGGCCGGGCACCACGAAACCGCCGTCGCCATACATGTCATAGTCGGTCGGTCCGAACTCGGTGCCGGCCGCCAGCACGACGTCGCTGTCGGCCATCAGGGCTCGTACTGCCTTGAGGCTCGGGCTGGCGGGCACGGCCAGTGCATGGCCATGCATGAGACCCCGCGCATTGGCGGTCTGGACAACCGGGGCGTCAAGGCGTTCGGCGAGCAGGCGCAGCGCTGCCTCGGCGTTGCGGGCGCCGCCGCCGGCAAGGATAAGCGGTCGTCGAGCGTTATCGAGAAGTGCCACGGCCCTGCTGACCGCGACGGCATCCGGCGTGCAAGGGCGGGCTTCGGAGCGCACCGGCTTCATGGCTTCGACAGGCAGGCCCATGACATCGAGCGGGATTTCGATGTGCACGGGGCCGGGGCGGGCGGAGCGGAAAAGATCGAAGGCGCGAGCGAGAACGGCAGGCAATCGGGCCGGGTCGGTGATGCGCTCCGAAAACGCCGCCACCTTGGCCATCATGCCCTGCTGATCCGGCAGTTCGTGCAGATAACCCAGGCCGCGCCCCAGCGTCGCCGTCGCGTTGACGCCCGATATGACGAGCATGGGTACCGAATCGGCCCGCGCCTGCCCCATCGCGGTGATTGTGTTGGTGAGGCCAGGCCCGGTGATGACGAAGGCAACGCCCGGCTTTCCGCTGGCGCGCGCATAGCCGTCGGCCATGAAACCGGCACCCTGCTCGTGGCGGGGCGTAACGTGGCGGATGCGCGAACCGGCAAGGCCGCGATAGAGTTCGACCGTATGCACGCCGGGAATGCCGAAGACGATGTCCACGCCATGCGCCTCGAGCAGCGCAATCAACGCTTCGCCGACGGTGGTCATGGGCTTTCTCCTGGTTGCGGCGTGAGGCCTAGTTCTGCCTCGACTGCCCTGATGCCGATTGCCGCCAGTTCGCCGGGCGAGAACATCTCGCCGGCCAGACAGCCTTCGATCCAGAGTCCGTCGATGATTGCGTTGATCGCTATGGCATGGTGGCGCAGCTGGCTTGCGTCCGCCTTGTGCCGTTCGGCGGCGAGCACTTCGGCGACGACCGCTTCCACCTCGTTGCGAAAGGCGAGATAGCCTTCGCGATGGGCGTGGGCCAGGGCAGGATCCGCGGATGCCCGGCCGATAAAGGTCGCCCAAAGCGAAAACACCCGCGCATCGATGATCGGCGCGCCGAGATTGGCGGCGACGAATGCCGCAAGACGCTGGCGCGGCGACGCGCCGTCCATGACCAGTGCCGCCTTGGCCTGTTCGGTCATGCGGCCGACCAACGTCGTATAAGCTTCCTGCAGCAGCTCTTCCTTGCCGGGGAAATAGTGCCGGATCAGCCCTGCGGTGACGCCGGCACGCAATGCGATGGTGCGCAGGGTAGCGCCCTGCAGGCCACGCTCGGCGACGCTGTCCAGGGTCGCCTGGATCAGATCCTGCCGCCGCCGCTCCTCGCCTTCGCGACGGAACTTGCGCCGTGACGGCACATTCATTGCCGCAGGATTGGCCGTGTCAGGCATGTCGGCCCGCCTTCGCAGGCGATGCAGAGCGCATCCGCGTCGAAGATTTCGACGGTACAGCCGGCGGCTTCCATCGCAGCCCTGGTCCTAGGGAAGCCGGCGACCGCAATGACCTTGTGCGGGCTGGTCGGCAACACGTTCAGGCTGAGGCCGTTGGACGCGGCGAACTCTTCGGCATCGCCCTCGACCAGCCGGATGCCGCGCGCCTTCAGCATCTGGTAGAAGGGTGCGGGCAAAAGCGGCGAATAGACCAGGGCGAGATCGTCGGCCAGCGGGCTGATCACCGACATCAGATGCAGGCAGGCCTCTTCGCCCTGCCACAGCGGCAGGTCGAAACCATAGACGGAAATGCCCAGCGGCGTCAGCAGGTTGGAGACCTGCTGGATGCCTTCCTGGTTGGAGCGGACACCGCGTCCGATCGCCAGCGTGCGGGCGTCCACCCACACGCAATCGCCGCCCTCGACCTGTCCGGGTGCCTCGACACGGCCCAGGATCGGAATGCCCAGTCTCTTGTAGGTTTCCTCGTGCAGGGAAGGCTCCCTGGCACGCAGCGGCTTGCCCATGGACAGGATCAGCGCGCCGCGGTCGGTCATCAGGGACGGATCGTGCGTGAACACCGAATCCGACAGCCCGTCAGCCCTGTCCTCGATCCAGTCGATCTCGGCGCCGGAAGCTGCCACGAGGTCGGCGAGGGCCTTGTGCTGTACCGCCGCCTTCGCCGGGTTGAAGCCAGGTCCATAGTGCCAGGCGGCCCTGTCGGCGTCCCGCATCGCATTGGTCGCCGACCGCATCAGCACGCGCCGCAGCGGCGCCGCCATGGACTGTGATCCGAAAGCGCTCATCGATGCCCTTTTAAGCTGAAAAAAACCGACAAAATTTCATCGAAAGCTATTTATACACTTGCACAACAAGGCCGCAAGTGCCGTAATGAGCAGGATTGACGGGCTCGCGCTGCCGGGTCCATGCTGAAGTCTGGAGCGGGACAGTACAGCGTATGTTGATTAGCCGGATAGTCGTTCGACGAACTGCCGTCGATCGTACGGAGATCACACTGTGAGCGCGGCGGGCGCCGCCACGATCCCATCCGGCAAGGCGCAGAATGGCGCCGCCGAAGCCATCCATGTCGAGAACCTGCACAAGAGATTCGGCGAGCTTCATGTCCTCAAGGGCGTGTCGTTGTCAGCCCGTGACGGCGAGGTCGTTGCCATCATCGGCGGCAGCGGCTCAGGCAAGTCGACGCTGCTGCGTTGCATCAATTGTCTTGAGAACCCGACCAGCGGCATCATTCGGGTGAATGGCGAGGAGATCAAACTCAAGGCGGACAGCCACGGCCATACCGTGCCGGCAGACCGTCGCCAGATCGAACGCATCCGCTCGCGGCTGGGCATGGTGTTCCAGAGCTTCAACCTGTGGAGCCACATGACGCTTCTGCAGAACGTCATCGAAGTACCGGTGCATGTTCTGGGCGTGAAGCGGGACGAAGCGATCGCCACCGCCGAAAAGCTGCTGGCGCGCGTCGGGCTGGCCGAAAAACGCGACGTCTATCCGCACTTCCTGTCTGGCGGGCAGCAGCAGCGCGCGGCGATCGCCAGGGCGCTGGCCATCCAGCCGAGGGTCATGCTGTTCGACGAGCCGACCTCGGCGCTCGATCCGGAACTGGTCGGCGAAGTGCTGAGGGTGATCGGCGACCTGGCACGCGAAGGACGCACCATGGTGCTGGTTACCCATGAAATGAAGTTTGCCCGTGAGGTCGCGACACATGTCGTCTACCTCCACAACGGGCTGGTCGAGGAAGAAGGAACGCCGGAACAGGTGTTCGGCGCACCGAAGTCCGAACGGCTGAAGCAGTTTCTGCGCAATGTCGGCTGACCCCCGAGGGGCAGGCGGCGATGACCCCCGAGGGGCAGGCGGCGACAAGAAAAGACAACGGGAATACTCAAAAACAACGGGAGAACAGGGCATGAAAACACTTCTGAAGACGGCGGTTGCCGCTGCCGCGATCGCGCTGGCGGGAACCTTCGCGGCAAGCGCCGAGCAGGTGAAGGTCGGCTTCTCGCCGGAAGCCTATCCGCCTTTCTATTCGCAGGATTCGTCCGGCAAATGGGGCGGCTGGGAGGTCGACATCGCCATGGCGATCTGCGCCGAAGCAAAGCTCGACTGCGTGCTGACGCCGATCCCGTGGGACGGCCTGATCCCGGGCCTCAAGACCAAGAAGATCGACACCATCATGAACTCGATGTCGATCACCGCGGAGCGCCAGAAGGAGATCGACTTCTCCGACAAATACTACAACACCCCGACCTCGATCGCCGGCGCCAAGGACCAGAAGTTCGACGCCTCGCCGGAAGGTCTCAAGGGCAAGGTGATCGGCGTTCAAGTCTCGACCATCCATGCCGCCTACGCCAAGAAGCACTTCGCTTCTACCGCGGCCGAGATCAAGGAATACCAGACGCAGGATGAGGCCAACCAGGATCTCGCCGCCGGCCGCATCGACGCCACGCAGGCCGACCAGATCGCGCTGGACGCCTTCCTCAAATCCGACCAGGGCAAGGCCTGCTGCGACATGAAGGGCACCGTCGCGCCCGATCTGGAGGTGCTCGGGCCGGGCGTCGGCGCCGGCGTGCGCAAAGGCGACACCGAACTCAAGGACAAGATCAACGCCGCCATCAAGGGCATCCGCGCCAACGGCAAGTACGCCGAGATCACCAAGAAATACTTCGACTTCGACGTCTATGGCGACGCGGTGCAGTCGAACTAGCATCCCGATCTGACGGGTTCCGCGCGTCGTCCCCGAGAGACGACGCGCCATCCGGCCGGCGTTTCACGCCAGGCTGGGTCATGAGCCGGCACGTCGGGGGGCGCGCCGGCTCATTCGAGATCCTCCAACGGCGGTATGCAGCGCTGTTCAAGGCGATTTCGAAGAATTGTTGCATCGATTTTGGACCAAAAGTCGCGCTCAGCGGAAGGCAATAATTCTTCGAAATCGCCTCAGTCGGAGTGAATACGCTGACAGATATTTTCCTTTCGGCCTCGGCGGCCAGCCTTGCCGAACTTCTGGCATTCGATCCACCCGGATGGGGCGGCAACCTGCTGCGTGGCCTGCTGGCCTCGGTCGGCATCGCCTGCGGCTCATTCGGCCTGGGCCTGCTGATCGGTATCTGTGGCGCCTATGGCAAGCTCTACGGCAGCCCGATGGTCCGCGACCTGTTCGGCCTCTACACCACCATCGTGCGCGCGGTGCCCGAGCTGGTGCTGATCCTGCTGCTCTATTTCGCCGGCACCGACCTGGTGAACAGGCTGCTCACCCTGCTCGGCTACGCGCCTGTCGACATCAATGGCCTGGTCGCCGGCATCTGCGTGCTCGGCGTCGTCCAGGGCGCGTATTCGACGGAAGTGCTGCGCGGCGCCATCCTCGCCATCCCGCAGGGACAGATCGAGGCTGCGCGCGCCTATGGCATGTCGCCGTCGCTGCAACTCAGGCGCATCACCTTGCCGGCGATGGCGCCTTACGCAATCCCCGGTCTCGCCAATCTCTGGCTGATCGCCACCAAGGATACGGCGCTGCTCGCCGTAGTCGGCTTCAACGAACTGACACAGACGACCCGGCTGGCTGCCGGTGCCACCAAGGCCTATTTCACCTTCTTCATCGCTGCCGGCGTGCTTTACCTCGCGCTGACGCTGGTCTCCAACGTGATCATTTCCCGCTTCGAACGCCATTCGCGGCGCGGCATGCCCTCCGTGGTGGAGACGCGCTGATGAGCACCACCACGACCACGATCGCGCGGACCTCGGAGTGGCTGCAGCCACACCGCATCATCCTCATCATACTCGCAGCGGCGATCGTGCTTGCCTGCGCGTTCACCATGCGCTGGGACTGGCTGCCGGCCTATCTGCCGCTTGCCCTGCAAGGCGTATGGCGTACCATCTGGCTGCTCGTGGTCACGGCAACGCTCGGCATCCTGCTGGCAATCCCGATCGGTTTCGCGCAAGCCGCCGGCCCGGCGTTCCTGGCGGCGCCGGCGCGGCTGTTCTGCACGATCATCCGCGGCACGCCGCTGCTCTTGCAGCTGTGGCTGCTCTACTACGGGCTCGGCTCGCTGTTCCCGCAATTTCCCTGGATTCGCGAATCGTTCCTGTGGCCATATCTCAGGCAGGCATGGCCCTACGGCGTGCTGGCACTGACCCTTTCCTACGCCGGGTATGAGGGAGAGGTCATGCGTGGCGCCTTCGCCGGCGTGCCGAAGGGGCAACTGGAGGCAGCGCGCGCCTTCGGCATGCGGCGCTGGACGGCCTTCCGGCGGATCTGGCTGCCGCAGGCGCTGCGGCGAGCCCTGCCGACGCTGGCCGGCGAGACGGTGCTGCAACTGAAAGCAACGCCACTGGTGGCGACCATCACCATGGTCGACATCTATTCCGTCGCGTCGCGGGTGCGGCAGGAGACCTTCGTCACCTATGAACCCTTGCTGCTGCTCGCGCTGGTCTATATGGCGATTACCGGGGTTATCGTCTTTGCGTTCCGCAAGATCGAAGCGCGCATTCCGTCCAGGCTAGGCTGACGTTCCTTCGGTTCTGAAATTCGTGCTTTGCCCGGCACCAAGCCGCGGCAAATGTCAGAATCGGACACCAGCCGAATTGCTGCCCGGATCGCGGCTTAGATGCCACGGACGCAGCTTGAGCATGATTCCGAAAAGTTGCAGACTTTTCGGACGGAGATCATGTGTAGAAACAAAGAGATAGAGTGTTTCCGTGGAACGGAGACGCTCTCGGGGTGGAAGGCATGCAGCTCAGTCTCGAACAGGCCACAGCACTTTGCCGCATGGCGGCACTCGGTGCCGGTGCCAGCGACGAAACCGCCCGTTCGATCGCCGCCGCCGCGATCGCCGCCGAGGCAGAGGGCAACAAGGCGGTCGGCCTCTCCCACTACATCGACTATCTGGAGGCGCTGGAAGCCGGCCGCATCCGCGGCAAGGCCGAGCCGGTGATCACCCGGCCGGCACTCGCCGTCTATCTCTCCGATGCGAAGGGCGGCGCAGCCCATACCGGCTTCGACCGTGTCTTCGACGACCTTGCCAAGGCGGCACGGCTGTTCGGCGTGACGATCTTCTCGCAGAAAAATGCCTATACCGCCGGTGCGCTCGGCTATTTCACCGGACGTCTCGCCGAGCAGGGGCTGATCTCCTTTGCAGCAACCAACGGTCCGGCCGTGCTCGCGGGTTCCGGTTCGACAAAGCCGGTCTACTGCACAAATCCGATGTCCTTCGCCTGCCCGCAGGCCGACGGCGCGCCGCTGATCATCGACCAATCGTCGAGCGCAACCGCTTTCGTCAACATCCGCAAGGCCGCTGCCGACGGCAAGGCGATCCCCGAGGGCTGGGCGCTGGATGCCAGCGGCAATCCGACGACCGACGCAACATCCGCCATGAAGGGTGCGCTGCTGGCCTTCGGCGGCGCGCGCGGCGCCAACATCGCCCTGATGGTCGAGGTTCTGGCGGCCGGTCTTTCCGGCGCCAACTGGTCGCTCGACGCGCCCTGGTTCAGCGGCGGCTCGGACAGCCCCGGCACCGGGCTGTTCGTGCTGGCGATCGAACCCAAGCTGCTCGATCCCGACTTCGAGAAGCGCATGAAGGACCAGATCAACCGGCTGGACCGCCGTTATGGCGTTCACATTCCCGGTCTTTCGAAAGCCGCCGCGACCGAAAAGGCCGCGGCGCGCGGCATTACCGTTTCGAAGGAAATCGTCGAGCGCATCGCCGATTTCGCCGAGCGGCACAAGCGCTGAAGCGAGAGCCTCTCGTCGGTCGACGGTGAACGCCGACAGGCGTCCATAAAACCAGTCGCGGCGACCTCCTGTCGCCCTTTGCCTTTGGCGAGAAACCGACTATGAAACGGCTTCAGCCAAGCTTTCGAGCGCCGGAGCCAGCCATGACCGAAATCCTGCAAACCCCCAAGCTCGTCGTCGTTTTCGGCGGCTCAGGCTTCGTCGGGCGGCATGTCGTGCGTGCGCTGGCCATGCGCGGCTATCGCATCCGGGTCGCCTGCCGCCGTCCCGACCTCGCCGGCCATCTGCAGCCGCTTGGCAATGTCGGCCAGATCCAGCCGATCCAGGCCAATGTGCGCGTGCGCTGGTCGGTCGACCACGCCGTCCAGGGCGCGGACCATGTCGTCAACCTTGTCGGCATCCTCTACGAGAGCGGGCGCCAGCGTTTCGGCGCCGTGCAGGATTTCGGCGCGCGCGCCATCGCCGAGGCCGCCCGTTCGGTGGGTGCCGGCATGACCCATGTCTCGGCGCTCGGCGCCAATGTTGATTCCGAATCCGCCTACGCCCGCACCAAGGCACTCGGTGAAAAAGCGGTTCTCGAGACCGTGCCGGATGCCGTGATCTACCGGCCATCGATCAATTTCGGGCCGGAGGACGATTTCTTCAACCGCTTCGCCGCCATGGCGCGGTTCTCGCCTGCGCTGCCGCTGCTCGGCGGCGGCAAGACCCGTTTGCAGCCGGTCTATGTCGGCGACGTCGCCGAGGCGATCGCGCGCTCGGTCGACGGTGCCGTCGAGGGCGGCAAGATCTATGAGCTTGGCGGACCGAAGGTGCTGACCTTCAAGGAGTGCATGCAGGAGATGCTGGCGGTGATCGAGCGCAAGCGCCTGCTGGTGTCGGTGCCGTGGTGGGCGGCCAGGCTGCAGGCGTCGATCCTCGAGCTGCTGCCGAAGCCGTTGCTCACCAATGACCAGGTCACGCAGCTGCAGTCGGACAATGTCGTTTCCGACGAAGCGATCAAGGAAGGCCGGACCTTCGCCGCGACAGGCATCACGCCGCGCACGATCGGGGCGATCCTGCCGAGCTATCTCTGGCGCTTCCGCGCCACCGGTCAGTTCGATCAGCGCAAGCCCGCTGCCTGATCCTTTCGATCTTGCGAGCATAAGAAAAGGCCGGATCGCTCCGGCCTTTTCTTTTTGCGTAGTTCCTGGACCTGTCAGCCCCAGATGAACAGTGCAGCCAATCCGACGCTGCCGACGATCAAGCGCCACCAGCCGAACAGCGAATAGCCGTGCCGCGAGACGTAACCGAGCAGGCTGCGCACGACGATGACCGCCGTGATGAAGGCCGCGATGAAGCCGACCGCGATGATCGGAAAATCGCCGCTCGTAAGCAGGTTGCGGTTCTTGATCAGGTCGAGCGTGAAGGCACCCAGCATGGTCGGAATGGCGAGGAAGAACGAGAATTCAGCCGCCGCCCGCTTGTCGACACCCATCAGCAGCGAACCGACGATGGTGGCGCCGGAACGCGACGTGCCCGGGATCATCGCCAGGCATTGGAACAGGCCGATCTTCAGGCACATCGACAGCGGCAGTTCCGAGGCGTTGTGATATTTCGGCTTCAGGTCCAGCCGGTCGATCCACAAAAGCACGATACCGCCGAGGATCAGCATGATGCAGATCAGCTTCGGCGTTTCGAACAGCACCGTCTTGATGAAATCGTGCGCCAGGATGCCGATGACGACCGCCGGCAGGAAAGCCAGGAACACGCCGACGAGCAGGCGGACACTGTGGTCGCTCGAGATTTCGGGGGGCACGAACATGTTGACGCGCCGGCGCTTGACTGTCGCTGCAACCAGTTCGAAGGCGCAGCCTCCCAGCCATATGATCGAAGCGATGGAGCCGATCGCGGCCTCGACCAGCCGGCCGAACGCACCTGGCCGGCGCAGGAACGCCCAGATCTTGCCGGCGTAGAGGCTGAGGATGGCGAGGATGGCGCCGAGCTGGATCAGCACTTCGAAAACCTTGCCGGTGGATTCGAAACCGAGGAAATGACCGGCGAGCAGGATGTGGCCTGTCGAGGAAACGGGAAGGAATTCGGTCAGCCCTTCGAGCAGGCCAAGCAGCAGCGCTTCCACCAAAGTCTGGAAATTCATAAAGTACCTCGCGGGCGGCGCGACCGGCAAAGCGGGACCCGGTCTTTGAGCATTTTTGTAGCCAAGTGGAATCGCTTGGCGTCACAAAAATGCGACGAAAACAAAACTTAGAGCGTTTCCGCGTTTCCGTGAAAAACGGAAACGCTCGAGCGTCCGCTCGCGCTCGAATCGTAGAACAGGCGCTTAGAACACTGCCAAAGTTGCAAAACTGTGACGAATGCAGCGTCGGGGCTTGCTTGTCAGCGTGCCCAACTGCTCCTATAGCTCGCAGCACCCTGACAACCCGTGTACTCGGGCAATAAAGACTTATCGGCGCGGCCAGCGATTCGCCAGCGCATATAATCATTCGGACGATGCTGACGCTTTTCCACCACCCCATGTTCGCCAGTTGCCGCTTCGTACGCCTCGCTTTCGGCGAGTATGGCGAAGAGCTTGCGCTGATCGAAGAGAAACCCTGGACGCGGCGCAAGGAGTTCCTGGCGCTCAACCCGGCCGGCACGCTGCCGATCCTGCTTGCGGAAGGCGACGTGCCGATCATTGGCGCCGGCGTGATTGCGGAATATCTCGACGAGACGCGCGGCGTGCTGAAGCGCGAGAAGCGCCTCTTCGTGGAAGGGCCGATGGAGCGCGCGGAAATCCGCCGGCTTACCGACTGGTACCTCATCAAGGCTGAGAGCGAAGTGACGCGCCATCTCGTGCGCGAGCGGGTGCTGAAGCCGCACATGCCGGCGGATGCCGGCGGCGGTTCGCCGGATTCGACCGCCATCCGCGCAGCGCGCGCCAACATCCGCCAGCATATGAAATACACCAACTGGCTGGCGGGCACGCGTCACTGGCTGGCCGGCAGCCGCATCACCTATGCGGACCTGGCCGCGGCGGCGACGCTTTCCGTTCTCGATTATCTGGGCGAGATCGACTGGCGCGAGCACGGCGCGGCGCGAGAGTGGTACACACGGGTGAAGTCACGTCCCTCCTTCCGTCCGCTCCTGGCCGACCGCGTCCGCGGCCTGTCGCCGGTATCGCACTATGCGGACCTCGATTTCTGACCAGGCCAAGCTGCGCAGACTGATCGACCGTGAAGCACGGCGTGCCGGCTTCGACGCCGTCGCCATCACCACGCCGGGCGCCATCCCGCAGGCACCTGCGCGGTTGGCCGACTTCGTGGCGGCCGGCTATCACGGCTCGATGGGCTGGATTGCCGAAACGCTCGAACGCCGTGCCGATCCATCGGTCCTGTGGCCTGACGTCCGCTCGATCATCGTGCTGGCGATGAACTACGGCCCCGACCACGACCCGCGAGCGCTCCAGCAGCGCACTGATCGCGGCGCGATCTCGGTTTATGCCCGCAACCGCGACTATCACGATGTCATCAAGGGCCGGCTGAAGGAACTCGCCGGCAAGATCGTGGCGGCGGCAGGCGGCGATGTGAAGGTGTTCGTCGACACCGCCCCGGTGATGGAAAAGCCGCTGGCCGAAGCGGCTGGGCTGGGCTGGCAGGGCAAGCACACCAACCTTGTCAGCCGCGCGCATGGATCGTGGCTGTTTCTCGGTTCGATCTTCACGACGGCGGACCTCGAACCGGACAGGGCGGAAGAGGACCATTGCGGCTCCTGCCGCGCCTGTCTCGACGCCTGCCCGACCGACGCATTCCCGGCACCTTATAAACTCGACGCGCGCCGTTGCATCTCCTACCTCACCATCGAGAACAAAGGGCCTATCCCCTTTGAATTCCGCGGCGCCATCGGCAACCGCATCTACGGCTGCGACGACTGCCTGGCGGCTTGTCCCTGGAACAAGTTCGCCCAGGCTGCTTCGGAAGCGAAACTCGTTGCGCGCACCGATCTGCGCGAACCGGAACTCGCCGATCTGCTCCGGCTCGACGATGCCGGCTTCCGCGCATTCTTCTCCGGCTCGCCGGTCAAGCGCATCGGCCGCGATCGTTTCATCCGCAATGTGCTGATTGCTGCGGGCAACTCCGATGACCGTTGCCTCGTCGCGCCGGCACGGGAACTGCTCGCCGATCGATCGCCCCTGGTTCGGGGTGCGGCGGTGTGGGCACTGTCGCGGCTGGCGGCAGGCGATACAGTGCGCGAACTGGCAGCTGCTGCCTTGCAGGATGAGAACGACAGCACCGTCCGGGACGAATGGCGATTGGCTCTCGGCACGGCGGACAACAACGGAAGGGCGGCATGACCGGCAACAGCATCTTCATTTTCGGCGCCGGCTATTCAGCCCAGGCATTCGCCGGCCAGAACCCGGATTTCGGCCGCTTTGTCGGGACGACGCGGTCGCAGGGAAAGTTCGAGGCACTTCGGCAGGCCAACATCGAGCCTTTGATCTTCGATGGGACGACCACGCCACAGATCAAAGCCGCCCTAGCCGAGACGACACATCTGGTGATCTCGATTGCGCCGGAGACGGCGGGGGACCCCGTGCTGCAGGCGGCGCGCGACATGATCATGACCGGCATGCCAGCGCTGCGCTGGATCGGCTATCTGTCGACGGTCGGCGTCTATGGCGATCATGGCGGCGACTGGGTCGACGAGAGCGCCGAATGCCGGCCGGTGTCGGATCGCTCCACCTTGCGGCTGCAGGCGGAGCAGGCCTGGCAAAGTCTCGGCCGCGCCATCGGCAAGCCGGTGGCCGTGCTGCGCCTTTCCGGCATCTATGGCCCTGGCCGCAACGCTTTCGTCAACCTGAAGGAAGGCACCGCCAAGCGGCTGATCAAGCCCGGCCAGGTCTTCAACCGCATCCATCGCGACGACATTTCCGGCGCCCTCCGCCATCTTGCCGGGCAGGATACGGGCGGCATCTTCAACATCACCGACGACCGTCCTGCACCGCCGCAGGACGTCGTGACCTACGCTGCAACTCTGATGAATGTGCCGCCGCCACCGGAAGCCGATTTCGCCACCGCCCAACTTTCGCCCATGGCGCGGTCCTTCTATGGCGAGAACAAGCGTGTCTCCAACGCGGCGGTCAAGGCTACGGGCTATGCGTTCCGCTTTCCCGATTACCACGCCGCCTTCGACCACATGTGGGAGAGTGGAGACTGGGACAAGGGAATGGCACGCAGCGCGATGAAGCGCTCGTGATCGCAGGCAACGATCGCTCCGTGGTATGATTCGCAGCGGGACGAAGCGCGAGCAGGGAGAGGGTAAGTGACAAAACGGCTGCGAACCATTGCTCGCAAGACGATCCTGACGCTGGCGGGGGTGGCTGCATTTGCAGGCGCTCTCGAACTCGAGGCACGCCCGGTCATGGCTGAGGAACTGGCCAAGAACCTGTTCGGCGCCGAGAAACTGCCGGCGGCGACCGAACCGCAGTCTTTCGGCTTCTATTCCAAGGGCTGTTTCACAGGGGGCGTAGCGATCCCGCTGGACGGCGACACCTGGACCGTGATGCGCCCTTCGCGCAATCGGCGCTGGGGCCATCCGGCGATGATCGCGCTGCTCGAAAAATTCTCGCGCGACGCCGAGGCCGACGGCTGGCCGGGCCTGTTGCTCGGCGATATCTCGCAGCCGCGCGGCGGCCCGATGCTGACCGGCCACGCCTCGCACCAGATCGGCCTCGATGCCGACATCTGGCTGACGCCGAAACCGCGGCGCGACCTGACCGTCGCCGAACGCGAGAACAAAAGCGCCACGCTGATGGTCGACCCCAAGACGCACCGCGTCTACGACCGGCTATGGACGGCCCAGCACACGCAACTGCTCAAGCGCGCGGCCAGCTATCCGGAAGTCGAGCGCATCCTGGTCAATCCAGGCATCAAGAAGAAACTCTGCGATACAGTGACCGGTGACCGCGGCTGGCTGCGCAAGATCAGGCCGTTTTGGGGTCACGACTATCATTTCCATGTCCGCATCGGCTGCCAGCCCGGATCGCACGGCTGCAAGGAGCAGGCGGCAACGGCAGCTGGCGACGGCTGCGACAAGTCGCTGGCCTGGTGGTTCACCGAGGAGCCATGGCGCCCGAACAAGAACCCGGACGCTCCCAAGGCACGCGACATCATGACCATGGCGAACCTGCCGAAGGAATGCCGCCTGGTGCTGCAGGCGCCGGGGCCGGTGTCGGCGGAAGCCGCGACCTATTACGGCAATGGCCGGCCGCCGGTCGCCGTGGCTGCATCGCCGGAGCCTGCGCCGGCACCATCAGGCACGATCGGAGAGGCGCCGCTGACCCCGGTCACCGCCAATGCCTTCGCGCCGACGCCGAAGATCGGCATCCCATTGCCGCGTCCACGCCCCGGCAACTGACATCCGGTCACCCGGAACAGACGAAAAGCGCCCTTTCCCGGGCGTTTTTGTTTGTTTATAGCATTCAATCGATTGAGGCGGTTGCAGCTGGCCGAATCGGCATGAAGACTGCAACAAGGCGGACAGTTGCGAACGCGAGGCGAGCCATCGCCGCATCGAACCGGGGATGGGAATGACTGACGCAACCGGCGGGCTGAGATTCCCGATCCTGATCGGCGACATCGGTGGCACCAACGCACGCTTCTCCGTCGTGCTCGACGCCAATTCCGAGGCCGGCGAGCCGCACATCGTCCAGACTGCCGACTTCGAGACGATTGACGCGGCCATCCAGGCTGCCGTGCTTGACCGCTCGTCGGTACGGCCGAATTCGGCGGTACTGGCGATTGCCGGGCCGGTCGACGGAGACGAAATTCCGCTCACAAACTGCCCGTGGGTGATCCGGCCCAAGGTGATGCTGCGCGATCTCGGCTTCAGCGATGTCGTGGTCCTGAACGATTTCGAGGCGCAGGCGCTTGCCGTTGTGGCGCTCGGCGACCAACACATGGAAAAGATCGGCGGCGGCGAACCCGAACCCAATGCCGGCCGCGTCGTGCTGGGTCCGGGTACCGGTCTCGGCGTCGCCGGACTGATCCATGCGCTCGGGCACTGGATTCCGGTGCCGGGCGAAGGCGGGCATATGGACATCGGCCCGCGCACGCCACGCGACTTCCAGGTCTTCCCACATATCGAGAAGATCGAGGGCCGCATCTCTGGCGAGCAGATCCTGTGCGGGCGCGGACTGGTCAATGTCTACCGTGCGGTCGCCGAGGCTGATGGCAAGACCGCTCCCTTCACCAAGCCGGCCGAGATCACGGCGGCAGCGCTGGCGAAATCCGATCCTGTCGCGGAAGAGGCGGTGGCGCTTTTCGTGACCTGCCTCGGCCGCACCGCAGGCGATCTGGCGTTGGTGTTCAAGAGCCGGGGCGGCGTCTTCCTCACCGGCGGCATCGCCCAGAAGATCGTGCCGGCGCTGAAAGCGGGCAATTTCCGCGCCGCCTTCGAGGACAAGGCGCCGCACAGCGAGATGATGCGGTCCATGCCCGTCTATGTCATTACGCATCCGCTGGCCGCACTGGCGGGGCTCGCTGCCTACGCGCGGGCACCATCCCTGTTCGGCGTCGAGACCGAAGGCCGGCGCTGGAGCGCCTGAGCTGCCAGCCGGCGCAGGTTTTCGTCGCAAAACCGCGAGGCGCTTTTTCGAAGCCTGCCGCCAAAGCATTTTACGCGCGTTGCCCATTGGCCATAGGCAAGGACGGCCGATGAGGCTAATAGGATGCCGACGCCGCAGGGCGACCCGACGAATACAGTGCGCGGACTGAAATTTGGCTTCCAACGAACCAAAAAGAAGGGCTGACCCCAGCGAAGTCTTCGCTGTGTTGCGCCGCATCTACGACGAGGCAGGCCGCGGGCATCTGAAGTCCTACTGGCTGGCGGCATTCTGCCTGATTGCCCTGGCGGCGACCACCGGTGGCGCGGCCTGGATCATGCAGCCCATGATCGACGACCTCTTCTACAAGCACCAATACGACAAGGTGCCCTGGATCTGCGGCGGCATCATCGGCATCTTCCTGGTGCGTGGCCTTGCCACCTACGGCTCCGCCGTCACGCTCGCCAAGATCGGCAACAGCATCGTCGCCTACTATCAGAAGCGCGTTTTCGGCCACCTGATGAAGCTGGGCATCGACTTCTACACCGAAACCCGGTCGGGCCAGCTGGCAGCGCGCATCAACGAAAACGTCGCCGGTATCCGCGACCTGTTCTCGATGACGCTGAAGTCGATCGCCGGCGACCTCGTTGCCCTGATCGGCCTGGTGACGGTCATGGTCTATCAGGCGCCCTTCCTGGCAGCCAGCATCTTCCTGATCGGGCCGCCGCTGGTCTGGGCGGTCAGCTACATCATGCGCCGCGTGCGCCGTGTGACGCGGGAATCGGTCGAGATCAATTCGCATCTGATCGGCGCCATGCAGGAATCGGTGCAGGGCATCGCCGTGGTGAAGGCCTTCACCATGGAGGAGCAGCTGACCCACAAGATCGGCGACCTCGTCGATCGGGCAGAGTCCCGCTACAACAAGATCGCGCGTGTTTCGGAACGGTTGGCGCCGGTCACGGAAATGCTGGCTGGTTTCGCCATCGCCGGCGTCGTCGCCTATTCGGTGTATCGTTCGGCCTACAGCAGCCAGCCGCCCGGCAACATCATGTCGTTCATCACCGCGTTCATGCTGGCCTATGATCCGGTGCGGCGCCTTGCCCGCACACAGGTCAATGTCGAGCGTGCCATGGTCAATGCGCGCATGATCTACGAACTGCTCGATGTCGAGCCACGGCAAGGTGATGCCAAGGCCGCGAAAGAGGCCAGGATCGAAAAGGGTGAGATCCGCTTCAACGACGTGACGTTCGGCTACACGCCCGACCAGCCGGTGATCCGCAACCTCAGCTTCACGGCGGCGGCCGGCAAGACCACCGCCATCGTCGGAGCATCCGGCGCCGGCAAGTCGACCCTGGTTGCCCTGCTGCAGCGCTTCTACGACGTGGATGGCGGCACGATCGAAATCGATGGCCAGGATATTTCCAAGGTCACCAAGCGGTCCCTGCGCGAGTCCATCGCCTTTGTCTCGCAGCAGCCCTACCTGTTCGAAGGCACGATCAGCGACAACATCCGATACGGCCGGCCGAGCGCCGGTGACACGGAAATCGCATTCGCGGCGCAACAGGCCGCCGCGGATGATTTCATCCGCCAGCAACCGCAAGGTTACGATACTCCGGTCGGCGAAAACGGCGTCACGCTGTCGGGCGGACAGCGCCAGCGCCTGTCGATCGCACGCGCCATCGTGCGCCAGGCGCCGATCCTGCTTCTCGACGAAGCGACATCGGCGCTCGACAACGAATCGGAAGCGCGGGTCCAGCAGGCGCTGACGTCCATCATGCAGGGCCGGACCACCATCGTCATCGCGCACCGGCTGTCGACGGTGATCAATGCCGATCATATCGTCGTGCTGGAACAGGGCCGACTTGTCGAACAAGGAACGCACAGCGAGCTGCTCGCCAGGCCGAACGGCGCCTACGCCCATTTCTACAATCTTCAAGGTGGGCAAGGGCTTGGCCTGGTCGACGACGGCGAGATCGCTACGGTAGTAAACAAGGCCGATGGAACGACCGGGGGATAGCGCATGAGCGAGATGAAGCTGGTGGTGGTGGGTGCCGCAGGCCGCATGGGCCAGGCTCTGGTCCGCGCCATCGCCACCATACCCGGGGCGACCGTTGCCGCCGCCGTCGAGCGCAAGGGCTCCCCCCACATCGGCAAGGACATCGGGCAGATCGCCGGCATCGGTCCGATCGGCGTGGCGATCAGCGACGATCCGCTGCCGGCCTTCGCCAAGGCTGACGGCGTGCTCGACTTCACCTCGCCTGCCGCCACCGTGGAGTTTGCCGGCTATGCCGCCCAGGCGCGCATCGCGCACGTCATCGGCACGACCGGCTGCTCGGACGAAGACGACGCCGCGATCGCCGCGGCAGCGCGCCACGCCACCATCGTGAAGTCGGGCAATATGAGCCTCGGCGTCAATCTGCTCGCCGTTCTGGTCGAGCAGGCGGCCAGGGCGCTCGATCCGGAGGATTTCGATATCGAGATCCTCGAAATGCATCATCGCCAGAAGGTCGATGCTCCCTCGGGCACCGCCCTTCTGCTCGGCGAGGCGGCCGCAGCCGGTCGCGAGATCGCGCTGGCCGAAAACAGCGTGCGCACGCGCGACGGCCATACCGGCGCGCGCAAGGCGAAGACCATCGGCTTTGCAACGCTGCGCGGTGGCTCGGTGGTCGGTGAACATTCGGTGTTTCTTGCCGGTCCGGGCGAGCGCATCACGCTCAGCCATCATGCTGAGGACCGCGCCATCTTCGCCCGTGGCGCCGTCAAGGCGGCGCTCTGGGCACACGGCCGCAAGCCCGGCCTCTATTCGATGCGGGACGTGCTCGGCCTTGGCCGGGTCGGCTGACCTATTATCTGTCTGTTGATTTATCGCATGATCTTTGTCCGAAAAGTCTGCAACTTTTCGGGATCACGCTCGTAAGGAGAAAACATGTCGCGAACTCTCGTGCTCGTGCGCCACGGCCAGAGCGATTGGAACCTGAAGAACCTGTTCACCGGCTGGCGCGATCCCGACCTGACCGAACAGGGCCATGTCGAGGCCAAGGCCGCCGGCGCCAAGTTGGAGGCGCGCGGACTGAAGTTCGACATCGCCTTCACGTCCAGCTTGCAGCGCGCTCAGAAGACCTGCCAGCACATTCTCGACGCCGTCGGCCAGAGCGACCTGAAGACGATACGCGACGAGGCGCTCAACGAGCGCGACTATGGCGAGCTGTCTGGCCTCAACAAGGATGATGCCCGCCAGAAATGGGGCGAGGACCAGGTGCATGTCTGGCGCCGCTCCTATGACGTGCCGCCGCCCGGCGGTGAAAGCCTGAAGGACACCGGCGCGCGCGTGTGGCCCTACTACCTGCACACGCTGCAGCCGCATGTGCTGGCCGGTGGCACCGTTCTGGTCGCGGCGCACGGCAATTCGCTGCGGGCCCTGATCATGGCGCTGGACGGCCTGACGGGCGAAGAGATCGTCAAGCTGGAACTCGGCACCGGCGTGCCGGTCATCTATCAGCTCAACGCCGATTCGACCGTGGCGTCGAAGGAAGTCCTGGCCTGAAACAGGCTCCGGTTTTCGGCGGAGCGGCCGGGTTGTGACAATTTGCCGGCGCCATCAGCCGGCATTTGTGCGCTGCCTTCGCATTGCATGAAAAAAGCGCGTTGACAGGGTTCGTCTGCCCGCTTACATGAGCGCCCACCAGCCCAGATGGCGGAATTGGTAGACGCGCACGGTTCAGGTCCGTGTGCCGCGAGGCGTGGAGGTTCGAGTCCTCTTCTGGGCACCAAGTTTCCGCAGCTGCTTCGACACGAAGCAGCTAGCATTTGCAAAAAGCCCGGCCATGCCGGGCTTTTTCATTTCCGGTCCCTGCAACACGGCGAGCTGTGGGCTCTTACGCTCGACAGATGATTTTGTCCGGTGATGGAAGAGCCAAACCGGTTTTGAGCCGTGGGATAATCCGCCTTGCGCCAACCACAGAACGATTCAGCGACAGCTCAGATTTCATAGAAGAATTCTGGAATTGTACTTGGAGATCAGACTCGTGCGCGCTACTGGGATTCTGTCTCCGGGCACCGCGATTCGCAATCTGCACTGCCCAATTGTCGGACAATAGTCTGACAGACTGTTTCCCGGTGTTTCAAAACGTGTGCGCTTGCCACGGAATCGCCCGAAACGCGCCGGATTTGCCGCCGCATTTCACCCTACGGCCTCCGAACGATTAACGGAGCCCTTCCCTCGGGATGACTATCAACAAGAAGAAGACCGCCCTTGCCGCGGTCACCGTCGCAGTCGGCCTTGCCGCCGGCGCGTCCACCTCCTCCGCCGCAGCGCAATGCGGCCGCGCTTCCTGGTATGCCCTGCACTCGAAGACTGCATCGGGCGAGCGCATGAACCCTTCAGCCCTGACTGCCGCTCATCGCAGCCTGCCTTTCGGCACCCGGCTCAAGGTTACCAACAAGAACAACGGCAAGAGCGTCGTCGTGCGCATCAACGACCGCGGCCCCTTCATCAAGGGGCGAGTGCTTGATCTGTCACGCGGTGCCGCGAGCCAGCTGGGCTTCGTCAGCTCCGGCCACGCCGCCGTGTGCATGGCCAGGGTCTGATCCGGCCATCGCCTGAAAGCAAAAGAAAAAGCGCCGCCCCGTTGCGGCGCTTTTTCTTTGATTCGGCGGATGAAGCTCCACCCCCACCTCTCGGGCCGAAGCAGCGCCTTCGCACCTGCACCCATAGCCGGCTGGGCCTCTCACCCGGCTTTTTCCAAGGCTTTGGCCTAAAGTATGGGGATAACTCACCCAACGTGATCTATTGCGCCGCAACAATTTCTTGTTAACTTCGTTGCGACAGAGTGAAGCGGCTGGGCCGCTTGTCGCCCTTCGTTCCGAGGGCAGCGGAGACCGTTCTAGATGTTCTACCAGTTCTACGAGATGAACCATGCTGCCTTGCAGCCGGCACGCGCTTATGCCGAGGCGGTCCGGGTTCTCTACACCAATCCGCTGAACCCGTTTTCACACACGCCATGGGGCCGCTCGATCGCGGCAACTGCGGAATTGTTCGAGCGCACCACACGCCGCTACGGCAAGCCGGCCTTCGGCCTGGACAAGACCGTGGTCGACTGGAAGACCGTGCCGGTGACCGAGCGCGTCGTCTGGTCGAAGCCGTTCTGCAACCTCATTCATTTCGAGCGTCAGGTGCCGGCCGGCCGTCGCGCGGATCCGAAGCTGCTGATCGTGGCGCCGATGTCCGGGCACTACGCGACGCTGCTGCGCGGCACGGTGGAGGCGATGCTGCCTCATGCCGAGGTCTACATCACCGACTGGGTCGACGCGCGTATGGTCCCGCTCTCCGCCGGTCATTTCGATCTCGACGACTACATCGACTATGTCATCGACATGCTGCATGAGCTTGGGCCCGACACCCATGTCATGGCGGTGTGCCAGCCGTCGGTGCCGGTGCTGGCAGCCGTGGCGCTGATGGAAGCCCGCGGCGATCGTTTCGCGCCGTCCACCATGACCCTGATGGGCGGCCCGATCGACACGCGCCGCAACCCCACCGCGGTCAATTTGCTGGCCGAGGAAAAAGGCATCGACTGGTTCCGTGACAACGTCGTCATGCCGGCACCATGGCCTGTGCCGGGTTTCGGGCGCGAGGTCTATCCGGGTTTCCTGCAGCTTTCCGGCTTCATGAGCATGAACCTCGACCGGCACATCATCGCCCACAAGGACTTCTTCATGCACCTTGTGAAGAACGATGGCGACAACGCCGAGAAGCACCGCGAGTTCTATGATGAATATCTGGCGGTGATGGACCTGACCGCCGAGTTCTATCTGCAGACGGTGGAAACCGTGTTCGTGCGCCATGCCCTGCCGAAGGGCGAGATGAAGCATCGCGGCACCAGGGTCGATCCGAGCGCCATCCGCAACGTCGCGCTGTTCACGGTCGAGGGTGAGAACGACGACATCTCCGGTCTCGGCCAGACAGAGGCCGCGCACAGCCTGTGCTCGAACGTGCCTGCCGACATGAAGGCGCACTATATGCAGCCTGCCGTTGGCCACTACGGCGTGTTCAATGGCTCGCGCTTCCGCTCGGAGATCGTGCCGCGCATCGTCGATTTCATCACCAGCTATGGCCGCAGCAACAGGGTCGCCGTGAAGCGGAAGGCCAGCAAGCCAGCTCAGGCCTGATCATCACATATTTGTGAACACGGTGGCGGTTTGCCCCGTTTTGCGTGCGGATGGTTCGAAGAACCCCGCCGCCGCACCGCTATTTTTCCAACTGGATCAGATTTCGAGTGAAATCGGCATCGCCAGGTGTTGCGCAATCAGCGCAATGACCACGGCACGATTAACCCTTTCGGTGAATCCGCCATGGGGATGAATTGACACGCCATGTAAATCCTCATTAACGTTTCGTTAATAACAGGGGCGAGCGGGGGACGATGAACTCCTCACCAGCGACGCAAGGTTTGCGTGTCTTTGCGGCTGCGGCGATCGGGATCGCGGCGGCGATCTGGACGGTGCCTTCGGCTTCCGCTGCGAGTGCCATGGCCACCGGCGGTGCCACCACACAGCCCATCGGCCACTATGAATTCTGCAAGACGCGTCCAGCCGAATGCTCGGTCCGCCCGAAGGATCTGGCCCCGGCCAGGCTAACGTCTGCGCTCTGGGGCAAGCTGACCCGCGTCACAGCCGCGGTCAATGCGGCGGTCAAGCCGCTGAGTGATCAGGAAATCTACGGCAAGGACGAGGTCTGGGCCTATCCGGACAAGGGCGTCGGCGACTGCGAGGACTATGTGCTCGAAAAGCGCCGCCGGCTGGCGAGGCAGGGAGTTTCCCTTGCGAACCTGCTGGTAACGGTTGTCCGCAAGCCGGATGGCGAAGGCCATGCGGTCCTCACCGTGCGCACCGACAAGGGCGATTTCGTGCTCGACAACCTGACTGACAAGGTCAAGCCCTGGGATCAGAGCGGCTATCGGTTCCTGAAGCGTCAGGCCATCGACAATACCGGCCGCTGGGTCTCGATCCGCGAAGGCCAGCAGGTCCTGGTCGGCGCCGTTCAGTAACGGCCTTTTTCCGACATACGCTGCGCTGCGGCCAGGCGAACATCGTTGAGCGTCAATTGATTCCAGAAGCGATCCTGCACGATGTGCAGGGTATCTCCCCGGGCCTGACAGAGTGCGGCTCGTTCGGAGAACGTGCTTGGCAATGCATGGCGAAAACGAGCCACAGTCTGCACGCCATCGCGAAATTCCAGCAATGTGATGCCATCCCTGTCGGGCGAATAGCCACCGACGATCATGGCGCCCTGTGCGTCGCAGGCCAGCGAGTGCCCACCCGTGACCGTCGTCTGACGGACCCTGGTGCGGCCGGTCGCGGTCGCGATTTCGACGATCGGAAAATCGGTATAGTAGTACGCCCAGGTCGTACTGCGAGTGACGTTCAAGGCATAGCAGTCTGCCATCGACGGATCGTCGAGCTGCCAGAGGACCTTGCCTGAGGGATCGAACTGGACCAGGCCCGCCATGCTGATGGGCGCCTTGCTTCCCGGCAGTTTCCAGCCGTCGTTGCCAAATACGCCCTCGTCGAAATAGCCAACCCAGATATTGCCGCGATCGTCGCATTGAAGATGCTCGATCCCGTCGCCCAGACAGAACCGGTCGATGGCTTGTCCCTCGTCGCTGAACAGCGTCGCATTCTCGTCGGTTGGTCTGCAGCGGGCGCTGGCGACGATCCAGCCGCCGTTCCGATGAGTGTCAAAGACTGGAAACGCCGTCTCGAGCGGAAACTCGATCGTCCCATACTCCGTGATGCCGTCGAAGATCGACAGCCTGGCCATCGCGTTCCTGGTCACCAGCGGCCGGGCGGTTTCTTTGGCTTTTACGTTGCGATACCAGTTTCCGGCGACATCGCAGGTGGATCTGAGTGATGCCAGAAGTCCGTCACCCGTGATGGCATAGGACACGTCGAACCAGCCGGGCTCCAGTTCCGGCAGAGGTGCGAAGGGAGTGGGCTGGAGAATTTCGATCAAGACAGCACCCTGGTTTGACTGGGTCGTCATTCGAGAGTGAGTCGCCGCGCCTGACAAGACGGCCGACAGGCTGCTCCTCAAGCGGCCTGCGACAAACGCTCCGGAGCCATGCGATACGAAATCGCCTCGGCGAGATGGATGCGTCCGACCGTTTCGCAATCATCGAGGTCGGCCAGGGTGCGCGCCACTTTCAGCACGCGGTGGTAGGCCCGAGCCGAAAAGCCGAGCTTTTCGCTGGCTTCGCGGAGCAAGGCGAGGCCAGCTGCATCCGGCGCCGCGATTGCTTCGATCATGGCCGGCGAACAATGGGCATTGAGCGCAACGCCGCTCATGCCCCGAGCCTCGAAACGCCGGCGCTGGATGTCTCGCGCCCGCGCCACCCGCTCGGCGACGGCCGTGCTCGGCTCCGCCTGGTCCGGCCGGATCAGGTCACTGGCCGACACGGCCGGCACATCGACCCTGAGGTCAATGCGGTCGAGCAGCGGTCCCGAGATGCGGGCCTGATAGTCGATCCGGCAACGATCGCCGCGCAGACAACGATAGCCGGGTTCGCCGGCCATGCCGCAACGGCACGGGTTCATCGCCGCGATCAGCTGGATGCGCGCCGGATACGCGACGCGATGATTGGCGCGCGCAATCACACAGTCGCCGGTTTCCAGTGGCTGACGCAGTGCATCGAGCGTCTGCGGCGCAAACTCCGGGAATTCGTCGAGGAAGAGCACGCCATTATGGGCGAGCGACACTTCTCCGGGACGGACCCTCAGGCCGCCGCCAACCATTGCCGCCATCGAAGCCGAGTGATGTGGCGCTCGAAATGGCCGCCGGTCAGTCAGCTTGCCGCCGGCGAGTTCGCCGGCAACCGAGGCGATCATCGAGACTTCCAGCAGTTCCTTCGGCGCCAGGGGCGGCAGGATGGAGGGAAGGCGCTGTGCCAGCATCGACTTGCCGGAACCCGGCGGGCCGACCATCAGCAGATTATGCCCGCCGGCGGCTGTCACCTCCAGTGCACGCTTGGCACTTTCCTGACCTTTGACATCGGCAAGGTCAGGCAGGTTGCGCGCACTCTGATGCACGCCTGGTTCCGGGCGCGACAGCACCTGCGTGCCGCGGAAGTGGTTGGCCATGGCGATCAGGCTGCGTGGCGCCACGATGTCGATGTCGGGACCAGCCCAGGCGGCTTCGGGCCCGCAGGCGTGCGGACAGATCAGCCCGCGCCCCTCGGCGTTGGCACCAACCGCCGCCGGCAGGGCACCGGCCACCGCAGCGATCGTGCCATCCAGCGAAAGCTCGCCCAGCACCACATAGGAGGCCAGCATATCACCCGGGATGGCGCCGAGTGCCGCCATCAGGCCGAGCGCGATCGGCAGATCGTAATGGCTGCCTTCCTTTGGAAGATCCGCAGGTGCCAGATTGACCGTCACCTTGCGCGCTGGCATCGACAGGCCGGAAGCATGAAGCGCCGCCTGGACGCGTTCGCGGCTTTCGGCCACCGCCTTGTCAGGCAGGCCGACAATGGACATCCCGACCTTGCCCGGCGCGATCATCACCTGCACGTCGACCGGCACGGCCTCGATGCCCTGGAACGCAACCGTGCGAACGCGAGAAACCATCCGAGCCCCCAGCGGGCAGCCTACCCGCGTGACCGGAACGGCCACGGGGTCAAGAAAAGCATGGTTTCTCGATGAGATCAAGAACAATACAGGAACAAACGAACGCACGGGACGTCATCGCGTTGCCTTGTCGGCGAAGCAACAGGAAGAACGCGGAAAGGTCAGCCGCGCTTGGCTTCCACGGCGTCCCAGAAAAGAGCAGCAATGTCCGCGCCACCAAAACGCTTCACTTCGCGGATGCCGGTCGGCGAGGTGACGTTGATCTCGGTCATGTAGTCGCCGATGACGTCGATACCGACGAGGATGAAACCGCGTTCCTTCAGCGACGGGCCGATGCGGGCGCAGATTTCGCGCTCGCGCGCGGTCAGATCCGTCTTCTCGGCGCGGCCGCCGACATGCATGTTGGAGCGCGACTCGAATTCGGCGGGCACGCGGTTGATGGCGCCGACCGGTTCACCATCGATCAGGATGATGCGCTTGTCGCCCTTGCGCACGTCCTTCAGGTAGCGCTGGACGATATAGGGTTCGCGGAACAGCTGGCCGAACATCTCCAGCAGCGAGGCGAGATTGCGGTCGGCTTCCTGCAGATGGAAGATGCCGGCGCCGCCATTGCCGTAGAGCGGCTTGACGATGATGTCGCCGAACTCCTTGCGGAAAGCCGCCACTTCCTGCGGATCCTTGGTGATCAGCGTCTCCGGCATCAGGTCGGCGAATTCGGTGACGAAGATCTTCTCGGGGCTGTTGCGCACCCAGGCCGGGTCGTTCACCACCAGCGTCTTTGGATGAATGCGCTCCAGAATATGCGTGGTGGTGATGTAGTTCATGTCGAAGGGCGGGTCCTGGCGCAGCAGGATCACGTCCATTTCGGCGAGATCGGTCCGCACGGCCTCGCCGAGCGTGAAATGGTCGCCCTTGACGTCACGCACCTGCATTTCCTCGATGCGGGCGAAAACCTTGCCGTCGCGCAGCGACAGCCGGTCCGGCGTGTAGTGATACAGCTTGTGACCACGCCGCTGCGCTTCCAGGGAGAGCGCGAAGGAAGTGTCGCCGGTGATGTTGACGGTCGATACGTGGTCCATCTGGACAGCGACTTTGAGGGACATGCAGGGTCTCCAATCTGGAGCAATTCCAGCAAAGATGCGCAGCGGTTTTGCGTTTGGAATTGCACGATGACAAAGCGGTAGAGCGTTCCGCGCTTCCGCCTAAAGCGGAACCGCTGCAACGAGCAGGACATGAAGCGACGAGCCTTGGCCTGTCAAGCGCCGCAACTATCCGATGGATGACACCAGCGGCAGATGGCGAAAAAGCGCCGACCTCAGGCGTTGATGACGATCAGGCCGCCGACGATCAGGGCCGTGCCCAGCATATATCTCAGGGTGAGTGCCTCACCGAGCAGGCCCCAGGCGAGCAGCGGCACGACGCAGAAGGTCATCGCCATGAAGGGATAGGCAACCGTGAGCGGCACGGATTTCAGCACATAGACCCAGACGATCGTGCCGATGCCATAGATGGCAAACGCCGCGAGCAGATAAGGATCCAGGATGGTTGCGATCAGCCCTGCCAGATCGGCGGCACCTGCCCGCGCGCTGGTGAGCTTGAAGAGGACCTGACCTGCCGAAATCATCAACGGCGTCAGCACCAGCCCCGCCAGAACTGGAAAAGGCAGCGCGCCGATCACGATCACGCCTCTGGCCGGTCTTCGCAATAGAAGATGTCGCGTCCGATATCGACGCAGACATGGCTGGTCGGGACAGGATGCATCGCACGCAGGAACGAGTGCGTGTAGGGGAAGAAGTTGAAGTGCGGATTGAAGGAATAGCGGTATTCCCGCTCGCGCGGCACGACGATGATCAGGCGTTTGCGGGCGATCCGCCGCAACTCGGCAATCGCCTGCCGATATTCGAGAACGTGCTCGATGACATGGGTGCAGACCACGGTGTCGAAGGCGCCATCCTCGAACGGCAGATCCTCGATGCGCGCGGCGACATAGTCGATACCGTCGATGGCCGCTGCATCCTCGACAACGAAGTCGACACCGACATAGCGGCCGCCTTCGCGCGCCGCGCGAATGCGTTTCAGCAGGACGCCGGTGCCGCAACCAACGTCGCAGACCGACTGACCGACCGTCGAGGCGATGATCTTCTCGATGCAGGCCTGCGAGTTGTCCGTGCCTTCATGAACCCGCGGGTGGTCACGATAGAGCGTCTCGTACTCCTCCGCGGTCAGGAACGGCGCACGTTCGCGAAAGGAAGCCAGCCGCGCGATATGGTCGCCCCAGGCCAGGCTGGCGACAGAGCGGAACAGCCGCGAGTCGCGGATGACCGGTGGCAGGACATCTTCGAGAACAAAGCGGATGCGATTGGTGGTTTCGCGGTTCAAGGAGATTTCTCCAAAACGATTGCTGTCAAGCCGCCTTGTTCGACGCACCTGGCGTGGAGGCGGTACTGTTCTGGCGACCCGGCATGCTGAGATAAAAAATCCGCTTCTGCTCTGCCCGGCCCCGCGAGACGGAATCGAGAACCAGTCCGGTTGCCAGCATCAGCATCGACAGAAGCAGCAGTCCGACCGAAAGCACCCAGGTGGGAATGCGCGGCACGAGACCCGTTTCGGCGAACTCGACAAACACCGGCACGCCCAGGACCGCGCTGGCCATCAGCAGCAGCATGGAAATCGCTCCAAAGAAGCGTAGCGGCTGCGTCTCCTTCAGCAGCATGGTGAACATCCAGAGAATCCTGGCGCCATCCTGGAACGTGGACAGTTTCGAAGACGAGCCCTCGACGCGACGGCCATAGTCGAGTGCGATCTCGCTGACCGGCAGCTTCAGCTGCGAAGCGTGCACCGACATCTCGGTCTCGATTTCGAAACCACCCGACACCGCCGGGAAACTCTTGACGAAACGCCGGCTGAAGACGCGGTAGCCGGAAAAGATATCCGTGAAGTCGCGGCCGAACAGGCGCTTGTACAGGCTGTTGAACAGGCGATTGCCGAAGGCGTGGCCCTGCCGCCCGGCGTCGTCCGTGACGCCGCGCCGGGTGCCGACAACCATGTCGCAGCGCTCGGTAAGCAGCGTATTGATGAGCAGAGGCGCATCCTCTGGCGCGTAGGTGCCGTCACCATCGGCCATCAGGTAGATGTCGGCATCGATGTCGGCAAACATGCGCCGTACGACATTGCCCTTGCCCTGTCTTGGCTCGCGCACGACGACGGCGCCGGCAGCGCGTGCCTTCAGCGCCGTAAGGTCTTTCGAATTGTTGTCATAGACGTAGATCGTCGCGATGGGCAGCGCCTCGCGAAACCGCCGCACGACATCGGCGATGGTCAGCTCTTCATTGTAACAGGGCAGCAAGACCGCAATCGTCGGTTCGTAGCGGACTTCGTGTACCATCGCTGTTTCTCGCTGGACCCCGGCGACCGAGCGCTGGAGGGCTGACTTTACTATTTATTGAAGCCGTTAAAGCTAGGTTTAGACACATCTGGGTTTGGGGGCTTTTCGATGGGCGCGGCCGAAAATGGGGCCTCGAGCTGGCGGCGTGATCTTGCCTGGGCGCTTGTCGTCGCGCTGTTGGCGCTGACAATCAGTGCCATCGGCGGCTTCAAGACGATGAGCAACAGCAATGGCGACAATGACAGCCTGCTCAGGCTCGTCGAAGTGCGCGATTTCATGGCCGGCCAAGGCTGGTTCGACCTGCATCAGTACAGGATGGGTCCGGAAGGCGGATTCGTCATGCACTGGTCACGCCTGGTCGACGTATTGCTCAGTGGTTTGATCCTGGTTGCAAAGGCTTTCGGCACGCCCACATGGCTTGCCGAAAGTTTCGCCAAAGCGGCTTGGCCGACGCTCACCTACTGGCTGACTGCTTTCTTTGTCGTACGGACCGCTCGGCGCTTTGGCGGTGATGCAGCGGGTTTACCGGCTGTGATCATCATCGGTGCAGCGCTGTACTTCATGGGTATTTTTGCACCTGGCGACATCGACCATCACAACATCCAGCTCCTGCTCGTCATGGCTGCCGTCAATTTCTTGCTCGCCGCACCCGACTGGCGCCCGGCGGCCTTGCTGTCAGGAAGCTGCGCTGCCCTCAGCCTGGCCATCGGCATGGAAACCGCGCCGTTGGTTGCGGCAATCGGTTCGTGTGTGGCAGGGTTGTTTCTCTTCTCCGGAAGGCAGGAAGCGCCGACTGCGGCCGGTTTCGGGTTGGGTTTCGCCGGCGTTTCGGTATTGGTCCTTGTGTTCACGGTTGCCCCTTCGAACTGGGGAGTGGCGACTTGCGATGCTTTCTCAGCGGTCCAATTTGCCGTTGCCTTCATTTGCGGAGCCGGGCTCGCCGGCGCCGCTTCAATCGACCGGTTCAATGTCAGCGTTTCGCGTAGGCTATTGGCCCTCGTTCTGTTGGCAGGCATTGTGGCCGTCGTCGTAGTCCTGCTGTTTCCACAGTGCTTGCAGGCGCCATTCGCCAATCTCGATCCCCGCCTGCACACACTCTGGCTGAACAACGTCGAGGAAGCACAGTCGCTGTTCCAGCTGATGAAAGACGATCGCGCGTCGGTCGTCGGCTGCTACGTCACGCCGCTGATCGCACTGGTCCTTCTCGCCTTCCGTCTGATCCGAGGGGACCGTCGCCGCGTGGTCTACGTCATGACCGCGCTGCTGCTCATGGCCTTTGCCGTCAGCATCTGGCAGGTCCGGGGAATGCCATTTTCCATCACGCTGGCAGTCATTCCACTCGCTGCCTGGGTGGCGATGTGGCGCGAACGCGCAGCAAGATCGCCATCGCTGCGCCGTCGGCGGCGATGGTGCTGGCCTGGCTGATCTCGCTCAACGTGATATGGAGCACGGGGGCCCGGTCGATGACGATGTTGACCAACACTGCGCGGGAGAGCGCCGCTGAAAGCAGCGCGAGCGCATGCACGGGCCCAGTCGACTATGCCGTGCTGGCCGGCATGCCTGCAACCACGGTGCTGGCAGTCTCCAATCTCGGCTCGCCGATCCTTGCCTACACCAACCATCGCGTGTTGGCCGGCCCCTATCACCGCAACATCGAAGGCAACCTTCTCGTGCTGGACGCCTTCACCGGTCAGGCTGCAACAGCTCAGGCAATCGTTCGAAACCAGCATATCGGGCTGGTCGCGCTCTGCCGTTCGGATCCCGAAGCCGGCAATCTCGTCAGCGTGGCACCGAACGGCTTCCTGGCCGAACTCATCAAAGGTCAACTGCCAGCCTGGCTGGAACCCGTTCCCGGTACATTGGGCCAGCCGCTCGAGCTTTATCGGGTCAAACCCGACTAAATTTCAGCCTTGCCGGCACCGTTCCGCGGGAAAGCGCCGGCTTATATTCGAGATACCTTTCTTAAACGGTTTGCTGTCACTCTGATAAGAAATTCCAGAATAAGAACAGGGACGCCGATGCAAACCTCGTTTGGCACCGGGCAGACGAACAGGGAGAATACGGATCTGGCCTTCACCGATCCGTTGACCGGCCTCGGAAACCACCGTCGTTTCTTCGACAAGGTGGAACGCCTCATCGCGGACCGCTCGGACGATCCGGCCCCTTTTGCCGTTGGCATTCTCGACCTCGACGGTTTCAAGCCGATCAACGATCTGTTCGGCCACAAGGCCGGCGACGACATCCTGATCCAGGTAGCGATGCGCCTGCGCGCCTCGATGGACAGCCATTCCACGGTCTGTCGTATCGGCGCTGATGAGTTCGCCTTCCTCTACCCGATGGTGTTCAGCGAAGAAGCCGCCACCGAGCGGGCGCGCATGCTGATCGAGATCCTCTCGGCGCCCTACGACGTCGGCGAACGCACCGCCAGGCTTTCGGCTTCCACCGGCTGCTCGCTGTTCTATTCCGGTGAGGAGACGACCGACATCCTCATCAACAAGGCGGAGACGGCGCTTTACCACGCCAAGCGCTCCGGCCGTGGCAAGGTCGTCGTCTACACCCGCGAGATGGAAGAGGCTGCCAAGCGCGTCACCCGCATCGAACAGGCCCTGCGCCGCGCGGTTTCGGCCGGCGAGGTCGAGCCGCATTTCCAGCCGATCGTCGATCTCGGCACCCGCCGCACCATCGGCTTCGAGGCGCTGGCGCGCTGGTCGGATCCCGACCTCGGCCCGGTCTCGCCGGCCGTCTTCATTCCGATCGCCGAAGAACGCGGCATCATCGGCCCGCTGTCGCAGCTGGTGCTGCGCAAGGCGACCGAGGCGGCGCGCGGCTGGCCCGGCGACCTGTTCCTGTCCTTCAACCTGTCGCCCTCGCAACTCGTCGACCAGAACACCGGGCTGCACATCCTGTCGATCCTCGATCGCACCGGTTTCGATCCGCGCCGGCTGGAGATCGAGATCACCGAGACCGGCCTGATGAACGATCCGATCTCGGCCGAGAAGATCGTCGAAGACCTGCGCCGTGTCGGCATCCGCGTTTCGCTCGACGATTTCGGCACCGGCCAGTCGTCGCTCGGTCGCCTGCGCGAATTCAACTTCGACAAGCTCAAGATCGACCGCGCCTTCGTATCGTCCATCCTTGAGGATCGTCCGTCCGAACACATCATCCGCGCCATTCTCGCCATGTGCGAGGGCCTCGGCATGGATGTCGTCGCCGAAGGCATCGAGCAGGAGGCGCAGGCCGACCGGCTCGTGCAGTTCGGCTGCGCCGCGAAAGGAATCCCTGAGATAGCCGAGCGTCGCATCGGCATTGGCCGGCTTGCCGAACAGATAGCCCTGGCCGCATTGCGCGCCAAGGCGATCTGAAATCTGAAACGTTGCCAGGCCGCCGGTCCACGCGGATCGGCGGCTTTTCTTCCTGTTTCCCATTTGTCTGACAAAATGACGCGTGAAGCATTTTCGTGCTTGCTCCGGCCAAGCCGCTGGCTAGGATGCGGCGCCGTCGGACCAGAGCATTTGGCGTTTTTTACGGAAACGCTCTGATCCTTGTTTGACGCAGTTCCGGACGGAAAACCGCTACGCACTTTTCCTGGAATTGCTCTAGCGCAGCGTGCCCATTCGGCCGATGCGTCAGGGAGGAAGCCACAATGATGCCATCGGTGCGGTTTGCCGATCTGGAAGGCGCGTCGGTGCTGATCACCGGTGGAGGTACCGGCATCGGCGCCCGGCTGACGGAAGGTTTTGCCCGGCAAGGCGCAAAAGTCGCTTTCGTCGATATCGCGGAAGCCCCCAGCCAGACACTGTGCGATGAGATCGCAGGCCTGACCGGCAGCAAGCCGCTGTTCCTCAATGCCGACCTGCGCGACATCGAGGCGTTGCGGCAGGCCGTGCAGACAGCCGAACGGGCACATGGACCGATCAGCGTCCTCGTCAACAACGCTGCCAACGACATCCGTCACGCCGTCGAGACGGTGACGGTCGAGGAATGGGACGACAATCTGTCGATCAATCTCAGGCCGCATTTCTTCACCATTCAGGCAGTGGTGCCCGGGATGAAGGCTTTGGGACGCGGTGCCATCGTCAATTTCACCTCGACGTCCTTCATGCTGAACATCGGTGACATGCCGGCTTACACGGCCGCCAAGGCGGGCATCATCGGCCTGACCAAGGGACTGGCCGGCCGTTACGGCAAGGACGGCATTCGCGTCAATGCCATTGCGCCCGGCTGGGTCATCACCGAACGCCAGCGCCAGCTCTGGGCCGCGCCCGGCAAACTCGAAGCCCACATTGCCCGTCAGGCCATCCCGCGCGAAATGCACCCGGACGACATGGTGGGGCCATGTCTGTTCCTGGCTTCGGACGCGTCGGCCATGCTGACGGCGCAGACCTTGATCGTCGATGGAGGGCTGCTGTGAACACGACACCTGCTATCGCCGCCGTCGACTGGGGCACGACCCGGTTGCGCGCCTGGCTGCTTGCCGGCGACGGCAAGGTGCTGGCCGAGCAGCGTGGCGACGACGGCCTGATCACGGCGCGCGAAGCCGGCTTTTCAAACGTGCTCGAACGGCACCTCGCGGCGATGGATGCGCCGGCAACCCTGCCGGTGGTCATCTGCGGCATGGCAGGCTCACGCCAGGGCTGGATCGAAGCAGCCTATGTCGACGTGCCAGCGCCGATCAATGCCATCCTGCAGGGTGCGATCCGCGTGCCGGATACGGCGCGCGACGTGCGCATCGTTCCCGGCCTGGCCCAGCGCCTGGCAGACGCGCCGGACGTCATGCGCGGCGAGGAAACGCAACTGGCCGGCGCAAATCTCACGACCGAGGGCCAGCATCTCGTCTGCATGCCGGGGACCCATTCGAAATGGGTGGTGGTGGAAGATGGTGCGGTGACCGGTTTCGGCACCTGGCCAACGGGCGAATTGTTTTCCGTCCTGGCGACCCATTCGATCCTGCGCCATTCGCTCGGTGAGCAGGCCGCGGCGGTCGCCGCAGGCAATGACGGTTTCCGGTACTGGTGCCGGCAGGCCTTCCAGGATGGCGGCGATGTCTCTTCACGGCTGTTCGCCATTCGCGCGGCCGGACTGCTGCAGGATTTGACCCCGAACGAAGCAGCCGCCCGTCTGTCCGGCCTGCTCATCGGCGGCGAGATCGCCTCAGCCAGACGGCGCTATGGCAATACCGGAGGATCGGTCGTGCTGGTCGGCTCGGGTGCGCTTGCTGCGCTCTACGCGGAGGCGTTGGAACTGGCTGGACTTCAGGTCCGGTCCGTTGATGCCGATGCCGCCGTACGCGCCGGCCTGTTCGCGGCCGCGCGCGAAAACGGCATGATCGCCCGCAAGGAGGAAACCGCATGAACCCCAGCGCACCGTTCCCGAAGCTGAAGCGTGGCCTCGTTGCCATCCTGCGCGGCCTGCATCCGAACGAAGCAGTGGCTGTTGCCGACGCGATCTACCGCGCCGGCATCGAAGCCATCGAAGTGCCGCTGAATTCACCTGATCCCTTCACGTCCATCGCTTCCATCGTCAAGGCGTTGCCGCACAGTGCTCTCATCGGCGCCGGCACGGTGCTGACCGCCGAGGACGTCGATGCCTTGAAGCGTGCCGAAGGACGGCTTCTGGTCAGCCCGAACATCGATGCCGATGTCATGCGTCGTGCCGCCCATCATGGCCTCGTCACCATGCCGGGCGTTTTCACACCAACCGAGGCCTTCCAGGCGATCCGGCTTGGCGCCTCGGCGCTCAAGTTCTTTCCGGCGAGCGTGCTCGGTTCGAGCGGGATAGCTGCCATGCGCGCGGTCCTGCCGAACGATACGCTGGTAGGTGCAGTTGGCGGTGTCTCGGAAAAGGATTTCGCCGGCTACAAAACGGCTGGCGTCACGGTCTTCGGGCTGGGTTCCAGCCTGTTCAAGCCGGGCATGACGGTGGCGGACGTCACCATGCGTGCCGAAGCCGCCGTCGCCGTCTGGGATCAGGTTTTTGGAGAGCAGAAATGACTGGTATCGTCTCGGTCCTGTCCGACTATGTCTGCGAACTCGGCGAAGGCCCGAGCTACGACGAGGCGACGGGATCGCTCTACTGGTTCAACATCGTGCACGGCCAGTTGCTGGAACGCAGCCGCAGCGGCGCCACCAAGGCGCACGAACTCGGCCAGATGGCCAGCGCGATCGCGGTCATCGACGACAAGCGGCAGCTGGTGTTCACCGAGACCGGCCTTCATCTGCGCGATGCCGCGACTGGCAAACTCACGCTTCACACCTCGATCGAGGCTGAAAACAAGAGCACCCGATCCAACGATGCGCGTGTGCATCCAAGCGGCGCCTTCTGGCTCGGCACGATGAGCAAGACCCATGAGAAGAAGGCCGGCTCCATCTACTGGTTCTTCAAGGGCGAACTACGCAAACTCTATGACGGCATCACCGTGCCGAACTCCATCGCCTTCAGCGAAGACGGTGCCGTGGCCTATTATGTCGACAGCGATGAAAAGCTGCTGAAACGGGTCGACTGCGACCCGGCCACCGGACTGCCGCTCGGTGAGCCCAAACTGTTCGGCGACCATCGGCAGAATGCAGGCTATGTCGATGGTTCGGTCGTCGATCGCGACGGCATCCTCTGGAACGCGTGCTGGGGCGCTTCCGCCGTCAATGCCTATGCACCGGACGGCAAGCTGGTGCGCTCCATCCCGATGCCTGTCACCCAGCCATCCTGCCCGGCTTTCGTCGGCGCAAACGCCGATCGGCTGGCGGTGACGTCGGCATGGGCCGACCAGGACGAAGCGCAGCGGGCCGCCGATCCCGATGCCGGCAAGACCTTCGTGATCGATTTCCCGGTCCGGGGCCGGTTTGAGCCACGCGTGCTGATCTGAGCGGCCAGCATTGCTCTGGTCGCTGGCGTTGTTGCGCAGGTCGGTTTCGTCGGACCTGAGCGACAGACCAACAGCGAGACTGGTTCCAATTCCATGGGTCCAGCCATCATGCCGCAGCCACGCCTTTTCCTCGTCTATGAACCGGAAAAAGCCTGCCTCGACCGACTGGTCGACCAGGGATATCCGCCAGAGCGTGCAGCGGAGATTTCATCCTACCTCGCCCAGTCGACCGACCTCGCGCCTGAATTTGCCGATATCTGGAGAGAGGCGGGCAAGCGAGGCATCACCTTCACGCCACTGGAACTGGATGAAGCAGCTGCCACGATCACCAGCGCAGATCCTGACACTTCGCTTGTCTGGACGCTGACGGACGGTATCGCCTACTTCCGGGGCGGCACAGCCCCTGCCCTGGCCCGGCTTGCAGGCCTGAGAACGCTGGGCGCCGACGATTCCCTTTTCGCGCTCTGCCAGGATAAATTCCGCTCAGGCGCCGTACTCTCCGGCCTCGGCCTGCCGGTGCCGCAAGCCGGCCTGGCTCGCAACGGCCATTGGCTGGTCGAGCCCCCGGCCAGCGAAAGGGGCTGGTTCGTGAAACCAAACCGGCTCGGCGCCAAGATAGGCATCTGGCCGGATTCGCATTGTCACGACCTCAGCCAGGCACTGGAGCTCAGCCGCCGCGTCTTCTCGCATTACCGCGACGATGTCGTCGTGCAGCCCTATGTCGCCGGCCGCAACGTGCGCGCGAGCTTCCTCGATGTGACAGCACATGCCGACATGTCGTCGCTGGGGATTTTCCTGGTCGAATCCGGCGCGGATTTCCAGACCATGGCCGACAGCCTGTCGCTTTACGGCGACACCGGCGCCGCGGCCAGGGCAACCCGTGCCTATGCCGAGCCTGACCTTGTACCGCTCGCTGCAACCCAACCCGCAGCAGATGGCGAAATCCGCCGCATCGCCTCGAAACTGATGAGTGGTCTCGGCCTGCGCGATGTCTTTTCCGTCGATCTGCGTGTCGATGCGAACGACACGGTTCATCTGATCGAATTCGAGGTCTGCCCCGGCTTGCCCTGTTTCGATTTCCGCGCCTATTGTCGCGCGCAATGGTCGATGAGCCTCGCAGAGGCCATGGCCGAAACCGCTGCCCGCCGTCTGGTGGGCTGAAATTACGAAAACCCGATGCGATCGGATGGCCTGCGGCGACCGCGCGGGCGAGGGAAGGAACCACGACATGAGCGAAGCGTATATCTGCGATTATGTTCGCACGCCGATCGGGCGGTTTGGTGGGGTGCTTGCGTCGGTTCGTGCGGATGATCTCGGCGCTGCGCCGATCAGGGCGCTGGTGGCGCGCAATGCCGGCATCGACTGGGAAGCGGTCGACGACGTCTATTATGGCTGCGCCAACCAGGCCGGCGAGGATAACCGCAACGTTGCCCGCATGGCGGCACTGCTGGCCGGACTGCCGGTGGCGGTGCCGGGCTCGACTGTCAACCGCCTCTGCGGTTCGGGCATGGATGCGGTGGCCATTGCCGCCCGCGCCATCAAGGCAGGCGAAGCCGAGCTGTTGATTGCCGGTGGTGTCGAATCGATGAGCCGTGCTCCCTTCGTCATGCCCAAGGCCGAGACCGCCTTCTCGCGCCAGGCCGAGATCCACGACACCACCATCGGCTGGCGTTTCGTCAATCCGCTGATGAAGAAGCAGTATGGCATCGATTCCATGCCGGAGACGGCTGAGAACGTCGCCGAACAATTCGCGGTCAGCAGGGCCGACCAGGATGCCTTCGCGGTGCGCAGCCAGGACAAGGCCGTGGCAGCCCAGGCCAATGGCCGGCTGGCAAGAGAGATCGTTGCCGTCACCATCCCGCAGAGGAAGGGGGATGCCATCGTGGTGGCACAGGACGAGCATCCGCGTGCCGGCACCACCGTTGAGACGCTGGCCAGGCTCGCAACGCCGTTCCGCAAGGAGGGCGGCACGGTGACGGCGGGCAACGCCTCGGGCGTCAATGATGGTGCTGCGGCACTGATCGTGGCCTCGGAAGCAGCGGTGCGGAAGTATGGGCTCACCCCGATCGCCCGTGTGCTGGGTGCTGCCACGGCTGGTGTCGAGCCGCGCATCATGGGCATCGGCCCGGTGCCAGCGACGCAAAAGCTCTGTACCCGGCTTGGACTGACACCGCAGGACTTCGACGTGGTTGAACTCAACGAGGCATTCGCGGCGCAGGGCCTTGCGGTGCTGCGCGAGCTCGGGCTCGCCGAAGACGCTGCCCATATCAACCCGAATGGCGGTGCGATTGCACTCGGCCATCCGCTTGGCATGAGCGGTGCACGCATCACCGGTACGGCGGCGCTGGAACTGAAGGAGCGCAACGCCCGCCTCGCACTCGCCACCATGTGCATCGGCGTCGGGCAGGGCATCGCCATCGCGCTCGAAAGGGTGTGAGCGGAAAGACGTTTTGGGGCGTGTTGAGGTTCATGCCCTGCAAGAGAAGTGCAAACCATTATGAACGGGCCTGCGTCGCTCTAAACTCAACACGCTCTGATCGATCGGCTTTTGTCACACAAATGCTCGTTGCCGGGTCGAGAGGCGCCGGATATGGTTGTTCGAGGCTTCAACAAACAAGGCCTGTCGGCGCAACGACGTCGCGTCCCACACGGGGAACAGGGGCGACGAAACAAGGAAAATAGAAGATGATGATGCACAAGATCGCTGTCCGCTCGCGCACCTTCCTGACCGGTGCCGCGCTCGCCGCCCTGGTCTATGCTGGCGCACCGGCGCTGGCCGACACCCCGCCCGACACGCTGGTCCAGGCCTGGGCGATCGACGACATCATCTCGCTCGACCCGGCCGAGGCCTTCGAGCTGTCGACCGGCGAGATCACCGGCAATACCTACGACATGCTGGTCCGCCTCGATGCCAACGATACCACCAAGGTGGTCGGCGGCATCGCCGAAAGCTGGACCGTCTCGGACGATGCGCTGACCTACACCTTCAAGCTGAAGCCGGGCCTGAAGTTCGCTTCCGGCAATGAGATCACCGCCGCGGACGTGGCTTACTCGTTCGAGCGCGCCGTCAAGCTCAACAAGAGCCCCGCCTTCATCATCCAGCAGTTCGGACTGACCGGCGACAACGTCGCCGAAAAGGCGAAGGCGGCGGATGCCTCGACCTTCGTGTTCACGGTCGACAAGGCCTATGCACCAAGCTTCGTGCTGAACTGCCTGACCGCCACCGTCGGCGCCATCGTCGACAGCAAGCTGGTCAAGGAACATGTCGCCGCCGCCACGCCGAGCGCCGACTACAAGTTCGACAATGATTTCGGCAATGCCTGGCTGAAGACCAACTATGCCGGTTCCGGTCCGTACAAGACCCGCGAATGGCGCGCCAATGAAGTCGTGGTGCTGGAGCGCAACGACAACTACTACGGCACCAAGGGCAACATGACGCGCGTCATCTACCGCCACGTCAAGGAAAGTGCCGCGCAGCGCCTGCTGCTGGAGAAGGGCGACATCGACATCGCCCGCAACCTGCAGCCGGGCGACTACGAAGCCGTCGGCAAGAATGCCGACCTTGCCACTGCCTCGGTGCCGAAGAGCACGGTCTATTACGTCAGCCTCAACCAGAAGAACCCGAACCTCGCCAAGCCGGAAGTGCGGGAAGCTTTCAAATATCTCATCGACTACGACGCCCTCGGCGACACGCTGCTCAAGGGCATCGGCGTGGTGCACCAGAACTTCCTGCCCAAGGGCATCCTCGGCTCGGTCGACAACAAGCCTTACAAGCTCGACATCGCCAAGGCCAAGGAACTGCTGGAAAAGGCCGGCCTGAAGGACGGCTTCACCATCACGCTCGATACGCGCAGCGGCCAGCCGGAATCCGGCGTCGCCGAGTCGATCCAGCAGACCGCGGCGCAGGCCGGCATCAAGATCGAGCTGGTCCCGGAAGACTTCAAGCAGCTGCTGACCCGCTACCGCGCCCGCCAGCATGACGCCGCGATTCTGATGTGGGGCGTCGACTACTGGGATCCGAATTCCAATTCGGAAACCTTCGCCACCAACCCGAACAATGCCGACGATTCCATGAACAAAACGCTGGCCTGGCGCAATGCGTGGGACGTGCCGGCAGACATCCAGAAAGAGTCGGCGGCGGCCCTGCTCGAGCGTGACCCCGCCAAGCGTACCCAGATGTACCAGGATGTTCAGACGAAGATCCGCGAACAGGGTCCGTTCAACTTCATCTGGCAGCAGACCGAGGTCGCCGGCCTGCGCAAGAACGTGCAGGGCTTCAAGCTCGGGCCGACTTTCGACACCAATTTCGTGGCGCCGGTAACCAAGTAAACAGTGACCAAGTAACCGACCTTGTCACTCGCCCACACGACCAATGAGCCGGGGCGGAGGCGCAAAAAAGCCTCCGCCCTCGGGCTTGCGCTGCTGCGCTTCGTCTTCATTGCCGCGGTCACCTTCCTGGGGCTGATCGCGGTGACCTTCTTCATCGGGCGCGTCATGCCGATCGACCCGGTGCTGGCGATCGTCGGCGATCGCGCGCCGGCCAGCGTGGTTGCGGCCGCGCGCCAGCAATACGGCTTCGACCTGCCGGTCTGGCAGCAGTTCCTGCTCTACGTCCAGAAGGCGCTGCAGGGCGATTTCGGTACCTCCGTGCTGTCGACCTATCCGGTCATGCAGGACATTCGCCGCGTCTTCCCGGCGACGCTGGAACTGGCAACGGTCGGCACGCTGATCGGCCTGCTGTTCGGTATCCCGCTCGGCGTGCTGGCAGCGGTCAAACGCGGCTCGTTCATCGACCAGGCCGTGCGCGTCATCGGCCTGATCGGCTATTCGATGCCGATCTTCTGGCTTGGCCTGCTCGGCCTTCTCGTCTTCTACGCAAGGCTCGGCTGGGTCGAGGGACCGGGGCGCATCGGCATCGCCTATGAATACACCTTCACGCCAGTCACCGGGCTCTATCTGGTCGACGCCATCATCCAGCGCGACTGGGGCGCGTTCCGCGACGTGTTCTCGCATATCATCCTGCCGGCATCGCTGCTCGGCTATACCTCCATGGCCTATATCAGCCGCATGACGCGTTCCTTCATGCTGAACGAACTTGCCCAGGAATATGTCGTGGCCGCGCGTGCCAAGGGCCTCTCGGAAGCTCGCATCATCTGGGGGCATGCGCTGCGCAATGCCGCCGTGCCGCTGGTGACGGTGATCGCGCTTTCCTATGCCACCCTGCTCGAAGGTTCGGTGCTGACGGAGACGGTGTTCTCATGGCCCGGCATCGGACTTTATCTCACCAATTCGCTGCAGAACGCCGACATGAACGCCGTGCTCGGAGCGACCATCATGATCGGCGCGGTGTTCATCGCGCTCAATCTGTTGTCGGACCTGCTCTACCAGCTTCTCGACCCGAGGACGCGGTCATGAGCATAGCCGACACCTCGAAGACAAGCTGGCGCGAATGGCTGCTGTCAGAGCGGCCGCAATCGCGTGCCCAGGCGCGGCTCGGCCGTTCCTACATGACCTGGCGCCGCTTCACTGCCAACAAGCTGGCGGTGATCGGGCTTTTCATCATCCTGACACTGGTGTTCGTCGCCATCTTCGCCGGCCTGCTGGCACCTTACTCGCCGGTGGTCGGCGATCTGCGCGGCTCACGCCTGCTGGAGCCTGACTGGACCCACTGGATGGGAACCGACGACCAGGGCCGCGACATCCTCTCGCGCGTCATCTACGGCTCGCGGCTGACGCTTTATGTCATCGTGCTGGTCGCGCTGATCGCCGCACCGATCGGCCTCATCGTCGGAACTGTCGCCGGTTACGCCGGCGGCTGGACCGATGCGATCCTGATGCGCATCACCGATATCTTCCTGGCCTTCCCGAAGCTGATCCTGGCGCTGGCCTTCGTCGCGGCACTCGGGCCCGGCATCGAGAATGCCATCATCGCCATCGCCATCACCTCATGGCCGCCCTATGCCCGCATCGCGCGCGCCGAGACGCTGATGGTGCGCAATTCGGATTACATCAAGGCCGTCGAGATCATGGGAGCGTCGCCCGGACGCATCGTGCTGCGCCATATCATGCCGATGTGCATCTCCTCGCTGATCGTGCGCGTCACCCTCGACATGGCAGGCATCATCATCATCGCCGCGGGCCTCGGCTTCCTTGGCCTCGGCGCGCAGCCACCCTTGCCGGAATGGGGCGCGATGATCGCATCGGGTCGCCGCTTCATCCTCGACCAGTGGTGGGTGGCTGCCATGCCCGGCATGGCCATCCTCATCGTCAGCCTCGGCTTCAACCTGCTCGGCGACGGCCTGCGCGATGCGCTCGATCCAAGGAGCTCGGGCCAATGAGTGCTCTTGAGAAGAACCTGCTCGAGGTCGACAACCTCAGGGTCCGCTTTCCCACCCGCACCGGTGTCATCGAAGCGGTGCGCGGCGTCTCCTTCTCGGTAGGACGCGAACGCCTCGGCATCGTCGGTGAATCCGGCTCCGGCAAGTCCCAGACCGGCCGTGCCATCATGGGCCTCACCGATCCGAGGGCCGAGGTCAGCGCCGACAGGCTGCAGTTCGACGGCATCGATCTGCTGTCGCTGCCGGCCCGCGAGCGCAGGGCGCTGCGCGGCAAGCGCGTCGCCATGATCCTGCAGGATCCGAAGTACTCGCTCGATCCCGTCATCAGCATCGGCCGCCAGATCGTCGAGACCCTGCGCACCCATGAGAAGGTCTCGAAGGCCGAGGCAAGGGAACGTGCCCTCGACATGCTGGCAGCCGTGCAGATCCGCGATCCCAGACGTGTCTTCGATCTCTATCCGCATGAGGTCTCGGGCGGCATGGGCCAGCGCGCCATGATCGCCATGATGCTGATTGCCGATCCGGAGCTGCTGATCGCCGACGAGCCGACCTCGGCGCTCGACGTGACGGTGCAGCTCGATGTGCTGGCCATCCTCGACCGGCTGGTGGCGGAGCGTGGCATGGGCCTGATCTTCATCTCGCATGATCTCAGGCTCGTCTCCTCCTTCTGCGACCGTGTCGTGGTCATGTATGCCGGCAAGGTGGTGGAACAGCTGCCGGCCTCGGAGCTGGCCAACGCACAGCATCCCTACACACAAGGCCTGCTCGACTGCATGCCCAAGATCGGCAATGACCGGCATCCGCTGCCGGTGCTGGCACGCAAGGCGGAGTGGGCGGCATGACGGCGGCACTTCAGGCAGACGGGGTCGAAGTCGTCTTCGATCACTTCAGGGCGCTGAAAGGCGTCAGCGTCGAGGTGCAGCCGGGTGAATCCTTCGGGCTGGTCGGCGAATCCGGCTCCGGCAAGTCGACACTGCTGCGCGCCATTGCCGGTCTTGCCCCGGTTGCCTCGGGCAGCATCAGCGTCAACGGCAAGCCACTCGGCCGCAAGCGCGACCGCGACTTCTACCGGCAGGTGCAGATGGTGTTCCAGGACCCTTATGGTTCGCTGCATCCACGCCAGACGGTGGACCGGCTGCTGCAGGAGCCGCTAGCCATCCATGGTATCGGTGACAGCGAGGTCCGCATCCGGCGTGCGCTGGAGGAGGTTGGCCTGAGCTCCGGCTTCCGCTTCCGCTATTCGCACCAGCTGTCTGGCGGGCAGCGCCAGCGTGTGGCGATCGCGCGCGCCCTGATCCTGGAACCGTCGATCCTGCTGCTCGACGAGCCGACCTCGGCACTCGATGCCTCGGTGCAGGCGGAGGTGCTGAACCTGCTCGAACAGGTGCGGCGTGACCGCAAGCTCACCTACCTCATGGTCAGCCACGATCTCGCCGTCATCAACCACATGTGCGAGCGCCTCATGGTGATGCAGAACGGCGAAGCGATCGAACAGCTCGCCGCAACCGACCTCGTCTCCCACACCGTCACTCAGGACTACACAAGACGCCTCCTCAAGGCCTCCGAAGGCTTCGTCAGGGCGGAGTGACTGCACCCGTCGCCGGCTTCGAGATCACCCGAACAGCCGGTCCGCCTCCTCGGCGGTGTAATATCCCATGGCGACATCATGCCGGACGGCCTCGCTCGAGCGTTCGAGCGGGTTGCCATAGCCGCCACCGCCCGGGGTGCCGACACGCACACGGTCACCAGCTTTCAACGGGATATCCTGCTCCTTGGAGAGGTGCGGCGGAACATGTTCCTTGCCGTCGCGGATCACGGTCACGGTGTTGACGGCGCCATCCTTGCCGCCGAGAACGCCCTGCGGCCCGAAACGGCCGTGGTCCATGACGAAGGAAGCACGCGCCTCGCCGCGCAGCAGCTCGACCTCATAAGCGAGGCCCATGCCGCCGCGATGCCGACCGGCGCCACCGGATCCCTCGCGCAGGGCGTAGTGCCGGTAGAGCACCGGGAAAGCCTGCTCCATGATCTCGACCGGCGGCGACTTCGAAATGCCGATGGTCGAGCAGCCATTGGACAGGCCATCATGCCAGGCATTGCCGCCATAGCCGCCACCGGAGATCTGGTACATGACGAAGTCGCGGCCACGGACGGGATCATGGCCGCCAAGCGCGAAATTGCCGCTGGAGCCAGCGGGAGCCGCCGTCACATTGCCCGGCAGGGCCTGCACCATGGCGGCGAATACAGCTTCGGCGATGCGCTGCGACACTTCCGCCGCGCAACCGGACACCGGGCGCGGATATCTGGCGTCCAGGAAGGTGCCTTCCGGGCTTTTGACGACAAGCGGCTCGAAAGCGCCGGCGCTGATCGGTACATCCGGGAAGATATGGCGCATGGCGAGATAGACGGAAGACAGCGTTGTCGCCAAAACGCTGTTCATCGGTCCCGCACAGGGCTTCGAGGAGCCCGCGAAGTCGAAGGTCAGCGTATCGCCCTTCTTCTCCACCGCGAGCGCGATGGTCAGTGGTTCGTCGACAACACCATCTGAATCGACAAAAGCCTTCGAGCGATAGACGCCGTCCGGGATCGCAGCGATGTTGGCACGCATCTGCTCGGCGGCGCGCTGGCGCAGTTCCCGGATCGCCGCCGAGACGGTCCCGTCGCCATAGCGATCGAGGATTTCGCCGAGCCTGTCCTGGCCGACCAGCAAGGCAGCAGCCTGTGCCTTGATGTCGCCGATGCGCTGGTCGGCGACACGGATGTTGGAGCAGATGATGGCGTAGATCTCGGGATCGAGCTTTCCCTGCTTGAACAGCTTCACCGGCGGCAGACGCAGCCCTTCCTGCTCGACGGCGGTGGCCGAAGCGGAAAAGCCCCCCGGCACCGCACCGCCGATGTCGGGCCAATGGCCGGTGTTGGAGAGCCAGCAGAAGATGTTGCCGTTGCGATAGACCGGCATGACAAAGCGCACATCCATCAGATGCGTGCCGCCGAGATAGGGGTCGTTGACGATGTAGATATCGCCCGGCTGCGGCGGCAGGCAACGGCCGGCCGCGATCATCTCGATCACCGTTTTCGTCGAGTGCTGCATGACGCCGACAAAGACCGGCAGGCCCTGCGAACCCTGGGCGATCAGCGAACCATCGACGGCCGAATAGATGCCGTCGGAGCGATCATTGGCCTCGGCGATGACGGGGGAAAAGGCGGCGCGCGAGAAGGTGAGGTCCATCTCGTCGCAGACCTGCTGCAGCGCGGCCTGTATGACGGAAAGGGTGATGGCGTCGAGCGTGTGCGTCATCGGCTGCCGACCTCCACGATCAGGTTCCCATCCGCGTCGCTGGTCGCCTTGTCACCGGGTTCCAGCACCGTGGTGGCGTCCATCTGCTCGATGATCGCCGGACCTTTGATGACGGCGTCGAGCGGCAGGCTGTCGCGCGCATAGACGGGCGTGTCATGCCAGGTGCCGTCATACCAGACCGGGCGGATTTCCAGCCGCGCCTTCTTCAGCGTGGGAGCCCGGCCAGCCGGATCGATCAGCGCAGAGAGGTCAACCTCCGGACGCACGCCGATGACGGAGGTGTTCAGATTGACGAGATTGGCGCGGATTTCCGGCAGCTCGACCTTGAAACGGGAAAAATAGGCCTTCTCGAACAAGTCCTGCAGTGTGGCCCGATCAACTCTGGACGACGGCAGCGGCACATTGATCAGGTGGGTCTGGCCGATGAACTGCATGTCTGCGGAATGGCTGATGCGGACCGCCCGCGGTTTCACCGCCTCCTTGGCGATCAGCGCCTCGCCTTCGGCGCGATGACCGTCGAGGACGCGATGCACCTGCTCTTCATCCAAGGTGGCAACCGGACGATTCAGCGTGTTGACGAAATCGTGCCTGAGGTCGGCGACCACGCAGCCCAGTGCATTGGTGATGCCGGGCCTGGCCGGCACCAGGACGCGCGGCAGGCCGAGTTCGCGCGCCAGTGCGCTGGCGTGCAGCGGGCCGGCGCCGCCAAAGGCAAACAGGGTGAAGTCGCGCGGATCATGACCGCGGCCGACCGAGACCATGCGGATTGCGCCGGCCATCTTCATGTTGGCGAGCCGCAGCACGGCGCCTGCCGCCTCGACACCGGAAAGGTTGGTGAACAGCCCGATCCTGTCTTCGAAGACGCGGGTGACGCTTTCCACCGCAACCGGATTGGCGACCGCCAGCAGCTTGTTCGGGGAAAGGCGGCCGAGCACCAGATTGGCGTCGGTGATGGTCGGTTCGCTGCCGCCGCGACCATAACAGATCGGGCCGGGACTGGCGCCGGCGCTTTCCGGGCCGACGCGGATCAGGCCGGCGGCATCGACACGGGCGATCGAACCGCCACCCGCGCCGACGGTATGCACCGCCACCATCGGCACATGGATCGGCATGGCATATTCGAGCTCGATCTCGTTGGAGACCGCAGGCTCGGCATCGCGGATCAGGGCCACGTCGGTGGACGTGCCGCCCATGTCGTAGGTGACGAGATTGCGATGGCCGGAACGGCGACCGGTATAGGCCGCGGCGATCACGCCGGAGGCAGGACCGGACATCACCGTCTTGGCCGCCTCCCGCGCCACGAACCGCGCCGAGATCATGCCGCCATTGCCGTTCATGATCAGGAAGTCGCGTTCGTATCCCTGGGCGGCCAGTTCATTGCGCAGTTTCGCGACATAACGCTCGAGGATCGGCTGCACGGCGGCGTTGACGGAGGCCGTCACACCCCGCTCGAACTCGCGCGCCTCCGACAGAAGCGTGTGGCCGGCGGTGATGTGGTCGTTCGGCCAAAGCTCCTTTGCGATCTCGGCGGCGCGGCGCTCATGCGCCGGATTGGCATACGCATGCAGGAAATGGATGACGAGGGATTCGCAGCCCGCCGCCAGCAGGGTCTGCACGGCGCGCCGCACCGCCGCTTCATCCAGCGGCACACGCACCGCGCCAGAGGCTTCCATGCGTTCCGCGACCTCAAGCCGCAGGTTGCGGGAAATGATCGGCACGAAGGTCCCGGTCATGCCATAGGCCTGCGGGCGCGTGCGCCGACCGAGTTCGATCACATCGCGGAAGCCCGCCGTGGTGATCATGCCGGTCCTGGCCAGCCGGCGCTCCAGCACCGCGTTGGTGGTGGTGGTGGTGCCGTGCACGATGAGGTCGATCGCCGCAGCGGAGAAACCGGTCGCCCCGAGCGCCGAAACAACACCGAAGGCCTGGTTGTCGAGAGTCGTCGGCGTCTTGGCGATGCGCACCTTGCCACCGCCGCGGCCGTCGATGAGGATCAGGTCGGTGAAGGTGCCGCCAACATCGATGCCGGCGACGACACTATCTGATTGTGCTGGGTTCGATTGCGCCGGAACTTTCTCATCCATTGCCAAAATCCGAAATGTCCCAACTGCCTGTAAGGGCCAGTTTGGAAAGGCGTTCCACGGCTCGATCTTGACGCTAAGTTCATTTGTATACTAATAGATTTCCGAAACAAGAGCCTGCCCCCTGACCAATGCCGTGGCATATCGGGGCCCGCCAAGCGGACACGCAGGACGGCCAAAGCATGACCCCGAAAAGTTGCAGACTTTTCGGATAAAGGTCATGCGACAGACAAAACGTCAGAGTGGAATGCCACTGCTTTCCACTCTGAAGCATCAGGAAAAGGTTGGTTCGATGAGCACCGCTTCCGCCCCCAGCACGGACGCCGCCAAGCCGCTGGAATTTCCGATTCCGGCGAATGTCTATGCCGAGAAGGTCGTTTCGGTGAAACACTACACCGACCGCCTTTTCGCCTTCCGTATCACCCGGCCGCAGTCGCTGCGCTTCCGTTCCGGCGAGTTCGTGATGATCGGCCTGCCCAATGCCGAGAAGCCGGTGTTCCGTGCCTACTCCGTGGCAAGCCCGGCCTGGGATGAGGAACTCGAATTCTTCTCGATCAAGGTGCCGGATGGCCCGCTAACCCAGCACCTGCAAAAGATCCAGCCTGGCGACACCGTGCTGATGCGCCAGAAGTCGACCGGCACGCTGGTGCTGGACGCTTTGACGCCGGGCAAGCGCCTGTTCATGATCTCGACCGGCACCGGCATCGCGCCCTTCGCCAGCCTGCTGCGCGATCCTGACACCTATGAGAAGTTCGAGCACGTCTACCTCACCCACACCTGCCGCGATGTCGCCGAACTGGCCTACGGACAAGAGCTGGTGGCATCGCTAGCCGAGGATCCGCTGATCGGCGAGTTCACCAATGGCCGCGTGACGCTGTACAACTCGACGACACGCGAAACGTCCGATCGCATGGGCCGCATCACTGCGCTCGTCGGGTCCGGCAAGTTCTACACCGATCTCGGCATCGAGGCGCTGAACCCGGAAACCGACCGCATCATGATCTGCGGTTCGATGCACATGCTGAAGGACGTCAAGGAAATGGCGGAGAACCTCGGCTTCGTCGAGGGCTCGCTGAGCGCTCCGGCAAGCTTCGTGGTGGAACGCGCCTTCGTCGGCTGATTTTTCCCCTTCTCCCCTTGAGGGAGAAGGTGCCTGAGCGAAGCGAAGGCGGATGAGGGGTGTTGGAAGAAACGAGGCGCTTCGATGCTGGGCCTCATTTCAAGTTTCCAGTATCTGCCAGCCCCGCACTCCGTCCAGCACCCCTCATCCGACCTCGCCTACGGCTCGGCCACCTTCTCCCTCAAGGGGAGAAGGGAAAGCGCCCGATGGCGCCATTTTTCATTTGATCGTCTTGCCGTCCGCATCGAAGCGGTAGGTCCTGGCCGCATCCGGCGTCGCGTAAAGCGTCGAGCCCGGCTCGGCATCGTAGACGCCGAAGAGGCGCACGGTGATCAGGCCTGCCTTTTCGCAGTCGAGATAGACGTTGGTGTCGGCGCCGAGATGTTCGGTATGCACCACCGTACCTTTCCAGGCGCCTGCATTCCTGTCGACCGTCAGGTGCTCGGGGCGCACGCCGACCGTCTTGACGCTTTCGCCCAGCCTTGCACCATCGATGAAGTTCATCTTCGGCGAGCCGATGAAACCGGCAACGAATTCATTGGCCGGCGCATGATAAAGTTCCATTGGCGCACCGATCTGCTCGATGCGGCCGGCGTTCAGCACCACGATCTTGTCGGCCAGCGTCATCGCCTCGACCTGGTCGTGGGTGACGTAGATCATCGTCGCCTTGAGACGGCGATGCAGCTGCGCAATCTCCAGACGCGTGTTGACACGCAGCGCGGCGTCGAGGTTCGACAGCGGCTCGTCGAACAGGAACAGCTTCGGCTCGCGCACCACGGCCCGGCCGATGGCGACGCGCTGACGCTGGCCGCCGGACAGTTCTGCCGGGCGGCGCTTGAGATACGGCTCAAGCGACAGCATGGTGGACGCTGTGGTGATGCGCTTGTCGATCTCGGCCGCCGGCTCGCCAGCCTGCTTCAGGCCGAGCGCCATGTTGTCGCGCACGGTGAGGTGCGGATAGAGCGCATAGGTCTGGAACACCATGGCGATGCCGCGCTTGGCTGGCGGCGTCGAGGTGACTTCCTGGCTGTCGATCAGCACGCGGCCGGAGGTCGCGTCCTCCAGGCCGGCGATGACGCGCAGCAGGGTCGACTTGCCACAGCCCGACGGGCCGACGAAGACGACGAATTCGCCATCCTTGACGTCGAGGTCGATGCCCTTCAGCACATCCACCGGACCGAAGGATTTCTTGACATTCTCGATCTTCAGAGAGCCCACGGCTGTTCCTCGCTCGATTGTTAGAGTTTGACGGGCTTGCCGGTGCGGACGCTTTCGTCGGCCGCAAGGCAGACGGCAAGCGAACGCACGGCATCGTCCATATGACGGGTGAGGTCGATGTCCTCGCGGATGGCTTTCAGCACGAAGGCCTGCTCTAGATCGCAGAGTTCCTGGTGGCCGGGCTCGCCTTCCATGGAAAGCAGTTCGTCCGGCTTCAGGAACTTGCCGTCCGAACCGGTCGCGGCCTGATGCAGGCGGATGGTCGAGGTCTTGGTGTGGGTATCGATGTCGTCCGACTTCACACCTTCGGCCATGACGATCGATACGCAGCCGTTCGGCGACATCACGTCCTTCACGAAGAAGGCGGTCTCGGAAATCATCGGACCCCAGCCGGCTTCATACCAGCCGACCGAACCATCCTCGAACAGCACCTGCAGGTGGCCGTAATTGTACATGGTCGGTGCGACCTCATCGGACAGGCGCACGCCCATGCCGCGCACCTCGACAGGTGCGGAATCGGTGATCTGCAGCATGACGTCGAGATAATGCACGCCGCAGTCGACGATCGGCGATGTCGTCTGCATCAGCTGCTTGTGCGTCTGCCAGGTGGGGCCCGACGACTGCTGGTTGAGGTTCATGCGGAAGACATAGGGACCGCCCAGCTTGCGGGCTTCGGCGATCAGCCGCATCCAGGACGGGTGGTGACGCAGGATGTAGCCGATCACCACCTTCTTGCCATTGGCCTTGGCGGCATCGACGACACGCTGGGCGTCGGCAACCGTCGTTGCCAGCGGCTTTTCGACGAAGACATGGCAGCCGGCTTCGAAAGCCTTGACCGCATAATCGGCATGGCTGTCCGAATAGGTGGCGATGCAGGCCAGCTCCGGCTTCTCGTCGCGCAGCGCGTCCTCGAAGGAGCGGCGAATCTCATGGCCGGCCAGTCCACCCGGCAGCGGCACGTCGGAACGGTTGACGAGCGCCGCGATCTCGAAGCCAGGGTTGTTATAGTAGGCCAGAGCATGGCTGCGGCCCATATTGCCGAGGCCGGCAACAACCACGCGTATGGGTTTCGTCGAAGTCACTGTGTTGTCCCTGTCTTGTTTTTCTTGGTTCTTGGTTTGAAACGGTGGCCTACTTCACGGCACCCGAGGTGATGCCGCGGATGAGCTGGCGCGAGAAGATCAGGTAGAGGACCAGAACCGGCAGGATCGCCAGCGACAGCGCCGCCAGGATGGCGTTCCAGTTGGTGACGAACTGACCGAGGAAGATCTGCGCGCCGAGCGTGACGGTCTTGGTCGCCTCCGAAGGCGCCAGGATCAGCGGGAACCACAGGTCGTTCCAGATCGGGATCATGGTGAAGACCGCGACGGTGGCCATGGCCGGACGCACCAGCGGCAGTACCAGGCGGAAGAAGATCGTGTATTCGGACAGCCCGTCGATGCGGCCGGCGTTCTTGAGGTCGTCCGATACGCCCTTCATGAATTCCGACAGGATGAAGATGGCGAGCGGCAGGCCCTGCGCGGTGTAGACCAGGATGAGCGCCGTGAGCGTGTTGACCAGCCCTGAGGCCACCATCAGCTGCAGGATGGCAACCGTGCCGAGGCGGATCGGGATCATGATGCCGAGCGCCAGATAGAGGCCCATCAGCGTGTTGCCGCGGAAGCGGTATTCCGACAGCGCGAAGGCTGCCATGGCGCCGAACAGCAGCACGAAGAACAGCGACACGACGGTAACGATCAGGCTGTTCTGGAAATACAGGAAGAAATCGCCCTGGCCGAACACGGTGGTGTAGCCGATCAGGTCGAAGGTCTTGGGCGTCGGCGGCGTCAGCGGCTGCTGGAAGATCGCCTGGCGCGACTTGAACGAGTTGATGACGACGACGAAGACCGGGAACAGCGCGATGATGGTGTAAGCCAGCAGGATCGCGTGTGCGCCAATGGTCCGCGGCAGGGAGGTGGTGGCCTTGCTCATCGTGAAACCTCAGAACTGGTAGCGGCGCAGGCGCCGCTGCACGAGGAAGAGATAGAAGCAGACGCCGATCAGGATGATCAGGAACATCATGGTGGCGATGGTGGCGCCCATGTGCGGGTCACCCACCTGCAGCTGGAAACCGAAGAAGGCGCGATAGAGGAACGTGCCCAGGATATCGGTCGAATAGTTAGGCCCGGCCAGCGCGCCCTGCGCGGTGTAGATCAGGTCGAAGGCGTTGAAATTGCCGACAAAGGTCAGGATCGAGATGATGCCGATGGCGGGCAGGATCAGCGGCAGCTTGATCTTCCAGAACTGCGACCAGCCGGTAATGCCGTCGCATTCGGCGGCTTCGATCACCTCGTCGGGGATGGACAGGAGCGCGGCATAGATCAGCATCATCGGGATGCCGACGAACTGCCAGACCGAGATCAGGCTGAGCGCGGTCAGCGCATACTGCTCCTTGCCGAGCCAGGGCGTGAACAGGCTCTTGAGGCCGACCATCCCCATGAGGTCTGGAGCGACGCCCCAGATCGGCGACAGGATCAGTTTCCAGGCAAAACCGACGATCACGAAAGACAGGATGGTCGGGATGAAGATCGCAGTGCGATAGAACGCGGTGAAGCGCAGTTTCGGGCTGGACAGAAGTGCTGCCAGCATGACGCCGATCGGGTTCTGCACCACCATGTGGATGATGAAGAACCAGACATTGTTCTTCAGCGCATTCCAGAAGTTGAACGACCAGGACGGATCGGTGAACAAGGTGCGGAAATTGTCGAAGCCGACAAAGGTCTGCACCTGCTCGATGGAACGGAACAGCGAAAGCTGCAGCGTGCCGAACAAAGGCAGGATCATGATCGCCGTGTAGACGAGCACCGCCGGCGCCAGGAAGACGCCGATATGCCAACGGAACGGTTTTTTCGATGCTGCAGCCATGAGCTCGGTCCTTGCCGCCTCCAGAGCGTTTCCGCTTCAAATTTTCGGAATGCCATCCCTCGCGCATCCACCGTATCTTCCTCGATTTCGAGGAAACGGTGGACATGAAGCCGGCGCCCCTTCTCCAGTCTTCATCGGGCAATTCCAGGAAAAGTGCGTAGCGGCTTTCCGTCCGGAATTGCGTAAAACAACAAGAGCGTAAGGGCGAGGAACCGCGCCGACAATCGGAAATTAGTTAGGGACAGACCGGGCCACGGCTAGCCGTGGCCCGGTCGTTTCGCAGTCTTACTTCGCCGGCTTGTACCAGCTGTCGAGGCCCTTCTGCAGCTTCTCGGCCGCGACTTCCGGCGTATCGGTGCCGTTGATGACGTTGGCCGATTCAACCCAGGTCTCGTTCTCCAGGTTCGGCGTGCCGCGCGACAGGATCTGATAGGTCGAGCGGATCGACGGCTTGCACTTCTCGCGCCAGGAAACGAATTCCTGCGCCAGCGGATCTTCCATCTTCACCGGCGACGAATTCAGGCTGAAGAAGCCAGGCAAAGCGTTGGCATAAATGGTGGCGAATTCCGGCGAGGCGACCCAGGTCAGGAAGGTCTTGGCCGCGTCGGCATTCTTGCTCTTGGCGTTCAGGCCGATGCCGATATCGGTGTGGTCGGAGATGTAGCAGGTGTCGCCGGCCTTGCCGACCGGCGGCGGGAAGGCGCCCATCTTGAACTGGGCCTGGGTGTTGAACAGGCCGATTTCCCACGAGCCCGCCGGATAGATGGCAGCGCGGCCGAGCGTGAACAGGTTCTGGCTGTCCGGATAGGTCTGCGCCTCGAAGCCATCCCCGAGATAAGGCTTCCACTTGGCGAGTTCGGCGTAGGGCTCGACCCAGTCCTTGTCGGTCAGCTTCTGCTCGCCCTTGATCAGCGCCAGACGACCCTCTTCGCCCTTCCAGTAATTCGGACCGATGTTCTGGTAGCCCATGGTCGCGGCTTCCCAGAGATCCTTGGTGCCCATGGCCATCGGTATGTAGGTGCCGTCGGCCTTGATCTTGTCGAGAGCAGCGAAGAATTCGTCGCGGGTCTGCGGAATCTTGAGGCCGAGCTTCTCGAAGGCGTCCTTGTTGTAGATGAAGCCATGGATGACCGAGGCCATCGGCACGCAGAAGGTGGCCGAGCCGTCGTCGGTGGTCCAGGCAGCCTTGGCAACGCTGGAGAAGTTCTCCATGCCCGACAGCTTGGTCAGGTCGGCGAGATCGCCCTTCTTGTACAGCTCGAGCGACTTGTCGAACGGACGGCAGGTGATCAGGTCGCCAGCCGAACCCGCGGCGAGCTTGGCGCCGAGTGCCGCGTCATATTCGGTTGGAGCCGAAGGCGCGAACACGACCTTGATGCCGGGGTTCTTCGCTTCGAAAGCCGGGATCAGCTTGTCCTTCCAGATGGCGAGGTCGTCACCGCGCCAGCTCTCGATGTTGAGCGTGGCATCGGCGGCCGACGCCACGCCGGCAAAGCCGAGTACGCTGGAGCCTAAAAGTAGTGCCGTAAGAAGTTTCGTCTTCATGCTCAGTCTCCCTGTTGACCTTTTTCAGGTTCGGTTTTGACGAGACGGAGGCTTCACGCCCCCTGTTCTCCTCTGATGGCGGAAAGGGCCGGCCGCAGCTTCTGGCCGGTCTTCTCCAATATTCCCTCGGCCGCATCGACGCTTTCAGCACCGGCGGCGAGCAGAATGGCAGTCTTCACCGCGCCACCACTCTGCTCGAGCGAGCGGTCGGCGGCATCGCGATCGAGCCCGGTTATGGCAGTGACGATGCGCGCCGCGCGGTCGCGCAGCTTGGCGTTGTCGGCGAAAAGATTGACCATGTAGCCGTCATGGACGTGGCCCAGATGGACGGCAGCCAAGGTCGACATCATGTTGAGCGCGATCTTCTGGGCGGTGCCCGCACCCATGCGGGTCGAGCCGGCGATGACTTCCGGCGGGGTTTTCAGCAGGATGGCGACGTCGGCGGCATTGAGCAGCGGCGTGTCGCCATTGTTGGCGATCGCGATCGTCGCGGCGCCGCGCTGGCGCGCGTCACGCAAGGCACGAACCGCATAGGGAGTCGAGCCGCTGGCCGAAAGAGCAATGACGCAATCGGCCGAGGTGACGCCGGCTCCTGCAATTCCGGCAGCGGCCTCTTCCTCGTCGTCCTCGGGACCACCCGCAAGATTGTGGAAAGCTTCATCACCACCGGCGATGAGGATGACAATGCGATCGCGTTTGATGCCGAAAGTCCCGGGAAGCTCGAGCGCATCGGCGACAGCCATGAGGCCGGAACTGCCTGCGGCGGCATAGACGAGCCGTCCGCCGGACTTGAGGCGCTCGGAGATCAATGCGGATGCGGCGGCAATGGCGGGAATGGCTTCGCGCACGGCGCCAGCGGCCTCGATCTGGGCCTCGGCCAGCGACTTCAATACGGCCTCGGGCGCCTGGATATCCAGCCCCTCGGCATCTCGATGCTGCGCTTCTGTGCGCTTCTGCGCCATTCCGTTTCCTCCACCTTCTTTGACAATACCAAAAAAATACCACTTGTCCACTGGCATTAGCAATTTCGTAATGGCCTGTTCTTCTTGCGCATAAAATTTCCAATAATTTCATACGAATAGCGATTATTGAATCGAACCATAAATTTATCCTTGGCTATTGGTATTTTATTGGTATTATCCAGCAAGAGGAGATTTCAGCGTGACTTTCGTGCTCGGCATTGACGGCGGCGGCACCAGCTGCAGGGCAGCGCTCGCAACGGCGAGCGGTGAGATCCTCGGTCGCGCGAAATCGGGCGCGGCCAACATCCGCAGTGACCTGACCGGCGCGCGCACGCATATCGTGGACGCTGCCAGGCAGGCATTTCTCGCGGCGGGCGAAGACCCTGAACTGATCACACAGACGCCGGCCATACTGGGGCTCGCCGGTGCCAATGTCGGCACCTACAAGCAGCAGCTGGAAGCGATCCTGCCGTTCAGCCGCTCCAGCGTGGAGACGGATTTCGAGATCGCGCTCGAAGGCGCGGTCGGCTCCGGCGACGGCGCCATCGCCATCCTCGGCACAGGCACCGCCTATATGGTGCGCAAGCAGGGCAAGTCGCGTTCGGTCGGCGCCTGGGGTTTCCAGGTCGGCGACCAGGGCAGCGGCGCGCGCATCGGGCGCGATCTTCTCGAACAGACCCTGCTGGCCTATGACGGCATCCGCGAAGCCTCGCCGCTGACCCGTGAGATGATGGGCATCTTCCGCGACAATCCGCAGGACCTGGTCGAATTCACCACCCACGCAAAACCCGGCGATTTCGGCGGGTTTGCACCGAAGGTGTTCGAGAACGCCGCCAAAGGCGACGTCGTCGCGATGTGGATCGTCGACAAGTCGGTCGCGGATGTGGAAGCCTCACTCGGCGTGCTCGACCTGCAGACCGGCGATCCGCTGTGCCTGCTCGGCGGGCTCGCCCCACTCTATGCGCCGCGCCTCTCCGAACGTTTTCGGGCACTGCTGAAGACACCGCTCGACGATGCCCTGGGCGGCTCCGTGCGGATGGCGGTCCGAAAATTCGCCGACATGGCGGAGACGGCACGATGAGCGAAGCGGCGGACGTCATCTTTGCCTCGCTCAAGCAAGCCTCGCAAAGCGGTGCGCCGCTCTATCTCCAGCTTCGTCGCAGCATCGAGGATGCCGTGAACCGCGGCCTGATCGGCCCGGGCGACGCGCTGCCTTCGGAGCGCGACATCGCCTCGATGGCCGACATCTCCCGCGTCACGGTGCGCAAGGCTGTGCAGGATCTGGTCAAGGGTGGCGTCCTGGTGCAGCGCCATGGCTCCGGCACGTTCGTGGCACCGCGCATGGAACGCGTCGAACAATCGCTGTCGCGGCTCACCTCCTTCACCGAAGACATGGCCAGGCGTGGCAAGGCTGTGCGCTCGACCTGGCTCGACCGCGGGCTTTATGCCCCGTCACCGGAAGAGATGATGGTTCTGGGTTTGGCCGCCAGCGAAATGGTCGCCCGTGTGGCACGTCTGCGCATCGCCAATGATACGCCGCTGGCGATCGAGCGCGCTTCGCTTTCGGTCAATGCGCTGCCCGATCCGAGTGTTGTCGGCTCTTCGCTCTATGCGGCCCTGGAAGCAACCGGCAACCGGCCGGTGCGCGCAGTCCAGCGCATCTCCGCCGTCAATCTCAACGAGGCGGATGCGAGGCTGCTCGATGCGCCAACGGGCTCGGCCAGCCTGCGCATCGAGCGCATCTCCTATCTCGCCAGCGGCAAGGTGATCGAGTTCACACGCTCGGTCTATCGCGGCGATGCCTATGATTTTGTCGCCGAGCTGAGGCTTGGCGTGACCAGCGACGACAACGGAGTGCGGCAATGACAACAACAAAATCCCATATGCTCCGCGAGGTCCAGGAGATCCCCGAGGCAACCGCCCGTCTTCTTGAGGGATCCGGCAAGGTTCTGGCTGAGGCCGGATGCGGCATCCGCGAACGCGACCCCAACTTCATCATCACCGTGGCCCGCGGCTCTTCCGACCATGCCGCCACCTTCATGAAATACGCCGTGGAACTGACCGCCGGGCTCGCCGTCGCTTCGGTCGGTCCTTCGGTGGCCTCGATCTACGGCGCCAAGCTGCGGTTGAACGGTTCGGCCTGCCTTGCCATCTCGCAATCAGGCAAGAGCCCGGACATCGTCGCCATGGCTGAAAGCGCGCGCGCGGGCGGCGCGCTGACCATCGCGCTCACCAACACGGCCGATTCGCCGCTGGCACGCGCCGCGGACTATGCCGTCGACATCCTGGCCGGGCCGGAACTCAGCGTCGCCGCCACCAAGACCTACGTCAATTCGGCAGTCGCCGGATTGGCACTGATGGCGCATGCCACTGGCGACGAAGCGCTGATTGCCGCCCTGAAGCAGCTGCCCGAGCATTTCAGCAAGGCTGTCGCCTGCGACTGGAGCCCGCTCACCGCAGCACTGGACGGACACAACTCGTTCTTCATCCTGGGCCGCGGCCCGTCCTTCGCGATCGCCTCGGAAGCAGCGCTGAAGTTCAAGGAAACCTGCGCAGTGCACGCAGAGGCCTACAGCGGCGCGGAAGTCATGCACGGCCCGATGGCACTGGTCGGCCCGAAATTCCCGGTGCTGGCGCTTGCTGCCCGTGATGCCTCGGAACCGTCGCTCGCCGCCGCCGCTGACACCCTTGCCGCCAAGGGTGCCGCCACCTTCATCACCTCGACGCTGGCCAGGAACGCAACGACATTGCCACACGTTGCCACCGGGCATCCGCTGACCGACCCGCTGACGCTGATCGTATCGTTCTACGCTTTCGTGGAGTCCTTCGCTCGTCATCGCGGCCTCGATCCCGACACGCCGCCAAACCTGCGCAAGGTGACGGAAACCGTATGAGCAAGTATTTCGCACTCACCGGCGCACGCATCTTCGACGGCGCCGACTGGCATGACGATGCCGCCCTGATCGTCGCCGACGGGCTGGTCGAGGCGATTGCCGGGCGCAGCACCATTCCACCCGAGGCCGATATCGTCGACCTCGACGGCGGCATCCTGGCACCCGGCTTCATCGACCTGCAGGTCAATGGCGGCGGCGGCGTGATGCTGAACGACCACCCTGACCTCGCTTCGATCGAAACGATCTGCCGCGCGCACATGCCGTTCGGTACCACGGCGTTGCTGCCGACACTGATAACCGACACTCCAGAGATCACGGCTGCAGCAATCGCGGCAGGTGCCGAAGCCGCACGGCGCAAGCTGCCTGGCTTCCTCGGCCTGCATCTGGAGGGGCCGCATCTGTCGCTTGCGCGCAAGGGTGCGCACGATCCCAAGCTGATCCGGCCGATGAACGAAGCCGATCAGGCGGCGTTGATCGCAGCCAGGGCGCAGCTGCCGGTCCTGCAGACCACGGTCGCTCCGGAATCGGCAAGCGCTGCCCAGGTCGAAGCGCTGGCGAAGGCCGGCATCGTCGTAAGCCTCGGCCACTCGGACACCGACTATGCAACCGCAACCGCCTATGTCGCGGCGGGGGCTTCCATGGCGACGCATCTGTTCAATGCGATGAGCCAGATCGGCAATCGCGAACCGGGACTGGCCGGTGCTGCGATCGACAGCAGCACGATGTTCGCCGGCCTCATCGCTGATGGCATTCACGTGCATCCGGCAACCATCGAGATCGCGCTGAAATCGAAGCAGGGCCCGGGACGCATCTTCCTGGTCACCGACGCCATGGCGACGATCGGCACCAAAATGACCGAATTCACGCTCAACGGCCGCACCATCTACCGCAAGGACGGCAGCCTGCGTCTAGCCGACGGCACATTGGCCGGCGCCGACCTGGACATGATCTCGGCCGTTCGTTTCATGCACAAGGTGGTCGGCATCGATCTGGCCGAAGCCCTGCGCATGGCGTCATTCTATGCCGCTGAAGCCGTCGGCCAGTCGCACCGGCTCGGTCGTTTTGCCAAAGGCACGGCTGCCGACATCGTCGCCTTGAGCGACGATGTCGGCATGAAGGGTACCTGGATCGGCGGCAACCGGGTTTTCGGTTAGACCCTGCCGGTGCGTCCTTCGAGGCTCGCCCGCCTGAGTTTTTACTATATCTTCTAACGGCTTGCGGGCTCGCACCTCAGGATGAGGGCCCGTTGTGCCATCGGGCGAGAATTCTGAAGTGTTTCAGAACTCGGGCATCGTTGCACAGCGGCCCTCATCCTGAGGTGCGAACCCGCAAAGCATCGGAATTATCGGGAAACTTATACGGGCGAGCCTCGAAGGACGCACCGCCTAAAGCGCAACGTAGGTCAGAGCGCCGCTCTGTCCGCGGCCGTCCGGATCGCCGCGATGTTGCTGCGATAGGCTTCGACCGTGCCGCCCTTGAACACGGCAGCGCCGGCAACGAGAACATTGGCGCCGGCAGCGGTGACCAGCGGCGCGGTTTCAGGCGAAACACCGCCGTCGATCTCGATGTCGATCGGCCGGTCACCGATCAGCGCCTTGACCCGCTTCACCTTCTCGACGACCGCCGGGATGAAGGCCTGCCCGCCAAAGCCCGGATTGACCGTCATCAGAAGGACGAGGTCCAGGCGATCGAGCACGTATTCGATGACGCTTTCCGGCGTACCGGGATTGAGCGCGACACCCGCCCTCTTGCCGAGATTGCGGATGGTCTGCAGCGACCGGTCGAGATGCGGACCGGCTTCGGCATGCACGGTGATGCCGTCGCAGCCTGCCTCGGCGAAAGCTGCCAGATAGGGATCGACCGGCGCGATCATCAGATGGCAGTCGAAATAGGCTTTGGTGCGGTTGCGGATCGCCTTGATGACCGGCGCACCGAACGTGATGTTGGGCACGAAATGCCCATCCATGACGTCGAGGTGGATCCAGTCGGCGCCGGCCTCGACGATGGCTTCGACCTCGTCGCCGAGCCTGGAGAAATCGGACGACAGCACCGACGGTGCGATAAGGGTTTTTCCGGTCATGACCGCTCCCGCAACTCTGTTTGCAACCGCCTAGCCGCATGAGTGCCGCTTGTCGACAGGATTCGCCACCTGCTGATCCACAACTTCGGGTCAGCTTGACCCGCGCTGGGCACAATGCCAGCTTCGCCGGGCAATGCGGCTCTCTCAACAAGAAAGGTATAGGTGCTCAAATTGAGCGAATCAGAACAGTTAAAGGCATGGATTGACAAAAACGGCCCGATCGAAAGCGTTCAGGCAGTGGTCTGCGACCTGAACGGCATCATGCGCGGCAAGCGCATCCCGGTCGAACAGGCATCCAAGGTTCTCGGCGGCGGCATCCGCATGCCGCTTTCCATCGTCGGCGTCGACGTCTGGGGCGAGGACATCATCGGCAGCACGCAGGTTTTCGCCACGGGTGACGGCGACGGTATCTGCGAGGCGACAGGACGTGGACCGCTGCCGGTCAGCTGGACTTCACGGCCAAGCGCGCTCATCCCGCTGCAATTGTCCCTTGAGGATGGCCGCCCGTTCCTGGCCGATCCGCGGCAGGCGCTGGCAGCGATCGTCGCGCAGTATCGCGAGCTGGGTCTGCGGCCGGTCGTGGCGACGGAAATGGAATTCTACCTGATCGACCCCGAGCCGGACGGCGCCGTGCCTCCGATCTCGCCCTATACGGGCAAGCGGCTCGATTCCGACGCCATTCTCTCGATCGATGAACTGGACGATTTCGGCGAGTTCTTCTCGGACGTCTACAAGGAATGCGCGAGGCAGGACGTGCCGGCCGACGCTGCGATCGCCGAAAACGGCATCGGTCAGTTCGAGATCAATCTTCTGCATACCGACGATCCGTTGAAGGCAGCGGATGACAGCGTTTTCTTCAAGCGCATCGTCAAGGGCGTGGCACGCAAGCATGGGCTGGCAGCAACCTTCATGGCCAAGCCCTACGGCACACGTTCAGGCAACGGCATGCATGTGCATTTCAGCCTGCTGAACGACAAGGGCGAGAACGTCTTCGACGACGGCACCGCCGAGGGTTCGCCAGTGCTGAAGAGTGCGGTCGCCGGCCTGCTGCGCGGCATGGCGGAAACGACGCTGATGTTCGCGCCGCACTACAACTCCTACCGCCGCCTGCGGCCCGACACGCACGCACCGACCTCGATCTCCTGGGGTTACGAAAACCGGACGGCGGCCATCCGCATTCCGGGCGGCAATCCGAAGGCGCGGCGTATCGAACACCGTGTCGCCGGGGCAGATTCCAATCCCTATCTGGTGCTGACGGCGATCCTCGGTGCGGCTCTGGTCGGCATCAAAAACAACTGGAAGCCGACGGCCCCGCAGACGGGACGCGCCTATTCGGCCAAGAAGCAGCGCAAGATCCCGGCAGAATGGGGCCAGGCGGTGGATGCATTCGAGAGCGGCCCGATCGCGGCCGAAATCTTCGCGCCCGTGCTTCGGCAGATGATGGTCGCCTGCAAGCGGCAGGAGATCGCCGGTTTCGCCGAGCAAGTAACGGACTACGAGTTCAGCGCCTATCTCGAAATCGTCTAGCCTCGGACTCTGGAGTGGAATGCTGTCGTGGCATTCCACTCCAATTGGTTGTTCTGGGCATCCTTCCTTCGAACAGGTCGCGCTCGCGGGCCAGCCCGTCGCCGACCTGTTCGAAGAAAGCGCGCACCCGTGCGGTCCGTTTCAGGTCGGCATGTGTGACGATCCAGAATTCCCCTTCCAGATCGGGCAAGGGTTCCGGCCGCACCCGCACGAGGCCAGGATCGGCATCGCCGAGGTAGCAGGGCAACAGCGCCAGCCCGATGCCTGCCTTTGCCGCCACAAACTGATTGACCAGGCTGTTGGTGCGATAGATGAAGGCGCTGTCGGGTGCTGCCCGGCTCAGCCATTCCGCTGCCTGGATACCGGCAGCCCCCTCCTCCCAGCCAATCAGATCCTGCCGGTCGCCGACGTCCCCGACCGGGCCATCGAGGGCCTCCAGGTAGGCGGGCGCGGCAAAGAAGGTCCAGGCCGCTGCACAGAGCTTGCGCCCCCAAAGGTCGCCTTCCTTGGGGCGCACCGGGCGCAAAGCGATGTCGGCTTCGCGCCGTGACAGGCTGAGCACGCGGTTGTCGATCAGCAGCTCGACCACGATGCCGGGATTCGTCCGGCGAAACGCAGCCAGGTGGTTCGGCAGCCGGCTGTATGCCAGCGTTTCCGAGGACGTCACCCGCAGTCGCCCCGACAGCCGATGGTCGGACCCGGCAATGTCGCGGTCGAGCGCCAGCGTTTCGTCCTCGACGCGCTCGGCGGTCGCTGCCATGCGTTCGCCAGTCGCTGTGGCCTGGTAGAGACCGCCGGGCAGGCGCTCGAACAGGCGCACGCCAAGCCGAGCTTCCAGGACATTGAGCCGACGAAAGGCCGTCGAGTGATCGACGTTAAGCGCCTTGGCCGCACCGGTCAGGCTTCCTTCGCGCTGAACCGCAAGAACCAGCCGCAATTCATTCCAGTCATCCATGGGGGCGTGGGTAGCACATTCTGTGCTTGCAGTCATGCAAGCGCAGTGGGCAAAATCCCAATGAGCGATGCGCAGATGCCAATCCTATTCTTGTCAGCGGAAGCTGTCGCCACCGGCGGCGACACCAATCCTCGGAAGGATCTGCCATGAAACTCTACTACGCCACCGGCACCTGCTCGCTCTCGCCGCACATCGTCGCGCTGGAAGCAGGCATCGAACTCGACCTCGAAAAGGTCAACCTCGCCAAAACTCCACATCCGACGGAAACCGGGGTGGACTTCACCACCATCAACCCGAACGGCTACGTGCCCGCGCTTGAGCTGGACGATGGCTCGGTGCTGACCGAAGGCGCTGCCATCGTGCAGTATCTCGCCGACTCAAACCGGAAGCCGGCCTGATGCAGCCGGAAGGATCGACCGGGCGCTACCGGCAGCAGAGCTGGCTCAACTTCATCGCCAGCGAACTGCACAAGATGTACAGCCCATGGCTGTTCCATCCCGAATACGGCACGCAGGCGCAGGATGTCGCGCGCCAGAAGATCGCCGAGCGGCTGGGGGTCGTCGAATCCCATCTGGCAAAATCGGGACCTTATCTCGCCGGCGAGCGCTTCAGTGCCGCGGACGCCTATCTCTTCACCATCGTCGGCTGGTCCGCCTTCACCAAAGTCGACCTCACCGCCTTCCCGCAGCTGCGCGCCTTCATGGACCGTGTCGGCGCACGTCCGAACGTGCGCGCGGCGATGCAGGCCGAAGGCATGAAGATCGCGGCTTGAGGAGGCTCCTGTGCAAAATCTGACGCTCGTCAGCCATCATCTGTGCCCCTATGTGCAGCGCGCGGCCATCGCACTCAGCGAAAAGGGCGTGCCCTTCGAAAAGGTGCTGATAGACCTGGCCGACAAACCGCAATGGTTCGTCAGCCTGTCGCCGCTCGGCAAGGTGCCGCTGCTCATCATACGGCAGCCCGATCGGCCGCAGGCCGTGCTCTTCGAAAGCTCGGTGATCTGCGAATACATCGAAGAGACGCGGGCCGGCCCCAAACTCCATCCGAGCGATCCGTTGCTGCGCGCCCAGCATCGCGCCTGGATGGAATACGGCTCGACCATCCTCTCCGACATCTGGGGCCTGGAGACGACGGCGGATGCTGCAATCTATGAGCAGAAGCGCGCAGCCATCGCCGACAAGTTCGAGCGCCTCGAGGCGGTGCTCGGCGACGGACCTTACTTTGCCGGCAGGGATTTCAGCCTGGTCGACGCGGTCTTTGCGCCGGTGTTCCGCTACTTCGACCTGTTCGATACGATTGCCGACACCGCCGTTCTGGCCAACACACCGCGTGTCCGTGCCTGGCGGGCGGCGCTGGCGGAGCGACCGAGCGTGCGGCAAGCCGTTGACCCGGACTATCCGGAACGCCTGCACGCCTTCCTGCAAAGACACGATGCCTACCTGCTGAAGGCAGCGTGACTTCTGCAGACGGATGAAGGCGCCGCAACGGCGCCTTCATCATGTTAATCAGGCCGTGACCTGCTTCGCGGCGCCGAGCAGGCGCAGTGCATTCAAGGTGACCAGAACGGTGGCGCCGGTGTCCGCCAGGATCGCCGGCCACAGCCCGGTGATGCCAAGCACCGTGGTGACCAGGAACACCGCCTTCAACCCGATGGCGATGACCAGGTTCTGCTTGATGTTGGCCATCGTGCGCTTGGACAGCTCGATCATTCCGGCGATGTCGCCGACACGTCCGTGCAGCACCGCGGCATCCGCGGTCTCGAGCGCGACATCGGTACCACCGCCCATGGCGATGCCGACATCGGCGGCGGCCAGCGCCGGTGCGTCGTTGATGCCATCACCCACCTTGGCGACGGCGAAGCCTTGCGCCTTCAGCTCTCCGACAATGCGCTGCTTGTCCTCGGGCAGCAATTCCGAACGCACCTCGATGCCGAGCTGCCTGCCGATCGCGGTGGCGGTACGGCTGTTGTCGCCGGTCAGCATCACTGTCTTGATGCCGCGGACAGCCAGCGCCTTGAGACCGGCAACAGCGTCGGGACGCGGCTCGTCGCGCATCGCCAGCGCTCCGGCCAGCTGGCCGCCGGCGAGCAGGACCGAGACGGTCTTGCCTTCGTCATTGAGCGCCGTGATGCGGGCGGATTGTTCGGCGCTGAGCGGGACGCGCTCGGCTGCGGCTTTCGGCGAAGCCAGGAAAATCTCGATCCCGTCGATGATGCCCGAAACGCCCTTGCCGCCGAGCGCCCTGGCGCCGGAAGCCTCCGGGACCACGATGCCGTCTGCCTCGGCGCGGGCGAGAATGGCCTTGGCGAGCGGATGGGATGAGCCGGTCTCCAGCCCCGCCGCCAGCCGCAGCACTTCGTTCGCCGGCAGGCCAAAGCTGTCGACATCGGTCACCTTCGGCTTGCCCTCGGTCAGGGTGCCGGTCTTGTCGAACGCGACAGCCGTCATGGCACCGAGATTTTCCAACACCGCGCCGCCCTTCATGAGCAGGCCGCGCCGTGCTCCCGACGAGAGCGAAGCAGCGATGGCCGCCGGCGTGGAGATGACCAGCGCGCACGGGCAGCCGATCAGCAGGATGGCAAGGCCCTTGTAGATCCATTCGTCCCACGCACCGCCCATGAGCAGCGGCGGGATAACGGCGACCAAGGCTCCGAAGATGACCACGCCGGGCGTGTAATATTTCGAGAAGCGGTCGATGAAGCGCTCGGTCGGCGCCTTCGATTCCTGCGCTTCCTCGACCAGACGCACGACACGGGCAATGGTGTTGTCGGCGGCAGCCGCCGTCACGCGAATGCGCAGCACGGCATCGCTGTTGACCGTACCGGCAAAGACGCTGGCACCCGGCTCCTTGCGCACCGGCACGCTCTCGCCGGTGACCGGCGCCTCATCGACGGCACTTTCACCGGTGACAACGATGCCATCGGCGGGAATACGGTCGCCGGGACGCACCATGATGATTGAGCCTACGGCAAGGCCTTCGGCAGGCACTTCGGTTACCTTGCCGTCGCGCTCGAGCAGCGCGGTCTTCGGCACCAGGGCGGCAAGCGACTGGATCGAAGCGCGCGCCTTGCCGGCGGCGACACCTTCCAGCAATTCACCGATCAGGAACAGGAAGACGACGGCCGCGGCCTCTTCCGTGGCGCCGATGATGACGGCACCGATGGCGGCGATCGTCATCAGCATCTCGATGGAGAAAGGCGTGCCGACACGGGCGGCCGCGATGGCGCGCCGCGCGATCGGGACAAGGCCGACCAGCATTGCGACGGTGAAGATCCAGGTCTCGTAGCCAGGCACCAGCTTGCCGATGCCATAGGCGACGGCCAGGGCAAGCCCTGCGGCGATCGTCAGCTTGCCTTTGCTGGACTGCCACCAGCGGCCGGTGGTCGGGCCGTGATCATGGCCGTGCAGGGCTGCAGAAGCCGGCTGCGCTGCAACGCCGGCGACCGCAGATGCGGCAGGTGCCGCGTCGCCGCGTGGAGCATGATTGTGACTGGAATGGTCGTGACCTTTGTGATCGTGCCCTGCATGATCATGGCCGGAATGGTCATGATCATGGTCTGCGTGATCGTGCCCGGAGTGGTCATGATCGCTGTGATCGTGCTTGTCATGAGCACGATGGTCGTGACCGCAGCCGCACGCTTCTTCCTTGAGGGCGGCGGCCGCAGGAGCCGGCGCGGTCGACGGCACGAGCGCAAGCTTGTAGCCGAGGCCGGTGACCCGCTTCTCGATCGCCGGCGCCAGTTCCGCGCTGCCGTCGTGCTTGACCGTCATCGTGCCGCGCGTCACCGAAACAGAGACGTCCTCGACGCCTTTCAGACGCCGGATGGCGGTGTCGATTTTCGAAGCGCAGGAGGCGCAATCCATACCGTCGACGCGGTAGCGCATCTGCTCTGATGCTCGTGCCATGATCATTCCCTTGATTATGTTCGAGCAGACGCTACATCCTCTAGCGACTAGAGGAGCAAGAGGAAAAATGAAGTCTGATTTGACGATCGGTGATGTGGCCAGGGAAAGCGGCGTGAAGGTGCCGACCATCCGCTATTATGAGCAGATCGGCCTGCTGCCCGAGCCGCCACGCACGGACGGCAACCGGCGTTTCTATGACCAGAAGGGGCTACGCCGGCTGGCCTTCATCCGCCACGCCCGCGAGCTCGGCTTCGAGGTTTCCGCCATCCGCACGCTGCTCGCCCTGCAGGACGATCCGGCCCAGCCCTGTGCGACGGCCGACGCCATCGCCAAGGCCCGGCTGATCGAAGTGGAACAGCGCATCGCCAGCCTGATGGCGCTGAAGGCGGAACTGGAAGTGATGGTGGAGGAATGCCGGCACGGGCGCCTCGCCGAATGCCGGGTGATAGAGGTGCTGGCCGATCACGGCAAGTGCATGCACGACCACCACTAGAGCATTTTGTAGCCAAGTGGATTCGCCTGGCGTTACAAAAATGCGACGAAAACAAAAGCTTGGAGCGTTTCCGTGAAAGACGGAAACGCTCTGGCAGATGAAGCGCCAGCCGATGCCGGCGCCGGCATCACTACATGCGCATCAACAGGCCGCCATCGACGGCAAGTTCGATGCCGGTGATGTAGCTGGCGGCATCGGACAGCAGGAACAGCGCGGCATTGGCCATGTCCTGCGGCGTGCCGATGCGGCCGAGCGGTGCGTAGTTCGCCACAGCCTGACGCTTTTCCTCCGTATCCCAACGCGCCTGCAGCGGCGTCAATGCCATGCCAGGGCAGATGGCATTGGAGCGGATGCGCTCCGCAGCCAGTTGCATGGCCAGCGATTTCGACAGCGCACAGACGCCGGCCTTCGACGCCTGATAGGCATCCTGCGGGGCAGGATCGCCGCGATACCACTGGATGGTCGAGAAATGCACCATGGCGCCGCCACGACCGCTCGAGCGCATGAACGGCACCACAGCGCGCGCCGTATGGGCGAATGATTTCAGGTTGATGTTGAAGACCTGATCCCAGACATCGAGATCCATCTCCAGCACCGATTTGTCGCGGCCAAACCACAGCACGCCGGCGACATTGGCAAGATAGTCGATGCCGCCACGTGCCTTTCCCGCCTCGCCGACGACCTTCTGAACAAAGGCTTCGTCCGTGAGATCACCCTGCGCATAGGCCAACCTGTCGCCGAAGGAAGACAGCGATGCCGGGCATTCCTTGACGTCGATCGCCGTCACCGCGGCACCGGATGCAAGCAGCGCTAGCGCTATGGCCTCGCCCATGCCACCGCCGGCGCCCGCGACAACTGCGTGCCTGCCGGCGAAATCAAACTCGACCATCGATATCCCTCCTCCATTCAGCGCCTGCTGTTGCAGCGGACAATAGGAGGGAGTGCGTAATCCATCAAGCCAGAATAGAAAAAATTTGCCAAAATGGAAAATAGCGATATCGTAACCGAAATAGCACTCCTTATCCGGCGGACATCCCACCATGAACCTGCGCACCGACATCCGATCGTTCCCTGTTACCTCCCCCGTCGAAGGCTCCATCTATGCGCGCCGCGACTACGCCGACGGCACGGCCATCGACGCCGCGATGGCCAGGGCCCGCGCCGCACTGAAACCCTGGCAGGCAACGCCGCTCACCGAGCGGCTGGCAATCCTGCTGAGGTTCGGCGAAGAGATGAAGGCGCGCGCCGGCCAGCTGGCGGAAATGGTTGCATGGCAGATCGGCCGCCCGCTCTGGCAGGCCGACGAGACGCCGCGTCTGGCGCTGGTCGGCGAATTGCTGGCCGAAGCTGCCGCAGAGACGCTTGCCGACCTGCCCTATCCTTCGGACGAGAACATCCGCCGCTATGTGCGTCCCACGCCCGGCGGAGTGCATTTTTCGATCTGCGCCTGGAACTACCCGACCGCGATGCTCGGCTATCTGGTGACGGCGCCGCTGGCGGCGGGCAATGTCGTCATCTTCAAGCACTCGCCGCAGACGCCGCTGATCGCCGAGCTGGCGGAAGAAGCCTTCCGCGCCGCCGGCGGTCCCGAAGGCGTCTTCCAGAGCCTGCATCTCGACCATGCCGACGCCGAAAGGCTGATCGCATCGGGCGCCTTCAACGCGGTCAATTTCATCGGCTCCGTCAATGGCGGCCGCCGCGTGCACGCAGCCGCGGCCGGCACCTTCACGCAGGTTCACCTCGAGCTCGGCGGCAAGGATCCGACCTATGTCCGCGCCGACGCCGATCTCGATGCCACCGTGGCGCAGATCGCCGAAGGCACCTACTCCAATGCCGGACAATCCTGCTGCTCGGTCGAACGCATCTATGTCGATCGCGGCGTCCACGATCGTTTCGTCGAGGCGCTCGTTGCAGAGACCGCGAAATGGACCATCGGTCACCCGATCGAAGAAAAGCCGATGGTCGGTCCGGTGGTACGTGCGACGGCGGCGGAGACGATCCGTGGCCTGACGGAGCAGGCCGTTCGGGCCGGCGCCAGACGGCTGATGCCCGACACCGCCACGCAAAAGGCTGCGGCGCTTGGGACCGCCTATGTCGCTCCCGACGTGCTGGTGGGCGTGGATCACTCCATGCCGATCATGCGCGACGAGCTGTTCGGGCCGATCGCCTGCGTGCAGGCGGTCGAAAGCGACGAACAGGCGATCAACCTGATGAACGACAGCGATTACGGGCTGAGCGCCAGCATCTGGACACAGGACATCGACCACGGCACAGCGCTGCTCGACAAGGTCGAAGCCGGCACTGTCTACCTCAACCGCTGTGACCATGCCGACCTCTATCTGCCCTGGGGTGGCATCAAGAATTCAGGCATGGGTCGTACCAATGGCCGTTCAGGCCTGATCGAATCGACGGCGGCGAAGTCCTATCATGTCCGCTCCAAGATCGTTTGAGATCCGCCTCGACACCGCCGAGGTCGCGGCGCTTGCGGCCGACGCCGTCGAATGCTTGCAGCCGAAAGAGACAGGTCCCTATCTGCTGATTGCAGAGCATGCCGGCAACACGGTGCCGGCACCGTGGCGCGATCTCGGCCTTGCGTCGCCTTATCTTGCAACGCATTTCGCCGTCGACCTCGGTATCGATGCCCTGACCAGAAAGCTGTCGGAGGGCCTGCGCGCGCCGGCGGTGGTCGCGCGCTATTCGCGGCTTTTCCTGGACTACAACCGCCCGGTCGAGGAATGGGACCACATGCGTCCGGATCTTGGCGGCATCCCGGTACCGGGAAATCTCGACGTCAGCGAGCACGATCGCCAGTTGCGCCGCCAGGTCGGCTGGGCGCCGCTGGAACAGGCGATCGCGAACGGCGTGCCGGGACGAAAAGCCCTCGTCTCGATCCACTCCTTCACGCCGGTCATGGCCGGCGTGCGGCGCAACGTCGACATCGGCATCCTCTGGCGTGAGCCCTCGCCCCTCGTCTCGGCGATCCTGCAGGCGATACAAGACAGGGGCCGTGCAGCCGGACTGAAGATCGGCGACAACGAGCCTTATGACTGGCGCCAGGCCGTCGGCTACACACTGAACCGCCACGGCCTGCAGCGGGATTTGCCGTGTTTCTATCTCGAGGTCCGCAACGATCTGCTCACCGAGCACGATCGGCTCGAGCAAGTCAGCCGGATACTCCAGGACAGTCTTTCCGAGGTGGCGAAAACCCTATGGCCGGACCACGTGGTAGCGCTCTGAGGCGGCTCCGCTTTTCGCGGAAACGCTCCAGCTTTCTTGTCTGCGCAGCTCCGGACGTGAAACCGCTGCGCACTTCTGCTGGTATTGCTCCAGGCGCTGGACGCCAGGAGGCCGCCTCGTTACAGCTTGTCTAAGGCGATTTCGGAGAATTGTTGCATCGATTTTAGACCAACGCTCGTGCCTGACGGACGATAGGTGCGACAATTCTTCGAAATCGCCTGAATGGAAACACGACAGTCAAGGGCGTGGACGATGCAAGGCAATGTGGGATCCAAGATCCGGGATGCGCGCAAGCAGCAGAACATCACGCTGCGCGAGCTGAGCGAGCGTTCCGGCCTTTCGGTCTCGCAGCTGTCCAAGCTGGAGAACGGCAAGGCCCGGTTGACGGTCGATGTCGCACTGACCATCGCCGGCGTGCTGCACGTGCCGGTGGCATCCTTCCTGTTCAGCCCGAAACCGGGCATGCAGGCCAGGCGCTCTATCACCCGGGCTGGAAGCGGCGTGCTGCACGAAGGCAACGCCATGGTCTTCGAAGTTCTGTGCAGCGATTTCCGCGACAAGACCAACATCTTCTGGCGTGTCACGCTGCATGCGAAGTCGTTCGAGGAGAATGGTGGCTGGCGCAGCCATTCGGGCGAGGAATTCATCCACGTGCAGAGCGGCAGCCTTGAGTTGCACACTATCCATTACGACCCGGTGATCCTGCAGCCGGGAGACAGCATCCTGTTCGATGGCGAGATGCAGCACGCCTATGTGTCGTTGGGTGACGAGCCGACGATCATGCTGATGTCGAACACCGTTCCGCGTGACGGCGTCCCGAACGTCGGGGCCGGCTGAGCCGGGGCACGAACCGCCGGCAAAACGAATACTTTTTCCAAAATGGAAAAAAATGCTTGTTATGGAAAAGCTCCGGGTCTAGCATCCTGAATACCAGCCGAAGGGAGCAAACAACCCACGGCCGGAACGGGAGGCGAAACCGATGTTGTCGGTGGAGGCAGTCAGCAAGACATTCGGCGGCGTGCAGGCGTTGCGCCAGGCCTCGCTGTCTTGCGCCACGGGCGAAATCCTCGGCCTGATCGGCCCCAATGGCGCCGGCAAGTCCACGCTCGTCAATGCGATTTCCGGCGTGCTGCGGCCCGATGCCGGCAGCGTCAGGCTGGCGGATCGCGATCTGACCGGACGAGGGCCCGAAGAATGCGCCCGCGCCGGCATCGCCCGCACTTTCCAGAACATCCGGCTGTTCAAGGAACTGACCGTCCGCCAGAACGTCGAGGTCGCGCATATCACCTGCCGCGATATTCGCCCCGAGGCTGCCAGCCGCATCGACATCGACAAGCTGCTTGAACAGTACGAACTCGATGCGGCAGCAGACACGCCCGCCGGAACGCTCTCCTACGGCAGCCAGAGACGGCTGGAAATCGCACGCGCGCTTGCGCTCGGCCCTTCGCTGCTGCTGCTCGACGAGCCGGCCGCCGGCCTCAACGAAAGCGAATCCGAGACGCTGGCCGAGGCGATCGAAGCCATCCGCCGTGATTTCGGCTGCGCCATCATCGTCATCGACCATGACCTGCGCTTCATCAACCGGCTTTGCGATCGGCTCTGCGTCATGGACCAGGGCCAGGTCATCGCCTCGGGCGACACGGCACAGGTCTGGCGCGATCCGCGCGTCATCGAGGTCTATGTCGGCCAGGCACAGCCGTCGTGACGGCATCCGCACAACAAGAACAAGGGAGGGTTCGAAATGGATAAACTGACTTTGGGAGCCGCCGTGCTGACGGCCGGGCTGCTGCAGGCAGCCCATGCCGGCGCGAGCGAGCTCAAGATCGGCCTGGCCGTCGCTATGACGGGCACCTATGCGCCCTACAGCGAAGCGGAAGGCGCGCGCTGCATGGCCGACAAGCTGAACAAGGCTGCGGGCACGAGCGACCCGAAGATTGAACTGATGATCGAGGACAACCGCTCCGATCCGCAGCTCTCCGTTTCGCTTGGCCAGAAGTTCCTCGACGCCGGCGCCCAGGTCATCACCGGCGTTCCTTTCCCGGATGCGCTGATCCCGACCGCCCAGATCGCGGAACCCTATGGGGCGACCGTCTTTTCCGCGCCCAACACCCAGCTCGAAATGCAGCAGGCCGGCCTCGACAATTTCATCGCCGGCGCCGTGCCCGACCCGATCAACGCCGCGGCGACTGCCAATGCATTGTACGGCAAGGGTGCGCGGACGGTGGCGCTGCTGGTTTCGCCCGATGCCGGTTCCTATTCGGAAAAACTGCCAGGATGGTTCGGCGAGGTGTTCGAACATCTCGGCGGCAAGGTCGTCTCCAAGCTCAACTACTCCTGGGGCACCACCGACTGGTCGCCGCAGATCGCCTCGATCAAGGCGCTGCCGCAGAAGCCGGACGCCATCCACATCTGCGCCGTGCTGCCGGATGTCGGCATCCTGATCCGGCAGCTGCGTGCCAACGGTTATGATGGCTGGGTCGCCGGTTGCGATGCCTTCGACGACAAATCGCTTGAGGGAACAGTCGGCGATGTCGCAGCGCTTGAGAAGGTGATGTTCACCACCCATGGCGCCACCAGCATCGACGGGCCGATCGATCACTTCCTCGCCCAGTGCAAGGCTGACGGCTACAAGGTGAACGGCATCTTCGATGCGCTCGGCGCCGACATGGTGCAGGTGACCTATGGGGCCGCGAAGAAGGCAGGAACAACGGAAGCGGCACCGCTACGCGAAGCGATCCGCGCTCCCGGCGGGTATCCCGGCACCACGGCGCCGACGATCTCCTTCGCCGAAAAGAAGGGCTATCCTGTCAAGGCCGTCCCGGTCATGGGGTTCGCCAATGGCAAGCGCGTGCTGATCACCGATACGCCGCCGACCTACGTCCCGGCGCTCAAGTAACGGATCGCCCGGCCATGACATCGCGCGACGCCCCGCAAACCCGGATGCCATCGTGCTGACGGTCGAGAAGCTATCGGTCCGCTATGGTGCGGTCGCGGCGGTGCGCGAGCTGTCGCTCGAGATCGGGCAGGGCGAACTCGTCGCCCTGCTCGGTCCGAACGGCGCCGGCAAAAGCTCGACGATCAATGCGCTGACCGGGCTGGTCACCCCGACGGCGGGACGAATCGTCTTCGACGGCAAGGACATTTCGCGCCTGCGCACCGAAGACCGGATCCGGGGCGGTCTTACGTCGACGCCGGAAGGCAGGCACATCTTCGCCAACCTCACCGTCGGCGAAAACCTGCGGCTCGGCGCGGCGACGCGCCGCGATCCGAAAGGCGTGCGCGCCGATATCGATCGTTTCCTGGCGCTGTTTCCCGTCCTCGGCGAACGCTACGCGCAGGCGGCCGGCACGCTTTCGGGCGGCGAACAGCAGATGCTCGCCATCTCGCGCTCGTTGATGTCGCGTCCGAAACTGCTGCTGCTCGACGAACCCTCGCTGGGGCTTGCGCCGCGCATCGTCGCACAGATCTTCGATTTCATCGGGCAGTTGAAGGCCGAAGGGCTGACACTTCTGGTGGTCGAACAGAACGCCACGCAGGCCTTGCGCTTCGCCGACCGCGTCTACGTCGTGAGTTCGGGCGCGCTGCGTTATGACGGGCCGCCGGCAAGACTTGCCGACGAGCACGGTCTGCTCAACCTCTATCTCGGCGGGTAGGCCATGGATTACGCCCTGCAACAGCTTCTGAACGCGCTGGCCTTCGGTGCGGAATATTCCCTGGTGGCGCTCGGCCTCGCCGTCGTCTTTTCGATCATGGGCCTCGTCAACTTCGCCCATGGCGAGATCATCGGGGTGTCGGCCTACAGCGTGTTCCTGGCGGCGGCGCTTGGCCTGACCTCGCCAATCGTCGCGGTGCTGCTGGCGGTGACTGCTGCCGCACTTGCCGCCGTGGCATTCGAACGCGTGGCCTTCCGTCCTGTGCGCTATGCACCGACGACCACCGGCCTGCTGACGGCTTTCGGCGTCTCGATCGTGGTGCAGAACCTGTTCATGCTGCTGATCTCGCCGAAGCCGCAATCGGTCTCGATCCTCAACGGCCTCAACCAGATGTGGTTTTTCGGGCCGTTCGCGGTGTCGTCGCTGCAGGTCATGGAACTGGTCGTCTCTGGCCTCACCATCCTTGCGCTGGTGCTCTTCCTCAACAAGTCGACCCTCGGCCTCGCCATTCGCGCGGCGTCACGCGACTTCGCCACGGTCCGGTTGATGGGCATCCGCGCCAACCGCGTGATCGCGACGGCCTTTGCTATTTCGGGCGCGCTCGCCGGCATCGCCGCCGTGTTCATCCTGGCGCGGCGCGGCTCGGTCTCGCCGGATCTCGGTTTCGGCCTCGTGCTCAAGGCCTTCGTGGCCTGCGTCATCGGTGGCTTCGGCTCACTGGCAGGCGCTGCCGCAGGCGGTATGCTGCTCGGCTTCATCGAGGTTGGCCTGCTGGTGGCACTGCCGCAGGAGTATGGAGGCTTCAAGGACGCGCTCACCTACGTCATCATCGTCACGCTTCTCGTCTACCGGCCCGAGGGCCTGCTTGGACAGCGGGTCGAACTGGGCGACAAGGAGATCTGACGTGAGCGAAAGCGCAGAGATCATCGCCGCCCGCCCATCAGGTGCCGCGACGCGCGCGGGCAACGGCAGGCTCGGCCGCTCATTGGCCGGTGGGCTCGTCACCGCGCTGCCGGTCATCGTGATCGGCCTCGCCATCCTCGCCTTCGCCCCAGCTTACTACACACATCTGGCGCTGGCGGCCTTCGTCAACCTGATCGTCGTCGTCGGCCTGCAGGTGTTCATGGGCAACAGCAACATCGCCAATCTCGGCCACAGTGCCTTCGTCGGCATCGGCGCCTACGGCGTGGCGGTGCTGTCGACGCCGCTGGCGATGAAGCAACTGTCCATCCCCAACGCACCGTTCGGGCTTGCCTTCGTCGAACTCAATCCATTCGTTGCCGCGCTGCTGGCCTTGTGTGTCGTCGCTATCATCGCCGCCGTCAGCGGCAAGATCATAAGCCGGCTCTCGGGCGTTGCTGCCACCATCGTCAGCCTGGCGCTGCTCATCATCGTGCATTCGGTGTTCCTGAACTGGACAGACCTGTTCAAGGGCAACCAGGCTTTCTTCGGCATCCCGAAGGTGATCAACCTGCCGGCGATGCTGGTCGCCTCAGTGGCCGTGATCGTCATCGCGCGGCTTTTCAAGGACAGCCGCTGGGGTTTGCAGCTTCGCGCCAGCGCCCAGAGCCCGCAGGCGGCTGCGGCTTTCGGCATCGACGCCAGGCGCCTGCGGTTGATGGCCTGGGTGCTCTCCGCGCTGATCTGCGGGCTGGCCGGCGTGCTCTTTGCCTATTTCGCCGGCACGATCAGCCCGAAGCTGTTCTACTTCCAGCAGATCTTCATGACGCTCGCCATGCTGATCCTTGGCGGCATGGCGACGGTGACGGGTGCCGTCACCGGCGTGATCGTGCTCTCGGTCGGGCTCGAATTCATCCGCAGCATCGAATCCGGCGTGACGATCGCCGGCATCCAGCTGCCGCAGCTGCTCGGCCTGTCCGGCGTGGCGCTCGGGGTCGTCATCGTGCTGTGCATGGCTTTCCGGCCAGGCGGCATCAGCGGACGGCTTGAACTCGATGAGCAGCTTTCCAGGCTTTTGCGACGCAACGCCCGCTAGGCGGCGCTGAATTTTTCTCAGGGTGGAGGACAAAGTGGAGTTTCAGGACAAGGTCACCGAGTACGGGCCGAAGCTGGAGGCATTGCAGCAGAAGCTGGCATTGGACGGTGTCGAATTCATTCAGGTGCATACGGTCGACACGTCGGGCGCGTTCCGCTCGAAGATCACCCCGCTCAAACTCTCCACCTACGGCGAAGCGATCAACGCCATTCTCTATTGCGTCGCGCATGGCGACGGCCAGCCGATGGGGGATGTCGCCTTCGCTTCGCCGACCGCGAATGAAGAAAACGGCTTTCCCAACATCAAGGGCATCATCGATCCGACCACCGTCGTCCAGCACGGCTGGAAGCCGGAATATGCCTCGGCGATCACCTTTTCCTACATGCTCGATGGTTCGCCCTGCCCCTACGATCCGCGCGGCGTTCTCGCCCGTGTGGAGCAGCGGGCGGCGGCACTCGGCTACGAGCCGCGCTTCGCGCTCGAATACGAGTTCGGCATCTTCCATGCCGATCACGACCTGATGCGCGCCGGCCGTTACCGCGAGCTGAAGCCGTGGGGCCACTCGCTGACCAACTACGATCTGGTGCGCAGCGGCGAATACCAGGACTTCGCCGCCGAACTGATCCGGCGCATGAAGAGCATCGGCATCGGCATTGCCTCGCTGGTCACCGAATATGGCTTCGGCATGTATGAATATGCGCTGACGCCGAAGACGGCGCTGCAGGCGGCAGACGATGCGATGCGGGCCAAGCTGCACCTGCGCGAGCTCTGCGCCGAGCGCGGGCTGGTCGCCACCTTCATGACCCGCTTCCAGCCGCCCGGCAAGGAAAGTGCCTGCGGCGCGCATCACCACGTCAGCCTGTGGAAGGACGACAAGCCGGCCTTCGCCGCCGGACCCAACAAACTGACGCCAGTAGCCGAAAAATTCCTGGCCGGTGTGCTCAACCGCATGCAGGAAACCCATCTCCTGTTCCGGCCGACGGTCAACTCATACCGCCGTTTCGACCGCGGAGCCTGGTCGCCGGAAGACGTTGCCTGGGGTTTCGAAAACCGGACGGCGCCGATCCGCGCCATCACGACACCCAATGATGGCGCCTGCCGGTTCGAACACCGGGCGCCGGGTGCCGACATCAATCCTTATCTTTCGATCGCCGCCATCCTCGCAGCCGGTTGCGAAGGCATCGAGAAGGACCTGCCTCTGGAAGCGCCGGTGGGCGGCGACCTTGCCACGCTGGACAAGCCCAAGCTGCCGCGGACACTGAACGCTTCGATCGAAGCCTTCGCGAGTTCCGACTTCTGCGCCGAGGCTTTCGGCGAAGCCTTCCGCGACAATTACGCGGAAAGCCGCCGCGCCGAGCAGGCCGCCTTCGAGGCCTGGCAGGCATCGCACATCACCGATTTCGAATGGCAGCGCTACTTCATCAACTGATCCTGGAGCGGTTCCGTTTTTCACGGAAATACGGAACCGCTCTAGGTTTTGTTTTCGTCGCATTCTTGTAACGCCAAGTGATTCCACTTGGCTGAAAAATGCTCCGCTGCGCGGACGCCGGATGACGGCGTCCGTCTCTGCCCGCCGATCGTCCGGTGTTGACATCGTGCGATCCGGCATCAACATGGTTGCGGCTGTTCCGCTTCGTTTTCCAATGTCGATGCACTTCGAAACCACAGTCGACGGCTCCCGCCGAACTTCCCTGCAGCTTTTCGATATTCGTGAAAATCGCGAAACTGTTTGCGAGAAAGCGGCCCGATTGGCCCCTTGCGCCAGGCAAATGAGCGGAAGTACTTCAAGATAACTTGAGCGGGCGAGTGCGCCTCATGTCTGCTTGTCGGTCACTCCTGACGGAGAGATCGTCATCATGCGCCGGCAAACCGGTGCATCCAGACTGTCAGCGCCCAACGAAGGTCAAGACCGCGTTCCGTGCCATGCACAGCGCGGCATCGTGTTGCGGACGGCAAGGGGGCCGTGCGCGGGCGGTGAGGAGGAAACGGGCAGCGGAGGAAAAGCTATGCTCGAGAAGTATTTCGAACTGAAGGAACTGGGGACGTCGGTGCGGATCGAAGTGATCGCCGGCCTCACCACCTTCCTGACCATGTCCTACATCATCTTCGTCAACCCGGAGATCCTTTCGACGACGGGCATGGACAAGAGCTCCGTGTTCGTTGCCACCTGTCTGGCAGCAGCACTCGGCTCGCTGATCATGGCGCTGGTGGCCAAATGGCCGATCGGCATGGCGCCGGGCATGGGCCTCAACGCCTTCTTCGCCTTCGGCGTCGTCGGCGCCATGGGCTTCACCTGGCAGCAGGCACTGGGCGCCGTCTTCATCTCGGGCGTCATCTTCCTGATCCTGACCGTGACCGGCATCCGCAGCTGGCTGATCGCAGGCATTCCACATTCGATGCGCAGCGCCATCGCTGCCGGTATCGGCATGTTCCTGGCCATCATCGCCCTGAAAAGCTCCGGCATCGTCATCGCCAGTGAAGCGACTTTCGTCACGCTTGGCCATCTGACCACGACCGGCCCGCTGCTCGCCATTCTCGGCTTCTTCATCATCGCGTCGCTGGACGGCCTCAAGGTGCCCGGCGCCATCCTGATCGGCATCCTGGCCATTACCATCCTGTCCTGGATCCTCGGCGTCAGCCAGTTCCAGGGCATTGTCTCGATGCCGCCGTCGATCGCGCCGACCTTCCTGCAGCTCGACATCGTCGGCGCCATGCACACCGGCCTCGTCCACGTCATCCTGGTGTTCGTGCTGGTCGAAGTGTTCGACGCCACCGGCACGTTGATCGGCGTGGCCAAGCGCGCGCGCCTGATCGAGGAAGGCAAGCCGAACCGCCTCGGCCGCGCCCTGCTGGCGGACAGCAGCGCGATCGTTGCCGGCTCGCTGCTCGGCACCTCTTCGACCACCGCCTATGTGGAAAGCGCTTCCGGCGTGCAGGCCGGCGGCCGCAGCGGCCTGACCGCCCTGGTCATCGCCGTGCTGTTCCTGGCTGCACTCTTCATCTCGCCGCTTGCCGCCTCGGTTCCGGTCTATGCGACCGCTCCGGCGCTACTCTATGTCGCCTGCCTGATGATGCGCGAACTGATCGAAGTCGACTGGACCGAGATCACCGAAGCAGCACCGGCCGCGCTGACCGCGCTGATGATGCCGTTCACCTATTCGATCGCCAACGGTCTCGCCTTCGGCTTCATCAGCTATGCCGTGCTGAAGACGGCCACCGGCCGGTTCCGCGAGGTGCATCTGGCGACCTGGCTGGTGGCGATCCTGTTCGTCATTCGCTTCGCCTTCGTCGAATAGAGCATGATCCCGAACCGAAGGTCAGCGAAGCAAAAAGTTGCAGACTTTTCGGACAGATCATGCGGCAAAATAAATCCTGGAGCGTTTCCGCGTTTCCGAAAAATCGGAAACGCTCCAGCCCGACAGAGGTTGAAAAAAGCCGCGGCGGATTCGCATCCGCCGCGGCTTTTTCGTTGACCCGCCTAGCGTAGGCGTACAAGCGCATCGAGGGGGCGTCTGGAAGCGTTTGAAGCAGAATTGTCACGTTGCAGGAAGAGCGCCGGCGTTGCGGCCAGCGCCTTCCAGCACAAGCAGGCCGATCAAGCCGCCGCATGCCCGTTCCGCCACGCAGCGCGCGATATGCTCAGTGTTCAGGATGCAACGCGTCGGCCAGATACATGCAGGTCAGCATGGTGAAGATATAGGCCTGGATGAGCGACATCAGCAGTTCGAGCGCCGTCAGCGCAACCGTCATGAACAAGGGCAGGATGGCGGCGGCGATGCCGACCGCGCCGAGGCTTGCCAGGCTGACGACGAAACCGGCGAAGACCTTCAGCGTGATGTGGCCGGCGAGCATGACCGCGAACAGGCGGACCGAATGGCTGACCGGCCGCGACAGATAGGAGACGATTTCGATCGGCACGATGAGTGGTGCCAGCATCAGCGGAACGCCCTTCGGCAGGAACAGCCGGAAGAAGCGCAGGCCATGCGCCCATAGCCCGTAGAATGTCACCGTCAGGAACACCAGCATCGCAAGCGCGAAGGTGACGATGATGTGGCTGGTGACCGTGAAGGCAAAGGGCAGCATGCCGAGAAGATTGGCCATCAGCACGAACATGAACAGTGAGAACACCAGCGGGAAGAACCGCATGCCCGCCTCGCCGGCATTGTCGCGCAGGGTCTTGGCCACGAACTCGTAGAGCAGCTCGGCGCTCGACTGGATGCGCGACGGCACAAGCTCACGCCGCAGCGTGGCGCCAAACAGGAACAGGCCGCCCAGAACCGTGGCGGCGACCATGTAGGCGGCGGAATTGGTGAAGGCGATCTCCTGCCCGGCGATCTCGCCGAAAGTCACGATCGGCTTGATCTCGAACTGCTTTAGCGGACTGGCCACCCCGGCCTCCTCTTGCTGTTGGCGAAAACGGTTGGCGAGAAGGCATCACGCAAGCGGAGGCGCGGCAGCGCGCTGCATGCAATCGCCCGAAAAAGGAAGAAGGTGGCGTTGGCCGACGACAGGGAGATCAGGTTTGGACAAGACGCCATCGCTCGGGTTCCCGAAACAATGGGGCCGTCCCCGATACGAATCCGAAGGCGCGGGTCGTCCAGCGCATGAGCCTGATAGCTTCCGCCGACGGTGATGGCCACCCTGCGCGATGACCCAGATTGTCGCACCGGGCTGCCGGCGACCCCTATTTGCTGGACGATCGCCCGCCGCGTCTTCCGCCTGAAGCGGCGGAGTTCTCTTGTCCCGAAAGCGCGGCAGCGATGGCTTCCCTGAGATCGTCGCCGCTGACCGGTTTGTGCAGGATGCGGAAGCCGCTGGCCGTTGCCTCCCGGATACGTGACGGCGACGTATCGCCCGTCACCACGATGCCCGGCACCATGCGGCCGAGATATGCCGACAGCGACTTGATCGCCTCGACCCCGGTGGCGTTGTCCTTCAGGCGGTAGTCGGCGACGATCAGGTCAACGGGTGCTGGCCCCATCCTGGCGGCTTTGCCGTGAGCGGCCTCGACCTCCGCGGCGGATTGCCCGGCATAGATCCGGTGCCCCTCCAGCGCGAGCAAGCCCACCATGGCATCGAGCACGTCCCGCTCGTCATCGACGATCATCAGGCTCGCCGCCGTCTCAACCCGCGTCGCGCTGTTGACCGGAAGGACAGGCGCCGCACCATGGGCGGAAGGCAGCATCACCGAGAACATCGAGCCACGACCTGGCGTCGAGACGAGTTTGAGCGAATGCCCCAGCAATTCGGCGGTCCTGCGCACGATCGCCAGGCCAAGGCCGAGACCCTGCGCCTTGTCACGTGCAGGATTGTTCAGCTGGACGAACTCCTCGAAGATCGCCGCCTTCTGATCTTCCGGTACGCCAAGGCCGCTGTCCCAGACCTGGATTTCCACCATCACTCCACGTCGACGGCAACCGAGCAGCACGCTGCCGGTGCTGGTGTAACGGAAGGCGTTGGTGAGAAGATTGTCGAGGATCCGCTTCAGCATCATCGGATCGGTATCGACATGGACAGACGTATCCATCACGCGCCAGTTCAGACCTTTCGCCCGAGCGCTAGCGGCGAACTCATCGCGCAGGTTGCGGAAGAGTTCGCCAAGATCGACATCTTCCCTGGTAACGGTGACGACACCGGCATCGAGTTTCGAGATGTCGAGAAGCGCATTGAGCAGGCTGCTCAGATTGCCGACGATCGCCTTGGCCGAACTGGCCAGGCTGCGCGCTTCGCCGGATGGCACGTCGCCCCGGCGACCGAGCACCGACAGGGTCGAGATCAGCAACCCGAGCGCGTGGATCGGCTGGCGCAGGTCATGGGAAGCGGCTGCAAGGAACCGCGTCTTGGCGCGGTCCGCGGTCTGCGCGCGGTCCCGTTCCTCCTGCAGGTGCCCGATCAGCCCGACATTTTCCAGGCGCAGCCGGATCATCTCATGCAGCATGCGATAAGCGATGCGGCCATAGTAGATGTTGATGGCGATCAGGCAGGCGAGCAGGAAAAGATAGGCATCGCCAACGGCACCCGGCATCGTCGTGAAGCGGGCGGCGACCGGCAGCGTTGTCGCCAGGATCGAACCGATCAGCGCTGGCGGGAAGGCCGACATGGACGGGATGGTGCCGCTGACCAGACCGGCAAGAATGGCGACAATGAAGGCAAACAGGTGTGGCTGATCGGGAATATAGCCGATCCAGGTGAGCGAGCCCCACAGCAGGCCCGAAACCCACGAAAAGCCGGCAGCCGTCCAGGCCCATCCGCGCAGGGACGCCGGCGTTCTGGGATGCTTCCAGAACCGTCGTGCCGCCAGGACGCGCGCCGCGATCAACGCATAGACGGCGACGGCCCAGGGCACGAGCCAGTCAGTCGGCACAGAACCGTAAAGCACATAGATGATGCCGAGCGAGATCGTGACATTCGAAATCACCACGCCATAGGCATTGCGATAGAGGTGCTCGATCAGGGCTTCCTGGATCTTGTCTTCCTGCATCGAACCCCTCGTGCTGACCGCATTGGTCTGACCCTTTCCCCGGCCTGCCGCTTGATCTATCGCCTGCGCGTTTCCCATACGTTAGCAATCGCCGAACTAAGCTGTCGTCCCCAGGACAGAGACATCATGCATCGCCCGCTGACCGCCATCCTCGCCGACGACCACGCCATCATGCGCGAAGGCGTCAAGCTGCTCATCGGCGCGATGGAGAACGTGTCGGTGGTGGCGGAAGCAGCGGAAGGGGAGACGCTGCTCAAACGCGTACGCGACACCAGGGCCGACCTGCTCGTCCTCGATCTCGGCATGCCCGGCGTTTCGGGCGTGCCGTTCATCGCCGAGATCAGGGAGCTGGCGCCTCGACTGCAGATCATCGTGCTGACCGCCAACATCGAGCCGCGAACGGTACGGCTGGCGCTGGAATTCGGGGCGAACGCCTACCTCACCAAGGACGGCGATCCTGAAGAACTCGGCGCGGCGATCGAGGCGATGCGACACGGCGAAACCTATCTTGCGCAAACGGTACGTTTCGCGGTCAGCGAGCCGGACAGGAGAAGCCGGGCACCCGATCCGCAGGAGATCATTTCGCCGGTGCCTTTGACCCAGCGGGAACGCCAGATCCTGCTGCTGGTGGCGCAAGGCATGACCGCGCGCGAAACGGCCGAACGGCTCGGCATCAGCCAGGCCACCGCCCGCAAGCATCGTGAAAACCTGATGCGGAAGCTCGACCTCCACAACATTGCCGAACTCACCGCCTATGCGGTTCGGCTGGGATTGCCTACCGGCTGAGATTGCCGCTTCCATCGCCATCATCCCCGGTAATACCTGCTTAACCAAGATCACCGTAGCGGCGACAGGCGTATGCCGAAATACGGCATCTGCCGTATGTCTCCGCTCTCCCTGTCCTCCTACCCCTTCTCGCGACGGCAGCTAAGTGCCGAATGGTTCGCACGGCGCAGAGGTGCCGCGGAACAGGGGAGGGTCGCATGCCATTGCCGGAGCCGTGGATTCCGTTCGTCGTCGCAACGGTGGCCTTTGCTTTCATGCCGGGGCCGGCGATCCTCTACATGACCGCGCAGACCGTGGCCCATGGCCGCCATGCCGGATTGCTGGCGGCACTCGGCATCCATCTCGGCTGTTATTTTCATATCGCCGCCGCCACGATCGGCCTGGCGTCGCTGATCGATAATGCGCCGACGGTCTACGCAGCAGTCCGCTTTGCCGGTGCGGCTTATCTGGTGTGGCTTGGCGTCACCATGTTCCTGGGGTGGAACCAGGCCGCAGACAAGAACGAACCTCATCAGCCGAACACGTTGCGCGACAGCATTGTCGTCGAAGTGCTCAATCCCAAGACGGCGCTGTTCTTCCTGACTTTCCTGCCGCAGTTCGTGGACACCGGCGCAGCTGTCCCGCTGTGGCTGCAGTTCCTGGTCCTCGGTGTGGTGGTCAATCTGGTATTCTCGGCCGCCGATGTCGCCGCCGTCGGCCTCGCCTCGGTCACGCTCGGACGATTGTCCTCAGGCGCATCGAGCTGGGTGGTGCCCAAGGCCTGCGGTTCGATCCTGATCGGACTTGGCATCGCGCTCGTTACGCATCAGGTATAGCCGGAGCCCCGGCGGGACATTGCCCGTCCGGCAGCAGCCCGGAGAATATCCTCCGGCTGTCACGCTCTACGCACATCGTCGAACTAGAATTCCCCGACATGGCCATGCCATGCTGACTTTACGCATGCGTCCTTGCTAGACTGCAAAAGGGTGAGGGTTCGCATGCGGCGGCTGGAGGGCCGCTGTCCACTCGGGAGGAACCATATGGCGATGATCTCACGCGCGCTTGCGGTCGCGCTTCTTGCAAGCGTTTCACTACCTGCAGCCGCTCAGCAGTTTTCGGACAACAAGGTCAAGATAGGCATCCTGAACGACCAGTCGGGCGTCTATGCCGACTTCGGCGGCAAATGGTCCTACGAGGCCGCCAAGATGGCGGTCGAGGACTTCGGCGGCAAGGTGAAGGGCGTGCCGATCGAAGTCGTGACAGCGGACCACCAGAACAAGGCCGACATCGCTTCCAACATCGCACGCCAGTGGTACGACACCGAGCAGGTCGACGCGATCATGGAGCTCACCACATCGTCCGTCGCGCTCGCCGTGCAGGGCATCTCGAAGGAAAAGAAGAAGATCGACATCGTCACCGGCGCGGCGACGTCCGAACTCACCGGCAAGTCCTGCTCGCCTTACGGCTTCCATTGGGCCTACGACACCCATGCGCTGGCTGTCGGCACCGGCGGGGCGCTCGTCCAGCAAGGCGGCGACACCTGGTTCTTCCTGACTGCGGACTATGCCTTCGGCTATTCGCTGGAAGAACAGACCTCGAAATTCGTCACCTCGAAGGGCGGCAAGGTGGTGGGTGCGGTGCGCCATCCGCTCGCCACCACCGACTACTCCTCCTTCCTGCTGCAGGCGCAGTCCTCGGGAGCCAAGGTCATCGGCCTCGCCAATGCCGGCCTCGACACCGCCAACGCGATCAAGCAGGCGGCGGAATTCGGCATCGTCTCGGGCGGCCAGCGCATGGCGGCACTGCTCTTCACCCTCGCCGAAGTGCATGGCCTCGGCCTGGAGGCTGCACAGGGCCTGACGCTGACGGAAGGCTTCTACTGGGATCGCGACGATGAATCCCGCGCCTGGTCGAAGAAGTTCATGGACCGCACCGGCCGCATGCCGAACATGATCCAGGCCGGCACCTATTCGGCCGTGCTGCAATACCTCAAGGCCATCGACAAGGCCGGCACCGACGAAACCGAAGCGGTTTCCAAGAACCTGCACGAGATGCCGGTCGAAGATGTCTTTGCGCGCGGCGGCAAGGTCAGCGCCAACGGCCGCATGATCTACAACATGTACCTGATGGAAGTGAAAAAGCCGTCGGAGAGCAAGGGACCGTGGGACTACTACAAGGTTCTCGCAACCATTCCGGGCGACGAAGCCTACACCAAGCCTGCGGAGTCCGGATGCCCGCTCGTACAGTAGGGCGATGTCGCAACCAGGGTTGGGGGTATCGTTGAGCAGCGAGCCCCAATCAAACCCGCCCGTACTGTCCGCACGCGGCCTGCGGCGCGATTTTGCTGGCTTCGTTGCCGTGAAGGATGTCGACCTCGATGTCCATCACGGCAAGATTCATGCCTTGATCGGCCCCAATGGGGCCGGCAAGACGACCGTGTTCAATCTTCTGACCAAGTTTCTGCAGCCGACCGCAGGCACCATCACCCTGACCGGCCACGACATCACCAGGGCAGCGCCGGCCAAGGTGGCGCGCTTGGGGGTGGTGCGTTCGTTCCAGATATCGGCGACCTTTCCGCACCTGACAGTGCTCGACAATGTGCGGGTTGCGCTGCAGCGTCCCAACGGGCTCGCCACCCAGTTCTGGCGCTCGCTTTCCGCGCTCGACCAGTTGACGCCGAAGGCCATGGACCTTTTGCAGGCCGTCGGCCTCGACAATGCCAGGAACAGGCTGGCGTCCGACCTCTCCTATGGCCGCAAGCGTGTACTGGAGATCGCGACGACGCTCGCCCTCGACCCCAAGGTCCTGCTGCTCGACGAGCCGATGGCGGGCATGGGCCACGAGGATGTCGGCGCGATTTCCAGACTGGTCCACACCATAGCCGGCGACCGTGCCGTGCTGATGGTGGAGCACAATCTATCCGTCGTCGCCGACATCGCCGACTGGGTGACGGTGCTCCAGCGCGGCCAGATTCTGGCGGCAGGCGACTACGACACCGTGAGCAAGGACGAACGCGTGCGGGTCGCCTATATGGGGACCGAACATGAGTAGCGCTTCTCCCCTGCTCTCGGTCCGCGGCCTGAACGCCTGGTACGGCGAAAGCCATGCCCTGCATGGCGTCGACCTCGACATCCGCGAGGGCGAGACCGTCACGCTGCTCGGCCGCAACGGCGTCGGCAAGACGACGACATTGCGGGCGATCATGGGGCTGATCCGCAAGCGGACCGGCCAGGTGACGTTTGCCGGCAAGGACCTGATCCGCATGCCTCTGCACCACACCGCGCGGGCCGGCATCGGCTATGTGCCGGAAGAGCGCGGTATCTTCGCGACACTGACGGTGGACGAGAACCTGATGCTGCCGCCGGTGGTGGCCCAGGGCGGCATGAGCGTCGACGAGATTTTCGGACTGTTCCCGAACCTGAAGGAACGGCGCAGCAGCCAGGGCACCAAGCTCTCCGGCGGCGAGCAGCAAATGCTGGCGATCGCGCGCATCCTGCGCACCGGCGCCCGGACGATCCTGCTCGACGAACCGACGGAAGGGCTGGCGCCGGTGATCGTGCAACGCATCGGCGAATTGCTGGCCGAACTGAAGCGCCGCGGCATGACGATCCTGCTGGTCGAGCAGAATTTCCGCTTCGCCAGCCGTGTCGCGGATCGTTTCTACCTGATGGAGCACGGCAAGGTGCTGTCCGAGTTTCCGGTCGGCGAACTCGAGAACAGGATGGATGAGCTGCATGAAGTGCTGGGGGTCTGACCAATGATTTTCGGCATCCCCATCCAGGCCTTTGCCGGACAGCTGCTGGTCGGCCTGATCAACGGTTCGTTCTACGCCATGCTCTCGCTGGGCCTCGCCATCATCTTCGGCCTGCTGCGCGTCATCAACTTCGCGCATGGCGCACAATACATGCTTGGCGCCTTCATCGGCTATCTCATCCTGGCCAAGCTCGGCATCGGCTACTGGCCAGCATTGATCCTGGTGCCGATCGCGGTCGGGCTGTTCGGCATCGTCGTCGAGCGGCTGGCGCTGTCGCGGCTCTATGAGGTGGACCCGCTTTACGGCCTGCTCTTCACCTTCGGCCTCGCTTTGGTGCTGGAAGGCGTGTTCCGCTATGTCTACGGCGTTTCCGGTAACCCCTATCCGGTGCCGCCCGCTCTCGCCGGCGGCGTCAACCTCGGCTTCATGTTCCTGCCGATCTATCGCGGCTGGATCGTCGTGGCGTCACTCATCGTCTGCCTGGGCGCCTGGCTGCTGGTCGAAAAGACCAAGTTCGGTTCCTACCTGCGCGCCGCGACCGAAAACCCCAAGCTGGTGCAGGCGTTCGGCGTCAACGTACCGATGCTGCTGACGCTGACCTACGGGCTCGGCGCCGGCCTTGCCGGGCTCGCCGGCATCATGGCCGCGCCGGTCTACCAGGTCAGCCCGCTGATGGGCTCCAACATGATCGTCATCGTTTTTGCGGTGGTTGTGGTCGGCGGCATGGGCTCGATCCTGGGGGCGATCCTGACCGGCTACATGCTCGGCCTCGCGGAGGGCCTGACCAAGGTTTTCTACCCCGAGGCCTCCAGCATCGTCATCTTCGTGATCATGGCCATCGTGCTTTTGATCCGCCCAGCCGGCCTGTTCGGGAAGGATGCCTGATATGGCGGACGCAACCATACACGCCAGCAAAGCGGGAACAGCGAACCGCGTCGAAATGGTCCTGATCGGGCTCGGCATGGTGGCGCTGCTGGCGCTGCCCTTCTTCGTCTACCCGATCTTCCTGATGAAGATGATGTGCTTTGCGCTGTTTGCCTGCGCCTTCAATCTTCTGCTCGGTTACACGGGCCTGCTGTCCTTCGGACATGCCGCGTTCTTCGGCGGAGCCGCCTATTTCACCGCGCACGCCGTCAAGGTCTGGGGCGTTTCGCCGGAGATCGGCATTCTCATCGGCGTCGCGGGTGCCGCGCTGCTCGGCCTCGTCATCGGCTTCGTCGCCATTCGCCGCCAGGGCATCTATTTCGCCATGATCACGCTGGCGCTTTCGCAGATGTTCTTCTTCTTCTGCGTGCAGGCCAGTTTCACCGGCGGCGAGGATGGCATCCAGGGCGTGCCGCGCGGAACCTTCCTCGGCGTGTTCGACCTGCATGACGAACGCACGATGTATTATTTCGTCGCCGCCAATTTCCTGCTCGGCCTGTTCATCGTCTGGCGCATCGTCAACTCGCCCTTCGGCCTCATCCTGCGCTCGATCCGCGAGAACGAAAGCCGCGCCATCTCGCTCGGCTATTCGGTGCAGAACTACAAGCTCGCCGCCTTCGTCATGTCGGCGGCTCTTGCCGGCCTTGCCGGCGCGATCAAGGCGCTTGTGTTCCAGTTCGCCACGCTGACCGACGTCGCCTGGCAGATGTCGGGCGAGGTCATCCTAATGACGCTGCTCGGCGGCATCGGCACGATGGCCGGCCCGATCTTCGGTGCCGGTTTTGTCGTTGCGCTGCAGAACCTGCTCGCCACCTCCGACTTTCCCGTCACCATCGCCACCGGCCTGATCTTCATGATCTGCGTATTGATCTTCCGGCGCGGCATCGTCGGCGAAATCTACGCGTGGCTGGACCGCCGGCGCGGAGAAAAGCCGGAGTAAACGCGCAGCCTCACGGCTTGGCCCCGACGGGGTCGAATTTCTTGAAAAGCCAAACCACAGTCATGGCCGGCGAGTACCGTGATTCGCCGGCAGGCCCGACTGCACTGGAGAAACACATGCCCTATTCCCCATCCCCGGCGCGCTATGAAGGCATGCAGTACCGACGCGCAGGCCGAAGCGGGTTGAAGCTGCCGGCGATATCGCTCGGGCTCTGGCACAATTTTGGCCACGATACCCAGCCCGACCGCTCGCGGAAGATTCTGCACGAGGCATTCGACCTCGGCATCACCCATTTCGATCTTGCCAACAACTATGGTCCCCCGCCCGGCTCTGCAGAGGAATTCTTCGGCACGATCATTTCCTCGGATTTCAAGGCCTATCGCGACGAGATGATCATCTCTTCCAAGGCCGGCTGGGACATGTGGCCTGGGCCTTATGGTGATGGCGGCAGCCGGAAGTATCTCATCTCCAGCCTGGATCAGAGCCTCAGGCGCATGAAGCTCGACTATGTCGACATCTTCTATTCGCACCGTTTCGATCCCGAAACGCCGCTGGAAGAAACAATGGGTGCGCTGGATACGATCGCGCGTCAGGGCAAGGCGCTCTACGTCGGAATCTCCTCCTATACGAACGAGCAGACCGCAAGGGCGACAAAGATCCTGCGCGATCTGGGAACCCCTGCTTTGATCCATCAGCCGAGCTATTCGATGTTCGATCGCTGGATCGAACAGGATAGTCTGCTCGACAGGCTCGAAACCGAAGGCATGGGCTGCATCGTGTTTTCGCCGCTGGCACAGGGCGTGCTCACCGACCGCTATCTCAACGGCATCCCCTCAGACAGCCGCGCCGCCGGAGGGCGTTTCCTCAAGGCGGATTCGATCACGCAAACGAACACCGCCAGGGTCCGCGCGTTGCAGGCGATCGCGCACCGGCGGGGCCAGACGCTGGCCCAGATGGCGCTTGCCTGGGTTCTGCGTGATCCCAGGATGACCTCGGCCATCATCGGCGCGAGCCGGCCCGAGCAGGTGCGCGAGGGAGTGGGTTCACTTGCCAATCTCGCCTTCAGCGAAGACGAAATCTCCGACATCGAGCCGCATGCCGTGGACGGGGCTCTGGATAACCTCTGAGACGATGTTCCCTTGATCATGATTTGAGAACAGACCCAAGGTGAATACCAGATACCGTGCTCACCTTGGGGCTGCCGGTAACATGCTGGCGGACGTCATCAGCTCGCGGGCCGATCCGTCAACCGTCGGTCGAGACGGTGACCGGCTTCCATGCTTCGATCTCCTGCTTCAAACGTTCGACCCGCTCCGATACGAACCTGAGGGCATCGCTGCCGAGCAGGAGCTGCGGCGGCGGATTGTCGGACCCGACCATATCCAGAACAGCCGCAGCGAGCTTGTCCGGATCACCGCGCTGCTTGCCGCTTCTGGCCAGTCGTGCCCGCCGGATGGGCTCGAACAGCGGGTCATAGTCCGGGATGGACCGTTCCGTCCTGATCATCGAGCGCCCGGCCCAATCCGTTCGAAACGAGCCGGGACACAGGGCCATCACATGTACGCCGAAAGGCGCCATCTCTGCGCGCATGACTTCCGAAATACCCTGAAGGGCGAACTTGCTCCCGCAATAATAAGCGATGCCGGGCATGGTGATCATGCCACCCATCGAGGTCACGTTCACAATGAACCCGCTACGCCTTTCGCGGAACCGTGGCAGGAAGGCTTTGGCGACTGCGACGGCGCCGAAGACGTTCACATCGAACTGACGCCGCATCTCTTCCAGAGGCGACTCCTCCAGGATCCCCTCGTGACCGTAGCCGGCATTGTTGATCAGCACATCGACCGGACCATGATCCTCCTCGGCCTGCCGGACGACGTCGGCTACCCGATCGAACTCCGTCACGTCACACAGGACGGAATGAACCGCCGGCAGGCGCTTGGCGAGATCCGCGCGTGATTGTGGTGAGCGAACGGCACCGATGACTTTATGTCCTTCCCGGCTGGCCGCCGCCGCGATGGCGAAACCGAAGCCGGAGTTCGCGCCCGTGATAAAGAATGTTCTCTGTTGCATGCCGGACCTCTTCCTGTTGACTGCCTGTCTGACATTGACAAATAATCTTCTGAAGGCGCGTATCGATCGCAGATCCTATTGGTTTCTTGTCGAATCCTATGAAAACGAGCAGAGAGCGGATCGGGCAGAACGAGCTGGTGGAGCTGGCCGGCCAGCTGGCTCCCGGCCAGGGCTACAATCCGACACCGCTTGATGGTGTCCGCATTCTCAGGACCGAGACGGAGCTTCACGACGTTCCTGTACTCTACAAGCCAGGCGCGGTGTTCGTGTTGCAGGGACGCAAGCAGGGCATGCTTGAAGGCGAGGTCTATCTTTATGACGCGGAGCACTATCTTGCCGTGTCGGTGCCCGTTCCGTTCCGCATGGAATCCATGGCCAGCCCGGAACGCCCCCTGCTTGCTGTCTATGTCGAGTTCGACATGCGACTGGCTGCCGAGATCGCGACGCAAGTCGGCTCGCGGGCGGTATCCGGCAAGGTGAAAAGCCTGGTCTCCAGCAGAATGGAGCCGGCTATCGAAGATGTCGTGCTGCGCCTGCTGCGGGCGCTGAATGATGCTGCCGAGCTTGCGATCCTGGGCGCGGGCATCCTGCGCGAGCTGCACTATCGGGTCCTGGTCGGCCCACAAGGCAGCGCGATGATCTCAGCCTTGCAGCAAAAGGGGCCTTCCGGGAGGATCGTGCAAAGCCTCGCTCGATTGCACGAAAGCTACGCTTCCGAGATTTCAGTCACCGCGCTGGCCAACGACGCGGGCATGAGCGTCCCTTCCTACCACGTCCATTTCAGGAACCTGACCGGCAGTACGCCAATTCAATATGTGAAGGCGATCCGGCTCCACGAAGCACGGTTGATGGTCGCTCGCGGAGACCGAACGATCGCGGAAATCGCGGCATCGGTCGGCTACGCCAGTGCCGCCCAGTTCAGCCGTGACTTCAAAAGACACTTTCGGCGTACCGCTTCCGAGGAAGCCAGATGGGTTCGCCTGCATCTTGGTGAGCTTGCCTGAATGCCTTCACGCCAACTGCCGTTCTGAAAACGCGAGGTGCGGGTATCGCGACAGACAACGCAACGCAGCTTTTCACGCGTACCCTGTTGGCAGCCATAGCAGCCAAGCCTTGTCCGGTCGGGATCAGCGACCGAGAAGAACACCAAGATCTATGGCGTCGGCCATCGCCCGGTTGCCCTCGTCGCCGGGATGGAGATGGTCGCCGGAATCGAAAGCCGGGACGAGACGGGCGGGATGATCCGGATCGCGCAGGACTGCGTCGAAATCCACGATGGCGTCGAAGGCGCCGCTTTCCCGGATCCAGCGATTAACTTTCTGACGCAAGGCATCCTTGTCGGGGTGATAGTAGTTGCCGAGCGGTGTTCCGCTGAGCGCGCCTTCGAAAGGAGGCAATGTCGCTCCAACAAGACGCACATTGTTGGCGCGCGCCTGCGCGATGACCTGCTGATAGCCGGCGATCATGTCGTCGAGCGTCGGACGCTGCTGGGCTGCAGCAAAATCGGTACCCGGCCAGGAGATATCATTGATGCCGATGAGCAGAACGACCGCTTTCAGGCCCGGCTGCGAGAACACGTCCCGCTGCAATCTTGCCGCGACGTTCACCCCCATCTTGTCCTGAAGCAGCCTGCCGCCTGAAATGCCGGCATTCAGAACCGCGATGTGGTCGGGAGCGAGCCGTTTGGCGAGAAAATCCGACCAGCGTGCATCAGCGTCGATCGTCGCCCCGTTGCCGTCGGTGATTGAATCACCGACGACGACGACAGTGCCGTCGTTCCGGGTCTCCACGAGGACCTCGCTGAGAAACATGCGGGCATCCGTCGTCGACGTAGCGGCGAAATCTTTGGCATGGGTGAGATCCCCGTTGCCGAACCACGCCGTCTGGCGGCCGTCCCAGTGGAACGTCGTCAGCGGTGTTTCTTCGGGCAGGTAGAGCGAGACGGCGAGCTTCGCCTGCGGCCCGACGGTCAGGTCCAGCGGATCGCTCACGGCCGGGGCGCCGGGTGGAACAAGGATCTCATCCTTGCCACCAAAGGTGACCTTGCGGATCGTTGCCGGCTCGACCGCTCCGTTTTCACCCGCTAGCCCCACGCCGGCAGCACCGATCTTCAACGGCTGATCGCCATAGGTATTGGAGAACACCAGGCGCACGCGGTCGCCGCCAAGGCTGACTCGCACGACCTGCCTGATGGTCTGGTCTTTCACCGATTGCGGGATCTTGGTTGGAAGAGCGAAATCCGGTTTCCATGTCGGTTGTGGGCTCGCCATCCAGGTACCGACCCAACTCTGTTCTTCGGCATGTGCACTGGAAAGGGTTGAGGCGAATACGAAGGCGGCAATAAGGACAGCGGAGCGGATTGAGCTTCCGAGACGTGACGTCTCCTTGGCAGTCAAGGGAACAGGTGCCAGACGCATGATGTTTCTCGTTCTTCATTCAACGTCGCCGGAAAATAGACTCCGAACTTTGGATGAAATAGAGCGCGCAAGAGACCATCACTTGTGAAACGATGTCATCAAAGAAACCGTCAGTTTTGTCACGCAGCGCCGACTTCAGCGTGCCGATCGAACGGCCGGGGGCCGTGCATTCCCTGCCAAAAGGGTTGTCCGATATGTCTGGAAACGACCACGACCTGATTGCGCCTCTCCCCGCCGAGCACAGTTTCGGACAGGCTAGAGCGACCTCGCAGGCGCACGCAGTCTCGGCTCATCCCCGATCGTCGGGACGCTCATGGCCCGAGCATAACTGGCCGGCGAAACCCGCCAGTACAGCGCTGCGACGACGAGAACCGTGACCAGATGCGTCAACCAGCCGGCGACGAAACTGCCGGTGGCGTCGTGCAGCGCGGCGACGATCCAGGGCGGAAATGCCGTGATCAGGAAGCCGCCGCCCTGCATCAATGCAGAAAGCGCGCCGGCTTCGGTCGGATCGGGCAGATGGTCGAGCGCAACGATCATCGACAGCGCAAAACAACCGCCCAGCCCGCTGCCGAGCAACATCGCCGAAGCGAACGGCGCGGCTTCAGGGCGAAAGGCCAGCGCGACAAAGCCTGCCGCCTGCATGGCAAGTGTCAGCCACAGCCATGGCCGCAGGTCCTTGCCCCTGGCCAGCATCGGCAGCAGGAGGGCAGCCAGTCCCTGGAACACAGCCATGATCGCCAGCAAGCTGCCGTTGGCGGCAGCGCTCCAGCCATGCTCGCGATAGAAAGGTGCCAGCCATGCCACGACGGCCGAGTAGCCGCCGTTGACCAGGCCGAAGCAGGCCATCAGCAGCCAAAGGCGGGGTCGCCCGAGCATGGTCCAGGCACTGATGCCACCTTGTCGCGCTGCCCTGTCGCGCGGCAAGGTGTGGGCCGCAAGCAGAAGCGTCAGCACCGCCGGGATCGCCATCCAGGCCAGACCGAAATGCCAGTCGCCGGTGGCTGATGCAATCAGTGGCGCGGCCTGTGCGCCCAAGGCGCCGCCGCCGACCAGTGTGGCGGAATAGAGCCCCATGACCACGCCGACCTGGTTCGGGAACTGCTTTTTGACGATGCCGGGAAACACCGCCTGGATGACCGCTACGCCCAGGCCAAGCAGGGCTGCGGTCCCTACGATCTGCCAGCCGGTCGTCGCGAACAGGCGCAGCAGGGAGCCTGCGGCAAGCACGAAAAGCGAGGCGAGGACCGAGCGCCGTGCGCCAATGCGGGACTGCAGGAAAGGCCCGGCAAAGGCCACGATCCCCATCAGGGCCATCGGAACCAGGGTCAGCAGGGAAATGCCCTTGAGGTCGAGACCGGTCTCCGCGCCGATGTCGGCCACCAAGGGTCCTATGCCGGTGATGAACGGTCTCAGATTGAGGCCAATGAGGGCGACGGCCACCAGCAGCAACACGCGCGCCGAACGCGAAGCCCCTTCGCCAGCCATGTCTTATCCCCGCCGGTCCCGGACCTCGGCCCACTCGGCATAGAGGTCCCTCTCGCCTTGCGGCCGCACCGGCACATAGCGGATGGCCATGGACTGTTCAGCGAACGGCCTGGCGAGATCCTCGTAGATCGCCGCCGTGGAAAGTCCGAATGGTGCGCCGTCGTCGTTGGAGTGGGCGTAGAACACCCTGTCGACGCCGGCCAGCCGCATCGCGGCCATGCACATGGGACAGGGATGGCCGCTGGCATAGACGGCACTGCCCTTGAGATCAGGCCTGCCGAGCCTGCGGCTGGCAGCGCGAATGACGTTCATTTCCGCATGCGAGGTCGGATCGTTGCTGGCGTGGATCTCGTTCACCGCCGTGGCGACAACCTTGCCCTCCTGCACCAGCACTGCACCGAAAGGCCGGCCTCCCTTGCCGATGTTGGCGCGCGCAAGCGCTATGGCCTGGCCGAGATACTGGTTTTCGTCATTCATAGCAGGTCCCGTTTCAATGAGCGCCGGCGGCCTGCAGGATCGCCTCGATCTTCCTGTAGCCGCCGGAGCGGGCATGCTGGAGCGGGGTCACGCCGTTGCCGTCGGCAAGATTGACGTCGGCCCCGGCCCGGACCAGCAGCGCGACGATCTGCTGGTGGCGTTCGCCGCCGTCGCCGAGCATGATCGCCTCCAGCAGCGCGGTCCAGCCAAGCTTGTTGACGTGATCGACATCGACACCTGCCTCGATCAGCGTGCGCACCGTCTCGACATGGCCGCGTTCGGAAGCGGGAATGAGCGCCGTGCCGCCATAACGGTTGATGCTCTTGAGGTCGGCGCCGTGCGCCAGCGTCATCCTGAGGATTTCGAGATGACCACGGGCGCCGGCATAGAGATACGGGCTGTCCTCGATGTTGTCCTTGGCGTTGACGTCGGCTCCGGCTTCGATCAGCGCCTTGGCGACTTCGACCTGATTGCCGTGGGTGGCCACCAGCAGCGCGGTGGCACCGCTGCCGTCCCGCGCATCGATCTTCGCCCCTCGGCAATGCGTTTCTTGACGGACGCGACATCGCCGCTCGTCGCGGCAACGTGCAAGGCTGGTTCGCTCATGGTTTTCCCTGAAGCAATGAGTGGGGCCGGGGCCAGCAGCAGGCATGCGACACCCAGAAGAACAGATCGACGAAACATCGCAATCCCCGTGCTGTTTGCCCAAACCGGCTGGCGACCTCCAGGCCGCTGGTCACGGTATCCAGATAAGGACTGATCCAGATATTTGGAAATTAAATGTCTGGATCAAATACATTACGATTATAGATACAGACCTCATATTACCCTGGGGCATCCGCCATGCTTGATCCACGCCTTCTTCGCGCTTTCTCCACCATCGTGGATGCCGGCAGCTTCACGCTCGCGGCGGACCGGCTTCATATGACGCAATCCACCATCAGCCAGCAGCTCGCCCGGCTCGAAGAAACGGTCGGATCGATGCTGGTCGATCGCGCCGCGCGGCCGGTAGAGCCGACACTGGCCGGCGAACGGCTTCTGGGTTACGCCCGGCGCATCCTGGCCCTGCAACAGGAGGCGGAAGCCGCCCTGCGCGATCCGGCAGGCACGACATCCATCCGCATCGGCGTTCCCGAAGACATCGTCAGCGCCGCGATGGCAAAGGTGTTCAACGACTTTGCCCAGCGCCATCGCGGCACCCAGCTGGATGTCACCGCCGGGTTGAGCCGTGACCTGACCCGGCGCTATCGCGCCGGCGACTTCGATATCGCGGTGGTCAAGGAACCGGAGGCCGAACCCGATAGCCGCGCGACGTTTCCGGAAACCATGGCCTGGTTCGAAAGCGCGGATGCACCAGCCAGGTGGCCCAACCCGATCCCGCTGGTCACATTCCCTCCCGGTGGCCTTTACCGCGAGGCGATGTTCGAACGCATCGAAGGCGAGGAGCTTCGCTGGTACATCGCCTTCTCGGGCAGCAGCCTCCACAACGTCCTGGTGGCGGTGGAGGCAGGTCTCGGCCTGTCGCTGCTGCCGCGAAGCGCGACGGCGAGCTATCGCGTGCGGCAATACGCGCCTTTCGGCATCGGCCCGGCGATGGCCGTCTCCATCTATTCCTGGGAAAGTGCCGGACCTGTATCGGAACTGGTCGAGCGGATGGGAGCGGTACTCGCCGCCAGTCGCATGGCGGCGTAGGCAGCTGAACAGGAACAGCCCTATGCCCGGCGCTCACAAACCGGAACCCGGGTCGGGCAGGCCGGCCCGCGACGTCCGCTGCGAAAGCTCGCGAATCAGATGGTCGGCAACCACCCGGACGGAGGGCAACTGCCCACGCCGATGCGGCATCAGCAGCGTCGTGGTCACGCCACGCGCCGTCCAGCCCGGCAGTATGCGGACAAGCACGCCCGATCCGATCAGCGCCGCACAGAAGCTGCTGGCGAGACAAGCCACGCCGAGTCCCGCTTTGGCCGCTTCCAGCAAGGACACGGTTTCGTTGGCGACATAGCGCGGTGACGGCGTGACATCGGCGGCCGCGCCCTCGTCATTGTGAAGCGTCCAGGCGCGATCGGACGACGATGCCATCAGCCCGTCGAGCCCGTTCGCCTGCTCGGGACGGGACGGCACGCCCCTCTCCGCGATGTATCCGGGCGACGCGACGAGCCAGGCAGGGTCGTAGTCGATTCGACGCTGCACCAGATCGGTATCGGGCAACGGGCCGAAATGATTGCGAATGGCGATGTCGAAACCTTCCTGCACGATGTCCACCAACCTGTCGGAGACATCGAGCACGACACGCACCTTCGGATAGCTCGCCGCGAGACGCGGAAGCAGCGGCGCCAGATGGAACTGGGCAATGGGCAATGATGCGGTGATGCGCACGGTTCCACTGGGCTCGGCCAGACGCCCCTTGATGACGTCCTCCGCCGCCTCCGCCTCGATGAGCATCGCGGCTGCATGGCGATGAAAATCCCGGCCGATCTCGGTCACGGTGAAATTGCGCGACGTCCTCTGGATCAGGCGCACGCCAATCGCCTTTTCCAGTTCGGAAAGCCGTTTGCTGAGCGTCGATTTGGGAATGCCCAGAGCACGCCCCGCGGCAGCAACGCCGCCGTGGTTCACCACCTGAACGAAAACAAAGAGGTCGTTGAGATTGAGCATTGGTGGCCATCGTTCCGATATGTGGACGATGGGTCTACGGATACCCTACTACAGCTTCTGCGTCCAATTCCGCATCTCTTTGCCACCACCGCGATGGGCGGGGTTTCGAACCAGGAAAGACGCACACGGATATGGCCAACATCTCGATCCTCGGCCTTGGGGCCATGGGGCAGGCACTCGCCACCCGCTTTCTCCAGCAAGGCCACAGGCTCACGGTGTGGAACCGCACACCCGACAAAGCTGTCCCGCTGCTCGCCAAAGGTGCACGCGAAGTGAAGTCCGCCAAGGACGCCATCGCGGCAAGCGACGTCACCGTGATGTGCGTTTTGGACTATGCCGCGTCGGCAGCGGTGATCGATCAGGCGGCTTCAGCGCTCCCCGGACGCACGCTGGTCAATCTCACCAACGGCACCCCGGCACAGGCGCGCGCCATGGCCGAGCGGGTTACCGGACTGGGTGCCGCCTATCTCGACGGCGGCATCATGGCGACGCCTCCGATGATCGGCGGGGAGCACGCGCTCATCCTCTACAGCGGGTCGAAGGCAGCTTTCGATGCGCATGCCGATGCGCTCAAGGACCTTGGCGCCGCCAACTATCTCGGCACGGACGCCGGATTGGCATCGCTGCACGACCTTGCGCTGCTCAGCGGCATGTACGGGCTTTTCGCGGGCTTCTTCCATGCCAGCGCGCTCGTCGATTCCGAAGGCATTCCGGCCGGGGCGTTTTTCAAGCTGCTTGGTCCGTGGATGACGGCAATGATGGGCGAGCTGCCTGGATATGCCGAGAAGATCGACAGCGGCCGTCACGATAAGGATGTGGTGTCGAACCTCGGCATGCAGGCGGCCTCCCTCGACAACATCCTCACCGCCACCCGCGAACAGGGCGTCGCCACCGATCTGCTTGACCCCATGCTGGACTTGTTCCGCAAACGGGACAGCGCCGGATTCGGACACGAGGACATTTCGGGCATATTCGAGCTGATACGGCGAAAGAGCGGGAAGTGAGGTCGACTGGATGGGGCGCCTAGCTGCGCTCGTCCGCAGTGGGCGGCAACGTCTGCAGCTTCCGCTCCAGGCCGAGCACGAACGCCTCGACGAACATCTCGAATCCGCCGACGAGCGGATTGGTGTCGCCACTTTCCCATCGCAGCACGAAGGCGCGATTGGCCAGCAACTGAAAATTCTGCTGCAGGTGCGGATAGCGCCCTTCAGGCAACGCCTTGAGCGCCTGCTGAAATTCCTTCGCCCAACGGTCCGGTTCGTCGGACGGCGCCGGTGCGAATTCGAGCGTGACATAGCCAAGCATCGCCGCCAGCGTGGCATTGTAGGCGTCGACGAGCGCGACGCCGCGAAAGCCCGCGCCATGCAGCGCCGCCAGAATCCGTTCGACCAGCACCGGGTTGACGCCCGCATTCGAGACAAGCTGGGCGCCGAGCAGCGGCGCCACGTTGGGATGGCGGCTCAGTGCTGTGCGGTAGCGGTGGAAGAGCTGGCGCAGCCAGTCCTTCCACTCGTCGCCCGCACCGGGTTGAGGTGAGACATCTTCCAGCGCGCGTGCCGCGACCGCTGCGAGCAGCTCGTTGCGGCCGCCTTTGACATGCCAGTAGAGCGCGGTTGGAAAAACGCCCAGCGCGCGTGCCAGTTCGCGCACGCTGAACCCATCGAGGCCTTGCTCGTCGATCAAGGTCAACGCGGTGTCGATGACTTGGTTGCGCGTCAACAGATCCGATCCGGCTCGCTTCTTGCCTTGCGCTTTTGTCGCCAAGATCGTCCCGTTCCCACCTTACCTTTGTGATTCACGGCGTTACCCTAAACCGCTTCCGCCTTCTTTGCCACCTGTACACTGGACAAGGCTTCCTGTTCAGTGTACAGGAAATGGTCAAGAGGACGATCAACGCGTCGGGAGGATGCATGAACGAGCCGATTGGAAAACCTGGCAGGTCATCGGTCAGCGACAAGGCACAGATGGCGCAGGCAATCGCTGCGGCACGCAACGCGTTCGCACGCGACAATCCCGTCAGCGCCGACCATCACCAGCGCGCGCGGCGCTCGATGCCGGGAGGCAACACGCGCAGCATCCTGTTCCACCGACCGTTCCCGCTGGTCATCGCGCAAGGGACGGGTTCGCGCTTCCAGGACGTTGACGGCCACGCCTATGTCAATTTCCTCGGGGAATACACGGCAGGCCTGTTTGGACATTCCCATCCCGTCATTCGCGCCGCGGTCGAACGCGCGCTGGCCATCGGCCTCAATCTTTCGACGCAGACGGAAAACGAGGCGCTTTTCGCGGAAGCGGTATGCGATCGCTTTCCCTCGATCGACCTGGTGCGCTTCACCAATTCCGGTACCGAGGCCAACCTGATGGCGCTGGCGACGGCGACCGCGATCACCGGCCGCAAGACGGTCCTGGCATTCGACGGCGGCTATCATGGCGGCCTGCTGAATTTCGCCAGCGGACACGCGCCGACAAATGCGCCCTACGACGTGGTGCTCGGCGTCTACAACGACGTCGAGGGAACGGCCAACCTGTTGAAGCGCCACGGGCGCGACTGTGCCGCGATACTGGTCGAGCCGATGCTCGGCGCCGGCGGATGCGTGCCGGCCGAGCGCGCCTTTCTCGATCTCCTGCGCGCCGAGGCAAGCCGCTGCGGCGCGCTGCTGATTTTCGACGAGGTGATGACGTCACGCCTGTCGGGCGGCGGTGCGCAGGAAATGCTCGGCATATCCGCCGATCTGACGACGCTCGGGAAATACATCGGCGGCGGCATGTCCTTCGGCGCCTTCGGCGGCCGGCGCGACCTGATGGAACGGTTCGATCCGGCGCGCGACGGCGCCTTCTCGCATGCCGGCACGTTCAACAACAACATCCTGACGATGAGTGCCGGCCACGCCGCGCTGACGCAGATCTACACACGCCAGGCCGCATCCGATCTGTCCGCGTCCGGCGACCGGTTCCGCGCCGATCTCAATCGCATCGCGGTCGAGAACCAGGCGCCGCTCCAGTTCACCGGGCTCGGATCGCTCGGAACCATTCACTTCGCTCGCGCCCCCATCCGCTCGGCAGGTGACGTGCGCGCAGCCGACCAGCAGCTCAAGGAGCTGTTCTTCTTCCACATGCTGCGCAAGGGTATCTATCTCGCGCCGCGCGGCATGTACGCATTGAGTCTCGAGATTGCGGATGCTGACCGCGACGCATTCGCCGAGGCCTTGACCGATTTCATCGGCGATCAGCGCGCCTTGCTGATGTGATCGTCAGGCTGCGGTGTCGGGGATCATGCGTCAGGGGTTCGCGGACATCCTCTGCTTCAACAATTGCATAAGCTCGCCATTTCGGGGGAGCTTGCCGGCCTTCTTCTGCTCGCTGAGCCAATAGAACTGGCCGGGCTTCAGACTGGCGGGCAGTTCGTAGTCCATCCCGTCCCAGGCGTCCTCACGAAATGAATAGAAGGCCCAGTGACCGCCGCGCGCGTCGACGGCGTCCATGACATCCTTGAGATAGGTCCCGCAATCCGCCCACAGGCGCATGCAGCCGAACTCCGCCGCCACGATGCGTGTCGGCTTCAGACCCTGCGCCTGCGCCCAGTCGAACGCCGTGTCGATGTGGGCGCCCACGGCATCGCGGTCCCAGGCAATCGTGCCACCCGCATAGTCCGTTTTCACGCCCGGATAGCGAAGCGGGGTCTTGCGTTTCATGTTCGGTACGCTGGTCGCCTGATAGGGCTCGTACATGTGGAAAGCGTACAGCACCCGATCGTCGGAGAGCGGTTTTGGCCAGGCAGCAAGCGAACGCGGATTGGCATAGTAACCGCTGTCGACCATCACCGGCGTGACGGGATCGACGGCGCGGATCGCCGTGACGATCCGTTCATAGAGCTTTGTCAGATCGCGCGGGCTGCCCGCCTGCTGTGCCTGCCATGCCGCGAGGTCGCGCGATGAACCGTTTTCGGCAAGGCCCGTCGTCTTCTCTGGCGCGGGTTCATTGACGATGTTGTAGGCCGCAATGGCCGGATGATCCTTGAGCGCGGTGGCAAGGTCGGACCAGAAACGAACCGCCTGCTCGGCGAAGGCAGGATCCGACCAGAGCCGATCGTCGAATTTGCCGCCGTTCTGCTGCGCCCAGCGGGCACCCGGCAGACTGAGCGGGACCACGACGACCTTCAGCTTTGCGGCCTGCGCCGCGTCGAGCACCTTGCGGAGCGTTGCAAGGTCCTTGGCCTTCAGACCCTCGTAACGATCCGCGTCGCCGATCAGGAAATCCCGTCCTTCGCCCTTCCATTTGCTGAAGGTGAGGCGCACCCAGGTCGCGCCCGTCGCCGCAAGTGCCTTGAAATACTCTTCACCGGGAGGCGCTTCGTTGAAGCTGTTTCCACCTCGCTCGCGCTGATCCCAGAAACCCATGAGATCCGCAGCGACGACATGGTTCGTGCCTTGCATGGCCAGCAAGGCTCCGAAAGCAACCGCAAGGCAGCAACGTTTCATCGTGACGTCTTTCCAGATCAGGACGTCGACGGATTGCTTGCGGTTGGTGGCGGTTTTGTGTCGCTGGATAGCAGCGAAACGTGCTTGCGCGTGCGCGACTTGCAACGCGCTAAAATGGAAATTCTGGAAGTTTAGATGGCGCGCCCGAAGAGATTCGAACTCCTGACCCCCAGATTCGTAGTCTGGTGCTCTATCCAGCTGAGCTACGGGCGCGCAACAGGCTTTGCCTGACAGCATTCACGGCCTGCGTTTGGTGCCAGCCGCGATGCGAGGTGTTCCCTAACGACTCAAATTCCGAAAAGCAAGCGATCAATGCAAAAGTTTTGCCGTCGTCGTGAAAGGCGGCTCACGGCCGCCGTCAGGCCGAGCGCCTGAGACCGCGGCGGGCACGGTCGAGACTGACGGGCTGGTCGGGGATGCTCACCGAAAAGACCGTGCGTCCGCCGATGCTTTCGACAAGCTCGAGTTTGCCGCCATGGGCGCGCACCAGTTCATGCGCGATGGCGAGGCCAAGGCCGGTGCCGCCGCTGCGCGCCGAACCGCGGAAAGCCAGGAACAGGTTCTCGCGCGCCTTCGGGGGCAGGCCGGGGCCGGTATCCATGACCAGGATCTGGCTGATGCCGCCGGTCCGGTCCGCCGATATGACCAGACGCCGCACCACGGCGCCTTCGGTGTCGGCAGCCATGGCCTGCACGGCATTGCGCGACAGATTGGTCAGGACGCGAAACAGCTGTTCGGAATCGGCATCGATCTCGAAAGCGGCGTCGACGCCGTTCTCGAAATCGATGCCGTCGCCGATGTCGAGCAGGCCGTGCACCTCATCGACGAGCTGGCGCAGGCGCAGCATGCGGCGGGCCGGCGGTGCCTCCTGCGCGCGACCATAGGCCAGCACGCCTTCGGTGTAGGAAACGGCGCGGTCCAGCGCTTTCAGCAGTTTCGGCGCGAAGGCCTGGACACTGGCATCCTTCACCTGCAGCAGGCGGTCGGACAAAAGCTGCGCCGATGCCAGCACATTGCGCATGTCGTGGTTGATCTTCGAGACGGCGAGGCCGAGATCGGCAAGATGCCGTTGTTCGGCGAGCATTTTCTGCAGCCGGCCCTGCATCTGCGCCAGTTCGCGCTCGGCGACGCCGATTTCGTCGTCGCGGTCGGCCGGGCATACAATCCGGCCCGGATCGTCCGGCGCTTCCGAGAAGGACAGCATCGAACGTGTCATCGCCCGCACCGGGCGGATCATGATGCGGTCGACGGCGACATAGACGAGCATGGCGGAAAAGACAGAGATCAGCAGCCCGATCAGGGCGATGTTGCGCGAGAAGGACAGCATGGCGGCACGCAGCCGGTAGTCCGGCATGATCAGCTCGAACTCGCGGCCCTGCTCGCCGACCGGCCCGAAGATGCGCAACGTGCGGTCTCCGCCCCAGAACAGGGTTTCAAGCGCGTCCGAGAGCTGCGCGAACATGCCGGTGTTGGCGATATCGATATGCTCGTCGACCTTCGGCGGCATGGCCGCAACCGCCAGAAGGCGCGAGGCATCGCCATCACGAACCGCGATAGCCTTCGCGCCAAGCGCCATCAGCAGGTCATCCTGGGCGGTACGGGACAGCGCGCCAGGATCACCTTCCACCAGAACCACCGACACGGCTGCCGCCGTGTTGAGGCGCTCGCGCAACCAGCGCGTCCTGTAGTCGGCGATCGAGGGCAGGAAGATCAGCACTTCGGCAAGAAGCACGAAAACGATGGTGAGCAGGATCAGCTTGGCCGACAGGCCACGCGCCAGCGGCACGACCCTGGCCAGGGCGCCGGTCGCAGGCCTGGTGGCCTCCGTATTCTCGATCGTGGAAGGTTCGACGCTCATACACCTGCCGCCATGCCTTCTGATCCAAACTAGGCAATTGTGACGGAATTTCCAGCTATATGGCGCAATGTGCGATAGCTAGCGAATCTTTGCCGCCTGAGTCGGATTGACTTCCAAAACCCTTCTACCTATAAGCCCCGCTCACGCTCGGGCCCCAGAACCCGGCGCGGTTTCGATCGCGCCAAACAGGGCCCAGCCAACAAGCTCCTGTTACACAGTGACAGACACAAGAAGGGCCGCACGCCGCGGTATTTAAACAAATGAAGCGTACCTACCAACCCTCCAAGCTCGTCCGCAAGCGCCGGCATGGCTTCCGTGCCCGCATGGCTACCAAGGGTGGCCGCGGCGTCGTCGCTGCTCGCCGCAACCGCGGTCGCAAGCGGCTGTCCGCCTAAGCGGACGCCACGGCCGTTGCCCTCGACCCGGCCAATGGGACAGGCACCCAAACGGCTTCTGAAACGCACGGATTTCCTGACCGTCCGGCGCGGCGAAAAGCGGCGCGGGCGGTTTTTCCTCGTTGAAGTGCTGAACCGCGGCGATCATGAAGCGCCGCGTGTCGGGTTCACGGTCACCAAGAAGGTCGGCAACGCCGTCGTGCGCAACCGGGTCCGCCGGCGGCTGAAAGAAGCCGTGCGCACTTATGCCGCCGCTGACATGGAAAGCGGCCATGACTATGTCATCGTGGGGCGCGAGGATGTCCTCACCGCGCCATTCGGTGAGCTGAAAGCCGAGCTTTCCCGCCGTATCCACGCAAAACGCTAGCGCGACAGGCCAAGGTCTCGATGGAAAACAACCGCAATTTCTTCATCACCATCGCCTTGTCGGTGCTGATCCTGACGCTGTGGCAGGTGTTCTACATGAACCCGCGCGTCGAAACCCAGCGCGAGACGGCACGTATCGAGGCCGAGCGCCAGGCCAAGACAGCCCCGGCAGCGGGAGCGACGGGTACACAGACACCAGCCCAGCCCGGCGCAGTGCCAAGCCTGCCCGGCACGGACGGTGCAACCCCGGCCGGACGCGAGCAGGCGCTTGCCGCCACCAGCCGCGTCAAGATCGATACGCCCAGCCTCGAAGGCTCGATCAACCTTACCGGCGCGCGTCTCGACGACCTCAAGCTGAAGCGCTACCGGCTGACCGTCGACAACAATTCGCCCGAGATCGAGCTGCTCAACCCGTCTGCGCTGCCGAACGGCTACTATGCCGAGCTCGGTTTCGTCGGCAACGAAGCCACCGGCAAGGTGCCGAGCCCGGACACGGTCTGGACGGTCGACGGCAACGCCACGCTGACGCCGACGACGCCGGTGACACTCGCCTATACCAACGACAAGGGCCTGACCTTCAAGCGCACCATCTCGGTCGACGCGAACTACATGTTCAAGGTTTCGGACACCGTGCAGAACTCCGGTTCGGCGGCTGTCACCCTGTCGAACTATGGCCGCGTCACCCGCTTCGACAAGCCGAGCACGCCGTCGATCTACGTGCTGCATGAAGGCCTGATCGGCGTGACCGGCGAGGAAGGCCTGCAGGAGCACAAATACGCGTCCGTCGAGAAGGACAAGCAGTATGTGCCAGCCAAGTCGACCAATGGCTGGCTCGGCATCACCGACAAATACTGGGCGGTGACGCTCGTTCCGACCGAAAAGCAGCCGTTCCAGCCGCGCTTCGCCTATTTCGACGATGGCCGTCCGCGCTATCAGTCCGACTTCCTGACCGACCCGATCACCGTCGAGGCCGGCCAGTCGGCCACGGTGGAATCGCTGGTCTTCGCCGGCGCCAAGGAAGTGTCGAAGATCAATGCCTACGAGAAGGATCTCGACATCCGCCGCTTCGATCTGCTGATCGACTGGGGCTGGTTCTCCTTCATCACCAAGCCGATGTTCTGGCTGATCGACACGCTCTACAAGTTCTTCGGCAATTTCGGCCTGGCGATCCTCGCCACCACCGTCATCGTCAAGGCAATCTTCTTCCCGCTCGCCAACAAGTCGTACAAGTCGATGGCGAACATGAAGAAGGTGCAGCCCAAGATGCTGGAAATCCGCGAAAAATACGCGGACGACAAGATGAAGCAGCAGCAGGCGATGATGGAGCTGTACAAGACCGAGAAGATCAATCCGATCGCCGGCTGCTGGCCGGTGCTGATCCAGATCCCGGTGTTCTTCGCGCTCTACAAGGTGCTCTACGTCACCATCGAAATGCGGCACGCGCCGTTCTTCGGCTGGATCCACGATCTGGCGGCACCCGATCCGACGTCGCTGCTCAACCTGTTCGGCCTGCTGCCGTTCGCCACGCCGGCCATGCTGCATATCGGCATCTGGCCGCTGCTGATGGGCGTGACCATGTTCCTGCAGATGCGCATGAACCCGGCACCGCCGGATCCGACGCAGGCCGCGATCTTCAACTGGATGCCGGTGATCTTCACTTTCATGATGGCGGGCTTCCCGGCCGGCCTGGTGATCTACTGGGCGTGGAACAACCTTCTGTCGATCCTGCAGCAGGGCGCGATCATGAAGCGCCAGGGCGCCAAGATCGAGCTGTGGGACAATCTGGCCGGTCTCTTCAAGAAGAAACCAACGCCCGCAGAGTAGCGAGCCAAGCTATCCCTTTGGAAAAAGGCCCTGGCATAGCCGGGGCCTTTTGCTATTGGCGAAAAGATTGGGCTATCTTTCAGTTCCGCCGCAATCTCGCCGGAGATCACAATGAACGGCCCTAATCCCAACACCAAGCATCCGACGCTGCATCACAATCGGGTCGGCTTCCTCAAGCCGATCGTCCACGCTCCCAACATCGAGATCGGCGACTATACCTATTACGACGATCCTGGCGGGCCCGAGAGTTTCGTCGAGACCTGCGTGCTGCATCATCACCCGTTCATTGGCGACAAGCTGATCATCGGCAAGTTCTGCGCCATCTCCGAAGGCGCCCGTTTCATCATGAACGGCGCCAACCACGTCATGGGCGGCTTTTCGACCTATCCGTTCAACATCTTCAGCCACGGCTGGGAAAAGGGCTTCGACGTCGCGACCTGGAAAGCCGAATTGCGTGGCGACACGGTGATCGGCAACGACGTCTGGATCGGCATGAACACCGCGATCATGCCCGGCGTGAAGATCGGCGATGGCGCGATCATTGCCGCGAAGTCGGTGGTGACCCGAGACGTGCCACCCTATGCGATTGCCGCCGGCAACAGCGCCAAGGTGGTGAAGATGCGCTTCGACGACGAAACCATCGCGCGCCTGCGGCAGATCGCCTGGTGGGACTGGCCCGCCGACAAGATCACCCGCAACCTCGATGCCATCCGCGGCGCCGACATCGACCGGCTCGAGGCCTCGAAGTGACCGCAGAAACAGTTACTGCGGTCGGCGAGGACATCTTCACGCGGCCATGGATCTTCATCCGCGGCGTGCCCGCCATGAAGTTCCTGCCGCCCGAAGGCCCGCCGGAGATCGCCTTTGCCGGCCGTTCCAATGTCGGCAAGTCGTCGCTGATCAATGCGCTGGTCGGCCAGAAGGGGCTGGCGCGCACATCCAACACACCCGGCCGGACGCAGGAGCTCAACTATTTCGTGCCCGACGGCTTTTCCGGTGAAGGTGCCGACCTGCCGCCATTGGCCCTGGTCGACATGCCGGGCTACGGCTATGCGCAGGCGCCGAAGGAGCAGGTCGACCAGTGGACGAAGCTTGTCTTCGACTACCTGAAGGGCCGGGTGACACTGAAGCGTGTCTATGTGCTGATCGACGCGCGTCACGGCATCAAGAAGAACGACGAGGACGTGCTGACCCTGCTCGACAAGGCGGCTGTCTCCTACCAGATCGTGCTGACCAAGACGGATAAGATCAAGGCTGCCGGCGTGCCGCGCCTGATCGAAGAGACGCTGGCCAAGATCAAGAAGCGGCCGGCAGCTTTCCCCGGCGTGCTGGCAACGTCATCCGAGAAAGTGGACGGGCTTGAGGACCTGCGCGCAGCGATCGTTCTGGTCGCCAACGGCGGATAAACCACCTCATATCCATGGTCATATCGAATGACCATTGCAGCGCGCCGCGCCCGTTGGCGCGAAGCTGGGGTGTTTCCGTTTTACCGAAACGTGGAAACGCTCCAACCTTTTTGTTTTTCTGTGGCGACCTGGATGGGCCGCGCCGGCGATTGAGGCGTCCTGGATGTGTCAACATCCTGGACCTTTGGTATCAGTCTGTGCGGCGTGCCTTGTCCTGCGCGGCGAACGCTTCCGTGCCATAGGCCTTCAGGAAGACGTCGACGCCCGCCCGCACCACATAGCGGATCTCATGGTCAGCAGGCGACTGGCGCCGGTAGCCGTAAAGGCGCTGCCTGAGCAGGCCTGCCATGCAGAGTTCGGAGAGCTGGTAGGCGGCTAGATCGACGTCGGCTATCTCAAGCAGGCCCTTTGCGATCGCCCGGTTGAGGAAAGCCTCCACCTTGGCATGACCCTGCTTGGGCCCCTTCTCGTAGAAACGCAGGCCGAGCTCCGGAATGCGCTCGGCGACGCCGATGACGGTGCGCTGCGCCATCACCACCTTGTCCGAGGTGATCTTGTAGGAAAGAGCCATGCCGAAGTCCTCGAGGACATCCCGCAGATTGTCCTCGCGGTCGAGCACCTCATAGAGATTCTGGAAGATCTTGCAGCGCTCTTCCTCGACCAGGGCCTCGAACAGCTCTTCCTTGTTGTCGAAGTAGACGTAGATCGTACCCTTCGAGACGCCGGCTTCGCGGGTGACGTCGTTCATCGAAGCCGCGTCAAAACCCTTGTCCATGAAGACGCGCCGGGCACCTTCCATGATCTGGTCGCGCTTGACCGGATCCTGACCCGCGGCGGGCCGCCCGCGGCCGGAGAGCTCGTCGGCTTTCTCGACTTTGTCCGGTTTCGTTTCGGTATCTATGAGAGTTTCGCTCATTTTCCCTGTACGCGTAAAATAATTCGAACCAATCGGTTCGATGTCACTTGATATGGGCTTGTTCTTACGTTAAGTCAACATCGAACCGAACGGTTCAGTTCGCAAATCACAAGAGCGTAGCCATGTCGAACTCTTCTACCCCGACCACCGCCGAGGTGCATCCGTTTCCGAATGCCAAGGCACCATCCGCCGAAGCGCCGACCGCGCCGGTGGAAACTGCGGCCGAAGCACCGGCGCCCGCAAAGAAGAAGCGCTCGGTACGTTCGCTGCTGCTGCCCATCATCGGATTGGGCCTGGTCGGCACCGGCCTCTGGTACGGCTACGGCTACTGGACCGATGGCCGTTTCATGATCTCGACGGACGACGCCTATGTACAGGCCGACATGGCCTTCGTCTCGCCGAAGGTCTCCGGCTACATCGATGAGATCAAGGTCGAGAACAACCAGCAAGTGAAGGCCGGCGACCCGCTGTTCATCGTCGATTCCGGCGACTACCGCATCGCCGTCGACCAGGCCGCCGCCCAGATCGCGACGCTGGACAAGACGCTGGCGCGCATCGACGCGCAGATCACCGCCGCTCATGCCTCCCTGCAGCAGGCCGAAGCGCAGAAGAATTCGGCTCAGGCCGCTGCGGACAATGCCCAGCGCACCCAGGGACGCACGGCGCAACTGCTGAAGACGCATGTCGCCACGCAGGCGCAGCTGGACGATGCGCAGACCGCGGTCGACCAGACCCGTGCTTCGTTGGCCAGCGCCGATGCACAGATCGCTGCGGCGAAGGCCAATATCGGCGTGCTGGAAGCTCAGCGCGCGGAATCAGCCAGCACGCAGGCATCGTTGCGCCTGACCAAGGACAAGGCCGAGCGCGACCTCGGCTTCACCGTGCTGCGGGCTCCCTATGATGGCGTCGTCGGCAACCGTTCGGTGGAAAAGGGCAATCTCGTCAGCCCGGGCCAGAAGCTGGCGGCCATCGTGCCGATGAACAAGCTCTATGTCGTCGCCAACTTCAAGGAAACACAGCTTGCCCGCCTCGTGCCGGGTGAGACGGTGCGCATCGCGGTCGATGCTCTGCACAATGAAACATTCGAAGGAACCGTCTCCTCGCTGGCGCCCGCCTCCGGCGCGGTGTTCTCGATGCTGCCGCCGGAGAACGCCACCGGCAACTTCACCAAGGTGGTGCAGCGCGTGCCGGTGCGCATCGATGTGTCACCCGAAGCCATCGCGACAGGCAGGCTGCGCGCGGGTCTCAGCGTCATCGTCGACGTCGACAGCCGCACTGCACCGTCAGCAACGACCAAATAGCGGGAAGCTACCATGTCGAGCATCGACGCCGTTGCCGCAGCAAGGCCTGTCGATCACATCGAACCGCGGCGCGTCATCGCCTTCCTGGCGATGGTGTTCGGCATGTTCATGGCGATCCTGGACATCCAGATCGTCTCGGCGTCGCTCGCCGAGATCCAGGCCGGCCTTTCGGCCAGCTCCGACGAGATCCCGTGGGTTCAGACCTCCTACCTGATCGCGGAAGTCATCATGATCCCGCTGTCAGGCTTCCTGAGCCGCATGCTGTCGACACGCGTGCTGTTCACGATCTCCGCCGCCGGCTTCACCGCTGCGAGTGCGCTGGCGGCCACAGCCACCAACATCGACCAGATGATCATCTATCGGGCGATCCAGGGCTTCATCGGCGGCGGCATGATTCCTTCGGTCTTCGCAGCCGCCTTCACCATCTTCCCACCATCGCGGCGCGCCATCGTCTCGCCGATGATCGGCCTGGTCGCCACGCTGGCGCCAACCATCGGCCCGACAGTCGGCGGCTACATCAGCCACGCCATGTCCTGGCACTGGCTGTTCCTGATCAATGTCGTGCCCGGCATCATGGTGGCGACGGCGGCCTGGACGCTGATCGATTTCGACAAGCCCGACATGAGCCTTTTGAAGAAGTTCGACTGGTGGGGCCTCGCCGGCATGGCCGCTTTCCTCGGCTCGCTGGAATATGTGCTTGAAGAAGGGCCCAACCACGACTGGCTGCAGGAGCAGTCGGTGTTCATCTTCGCCATCGTCATGACGGTCGGCGCGATCGTGTTCTTCTGGCGCGTGTTCACCGCCGAGGAGCCCATCGTCGACCTGCGTGCCTTCAGCAACATCAACTTCGCCTTCGGTTCGCTGTTCTCCTTCGTAATGGGTATCGGCCTCTACGGGCTCACCTATCTCTACCCGATCTATCTCGGCCGCATCCGCGGTTATGATTCCATGATGATCGGCGAGGCGCTGTTCGTGTCCGGTCTCGCCATGTTCCTGACGGCGCCGGTCTCCGGCATCCTGTCGAACAAGCTCGACCCGCGCCTGATGATCGCGACCGGCTTTGTCGGCTTCGCTGCAGGCACCTGGCAGATGACACATCTCACCGCCGACTGGGATTTCTGGGAGCTGTTCGTTCCACAGATCCTGCGCGGCGCCTCGATGATGCTGTGCATGGTGGCGATCAACAACATTGCGCTTGGCACCCTGCCGCCGTCACGACTGAAGAATGCTTCGGGCCTGTTCAACCTGACCCGCAACCTTGGCGGAGCAGTGGGCTTGGCATTGATCAACACCATCCTGATCGACCGCAACGCCTTCCACTATGCCCGGCTGTCGGAGCATGTGCAGTGGGGCAGCGAAGCCGCGCAGGACAAGCTGCGCAACATGACGCTGAACTTCCAGTCGCAAGGCGGGCTGGATGCCGGTAGCGCGGCCCTCTCCAAGCTGTCGGCCATCGTGCACCAGCAGGCAGCACTGCTGTCCTTCATGGACGTCTTCTATCTGCTGACGATGCTGTTCCTCTCGCTGGCGGCCTTCGTGATGGTCATCAAGCGGCCGCCGACCGCGGCCGGCGGTGGAGGCGGCGGCGGTCACTAGAGCGTTTACGCAATTCCAGACCGAAAACCGCTGCAACTTTCCCTTGAGTTGCAGTGACCCCGGACCTGGTCAGGCGGCAGCGGCCTGGAAATTCAAGGCAACGCCGTTGATGCAATGGCGCTTGCCGGTGGGCGGTGGGCCGTCATCGAAGATGTGGCCGAGATGGCCACCGCAGCGACGGCAATGACATTCCACCCGCACCATGCCGAGCGTCCTGTCTTCATGCGTGCCGATGGCATTGGGCAAGGCCTGCCAGAAGCTCGGCCAGCCCGTGCCTGAATCGAATTTCGTCTCGGACGCATAAAGCGGCAGCTCGCAACCGGCGCAGGCAAAGACACCTTTCCGGTGCTCGTTGAGCAGCGGGCTGGTGCCCGGGTATTCGGTATCCTCCTGGCGCAGCACGGCATACTGCTCGGGCGTCAGCTGGCTTTTCCATTCGGCATCGGTCTTCTGGACCTCGAATGTCTCGGCCCGCGCCGGCTGCACGCTGCCAAGGCGCGAGAATGCCCAGGCGCCCACTCCCGCCAACGCCACGGCGGCTGTACCAAGCAGGAAATCGCGCCGATCCATAAGCCTCATCCTTTTTTGTATCCTGCCCCGATCAGCGACAGTCGTGAAATCAACTTGCTGTTGATCTTATGCCCGCGAAGCTGAGTAAGAGCGGCCGCACGCCAGTCTGGGAGGACCAACGCGCGGCCGCCGTGCCTTATTCCCGTTCTTCGTCGGGAACCGACCTGCCGTTACATCTTGGGCAGCAGAACCTTGTCGATGACGTGGATGACGCCATTCGACTGTTCGACATCGGCGATCGTGACATGGGCGACGTTGCCGCTTTCATCGGTCACGGTGACCTTGCCACCCTTCTCCTTCAGCGTCAGCTCGCAACCGCCGGCGGTCTTGACCTTGTGTGCGCCGCCATCAGCCTTGACCATCTTGGCGACGTCGGCCGACATCGCCTTGGCGGCAACGACATGGCAGGTGAGGATCTTGGTGAGCTTGTCCTTGTTTTCCGGCTTCAGCAGGGTTTCGACCGTGCCCTTGGGCAGAGCCGCAAAAGCCTCATTGGTCGGCGCGAAGACCGTGAATGGGCCTTTGCCCTGAAGCGTCTCGACCAGGCCCGCGGCCTTGACCGCCGCAACCAGCGTGGTGTGATCCTTCGAGTTCACCGCGTTCTCGACGATGTTCTTCTCGGCATACATCGGCGCGCCGCCAACCATCGGGTTCTTGGCATAGGCGATGCCGGCGAGTGCGGATATGGCCACGGTGCCTGCGAACAGCAGCTTGGTGATCTTGTGCATGTCTCAATCTCCTCTGGTTCAACCCTCTTGGGGACAGGAGGAGATACGGGACACGATCCTCGCGAGTTTCAGCCGGTCGGATTTTTTTCTGCCGCGGTCGGATCAGATGTCTTTCAGATCGCCGGCTGCAACCACGGGTCCGGTCGGCTGCCCGGTCGGCGAGCCGCCTTTCGGCTCGAGGCTGATGGCAAGAACCGCGCCTTGCCCCAACTTCTCCCGAACATCTGCAGCGGGGCTCAGTTGCGCAGTAGCACCCAGGGGAACGACCCCGACGGAGATCGGCGCATTCGTGCCCTCGATCAGCCAAAGTTCGAAATCCTTGTCCGCTGCCAGTCGGCCGGAAAGGTGCGACAGCCGCACCTCGTTGCGAACTCCGTCATAGACCGCAACATAACGGACATCGCTGCCTTCACCGGAAAGTGACGCAACCAGTTCCGCCTGCGGCGGCGCAGACGGCGCCCCGAGATAAGGGACGGCGATGGCAAGCATCAGCGCCGCGACGGCAGCGGCGGCCAGGCCGCGCCAGAAAACAAGGCTGGACCAGAGGCCGCCTCGATCCTGCTGCTCCACAGCGTCCGAGAATAGCCTGCGTTCGATCCCTGCCTTCACCGAGGCCGGCGCCTCCACCTCGGCATAGCCGGCAGCAAGGGGTGAAAGCCGACCTTCCCAGGCATGGACCAATCGCGCGAAGGCCGGATCCTGTTCGATCCGCTGCGTGGCCGCCTGACGTTCGTCCGCCGAAAGCACGCCGAGCACATACTCCGCGGCAAGCGCGTCGTCGTCGCGTTCCGGTCCGGTATGGTCGCTCTCGCTCATCGCTCCAGGCATTCCCGCAATCTGATCAGGCTGCGTCGCAGCCATGTCCGCATCGTGTTGAGCGGAACGCCATGGCGCTCCGCAAGTTCGGCATAACTCTCTCCCTTGAGATACGCACCCCGCACGGCATCCGCCCGATCCTGCTCAAGTTCCTCCAGGCAATGGTGAATGCGGTCGGCCTCGCCACCCGCCACCGCCATTGCCTCGGGTCCCGGCGCCGGATCAGCCACATCGAGCGCGGTGTCGATCTCGGCAGCCGGCCTGCGCCGTGCCCTGATGCGATCGATGGCATGGTTGCGCGCCACCGCGATAAGCCACGACATCGGGCTCAGCTCCGAGACGGCGAAGCGGTCGGCCTTTGTCCAGACCTTGACGAACACCTCCTGCAACGCCTCTTCGGCTTCCGCGCGATCGCTCAAGACACGCAGGCAGACACCGAAAAGTTTCGCGCTCGTCTGCCGGTAGAGCAGATCGAACGCTGCCCGGTCCTTCAGCGAAGTCCGGACGATCAGTCTGGCGATGTCCTGCGGCGTCATCGGTGCCAGACTATGATGGCCGCCGCGCCTTGCCTAGTGGAGTGACGCTGGCTGCCGTTTCTGCGCCGATTGCAAAGCCAGCGACAGCCCGATAGCCTTTTCCAAGGGCTTGGGAGGGCTGCATGTCTGTCGAGCGGACGCTGTGGGAAAACGATGCGATTGGCCTGGCGGCCCTGGTCCGCAATGGCGAGCTGTCGCCGCTCGAACTGGCTGATGCCGCTATCGCCCGGGCAGAGGCGACGCGCGGCGACATCGACGCCATTGCAGAGCCCCTCTACGATGCAGCAAGACAGCGGGCGAAAACGATCGACCGCACCCTGCCGCTGGCGGGAGTACCTTTCGCCATCAAGGACCTCGGCATCGCCATCCAGGGCATCGCGATGCATGGTGGCAGCCGCGTTCCGCCTTTCGTGCCAGATTTCAACTCGGTCCTGACCGAACGCTATCTGGCAGCCGGTCTCAACCCGATCGCCACCAGCACCACGCCGGAATACGGCTTGCGGCTCATGACGGAATCCGCCGCTTTCGGTGCCACACGCAGCCCCTGGAATACCGGCCACACCACCGGCGGCTCCTCCGGCGGCGCTTCCGCACTGGTTTCGGCAGGCGTCGTGCCGGTGGCACATGCGTCCGACGGCGGCGGCTCCATCCGCGTGCCATCCGCCTGCACGGGGCTGGTCGGGCTCAAGACCTCGCGCGGTCGGGTGCCGCTGTCACCGCTGGTATCGGAGAGCTGGTACGGCTTCGTCGTCGACCATGCCGTCACCCGGTCTGTCCGAGACAGTGCGCTGTTGCTTGATCTGACCCACGGTCCGGACCCGCTTTCACCTTATGCGGCGCGACCACCGCGCGGCACTTTCACGGCGGCAGCAGCCCGCCAGCCTGGACAGCTCAGTCTCGCCGTGTACCGCCAATCACCGCTCGGGTTGCCGATTTCGACCGAAACGGTGCAAGCGCTCGACAAGGCGGTGGCGATCGCACGCGAAGGTGGTCACACGGTGGAAGAGATCGATCTGCCGATGATCGACCGAGCGTTCATGACCGCCTTTGCGATGTGTGTCGCTTCGGCGGTTGCCGGGTCGCTTCGCATGGAAGAAGCCCGCAACGGCAGGTCCGTCACCGGCGATGTCGAACGCGCGACACGCCTGCTCGGACGCTTCGGCGAACTGATGTCCGGCGGCGAGACCTACACCTTGCTCGAACGGCTCCACACTGCCTGCCGTCAGATGATCGCCGCAACCGCCCGTTATGACGCCGTGCTGATGCCGATCATCGCACATCCTCCGCTCGCCTGCGGTGCGATGAGCCCGAAAGGTGTCGATGAAGTCATTGAAACCGTCCTGGACAGGCTGCACCTGACACGACTGCTGAGGGTCCCGGGCTTCTTCTCGCAACTGCTCGACAAGAGCCTGTGGTTCACCCATTGGCCGGCGATCCATAATGTCAGTGGCCAGCCTTCCATCGCCCTGCCGGTCCATGTCACCGACGACGGCCTGCCGCTCGGAATCCAGGCCGCAGGTCGCCCCGGCGACGAAGAGACCCTGCTTTCGCTCGCGGCGCAGATGGAGACCATTTCCGGCTGGCTCAAGCGGCGCGCGCCATTGCGCGTGCCGCACTAGAGCGGAATGCGATCCGGTAGAATCGCTCTTCCGCTCTATCTCTTTGTTGGAGCATGATCTTTTCCGAAAACCGGTTCCCACTTTCCGGGATCATGCTCCAGAAATTCAGGCCTCGCGGCAGAACGTACCGAAGTGGAAATGCTGTACCGCGCGCCAGGGTGTGAGATGGTCGTACCGCCTGCTGTCGATGAGCCGGAAGCCTGCACCAAGTGCCGTACCCAGGGATCGTGCATCGTAGCGCTGCACAATCAGGCCGCTGCACTTTTCCGGGCCATCCGGCGCAAAGGTGCCGATGATCACATGCCCCCCGACAGGCAGGGCCGAGCGCAACCGCTCGACATAGGCGCTCCGGCTGCTCTCCTCGACCAGGAAGTGGAAGGCGGCACGATCGTGCCAGATGTCGTAGGAACGTTCGGGACGCCATTCTGTGACATCGGCGACAATCCACTCGACCTTGCCAGCTGATCTGCCCAGGCGTGCCTGCGCGGCCTCAAGCGCGGTCGGCGAGATATCGAGCACGGAAAGATCGCCGTAGCCGAGGCCCAGAAGCGTGTCCACGAGGATCGAGGCACCGCCGCCGATATCGATGATGCCGGTTTCCGGTCCGGCACCCGTCAGTTGCAGCAGATCGAGCGAAGGGGCCGGTGTCTCCTGATACCAGCTCACGGCGGTCGTCGCCTTGGTGGCGTAGACGTCCTGCCAATGGGTTTTCGAATCGAACCCCGTCATCGTGACACCTCTTTGACGGTTTCACCGCTGTTCACGAACAGATGAAGCCGACAATACGCCAAAACAGGACTGCCCGCCTGCAATCGATTGCCCCCCTCGCCGTTTCCCGCTAAGACCTCGCCGTTTCTTTCCAGCCAGCCGGGAAAATCGCCATGACGGAAGCCGCCGCCAACGCCGAGATGCAGGCCGCGCTGCTCTCGAGGGCGCTGCCCTACATGCAGCGCTACGAGAACAAGACGGTCGTGGTGAAGTATGGCGGCCATGCCATGGGCAACATCGAACTCGGCAAGGCCTTCGCGCGCGACATCGCGCTGCTGAAGCAGTCCGGCGTCAATCCCATCGTCGTGCACGGCGGCGGCCCGCAGATCGCGGCCATGCTGGCCAAGATGGGCATCGAGTCGCGCTTCGAAGGCGGCCTGCGCGTTACCGACGAAAAGACGGTCGAAATCGTCGAGATGGTTCTGGCCGGCTCGATCAACAAGGAGATCGTCGCACTCATCAACGCCGAAGGCGAATGGGCGATCGGCCTGTGCGGCAAGGACGGCAACATGGTCTTCGCCCGCAAGGCCCACAAGACGATCAAGGACCCGGATTCCAACATCGAGCGCGTGCTCGATCTCGGCTTCGTCGGCGAACCGGTCGAAGTCGATCGTACCCTGCTCGACCTGCTCGCGCGGTCCGAAATGATCCCGGTTCTGGCCCCGGTGGCACCCGGCCGCGACGGCCATACCTACAACATCAATGCCGATACGTTCGCCGGCGCCATCGCCGGCGCGGTCAAGGCGACGCGCCTGCTGTTCCTCACCGATGTTCCCGGTGTGCTCGACAAGAACAAGAAGCTCATCGACGAGCTGACCGTGGCGGAAGCCAAGGCTCTGATTGCCGACGGCACGGTGTCCGGCGGCATGATTCCCAAGGTCGAGACCTGCATCGAGGCGATCGAACGCGGCGTCGAAGGCGTCGTCATCCTCAATGGCAAGACGCCGCATTCGGTGCTGCTCGAGCTCTTCACCGAGCACGGCGCCGGCACGCTGATCGTACCGTAAGGCTCCGCCGGATTGCGCCAGAGCCTTTTGTAGTCAAGTGCAATCACTTGGCGTTACAAAATGCGGCGAAAACAAAACTTAGAGCGTTTCAGCGTTTCCGTGAAAACGGAAACGCTCTAGTCCGGCTGTTCGCCTGCCTTCAGCTTTCGCAGTTCGTTGTGCTGGAGGTCTGCGGCCGCGGTCATGAATTCCAGGATCGTGCCAAGCTCGGCGTCGCTGAAGGTGCGCAGCATCTTCTCACCCTCGCGGGCGATGCCGCCATAATAGCGTGCCGACAGCTCCCGCGTTTTTTCGGTGGCTTCGACCACCACCTTGCGCCTGTCTTCCGTGCTGCGCGTGCGGGTCAGGAAACCACGCGCCTCCAATCTGTCGATCAGTGCCGTGACTGCCGCCGGCGTCAGGCCCGAGACACGCGCAATGGCGCCTGCGGATTGCGGCCCGTGATAGAGCAGGCTGAGACAGCGGCCTTCCGCACTGTTGATGCCCATTTTCTCGCGCACCGCCTCGTCGAAACTCTGCGTCTCGTCCTGCCAGCGCATGATGGCGCTGAGCAGCGCGCCAAGCAGCTCGTCGCGATTCGTGGTTGACGAAGTTATTTCGATCATCTAACTATCAATCTATCGAACATTTCGACTGATTTATCATTAGATGAAAGTCGCGATGCCGACAAGTCGAACCCTTGAGAAGGAGAGGCCCGATGGCCCAGTCACAGATGTCGCGGGAAGAAGAAATGCGTTTCGCCGAACGTTCCATGGAATGGTACGGCTGGGGATCGCCGATCGGCATGGGCATCATGATCGTTGCGCTGGCGATGGCGGCGGTGCTGCTGCGCATCGCCATCTACGGTCTCTGAGCCCGATCCTGTCAGGCGGCGCGGGAGACCGCGTTGCCGACGATCACCAGATTGCGACCGCGGCGCTTGGCTTCGTAGAGCCGCAGGTCCGCGCTGCGCATCAGATCGGGCAACGTCATCGTTTCCTGGAAGAGCGCGCCGCCGATCGATACCGTCAACCGGACAGTGCGCTCCAGCGGCCGGAACAGGATCAGCTCGACTTCCGTGCGGATACGCTCGGCGATGCGGGCGGCTTCCCGCTCGTCGGCGCCATGCAGGAAGGCTGCGAATTCCTCACCGCCGATACGGCCAAGTATGTCGCCGGAGCGCATCGCACGCTTGATGGCACCGGCGATCAGCAGCAGGGCCTCGTCCCCGGTGAGGTGGCCGTAGCTGTCGTTGATGGCCTTGAAGTGATCGGCATCGATGATGAGCAGTGCGCCGCCGTTTCTTTCCTTGGCGTTCTCCATCGCCGTGAAAAAACTCTCGCGGTTGAGCATGCCGGTCATGTCGTCACGACTGGCCTTGTGCGACAGGCGCCTGTGGGCGACGGCCAGCTGGGCATGGGTGCGGGCAAGCTCCCGATGCGCCGCCTTCAACCTGTCGCCTTGCGCAAACATGTAGGCGCTTGTCGGCCCGGCGATGAGCAACGGACAGACCGTGCCGATGATCCAGGAATCGAGACCGATCAGATCCTTGGCCAGAAAGCCGATGGCCAGAATGACCCCAAGCGAGACGAGAACCGCAACCCCAGCAACAGCTGCGGAACGCATGACTATGCTGGTCATAACTGCCCTCCCTCCCGGCTGGCGGCCTTATGACGGGTAGACTTGAAAGTCTTCTTTAAGTGCTGGCTAAAATTTGAACGATCGCGCCAATTTGGCCGCAATCGGTGCCGAAATACGATCGACAAAGCTGCTTTCGCTTCGCTGGTTTCATGCGATAACTGCGCCATGACCGAATCCCCAGATCCCGCTCGCTTCACCCATGTCACCGACTGGGTGTTCGACCTCGACAACACCCTCTATCCGCATCACTCCAACCTATTCTCGCAGATCGACGCGAAGATGACGGCTTATGTGTCGGAGCTTCTCACGCTTTCGCGTGAAGACGCGCGCAAGCTGCAGAAGGAGCTCTATCTGGAGTATGGCACCACGCTGAACGGCCTGATGGAGCGCCATCAGATCGATCCGGACGATTTTCTGGAGAAGGTGCATGACATCGACTACTCCTGGCTGGTGCCGGACCCGGTGCTGGGAACGGCGATCCGCCAATTGCCGGGACGCAAATTCATCTTCACCAATGGCGATCGCGGCCATGCCGAGCGTGCGGCACGTCAGCTTGGTATCCTCGATCATTTCGATGACATTTTCGACATTGTCGCAGCTGGACTGACGCCGAAGCCGGCACGCCAGACCTACGAGAAATTCGCGAACCTGCATGCCGTCAGCGGCCCCAATTCAGTGATGTTCGAAGACCTGGCCCGCAATCTCGCCGTGCCGAAGGCGCTCGGCATGACCACCGTGCTGGTGGTGCCGCGCAACTTCGAGCCTACTTTTTCGGAGATCTGGGAGCGCGACCCCGACAACGCCGACGACGTCGACTATGTCACCGATGACCTTGCCGGCTTCCTCTCAACGATCGTCGAAACGCAGATTTGAGGCATTTTACCTCCGTCGAAGCACTCATCGATGCCGCCGCCCATGGCGTGCTGGACCGGTTGCCGGCGCGCGGCATTTCGGGCGCCGCGATCGAGTTCCTCGTCTTTGGCCTTAAACAGGGCTGGGCGTGCCTGTTCGGCGGAGCAATGCTTGCCCTTATCATGGCCACCAAATTCTGGTGGCCGGATCATGCCTGGCTTGCCCGCTACGACTTTCTGTTCCTGGCGGCATTGACGATCCAACTCGCCATGCTCGCTTTCAAGCTGGAAACCTGGTCCGAAGCCAAGGTCATCCTGGTCTTCCACGTCGTCGGCACGATCATGGAGATCTTCAAGACCTCGGCCGGATCTTGGATCTATCCCGAGGAAGCTTTCTTCCGCATCGGTGGCGTGCCGTTGTTCTCCGGCTTCATGTATGCCGCCGTCGGTTCCTATCTGGCACGTGTCAGCCGCATCTTCGACATGCGCTACACCCGTTATCCGCCACTATGGGCAACAGCGCTGCTTGCCGCCGCGATCTACGTCAACTTCTTCGCACATCACTTCACGGTCGACATCCGCTACGGCCTGTTCGCGGCCACGGCCATCCTCTACTTCAGGACGACGGTGCATTACCGCGTCTTCCGTTTCCGCCACCGCATGCCGCTGCTGCTTGGGTTCCTGCTGGTCTCGCTGTTCATCTGGTTCGCCGAGAACATCGGCACATGGTCACGCGCCTGGATCTACCCGAACCAGAACGAGGGCTGGGCGCCGGTCTCCATCCAGAAACTCGGCGCCTGGTATCTTTTGATGATCATCTCGTTCGTTCTGGTCACACTCGTGCACCGGCCGCGAACGATGGACGAGATCGAACCGAAAGCCGCGCCTCAGAGCGTGTAGAAGCGGCGAATGATGTCCCAGGCCTCGTCGGCGGTATCGACGAAATCGATGATGTCCTGGTCACCTGGCGTGATCGTGCCCTGCTCGGCCAGATAGTCAAGGTCGATGGCACGCTGCCAGAACTCCTTGCCGAACAGGATCACCGGCACGCGCTCCATGCGCCCGGTCTGGATCAGTGTCAGCGTTTCGAAGAACTCGTCCATGGTGCCAAAACCACCGGGGAAAACCGCCACGGCCTTTGCCCGCATGACAAAATGCATCTTGCGGATGGCGAAGTAGTGGAAGTTGAAACATAGCTCCGGTGTCACATAGGGGTTGGGCGCCTGTTCATGCGGCAACACGATGTTGAGGCCGATCGACGGCGCCCCGACATCGTCGGCGCCGCGGTTGCCGGCCTCCATCACGCCTGGCCCGCCACCTGTGACGACGACGAACTCGCGATAATAGGACGCAGCCGAGTGCTGCGAGCACAGGCGAGCAAACTTGCGCGCCTCTTCATAATAGCGGCTGTTCTTTTCAAGGTTGCGTTTCTGCGTTTCGTTCTTTGCCGCCCAGGCCTCGCCACCGGGCTCCGGAATACGGGCGCCGCCGAACAGAATGACTGTGGAGCGGATGCCGCGCTCAGCCAGGATCATCTCCGGCTTCAGCAATTCAAGCTGCAGCCGCACCGGCCTCAGCTCGCGCCGCGTCATGAATTCTTCGTCATTCCAGGCGAGACGGTAGGTCGAAGCGCGCGTCTGCGGCGTGTCGGGTACGCTGCGGGCACGTTCCAGGTCTTCATCCGAGTGAGGCAGGGGCGTCCAGCCCGTCTTTTCCATTGGGTTCATATCCACCCGTCCAAATCCCTTTCAAGCGTCGTCCCATGACGCAGCTGCGATTGACCCTCACATTCCCTTCAAATAGGGTCCGCGCGGCTTTCAAACAGGTTAAGAGCCTGCCTTTCACAGCGTTGTAACGGAGCATTTGATGTCGAAGCCCGATCTGGCGAGCCTTGAAAAGACCCTCGACAAGGCTTTCGAGGAGCGCGACGGCATTTCGACCGCGACTCGCGGTGAAGTGCGCGACGCCATCGAATCAGCGCTGGAACTGCTCGACAAAGGCACCGCGCGCGTTGCCGAACGGCAAGCCGATGGCCAGTGGAAGGTCAACCAGTGGCTGAAGAAGGCCGTGCTGCTCTCGTTCCGCCTGAAGCCGATGGAACTGATCTCAGGTGCGCCCGGCGGTGCCTCCTGGTGGGACAAGGTCCCCTCGAAGTTCGACGGCTGGGGCCCGCTCGAATTCGAAAAGGCCGGGTTCCGCGCCGTGCCATCCGCGGTGGTGCGTCGCTCGGCCTATGTCGCTCCGGGTGCGGTGCTGATGCCTTCCTTCGTCAATGTCGGCGCCTATGTCGACAGCGGCACCATGGTCGACACCTGGGCCTCGGTCGGCTCCTGCGCGCAGATCGGCAAGAATGTGCATCTCTCCGGCGGCGTCGGTATCGGCGGCGTCCTGGAACCGATGCAGGCCGGCCCGACCATCATCGAGGACAACTGCTTCATCGGCGCGCGTTCGGAAGTGGTCGAGGGCTGCATCGTGCGAGAAGGCGCGGTGCTCGGCATGGGCGTGTTCATCGGCAAGTCGACCAAGATCATCGACCGCGCCACCGGCGAGGTCTTCTATGGTGAAGTACCCGCCAACGCCGTGGTGGTGGCTGGATCCCTGCCGGGCAAGCCATTGCCGAACGGCGAACCCGGTCCAAGCCTCTACTGCGCCGTCATCGTCAAGCGCGTCGACGCCAAGACCCGGGAAAAGACGTCCATCAACGAACTGTTGCGCGACTGAACGGTGATCGTGTGAGCCTTCAGCAGACGCTCTGGACATTTTTCGGATTCAACGGCCGACTGAGCCGGCAAGCCTTTGCGCTTGCCGGACTGCTGCTCTACGTCATCCGCTCCTATCCGATCTATCGTCTCTACACCGCCCCCGATCAGGCCTCGATGGAACAATGGGCTTCAGTGTTCCTGGTGGTGCTCGGCGTGTTGATCCTGTCTCATCTCGCACTTGCTGCAAAGCGGCTGCATGATTTCGACAGGACCGGCTGGTACGGCCTGTTCTTCATCATCGGCGATATCATTGTCTTTATTCTGCTCTGCCTGCCGCAGGGAACACGAGGCGCAAATCGCTACGGCAGGGAGACCAACGCTCCGGCCTGACGAAACGTCGATATTCTCACTGCTGTTCTTGTCGCTATAATGGAATCCTAAGAGATTCTTAGCCGATCCATGCAAGATGGAACGGATGTTGTAGCGACATCTCAGGGGGAACGACTGTCAGACCCGACAAAAGTTCTCGGCAGCAGCCTCTCCAGGCGAGCAGCGCGCCTTTTTGACTGGTTCTCGACTCCGCTGGAGGACGAGGCCAAGGCTGTCCGCTCCCGTTTCCTCGAAACGACCTACGATCGCAAGTTCGCCATCCTCTTTGCCAGCCTGAGCGTGCTTGTCCTTGCCGGTACGACAATCGTACTGACAGGCGCCTGGTGGCCCTGGGTGTGGATCGCCGCCGAACTTGTGTTGCTGGCTGTGCGGTTCATGTTGATCATACGCTGCGAGCTTGCGCGGCTGCATGGTGAAAACCCGCCTCTCGGTGCACTCATGACGGCGGGAGGTGCCTGGTCAGCCGTCTTTGGCCTCGGCTGCTTCGGCTGCATCGCAAGCGAGAACCTGGTTCTTTCGGTGCTGGCCGGGCTGAACGTTGCCGGCGTTGTCGGTGTCGTCTCCTCACGCAATGCCGCGACACCGCGTTATGCAATCCTTGTCATGCTGCTGGTCAGCCTGCCCTTCATGGTGGGCGCGCTGCTTTCACCGCAACCCGGCATGTGGGTGGTCGGCCTGCAGATGCCATTCTATGTCGCCGGCATCATCGGCGTCCTCGTGCACAACCACGCCATCAGCGTGCGCATGATCCGGGCGGAACTCGACAACCGGGATCTTGCGGTGAGAGACGCCCTGACGGGTCTGCCCAACCGCATCCTCATGCAGGAGGAGCTGCATCGGATGTGCAATCAGCTGGCCGTACAGGCAGCCAATGGCGGCAAGCCGTTCGTCGTGCTCAGCATGGATCTCGACGGCTTCAAATACGTCAACGACAACCATGGCCACACCGCTGGCGACCGGCTGCTGCGCCTCGTTGGAGACAGGCTGAGAAAGACCTTCCGTTCCACCGACATGGTGTTCCGCATCGGTGGCGATGAATTCGTCGTACTCTTGCCCGCAACATCGGAAATCGAAGCCGCCCATCTCGCCAAACGGGCGATCGACACGATTTCCGAGCCTTTCGACATCGATGTTGCTGCCGCGGCCTATATCGGCCTCAGCGTCGGCAGCGCGCGTGCACCCGTGGATGGCGACACAGCGGAGCAGCTGCTGACCTGTTCCGATCTGGCGCTCTACGAAGCCAAGCGCGCCGGAAAAGGCCGGCACCGGGCACATCTGCCCAGCGCATCCTGAAAGAGCGGCTAGGCCTGCTCGATCGTGCTGGCCGCCAATTTCGGCGACCCCTGGCCCCGCTCTTCCGCTTCCCTCACCAGAGCGGCTATGCGCTCGACCAAGGGCGCCCGCACGCCGCTTCTTGCGGCAAGCCGCAGGATCGCGCCCTGCAACTCGTCGATTTCGGTCCTGCGACCCTGCTGCAGATCCTCCCACATCGACGAGCGCGCCTGCGGATCGATCGCCAGCATCCGCCTGGCCAGACGCAGGAAAACGAAGTTCGGCAATCTCAGGATCGTCGGCAGCAGCGCTGACGGTGGACCGGCAACGCGACCCGGCCTGATGCCCGCTGCCTTCATCGCCGTGAGCGCCTCATCGATCTGCCTGGCCAGAAGCAAGCGCCATCGACGGTCCGCAAGTTCGGTCGACAGAGGCAGATCGGACAGTGCCACAAGCGCGTTGTTGAGATTGAAGAGCAGCTTGCCCCATTGCACCGAGCGCATGTCGGCATGCGTGGCCGTTGCGAAGCCTTCAACATCCAGCAGGGTCGAAATTCCCGGTGCACCGCTCTCGACCAGGACGGTTCCCTCGCTGGCGCGGTGCACCCGGAATGGGGTCTCACCCTCCTGCTGCACGACATTGAAAGGCACCATGCCCGCCAACACCCGTCGGCCGTCCACGGTCGCGGCCAGGCGGGCGGCATTGTCGACACCGTTCTGCAGGCTGACAACGATCGCGTGGGTGGGTGCGTACGCCGCAATCTGCCTGCCGATCTCTTCCGTCGCGCCGCTCTTGGTGGTGACGAGCACGATGTCCGCACCGTTGAGGGCCGCTTCGGCACGCGTCTCGACGGCGAAAGCTGCCTGGCTGAGCCGCCTGTCGCGCTTTTCGAGATCAGTGACACGCAGGCCGCCGCGCAACAGGGCCTGCTCTATTCGCGGCCGGACCAGCAGCGTCACCTTGCGTCCCGCCAGTGCCAGGCACCCACCGGCGTAGCAGCCAATGCTGCCGGCGCCGGCGACAACAACGGACGCGTCACGCAATGTCATCGCAATCTCCGAGCAAGGCACAACAGCTAGGTGGCTATCGGCCTATTGTTGACCAGATCAAGCAGGCTTGCCAAGAACCGCAGGCCCTGCCGCTTCAAGGGCCGTGACACGATCCCATCTTTCGAATAACGCTGCGCACATGACCCTGCCGACCGATCCTGCCCAGAATCTCGCCGCCCTCATTCGTTGCCCGTCGGTGACGCCGGCAGAGGGTGGCGCCTTGTCGTCTCTGGAAGCCATGCTGAAGCCGCTCGGCTTCGCCATCGAGCGCCCGGTTTTCAAGGAAGACGGCACGCCCGACGTCGAGAACCTCTATGCACGGCGTTCCGGCAATGGCCCGCATCTGATGTTCGCCGGTCACACCGATGTGGTGCCCGTCGGTGACGAGGCGGCGTGGACACATCCGCCCTTTTCGGCGGCGATCGCCAACGGTGAGATGTATGGCCGCGGTGCGGTCGACATGAAGGGCGGCATCGCCTGTTTCATTGCCGCGCTCGCCCGCCATATCGCGGAGAAAGGCGCTCCCAAGGGCTCGGTTTCGTTGCTGATCACCGGCGATGAGGAAGGCCCCTCGATCAATGGCACGGTGAAGCTTCTGGAATGGGCCGCCGCCAAAGGCGAAACCTGGGATGCCTCGATCGTTGGCGAGCCCACCAACCCGGACGTGCTCGGCGACATGATCAAGATCGGTCGCCGCGGCTCGCTGTCGGGAACAGTGACCGTCAACGGCCGCCAGGGCCACGTCGCTTATCCACACCTCGCGGACAATCCGGTGCGCGGCCTGATGACGCTCACCGACGCGCTGCTGAATCCCGTCTTTGACAAGGGCACGAAGGATTTCCAGCCGACCAATCTCGAAGTCACGTCGATCGACGTCGGCAACCCTGCCACCAACGTCATCCCGGCCAAGGCAAGCGCCACCTTCAACATTCGTTTCAATGACACCTGGGATGCGGAAACGGTGCAGGCCGAAATCCACAACAGGCTCGACACCGCCAGCGGTCGCAAGAAGTACCGCAAGGGTCGCAAGGAACCGATCGAGTTCGAACTCGTGTGGAAGGATCGGCCGAGCCATGTCTTCCTGACACGCGACGACAAGCTGATCGACACACTGAGCGGCTCGATTGCCGCCGTCACCGGCCGCAAGCCGCAGCTGTCGACGTCAGGGGGCACATCCGATGCCCGCTTCATCAAGGACTATTGCCCGGTGGTCGAATTCGGCCTGGTCGGCCAGACCATGCATATGGTGGACGAGCGCGTGGCACTGGACGATCTCGAAACGCTGACCGTGATCTATCAGCGTTTCATCGAGGACTGGTTCGGGTAGGCAGGCCGAGCATGCTTTCAGCCGATGAAATCCAATCGTCGCTGAACGGAGCCTGGCGTATGATGCTGGGCAAGGCCGACGGGCTGCGCCTGCTCGACCTGTCAGCGGACGGGTTCTGGAATTCCTTCTTTGCCATTGCGGTGGCCATGCCCGCCTTGATCGTAGGCTGGGTCGGCGTTTCCAATGCGATCGGGGAAACCGCCGCCGACCGGTTCGAATTGTTGCTTAAACTGGCGCTCGTCGACATTGGCACCTGGGTACTGCCTCTGCTGGCGCTGGCCGCTGTAGCGCCGCGCGCAGGGCTGAGCAGTCGCTTCGTGCATTATGTGGTGGCAGGCAACTGGACTGGCGCCATCATCGCCTGGCTGATGTTGCCGGGTGCACTTTTGCGCATGCTTTTTCCTGCGGCGGACCAGGCGAGCGGCCTGCTTTCATTGCTGCTCTTCCTGGTTTCGCTGGTGTTCAGCTGGCGCATGACCAACATCGCGATCGGCAAAGGCGCCGCAATGGCCACCGCGGTATTTGCCGGCATGTTCGCCGTCTCGCTGATCCTGCTGTTCATGCTGGAGAAGCTGCTCGACATACCCAGGCTTGGGGCCTAGGGCCTTCTCCGAGTTCTTCGAACGCGGGACCGCTTCAGTCTTTTGTTTCTACCGGTGCGGTCCGCCAACTTCCGCCCGCCACGGCTATCAACATCAGAACAAGTGCCGCGAAAGCAGCAAACGCAAATCCCCGTGACGCATAGAGCGGACCAAAGCCGGTCGTTCCGGCAAACACGGCAAGATAAGTGACGGCGCTGTTCAGGCCCATGATGGTACCGCGGCGTGAAGGGTCGATCGCTGCCAGCCGCATGATCAGCACATTCAAGCCGAAGTGATTGGTAAGGCCCCACAGGAAGGTGAGCCCCAGCACCGCAAGGAAGCTGTCGCCCGCCAGCGCGAAACCGAGGTAGACCGCACCGACTGCCAGGAAAGCAAACGGCATCACGCGCCGAGGGCCCAACCGGTCGACGATGCCGTCGAGAAGAGCTGCCGCACCAAAACCGATGCCGTAGACCAGCGCCACGATGCCATTGGCGCTGACCGGCTCGCCGAGACCGTTGTGCAGATGATCGCCCAGATAGCCATAGATCCCGTAGAAGGCGCTCATGAACGCCGCGCAGGCGACGAGCAGCGGCTTGACACCGGCGATGCGCAGCGCAGCCAGCGGCTGAGGTACGGGACCGGTCGCAGGCACGTCGCGTAGCGACTGACCTTCAAGGTGAGCGACGCGACAAGTGCAAGCATTGCCACGACCGCATAGACGGCACGCCAGTGCACATAGTCGGCCACCACCGCCGACAGCGAAACACCGGCGACCATGCTCAACGTCCAGCCAGTCAGGACCAGGCCGATGGTGCGGCTCTCGCGTCCGGGCGGCGCCACCGCTGCGGCGCTGGCATAGATTGCCGGCAAAGCGATGCCGGAGGCGATGCCAGCCACCAGTTGCGCACCGACCAGCGCCGGCACGACGGGTGAAAGCGCGCTCAAGGCCAGTGCCAGCGCCAGTCCGAGAAGCGCCCACAGCAGCATGCGCCTTGCACCAAACCTGTCGACATGGCGCGCCATCAGAAGTGCACTCGCGGCCGTACCCAGCCCGAAGGCAGCCGACGCCGACATGACCAGCGCAACGCTCGAGCCGAATGTCCGCGCCACCTCCGGTGCGATCGGCCCAAGCACCAGCGAATTGGATCCAATGACCGCAATGCAGAAAGTCAGCACATAGGCGACAGCCGGCAACCGCTCGACAGGTTCAGCAAACAAGGGTGATGATTGATCGGTCTTCGTCATGGATGCATGATGACGGAATGACATTCCGCAACAAGAGGAATTTCGACGATGAAGCAAGAAACAGATGACGTTCGGCAAAACAGCGTTCCGGAGCGGGACCTGGACGATATGGACCGAAAGCTATTAGGCGCGCTCTGCGAGGATGCCACCGTCAGCTATGCCGAACTCGGCGAGAAGGTCGGGCTTTCGGCACCGGCCGCGCATGAACGCGTGAAGCGGCTGCGGCGCAGCCGCGCGATCCGCAGCACTTCGGTGCTGATCGATCCCGTAGCCGTCAACAAGCCGTTGCTCGCCTTCGTCCATGTCGACACGCGCGGCTGGGGCAAGACGCCGGAGTTGATGGCGATCTCCGCCTATCCGGAAGTGGAAGAGATCCACTCGGTCGCCGGCGACGCCTGCATGCTGCTGAAGGTTCGCGCCAGGGATACGCGCGCGCTGGAGGGGTTGCTGGCCAGGCTCTATGACACGCCGGGTGTCGTGACCACACGCAGTTATGTGGTCTTGTCGACTTACCTGGAACGACCGGTGCAACCCGGCTCGACCAGTGTCTGGCCGATGCCGAGCCACATGGCACAACCGATCGAGCACCGGCGCAGCATCGATGCGATAGCCAGGAGCGAGTAGAGACGGATCAGGATGCGGGGTAGTCGACGCCAGTGAGGAACAGACCGTCGGGCGGAGCGACCTGGCCACAGGCCGCACGGTCCCGCGCTTCCAGGGCAGCCTTGAGATCGCCGGCGGTCCATGCGCCTTCGCCGACGCGCTTCAGCGAACCGACCATCGAGCGGACCTGATTGTGCAGGAACGAGCGCGCCGAGGTGCGGACTTCGATCGTCTCGTCCTGCCGCGTGACATCGAGCCGCTCCAGCGTGCGCAACGGGCTGTTGGCCTGACATTGCGTGGAACGGAAGGTGGTGAAATCGTGCCGGCCCAGCAGAACCTTCGCCGCCTCATGCATGGCTTCGGCATCGAGCCGCTTCGGCACCCACCATACCTTGCCCATGTCCAGCGCCGGCGGGGCGCGACGATTGGCTATGCGGTAGAGATAGTGCCGGCCGACTGCCGAGAAACGCGCATCGAAATCATCCGACACCGCAGTCGCGCCCAATATGGCGACCCGCTCCCCGGCTCGCTGCAGATAGGCGTTGACGGCGTCGCGCACCGTATCGGCCGGCCATGCCTTGCTCAGATCCGCATGCGCGACCTGCGCCGTGGCGTGCACGCCAGCATCGGTACGGCCAGCGCCCCGGATGGAGATCGCATCGCCGCAGAAACGTTCGATCGCCTGTTCGATCGCGGCCTGCACCGAATGCTGGCCGGCAGCCTGCCGCTGCCAGCCTGAATAGGGCCCGCCGTCATACTCGATGTCGAGGCGATAGCGGGGCACGTCTTGACGCTACGCTGCCAGCGCGGTGCCGAAAGCCGAAGCGTAGACCAGCTCGCCGTTCCGGGGCGCCTCGCCCCAGGCCTGGGCCTGCAGCGCTTCGCCCTGATACTCGCTGGCAAAGCCGGCCGCACGCTCGTGGCTGTAACCGAAGCGGCCGTAATAAGCCGGGTCACCCAGCACGATGGCCAGATTCTCGCCGGCATCCTTCAGGCGGATATGGGCCTCGCGCACCAGCGCGCCGCCGATACCCGTGCCGTGGAAATCGGGCTCAACGGCGAGCGGCGCCAGCGCAACCGCCGGGAACTGCCTGCCTGCGTTCTCGACATAGAGGCGCGAGAACAGGATATGGCCGACAACCTGGCCCTCTTCTTCAGCGACCAGTTCCAGGACCGCGTCGCCTTGCGCGACGATCGCATCGACGAGACCGGCTTCGGTCTGCTGGCCGAAAGCATGTTCTTCGACGAGGCGGATGGCCTCGCGATCCCGCGGCGTCGCCGCGCGTATCGACATCATGCTCATGACAGTTTCATTCCTTCTTCCAACTTTGCCCCGCGCAGGAACTCCTGTGCGGTAGCGGGCTTGCCGCCCGCACGCTGCACTTCGACCAGCCTGACCGCGCCTGACCCACAGGCGACCGTCAGCCGGTCGTCGAGAATTCCTCCCGGTTCCCCCATGCCATCGGCTACAGTCGAACGAAGCAACTTCAGTCGTTCGATACGGCCGCCGATCGTGGCCTCGCACCATCCGCCGGGGAAAGGCGAAAGGCCGCGAACATGATTGTGGACCACATCCGCTGGACGGGCCCAGTCGATCCGGGTCTCCGTCTTATCGATCTTCGCGGCATAGGTCACGCCCTCGGCGGCCTGTTCCACAAAGCTCAGTGTGCCGGCCTCAAGCCTCGACAAGGCTTCGACCATCAGTCCGGCGCCCGCCACCATCAGCCGGTCATGCAGATCGCCGGCCGTCATATCGGGATCGACCGCCAGTTTTTCAACCAGTCCGACCGGACCTGTATCCAGCCCCTGCTCCATCTTCATGACCATCATGCCGGTTTCGGCATCACCGGCCATGATGGCGCGCTGGATCGGTGCTGCACCACGCCAACGTGGCAAAAGCGAGGCGTGACCGTTGAGGCAGCCAAGACGCGGCGCATCGAGAACCGGCTTTGGCAGCAGAAGACCATAGGCGACAACAACCGCGACATCGGCGTCCAGAGCCCGAAACGCAGCCTGTTCGGCCTCACCCTTCAACGAGACCGGCGTATGCACGACGATGCCGAGCCGCTCAGCCTCGCGCTGCACTGGCGAAGGTGTCAGTTCCAGGCCGCGCCGGCCGGCCGCCCGCGGCGGCTGGGTATAGACGGCAACAACATCATGCCCGGCCCCGGCCAGCGCGCGCAGCGTCGCGACCGAGAAATCGGGCGTGCCCATGAAGACCACGCGAAGCGTCATGAATGTGTCCCGGGTCAGCCCACCAGGCGGCTTGGCGCCTTGTCGCGGGCAAGCTTCTTGAACTTCTTGACCACCATGTCGCGCTTCAGCTTCGAGATGTGGTCGATGAACAGCACACCGTTCAGATGATCGATCTCGTGCTGCAGGCAGGTGGCCATCAGTCCATCGGCCTCGATCTCCTGCAGACGGCCGTCGCGATCCAGGTAGCGGACCCGGACGGTGGCCGGCCGCTCGACCTCGGCATAATAGTCAGGGATGGAGAGGCAGCCTTCCTCATAGACCGAGCGCTCGGAACCGCTTTCGAGAACATCCGGATTGATGAAGACATGCGGAGCAGGCGGCTCGCCCTCCTTGGCCAGATCGATCACCAGCATGCGCAGAGGCTCACCGATCTGGATCGCAGCCAGACCGATGCCGGGAGCGTCGTACATCGTCTCCAGCATATCGTCGGCCAGCTTGAGCAAAGGCTCGTCGATACGCTCGACCGGCTTGGAAACCTGGCGCAGGACGGGATCGGGAAGAATGATGAGCGGCTTGATCGACATATCGCTCACCTAAAACCTTGCAGGGAAAGCGTCAACTACACTGCCGCCAACGTGTTCACGGTTTGATCTTTTCCTGTCACAAGAATCGTTTATGCTGGGCCGATGAACAACCTCAGCTCCATCCTTTCAGAACCCGTCGCACGTCTCGGAGCGACCACCATCACGCTAGGCCAGGCGCTGGGCTTCGTCGTGTTTCTCGTCCTTGTCCTGTTCATCGCGCTGATCGTGGCGTTGTGGCGTGCCGCCAAGGCGCGCAGCGTTGCCGCGGCCGAGGCTGCCGACCACGCGCGTGACGCCGAGGCCCGCATGGCCGGCATTCTGCAGAGCCAGGCCGAAATGCAGGGGCGCATGGGAGCACTGGCGGAGGTCTTCGGCGCACGCCAGGCCGAACTGACCCAGTCGATCGGCCAGAGGCTCGATGCCATGACCGGCCGTATCGGCCAGACCATGACCGAGCAGACCAAGTCGACGCATGAAAGCCTGGCCAGGCTACAGGAGCGACTGGCCGTGATCGACACCGCGCAGGGCAACATCCAGTCGCTCGCCGGACAGGTCGTGCAGTTGCAGGCGATCCTCTCCAACAAGCAGACGCGCGGTGCCTTCGGCCAGTCACGCATGGAAGCGATCGTCGCCGACGGCCTGCCGCACGGCTCCTATGAATTCCAGGCAACGCTCACCAACGGCAGCCGGCCGGATTGCCTGGTGAAAATGCCGAACGCGGCGCCATCGCTGGTGGTCGACGCCAAATTCCCGCTCGAGGCCTGGAACGCAATCCGAGCAGCCGAAAGTCCAGAGTTGCAAAAGGTGGCGGCGCAGGCTTTTCGGCGGGATATCGAGGTGCACATCCGCGACATCGCCGAGAAATACCTGATCCAGGGCGAGACCCAGGACACCGCCTTCATGTTCGTTCCCTCGGAATCGGTGTTTGCCGAGATCCACGAAAATTTCGAGGCCCTAGTGCAGCGCGCCCATCGCGCCCGCGTCGTCATCGTCTCGCCGTCGCTGCTGATGCTGTCGATCCAGGTCATCCAGGCGATCCTCAAGGATGCACGCATGCGCGAGCAGGCCCATCTGATCCAGGGTGAGGTGATCCGGCTGATGGAGGACGTCTCGCGTCTCGATGAAAGGGTGCGCAAGCTGCAGACCCATTTCGGCCAGGCTTCGAAGGATATCGACGATATCCTCGTCTCCTCTTCCAAGGTCACCAAGCGCGGCCAGAAGATCGAGGCACTGGAATTCGGCGCGACGGAGGGCACGGACGACGCGACCGCCGGTCAACGCAAGGCCGACGCCGCGCCCCGAACGGCCGATTCCAAGACCGGACAACTCAGGTTGCGCGTCGTCGACCCCGACGACGCCTGACTGTCTCCGGAAGTATCCTGATGCTTATTGCCCTTCGATCGTCGTCTCGACGCTCTCGAAGCGCGGCATCCAGCCAAGCGCCGAGCCATGGAACTTTTCCAAGCGCGGCACGAGGTCCTGCCGCTGGCGAGCGGTACCGGTTCTGATACCGTATATCTTCGGCCCGTCACCGGCGCCGACGACATAGAGATGTGAGCCGCAATCGCCGCAGAAGGCTTGCAGGCGCTTGGCACCGCTGCTGCCGGTCTTCTCAAAGATTTTCGGCTCGCCTTTGGTAAGCCGGAACTGCGCCTCCGGCGTGGGAAGAGAGACGCGAAACGCCGTGCCTGTAAGTTGCTGGCAATCGGTGCAGTGGCAAATCAACGTTGCGTTAGGGTCGACCTCGGCCTCATAGGCAATCGCGCCACAGTAGCAGCTGCCGTCGATCTTCATGGTCTTTCTCCCGATGTTTCCGGCAATCTAGCGCTGTCAGTCGGCAGGACAATGCCTGTTTGCTGCTGGCATCATCAGTGAGTGCAGGTGCCTTGCTCTTTGCAAGATCTGTTGTTTCATTGGTTCCTGTCCCAACGGAGGAGCGAATCATGGCTAAAGGTTCGATGAGACCGGGCAAGGAAGCCCGCAAACCCAAGAAAGACGCCAAGAAGCCCGCGGCGGCACCGGCGATAAAGGCACCGCCGGTACAGGCGACGCGCATCAAGGACAAGTGAGGTTGCGGTCACGCAACCAGAGCCTATAGCCGGCGCGAAGGTGTGCACCGGCTATAGGCGTGATCGTTCGGAAACGAGGGTCACACCTCGCGCAATCCCCGCCGGAACGCGGCCATGAACGGTTCCATCAAATAGGCGAGCACTGTCCGTTTCCCGGTCACGATGAGCACCTCGGCGGGCATACCAGGCATCATGACGATGCCTTCATCCAGGGCTTCCAGTTCGCTTTGCGGCACCTCGACCCTGGCAAGATAATAGGACTGGCCGGTTGTTTCGTCGGTCACCCTGTCGGCAGACACCGATTTGACCGTACCTGTGACACGTGGCATGCCACGGCTGGAATACGCCGTCAGGTGAACGGTTGCCTGAAGACCGGCGGCCACGACATCGATGTCGCTCGGCGAAACCCGCGCGTCGATCAGCAGTTCCTCATTGGTCGGCACGATGTCGAGGATGGCCTGACCCGGCCCAATCACGCCGCCTGAGGTCTTGAACTTGAGGTTGGCTATCTTGCCTGTGACCGGGGCGGTGATGATCGTGCGGTCAAGGACATCCTTGCTGGCATTCAGCCGTTCAGCCGCATCGATATATCCTGCCCTCGCCTTCTCCAGCTGATCGGCAATATCGGCCGACTGCGTGGCTTTCAGCGACATGCTTTGCGTGTCCAGTTCGCCGATCTTCTGCTCGACTTCGGCGATCTGCCCTATGAAGCTGCCGCGATCTCCATCCAGTGCCGCCTTTGACCGCTCCAGCTTCAGCGTCTCGGAGCGGGCCAGCAGTGCCTTGTCGACCAGGCTCTTCTTGACGCTGTGTTCCTGTTCGGTCAGCGCGAGCTGCGCGTCGACGCTGACCACCTGCGCCCGCAGACCCTGCAACTGCTCTTCGAACTGGCGCTTGCGAACATCGAGTATCTGCAATTGCGCCTCGAGCGACGAACGACGCTGGTTGAACAGCAGTGTCTGGCCGGCGATGATCTTCCTGGCCCGCTCGTCGGCGCTGGCCAGAAGGTCAGGCGGAAAGCTGATCTCGCTTTTATCCTCCTGCTCGGCACTCAGGCGCGCCTGCGTCGCCTCCAGTGTGCGGGCCTGTTCGAGATAGAGATCATAGAGGGCTGCCGCTTGCGTGCTTTGCAAGACGACCAGCCGATCGCCCGCACGAACCAGGTCGCCGTCACGCACCTGCAATTCCTTGATGATGCCGCCCTCGAGATGCTGAACGGTACGCCGGCTTCCATCCGGGCTGACGATGCCGGTCGCCGTCGCTCCCTCCGCCATCGGCGCCAGCGCCGACCAGACAATTCCGCCGACCATGAACAGATAGGCGAGAGCCATGCCATAGCGGGCCGGCATGCGGACAACCTCCTGCAATCCGACCGGTTCGATCCTTGCATCGATGACGTTCGGCGAGCCTTTGACGAGCGCCTGCGACTTACCGGACTGAAGCTCTGCCATCCCACTCTCCCTCTGCACGCATCTCACACATGGCAACCCACCTCGTTCAGGCGATCTGTTCGATCTGAGGCGCCGTTGGCCCGATCTTCTGCTGCTGTTTGGAATCCCCACCCTCATCTGCCTGTGTCTCGTCAGAAACCCGGATGACATGTAGCGGTGTGCGTTCCCCTTCCCTGGCGATTGAGCGCAGGCGGACCAGAACTTCGTCGCGCGGCCCGAACAGATGCAGGCGGCCATCGCGCAGGAAGAGTACCTTGTCGGCCTGGGCGAGCGTCGACGGGCGATGGCCGACAATGATCAGCGTCGTACCTTGCGCCTTCAGCTCGGCAATCGCAGCAGCCAGCGCGGATTCGCCGACCTGATCGAGATTTGCGTTGGGTTCGTCGAGCACAACGACCCTGGGCGATCCGAACACGGCGCGGGCAAGGCCGATGCGCTGGCGCTGACCACCTGACAGGCGCGAACCCGCGTCGCCGATCGGTGTCTCGTAGCCCTGCGGCAGGCGCTGGATCATATCATGGGCATGCGACAGCATCGCCGCATCGACCACAGCCTGATCCTCAGCCTTGGCCATGCGCGAAATGTTGTCGCGCACACTGCCGGAAAACAGTTCGACATCTTGGGGCAGGTAACCCATCGCCTCGCCAAGTTGCTCGCTGTTCCAGTGCTGGACATCGGTGCCGTCGAGGCGGACGGTTCCGGACGTCGGCAAGACGATGCCGGCGATCAGTCGGCACAAGGTACTCTTGCCGCCGGCGGAAGGACCGATGATGGCGACAGCCTCGCCGGGCTGGAACGCAACGCTCAGGTTGTCGATGATGGCGGGCCGGCCGGGTTGGGCGAAATAGGATACGTTTTCAAGCGTGATGCGCCCATCCGGCTCCGGCAGTCGAATGCGGTACGGCTCCGCGCTGACGTTCTGCAGGCGCTCTGTCAGCCTCGCATAGGCGATGCGGGTCTGGCCGAGATTGCGCCAGATCGCCATCAGATGCTCGACGGGAGCCAGGGCACGACCGAGCAGGATCGACGACGCAATCATCACGCCGCCCGTGGCGCCGCCCTGCAGCAGAAGATAGGCACCAAGACCAAGCGTTGCCGATTGCACGAACAACCGCACGAACTTGGTGATCCCGACAATGGTTGCACCGCGTCGCGAGGCCACATCGGATGCACCAAGGAAGGCATCGTTGCTGGCTCGGAAGCGATCCAGCAGGCCCGGCAGCATCCCCATCGCCCGGACCACCTCGGCGTTGCGGATCGCCATGTCGGCTTGCTGCAGCGCCTGGATCTGCGAAGTGCTCGCCAGCAGGGAGGACTTGCGCGTCACCACCTCGTTGAGCACGCCGAGAAGGACCAGGAGGATCGTTGCGGCGAGCGCGAACGCCCCCAGCGCCGGATGCAGCAACCAGATCAACAGCAGAAAGACCGGTGTCCACGGCAGGTCGAACAATGCAGTCGACGCTTGCGACGACAGGAAGGACTGCACCTGGCCGAGATCGCGCAGCGGCTGGGTGCCCGCCTGGTCACCGAGCAAGCGAGCGCGGACGCTGCCGGCAATAATGACGGGGCTCAGGCGATCGCTGAGCCAGTTCGCGGCGCGCGCCATGATGATGTTGCGCAGCATGTCGAGCAGGCCGAGCACGAGCAGCGCCACGCCGGCCATGATCGTCAGCAGCACCAGCGTTTCCAGATGACCGGTGACCAGGACGCGGTCATAGACCTGCAGCATGTAGATGGGCGATGCCAACATCAGGATATTGATAACGAGGCTGAAAACCGCAACGATGATCATCGCAGACTTCACCTGCCCCATCGCATCGTCGAGCTCCGTCTTTCTCGCCTTGCGGGCTCGTGAACCGACGATCGCCATCACATCACTCCGTTTTCAGTTCACTCAGGCCAGAAGCGCGGGATCGACGAAAAGGTCGTGCGAAACGAAGCTGCTGAACGCGTTGGTTATGGCGGCATCCGGATTCGTGGTCGTGCGCTCGCCGAGCACGACGAAGGTCGAGCTCTCCATGCCGGGCGCCGTGCTGGCGACCCGCGCGACCCAGTAGGCGAGGCCGCTGACCGTCAGCGAAGCCAGGGAGGCCGAGACGGCTCCCGGATTGGAGCGGACAAAGACATCCTCGCCCGCCTGGTAGTCGAATATCAGGTTGTTGGTACCGCCCAGAACACGGAACGTGTCCTGGCCCGCCAAACCGCCGTCCGAAACACCGTCGCCGAACACAGTCTTGGTGCCGGTACCCGTGATCGAGAGGATGTCCGCACCGCTACCGCCACGCATCTGGTCGTTGCCGCTGCCGCTGACCAGCCGGTCATTGCCGCCGGCGCCTACAAGCGTGTTGGTCAGCGCATTGCCGACGAGCAGATCGTTGAAACCCGACCCGGTCAGGTTTTCGATGCCGCTCAACTGATCGCCCTGCGCATGACCGCCGACGCCGGTCGCCGCACCGGTGTTGTCGAGTTGCACGAAGACACCTGCCGTGGAACTGGAATAGGACGCGGTATCGACACCGTCGCCGCCGATCAGCACATCGGCCCCATTGCCGCCATTGAGGATATCGTTGCCGGCGCCTCCTTCGAGGCGATTTGCACCCGAGGCGCCCAAGAGTTCGTCATTGAACGCCGAACCAACGATGTTCTCGACTGCGACCAGCACGTCGTTCTGGGCATCGCCACCACTCGACAGCACGCCGGACGTCGGGTTGTCGGAGAGAACGGCGCGAACCGCTGCCGGGGACGTCGAGTAGTCGGCAGTGTCGATGCCGTCACCACCGATGAGGAATTCGGTGCCGGCATTGGCGCCGCCACGCAGGAAATCATTGCCGGCGCCGCCATCGAGACGATTGGTCGAGCCGTCGCCGACAAGGGTATCGTCGAAAGCGGAACCGATCAGGTTTTCGATGCCGCTCAGGATATCGCCTGCCGCATCGCCGCCGCTGGCCGCCGCGCCGGCGAGATTGACCGATACGGCTGCCGCCGAGGTCGAGTACTCTGCGGTGTCGCTGGTGCCCAGGCCGCCATCAATGCGATCGGCACCGGCGCCACCGACAAAGATGTCGTTCAGTTCGCCGCCCATCAGAATGTCCTCAAAGGCCGAGCCGACGATACGCTCGATCAATTGCAGCTGATCGCCTTCGGCGTCGCCACCGACGCCCGTGCCGACCGCCAGGGGATCGGCGACGGTGGTGTTGAGATGGATCGTTATCGCCGCCGCCGAAGTGGCATAGTCGGCCGTGTCGACGCCACCCTGACCGATCAAGGTGTCGGCGCCGCCATTGCCGGTAAAGGTGTTGGGATTGGCATCGCCAACCAGAATGTCGTTCTGCCCGGAGCCGATGATGTTCTCGATGCCGATCAGTTGGTCGCCCGCAGCAGCGCCGCTGACGGAGCCTGTGGCCAGGTTGATGCCGACGGCACCGCCTTGCGAATAGTCCACCGTGTCGACGCCTGAACCCCCATCCATGTAGTCGGCACCTGCGTCACCCTGCAGCATGTCGTTGCCGGCGCCGCCGAGCAGACGATCGTCGCCGGACGAGCCGACCAGCCGGTCATTGCCATCGCCGCCGTCGACCAGATCATTGCCGTCGCCGGCCTGCAGATCATCGTCGCCGCCTTCGCCGAACAGCTGGTCGTCGCCGATGGACGCGGTGAGGAAATCATTGCCGTCGCCACCATGCATGACATCGTCGCCCAGGCTGCCGATCAGCTCGTCATTGCCGCTGCCGCCATCCATGACGTCGTTGCCGTCACCACCGGTCAGCAGATCGTCGCCTGAACCGCCATAGAGCGTGTCATTGCCGAAGCCGCCGATCAGCGTGTCGTTGCCGCTGCCGCCGAACAGGCGATCGTCACCAAAGCCGCCGTCGAGCGTGTCATTGCCGCCCCCGGGTGCATCGATGCCATCCGGAATGCCGTCACCGTCGAGATCGTCGGCAATGCCGTCCTGGTTGGCGTCATTGGCGCCGTCACCGATCAGAACATCGTTGCCATCCATGCCGCGCAGCAGATCGTCGCCGGCATTGCCGATGAGCTGATTGTCGAGCTTGTTTCCGGTCAGCGTGTCGTTGAAAGCCGAGCCGGTGATATTTTCGATGCCGCTCAACACATCCAGCGCAGCGTCTCCGCCGGAGCCTCGCGCCGTGCGCTGAGGGTCCAGGGGCAGTGCCACCATCACTTTCAGGCTGGAGGTCGAATAGTCGGCCGTGTCGATGCCGTCGCCGCCATTCAGCGTGTCAGCGCCAGCACCGCCGCGCAGCAGGTCGTTGCCGGCACCGCCGTTGAGGATGTCGTTGCCGTCGCCGCCGTCGAGTACATCGTCGGTGGCAGCGGCATTCAGCGTGTCATTGCCGGCGCCACCGTCCAGATAGTCGCCGCCGGGAGAGGCCGCCGCGACCGAAATGATATCGTTCCCGCCGAGGCCTTCGATGCGATAGCTGCCATCTGCAACCTGCGTGAAGTTGTCGGCATTGCTGGAGAGCTGGATCAGCACGAAGGGATCCGCAGCCAATGCGGCCAGTCCCGCTGATATGCGCGCGGCCGCCGGTGCCGTCGAAGGCGTGGGGGCTGATGCGGCCTCATTGGCCGCAGCAGTGATCTTCTGGCTGCCGATCTGACGGGATATCGATATCTTGCGCATCTGAACCTCTCTCCGTCTGCCCTTTGCGCAGACAGGATTTCTGCAAGGGCACCCGATTGGAGATTAGCGGTGATGGGGCGGCGGCGGCACAACGCTTAGGTGGAGTTACACTTCAGGCGTAGACGGCGACCTCTTTGGTAGGATCGTCCGGCTTTTCCTGCGGCTGGCCAGAGGCCCATGAAAAAAGGCCCCGCGCGAAGCGGAGCCTTTTTCGGTCGGGCTGCAGCGATGGGAGGACGCGCCGCAGTCGACTGCGGAGGTCATCAGCCAGCAGCTGCGTAGCCAGTTGCCGTGATGCTCGACCATTCGTTTTCCTGAACCGCAACGACGAGATTGAGGTCGGTTGCAGTGTCATGGCCATAGGCCTGGACGTCGATCGCAAACGTGGCTTCGTTGCCGTTGATGTCGACGCAGACGTCGATGTCGTGATTGACGTCGAGGTTGCTGTCGATATCCGAATAGAGGTCGAAGTCGACATCGATGTTGGAATCGAAATCGTACGAGGCATCCAGGTTCACGTCAGACGGATCACAGTAGAAAGTCATGTCACTCTCCTTGTCGCTTTGATGATGTCCGGCAATCTTGTCCGGCACATTCGAAGTCTAGGCCTCATCGTTGCGATCATCAAATATTCAAGTGGCGTAATTTCTCTCTCTTGCAGAGTAATACTTTTGGTTTATTTGAGTTCACGGATCATAACTTTGAATAAAAAAGGCATCCACCCCTTGAGGATGGATGCCAAAAGTATCAAGTTCGGCTATTCAGCCAAAGACGGCCAGAAGATCCCCCAGCTGGAAGGTAAGTTGTGTATCCGTCAGAGCCGGATTGATATCGGCATCCACGGCTATGGCATGCATGATCGTGGCTGTCTGCTGCGTGCTGAACGCTCCGCGCATCGGCATCGCGCCGAATTCGGGATTGTTGGCGAAGAATTCGTCCAGGGTGAGCGTCGAACGTTCCCCTTCCAGGCGCAGCGTGACGACAAGGTCATCCCGGTCACCCCGGTCTCGTTCCATCGAAATGGCCCGCGAACCGGCGCGGATCAATGCCTCGAGATCTTCGATGGCAAGCCGGTCACCGCCACTGATTGAGAAATCGGCGATGGTATCGTCGTCGAACGCTCCAGCGACGAGATAGGTGTCGGCACCCGCGCCTCCCCTCATCAGATCGTCGCCATCGCCGGAGGAGAGGCCCAATCGGAAGACATCGTTGCCGGCGCCACCCAAGATCTCGTCGCGGCCATCGCCTCCGTCGAGCAGATCGTTGCCGCCACCGCCTGTGATCAGGTCCTTGCCATCACCACCGACGATCAGATCATTGCCGGCGTCCCCGGACAGTGTGTCGTTGCCATCGCCACCAAACAACCAGTCGTCGCCGTCACCGCCACCCAGACGGTCGCGGCCATCGCCGCCAAAGGCCGTATCGTTGCCGCCGCCGCCACTGATGCGGTCATCGCCTTTGCCGCCAAACAGCCAGTCTTCGCCATCGCCTGCGCGGATGACATCGTCGCCGCGGTCTCCGCGCACCAGCGAGTCACCATTGCCAGTGACGATGGTATCGCCCCATCTGGTGCCGGAATATTCGGTGTAGACGATCTCGGCATCGACCGCCGAAATGGCCGAAACGACGCTCGAGGAATATTGATCGTCCAGGGCGATGGCATCGGCTTGAAGATCGACGAAACTGTTCTCGCCGTGAGCGGTAACATGCGCCTCAAAGGTTGCCAGATTGCCTTGAAGCGAGCCGACTCCCGATCGGCAGGCCTCCACCGTGACGTCATTGATCTGGTGGGCAGGGGCCAGGTCCGTTTCAAAAGCAAAACTGGCGCCGATAGCCGACACAACGGTCTGCTGGCTCATCCCGTGCATGTCCGTGCTGGTGACGGTCCTGCTGTTGCTGACCGAAATATCGGCGTCGGTCATCGCGACCACGGCCGAAGTCATGGCGAATGGCGATTGATCACCGTAGGCTCGGGACGCTGCCTCGGCGCCCAACACAGCGATGGCGAAGGATGCCAGACCGCGATCGATCGTGGTCAAGTGGACCTGGGTGCTGGAAAACGTCGATTGACCGAAGGCATCCGCGCTTGCCTGTGCGGAAACGCCGATCGCGCTTTGCGCCGTCACCGTGCGCACCTGCACGGTCTGCTGCGGATGGTTGCCACAGCCGTGCTGGTGGCCTTTGCTTGAATTTGGCGTGCCCATGGCAAACTCCTTCATTGCGCGACAAGCATAGTCTGCAAAGAGGCTCCGGAAACGGCTTCATAGCGCTGATCGCCTTGATTGCAGACCTACGCCTTCCGGTTGAGCACCGTTGGAGCGGATGGTGCACCTAAGGCAGGTCCTGTACCTTGGTCGACAGGGTAAGCCTTGGAAGTCCAAGGGAATTCGGCGGTTCGTTCGGCATTCACGACAGGCACTTTCGACGAGCAGCCGATGCATGTGAAGCGCCTCACATCGGAGGTGCTCTCATTGCGATACGACTGGAGCAATTCCAGCAAAAGTGCGCATCGGTCTTGCGTCCGGAATTACGCAAAACAATGAGTTCGGATGTTTCCGTAAAAACCGGAAATGCTCGAGATGAAACTGATCGGAAAGAGGGTTCCGGTGGCGCACAGGCAAGCGCCCACAAAACCGAGGAGACTGAAATGACTGGGGATGCACAAAAGGCGGTTGTGCTGGTAGTTGACACTCTGGCGCTGAGATGCGCCGGCATTACGACCTTGATCAACGAATGGGTCAGCCCTCTAGGCAAATCGGCCCATGCGATAGAGCCGGAAAACATCGGTTTCTATTCTCAACCAGGCAACATCGTTTCACTTATTGTCCTGAATGTTGGCGGCTCATCGTTGCATGATCTGCAGACGCGGACGGTTTTACAAAATGTAAGGGAGCAATTCCCGACAACACCCTGCGCCATTCTTTCGGACCGGACGGAAGCGGAAGAGGCTGTCGGTGCCGTGACCTTCGGCTTCCAGGCCTTCATTTCGACCACCACGCCCTTGGCCGTGGTGCACCAGGCACTTGCCTTCATCATGAACGGCGGCGCGTATTTCCCTCGGGAAGCCCTGCTGGAGATTGCGGACGGCAGAGACCGTGCCCGCCATCATTCGGGCGCCGCGACGGGCAACGGCCTGCTGACACCGAGGCAGAATCAGGTTCTCGACCGGCTCCGCTCCGGCAAGTCCAACAAGCTTATCGCGCGTGAACTCGACATGCAGGAATCGACCGTCAAGGTCCATGTCCGGCAGATCATGAGCAAGCTTGGAGCGACAAACCGCACCCAGGTGGCGATCATGGCCCTGATGAAGGGCGATCTTGCTGCCGGTGGCCAGGAGCCGGCCATGGCCTAGGCGGCTGAGCCAAGCGCCGGCAAGAAACAAATCCGCTTCCCGTCCGCTATCCAAGCCACGCTGCCGCGCGTAGACTTTCCCACAGACAAGGCAACGAACGAAGTTCAGAACAGACAAAAACAGAATCTCACTTGAACTGAGATCACGTTGGGGGCACCGATGTTGATGACCAGTCCGGATCAGGAACCTAAACACACACTGGCGAAGTTCGCGCATTATGATCGCGACCTGCTGGACAGGATGTTTGGCGACGCCAAGCCTGAAAAATACCCTGCGGGTCGGCTGCTTTTTCTCCAGGACGATCCATCCGACCGTGTCTACGGTCTGCTCGCCGGTTCGGTCGAGATTTCGATCTTTTCAGCCGAAGGCGACAAACTTGTCGCCAACCTGCAATTCCCGCCGAGCCTGATCGGCGAAATCGGGGTGCTGGATGGTGGCCGCAGGACGGCGACAGCCATCTGCAGGTCTGAATGTTCCATCGTGTCGCTGACGCGCAAGCAGGTGCTTGACCGCATCGAGCGGGACCCTTTGCTCGGTCGAGCCATCATTGAATTGCTGTGCAAGCGATTGAGGTGGATCAGCGAAGAGCTCGGTGACCATACCTTCCTTGCCATTGAGGCCAGGCTCGCCAAGCGGCTGCTGCATCTCAGCGAGCTGCTTTCCGATGCCGCGGGCTGGATCGCGATCTCGCAATCGGAACTCGCCCAGACGCTCGGCGCGACGCGGGAATCCGTCAATAAACTTCTCAACGACTGGCGCGGCCGCGGCCTGATCGCGACAAAACGTGGACACGTCAAGGTCAACGATCCGGCCCGCCTGCGACGCGTCAGTTCCGAGTGAGTTGCCTCCGGTCGGCTATGCTTGCCGATCAGAAGCCTGATCTCGATCATCGGCACTCACTCAGCTGGCGGCCAGACGCCAGTGCAGGAACTGCAACGCTGCACGGCTCGGCATGAAGAAATAACCTCCGCCACGCGTCGTTATGAACGACGGCAGGGTCGTCAGTTCCACCGCCCCTTCCCATCGCGGGATGGTGAAGCGTCCCCTCGGCGCCTCGGCGGTGCCAGGCTGCCTACCGATCAGCGGATCCTTTTCACCGCGCAAGCCGTGGAAATTCTGTGCCGACATCCAGGTCTGCTGGATGAATTCATATTGCCGTTCGAAGCTCGCATTGAAGCAGATGAACAGCAGCCCTTTTTCCGTCTTGCCATCGCGGTCCAGAACATAGCTCCGGCCCGCCCGCAAGATGCGATGCCGCTTCGAGATGCGCAGTTGGGTGTCGATGTCGGTGCCGAGGGAATCACGGGGATTGGAACGCCTGATGTGGGCGCCCAGCGGGCAATGCAGTCCCTGCGGATCTTCGGCGCCGTAGGTGAACTGATTGTCGAGTTCACGCCCAGGTCCGTCCGGATTCCTGGTCAGCGACGAGCCGTTTTTCCATCGCCCGACAATGCGGGCACCGATCCACTCTTCATCCACCGCTTCAAAGTCATACGTACCGCTGCCACGCAGATTGGCGGCCTCCTCACGGCAGTAGTCGTTGAAACGTTCAACATGCTGCTCGAGCTGGCGGATGACGACGAACGAACCGTTGCGGCCAAAATCATGTGTGGCAGCCCTGCCATCGACTGGTTGGCCATCAGCGTCGATCGCCAGCAGGCGCCCTTCAGCGTCGAACTCCGCGGGCGTCGTCGGGCTGGGCGGGTAGAAGCCGTGCTCGTCTCGATAGCCGAACAGGAATTCGCCGGCGGCGATCTGGTGAATGGGACTTGAATTGTGGTTGCGCCGGCGCCGCGTACCCTTGATCACCGGCTGGGACACACCGTCGACGAAACCGAAATGCTCCCGCGCCGGGCGTTTCTCCTCATCACCCTCCCCGATGGGTTTTGCCGGACATCTGGCACTGCTGCGATCGATCACGAGCGGAACGACTGCCCTGGAGATCAACCCGGTTCTTTTGGCAAGGTTGCCTATGTCGAGCACCATTCCATCGAGCTTTGCCCTGTCGGCGGCATAGCAGATCATTGCGAGGTCGACCGGCGTCGTCTTGGAACCCCAGGACCAGTTTTCAGGTGCACTGTCGCCCTGATCGTCGAGGATGCGGCTGCGATAGTCGTTCGCCATGCCTTGCCTGAAGGTTGGCGGAAAACTGCCCAGCGCATCGCTGTCTGGATTACCGGCGAAGCCCAGTTTGGTCAGGCCCTGAGGACCAAAGACACAGAACATCGCACGCGACTGCGGTTTGCTGTCCCCGAAACTCGTGTGTTTCAAAAGATGCGCCAGCACCTCTTGTCGTTGCGCTGCAGAACTCCCGTCACCGACTTCGAACGCAAACATGACGGCATGTTCGAGATTGCCGAGCGGTCCGAATATGAGGGATTGTATTTCGCCGCTTTCCAGACTCTCGACCGAAGTCTCGCCGGCCTGATTCAGAAGCATCCGCGCCAGCGACGGTTTGATGCCATCCTGCCGAGGCAAAGACGTGAACAGGCTCAACCAGTCGCGTGCCTGGCTCGCGCGCGCGGCCTGGAAGCCCTGTCTGATGCGCGAGTTCTTGCGGATTATCGTGGTGTTCAGATCTGGATAGGCGGAATACCAGAAAGAGGTCGGGATCTGCTCGGCGCGCGCCCAGCGCTTGAAGCGGTCGCCGTCGCGGCTGCCGTCCAGGAACAGAAAACGTGTTCTGGGAAACCCTCTGGTGTTGCTCCAGATGCCGGTCAGGCCGGCCGAAGCCTTGGTGACGAAATCCTCCAGGTAGCTTTCCCAGCTGCCACCGTAATTGCTGAAGAAAACGAGGCGGTCGGTCCGTGGAATCCTGACCCAGCGCGCAAAATGGATTGTACTTATGTCGCCGAGATATCCTGGCCTGTATGCGCGCCGGGCTGCGATCGAGATGACATAGAACGAAAACCGCAGCAGGACGCGCCGAAGCACACCAGGTTTCAACCACCATCCCGGCTTGATGACGGAAACAGCGGTCATGTGGTTCTGGACGTAGCCTTCCTTGTCCTCGCGCTCCTGAAGCTTCGCCAGATTGTCGAGCTTTATTCCGGCGGTTCTGATCTCCTCGCGTTGCTCGATATGCCGCAACCGCAGGGCCACGGCTATGAGCAGCATGGCGATCGCCAGGATCAGTCCGCCGACAGCCAGAATGAAGGAATCTCCAAGACGTGCCACGGTGCGGAACCAGTGCACGCCTTTATCGAATTGCAGGTAGTAGGTCAGCCAGGTGAAAACCCCGACCAGGACGACCAACGGTATTGCGGTGCGCAGGTTGAAGATGCTGTGCACCGTTGCCGACAGAAGCGTGCCGCCCGGCTTTTCCAGAAGACTTTGCGCGGGCGAGAACGCCCAGTCGAAATGCGATTCTTTCTCCAGCTCCTCGCGCACGTCTTTCAATATTTCTCCCGCCGAGGAGCTGTCCGATATCACCGCAGTGGATGGCGGAGCGAGCAGGGTCTGTTGTTCGACAAGCTCTGCAAGCCTGTTTGCCAGCAACTGTTCGGCCTTGATCCGCGCAACGGAATGTCCCGGCGTGCCAGCGAACACCAGCCCCGACATTTCACCGAACTGCGGCGAGACATCGATCGCGTGTTTGAGCAGGAAAGCCTCCAGCGGGCCTTTGAGCGAATCGGCCGCGAAGCGCTCGAATATCGGTTGCAGTTGCGTCTTCGTGGCGGCGACAAATGCCTCGATCACCGCGCGTTTGCTGCCGTCGCCCGACAGTTCGAGCACGAGATGGAAGCCATCCCCAGTCTTCTTTCCGGCATCGCTTGTCGCTATGGCCGCGAGACTGGCGAAGTGGATGATGCCGGTCTGGTTCAAAGCCGTCCGGATTGCATCCGCTGCGGGATTGCCGAGGAGATCGACTTCCTTCTGGAGCTGTTTCGCATCAGCCCCGGCGCGCACCGGCACACACACGGTGACCAGTGCCTGTTCGACAAGACGGTTCTCGGCCGGCGCATCGAACTCCACCATCAGCCTGTCCGGATAAGGACCGATGCGCGTAAGTTTGCCCTCCTTGCCGCGAGCCCGTCGAAAGCCCGGCTTCCTGAACAAGGCACGGAAAGCTTCGGCAACCTGTACGCTGGCGATCGAAGCACCGATGCAGCGGTGAATGCCGACCCCGAAAACCATGTTCTCGCTCAAGCTGCGGTCCGGATTGAACGTCCAGGGGTCTCGCACTGCCGATGCATCAAACATGGCCGAGCGCGTGGCGGGTAGAACCGACACGTTGGCCGGGATCTTGTACGGGCGCGATCGGCCGACGCCGATCGTCTTCTCCTCGCGCGTGTAGCGCCAGGGCCAGATCCAATGCGGCTTGAAGCGCATGGCCTCGAGCACCGCCTTGTCCAGGCGTGCGTTGTCCTCTTCGTCGACGGACTTCTTGATGTAGTCGAATATCTCCGGCCGGCTCAGAACGGCATCGAGGCAGTTGATGCCCCCAAGCAGGTTTGTCGGCGCAAACCCGACGACCATGCCGATCATGATTGCGCGTACCTCCTGCCGACCCGCAACCTGGCCCCCGTCTTTCGACATCTGGACGAGCCGCCCGAGCGGATTGTCGACCATCTCGCCCCGGTCGATTGCCGCCTGGGCAATATCGATGGAACGGTCAACGGTGGCGAACATGTTCTTGGCTGCCGCCACGGCCAGCTCGCGCGTGACGGGGTCCGCATTCCAATCTCCGAACAGGATATGGTTTATGGAGATGGCCCAGTCGCCGAATTGCCGATCGTCCTCGATATCCAGGCCGTAATATTCCCGGCAGATACGGATCGGCACAATGCGCATCAAATCGGTGGCTGCGTCGAATTTCTCGCCGGCATGACGCACGATCTCCTGCGAATGCGTGGCCGCTATCTCCCGCACCCGCTGTTCGACTTCGCTGGGCGGAAAGGCACTCAGGACCACGGACTTCTGCGTGCGGTAGAGCTTGCCGTCCTTGAGGCTGAGAAGAAAATCAAGCCCTCCGGAAAACTCCCGCAGTTCGGGACCGTAAGGTGTTTCGAATTCGGATTCGCGTTCGAGGACCTCGCGTACGTCCTCAAAACGCGTCAGAAAAACGACCTTGCCCACGCGCACGCGTGGAACGAGATGCCGGGCGATCCTGAGCCACCAATCAGGATTTTCAAGGAACCAGCCAATGGCCCGTCCGACAAGGGTCGACTTGCGCTTGCGCTCGAAGTCGAAAGGCGGTGTTTCGCTGCCAAGCGGCAGGTCGGCCTGACCCTTGAGAACCCCTTCATAATATTTGGTTGAGAAGCCCATTCCGACGATCCCCCGGAAAACGCAAAGACGTGCAGGCTATGCTATGAACCGGCCTCCGCCGGGTAAGTGATCCGCTTCACATTGCTGCCGTGCGGAGCGGCATAAACTCGAGCCTCGGCCAGACTCAGCCGGCGGCGTCGAAATTGTCCAGAAGGCGCTGGTTGATGGAGCCGTCCGCGAACGGGATCCAGTCGATCCAGCTGCGGCTGAACCGCGGATGCCTGGCTTCGAACAGAACGCGCTCGGCGCGCGCCTCCCCGACTTGCCCACTGCGCACGAGCGCGCCGATCTTGAGGAATCGCGGATAGAAATAGTCCTGGGCAAAGGACAGCGAGCGCTCAGCGGTCGTTATGACCGCCGGCCAATCCTCCAGCAGCGTGTACGCCGCCGCCAGCTCGCCCAGCGTGTGAAAGCGATAGTTCTCGAAAGGCGACAGACGATCAGCCCGCTTCAGAACGGTGATCGCTTCCTGCGGACGCGATGCCATGAGCCGGGCGCTGCCCATGGCCTGGTAAGCCAGCACGAAACTTGGGTTGTAGTGAAGCGCCTGCTGCAGGAAATCCTGCGCAACAAGCGGGCGGCGTCGCAGCACTTCGATGGAGCCGAGAAACGCATATGGACGGGCATCCTGACTGTCCACCAGCAGGGCCCGCTGGGACAACTCGGCAACGCGGGCAAGATCGTCGGGTTCGCCGCGGTTCAACCAGCCGCGCCACAGATACCACCAGGCCAGTTCGCTGAGCACCGTTCCGGAGTTGGGGTCTTCGTCATAGGCTTGCTGGAACAGCTTGAGCGCCGCATCCATGTCCGCGCGCGTGCGTCGTTGCATATGCCAGCGGCCACGGCGCACCAGTTGCCAGGTTTGCAGCCGCTCCCACGGAATCTGGAAGGTGCGCACCTGTTCGACCCGATCGACCTCACGCTCGAGGGTGGACACGATTTCTCCACCGAGATCGTCCTGGAGCTGGATGAGTTCCTCGAGCCCGCGCTCGAACCGGCCGGACCAGACCACACGGCCGTTGCTGCTGTCCGTGAGCGACGCGCTCAACCGGATGTGTTTGTCGAAACTGGCAACCGAGCCTGTCACCAGATAGCGCGCGCCGAGAAGATTGCCGATCGCAGCGGTTCCCAGCCACTGATCGCGGAACTGGAAACTGGAGTCGCGTGCGATCACCGGGAGCGAACGTGTCGCCGCAAGCCCATGGATGATGTCGTCGACGATGCCGTCCGCCAGATAGTCCGTGGATCGGTCGGGGCTGCTGTTCTGAAAGGGGAGCACCGCAATGGCCGGCTGATTGTCCCTGGCATCGGTGTTGCCGGGCTGTACGATGGACGAGCGAACCGCGGCGAACGCCATGGACTTGGTCTGGCCGGAAGCGGGAGCCGTTACCAATATCCTGACGGGAAGGGCGATGTTCTTGAGCTGCATCGGGCCGAGATCGGTGAACTCGACCGAAAACCTGCCGCTGACGTGTTCATGCGTAGTGCCGGTGATGGCAACGCCCCCGGGCGGCGAGAACTCCTGCAGCCGTGCCGATATGTTCACGCAGTCGCCGAAGGTTCCATCCTCGCTCTGGATGACCACGCCCGTCGCGACGCCGATGCGGAACGGCATGCGCAGGTTTTCAGCCGCCGTCGCGTTGAGCTTGTCGAGGCGCAGCTGGGCTTCCAGAACGGCACGCAGCGCCTCGATGGGGCTGCCGAACTCCGCCATCAGACTGTCGCCCGCCGCTCCGAAGATGCGGCCACCGAACTCGCCGACCGTTTCAGAAATCAGGTTTCGCCGCTCATGGAAGATTCTGACCGCCGTTTCCTGGTTTTCGTTCATCAGGCGCGAAAAGCCGACTGCGTCGATGGCGCAGATGGTGGAAAGCTGCCGGATCGCCTGCTGATCAACCATTCATGTTGATCTCAAAACCTCGTTAGCCGTCAGGCCGACACAAGCCCGAACCGGCCGTCTCAAGGCCGATGGCAGATACTTTGAATCGCAAAACGATTTGAAGTACTTCGCCATTGTCCCCACTTGGGCAAAGCCAAGGGAACGCTAGCACGGATTTGGATACCCGCAAATCATTAGAGTACAAACAACTACGGACTCGCCGCTTAATTTTGGCCGAGGCCAACATCTGCGCGCAACATGCCGATAGATGAAACGCTCCGCAGCGAAATCGCCGCGGAGCGCGCCGAAGCCTACTCGCCGATATCGACGCTTTCAAAACGATGCGAACCGAGCGGGTCCATGACGTAACCCGTGATCTTTTTCGACATCGGCAGCGATACGGTCGAATGGTCGAGCGTAGCCCAGGGTGCCTGTTCTTTGAACAGCACCTGAAGCTCATGATACATCCTGGTGCGCTCTGCCTGATCGGAGGTTACACGCGCCTTCTGCATCAGGTCTTCGACCGGCTTGTAGCACCAGTTGGCGAAATTAGCGCCACCGACACCCGAACAGGCGAAGAAGTAGCTGATCAGATTGTCGGGATCGCCATTGTCACTGGTCGCGCCCAGGATGATGGCGCCGTCGCGATCCTTGTCGCGGGCGCGCTTCACATACTCGCCCCACTCGTAGGACACGATCTCCACCGTAACGCCGACCTTGGCGAAGTCCGCCTGGATCAGCTCCGCGGTACGCTGCGCGTTCGGCATGTAGGGGCGGCTGACCGGCATGGCCCAGATCTTCATCTTGAGATCCTTGACGCCGGCCGCTTCCAGCATCTTCCTGGCGGCTTCCGGATCATATTTGTCGTCAGCCACCGCATCGTTGTAGCCCCACATGCCCGGCGGCAGAGGGTTCTTGGCGACCTGGCCCGTTCCCTGGAAGATGGCGTCAATGATCGCCTGCTTGTTCATGGCCATGTTGAGCGCGCGGCGCACTTCGGCCTTGTCGAAGGGCGGCATCAGCGTGTTGTAGGCAAGATAGGCCACGTTCAGGCCCGGCTTTTCCATCACCGTCAGGTTGGGATCGGCCTTGAGTTCCGCGATGTCGGCAGGCGCCGGATAGGGCGCCATCTGGCATTCTCCGGCGCGCAGCCGCTGGATGCGCGCGGTCGGATCGACGGTAATCGCGAAGACCAGTTCGTCGAGTTTCGGCTTCTCGCCGAAATAATCGGGATTGGCCTGGAAGCGGATAACCGCATCCTGCTGATAGTCGACGAAGCGGAAGGGTCCGGTGCCGATCGGCTGCTGATTGAGTTTTTCCTTGGTGCCGTCGGCCAGGAGCTTGTCGGCATATTCCTTCGACAGAACCGAGCCGAAATCCATCGCCAGCATAGCCAGCAGCGATGCGGACGGCTGGTTGAGGACAATCTTCACCGTGTTGTCGTTTACCCTGGAGATATCCTTGATGAGGTTCTGCATCTCCATGCCTTCGAAGATCTCCCAGCTCGAGCCGGCGACATAGCCGAACCAGGGATTGTCCTTCAGACGCTGGCGATCCAGCGAGAAGATCACGTCATCGGCGGTCAGCTCGCGGCTCGGCGTGAAATAGTCGGTGGTCTGGAACTTGACGCCCTTGCGCAGTTTGAAAGTGTATTCGAGCTTGTCGTCCGAAATCGTCCAGCTTTCCGCGAGGCCAGGGACCACATTGGTCGTGCCCTGCTCGAACTCGACCAGCCGGCTGTAGATCGGCTTGGATGAGGCATCCCAGGTGGAATTGGTGGAGTAGAGCGCCGGATCGAAGCCTTCGGGTGCGCTTTCCGAACAATAGACCAGGCTCTTGGCCAGTGCCTGACTGGCAAAGAGGCCGGAGAGAACAGCAACGGCAACGCCTGTGGCGAGCCTTGCCGCCAGGCGGCCGCGTTGTGGAACAGTCATGATCTTCCCCTTTTTCTGGTTGTTGTTGGCAGTCATTCGATGGCCAGCCCCTCACGGTGCGGACCATCGCCGCATTACGACTATTCGGCCCGGCCGCCTGTGGTCTCCAGACCGCGGCCGGCGCGCCAGACCGGATCCGGCCGCGTCCACAGGATGTCCGAGGCGATGAGGTTGGCGACCTCGCGGGCATGCAGGGCCAGGAACTTCTCGCCTTTTTCGGCAGTGCCCTTGCTGGGGAAGCCCCAGGTGCCGGTCTTCGGTGCGCGTTCGGAGAAAGAGTAGAAGCGCGAGGCGCCATGCGGCGCCTCGTTCTGGCCAGCCTGCAGAGCCTCCGCTTCCTTGAACTTGTCGGTTTTGACGATATCGCCGGCGATTGCCAGCATGACCGAGGCCTCGCCCTCGCAAGCGTGCTTCGGACCATCGTCGGATTCGAACAGCGCCGAGGTTTCCTCCTGCGCCAGGAACCATGGCGTCGTCGCCACGATCGGCATGTCGAACTCCACCGCCAGTTCACGCACGGCAACGGCCAGCGGATCGACATTGCCGCCATGGCCATTGACGATGAGCAGGCGGGTGAAGCCGATCGCCTTCAGCGAACGGGCGATCGAGCGCAGCACACCGTGATAGGCGGCATAGTCGAGAGTGATCGTGCCGCCGAACGGCAGATGATGCTCACTCATGCCGAGCCAGAGACCAGGCAGGACGGCGAGCGGCACTTCCTCGGAAACCAGCCGCGCGCCGCGTATCGCCGCGGCCGCCGCGCTTGCGGTGTCTGTGATGACGGGCAGATGCGGACCGTGCTGCTCCAGTGAACCGACCGGCAGGATGGCGAGCGCATTGCCACGCTCGGCGATCGCACGCAGTTCCGGCGCCGTCATGCGCGCCCATTCGACTTCCCGAGCCATGATTTCCTCCTCGGCAGAAATTCCGTTTTCTAATTCGCTAAATGATTTTCCTTGTTGCCGATATTGTCAACGGCTATCGTCCCGTCATCGAACTGGACCAACGACTGGGGATTGATGGCCAAGCACCCGAAACTCGGAGCGAACCTCAAGGCGCTGCGCCAGAGGCATGGCTGGAAGCTGAGCGACGTCAGCAGCAAGACAGGCGTGGCGATCTCGACGCTGTCCAAGGTCGAAAACGACCAGATGTCGCTCTCCTATGACAAGCTGCTGCAGATCGGCGAGGGGCTCGGCCTGTCGATGGCCGAACTGGTCGCTGAACCCGAAATCTCCGGCCATCCGCTGACCCGGCGTTCCGTCAACCTGCAGGGCGACGGGTTGCAGCAGAAAACCCAGAACTACGACTATCTCTACCTCAGCACGGACATCACCAGGAAACGCATGGTGCCGGTGCTGACCCGCATCACCACCCGCTCGCTGGAAGAGTTCGGCCCGCTGATCAAACATGCCGGCGAGGAGTTCCTCTACGTGCTCGAAGGCATCATCGAGGTGCACACCGAGCACTATGCGCCAATTCGCCTCGGGAAGGGCGAGAGCATCTACATCGACAGCACCATGGGCCACGCCTATCTCGCCGTCGGCGATGGCGATGGGCTCGTGCTTGCGGTCTGTTCGAGCGCGCAGCCGGATTTCCAGTCGGCCCTGATCGAAATGCTGGACCACTAGGGCAGCTCTGGCGCGCAAAGGCGTCTGGCCTCGTCATGGTCCGCACTACCCTTCGGAGCGCGGTGCCGATTCGAGATCCCCTGCCAGGCTACGCTTGACGGCGTTTTCAAATTTTGAAAATGTTTAGCGTATAAGAAAGAAATACCTGCCATGCAGATCGCTGGCACGAAGGATCGACCATGACAACGCAAGAGCCGGTGAAAGCCGATGTCCTGATCATCGGCGGCGGCATCGCCGGTGCATCCGTCGGCTACTGGTTGGCGCCGCACGTGAAGACGGTGCTGCTCGAACGCGAAAGCCAGCCGGGCTATCATTCGACCGGCCGCTCCGCCGCGCTGTTCAGCGAAACCTACGGCACGCGCCAGGTGTGCGCCCTGACGGCTGCAAGCCGCGCTTTCCTCGAAACCCCACCGGCAGGTTTCGCCGAGCACCCGATCCTGACCCCGCGCGGCATGCTGGTCGTTGCCTCGAGCGAGCAGGAGCACCTGCTTTCGGAACATCAGGATGCCGTCCGCTCGATCGGGCTGCCCGGAGAGCGACTCGATTTCGAAGGCGCCAGGGCCTGGGTGCCGGTTCTGCGGCCGGAGAGCGTTGTCGGCGCCGTCTACAATCCCAATGCCGAAGATATCGACGTGCATTCCCTGCATCAGGGCTATCTGCGTGGTCTGAAACGCTCCGGCGGCACCGTGATCGGCAATGCCGACGTCACCACAGCGGAACGGACCGGCGCCGACTGGCGTGTCGTGGCATCAGGCAAGGAGTATATCGCGCCGATCGTGATCAACGCGGCAGGCGCCTGGGGTGACGAGATCGGCGCGCTGTTCGGCGCCCGCCCGCTCGGACTGGAGCCGCGCCGGCGGACGGCTTTCGTCTTTGCGCCGCCGGCCGGTCACGACGTCACCCGCTGGCCGATGTTCATCACCGCCGACGAGAGCTGCTACATCAAGCCCGATGCCGGTCTGCTTCTCGGCTCGCCGGCCAATGCCGACGTGATGCCGCCGCAGGACGTCCAGCCCGAAATGGAGGACATCGCGCTGGGCATTCACCGCATCGAGGAACTGACCACGCTTTCCGTCGGTCGCCCCAACCGCGTCTGGGCGGGGCTGCGCTCATTTGTCGGCGATGGCGATCTGGTCGGCGGCTTCGACGGCTCGGTGCCAGGCCTGTTCTGGCTGGTCGCGCAAGGCGGATACGGCATCCAGACATCCGCGGCCATGGGCGAAGCCTGTGCCGCCCTGGTGCGCGGTCAGCCGCTGCCGTCGCGCATCGCCGATTTCGGGCTCGACAGCGCCATGCTCAGCCCGGCACGGCTCGGCAGATAGCAAGACCGGAAGCAATCCGGCGACAGACCGCTTTGCGGCAAATGCAAAAAGCCCGCTTCACCTTATGTGAGGCGGGCTATTCTTTCTTGCTGCTCTGGCAATCAGCGTGCCGAGAAGCCAGGAGGGGTGCGGCCGACCCGCGCCTTGCGGGCGGCGTAGCGCGCGTCACGCTTGGCCTTGCGCTCGGCCTCGTCCGCCAGAACGCGCGAGATGCGGTCGTTTTCTTCCGCCTCACGGGCAGTAGCTTCCTCGCGCGCCTTCGCTTCGGCTTCGAGCCTTGCTGCTTCAGCCGCGGCTTCGCGTTCTGCCTTTTCCGCAGCTTCGCGGGCCAAGCGCTCCTGCTTCAGCCGAGCCTTCTCGGCTTCCCGGATAGCACGGGCCTCGAGGATCGCCTTGCGTTCCGCCTGGCGGGCCAGCACTGCCGGATCGTCCGCTGCCGGTTTTGCCTTGAAGCGCTCCAGGAGCGCCTTCTTTGCCTCGTTCGCGGCATTGCGCCGCTCGAAAATGTCTTTTTCCCTGTAGATAGCCAAGTCCAGTTCCCTGAAATCCATGTGCGGGGCTTACATACGCGCGCGAAAGCAGAGATCAAGCACCAATTCGGTATGCCAGCCATGAATAGAACGCGTATGTTGCAGCGCAACGACACATAATCGACTGGCCCAATCCCTAAATTTGGCATGTAGCTAACGTCACCCTATATGCGGTCGGACCAGCCAGCGGGACACGCTCATGACCGATCTTTCCGTTCTCGACCTCTCGCCCGTCGGCGAGGGCAGCACACCAGGGCAGTCCCTTGCCAATTCGCTGGACCTCGCCCGCCATGCCGAGCGGCTGGGCTACAAACGCTACTGGCTGGCCGAGCACCACAACATGCCAGGCATCGCCAGCGCCGCCACCGCCGTCGTCATCGCCCATGTCGCGGCAGGCACCAAGACCATTCGGGTCGGCGCCGGCGGCATCATGCTGCCCAATCACGCTCCACTGGTGATCGCCGAACAGTTCGGCACACTGGCTGCCCTGCATCCCGGCCGCATCGATCTCGGCCTCGGCCGAGCCCCAGGCACCGATATGATGACGGCACGCGCGTTGCGCCGGAACCTCGACGCCGCCGTCGACAACTTCCCGCGCGACGTCGTCGAGCTGATGGCCTATTTCGAACCCGCGGAAGAGGGCCAGCGCATCCGGGCGGTGCCGGGCGAAGGTGAAAACGTACCGGTCTGGATCCTCGGCTCCAGCCTCTATGGCGCGCAGCTGGCCGCCATGCTCGGCCTGCCCTATGCCTTCGCCTCGCATTTCGCGCCGGCGGAACTCGACCATGCACTGGAAGTCTACCGCACGCGATTCGAACCTTCGCAACAGCTCGACAAGCCGCGTGTCATGCTCGGCATCAACGTGATCGTGGCACCGACCGACGCGGAAGCGCGGCTGCTGTTCACATCGCTGCAGCAGGCCTTCGTGAACCTGCGCAGCGGGCGGCCAGGCCGACTGCCGCCACCGGTCGAGAATTTCGACCGTGATCTCGATCCGGTTGCGCGCACCATGCTGAACCAGGCGCTGTCCTGTGCAGTGGTCGGCTCGCCAGAAACGGTTAAGCAAGGCGTCGAGGCCTTCATCGCGCGCACCGGCGCCGACGAGTTGATGGTGACGGCGCAGGTCTTCGACCACGCCGCGCGCGTACGTTCCTTCGAGATGCTGGCCGACATCCATCGTGGCATGTCGAAGGCTGCCTAGGGCAAGGGCTGTGCGCTATTTGACCGCCTGCACCAGTTCCGCATCGGGATAGCAGGTCGCGGCGCGGCCATTTTTCGCCTGCCACTCGCCGATCGAGCGCCGGGTCTTGAACCCTGGCAGGCCATCGGCACTGCCGACGTCGTAGCCCTTCTTTTCGAGAACCCGCTGCAAGGCGGCGATGTCCGATCGATATAGTCCGCCCACCGCGCCCCATTCCGCCGAAAAGCGGTGGTCTCCGCGCGCGATGCGATCGGCACCAAGGCCGATGAACAGCGCGTAGAGGTCGGAGGTGTTGTATTCCTTGAGCACATAGAAGTTCGGCGTCACCAGGAATGCCGGACCATGCCGCCCAGCCGGCATCATCAGGAATGCCTCGGCTGCATTTTCGCCGGATGGGAACGGCTTGCCGTCAACCCGCCTGACGCCGAGCTTGCTCCACGCGGAGACCGGCTTGCCGCGGTCCGGCCCTTCCAGCGAGCAGGATAGCGTGTCGGGCGCGGTGACTTCGTAGCCCCAGCCGCGCCCTTTCACCCAGCCGTAATGGACCAGATAATTGGCGATCGATCCCATGACGTCCGGTACCGAATTCCAGATATCGGTCTTGCCGTCGCCGTCGAAATCGACTGCGTGCTTGAGGAACGAGGTCGGCATGAACTGCGGTTGCCCGAGCGCGCCAGCCCAGGAGGATTTCATCGCTCCGACCGGAGCAAGGCCACGCTGGACAATCTCGAGCGCTGCCAGCAATTCCTGGCGGAACATATCCTTGCGCGTTGCCAGGAAGGCCTTGGTGCCGAGCACCTCGAAGGCATCGTAAGGAATCTTCGCCGTACCGAAGCCGCTTTCGCGGCCCCAGATCGCCAGAACCACCGAGCCCGGCACGCCGTAGCGCTTCTCGATCTGGCGCAGCGTTGCGGCGTATTGTCCGGCGCGGGCGCGGCCGCCATTGGAAACCGCTGCCACGATCTTCTCGGCAAAATAGGCGCCGGGCGAACCGAACTCGGCCTGGTGTTGTTTCTTCGGCGTCTTCGGCTTTTCCCCCGGCAGCACCAGATCGGGCAGCTTGAGATTGGGCCTCACGCCGTCGAAGGCGGCGCTGAACGTGGCCTGCGAAATGCCTTTCGACTTGGCCTCGGGCCAGAGATCGTTCTGCAGCCAAGTCCGAAACTGATCATCGATGGTCGCGGCGGAAGCGGAACCCGCGAAGCTCGCAACAAGGGCAGCAAGCAAAAATAGCGCCTTCAACGAGGAGAGCAGAAAGCGGCCAGAGAAGCGATCCATTCCGTCTCCTCGAGAAATCTCTTAGAAGGTCGTGCGCGACTTCAGCGCCGCCGCCAGCGTGCCTTCGTCGAGATAGTCGAGTTCACCACCGACCGGAACGCCATGCGCGAGCCTTGTCACTTTCACGTCGAAGCTGGAGAGCTGGTCGGTAAGGTAGTGTGCCGTCGTCTGCCCCTCGACCGTGGCATTGACCGCGAGGATGACTTCCTTGACCGTGCCGGCAGCGACGCGATCCACAAGCGAGCGGATGTTCAACTGGTCGGGACCGATGCCGTCCAGCGGCGACAGCGTACCCCCGAGCACATGGTAGCGGACATTCATGGCTGCCGCCCGCTCCAGCGCCCAGAGATCGGAAACGTCTTCGACGACGATCAGCGTGGCATCATCACGGCGCGGGTCAGTGCAGATCATGCAGGGATCCGCGGTGTCGACATTGCCGCAGGTCGAACAGATGCGCACCTTCTCGACCGCCTCGCCCATGGCATTGGCCAAGGGTGCCAGCAGCTGATCCTTTTTCTTGATGAGGTGCAGGGCCGCGCGGCGCGCCGAACGCGGGCCCAGGCCTGGCACCTTGGCCAGAAGCTGGATCAGGCGTTCGATTTCAGGGCCGGCGATTCGCTTGGACATCGCACCGATGTAGGATTTTTCCAGCCACTTTGGAACCGAGCTGCCGCTGGTTCAGGTGCTGCTCCGGACAGAAGCCGCCGGCTGCAAGCCGCATACGGCTCAGGCTGCGAGGCAAATCACTGCAGCGGCCGGCTTTCGGAGACGATCAACGCGCCGATGGCATCGGTGTTTTCCGGCGTCGACTGGAACGACATCACGACGTCAGGCTCGGATGTCGTCGCCGAGGCCAGAACGGGCTGCGGCCTTTCGCTTGGCACCGCCGAAGCGGTCTTGAACGGAAGCTGAGCCGGTTCGGCCGAGGCCACCATCACCGGTGCGACGGCCATGGCGGGCGCCGGCTTCGTCGAAACAAAGGCCGTCGTCGGGATCGTGGCAGCCGAGGCGACGGCAACGGTCTCAACCGGAGCAATCGGCGCCGCCGAAGCCATCATGGTGGCGCCTTCTTCCGGCAGCGGCTGCCAGTTGCGGCCTCGCTTCTCGTAGAAGGCGTTGCCGCCAGCGACCAGCACGTAGTGCATGTTCTTGTATGGGAACTTGAGGCCGGCCGTATGGAAGAACATCGAGTTCTTGGCCTTGGTCGAGCGTTCGCCCTTGAGCACCGCCTCGGCGGCATCCATGACATCAGGCAAGGCCTTGGAGTTCATGCGACGGGTCATCACGCCCGGTGCGAACTGGCCAGGCTGACCAACAACGCTGCAGATGTTGTCGCCATACTTGCCCGAGCGCAGGCGGTTCATCACCACCGTGCCGACGGCGACCATGCCGTCGCGGCTGGAGCGATTCGATTCGAAGAACATCGCACGCGCCAGGCATTCCTTGTCGCGGCTGGTGTAGCGGTAAGCGCCGACCTTGGAGCTGGGGGCAACGGAATCGGAGAGCTTGGCAACGGACAGGCCGTGACTGCCGGTGGTCTGGCTGCAGGCAGCCAGGAAGAGCGGGCCCAGGACAACCGTCCCGAGGGCGATCAGCTTTTTCCAACGCGTGGCGATCAACAAACGTCCCTCATTCTTGCTGCCGCCTTGTCCCCAGGATATGCGGCAAGAATGAGACACTTTCAGGCAAAAAGATGGCCAAAGCCTTACTTTGCCGAACAAGGTGAACAATTCGTGGATTTAACGAAGTCGTTACCGAGTGGTTAAACGCAGGATATAACGCAATATTTCATCCTGTAACAAAAACGGAGCAAGAGAAACGCGACCGATATTCTAAGTGATTTCTCTTGCTGCCTTTGGAAATACTTATTCTTTCAAATTAAAACGGCAACTTCATGCCGGGCGGCAGAGGCAAGCCGGCAGTCAAAGCCTTGGTTTTTTCCTGCATGATCTGTTCGACCTTGACCTTGGCATCGTTGTGGGCGGCCAGAATAAGGTCTTCCAGGATTTCGACCTCGTCTTCCTTGAAGAGGGATGGATCGATCTTCAGCACCTTCATCTCGAACTTGCCGGTCAGCGTCACATTGACCAGCCCGCCGCCGGCCTGGCCGGTAGCTTCGAGATTCGCGATCTCCTCCTGCATGGACTGGAACTTGGCTTGCATTTCCTTTGCCTTGCCCATCAGGCCGAGCAGATCTTTCATCGTCTGGTCCTTCTCAAAAATCGATGTCGCATCCGAAGCCGGTTCTATCGGCTGGTCGGCATCTTCGCTTTCTTCATTCGGTGCATCGGGAATGCGCACGTCGATGATCTTCGCGCCGGGAAAACGGGCGAGAATGGCCGCAACCGCCGGATCGGCGCGCGCATCCGAGAAGGCTATCTCGCGACGCGTCGTCTCGACCTCGGCCATCGTCTGGCCGCCCTCTTCCTTCGACAATGACACCAGCCAGCTGCGGCCCGTCCAGGCGCGCAACTTCGAGGTCATCTCGTTGAGCAGCATCTTCGGCGCGTCTTCGGTCAACGTCACATCGATGCGACCCGGCTCGAAGCTCACCGGGCGAACGTAGCGCTTGATCTGGACCTTGAAGGCGATGTCGCGATTCTGATCCGCGAGAGCGATGATGTCGGCCAAGGATTTGACCGGTACCGACTGCTGCTCCTGTGCCGGTTCCGGGGCCGGCACGAAGGCGGGAGACTGGACCGGTTCGACCAGACGCATGGTCTGTCCGCCGCCGGGCGTGACCGGCATGCGGACCGAGGCGGTGGCCATGGCTGCGCCGCCATTTCCACCGCCAGCAGGGGCGCCATTCGCACGCACCGCTGCGCCAGGCGCCGGCTGCCCGTTTTCCAGCGACTTCAGCGCTTCATCGAGCGTCGGCAGGTCGGCTGCATGGGCGAGCCGGATCAATACCATCTCGGCAGCGCTGACCGGGCGGTTGGAACTTTGCACTTCCGGAATGCCCTTGAGCAGCATCTGCCAGGCACGGGACAGTACCCGTACAGACAGGGTGCGCGAGAACTCGAGGCCGCGTGTCCGTTCATCCTCGCTGAGCGCTGCATCGTCAGCCGCACCCGGCACGAAACGCAGGCGTGTGACGAGATGAGTGAATTCGGCCAGGTCGGTCAGGACGGCAGCGGGATCGGCGCCGACATCGTAGAGAGCCCGGAGGCCCTGCAGTGCCGAGGCGATATCGCCTCTCATGATGTGTTCGAACAGATCGACGATGCGGGCTCGGTCGGCGAGACCGAGCATGGCGCGCACGGCTTCCGCGGTGACATTGCCGGCGCTGTGCGCGATGGCCTGATCGAAGATCGACTGGGCATCGCGCATCGAGCCTTCGGCAGCGCGAGCGACCATGGCAAGCGCGTCGTCTTCAGCCTCGATCTGTTCGAGGCCGGCGATCCGCTTCAGATCCGCCTTGATCATGGCAGCATCGATACGACGAAGGTCAAAGCGCTGACAGCGCGACAGCACCGTGATCGGAACCTTGCGGATCTCGGTGGTGGCGAAGATGAACTTCACATGCGGCGGCGGCTCTTCAAGCGTCTTGAGCAGGCCGTTGAAGGCCTGCGTGGACAGCATGTGCACCTCGTCGATGATGTAGACCTTGTAACGCGCGGAGACAGGCGCGTAGCGGACACGGTCGATGATGTCGCGGATATCATCGATGCCGGTGTGCGAGGCAGCGTCCATCTCGATGACATCGACGTGGCGGCCTTCCATGATCGCCTGGCAATGCTCGCCCGGCACGGAAAGATCGACGGAAGGGCGGTCAATCTCGGCAGTCTTGTAGTTGAGCGCTCGCGCCAGAATGCGCGCAGTGGTTGTCTTGCCAACACCGCGTACGCCGGTCAGCATCCACGCCTGCGCGACACGTCCGGTGGAAAAGGCGTTGGTGAGCGTCCGCACCATCGGCTCCTGGCCGATCAGTTCGGAGAAATTCGACGGGCGGTATTTGCGCGCCAGCACGCGATAACCGCCACGGGCCTTTTCCGGTGCGGGATTGTTTCCGGCTTCGCTCATCCGCCCTGACTGCTCCCTGGAGCCTGTTTCCGCAAATAAGTTTCGCCCGCCAAGCTGCGCGCCATCAATGTTCGCGACAGAAGGACCGCGGGAGAAGAGCGAAGAGGCGGGAGGCTGGAACAATGACCCGTTCCGGGCTCGTTAGGGCTGCTTCCTTCCGGACCTGACCCGGTTGGCGAGTGGATCGTCCACCACCAACCTCCCAACCCCCATATCGGCAATTTGACGCCAGAATGCAAGGGTCAAGCAATGGCGCGCAACAGCCATCGCTTGTTGGGGCAGACCGAATGAAGGGCTTGCGACGAAACCGGCGCCGTTTTAGCCTCCTGCCAAATCTCTGGGGGAATGCCGATGCTGCCTGGCCTCAAGGCCGGATTTTCGCTGGACGCCCGGTTGGAGGCAGACAGCGAACAATTGCTGTGGCTCGGCCTGTGCGAACTGCGCATCATGAACGATAGCCGCTGGCCCTGGCTGATCCTGGTGCCACAGCGGCCCGGCATCGAAGAATTGCACGACCTGACCCCGCTGGACCAGGCGATGCTGACCTTCGAGACCAACATGGTCGGGCAGGCGCTGAAGCAAGCCACCGGCTGCACCAAGATCAACACTGCCGCCCTCGGCAACATCGTGCGCCAGCTGCATGTCCATGTCATCGCCCGCAACGAAGGCGACACGGCCTGGCCGGGGCCGGTCTGGGGCCAGGGACCGCGCGAGCCCTACAAACGTTCCGATCTCTACCGGTTTGCCGAACTGATCAAGGCGGCGCTATAAATCGCCGACAAATCCGCCGAGCCCCTGAGTCTCCCCATGACCTTTCGCCTGTTCGACGCGCCGTTGCGCGAGCCCAGCCAATTCGTCGGCTTTGCCGGCAACCGCATCGACCGTCAGTCCGAGAACCGCTCCGACGATTGCGTGGAAATCGCGCTCAAGGATCCTGCAGCGCGCATCCTGCCGATGCGCGACGGCCGCCTCTACCTGAAGCTGAAGGACAATGGCGCCTTTGATCCCTGGTTCGACCTGGCCGAGAGTGACGGCGTCGAAACCGTGCTTTCAGAGGCAATCCTGCTGGGATACGCCGATGGGCAGCCGATCCTTGCGGCGCCCGCGGCCATGGCCTCGGAAGCACTGCCTGAGACCATCAAGGCCATCGATCACCGTTCGGTCTACATCCAGAGGCTGATCGACGAAGCGGCGCTCGGCGCGCTGGCACAAGGCGCGGCACTGCTGTCCTGGAACGCCAGCCATCGTTTCTGCTCGAAATGCGGAAACCCGTCCGAAATGCGCGCCGGCGGCTACAAACGGCATTGCCCGGCCTGCGGCAGCGATCATTTCCCGCGCACTGACCCGGTGGTGATCATGCTGACAGTCTCGCGCGAGCGATGCCTGCTGGGCCGTGGCCCGCATTTCGCGCCTGGCATGTATTCTTCGCTCGCAGGATTCGTCGAACCCGGCGAAACGATCGAGGCGGCAGTGCGACGCGAGACTTTGGAAGAGGCCGGCATCCGGCTTGGCCGCGTCGTCTACCATGCCAGCCAGCCTTGGCCGTTCCCCTATTCGCTGATGATCGGCTGTTTCGGCGAAGCGCTGAACGAGGACATTCAGGCCGACCTCAGTGAGCTGGAGGACTGCCGCTGGTTTTCGCGCGACGAGACGCGGCTGATGCTGGAGCGGCGGCATCCGGAAGGGCTGATGACGCCCCCGCCGGGCGCCATTGCGCATCACCTGATCAAGGCCTGGGTGGACAGCGAAGGCTGAGCGGGTCGGTCTGGAAACGGCGGCTGGTCGCTCCGATATGACGACTTCCATGCAGACCCGTGTGGAAGTCGTTACGCTTGCAGCAGGAGCCATCCTTTGATCCGACGCCAGACACTCAACCCCGCCGGCCTGTTCGACAGCCAGCGGTATGGTTTCAGCCAGGCAATGGTCGTCGAAGGCGGGCGCAGGATGCTCCTGTCCGGGCAGGTCGGCGTCGATGAGAATGAAAAAACCGTCGCAGGCGGCATGGGTCCGCAGACGGCCAAGGCGCTCGACAACATCGACTATCTGCTGAAACAGGCCGGCGGCGACCTTTCGCATGTGGTGATGCTGCGCATCTACATCGCGCAAGCAGCCCAAGACGACCAGGGGCCGATCGCAGAGGCCTTGCGCCGTTATTTCCCCGCCAACCCGCCGCCTTCGTCCTGGATCATCGTCACCGGCCTGTCGCTGCCGGAATGGCTGATCGAGATCGAAGCGGAAGCGGTATTGCCCTAAAGCATTCTGGGGCCAGGTGGAATCACTTGGCGTTACAAGATGCGACGAAAACAAAAGCTTAGAGCGTTTTCCGCGGTTCCGTGAAAAAAACGGAACCGCTCTAGTCCGCAACTTTCCACTGTTCGCGCGAATCGCTGGCCGGATAGACGCCGAGGATGCGCACTTCCTTGGAGAAGAAGCGCAATTCCTCGAGCGCGTTCTTGACGCCCGGATCCTCCGGATGGCCCTCGATGTCGGCGTAGAACAGCGTCGCGGTGAACGCGCCGAGCTGATAGCTCTCCAGCTTGGTCATGTTGACGCCGTTGGTGGCGAAGCCGCCCATTGCCTTGTAGAGCGCGGCCGGCACGTTGCGCACGCGGAAGATGAAGGTGGTCATCATCCGGGTGTCGGGCGAAGTGCGCTCCACCCAGTGCTTTGATTTGGTCAGCACGACGAAGCGGGTGACGTTGGAATCGGTATCCTCGACATTTTCTTCCAGGATATCGAGGCCGTAGAGCGAAGCGGCAAGCCGTGGCGCCAGGGAGGCCATCGTCCGGTCCTTCTCGGCGGCCACGAATTTCGCCGAACCGGCGGTGTCACCCGCCACAACCGGCTTCCAGCCATTCTTGCGAATGTATTTCCGGCACTGGCCGAGCGCGTGGATATGGCTGTGCACCGTCTTGATTTCGGAGCGCTGCACGCCTGGCAGTACCATCAGCTGGAAATGAATCGGCAGGAAGTACTCGCCGATGATGTGCAGCTTCGATTCCGGCAGAAGATGATGGATGTCGGCCACCCGACCCGCGATGGTGTTCTCGATCGGGATCATGGCGAGATCGGCCTTGCCGGTCTCCACCGCGTTGAAGGCATCCTCGAATGTCGGGCAGGGCAACGGCTCCATCGTCGGAAACATGTTGCGGCTGGCGGTGTCGGAATTGGCGCCGGGTTCGCCCTGGAACGAGATGCGGTTGGTGGGGGCAGGAGACATTCTTGGCTGGGCCTTCGTCAGTGAGACAGGATTTCGCGCGCCCGCTCCAGATCCTCGGGCGTGTCGACGCCGAGCGGCACCGAGCGAACGATTTCGGCATCGATGCGCATGCCGGCTTCCAGCGCGCGCAGTTGCTCGAGGCTTTCACGGCGTTCCAGAACGGACTGCTTCAGCGCCACGAAACGGTCGAGCGCGGTGCGGCGATAGGCATACAACCCGACATGATGGTAGAGTGGACCTTCACCCCAGGGGGCGGTTGCACGCGTGAAGTAAAGCGCCCGCAGCCGCGTCTCGGACAGCGGCGAGCCGACGATCTTGACCACGTTCGGGTTGGTCTTCTCTTCCGGACGCACGATCTCGACGCCGAGCGTGGCGATGTCGACGGCCCTGTCTTCGAACGGCTTCAGCGCCGCGCGAATGATGGCCGGTTCAACGGTCGGCAGATCACCCTGGACATTGACGATCGTCTCGATCTCGCCTTTCGGGTCGAAAGCCCCGAGCGCCTCGAAAATGCGGTCCGAGCCGGACTGATGGTCGGCGCGGGTCATCACCGCCTCAAACCCGTGTGCGCGCACCGCTTCGGCCACCGCCTCGGTGTCGGTCGCCACCGCGACACGGCCGAGATCGGCTTCGGCGGCGCGGGCGGCAACATGCACGATCATCGGCTTGCCGGCGATATCGGCGAGCGGCTTGCCGGGCAGCCGGGTGGAGGCCATGCGGGCGGGAATCAGGATCAATGTCGACATGATTGGCGCGGAACGGAACGGGCAGGGCGAAAAGTGGCAAAAGGTCTCACAGGAAGCGCCCTTATAGGTGTTGCAACCGAATAGCAAAAGACCTAGTTTCCGCCCGATTTGACCCCCTCGACGGGGAGGGTCTCGATACCGACAGCCGGAAGGACGGAACGGTCTGCCGGAAAAGGGAGCTGGGGTTTATGGATTCCAACGAAGTCAACAAGGTACTGGCCGGTCTGCTCGGAACCGTGTTCGTGGTTTTTTCGGTCGGCATCGTATCCGACTCGCTGTTCGCTTCGCCAAAGCCCGAGAAGCCCGGCTTCACGATCGAGGCAGCGGAAGCAGAAGCCGGCGGTGGCGGCGGCAAGGAAGCCAAGGCCGCAACGCCGGTTGCCGATCTGCTGGCGGCAGGCAAGGCGGAAGCCGGTGCCACCGTTTTCAAGAAGTGCCAGGCCTGCCACAGCGGCGAGAAGGGTGGCCCCAACAAGATCGGCCCGGATCTGTGGGACATCGTCAACCGCCCGGTCGCGCATCATGAAGGCTTCGCCTATTCAGCCGGCATGAAGGATTTCGCCAAAGGCGACAACAAATGGACCTTCGAGAACCTGAACCATTTCCTGACTTCGCCCAAGGGCCTCGTGAAGGGCACCGCCATGGGCTTCGCCGGCCTGCCCAAGGACGAGGACCGCGGTAACCTGCTCGCTTATCTGCGCACGCTGTCCGACAGTCCGGCACCGCTGCCGGAAGCCGGTGCTGCGCCTGCAGCCACACCGGCTGCTGCACCAGCCGACGCCAAGCCGGCAGAGGCCAAGCCCGCGAACTGACGGATTTGTCATTCCAAAGACCACGAAAAAGCCGGGTTTGACCCGGCTTTTTTGTTGCGCGCGGGCAAAATAGGCAGCTTCTGCCGGTTTTCGCCGGCTGCGAATAAGCTAAAGTGCAGGTTCAGTCCAGCAACAGGCAGAAGGATCAGGAATGCAGCGTTTCCGGCTCGGGATGCCCTTGAAGTTGCTGGCGGCAAGCGCCGCCCTTGCCATCAGCATCCATGCGGCATCAGCCGATGAATGGCGCACCACCTCCTCGCTCATTGGCGAATCGAAATATGGCGAAAATTTCCAGCGCTACGACTATGTGAACCCGGACGCTCCGAAGGGTGGAACGCTCAATTCGACGGTCGTCGGCACCTTCGACAGCTTCAACTCCTATATCGTACAGGGTTCGCCAGCTGCCGGGTTCGTCCCGTATGGCGGAGGCCTGCTATATGAAACGCTGATGGAGCAGGCCATCGATGAAGGCAGCGTCAGCCACCCGCTGATCGCCGACGCCTATAAATATCCTGCCGATTATTCGTCAGCCACCTACCGCCTCGATCCACGGGCGAAATGGCATGACGGCAAGCCGATCACCGTCGACGATGTGATCTGGTCGTTCAATGTGCTGAAGGCCAATAGCCCGATGTACAATCGCTACTTCGCCAACGTCACCGAGGCAGTGGCGGTCGGCGAGCGCGAGGTGGAGTTCCGCTTCGACCAGAAGGGCAACCGTGAACTGCCGAAGATCATTGGTGACCTCGCCATTTTGCCCAAACATTGGTGGGAAGGTACCGACGCCAAGGGCAACAAGCGCGACATAACCAAGCCGACCCTGGAAATTCCGCTCGGCTCGGCCGCCTACAAGATAAAGAGCTTCAAGCCGGGAACGGAGATCGTCTGGGAGCGCGTGCCGGACTATTGGGGCGCCAAGCTGCCGGTGAAGATCGGTCGCGAGAATTTCGACACCAAACGTTATGTCTATTTCCTCGACGATAGCGCCGCATGGCTCGCCTTCACCAAGGGTGGCCTGGAAGATATCAATGCCGAGAACAGCGGGCGCGGCTGGAAGACGCGGTACGATTTTCCGGCCGTCAAGGCCGGCGATGTCATCAAGAAGGAATTCAAGGCCACCTCTCGCGCCACCTATCAGGGTTTCATGATGAACACCCGTCGAGCACAGTTTCAGGATCGGCATGTGCGGCAGGCGCTGGCCTATCTGTATGATTTCGACGCTGTCAACCGCATGTCTTTCGGCCTCAATACCCGCCTAACCAGCTATTTCATGGGCAGCGAGGACCTCGCCTCCAGCGGCCTGCCGCAGGGCAAGGAGCTGGAGATCCTCAATCAGTACAAAGACAAACTGCCGCCGGAACTCTTTACCCAGCAATTCGCGATACCGGCATTCGACAATCCCCAGGCGGAACGCAAAATCCTGAAGATGGCGGTCGACCTGTTCGCGGAGGCCGGATGGGCGATCAAGGGCGGCAAGATGGTCAACTCCAAGACCGGCCAGCCTTTTGCCTTCGAGATTCTCGATTTCCGGCAAGGTGCTGAAGCGACGCTCAACCCCTATGTCGACATGCTGCGAAAGATCGGCATTGCCGCCACGCTACGGTTCGTCGACAGCAGCCAGTACGTCAACCGCGTCAACAACTTCGACTACGACATGATCACGCAGGTGCTGCCGCAGTCGGATTCGCCAGGTAACGAGCAGCGCGATTTCTGGTCGTCCAAGGCCGCCGACACACCAGGATCCCGCAACTTCGCCGGCATCAAGGATCCGGTCGTCGACGCATTGGTCGACCGCGTCATTTTTTCGACCGACCGCGACGATCTCAGTGCCGCTGCCCGTGCTCTCGACCGCGTGCTGCTGTGGAACTACTACTCGGTACCACAGTTCACGCGACCCGACGTGTGGCTGGCCTATTGGAACAAGTTCGGCATTCCTGACAAGCAGCCGACCTATCTCGGGCCGGACATCGATTCCTGGTGGATCGACACCGACAAGGAAAAGGCGCTGGCCGCCAAGTACAAAGGCCTCAATTGATGGCAACCCGTCGCGATGTGCTGGTGCTCGGTACGGCCGCGGCGGCCGTCGCGCTTTTGCCAAGCCGGGTCTTTGCCGCCAGCCCGACCGAAACGCCGCTGCACGGACTGTCCGCCTTCGGTGACCTGAAATACCCAGCCGGTTTCACGCATTTCGACTATGTGAACCCGGATGCCCCCAAGGGCGGCACGTTCAATTTCGCGCCCTTCACCTGGGTGTTCAACCAGAACCCGCAGACCTTCAACACGCTCAACTCCTTCATCCTGAAGGGCGATGCGCCGCCGCGCATGGAGATGTGTTTCGACGCGCTGATGGCGTCGGCGCTGGACGAACCTGATTCGATGTACGGGCTGGTCGCCGAAACCGTGACGATCGCACCCGACCGCAACAGCTTCATCTTCAAGCTGCGGCCCGAAGCTCGGTTCCATGACGGCTCGCCACTCACTGCCGAGGATGCCGCTTTTTCCTACAAGCTTCTGAAAAGCGACGGCGCTCCGGATTTTTCCATCCCCCTGGCGCGCCTCACTGAAGCCGTTGCCGACGATAAGCAGACGCTGCGGCTGGTCTTCGACGGCAAGCAGAGCGAGCGGCTCATCCTGTCGATCATCGGGTTTCCGATCCTGTCCAGAGCCGATATCGAAGCCAACGGCTTCAAGGGCGGCATGCGGCCGCTGCTTGGTTCCGGCGCCTACAAGGTTGGCCGCGTCTCTCCCGGCCAGACCATCGAATATGAACGCGCCGCCGACTACTGGGCACGCGATCTCAACGTCAATCGTGGCCAGAACAATTTCGATCGCCTGCGCATCTACTTCTATCTGGATCGGCGTGCCGCTTTCGAAGCCGTGAAGAAGGGAGATACCTTCTACCGGGAAGAATCCGTCTCGCGCAGTTGGGCGCTCGACTATGATTTTCCATCGCTTCGTGACGGCAAGGTCATCAAGCACGAGTTTTCAGCCGAGAAGCGCCCCATGATGCAGGCGATGGCGCTCAATCATCGCCGCGAGCGCCTGAACGACCTCAAGGTGCGGGAGGCCGTGGGGCTCTGCTTCGATTTCGAATGGGCACGACGCAACTTCTTCTACGATCTCTATGATCGCTCGCAGTCCATGTTCGAGCTTTCCGACTATCGTGCAGAAGGCAAGCCGAGCGCCGAAGAGCTCGCATTGCTGGAACCGCTGCGCGGCAAGATCCCCGACGAGGCCTTCGGCGAAGCTGTCCTGCAACCGGTCTCCGATGGCTCTGGCCGCGATCGCAAGCTGCTCGGCAAGGCCTCGAAACTGCTGGCCGACGCGGGCTGGAAACGCAACGGTTCCTTCGTCGAGAACACCAAGGGCGAAAGACTGACACTCGAGATGCTGAGCGACGAGGAAGTCCTGTCGCAGCGTTTCTCGCCTTTTATCGAGAACATGCGCGCCGTCGGCATCGACGCCACCTCCCGCATCGTCGACACGCCGCAATACCAGCGCCGGCTCTCGGACTATGACTTCGATGTCGTCATAGCGGCATTCCTGTTCTCGCCATCGCCGACACAGGACGAAATGGAGCAGTTCTTCCATTCGCGCAGCGCTGCGATGCCGGGAACCCGCAATTATGCCGGTATTTCCGATCCGGCCGTCGACGTGCTGGTCGACGCTGTCGGCGCCGCCAAGGACCGGCAAAGCCTGATCATCGCCATGCGTGCTCTCGACCGGGTCTTGCGCGCACGGCACGACTGGATTCCAAACTATCACAAAGCGAATCACTGGGTAGCGTTCTGGGACATGTTCGGCTTCAAGGAGCCCAAACCCGACTATGCCTTCCCGATTGAAGCGCTGTGGTGGTTCGACAAGGACAAGGCGGCAAAGATTGGCAAGGCCTGACGGGGTGCGCGGCATCCAACATCATACGCATCGGCTCTCCTGCCTACCGGAAGGCATGGCCTGATGGGCGCCTATATCCTCCGCCGCCTGCTGCTGATGATTCCGACGCTGCTCGGCATCATGGCGATTTCATTCGTGGTGGTGCAGTTCGCGCCAGGCGGCCCGGTGGAACAGGTCATCGCCAAGCTGACCAACCAGGGCGGCAGTGCGTCTGACCGCCTCGGTGGCGGTGGCGGCAACGATCTCGCCGGCGGCAACAACTTCGATCCGGCCGGCAACGTCAACTCCAAGTACCGTGGCGCGCAGGGGCTCGACCCCGAATTCATCGCCAAGCTGGAAAAGCAGTTCGGTTTCGACAAGCCGCCGCTCGAGCGCTTCGGGCTGATGCTGTGGAACTACGCGCGCTTCGACTTCGGCGACAGCTATTTCCGCGACATTTCGGTGGTGAACCTGATCCTGGAAAAGATGCCGGTTTCGATCTCGATCGGCCTGTGGATCACGCTGCTGTCCTACCTGATCTCGATCCCGCTCGGCATCCGCAAGGCGGTGAAGGACGGTTCTTCCTTCGACACCTGGACCAGCGCCATCGTCATCATCGGCTACGCCATTCCAGGATTCCTGTTCGGCATCCTGCTGATGATCCTGTTCGCCGGCGGCTCGTTCTGGGACTGGTTCCCGCTGCGCGGACTTACGTCCGATAACTGGGACCAGCTGTCGTGGCCGCAGCGCATCCTCGACTATTTCTGGCATCTTGCGCTGCCGCTGACGGCCATGGTGCTGTCGGCCTTCGCCACCTCGACGCTGCTGACCAAGAACTCATTCCTGGAAGAGATCCGCAAGCAATATGTGGTGACGGCGCGGGCCAAGGGGCTGTCCGAACGGCAGGTGCTGTATGGGCACGTCTTCCGCAACGCGATGCTGATCGTCATCGCCGGCTTCCCCGGCGCTTTCATTTCCGCCTTCTTCTCCGGCTCACTGCTGATCGAGAACATCTTCTCGCTCGACGGGCTTGGCCTGCTCGGCTTCAAATCCGTGGTCGATCGCGACTATCCCGTCGTCTTTGCCAATCTCTACATCATGTCGCTGATTGGCCTGTTCGTCAGCCTGATCTCCGACCTCACCTACACCTGGATCGATCCGCGCATCGACTTTGAGCGGAGAGACGTGTGATGGCGGATGTCGCAGGCAACCCTGTCGCCGATGCAGCACCCGTCGGACGGCCAAAGGTCTCTCCCCTCAACCAGCGCCGCTGGGCAAATTTCAAAGCCAACCGCCGCGGTTACTGGTCGTTGTGGATATTCCTGGTGCTTTTCGTGCTGTCGCTGGGGTCGGAATTCATCGCCAACGACAAGCCGATCGTCGCGTCCTACAAGGGCGAGATCCTGTTCCCGGTGCTCGTCGCCTATCCGGAAGAGAAATTCGGTGGTTTCTACGCCGTCACCGACTATCGCGACCCGGTGATCCGCGACGAGATCAATGCCAATGGCTGGATGATCTGGCCACCGATCCGCTACTCCTTCCGCTCCGTGAACAATGCCGTGCCGGAGCCGGCACCCTCCAAGCCTTCCTGGATGTACGATGTGGAAAAGCGCTGCGCGCAATATCCGCAGCAAACGGCTGATCCCGACTGCATCGTCGGCAACTGGAACTGGCTGGGCACCGACGACCAGGCGCGCGACGTGCTGGCGCGCGTGATCTACGGCTTCCGCATTTCCGTGCTGTTCGGCCTGATCCTGACACTCGGTTCGGCACTGATCGGCGTGTCCGCCGGCGCGATCCAGGGTTATTTCGGCGGCTGGACCGATCTCCTGTTCCAACGTTTCATCGAGATCTGGTCGGCGATCCCGGTGCTTTATCTGCTGCTCATCGTTGCCGCCGTGTTGCCGCCGGGCTTCTTCATCCTGCTCGGACTGATGCTGCTGTTCTCCTGGGTCGCTTTTGTCGGCGTGGTGCGGGCGGAATTCCTGCGCGCCCGCAACTTCGAATATGTCAACGCGGCCCGCGCGCTCGGCGTGCCGAACGGCACGATCATCTTCCGCCACCTGTTGCCCAACGCGATGGTGGCGACGCTGACCTTCCTGCCGTTCATCCTGAACGGGTCGATCTCGACGCTGACGTCGCTCGACTTCCTCGGCTTTGGCCTGCCGCCCGGTTCGGCTTCGCTCGGCGAGCTGCTGAAACAGGGGCAGCGCAATCTCAATGCACCCTGGCTCGGCCTGTCCGGCTTCGTCGTCATTTCGGTGATGCTGTCTCTGCTGATCTTCATCGGTGAAGCCACTCGTGACGCCTTCGACCCGAGGAAGACCTTCAAGTGAGCGAGACGCCTCTTCTCTCCGTCCGCGATCTTTCGGTTGCCTTCCTGCAGGGTGGTAAGGTCTCGACCGCCGTCGACCATATCTCCTTCGATATCGCCAAGGGCGAGACGGTGGCGCTGGTGGGCGAGTCCGGCTCCGGCAAGTCGGTTTCGGCGCTTTCGGTGCTCAAGCTCCTGCCCTATCCGCCGGCAAGCCATCCTTCGGGCCAAATTCTGTTCGGCGGCCAGGATCTGCTCAAGCTGGATGAGCGGCAATTGCGCAGCGTGCGCGGCAACAAGATCACCATGATCTTCCAGGAGCCGATGACGTCGCTGAACCCGCTGCACACGATCGAGCGGCAGATCGGCGAAATCCTGCGGCTGCACCAGGGCATGGGCGAGGCGCAGGCACGCAAGCGTACCGTCGAATTGCTCAACGAGGTCGGCATCCGGGAACCGGAAAAGCGGCTAGATGCCTATCCGCACCAGCTGTCCGGCGGCCAACGCCAGCGCGTCATGATCGCCATGGCGCTGGCCAACGAACCCGAGCTGTTGATTGCCGACGAGCCGACCACCGCACTCGACGTAACGGTGCAGGCACAGATCCTGGAGCTGCTCGCCAAGCTCAAAAAGAAGAACGGCATGTCGATGCTGTTCATCACCCATGACCTCGGCATCGTGCGCAAGATCGCCGACCGGGTGTGCGTGATGACCAAGGGCAAGATCGTCGAGACCGGCCCGACCAGGGATATCTTCGCCAATCCGCAACATGCCTATACGCGCCATCTGCTTGCCGCCGAGCCGAAAGGCCGACCGCCAACCGCCGATGCAAACGCCAAGGCAGTGATGCGCGGCGACGACATCAAGGTCTGGTTCCCTATCAAGCAGGGCTTCTTCCGGCGGGTGGTCGACCACGTGAAGGCCGTGGACGGCATCGACGTGACCGTGCGTGCCGGCCAGACACTGGGCGTCGTCGGCGAATCCGGTTCAGGCAAGACGACACTGGGCCTGGCGCTGTCGCGCATGATCTCTTCGACGGGAGCGATCCAGTTCGACGGACGCGACATCAACAAGCTTTCGTTCAGCGCGATGCGGCCGCTGCGCAGCGAGCTGCAAATCGTCTTCCAGGATCCGTTCGGGTCACTCAGTCCGCGTATGTCGATCGCCGAGATCATCGAGGAAGGGCTGAAGATTCATGAGCCGAAGCTCACGGCCGACGCGCGCGACCAGCGTGTCGTCGATGTTCTGACCGAAGTCGGGCTCGATCCTTCCACCCGCTTCCGTTATCCGCATGAATTCTCCGGCGGCCAGCGCCAGCGCGTGGCGATTGCACGCGCCATGGTGCTGAAGCCCCGTTTCGTCATGCTGGACGAGCCGACCTCGGCGCTCGACATGAGCGTGCAGGCACAGGTGGTGGACCTTCTGCGCAACCTGCAGTCCAAGCACAACCTGGCCTATCTGTTCATCAGCCACGATCTCAAGGTGATCCGGGCCCTTGCCAATGACGTCATCGTCATGCGCAACGGCAAGGTCGTCGAGGCTGGACCATCCGAACAAATTTTCGAGCGGCCGCAGACCGAGTATACTCGGGCCTTGATCTCGGCAGCTTTCCGCATCGAGACAGCGCCGCTCGGCGCGGTCAGCGAGTAGAGCAATTCCAGGAAAAGTGCGTAGCGGTTTTCCGTCCGGAATTGCGTAGAAACAAATGCTAGAGCGTTTCCGCGTTTCCATAAAAACGGAAACGCTCTAGCGGAATCATAACCCTCGGGGGAAGAAAGAAGAATGTCCGTTCTGGAAAAGGGCCGCGTCCTGCTGTCGGTCACCGGATTTCATCCGCAGCGCTGGCACGAACTGCTTTCCGCCGAGCGCGAGGTGGTGACGGAGCCCGCCGGAAAGGACGATCCTTCGATCGCCTATGCGGTGGTCTGGAAACACAAGCCCAACCTGCTTTCCAGCCTGCCGAACCTGCGCGCCATCTTTTCGATCGGTGCCGGCGTCGATCATATCTTCAACGATCCCGGCCTGCCCAATGTGCCGATCGTCAAGGTCGTCGCCGACAACCTCACCCAGTACATGACCGAATATGTGGTGTGGCGCGTGCTCGATCATCATCGCCAGGGTTCGCTCTATCGCCATCAGCAGCAGAAGAAGACGTGGCACGAGCCCCAGCAGCGGCCGGCCAGCGACATCTCCGTCGGCATCATGGGGCTCGGCACACTGGGCAGAGCCGCAGCCTCGGTGCTTTTGTCCCTGGGCTTCTGTGTCAATGGCTGGTCACGCAATGTGCGGCCGATGGAAGGCGTGACCACCTATGCCGGCGACAGCGGCCTGATCCCTTTCCTCAATGCCACCGACATCCTGGTGGTGCTGCTGCCGCTGACGCCGACGACGCAAGGCATCATCAACTACGGACTGCTCAAGGAGTTGCGGCGCAGGAACGGGCTCGGCGGCGCCGTGCTGATCAATGCCGGCCGCGGCCGGCTGCAGAAGGACGACGACATCGTTCGCGCGCTGGACGAAGGCATCCTGAAGGAAGCCAGCCTCGACGTGTTCGAAGTGGAGCCTTTGCCCAAGACCAGCCCGCTGTGGAGCCATCCGAAGGTCTATGTGACGCCGCATGCGGCGGCGACATCCGATCCCAACCACCTCGTGCCGATCATGCTGGCACAGATGTCGGCCCTTGAACGCGGCGAACTCTTGCAGAACACGGTCGATCGTAACGCAGGTTACTGATTGGCGAGTGCTGTCGCGCTCGCCCTGCCCGTTGGATCAGGCAGCAGGCTTGGGAATGCACTGACGCCTGATCAGCGACCGGTTCATGGCGTCGACCTGGCCGGCGGCTTGGTCCGCCGACTGCTTTTTCGCCGTGCGGATATCCGGCAAAACCGGACCAAGTCCCAGCGGGGTTTCAGCAAACACCGGCTTGGCGTCTGTGGCGACGCCACCGGCGCTTGCGACGGCGTTGCGCTGGGCGATCAACTTCTTGCACTCGATCTTGTCGTACTGGATCGATGTCTGCACGGCGGCATCCTGGCGCGATACCAGCGAGGCATCACCAGCGCAGCCGGCCAGCAACAGCAGGAACAGGAAGGCGGGTGATCTCGGCGCCATCGGCGAATCTCCTAGGGCATTTTGCAGCCAAGCCTCTTGGCGTCGCAAAAATGTGGGCGAAAACAAAAACCTGGAGCGTTTCCGCGTTCCGTAAGACGGAAACGCTCCAAGGTCAGGCGACCCATTTCGCACGGCTGCGGCTATACCCGCAACCGTGCTTGGAGAACCTTTGGAACGAGGCTTATGCCAATCGTGTCCTATCCGCGCAGTTCGCGCCGCAGGATCTTGCCGACATTGGTCTTCGGCAGCTCCGTGCGGAACTCGATGTATTTCGGCCGCTTGTAGCCGGTGAGGTTCTGCTTGCAATATTCCAGCAGCGCCTCGGCGGTGAGATCCGGATCCTTCCTGACGACAAAGAGCTTCGGTATCTCGCCTGACTTCTCGTCAGGAACGCCGATCGCCGCGACTTCCAGAACGCCGGGGTGCTGGGCGACGACTTCCTCGAGCTCGTTTGGATAGACGTTGAAGCCGGAGACCAGGATCATGTCCTTCTTGCGGTCGACGATCTTGGTGTAGCCCTTGTCGTCCATGAAGCCCATGTCGCCGGATTTGAAGTAGCCGTCGTCCGTCATCACCTTGGCGGTCTCGTCGGGCCGGTTCCAGTAGCCTGCCATGACCTGCGGGCCCTTGATGCAGATTTCGCCGACTTCGCCGAGCGGCACCGGATTGCCGTCCTCGTCGCGGATGGAGATTTCGGTCGACGGAATCGGCAGGCCGATCGTGCCGGTGAACTCGTCGGCGTCGAAGCGGTTCGCCGTCGCGACCGGCGAGGTCTCCGACAGGCCGTAGCCCTCCGAGATGTTGACGCCGGTGAGCTGCTTCCAGCGTTCGGCGACTGGTCGCTGCGCCGCCATGCCGCCGGCGAAGACCAGCAGCAGCGGCTTGAAGTCGAGCTTGCGGAAGTCCTCGTTGTTGAGCAGTGCGTTGAACAGCGTGTTGAGCCCGGGGAAGACGTTGACCGGATACTTTTGAAGTTCCTTCACGAAACCGGGAATATCGCGCGGGTTCGGGATCAGGATGTTCTGCGCGCCCTGCTGCATGCCCATCAGCGCGTTCACCGTCAGAGCGTAGATATGATAGAGCGGCAGCGCGCACACAAAGATCAGGCGATCGGGCCGTGACCGTTTGACGAAGGCCGTTTCCTGCCACAGGCGGTTCTGCTCGACATTGGCCAGCACATTGCTGTGCAGCAGGGTGGCGCCCTTGGAAATGCCGGTGGTGCCGCCGGTATATTGCAGGAAGGCGACGTCGTTGCGCGTGACGGCGACCGGCTTGAAGGCCTTGCCCGCCCCCTCGCGCAGAGCTGCCGGGAATTTGACATGCCCCGGCAGCGACCAAGCCGGGACCAGTTTCTTGACCTTGCGCACGACCAGATTGACGATCATGCCCTTGAGGCCGCCCAGCATGTCGCCCATGGAAGCGACGATGACATGCTTGACCGGCGTGCGGGCGATGACGGCCTGCAGCGTGGTGGCGAAATTCTCCAGGATGATGATCGCTTCCGCGCCGGAATCCTTGAGCTGGTGCTCGAGTTCGCGCGGCGTGTAGAGCGGATTGACGTTGACCACCGTGTAACCGGCCCGCAGGACAGCCATCATCGCGACCGGATATTGCAGCACATTCGGCATCATGATGGCGACCCGCGCGCCCTTGGCCAGCCCCTTCGACTGCAGATAGGCCGCGAAGGCGGTCGAATGCCGCTCCAGCTCGCCATAGGTCATGGTCTTGTCCATGCAGGTATAGGCTGGGAACGACGCGAACTTCTTGCAGGCCGTGACCAGGAGATCGCCGATGGATTCTGCCGGCAAGCCGGCGATTTCCGCCGGAACCACGCTTGCGTAGCTCGCAAGCCACGGTTTCGCCGGCTGACCTGCGGCGAGCGAAGCGATAGCCTTGGGAAGGGCGGCTGGTTTGGCTGCCGCAGGCTTTGGCGCATTGGCCGGCTTGCTCGGCTTGGCTGGAGCCTTCTTCGCGGCAGCAGCAGTCGATTTCGCGATCGCGGCCGGTTTGGCAGCAGGCTTGGCCGCCGCGGCCTTCGGCCTGTCGGGAGATGAGGCGGTCTTTGCCGCAGCGGGCTTCGCTGCCTTGGCTTTCTCGATCGGCTTTGACGCGACCACCTTGCCGGAAGGCGCGGTTGCCTTTGCAGGGGACTTGGCCGCCTGCGCTTTTGGTTTGGCTGCTTTGGCGGCCGGAGCGGGGTTGGCTTTTGCAGCCGCAGCCTTGGGAGCCGCTGCCTGCTTCGAGGCGGCCAGCTTTGCGGCTCCGGGTTTCGAAGCTGCAGGCTTCGCAGCAGCCTTGGTCGCTGGCGCTGCACTGGCTGCAGCCGACTTGCCGGCCGCCGGCGTTCTACCACCGGCCTGGGCCGGCTTTGCCGCCGCAGGTTTTGTTGCGGCCGGCGCCTTTGCCTTGGCCGTTGGCTTCACGGATACTGCTGTCTTCGTTGCCTTCGCCACTTGTTCCTCCCTCGACGATATGGGTCGGCTCGACCCCTCTTGGGCGGGGGCTGCTGCGCCGTGCGACTGGCGCTGTTCGCGCCGAAAAACCCTGCTGCCGACTATGTATTGCGACTATTCGTTCGCGTGCAAGTCTTGCCCCAACGGCAGCTTGGCCGGAATTTGCAACAGGGTGCCGACAACCCACTGGGCGCGTCCTTTTCTGTCGCAAATAGCTGTAGGAGGTTTTTGCACTTCAACGAAAGATACGGGCCTTCATATTCTCGTGATGAGCTGTTGAAGCAATAATGTTGTCAGTGACTTGGCTATTTGTAGAATTTTATTTCCATAACAGGATGGGTGACAGACAGGTAGTTCCAATGCCGCAAAAACGGTGCTTATATGCGCGCTTCGCGAGCCTAGAGGGGCTTGGCAGAACACCAGGGAGTGCTCAATGAAAACGAAACTGACTTTTGCGGCCGCGTTGCTGGCCGCAACCGTCATGGGTGGGATGGCGAACGCCAAGCAGTTGGTTTACTGCTCGGAAGCGTCGCCAGCGGGTTTCGACCCTTCGCCGTGGAGCGGCGGCAATGACTTCGACGCGTCATCGCGTACCATCTATTCCCGTCTGGTCGAATTCGACCACGGCAAGACCACCATCTCGCCCGGCCTCGCCGAGAGCTGGACCGTGTCCGACGATGGCAAGGAATACACCTTCAAGCTGCGCAAGGGCGTGAAGTTCCAGACCACCGACTGGTTCACCCCGACCCGCGAGCTCACTGCTGAAGACGTGAAGTTCTCCTTCGAGCGCCAGTGGAAGAAGGAAAGCCCGTGGTACAGCTACCTGGCCGGCACCGGCTGGGAATACTTCGCCGGCATGGGTTTCCCGGATCTGCTCAAGGAAATCGTCGTGGTCGATGACCACACCGTCAAGTTCGTGCTGAACAAGCCGGAAGTGGCCTTCCTGCCGGATCTCGGCATGGACTTCGCCTCGATCGTGTCGAAGGAATATGCCGATCAGCTCGAGAAGGCCGGCACCCTGCCGCAGTTCTCGCAGAAGCCGGTCGGTACCGGCCCCTACCAGTTCGTCGACTACCAGGTTGACGCTGTCATCCGCTATCAGGCCTGGGACGGTTATTTCGGCGGCCGCCAGAAGATCGACGACCTGATCTTCGCCATCACCCCGGATGCAGCCGTGCGTGCGCAGAAGCTGAAGGCCGGCGAATGCGATATCATGTCCTATCCGGCCCCGGCGGATATCGCCGGCCTGAAGGCTGACACCAACCTCAACGTCGCCGAGCAGGAGGGCCTGAACGTCGGCTACATGGCCTACAACACGACCGTAGCGCCGTTCGACAAGGTCGAGGTCCGCAAGGCCCTCAACATGGCCGTCAACAAGCAGGCGATCATCGACGCAGTCTATCAGGGCGCCGGCCAGGTGGCCGTCAACCCGATCCCGCCGACGATGTGGTCCTACAACAAGAACATCAAGGACGATCCGTACGATCCCGAAGCGGCCAAGAAGATGCTCGCCGATGCGGGCGTGAAGGATCTCTCGATGAAGATCTGGGCCATGCCGGTGTCGCGTCCGTACAATCCGGGCGCGCAGCGCGTCGCCGAGATGATCCAGGCCGACTACGCCAAGGTTGGCGTCAAGGCCGAGATCGTTTCCTACGAGTGGACCGAATATCGTGAACGCGGCAAGGCCAAGGATCGTGACGGCGCCTTCCAGCTCGGCTGGACCGGCGACAACGGCGACCCGGACAACTTCCTGTTCCTGCTCGGCTGCTCGGCCATCGGTCAGTCCAACTACGCGATCTGGTGCAACAAGGAGTTCGAGGACCTGCTCCAGGCGGGCAAGGCCACCACGGACGTCGCCAAGCGCACCGAGATCTACGAGAAGGCCCAGGAAGTGTTCAAGCGTGAGGCCCCGTGGCTGACGATCGCTCACTCCAAGGTGTTCATGCCGATGAACAAGAAAGTCGTCGGTTTTGCCATGGATCCGCTCGGTATTCACCGTTTCGACGGTGTTGACGTCACCGAATAAGGCTTTCAACGCGAAATAGGGAACGGCGGCGCTGGACTTTCGGCGCCGCCGTTTTATTAAGGCCCATGTTCCGCTATCTACTCCACAAGCTGGCACTGATTGTGCCAACCATCTTCGGCATCTCGCTGGCGGCGTTCGCGTTTGTGCGCCTGCTTCCAGGAGACCCGATCCTCGCTATGGCTGGCGAGCGCGGCGTGAGCCCCGAACGCTATGCCGAACTGATTGAACGGTTCGGTTTCAACCGACCCTACATCGTCCAGTACTACGACTACATCGTCCGTGTTCTTGGTGGTGATTTCGGCATCTCGCTTTCCACCAAGCGGCCGGTTTTCGGCGAATTCATGACGCTGTTCCCGGCGACGCTCGAGCTTGCGCTCGTTGCCATGATCATCGCCATCCTGATCGGCATTCCCGCCGGCATCTTTGCCGCCGTCAAGCGCGGCTCCTGGTTCGACCAGGCCACCATGGGCGTGGCACTGACCGGCTATTCGATGCCGATCTTCTGGTGGGGCCTGCTGCTCATCATCTTCTTCTCCGGCTATCTCGGCTGGACACCTGTCTCTGGCCGCATCGGCCTGCAGTTCTTCTTCAAACCCGTCACCGGCTTCATGTTGATCGACAGTCTGATCTCCGGCCGGCCCGGCGCCTTCTGGTCCGCGCTCAGCCATCTGATCCTGCCTTCGATCGTGCTCGCCACCATTCCACTCGCCGTCATCGCGCGACAAACGCGATCCGCGATGCTGGAAGTGCTGGGCGAGGACTATGTGCGCACTGCGCGCGCCAAGGGCCTGTCGCCGCGTCGCGTCATCGGCCTGCACGCTTTCCGCAACGCGCTCATCCCGGTCATCACCACGATCGGCCTGCAGGTCGGCACACTGATGGCCGGCGCCATCCTGACCGAGACGATCTTTTCCTGGCCGGGCATCGGCAAGTGGATGATCGACGCCATCGGCAAGCGCGACTATGCCGTCGTGCAGAGCGGGCTGCTTATCATCGCCCTCATCGTCATGGCCGTGAATCTCGTCGTCGACGTGCTCTATGCCGTCATCAACCCACGTATCCGGGTGCAGTGACATGACAGATCAAACCGCAGGCGAGACCACCGCCGCCACGGTGCCATCCGGCCCCAAGCAGCGCGCATTCGCCGAATTCTGGCACTACTATTCCATGAACACCGGCGCCGTCATCGGCCTGGTGGTGTTCACCCTCCTCGTCCTGGTGGCCATATTCGCGCCGCTGGTGGCGCCGCACATGCCGGACGAACAATACCGCGATGCCTTGCTCACTCCGCCGGCCTGGCAGGAAGGCGGCAAGTCGATGTTCATCCTGGGCACCGACGCCGTCGGTCGAGACATCCTCTCGCGCCTGATCTTCGGGGCGCGCTACTCGCTGTTCATCGGCCTCATCGTCGTCGTCTTCGCACTGTCCTCGGGCATCGTGCTGGGCGTGCTGGCCGGTTATTTCCGCGGCTGGGTCGACACGCTGATCATGCGTGTCATGGACATCATCCTCGCCTTCCCGTCTCTGCTGCTGGCGCTCGTGCTGGTGGCGATCCTCGGGCCTGGCCTGTTCAACGCCATGCTGGCCATCGCGCTGGTGCTGCAGCCGCACTTCGCACGCCTGACCCGCGCAGCGGTGATGGCCGAGAAGAATCGCGAATATGTCGTCTCGGCCAAGGTCGCCGGTGCCAGCCATTGGCGAATGATGGTGGTGACGATCCTGCCGAACTGCGTGGCGCCACTGATCGTCCAGGCAACGATGTCCTTCTCCAACGCCATCCTGGAAGCCGCCGCGCTCGGCTTCCTTGGCATGGGTGCGCAGCCGCCGACGCCGGAATGGGGCACGATGCTCGCTTCCGCGCGCGAGTTCATCCTGCGTGCGCCATGGGTCGTCACCTTCCCCGGCCTCGCCATCCTGATCACCGTGCTCGCCATCAACCTGATCGGCGACGGTCTGCGCGATGCGCTCGACCCCAAGCTGAAGAGGTCGTGACATGGCGTTGCTAGAGATCAAGAACCTGACGGTTTCGTTCGATACCTCGAGCGGGCCGTTCATGGCGGTGAAAGGCATCGACCTGTCGATCGAGCCACGCGAAGTGCTGGCGATCGTCGGCGAATCCGGTTCCGGCAAGTCGGTGTCGATGCTGGCGGTGATGGGCCTTCTGCCGCCCTCGGCGACGGTGAAGGCCGACCGCATGAGCTTCAACGGCATCGACCTTCTGGCGCTCGATCCGGCGGAACGGCGCAAGATCATCGGCAAGGACATCTCGATGATCTTCCAGGAACCGATCGCCAGCCTCAATCCGTGTTTCACGGCGGGCTACCAGATCGAGGAAGTGCTGCGCGTGCATATGGGCATGGACAAGGCCCAGCGTCGCGCCCGCGCCATCGAGCTGTTCAAGCTCGTCGGCATTCCCGAACCGGAGGAGCGGCTCAATTCCTTCCCGCACCAGATGTCGGGCGGCCAGTGCCAGCGCGTCATGATCGCCATGGCGATTGCCTGCAACCCGAAGCTGCTGATCGCCGACGAGCCCACCACCGCGCTCGACGTGACGATCCAGAAGCAGATCCTCGATCTCCTGATGAAGCTGCAGGCCGAACACGGCATGGGCCTCATCATGATCACCCACAACATGGGCGTGGTCGCCGAAACGGCCGATCGCGTCGTCGTGCAGTACAAGGGCACGAAGATGGAAGAAGCCGACGTGCTGTCGCTGTTCGAGAATCCGAAGAGCAACTATACGCGCGCGCTGCTTGCGGCCTTGCCGGACAATGCCACCGGCGACCGGCTGCCGACCGTCTCCGACATGCTGTTCGAGCCCGCAGTTTCGGGAGCCGCGTCATGACTGTCGTCGTCGAAGGAAAAGACATCAAGCGCGACTACCATGTCGGCGGCGGCATGTTCCGGCCGGCGCGCACGGTGCATGCGGTGAAGGGTGTTTCCTTCTCGGTCGAGAAGGGCAAGACACTGGCCATCGTCGGTGAATCCGGCTGCGGCAAGTCGACCCTTGCGCGCATCATCACGCTGATCGACGCTCCGAGCGCCGGCGAGTTGTTGATCGACGGCAAGAAGGTCGATATCGCCCGGGACGGTCTCTCCAAGGAGATGCGCCGCAAGGTGCAGATCGTGTTCCAGAACCCTTACGGCTCGCTCAACCCGCGCCAGAAGATCGGCGACATCCTGGGTGAGCCGCTGGTGATCAACACCGACGTTCCCGCCTCTGAGCGCCGCGAACGCGCCATGGCGATGCTGAAGAAGGTCGGCCTGGGACCGGAGCACTACAACCGCTATCCGCACATGTTCTCGGGCGGCCAGCGTCAGCGCATTGCGATCGCGCGCGCCTTGATGCTCAACCCGAGCCTGCTGGTGCTGGACGAGCCGGTTTCGGCGCTCGACCTTTCGGTTCAGGCACAGGTGCTCAACCTGCTTGCCGACCTGCAGGACGAGTTCCAGCTGACATACGTCTTCATCAGCCACGACCTGTCGGTGGTGCGCTACATCGCCGACGATGTCATGGTGATGTATTTCGGCGAGGCCGTCGAGTACGGCCCGCGCGACGAGGTTTTCGCCAACCCGCAGCACAGCTATACCAAGACGCTGTTCGCCGCCACGCCGCGCGCCGACGTCGACAGCATCAAGGCGAGGCTTGCCCGCAAGAAGGCGGCCTAGGCCGCCTTCCATGTCTCTCGTCTCGGCCCCTGAAGCGCGCGTTCAGCGCTCGCAGGCATCCGCCTGATGCGCCCGCCACGCCTGCCTGATCTGCCCGTTACCGCCGTATTGCCTGCGCTGGCTGCGGCGCTGGACAGTGGCAACAGCGTCGTGCTGGTCGCACCGCCGGGAGCAGGCAAGACGACGCTGGTACCGCTCGCCCTGCTCGATGCCTCCTGGTTGGGCTCCGGAAAGATCGTGCTGCTCGAACCGCGCCGGCTTGCCGCCCGCGCGGCCGCCAGGCGCATGGCCACCCTGCTCGGCGAGGAGCCCGGCGGCACGGTTGGCTACGCCATGCGCATGGAGAACCGTACTTCGGCCAGGACACGCATCCTGGTCGTCACCGAAGGCGTTCTGGCGCGCATGATCCTCGATGACCCGGAGCTGCCGGGCGTGTCGGCGGTGATCTTCGACGAATTTCACGAACGCTCGCTGGATGGCGATTTCGGACTGGCGCTGGCCCTCGATGTGCAAGGCGCGCTGCGGCCGGACCTGCGCCTTCTGGTGATGTCGGCGACACTCGATGGCGCCCGTGTGGCGAAACTTCTGTCCGATGCCCCTGTCATCGAAAGCGAGGGCCGCAGCTTCCCCGTCGAGATCCGCTATGACGAGCGCCCCTCCGGCATGCCTGTCGAAGAAGCGATGGCCAAGGCGGTGCGAACGGCACTGGCGGATGAACCCGGCAGCGTCCTCGCCTTCCTGCCCGGACAGCGCGAGATCGAGCGCACGGCGGCACATCTCGAAGGTCGCGTTGGCGCCGACACCGATGTCGTTCCCCTGTACGGCCAACTCGACGGCAAGGCGCAGGACGCAGCCATCCGCCCGGCAGCGGAAGGTCGGCGCAAGGTTGTGCTGGCGACCGCGATCGCCGAAACCTCGATCACCATCGACGGCGTGCGCGTCGTCATCGATTCCGGGCTGTCGCGACTGCCGAAATATGAACCGGCGAGCGGCCTGACGCGGTTGGAAACAGTGCGCGCCTCGCGCGCCTCCGCCGAACAGCGAGCCGGCCGCGCCGGGCGCACCCAGCCGGGCGTTGCCATCCGGCTCTGGCGCGCCGAACAGACCGCAGCACTGCCAGCCTTCACCCCGCCCGAGATTCTCGAAGCCGATCTTTCCGGGCTGATGCTGGACTGCGCCGCTTTCGGCGTCGCGAATCCTGCCAGCCTTTGCTTCCTGGATGCCCCGCCAGCGCCCGCATTGTCCGAAGCGCGCGCCCTGCTGAAGGCCTTGCATGCGATCGACGACGCCGGACGACTGACCGACGCTGGTTCCGCCATGCGCAAGCTCGCGCTGCCGGTGCGGCTGGCCCATATGGTGGCCGAGGCGGCCGACCACGGCCGTGCAGCAGACGCGGCACGGCTGGCGGTGCTTCTGACCGAGCGTGGACTGGGTGGCGACAGCGCCGACCTGGAACGGCGGCTGATGCGTTTTTCTTCAGATCGTTCGCCCCGCGCCAACGCCGCGCGGCAATTGGCCGACAGGCTGGCGCGCGCTGTTTCTTCCGCGGCGCCCGAAGCGACCAGCACGGGGGCGCTTCTTCTCAATGCCTGGCCCGACCGTGTCGCCAAGGCGCGTGGCGAGCGCGGGCGTTTTGTGCTCGCCAATGGGTCCGGCGCGATGCTGGATGCGGCCGATGCGCTCGCCGGCGAGACATTTCTGGTCGTCGCCGACCTGCAGGGCAGGGCGCAGAACGCCCGCATCACCGCAGCAGCACCGGTGAGCGAGCCGGAAATCCGCGCAGCGCTTTCCGACTGCATCGAGACACGCCGCGAAACCAGTTTCGATCGCGAAAGGCGCTCGGTGCGCGTGCGCGAGACGGTCCGCCTCGGCGCCATCGTGCTGGCCGAACGGATGCTGCCTGCTCCGGCGGGAGCGGATGCAGACAATGCCGTGATCGAAGCGATCCGCGAACACGGCCTTGCCCTGCTGCCATGGAGCAGGGAAGCGGAAAGCCTGCGCAACCGCCTTGCCTGGCTGCATCGCGGCCTTGGTGCGCCATGGCCCGACATGAGCGACGATGCGTTGACCGAGCGGCTCGACGACTGGCTGGCGCCCTTCCTGACCGGCGAGGCCTCACTCAACGCCATCTCGGGCGGCACATTGACAAGTGGCCTGATCGCGCTGGTACCACATGACCTTCAGCGCAGGATCGACGCGCTCGCCCCGACCCATTTCGACGCACCGTCCGGCAGCCATGTGCCTGTGCGCTATGATGGTGAAGCACCCGTGCTGGCCATTCGCGTGCAGGAGCTGTTCGGCCTTGATCGCCATCCGTCAATCGCCAACGGCACCGTGCCACTGACCCTGGAACTGCTGTCGCCTGCGCATCGGCCAATCCAGACGACACGTGACCTGCCCGGCTTCTGGCGTGGCTCCTGGGCCGACGTGCGCTCCGACATGCGCGGCCGCTATCCGAAACATGTCTGGCCGGAAAATCCGCTCGAGGCCGCGGCCACCAGCCGCGCCAAGCCACGCGGCACCTGATTTTTGCCAACAGCAATTCCAGCAAAAATGTCTGGCGGTTTGCGTAGAAACAAAACTCAGAGCGTTCTGCGTTACCGCAAAAAGCAGAACCGCCGCAGGCCGACGAAACTGGCGCCATCAACCCGCCCGCGATAGAAGACCTGATGATCAAGATTCAGCGCTCTCCCGACTTCCAGCCAACGGACCGGCTGCGGCTCAACACATTGATCTGGCTGCGCTGGCTGGCCATCGTCGGCCAGAGCATCACCGTTCTGGTCGTCGCCTATGTGCTGAAATTCCCGCTGCCGGTGAGCTTCTGCTTCACGCTGATCGCCTGTTCGGCCTGGATGAACCTGTTCCTGGCCTTCCGCTACCCCGCCGCGCACCGGCTGGCACCGCCGGCCGCCTTCGGCATCCTGGTGTTCGACAGTCTCCAGCTTTCTGGCCTGCTCTACCTGACAGGCGGCCTCACCAACCCGTTCGCGCTGCTGCTCACCGTACCGGTGGTCATCTCGGCGACGTCGTTGCCACAGCGGCTCACGGCAGTTCTCGGTGTACTGGTCGTGGCTGCGGCAACGCTGCTGGTGTTCTTCCACGAACCCCTGCCGTGGTACGAAACCATAACGCTGGTCATGCCCGTTCCTTATGTGGCGGGTGTTTGGGTTGCGGTGCTGTGTTCCATCGCGTTCACCGGCATCTATGCCTTCCGCGTCGCCAAGGAAGCACGTCAGCTGGCCAATGCGCTTGCCGCCACCGAGCTGGTGCTGCAGCGCGAACAGCACCTTTCGGCACTCGACGGCCTGGCCGCCGCGGCCGCACACGAACTCGGAACCCCGCTCGCAACCATCACGCTGGTGGTGCGCGAGATGGAAAAGTCGCTGGGCAAGGATCCGAAGTACCGCGAGGACGTGTCGCTGCTGCGCACACAGAGCGAGCGCTGCCGCGAGATCCTGAAACGCCTGACCAACCTTTCCTCGGAAGGCGAGCCGCTGCTTGCCCAGCTGTCGCTGACTTCGCTGGTGGAGGAAGTGGTGACCCCGCATCGCGACTTCGGCATCAAGATCGACCTGCAGCCAGGCGAGTGCATCGGCACCGAGCCGGTAAGCCGCCGCAATCCCGGCGTGCTCTATGGGCTCGGCAATCTGGTCGAGAACGCGGTCGACTTCGCCCGCTCTTCGATCACCGTGCGTTGGGGATGGAACGATCAGCGCGTGACGCTGTCGATCACCGACGACGGCAGCGGCTTCCCGCCGGAGATCATCGACCGCATCGGCGAGCCCTACATGTCCACCAGGCAAGGAACCGAACGCGGCGGCGGCGGGCTCGGGCTCGGCCTTTTCATCGCCAAGACGCTGATCGAACGTTCGGGCGCGAACATCGAGTTCCAGAATTCGGGCGGCCCCGGCGAAGGAGCCGTGGTGCGCATCGACTGGCCGCGCGAGGTGTTCGTCAATGCAGCGGCGATGCATCCTGCTGGTTTCGATGCGGCGGAATAGCGCAGAAAGCCCTCAAAACCGGGCTGAAAACCGCTCAAAATTGGACAATTACGGCTCAGTCGCTATATCTGGGCCGAAAAAATAAAAAAGAAGGACAAGGACCATCATGAGCGGTGAAGATGCCCAAGGCAGCATGGTGACGGGCGACGATACCTCGCTGTTGATCGTCGAGGACGACAAGCCGTTTCTCACCCGCCTGGCACGCGCCATGGAAGGACGCGGTTTCGTGGTAGAGACCGCTGAAAGCGTCGAGGAAGCGCTGGTGAAGGCGCGCGCCAATCCGCCAGCCTATGCTGTCGTCGACATGCGCCTTGGTGACGGCAGCGGGCTCGACGTGGTTGCCGCCATCCGCGAGAAACGCGCTGATGCGCGCGCCATCATCCTGACAGGCTACGGCAACATCGCCACTGCGGTGACGGCGGTGAAACTCGGCGCCATCGACTATCTTTCCAAGCCGGCCGACGCTGACGATATCTTTGCGGCGCTGACGCGGACCGGCGCCGAACGCGTCGTGCCACCAGAAAATCCGATGTCGGCCGACCGCGTGCGCTGGGAACATATCCAGCGTGTCTATGAAATGTGCGAACGCAACGTTTCGGAGACCGCGCGCCGGCTGAACATGCACCGCCGCACGCTGCAGCGCATCCTGGCCAAACGAGCCCCGCGCTGATTTTTCCGCGAAAATCCTTCTGAACCTGCCATTATTGTCGCAGGCGACGCGGCTTTGCTTGCCGCATCGCCTTGCCTTCGGCATCATTGGTCCAGCCACAACCCGATCCAGAGCATTTCCGTTTTCGCGGAACGGTGGAAACGCTCTAACTTTTTGTTTTACGCAATTCCGGACGCAAAACCGCTACGCATCTTTTGCTGGAATTGGTCAAGGAGCAGACATGGCGAATGACAACCCGCGTCCGATCTCGGTTTTCCGCGAATTCCTGGACGGCGAGGCCGCGGGCGGCATCATCCTCATCGCGGCAGCGGCACTTGCGCTGATCGTTGCCAATTCGCCTTTGGCGGAAACCTATTTCGCTGCACTGCATGCCTATCTCGGCCCGCTCAGCGTGCTGCACTGGGTGAACGACGCTCTGATGGCAGTCTTCTTCCTGCTCGTCGGCCTGGAAATCAAACGCGAGATGCTGGATGGCCAGCTGTCGACCTGGCCGCGCCGCATGCTGCCTGGCATCGCGGCGGCTGGCGGCATGGTCGTACCGGCGCTGGTCTATATCATCATAAACCGGGACAATGCCGCGGCTCTGCCTGGCTGGGCGATCCCGACCGCCACCGACATCGCCTTCGCGCTTGGCGTGCTTTCCCTGCTCGGCAACCGCGTTCCGGCCTCGCTCAAGGTGTTCCTGACGGCGCTCGCCATCATCGACGATCTCGGCGCCGTCATCATCATCGCGCTGTTTTACACCAGCGGGCTGTCGCTCGCTTATCTCGCGGCCGCGCTCGCCGTCATCGTCGTGCTGATCGTGCTCAACCGCATGGGCGTGTTGTCGCTCGTGCCGTATCTCGTGCTCGGTGCGGTACTGTGGGTGCTGGTGCTGAAATCGGGCGTACACGCCACCCTGGCAGGCGTCGCGCTGGCGCTGACCATTCCGCTCAGGGCAACGCCCGGCATCGCGCACGACCTCGAGCATTCGCCGCTGCACCGGCTGGAGCACGCACTGCACCGTTTCGTGCCGCTGATCATCATCCCTATCTTCGGCTTTGCCAATGCCGGGGTTTCGCTCGCCGGCTTCACTCCTGCGACATTGGTCGAGCCACTGACGCTCGGCGTCGCCGCCGGCCTGGTCGTCGGCAAGCTGGTCGGCGTGCTCGGCGCGTCGGCACTGGCGATCAAGCTCGGACTGGCCGACCTGCCGGTGCGGGCCGGCTGGATGCAGATGACAGGCATCGCGCTTTTGTGCGGCATCGGCTTCACGATGAGCCTGTTCATCGGACTGCTGGCCTTTGCCGACAACCCGGCGCTGCAGGATGCGGTCAAGGTCGGCATCCTCGCCGGCTCGCTGGTCGCGGCGCTGGCTGGGGCGGCCCTGCTTCTTGCAGCACCGAGCGTCGCGGATCACGGCGAAGACGAATAAACGCAGAGAAGCCGGCGCTTCATGACGAAGACGCCGGCTTTTCTGAAATCTCTCGTTTCCTTGACCGCGTGGTCGACCTGCTTTGCCGGATTCCGGTCTGGAACCGAGTGCCTAGGCCGGTGCGGTTTCCAGCAACACCGCAACCAGCATGCCGGCCGCCATGAGGGCGAGCACAATCTTCTTCATCAGGTTCATTCGCTTCTCCTTGTTGTAGGCCCTAAGTGGGGCCTGCACAGGCATCCGTCCAGAGGCATGGATGCCGCAGGAATCACAGCTTCAGTGTGCGCAATCTCAGCGAATTGGCAATGACCGACACCGAAGACAGGCTCATCGCCGCCGCCGCCAGCATCGGCGACAGCAGCGCGCCGAACACCGGGTAGAGCACACCGGCCGCCACCGGGACGCCGGCGACATTGTACAGGAACGCGAAGAACAGGTTCTGGCGGATGTTGGCGAGCGTGCCCCTGGCGAGCTTGCGTGCCCGCACGATGCCGGTGAGATCGCCCTTCACCAGGGTGATGCCGGCGCTTTCCATCGCCACGTCGGCGCCCGTGCCCATGGCGATGCCGACATCCGAAGCAGCCAGCGCCGGCGCGTCATTGACGCCGTCGCCCGCCATGGCGACGATGCCGCCGCGACTGCGCAGCTCCTCGATCAGCGCGCTCTTGTGCTCGGGCAGCATGTTGGCGCGTACCTGGTCGATGCCGAGCCGCTTGGCGATCGCCTTTGCTGTCCGTTCATTGTCGCCGGTCGCCATGACCACGGTGATGTTCTCGTCATGCAGGGCGCGGATCGCCTCCGCAGCGGTCGCCTTGATCGGATCGGCAACCGCGACGATGCCAGCCAGCCTACCGTCGATCGCCACATACATCGCCGTCTTGCCTTCGGTCTGCAGCGCCCCGGCACGATCGGCGAAGGCGCCGGCATCCAGGCCGAGTTCCGTCATCATGGCCAGGTTGCCGAGCGCCACCTTGCGGCCGGACACGGTGCCGGAGACGCCCTTGCCGGTGACGGCTTCGAAATCGGCGGCGACTGCGATCTTCAGGCCGCGTTCCTCGGCGCCGCCGACGATCGCCTCGGCGAGCGGATGCTCGGAACCCTTCTCCAGCGCTGCCGCCAGTCCAAGGAGTTCCTCTTCGGACACGCCGTGCGCCGCGATGACATCCGTGAGTTTCGGCTTGCCTTCGGTCAGCGTGCCGGTCTTGTCGACCACCAGCGTGTTGACCGAGGCGAAACGTTCCAGCGCTGCGGCATCCTTGATCAGCACGCCGGCCTGCGCGCCGCGCCCGGTGGCGGTCATGATCGACATCGGCGTCGCAAGTCCCAGCGCACAGGGACAGGCGATGATGAGCACCGACACCGCCGCGACGATGGCGAACACCAGGCTGGGCTCCGGCCCAAACACCGCCCAGGCAATGAAGGCGACAATGGCGACCAGCACGACAGCAGGCACGAAGTAGAAGGACACCCGGTCGGCCAGGCTCTGGATCGGAGCGCGGCTGCGCTGCGCCTTTGCAACCAGCTCGACGATACGGGCAAGCGTCGTCTCCGACCCGACCTTTTCGGCCAGCACGATCAACGAGCCATTCTTGTTGAGCGTGCCGCCGGTCAGCGCATCGCCCTCGATCTTCTCGACCGGCACCGGTTCGCCGGTGATCATCGATTCATCGACGGAGGAACGGCCTTCCAGCACGATGCCGTCCACCGGCACCGCTTCGCCCGGCCGAACGCGCAGGCGGTCGCCGCCCTTGACCTGGTCGAGCGGCACGTCCTTCTCGGAACCATCGGCGCCGAGAAGCCGCGCCGTCTTCGGCGCGAGATCGAGTAATGCCCTGATTGCAGAGCCGGTCTTTTCGCGAGCGCGCAATTCCAGCACCTGACCGAGGAAGACCAGCGCGATGATGACGGCTGCGGCCTCGAAATAGACCGGAACCGCACCACCGTGGCCACGGAACTGATGCGGGAAGATGTCCGGGAACAGCGTTGCGACGACGCTGTAGATATAGGCTGCACCAACGCCGAGCGAGATCAGCGTCCACATGTTCGGGCTACGGTTGACGATCGAGGCCCAGCCACGCTCGAAGAAGGGCAGTGCCGCCCACAGCACCACCGGCGTCGCCAGGACAAGCTCCACCCAGACCGCAGCCTGTTCGCCCAGCCAGTCGCGCAGGAACGGCAGGCCGACCATCGGCCCCATGGTGATGACCAGCAACGGAATGGAGAGTACCGCGCTCACCCAGAAGCGACGGGTAAAGTCGACCAGCTCCGGATTGGGACCTTCCTCGCCCGTCGGCATCATCGGTTCCAGCGCCATGCCGCAGATCGGGCAGGAGCCAGGCTTGTCACGGATGATCTCGGGATGCATCGGACAGGTGTATTGGGTACCCGTGGGCAGCGGCGCGGGCGCCGGCCGGTCGCCGAGATAGGCCTTGGGATCGGTCTCGAATTTCTTCTGGCAGTTTTCCGAGCAGAAATAGAACTTCTCGCCTTCATGGCGCAGGAAATGCCTGGCACTGGCCCGGTCCACATCCATGCCGCAGACCGGGTCCTTGGCGGTGATGAACTCCTCGGGATGCGCTGCGAACTTGCCGCGGCAGCCTTCCGAGCAGAAGTGGAAAAGACGCCCGCCATGCTCCAGGGTCGGCTTGCCGGCTTCGGGTTGACCTCCATGCCGCAGACCGGATCGCGCAGCACAGCGTCGCTCGCAGGTTTGGCGCCCGAACAGCACGACCCATCGCTGGCGTGTTGATGGTGGCTGTGGTCGTGATGCCCTTCATGCGCCTTCGTCATGGCCGAATCCCTTAATTCTTCCGCTTTTGACTGCAGATAGGGCTTCCAGTAACTGGAAGGTCAAGAGCCGAATGATGCGTCGCTTTCAGACCGGCGCGTGCCCATACCCATAGCCGTCAAAACAGGCTATAGACGCCGCCGGAAAGGCGCTGCTGAAGGCCAATGGCGAAGATTCCCCTCAAGCTCGACGAGATCATCGACGGCAGGCAGCTGCGCGAGGAACTGTCGGCGCTGACCGCCGAGACAGGCGGTGACGGCTCGGGCGCGACGGTGCGTACGGCCGTGCTGAAGCTGCTCAAGACCAGGATGGCAGAAGGCCGCAAGGCGGCCGAGCGCATGCTGATGGACGATGGTGGCGGCACTGCCTGCGCAGCACGGCTCTCCCATCTGATGGACGAGATCATCGCCGCGCTCTACGATTTCGCCGTCGGCCATGTCTATCGCGCCAAGAACCCGTCCGCGGCCGAGCGCATGGCGATCGTCGCCGTCGGCGGTTACGGACGCGGCACGCTGGCGCCGGGCTCCGACATCGACCTGCTTTTCCTGCTGCCTTACAAGCAGACCCCCTGGGGCGAGCAGATCGTCGAATACATGCTCTACATGTTGTGGGACATGGGGCTGAAGGTCGGCCACGCCACCCGCAACATCGAGGAATGCCTCAGGCTGTCGCGATCGGACATGACGATCCGTACCGCGGTGCTGGAAGCCCGCTTCGTCTGGGGTGAGAAAGCACTTTGCGACGAGCTGATCACACGCTTCGACCGCGAAGTGGTGCGCAACACAGGCGCCGAATACGCACAGGCCAAGCTGGCCGAGCGCGACGAACGGCATCGCAAGGGTGGCGAGAGCCGCTATCTGGTCGAACCCAACATCAAGGACGGCAAAGGCGGCCTGCGTGACCTGCAGACGCTGTTCTGGATCGGCAAATATTTCTACCGCGAGCGCACGGTGGAGGAACTGGTTGCCCAGGGCGTGTTCACGCGCGACGAGTTCGCCCAGTTCCAGAAGGCCGAAGACTTCCTCTGGGCCGTGCGCTGCCACATGCATTTCCTGACCGGCAAGGCCGAGGAGCGGCTGCATTTCGATATCCAGCGCGATATCGCCGAACGGCTCGGCTACAAGAGCCATCCCGGCCTTTCGGCCGTCGAGCGCTTCATGAAACACTACTTCCTGGTCGCCAAGGACGTCGGCGACCTGACCCGCATCTTCTGCGCGGCGCTGGAGGAAGAGCAGGCGAGCCACGTCTCCGGCTTCAACCGCCTGTTTCTGACCTTCTCGCGCCGCCGCCGCAAGCTGGCCGGGACCGCCGATTTCATCGTCGACAACGATCGCATCAACATTGCCGACAGCAAGGTTTTCGACCGCGATCCGGTGAACCTGTTGCGGCTGTTCTGGTTTGCCGACCGGCACGCGCTGGAGTACCACCCGGATGCGCTGAAGCTTGTGACCCGCTCGCTCAAGCTGGTCGACCGCAACCTGCGCCGCGATCCCGAGGCGAACCGGCTGTTCCTCGACATCCTGACCTCGGACCGCCAGCCGGAACTCAACCTGCGCCGCATGAACGAGGCCGGTCTGCTCGGCAGGCTGATCCCGGATTTCGGCAAGATCGTCGCCATGATGCAGTTCAACATGTACCACCACTACACGGTGGACGAGCATCTGTTGCGCTGCATCGACGTGCTGTCCGAGATCGAACGGGGCGGCGGCGAGAAGATCCATCCGCTCTCGCACAAGCTGATCGGTGAATTGAAGAACCAGCGTGAGGCGCTTTACGTCGCCGTGCTGCTGCACGACATCGCCAAGGGCCGGCCGGAGGACCACTCCGAAGCCGGTGCGAAAATCGCCCGCCGTCTGTGCCCGCATATGGGCCTTTCCGCCACCGACACTGGAACCGTTGCATGGCTGGTGGAAAACCATCTGATCATGTCGATGACGGCACAGACGCGCGACCTCAACGACCGCAAGACAATCGAGGATTTCGCCAATGTCGTGCAGTCGGTGGAGCGGCTAAAAATGCTGCTCATCCTCACCGTATGCGACATCCGCGGCGTCGGCCCCGGTGTCTGGAACGGCTGGAAGGGCCAGCTTCTGCGTACGCTCTATTACGAAACGGAGCTGCTCCTGACCGGCGGTTTCTCCGAAATGTCGCGCGCCGAACGCACGGCTGCGGCGCGCGAGCGGCTGGAGGATGCCTTGTCCGACTGGCCGCAGGAAGAGCGCAAGCGTCTCGTCGGCCTGCATTATGAAAACTATCTGCTCACCGTCGACCTGAAGGATCAGCTGCGTCACGCCGCCTTCGTGCGCGAGGCCGACGCTGCCGGCAAAAAACTCGCCACCATGGTCAAGACGCACGAGTTCGAGGCAGTCACCGAAGTAACGGTGCTGGCGCAGGACCACCCGCGCCTGCTTTCGGTCATCGCAGGAGCATGCGCGGCTGCCGGCGGCAACATCGTCGATGCGCAGATCTTCACCACCGCCGATGGCCGCGCCCTGGACACGATCCTGATCAACCGGGAATTCGACCGCGACGAAGACGAGCGCAGACGCGGGGAACGCGTCGGCAAGCTGATCGAAGACGTCCTGTCCGGCCGCGCCTGGCTGCCGGAGATGATCGAGAAGCGCACCAAGCCGAAACGCGGTGCCAAGACGTTCCGTATCCAGCCGCGCGCCGAAATCCGCAACACGCTGTCCAATCGCTTTTCGGTGATCGAGGTCGAGGGACTGGACCGGCCCGGCCTGCTCTCCGAGATCACCGGCACACTTTCTGACCTGTCGCTCGATATCGCCTCGGCGCACATCACCACCTTCGGCGAGAAGGTGATCGACACCTTCTATGTCACCGATCTGACCAACCAGAAGATCGAGAGCCCGAACCGGTTGAAAACCATCCGCGAGCGGCTGATCGCGACGCTGGAGGGAAATCACGGCGCGCGCGGTAAGACCAAGGCCGCGGCGGAATAACGGTAGAACCCATGCCTCATCGTTTCTTCACCAGTGCCTGGCACAGGACCGCTGCATGAGCCTCGTCAAGAAATTCGCGACAGTTGCCTCGGGCACGCTGATGAGCCGCATCCTTGGCTTCACGCGCGAGATGTTCATGGCCGCCGCACTCGGCACCGGCCCCGTGGCGGACGCGTTCAACGCCGCATTCCAGCTGCCCAACACCTTCCGCCGCCTGTTTGCCGAGGGCGCCTTCAACGCAGCCTTCGTGCCGCTGTTTTCCAAGGAGATCGAGGCTAACGGCATCGACGGCGCCAAGCGCTTCTCCGAGGAAGTCTTCGGCGTACTGTTTTCGGTGCTGTTGGTGCTGACGATCGCCATGGAACTGGCGATGCCGCTGATCGTACGCTACCTGGTGGCGCCAGGCTTCGCCGATATTCCCGGCAAGTTCGACGTGACGGTGCGGCTCGCTACCATCATGTTCCCCTATCTCATCTGCATGTCGCTCGGCGCCATGATGGCGGGCATGCTGAATTCGCTGCGCCGCTATTTCGCGGCCGCGGTGGCGCCGGTGTTCCTCAACATCATCCTCATCGCCGTGCTTGCCTATGCCTGGTACGAAGGCAAGGACGCGCATTATGTCGGTTACGGACTGGCCTGGGGCGTGCTGGCGGCGGGTATCGTGCAACTGGCGATCGTCTGGATTGCGGTTCGCAATGCCGGTATGCGCATCGGCTTCCGGCGACCGCACATGACGCCGAACGTGAAACGGTTGCTGTGGCTGGCGCTGCCGGCGGCAATCACCGGCGGTATCACCCAGATCAACCAGCTGATCGGCACGGCGATCGCGTCCGGCCAGAACAGTGCCGTTTCGTCGCTTGCCTATGCCGACCGTGTCTACCAACTGCCGCTCGGCGTGGTTGGTATCGCGGTTGCGATCGTGCTGCTGCCGGAGCTGTCACGCGCGCTGAAGTCGGGCAACATGGTCGAGGCCGCCAACCTGCAGAACCGCTCGGTCGAATTCACGCTGTTCATGACGCTGCCGGCGGCGGCGGCCTTGCTGGTGCTGTCCGATCCGATCGTACGGCTGCTCTACGAGCGTGGTGCCTTCGCCGCCAACAACTCGACGCCGACGGTGGCCGCAATCCTTGCAATCTTCGGCCTTGGCCTGCCGGCCTTCGTGCTGATCAAGGCCTTCACACCCGGCTATTTCGCGCGTGAGGATACGCGCACGCCGATGATCTTCGCAGCCATTTCAGTGGTGGTGAACGTCGCCTTCGCGCTGACCCTGTTTCCGTCGATGGGCGCGCCGGGCATAGCGGTGGCATCGGCAGTGGCCGGCTGGCTCAACGCCGTCATGCTGCTTGCCGTGCTGATCAGGCGCGGTCACTGGGGGCGTGACATCCCGCTGCTCAAGCGCATCCCGCGATTGGTACTGGCAGCGGTGCTGATGGGTATCGCGCTCTACTTCGGCGAACGCTGGTTCGCCACGGAACTGTCGTCGGCCTCTCATCTGGCCACCAAGGCGCTCGCATTGACCACCCTGTGTGCAGCCGGCGCAGTCATCTATTTCGCGGTCGCGTTCGCCATCGGCGGCGCCGATCTCGGCATGATCCGTCGCAACATCAAGCGCGGCGGCGCCAAGACACCAGCCGCACCGGCCGACATGGAGTGAGACGACCAGCCGATTTTTTAAGGTTTCCCGCATAAGAAGAGCGGGATCGGCCGAGGCACCACAGCCTCGCGCAAAGAGAGCGCGGGCCCATGCAGGACACCAGGCTTCACTATATCGACTGGCTGCGCGTCTCGGCCTTCGGCCTGCTGATCCTCTATCATTCGTCGGCGGCGTTTCTCTATGATCTCGACTGGCTGTTCAACAGCCCGGAGAAGAGCCAGGCGCTGTCGCTGGTGACGCTGTTTCCCCGGGCATGGCGGCTGGCGCTGCTGTTCTTCGTCTCCGGCATGGGTACCTGGTTCGCGTTCCGCTCGCAGACGGCGGTCGAGTTCCTGAAAGGCCGCCTGGTGCGGCTGTTCGTGCCGCTGATCTTCGCCATGTGCGTGATCATCGTGCCGCAGGTCTGGTACGAGCGCCTGCTTGATGGACGCTTCCAGGGTTCGCTGCTGGAATTCTGGGTCCTGCGCTACTTCACCGAGGGCCGTTATCCCACCGGCAATTTTTCCTGGGCACATATGTGGTTCGTCGCCTACCTGCTGGTGATGACCGCGATCTGCACGCCGATCTTCTGGTTCCTCACCCATTCCTCGGGCCGTGGGTTGGCGGACTGGTTCGAACGGACGGCCCGTACGCCGGCCATCTACCTGTTCGTGCTGCTGCCGCTGGTGTTGCATCTGATCTTCCTGCCGTTCTTCCCGCGCGAAACCAACGTTCTCTACAATGACGGTGCCTGGTTCGCGGTCTGGGCAAGCTGGTTCGGCCTGGGTTTCCTGGTCGCCAAGCACCATCAGGCCGTAGTACCGACCGTCGTGGCGAAACGCTGGATCAGCCTTGTCCTCGCCGCTGCCTTGACCGCTCTGCTCTGGCGCTATTCCTGGGTGAGCAAGGCCGCTGGCATCGGCGGCGAAACCGGCGGCATGCAGATGGTGCTCTACAAGGCGCTGACCTTCTCGCTGGCCTGGACGGTGATCCTTGCCGCCATCGGCTTTGCGGCACTCCACCTGAACCGCAGGAGTGCCGCGCTCTCCTGGCTGAATGCCAGGATCTTCCCGCTCTACATCGTCCACCAGACCTTCGTGGTGATGGGGCTGTACTACGTGCTGCCGCTCGACCTGTCGCTGTGGAGCAAACTTGGCCTGGTGGTCGCGATCACCGCCGGCTGGTCGCTGCTTGCGGCCATGCTCGCCGACCTCTGGCCCGCGCCCTATCGTGTTCTGGTCGGCCTGCCGGACCATCGCAAAGCCGGTGCCGGTCGCCGGCGGACGGCAATGGTCGAAGGTTAGCTTTCGTCCCGGGACAGTTCCGCCAAACACCGCCTCTTGAACGCGGAGCGCGCTTCGTCCATAACGCGCCGTCCGAAATTTCGCCGCGCGCGAAACGGCCCTCCACAAGCCAAGGAAATCTCCATGACCGCCTTCAAACCGCTTATCTTTTCCGGTGTGCAGCCGACCGGCAATCTGCACCTCGGCAACTATCTCGGCGCGATCCGCAAGTTCGTCGCCCTGCAGGACACGATGGATTGCATCTACTGCGTCGTCGACCTGCATTCGCTGACCGCACAGCTGGTGCATGAGGACCTCAAGGACCAGACCCGGCAGATCACCGCCGCTTTCCTTGCCGCCGGCATCGACCCGGAAAGACACATCGTCTTCAACCAGAGCCGCGTGATGCAGCACGCCGAACTCGCCTGGGTGTTCAACTGCGTGGCGCGCATCGGCTGGATGAACCGCATGACGCAGTTCAAGGACAAGGCCGGCAAGGACCGCGAGAACGCCTCGCTCGGCCTGCTTGCCTATCCGAGCCTGATGGCTGCCGACATCCTGGTCTACCGCGCCACCCATGTGCCGGTGGGAGACGACCAGAAGCAGCATCTGGAGCTCACCCGTGATATCGCCCAGAAGTTCAACAACGATTTCTCGCACCGCATCGCCGAGCTCGGCGTCGGCGTGGAGATCCAGATGGGCGATGAAACGGTGAATGGCTTCTTCCCGCTGACCGAGCCGGTCATCGGCGGACCGGCCGCGCGCATCATGAGCCTGCGTGACGGATCCAAGAAAATGTCGAAATCCGATCCATCCGACCTGTCGCGCATCAACCTGACCGACGATGCCGATACGATCTCGAAGAAGATCAAGAAGGCGAAGACAGACCCGGAAGCGCTGCCTTCCGAAATTGCCGGTCTGGCCGGGCGGCCGGAAGCGGAAAACCTAGTCGGCATCTATGCCGGACTGGCCGACACCAGCAAGGAAGCGGTGTTGAAGGAATATGGCGGCCAGCAGTTCTCGGTGTTCAAGCCGGCGCTCGCCGACCTCGCGGTCGAGAAGATGGCGCCGATCGCCGGCGAGATGCGTCGCCTCATGGCCGATCCCGGCCATATTGATGGCGTGCTGCGCAACGGCGGCGAACGCGCCGGCGTTCTGGCAGAGGCCAACATGAAGACGGTGCGCGACATCATCGGCTTGCTGCAGGGCTGAAAAGCCATTGATCCAAATTTTTCAAAGGCGGCCGGGAAACGGTCGCCTTTGTCTTTTGAGCAACTGTATCCGCGCGGCTCTTTCGCCTGACCGAATGGCGGGGCCGCTTGCAAGGGACCCCGCGTGGATGGCAGATTGCCGCCGAAGCTGGAGCGTTTCCATTTTCCGGAAACGCTCAGACTCTTTAGTTTTGCGCAGTTCCGGACGGAAAACCGCTACGCACTTTTCCTGGAATTGCCCTATCGAACAGGACAGCCATGGTCTCCAAACGCCTCAGCCGTGAAGCCGGCCACCGCCGCAAATTCCTGGCGGTCATCGACGACACGCCGGAATGCGAGCGTGCCGTGGCCTATGCCTCGAAGCGAGCGCAGAGTACGGGTGGCGTGCTGGTGCTGCTCTATGTCATCGAACCGGACGACTTCCAGCATTGGCTTGGCGTGGAAAAGATCATGCGCGAGGAAGCCAACACCACGGCTCGCTCCGCGCTCGACGCCTATGCCGGCAAGGTGCGGCAGAAGGTCGGCATCGAACCCGAACTGGTCGTCCGCGAAGGCAAGCGCGCCGAAGAGATTCACAAGCTGATCGAGGAAGACCAGGACATCGCCATCCTGGTTCTGGCGGCGGGCGCCGGCAAGGAAGGGCCCGGACCGCTGGTTGCCTCCATCGCAGGCAAGGGCGCGGCCTTTCCGATCCCGGTCACCGTCGTGCCGCAAAACCTTTCCGACGACGACATCGAAAGCCTGGCCTAAGCGTCCTATATTAGGATTCGACAGCCTTGCTGGCTTTTGCTTGAATGCCGGCCGGATTGGGCTTATTTAGAACCATTCCAAACTATCGCCCGCACGATGCGGGCCGGAGACCGCCATGTTCATCCAGACCGAGTCGACGCCCAATCCGGCGACACTGAAGTTCCTGCCGGGCAAGGAAGTGCTGCGCGAAGGCACCGCCGACTTCCGCGACGCCGACGCCGCGCGCGAAGCCTCGCCCTTGGCTGGCCGCCTGTTCGACATTCCGGGCGTGACCGGCGTGTTCTTCGGCTACGACTTCATCACCGTGACCAAGGACGGTCCCGACTGGCAGCATCTGAAACCGGCGATCCTCGGCGCCATCATGGAGCATTTCATGTCCGGCCAGCCGGTCATGGCCAGCACCGCTCCATCCACCACCGCCGACGATGAAGGCGAGTTCTACGACAAGGAAGACGCAGAAATCGTCGTCACCATCAAGGAACTGCTCGACACGCGGGTACGGCCAGCGGTGGCGCAGGACGGCGGCGACATCACCTTCCGTGGTTACGAGAAGGGTACCGTGTTCCTGCATATGAAGGGCGCCTGTGCCGGCTGCCCGTCCTCGACCGCCACGCTGAAGCACGGCATCCAGAACCTGCTTCGTCACTTCGTGCCCGAAGTGGAGCATGTCGAACAGGTATCGTAAGCGCCGACATCTTCGACGTACAAACCCCGGACACCATCTCGGGGTTTTCCTTTTCGAGACCCATCAACAAAAAACCGGGCATCATGCCCGGTTTTCTGTTTGGGACGTCCGTGTTGCCTAGACGGTCCGCGTACGAAACTTGCTTTGCGCCTTCCTTCGGGGGCAGGCGCTTACATCACATCACGATGACCTTGGCGCCGACTTCAGCGCGGTTGTAGAGGTCGATAATGTCCTGGTTCATCAGCCGGATGCAGCCCGACGACATCGCCTTGCCGATCGACCACCATTCCGGGGTGCCGTGCAGGCGGTAACCGGTGTCACCCTTGTTGAACAGATAGAGGGCGCGTGCGCCGAGCGGGTTCTTCAACCCAGGATCCATGCCGTTGCGGAACTGTGCCAGTTCTGGCTGGCGCTTGATCATCTGCGAAGGAGGTGTCCAGGTCGGCCACTCGCGCTTGATGGCGACACGGGCCGTGCCGTTCCACTCGAACCCTTCGCGGCCGACGCCGATGCCGTAGCGCACCGCTTCGCCTTCCGGCAGCACGAAATACAGGAACTTGTTGCCGGTATCGACGACAATCGTGCCCGGCTTCTCGTTGGTGTCGTAGGCGACGATCTGGCGATGGAACCTTTGCGGTACCTTTTCGATCGGGATGCGCGGCAGCTGATAGCCCGCGTCGCTGACGCCGCCATAGTCGTTGGAGAAAAGCCGCATCTGGCCGATGGTGCTACAGCCGGCAAGCGAGGCGGCGAGCGCCGCGACGACAATGGCAGATTTCAAGCGCATGAACAGTTTCTACGCTCCGTCCCGTTGATCCGCGGCGATTCGATAAAAATCGTTAACGCATTCATGCTGGCATTTCTTTTGCTTGCCAAGCAGCCGATGCTTATATGGAGGGGTGTGTCTGCCGGTAAGGCACCGGCTATGGCATTTCGGCAACATCTGCCAAGGGATTATCAAGCAAAAACAAAGGAAGCGGCCTCAAAAACATTCCAACACGGGCCGCCAGAGGACGAGATCATGAATATCGGCGATGCTGCCCGTCACTCCGGACTGCCGGCCAAGACCATCCGCTACTATGAAGAAATCGGACTGATCTCTCCCGAGCGTTCGGACAACAGCTATCGCGACTATTCGAGCGACGACGTGCACCGGCTCGCATTCCTGAAGCGGGCTCGCAATCTCGGCTTTTCCATCGACGACTGCCGCCAGCTGATGGCGCTGTACCAGGACCGCGAGCGCGCCAGCCAGGATGTGCGCGCGATCGCCTCGGCGCATGTCTCGGCGATCGAGGAAAAGGTGCGCGAATTGCAATCCATGCGGGCGACCCTGAACAAGCTGATCCACGCCTGCCACGGCGACGATCGCCCGGACTGCCCGATCCTGGAAGAGATGGCAGGAGAGTTGGAGACGGTGGACTGAAGGGTTCAAACCGTGAACGGAATCGGGCATGATGGATCATGCCCATCGTTTCACCGTTCTCCCAGAATCCGCTGATCGACGGTCGCCAGTCGGAGCGCGCCATGCTGGTGCGGCGCGGCGTGCAGCGGCTGCTTACCCAGATGGGCGCGCATGTCCTGCCTGAACTGTCGCTGGCGACCGGGCGGCGCGCCGACCTCGTCGCGCTCACCCGCCAGGGCGACATCTGGATCATCGAGGTCAAATCCTCGATCGAGGACTTTCGTGTCGACCGCAAATGGCCGGACTACCGGCTGCATTGCGACCGCTTCTTCTTCGCCACGCACCCAGCCGTGCCGGCCGAGATCTTTCCCGAGGAGTGCGGGTTCATCCTGTCGGACGGCTATGGTGCCGAAATGCTGCGCGACGCACCGGAACACCGTATCGCCGCGGCCACCCGCAAGGCGCTGATGCTGAGGATCGCGCGGGCCGGGGCTGCCAGGCTGCTGGCCGCCGAACTCGCCGGCGTTTCCGTGCCGGCGCTGGATGGTGAGAGCGAATAGCGTCCGCCAGCCCTTCCTGAAAGACCGCTGATTTCCGGTTCCTCTTGTGCCCAATCTTGACTCTCGTACTCTCTCGTAACATATAAAGTTGCATGAAACGCGACAGTCGACTCTCGGGCGTTCTGCACGTCCTGCTCCACATGGCCGAAGAAAACCGGCCGATGACCTCGGAACAGCTCTCCAGGACGCTGAGCACCAATCCCGTGGTGATCCGGCGCATCATGGCGGGCCTGCGTGACATGGGCATCGTGCAATCCGAACGCGGCCATGGCGGCGGCTGGACGATCAGCCGCGACCTCGCCAGCGTCTCGCTGCGCGACGTCTATACCGCGCTCGGCGAGCCGATGGTCTTTGCGCTCGGCAATCGCCAGGAAATGCCGGACTGCCTGGTGGAGCAGGCGGTCAACGCAGCGCTGGATGACGCGTTCCACGAGGCGGAAGCATTGCTGATCCAGCGCCTTGGCGAGGTGACGCTGGCCGATCTGGCTGCCGATTTCCACGAGCGCTGGCAGCAAAACAGGACAAGGAAGGCCAACCCCCATGCAGCCTGACGTGCAGATGTTTGCAAAACCCTTCGATGCGGTCGTGATCGGCGGCTCCTATGCCGGCCTCTCCGCCGCCATGCAGCTCGCGCGCGGACGCCGCAACGTTGCCGTCATCGATGCCGGCAAGCCACGCAACCGCTTCGCCACCGCCTCGCACGGCTTCTTCGGCCAGGATGGCGCCGAGCCGGCACGCATGATCGCTGCCGCGCGCGAAAAACTCGCCGCCTACCCCAATGTCTATTTCATCGCGGACGAAGCGGTGGATGCCGGCGGACAGGAGGGTGCTTTTGCCGTCACGCTCGCATCGGGGCCGGTGCTCGAGGCTTCACGCCTGGTCCTGGCCACCGGCATCACCGACATCCTGCCCGCCATGCCCGGGCTGGCCGAGCGCTGGGGCGTCAGCGTGCTGCATTGTCCCTATTGCCACGGCTACGAATTCGGTGGCGCGCCGCTCGGCGTGCTAGCAACCACGCCGCATTGCGCCGAAAAGGCATTGATGATCACCGAGTGGGGTCCGACGACACTGTTCCTCAACGGCCAGCCAATGCCCGATGCAGATGTGCTGGCAAAGCTCGCGCGACGCGGCGTCACCATCGAACCGTCACGAATCGATCTCCTGGAAGGCAAGGGGCGGACGCTGCAGGCAGTCGTGCTCGCCGATGGCCGCCGGGTCGCCACGACGGCCCTGTACCTGACCCCGCGCACGGTCATGGCCAGCCCGCTGGCCGAACGGCTGGGCTGCAGCTTCGAAGACGGCTTCTTCGGTCCGATCATCGTGACCGACGGCAAGAAAGCGACGAACGTGGCCGGCGTCTTTGCAGCCGGCGATGCGGCGCGCGGCATGCACAATGCCACCTGGGCCTCAGCCGATGGCGTCACAGCGGGTGCCGCCGTTCACCACAGCCTGATCTTCGAAGGTCTGGACGCGGCCTGAACCGACATCTGGACCATCAGGCGCCGGCGACGCCGAGCCGTTTGCGGATGGTCGTCATCGCGCGGGAAAACGTCGCGGGATCGTCAAAGGCCCGCGCCAGCGTAAGCGCGCCCTGAATGCCGGCGACACATTCTTCGGCCAGTCGCCGGGCTTCTGTCTCCGGCCGGCCCGCTCGCCGTAACGCGCCGGCCAGGTCCGTCACCCAACGCCCGAAGTAGGATCTGATCTCGGCGGCGAAACGGTCTCGTGCATCGTCCAGTGCAAAGGCACCGACCAGGCAGACGCGGCTGCCCGAACGAAAGTAGGCATCCGTCGCCGCAAGCATGCGGTCGATGCCTTCCAACGGGTCCTTCGCTTCGCGCAATGGCGAGAAAACCTCGTCTTCGAACCAGCGATCGATATGCGCCAGCACAGCGGTCGCCATCTCGTCCTTGCCGCCCGGGAAGAAGTTGTAGAGGCTGCCCTTGCCGAGCCCCGTCGCCTCGGTGATCAGCGACAGGCTGGCGCCGGCGTAGCCATGCGCGCGAAACACTTCGGCAATCGCCGCGATCAGCTCATGCCGGCCAGCCACACCCTTGCGCATTCAAAGCATGATCCCGAAACGTTGCAGACTTTTCGGATAATGATCATGCAACAAACAAAGAGATAGAGTGGGCTTCATCCTGATCGTATCCCGCTCTAGAGCCCGAGATCGCTGAGACCCGGATGATCATCGGGCCTGCGGCCAAGCGGCCAGTGGAACTTGCGCTCCGCCTCGGTGATCGGCAGATCGTTGATCGATGCGACGCGCCGGCGCATCAGGCCAGCCTCATCGAACTCCCAGTTCTCGTTGCCGTAGGAGCGGAACCAGTGACCGCTGTCGTCGCGCCATTCATAAGCGAACCGTACGGCGATGCGGTTCTCGTTCCAGGTCCAGACCTCCTTGATCAGACGATATTCCAGTTCGCGCGCCCATTTGCGCGCAAGGAAGGCAACGATCTCAGGCCGCCCCCTGACGAATTCGGCGCGGTTCCGCCAGAGGCTGTCCTCGGTATAGGCCAGCGACACCTTCTCGGGATCGCGGCTGTTCCAGGCGTCCTCGGCCTTGCGCGCCTTCTCGGCAGCGGTCTCGGCGTTGAAAGGCGGCAGTGGCGGACGACTCATCATGATCTCCATCGGCTCGTTGTCAGGTGTTCTGCGATACTTGTACCGATCGGTACAAAACAAGTCAACGGCTCTGGAACTGATTGGCACGCATGAGTCCTTTACGCGTCCCGCATTTTGCGCAATCTCACTGTCGTTCCGGGGAGGGCGGCTGTTCCATGTTCAATGTCTTGAAACTCACTCCCAAATGGATGGCAGCGGCCATTGTCGGGATTCTGACGGTGACGTCTGCCACGGAGGGAAATGCCGCGCCTGCCTGCGGTGATCTGACCTTGGCGGGCGAGCGGGCCAGGATGGCCAAACTCCTTGCGGCGACCGGCTATTCCAGTGAACAGACCTCATTCCTGACACGCGGCTATCGCGCTGCATTTCATCCTTTTCCCGCCGCATCGATGACACCTGAAGCCAAGACATGCGGGCGAACGGCCATTCAGGCCTTGGTGCTCAACTGCACCGGCAGCATGTTGAAATCGTCGCTTGCGGAGACATCCGACCCGGACGCGATGAAGACGGCCAGCCATTGGGGCCGAAAGAAGCTCGCGGTGCGCGAACTGCTCTTCATCGGACTTTTTCATAGCTGCCAGGCCGCCGCTCGCGAACGGTTCGAGAGACGGTGATCCCTCGCCTCGTGCGGTGGCCAGAGCATTTTGTAGCCAAGTGGAATCACTTGGCGTTACAAAAATGCGGCGAAAACAAAACTTAGAGCGTTTCCGCGTTTCCGTGAAAAACGAAAACGCTCCAGGTACCGGATATCAGGGCCTGATCACCGCCGCACCTATGACCTTGCGGCCCTCCAGGTCATGATGGGCGGTCACGATATCGTCCAACGCGTAAGTGCGGCTCGGACCGACATCGAGAATGCCGCTGGCGATCGCCTCAAAGAGTTCGTCGGTACTGCGTTCGCGATCGACGCGTCGGGCGGTGTAGACGGGCCGGATCGGCCAGGTCACGTACAGTCCCTTCGGCGCCAGCAGGAACGGATCGATCGCCGGCGGGTTGCCGGAAGCCTTGCCGAAGGCGACAAGCGCACCGCGCGGGCGCAGGCTCTCCAGCGATTTCAGGAACGTGTCCTGGCCGACGGAATCGAACACGGCGGCAACACCTTCACCACCGGTGATCGCCTTGACCTGCTCGACGAAGTCTTGCGCGCGATAGTCGATCGTCTCGATGCAGCCGGCAGCGCGCGCGGCGGCTGCCTTTTCGGCGCTTGATACAGTGCCGATGACGCGGATGCCAAGTGCCTTTGCCCATTGCGCGAACAGCAGGCCGACGCCTCCGGCTGCGCCATGGTAGAGCACGGTGTCGCCCGGATGGAGGGGAACGACATCCTTGAGCAGCATGCGTGCAGTGACGCCGCGCAGGAAGGAAGCGGCAGCCTGCTCGTCGCTGACGGCTGCTGGAATGCGCACGAGCTGGTCGGCGGGATAGAGACGCACCGTCGCATACGCGCCGATCGGACTGTCGGCGTAGACGACGCGATCGCCAACCGCCACGTCTTCGACGCCAGGGCCTATCGCCTCGACGATACCAGCGCCCTCATTGCCCAACACGGCCGGTAACACAGGCATCTGAAAGGTGCCGCGCCGGAAATAGACCTCGACGAAATTCAGTCCGATCGCCGTATGGCGCACCAGTGCCTCGCCGGGACCCGGCACAGGCACCTCGATTGGCTCAATCTGCAAAACTTCCGGCGGTCCATACTGGTAAATGCGTGCGGCTCGTTCCATCTCTTGCCTGCGGCTTTGGTTTCGATCGCAGACTTCTGGACGACGTCGCCGCCGGAATGCGACCGGCAAGATGACGCCCGGCCGGCGGATTGCCGGGGAAAGGACAATGGGATGGATCTCGCGACACCAGATCTCGACGACATCGACCGGCAGCTGGTCACGCTGCTCAGGCGTGACAGCCGCCAGCCGGTGCTGGGCCTGGCACGCGCGGTCGGGCTTTCCCGCAGCGCCGTGCAGGATCGCCTGGCACGGCTGAAGCGCCAGGGCGTGATCAAGCGCTTCACCATCGACACGACCGGCCCGGTGGAGCCAGGTGGAGCCCGCGCTTTCTTTTTCGTGCGCACCGACGGGCGCCCTTGCGGCCGGCTGATCCCGATGGTCGCCGGCTTTCCGGAGGTCGAGAGCTGCGATCATGTCTCCGGGCCGATGGACATGGTGTTGAGCGTGCGGGGGCGTGACCTGGCTGCGCTGAGCGCATTGCGCGAACGCATGGTCGCCATTCCAGGCATCGCCACCGTCACCGTCGCCCCCGTGCTGAAAAACCATCTCGACAGCCGCGCGATGCTGGCCGAGGCGTCCTGAGCAGTTACCTTCAATTTGGCAGCACCATGGACAGACCATGCAGCTCAAGCATCTGAAGACATTCGTCGCCGTTGCTTCCGATCTCAACATCACGCGAGCGGCCGAGCGCATCCACCTTGCCCAGTCGAGCGTGAGCGAACAGATCCAGGCGCTGGAGGCCGATCTGAATGCCACGCTTTTCGACCGCATCGGACGCAAGCTCAAACTGACCGAGGCGGGTCAACGCCTGCTCGAGCACGCCCCCGACCTTCTGGCCCGCACCGATGAAGCGCGGGCCGCGGTGGCAACGGCCGCAAACACGGCGGCAGGCACGCTGGCGATCGGCGGGCTGGAAACGCTCTGCGCAAGTTATCTGCCGTCGCTGCTGGCGCATTTCGGTGCCCAGAATCCGGCGGTACGGTTGCAATTGAAGAGCGCCGGCAGTGGTGAGCTGCGCGCGGGCTTGAAGAGCGGCGCCCTCGATGTTTCCTTCGCGTTTGGCGAACCACCCGAAACGTCGGATCTCAAACATGAAGTGATCGCCGAAGAAGAGCTCGTCGTCGCCGTGCCGGCCAGCCACCGGCTCGCCGGGCAAGCCGCGGCGACCGCCGACGATCTGCGCGACGAGCCCTTCCTGGTGACCGAGCGGGGATGTGTCTACCGCCAGATGTTCGAAACCGCTTTCGCACGGGATGTGGCACGACCGCGCATCGCCGTCGAACTCGGCTCGATCGCGGCGATCCAGAAACTCGTGGCGGAAGGTACCGGACTGGCGCTCATCCCGCGCGTTGCCGTTATGGCCGGCGACGAGCGGATTGTGACCCTGCCATGGACCGGCAAGAGCTCGTTGGTCCCCGTTTCCATGATCTGGCATGGGCGGCGCGGCAAACGGCCGGCGGTTCGTCTCTTCCTGGAAGCTTCGCGCCGGCAGTTCAAACCAGGCGATGCCCGCCTTCGGCGTGCAACACCGTCCCGCTGACGAAGCCGTTTCGCATCAGGAAACGGATTGCGTCGGCGATGTCTTCCGGCCTGCCGATGCGGCCGACCGGCAGGCGAGCGGCCATGGCATCGAGCGTCGCCGCCCTGGTGTCGCCGGCGACCTGCTGCCAGATAGGGGTGTCGACCCAGCCTGGAGAGACGGCATTGACACGGATCGGCCCGAGTTCGACGGCGAGCGCGCGCACCAGTGGAGCAAGCGCGCCGTTCATGGCCGCTGTCACCGAGCCGCGTGCCGCTGGCCGATAGGCGTTGATGCCCGATGTGAAGGTGATCGACCCTGTCCGGGACAAGACCGGAACGCCATGCTTGGCCAGCAGCAGCGGCCCGAAGAACTTCGAATCGACCACCCGGCGCGCTTCGGCAAGGTCGAGATCCGGCAGCAGCCGGTAGGAGGCGCCGATGTCGGCAGCGGTCGAGACGATGTGATCCAACCGGCCGGCATCGGCAAAAAGCCTGCTGACCTCATCTTCCCTGGCAATGTCGGCGACGGCGAGGCGCAACAAAGAAGGATTGCCCAGGCTCGCACCCGCCGCATCCAGCCTTGCCTGCGAGCGCCCGACGATCGTTACTTCGGCTCCCTCCGACAGGAGCAACCCCGCGAGCGCCAGCCCCATGCCGGAGCTGCCACCGGCGATGAGGATGCGCTCGGCCTTGTTTTCAGTTGTCGTATCCATGAGATCTCCGCTTTGGCCAGCCTTCGTTCGGTGGCCTGGAGGAGTTGTCTGCTCGCAGGAAAGCAAAGGGAAACGGGAAGGTACGAATGTCTCCATCGGAAACTCCGATGGCAGCATTCATCCTCGCACCGATTGCGCTTATGCAAGAGCGCAATATGGTGTTCTCGTCCGCGCCGGCGCGCGGCCTGTTCCGCTCAACCAAGGACGAAACGATGACCCTTTCGGGGTTCCTGGCTTATTCCGGTGCGCTGGCGATCGCTGCCGCCATTCCCGGCCCGCAGATCGTCGCCATCGTCGCGCAGGCGATGAAAAGCGGCTACCGGCAGGCGGTGTGGATGACGCTCGGCATGGTGATAGGCGACGTTCTCTACCTCGTCGCGGTGCTGGCCGGCCTCGCCTATATTGCAGAGAGCTTCACGCTCGCACTGATCGTCATCAAATGGGCGGGTGTCGCCTATCTGGTCTGGCTGGCCTACCAGTACTGGACCGCCGATTTCGACATCAGGACCGAAGGCACACAAACTGACGCCGGCAACCAGTGGCGCGCGCTGGCCTCCGGCGTGCTGGTGACCTTCGGCAACCCGAAATCGATCCTGTTCTATATCGCCATCCTGCCGACCATCATCGACCTGAACGCGATCACGCTCGTGGACGTCTCCGTGCTGGTGGCGCTGACCGCAGCGATCCTGACGCTGGCGCAGCTGCCCTTCGTTCTGGCCGGCGCCAAGGCGCGCCATGCGCTCAAGTCGCCGCGTGCCATGCGCCTGATGAACCGCGGCGCGGCCGTACTGATGGGCGGCGCAGCGGCAACCATTGCCACGCGGCAATAGGGTTTCTCGAAGGCGAAAGCGCGTTCACCCGGCGCTGCGCGCCACCATGGCCAGGATGGTCTGATGAAGTTCGTCGCGGGCCTCGTCCGCGGTGATCTCTCCCGAAGCGGCAGCCGCGGACAGACCGGAAGCCGCTCCCAGCATGCCGCACAGGCGCGCCGTGGTAACACCGCTCGCAAACGGCGCCAGAGCTGCCCGGCACTTGTCGAGGAAGGCAGCCTCATGCTCGTGCTTCATGGTCGCCAGTTCCGGCGTGCCGACAAGGGCGGCCACCACGCCGGGGATCTCGCGACCCTGCTCCAGCACGCAATCGACATAAGACGAAGCGATCACCGAGGCCCGGCCGTCGAGTGTCGGTTCGCTTGCCGCCAGCGCCGCATCGATGACCAGGTTCTGGCGCTCATCGAATTCCTGGTAGAGCGCAGCCAGCAGAGCCGAACGTGTAGCGAAATGATCGTAGACGACAGGTTTGGTCACCGCCGCCCGCTCAGACAGCCGACCGAGCGTCAATGCCTCGGTGCCTTCCTCACGCGCAATGCGCCAGGCGACATCGAGGAGCTGTCGATGTCGTTCTTCGCGCAACAGGCGCTGACGGCGCGGGCGCGCATTGTTCGCATGGTCGCTTGACATCGCTATATACCAAAAGTAACTTACTAAAAGTATATAAGCTGATCCACTTCTCCGCAACACCCTCCAGGGAGCCCCGTCATGCACGCGCTCATCGTCGTCGCGCATCCCGATGCCAAGTCGCTCACCCACAAGATCGCAGCCAGCGTCGCCGAAGGAGTTGCCGCATCCGGCAACAGTTTCGAGATCGCCGACCTGGCCGCCGAAGGCTTCGATCCCCGCTTCAACGCAAGTGACATCGCCACCTTTCAAGGCAAGGCGCCTGCTGCCGATGACATTGCGGCAGAGCAGGCGCGTATCGACCGTTCCGATACGCTGGTGCTGGTCTATCCGGTCTACTGGTGGTCGATGCCTGGATTGCTCAAGGGCTGGATCGACCGTGTGTTCATGAACGGCTGGGCCTATGACGAGCCCCCGGGCGGCAAGCTGACCAAGAAGCTGCAGCGGCTGAACGTGCATCTCGTCGCGATCGGCGGGGCCAGCCAGCGCACCTATGCCAGACACGGCTATTTCGGTGCGATGAAGACGCAGATCGACCACGGCATTTTTGATTATTGCGGCGCCAAGGTGGTGACGTCCGAACTGCTGCTTTTCCCGGAAATGCAGGATCATACGCAGCTTCCCGCCGAGGCTCATGCGATAGGCAACCGGCTGTTCCTGAAACAGCAGCGCGCCGCGGCATAAAACTCCCTGCCGCACGAGACCTCTGAAGGAAGCTCTCGTGCGGCAAGGACCGTCGACCTTGCAAACGGACCTGTTTTTCTCCCTGACCGCATGCAGCTTGCCTTTCGATTTTGTTATGTTACAACGTAACAATCTCGTTGGTGACCTCTTCCCGAATTTGGTCGCTCCTCCCAAGGCGGACCACTCCAGGTTCACCTCACTACAGCCTCTGGAAAGCAGTCATGCCCACGCACAATCGAAGGCGTCTTCCCGTAACCGTCCTTTCCGGATTCCTGGGCGCCGGCAAGACCACACTTCTCAACCACATCCTTCACAATCGCGACGGACGCCGGGTTGCCGTCATCGTCAACGACATGAGCGAGGTCAACATCGACGCCGCGCTGGTACGCGACGGGGGTGCCAATCTGTCCCGGACCGATGAGCAACTGGTCGAGATGACCAATGGCTGCATCTGCTGCACGTTGCGTGACGACCTCCTTGCGGAAGTGCGCCGGCTCGCCGAACAGGACAGGTTCGACTACCTGCTGATCGAGTCGACAGGCATTTCGGAACCTCTGCCGGTTGCCTCGACCTTCGAGTTTCGCGACGAAGCAGGCAACAGCCTTGCCGACGTCTCCCGTCTCGACACCATGGTGACGGTCGTCGATGCCGCGAACCTGCTGCGAGATTATTCGTCGTCGGATTTCCTGCGCGACCGCGGCGAGGCACTCGGCGCTTCGGATGAACGCGTGCTCGTCGATCTCCTGGTCGAACAGATCGAGTTTGCCGATGTCATCGTGCTCAACAAGGTTTCCGATACGCCCGCAAAGGATCTCGACCTGGCCCGCAAGATCATCCGTTCGCTCAACCCGCAGGCCGAGCTCGTCGAGACGGATTTCAGCCGCGTGCCGCTCGACAAGGTGCTCGACACAGGCCGTTTCGATTTCGAGCAGGCCGAACAGCATCCGCTCTGGTTCAAGGAACTGAACGGCTTCAAGGACCACGTCCCCGAGACAGAGGAATACGGCATCCGTTCCTTCGTCTACCGCGAGCGCCGCCCGTTCGACCCCTTCAAGCTGCAGGCATTCGTCGGGCGGCCATGGCCAGGTGTGGTGCGCGCCAAGGGTTTCTTCTGGCTGGCGACACGCCCCGACCATGTTGGGGAATTGAGCCAGGCCGGCGCTCTGGTACGGACCGGCAAACGCGGGCTCTGGTGGGCAGCGGTCCCCCGAAAGCGATGGCCCGACAACCCGGCATGGCGGGAAGCCATGCAACCCTATTTCGATCCGATGTGGGGCGACCGCCGCCAGGAACTGGTCTTCATCGGCTGCGACCCGATGGACGAAAGCCGAATTCGTGCCGAACTCGACGCCTGCCTGGTCGATGAGCCCGTCTTCGCGCCGCAGCTGTGGCGCGATCTTCCGGACCCGTTTCCGAGCTGGAGCGGGCAGGCCGCATGATCGTCAAATCGCTGATTTCCCTGTTCAAGGGCCGCCACCAGGACTGCGACTGCCACCCGCGGCGCGCCCGCTACATTCCGCCAGAGGAGCGGCGCGCCACCGCAGGTCCCGGACACGAATCGCCATTGCCAGGCGGCAGCGGTCACAATAGGGTCCCCGGCGATGGTGCCTCGAATCGAAAGGTCCGGGGTGAAAAGGGAATACGGTGAAGCCCGCGAGGGCCCAGACCGTGGCTGCCCCCGCAACTGTAAGCGGTAGCAAAGTCCGAGAACGCCACTGGCCAAGGTGCCGGGAAGGCAGGACAGCGCAACGATCCGCGAGCCAGGAGACCTGCCATCGCAGTGAGTTGACCGGACGGGGTGTGCCGGGAGGACGCTACAAGGACGGCACAGCCCGTCATTCTGGCCATCCTTCCGCACCTGATCGATGAGGGATCAGTTGGAAGGGTTTGCCGTTTTTCAGCGTGATGGGGCGACGCGTCCTTTCGACGGCGCAACGCAACGCGCCGCAGAAGCTGCTTTCACGAGCGCTGTTGTCCTGCAGGCGCGCGACCTTTGCTATCGGCCGGAAAAAGGCATCACCCTGGTCGACAGTGTCGGTCTCGACGTGCGCGCCGGCGAAAGGCTCGCCATCATCGGTCCAAACGGCGCCGGCAAGACGACGCTGATGCGCATGCTGTGCGGCATGCTCAAACCTGTCGGCGGCATGGTCAGTCTCGACGGCGAACCGCTCGACCGCCTGCCGATGGCGGAACGGGCCCGCCGCATCGCCGTGGTCGGCCAATCCGATCAGCCGGATGCCCAGCTAGCTGTCCACGACTATGTCGGGCTCGGCCGTATCCCCCATGCCGGACTTCGTCGTCGCAGCGACGACCGCAATGTCGTGATCGACGCGCTGGAGCGAACCGGCCTGCTTGCCCTGCGCGACCGCCGCATGGGCTCGCTTTCCGGTGGCGAGCGCCAACGCGCGCAGCTGGCGCGGGCGATCGCGCAGCAGCCGCACGTGCTGTTCCTTGACGAGCCGACAAACCATCTCGACCCGCGCGCCCGCGGCGAATTGCTGGAGTTCGTCGCCAGGTTGGGCATCGCAGTCGTCACGGTGCTGCACGATCTGCCGCTGGTTGCACCCTTCGCCACCCACGTTGCCGTAATGAGCAGGGCGCGCCTCGTCGCGCTCGGCACGCCGCGCGAAACGCTCACGGCAGAGCTGGTGCGCGAGGTCTTTGGCATCGACGTGCTCAGACTGCCTCATCCGGACGAACAGGATCGCGAACTGACGGTCTTCGACGTGCCGATACGCCTTTCCCGCTGAACCGATCCATCCGGAGCCGCCATGAAACGCCTCGCTTTCTGCCTTGCCGCCACGCTTCTTTCGTCTGCTGCCTTTGCCTTCCCGGTCACCGTCGACAGCTGCGGCATTCCGGTGACTTTCGACGCCGCCCCGAAACGCGCGGTGATCAACGATCTCAACATGTCGGAAATGGCCTTTGCGCTCGGCCTGCAACCGGAGATCGTCGGCCTGACCGGCATCACCGGCTGGTACAAGGTCGACGACGCCTTCAAGAAGGCGCAAGGCTCGATCCCGGAACTCGCACCCAAATATCCGACGCTGGAGAACCTGCTGGCGGTCGAGCCCGACTTCTTCTTTGCCGGCTGGTACTACGGCATGAAGCCCGGCGGCGACGTGACGCCCGACACGCTGGCGCCACACGGGATCAAGACGCTGGTGCTCAGCGAAAGCTGCGTCCACCTCGACAAGAACCGGCCGGCGGCTTCGATGGATCTGCTGTACGGCGACGTTGAGAAGCTCGGCAAGATCTTCGGCAAGGAGAGCGAGGCCCACGCACTGGTTGCCGGATGGAAGGAAAGGCTCGCCGCCATCACCGCCAAGGTCGGCAGCCGCAGCGGCACACGTGTGTTCCTCTACGATTCCGGCGAGGACAAACCTTTCACTGCCGGCAAATTCGCGATCCCCACGGCAATGATCGAGGCGGCCGGCGGCAGGAACATCATGGACGACCTGCCCACCAACTGGGGCAACACGGACTGGGAAACCGTCGCTACCCGCAACCCCGAATTCCTGGTGCTGCTCGACTACCAGGATGACGCCGGCTACCGGAAGCTGCTGAACTTCCTGAAGACGCATCCGGCGATGAAAGAAACCGACGCCGTCAAGAACGAGCGTTTCGTTGCCCTGCGCTATGCGGAGCTGACGCCCGGCCCGGCCAACATCGAGGCCATCGACAAGATCGCCAAGGCGATGCACCCGGAGGCCTTCTGAGCGTGCCCAGCCGATCCTACGGCTTGGCCATCGGCACGGGTCTGGCGCTTGTCATCCTGCTGGCGCTCCTCTCCATCGCCTATGGCTCGACCGTCATTCCGCTCGGTGACGTCATCGCAGCACTCGCCCATGCCGTTGGCCTGGACGCTGGCGGCGTGACTGCACCGGTGGAGAAGATCATCGTCGACCTCAGGCTCCCGCGCGCCATCCTCGCCATCTGTGTCGGCGCCGGCCTTGCCGTGGTCGGCGCGCTTCTGCAGACGGTGACGCGCAACGACCTCGCCGATCCGTTCCTGTTCGGCCTGTCCTCGGGTGCCGCTGCCGGTGCAGTTTCGGTGATCACGGTGTTCGGCGACCGCCTGGGTGTGTGGACGCTTCCGATCGCCGCTTTCGTCGGCGGCATCCTCACCGCCTTCGTCGTGCTGCTGCTTGTCAACCGCATACGCGGCCAGGGCCCGGAGCGATTGATCCTTGCCGGTCTTGCCGTCTCCTTCCTGTTCACGGCGCTGACCAACTATCTGGTCTTCGCCGGTGACCAGCGCGCCGCCCATTCAGTGCTGTTCTGGACGATGGGCGGGCTGGGCCTCGCCCGCTGGGGCAATATCGGCCTGGCGGTCGCCGGGGCAGCCGTCATTCTCGTTTTCGCGCTGCGCTATCATCGCTGGCTTGACGCTTTCCTGGCCGGCGAGAACACCGCGGAAAGCCTCGGCGTTCCGGTGGTGCGCTTCCGGACGCTGACCTTTCTCGCCGCGGCGCTGTCGACGGCGATCCTGGTTTCCGTTGCCGGTGTCATCGGCTTCGTGGGATTGATGATCCCGCATGTCGCGCGCCGCTTCGCCGGCCCGTTGCATCTGCGACTGGCCATTGCCTGCGCCGTCTTCGGCGCGGTGCTCCTGCTTGCCAGCGACCTGCTGGCACGCACGCTCCTGCCGCCGCAGGAATTGCCGATCGGCATCATCACCAGCTCGATTGGCGCGCTGTTCGTGGTCGCCACCCTGCTGCGCAAGCGGTTCTGAACCGGAAGCCATTCCACCGCCTTGGAATAGCGCCACACTTGTTACTCACACTGTTCGGCCTCCGAAGGCACACTGCCCGACACCAGCACCGGGTGATGAGCGACGACGCTTCCGACCTCGGGCACGGCATCGCCCTGACAAGGAGGTTCAGAACAATGACCACATCCGCCGAAAACAAACGCGACGAAATCCTGGCTGCCCTGCACAGGCCGCCGGTGGTCACACCGGAAGCGTGGGAGCAGGCGCGTCAGCAGCTGCTCGTGAAGGAGAAGGCCCACACGCGCGCCCGCGATGCACTGGCCGCGGAGCGCCGCCGCATGCCGTGGGTGGAAGTGACCAAGGACTATGTCTTCGAGACCCCGAACGGCAAGGCAAGCCTGCATGACCTGTTCGCGGGCCGCCGGCAGCTCATCCTTTACCGCGCCTTCTTCGAGCCCGGCGTGTATGGCTGGCCTGACCATGCCTGCCGGGGCTGCTCGATGGTGGCCGACCAGGTCGCCCATGTCTCGCATCTCAATGCCCGCGACACCACGCTGGTCTTTGCCTCGCGCGCACCGCAGGCGGACATCCTGCGTGTGAAGGCCCGGATGGGCTGGGACCGCATTCCCTGGGTCACCATCGTCGACAGTTTCGACGTCGATTTCGGCGTGGACGAATGGCACGGCCACAACGTCTTCCTGCGCGACGGCGATCGCATCTTCCGCACCTATTTCATCGCCGATCGTGCCGACGAACAGATGGGCGGCACCTGGAACTATCTCGACATCACACCGCTCGGCCGCCAGGAAGTCTGGGAGGATTCGCCCGAGGGCTATCCGCAGACCCCGACCTATAAATGGTGGAACTGGAACGACAGCTACGTTACCGAAGCAGAGCCGGACAAGGGATGGGTCGCGATTTCAGACGCCGGCGAAGAAGCGATGCGCGCCAAAGCAACGAGTGCGAAATCATGAGCCGCTCGTGCTGCTCCATCTGGGCCGACGAGGAAACCCCTCGCCGGACCAGTGCCCGCACCGGCGACAGCGTGAAGCCCGTCGGCCATGCGGCAGCGCCAACCGCAACGGACGGTACTGCGCTCGACCATGCACCCGCGCTGGCGGCGTCGGACTGGCTGGCACTGGCGGCTTCGCCGACTTTTGCCGCCATGGCCTTGCTGACCGGCATCACGGGTGGACCAGCCGAGATGCTGTGCTCATCCGCGACGGGAATGCCGCTCGGTGGCATGGTGGTGATGTATCTGCTGATGAGCGCCTTCCATCTGGCGCCATGGCTGAGGCTGGTACGGGCGGGTCGTTCGGCGGATCACTGAGGACAGGGGCATGACCGAGCCTGCATGACCCAGCGTCCGGTGATCTGCGACGCTGTCCTTCGAGGACGTCAAAGCTGTCGTGCGATCGAGGCCTTGTCGATGATCGACCAGACCTTTTCGATCCTGCCGCCGGCGAATTCGTAGAATACGTTCTCATCGAACTGAACCCGCCTGCCGTTGACGGGCAGGTCGAACAAGGTGCCGGTCGGCGTGCAGTCGAACCGCAGGCGGCTGGCGATATGCGGCGGATCGGCGATCAGCCGTTCGATCCGAAAATGAAGATCCGGGATCGCACGAAAGTCGCCCTCGAGCATCTTACGGTAGCCGGAAAGCCCGACTTCGATACCATTGTAGCGGACATCGTCATGAACGAACCGCCGGAGTTCGTTCCAATCCTGCCGGTTCAGGCAGCCAATATAGGCCCGATAGGCGGAGACCAGCATCTCACGTGTCATTGTGTATCCCTGGGCGCATCCCTGGACGTATCCCTGGTGGGTTCGTCGATGAACAATGCGGTCAAAGGGATCCGGTTGCCTGCGTTCCCTTTATTGACTTCTCCGCCGCTGCTTCGCGCAGCACCTTGATCACCGCGCTGGGTTCTTCGGCACTGAACCCGGCATCCCTTGCGCGCCGAAAGACGCCGGCAGCGAAATCCGGAAACTGCGCGCCTATCCCGAGATCGCGTGACGTCTCGGCAAGCAAGCCGACATCGGAACTGATGATCCGGATCGTGGCCTCCGCATCGCCAAAACGATCCTCGGCGATGACGCGCCCCATATGGCGCATATCTTCGCTGAAGAACGCGGCCATCCCCGCCATCATCTCGCCGAACATGGCAGTGTCGATGCCTTCCGCCTCACAGACGGCGGCGCCATGGCTGAAACCGATCCAGTGCGCGGCAAAATAGGCCAGTCCGGCATTCGACAAGGTTTTGGCGTGACCGAAATCGGGGCCCATGTAGCTGAGACCACCGCCCAGCAGCTTCAGAAGAGGTTCGGCGGCTGCAAACACGTCTTCCTTGCCGACAATGAGGAGCCCGGCCTCGGGACTGCCGATCTGCCTGGGCCATGCACCGATGGCGCCGTCGAGATAGCTGCCGCCTTGGGAGACGACCCAGGCCCCAAACGCACGCGCCTGATGGGGTGTCCCCGAACTCAGCTGCACGATCAAGCGACCATCGAGCTTTTCGGCCAGGTCGTCGATGCGGAACATGCCGGACGTCGCCTCGTAATCGGACAGGCAGATCACCACCGTCGGACTGGCCGTGACGGCGTCAGCCATACTGGACGCACGGTTGGCCCCCGATCGTACCAGCGCCGAGGCCTTGGCCAGCGTCCGGTTCCAGACGGTGACAGACTTTCCGCCTGCCAGAAAGGCTCGGGCCAGCGCGCTGCCCATCTCGCCAAGGCCAATCACGGTTACATCGCTCATGGAGACATCCTCGCTTGATTTTGATTCCTACAAAATGTAACTTACAAAATGTAGAAATCAAGCGAGAGACTCATCCCCTGGTCAAGCTGCCGAAAGACCAACGCCGCGAACAGCTGCTCGATGCCGCCATGGCGATCGTTCGCGAGGATGGCGCCGACGCGCTGTCGCTGGTCACCCTTGCGGTCAAGGCGGGGGTGAGCCGGCCGGTCACCTACGATCATTTTTCGACGCGAGCAGGGCTGCTTGTCGCGCTCTTCCAGCGCCTGGAAGACCAGTATGTACAGGCGCTTCGAAATGCGCTGGACGTCGCCCCACACGAACTCGGCACCACCGCCGATCTCATGAGCAGGGCTTATTTCAATTGCCTTGCCGATCTCGGACCGGAGGCTCCGGCCATTTCGGCTGCGCTCCAGGGCAGCGAAGAAATGGCCCTGCAGCAACGCGCCATGGTCGGCGAATACATCGCGATCATGTGCAAGGCGCTGCAGCCCTTCACGGACATGGACATCGCATCGTTGCGCCTCACCTGCATCGGCCTGCTGGGCGCAGCGGAAGCGATTGCACGCGAGCAGCAGGAAGGGCGCATCCCCGAGGCAGCGGCAATCGCCGCCTTCTCATCGCTGATCGCCAGAGGCGTCGGTCGCTAAGCCGGCAAATACCGGCAGACCCTTCGTTTCATTTCGGACAGGGGCCGATCGTATTTAACCATCGACGCTATCAGAATATTAGCGATTGCTTGGCAACGTCTTGACGCCGACGGTCGTCAGCCTGGATCCGCAACAATCCGAGCAGCGATCGTCCTGACATAATGGCGCCGGGGGCGTTGTATGCGTGTCGTCTCATGCTTGGTCACGGAGCATAACCCGTGGCTCGTGCTGCTTGCCGTGTTCGTCTGCATCGCCGGCAGCTGGGTGACGTTCAGGCTTTTCCGACAGGCCGAGGCGCGCAACGGCTGGCAGCGGGCCGGCTGGATCTTCCTGGCGGCGCAGGCAGCCGGCTCCTCGATCTGGTGTACGCATTTCATCGCCGTCATCGCCTATGAACATGAGGCGCCTGTCACCTTCGATCCCGCCTTTACGATGGTTTCGCTGCTGATCGCGGTTGCCGGCTGTGCCTATGGCTTCTGGCTGTCGATCAGCTTCCGCTTTCCCCTGGCCGCCGAGGTCGGCGGTGGTGTCGTCGGCATCGCGATCTCGGCAATGCACTACAGCGGCATGATGGCCTACCGCGTCGACGGGCTGATCGACTGGAACCTGGACTATGTACTCGCCTCGGTGGCGCTGTCGGTTCTGTTTGCCGGCGTTTCCCTCAGGCAGGCGATCAAGCCATGGCTGGGCGAGACCCGATATCTGCCGGTTGGTCTGTTTGTTCTTGCCGTGGCATCCCTGCATTTCACCGGAATGACTGCTATCTCGGTGACGCCGTTTTCAACCGCGGCAGACAGCACCACCTCATCGACCCTGGCTGCCTTTGCCGTTGTCGGCGTTGGCATGCTGGTCCTGGGAGCCGGTGTCATCAGCTATCTCATCGATGAGCAGACCTCACAGGAAGCATTCGATCGCCTGCAGAAGCTGGCGATGACCGATTCCCTTACAGGACTGCCCAACCGGACCAGCGCCATCGAGCACCTGGATCAGGAGATGGAGCGGGCGCGCTACACGATCGCAAAGGTCGCCATCATCGGTATCGATCTCGATCGCTTCAAGGAAATCAACGACCTGCGCGGGCACCAGGCCGGCGACGCCACACTGGCGACGATCGGCCATCGTCTTGGCGACCTTCTCCAGCACGACGAGTTTGCAGCGCGCATCGGTGGCGACGAGTTCATGTGTGTCAAAGTTTTCATCGAACGCCGTCAACTCGATGATTTCCTGAAGCGTCTCGAACAGGTCTTTTCGGAGCCACTTCACATCGGCAATGTCGACCTGGCGGCGGGTGCGAGCCTGGGCGTCGCGCTGTATCCCGACGACGGCCACGACCGGCAGGTGCTCATCAGCAATGCCGACCTTGCCATGTATCGCGCAAAGGCCGACATCACCCGAGCCATATGTTTCTATGAACCGCAGATGGACAAGGCAGCGCGCGAGCATCATGCCCTGGCGTCCGATCTCAGCCACGCGCTGGAACTCGGCCAGCTCGAGCTCCACTACCAGGTGCAGAAATCCGTCCAGTCCGGCGATGTACTCGGCTATGAAGCGCTGCTGCGCTGGAGACATCCCACGAGAGGGCCGATTTCACCTTCGGTCTTCATCCCTATCGCGGAGGAAACCGGCCTCATCCTCGCGATCGGCGAATGGGTCTTGCGCACGGCCTGTGCGGAGGCAGGCCGGTTGGCTAGGCCCTACAAGATCGCCGTCAATCTCTCGCCGGTCCAGTTCGCCCACAACGATCTCGCCGGCCTGATACGCGACATCCTTGTCGAGACAGGATTGTCCCCGAACCGGCTGGAGCTGGAAATCACCGAATCGACCTTCATTGCCGACAAGAGCAGGGCCCTGCACATCCTGCGGCAGATCAAGGCATTGGGCGTGAAGATATCGATCGACGACTTCGGCGTCGGCTATTCGTCGTTCGATACGCTGCGCAGCTTTCCCTTCGACAAGATCAAGCTGGACGGGTCCTTCACACGCGAGATGGAGCGAAACACCCATGCCATGGCCATTGTCCGCTCGGTTCTTGCACTAGGGCAGAGCCTCGGGATCCCGGTCCTGGCCGAAGGCGTCGAGACTGCCTCCCAGTTTCAGATCCTGCGCATCGAAGGCTGCCATGAGGCACAGGGTTACTACCTTGGGCGCCCCGGGCCGAGGGAAAGCATTTTGCCGGCTTCCCCGGAACAGCCACGACAGGCCATCGCGAATCTCGGCGACGATCTGGCCCTCTCGACCGGATGAGGGCAGGCAACGACCTGTGAAAAACCCCGGCCGTCAACCGGGGTTTTTCGTTCCATCAGGCCCAGCGCCTGACCCAGACACGTTCACGCCAGCACCGGACATGCCAGCGGCCGCGACGGTAGACGCGGCGGCAGACCCGCCGCCAGCGGGGGCGACCCGGGGGCCGGTGATGCCTCGGGCGACGATGCCAGGAACGATGGTTGATCAGCTCGACATCAGCCTCGGCGCCGTCATCGAGGACGGTCATCTCCGCGTCGGACTTTTCCAGTTCATCCAATATGCCGCCGCCGGTCGTGGGCACACCTGCGACCGCCTGGCCCGGACGTATTGCCGTCATGACGACTGCGGCACCTGCAACGCCGAGTATTCCCGTCAGAAATAACCGTCGATCCATTGGTTCCTCCAATCTGCGCTCCCCGCGCAGGGGACACCATAGCGATATCTGAGTGGCTGCTGAACGTTTTTTAATGGTCCAACTGCCATCGGCAGATGCATTGGCGTGATGAACCAACGGGCGCACCGGCTGGCGTCATTCAGATGTTGGGCTGGATCAGGTCTGAGGCGGGACCTCGACCGCAGATCCCGAACCCTCACCGATCCATCAGCCCTTTCAGCCGATAGATCGCTTCCAGCGCCTCGCGTGGCGTCATTTCGTCGGGGCTGATGGCGGCCAGCGCCTCGCCGAGTGCATCGGTCTTCGCAGGTTTGGGCGCCTCGCGCTTCACCGCCACGGAAAACAGCGGCAGGTCGTCGACCAGCCGGTCGGCCTTGCCGGAGGTCTCGCCTTCTTCCAGCTGGTGCAGCACCTGCTTGGCGCGCGCCACCACCGCTTCGGGCAAGCCGGCAAGCCGCGCCACCTGCACGCCGTAGCTGCGGTCGGCCGCACCCTTGCCGACCTCGTGCAGGAAAACGACGTCGCCCTCCCACTCCTTCACCCGCATAGTGACGTTGTGCAGCCGGCCAAGCTTGTTGCTCAGCGCCGTCATCTCATGGAAATGCGTGGCGAAGATCGAGCGGCAGCGGTTCTTCTCATGCAGATACTCGACAGCCGCCCAGGCGATCGAGAGACCATCGAAGGTGGCGGTACCGCGGCCGATCTCGTCGAGGATGACCAGCGCGCGCTCCCCGGCCTGATTGAGGATCGCGGCGGTTTCGACCATCTCGACCATGAAGGTCGAACGGCCGCGTGCAAGATCGTCGGACGCGCCGACGCGCGAAAACAGGCGATCTACCACACCGATATGCGCGCTTGCCGCCGGCACGAAGGAACCACTCTGGGCCAGAATGGCGATCAGCGCATTCTGGCGCAGGAACGTCGACTTACCGCCCATGTTCGGGCCGGTGAGCAACCAGATGGCGCCATTCCTGGCATCGCCTTCGGGAGAGAGGTCGCAATCATTGGCGACGAACGGACCTTCCCCGGTACGGCGCAGCGCCTGTTCCACCACCGGATGGCGGCCACCGACAATTTCGAAGGCGAGCGAGGCATCGACCTGCGGCCGGCACCAGTTCTCGCTCACCGACAGGGCGGCGAACGCAGCCGACACGTCGAGCACCGCCAGCGCGTCGGCTCCGGCCCGGATGGCGTCCGCCTCGGCGACGACTTCAGCAAGCAGACGATCGAAGGCGGCGAGCTCGATGGCCAGCGCCCGGTCGGCGGCGTTGGCAATCCTGGTTTCAAGTCCTGCCAGTTCCGTCGTGGTGAAGCGCATGGCATTGGCCATGGTCTGACGGTGAATGAAGCGTGCCTTTGCCTCATCGGTGCCTGTCATGATCGCCTGATGGTTGACCGTCACCTCGATGTAATAGCCGAGCACATTGTTGTGCCGGATCTTGAGCGAGCGGATGCCGGTTTCTTCGATCAGGTCGCGCTCCATGCCGGCAATGACCTTGCGCGTCTCGTCGCGCAGCGCGCGCATCTCGTCGAGTTCGGCATCGTAGCCGCTGCGCAGGAAACCACCGTCGCGTTTCAGCAACGGCAATTCGTCGGCAAGTGCTCCGGCGAGATGTTCGGCCAGTGCTTTCGGCAGGGCGCCGATCGCGGCCAGTGCCGCGGACAATTCGGCCGGTGGCGCGACGCGCGCAAAGACCTGCGCGATATCGCCGGCGGCGAGGAAGCCGGCGCGCAGCGCACCGAGGTCGCGCGGGCCGCCGCGGTTCAGCGCCAGTCGCGACAAGGCGCGCGGCATGTCGGCGACACCCTTGAGCGCCAGCCGCAACGCTTCAGCCAGGCGCGTCTCGTCGCGGAAGAAGGAAACCGAATCCAGCCGCGCGCCGATGGCGGCGGCATCGGTCAGTGGTGCCATCAGCCGGTCGGCCAGCAGCCGCGCGCCGCCCCCGGTGACTGTGCGATCGATGGCCTTGAACAGCGAGCCTTCGCGGCTGCCGGAAAGCGTGCGCAGCAGTTCCAGGTTGGCGCGTGTCGCCGGGTCGATGAACAGCGTGGCACCGTTTTCCTCGCGCTCCGGCCGTGACAGCGGCGGGCGCTCTGCCTTCTGCGTCTTCTCGACATAGGCGATCGCGCCGGAAATGGCGGAAAGCTCGGCGCGGCTGAATGTACCGAAGGCATCCGGCGTCGCGACATTGAAGAAACGGGCGATGCGCGCCGTTGCCGAGGCGGAGTCGAACAGGCTGGCCGGCTGCGGGCTGGCGACACGGCCGAGCACGTCGAAAACAGGCTTCAGCTCGGGATCATAGAACACCGGTTCGGCGACGATCAGCTCACGCGGGTCGACACGGAAGATGTCGGCCAGCAGGCGCTCGGCATTGGTCTCGGCGACGCGGAAAACACCGGTGGAGATCTCGATCCAGGCCAGCGCGAAGTTCTGCTCGGCGCCCCCCTTGATCCGGCCGAGCGTCATCAGGAAGCTCGATTCCGACGGCGCCAGCAGCTTGTCTTCGGTGATGGTGCCCGGCGTGACGAGGCGGACGACCTCGCGCTTGACCACCGATTTCGAGCCGCGCTTCTTGGCCTCGGCCGGGTCCTCGATCTGCTCGCAGACGGCGACGCGGAATCCGAGTCCGATCAGCTTTTGCAGGTAGTCGTCGGCGGATGCACAGGCACGCCGCACATCGGGATTTCGGCGCCCTGGTGCTTGCCGCGCTTGGTGAGCACGATGCCCAGCGCCTGGCTCGCCTTCTCGGCGTCGTCGAAGAACAGCTCGTAGAAATCGCCCATGCGGTAGAACAGCAGTGAATCCGCATTCGCCGCCTTGATCTCCAGATACTGCTCCATCATCGGCGTCGCGCCGGCCGTGGAAGGCACTGGCGCGGCATCGCTTGCCAGTGGCGCGCTGTCTTCCGTCGCGATGGGGGTTTCGTCGTTCAAGAAACTGTTTCCAAAAAATCCGAAGGCAATTGCTTGGCGCTTTACTCACCTGAAGTGTAGCCTTAATCCCGAACGCTCCACAAAGAAATTGAGTGCGCCTCAGGCACGCCGAAGGGGAAGAAACAAAAGCATGGCCCGCAGGAATGGACAGGACGGACAAGGCCCTTCGGTGAGCGCCGAGGAGGCGCTGGAATTCCACGCCATGGGGCGTCCCGGCAAGCTGGAGATCGTGCCCACCAAGCCGATGGCGACGCAGCGCGACCTCAGCCTGGCCTATTCGCCGGGCGTCGCGGTACCGGTGAAGGCCATCGCGGAAGACCCGTCGCGCGCCTTCGACTACACAACCCGCGGCAACATGGTGGCCGTCATTTCCAACGGTACAGCCATCCTTGGACTCGGCAATCTCGGCGCGCTCGCATCCAAGCCGGTGATGGAAGGCAAGTCGGTGCTGTTCAAGCGCTTCGCCGACGTCGATTCCATCGACCTCGAAGTGGCGACCGAAGACGCCGACGAATTCATCAACTGCGTCAAGTTCCTCGGACCATCCTTCGGCGGCATCAACCTGGAGGACATCAAGGCGCCGGAGTGCTTCATCATCGAGCAGCGCCTGCGTGAGCTGATGGACATCCCGGTCTTCCACGACGACCAGCACGGCACCGCCATCATCGCAGCCGCCGGCCTGATCAACGCATTGGCGATCACCGGCCGCGACATGAAGACGACGAAACTCGTCTGCAACGGTGCCGGCGCTGCCGGCATCGCCTGCATCGAGCTGGTCAAGTCGATGGGCTTTTCACCTGAAAACGTCATCCTGTGCGACACCAAGGGCGTCGTCTACCAGGGCCGTACCGAAGGCATGAATCAGTGGAAGTCGGCGCATGCGGTGAAGACCGAAGCGCGCTCGCTGGCCGATGCTCTGGACGGCGCCGACGTGTTCTTCGGCCTTTCCGCCAAGGGAGCGCTGACGACGACCATGGTGCAATCCATGGCCAAGAACCCGATCATCTTCGCCATGGCCAATCCGGACCCGGAGATCACGCCGGAGGAAGTGGCCGAGATCCGCACCGACGCCATCATGGCCACCGGCCGTTCGGACTATCCGAACCAGGTCAACAACGTGCTGGGCTTCCCCTACATCTTCCGCGGCGCGCTGGATGTGCGCGCCACCACCATCAACGATGCCATGAAGGTGGCGGCCGCCCAGGCACTGGCCGAACTTGCCCGCAAGGACGTGCCGGACGACGTCGCCGCCGCCTATCAGGGCAACCGGCCGAAGTTCGGTCCCAACTACATCATTCCAGTGCCGTTCGATCCGCGGCTGATCTCGGCGATCCCGATCGCGGTGGCGAAAGCGGCGATGGAAAGCGGTGTCGCGCGCAAGCCGATCCTCGACCTCGACCGCTACGAGCAGGAATTGTCGGCACGCCGCGACCCGATCGCCTCGACGCTGCAGCGCATCTATGACCGCGTGCGGCGCCAGCCCAAGCGCATCGTGTTCGCCGAGGGCGAAGAAGAACAGGTGATGCGTGCCGCGGTCGCTTATGTGAACCAGAAACTCGGCACCGCCATCCTTCTAGGCCGCGACGACATCATCAAGGAAAATGCCCGCCATGCCGGCATCGAGTTGGACAAGCCGGGCCTGGAGATCATCAACGCGCGGCTGTCGCGCAAGAACGCCATCTATGCCGACTATCTCTACGAGCGCATGCAGCGCAAAGGTTATCTGTTCCGCGACTGCCAGCGGCTGATCAACAACGACCGCAACCATTTTGCAGCCTGCATGGTGGCGCTGGGCGACGCCGACGGCATCGTGACGGGCGTGACGCGCAACTATTCGACGGCGCTTGACGATGTGCGCCGCGTCATCGACGCCAAGCCCGGCCACCGCGTCATCGGCGTGTCGATCGTGCTGGCAAGAGGACGCACCGTGCTGGTCGCCGACACTGCCGTGCACGACATGCCGAATGCCGAGCAGATCGCGGACATCGCCGAGGAGGCCGCCAATTTCGCCCGCCGCATGGGCTATGAGCCCCGCGTGGCGATGCTTGCCTATTCCACCTTCGGCCACCCGCAGGGCGAACGCTCCGAGCGCGTTCAGGAAGCGGTGCGCATCCTCGACAAGCGCCGCGTCGATTTCGAATATGACGGTGAAATGGCCGCCGACGTTGCGTTGAATCCGCGCGTGATGGCGCAATATCCGTTCTGCCGGCTGACCGGGCCGGCCAACGTTCTGGTGATGCCGGCGTTCCACTCGGCCTCGATCTCGACCAAGATGCTGCAGGAGCTGGGCGGCTCGACCGTCATCGGCCCGCTGCTGGTCGGCCTCAACAAGCCGGTGCAGATCGTCGGCCTCAACGCCAAGGACAGTGATATCGTCAATATGGCAGCGATTGCGGCGTATTCGGCTGGAACCTGAGGCTTTACCGTACCCTTCAAATCCGTGTTTCCACGGCCATGACCGACGAACCCATCGTCATCGAGATGAAACGCACCGACCAGATCTCCGTCTTCATCGCGACGGTGATCGGGGGCGGCGCGTTCGTAGCCTTCCTGCCGGATCTTGCCGGCTGGCTGCTGCAACTGCCGTGGGTGCCATGGGAAGAGCCGCTCAGGTTTGCAGCGACGATCGACCAGAAACTGTCGCCTTGGGCGCTCGCCATCATCGGTGGCCTGCTCGGCATCGGTGGCGGTTTCCTTATCGTCCATGACGAACCGACAGTGAGTGTGTCGACTGACGAGTTGATCGTACAGAAAGGTGACAAGCGCCACCGCTTCGCACGCTCGCAGGTGCATACGGCGATGATCATGGGCAAGCATCTTACCGTGCGCGACCGCGACGATGTCGAACTGCTCCACCTCAAGCTCGACACGCGCCGGGAAGTCGCTGCCGCCCTGCGTGAAAAGGGATGGACGGCTGCTTAATCAGGCTTCGGCAACTTCAGCCACCACCTCTTCTCCCGCCTTCCGGCCCATGAACAGGAACACCACGACCGCGGTGATGAGGGTGACGACGGTCAGCACGACCAGCAGGCTGGAGAAAGCCAGGCCATACTGCGCCACCAGCTGGTCGTGACCGCTCTCCGGCAGCAGCTGCTGCGCCGCCGCGAGATCGCCGGTGACGAGGCGCTGCGCGGCAGCCACCCGGCTCTCGGACGGGCCAAGCCCGGCACCGGCGAGATGCCCCACCGTCAGGGCTGACAGCACTGCGCCGACCACCGCCAGGGCCAGCCCCTCACCGGCAACACGCGTGGTGTTGAAGATGCCGGTCGCCATCCCGGCGCGCTCGGTTGGCACCACCGAAACGGCGAGCCCGTCCATCAGCCCCCATGGCAAGCTGATGCCGATGCCGATGGTCAGCATGGGCAGGACCAGCGCCGTGGCGGGGGCACCTGCCGGCACGCCGGACAACCAGAACAGGCCGGCGGCGGAAACGACGAGGCCACCGGCGCACAGAACCGACGCCGGCAGCCAGCGCGTGAGCCAGCCGGCAACCAGTGGCAGCACCAGCAGCGGCGCCGACAGCGCGATCATCAGACGGCCGGCGGCGATCTCGCCCATGCCCTCGACCCCGACGAAGCGGACCGGGAGCAAAACCAGCAGCACCACGAAGGCATAGGCCGGTGCTGCTGCCAGCAACTGCACGCCGACGAAACGCGGATAGCGGAACAGGGAAAGGTCCAGCATCGGGCGTGCCGCCCTGCGCTCGACGATGCCGAAGACGGTGAAGAACAGCACGGCACCGGCGAGCAGGCCGACCACAGCCGGATCGCTCCAACCGGCTTCCGGCGCCTTGAGGAACCCGTAGGTGAGCAAGGCGAGTGCGGCGGTGAAGCTTGCCGCGCCCGGCCAGTCGAGACCGGTTGCGGCAGGATCGCGGCTTTCGCGCATGAAGCGGGCGGCAATCCCGAAAGAAAGTGCCGCGGCGGCGACGACCGGCAGGAAGATCGAGGTCCAGCCGAAGGCATCGATCAGAAGACCCGAGGTGATCGGACCGAACGAGAGACCGATGCCGAAGGAAGTGCCGAGCATGGAAAAGGCACGCATGCGCCCCGGGCCCTCGAATTCCTGCGCCAGGGCCGCCGCACCGCCGGCAAAGGCAAGCGCCGCCGCCAGGCCTTGTGCAGCCCGCGCAAGATCGAGCCAGAAGATCGAAGGCGACACCGAGGCGAGCGCGGAAAACAGGCCGAAGGCGGCCACGCCGGTCAGGAACATGCGTTTGCGGCCATAGGCGTCAGCCAGCGCACCGGCCGCCATCAGCGAGGAACCGAAGGTCAGCATGAAGGCGTTGGTCACCCAGTAAAGCGCGATCGGGCTGCCGCCAAGCGACCGGCCGATTGCCGGAAGCGCCACGGCCGGCCCGGTGAAGGTGAGCGGCATGGAGAGCGCCGCCAGGCACACCGCGACGAGGACAAGCGCTTTTTCGGCCGCGCCCCGGGCCTTCTTCGGATTTGCCATGATGTCCACGGAGGTTTCCGCAGCGGCCGCCTTGCGCGAACCAGCCAACGGGCTTGTTGAAAGACCCGTTCATGATAGACTTGCGCCAATCGGAGCAGAATATGGCTCTTACTCCACATATAATGGAGAAAAACGCTCGAATGGATCGTTCTCTGGATCGGCTTAGTGGGCTCGCTGCTTTTGTGCGCACCGCCGATCTCGGCAGCTTCGTCGCCGCCGGGCGGGTGCTGCGGCTGTCACCCTCGGCGGTCGGCAAGGCGGTGACCAAGCTGGAGGAGCAGCTCGGGGTGCGCCTGCTGCAGCGCTCGACGCGCAGCCTGCGGCTGACCGAGGAGGGGCGCCTGTTCCATGAACGTTGCCGGCGCGTCCTGGACGATCTCGACGATGCCCAAGCGATGCTGGCCGAGGCCATCGAGACGCCGCGTGGACGGCTGAGGGTGAGCGCACCGGTGGTCAGCTATCATCTCTTCCTGCCGGTGCTGCCGGAGTTCGCCTCGCGTTATCCAGAGGTCGAACTCGACCTCGATTTCAACGACCGCATCGTTGACCTGATCGACGAAGGCGTCGATGTCGCGCTGCGCAGTGGCGACCTGCCGGATTCCCGGCTGATGACGCGCGCGTTGAGGCCCTTCCAGCAATTGCTGTGCGCTTCACCCTCCTATCTGGAGCGCCACGGCACACCGGCCTGCCCGCGCGATCTCGACCGCCATCTCTCGGTGCGTTTCCGCTTCCCCAACAGCGGCAAGCTCTATGACTGGCCGCTCGTCCTGCCGGCAGGCGAGATGGAACCACGCCCGAAGATCGTGCTGACCTGCAACAATATGGAAGCGCTGCGCGGCGCCACTTTGGCCGGGCTCGGTATCGGCTGCATGCCGGATTTCCTGGTGCGCGGGCCGCTTGCCAAAGGCGAACTGGTGACGCTGCTCGATCGCTATCTCGACGCGCCTGGCCAGTTTCGGCTGCTCTGGCCATCCAACCGGCAATTGTCGCCCAAGGTCAGGGTGTTCGTGGACTTCCTGTCGGAACGGCTGTTCGCCGATCGCTGCGAGACGCTCGTGCGCCCGGAGCCTGCTGTTTCCTAGAGTGTTTCGGCTTCCCCGGAAACGCGGAAAAGCTCCAACTCCTGTTTACGCAATTCCGGTCGCAAAACCGTCCCGCGACGGATCAGGTCCGGTTCCAGCGACGCACCACCGGTTCGCTCATGTCGTGTTCGTAGCCGAGAACGGAGACGCTGGCAGTGTCGAGCACGAACAGCGCCCCTTGCGATGCCGGCAGGCCGAGCCAGCGAGCGGTGAGCGTGCGCAGGAAGTGCGAAGAGGAGAACAGCAGTATATTGCCGCCCGCTTCGCGCAGCGCCGCCACGACGCGGTCGGCGCGGGCGCCGGCCTGAATTACGCTCTCGCCATCCGGGCAGCCATCGCGAAACAGGCTCCAGCCGGGGCGTTCGACCAGGATTTCCCTGGTCTTCAGGCCCTCATAGGCGCCGTAATCCCACTCGGCGAGATCGGGCCTGACTTCAGCCGTAGCGAAACCGGCCAGCTCCGCGGTGCGGCGGGCGCGTGAGGATGGACTTGACCAGATCGCGCTGAAGGTTTTGTCCTGCAGCCGCTCACCGAGTTTGCGGGCGGCGTCCTCGCCTTTGGCAGTCAGTGGGATGTCGCTGCGGCCGGTATGTTTGCCGGTGGCGCTCCATTCGGTCTCGCCATGCCGCACCAGGGTGATTTCGGGGTAGGGGCTGGTCATGACCTGATCCTTGCTGGTCAAGCAATTCCAGGAAAAGTGCGTGGCGGTTTTCCGTCCGGAATTGCAGAACAAAGAGTTGGAGCGTTTCCGACAAACCCGGAAACGCTCTGGTTTTAACCCAGCCCTGCCTGTTCGGCTTCGTGCTTGAGGTTCTGGCGCGGACGCGGTCCGATCTGCTGGATGACCAGGCCTGCAGCGAGCGAACCGAGGTCACCGCAGGTCTTGAGATCGCGGCCCTGGGTATAGCCATGCAGGAAGCCCGCGGCGTAGAGATCGCCAGCGCCGGTGGTATCGACCAGCTCGTTGATCCTGGTGGCCTCGATGACGAAGGTGTCGTCGCCGTTGACGATGACCGAGCCCTTTTCCGACCGGGTCACGGCGGCGATGCGGCAATCCTTGCGGATCTGCGCCAGCGCCTCATCAAACGAGGAGGTCTGGTACAGCGACTTGATCTCGTGGCTGTTGGCAAAAATGATGTCGACCGTGCGCGAGCGCATGAGCTCGAGGAATTCCGCCCGGTAGCGGTCGACGCAGAAACTGTCCGACAGAGACATCGAAACCTGGCGGCCGGCGGCATGCGCATGCTGCGCTGTGAGCCGGATGGCTTCCTTGGCGCGCGGCGGATCCCACAGATAGCCTTCGAAATAGGTCACCGCGGCACCGGCCGCCTTGTCGGCCTCGACATCCTCCGGGCCGAGCTCGACGCAGGCGCCGAGATAGGTGTTCATCGAACGCTCACCATCCGGCGTGACGAAGATCATCGAGCGCGCCGTGGGTGGCATGCCGATCAGCGGTTTTGTGTCGAAGGCAACGCCCTGGGCCTGGATATCATGCGTGAAGATATCGCCGAGATGGTCCTTGGAGACCTTGCCGAAATAGGCGGAACGGCCGCCGAGGCTGGCGATACCCGCCGCGGTGTTGCCGGCGCTGCCACCGGAAGCTTCCAGGGCCGGACCCATGCGGCGATAAAGCAGCTCGGCGCGCTCGGCGTCGATCAGGTTCATCGCGCCCTTGATGATGCCGTTGTCGGCGAGGAAAGCTTCATCGCACTGGGCGATGATGTCGACAATGGCATTGCCAATGCACAGAACGTCGTAATCCGGCATTCAGGTCTCCGTGCGGCCCCAAATTAAAGTTCTGGAGCGACCTTCGCGCGTCCTTGCGGAGGCGCGCCGCTCCAGCAGCCCAAAACCCCGGCTTTCTGCCACGCCGGCCGGGCGCGGGTCTAGCGGAATGCCGATTTTTTGCAAGTTATTGCTTTGAGTGGGCTGGGCGGCAGTGCCGCTCAGAACATCGGCGCGAAGTTGAGCTTCAGTTCGCGCCAGCGCTCATAAGGGATACGGGTGCGTTTCATGCTGCGGAACGGAGCGCAACGTTCGACAGCGCGCACGGCGCTGGCCGCGAGCAGTTTGGCTTCCTTGGCCTTGGGCGGATTTTCGACCGTCGGCCTGGCGGCCAGGGAGCCGTCGCGCTTGAGGCGAACCTTGACGATGATCGGCGCCGGCTTGGTGCCTTTCATATCAGGCGGCATCCAGCAGCCGGCGATCTCGTTGTGCAGCGCCTCGACAAGCACGGCAAACTCGCCCTTCTCATCGGCGAGCGCCGCTGGGCCGAAGCCGACGGACAGCGCGGCGGCGATCAACACGGCACGTATCGCAACATTCATCGCAGCAGGAACCCTCGGCCAGGCGCGTCGTCGACGATAGCGCAGCCTTTATAGTAGGCGCGGCCGCAGCCCTCCGCAATGTTCGCGCATGCGATCCCGTGTGGGCGAACTCATCCTTGATCCGACGCAAACAGGTCGGTCATCTTCCTGTAGGTCATGCTGTTGGCCCGGTTGAAGGTGAAGGACCCGACATCCAGCATTTCGCGACTTGCCCGTTCGAGAGCACTGAAGGCCGTACAGGCGAGCTGCGAACCGACCGAGATGCGCTTGGCGCCGGCTCCAGCCAGCGCTGGAACCGTGAAATCGGCGGTCGACAGCACATTGACCGGCTTTTCGAGCGCCTGGCAGACGGCGCGCACCGAAGCGATATCGGAGAGACCCGGGGCATAAAGCACGTCGGCACCCGCCTTCTGATAGGCCTGGAGCCGCCGGATGGTGTCGTCGAGATCGGGACGGCCGTGCAGGAAATTCTCGGCGCGCGCGGTGAAGACGAAATCGTGCTTCAGGGCCCGCGCAGCTTCCGCTGCTGCGGCGACACGCTCCACGGCCTGGGTGAAATCGTAGATCGGCTTGTCGGTGTCGCCGGTATGATCCTCTATCGAGCACCCGGCCAGCCCCGCCGCTTCGGCGGCAAAAATGGTCTCGCCAGCGCTTTCTGCGCTGTCGCCCTTGCCCTTTTCCAGATCGGCCGAAACCGGCAGGCCGGTGGCACCGACGATCTCGCGGCAATGCTGGATCATCTCCTCGAAGCCGATCGCACCGTCCGGCAGGCCGCGCGAGAAGGCGTAACCGGCGCTGGTCGTAGCCAGCGCCTTGAAGCCCAGCGAGGAGAGCAGCTTGGCCGAACCAACATCCCACGGATTGGGGATGACGAAGGTTTCGGCGTGCAGGTTCCGAAAAATCTTGCCCTTATCCATCGAAGTCTCTCCGCAAAAGACGCGCTGGCCGCAGCTTTGAAATCTAAAAGACAAGCTGTGGCGAATTTCAGGAGAGGGACACTAGCCAGACTGCCCGGATGCGGCAAACGAATGCGATTGGTTCAGGCAGCCTGCGTGGAACACTCCTGCCAAAACGCCGGCAGCATGTGGGACGGAACGATCATAAAACCGTGAGGACTGCTCAGCGCAGCGGGATCAACCCGGGCAAGTCGCGCATGTCGGCAAAGAGGATGCCGCCCGCCCTTTCCAGCCCTTCGGGATCGGAGTGCGGATCGCCATGGTAGGAGAACACCCGCATGCCGGCGGCGATACCGGCCTTGGTGCCGGCCACCGAGTCCTCGATGACGATGCAATCGGCCGGTTCGACACCCATTTCCCGGGCAGCATGCAGGAACAGGTCCGGGAACGGTTTTGAGCGACCAACCATGGTGGAACTGAACATGGCGTGTTCAAAGAAGGGCAGCAGCCCGGTTACACCCAGGGTGATGTGCATCTTGGAAACGCGTGCCGAGGAGGCGACACAATAGGGGATGTCGGCCACGCGCACGGCATCGATCACACCGCGCACATAGGGGATTTCGTCGACGCCTTTGGCAAAAAGCTCCGGTAGGCCGATGTTCCAGCGATCGGCGAAATCCTCGCCGAGATCGATGCCTGCCACTTCGAGGATCTCGTTGCGTACGGAGATCATCGAACGGCCGGAAAAGTGCTTGCGGCAATAGTTGAAATCGACGGGATAGCCGGCTTCGGTGAGCCACAGCGCCAGGCGCTCATTGGCCATGTTCTCGGTATCGACCAGGATACCGTCACAGTCGAAGATGACGAGCCCTGGTAGCGCCATCAGGCAGTTCCGGTCGATCCGAAACCACCGCCGCCGCGGTCGGTGCCGCCGGCGAGGCTACGTTCCTCGGAGCGGACCTGCACGACGGGCGCGAAGATGATCTGGGCGATGCGCATGCCGCGCTCGACGTAGAACTCTTCGTCGCCATGGTTGATCAGCAGCACCTTGACCTCGCCGCGGTAGTCGCTGTCGACCGTGCCGGGCGTGTTGAGGCAGGTGATGCCATGTTTCAGCGCGAGGCCGGAACGCGGGCGAACCTGGCCTTCGAGGCCTTCGGGGATTTCCATCACCAGCCCGGTCGGCACCAAAGCGCGGCGGCCGGGCAGGATGAGCAGCGGCCGATCCTCGGGAACGGCAGCCCTTAGGTCCATGCCGGCGGCGCCGGCGCTTTCATAGGCCGGCAGCGCCAGCCCCTCGCCATGCGGCAGGCGGACGAATCCGACCGTCTGGCCGAAGACGGATTGATTTTGAGGTGTCGGGTGCATGGCGCGATCCTATCGGGCGAGCCGTGCGGTTAGTCAACCGGTTACCGGTGTTTCAACGCGAATCTTTCATCGACTGACGGGCTTCGACAGCCGGGCTCGAAAGCACAGCAGGCCAGCAAGCGTCACAAGCGCAAAGGCGGCGCCTGCCAGGAAGGTGGCCTGCGGTCCGATCTGGTCCCAGAGGAAACCGGCCACCACGCTGGCGACGAGCAGGGCGATGCCCGTGATCAGGTTGAACACGCCGAAGGCGGTGCCACGCAACTCGGCCGGTGCCGCATCGGCAATCAGCGTAGCCAGCAGGCCTTGGGTGAAGCCCATGTGCAGTCCCCACAGAACGACACCGATGAGGAGACCCGCCATATCGGGCACCAGAGCAAGCACGAGATCGGCGACCACCAGAAGCAGGAGGCCGACGGCCAGAAGCATAGGCCGGCTGACGCGGTCGGCAAGCACGCCGACCGGATAGGCCGACAGCGAATAGGCTAGGTTCATCACCACCAGAACGATCGGCACCAGTGCCAGCGACAGCCCGATCGATTGCGCACGCAGGATCAGGAAGGCCTCGCTGAAACGCGCGAGCGTGAAGACCGTCGCCACGGTCACCACCAGCCAGAAGGTCGCGCTGAGGAAGCGCAGCTCCGAGCACCTGAGCGGCATGCGAACCTTGCGTTGGCCGGTCGGCCGTGCGGGCTCCTTTACCGCAAAGACGATGAGAAAAACGGCGACAAAGGCCGGGATGACGGCGATCCAGAAAACCGCCTGGAAATGATCCGCTGTTGCCCACATCAGCGCGATGGCCAGCAGCGGGCCGACGAAAGCGCCGATGGTGTCCAGCGACTGCCGCAGGCCGAAGCCGGCGCCACGCTGTTCCGGCGGCGTGATGTCGGCGATCAGCGCGTCGCGCGGAGCACCGCGAATGCCCTTGCCGATGCGATCGATGAAACGTGCGGCGACGAGCCAGCCGATCGACGGCGCCAGCGGAAAGATCGGCTTGGTGACGGCGGCAAGCCCATAACCGAGCGCCGCCAGCATCTTGCGCTTGCCCAGCCAGTCGCTGAGCGCTCCCGAAAACACCTTGGTGATCGACGCGGTTGCCTCGGCGATGCCTTCGATGATGCCGACGGTCAGGCTCGACGTGCCAAGCACCGCCACCATGTAGACGGGCAGCAGCGCATGGATCATTTCCGAGGATATGTCCATGAACATCGACACGAAACCGAGCGCCCAGACACCCGCAGGAAGATGACGGCGGGTTGCCGGGCCGGCGGCATTGTCGGCAGCGTTCATCTCAGCGGTTCTCGTCATGGGCCTCGAAGACACGCTTGGCGTAGCTGTCCAGCAGGGCCTCGCAGGCGCGCAGGCGTTCCGCTGCCTCTTCGGCCAGCGGCGCTGCGTAGAAGTCGAGTTTGCGGATCTTCTCCAGCCACCCCTGCAGCTTCCTGAGGTCGGCGTCTTCCTCATCAAGCTCGGCGTAGGTGAACTTGTTGATGGCAACTTCCTTGGCGATCTCGGTTTCGAAATCCGCGCAGCGACCGAGGAATTCGCGATACTGGTCATCCCGATCGGCGCGGAAACGCTGCACGACCTTGTCTTCCTGCGCGCGATCCAGTGCGACGGTCTCCAGGATCACCGACTCGCCCGCCATTTCGAGGATGTCGTTCTCGATCATCTTCAGCCGGCGTATGTGATCATCGGTCTTTGGCAGCAGGCAGACGCCGTTCTGCAGATAGACAGCGCCCATGCCCTTCAGCTTCCGCCACAGCGCAATACGCTTCGCCGCCGGTTCGGGCGGCACCTTATAGGTAAGCAAAAGCCAGGATGGGGAAACCATGGTTGATTCCTGATGTTACGACCGTAACATACGAACTTATACCATGGCAGTCGAGACCCGATGTCGATCGGAAGACCTGCTAGCGGACCTCAACCGGCACGACGGTCGTTTCCTTGATTTCTTCCATGACGAAGGAAGCCGACACGTCGGACAACGGCACCTTGGCGATCAGGCGCTGGTAGAGCCGGTCATAGGCCTTCACGTCGGCAACACGGGCGCGAAGCACGTAGTCGAGATCGCCGGACATGCGGTAGACACCGGTGATCTCGGGAAAAGACGTCACAGCCGTGCGGAACCTGGCCAGCCAGTCCGGGTCATGGCTGGAGGTGCGCACGATGATGAACACGGAAAGGCCCAGTCCGAGCTTGTCGGCATCGACCAGCGCAACCCGTTCGGTGATGATGCGATCGTCTTCCAGCCTTTTTACCCGACGCCAGCAGGCGTTGCGGGACAGGCCGACCCGCTCCGAGAGCTGGTCGACCGACAAGGTGCCGTCGCGCTGCAGCTCAGCCAGGATTCTTCGATCGATCGTATCAAGTTCGTGACTCATATTGGGATGATTGTCCCAATGGATGATCATCCACAAGGACAAATTGGGACCACAGCCCCGAAATTGCGTGGGACGATGGTCCAAAGAATGGGAGAATCACCATGACGACGCGCATCGCCCGCCTGTTCACCGACCACCCGCATTCCGTCGATGAAAGCTATTTCGAACACATGCGCTTCGCCGGCTGGTTCGCCAGCAGGCTGTTCATGGCCGGCGGCGCCGCGCTCATTCATGCTTTCTTACCCTTCCTGTTCGAAACTACGGCAAGCGGGATCATCCGCCAGCTCTACGAGCGCACGCACAACCGGCGTCCGCAGGCGTGATCCGCAAGGCCAGCTTCGGCTGATCATGCCTGAGGGGCGTTGAAACATGTGCCGATGGGCGGCTTATCTCGGTGAAGAGGTCTTCCTCGAAGACATCGTCAGCGCGCCTTGTCATTCGCTGATCGCGCAAAGCCACTGTGCGCAGGAGGCGAAATCGCCCACCAACGGCGACGGCTTCGGCCTTGCCTGGTATGGCGGTCGCACAGAGCCCGGCCTCTACCGTGACATCCTGCCGGCCTGGTCGGACCCCAATCTCAAGAGCCTGTGCAGGCAGATCCGCTCCGGCCTGTTCCTGGCGCATGTCCGTGCCTCGACCGGCGGCGCTACAAGTCGCGCCAACTGCCATCCCTTCGTCTCCGGTCGCTGGTCGTTCATGCACAACGGCCAGATCGGTGGCTTCGACCGCATTCGGCGCACGCTCGAGGCGGCGTTGCCTGATGCACTCTACGACCAGATCGAAGGCACGACCGATTCCGAACTTTTCTTCTTCCTGATGGTGGACGAGGGGCTGGAAACCGACCCGCAAGCCGCCCTTGAAAAGGCGACCAGACGCGTACTCGACGCCGCCCGGCGCGCAGGTGTCGACCCGGCGCTGAAACTGACCGCCGCCTTCTCCAACGGCGAGGCCGTGCACGCCGTGCGCTATTCCACCGACGGCCCCGCGCCGACGCTTTATACGTCGGCGTTTCACGGCGGCCGCTGCATCGTGTCCGAGCCGTTCGATCGCAAAGCGGCCGAATGGCAGGCCATCCCGCCGGCAAGTTTCGTGACCATGACGAAGACCGGGATAACCATCCGATCCTTCACGCCTGCCGCGGGGACGCTGCCCGTCGCGGCCGAATAGGCGGGCTCAGCCGGCGAGCATCACTGTCCCGTACGGATTGAACTTGAACTCGTCCTCTTCATACTGGGATTCGAACGAGAGGTTCGCCCTACGTTTCCTCAGCACGTCTTCCAGGCCTTTCTCAGCAATCTCGTCCGCGACAGCGTCCATGGTCGCAACAGCCTCACGCTCACTCGCCTGGGATATCGGCACATAGACCTCCGGCAAGCCGACGAGGTGGAAACCGACGCTCTCCAGATAGCCCCTGGCAGAGAGAGGACGTTTGGCGAAGGCAAGCCGCCCAATTCGTCGTTGTCCGAGAACATCGTCCGCCTTCACGGCGGAAGCCGCCTGCAGGGCAAGCTGTTTCCATCGGGACAGCCCATGCGCTATGCCGGCGCTCTCGCCCTTAACGGCCAACGCGCCCTTGTCGATCATGCGGTCGACGAGGAACAAGGCCGCCGTCGAGACCGTGACGGCGTTGTTCCGCGTCATCCGCGGGCCGAGCACATAGAGGACGGATTGGTGGCTCGCGACAGCGGCTTCGTCGGCCTTCGTCCAGGCATCGGGCTCGACGCGATCCCAGCACACGTCGAAGGACCGCGCCATGCGATCGTCCGGTTCCGCCTGGGAGTAGGTCTCATCGATGCTGAAACCGGTGGCGAATTCCGCGATGGCGCCGGAAGCCGCATCCGACAGTGGTGCCAGATCGCGTTCCTTGCCGAGAAAACAAAGCACATGGCGTGGTTTCACCGCTTCAGACCCCGATGAATCCATTGGGGTCTCCCCGGTTCCGGGCTTTGCCGCGAACGAGGATCGCCAGGTGGGCAATGTTCCGATCAGGCCGAGAAGCGCGCGCCGCATGGTGTCCAAGAGCTCTTTCCCCTGACGATCGATCGCCACACGACCTGCCGGCCTGACTGGATATCATATTGGAACCCGGGTTGCAGGAAGATGAAAGACCAAACGGCTTCGCAAGGCCTGGATTTGGTCATTCCAACATCATGCGGCATGGTGTAGCCGGGGTTGGACGAGCTCGAGGAGATAGACATGGCCGAAAAAATCATTTTGGCGTCGGGCAGCCCTTTCCGGCTGGCCATGCTCAAGAACGCCGGTATCGACGTCGAAGCCGTACCGGCCAAGGTTGACGAGCGCGCGCTGGAGGCACCGCTCAAGGACAGCGGCGCTTCGCCGGAGGATGTCGCAGCGATCCTGGCAGAAGCCAAGGCGACAGAAGTGAGCGAGCGGCTGCCTGGGGCCTTGGTCCTTGGCTGTGACCAGACGCTGTCGCTCGGCGACGAGGTGTTCCACAAGCCGACTGACATGGAAGGCGCGCGCCGGCATCTGCTGGCGCTGTCTGGCAAGACGCACCAGCTGAACAGCGCCGCCGTGTTGGTGCGCGACGGCGCGGTGCTGTGGCGTCATGTCGGCGTCGCCAATCTCACCATGCGCAAGCTCGACCCCGCCTTCATCGGCCGCCATCTGGCGCGGGTCGGTGCAAAAGCGCTCTCCAGCGTCGGCGCCTACCAGATCGAAGGCGAGGGCATCCAGCTGTTCGAGAAGGTCGAAGGTGACCATTTCACGATCGTCGGCCTGCCACTGCTGCCACTGCTGACCGAACTCCGGTCGCTTGGTGCCATCGATGGCTGAGATGAGAAAAGCCTTCGTCATCGGCCATCCGATCGCGCATTCGCGTTCGCCGAAGATCCACGGATACTGGCTGAAGAGCTATGCCATTTCCGGTAGCTATGAAGCCATCGACGTCACGCCGGACGATCTGCCGGCGTTCCTGTCCGCGCTGAGAGAGAAGGGCTTCGAAGGCGGGAACGTCACCATCCCGCACAAGGAAGCCGTGTTCGCCGCCGTAAACCGCCGGGATGCGGCAGCGGAGCAGATCGGCGCCGTCAACACGCTGTGGTTCGACGAAGGCAACCTTTGCGCCGGCAACACCGACGCGCACGGTTTCGCCGCCAATCTCGATGAATATGTGCCGGGCTGGGCCGGCAATGGGCCGGCTGTGGTGCTGGGCGCAGGGGGTGCCGCGCGCGCGGTCATCCATGCGCTGAAGGAACGCGGCGTCCGCGACATTCGCATCGTCAACCGCACCAGGGCACGTGCCGAGGAGCTGCGCGACCAGTTCGGAGCCGGCGTTTCGGCGCATGGCAGCGAAGCGACTGATGAGCTGTCGACCGATACCGGACTGCTGATCAACACAACCGCGCTCGGCATGCATGGCAATGAGGGCCTGCCCGCCGATCCCGCCAGCCTGCCCGCCCACGCAATCGTCACCGATATCGTCTATGTGCCGCTGGAAACGCCGCTGCTCGCCGCAGCCAGGCAGCGCGGGCTGAAGACGGTCGATGGTCTGGGTATGCTGCTGCATCAGGCGGTGCCGGGCTTCGAGCGCTGGTTTGGCCGTCGCCCGGAAGTCACGCCTGAGCTGCGTGCGCTTGTCGTGGCGGATCTGGGAGCCAAACATTGATCGTTCTCGGCCTCACCGGCTCCATCGGCATGGGCAAGTCGACTGCAGCGAAGATGTTCCGCGAGGCCGGCATCCCGGTGCACGATTCGGACGAAGCGGTGCATCGGCTCTATTCCGGCACGGCGGCTCCCCTGATCGAAACGGCTTTTCCGGGCGTAACCCACGACGGCACGGTGGATCGCACGAGGCTTGGCCAGCGTGTTCTGGGCGATGCAGCCGCGCTCAAGACGCTGGAGGGCATCGTCCATCCGCTGGTGCGCGCCGATGCAGACGCCTTTCTGGCGCGCCATCGCGAGGCCGGAGCTCCGCTTGCCGTGCTCGACATCCCGCTGCTGTTCGAGACAGGTGGGCGCGGCCGCGTCGACAAGGTCGTGGTGGTGAGCGCGCCGGGCGAACAGCAGCGCGAACGCGTTCTGGCGCGCCCTGGAATGACCAGGGAAAAGTTCGAATCAATTCTCGCCAAGCAGGTTCCGGACGCCGAAAAACGGCGGCTGGCCGACTATGTGGTCGACACCGGCAGCGGCTTTGACGTCACCCGGGCAGCCATTCGGGCAGTCATCGCCGAGCTATCAGGGGAAAATGGCAGCAATCACGGCGGGTGATCTTGCAGGAAAGCCGGCCGGACTCCATTTTCGATCCGAACGAACAAGCGCCGACGTCTCTTTCGTCGAGATGATCCAGGCCGCGGAGCGTCGCAATGCGCGAAATCATCTTCGATACGGAAACGACCGGGCTCGATGCGCGCGAGGACCGCATCATCGAACTCGGCTGTATCGAACTGGTCAACCGGTTCCCGACCGGCAATACCTTCCACCACTACATCAATCCTGAAGGCCGCATGATCAATGCCGAGGCGGAAGCCGTGCACGGCATCAATGCGGCGCAACTGGTCGGCAAGCCGACCTTTTCCGAGATCGCCGATCTCTTCCTGACCTTCATCGATGGTGCCAAGCTGATCGCGCACAATGCCAGCTTCGATATGGGTTTCATCAATGCCGAATTCGCACGGCTCGGCCATGCAGCTGTCGGGCCGGAGCGCGTCATCGACACGCTGGCGCTGGCACGCCGCAAGCATCCGATGGGTCCCAACTCGCTGGACGCGCTGTGCCGTCGCTACGGCATCGACAACAGCCATCGCACCAAGCACGGGGCGCTGCTCGACTCCGAACTGCTGGCCGAAGTGTATGTCGAGCTGATCGGCGGCAAGCAGGCCGCGCTTGGCCTGGATGGCGGACTGTCGCAGGCCGGGCGCAGAGGCGGCACGGAGGTCGAGCTGACCATCGCCATGCGGCCGGTTCCGCTGGCCTCGCGGCTGACCGAAGCCGAACGCGAAGCCCACAAGCGCCTGGTCGAATCGCTCGGCGAAAAGGCCCTGTGGGCAAAATTCGGCGGCGAGAGCTCGGAAGCAGCCGAATAGGCTGGGTTCCGGCGGGCCTGCAGCGTAGCCTCGGACACATTCTGCTTTTTGTTTCAATGCGAATTCCGGGTGCAAGACGGCAACGACTTCTGCCGGAATTGCGCGAACCAATAAAAAACCCGGCACAAGGCCGGGTTTCTTATCGAATATCGTGACAGCGCTTAGCTGACCATCACCTTCGAGGCGGCCTGGTCTTCGGCCAGTTTCTGCTGGAACATCTGCGCGAAGTCGATCGGGTCGAGCATCAGCGGCGGGAAACCGCCGTTGCGGGTTGCGTCCGAAATGATCTGGCGCGCGAACGGGAACAGCAGGCGCGGGCATTCGATGAACAGGATCGGCAGCATGTGCTCCTGCGGGAAGCCGGCAATGTTGAAGACGCCGCCATAGACCAGCTCGACGTTAAACAGCACTTCCTTGTCGAAGGATGCCTTGGCGTTCAGCGTCAGGTTGACGTCGAACTGCTCGTCGGACAGCGGATTGGCGTTGACGTTGACGCTGATGGCGATGCCGGGGGCCTTGTCGCGGCCGCGCAGCGAATTCGGTGCGCCGGGGCTCTCGAACGAAAGGTCCTTCACATACTGGGCCAGAACGTTCAGCGTCGGCTGCGCTCCGTTGCCGTTGCTTGCCTGCGCTTCATTGTTGTCGGCCATGAGCCAAAATCCCCTTGCTGGGCCAAGCGGCCCCTATTGAAACCGGGCGTTGGCTATCACGACAGGCGCTTCAAGACAAGATTTAGCGCCTGTTCATTCATCCTTGAGCCGTCGCCATGGCGAATTCGGGTTGGGGTCACGCGAAAAATCCTCGGTGTCGAGATCGATGGTTTTCTCACGCTGGCGCGGCCTGAAACCGCCCTCGCCGAAGGAAGAGACCACCGAAACGCGGGACTTGAGGAAGCGCCAGGCAAAATCGCGCACGGCCGGGATCAGGAAAACCAGCCCGATTATGGACGTGATGAAGCCCGGTACCATCAGGAGCAGCGCCGAAAAGATCGTCATCGCGCCATGTGCCAGCGGACGGCTCGGATCACGTCCGGCCTCAATTTCAGCGCGGGCATTGACCATGGTGCTGAAGCCCTGGCGCTTGAGCAGCATGGCGCCGGCAATCGTCGAGGCGAGCACAAGTGCTACCGTTGCCAGTGCGCCGACCTGTTTGCCGACCACGACGAAGCCGGCGATCTCCAGCAAGGGAAGCGCCAGCACGAAGAAAGGGAGAAAGGAAGTACGCAAAACCCGCCCAATCGTTGTATGTTTAGCCAAGCGACCAATCGCCGCGAGTGTCCGGGTTCTGAAATGCGCTGCAGCCTGATATCGGGTGCTGAGCGAATTTTGAAATCGCGACACTGGCGTTCACTATACCAAATAGGTATGCGCTGCTTGCGTTTGAATGATGGCGCTGCACGTTCTATATGGTTTTATAGTTTGGTGATCAGTCGCGAACCGGAGGCGCGACCGGTTGAGTTGGTAGGCCGCTTCGAGGGTGATTGGCACAGCACATGGCATTTTTCGACTTCGGCACGATATTCTTCCTGGTCGCGGCGGTGGTGATCTTCTTCCAGCTGCGTAATGTGCTCGGTCGCCGCACCGGCAACGAGCGCCCGCCGTTCGACCCCTATACGGCCAGCCGTTCGCGCGACAAGGATGCCGCCAAGCCTTCGGAAAACGTGGTTTCGCTGCCGCGCAAGCGCGCACCGGGCGATGCGCCGGCGCCGGACGCCTATGCCGCGATCGACGCTTTCGCCAAGCCGGACACCGATCTCAACAAGGGCCTGCGCACCATCAAGGATGCCGACGGCAGCTTTGAGCCGAAGGGTTTCGTCGACGGCGCCAAGATGGCTTACGAAATGATCGTGATGGCTTATGCCGATGGCGATCGCAAGACACTGAAGAACCTTTTGTCGCGCGAGGTCTATGACGGTTTCGTCGCCGCCATCGGCGAGCGCGAGGCCAAGTCCGAAAAGATCCAGTCCTCCTTCGTCGGCATCGACAAGGCCGACATCGTTCTGGCCGAAATGAAGGGTTCGGAAGCACACGTCACGCTTCGCATCGTCAGCGAGCTGATTTCAGCTACCCGGGACAAGGCCGGCACCGTCATCGACGGCGACCCGGAAACCGTCGCCGAGGTGAAGGACGTGTGGACCTTCGCACGCGACACCCGTTCGCGCGATCCGAACTGGAAGCTTGTCGCCACCGAGGAAGAAGATTGAGCTCCGCAGGTGCCGCTGTCGCCACTCCTTTCGGCGCGATCCTATGACGATCTGCCCGGTTGGGCCGACGACGATCATCTTGCAGCCTTCGAAGCCTTCCGTCGTTCGGCCTTCCACGCACCGATAAAGCCGTACCGTACCGGTTCGCTCGGTCTCGATTTTGCTGCGTTCGAGCCCGCCTATGCGGCAGCAAGGGCTGCGTCACCAGGCGACGGAACCGGTGCACGGGCGTTCTTCGAACATCATTTCGCCCCGGCGCACATCTCGCCCGACAATGAGGCCGGCCTGGTCACGGGCTTCTACGAGCCGGTGGTCGAAGCTTCGCCGGTGCCCGACGAGCGCTATCGCTGGCCCTTGCTGGCGCGCCCGGCCGACCTGATCGACATCGACGACGCCAACCGGCCTGCCGGCATGGATCCCTACCTCGCATTCGCGCGCCGGACGGCGGATGGACCCGTGGAATACCATGACCGTAGCGCGATCGAAGGCGGAGCACTTGCCGGACAGGGACTGGAAATTGCCTGGTTCGCCGACAAGGTCGATGTCTTCTTCATCCATGTGCAGGGTGCTGCCAGGCTCGACATGACCGATGGGCGGCAGCTGCGTGTCACCTATGCGGCAAAGTCCGGCCAGCGGTTCACGGGACCGGGCCGCGTGCTGGCCGACACCGGCGAGATTCCGCTCGAGAAGGTGACGATGCAGTCGATCCGCGCCTGGTTCAAGGCGAACCCGGATCGCATCGACGAAGTCCTCTGGCAGAACCGCTCCTTCATCTTTTTCCGCCCCGCAGCGGTGGACGATCCGGAACTCGGGCCGATCGCGGCGGCGAAAGTACCGCTCTCGGCTGGCCGCTCCATGGCGGTGGACCGCCTGCTGCACACGTTCGGCACACCGTTTTATGTCGATGCGCCGACCCTTACGGCCTTTGACGGCGAACCGTTCCGGCGGTTGATGATCGCACAGGACACCGGCTCCGCCATCACCGGCCCGGCACGCGGCGACCTGTTCGCCGGCTCCGGCGATGCCGCCGGGGAGATCGCCGGCGTGGTGCGCAATGCGGCCGATTTTTATGCGCTGGTGCCACGTTCGTTGCTCGAAGGACCAGCGGGATGACCCGGCGCCGCGACCAGGGTCTCTCCGAAGAAGATCGCGTGTTGTGGAACCTCGTCGCACGCTCGGCCAAGCCGCTCAAGGGCAAGTCGATCGTCGAACCCGCGGACGCGATCGAGCCGAAGCCACCACAAAAGGAGCCCGCGCCGGCCAACATCGTTGCCGCGGCGCCCGCCAGGCCGAAAGCGCAGTCCGTGCGCCACAGCCTCGACGAGCCGACATTGGACAAGCTGTCCAAGGGCAGGCTGCCGATCGAAGGCCGTGTCGACCTGCACGGCATGACGCAGGAAGAGGCGTATTCCCTGCTGTTTTCGTTCCTGCACCGCGCGCATGCCAATGGCGTGCGCTATGTGCTGGTCATCACCGGCAAAGGCTCTTCCTCCGGCGGTGACGGTGTGCTGAAGCGCTCGGTTCCAGCCTGGCTTTCGACACCGGCGTTCAGGATGCTGGTCTCCAGCCATGATCATGCCGCCCGGCATCATGGCGGCGGTGGCGCGCTTTACGTGCGCCTGCGGCGGACCAGACCATGACCCCGCTCGGCGAGCGTATCCGGGTGCTGCGCGAGGAACGCGGCGTCAGCCAGAAGCAGATGGCTGCGGCGATCGGAGTGAGCGCCGCCTATCTTTCGGCACTGGAGCACGGCAAACGCGGCGTACCGAGCTGGCCGCTGATCCAGAAGATCATCGGCTATTTCAACATCATCTGGGACGATGCCGAGGACCTGCAGCGGCTGGCCGAGAACTCGCATCCGAAGGTGAAGATCGATACGGGCGGCCTGTCGCCTGCCGCGACCGAACTTGCCAACCTGCTTGCCGAGAAGATAGGCAAGATCAGCGAAGCGGACATCCACCGCGTGACCGCGCTGCTGCGCGAGACAAAGCCCGTCTAGCGGTCTTCCGTCCGCAATTGCTAAAAAACCAAGAGCTAGAGCGCTTCGGTGAAACCGGAACCGCTCTAGGCGACCTTGTCGCGAACCTGGTAGTCCTTGATCGCGGCGAAACGGATCGCTTTCCAGCGCTCGGCCTCGTAGTTCAGCGAGAATTCGTGCTGCGCCAGGAATACCGGATCATTGTCGAGATCGCGGGCAATGTCGCCGCGATGCGCTTCGACAAAGCGCTGCAGGTCGAGCTTGTCTTCGGCGCTGATCCAGCGGCAGACCGAAAAACGCGACATTTCGAAATCGACAGGCAGCGAATATTCGATGTTGAGGCGTTCCTTCAGCACGTCGATCTGCAGCGCTCCGACGACACCGACGATCGCCGGTGAGCCGTCTTCCGGCTGGAACAGCTGGACCACGCCCTCTTCTGCCATCTGCTGCAGGGCTTCCTTCAGCTTCTTGGCCTTCATGGCGTCGCCGAGGCGCACACGGCGCAGGATTTCCGGCGCGAAGTTGGGTACGCCGCGAAACAGGATGTCCTCGCCTTCGGTCAGCGTATCGCCGATGCGCAGCGTGCCGTGGTTCGGAATGCCGACCACGTCACCCGCATAGGCTTCGTCGGCGGTGATGCGCGACCGCGCGAAGAAGAACTGCGGCGCGGTCAGCGACATCGGCTTGCCGGTGCGCACCAGTTTCGCCTTCATGCCGCGCTCCAGCGTGCCCGAACAGACGCGCACGAAAGCGATGCGGTCGCGGTGGTTGGGATCCATGTTGGCCTGGATCTTGAAGACGAAGGACGTCATCTTCGGTTCCGTCGCTTCCACCTTGCGTGTATCGGCCTCCTGCGCGCGCGGCGCCGGTCCGAAGGCGCCGAGCGCCTCGATCAGGTCGCGCACGCCGAAATTGCGCAGCGCCGAGCCGAAATACACCGGCGTGAGATGACCCTGGCGGAAGGCATCGAGGTCGAACGGCCGGCAGGCTTCCCTGGCAAGCTCCAGTTCCTCGATGAAAGCCGGGCGATCATTGTCCGGCAGCAGGCCGGCGGCGCGGTTGGAATCCGGCCCGTGCACCGGGGTGCGCTCGACTTCCTCGTCGTTGCGGCGCACGGCGTTCTCGGCAAGGTGATAGGTGCCGGCGAAGGTCTTGCCCTGACCGATCGGCCAGGTGATGGGAGCGGTGTCGAGCGCCAGTTTCTGTTCGATCTCGTCGAGGATCTCGAACGTATCGCGCGCCTCGCGGTCCATCTTGTTGACGAAGGTGATGATCGGAATGTCGCGCAGGCGGCACACTTCGAACAGCTTCAGCGTGCGCGGCTCGATACCCTTGGCGGCATCAATGACCATGACAGCCGAGTCCACAGCAGAAAGCGTACGATAGGTGTCGTCGGCAAAGTCTTCGTGGCCGGGCGTGTCGAGCAGGTTGAAGACGTTGTCGCCATATTCGAAGGTCATCACCGAGGTGACGACCGAAATGCCGCGTTCGCGTTCGATCTTCATCCAGTCCGAGCGGGTCTGGATGCGATCCTTCTTGGCCTTGACTTCGCCCGCGAGCTGGATGGCGCCGCCGAACAGCAGCAGCTTTTCGGTCAGCGTGGTCTTGCCGGCGTCCGGGTGGGCGATGATCGCGAAAGTGCGGCGGCGGGCAACCGCCTTCTCGATGGTTTCGGTCATTTAACAGGAATTCCGTTCGTTGGCCGGCTTCTAGCAGCGACAAACCCGCCTGTCGAACGGAAACGCGGGCCTATAGCACCGCCAGCAACCTGTCATAGGTCGGCGCCAGTCTCATGAGCTGGGCGGCGGCCGTCTCATCATCCCGGGCCGTCAGCGGATATTGCAGGCTGCCGATAAGGCGTGCCTGCTCGGCGGCGATCGCAGCGGCTTCCGCATGCCCGATGCGCGCAAGGCATGCCGCGGCATCGTTGGCGCGGCGCGCGCCGACCCGGACCGCAAAATGGATGAGATGCGCGCGCAGGCCCTTGCCGCAGCCGCTTCCAACCAGTCCAGCCAGCGCTTCGGCCGCCGCGCCGTTTCCGAGGCTGCCTTCGGGCATGTTCGGTACGGCTTTCATGGAGAGCCATCGACGGGCCGCTGGAAGTGACGCATGAATGGCATCCACCTCGGAAATCTCCCGCTGCCTGACGAAGCCGGTGCGCATGGTGAACGGCGTTCCGTAAGTCAGCGTCTTCGCCGTCCAGGCGTCCATGAAATCCGCCAGCGGCAGCGTCGCATAGGGATAACCCTGCGGGTCGTGCATCAGCACCCGGTCGCCCTCCACGTCGAGCACGACCACATAATGGTCGGCCTCTATCGGACCCGTCATACCCGGCTGATGCCTCAGATGGCCCATCTCGAGCGGGCCGACCCAGACCGGACCGTCGGCAAGCGCGGCCTCGAGATGAAGCAGGGCCTCTGCCGCGCTGCCACCTTTGGCACAATCGGATGTCCAGCCGAGCGCAGCCAGCGTGTCTTCGAAACTTAGTTCGGGGTCCCAGCCATAGGGGTCGAAGAAGGGGAGCTTGCCACCGATCAGCTGCATGCCAAAGGGGCTCGACGTGGCGAATTCGATCACGGCGACCGATGGGGCAGCCGCGCCGAACATCATGGCGAAGGAGTTGGCATAACAATAGGGACCGGAGCCGGTATAGGGAATGTGCATGACGGGAGTTTCCTTCAGGAATTGACCGGATAGGCGATGTCGAAATCCGCACCGCCGCTGCCGGGATAGATTTCATAGGGGCTGTCGATGGCGATCAGCCCATGCCGGTCGATCCAGGCCTCGAGTGCCTCGTAGACGGAAAGCACCAGCGGAAAGTTCTCATGGCCGGCCGGTACGGACACGAAGGCTTCGCGGCGGGCGGGCAGCAGCCTGATCAGCAGATCGTCAGCGGGTTCAACTGGCCCTTCGCAGGCAATCGCGACCTCGACCGGTCCCTCGTTGTCGCGGGTGGTGAGATCGTGATGGTGCACGCTCATCGGCCCGTCGCAGGCACGGCCTGAGGCGGCCAGATGCGCACGGATGTCTGCTTCCGCCTGCGCCATATAGGCGTCGAGGTCGGTCACGGTGACCAGGCGGCGCCGGCTCACGACCTTGGTCGCGGCAACATCGCGCAATGCGATTGCCAGCGGCGGGATTGCGGTCTCTGCTTGGCGAGCCATCGCCTCGACCAGTTCCGCGTGACCGGAGAGACGTTCGCTCTGCGCCTCCAGCCACGTGCGCAGCTCGATCGCGCGCGCCTGCGGCGACAGATCCAGCAGACCCGCGATGCGTGCCACCGGCAGGCCGAGCTGGCGCAGTCTCGCGATAAGCCGGGCGCGAGGCGCCTGGTCCGCCGCATAGTAGCGGTAGCCGGTCTGCGCATCGACATAGGCCGGCACCAGCAAGCCCTGCTCGGCATAGAGCCGCAGCGCTTTGGGTGACAGCCGGGTGGCCGCGCCGAAGCGGCCGGCAAGCAGATGAGAACGGGTCATGATCCCTGTCTAAGGCCAGCCCCAAGGGCGAGGTCAAGCGACAGAATGGTCCTGTTCTACAGTTGGGATTTGCACGCCTTAAAGCGCGAGATCGAACCCGCTGGTGGACAGGACCTCGCCATTGACGATCAGCTCGACGCGATGATGACCGGCGTGATGCTTGCGCGTGGTGAAGTCGCGAACGACCTGGCTGATGGAAAGCTCCGTCCTTGCCGCAGGTGCCAGCTCGATCTCCTTCAGCTTGAACACCTTCCTGGAGGCCGTTCCGGACTTCTTCACATAGTGGATCGCGTAGTCGACCACGAGCTTCTGGTTGCTGTCTGCCGTCGAGATCATCCGCGCCTCGAGCGCGATACGCTCGCCGAGCTGAATTCTCGCCGGCTTCACCGCGAAGTGTTCGACAGCCACTTCCGGCGTGCCGGTGCTGCCGATCAGGTGCAGGGCCCGCGCATCACCCTTCTTGATCAGCGTGCGCAGTGCATGTTTGACGATCCACGCGGTGCGGGCGTCCTGCAGGTCCCAACCGCGGACCCGTTCGATCACGCGGTCCGGATTGTCCTTGGTGATGTCGTTGAGATGGTTGGCCACCGATTTGCGCACATAGAGGCTGGTATCGCTTTTCAGCGCTTCAAGAATAGGTGCCGTCGGCGCGGGATCCGCAATCAGGGTCTTCAGGTTGAAAGACCAGGGCAGACGCGGCCGCGAGCCTTCGCTGGCCAGCCTCCGCACATGCTCGTTGTCGTCTTCCGCCCAGCCAACCATGACAGCCAGCGTCCGCTCGAAATCGCGCGCCAGGAAATGGCGGATGGCGAACTCGGCTGAGCCATATCGTGTGAAGTTGTGCAGTGCCCGCATGGAAAGGTCGAAATGCTCCTGCCCAAACAGCGCAACGAATTCCGGCAGGACGATCGAAGCAAAGCCGTGGTTGATGCGCGGGGCGAGCGCGTCGAGGATCTCGAGCGCCTCGCCGTAGCTGGCCGGCAGGGTTGCCTGGAAGCTTACCGCGGTCTGGCGCAGCCGCTGCATGATGCCGAGCGCGTCGAGATCATTGGTAGCGAGCGACAGAAACCGTTCAGCATCGAAGCCCGGCGCGATCGCCGCGGTTTCGCGTGCGAAATAGGCAAGCCGCGCCCGGTCGAATATCTCCTTCAGTGCCGGCGCTGCCTGTGTTTCCGTCATGCCCGTTTTCGCTTGATGAACCGTCAGTCCGCTCCTAGAGCGTTTCCGTTTTTCACGGAAACGCGGAAACGCCCTAGGTTTTTGTTTTCGCCGCATTTTTGTAACGCCAAGTGATTCCACATTGGCTACAAAATGCTCCTAATCCGGATCGCAGCAGCACGCCATCGGGCTTCCTGACACAGTCTGGCAGGAGTAATCTCAGCTGCCGGGTTGACGGCCCCTAAACGGTCCAGCCTCAAGCTCTTTCGAGTTCGCGCGACCTTGTCACAATTGCCGGGATCCAGTCTTGCAAGGCCACACCGATCGCATCGGCATGGTCTTCCTGCAGGTAGTGCGCACCTGGTCCGAGATTGATGACGTCGCAGTTTGTAAGCCGGGCCGCGAAGGTGCGCGCTTCTTCCGGCGAGACCAGCGCACCAGGGTCGCCGTGGAAGAGCAGTTTTGGATAGGTCGATACGCTCAGTGCACGATGATCGTGCGCGCTGATGGCCGCTACATCCGCCGGTTTGCCCTCGATCGGCATGTCGTTGGGCAAGGCGAGGATCGGCTTGCGGGTCTCGGCTGTCGGGAATGGTGCCCGATAGGCATCCATCTCATCCTTGGTCATCGTCCGCAGCACCGAGTTTGGCAGCACGCGTTCGATGAAGATGTTGTCGTCAAGCACAAGCTTGTCTCCTTGTCCCGGCGTACGGAACGCCCTGAACAGGTCGCGTGCCTGCGGCCGCTGGTGGAAGTCTTCCCAGCGTGCGAAAGGCTGGATGAATTCCATGAAGGCGAGCCCAAGTACCCGTTGCGGCCGCCGCGCAGCGAAGTGGAAGGCAAGCGCCGTACCCCAATCCTGCGCCACCAGAACGACATCGCGGATATCCATCTTTTCGATGAAAGCGTCGAGATAGCGCACCTGGTCGAAGAACCGATACGCGATATCCGGCTTGCCGGACTGGCCATAGCCGATGAGATCCGGAGCAATGCAGCGTGCAATCGGCGACACGTGCGGGATGATGTTGCGCCAGATGTAGGACGAGGTCGGGTTGCCATGCAGGAACAGGACGGTCGGACCAGCGCTGCCGGCTTCGACATAGCTCATCGTTGAATCAAGTATCGCCAGCTCGCGGCGTCCGGGCTGTTGTTCGGTCATGACGAAACGCCTCCAAAGACGGTTGCAAAAACGATGGTCTTGAACCGTTCCAGCGGTTCCGGACTGCGCTCGACCTTCATGCGCAGCATGGCGCCTTGCCACGAGGAGAGCAGGAAATCGGCAAGATCGATGGCGCTGAAGCGATCCGTGATCTGGCCAGCCGCCTGGCCCTCGGCAATGCAATCGGCGAAGGGCCTGCGCCAGCGCTCGAATATGGACACCAGCTGCAGTCGAAGCGGCTCGCTGTACACGACCGTCTCGAGGCTGAGATTGCCGACCATACAACCGCGCGACCACTCGGCGGCCTCCAGCCTGGAGGTGATGAGATCGAGATAGCGCCGCAATCGCTCGACCGGCGGCGTGCCGTCGTCAGCCAGCGCCTGTTCGACCAGCCCTGAAACATAAGCGAAGTAGCGATCGATCACCTCGCCGACGAAGGCCTCCTTGGACGGAAAGTGGTTGGTGAAGGAACCGGGTTTGGCCCCAGCCGCAGCGACGATATCGCGGACACCGGCAGCGGCGTAACCGGCGTCCCAGATCGTCTGGAAACCGGCTTCGAGAAGGTTTTCGCGGAGTGATTGTCTAGCCATGACTCATTTAATACGTACGTACGTATTAAAGTCAAGGCATGTGTGCGGAGATCCATGAAAGGCGTTACCAACACGGAAATGGGCCTGGTGTCAGGAACCTGATGGAAGAAGTGTCTCTACCGCGTCTTCTCGCGCAGCAGGGCAACGATGGCAGCGGCCGTTTCCTCGATCGAACGGCGGCTGACGTCTATGGTCGGCCAGCCATGGCGCCCGCACAACTGGCGGGCATAAGTCAGTTCCTCATTGATGGAGGCGCGATCGACATAAGCGGTGGAATCAAAGCCGGTGGTCGAGCCCAGCAGTCGATTTTGCCGCACATGCGAGATGCGCTCGGCAGTCGCCACCAGGCCGACCACCAGAGGTGTCTTGGCTTCGACCAGCGCCGGAGGCACCGGCACGCCAAGCACGATCGGGATGTTGGCGGTCTTGATGCCACGGTTGGCCAGGTAGATCGAGGTCGGCGTTTTCGAGGTGCGGGAAATGCCGATCAACACGACATCGGCTTGTTCCATGTCGAGCGGCAGTTGGCCGTCGTCATGTTCCATGGTGAAGTTCAACGCGTCGATGCGGCGGAAATATTCTGCATCCAGGACATGCTGCGCACCGACTCGCCGGCCGGCCGGCGTACCGAGATAGGATTGGAAGACCGCCAGCACCGGTTCCAGCACCGACACACAGGGCAGGCCCATGCTTGCGCAGCGTTCGTCGATACGATGGGCAAGTGCCTGATCCACAACCGTGTAGAGCACGATGCCGGGTTCTTCCTCGATGTCGTCGAACACCTTCATCAGCTGTTTTTCGGTGCGGATGAGCGGATAGATGTGCTCGATGGCGCGCGCATCCTTGTATTGCGCCGATGCGGCGCGGCCGGCGGCCAGCAGGGTCTCGCCCGTAGCATCGGAAATCAGGTGCAGGTGGAAGAAGCTTTGCGGTTTGTTCACAAGGGCTCGCGTCGTGCTGTGGGTGGATGTGGATAAGTCGGGACCGATCCGGCGGGTGTGCAAAACCGACTGTATCAGATGGCCAGTTGTCCACAATTGATGGCGCTGTCAGCTTTTTGCGGCTGCTGGGGACAAGTCTGGGGAGGACGGAATCTGACCGGATCTCGTTCACAGCCGAGACAAAAGATCACGCCGGCCAGCGCTTTGATTCCAAATATGGATTCAGGTTTTCCCCACTGTTCCCAAATCCGCGAGAAAAACCACGCGACATTATGGAGACTGGCGTTTTGGCGCGTGATGCTGGACAGCTCGACATCCCCGATTCAAACAGACTCGTAGAATCAGAAGACTCTTTTAGAATCTCTTTTAGTTATAGATAGGCTTTCGAAAGCGGGCTCATGGCTGCCAGACGGACTGTGCTTGAAGTGCTGAAAGGGGAGACGGTTTCGCCGCCTCCGCTCTGGATGATGCGCCAGGCCGGTCGCTATCTTCCTGAGTACCGGGAGACCCGGAAGCGGGCGGGTAGCTTCCTCGATCTCTGCTACAATCCGGACCTTGCGGTCGAGGTGACGCTGCAACCGATCGAACGCTTCGGTTTCGATGCCTCGATCCTGTTCTCCGACATTCTGGTGGTACCACACGCGCTCGGCCGCGATCTGCGTTTCGAGGAGGGTCGCGGGCCACTTCTGACGCCGATCCAGGCTCATGAGATCGATGCGCTGAACACCGAACTGTTTCACGTGAATCTGGCACCGGTTTACGAAACGGTACGCCAGCTGCGCCGAAAACTGCCGGATGAAACCACCTTGATCGGCTTCTGCGGAGCGCCCTGGACAGTCGCGACCTATATGATCGCCGGCCACGGCACGCCGGATCAGGCGCCAGCACGGCTGTTTGCCTATCGTGAGCCTGACGCTTTCAAGCGGCTCTTGAAGACGCTGGCAGATCAGTCGGCAGCCTATCTCATCCGCCAGATCGAAGCGGGTGCGGATGTCGTGCAGATATTCGATTCCTGGTCCGGCGTTCTGGACGAGGCTTCGTTTCAGGCCTTCTGTGTCGAACCGGTGGCCGACATCGTGCGGCAGGTCCATGCCGTACACCCGGATGTGCCGGTGATCGGCTTTCCGAAGGGCGCCGGTACCAATTACGCATCCTATCGCGGCAAGACAGGTATATCAGGTCTCGGTCTCGACTGGACCGTGCCGTTGACCGCCGCCAAGGCGCTGCAGAAGGGTGGCGCGGTTCAAGGCAATCTGGATCCATTGCGGCTCGTCGCCGGCGGGCGGGCCCTGCAAGAGGGCGTCGATGCCATTCTGGAAGCGCTGGCCGATGGGCCGCTGATCTTCAATCTCGGTCACGGCATCACGCCGGAAACGCCGATCACGCATGTCGAGGCGATGGTGAAGCAGGTGAGGAGCCGCCGATGACCAATAGCAACAGCACAGCCGGCGGCGGGCAGGCCATGCGCCGCGCGGCGATCGCCATTGCCATCTTCCTGTTTCTGGCTGCGCTGCTCTATCTGGTGGCGCCGGAGGATTTCTATCCCTGGGCCAAGGCCATCCATGTGATCGCGGTGATTTCCTGGATGGCCGGCATGCTCTATCTGCCGAGGCTGTTCGTCTATCATTCCGAGACCGAGCGCGGCTCGCAGCAATCGGAAACCTTCAAGGTGATGGAACGGCGCCTGCTGCGCGGCATCATCAACCCGGCAATGGTGATCAGCTGGGCGTTCGGCCTGTGGCTGGCCTGGAAGGGCTTCGGGTTCCAGGGCGGCTGGCTGCACGCCAAGCTTGCGGCCGTGCTGGCGTTGTCGGCGGTGCATGGCTATCTGTCGGCCGCGGTGCGCAAATTCGCAGAAGATCGCAATGAAAAACCGGCCAGACACTGGCGGATCGTCAACGAGATCCCCACATTGTTGATGATCATCATTGTTGTGCTGGTGATCGTAAAGCCGTTCTAAGCGGCGAAAGCCTGGCGGAAGCTGTTATTTCGCGCCTTGCTCTTTGCATGGGGTGACGGTACAAGACGGGTCTCTCCTCGTCACGCGCCCCCATTTGACTTCCTACCTCTCGGTCGCGTTCGGCTTTTTCTATCGCCGGCCCATTTTCCCATTTTTACACTTAGGCTCCTCTCATGCAGGAAATGAAACTCCAAGAATTCAAGAACAAGAAACCGACCGATCTGATCGCCTTTGCCGAATCGCTCGAGGTCGAGAACGCCAGCGTGATGCGCAAGCAGGAGCTGATGTTCGCCATCCTCAAGAAGCTGGCCGCGCAGGACATCGAGATCATCGGTGATGGCGTCGTCGAGGTGCTGCAGGACGGCTTCGGCTTCCTGCGCTCGGCCAACGCCAACTATCTGCCAGGCCCGGATGATATCTACATCTCGCCCTCGCAGATCCGCCGCTTCTCGCTGAAGACCGGCGATACGGTCGAAGGGCCGATCCGCAGCCCGAAGGAAGGCGAGCGCTATTTCGCGCTGCTCAAGGTCAACACCATCAATTTCGACGATCCGGAGAAGATCCGGCACAAGATCCACTTCGACAACCTGACGCCGCTCTATCCGAACGAGCGTCTGAAGATGGAAATTGAAGCCCCGACCAAGGACCTGTCAGCGCGTGTCATCGATCTGGTGGCGCCGCTCGGCAAAGGCCAGCGTGGCCTGATCGTCGCGCCGCCGCGTACCGGTAAGACGGTGCTGCTGCAGAATATCGCCCATTCCATCACCGCTAATCACCCGGAATGCTATCTTATCGTGCTTCTGATCGACGAACGTCCGGAAGAAGTGACCGACATGCAGCGTTCGGTGAAGGGCGAGGTGGTTTCCTCGACGTTCGATGAGCCGGCCGTTCGCCACGTGCAGGTTGCCGAAATGGTCATCGAAAAGGCCAAGCGCCTTGTCGAGCATGGCCGTGACGTCGTCATCCTGCTTGATTCGATCACCCGCCTCGGCCGTGCCTACAACACCGTGGTGCCGTCATCCGGCAAGGTGCTGACCGGCGGTGTCGATGCCAACGCGCTGCAGCGTCCGAAGCGTTTCTTCGGTGCCGCCCGCAACATCGAGGAAGGTGGTTCGCTGACCATCATCGCGACCGCGCTGATCGATACCGGCAGCCGCATGGACGAAGTGATCTTCGAAGAGTTCAAGGGCACCGGCAACTCGGAAATCGTGCTCGACCGCAAGGTTGCCGACAAGCGCATCTACCCGGCGATGGATATCCTCAAGTCGGGCACCCGCAAGGAAGACCTGCTGGTGCAGAGGCAGGATCTGCAAAAGATTTTCGTGCTGCGCCGCATCCTCGCGCCGATGGGCACGACCGACGCGATCGAGTTCCTCATCGACAAGCTGAAGCAGACCAAGACCAATGGCGACTTCTTCGATTCGATGAACACCTGATCGGCAAGTTCTCGATCGACCTAAACATAAGGCGCGCTCTTCGGGGCGCGCCTTTTTGCTTTGGGACATGGGTTATCGCGCTGGAAGCAGGAACACTCTGAAATCGGTGCGATCCAGGGTGCGGCTAGCCAGCTGCCGGAGCCACCGGATTGACGTGTTCCCTACGCTGTTTTTGTTCGCAGGAGCTGCTCCAACGCGTCAGGATCGGAGACGGGCGGCAGGCAGGACTGGGCCATGCACAGATAAGCGCCGGGTTTGTCGGTTGGAGGCACCACGTCGCCGGGCAGACTCGGCGCGGTGCCACCGAAGGGAACGGCGATGTCCATGCGGCGCGGGTCCGGATTTCGATTCGCCACCGCAACGAGGCTTGCCTGGGTGGGATCTTCGACGATAAGCAGCTTCAGCGGTTCGAGCGCCAGGGCACAGGAATTGACGATACCAACCTGACCATAGGTCTGCTGTCCGGCGCGGCCCTGGGCGTGCTCGGCCACCGTGAGCGCTTTTTCGTGCAGCGCGATGTCGCCTGTTATCGTCGACAGGCGTATCACGGCTTCAACGACCTGTCCGGTGGCGGACGCTATGGCTTCGTCGGCATCGCCACGGATGCGGATCGGCACATCGCTGCTGTCCGATGCGGACAGAAAATATCCGGTGCGATCCGGGTCGGCATGCCATTGGTCCAGCTGTTCGGCCAGGTTCCTGGCGACGCCTAGGTAGTGTGCATCACCGGTTGCTTCGAACAGCGCCGTTGCGGCGGTGATCATTGCCCCATAGTCGCTGGACAAGGCCGGGAACAATTTCCTGTCGCCGAGTATGGAGTGAGGAAGGCGGCCGTTTTCGGCAGCTGCCAGGATGCCGGCAAAGGCCTGCGCGGCAAGATCGATCCAGTCATTTCGCGCAAGGCTGCGGCCACACTCGGCCAGGGCGGTGATAACCAGGCCATTCCAGTCGGCCAGCACCTTGTCATCTCGTCCTGGACGCACACGGGTGGCTCGGTCCGCGAGGAGCTTCGCCTTCAGGCCGGCGACGATCGGATAGTTGGCAACCTCCCGGTGCCGCTGCTCGTCGGTCTGGCGGAGGATCGGTTTGCCTTCCCAGTTGGAGGGAGCAGCGAGGTCATAATAGATTGCGAGAGCGGGAAGATCGGACTGCAACGCGTCGGCGAGCTGATCCTGGCTCCAGGTGTAGAAAAGACCTTCCTCGCCGTCGCTGTCGGCATCGAGGCTGGAGGCGAATGCTCCGTTCTCGATGCGCATTTCGCGCAAAAGCCAGCCGATGGTTTCTTCGATTCGAAGCCGGAACAATTCGTCATGCGTGGCGGCGTAAGCCCAGTTCGCCATGCGCAGCAGCTGGGCGTTGTCGTAGAGCATCTTTTCGAAATGCGGCACGGTCCAGTAAGCATCGGTGGAATAGCGGCAGAGGCCGCCGCCGACATGGTCATAGATGCCACCGGCCAGCATCTTCCGCAGCGACAGGAGGACGGAATCGCGATGAGCAGCGGTCCCGTTCTGCAGCCAGGAAAGCCAGAGTGCCGTCATGAAGGGTGCGTTCGGAAACTTCGGAGCGCCTTTCAGTCCGCCTTCGTTCCAGTCGATCATGCTTTCGATGCCGTCTGCCAGGCGTGGCAGGGTTTGCCGATCGAGCAGGGCCTTGGGCTGCGTTGCCGAGAGCCGCGAGGCGACGTGCGTGATCAAGCCGCCGGCACTCTGGTTCAGGCTGTCCCGCTTCTCACGCCAGGCCTTTTCGACCGCCTCGAGCACCTGGACGAAACCCGGCCGACCGTAGCGCGAACGCGGCGGAAAGTAAGTCCCACCCCAGAACGGTTTGCCATCAGGGGTCAGAAACATGGTCAAAGGCCAGCCGCCCTGCTCGCCCATGGCGGAGAGCGAGGCCATATAGATCTGGTCGATGTCGGGACGTTCTTCGCGATCAACCTTGATGTTGACGAAGAACCGGTTCATGACGCCGGCGATTTCGTCGTTTTCGAAACTTTCATGCGCCATGACATGGCACCAGTGACAGGCAGCATAACCGACGGAAAGCAGGATCGGGCGATCCAGCGTGCTCGCCTCATCCAACGCTGCCTGTGACCAGGCTCGCCAGTAGACGGGGTTCTGCGCATGTTGGCGCAGATACGGACTTGCTTCTTCAGCGAGCAGATTCTTTTGCGGTAAAATCACGGTTCTAGCCTGTTCTCTATGTTGCGGAGGGTAGGGCATTTCGAAGAGCGGACAATGAGATTTTCGGATTCGATCGTTGCGTTATCGAGTGGAAAGCTGCCAGCCGGTGTCGCGGTGGTGCGTTTGTCTGGCTCTAGGACTCGATTCGCTCTCGAAACGATTTTGGGCGCATCGGTTCCTGAACGTGAGGTGATGCTGCGTCGGTTGAAGCAATCCGATGGATCGCTGATCGATACCGGGTTGGTGATCTTCTTTCCTGGGCCGGCCAGCTTCACCGGTGAGGATGTCGCGGAGTTTCAGGTCCACGGTGGCAAGGCTGTGGTGTCTGCGCTGCTGCGGACACTGACCGCCATTGACGGCATCCGTCATGCTGAACCCGGTGAATTTACCAGACGTGCTTTCCTGAACGGCAAGCTTGACCTCGTCGAGACCGAAGCTCTCGCGGATCTGATCAACGCCGAGACGGAATCTCAGCGCCGTTTTGCCCTGCTTAATGCGAGCGGTGCCCAGAGCGAACTTTATGATGGTTGGCGCCGGCGGTTGATCCATGCGCGCGCAATGATCGAGGCTGAGATCGATTTCGCCGACGAAGACGACATTCCGGGCTCCGTCTCCGATACCATCTGGTCTGATATGCGCAAGCTTTCCAATGAGATCACCGGGCATGTTAGCGGGTTTCATGCCGGGGAAATCATCCGCGAAGGCTTCGATGTGGTGATTTTGGGCGCGCCGAATGCCGGAAAGTCGAGCCTGTTCAATGCGCTGGCCCGGCGTGAAGCCGCAATCGTCAGTGATGAACCCGGAACGACCCGGGATCTGCTTGAAGTCGTGCTGGATCTGCATGGCCTGAAAGTTCGATTGACGGATACCGCGGGGTTGAGAGAGCAAGCCGGCACGATTGAAGGCATAGGCATTCAGAGAGCGAGGAACCGCGCTCAAAGCGCAGACCTGATTGTGGCGCTGCAGGACGTGACCGTCGCGCCGGCGGATATTGAGTTACCATCCGGCCCGCGCCTGCTTCGCGTCGGGACGAAAGTGGATCTGCTCGCCGCAGAGACGAAGGCCGAGGATGCGTTCGATCTTGTTGTCTCTGCGAAGACAGGCGCCGGTCTGGATCAACTGCTCGAGACGCTCGGAGAACTGGCGGATGGCGCCAGTGGTGCTGCAGGGAGTTTGCTGCCAACACGCCTGCGCCATGTCGAATTGTTGGAAGAAGGCAGGGCGTTCATCGAGAGGACGCTCGTCCAGACCGACCTGGAACTTCAGGCAGAAGATCTACGGCTGGCTGGAGAACGGCTTGGCCGGATCGTCGGCATCGTCGACGTCGAGGATCTGCTCGACGTGATCTTCTCGCAGTTCTGTATTGGGAAGTGACTCACGTGAAACACCAGCACTCGATCCCGAGGACTGGAACCGATTTTCGGAGAGGGACGGCACACTCCACCCCCATGCGCCAGACCAAAGCTCCTATGGCGTCCGTTGCGCGTCCGAGAGGATGCACTGGCACGCGGGTGACTCACGTGAAACATCTCGGGCAGGCTGACTCACGTGAAACAATAGCCCTGTCTATCGATCACAACTGATACGTGTTTCACGTGAAACGTTCGGTTTTTCTTGACAGGAATCATTCGGAAGAACATGACAGCGCTAGCGAAACTCCTGGAGCATAAACAATGATCAGCAGCTACGACGTCGTCGTGGTTGGAGGCGGCCATGCCGGCTGCGAGGCTGCCAGCGCTGCAGCCCGCGCTGGTGCACGCTGTGCTTTGGTCACGTTGCGCTTCGACACGATCGGCGTGATGTCTTGCAACCCCGCTATCGGCGGTCTCGGCAAAGGTCATCTCGTTCGCGAGATCGATGCCATGGATGGCCTGATGGGCCGTGTCGCCGATGCTGCTGGTATCCAGTTTCGTCTGCTGAATCGCCGCAAGGGTCCTGCTGTGCGCGGTCCCCGAACGCAGGCTGATCGCAAGCTGTACCGGCTGGCGATGCAGGATGCCATCCAGGCGCAGCCAAATCTCGACGTGATCGAAGGCGAGGTTTTCGATCTCGAGGTCAAAGACAACATCGTCTCAGCGGTAGTGCTGGCTGACGGTCGACGTCTGTCTTGTGGCGCCGTGGTCTTGACCACAGGTACATTCCTGCGCGGATTGATCCATATCGGCGACCGCAAGATCGTTGCGGGACGCATGAATGAACAAGCGTCCGTCGGCCTGTCGGCAACCATGGAGCGCATCGGTTTCAAGCTCGGTCGTTTGAAGACAGGCACACCGCCGCGGCTGGATGGGCGCACGATCGAGTGGAAAGTTCTGGAGAGTCAGGCCGCGGATGAGAACCCGGTTCCGTTCTCTTTGATGACGGATCGTATCCGCAATCCGCAGATTGATTGCGGTATTACGCGCACGACTCCGCAATCGCACGCTGTTATCCGTGCCAATCTCAATCGCTCCGCCATGTACTCCGGCGAGATCGAAGGCGTGGGACCACGCTATTGCCCATCCATCGAGGACAAGATCGTCAAGTTCGGCGACCGTGAGGGTCATCAGATCTTCCTGGAGCCCGAAGGTCTCGATGATCCGACGGTCTACCCGAACGGGATTTCGACATCGTTGCCGGAAGATGCGCAGCTTGAATTGCTCAAGACGATCCCGGGCCTTGAACGCGCGACGATGCTGCAGCCGGGTTATGCCATCGAATATGACCACATAGATCCTCGCGAACTGCACCAGTCGCTCGAGACCCGCAAAGTCCAGGGACTGTTTCTTGCCGGTCAGATCAACGGTACGACGGGATATGAAGAGGCCGGGGCGCAAGGGCTTGTCGCAGGTTTGAACGCGGCGCGCCGCGCCGGCGGCAGCAGCCAGGTCGTGTTCAGCCGCACCGAAGCTTACATCGGGGTGATGATCGATGATCTTACAAGCCGCGGCATTGCCGAGCCTTATCGTATGTTTACGTCGCGCGCGGAGTTCAGGTTGTCATTGCGCGCCGACAATGCCGATGAGCGTTTGACGGGGAAAGCCATCGACCTCGGTATCGTCTCGGTGGAGCGAACCCGTCGCTTCGAAGAAATCAGGACACGGATCGACTCGGCGCGTGAGTTGGCGAAGCAGATCCGTTTCACCCCGAACGAGGCGGCGAACCATGGGCTGGAGATCAACAAGGATGGAGTGCGGCGCTCCGCGTATGAGCTGCTGGCCTATCCGGATGTCGATGTAGCCTGGCTGGCAAGGATCGATGCGCAGTTTGGAGCCATCGATGCCAAGACGGCGGAAGCTCTGGAGATCGAAGCAAAGTATTCCGTCTATCTGGATCGTCAGAAAGCGGATGCGGAGCAACTGCGCCGCGAGGAAGGCCGGCAGATTCCCGCAGAACTTGATTTCGGCGCTGTAGCCGGACTGTCCAATGAACTCAAGCAGAAGATGCGGGATCGCAAACCGCGGTCGATCGCCGAAGCCCAGCGCATGGAGGGTATGACCCCGGCGGCCCTGGCCGTGATTGTGGCTCATATCCGAAATGCGGAAATCGTCGAGAAGGGCGCCGCGTGAGCGCTGCATCCTACGAGAGTTTGCGGGAAGTGGCGGGAGACGTTTCACGTGAAACGTTTGCGGCGCTCGAGGCCTTTGAGGCACACTTCCTGAAATGGAACAGAAGCATAAATCTCGTTGCGTCCTCGACGGAAGGCGACGTCTGGCGCCGGCATATCCTGGATAGTGCGCAGCTCGCGGCGATAGAACCGACAGCAACGCGCTGGGTGGATATCGGCTCCGGCGGTGGCTTCCCTGGACTGGTGATGGCGTTTCTGCTCGGGGAGCGTGGTGGGTCGATTGGTCTGGTCGAGAGCAATCGCAAGAAGACTGGCTTCCTGCAGGCAACTGTCGGGCAGTTTCGTTTGCCCGCGCGGATCATTGCCAGGCGTATCGAAGACTCATATCCATTTGTGGGTGTGCCGGAGATCGTTACAGCACGTGCCTTGGCTTCGCTGGTCGATCTCCTCGATCTCACGGAGCCCTGGTTGGCTTCGGGCGCACGTGCCTTGTTCCACAAAGGGCGGGATTATCAGCGGGAAATCGAAGAAAGCACTCACCGCTGGCGCTTCGATCTGGTAGAACATCCAAGCATGATCGACCCACAAGGGGTTGTGCTTGAGCTGCGAAATGTTCGCAGAGTTTGATTCAACGTGTGATGCTAGCGAAATGAATTTGTGGCGGAAAACCATGACCTCCACCGGACCCAGGATCATTACGGTTGCCAACCAGAAGGGCGGTGTCGGCAAGACGACCACCGCCATCAACCTGGCAACAGCGCTCGCCGCGATCGGTGAGCGTGTGCTCATCGTCGACCTCGACCCTCAGGGCAATGCCAGTACCGGGCTCGGTATCGATCGTCGCGATCGTGCGGTCTCTTCCTACGATGTGCTCACCGGCCAGCTCGATCTCGAGGCTGCGGCAATGCCGACGGCCGTACCCGGCCTGTCGATCGTTCCTTCGACGCTCGACTTGCTTGGCATCGAGATGGAGATCGCCTCGGCACCGGATCGTGTGCTGCGCCTGCGCAACGCCATCCATGCCTCCGATCAGTTCAGCTATGTGCTGATCGACTGCCCGCCGTCACTCAACCTGCTGACGCTGAATTCGATGGCGGCAGCTGATTCGGTGCTGGTGCCGCTGCAGTGCGAGTTCTTCGCACTAGAAGGTCTGAGCCAGCTGCTCGAAACGGTCGAGCAGGTGCGCGGATCGATCAACCCGAATTTGAGCATCCAAGGCATCGTGCTCACCATGTTCGATGGTCGCAACAACCTCGCCAACCAGGTCGTGCAGGATGTGCGCGCCTATATGGGCGACAAGGTCTATGAGACGATCATCCCGCGCAATGTGCGCGTGTCGGAAGCGCCGTCCTACGGCAAGCCGGCGATCCTCTATGATCTCAAATGTTCCGGCAGCCAGGCCTATCTGCAGCTGGCTTCGGAAGTGATTCGCCGCGAGCGGCAGCTGCGGGCCGCATAGGATTTGATACACTGGAGCGGTTCCGTTTTTGACGGAAACGCGGAAGCGCTCTAACTCCTTGTTTTTACACAATTCTGGTTGGAAAACCGTTGTATACTTTTCCTGGAATTGCCTGAGCAAAACGACCTGGAAGACCTGAGATGAACGACGATCCTTCGAGAAAGCGGCTGGGACGAGGGCTTGCAGCACTGATCGGCGAAATCGACCGACCTGCGGCCTCGGCTACCGAACAGCCGCGTCCTGCGGCTGACGGCAAGGTTCCGATCGAGTTCGTCTCCCCCAATCCGCGCAACCCGCGCCGCCATTTCGGGGATGCCGAGCTGACGGATCTTTCCCAGTCAATTCGCGAACATGGCGTGGTCCAGCCGGTGGTGGTGCGTTCGTCGCCCACACAGCAGGGCCGCTACGAAATCATCGCCGGCGAGCGGCGCTGGCGGGCAGCGCAACGCGCCGGCCTGATCGAGATTCCGGTGATCGTAAGAGAGGTCAATGACCGTACGGCGCTCGAGTTGGCGATCATCGAAAACGTGCAGCGTGCCGATCTCAACGCGGTCGAAGAGGCGCTTGGCTACCAGCAGCTGATCGACGATCACGGCTATAGCCAGGCCGATCTCGGCCAGGTGATCGGCAAGAGCCGCAGCCATGTCGCCAACACACTAAGGCTTCTGAAACTGCCGGATGTCATCCGCGACATGCTGGTGGATGGCTCCTTGTCAGCCGGCCATGCGCGCACGCTGGTCACCGCACAGGATCCGGCAGGACTTGCCAAGCGTATCGTGGAAGAAGGGCTTTCGGTCCGTCAGGCTGAAGCGCTCGCGCAGATGCCGGTGCAGGCGCAGCGCGAGGCCAAGCTCTCGACGCCCACGGAGAAGGATCCGGATACGCTGGCACTGGAAAAGCTGCTGTCCGATGTCACCGGCATGAAAGTGGTGATCGCGCACAAGAGCGGGGGCGGCGAGCTGCGTGTCTCGTACCGTTCGCTCGACCAACTAGACGACCTCTGCCGGCGGCTGAAACAGGCCTGAGCTGCTGATTCGACATCAACCGCTTTGCGCTAAGTCACTGTGGTAAAATAGCTTTGTGACCGCCTTGGCGCTGATCGAGGCGTTTTCGCCCCCTGGAAAGCGAGACGCGTCGCTGCTTTTCGGACGAAACCCGTCACCTACCTGCGGGTTTGCTCTACCGTCGTTGCGCCAGCCGCGCGCTTTCCACGGCAATGCCCAGCAAGGCCTGCCGGGCAATCGGCTCGGCAAGATCGGATCGCCTCCGTGTCTGCAGGACAGCGGCCTGGAGTCGTGCCAGCGCCCGGTTCAGGGCTTCGGAACTCCAACGCTCCAGCGCCGTCTCGATCAAACGGCGTCGCGTGAAGAAAACCGGCGGCTTGTGGGCGGCAACGACCGAAGCCGCATTGCGCCCGCCACCGGCCTCCATTGCGCCACGCATCGCATGCAACGCCTGGAACTGACGCATCGCGGCAGCCAGCGCCAGGAATGGCTGCCCGCCAGCCTGGCATTGACGGGTGAAAGCCGTGTCGAAATCGTCCAGCCTGCCCGCCAGCACGGCATCGACCGCATCATCAAAGGATTGTCCGGAGACATCGCCGGTCAGCATGCGCACGTCTTCCAGCGTAATCTCGCGGCGGCCGTGCGCGTAGAGCGCCAGCTTCTCGACTTCGCTGCGCGAGGCGAGGCGATCTCCGCCGAGATTGCGGCGCAAGGCCTGGCGTGCCTCAAGCGTCATCGTCATTCCGGCCTTGCCGAGTTCGTCATCGATGACGGTCTCGATGTCGCGCGCGTCGTCGGCATAACAGGGCAGCGCCATCGCGCCGCTCGCCGCCTCGACTGTTGCGCGCAGCCCGACACCTTTCTTCAGGTCACCAGCCTCGATCAGCACGATGGCGTCACGCGGTGGCTCGGCCAGCAGGGCTTTCACGTCGTCGGCGAGGTTCTTCTGGGCGCCGGCGTTGCGCAGCCACAGCAGGCGCCGATCGGAAAACATCGGCACGGTGCGGGCCTCATCGAGCAGGCGGCCCTGGTCGCGGTCGGCGTCGCCGGCATCCAGCTTCACAACGGAGAAGGGGTCATCGAGCGGCAGTCCGGTACGCGCTGCGAAAACCCGCGCGCGCTCCGCCACCAGCCCGCGGTCCGGGCCATAGATGAGCACCAGCCAGGTCCCAGGGTCCGGCCGGGCCAGCCACGAATCGACTTCTGAGGCTTTCTTCTGTGCCATGCTGGTCCCCTAGCATGATGCGGCGCTCAAAGCATGTGCTGTGGGCGGCCGTTTTGTGCCACCGACGTCCGAAAATCGGAGAACGAACGCGCAGGAAGCGAATCCGGTGGATCGAAAAACAGCACAAGCGCTCACAGCGCTTGCGGCAGCTTTTGGAATGGAAGTCACGGCAAGCAATCGCATTTGTTGCCGCAAGAGGCATGGATGAGACGGGATATTACGCGCGTTTCCTGCAACATTGCGCCGCCGCCGGAGCCGAGAGCACCGTGCTGGGAGAGGCAAACGGGTGGAGGTACTTTGGCGCTGCTTCGGCGTCGAAGATATGCCAACATCGCAGAGTGAAAGTGATGGAGCGATCTGTGCACGTCCCCTGGACGTCCGGCGCTTCGATGCAGTGGAGGACGAGAGCCCATGGCCGAAGCCGGGAAGTTGCGCTTTCATGTTCCGGAACCGGAGGTCAGGCCGGGTGGAACACCGGATTTCTCCAACGTTCCCATCCCCAAGGCCGGCTCCGTGCCCAAACCACCGATCGATGTCGATCCGCGTGAAATCCGCGACCTGGCCTTTTCGATCATCCGGGTCCTGGACCGGGCCGGCGAAGCGGTCGGTCCCTGGGCCGACATGCTCAGCGATGAGGAACTTCTGGAAGGCCTGCGTCACATGATGACGCTGAGGGCTTTCGATGTGCGCATGCAGATGGCGCAGCGCCAGGGCAAGACGTCATTCTATATGCAGCATCTGGGTGAGGAGGCGGTGAGCTGCGCCTTCCGCAAGGCGCTCGACAAGGGCGACATGAATTTCCCGACCTATCGGCAAGCCGGGCTTCTGATCGCCGACGACTATCCGATGGTCACGATGATGAACCAGATCTACTCGAACGAGGCCGACCCGTTGAAGGGACGGCAGCTGCCGATCATGTATTCTTCGAAGGAGCACGGCTTCTTCTCGATTTCCGGTAATCTTGCCACCCAGTACATCCAGGCGGTGGGCTGGGCGATGGCTTCTGCGATCAGCGGTGACACGCGCATCGCCGCTGCGTGGATCGGCGATGGTTCGACCGCGGAATCGGATTTCCATTCGGCGCTGGTGTTTGCCTCGACCTACAAGGCCCCGGTCATCCTCAACATCGTCAACAACCAATGGGCGATCTCGACCTTCCAGGGTATCGCCCGCGGCGGTGCCGGCACGTTCGCGGCGCGTGGCCTCGGCTTCGGCATTCCGGCGTTGCGGGTCGACGGCAATGACTATCTTGCCGTGCATGCGGTGGCGAAATGGGCGGCGGAACGCGCGCGCGCCAATCTCGGGCCGACGCTGATCGAATATGTGACCTATCGCGCCGGCGCGCATTCGAGCTCGGACGATCCATCGGCCTATCGGCCGAAGGCGGAATCAGAGGCCTGGCCGCTGGGCGACCCGGTGGTGAGGCTGAAGAACCATCTCATTCATCGCGGCGTCTGGTCGGATGAGCGCCATGCGCAGGCCGAGACCGAAATCCTCGAAACCGTCATCGCGGCGCAGAAGGAGGCCGAGTCACACGGCACGCTGCATGCCGGCGGGAAGCCGTCGATCCGCGACATGTTCGAAGGGCTCTATGCCGAGATGCCACCGCATCTCAAACGGCAACGCCAGCAGGCTGGGATCTGAACCATGGCACGCAAGACCATGATCGAGGCTATTCGCGATGCCATGGATGTCGCGATGGGGCTGGATGAACGTGTCGTCGTCTTCGGCGAGGATGTCGGCTTTTTCGGCGGCGTTTTCCGCTGCACGCAGGGCCTGCAGGCCAAATATGGCAAGAGCCGCTGTTTCGACGCACCGATCAATGAATCCGGCATCGTCGGCGCGGCGATCGGCATGGCTGCCTACGGGATGAAACCCTGTGTGGAAATACAGTTTGCCGACTACATGTTTCCTGCCTACGACCAGTTGACCCAGGAAGCCTCTCGCATCCGCTACCGTTCCAATGGTGATTTCACCTGCCCGATCGTCGTGCGCATGCCGACGGGTGGCGGCATCTTCGGTGGCCAGACCCACAGCCAGAGCCCCGAGGCTCTGTTCACCCACGTCTCGGGTTTGAAGACGGTGGTGCCGTCCAATCCGTCAGATGCCAAGGGTTTGCTGATTGCCGCAATCGAAGACCCGGATCCGGTCATCTTCCTGGAGCCGAAGCGGCTCTACAATGGCCCTTTCGACGGCCATCACGACAAGCCGGTCACACCCTGGTCCAAACATGACCTCGGCGAAGTCGCCGACGGCCACTACACCGTGCCACTCGGCAAGGCGGTGATCCGTCGGCCGGGCAATGCGGTGACGGTGCTTGCCTATGGAACCATGGTCTATGTCGCCCAGGCGGCGGCGGAAGAGACCGGCGTCGATGCCGAGATCATCGATCTGCGCACCTTGCTGCCGCTCGATCTCGATACGATCGTCGAGTCGGTGAAGAAGACCGGCCGTTGTGTTGTCGTTCACGAAGCGACGCTGACCTCCGGCTTTGGCGCCGAGCTGATGTCGCTGGTCCAAGAAAATTGCTTCTACCATCTCGAGGCTCCGGTGATGCGCGTTGCCGGCTGGGACACTCCTTACCCGCATGCACAGGAGTGGGACTATTTCCCCGGGCCGGCCCGGGTCGGTCGCGCGCTTATCGCCACGATGGAGGCCTGACATGGGTGAATATATCATCAAGTTGCCCGATGTCGGCGAAGGCGTGGCTGAGGCGGAGCTCGTCGAATGGAGCGTCAAGGTTGGCGACCTCGTCCGCGAGGATACCGTGCTGGCGGCTGTCATGACCGACAAGGCGACGGTGGAAATCCCGTCGCCCGTCGACGGTGAGATTCTCTGGCTGGGTGCAGAGATCGGCGACACGGTGGCGATCGGTTCGCCGATCGTACGGCTCAAGGTGGTCGGTGAAGGCAATGTGACGGCAGCCGCCGACGCCAAGCCCGCGGCTGCTGGCAAGGCCGAGGAACCTGCGAAGGCTGAGCTCGCAAAGGAAGCTCCAGCCGAAGTGGTGCGCAAGGAACCAGTTGAACCGAAGCCTTCGCCGGCACCGGCAGCAGCGAACAGCGTATCGCGTCCGTCTGCCTCGACCGGCGGTGCACCGCGCCCCGAAGGCGAAAAGCCGCTGGCATCGCCGGCGGTGCGGCTTCGTGCCAGGGAGGCCGGCATTGACCTGCGCCAGGTCACCGGCAGCGGTCCGGCAGGACGGATCGGGCATGAGGACATTGACGCGTTCCTCTCTCGCGGTCCGCAAACGGCACGGCCGGCGAGCGGTCTTTCGCGCAACGAGAGTGTCGAGGAGATCAAGGTCATCGGGCTTCGGCGCAAGATCGCCGAGAAGATGAAACTCGCCAAATCGCGCATTCCGCACATCACCTATGTCGAGGAAGTCGATGTGACGGCGCTGGAAGATCTGCGCGCCGCTCTCAACAAGGAGAAACGCGCGGATCGGCCGAAGCTGACGCTGCTGCCTTTCCTGATGCGGGCCATGGTCAAGGCAATCGGCGAGCAGCCGTTGCTCAATTCGCTGTTCGACGACGAGGCCGGTATCATCCACCAGCATGGCGGCATCAACATCGGTATCGCCGCCCAGACCGCAAACGGGCTGGTCGTGCCGGTGGTGAAACATGCCGAGGCGCGCGACCTTTGGGACTGCGGCGCCGAGGTCAATCGCCTGGCCGAGGCCGCCAAGAACGGAACGGCGACCCGCGACGAACTTTCCGGCTCGACCATCACCATCACTTCGCTGGGCGCTATGGGCGGTGTTGTCACCACGCCGGTCATCAATCATCCGGAAGTCGCGATCATCGGTGTCAACAAGATGATGGTGCGGCCGATGTGGGATGGCACCCAGTTCGTCCCGCGCAAGATGATGAACCTGTCGTCCAGTTTCGATCACCGCATCGTCGACGGCTGGGATGCGGCTGTGTTCGTCCAGCGCATCAAGGCGCTTCTCGAAACCCCGGCGCTGATCTTCGTGGATAACTGACCATGCGCTTATTTCACGATCATCAGCCAGCGAAGCTTGCAAGACGGGGACTTGGGCAATGAAGGATATCTCCTGCAAACTCCTCGTCATAGGCGCCGGCCCCGGCGGCTATGTCTGCGCCATCCGTGCCGGTCAGCTCGGCATCGACACCGTCATCGTCGAGGCGGCGAAGCCAGGTGGCACCTGTCTCACCATCGGCTGCATCCCGTCCAAGGCATTGATCCATGCGGCGGAAGAGTTCGAGAAGGTTTCGCACATGGCCGAGGGCACCAGTCCCCTCGGCATTGCCACAACAGCTCCGTCGCTCGATTTCGGCAAGACCATCGTCTGGAAAGACGGAATAGTAATCCGGCTTACCAATGGTGTTTCCGGGCTGCTCAAGAAAGCCAAGGTCAAGCATGTCTCAGGTTGGGCAACCTTCCGCGACGGCAAGACCGTGGAAGTCGAAACCGAGACCGGGCTGCAGGTGATCCGTGCCGAAACCGTGGTCATCGCCACCGGCTCTGCGCCGGTGGAGCTGCCGTTCCTGCCGTTTGGCGGTCCGGTGATCTCTTCCACCGAAGCGCTGTCGCTGGACAAGGTGCCGGAGCGGCTCGCCATCGTCGGCGGCGGTTACATCGGGCTCGAGCTCGGCATGGCTTTTGCCAAGCTCGGCGCGAAAGTGACCGTGGTCGAAGCGCTGCCGCGCCTGCTCGCGCAGTATGACGCCGAGCTGACCAAGCCGGTGATCAAGCGGCTGGGGGAACTTGGCGTCGAGGTGTTGACCGAAGCGAAGGCCAAGGGTCTTTCGACCAAGGGCGACGCGCTGCTGGTGGAAACGGCTGCCGGCAAGGACGTGAAGATCGAGGCCGACAAGATCCTGGTCACGGTCGGGCGCAAGCCTGTGACGGAAGGCTGGGGTCTCGATCAGATCGACCTCGACATGAGCGGTCGTTTCATCCGCATCGACGAGCAATGCCGCACTTCGATGCGTGGGGTCTTTGCGATCGGCGACGTCACCGGTGAGCCGATGCTGGCACACCGCGCCATGGCGCAGGGTGAGATGGTGGCCGAGATCGTGGCCGGCCACAAACGCAGCTGGGACAAGCGAGCCATTGCGGCGGTCTGTTTCACTGATCCGGAAGTGGTGAGCGTGGGATTGTCGCCGGAGGAAGCGAAGGCCCTAGGCGGCGAGATCAAGACCGGGCTGTTTCCGTTCACGGCCAATGGCCGCGCCATGACCAAGCTCGGCGAAAGCGGCTTCGTCCGTGTCGTCGCGCGCGCCGACAATCATCTGGTGCTGGGCATACAGGCCGTCGGCAACGGTGTTTCCGAACTGGCCGCGGCGTTCGGGCTGGCACTGGAGATGGGCGCGCGCCTCGAAGACATCGCCGGCACGATCCACGCGCATCCGACGCAGGGCGAGGCGTTTCCGGAAGCTGCACTCAAGGCGCTCGGGCACGCATTGCATATCTGAGCAAGTGTGCTCGCAGCGACGATGCATCCCAACAAAAAACCCGCCGGGACCAGCCGGCGGGTTTTTGTTTGATCACATTCGATCGGGCCGGCTGGCGTCTCAGCTCGCCAGGCGGTCGGTGCGTTCGTGCTGCGCATAGGCGCGGCCGAAGCGGTTGGCCAGGAAGCTGTCGAGTGCGATGTCTTCCTGCTTGACGAAGCCGGTGGCCGGCAACGTGCCGTCAGCCAGCATGTCGAGCACGGCACAGATGCCGGAGGCCGTGGTGATCTGGATGGCGCTGCGCACGATCTGGCCGGAACGCTGGCTGTAGACCTTGTTGGCGTAAGTTTCCTGCAGCAGGCGGCCGTTCTTGCGGCCCGAGACGGTCACGAAGACAATGACCACGTCCTGCATGGTGGCCGGCAGCGAATTCTCCAGGATGTCCTTCAGCACTTCGCGGCGATGGCGCAGGCCGAGGTCGTTGAGCAGCGCCTTCATGATTGCGGCGTGGCCAGGATAGCGGATGGTGCGGTAGTTGAGCGTGCGCACCTTGCCCTTCAGGGTTTCTGCCAGCGTGCCCAGGCCGCCAGAGGTGTTGAAGGCTTCGTAGGTGACGCCGTCGAGCGAGAACTCCTCGCGCTCTTCCAGCGGCGGCACTTCGATCAGCTCGCCTTCGACGATGGCTTCGCAAGGCTCGCAATATTCATTGATGACGCCGTCGGTGCTCCAGGTCAGGTTGTAGTTCAGGGCATTCGACGGATATTGCGGCAGCGCGCCGACGCGCATGCGCACGCTTTCGAGGCTATCGAAGCGGCTTGCGAGGTCGTTGGCGACGATCGAGATGAAGCCCGGCGCGAGGCCGCACTGCGGAATGAAGGCGGTCTTTGCGGTCTTGGCCAGTTCCTTGACGCGACGGGTCGAGGCGACGTCCTCGGTCAGATCGAGATAGTGGACACCGGCGGAAGCAGCTGCTTCGGCGATGCGGGTGGTGAGATGGAAGGGCGCGGCGCTGAGCACGGCGAACTTGCCGGCAAGCACGGCTTCGAGAGCACCGGCCGCTTCGATGTCGGTTTCCACCGTGGCGACACCGGCACCAACTTCAAGTGCGGCGAGCTGCGCTGCGGAGCGGTCGACGATGGTGACACGATAGTCACCGGTCGCGGCCAGCATATCTGCAATGGTCGAGCCGATCTTGCCCGCGCCGACAACAACGATTTCCTTCATGGCCAAGCCCTTTCTTATGGATGTTTCAAGGGCAGGAATCGCAGTTTGCCTGACGAATGGAAGTGTGCGATTGAACAAAACGCCGACGCATTTCGACAAAATCGCCGAGGCTGCTCGTCAGAATGCGAAGTCACGTGGGAAAATGCTGAGCCAAGCCGACAGAGACCTCATCACACTGCTGCGTGAAAATGCGCGCGCGTCGACCGCAGAACTCGCCCGAAGGCTGGGTGTTTCGCGCACGACGGTGCAAAGCCGCATCGAACGGCTGGAGGCGCGCGGCATCATCATTGGCTATGGTGTGCGGCTGGCACCCGACTATGAGCAGGGACTGGTGCGCGCGCATGTGCTGTTGACGGTGGCGCCGAAAGCGGCTGAACGCGTCGTGAAAGATCTGCGGGCGCTTGGCCAGGTGCGTTCCCTGCATTCGGTCAGCGGCAGCTTCGACATGATCGTGACGGTCGAATCGGCCTCGATCAGCGATCTCGATGCGCTGCTCGACCGGATCGGCGCAATGGACGGCGTGGAACGCACGTTGTCTTCCATCATCCTCTCGACGCGGATCGACCGGTAAATCCGTCATCTTTCTACCGAACCCGGAAACCATGCAGGATCGCATGACAGACACAGGAAAGCGCAAGCCAGCCGGCAAGAACCACGATGTGGATCTCATTGCTGTTGTGGTGGCCGTTGCCGACCAGGAGCCACGCGTCCTTACCGTCGGGGTTGCAGACGGGCTTCCTTCGGGTCCGTTCGAGCTTGGCCACCGATCCCTGCAGTTCGGCCTGCGAACATGGGTGGAGCAGCAGACCAGCCACCAGCTTGGTTATATCGAACAACTCTATACATTCGCCGACAGCGACCGCATCGGCGACGAGCGCCAGGAGCGGGTGATCTCCATCAGCTACCTGGCATTGACCCGCATGGATCACTCCTCAGCTGCCGCGAAACGTGCGTGGCGCAGCTGGTACGACTTCTTTCCATGGGAGGACCATCGTGCCGGCGTCCCCGCCCTGATCACCGAAATTGTCCAGCCGCAGCTGACGGCCTGGGCAAAGGGGACCACGGATGTCGTGTCACGCGAAGAACGGCGGCGCAGAGCGGCGATCGCCTTCGGCTTCGACGATCATCCGTGGAACGAAGAGTTCTGCCTGCAGCGCTACGAGCTGCTCTACGAGGCGGGGCTGGTGGAAGAGGCGACGCGCGGCCGCGGCGAACGGGGCTCCGTGCTGATACCCGGCCCTGCCATGATCGCCGATCATCGCCGGATCCTCGCCACCGGAATCGCGCGGCTTAGATCGAAGATCAAATATCGGCCGGTCGTGTTCGAACTGATGCCGCCGGTCTTCACGCTGCTGCAATTGCAGCGGGTCGTCGAAGCGCTTGCCGGCAGGCTGGTCCACAAACAGAACTTCCGCCGGCTGATCGAACAGCAGGAGCTGGTCGAAGAGACCGGGGAGACGACCGCCGACACCGGTGGACGACCGGCGAAGCTCTACCGCTTCCGCCACGCCGTTCTCGATGAACGTGCTGCCGCAGGGACAAAATTGCCGCTGACCAGGTCTTGACAGGAGTTATACTCATAGTAAGCATATGTCGGTGATATACTCACACTGAGCATAAAGTGAGGTGCCGATGTCTGTCTCTTCCGCTGCGCTTGTCGCATCCGCTTCAGCCACCCTTTACCAGCGCGTGCAGCGTGTCATTCCGCCGATGGAATGGCCGGTCTTCTCCGGCGACATCGACGCCATCCTGGCGCTGAAACGCGAGCGCAACGCCGTCATCCTGGCGCACAACTATCAGACCCCGGAAATCTTCCACTGCGTGGCCGATATCGTCGGCGACAGCCTGGCACTCGCCAGGAAGGCGATGACCGTCGATGCCGATGTCATCGTGCTTGCAGGTGTGCATTTCATGGCCGAGACCGCCAAGCTGCTCAATCCGGACAAGGTCGTGCTCATTCCCGATCTCGATGCCGGCTGCTCGCTGGCCGATTCGATCACGGCCGCTGATGTACGCCTGATGCGGCAGAACTATCCGGGCGTTCCCATCGTCACCTATGTCAACACCTCCGCGGCGGTGAAAGCGGAGTCCGATGTCTGCTGCACGTCGGGCAATGCCCTGGCCGTGGTGGAATCGCTGGGCGTGCCGCGCGTCATCATGCTGCCCGATGAATATCTGGCGCGGAACATCGCCACGCAGACCAAGGTCGAGATCATCGCCTGGAAAGGCCATTGCGAAGTCCATGAGCGTTTCACGCCCGCCGATATCCGCGAACTGCGCGAGGCCCATCCCGGCGTCACCGTGCTTGCTCACCCGGAATGCCCGCCGGAAGTGGTTGCCGAGGCTGATTTTGCCGGATCCACGGCAGCGATGTCGGATTATGTCGGCCGGCACAAACCGGCGCGCGTGGTTTTGATGACCGAATGCTCGATGAGCGACAACATCGCCGTCGACCATCCCGAGGTCGATTTCGTCCGCCCCTGCAATCTGTGCCCGCATATGAAGCGTATCACGTTGGCCAACATCCGCGCGGCGCTTGAAGAAAACCGTCACGTCGTGACCATCGATCCCGAGGTCGCGGGCGCGGCGCGTCAGGCCGTGGAGCGCATGCTTGCGCTATGAAGCCGTCGATCGATGATCTTCAGGGCCGACCTGTAATCGTCGGCAGCGGCGTGGCTGGCCTGATGGCGGCACTGTGCCTGGCGCCTGAACCCGTGGTGCTGATCTCCAGCGCGCCCTTGGGAACCGAGACGTCCAGTATGCTCGCGCAGGGCGGCATGGCGGCAAGCCTGGGGAGCGATGACAATCCGGAACTTCACCTGGCCGATACGCTCGGAGCCGGCGCCGGGCTTTGCGACGAGGCTGTCGTCAGGCGATTCGTCGGCGCAGCACCTGCAGCGATCGCAAGTCTGGAGCGGCTCGGCGTGATGTTCGATCGTGCACCCGACGGCAGCCTGCGGCTGGGACTCGAGGCCGCGCACGCGCGCCGCCGGATCGTGCATGCTGCCGGAGACGCCACGGGCCGCGAGCTGGTTCGGGCGCTGGCAGTGGCCGTGCGGCAGACATCGTCGATCACGCTGCTGGAGGGTGTGGAGGTCAGGCGGCTGCTTATCGAGGATGGCGCGATCGCCGGAGTGGTCGTCGTGGGCGGCAGCGATGTGTTCGCGCTCTCCAGTGGTCGCGTCGTGCTCGCGACCGGCGGCGTCGGCGGCCTTTTTGACAATACGACAAACCCGTCAGGCTCGGTCGGGCAGGGGCTGGCGCTTGCCGCCCGCACCGGAGCGGTGCTGGCCGATCTCGAATTCGTGCAGTTTCATCCGACGGCGCTCGACGTGCCGCACCGGCCGATGCCGCTCATCAGCGAAGCGGTGCGTGGTGAAGGCGCCGTGCTCGTCGACGAAGATGGGCATCGCTTTCTCGCCGATACGCCGGGCGGCGAACTCGCGCCGCGTGACGTGGTGGCACGCGCGGTGTGGCGCGAGCTTGCCGCAGGGCGGCGTGTGTTCCTGGATACGCGGCAGTGTCTCGGGTCACGTTTCGCCGGACGCTTCCCGGCGATCGAAGCGCTCTGCCGCAAGGCCGGCATCGATCCTTCGGTCCAGCCGATTCCGGTTCGGCCCGCGGCCCACTATCACATGGGTGGCGTGGCCGTTGATGCCGAAGGACGCAGTTCCGTCGCCGGTCTGTGGGCATGTGGTGAAGTCGCCTGCACCGGGCTGCACGGCGCCAATCGCCTTGCCAGCAATTCCCTCACCGAGGCGGTGGTTTCGGCGGTGCAGGTCGCCAGCAGCGTCGCCTCCAGCGCGCGGCGGGTGCGCCGGTACCCGATCGCGGTAAGCGCATCGCCGACGCCGGATGCTGCGCAGGTTCGCTCCATTGTGTCCGGGGCACTTGGCATCGTGCGGGATGAGGCTCCGTTGCGGGACGCTGTGGCGGCGCTGCTGCCGTTCACAGAACCAGATGGCGTTGCATCGGATCCCGCCATTGTCGGGCTGATGATCGCTGTTGCCGCCCTTCGGCGCGAGGAAA